>OY970204.1:0-3449515 GCA_963708315.1 uncultured Solirubrobacterales bacterium | reverse complement strand
CATACTGGGTGCCCTGCGCATGAACAAGTCCCTGCAAAGGAGCACATAGCTTTTGTCGTTTTTTGACGACGGGGAGGAGACAGCCTCTCGCCCTGCAGCCCGAGCGCCACGCGCACCACAGAAACCCCGCCCGCGCCGTGCGCGGCACGCGGAGGAGCCCGACTCCCATGACGAGCACACCGTGATGGTGCGCCGCCGTGTGGCGGCCGGAGTCGGCGTGGTGCTGCTGATCGTGATCGTGTTGATCGTCAACGGCTGCCTGAAAAGCCAGAAGACGCAGGCGCTGAAGGACTACACCAGCAACGTCTCAAGGATCGTGACGGCATCCGACCAGCAGGTGTCACAGCCGCTGTTTGCAGCTCTATCCGACGCGAGTTCCAAACCGGCCCTCAACGTCGAGACGCAGGTCAACCAACTGCACCTGGACGCCGAGAAGCAGGCCTCCGAAGCGAAGGGCCTGAGTGTCCCCGGGGAAATGGATTCCGCACAGCGCGATCTACTGCTGGCGTTGGACCTGCGCGCCGAAGGGGTGGAAAAGGTCGCGAACCTTCTACGCACGGCCCTAGGGGGGCAGGCCAAGCAGGCGAGCACGACGATCGCAGGCGACATGGAGAACTTTCTGGCCTCCGACGTGATCTACTCCCAGCGGGTTGCACCGCTGATCGAACAAACGCTGAAGGCCGGCGGCGCCGCGGGGCAGACCGTCGCGAGCACGCACTTCCTGCCGAACATCGGCTGGCTGGAACCGAGCACGGTGCAATCGCGCATCACCGGCCAGGCGGCGTCCTCGCCGAACACGCCGGTCACCGGCAACCACGGCAGCGCACTGAAGGGGGTGAGCGTCGGCGCCAACACGTTGGCGCCCGAACCCACGCTCAACCACGTCAGCGGCGGGAGCAACCCCACCTTCACGGTGCAGGTCGAAAACTCCGGCGAATTCCCCGAGACGAACGTGAAGGTCGACGTCACCGTTACCGCCGCCGGCAAGCAGTACGCGGCCTCGCACACGATTGAAAAAACCGAACCCGGCAAGACCGTCAACGTCGACATCCCGGTGACCGGCGTACCGCTCAGCGCCGCGTCGAAAGTCGAAGTGAAGATCGAGCCGACGCCGGGCGAGAACGACACCGAAAACAACAAGAGCACTTACCTGGCGATCTTCGGCAGCTAGAGCCTGCCCATTGGAGCCTCGTCGGAGTCCTCATCGAGCGGGCAAACCGCTGTGGGTTTCAGCAACTGCCGCGCGCGCTAAGTTGTGGCGAGCATGACCGCCGCGATAACCGATACTCAGGGGATCGTCGCGATCGCCGCCGCCGCCCTGGCGCTGCTCGCGCTGCTCGCGTGCGTGGCGCTGGCGATGTCGGTGCGCAGGCTCAGGCGCTCCCAGAAGCTCGTGATCGGAGATCGCGAGGAACGCGACGTGGTGGCCCACGCCGCCGACATGCAGGACGCGTTCGAGGCGCTGCGGGGATACGTCGAGGATGTCGCCACACGCCTTGACGCACGCCTGGCGGGTGCCGAGGCGGCGCTGCACGGCGCGATCGCGCACCGTTCGCTGGTGCGTTACGACGCCTACAACGAGTTGTCCGGGCAGCAGTCGATGTCGATCGCGTTGCTCGACGACGCACGCTCGGGGATCGTGCTGTCGTGCATCCATCATCGCGACCAGGCGCGGGTGTATGCCAAGCAGGTGCATGAGGGACGAGGCGAGCTGGAGCTCTCGCCCGAGGAGGCCGAGGCCGTACGCCTTGCGCTGAACCCGGTCGGGGAGCGAGCCGATGTCGCCGGACAACGCGCCAGCTGAGAGCGCCGGCGTGGGGCGACGTCCGCGCGTCGGCTACCTCGGCCCCGAGGGCACGTTCACCGAGGAGGCGCTGCTGTGCAGCGCCGAGCCGGGCGCGGTGGAGCCGGTGGCGCTGAGGACGATCTACGACACGATCCTCGCGCTCACGCGCGGCGAGGTGGAGTGGGCGGTCGCCCCGATCGAGAACTCGTTGGACGGGTCGGTGAGCGTCACGCTGGACCTCCTGGGCAGCGAAGACGGAGGGCTTCAGATCGTCGGCGAGGCGCTGCTGTCGGTGCGACACTCGCTGATTGCCGCGGGCCCAGTGGATCTGAATGAGATCGACACTGTCCTCACCCACCCGCAGGTCCCCGGTCAGTGCGAGCGGTTCCTGCGTGGGAAGCTGGGGCACGCGACGGTGCTGCCGGCGAGCTCGACGGCCGAGGCGGTGCGGATGGTCGCCGAGGGGGGGCAGTCGGGACAGGCGGCGCTGGGGACGGTGCTGGCCGCGGAGATCTACGGCGCGACGGTGCTACGAGAGGGCGTGCAGGACAGAGACGACAACGAAACACGGTTCGTGTGGCTGGCACGGACGAACGGGAGCGCTCGGGGGGCCGCCGACGCCGCGCACCCCGACCGCGCCGAGGCGGAGCCGGCGAACGTAGATGGAGATGCTCCACCGCTGCGGGCATACGCCGGCGATGGATGGAAGACATCGCTGGTGTTCTGGGGACCGGGAGCGGACAGTCCCGGCTGGCTCGTTCGCTGCCTGGACGAGTTCGGAGCACGCGCAATCAACCTGACGAAGATCGAGTCCCGACCCAAGCGCGATCGGATGGGCAGCTACATGTTCTTCGTGGACCTCCAGGGTCGGGGGAGCGACCCCGCGATCAAGGAGGCTATCGCGGGGTTGCAGCGGATCTGCGAACAGGCGCGCGTGCTCGGTTCCTACCGGACGGGCAGCACCGCGATGGGTGCGGTGGCAGGCGCCAGGCAGACCGAGAAACAGCCGGCGGGCAATCGCCACGACGAGCCCACACCATCGCTACACTCCGGCGCTACAGATGGATAGCACCGTTCCACCTGTAGTACTGAGGTCCGTGCCGCCACCAGAGCACCGGCGGCGCGGGCCTGACAGTGGCCGGGTGCTCGTATTGAACGCGACGTATGAGCCGATCAACGTCTGCACGGTGCGCCGGGCGGTGGTACTGCTGTTGAAGGACAAGGCCGAGCTGCTGGAGCGAGGGCGTTGGGAGCTGCATTCGGAGAGCTCCACCGTCGCCCGGCCGGTCGTGATTCGGCTGGTCAGCTATGTGCGCGTTCCGCGGGACGCACACCGGCGCAAGATCACCAGGCGCGCGGTGTTTGCGCGCGACGGCTGGGCCTGTCAGTACTGCGGATCGCGCTCGAACCTGACCGTCGATCATGTGATCCCGCGCTCCAAGGGCGGCAACTCCAGCTGGGAGAACATCGTCGCCTCGTGCGCGCCGTGCAATCGGCGCAAGGGCGACCGGCTGCCGCGCCAGGCCGGAATGCACCCGCGCCGCGCGCCGCGCACCCCGCGCGCGGAGATCTTCATCCACGTAGCCTCGCCGACGATCCCGGCGGCGTGGCTGCAGTATCTGCCCCAAGCGGCCTAAGACCTCAGGTCGGTGCGGCACGGATCTGCCGTCGTAACCGCCCGGCCGGGTGCTATTTGACGGACGCTCGTACGCGCAGAGAGAGACACACAGACATAGCGAGGGGCACCCCTCGACAGGATGCCCCTCGCAGATACGGCTGTGACTGGAAAGACCGAGGCGACTCGCTTACGCGCTGCTGCCGGAGGGACCAGGTCCGGAGGTCGTCTCGGGGTGTCCCGGGTTGGATTCCGCCAAGCGGTCCAGCCTCCGACCTAGCGGCCGGTCACCTCCAGGGTCCCGCGAGAACTGTGACTAAGCGTACGGACCACCTCCTTTCTCTGGTCTGGTGAGAGTAGCGAACGGAGATGACGTGCGCGAGCGCTAATTGTCGTCCGGTGATCCTTCGGGCGCCGCGGCGTCCTCGATCGGGGGAGCGGTGGACGGCGCCTCTCCCACGGTGACATCCTCGGCGCCGTCCTCGGTGTCAACCACTACCGCGACGGCACTGACGAGATCCTCGTCCTTGAGGTTCATCGCGCGCACGCCGGTCGCGGAGCGGCCTTGCTGGGAGATCCCTCCGGCGGAGGTCCGCTGGACCATGCCGCCGACGCTGATGAACACGAGCTCTTGGTGCTCGCGTACGACGAGCGCCCCGGCCAAGCCGCCCTTGCGCTCGGTGAGCTTGATCGTCTTGACGCCTTTGGCGCCGCGGTTGGTCTTGCGGTATTGGCCGATCTGGGTGCGCTTGCCGTAGCCATTCTCGGTGACGACCAGCAGGTCCATGTCGTCGCGAGCGACGTCCATCGCGATCACCTCGCCGTCCTTACCGACGTCCATGCCGCGCACGCCGCTCGTGTCGCGGCCCATCGAGCGCGCGTCGGACTCGGCGAAGCGCACCGTCAGCCCGGCCTTGGAGACCATGATGATCTCGTCGTTCGGATCGACCGCGCGCACGGCGAGCAGCTCGTCGTCGTCGCGAATCTTGATCGCGATGATCCCGTCGGCTTTGATCGGCGTGTTGTAGGCGAGGAACTCCGTCTTCTTGACGGTGCCGCCGCGGGTGGCGAACACGAGGTACTTCGTCTCTGAGAAGTCGCGCGTGGACACCACCGCTTGGATCCGCTCGCCTTCGCGCAGCGGCAGGATGTTGACCAGCGCACGTCCCTTGGCCGTGCGCGAGGCCTCGGGCAGCTCGTAGACCTTGGAGCGGTAGACCTTGCCGCGGTTGGAGAAGAACAGCAGGTAGTCATGAGAGGAGCAAACGAACAGGTGCTCGATGAAGTCGCCGTCCTTCATGTCCATCCCCGTGACCCCGCGCCCGCCTCGCGCCTGCTGGCGATAGGTAGCCAGCGGCAGCGACTTGACGTAGCCGGTCTGGGTGATCGTGATCACCATCTGCTGATCGGCGATCAGATCCTCGATGTCGATCTCGTCCTCGGAGTGGCTGATCTCGGTGCGGCGCTCATCGCCGAAGCGCTCGGAGATCTCTGAGAGCTCCTCCTTGATCACACTCAGCACGCGGGACTCGTCACCGAGGATCGCGCGCAGCTCGGCGATGCGCTCGGTGACGTCGGCGTGCTCCTGTTTGATCGAGTCCGCCTCCAGTGCCGTCAGCTGGGAGAGGCGCAGGTCGAGGATCGCGCTGGCCTGGATCGTGCTCAGCTCAAACCGGGCGACGAGCTGCTCGCGGGCGTCCTCGCGATCGCGCGAGGCGCGGATCAGATCGATGATCGCATCGAGGTTGTCGAGCGCGATCAGCAGGCCCAGCAGGATGTGGGCACGGGCTTCCTTCTCGGAGAGCTCGTGCTTGGTGCGGCGCACGATCACTTCGCGTTGGTGGGCGACGTAGTTGTGGATGACCGCGCGCAGGTTCAGCGTGCGCGGGACGTTGTCGACGAGCGCGACCATATTCACGCCGAACGTCGACTGCATCGAGGTGTGCTTGTAGAGCTTGTTCAGCGCGACCTTGGGGATCACGTCGCGCTTGAGCTCGATCACCAGGCGCATGCCGCGCTTGTCTGACTCGTCGCGCAGGTCGGAGATCTCAGAGATCTTCTTGTCGTGCACCAGGTCGGCGATCTTCTGGATCAACCCACCGTCGCCGCCCTTCTTAACCATGAACGGCAGCTCGGTGACGACGATCGCCTCCTTGCCCTGTTTAAGTGGCTCAATGTGCGCGCGGGCCTGCACGCGCACGCGTCCGCGTCCCGTCTCATACGCGTCACGGATGCCCTGATGGCCGAGGATGATCCCGCCCGTCGGGAAGTCCGGGCCTTTGACGTGTCGGAGCAGCCCATCGGTGTCTATGTCGGGATCGTCGATATAGGCGATGGTCGCCGCGACGACCTCGCGCAGGTTGTGCGGCGGGATGTTCGTCGCCATTCCCACCGCGATCCCCGAGGAGCCGTTGACGAGCAGGTTGGGAAACCGCGCCGGCAGCACGAGCGGTTCACGGCGCGACCCGTCGTAGTTGGGCGCGAAGTCGACCGTGTCCATGTCGAGATCGCGCAGCATCTCCGTGGCGATGCGGGCGAGCCGGGCCTCGGTGTAGCGCATCGCAGCCGCCGGATCGTCGTCGACCGAGCCGAAGTTGCCCTGACCGTCGACGAGCTCGTTGCGCATCGAGAACTCCTGCGCCATGCGTACCAACGTGTCGTAGATCGCGGAGTCGCCGTGGGGGTGATAATTGCCCATCACCTCCCCGACGATCTTGGCGCACTTGGCGTAGGGCCTGGTGGGACCAAGACCCAGCTCGTTCATCGCGTACAGGACACGACGATGTACCGGCTTCAGGCCGTCACGCACGTCGGGCAGGGCGCGCCCGACGATTACCGACATCGCATAGTCGAGGTACGCGGTGCGCATCTCCTCCTCCAGAGCGCGCGGTTCTACGTTCCCGCCACCGATCACATCAGCTGACGCCATCACTCACCTCCCGACTACACATCTAGATTTGCTACCGCCCTGGCGTTGTCCTCGATAAACGCTCGCCGCGGCTCGACCTGGTCGCCCATGAGCATTGAGAAAATGCGGTCCGCTGAAGCGGCATCCTCGAGCGTGACTTGCGCCAACATGCGCGTTGCGGGCGCCATCGTAGTTTCGCCAAGCTGGTCGGCGTTCATCTCGCCGAGACCCTTGAATCGCTGCAGTTTGATCCCCTTCTGCGCAACGGTCATCACGGCCTCGCGGAGCGCCTCGAACGAGGGTGCGCTCTCACGGGCATCGCCGAGGCGCACTTCGAACGCGGGGGTGCCGGCAAGCTCCACCAGCTGGGCGTGGACGCGGGCTAGCTGGCGGTACTCTTGGGAGGCGAACAGCTCGCGGGTGATGCGATGAGTACGGGCAAACCCGGTGCTCGTTTCGACCGCCTTGACCCGCAGCTCGATGTCGTCCACGGAGAGCAGTTCGGTGGCGTGCGTCTCGCCCTCCAGTCCCTCACGCGAGAGCAATGAGACCGCGGCGTCGGGATCGAGCGCCTGCTCACCGAGCAGCGAAGACTCCTCCAGGAATTGCACCATGTCATGGCCATGGACGGCGCGCAGCGAAGACGCCCAGCCCTCGTACTGCTTGAGCAGGCGGGTGAAGCGCTGCCAGCGGGCCTCGGTGAGCTTGAAGGGACTGCCGTGGCGGTCGAACACGTCGAGCTTGTCCCACTTGTCCGACAGCAGGATGTCTTCCAACTCTGAGTCTTTCTCGATGTAGCGCTCGCGCGAGCCCTGCTTGAGCTTGTACAGCGGGGGCTTGGCGATGTAGACGTAGCCGGCCTCGATTAGCTCCTGCATCTCACGGAACAGCAGCGTCAGCGCGAGCGTGCGGATGTGAGCGCCGTCGACATCGGCGTCTGTCATCAGGATCACCTTGTGATAGCGCGCGTTCTCGAGGTTGAACTCGTCGCGCACGCCGGTTCCGATTGCCGTGATCAGGGCCTGGATCTCGGTGTTTTGGAGCACCTTGTCGATGCGAGACTTCTCGACGTTGAGGATCTTGCCGCGCAATGGCAGCACTGCCTGGGTGTTGCGGTCGCGGCCCTGCTTGGCCGAGCCGCCGGCAGAGTCGCCCTCGACCACGAACAGCTCGGCCAGCGACGGGTCCTTGATCGAACAATCCGCCAGCTTGCCCGGCAGCGTGGAGTTCTCCAGCGCCGACTTGCGGCGGGTCAGGTCGCGGGCCTTGCGCGCGGCCTCGCGGGCACGCTGGGCCTGGACGGACTTCATGATCACCGCGCGGGCCTCGCTCGGGTTCTCCTCGAGGAACTCGCCCAGGCCGGTGTTGACGATCGACTCCACGAAGCCGGCCATGCCCGGGTTGCCGAGCTTGGTCTTAGTCTGGCCCTCGAACTGGGGGTCGCGCAGCTTGACGGAGATGACCGCGGTCAGCCCCTCGCGCACGTCCTCGCCGGAGAGGTTGTCCTCTTTCTCCTTCAGCAGGCCCTTCTCGCGCGCGTAGCGGTTGAGCGTGCGCGTGAGCGCCGAGCGAAAGCCCGACATGTGCGAGCCGCCCTCGCGCGTGTTGATGTTGTTGGCGAACGAGTGGATCGACTCCTGGTAGGAGGAGTTCCACTGCATCGCGACCTCCGCGGCGCCTTCCTCGGACTCGCCGGTGAAGAAGATCACCTTGCGGTGGACAGTGTCCTTGTTCTCGTTCAGGTAAGCGACGAAGTCCTCGATGCCGCCCTCGTACTGGAACTCCGCCGAGTGCCCGTCGCCACGCTCGTCGACGATCGAGATCTTCAGGCCGCGCGTCAGGAAGGCCGTCTCGCGCAGGCGTTCTTCGAGCGTGTGGAAGTCGAAGTCCAGCGACTCGAAGATGTCGGCGTCGGGGAGGAACGTGACTTGGTTGCTGGTCGATTCGCCCTTGGCGAGCTTCTCGCCCTCCACCAGCGGCCCTTGCGGCGCGCCGCGCGAGTAGTCCTGGGTGTAGACGTGGCCGTCGCGGCGGATCTCCACATGCAGCTGCTCGGAGAGCGCGTTGACGACCGAGACGCCGACGCCGTGCAGTCCGCCGGAGACCTTGTAGCCGCCGCCCTCGCCGAACTTGCCGCCGGAGTGAAGAACGGTCAGCACGACTTCGACGGCCGGTTTGCCCTCCTTCTCCATCAGCGCAACGGGGATCCCGCGGCCGTTGTCGAGGACGGTGACGGAGTTGTCGGGGTGGATCGTGACCGAGACCTCGGTGCAGTAGCCCGCGAGGGCCTCATCGACGGAGTTGTCCACGACCTCGTAGACGAGGTGGTGCAGGCCCATGACGCCGGTCGAGCCGATGTACATGCCGGGGCGCTTGCGGACGGCCTCCAGGCCCTCCAGCACCGTGATGTCCTGCGCGTCGTACCCGGCGTCCACGCCCGCTGAGGTGTTGCTGACGCCCGCGGCGGGGTCCTCCTCGGGGTTGTGTGCGGGGGCGCTGTCGGCTGTAGCCAATCTGATCCTTCGATGACATGCGAACGCCCCGGAATCCAGGGCGCTCAGACGATGGTGCGGGGCGAAATATGCTGTGCTCGGATAATAGCACAAGCGGCCCTCGGACCAGGCTGTGAAGCCTCACGAAATCCCTGCAAAACGGCATAAAACTAGGGGCAGCTACAGCAGCCGGGCGGGGTGTGGCTCAGACGCTGCGGCAGCGCAGCTGACGGAGGGTGTCCTCGCCGAGATCGGCGTTCAGGCGTCCGATCAGCTCGGGGCCCATCAGATCGAGCTCCTGCGCCCACACGGCGGCCTCGCAGATCACGGTGAGGACACCGTTGCGCTCGGCGCTCGGGCGGGCGGATGCGGCGATCGCCGGACCGAGGACGCGCTCCCATATCTCCTGCACCCGCGCGAGCGTGGTCGCCGGCGCGAGGTCGGCCGTGAACGCTTGCACGGGCACCGCCAGGCGCCGCGGGGCGGGCCTACTCATGGACGATCACTCGGGTGGCCTGCGCGCTTCGGTCTCATGCCGCGAGCGCCTCCTGAAGGACCGCGCCCGGAGAGACACGCAGGCGCGTGACCGCCGCTCCGGCGCCGCCGGGTACATGGGCCAGGTCGGTGGTGGCGATGACGCTCTGTCCGCCCGTGGAGAGCTCGAGGGCGAGCAGCTCGCGACGCTCGGCGTCGAGCTCGCTCATCACGTCGTCGAGCAGCATCAGCGGCATCCGGTCGCGCTCGCGGGCGAGCACCATGCGCTCGGCGAGCAACAGCGCGAGCAGGGCGATCCGTTGCTCGCCCTGCGAGCCATACAGACGCAGCTCGCGTCCGTCGCGCAGGAGCGCCAGCTCGTCCCGGTGCGGTCCATGGCCGGAGAATCCCCGCTGCAGGTCGCCGTCCAGCCGCTCGCGCAACTCGACCACCAGGGTCTCCTCGTCCACGGCGCGGGTACGCGGGCGATACTCCAGGCGTGCCTCCCCGGTGAGACCGAGCTGGGAGGCCCGCTGGGCGAAGGGCTCGGCGAGCAGGTCGACGGCGCGGGCGCGGGTATCGCGCAGGGCGAGCGCGTGCCGGGCCAACTGCAGATCCCAAGTGGAGATGTTCTCGCGCGCGAGGGCACCGGAGCGGATGCGCGCGAGCAGGGCGTTGCGCTGGGCCAGCACCCTGGCGTACGCGCGACGGTCGGCGGCACGCAGTGGCCAGAATCCCGCCACGACCTGATCGAGATGCGCGCGGCGGACGCTGGGCGGTCCCTTCAACAACTCCAGGCGGTCGGGCATGAACACGCTCAGCAATGGGCGGTCCTCGACGTCGAGCAACCGCTCGACGGGCGCCCCATCGGCGCTCATGCGCTTGGACTCTCCCGGCTGGAACCCCACGCTCAACTCATGATCACGGGCGCCGTCGCTGAGTCGAACGCTGACGCGGGCGGCGCCCTGCCCGAAGCGCACCAACTCGCGCTCGTTGCGCGTCCGCGGCGAGCGGCCGGTGCAACCAAAGTAGATGGCCTCCAGCAGGTTGGACTTGCCGGCGCCGTTGGGGCCGTGCACGACGGTCAGGCCCTCCCCGAGGGATGCCTCGGCACGGGTGTAGGTGCGGAAGTCGCGCAGCTGGACGCTCAGCACACGCATGTCTCATGAACTCGGTTGGGGGGAGGGTGACAGGACCGCATGCGGTCCTGTCCGGTGACGTGCATGCACGTCACCGCCGTTGGCGCATGCGCCAACGGAAGACGTGCCGCATGCGGCACGTCTCGGGGCCGCACATGTGCGGCCCCGGTCCATTAGACGTTGAGCCTGATCGGCATGATCAGGTATACGAAGTCCCCCGAGTCAGGTGATTCGATCAGTCCAGGGCGCAACGGGCTAATCAGCTTCAGCACGAGCTCGTCGGACTCGACGCTCTCCAGTCCATCGCGTAGGAACTCAGGGTTGAACCCGATCTCGAAAGGCTCGCCTTTGAACGGCACTGGGATCGTCTCTGAGGCCTCGCCGACGTCCGGGGTCTGTGCCGAGATTGTCAGCTCACCCTCGCTGAAGCCCAGACGCAGAGGCGTGTTCTTCTGGGCAAGCAGGCTGATGCGACGCACGACGTCTCCCAGCTCGGCGCTGGCGATGCGCAGCTCGTGCTCGACGGACTCCGGGAGCAGCTGGCGATAGTTGGGGAACTGACCGTCGATCAAGCGCGAGGACAAGACGACGTCTCCCAGCTCGAAGATCACCTGGTTCTGCCCGACGCTGACCGATAGCGACTCGGCGGTGTCTTGCTGAGCGATGCGCGCGAGCTCCTGCAGGGCGCGGGCGGGAATGTTCGCCTCCAGCGCTCCCTGCAGGGGCGTCTGCAGTGCCGACTCCTTGACCGACAGGCGGTAGGAGTCGGTGGCGACCATGCGCAGCTGCTGTTCGGAGGCCGACATCAGGATGCCGGTGAGCACCGGTCGGGTCTCATCGCGAGAGGCCGAACGGGCTACCTGCGACACCGTCTGCACGAACGCGGCGCTCGGAAGCGTGATGCGTGTCTCCGGCGAAGGCGCCGGCAGGGCCGGAAAGTCCTCGGAGCGGAGCGTCCGCAGATGAAACGTAGCCGAGCCGCAGATCAGCTCGACGTCTTGCTCGGCGGTACGCAACTCCAGCGTCAAGCGCTCGGCCGGTAGGGTCCGGACCACGTCGAGGAACAGTCGCCCCGGAAGGACGACCGCACCAGGACTATCTACCTCAGCTGTAAGCGGGACGCGGAGGCCGATTTCTGTGTCGGTCGCGAGCAGCTCTGGTGTCGAACCCTCGTTCGCGGAGACCATGACCCCGGATAGCGCCTGCACAGCGCTTCGCGTCGAGGCGACTCGCGTGGTGGTCTGAAGCTGGGTAAGTAGATGTGAGGTAGAGATGGATAGCTTCACTAATGCACCTGAGAGTAGATAGAAGTCAGTAGGGCCTGTGGATATGTGGCGATGACTGCTGTGTGGCTTGTCTAGCTAGAAAGTAGCTTGGTGTTGCTGTGGATGAAGGTGTGGAGTGTTTCAGGCCGAGCGGTCATGGTGCGTGCTAGCGCTGGGTATCGGTGCCGCTGCGTAGGGATGCCAGGAGGTTGTCCACAAGCTCGCGTGTATCAGTATCGCCGGCGATACGCTTAGCGGTCCGGCGATGCGCATGCAAAACGGTCGTGTGGTCCCGCCCCCCGAACTGCCGGCCGATTGCTGGCAGCGATTCATCGGTGAGCTCTCGTGCTAGATACATGGCGATCTGCCTAGGCCAGGAGACGCGTGTCGCGCGTGAGGTCGAGAGTAGTTCATCGGGCGTCAGCCCAAACCGCTCGCAAGCCGCCTCGGTTATGTCGCGGATCGATGGTGGCCCATGGCGAGTGGGATGTTGTGAGGAGCTGGGATAGAGCCCGTCGAGGACCTCGCGCGTCAAGTCGGCGCTCAACGGACGGCCGGTCAAGGAGCTGTAGGCGACGACCCGGATGAGGGCGCCCTCGATCGCACGGACATTGTCGCGGACTCGCTCGGCGATCAACCGCAACGGCGACTCGTCGACGAGGTCGAGGTCGTCGTGCTGGGCGCGCTTCCGCAGGATCGTCATGCGCGTGGCGAGCTCGGGGGCCTGTATGTCGGCCACGAGCCCTGCCTCGAAGCGCTCGCGTAGACGGTCCTCCAGGGCCTGCAGGTCACGGGGTGGGCGATCTGAGCTGAGCACGATCTGCCGGCCGCAGTCATACAGAGCGTTGAACGTATGAAAGAACTCCTCCTCCGTGCGCGCCTTGCGCTCGAGGAACTGGACGTCATCGACGAGCAGCACATCGACGTGGCGGAAGCGCGCCTTGAATGCCTCGGTATTCCGTCCCGAGAGGGCGCCGAGGAACTCGTTCGTGAACGCCTCGCCGGTCGTGACACGGACGGCCAGACTTGGGTTGTGCGCGATCAGCAGGTCGGCGATCGAGCTGAGTAGGTGGGTCTTGCCGACACCTGGCGGTCCGCAGATGAACAGTGGGTTGTAGGCCTGTCCGGGCATCTCCGCCACGGTCAGCGCCGCTGCGTGCGCCAGGCGGTTGCAGTCGCCGATCACGAACTGGTCGAACGTCAGCTTGGGATTCGGGAGGGGATCGGCCTGCGCCACGCGTGTGGGTGCGCCAGGGCCGTGTGCGGCGGGGTGGCTTGGCGACCGTCGTCCTGCGGGCTCCCACGACGCGTCCTTGTGGGTCTGCTCGCGCGTACGGGTATCGGCATCGGTATCGCTTCGGCCGGGCGCTGCGCTGCCGGGGACGAGCTCGATCGTCACCTCGTCTCCCATCACGCTCGTGACGCAGGCTTGCATGACGCGTCCGAACCGATCTCGCACCCACCCATAAGCTTGCGCCGGGGCCTCGATCTGCAGGTGTCCATGGGACAGTTCGCGAACCCTCAGAGGCTCGAGCCAGATGCGATATGTCTCCTCGCCGACGGCGCCTGCAAGCTCAGCCTGCACGCGTGACCATATGTGCTCCAGCTCGGCGCTCACGGCAGCGTCAACCCGCTCCTCCTGGGAGAAAGATGATCGATTCTCTGGACGGAGGGCCCCGGAGGGCCCGGTCCGGCGACTATATCTGACACCCGCTCGCGCTCAGTCCGGGTACCCGCATTTGGCGAGAAAAACCCACGCCCGCTGATCGGTCCTATACTTCTGCGCTGGGCCGTCGCCCGCCGACGGTGTCTGATCCGAGTGGTCGTGGCAGGAACACGGCGCCCGGCGGAGAACGAGGAAGATGAAGCGCACCTACCAACCAAAGAAGCGCAAGCGCGCCCGTACTCACGGGTTTCGCGCCCGCATGGGCTCTCGCGCTGGACGGCTGACACTTAAGCGCCGCCGCGACAAGGGCCGCAAGCGCCTGTCCGCGTAGGAGAATGGCGGCGATGGCGTGCTCGCGCGCGACCGAGCCGAACGGACGATGAGGGCACGCACCCCAGCCGGCAGCCGACGTCTGTCGCGCAGCGCCGAGTTCGAGCGCGTCTACCGCCAGGGCCGTTCGACCGCCAACCGCTACCTGGTGCTCTACACCTTCCCGAACCCCTCCTCACGCCGTGCACGGCTGGGATTGTCGGTGTCGCGCAAGGTGGGTGGCGCGGTCGAGCGCAACCGCGTCAAGCGTCTGCTGCGCGAGGTATTCGCGCAGACCGAGCACGAGCTCGGCCCTGAGCAGGACATCGTCGTCGTAGCCCGTCCGGAGATCCGCGAGCTGGCCGAGCGCGACGGGCTGGACGGGGTGGGCGCCGCGTTCGGCGAGCTGATCGATCGCGCGCGCCTACGCGATCGCGGCGGGTCGGGGGACGCTGAGGTGAGCGGGACGGAGAGCTCCTCGTGAGGGTGATGGCTTCCTCGCCGCCCGAGACGTCCCCGAGCGCGTTCGCGCGGGCTGTACGCGCTGTGGTGCTCGCTCCGATCGTCCTCTACCAAAGGGTGATCTCGCCGGCGTTGCCCAGACGGTGCAAGTACGAGCCGACGTGTTCACGCTATGCGGTAGACGCGATCGGCTCCTACGGCATACTTCGAGGCGTCGTGCTCGCGAGCTGGCGCGTGCTCAGGTGCAACCCGTGGAGCGACGGCGGGTACGATCCCGTGCAGGCCCAGCGAATGTTCAAGGCCCGTGTGCGCGCGGGTGGCTGAGCGGATGCGGGTCGAGCAGCGCCGTAACCGCGCGGATGGCGCGCGGTACCGCATCAGGCCCAGTAACCACCGGCACCACTCCCGAAAGACAGTCTCCCCCCCGTCCTAACGCATGCCGATCTTCGCCAACATCATCGAGGAAGCCTTCTCGCCATTGATCAACCTGTTCGAATCGATCATGGTGTTTATCCACGCGCACCTGGTCGGCGGCAGTTGGGGCCTGGCGATCGTCGGGCTGACGATCCTGACCAGGGCCGTGCTCGTCCCGCTGACGTTCAAGCAGCTGCGCTCGATGCAGGAAATGCAGCGGATGGCGCCTGAGATCAACAAGCTGAAAGAGAAGTACAAGGACGACAAACAGCGCCAGCAGCAGGAGATCATGAAGTTCTACCAGGAGAACAAAATAAATCCCCTGGCCTCCTGCCTGCCGTTCCTGCTGCAGCTGCCGGTGTTCATCTCGCTCTTCTACATGCTGCGCACGGACCTCAAGTTCGACATCTGCGGCCAGCAGCTACGCGAGTACTACACGCGCGAACTGCACCGCCCGATCACGAAAAACAGCCAGATCCCCGAACACGCGGTCAAAGTCGCCGGCCACACCGTCAAAGGCCTGACTGAAGTCGGCTGCAACGTCGTCGCGCCGGGCTCGGCGAAGTTCCTGTTCATTCCCGACATCACCTACAAGGCCACGGGCGCCGTGCTGATCGTGCTGATCGCCGTCTACATCGGCTCGCAGATCGCCTCCACGCTAATGGCCACGGCCACGGCCGACCCAAACCAGCGGCGCATGATGTTGCTGCTTCCGCTCGTCATCGTCGCGTTCCTGTTCCGCTATCCCGCCGGACTGCTGGTGTACTGGATCACCACCAACCTGTGGACGATCGGGCAGCAGTACTTCATCAAACAGCGCATGGGACCGGCTCCGGCCAAGCCCACGGACACAGACGGTGGGGGGTCGGCCTCGCCCAACGGCAAGGCCAAGGCGCCGCCCAAGGCCGCCCTCGCCGGAGCCGCCGCCGGTGTCAGTAGCGGCTCCTCCCCGCCGCCACCTCCCCGCAGGAAGAAGAAGCGCTCGGGTAGGCGACGATGAGCGCCCCGGAGTTGGGCGGAGATGGCGCGGACCTGGACGACGAGGAGCCGGCGGAGGTGCTCGAAGATCTGCTCGCGGAGATCGCCGACGGCCTCGACCTCGACGTCGAGATCGATGTGCGGGAGGGCGATGGCCTGTTGAGAGGAAATCTGCGAGGCGACGATGTCGGCCTGTTCATCGGCCGTCGCGGGCAGACGATCGACGCGGTTCAGCACCTCGCGCAGCGGATCGTCTTTCACGAGGGACCATCCGGCGTGCGGATCGTGATCGACGCCGATGGTTACCGAGAGCGTCGCGCCGAGGCGTTGCACGCCGATGCCGATGACGCAGCCGAGGAGACTCTCCGTACGGGCCGTCCGGTGGAGATGGATCCGATGCCGGCCTCAGAGCGGCGGGTCGTGCACGAGCACCTGCGTGACCGCGGCGACGTGGAGACGCACAGCGAGGGCGATGAGCCCGAGCGGCGGTTGGTGGTCTCCCCGCTCTCGGATTGACGCCGTGAGGCAGTAGGCGCGGGGGAGGCGGAGTGTTTCACGGGAAACATATGGGCCTGACCCGGTGCGGTGCCGCACGATGACGGCCTTTCCCAACGAGGCCCAGGCGGCAGCCCACTGCCTCAGTCGGAGGCAGGTGTCTCGATTCGGGGCGCTGCTGGAGCTGATCGAATCCGACGAGCACGCCCCAACGGCGGTACGGAGCGCCGAGCGGGCCGTGGACGTTCACGTCGCCGACTCACTGACGGCGCTGGATCTCGACCCGATCCGCTCTGCTGCACACATCGCTGACCTCGGCTCGGGTTCGGGGTTTCCGGGCCTTGCGCTCGCGGTCGCCCTGCCTGGCGCCGAAGTCGCGCTGGTGGAGAGCCAACGCCGCAAGTGCGATTTCCTGGAACGGGCTTGCGCGCATGCGCAGATCGAGAATGCGCTGGTCGTCTGTTCGCGCGTGGAGGAGTGGAGCGAAGGTCTGGGGCGCAATGACGTGGTCGTGGCACGCGCACTGGCAGCGCAACCGGTGGTTCTCGAGTACGCGGCTCCCCTGTTGCGGATGAGAGGTGCGCTTGTGGACTGGCGCGGTCGCCGCGACTCGGCGCAGGAGGCGGAGGCGACCTGCGCGGCCGAGCAGTTGGGCATGCGCCTGTTCGAGATACGCCGCACCGAGCCATACGAGGGCGCGCGCGACCACCATCTGCACGTCTTCGAAAAGGTCGCCGAGACTCCTTCGCGCTTTCCCCGCCGGGCGGGTGTGGCTCGCAAGCGTCCCCTTAGTTGTTGATAGCTTCCGCTCGGTGGGCACGATTTATGCGATCGCCAACCAGAAGGGCGGGGTCGGTAAGACGACGACCGCGGTGAACGTCGCCGCGTGCATCGCCGAGGCCGGGTATCGGACGCTGCTGGTCGACGTCGATCCGCAGGCAAACGCGACGGTGGGTCTTGGCGTTGCCCGTACGCAGTCGCCGGGGCTGTATGAGGTGCTGACGGGCGAGGCGTCCGCTGCAGAGGCGCTGACCGAGGGAAGCGTGCCCGAGCTGCAGGTTTTGCCGGCGGGCGCCGGACTGGCCGGTGCCAACGTGGAGCTGCCGCGTATCGAGGGGTTCGAGCAGCGACTGCGGGAGTGCCTGGAGCCCCTGCGGGCGCAGTTCGAGTACATCCTGCTCGACTGCCCTCCCTCCCTTGGGCCGTTGACGGTCAGCGCTCTGGTCGCGGCCGATCGGGTGATCGTGCCCGTGCAGACCGAGTATTTCGCCCTGGAGGGACTCGCGGGACTGCTCGACACGCTGGCACTGGTGCGGCGCGAGCTGAATCCACGCCTGACTGTGGCGGGGATGCTGCTGACGATGCACGACTCGCGCACGCGACTGGGACGGGATGTCGAGCGCGAAGTGCGCGAGCACTTCCCGGACCTTGTGTTCGACACGGTAATCCCCCGCAACGTGCGCGTCGGCGAGGCCCCCAGTTATGGGCTGCCGGTGACCCACCACGATCCCCACAGCGCGGGCGCGGAGGCATATTTCGAGTTGGCCAAGGAGGTGGCTGCCCGTGGTTAGTAGGGCGCTCGATGATTCTTGGGGAGCGATCCTTTATGGAGCAGAGCATGGCTAAACCGAAGCCGGGGATGGGACGAGGTCTCGATGCGATTCTTTCGGTCTCGACCGAAGGCACCGTGACGCGCGATGAGGAGTTGCGCCAGCTGCCAGTTGACCTGATCGCGCCCAGTCCCACGCAGCCGCGCCGCCGCTTCGATCAGGATGCACTGCAGGCGCTCGCGGGATCGCTTGGCGAGCGGGGGGTGCTGCAACCGGTGCTCGTGCGCCCCAGTCCCGGCGGTACGTACGAGCTCGTGGCCGGCGAGCGACGCTGGCGTGCAGCGCAGATCGCTGGTCTCACCACGATCCCGGCGCTCGTGCGTCCCCGCGACGATGCCGAAGCGCTGGAGCTGGCGCTGATCGAGAACATGGCCCGCGAGGACCTCAGCCCGATCGAGGAGGCCCGGGCCTGTGCGGCGCTGGTCGAGGAGCTTGGGCTCACCCGCGAGGAGGTCGGCCGCCGCGTCGGCCGCGGGCGGGTGGCGGTCAGCAACCTCGTTCGGCTGCTGGACCTGCCCGACGAGGTGATCGAGCTGCTGCAGGAGGGTGCTCTGAGCGAGGGCCACGGCCGGGCGCTGCTGCTAGCCCAGGATCACGGCGCCCGCTCCCAACTGGCGCGATCAGCGGTGCAGGAAGGGTGGTCGGTGCGGACCGTCGAAGCGCGCGCGCGGGAGGACAACGCGAGCGCCGGCACGGGACAGCGCCACCCCGCCAGGCGAACCCCGACCGCTGGAAATGCCCACCCAGACCAGGAACAGGCTGCGCGGGAGATCGCCGATGCGCTCGGGGCGGCACTGGGCGCGGAGGTCCAGGTCAAGCCGTCGCGCGACGGCGGATACCGCGTGGAGATGGAATTCGCCATGCTCGAGGAGGCGCTCGAGCTTGCGCGGCGGTTGCGGCCGCGTGCGGTGGTGTAGTCGGTGACGCCCGCTGCCGTGCGCCCTCTCAGCCGTCAATCTGTGGACGGCGGCTGTGCGATACCCAGGTAGTGACGACCGCTAGAATCCCCGCCCGCGGGCGATTAGCTCAGATGGTTAGAGCGCTTCTCTGATAAGGAAGAGGTCCCAGGTTCGAGTCCTGGATCGCCCATCGCCGATCCTACGTGATAGGCCAGGATTCGAGGCCACGCAGCTGCTGCGCCACTGAGCATGACTGGCCTCGAAGGGCTCGTTTGCCAATAACTGCCGTTTCAGGCATCCCTGGAAGCTCGCTCTTCAACTCCTCCTCGAGGGGCTTGGCTACTGGGCGGGTCGCCCCGCAGGACACCTTGCCAATGAAGCCCCTAAGCCGGTGCTCTACTTCGACGGATGACCGAGACCGACGCATCATGTAGCCGGCCGATCTACCTGTCCGCGATCCCCCGGGCCGTCTGTTCGGCCTTCGCGAGCACTCCCATGAGATCGGGGATGACCGCCTGCGCTTCTTTCCTCAGATCGGCAAGCTGCTCCGCAAGCATCCGGGCGGCCACCGACGCTGGGCTGGCTTCAGCTGTCGTCGTCCCATTCATGACGAGGAGTCGCTGTGGGGCAACATTAAGCGCGACGCACAGGCTCCGTAGGCTCTCAGCGGTCGGCGCACTCACGCCGCGCTCCCAGTTGGACACAGCATTCTTGGAGTTCCCTACGGCGAGGCGTAGCTCATCCTGGCTCATGCCCCGCTCTTTGCGGGCTTCCTTGATCGCCCGGCCGATTGCCCGGCGGTATTCGTCGCTAACGGGCGCAGGCATGTCCACCCATACTTGTACTTTACAGGGCGTGGGAAGTACAAGTATGCTTGGACAGCGACGAGTGCTTTCTCCCAACCTGCCGGCGTGGCCGATCAGTCCGTTGGCCCGAGTGCCGAGCACAGAGGGAGCGCACACGATGGCGGCGCGCATCCGTCGTGCCCACCTAAGCGAGAGCGGCGAGCATGCGCCGCTGCTGGACCTGCGCTCCATTTGTGATGCGGCTGGGGTAGAGGTCTACGAGAGGCCGCTGGGCGCCTCAGCGGGTGGCCTTGAAGCGCTTCTCACGCCACTGGAGAACAATCGCTTCGCGATCACCGTGGACGCAACGCCAAGCGGCGGCTGGCGCAGAGCAGAAGATCCCCACATGCGAGAGCAGCTACGGCGGCATCGCTTTAGGTTTCGGCTGGCCCACGAGCTCGCTCATACGCTGTTCTTCTGGCGTCGGGGAGGGCGCCCGCAACGCCATCTCCTCGATAGCGCGAGTCAAGAGCGATTCTGCGACACCTTTAGTCGAGCGCTTCTTGTTCCTCCTGATGTGGCTAAACGCCTGCCCATACGCTCGGATGCTGTCGTCTATCTCCAGGAGGCGTTTGATGTCTCGCTAGAGGTCGCTGCTCGCGCGCTTGCGATTGCTCACCCGAGCGCATTCATTGGGCTGTGGTTTGCCTCAGCAGACGGCCAGCTACAGCTGCAATGGGCTAGTGATGCAGGCTGGTCGGCGACTCTGGGCCGTTATGGCTGTGGCCCACCGCTTGCTGAGTTGGGCGATTGGCTCCCAGCCCGCCGGCAACTGGTGATCTGCCTACCCAGGGCACCGAGATCCTAAGCGATCGCCCAGCCTTCGTGATCAGCGAAGTGCTTGATAACGCTGCACGAGTTCTTCGTGTGTCGGATCACCGCTGCCTCCTCGAGCCGCTTGCTCGTGGCTACCGAGGGAGATGAGGCGCCGAACCTCATCTGTAACATAGTCAGCATTACACACTTCGATCGCGGCGAGACGCTGTGGACAAGTGTCTGGATTTGCCCCCAGTTGGTCCTGATGACGATCCCACGAAATTCGCATCAGCTGCGCAAGCTTCGCCAGTACCATTCTTGTCTGATTCTCGGCTACATCCGGATGGACAAACACACTTATGGTCCACAGGCGCTTATGGTCCTCGTAGATGTCGGAACCCTTGGTAGAAAAGTCGACAAACTTGGCGAGACCCTTGCCGTGATCCACAAGCACCTCTGCGAGCTTGAGACGCATATCCGGCCCAGGAACCCACAGAATCACATGCCAGTCCGCACTCAGACCACCGTGGCGTGCTGCTCTCTGCTCCAGTTCACGCCGCCGATCCGCAGAACCAAATGCCTCGTGGAGATCTTTTGCCGCGTACGCATCAACGGCGTTCGCAGCGTGCTGGTATAGCGAGCGATCACGTAGCCGCCTCGCAAGTTCGCGGCTGGCTTCGCGCTTGGGGGTGTCTTCGCTGTCACACAGGCTCAGATGCTCTAGGAGGCCATCATCGCCACGAGCCAAGAGCATCTGCTCTAGGCGCCATCGAGCGATGTGTTCAGCGCTACGCCCGTCGGCCTTTTCTGTTATTTGGGTGCCGTTATCCAGGTTTCTGTCCTCGTCATCAACTTTGCGCAGTCCGTCAACAATTCGTAGTCTCGGTTGTTCCCCATACCCTGTATCGGCCTGTTGTGACTCGCGCGTGGTCTCAAAGTCGTATGGCACCTCGGCAAGCGCTTTGGTGAGTGCTTGATCATCAAGTCGCTCGATCTCATCGCACTCAGCTTCGTGCCACAGCTCGATCATCTTGCCGATCATTGCATCAGCGGTTAGCTTGAGGTGATGTACCAAGACCCGCTCCTGGAGCTCGTAGCGGTAACGCAAGTGCTTGATGATCTCGGTCACCACATCCTGACGAGGCCGGCCTTCGCGGTGTATAAGAAGCGCCATGCGCTTCTTATACAGACCCCCGACATTACCGGGAATCACATAGAATGAAGACATAAATCTCTGGCCAAGACTCATCGGTAGTCCAGTAAATCGGTGATCCCGCTGCAGATAGTCGAGCAGGTCGGCGCAGATCGTGTTGCCCACTATGTCTGCTACAAACGGGTATTCGATGACCTCGACTGGATCGATCTTGTCTCCATGTTCGTCTCTCTCCTTCGAGAGGACTAGAGGCCGAAGGTCCTTGTACAGGCGCCCATCGCTACGCAGAGGTGCGAGCGCGTCGATGCGCTCGCGTATCATCTGATCGCCCCAGCCCTGTCTCTCTCCAACGGTGCTGATGCCTTTCTCGATTGCGTCAAGCATCTGTCCCCATAGACGTCGAAAACGGCCGCCATTCTCGTCGTGCGGGGTTAGGAGTTCGAGGTCGTCCTCAATTGAATGTCCGTAGGGCAGGTGCCCGAGGTCATGCAGCAGAGCTCCGAGCCTCGCAAGAACGGTTGCCTCGGCGAGTTTGCGGAGATACATAACGCGCGCACTGCCGGGGTCGGTTGGGTTTGCGGCAACTGCCAGCTCATCAACAGTGGTTACCTGCTCGCCCAGCTCATGCCTTCGCTGGTCCTGATCCCATTCGTCGAATAGATCGCATACTGCATGGTTACCGTCGCGCTGGGCCATCGCTACGTCAAGAAGGTCTTGAACGGCCCGCACTGCTCCAAGGGAGTGCGCAAAGCGCGTATGCGTTGCGCCCGGATAAACAAGGTGGGTGGTCCCGAGTTGGCGTACACGTCTAAGCCGTTGCATCGGTGGCGTGTCCAGAAGGGCCTGCTCCAGGCGAGTGATGAAGACATCGCCGTGTATCGGGTCGGTAACGATCTTGCCGGGTTCTAGCCACCACTCATGAAGCGAGTAAGGTTGGCTGTCCCGCATCGCGGTGGTCAAACCCCATCCAGGCATGTATCAAAGCCTACTGACTCGAACACTCTCGCGCATTGGCGTGGCTCGTTATGCGATCGTTCCTGGCACACTTGCATCAGTATGCCTTCCGCGTCTCGATCACGGCCGGAGTGTTATATAGCCAGCCCTCTAGGTTTCTCGGAGGCTGGCCGCTACTACTATCGTGAGGTATATCTGCCGGCCCTAGCGAAGTTAGTAGTCCCGGTCGATCCCTGGTCGCTGGCGAACCCCACCGAGATCTGCCACGCCCGTGCTGCCGGTCGGGAGCGTGAGTTGATGTTGGCGATGGGCTGTCGAAACATCGCTGCTCTCCGCAAATGCTCCCTCCTTGCTGCCTACCTGGACGGTCAAGAGCTAGATTCAGGCACAGTCGCGGAGGTCGGATTCGCAGCCGGCATTGGCATCACATGCTTTGGACTACGTACCGATCTACGCCAAAACGGAGAGCTAGCTGTAGTTCCTGAGTAGGTTGGTCTATTCGGGTCCCCTTGGAGGCTGAGAGCTGCCAAGCGACTCAGTCCCAAGGGAGGACACCGGATGAATCTGCACGCTAACGCTGCGCTCAGTCTGAATCGACGTCGGCTCTTGTGCCGGCGGGTAGTTGACGAGCGGTGGACGGTGACGCAGGCGGCCGAGGCCGCTGAAATTAGTGTCCGCTGTGCCCGCAAGTGGGTGGGGCGCTATCGCACCGAGGGCGAGCTCGGGCTATTGGACCGCTCTTCGGCGCCATGCTCGATCCCGCACCGCACCAGTGAGGAGCGGGTGCAGGCGATCGCGGCGCTCAGACAGCTGCGGTTCACGGGCCCGGAGATCGCTGAGACGCTCGGGATGGCACTCTCTACCGTCTCGGGGATCCTCACCAGGATCGGGATGGGCAAGCTCGGACGTCTCGGCCTCGAGCCCGCCGTGCGCTATGAGCGCGAGCGTCCGGGTGAGCTGATCCACATCGACGTCAAGAAGCTCGGCCGGATCCAGGGCGGAGCGGGCAAGCGCATCACCGGCAAGCAGCGCCATAACTGGGAGCGCTCGGATCGCTCCGGCACACGCCGTAAGCAGGTCGGCTGGGAGTGCGTGCACATCGCGATCGACGACTGCACACGTCTGGCTTACGCCGAGGTGCTCAGCGACGAGAAGGCCACCACCGTCGTGGCCTTCCTGCGGCGCGCTGTCGCGTTCTTCGAGCGTCACGGCATGACCGTGCAGCAGCTACTCACGGATAACGGCGGGGCTTACCGCTCGATGATCCACGCGCTCACCTGTCGCACCCTGGGAATCCGCCACATACGCACCCGCGCCTACCGGCCCCAAACCAACGGGAAGGCAGAGCGATTCATCCGCACCATGCTCGGTGGCTGGGCCTACGGCGCGATCTACCACGACAGCCACGAGCGCACAGCAGCCCTCAACGGATGGCTCTGGTATTACAACCACCAACGAAAACACTCAGCCCTCAGCCACAAGCCCCCAATCGCCCGACTCAACGAGCGAACCAACCCTCTCGGTACCTACAGCTAGCGACCGCCGTAAATCTCCAAGTCGAGACGTTTGTGCTCGAAAGCGGAGGTCAGATCTCATCGAGCTTGGATGGGCTGGTCAACGACCTTGCAGAGGCCGTAACGCGACATCAGACGCCCGGGGCGTGAGCGGGGTGCTGTTAGCGGCATCTGCCCGCGCGCGGTCCGTGAGTGCCCGGAGTCGCGACTTCTCGTCTTCGTCTCGCCGCATCGCCCGAGGTCGCTAAGTGCGGTAGTTTCGACGCTATGACGACAGCTGAGGTAGTCAACCGCGCTGGCCGCCTACTGGCGGATGCGGCGCCTCCCAAGTCCAAGGTGATCCTCTTCGGGTCGCAGGGCCGGGGTGACGCCGGGGTCGACAGCGACCTCGACTTCCTCGTGATCGAGCCGTCGGTAGCGAGCAAGGCAGCGGAGATGGTGCGCCTGCGTGCCGCGCTGGACCCGTTGAAGGTCGCTGCGGATGTTGTTGTCGTCCCACGCGAGTACGCCGAGGCATGGGGCGATGTCCCTGGGACCCTCATCCACGACGCCCTGGCGGAGGGCCGTGTCCTCGCCGAAACCTGACCTGAGCGACCTTGCTGCCCGGTTCGCGCGCAAGGCCGAGAGTGACGAGATAGCCCTCGACAAGCTCGGTGACGATCTCGACGTACCCGATGATCTCATCGGCTTCCATGCTCAGCAGGCGCTGGAGAAGCTGCTGAAGGCGGCTCTCGCCCATGCGGGTATTGCGCCGCCCCGGATCCATGACCTCGGCAAGCTGCTCTCCCTGCTGGCGGACGTGGGTCTGTCACCGCCCGTGTCGGTGGACGAGGCCCGTGTCATGGTTCCATGGGCTGTCGAGTTCCGCTACGACGACGTGCTCGAAGAACGGCTCGATCGCACGGCCGCCTGCGAGGCGGTCGAGAAGATGCGTTCGTGGGTCGATGGACTGCTCGCCGGACCCAAGGCGTGAGCGCCTGAATGGCAGCATTGGCCGGAATTGCTCGCAATTTGTGGACATTCAGCCGATCTCCCCGAAACGCCGGAACCGCAAATCACCAAGTATCTATGTGGGGTTCGCGTCATCCGACTCCCCCGATCCGTCTCTGATAAGGAAGAGGTCCCAGGTTCGAGTCCTGGGATCCCCATCGCTCGCATGCGCGCCAAACGCCGGCAGATAGCCCTGCGCGAGCGCCGAGTCCGCTGCGAGGAGATGTTCGCGACCGACCCCTTGGCCACTCGGCGCTCCTACGCGATCGGAACGGGCGTTCTGTCTGCGATCAACCGCCCGGCGTCCTCTACCGAGAGCGGTCGACTCAGCAGATAGCCCTGGGCAAGATCGCAACCGACGCCCTCCAACGTGGCGAGCTGACCGGGATGCTCCACGCCCTCGCCGACCGTTACGAGTGAGAGGGTGTGGCCGATGCCGATCATGGCTTCAAGAAGCCCGCGTGCTCGCGCATCGTGACTGCTGGCGGTAACGAAGCTTCTGTCGACCTTGAGGATGTCGACGGGAACCCGTCGCAGGTACGCGAAGGAAGCGTACCCCGTACCGAAATCGTCGATAGCGATACGGACGCCGAGGCGCTTGAGTGCATGGAGAGCCTCCACCACGGTGCGCGAGTCCTCGACAAGCGCGGTCTCGGTGATCTCAAGCACTACACGCCCGGGGTCGATTCCGGCGCTTCCGATCGCGTTCTTCACGTCGGTCACGAGGCTCGGCGCCTTCAGCTGAGCCCCGGACACGTTGATCGAAATGCTCAGCCGGCGGGCCGCATAGTCCAGCGAATCCCAGGCTACGGCTTGGCCGATCGCCTCTCGCAACACCCACTGCCCCAGTGGGACGATCAACCCGCTCTCCTCGGCGATCGGGATGAACTGATCCGGTCCCATCAATCCGTGAGTCGGATGATTCCAACGTACGAGCGCCTCGAACCCCGTCAGCTGCCCGCCGGCCACCGCGAACTCTGGCTGGTAAAGCAGCGACAGCTCGTCGTGGTCGAGCGCGCGGTGCAGGTCAGCCTGCAGGCGATACCGCTCGCGGGCCTGCTGATGCATGCTGCGCCGGAACAGCTGCACGGCGTCTCTTCCGCCGGCCTTCACCGCGTACATCGCGACGTCGGCGTCGCACAGCAACTGCTCGAAGCTCGTCGTCTTCGCCGAGCCGCACGCCACACCGACGCTGAATGTGATGCTCTGCTCGGTCTCCCCGAGAACGAACTTGGGCCCAATCGCCTCGTGCAGACGCTCGGCGAGCGCGACAGCGTCCTCGACGGTGTTGACCGCATCGACAAGAACCACGAACTCATCGCCGCCCATGCGCGCCACGGTGTCCTCCGGGCGCGCGGCCTCCTGCAGGCGTAGCGCGAGGGTTCGCAAGAGCTCGTCGCCGGCCTCGTGACCATGACTGTCGTTGACGCGCTTGAACGCGTCGACGTCGAGGGCGATGATCGCGATTTTGCTCGCGCGACGCAGCGAACGCGCAAAGGCCCGTCCGGCCCGGTCGTTCAGCAGCGCACGGTTGGCCAGGCCGGTCAAAGGATCGTGGAACGCCTGATGACGCAGCTGTTCGGCGAGGGCGCCCAGCTCGACCGTGCGCTGCTGCAGGTCGCGGGTGAGCGCGTCGTTCTCATACGTCACCGTCAGATACAGCACCGCGCAAAGGGTGAGCACGACTCCGACGATCACAAGCAGCGGTCCCCACGGGCCAAGGCTGCCGGTCGCCAGCCAAACGATCGGCATCGCGAGAATGCCGGCCGCTGCCGGCAGGAACGGAAGCGCGACGAGGACCGGCCTGGCCCCGTGCTCGCCCTCGCTCGGCCTCGGGCCGCGGGAGTCGAGCGCCGCGAACGCGATCAGCGCGAAGCCCGCCACCCAGCCGGTGTCCAGACCCGTGACACCCGGGAACGTGGAATCCACGGCGTTCAGGTACCAGAACGCGGAATCCGCCACGGCCAGGCAGACGATCCCGAGACCCAGCAGCGTGAGCCCTCGCGGCGGTTCCCGCCCGCCGCGCACGGCGACGAACAGCACGGCCCCCAACGCGACCGCGTCGAGCGTTGGATAGGCGAGGTTGACCGCTTCGCTGAACATCGACGCGGTGCCGTCTGCAACGACCGGTCCGATGAGCAGGACCCAGCTGAACAGGAAGAATCCGCCGGCGATGAACAGACCCTCCGTCACCGCCCGCAGCTGCGACAGGCGCCCGGCCGGAGTCTGCACCATCCCCAACAGGCCACACACGATCAGCGCCGGAAACAACAAGAACGCGCCGTCCAACGGTGAGGGCGTCGGCGGGGAGACGCCGAACCCGCTTTCCCAGACGGTCCATCCCGTCTGCCCCAGCGCCCAGGCCCCAGCGCCCGCGGCGATGAACGACCACACGATCCAGCCGCGCCCCCGAACGCCGGCGGCAGCAGTGTGTGCGGCGTGCTCGCGCCTTACGCGAATCCCACACGCGATCGCGGCCAGCGTGGCGGCCAGCGTCTCGCCGACGTTGTCGAACGCGGTCCAGCCCGAAGTACTTCCAGCATTGATCGTTGTCAGCAGCCCAAACATCCCGACGGCCGCCACTGCGGGCAGCCACAGCGTCCGTCCCCGCCCCGGCGGGCGCGCTTGATGTGGATGGCCTCTGAATGATCGCCCCATGAGAATTTCCCGGACGTCGAGGCGCCGCCCTACGGCCGCACGTCCTGTTTATGCGTATCGGTTCGAGCCGGCGATTGCCTGAGCGCTTTCCCGCGGCTGGCCCGGGCCGGCGAAACCTGGCCGACTGCAGGAGCGAAGGGCGCTAGCGTTTCTTTTTGTGCCCTGGCCGTTTCGCGGGATGCGGCAGCCTGATCTTCAGCGGTGCGAGCTTCGCTGTGGCCTTCGGCCCAGGCAGCATATTCTTCCCGCCTTCGGCGGCGATCGTCGCCGTAAAGCTCTCGAACGGCAGCACGTTGATCAGCTGGGCGCTGCGGCTGTGTGGCTTGCGGAAGAAGGTCTGCAGGCGACCGTCGCTGCCATGGACCACGATCTTGTACTGGCGGACACCGGCGACCGCGCTCCAGGTGATCGCCGCGGTCGTGCCGTGGCGGGCGATCCGCGTCTTGCGCGGGCGGGCAGGCCTGAATGCGCCGGGCGCGGTATAGCGACCGACCGTCAGTTCGCGCACCGTCGCGCCTTCGCTGTTCAGTAGGTATGCGTATATCTTGCGTGACCGCCCGAGCGCTTCCTGGGGGTTGAATGACAGCGTCCCCTTTGCCTTGCCGACCGTCCCGAGTACGTGCGTGCTGTCGCTGCCGCGTTCGACGAACCGTACCTTCGTGCCGGCGACGTAGTGGCCGATCTTGTAGGCGAGAGACCACTTCTGCCGGTGACTGTGCCGGACTTTTACTTTCACCGTCGCGGGCGCCACGTCTTCGGCGAATTCGACGTTGGTGATCGGGGGCGATCCTGCCGCAGGCTGCACGTGCCAGGTGCCGCCCTTCGGGTGGCGCAGGAGCACTAGCACCTGATGCGGGTTTGGCGCCACCGCGCTCATGAACTGCCCTGGCACGGTGACGAGATGCCCGGCCGTCGCCGGCGTCGTGTAGGTCTGCCCGCCCGGACCGCTGATCGCCGCCGTCGGCGTGCCCGATGACGAGGTGATGCGCAGCTCCTGGCCGAGGGTCCCGTTGGGCAGCGCGAACGTGCCACCGCCCGCTGCGGTGGTGGCGGGGGCGCTTGCATCGGCGGGCGCTCCGCCCAGCGCACCCAGCTCACGTGTGAGCGAGCCCTCGGGAGCGCCGTCGCCAGAGCCGCGGGAAGTGGTCAGGAAGATCGCCGATTCTTCTTTGACAAAGCCGCCTTTGTGTTCTTTTTCCGGTTTCTGGCTGTACGGTTTGAGCTGATCGGAGCAGTTGTCGTTGCCAAATAGCCCGCCGTCAATGTTGCCGTCGGAGAAACGGTAACGTCCCTGTAGGCCTCCCCCGAAGATCCCTTCCGCGCCGATGTGCAGGCATCCGGCGGCGTATTTGTTGTTGATCAGACCCGCGACTTCCGCGCTGATGATCCACAGTTTGAAGTAGACGTTGCCTTTGGCCTGCCACAGCCCGCTTGATGGTTCGTCCCAGAAGCCCGCGCCGCCGGAGACTTCGATGGCGGGTTCGCTGGAATCGAAGGGGAAGTGCAGATTGAACGTCACCTGCGCGTCGACGTAGCCATCGCTGTAGACGTCTGCGGCGAGCGTCGCGATTTCATCGCTTTTGTATGACAGCTTGCCTTGGCCGCCGAAGAAGCCGAGTTCCGTCGAAGTTGCTTCGCGGAACTTGAACGCGAGTTCCAGCTGCAGCAGTTCGGCGATCTTGGCGCCCAGGATCCCGCCGAAGGCGAGTGGGTGCACGGCGACGGATGCGCCGATCTCGTTAAGCGAGATCCCCGGGTAGATGGGGACTCCCGGTTCGGCTTTGAATTTCATCGCGGCCGATTGGAATTCTCCTTTTTTGAACGCCAATTCGGCTTCCAATTCGGCGATTTCTTCCCCGAACGTCATCGTCGCCTTGGCCTGCCAGCTGTCGCGCTTGGATTCTTCGTAATATTCTGGGAAGTAATAGACGAACGAGGCTTTTTTCACCTTGAATATTGGCGCCAAGCTGGCTTCGGGGATCGTGAACTGAAGCGACTGCAGTTCGATGCCCGTTTCCAGATTGGCCTCGATCTCGAGCGCGCCCGTGGCTTCGAATTTGACCGCGCTCAACGTCAGTCCGACCTGCACGTCGAACAGCGCCTGCCCTTTGTTCGTCAGATAGACGTCGATCTGCCCCTCCAGTGGGAAGTTGCCCGGCAGTTCCCCGCATGCGCTCAGCGAGTTTTTCGGCGGACAGCATCCGGCTTTGCCTTTTTCTTTGCCTTCACACTGTTTGCCCACGCCCATAGCCATCAGCAACGTCTTCGTCGGTTTGGCGGCCGTGTGGGCGCCTGGAGCGCGTAGGCCGTGGTACAGCGGGACCTTCAGGTTGGCCAGGCCGCTCTGCGTTTCCAGGTTCATCGGTTCGGCTTCCAAGTCGCGCGAGCCGAGCACCATGTCGCCGATTGGCGTGTTGAGCAGCTCGATGTCAACCTGGGCGCCGTACAACTGCGTGGCGGTGCCGGCGATCGCGTAGTCTTTGATCGTCCTGATCTTCAAGAACCCGCTCGTCGGCACGACCGTCATGCCGTTGATCTGGACCGGGCCGTTAATTATGTAACCGCTGCCGAGTTTTTGAATGCATTCCGCGAGCAGTTGCGCGTCGCCGACTTCCAGCGTCGGCTGACATTCGCCTTCGCCGCCATCCGGTGGGTGGATCTTCGGACCGGTCGACGGCAGTGTTACGCCGAACCGCGACGTCGAATGTTCGCCGCTTGAGTTCGTCACCGTGAGTGCGATCGTGTGCGCGCCCGGTCTCAGCATCACGCGCGCGATCGGGTTCGTGCCCGTGCTCGTGTCGGTCTTGCCATCGCCGTTGAAGTCCCACGCGTAGGAGATGATCCGCCCGTTGCCCGGTTGTGAGCCCGCTCCGCTGAGCGTCAGCTGCTCGCCGGGCGTCGGGTTGGGGGTCTGCAGGGACAGCGCCGCGGTTGGAGGAGCCGGCGGTGGCGATCCTCCCCCTTCGGTGGGCTGTTCGAAGCCCAAGTTGTCGATCGCCAGCGGGACCGCGGCGTCGTATTCATCCACGGTGCGGATTTGGAAGTAGCGGATTTGCGCGGCGCCCGGGATCGCCACGGAGATGCGCAGCCAGCCCGTGCCCGTGACGCTGCCCTTCGCGTTCACGAGTTCATGGCTCGCGCCGTCGTAGGCGATCAGCTCGACTTCCTCCGGGAGTGTGCCCACGGCCAGCAGTCGTGCTTCCAGCGAGAGCCGATTCCCAGCGCGCCCGAGCAACGAGCCGGCCGTCCCCTTGAACACTCCTTTCGGCCCCGCTTCGCACTGCGCGAGCATCGCGTATCTCGGCTTGGAAGCGGCTTCGAATCCGGGGAATTCGCTTTCGTCGCGTACGCTCGGCGAGCCGCAGTCACCCGCGGTCGGGGAGGACTCGCCGAGTTCCTGCGCAAACCCCAGCTTTAGGCCCCGCGCTTCGTACTGGTTGGTGACGAGCGCATTCGTCGCGAGTTCGTCGAAGTTCGCGACGGTTTCCGCTCGCGCTTCCGCCACGCCCCCACCGAGCAGCACGACGATCGCCAGGAGCGTCGGCGCGAGCCCGAGGACGAGCGCAGTACACCGCCTCCGCGACCACGCGGCCAGTCTCGGCCCGCGTGCGAGCCCCCCGATCGTGTTGACGATCATCCCAGTGCGCTCCTGTCGCGATCCTACTGGATACCCGCTCGCCCGTGGAGGGACGTCGAACAAATGTCCACGAGGGACCACTCCGTGTACTTGACTAGCCGGCCACGCACCCAGATATCTCGGGGCTAAGGCATCGACCGCGCGCTGCCGATGATGGGCTCATGACGGTCATCCGCGTCGTTCCCTCCAGAGTCAGAGCTCTCCCGACGGCGCTATTGGTGGCAGTGCTGAGCGCGTTGCTGTCCTCGCTCGTAATCCTGGCCGCCCCCGCGGGGGCGTTTGTCGAGGAAGTCGGCTCCACCAAGGTCGGAGTCCAGACTCGCGAAGTCGCTCGTTACTGGAACGGCGCCACCAAGTATAAGGGCCTCGGCGACCCCGCTGATGACGAAAAGAACGTCGCGGCCGAAAACTTTGGCAATCCCAGCGGCCACCCGGTGGTGCATGCAGCCTCCGCCTACGTAATCTACTGGGACCCACAGGATTATTACCACGGCGATTGGCAAAGCTTGATCGACGGCTTCATGACGAATCTTGGCACAGCCGGCGGGCAACTTAACAACACCTTCGCCGTCGACGGGCAGTACACCGATACGACCAACAGACCAGCGACCGATAGCTTTGCTTTCCGCGGGGCATTCACCGACACCGAACCTTATCCGTCCGCCGAATGCACCGATCCCCACCCGTTCGCCGGGGGCGCGCCGCTCATGGAAGGGGCGCCCGTCTGCCTTTCCGATGCGCGAATACGCGGCGAGTTGGAAAGCTTTATCCAACTGCACGGACTAAAAAAGGGGATGGGCACTGTCTTCTATATGCTCACTCCCCCCGGAGTGGCGGTATGTCTCGATGCGGGAGGTGTTCCCGCGGGTCACTGCTCGGATTTCGCGGGCTCGATCAGCGAAGTCGAAAAAGTAGAAAAAGAAAAAGAAGAAAAGGAAGCCAAAAAAGAAGCGTTTGTGGAACCCGCAAACTATCTGAGCTACAAGCACAGCTTCTGCAGCTACCACGGCGCGATCGGCAGCGGGGACGAAAACACGATCCTCTACGGGGCAGTTCCGTGGACCGCCGGGGGCGAGGTGGATGAACATCTCCTAAAGGCCGATATAGTCCCGGCCTATGCCTGTCAGGATGGCGGCTTCGCACCTGCCGGCGCAAAACCGGAAGGCGAACTCCAGGAAAAGGAGCGCGCAAAGGAACATACCCTCAAGGAAGAAGAAGAATTCGAACAAAAGAGCGCTCAGGAAAAAAGGGAACAGAGGGAATCGGAAGAACTCGACCTTGAAGGCCCGCACGAGCAGGAGCCCAACCAGCTCGGTGAGGTCCGAGGTCCCGACGGATCCTTCGACGAGGGCCTGGCGGATCTGATCATCAACCAGGTCACGATCGAGCAGCAGAATATCGTTACCGATCCCCTCCTCAACGCCTGGCAGGATCCCTCGGGCAGCGAGGTGACCGACGAGTGCCGCAATTTCTTTATGGCGCCGATAGGGGGCATGACGCCGACAGGAGGCAGCGTCGTGGCCAAGCCCACCACCAGAGCCGGGACGCTTTTCAACCAGGCCCTGAATGGCGTACATTATTACCTAAACGCTACATTTAACTTGGCGGCGCTGAAGTTGCCATATCCGGCCGTTCCCTGCCTGCATGGAATCGCGCTCAAGCCGCAGTTCACCGCCCCCAACCCGATCAACGCCGGCGAACTCGCGGGCTTCGACGGAATGGAGTCGGATATAAGCCTGAACTGGGGCACCAAGTACGTCGCCGGCGTACCCAAACCGACCTACGCCCTGTACACGTGGAACTTCGGCGACGGCACACCCACGGTCTCCGGATTCGCCCCCGGGGCGAGTCCCTCCTCTCCCGGCCAGGTTCACTGTTCGGCTCCGTGGGAATCGCCCTGCGCGGCGAGCGAGTTTCATTCCTTCCAGTACGGCGGCACCTACGACGTCACCCTCACCGTGACCGACACCGGTGGCAATACCACGAGCTTCACCGAGCCGATCACCGTCAACGGCCCGGGGCGTCCCACTTCGCCGTCACCGGGGTCCGGCGCCGGCGCCGGCGCCGGCTCGGGGCCCGGTGCGGGCGCGGGCACATCGCCGGTCGGCGGCTCCGCGACGCCTGTCGCGACTAAACCCTCGGTCCCCGGGCCCGTTGCCACTCAATCCGTCCTGTCGAGCTCACTGTCAAAGACCCTGCGCAAGGGTCTGGTCGTGCGCTACTCCGTCAGCCAGCAGGCCACGGGCCGCTTCGAAGTGTTGCTCGCCGCGTCGATCGCGCACCGTCTCGGCCTGCACCCGCCCTTGGCGACGGGTCTGCCCGCGGGCACACCTCCGCAGGTGGTGATCGCCCAAGCGCTGCTCGTGACCACCAAGGCCGGACGCAACACGCTCAAGATCCAGTTCGGCAAGGTCACCGCCAAGCGTCTGCACCGCCTGCACAGTATTCCGTTGATGCTAAGGCTGAATCTGCGCAACGCCAAGGGCGGGACCACGACGGTTCTCAGCAAGCTCACTCTGCACTGACGCTCTTCCGCTCGCCGCCCACACCCCTCTGGCGTTGCCCTCAACCGCGCCCCGACCGATCGGGCGGTTCCCCGCGCTTGACTTTTGCTTTCTCGCTGAACACGTATCGCCACAGCGCGAACAGCAGCAGGTATCCGCCCACGATCGAGACCACCGACACGACCGCGATCGCCTCGCCGTTGCCTCCCGTTTCGGTGGCGGCGTTGCCATCCAGCGCCAACGGGGTGAGAACAAAGCTCGTCACCAACATGCTGAGACCCGCGGTCATGGTGCGTCCGCCCAGACCGTCCTACAGCCCCTGCGGGTGTCGCACCGCGTAGCCCGCAAGCGGCGGCGTCGAAACGAGCCAACGCGACGCATACGGCCCGCTGCGGCCCGCGGTGTCGAACCACACGCCATCCACCTCCATGAACGTGTGCCCAGCGCTGGCATAGATCGTGATCCAGCGCCCCGGGCCCGGTTCACCCCAGTTGGCGAGGTCGCCCGAGACGAGCGGAGCGCCGAGTAGCCCACCCGCGGCCAATGCATAACTCACCGAGCCCGAGCAGTCATACCCGTTGGCGATGAACGACGCGTGCCCCCCACCCCAGATGTAGGGGAAGTCGGCGATCGCGTTACCCCCCGCGATCACGCGTTGCACGACTTCCGGAACGTTCGTCGGGATCGGGATCATGCCCTTTCCGCCGACCGACGAGCCTCCCGCCACAGGCGTAAACGCGCGCTTTTGCGCCGCCCGTTCCTGAGCCTTGGCCTGTTCCTCTTCGCCGAGCTCCCGCCGAACTTCGGCGTCGGACGGCGCCCCCGCCGCCACCGCGGCTTCGCCCGCCACACTCGGTGAGCTGGCGGAGCGATGATGCACCGACGCCGGCACGGGAAAGCTCTTGGCTTCTTCGGGGTCCGCCACCTCATGCGGGACCCCGGCGCCGGACGCGCCCGTCGCTCCGGACCCCGATCCCGCTCCGCTCGCGCCATCCTGGCGCGGTGCCCCGCCGACTACTGCCGGCGTCACATATGGCGCCGCCGAGCCCGCGGCGCTCGCCTTCGATCCCCGCGTAGCGCCGGGATCGCCGACGCCCGCTTCGCCGCAGCCGCCGATCGCCACCACCATCGCCAGCGCGCCGAGCGCGCCGAGCATGCCTCGATATGCCCTCGCCCTCATCGACAACAGGCTAGCGAGGGCATCCGGCCCCTCGTGCCGCTAACCTGACCGAATGCACGACGACGCCACCGTCGTGGACGTCTCTCGCGTAAGCACTCCGGCGTCCGTTGAGATCCGCCCGCACATCCGCCTCCTGCACGGGATGCGTCGTCCTGCCAACTGGCTGCAGCTGATCCGGTTCGCGATCGTCGGCGGCACCGGATTCGTCGTCAATCTCGCCGTGTACGCGCTGTGCGTGCACGCCCTCAACGTCCCCTATCAGGGCGCGGCCGTGATCGCATGGCTGATCGCGGTCACCAACAACTTCGTGCTCAACCGCCACTGGACGTTCGACGCGCGTGCCGGCAGCGTTCGCTTCCAGGCGATCCGCTTCTTCCTCGTGAGCCTCGTCGCGTTTGCGTTCGGTCTGCTGCTGTTGACCCTGCTCGTCGAGGGCGGCGGAGTGGCGAAGGTGCCCGCCCAGGCGATCGCCGTCGCCGCGTCGACGCCGCTGAACTTCATCGGCAACAAGCTCTGGAGCTTCCGCCACCGAGGCTCAGCAGCGTAGTTCTTGTCCCCGCAGGGTCCGCGGATCGGCCCAGTATCGGTCGATCGGCCCCCGACGGGTACCTATACTCTGAAGCTGCTACCCACTCTCAGAGGACTTTTGCCTTGCAGGAGATGGTCATCTACGGCGTCAGTTTCGACATGGTCGGCAAGCAGCCGATCGTCCTGTTGAAGACCGCTGACGGCAACAAGTTCCTGCCGATCTGGATCGGTCATCCCGAGGCCGCCTCGATCCTGATGAAGCTGCAGGGCGCCGGCACGCCGCGACCGATGACCCACGACCTGCTCGTTGACGTGCTCGGCGAGCTGGACGCCAAATGCACTCAGGTTTCGGTCACCGAGCTGCGCGAGAACACGTTCTTCGCCTCGATCACCCTGACGGTCAACGGGCGAGAGCTCGAGATCGACTCGCGCCCCAGCGATGCGATCGCCCTGGCGGTGCGTTCCGGCGCCCCGATCTTCGCCGCCGAGGAGGTCATCGCCGAGTCCGCGATCGAGTTCGAGCACGACGTCGAGGAGTCCGAGGACGTGGTCGAGAAGTTCAAGGAGTTCCTCGACCAGGTGACCCCGGAGGACTTCGCCGCCGGCGAGGATTCTTAGGCCGTATCCCGGCAAGGACCGCGCCTTCCCTGCAACAGCGCCCCTAGCGCGTAAATGCGCTGTTCAGGATGCGCTCTACCAACAGGTCGAGCCAGATCTCCGCCGCGTCCGCCGCCAGCGGCAGCAGGCTCGTTTCGGTCAGTCCCGGCACCACGTTGGTCTCCAGCACCATCAGCTCGCCGCTGTTCTCGTCGAGCATCAGGTCCACCCGCGCGACGCCGTGGCACCCGAGCAGCTTGTACGTCTCCAGGGCGAGCGCCTGCGCGCGCTCAGTCACGCCATCCGGCAGCTCGGCCGGGCATACGAATGTCGTCATCCCGATTTCGTAGCGCGACTCGTAGTTGTAGAACTCCTCTTCGCGCGGTATCGCCTCTACGATGGGCAGTGCCACCGGCGGCTGACCGGGCGTCTGCGAGTCGAGCACCGACACGGCCAGGTCGCGTCCGCTGACATATCGCTCGATCACGGCCTTACGGTCGTATGAGAGCGCCCCCACGATCGCCCCCGGTAGCTCCTCGGCGCAGCGCGCGAACTTCACCCCCAGCGCCGAGCCCTGACTGGCGGGCTTGACGACGATTGGAAACCCGATGCGGCGCTCCAACTCCGGCAGCGCTGCCGCCACACCGAGGTCTTTGATCGCGCTCTCCTTGAACGCGGCGAACTCCGGAGTCGGCAGCCCAGCCTCGCGCATCAAGTACTTCGCCAGCGCCTTGTCCGTGCAGCGCATGCACGCCCCCGGCCCCGAACCCGTGTATGGGACGCCGATCGCCTCCAGGAGACCTTGCACGGTCCCGTCCTCACCGTCGCTCCCGTGCAATGCGATAAACGCCACATCGGGTTTCAACTCGAGCAGCTGCTCCACGAGATCAGGCCCGACGTCGATCGCCGTAACCTCATGACCCAGCTGACGTAGCGCGCTCTGCGCGCGAGCGCCGGAGCGCAGCGACACCGTGCGCTCCAACGACCCCCCGCCCTTGAGGACCGCGACCTTCTTCGGCTCGCTCATCGATCCTGGCTGCGACGTGTCGAGTCCTGCTCTGGGCGCCGTGGTAGTTCGAGCACCTCCGCCAGCTCCGCGCCGTCCGTTTCACCACGCGCGTCTGACGTCGCCTCTGCCGCATCGCTCGGCCTCGCCGGCGTGGAGCCGGTCAAGGCTCCCATCAGCAGCCCCGTATCCGGCCCTACGATTGTGCTGATCCGGCGTATGCCCTCGCGGATGTCCTCGTCGGGCACGCCCGCAAAGTTCAGTCGCATCGAGTTTGAGCCACTGCGTCCGTCCATGTACGCAGACCGCCCCGGCACGAATGCGACTCCGTTGCTGCGCCCCATCAGATCGGTCGTGTCCACTCCGTCGAGCGTCGCCCACACGAACAGTCCGCCCTGAGGTCGCGTCCAGCTCGCGCGCCCGCCGAAATGCTCCTGCAACGCCTCGAACATCACGTCCCGCCGGCGCCGGTATAGGTCTCGCAGGCGCTCCACGTACTCGATCCACGCCGGACGCCCGCCGGCGGTGCGCTCGGCGAAGTAGGCCGACACAAACAGCTGGGTCATCGGCGAGCTGCACAGATCCGCTCCCTGTTTGCCGAGGTTCAGCTTTTCCAGCACCGCCCGCGGCGCGACCGCCCAGCCGAGGCGCAGGCCCGGGGAGAGGATCTTCGAGAACGTGCCCAGATAGATCACCAGGTCCGAGGACACTCCATCGCCACCTCCACCCCCGGCGGCGAGCGAGGCGTCCAGCGAATACAGCGTCGGCAGCGGCTCACCTTCGTAGCGCAGCAGCCCGTACGGGTTGTCCTCCAGCACCAACAGCTCGCGCTCGCGCGCGACCTCCACCAGCCGCCGCCGTCGCGGGAGCGACATCGTCACTCCCCCCGGGTTCTGAAAGTTGGGGATCGTGTAGATGAACTTCGGCCGCCTGCCCTCCTGCGCCAACCGGTCGAGCACCGTCTCCAGCTCGTCGATCGGCATCCCGTCGCCGTCCATCTCGATCTGCACCACGTCCGCCTGATAGGCCCCGAACGTCGGCACCGCGCCAGGGTAGGTCGGCGCCTCCGCGACGATCACGTCGCCCGGGTCGATCAGCGCCTTACACACCAAATCGATTACCTGCTGGCCGCCCGTCGTCACGATCGCGTTCGCGGGGTCGATCGATGTCCCCTCCTCCGCCATCACCTCGACGATGCACTGCACCGCCGCCGCCATCCCCTCCGTGGGGCCGTACTGCAACGCACGTGCGGTGGACTCGGCGGCGACCTGACTCATCAGCTTCGCGTACAGCTCGGGCGCAAACGTGCTCGTGTCCGGCAATCCTCCCGCGAGCGAGATCACGTCCGGGCGTTCGGTCAGCGCCATCATCTCGCGCATCGCCGAGCTTTTCATCCCGCGCGTACGGGCCGCGAACAGTGCCTCATACCGCGCAAGCTCGTGTGCTGCCGGCCGGGCGCGTCGTCTATCGTCCTGCCCGCGCATTCACGCACGGTAGCGCACCCACATCCCCACTTCGACAGGCGCTTTTGCAACACACCTACCCATGAACGGCACGTTCTTCTACATCGGCCTCGGCCTCGGTCTCGCCGCCGCTTGCGGGCTGCGCCCATACCTACCCGCGCTACTGGCCGGTGCACTCTCCTCCTCGGGCGCGCTAGGGGTCGAATTCGGGGCCTCCGGGCACGCCTACCACTTCCTGCAGGAAGGCTGGTGGCTGCTCGCCGTTACCGTCACGCTCGCCGGCCTGTACTTCCTGCAATTGCGCCTCGGCTCCGAGCGCTTCGAGGCGCTCGCCGGCGGCGCGGTCGCCGCGCAGGCCATCGCCGTCGGTGCGCTGCTGTTCGCGGGCACGCTCGCCGCCCACGGTGATCCCTCCTGGCCGGGTCTGATCGGCGGCGGGGCCGCCGCCGCGCTCGCTTGGGCGGCGACCCATCCCGTGATCGTCCGCGCCCGCACGCGTCTCCCCGACCGCGCCGCGCGCGAAGCCGTGACCGTGTACCTGGACGCCGCCTCACTGCTGCTCGCCGCCCTCGTCGCGCTCGTGCATCCCCTCGGCTATGTCGCCGTGGCACTGCTCGCCTGGTTTCTCTGGCGTGGTCGCTCCCGCGGCGGGGACGAGCGCTACGCTGGTCTGCGCATCCTGCGCCGCTGATGGGATTCAAGCGCTCCCGCAACGCCCACAGCTGTCGTAAGCGGCTTGGATCGCAACGGATAACAGGACAGGCTTCCGGCTTACCCACCCATAGCCACCCCAACGTTAGCCACCGACCGTGAGTAATGCGAGTCCCGCCAAGCTCGTGCTCTGCGTGATCGATGCGATGGCGCCCGAGATGCTCGTCCGCGCCGCCGAGTCCGGGGCCGCGCCCGTGTTGCAGGCACTGATGGAGCGCGGCACTTACATCCCCGACTGCGTCGCCGCCTTCCCGTCGGTCACGCCGGTGTGTGCCGCCTCGATCGTCACCGGCACCGCCCAGGATGAGCACCACATCCCCGGCATGAACTGGTACTCGCGAGAGGAGTCGCGCTACGTCGAGTACGGCTCCAGCTTCCGCGCAGCCCAGCGGTTTGGGATCGCCCGGCAATTGACAGACACCGTCTACAACATGAACCGCGCTCATCTCTCTCGCGAGACCCTCACCGTGTTCGAGACACTGGACGACGCCGACGTGCGCACGGCCGGTACGACGTATCTGATGTATCGCGGACGCCACCGCCACGAGCCCCAGCGCGACACCGCCCTCACGCGGTTCGCCGCTAGCACACTGGCGCGCCACCCCGTGATGGGTCCGCGCGAGCTGTTCTACGCCGACGTCTTCGCCTCACGTCGCACGGGCTGCCGCTCGACGCTCGGTATGCCCGGCGTGCGCGATCGCCACTCGGGCTGCGTGTCGGCGTACATGGTCGAGCACGACCTGTTCGACTTCCTGCTGCTGTCCCTGCCCGACAACGACTGGCACTCGCACAAGCACGGCCCCGACGGGCAGCTGACTTCGCTGGCCGCGGCCGACCTCCAACTCGCGCGGGTGATGGAGGCCGCGGGTGGGGTCGACGCGTTTCTCTCCGAGCACGCCTTCATCGCGATGGCCGACCACTCTCAGGCGTTGGTCACGGACACGATCGACCTCCAGACCGAGCTGTCCGAGCTGGGCGTATTGCAGCCAGATGGCGCCAACCTATTCGGCGCGCTGACCGGTACGCGTTCCTCGCGCTCTCAGGACGAGGACGTCGAACCCCGGATCGCCGTCTGTCCATCCCAGCGCGCCGCGATGGTCTACGCGCTGCACCCACCCGAGCGCGACGCGATGCGCGCCTCCGTCGTCGCTCGCTCGTTGACGCTCGAGGGCGTGGATCTCGTCGCCTGGCTCGCCCGCGATGCGCACGATCGCCCCACCGAGGGAGTCGTCGCGAATGCCGATCGCGGCGAGTTGCGCTTCGCTCCGGGCGGAGACCTGCGCGACGCCCGCGGTGTCTCCTGGCACATAGACGGCGAGCTATCCGTGCTCGAGGCCTCGATACAGGCGGACAACGCGCTTCAGACGCCCGCCTACCCCGACGCGCTGGCGCGCCTGTGGTCGGCCTTGACATGTCCCACCTCGGGCGAGGTCCTGCTGTCCGCCGCTCCCGGATACGAGTTCGTCGACTGGGGCGGCGCCGCGCACGTCGGTGGGGGCTCTCACGGCTCGCTGCACGTCTCCGACTCGCTCGCCCCACTCGTGCTCTGCGGCATCGATCTCCCGGACGATCCCCCCGGCCAGTGGACGATCCGGGACGTCGCCGCGCTCGTGACGAAGCATTTCGACCCACCTGCGGGTTGACCTGTCGGTCGCAAAAACGAGAGACTTCCCAGCAGGTCGGAGGCCTCGTGCCGGCCGGTCCGCGAGGTCCGATCGGTAGGGGACTTGACAATTGCTCCGCCAATAGCTATGTTGTTCTCGCAATGACAACCCAGGTGGTTGTCGTTAGTACATAGATCGGGTTTGGGGCCTGCCACTGTGCCGGCCTTATTGATCAGCAGGGGTTTCCTTTGGGAGAGGGACCTGAATCGCTTCGATGAGGGAGCTGTTTTCGCGTGGAGTCTTGCCGGACAGACGTGACAGGGAACGCTGCGTGCCTGAATAGGCCCGTAGGTAGATGCATCGGCATCGCCGAGGCATCTCTCTCTCTCTCTCTCTCTCTCTCTCTCTGCTCCGTCTAGCGCCGCTCGGCTAGCCGCCGGTCGCGGCGGCTTTCCGCTTTTTTCGCGCCGCCTTCGCGCGGTGCTTCCTCGTGCCCGCGTTCGCTCCGGGCTTTCAGGTGTGCGCCTGGGCGGGGCCGGCCGGCCTTGTCTGGGTGCGCTGTTGGGCAATGAGACCGGCGCCGGGATCGCTGCTTCCTGTTTGGGGAGGGGTGGTCTTGGTGGCGAATGAGACGAGAAAGGTTGTTGTGTTTATGAGATCCAGATCGAGGAGTCTGTTGGCTGCGCTGGTGGCGGTGTGCGCTGTCGGTGCGGTTCTGTCGGGTAGCGCGTTGGCTGCGCTGCCTACGTTCGTGACGACCGCGTTCCCGTTGAACTATGCGGGTTCCAGTGGAGAAGTGACGTTGCAGACGACGGAAAGTCATGTCAAAGGCGATCTGACGGTTCATTGCAGCGCGTCGAGGCAGAGCGGTGAAATCGCTGAAGGGCTTAGCTTCAAATCGTTCGTGAAAGTGCATATCAAGTACACGGGGTGCAAGGTCGGTACGACCACGACGTCGTGCACGACCGCCGGCGCGGCTGCTGGGGAAGTCCTCACGAGTGCGTTGCAGGCGACGCTTGTCTATACCAGCAAAGCGGCTAAAGAAGTCGGTCTGGTGTTCAAGCCCGAAGCGGTGGGTGGTCCCGTCGCTGAATACACGTGTGGTTTGTTCAAAGTGAAACTGACCGGCGCGGTCGTTTCGCAGCTGGGGAGCGGACAGGTCGGGAAACTGAAAACGTCGTTTGCGTGGAACTACCGCCAGAAAGCCGGGATTCAAGAACCGGCCGGGTATGAAGAAGGCGCAACGAAAGTCTCGGCGTTCCTGACGAGCGCTTACAGCCTGTACAGCGAACAGACCGGTGAGGAAGCCACAGAAACCCTGACGTTTGCCAGTGCTGTGGAAGTCGAGGCGTAAACAACGACAGGGATAGTAGACAGTAGGTAGGTAGATAGGTAGGTAGGTATTTCGAGGCAGCGCGCGTGGGTGTGGTGAGCGGATCGCCGCCCCACGCGTGTCTCACACACAAGAGACCGTCCATGGCTGGTTGGTCTAAGGGATGGCGATGGAGATGATGAAAGGGAAGGCCCAGATGACAACGCGCTCGAGGACCACAACCGAGAGAGACGTGATGCTCAGGAGCGGTCGTGCCCTGTGGACAGCCACGGGCGGCCTGTTGGTCACCGCGGCTGTCTCGCTCTGTGCGCTTGCCGCCTGTGCTTTGCTGACGGCGCCGGTCGCGTTGGGCGATGAAGCTTGCTCAAACGCGGCTTTTCGCACGGGCGCTTCGTCTGGGCTTCCCGATTGTCGCGCGTATGAGCTGGTCACCCCACCAGACAAGGATGCAGGCGAACCCAGAGCCATCGTACCCGGGTCTTATCAACCGACAACTCTGCCAGGGATCGAAGGTATGCAGGCCTCGATATCGGGTGACAGGCTGGCGTGGAGCTCAGAATATCCGCTGCCCGGGTCGCCGTCGATCGGCCTGCAATACCTCTCCTCACGCGGCCCGAATGGCTGGACGAGCGAAAACGTGATCCCGCCGCAGTCCGTCGAGAACGGCACGAACTGTCCGGCGATCGTCGCTATGGCGGCTTATTCGTCGGATCTGTCGAGGGGTGTGTTGGCGGATGGGTATGGGCAGCCCGGGAGCTTCAAGGGGGAAGCGTTGAGTTGTGGTCATGATGAACCGCGGTTGGTCCCGGGAGAGCCGGAAGGTTTTCAAAACCTGTTCCTCCGTAACAACGACGCGAGCTCTTATCAGTTGGTGAACGTGACTCCTTCTGGTGCCCCTGCTCCCAGACCTGCGCCTGGTGATCCCCAGTATTTCCCGGCGGCGTTTCTGGGGGGTTCGAGCGATCTGAGCCATGTGGTCTTCGAAGAGGAACTGCCGCTCACCGCGGGAGCTCCCGAAGGCGACGATCTCTATGAGTGGAGCAACGGTGTCGTGCATCTGGTGAGCGTCTTGCCGGATGGCACGCCGATCGCCAACGCGACGCTTGCAAGCGCCACCAAAGACACTGGCTTTGAAGAAGCCACAGGAACCTTCCTGCCTGTCAACATCGCGAACGCGAGGCATGCGGTGTCGAGGAATGGCTCGTCGGTCTTCTTTGAAGCGGCTGGCGATCTGTATGTGCGCGAGAACGCTGAACAGCCGCAGAGCCCGCTGGGTGTGCATGGGGAATGCATCGTCTCGAGCGACGCGTGCACGGTTCAGGTCGACGCGTCGCGGACGGCTGGGTCTGGTGGCGGGGGTAGGTTCATGGCCGCGAGCGAAGATGGCTCGAAAGTGTTCTTTGAGGATGCCGAATCGGCGGGCTTGACCGGCGATACGGTCGCCGGCAGCGGTGAGAACCTCTATGAGTACGACGTGCGGAGCGGTGCGTTGCGCGATCTCACCGGGTCGGTTGGTGAAGCGAAGGTGGATGGTGTCAGTGGGGCCAGCGAAGACGGTTCCTACGTGTACCTCGTCGCGGAAGGAGCGCTCGCCGCGAACACAACGGCCGGCCGTGCTGCTGTTGCCGGCCAGCCGAATCTCTACGTCCTTCACGAAGGCAGCACCAGGTTTATCGCGACGCTCGATACCGCGACGCATCAGCAGTACGGCGATTCGTGTGACTGGATGAGCCAAGAATGCACCGCCTATCCGCTCCCGGGGGGTGTGACGGCGAGGGTGTCGGCAAACGGCAGGTTCATCGGGTTCGACTCGGATAAGAGCCTGACGGGCTATGACAACACTGGCCCTTCATGCGTCCCAATCATACGGTCCGTCGAAGAGTTGGCAGGGTTTGAACCGGGGTTGTGCGAGGAGGTGTTCGTGTACGACACGGCTACGGGCAGTCTCAACTGCGTCTCGTGTGATCCCGATGGCGCGACTCCTACGGGCCCGGCGATGATTCGTTTCCCGGCGCGAGCGAGCCAGGATTTGGAAATGAGGAATACGTATCCGCAACGTAATGTCTCTGATGGTGGGCAGGTGTTCTTCGAAACGCCGGATGCGCTTGTGGCCGGTGATACCGATGGTAAGCGCGATGTCTATGAGTACGAGAACGGGGCGCCCTTCCTGATTTCCAATGGGAAGGGAGAAGCGGACTCGTATTTCTTGGACGCGAGTGTCGACGGCAGCGACGTGTTTATCGCGAGCGCTCAACGACTGGCTGGCTCGGATGATGATGGTTCGTATGATATTTACGATGCGCGTATGGGTGGCGGGTTTCCGGAACCTGCGGGTGTGGCGCCGTCGTGTGAAGGCGAAGGTTGCAGGGGGGCGGCCGGTGGCGCGCCGCCTGTTTTCTCGGCGCCGTCGAGCATGGCTTTCAGCGGCGCCGGGAACCTGTCGGCGCCTGTGCCTGTCAGGGCGGTGGTGAAGCCGAAGCGCAAGCCCGTGACGTGCAAGCGGGGCTATGTGAAGAAGAAGGGCAAGTGTGTAAAGCAGCGTAAAGCCAAGGCCAAGAAGTCGGCGAAGGGGAGGAAGTAAAATGCTCAAGCGGCTCTCGATGAGGTTCTTCCTGCTGGCCTGGGTAAGCGCTCTACTGGTGTTGGGCGGGTCCGCGCCTGCGCTTGCCCACCGCAGTGCGCTGGCGAGCTTCGGTAGCGTCCCGGGTCGGATATTGGACGGTGTAACGGTGGATCAGTCGACCGACGATGTATATCTCGGCGTCTTGGGGTTTGGTTCCAAAACTGAAGATGTCTACAAGTTCGATCCTTCGCGTGATTTGCTGATGCCGCCGTCTCCGTTTGGTGTGGGCAGCGAAGCTTACTCGGGGGTAGCAGTCAACCCCACCAACGGCGATGTCGATGTGGTGGACGCGCGGAATCAGACGATCGGGACGTATGACCCGAACACAGGAGCATTGCTGTCGTCGTTCTCGATCGCGGGGACAGCGAACATTGCAGGAGTCTATACGGTGGTGCAGATCGCGACGGACGCGGCTGGGGATGTGTATGTGCCGAACGCTCCGAGCAACGAGGTTCAGGTGTTCGCTGCGGGTGGCGGTGCGCCCGGCGGTGGCGTGGCGGCGACGATCACCGGTAGCGGGGCGCAGGCGCTCAGCGCGCCTACCGGGGTAGCGGTCGATCCCTCTGGAGATGTGTGGGTGGCCGATAGCGGCAACGGGCGTATCGAGGAGTTCCAATCCGACGGCACGTTCGTGAAGGAGATAGCGAGCCCGGGGGTGCAGACGGTAGCGGTCGATGGGGCCGGCGAGGTGTTTGCCTACGCATCTGGCGGCGCGACACCCCACGTGACCGCCTACACCACAGCAGGGGCACGGGTCGAAGAATTCGGGCTCGGTACGCTCGCCGCACCGCAAGTCGAACTTCCCTTTTCGATCGCGGTCGATCAGGCGCACGGTGTTGTGTATGTCGTCGACGGCGGCAACAACGTCGTCTGGCCGTTTGTGCTGACGCCGGAAGTCACGACGGGACAGGCATCGGGAGTGCAGCAGACCAGCGCGACGCTTCAGGGTCATGTCGACCCGGCCGGTAGCGGGAATGTCACGTCGTGTGAGTTTGAATACGGCGCCAGCGCCTCCTACACACAGACAGCGCCATGCACGCCACCGGTCCCGTATGCGGCGGCGACCGATCCCACGGCTGACTTGACGGGTCTGTCGCCGAGCACGACCTATCATTTCCGTCTCGTTGCGGGCAACGCCAGCGGCGCCGAACGCGGCGGAGATGAAACCTTCACGACGCCCGGTCCGCCGGTGATCGACAGCGAGACCTCCACCGACGCGATCACGACCACCGCGGCGCTCCACGCGCAGATCAACCCGATCGGCCAGACCACCGCGTGCCAGGCACAGTACGTCGACGATGAAAGCTTTCAGGCATCTGGGTATGCGGGCGCGACGACGCTCCCATGCAATCCGGGCAGCCTTGGTGCCGTCATTGGCGATCAAAGCGCGAGCGTGGCGTTGAGCGGATTGCGGGTCGGCACCGTCTATCACTACCGGTTCATCGCCTCAAACCAGGCGGGGACGACGACCGGCACCGACCAGACGTTCGCGACGTTCGGCGTCAGCTCCTTCTCGCTCGGCGTCTTTGACCAGGGTGGGCAGCCCTACACGCAGGCCGGCGGTCACCCCTACGAGCTGAGGGTCAACGTCGCCCTGAACACCACGACCGTACCCGGCGGGAATCCGAACCCGGTCGACGCGAACCCGAAGGACATACGCACAGAGCTCCCTCCGGGGCTGATCGGCAATCCCGAAGCGACCCCCAAGTGCATGTCGTACAACGTCGCACACGCAGATTGCAGCGGCGCCACACAAGTCGGAACACTCACGGTGAAGACCACATCAAGTGTGAATAGAACCACGACGTCTCCGCTCTATAACCTTGTTCCGCCGGCAGGCCTGGCAGCACAGCTCGGTGCGCGTTTCAACGGCTTTGTGACAGCGCATATCGACGCGAAAGTACGTACCGGTGGCAACTATGGCATAACATCGGACGCGCTCTACGTCTCGGCCGCGGAAGGACTGGTTGAAGCATCCGTGACGCTGTGGGGCGTACCCGCCGAAGCGGGCCACGATTCAGAACGCTACTGTCCAAGGCCCAACGCGATTAACGAGGAAGGCCCCTGTGGTGAACGTGCTGGACTGGTGCCGTTTCTGCGGAATCCGACGTCGTGCTCCGGTGCGCTGACAAGCCACATCCTGGTGGATTCGTGGCAGGCACCAGGGGTGTTCACGGGCACGGGCTCTGAAATGCCTGGCGTGACGGGGTGCGATAAGCCCGATTTCTCACCGTCGATTACGGTCGCGCCGGAAAGCAGCAGCACGAGCTCTGCGACGGGTTTGCATGTCGATCTGCACGTGCCGCAGAACGAGAACCCGTCGGGCTTGGCGGAGGCCGACCTGAAGGACGCTGTCGTGACGCTGCCGGAGGGCGTGACGGTGAACCCTTCGAGCGCGAACGGCCTGGGGGCGTGTTCGCCGGGGCAGATCGAACTTCACGGTCCTGAACCTGCCAGCTGTCCTGATGCGTCAAAGATCGGGAAGGTCGAAATCCTGACACCGCTGCTGGATCGTCCGCTGGACGGCGGCGTGTATCTGGCGACGCCTAACGATAATCCGTTTGGGTCGTTGCTCGCGATCTATATAGCTGTGCACGACCCGGTCTCCGGTGTCGTTGTGAAGCTCGCGGGTCATGTCGAAGCGGACCCCGTCACGGGCCGCCTGACGACCAGGTTTGACGATAGCCCGCAGCTGCCGTTTGAAGATCTGCGCGTCGACTTCTTCGGCGGCCCGCGAGCGTCGCTTGTGACCCCGGAGGGCTGCGGCACGTTTACGACGGGCACGGATTTGACGCCGTGGACGAGCCCCGAAGGAGCAGACGCGTTCCCCTCCAGCAGCTTTCAGATCAGCCAGGGCTGCGGCGCGCGAGGGTTCGAACCCGCGTTCTCTGAGGGGACGGTCAGCAACCAGGCCGGGGCATTCAGTCCTCTCACGCTGACGTTCTCCCGCGCGGACGGGGAACAGCACTTCAAGGGCTTTGAAGAGACTCTCCCCCAGGGCCTGCTGGCGAAGCTCGCCGGTGTCCCTTTGTGCACCGACGCCCAAGCAGCGACGGGCGCTTGCCCTGAAGCATCGCGGATCGGGACGGTCACGGCGCTGGCCGGCGTGGGCCCCGATCCTGTCAGCGTGCAGGGCAAGATCTACCTCACCGGTGGGTATGACGGCGGCGCGTTCGGGGAGGTCGTGGAGGTCCCGGCCGTAGCCGGCCCGTTCAACCTCGGCGTCGTGGTAGTGCGGGGGTCGATCAAGATCAACCCCGTCACCGCGCAGGCAAGCGTCGTCTCAGATCCATTCCCCAGCATCCTGAATGGCATCCCGCTGCTGGTAAAGACCGTCAACGTCACGCTCGACCGCCAGGGGTTCACGTTCAACCCCACGAACTGCCGGCCGATGAGCATCACAGGCGCGCTCAGCTCCACCAACGGCACAAGCGCGCCTGTCTCAAGCGCGTTTCAAGCCGCGAACTGCACGACGCTGGGGTTCAAGCCGTCCTTTACCGCTAGTACGCAGGGCAAGACCAGCAAAGCCAATGGCGCGAGCCTGACGGTCAAGGTCAAACCAATCGTGGGGCAGGCGAACATCGCGAAGGTCAGCCTGCAGCTACCTAAGCAGCTCCCCGCACGCCTGACGACGCTGCAGAAAGCGTGCACCGAAAAGCAGTTCGACACGAACCCCGCGGGGTGCCCCGAAGCTTCCGATATCGGCACCGGGAAAGCGACCACACCGCTCCTGAACAGTCCACTGGTGGGCCCGGCGTACCTAGTGTCGCACGGTGGCGCGGCGTTCCCCGACGTCGAGTTCATCCTCCAAGGCGAAGGCGTCACGATCGAGCTGGATGGCAAGACGCAGATCAAGAAGGGCATCACCTACAGCCATTTCGAAACGGTCCCCGACGCCCCCATCTCAAGCTTCGAAACGGTGCTGCCCGAGGGCCCCCATTCGGCGCTGGCAGCGAACGGGAACCTGTGCTCGACGACAAAGACGGTGAGCGTACGCAAGCGCGTCACCGTCCGTGTCCACGGACACTCAAAGCGCGTCACGAAGACCGCCAAAGAGCCCGTCCCTCAACCCCTGACGATCCCGACCACGATTACCGGGCAGAACGGGGCGGTCCTCGCCCAAGCCACAAAGGTCGACGTCACGGGCTGCCCGAAGGCTAAGAAGAAGGCCAAGGTCAAAAAGCAGGTGAAGCCTCACGGCAATGACAGCAAGGGAAAGAAGTAGGCATCGCGGAGCGGTGAGGACCAGGACGATTCCCATGTCTGCCGCGCGCGACCGTCGCAAGGCCGGGTCGTCGTCGGTGTCCTCACCGCGGCGCCCCGGCCATAACGGTGTGGCGGGTAGTCCGGGGCGGGAGTATGCGCGCGAGCAGGTCGTGGAGATCCAGCGCGCGAGGATGCTCGCGGCGATGGTGGAGGTCTGCGGCGAGCGCGGCGTGGGCAACGTCACGGTCACGGACGTCGTGGCGCGCGCGGGGACCTCGCGGCGCACGTTCTACGAGCTGTACGGGGACCGCGAGGACTGCTTTCTCGCCGCGTTCGACCACGCCGTCGACCGCGCCGCCGCGGTGGTCGTTCCCGCCTACGAAGCGCCGGGCGCCTGGCGCGAGCGGATCAGGGCGGCGCTGGCGGCGCTGCTGGGGTTCCTCGATGACGAGCCGGAGCTGGGCAGGCTGCTGGTCGTGCACGCTCTCGGCGCCGGTCCCCGCGCGCTCGAGCGTCGCGCGCGCCTCCTCGATGTGCTGATCGAAGCGGTCGATCGCGGCCGCCGCAACGCCCCCAAGAAGGGGAAGGGCCTCAGCGCTTCGGCGCGGCCGGCCCTGACCGCGGAGGGATCGGTCGGCGCGGTCTTCGCGGTCATACACGCGCGGCTGCTCGACCGGGACGAGGGCCGCGGACGACGCTCCTCCACGGGACGCGCGGGCGCCCCTCCCGCCGCTCCACTCAGCTCCCTGCTGAACCAGTTGACGAGCATGATCGTGATGCCCTATCTCGGCGTGAGCGCGGCCCGGCGCGAGCTGGATCGTCCCCAGCCCAGCGCCCGCGAGGCGCCATCGCCGCCGCGGTCCAACCCGCTGCGCGAGCTGGACATGCGCCTCACCTACAGGACTGTGCTCGTGCTCGTGAGCATCGCCGAGCACCCGGGTGCGTCCAACCGCCGGATCGGCGAACACGCGGGCGTGCACGACCAGGGCCAGATCTCAAAGCTTCTGGGACGCCTCCACAAGCTCGGGCTGATCGACAACGCCGGCGAGGGCCACACCCGGGGAGGTCCGAACGAGTGGACCCTCACGGCCCAGGGCCAGGACGTCCAGCGCGCGATCGGCGCGCGGATCGCACCCTGAGCCTCGCACCCCACGGCCCACCCGCCGTTACCCTCGGCGGGTGCGCTCATCGGGTCTTCTGGCCGCTGCCCTACTGACTCTTGCCCTCGCGTCCCCGGCCGCGGCGAGCACAGGCCCGCGTGCCTCGTCGCTGCACGACGCCTTCCCCCTGGCGAGAACCGCCGCGCCGACGCCGGCCGTGGCCACCGGCGGCACGGCGACGACGACCACGCAGGCCACGGCCTCGGAATCGCCTGTCCCCGTGCCCGACTCAAGCATCCCGCCGGCCGGACGCAGGCTGTCGGCGAACCGGGTCCTGGCTATTGCGCAAGCCCTGCCGAAGATGAAGGCCGTCCGGATGAAATACCCCGGCTCCTACGGCGGCGCTTACCTAAAGGGCCCAGCGCGCTGGCAGGTGAGCTTCTTCTCGAAGAGAGGCGCGAAAGAGATCGGACAGGTGATCATCGCCGACGCGTCCGGGCGGGTGCTCGAACAGTGGACCGGGTTCCAGGTCGCCTGGTCGATGGCCCGCGGCTATCCGGGAGCGTTCGGCCGGCACGTGAACGCGCTCTACATCTGGCTGCCGCTGTGTCTGTTGTTCCTGCTCCCGTTCATCGACCCCCGCCGGCCATTCTCGTTGCTGCATCTGGACCTGCTCGTGCTGCTGTCGTGGTCGATCTCGCTGGCGTTCTTCAACCACGCCCACATCTATGCTTCGGTGCCGCTCGCCTACCCGCCGCTGGTTTACCTGCTCGCGCGCATGCTGTGGCTGTTGCGTCGCCCACGTCCTGAACGCCGGCGACCTCGACCGTTGCGGCTCCTGGTTCCCACGCCCTGGCTCGCACTCGGGGTCGTGTTCCTGCTCGGGTTTCGCATCGGCCTGAACGTGACCGACGCGAACGTGATCGACGTCGGTTACGCAGGCGTCATCGGCGCGGACAAGATCGTCCACGACAAGGCGCTCTATGGACACTGGCCGCAGGACAACGAACACGGCGACACCTACGGACCGGTCAGCTACGAGTCCTACATACCCTTCGAGCAGGCGTTCGGCTGGAGCGGGACGTGGGATGACCTGCCGGCCGCGCACGCCGCCGCGGTCTTCTTCGACCTGCTCGCGCTCGGGCTGATCTTCCTGCTCGGCCTGCGCATCCGCGGGCCGACGCTCGGCGTCGCGCTGGCGTACGCATGGGTGGCCTACCCGTTCACGCTGTTCGCCCTGGAGTCCAACTCCAACGACACGCTCGTGGCCGTGTTCATCCTGGCCGCGCTGCTGGTCGCGAGCTCGCCGCCGGCCCGGGGCGTGTTCGCGGCGCTGGCCGCGCTGACCAAGTTCGCGCCGCTCGCGCTCGTGCCAGTGCTCGCGACGCACGGGCTGTTCACGCCCTCCGGTACATCGACCCCGACCCCGGTTGCCGATGGGTCAGGGGGCCCGTACGTGGGAGCTGGGGATGGACATGTACTGAATCGACGCCAGCGCGCGCGTCGACGCGCGCGCGCCTTGACGGCCTTCTTCTTCGCGTTCGTCTTGACCGCGGCCATCGTCTCGATCCCGGCGATCACCCACGACTCACTGCACACGATCTATGAGCGCACGATCGAATACCAAGCCAACCGCGGCTCGCCGTTCTCGGTGTGGGGGCTCTATGGCGGTCTGCACGGAGTCCAGACGGCGGCGCAGGTGGCGGCGGTCGCGCTCGCCCTGGCGCTCGCCGTGCTGCCTCGCCGTCCCGACGTGGTGGGTCTGGCGGCGGCCTGCGCGGCCATCGTGATCGCCACCCAGCTCGGGGTCGAACACTGGTTCTACCTTTACATCCCGTGGTTCTTCCCGCTCGTGATGATCGCGCTCCTGGGCGTCCGTCCCAATCCTCCGCGCCGACCGCCACTGGCAGGAGGTCTCTACACGCCGGCTACCCCGAGCTGGAAGGCACAGACCGGGGAGCAGGCGCCGGACGCGGCATCAGGACCTGCTCGATTGCGGCTGCCGAGCGCGGCGTCGTGGCCGAGCAGCGGATGAGCACGCCCATCAGCCACGGGTCATCTTCGGAGGTCTCAAAGCGGACGGGCATCTGCGTCACGAGCGACTCGATCGCCTGCTCGCGCTTGACACCGATCACCCCGCCACGCGGGCCGGTCATGCCGACGTCGGTGATGTACGCGGTGCCGCCCGGCAGCACGCGCCCGTCGGCGGTCGGAATGTGTGTGTGCGTGCCCACCACGGCCGTCACGCGCCCGTCCAGCATCCAGCCGAGCGCGACCTTCTCCGAGGTCGCCTCGGCGTGCATGTCCACGAGCACGTGATCGACGTCGTCTCCCAGCTCCCCCAGCGCGGCCTCGATCTCGGTGAACGCCGACCGACCCGCGCGCAGGTACAGGTTGCCACTGAGGTTGACCACGCCCAGACGGACACCGTCGCGCTCCAGCACGCACGTGCCGTGACCGGGTTGGATGCGCAAGAAGTTGGCCGGGCGCAGGATCCGCGGCTCGGAGTCGAGGTAGGGGTAAATCTCGCGGCGGTGGTAGGTGTGATTACCGAGCGTGATCGCGTCCACGCCACCCGCGAACAGCGCGCGCGCCGCCTTCGGCGTGATCCCCAACCCGCCCGCGACGTTCTCGCCGTTGACGATCACGAACGTCGGGTCGTAGCGCTCGCGCAGGAGTGGCAAGCACTCCAGTAGCGTGCGCCGGCCGATGCTGCCGACGAGATCGCCGACGAACAGGATGCGGGCCCCGGACTCCTTGCCATCCTCCTCGCCAGACCCGCCCTCCGGCGTGCCCTCAGCCGTGACCTCCTGCCGCTCAGCCATACTGCGGCGATGATCGTGGGAGGGCACTGGCCGTGCAGCGCACCGTAGTTCCCAGGTGGGTGCAGCTCGTGCTGTTGCCGCTCGCGCTGCTCGCGCTGTGGGCGCTCGCGAAAGCGGCGGGGAAAGTGCTGTTGGTTTTCGTCGTCGCCGCTGTCATAGCGCTGATCCTCAACCCCATCGTCGCGTTCGTGCAGCGCCCGCGAGTGCCTCGCGGGCTGGCGGTGCTGGTCGTGTACCTCGCATTCTTCCTGACGCTGGTCGGAATCGGGTTTCTGCTGGCCAACCCGATCTCAAATCAGGTGCGCACATTCACCGACAACCTGCCACACATCGTCAACGAAGCCAACAAGCAGATCGCTACGGTACAGACCGAACTCGAAAAACACGGCATCCACCTGCACCTCGTCAACCAGGGTAAAACTGCGCTGCAGAGCATCCAGGAGAAAGTCGCCAAAAGCGCCGGCAAACTGGCGTCGTTCGGAGGCGGCCTGCTGACCGAAGCGGCGAGCGCCGTGTTCGACCTCGTGCTCGTGTTCGTGCTGAGCGTGTACATGCTCATCTACGGCGAGCGCATCGGCGCGCTCGTGCGTCGGGCGATGCCCGACGGCGATGGCACGCCGGCTGATGACTACCCGACCTTGGTCCAACACGCCGTGTCGCGATATGTCGGCGGCCAGTTGCTGTTCAGTGTGCTGATGGGCGCTTCGGCCGGCGTGTCGCTGTATGTGTTCGGGCTGATCGGGATATTCCCGGACGGTCGCAAGTACGCGCTCGCGTTCGGGGTGTTCTACGGCGTGATGGAGCTCGTCCCCTACATCGGCCCGATCCTCGGCGCGATCCCCGCTGTGCTCGTGGCGCTGTTCACCGACCCGATCGTCGCGCTCTGGGTCACGCTGCTGTTCGTCGCGCTGCAGCAGCTGGAGGGGCACGTAGTGGCGCCGCAGATATTCGGGCACACGCTGCGCATCAACCCGTTGCTCGTGATCTTCGCGCTGCTGCTCGGACTGCAGCTGTATGGGATCGTCGGCGCGCTCGTGGCGCTGCCGATTCTCGCGATCTTGCGCGAGACGGTCGTCTACCTCAGCCGTCACATCGAATTCGAGTCGTGGGAGCGCTCGCGCGGCGGGGGCCTGCTGTGAAGACGAGCGCGCGATTTGCGGGAAACCCGTGAGCTCGCTGCTCCGTACAGCGCTGTCGGCGCCGGTTACCGCACCTGTCGGCATCGTTGAGAGCGGCACGATGGCGCGGTCGTGACCGCGGGCGCGCCGGTGATCGGCGTGAAGGGGCTGACCAAGCGCTACGACAAGCGCACGGCGCTGCGGGGCATCTCGTTCGATGTTGCCGCCGGCGAGCTGGTCGCGATCGTGGGACCGAACGGCGCCGGCAAGACGACGCTGCTGTCGATCCTCGCGGGTGTGCAACGGGCGAGCTCCGGGACGGTCAGCGGGTCCGGCTCAGGCTCGGCGATTGGCTGGGCGCCGCAGCAGACGGCCCTCTACTCCAAGCTGTCGGTCGCCGAGAACCTGAAGCTGTTCGCGCGCCTGGAGGGAGTCGCCGACCCCGACGGGGCGGTGGCGCGAATGCTCGAGCAGACGGGGTTGGCCGAGCGCGCCCACGAGCGCGTGGAACGGCTGTCGGGGGGCAACCGCCAGCGCGTGAACGTGGCGCTCGGGTTGATCGGCGACCCCTCAGCGCTCGCACTGGACGAGCCCACAACGGCACTGGACCCGGGTCAGCGCGAACGGGTGTGGGAGTTCGTCGGCGGGCTCGCGCGCTCAGGAACGGCGGTGCTGTTCTCCACGCACCATCTCGGTGAGGTGCGCCGCTATGCCACGCGCGCAATCGTGCTGGCCGACGGCGAGTTGCTGTTCGACGGCCTGCCGGCAGAGCTGATCGCGGCGAACGGGGGCAACGGCGACGGCGACTTCGAGTCAGCGTTTGTCGCGTTCCTGAAAGCGCACGGTCACTGACATATGCGCTGGCTGCTGCGAAAGGATCTGCTGATCCTGGGCCGCTCACGGCTGCTGGTGGGCGTGCTGGTCGTATACCCGATCGCGATCGCGCTACTCATCGGGCTGGCCATATCGCGCTCGCCCGGCAAGCCCAAGGTGGCGATCGTCGATGAAACACCGCCGGGGCAGACGATCCAGGTGGGCAGCGAACGGGTCGAGGTGAGCCATTACGCCGACCAGCTGTTCAGCCAGGTCCAGCCCGTGCACGTGTCCTCGCGCGCCCAGGCGGTCGCCGACATCAAGTCCGGGCGAGTGCTTGCCGCGGTGGTGATCCCGCGCGACATCGCCGCGCGGATCTCCTCCGGCGTGAGCCAGGGAAGCATCGAGGTGCTCTACAACGGCAACGCCCTGGAGCAGTCGCTCGTGCAGTCTCAGCTGAATTCCGCGCTGGCACAAGCGAACGTGGGGTTCTCCGAACAGATCCAGCGCGCCGCCGCGCAGGCGATCGGCGTGCTGCTCACCGGCGGAAATCTGGGGGTGCTCGGCGCACCGTCGAACATGATCGGTCTCGAACGGATCCCATCGACGCTGCGCGCCGTCATCGCGCGGCAACCGCCGGGCGCCGACCGCACCCAGCTGGAACGGATCAACAAGTTCGCCGAATTCGCCAATCAGAACCTGGGGCTGTCGAAGAACGTGCTGTCCACGATCGGCCAACCGATCCAGGTCAAGAGCACGCTCCTGCAGGGCAGACGCACGCCGCTGAACACCTTCGCGGTCGTCGTCGCGGTGAGCGTTTCACTGATGTTCGTATGCGTGTTGCTGGCCGCCGGCGGGGTGGCGCTGGAGCGCGAAGAGCACACGCTCGCGCGCTTGGCGCGTGGGTTGGCCACGCGCGAGGTGCTGCTCGCGGAGAAGGGGCTGCTGGCCGCGGCCTGCGCGCTGGTGCTCGCGCTGGCGATGCTCGCCGGGATCGGCGCGTTCGTGAGCCTCGACTGGGCGCGCGCCTGGCAGTGGCTGGTCGCGCTCGCTTTCGGTGCGCTCGCTTTTGGCGCTCTGGGGATCGCGATCGGCGCGCTCGCGCGCGAGGTGCGCGCCGCCTCGCTGCTGGCCTTTGGACTGTCGCTGCCGCTGGCGTTCCTCGCGCTGGTGCCCTCCGGGGCGGTTGCGCACGGGCTGAGCGATGCGATCACGGCGATCTCTTTCGTGTTCCCGTTCAAGGCAGCCCTGCAAGCACTGGACGCGGCCGTCAACGGGGCGTCCCCGGGCTTGGGTATCTCGGTCGTGCACCTACTCGGACTGACCGCGCTGTTCGGTGCGCTCGCGCGCGTGGGGTTGCGGCGCCTGGAGTAAGGGCATCTCCCGCTAGGCCCGCACGTCTGGATGCGCCCGATGGCCTTCGCGGAGCTTTGTCCTCGGGCTCGACATGGCACCACCATGCCTTCGCCCTTGCGTCCGCGCTCCACTCGACCCTAGAACGCCCCAGCCGCACGTCCCTATCGGGACATGCCCTAACCTCAGTAAGCGATGGCCTATCCCAATACGCGCATGCGCAGACTGCGCGCGAGTGCCGGCCTGCGCGGGCTCGTGCGCGAGAGGAGCCTGCGAGCCGAGCAGCTGGTGCTGCCGCTATTCGTCGCCGAGGCCGACGCTCCGCCCGTCCCTGCGGGCGCCCTGGAGCTACCGGCCCTTCAGCGGCTGTCTATCTCCGGCGCCGTCAAGCGTGCCCGCGAAGCCGCAGAGATGGGCCTCGGCGCGGTGATGGTGTTCGGCGTCCCCGCGCACAAGGATGCGGAGGGCTCGGGCGCCTACGACGATGAGGGCATCGTCCAGTTGACGGTGCGCGCGCTCAAGCAGGCGCTGGGAGCGGGGCCGCTCGTGATCACCGACGTGTGCCTGTGCGAGTACACCGACCACGGCCACTGCGGCATCGCCCGCGAGGACGGCTCGATCGACAACGACGCCTCGCTCGAGCTGCTCGCCCGCATCGCCGTCAGCCACGCGCGTGCCGGCGCCGACATGGTTGCCCCGTCGGACATGATGGACGGGCGCGTCGGCGCGCTGCGCTCAGAGCTCGATTCCGAAGGCTTCACCGATACGCCGATCCTCGCCTACTCCGCCAAGTTCGCCTCCGCCTTCTACGGTCCGTTCCGCGACGCGGCCGGATCGGCGCCGGCATTCGGCGATCGGCGCTCCTACCAGCTCGATCCCGCCAACGGCGCGCAGGCGCTGCGCGAGGCCGTCCTCGACGTCGGCGAGGGGGCGGACATGCTGATGGTCAAGCCCGCGCTCGCCTACGGTGATCTGATCGCAGCCGTCAAGCGTGAGACCGGCCTGCCAGTAGCCGCGTACAACGTCAGCGGCGAGTACGCGATGGTCCGCGCGGCCGCCGCCGCCGGGGCGCTCGACGAGCGCGAGGCGGTGCTCGAGATCCTCACCTCGCTGGCGCGTGCAGGCGCGGACACGATCATCACCTATCACGCGCTCGACGCGGCCCGCTGGCTGGCATGAGCACGTATAGCTGCGCTGGATCGGCGTCCTCGGTCGCTCGCGTACGTAGTACGCCACGCTCCCTGCGTTCTTGCCCAGCTTGCTCTACGTGCTCATGTGGGCGTTGCGGCAGGAGGCGCACATGAGCGCTCCCGACGGCATCCTCGCCGCCGACGCGGCCATACCCAAGCTGCGCAGCCGCAAGGATGGCGCGGCGATTCCGCTTGACGACGCCGATCGGCGGCTGCTGAACCTGATGCAGGGCTCGTTCCCGATCGCCCCGCGCCCCTACGCGCACGTGTCCGAGCTGGCGGACATCACCGAGGACGAGGCGATGGCGCGCGTGCAGCACCTGCTCGACAAGCGCATCGTCAGGCAGGTCACGCCGATCTTCGACACGCGCGCGCTGGGCTACTCCTCGATGCTCGTCGCCGCCAAGGTCGATCCCGAGCATCCGCATCGCGCCGCGCAGATCATCAACGCCCACCCGGGGGTCTCACACAACTACCTGCGCAATCACGAATTCAACCTGTGGTTCACGATTGCCACCGAGCCCGACTCGACACTCGGGCTGGAGGGGACGCTGGAGGTGCTCGCGCGCGAGGCCGGCGCCGAGTCGGTGCGCCAGTTGCCGACGCTGAAGCTGTTCAAGATCCGCATGGACCTGGAGATGGAGGGCGACACGCAGGCGCTCGCGCAAGCAACCGAGGTCAAAGAGCCGGTCGAGCTCGAGCGCCAGCCCTATGACGATTTCGATGTCGCCGTCATCCGAGCGCTCCAGGGCGACATGGCGGTCGTGCCCGAACCCTACGCCCAGGCCGCCGCCGAGCTGGACATGGCGCAAGAGCGTTTCCTCGATCACCTCGCGGGCATGCAGGAGCGCGGTCTGCTCAGGCGCGTCGCGGCGATCCTCTATCACCGCCGCGCCGGCTTCTCCGCCAACGGCATGGGCGTGTGGCAGGTACCCGACGGGCAGATCCTCGACATCGGCCGGCGCATGGCGGCGGTGCGTGGCATCTCCCATTGCTACCAGCGTCCCACCTATGCCGACTGGCCGTACTCCGTGTTCACCATGGCCCACGGCCGCTCCAAGGAGGAGTGCGACGCCGTACTCGACTCGATCGCCGAGCAGACGGGGATCAGCGAGCGCGCGACGCTGTATTCGTCCACCGAGTTCAAGAAGATCCGGCTGCTGTACTTCACCGACGAGTTCAAGGAGTGGGAGCGCCAGCACACCGCGGCGTAACTAAATGACGGCGTTGACCGACACCCGCTCGGCCGCGCTGTACCGGCGGGCCCTGGAGGTGATGCCCGGTGGCGTCAACTCTCCCGTGCGCGCGATGGGAGCGATCGGACGCGATCCCGTGTTCCTCGCGCGGGGCGAGGGTGCGGAAGTGGTCGACGTCGACGGCAACCGCTACGTCGACTATGTCTGCTCGTGGGGCCCATTGATCCACGGGCACGCGCACCCGGACGTGCTGAGAGCGATCACCGAGGCCGCGGCGCGCGGCACGAGCTTCGGCGCTCCCACTGCTGGCGAGGTCGAGCTCGCCGCCGAGGTCGCGCGACGGATGGAGGGCGTGGAGATGCTGCGCATGACCTCCTCGGGGACCGAGGCGTCGATGACCGCGATCCGTCTCGCCCGCGCGGCCACCGGCCGTGAGAAGGTGCTCAAGTTCGAGGGGGCCTACCACGGCCACGTCGACGGGCTGCTGGCCCAGGCGGGTTCGGGGCTGGCGACTCAATCACTGCCCTCCAGCCCCGGTGTGCCCGCGGGTACGGCCGCGCAGACGGTGCTCGTCCCCTGGAACGATCGCGATGCGCTGATCGCGGCCACCGAGGCCCACGAGTTGGCGGCGATCCTCGCCGAGCCGCTGCCCGCAAACATGGGCCTCGTCCCACCGCGGGCAGGGTTTCTGGAGCTACTGCGCGAGCGCGCCTCAGCGACGGGTGCGCTGCTCGTGCTGGATGAGGTCATCTCAGGCTTTCGCGTCGCTCGCGGCGGCGCGCAGGAGCTGACGGGTGTCACGGCGGACCTGACGATCATGGGCAAGGTGCTCGGCGGCGGCCTGCCCTCGGCTGCCGTCGGGGGTGGCGCCGAGCTGATGAACATGCTCGCTCCGGCCGGTGAGGTCTACCAGGCGGGCACGCTGTCCGGCAATCCGCTCGCGGTCGCGGCCGGGCTGGCGACGCTCGAGCTGCTCGACGAATCCGCCTACACGCATCTGCGCTCGATCACCGAGCGCCTGGTCGACGGCCTGCGCGAGGCCGCCGCGGGCGCCGTGGCAGGCGGATATCCGGTGCATATCGTCAGCGTGCCCGGCCTGCTCACCGTGTTCTTCACCGATGCCGTTCCTGGCGCTGAGGGATCGCCGATCGCCGAGCTCGCGGACGTCCAGGCGTGCGATCTCGATGCCTACGGGCGGTGGTGTCGCGAGCTGCTCGCGCGCGGCGTCTACTCGCCACCGTCTCAGTTCGAGGCGTGGTTCCCCTCACTCGCGCACACGCCCGAGCAGATTGAGCGCACGATCGAGGCCGCAGCGGCCGCGTTCGCCGCGCTGGGAGCTCCAATCGATCCGGGAGGCGCCGAATGAAGGCCGACGGAAGTAGTGCGATCGTCCTGCGTCGACTGGCCGAGCTGCTGCGCGAGCAGGGCGGTCTGATGGCAACGCTCGTCGCGCCAGATACCCCTGACAGCTTCGCGAGCGACACGCCAGGGCCCGCCCAGACAGCGGCCACCGGTCCGCGCGCGCAGCGAGCTCGCGGTGAGTACGAGTTGCTGGTGGAGATGATCTATGAGGGCTACCTCCTGCACTACGGCGCCGGTCGTGTGATCACTCCCGCGGAGGCCGATCTGGGATTGCTCGCCGGCGATCGCCTGTACGCGCTCGGATTGGCCCGCCTGGTTGCGCTCGGCGACACCGAGGCGGTGGCCGAGCTCGCGGACACGATCACGCTCAGCGCGCTCGCTCAGGCCGCCGGCGAGGTGGAGCTCGCCGAGGCCGTGTGGGAGGCCGGCGCGCATGCGGTGGGCTGGGGCTCCAGCGCCGCCCACGCCCACGCCAAGCGCCTGGCGTTCGACCGCGCTCCGGAGGCAATCGAGGCGATGCGCACAAGCGTTGTAGGCGTCCCGGCGTCGCCCTGAATCAACGCGCCTCGATATTGTTCGGGCTAGGTGTCCGCCAAGCACGACAAGCACAAGTCCAAGTACACGCTCGACCGCCAATTCCCGGGCGCGTTCGAGGGCGAGACCGTCACGCGCAGGCGATTCATGGTCGTCGGCGGGCAAGGCGCGGGCGCGATCGCCGCCGCGTCGTTCCTGTTGCCCGCACTGGGGTTCGCGGTCGGACCGATGTTCAAAAGCTCCCCCCACCGCTGGGAAAGCGTCGGTTCGGAGGATCTGTTCAACCCCTACAACTACGTCCCGGTCGTACTCACGCTCAATCCCAGCATCGGCGAGGCCGGCAAGACAACCGCGTACGTGCGTAGGTTCAACGCCGCGATCGACACCGATCCGTACGACAAGGACACGAAGTACATCGCCATCTCCAGCCGCTGTGCACACCTAGGCTGCCCGGTGCGCTGGGTCGATGCGGCCGAGCGCTTCATCTGCCCGTGCCACGGCGGTGTGTACGACCTGCTCGGCCGCCGCGTCGGCGGACCGCCCGTACGTCCGCTCGATCGCTTCTACACCCGCGTCAACGGCAACCGCGAAGTCGAACTCGGCCCGCGGTTCAGCGTCAACAGCGAGTTGCAGCGATTCTCGCCCCGCGATCCCGGCGAGCCGCTGGACGGCATCGGCCAGTATGCGTACCCCTCGCGCCCCGGCGCGCAGAAACTGTAGGACTCGACCATGCCCAAGCTGCCAAAGGCCCCTCCGATCCCTTCCTCACTGCAGGCCCCGCCGCCGCGCCCGGGAGAGAGCAATGGCAAGCCCACGGCGCTCGACCACGCTGCCGAGGCCGGCTCAACCGTCGTCGACTGGGTCGACGAGCGCACCTCGCTAAGCGGGGGCGCACGCTGGTTGATGTTCAGGAAGGTGCCCAAGGGCACCAACTGGTTCTACACGCTCGGCTCGGCCACGATGTTCGCGTTCCTCTCGCAGGCCGTGACGGGGGTGTTCCTGGCGATGTACTACCGCCCCGACCCCTCCGGCGGGGCGTATGAATCGATCCGGCACGTGACCAACGAAGTGTTCCTCGGTCAGTTCGTCCGCGGCATGCACAAGTGGGGCTCGAGCGTGATGGTGATTCTCGTGTTCCTGCACATGGGCCGCACGTTCTTCTTCGGCGCCTACAAGTACCCGCGCGAGCTCAACTGGGTGATCGGCGTGGTGCTGCTGATCCTGACGATGGTGATGTCGTTCACCGGCTACCTGCTGCCGTTCGACCAGCGTGCCTACTGGGCGACGATCGTGGGCGTGAACATCAACGGCACCGGCCCGCTGCTCGGCCCCTACCTCTCAGACTTCCTGCGTGGAGGGCCCGAATTCGGGGCGACTACGCTGTCGCGGTTCTACGCCATCCACATGCTGCTCGTGCCGGGGCTTATCGCGGCGCTGATCGGCGCGCACCTGTACCTCGTGGCCAAGCTCGGCACGACCGCGCCGCCGTGGATGAAAGCCGAGAAGAACCCCGAGCTGCGCGAGGCCGACGCATGAGCGGCGGTCACGGCGCCCGGAGGGCTCGAACGTGAATAAACAAGAGAAGGAGGAGTACCTCCGCGAGTACGGGATCCTGAAGTCTCAGGGCAAGCCCTTCTTCCCCTACGCGGTCGCCAAGGACGCGGCGATGGCGTGCGTGGTGATGGCGGTCATCATCACGATGTCGCTCGTGCTCGGCGCCGAGCTCGGCTCCAAGGCCAACCCGACCACGACCACATATGTGCCCCGGCCGGAGTGGTACTTCTTCTTCCTGTTCGAGGTCCTGCGCGTGATCAAGCCGCCGAGCCTCGTGCCACTGGCGACGATCGGGGTGCCGACGATCGGCATGATCCTGCTGTTCTTGCTGCCGTTCTACGACCGTCGTCCCGAGCGCCGCCCCGAGCGCCGTCCGATCGCGACGCTGACCGGCATATTCGTGATCGGTGCGATGGCGCTGCTCACCTACGAGGGCGCCAACGCGGGCTCGCCGACCGTGATCGAAATGCCCACGCCCAAAGCCGTCCAGCAGGCGGGTGGACGAACGCTCGCCGAATACGAAGCCGGCAAGCTGGTGGTCGCCCAATCGGGCTGCCTGGCGTGTCATAAGATCGGCGACAACGGCAACGACGGTCCCGGCCCGCAGCTCACCCATATCGCCTCCCGCCTGCCGCGCCAGGGGATCGCCCGCACGCTCGTGAACCCGACCGCGCCGATGCCCTCGTTCAAGAATCTGCCGCCGCAGAAGTTCAAGGCGGCCGTCGAATTCCTCTCGCAGCTGAAGTAGGCTCGGCCATGGCTCAGCGAGGCGCCGACGCCGGAGAGCTGGAGGCGGCCCAGGTGCAGAGCATGTTCGACGGGATCGCCTGGATTTACGATGCGCTGAACGGCGCGATGACCGCAGGCCTGCACCATCGCTGGCGTGCCCGCGCGGTCGATCAGGCGCGCGTCGGTCCGGGCGCTCGCGTGCTCGACGTGGCGACCGGGACCGGCGATCTGGCGATCGAGCTGGCCCGGCGCGTGGCGCCTGGCGGGGAGGTTCTCGGCAGCGACTTCTCCGAAGGCATGCTCGCCCGCGCGCGTGCAAAGGGGGGCGCGGCGGATGTCGCAGCGCTCGACGCCGAGCTGCGGTTCGAGTGGGGAGACGGCCTGGAACTTCCCTACGCGGACGACGAGTTCGACGCCGCCACCAACGGGTTCGGGTTGCGCAACTTTCCCGACCTCGCGCGCGGACTCGCGGAGATGGTGCGCGTGGTGCGCCCCGGGGGCAGGGTGGTGGTGCTGGAGATGACCACGCCGACGCGACGTCCGCTGTCGCTGTTCTTCGCGCTGTGGTTCGATCGCGTCGTGCCGCTGCTCGGCCGGCTCGTCGGCTCGCTGGCACAGCTCGCGGCGCGGTTGCGGGGCGCCGACCGGCAGGAGGAGATCACAGACGCCTATACCTACCTGCCTAACTCCGTCAAGCGCTGGCCGGGACCGTCGCAGCTTGCGACCGAGATGCAGCGCGCGGGGTTGGGGGAGATCTCCTATGTCCTGCTCGCCGGTGGGATCATCGCGATCCACGCCGGCACAGTCGCGGGCGAGGGGTCATGATGATCCCAATGGGGGGCACAGCCGCAGCGGACGGCGCCACCGGGGTGAGCGCGACCGACGTGGATGCGGTCGAGGCGATCATGCGCCGCGGCGGCAGCGCTTTGCGCGAGCGCATGCTGCGCACGGAGAGCCACCTCGAGCGGGTGACGTCGCAGGCAGGCGACCCGCTCGCCTCCCATGCCACTGGCACGGTCCTCGCCGGCGGCAAGCGTCTGCGCCCCCTATTGGTCGTGCTCGCCGCCGAGTCGGCCGGAGGGCCTGGAGACACCGTCGATGCAGAGAACAGACTCGTGCGCGCGGCGGTGGCGGTCGAGCTGGTGCACTCGGCGACGCTCGTGCACGACGATGTGATCGACGGCGCCCAGCTGCGGCGGGGACACCCGTCGGTCGCCGCCGCCGCCGGGCGCAACCTCGCGATCGCCACCGGCGACCTGCTGTTCTCGCGCGCATTCGCCGAGCTCGCGCGCAACGGCGAGGCGGCCCAGCTGCGGGCCCTGTCCGATGCCAGCTCGGCGCTGGCCGAAGGCGAGCTGTTGCAGCGCGAGGACGCCTACGCGATGCATGTCGCGGTCGCGCGATACCTGCGCCGGTGCGAATTGAAGACCGCGGCGCTGTTCGAGGCTGCCTGCCGCCTGGGCGCGCTGGTGGCCGTCAATGGCTCATCGGAGCTCGCCGACGAGCTCGGCGCGTTCGCACGTAGAATCGGTCTCGCGTTCCAACTGCTCGACGACGTGCTCGACGTATCCGGCCCGGTCGAGCGAACCGGTAAGGCGCGGGGCACCGATCTGCTCGACGGCACCGTCACCCTTCCGTTCATCCTTGCGCGCGAACGCGATCGGAAGCTCGCCGAGTTCGATCTCTCCTCGCTGAGCGGACCGGAGCAGGCGGAGCGGCTGTGCGAGCGAATCGCCGCCACCGGCGCGCTCGAGGAGGCACGCGAACGGGCGCTCGCGCTGGTCGCCGAAGCGAAGTCCGGGCTTCCACGATGCCTGCCCGACAGTCGCGACGCCGCCCTGCTGGATCTAGTAGCGGACGCCGTGGTCGAGCGCTACCGCTAGGCGGTCGCTGCACTGCGCGATACTGCGTCCTTACCGATCGTCGATCGATGGGATCGCCGATCGGCCAGCACGCGTACGTAGTACGCCACGCTCCCTGCGTCCTTGTCTCGCTTGCCCAGCGACCGCCTAGAAGCGCGGTGTTTACTAAAAGTCGCTGGGGGTGATCAGGTCTGCGTCGAGGGCGCGCACGAAGAACTCGACCTCGTCGGTCATGTTCGCGTGCGTGAGGCGCTTTAGATCGCTCAGCAGTGCGCCCGCGCCGCGGTCCAGCTCATCGTCTAGCAGCTCGACCAGGCTCTGCTCGAACACGCCCTCGCGTCGTGCCTCGCACTCCGGGCAGCGCAGCACGATGCGCCAATGCCTGGCGCCCTCTTCGGTCCAGTCGAGCGGGTAGACGAGCTCGCCGGCGCAGTTGAAGCAGACGTGGAGCTCCTGCGGCGGACAGGCCGGCTCGGTCGTGAACACCGGGTCGAGCTCATCGATCGAATCGGGTGCGTATGACGGCTCGGGCGCATGCGCAGGCTGCCGTGCGTGCCGCTGGTCGCGGTAGGTGACCTCGACGTGCTTGCCGTCCGGCATCTGCACGCGATGACGTATGTGGGGGCTCGTGTCGGACATGGCTTGCTCTGAAGTAATCGACTCCGGCGCCCCTTCCCTTTAGGACCTATCCCAAAAGGAGCATGCGGGTCTTGCAGGCGATAGGCCCTTAGCCCTGTGCCCGAACCGCTTGGCGAGCCAAAGACCAGCGATGTACGGGTGTGAGCCAAAACGACCGGTGCTACGTTCATGAGGACATGGCCACCGCGATCCGCACGATCGGCCACGATGACAAGCTGAGCCTCGTCGATCATCTCGAAGAGCTGCGCACGCGCCTGATCATCAGCGCCGTAGCGATCGCTGTCGCGTTTGGGGTGTGTCTGTGGCAGAACCACGCCCTGCTGGAAATCATCAACCGTCCGCTCGAGCACCAGACCCAGAAACAGGTCGAGCAGGGCAACGGCCCACTCGGACAGACCGCGCTGGCCCAGCAGGGCGTGCTCGCGGTCGCGCACGACGTGCAGGGGATCGCCGCGACGCTGGCCGATCCCGCAAGCAAGCTCCCGCCCGCCACGCGCGCGGCGCTCGCCGCGGAGATACCCCGTCTGCAGGCCGACGTCGCGAAGATCCCGCGCGTCCCCCAGGGCAACAAGCCGGTGACGCTCGGCATCGGCGAGCCGTTCACGACCACGCTCGGGGTCACGTTCCTGTTCGCGCTCGTGTTCTCGCTGCCGATCGTCCTGTTCCAGCTCTACGGGTTCGTGCTGCCGGCGTTCAGTCCAAATGAGAGACGCATAGCGCTGCCTCTGCTCGCCGCGATCCCCTGCCTGTTCGCGATTGGTGTGCTGTTCGGCTACTTCGTCGTGCTGCCGGCGGCCGTGCGCTTTTTCCAGAACTTCAACAGCAGCGAGTTCAACGTGCTCGTACAGGCCGGCCCCTACTACAAGTTCGCCGCCACGGTGCTGCTGGCGATGGGCCTCGTGTTCCAGGTGCCGGTCGCGATCCTGGCCGCGACCCGCGTCGGCATCGTCACCCCGCAGCAGCTGCGCCACAACCGCCGCTACGCGCTCCTAGCCTGCGCGACCATCGCGGCGTTCCTGCCGGGAGACGCGATCACGCTCCTGCTGGAGACCATCCCGCTGTATGTGCTCTACGAGGCGAGTATCCTGCTCGCGTCGTTTGTCGAACGCCGCGAGCGCGCGCGCGAACGGCAGATACCGGGTCCAGGGCAGCCGCCGGACGGTGGCGCCCCCACAGAGCAGAGGACGGAGCCAAGCGTGCAACAGATTATCGACCACACCGACAGCGAGCTGAGCTGATGCTGTTCGATCTGCGCGGCCGCGGCCGTCGCCGTACGGTCCGGGTGATCTATGGCGGTCTCGCACTGCTGATCGGGGCGGGTCTGGTGTTCTTCGGCGTCGGCGCCGGCGTCGGCGGCGGCGGGCTCCTGAACTCTCTGACTGGCAACGAAGGCTCCAACAGCGCTAGCTTCTCAGCCCAGATCGACAAGTACAAAAAGCTCACCGAAAAGCAGCCGAGCAACGTTTATGCGTGGGAACAGCTGACGCTCAATCAGCTGCACGAAGCCGGCGGCGAAGCGTATTTCGCCAACCAGAGGCTGACGGCCAAGGGCCGTGCGCTGTTCGGTCAAACCGCCCAGTCGTGGAACCGTTACATCGCGCTGAAACCGCCCAAGCCCAACGCGCAACTGGCGCTGCAGATGGAGCGAGTGTTCGGCGAAGAAGGGCTCAACGAGCCCGCCGAAGCGGTCAAGGTTCTACAGATCGTCATCCCCGCGAAGTCAGAAAGCACGCCCCAATATCAGGCATCGCTGTATGCGGCGTTAGCGGAGTACGCCTACAAAGCCAACAACACCCGCATCGGCGATCTCGCCTCGGCTAAGGCAATCGCGCTATCCCCGTCGGCGCAGCGCAAGCAGCTGAAGACGCAGCTAGCCGCGATTAAGGCGCACCCGAACGGCACCGAAGCCGCCGCGGGCGGCGCGACGGGTGCTACTACGACGGTTCCCACCACGACAGGCGCTACCACTACGGTTCCCGCGACGCCCGGCGGCTCGTCGACGACGACGAAGAAATAGCCACGGGGGGTAGTGGGGTCGTGGATGTCGGACCCCAGCGCTATACGGCTCGCCTGCTGATCGGCTGCGCGGACCAGCCTGGAATCGTCGCGGCCGTCTCGGGCTTTCTGCTCGAGCAGGGCGCCAACATCGTCTCCTCTCATCAGTACTCGACCGACCCGACCGGTGGCCGCTTCTTCATGCGCACCGAGTTCTTCCTGCACGAGCTGGGCGCGCCCGTCGACGCGGCCGAGGTCAGGCGTCGGTTCGAGGGGCTGTTCGCGGCCGAGGTGGCGGACGGGCTCGGCATGGACTGGGAGATCCGTTACTGGGGCGAGCGCCGGCGGATCGCGATCTTCGTCTCTCGCCACGATCACTGCCTCGTGGATCTGCTGTGGCGCTGGCGCCGCGGTGACCTTGATGGCGAGGTGGTTGCGGTGATCTCCAACCACGAGGACCTGCGTCGCGAGACAGAAGCCATGGGCGTCCCCTACCACCACGTGCCCGTGCACGCAGACGACAAGTCCCAGGCCGAAGCGGCAATGCTCGATCTGCTGGCGGGCAGCGTCGACCTGGTGGTGCTCGCGCGATACATGCAGATCCTCAGCGCCGATTTCCTAGATCGCCTAGGGGCGCCTGCGATCAACATCCACCACTCCTTCCTTCCTGCGTTCGCGGGCGCCAACCCATATCGGCGGGCACGCGAGCGGGGGGTCAAGCTGATCGGCGCCACCGCCCACTACGTAACCGAGCAGCTCGACGACGGCCCGATCATCGACCAGGACGTCGTCCGCGTCGACCACCGCCAGAGCGCCGAGGACCTCGAGCGCGTGGGCCGCGACATCGAGCGGCTGGTGCTCGCTCGGGCAGTGGCGCTGCACCTCGATGACCGGGTGATCGTGGACGGTCGGCGGACGGTCGTCTTTTGAGGGCGCGTAGGCAGTGCCCGCTTGGGTAGAATCAGCGCCGAGTCGGCCGAGTCTCGCCGATGCGCTCGCGGGCCGTTAGCTCAACCGGCAGAGCAGGGGCCTCTTAAGCCCAAGGTTGCAGGTTCGATTCCTGCACGGCCCATTTTCGGAATCGCCTGCTAATCAGCGGGTTTTGGGGAGATTTGGACGGGGCGGCTCAAGTCGCAAGGGTCCGTGGGTATCACTCGTGGGTACCAAACGGGCGTCGCAAGACGGCGTCCTGCTCGCCCAGCGACGGCCGAAGGCAGTCAGGTCGCCAGCGGCATCCGCGCACCGGCGATCGCACATCCGTCGAGAAGGTGCTGTCCGACCCTCGCCGCTATGCCGCGGCGGCGACGCCGACGGGCACGTAGTGCTCGAAGACGAGATCGGTGGGCGTCGGGTTGCCCTGCTCTTCGGCGGCGCACACCAGCGCGAATCTGGCGGCGTCCTCGGCGTGCGCCTGGTCGTAGGCGTCTCCTCCGCCGGTCAGGCCGGGAATGTCGGGCGACTCAAAGCTCCAGCCAAAGCCGGGCTCGTGGTGGTGGAGGATGCGAATGGTGTCCATGAGGCTCCTTCAGAGTAGCCGCCGGGCCTCGTCTTCCGCAAGTCCGACATGATTGACCAGCACACGCCGGACCTCGCCGGGCGCCAGTGTCCGCCGATCGTGGAATGCCCAGGTCAGTGGCGGTCGGCCATCTGCCTTCAGCCGGCGGTGTGAGCCGGCCTGGCGAGTGGTCCGGTAATTGAGCGGGTCGCCTTCAAGAATCTTCAGAAGCTGCTTGGCTTTCAAGGAGGGGAACTCGGCCACGGCGCAACCCTAAACGAGCGAGCGGTCCTTCACCGGCAAGAAGATCAGCTGGAGCCTGCAAGCATGTCGGCAATGAGGAAGTCCGCGCGCGCCATCGTACTTGTCCTGCCGCTGGCGCTGGTGGCCTGCGGAGCGGGCAGCCCGGCGCGCTCGGAACGCCTGAGCGGCTCTGCCGGGCGCTCCGCGAGCAGCGCAGCGCCTGTCCATAAGGGCCTCCGCTTGGTCAAGGTCGGCAGCTTCCGCGAACCCGTGTATGTGACGGGCGCGCCGGGCGATGCCAGCCGGCTGTTCGTGGCGCAGCGCAGCGGCCAGGTGATGCTCGTGCAGAACGGGCGCATCCGGTCGCGCTCGTTCCTGGACATTGGTGGCATGGTCAACGCCGAGGGCCAGGAGCAGGGCCTGCTGGGGCTCGCCTTCCCGCCCGACTACGCCCGCAGCGGGCGTTTCTACGTCGACTACACGCTGCCCTCCAACGACATCCGTGTGGTCCAGTACAGACGCTCCGCGAGCAACCCCGATCTGGCCGACCCCGCAAGTGCTCGCACGCTGCTGACGATCGATCACCACGAGTACACCAACCACAACGGCGGCCAGCTCGCGTTTGGCCCGGAAGGCGACCTGTACATCGGCGTCGGCGACGGCGGTTCGGAGGGCGATCCGAAAGGCAACGGCCAAGACACGAACACGCTACTCGGCAAGATCCTGCGCATCAGCCCCTCCGCTAACGGCGGTTACACGATTCCCGGTGGCAACCCGTTCGTCGGTCGGACCGGCCGACGCGGTGAGATCTGGGCATACGGTCTGCGCAATCCATGGCGTTTCTCGTTCGACCGCACGACTGGCGATCTGATCATCGGCGACGTCGGCCAGGACCTCGAGGAGGAGATCGACTTCGTGCCCGCGCACACGGGTGCGGGGGCCAACTATGGCTGGAGCGTGTGGGAGGGCGATCGGCGCAACAAGCCGGGCACAGCTCCCCACGCGGTGTTCCCGGTGTTGATCGCTCGCCACAACGAAGGCTACTGCGCGATCGTTGGCGGCTTTGTAGTACGCGACCGCTCGCTGCTGAGCCTGTATGGACGGTACGTGTTCGGCGATAATTGCCGCTCGTCGATCGAGTCCGTCAAGCTCGTCCGCGGTCGTGCTATCGGCCTCCGTGCCACTGGCCTCAACGTGTCTGCCACCTCCTCATTCGGGCAAGATGCGCGCGGACACATCTACGTCTGCTCGCTCAGGGGCGAGGTCTACCGGCTGGCTAGCGGCTGAGGCACGGCTTGGCGCGTTCGGCGACTCCCCGCCAGCTGCCTCCCGTGCATCATCAGCAGCGCCTCGATGAGGCGCGATCGTCGCCGTCACGAAACGCCGAAGGCCTAGCCCCCAAAGGGACTGTCTTATACCTACCCCATACCCCACCGGACGCCCAAGGGCCTGCTGTAAACTGGCCCCCATGTTCCCGCTGTTGGAGGAGAAAGATCCCGCGCTCGCGGCATTGCTGATCCGCGAGGACGAAAAACAGGCGGAGTCTCTGTTCTTGATCCCTTCCGAGAACTACACCTCGGCCGCGGTGCTCGAAGCCAATGGCAGTGTGCTGGCGAACAAGTACAGCGAGGGGTATCCGGGCAAGCGCTACTACGAGGGCAACGAGATCGTCGACGAGGTCGAGCGGCTGGCGCAGGCGCGCGCGCGGGAGCTGTTCGGCGTCGAGCATGCGAACGTCCAGCCTTATTCGGGCTCACCGGCGAACCTGGCTATCTACCTGGCCTTCCTGGAGCCGGGAGATACGGTCATGGGGCTTGCGCTGCCCGCCGGCGGCCACCTTACGCATGGATGGCCGGTCTCGGCGACGGGCAAATGGTTCAACGCTGTCCATTACGGGGTGAGCCCCGATACGGGCCGGGTGGACATGGAGGAGGTGCGGCGGCTGGCGCTCGAGCACCGCCCGAAGCTGCTGTTCTGCGGGGGTACGGCCGTGCCGCGGACGATCGACTTCGAGGGGTTCGCGGCGATCGCGAAAGAGGTCGACGCGCTGATGGTCGCCGACGTGTCGCACATCGCGGGGCTGATCGCCGGCGGCGCCCACCCCTCGCCGGCGGAGCACGCGGACGTGATCATGACGACGACCCACAAGACCCTGCGCGGGCCGCGGGGCGCGATCTTGATGTGTCGCGAGCAGCATGCCAAAGCGTTGGATCGTGCGGTGTTCCCGGGCCTGCAGGGTGGACCGCATCAGCATCAGACGGCGGCCATTGCGGTTGCGCTCGGCGAAGCGTTGACGCCCGCGTTCAGCGAGTACGCACACCAGATCGTCGCCAACGCAAAGGCCCTCGCTGAGGCCCTGTCCGAGCGCGGGTTCACGCTCGTGTCCGGTGGCACGGACAACCACCTGATCCTGCTCGACATGACCTCGAAGGGATTGACCGGTAAGGAAGCTTCCACGGCGCTGGCTCGGGCGGGGATCGTGACCAACGCCAACGCGATCCCGTTCGATCCGCGCAAGCCGTTCGACCCGTCGGGCATACGGATCGGCACGCCGGCGGTGACGTCGCGGGGGTTGCTTAGCGAGCACATGGATGAGATCGCTCGTTGGCTGGACGAGGTGGTGGAGGCGGCACGCACTGGCAAGGACGATGTGTTCGCCCGCGTAAAGGCGGAGGTCAACGAGCTTATGGAGCGGTATCCGGCGCCCGGTTGCAGGTCATCCGCAGCCACTCCGGCGACCGTGTCGCACTAACTGACGGCCGTCCATCCGCCGCGGGACCCCTCGCCCGGCGTGCTCGTCCCAACTGACGAGAGCGATCAAGGGACGAGCGCAGTGCTGTGACCGCGGGACTGTGTATGGTGGCGCGCCCTTGTCGCTGATCGTCTCATGGGTTCTGTTTCCGCTCGTGCTGGCGGCCGTTGGCGCCGGCTGGGGCGTACTGGTAGAGCGGCTCGCCGGCGTGCGGGCGGGGGTTCTGCTCGTTCCGCTCGGCCTGGCCGCGGCGCTCGTCGTCGCGTCGCTGTTGACGGCTTGGAGCGCGATCGCGCCGGCGGCGGTGCCGGTTGTGGGGGTCGGGGCGGTGGCGGGCCTGGCGATCGGATGGCCGTCTCGTGGCAGGATCACCAAGTGGCCGGCGTTCGCCGCGCTGGGAGCGCTGCTCATCTACGCAGCGCCGGTGCTGCTGTCGGGCAGCGCGACGTTCGCGGGGTATGTACGTCTGGACGACACGGCGACGTGGCTTGGGATCACCGATCACGTGATGTCCCACGGACGCTCGCTGAGCGACCTGCCGCCATCGACGTACTCGCTGCTGATTGGGTCTTACGTCGCTAACTCCTATCCGCTGGGGGGATTCATGCTGCTCGGCGTCGGGCACGGATTGACCGGCATCGATTCGGCCTGGATATTTCAGCCCTATCTGGCGTGTTGCGGCGCGGCTGTCGCTCTCGGCGTATACGCGCTCGTGGAACCGCTCGTCGAGTCGCCCCGCCTGCGTGCGCTGGTGGCGTTCCTGGGGGCCCAGCCGGCGCTGCTTTACGGCTACAGCCTGTGGGGCGGTATTAAGGAGCTCACGGCCGCATTCCTGCTCGTGCTCGGCGCCGCGTTGGTGGCACGGGTCCTCGTGAAGCGACCCGAGAATCCGCGCGGGCTGTTGGCAGTGGCTGTCGCGGCGGCCGGCCTGATAGTGACGCTCGGCGCAGGTGCGGCCGCATGGGTCGTACCGACGTTCCTCGGTGTGGTCGTCGTGTGGGTCTGGCGTGCACACCAAGCGCGGTTGTGGCGGGTGGCACGGGACATCGGTCTGCTGGCTGTCATGACGGCCGTGCTCGCGCTGCCGATGTGGGTTGTTCTGTCGAGTTTCCTCAAGGGCGACAGCAACCTCTACAGCGGCCAATCCACTAGCGAAAACCTCGGCAACCTGATTCAGCCGCTGAGCGGGTGGCAGCTCGCTGGAATCTGGCCGGTCGGTGACTTTCGTCTGCGGGCGCCGACCCTGTCGAGCGCGCTGCTGATCTGCCTTGTCGTATTGACGGCTGCCGTGGCAATCTGGCTAACGGTGCGCCGTCGACAGTTTGGGATCATCGCGTACGTGGGGGTCGCGCTCGTCGGTTGCGCAGTGCTCTACCTCGTCGGCAGCACCCCGTGGGTGCTGGGCAAGGCGCTTGCGGTCTCCTCGCCGGCGCTGCTTACGGCGGCGCTCGCCGGCGGTGCGCTGCTGCTCACATGGCGCCGGCCCGTGGGCGTCCTCGTGCTGCTGGCGCTCGGCGGTGGAGTCCTATGGTCGAACGCGCTCGCCTACCACGACGTGCTGCTGGCGCCGCGCTCGCGACTGGCCGAGCTGCAGCACATCGGCGTCCTGGTCGCGGGCCAGGGCCCGACGCTGATCGGCGACTACGAAGTCTATGCGGACCGCCACTTCCTCCGTGGCGGCGCTCCGGTGGAGCCCGCGGAGTATCGCTCGGTGACCCTGCCCCTGCGCAGTGGCGCGATCTTGACGAAGAGCGCGTGGGCGGACCTGGACTCGTTCGCGCCCGCGACGCTCGAACCGTATCGCTCGATCGTGATCGCGCGTTCCCCCGCGCAGAGCCGCCCGCCGTCGCTCTACAGCCTCGTCTGGCGGGGGCGCTACTACGAACTGTGGCAGCGCCCCGCACGAGCGAGGGCTCGGCTGCTCAGTCACATTCCTTACGGGGAATCGAACAAGCTGCCCTACTGTGGCGTCGCCCAAAACCGCCCCGGCGTGCAAGCCCCACTCTGCTCCGCCAACCCGGCCGCTACGCCCCCGTGTGCACAGATCGAACACCTCGGCGCCACGGCGGCGCGCGAGCACGCCGAGTTGGTCGCCTACCAGCGCCCGCAGCCGATCGTCGCGCGCGGAGATCAGACGCGCTGGCCGGCGCCTTGGGTGCACGACGGCGCGTCGCGAACGCTGTGGCCGAACACGCCCGGTACGGCGGTCGCGCAGATCAACGTGTACGGGAACCAGCACTACGAGCTGTGGTTGGGCGGTAGCTTTTCGCGCGGGTTCGAAGTGAGCGTCGACGGTCACTTCCTCGGCAGGGTCAAGGACGAACTTTTGAGCATCGGCGGCTATGCGCCTGTGGCCGACGTGTTTCTCACGCCCGGTATCCATGTGTTCGCGCTGACCTACCCCCACTCAGACCTGACGCCTGGCAGCGGCGACAACCAGCAGACGAGCCTGTCAGCGATCTCGCTCCAGCCCCTGAATCGGCCACGCACCAGCCTACTCACCGCCGCGCCGGCCCGAGTCCGCAGCTTGTGTGGTCGTTCGCTGGACTGGATCGAGATCGTCGCGCCGGGCGCTTGATAGGGCGCCGCGAGGAGGGCGGTGTCTGGTCGAGGGCGCCGCGGCGGCAGCGCGGTCTGAGTTAATCAGTCTTAGTCAGTCCGGCGAGCTGCCGTTGCGCGCGATCAGCGTCGCCTGACCGGCGTCTGTCCAGATCGTCTGCTCACGCCCGGGTCCGACGCCCACCAGCGTGACGGGCGCTCCGACGTGCTCGGCGATGAACCGCAGGTAGTCGCGGGCAGCGTCGGGCAGATCTGAGAGCGTGCCGCACTCGCCCAGCTCCTCGTTCCAGCCGGGCAGCTCGGTGAGCTCGGCGCTCGTGTGGTGCAGCACCGACTGGTGGTAGGGGAAGTCGTCGAACTCGGCGCCCTCCGCGCCGCGGTAGCTGGTGCACACCTGGATGCGATCGAATCCGGAGAGCACGTCGAGCTTGGTGATGGCCAGCGCGGTCATCGTGTTCAGTCGTGCGGCATAGCGCAGTGCGACCAGATCCAGCCAGCCGGTGCGCCGCGGCCGGCCGGTGGTGGTGCCGAACTCGCCGCCGCGCTTGCGGATCTGCTCGCCGGTGTCGTCGTGCAACTCGCTCGGGAACGGCCCGGCGCCAACGCGCGTGGTGTAAGCCTTGGAGATGCCCCAGATCTCGTCGATGTTCTTCGGCCCCACACCCGTGCCCACGCAGGCCGCGCCCGAGAGCGGGTTGGAGGAGGTCACGAACGGGTAGGTGCCGTGGTCGATATCGAGCATCGCGCCCTGGGCGCCCTCGAATATGATCTTCTCGCCGGCGTCGAGCAGGTCCCACATCAGTTTCGCGGTGTCGGCGATGTGCTGCTCCAGACGGTGCCCGTAGATCAGGTACTGCTCGGTCATCGCGTGCAGGTCGAGCGTCGGGTCCTTTTCGAACGGCCGCAGCGACAGGCGCTTGGGCTCCATCGCCGCGACGATCTTCTTCTTGAGGATCTTCTCGTCGAGTAGATCCTGCACGCGAATGCCCAGTCGTGCGGCCTTGTCGGCGTAACACGGGCCGATGCCTCGCCGCGTCGTGCCGATCTGCAGGCTGCCGAGTTTGGCCTCGCCGGCGGAGTCCAGCAGCAGGTGGTAGGGCATGATCAGATGCGCGTTGGCGGAAATCCGCAGCCCGCTTACGTCTACGCGGCGCGCGCGCAACGCGTCCAGCTCCTCGATCAGCACCTTCGGATCGATTACCACGCCGTTACCGATCACGCAGCGCTTGCCCGGGTAGAGGATGCCCGAGGGGATCAGGTGCAGCTTCCACTCCACCCCCTCGCGCACGATCGTGTGCCCGGCGTTGTTGCCGCCCTGAAAGCGCACGACCGCGTCCGCCTGTTCGGCGAGCAGGTCGGTGATCTTTCCCTTTCCCTCATCGCCCCACTGGGCGCCGACTATTACGATTCCGGGCATGGCTTCAGAAGTGTAGGGGGGTCCTCGCCCGCGCCTCAGGCGGTGCGCGCGACGACCTCGAACTCGCGCCGGCGCTTGTCCTCGCCGAAGAAGGGCAGCGGGTGGTCGCAGATCTCCTCCAGGCGCGACACCGTGCGTGGGCCGATCTGCTCGGAGAGCTTCTCGGGTGTGAGGTTGGTCGTCGCCAGGATCGCCCGTCGCGCCTCGTAACGGGCGTTGACGATCGAGTAAAGCTGCTCGAGCACCCAGTCCGTTTTGCTCTCCGCCCCGAGATCGTCGATGTGCAGCAGGTCGACCGCCGCCAGCCGGTCGAGCAGATCGAGCTTGCCGTCGTCCGAGTCGATCGCCTCGCGGATCAGGTTCAGCAGCCGCGGCAGCGAGTAGATGGCGACCGATCTGCCAGCCTGCAGGGCGGCTCGGGAGACGAGCATCGCCAGCGTCGTCTTGCCGGTGCCGACGTCTCCCACCAGCCACAGTCCCTTGCCCGCGTCGATGTTCGCGTCGATCGTCTGGACGTACCGGCGGATGGCGCGGATCTGCTCGGGGGCGGTGCGTGCGATGTCGCTGACGGGCGGACGGTCGAAGGAGACGTCCTGATATCTGCGCGGTATCCGCCCGGCCAGGTTGCGGGTACGCGCCATCGCGATCCGCCCCGTCCGGCAGCGGCAGTCCGACGCGGTGTTGCTCGCCTCGTCCACCACGAACCCGCTGCCGTCGCACACGCCGTATGGGCACTCGCCCGCCCGTGTCGGCCCCATGGCGCCCGCGAGTGGCGGCTCGAGTTTGAGCGGTTCGGGAACGTCTGCACCAGGCGGAGTCGCGCTCACAGCTCGTCTCCTCCCGGAGGAAGGCTCGGGACCGAGCGGCTCGGTGCATCCAGTCCGTACCGTCCCTCGGGGGCATAGCTGAGGAACTTCGGGTACTCCTTCTGGAAGGTCAGCGTCACTTTGCCGACCGCCCCGTTGCGGTGCTTTGAGATGATCAGGTCGGCCTCGCCCGGACGCTCGGAGTCCTCGTCGTAGTACTCGTCGCGATAAATGAACATCACCAGGTCGGAGTCCTGCTCGAGGTTCCCCGACTCGCGCAGGTCCGATAGCTGGGGCACCTTCGGCGTGCGCTGCTCGACCGCGCGCGAGAGCTGCGAGAGCGCGATCACCGGCACTCCCAGCTCGCGCGCGAGGATCTTCAGGCCGCGGCTCAGCTCGCCCACGGCCGTCACGCGGCTGTCGTAGCGACTGTCAGTGCGCATCAGCTGCAGGTAGTCGATGATGATCAACCCCAGGCCACCCTCGCATTGGCTGTGCAGCCGCCGCGCCTTCGCGCGGATCTCCAGCAGGCCCACGTCGCTGGAGTCGTCCACCCACAACGGCGCCGCCGCCAGGCGTTGCGAGGCCTTGAGGATCTTCGGCCAGCGCTGCTCGGCCACGCGTCCCTTGCGCAGCTCCTCGCCCTTGATGCGCGCCTGGGAGGCGACGAACCGCTGCGCCAGCTCGGCCTCGGCCATCTCCAGGCTGAACAGTGCCACCGGCTTGCCGTGTTCGACCGCCGCGTTCTCGGCGATGTTGCACACCAGCGCGCTCTTGCCCATCGCCGGGCGCGCGGCGATGATGATCAGGTTGCCCGGCTGAAACCCGCCGGTGATCTCGTCGAGGTCCTTGAACCCCGACGGCGTGCCCGTCAGTGAGGTCCCTTCGATCGACAGCCGGTGGAGCTTGTCGAGCTCCTCGTGCAGTACCTCCTCGATCGCCCTGAAATCCTGCTGACGGTCGTCGCGGGCGACCTCGAGCATCGCCTTCTCGGCCTGCTCGACCAGCTCGCGCGGCGCGGCGGAATGGCCGAGCACGCTCTCCTGGATCTCGAACGACGCGCTCAGCAGTCGTCTGAGCAGCGCGTTCTCACGCACGATCTGCGCGTAGCGGCGGGCGTGGCCGGCGGCGGGGACGACCCCTGTGAGCTCGTCCACGGCCGCCGGGCCGCCGATGTCATCCAGCTTGCCGAGCCCGCGCAGCCGGTCGGTGACCGTCAGCACGTCCACCGGCTCCGATTCGTTGTACAGCGCGAGCATCGCCGCGTAGATCGCGCCGTGGCGCTCGCGATAGAAGTCCTCCGGACGCAGTCCCTCTTCGATCACCAGCGCGTATAGCGCCCGATCGGACAGCAGGATCGCGCCGAGCACCGACTGCTCGGCGTCGAGGTTGTGCGGAGGCGCGATCGCGGCGCCGGCCGCTCCGTGGCGGTGTGACGCTGCACCGTTCCCCGCACCGTTGCTTGTCGTGGCTAGGGCGCTCATGATGTGGACTCGCGCGAGTCTAGATCGGCGCACGTCGGCGCCCGGGAGCACTCCCCGCTATCTCGGACTAAATTGCGTTCGTTGCTCTCCACGAACACATGTTCGCAGAGACGGAGGACCGCTACTTCTTCGCGGCGACCATGACTCAGCGGGACAGGGCAGGTCCTCCCCCCGACCCCTCCCGTAGCCGATCCGGCGGCAGGAGGGGAATCGCGACGACGATGATCCTGTCTACTTCTTCGCGACGACCATGGTCTTGATCGTCGCCTGGACACCCTCGACGACGTCGACCACGACCATGTAGGTGCCAACGCTCTTGATCGGCTCTGGCAGGTACACACCGCGTTTGTCGATTTTCAGCCCGCGCGCTTCGCGGATCGCGGTGGCGATGTCCTGCGCGGTCACCGATCCGAACAGACGCCCGTCGGCGCCGGCCTGCTGGGGGATCGTCAGCACGGTGCGGTTCAGCAGGTTGACGTTCTCCTGGGCTTTCTCGATCGCGTTGCGCTCGGCCCGCTCTGCGGCCTCTTGGCGTTGCTTGATCGCTTCGATCGCGCCTTTGGTGGCCGGTTGGGCGAGCTTGCGCGGCACCAGGTAGTTGCGCAGGTAGCCCTTGGACACGTCGATCACCTTGCCCTGCTCGCCGAGCTGCTCGACGTCTTGCAGGAGTATCGCTTCGGGCATCTGACTCGTCCTCTGTCTCGTTACGGGTGCACGCGCCTAGCGCACACCTAGCGGTCCCTGTCGCGGTCGCCCCGGTCGCGACGAGGGCTGTCGTCGCGACCGCCCTCGTTCACGTACGGCAGCAACGCCAGCTCGCGTGCGCGCTTGACGGCTCTGGCGATTTGGTTCTGATGGCGACGGCACGCGCCCGTGATCCGTCGCGAGCGAATCTTGCCCTTCTCGGAGACGAACTTGCGCAGCGTGCCGACGTCCTTGTAGTCGACCTGCTCGATCTTGTCGCGGCAGTGCTGGCATGGCTTGCGCCGCCCGCTGCCGGGACCGCCCTTCTTGTCTCGCCGGCGCACCGGCTTGCCGCGACCGCGCTTTGCCACTTGAACTCTGCCTCGCTATGTATGTGGGGAAATCAGAACGGAATGTCGTCGTCGCCGGCTCCACCGGCGGCGACAGGCGCAGCGGGCTGGAAATCCCCTTCGTGCACGGGGACGTCGCTGCCCTGTGAGACTCCGTTGCTCGCGCTGGAACCGCCACCGGCGGGATCATCGCGCGAGCCCAGGAACTGCACCGAGTCGGCAATGATATCGGTTGCCTGCCGTTTTGTCCCGTCCTGCGCCTCCCACTCGCGCCACTCCAGGCGTCCGTCGATCGCGACGGGCCGTCCCTTGGAGAGGTAGCGGGCGGCATTCTCGCCCTGCGCGCCCCACACGGTCACGTTGAAGTAGTTGGGCTTGTCGACCCATTCCCCGCTCGCGCCGTCCTTGCGGCGGGTGTTGCAGGCGATGCGCAGACTGCACACGGACATGCCGCTCGGCAGCGAGCGCAGCTCCGGGTCGGCGGTCAGGTTGCCGGTCATCACGACTCGGTTGATGTTGGTGGCGGCCACGGTTCTCTTCCTTTCGCTCTATCTGTATTCGTGTCTCTCTGGGCTCTCTGTTGGTCGCCCCGAGGCCGCCCTCCGGCGAACAGACGTTCGTCAGTGGGCTATCGGCGAGTGTAGAACTGTCAGCGGCGTCTTTTTCCGAAGACCACGCAACTTGCGGATTTCTCTAGCGCTCGCCGCGGCGCACGCGCGAGGAGGTGCGGAAGACCTCGTCCCAGTAGGGCGCGCTGATCCCGAACCCCTTGGTGTCGTCCTGGAAGTGGTGACGCATGTGTCGCTCGCGCAGCATCCGGCCCAGGCGCGAGCGCGGGGTGAAGTGGTGGACGTAGTAGTGGAGCATGTCGTAGGCCAGGTACCCGGCAAAGAAACCCGCTCCCAGCCCAGGCGCGTAGTCGGGTCCGAAGGCGAGATACAGCACCCCGAACACGGCGGCTGCCAGAGGGATGCTGACGGCCGGCGGCATCACCAGCCGCAGCGGGTCGTTGGGATGCTCGTGGTGGACGCCGTGGATGATCCAGTGCAGCCGCGCCCCGAACCCGTCCTCGGGCTCGAAATGGAAGACGATCCGGTGCAGCCAATACTCGAACAGCGTCCACAGCGCGTACCCGCCGATCGCCAGCGCGATCGTGGCCGGGAGGCTCACGTTCGAGAGGCTCCAGGCCGCGAGCAGCGCGATGCCGGGCACGAACACGATCACCGGCACCAGCGGGTGTACGCGCGAGCAGGCGTCCAGCAGGCGCGACTCGAACATCGGCGGCGAATCTCTCAGCACGTCGGTGCGGCTCGTCGTCCCCTGCTCGCTGTCCTGCGCCCAAGCCATATGTCGAGTGTATTACCCGTCGAGAAGTCGGGCTAGGAGGGCTCGCCCACGGCGACCTCAGGCGGAGCCTCGGCCGGGGGCGGCGATGCAAGTTGTGGCTCGGCCTGCCGAGGCGCAATGGCGCCAGCTCCGGCGGGCATGTCAGGCGCGTCGGGAGTACCCGGCTTGAGCTTGATGATCCGAAATCGCATGATCCCGTCGGTGATCCGCAACATCCGGTCAAGCTCGGCGAGCAGCTCGGGCGAGCGTGCGTGGAACTGCAGCAGGTGATACTCGGCGTCGGTCTTGCGCTCGATCGGATACGCCATTGCGCGGGCACCCCAGTCGTCCTCGTGCACAACCTCGCCGGCGGCCGCGATCGCGTCGCGCGTGTCGGCGAGGATCTTCGTGCGCACGTCCTCCTCGGCCTGGGGGTCGAGCAGCAGCACGAGGTCGTAGGTGGGGGCGGGCAACGTCATGCGACGGCACAGAGTAGCGGGTCCGGCGATCACGACGGGTGTCAGGGGTGGTTCCAGTCGGCGCATGCGCCGACTGGCGGGATCGCGCATGCGCGATCCCGGGAAACGCCGCATGCGGCGTTTCCACCGAGCGGTGCATGCACCGCTCGGGGCAGGGGCACATGTGCCCCTGCCGACCTCGCCGCATGCGGCGAGGTCCATCAACTCAGCGTCCCTTCGCCCGAATGTCCGCCAGCTGCTCGTCGATCCAGTCGCCCGGATCGCGCGAGGTCACGATCTGCGCCAGCCCGCGCGCTCGCCGGCCGCGCTCCTCCGGAGCCATCGTCAGCGCAGCGTAGATCGAGTCGGCGAGCTCCTGAATGTCGAACGGGTTCACCGACAGCGCGTACTCGCCGAGCTCCTCGTGCGCGCCGGTGTTCTCGGAGAGGATCGAAACGCCCTCGCGCTCGTTCACGATCGGGCCCTCCTTGGCGACCAGATTCATGCCGTCGAACATCGCGTTGACGAGCAGCACGTCGTAGTGCTTGTAGGCCGCCATCGCCTCGTCCAGATCGTCGCGCAGCTTCAGCTGGATCGGCATCCAGTCGGGTGTGCCATGGCGATGGTTGACGACCGCCACGAGCGCCTCGATCCGCTCCAGGTACTCGGCGTACTGGGGCACGTCCGTGCGCGAGGGCATCAGCTGCGCCATGAACGTCACGCGCTCGGAGAACTCTGGGTGCTGCTCCAGGAACAGGTCGAACGCGGAGAACCCGCGCAGCACGTTCTTGCTCAGGTCGGCGCGGTCCACGCGCAGGATCAGATGGTCGCGGCGACGGCGCATCAGCTCGGCCTCGTACTCGCCCACGCGCGGGCTCTGCGCGAGCGTGCGTGCCGCCTGATGGTCGATCGGCAGTGGATACGCGCGCACCCACACCTCGCGCTCCCCGTACCACACGATCCCGCGCTCGAAGTCGACCTCCAGGTCCATCAGGTCGCGACAGCACTGCAGGAAGTTGCGCCGGTAGGAGCGGGTGTGAAACCCGATGATGTCGTTCGCCAAGAGGCCCGCGTAGATCTCCTCGCGGATGCGCGTCGGCAGCACCCGCCAGGCGTCGGACTGTGTCCAGGGGATGTGGATGAAGTGATGCAGGAACGCGTCCGGGCGCGCTTTGCGCACGAGGTCGGGCAGCGTGTACAGGTGGTAGTCGTGCACCATCACCACCGGCTCGTCGACGCCCTCGAGCTCCTGCACGACCGCTCGGGCGAGGTCCTCGTTGACGGCGTTATAGCCGAACTCGAACGCCTCGATCTCCTCCCGGCGGATGTCCGGCGCGTTGGAGAGGTCCCACAGGTAGTGCTGGATGAACCACAGCATCGGGTTGGCGAAGACGTTGTAGAAGCGGTCGTAGGCCTCCTCGTCTGAGACGACCAGGCGCACTTTGAACTCGCCCCCCGCGGGCGATCTCACCGGAAACGCCCGGCCGCCGGCCGCGCGCGAGGCCTCGGCGTCGTGCTCGGACATCGCCGAGGCGATCCAGATGGCGTCGCGGTGCGAGGCCAGTCCTGTCAGCGCCGTCACCAGCCCGCCCGACCCGCGCTGCACCTCCCCGCCCGCGTGGAACGTCACCGGCCCGCGGTTCGATACCAGCACCAGCGGTCCTCGCTGTGCCGGTGCGTCGCTCACGACTGGGCCAGCTCCGTGAATATCTTCAGATAATCGCGTAGGTAGCGCGGTGTCAGGAAGTGGGTGCGCACGTGCTCCTTGCCGCGCCTGCCCAGGAACTTGCCCAGGGCCGGATCCTTGAGGACCTCCAGGGTGCGCTCGGCACACTGCTCGGCGCTCGACACGAGAAAGCCCGTCACGCTGTCCTCGATCTGCAGGGGGATGCCTCCCACGTTGCCGCCGATGAATGGCTTGGCCTTCCAGATCGCCTCGGACACGGTCAGGCCAAAGCCCTCTCGTGTGGACTTCTGGATGACCACGTCGGCGTGGGACTGAAACGCGTTGACCTCGATCGCGCCGACGTTGTTGAAGTTGTTGAGGATGTGTATGTCCGGGTCCCCGTCCGCGTGCGCGATCGTCGCGTTGAAGAAGTCCCACCCCTCGGGGTCATCGCTGGCCATCGAGCCGACCAGCGCGAGCTGCACGTCTCCCATCGTCTGCTTGACCTCACGGTAGGCGTCGATCACGCCGAGTGGGTCCTTCCACGGATCAAAGCGCGAGACCTGGCAGATCAGCGGCCGATCGACGTCGATCCCGAACTGCCCGCACACGAACGAGGCGTCCTCGGGCGAGAGCGCCATGTTCTTGGGCGTCAGCGGGTCGATCGCCGGTGGCACCACGTTGACCGTGCCGCCCATCCCCGCGGGCACGTACTCGCGCATGTGAAAGAGCGTCTCCGGATAGCTCGAGATGTAAGGCAGCAGCTGCGCGATCGTCTGCGGGTTGGGCGTGGACAGGTCGATGTGACAGCGCCACACCCAGCCGGCGGCCTTCTCCGGGACGAGGCTGTACAGCGCCGCGGGCTGAGGATCGTGGACGAGACACACGTCCCAGCCGCTGGAGAGCTCGCGCGCGTTCATCTCGTTGTAGCGCCGCCACGTGTCCCACTGCTCGGGGTCGAGGTCCTGGGGCGCCCCCTGCAGGGCGTTGTGCATCAGCTTGGTCGCGTTGAAGAACTCCTCGCGGCCGTAGATCACCTGCCACTCGCAGTCCAGGCCCACGTCGCGCATCAGCGGCACGAGCGTGTACAGGATCTCCGAGACGCCCCCGCCGAAGGCGGTCGCGGAGATGTGCACCACCCGCTGACCCTTCAACGGCTCGGCGAGCTCGCGGATCTCCTCGATCAGCTCGCGCCCGCAGATGTGCGTGTAGTCGGCGAGCGTCTTATGTCCCACGGCCACGGGCTGGAGCACGCGCGGACGATACCTAACGGTGGCGTCCGTGCCGTGCCCCAGATGAGCCCGGCCCGGTGCGATCACGGTCGCGCGTGCGCGCTCGGGCACTATCTGGAATCGCACGGTCGCTTCGGGCCGGTGCCCGACTGGCAGGCCTGCCCGCCCAAACCCTTACTGTCTGTGCGGAACGATGCTCAACGGACGCATATACCGCGCGGCGTTCGCCCCGTTCGCGATCGTGCTGGCGATCGCCGCTTTCTCGCTGAGCGCGCGCCCGACGCCGCTGCACTCGACGCTCGCCCCGGATGCATTCGACGGACGGCGGGCACTCGCCGAAGCGCAGCGACTCGCCGTCGAATTCCCACACCGGCGTCCGGGTGGCGTCGGCGACGAACGGTTGGCGCAGCGCGTAGCTCACACGATCGAAGGGTTGGGCGGCACGGCGGGCGGTGGATTCTCGGTGCGCACCCGGCGAGTGCGCGCGCAGACGATCGACGGCGAGCAGACACTCCAGACGGTGATCGCCCAACGTCCGGGCGCCACCGGCGAGAGCCCGATCGTGATCGTCGCCCACCGCGACGCCGCCACGCCCTCCTCCGTGGCGCAGCTGTCCGGGACCGCCGCGCTGATCGAGCTCGCGCGCGTGTTCGCCGCGCGGGAGACCCAGCGCACGATCGTGCTCGTCTCCTCAAGCGGCGGCTCGGGCGGTGACGCAGGGGCGGCCGACCTCGCCGCGCATGTCCTGTCCGGACCGACCGACGCGGCGATCGTGCTCGGCGATCTCGCCTCCGTGCGTGTCCGCACGCCGCTCGTCATCCCCTACTCCGACGGTTACGGAAGCGCGCCGGATGAGCTGCAGCGCACGGTCACAGACGCGATCTCGCACGAATCGGGCATCCACCCGGGCGCTCCGAGCGCGATCGGTCAGCTCGCGCACCTGGCGTTCGGGCTCGCCCCCGGCGAACAGGGGGCGCTCGCCGCCGCCGGGTTGCCGGCGGTGCTCGTGCAGGTATCAGGCGAACGCGGCCCGGGTGTCCATGCGCCGGTCAGCGCCGAACGCATGGAAGGTTTCGGCCGGGGCGCGCTGGGAGCGATCGATGCGCTCGACATCGCCCCCGACGTGCAGTCCACGCCGCAGACCGGTCTCGTGCTGGACCATCAGATCGTGCCCGCGTGGGCCCTGCGCCTGCTGATCGGCACGCTGCTCATTCCCGTGGCGGCCGTGCTGCTCGACGGCCTGGCCCGCGCCCGCCGTCGCCGGCGGCCGTTCGCGCGCTGGAGCGCCTGGACGCTCACGTGCGCGCTGCCGTTCCTGGTGTGCGCTCTGTTCGCGATCCTGCTGGGCGCGCTGGGCGGGATCGCCGCGCCATCGACCCCGCCGGCAGCGGGCGCGATGTCCTTCGACGGCGCCGCGGCCACGGCCGTGCTGTCGTGCGTGGCCGTGCTCGGGCTCGCCTGGCTTGCGTGGCCCACGCTCGTGCGTCGCCTGGATCTGCCGGTGCGCCCCACGCCCGAGACGCCCGGGTTCGACGCCGCCGGGATCGCGACGCTGCTCGTGCTGCTGGTGGTTGCGTGTGTCGTGTGGGTGTTCAACCCTTATGCGGCCTTGCTGATCGTGCCTGGCCTGCACCTGCTGCTGCCGATCGCCTCACCGGAGCGCCGTCCGCGTCCGATCGCCGGCCTGGCGCTGCTCGTCTGCGCGCTCCTCCCGGTGGGACTGCTCGTCGCCTTCTATGCCCACCAGCTCGGCTACGGTCCCGGCGAGCTCGTCTGGGCCGCGACGCTGTTGCTCGCGGGCGGGCACGTCGGAGCGCTCGCCGCCGCGACCTGGAGCATCGCGTTCGGCTGCGCCGTGGCGATTGCCCTCCTCGCCCTGACACCGCCCGCGGATCCTGTCGGCATCGGAGCGGACGAGCATCCGGAGGTCACCATCCGCGGTCCGCTCTCATACGCCGGCCCGGGGTCCCTCGGCGGTACCGAGTCCGCTCTGCGGCGCTGAACGCCGCTGCCGTCGCCGCCAGGAGGGAGCGTCGGACAGCAAGCTCCTTGCGCTGCTAGAGCTCATCGTGCTGCTTCTAACGCCTGCGGTAGCGCTTGGAGGAGAGGAGTCCGAGCCGATGAGTAGAACTCGTTGGCGTGACAACCGCAACTGACTCGCCGACGACGGCACTCGATGGCGCCGCCGGCCGTCGACGCCCCGCGGTTCTGAGATACCCAGGGTCGAAGTGGAGTCTGGCCGAGCTGATCGTCGGACAATTCCAACCGCATCGCCACTATGTCGAGCCGTTCTTCGGATCAGGCGCCGTCTTCTTTTCCAAGCCTCGCACGCCGCATGAGGTCATCAACGACCGCAACGCCCAGGTTGTCAACATGTTCATGGTGCTGCGCGACCAGACCGATGATCTCTGCTGGGCATTGGAGGCGACCCCCTGGTCGCGCGACGAGTACGACCGGTCGGACGCCTTGACAGGGAACGCGTTGGAGGACGCCAGGCGGTTCGTGGTTCGATGCTGGCAGGCCCACGCCAGCGACCTTGCCAAGAAGACGGGCTGGAAGAACCGCGGCCCTCGTCAGCGCGCGGCCGGCATGTCTCATCGCTGGAACAAGGTGCCCGCTCAGCTACGGGCCATCGCACTCCGCCTCAAGGATGCCGAGATCGAGAACCGAGATGCACTGGAGGTCATCGAACGACACGCGGCCAAGGATTGCCTGATCTACGCCGACCCGCCCTATCCCCACGGCGTCCGTACCCAAACCATGTACGGCGACGAGATGGCCGACGAGGAGCATTTGAGACTGTTGACGGTGCTGCTGAAGCACCCAGGACCGGTGGTGGTCAGCGGCTATGCAAACCCCATGTACGACGATGCACTGGCCGGCTGGGAGCGGATCATGACCAAGCCGCCGAAGGTCGAGAAGCAGGCTCCTCGCATCGAGGTGCTTTGGGTCAAGCCGTAGGCCAGAGCGAGCTGAAGTAGCGCTGTGCCCTCTCCAATGGGGACACAAGCGGTGGCTGCTCCAGTGTAAAGCGAGGAGTTATCCACTCCGCCCACTCAAGAAGTGGAAAGTACTTCAGTTGGCCGCCAGATGTCGGGTAGTACTGCCACAACCGGTGCCGGCGTCCATCGAGGTTTAGATAGCCGTTGACAGCCTTCCCCTCATATGCCCATTCGACCTCTCCTCGAGGGTTGGCTTGGTACAGATCAAGGGGGAAACAGAGGATCTGAAACTCCGTCCATTTCCTGTCGTGCGACAGCACGCTGTACTTGCTACTGGCGAGATCAAATCCCTTTTCCTGTGCGTGCCAAGAAACCACAAGGTCGATAACAGCCGGCCCGGCGAGCATCGGTTCGGTGGCATAGGTGATCTGCAGGTGCAGCAGGTGATTTCGAAACTTGGCCGCAGCGTTTGTCAGCTCCATAAAGCTGCACTCGTGGTGTGGCGAGGGAAAGGCGGCCATCTTGCACGAGATGCCGAACGACAGGCTGTCGGTGGACACCGCAACGTCGAACACCTTCTTGTCCTCCGGGGTCTTTCCACCGACCACCGCTGCCAACGATCGCTCGTAGTCTCTGAACCCTGGCAACGAGCGCCCTTTTATATAGGTCTGGCCGCTGCCGTCCCTGAAGCTGCTCAAGGCCAGCCGCAGCATCTCAACCTCGGAATCGCTCAACGGCCGGTCCCGGTATGGATATTCAGCCATCACCGGCAGCTTCGACGAGTTTGCGGCCTGCTCCTGCGCTCGCGGGCGCCAAGCTCCCGGTGCCTTGTCGCTCATCTCGTGTGGCGTTTATCTTGTGTGCGTCGTCTCGTTCGTCTCGTGCGCGAGCGGGCGCGCTCACACACGATGGTGCGACTGGCGCTACTACTACCATCGGTGCTCGTATCCCCGCAGCTGGACCTCCTCGCCGCTGGTGTCGCGCAACACTACTCCAGACGGGCTCGGGCTCGTTTGCCCGTCCACCGAGGCGGATGCGACGGAGCCGATCCAGCTGATGCCCACGTCGGAGATCTCGCCGAGCACGTGCTCGACCTGCTCGCGCCGCGCCGGTGCGACGCACACGCACAGCTCGTAGTCTTCGCCGGCGGTCACGGCTTGCTCGGCGCTCCGCGCGTCCGCGGCCAGCGGCACGCCGTCGAGATCGATCTCCAGCCGCACGCCGCTGCACACGGCGATGTGCCCGGCGTCGCTGGCGAGCCCGTCCGACAGGTCGATCATCGCGCTCGCGCCGGCTCCCGCCAGCGCTCGTCCCTCGCGCAGGCGCGGGACCGGCCGCCGCGAGCGCGCACCGAGCGTGCCGGTCACGCCGACGAGGTCACCCGGGCGCGCTCCATCGCGCCCGATGAGCTCGCGCTCATGCGCGGCCCAGCCGACGACCGTCACGCAGACCATCGACACGGGCGCCGCGACCACGTCGCCGCCGGCAATCGTAGTCTCGGTACGCGCGGCTAGCTCCAGCGCGCCGCGCATCAGCTCGAGCGCTCCCCGCTCGCCGAGAGTGCGCGAGACGCCAAGCGTGATGTAGGCCTCGCCCGCCCACGCCCCCATTGCTGCGAGGTCCGACAGCGCCCCGGCCAGCGCGCGCCAGCCGACGTCGGCCGGGCGCTCGCCGTTGTCGAGGCGAAAGTGCACGCCCTCGACCATCGCGTCCACCGAGGTCACGCATAGCGCGCCGCCGGAGCGCACGACGGCGGCGTCGTCGCCGATCCCGCGCACGAGCCGCGGTGCCGGGCGCGCCAGCTCGAGCTCGGCCGCGATGGCCTCGATCAGAGAGCGCTCCATGTTCGTCTACGGGCTCGAGGCCCCCAGGCCGTGGAGGAGATCCGACGCATGCTGGCCGATTGAAGATCGACCTCGATCTTCAATCGGAAGGCGTGCTACCGATCGTCCTGGATCGGCCAGCACGTCGAGTACCGTGGGTGGCGGAGATCGCCGCGGAACGGCTGCCTCTCAGCGGTGCCTGTAGACGATCCGGGCGCGGTCGAGATCGTACGGGGAGAGCTCGCAGCGGACGCGATCTCCCGGAAGGATCCTGATCCGAAACCGGCGCATCTTGCCGGCGACGTGTCCGAGTACGACGTGGTCATTGTCCAACTTCACCCTGAACATCGCGTTCGGGAGCGCCTCGATGACCTCACCCTCGAATTCAACCTTGTCTTCCTTCGCCACTTATCTGCATCCGATCTGGCCCGCTCCAACTGGGTGTACGGGGCCCTGTGTGTATGTTCTCGATCCTCAACCTACCAGCGCGGCGCGGTTTCCGGTGCCGATGGGCGCTTGGGGCGGGGGTCAGGGATGCGGTTCGGCGCCGCCGGTGGGGGCGGGTTCGGGAGCGTGTTTTTCGACGGGCGGGCTGATCGCGGGTTCGTGTGGTTCGTGCGGTTCGCGAGCGCGCGGGATGGTGGTTTCGGGGCTTTCGTTGGCTTTTGCATGCGTGGGGTTATGTTCGGACGGCTTTTTGGTGTGGCCTTTTTCGGAGGGTTCGCCGCCCGTCTGTTCGTTTTCGCTGGAGCGTCCGGTGCTCGCGAAGCGTCCGAAGAACGGTTGGTAGGAGATCGATTCTTTGGGCGGTGGGAATTCGGGGCACGACTTGCCTTCGGTCACCGCCGCCATGTACGCGTGCCAGATTTCTGCGGGCAGATACCCGCCCTGCTGGGGCTCGCCGTGGACGTCGGTCATCGGTACGCGTTTGGTCGGATAGCCCATCCACACGGCCGTCGAATAGTCCGGTGTATAGCCGTCCAGCCAAGCGTCGATGAGATCGCTGGTGGTGCCCGTCTTGGCGGCCGAGGTGCAGTTGATCGCCGAGCGCGTGGCGGTGCCACCGAGCACGTTCTGGTGGAGGATGTTCGTCTCCTCGCTGGTGACGCCTTCCGAAAGCACCTTCGTGCGGTGTGGCGTGCCCCACGTGCGGTCGATATGGCCGTTTGGGAACACGACCTTGGTGATCGCGATCGGCTTGTTGCGCCAGCCGCCGTCGGCGAGGGTCGCATAAACGTCGGCCATTTCCAATGGCGTCACACCGAGCGTGAGCCCGCCCAACGCCTCCGCGGGGTAGCTCGACAGGTGCGTTTTGACGCCCATCTTGTAGGCCATCTGCGTGATCGTTTCCTCGCCGAGGTCGGCCCCCAACTGCGCATAGACGGTGTTGTCGGATTTGAGCGTCGCCTGGACCAGGTTGATCGAGCCGTTCTGCTCGCCGCCGAACGTTTTCACTTCGTAGGTCGGATAGCCGGTCAGCCATCCCGGCTGGAGTGTGTGGGAGTTATAGATCGTGGAGTTCGGATCGATCCCCCGCGAGAGCGCGTCGGCGAGATCGATCGCCTTGAACGTCGAACCCGGCTGGCGATGTCCGTCGGCGGCGAGGTTGTACTGGGACTGCTCATAGCTCTGGGACTCGGCCATCGCCTCGATGTAGCCGTTGTGCGGGTTGATCGTGACGATCGCCGAAGCTGGGTCTTCGGGCTCATTGAGCACCTGTGCGATCGCATTGCGCGCGAGCCGCTGCATGTTCAGGTCAATCGTCGTGTACACCTTCAGCCCGCCCTGTTCGACGGTCTTCTTCCCGTACCGGTGCACGAGCTGCTCGTGCACGTATTCGAAGAAGAAGTCCTCTCGCCGTTGGCGATAGAACGTGCCGAGGTGCACCTCCAGCGGCGCATGCTCGGCCGCGGAGGCTTGCGCCGGGGTGATGTAATGCAGTTCCGACATCTTCGCCAACACCTCATTGCGTCGCTGCCGGGCGACGCCGGCGTCGCGGAACGGGTTGTACTGTGAGGGCGCCTGTGGCAGCCCGGCGAGCAGCGCCGACTGCTCGAGGTTCAACTGCGAGGCCGGCTTGTCGAAGAAGATCCGAGCCGCGGCCTGCACGCCGATTGCGGTCTGTCCCCCGACGGTCCCATAAGGGACGCTGTTGAGGTAGCTGGTGAGGATCGAGCGCTTGGAGTGGTGTTCGCTGTAGTCAATCGCGAGCTTAGCCTCGATGATCTTCTGTTTGAGCGTGTGCTGGTCGCCTCCCAGGTACACGTTGCGCACCAGCTGCATCGTGATCGTCGAGCCGCCCTGCAGTGGCGCTCCATGGGTGACGTCCTTGACGGCCGAGCGAAATATGCCCGTTAGGTCGACGCCGTTGTTTTTGTAAAACCGCTGATCCTCGATCGCGACCGTCGCGTTCTTCAGGTCGGTGGGGATTTCGTTCCAGCCGACGGGGCTGCGCAGGTTGTCTGATTGGATGAACCCCAGGCGTTCGCCGTCGGCGGCGAACACCTGCGAGGAGCCATCGCTGATGATCGGGTGCAGCGTCCCCAGTGCGGGCGCCGTCCCTGCGACGTGCAGAACGTAGCCGACCGCCGCGATCGCTCCGAGCAGGAGCACGGTCGCGAGCACCCCGCCGCCGACGAGCAGGATGCGTGTGGGTCCGGCGTGGTTGTGCCTGCGCCGGCGTTGTCTTGCTTGTCTGGACATCCCTCGCTGCAGCCGAGGGTACCGCGCATCGCACCCCTACAACCCCGCTGCAATCGCACGCGTCATGACACTCGCATCGCGGCGGCCGTTTACGCTCCACGTGATGAGTCCGGACACAGCCGAGTTCGCCCTCGAGGAGGCCACGCCCGGGCGAACGCTTCCCTACGGCGTGCCGACGCCCGCAGTCCCGTCCCATGCACCCGCTCGTGGGCGTGTCATGGTCCTCCGCCCGCGCGTTGGCGCGTGGGGTTGGTGGGTGCGACTGCGGGCGGACTCGGCGCGGACGGCGGCGGTGCGCGAGACCTGGCGCGCGCTGTGGATCTCGCGTCTGCTGGTATGGACCGTGGGCGTGGGTACGGTGGCGACGCTCGGGTTCGGGCCCATCCGTGGCGCGTTCGATCCGCCGGGCGTGACGCGCGGGTTCGGCCGCCTCGGCGATCTGCTGGCCGCGCCCGCCGCACGCTGGGACTCGGCCTGGTATCTGGTGATCGCCCACTACGGCTACCGACCGGAGCTCGGCTCCTACACCTCGCCGCGCGACGCCTTCTTCCCGCTGTACCCGCTCGGGCTGCACGCGTTGTCGGACCTCGGGCTGCAGGCCGTGCTGGCCGGCGTGCTGTTCTCGCTGGCGGCGTTCGCCGTGGCGCTGTACTGCCTGCATCGCCTGACCACGCTGGAACTGGCCTGCACCGGGCGTCTTGGCAGTGCCGACATCGCCGGTCTGGCGGTGCTCGTGACCGCGCTCGCGCCGATGGCCTTCTACTTCTCGGCCGTCTATTCCGAGTCGCTGTACCTCGCGCTGTCGGTCGGGCTGTTTCTGTGCGCGCGTCGTGGGCGCTGGGCGTGGGCGGGCGTGCTCGGGATGCTCGCGGTCGCGACGCGCAGTACCGGCCTGGTGCTAGCGCTGCCCGCGCTGATGCTCTACCTGTACGGTCCGCGCGCGGACCGCCCGCCTGACTCGGCTCGCGTGGAGTCGCCTCGACCAACCGGCGGCGCCGGCACGCGCGTGATCCGGAGCATCGGGGAGCGGCTGCGTCCTCGCTACCGCCTGCGCGCTGACGCCCTGTGGCTGGCGCTGCTGCCTGTGGGCCTCGGACTGTACATGGCCTACCTCGGTCTCTCCGGCGGTGACACGCTGGCGCCGTTTCACGCGCAGGGCGTCTGGGGACGGCATTTCGCGGGACCCTACGGCGGCGTGTGGGACGGCGTGCGCGCCGCGCTGCAGGGCGCGCGGCAACTGCTGTCAGGGCAGCGCGCCCACGTCTACTACCCGGCGGCGGCCGGCAGCCCGTTCGTCGCCGCGGGACACAACCTGATGCTGCTCGCGTTCCTGCTGCTCGCCGTGCCGCTGTTCGTGCTGGCGCTGCGCGTGCTGCCGCTCGCCTACGGCGTCTATGCGATCGCCGCGCTGGCGCTGCCACTCTCCTATCCCGTGCCCGCACAGCCCCTGATGTCGCTGCCGCGCTTCCTCGTCGTGCTGTTCCCGCTGAGCATGGCGCTGGCGGTGTGGCTGGCCGCACACCCCCGTGCGCGCATCCCTGCGCTGGCGATGTCCGCGCTGCTGATGGCGTTCTTCGTCGCCCAGTTCGCCACCTGGCACTGGGTCGCCTAGCGATGGACGACACGACCGCCCCGCCGGACCGGCGGCAGGAGGATCCGTTTGGTGAGGGGCACGCCCCACCCGCGGACGGTTCTCGAAACGGTGGACCACTCGCCGGGTCCTCCCCCGGACCGAGCGATTCCAGACGCTCTCCCGACATGGGCTGGTCGCCATGGACGGCACCGGCAGCGCTGGTCGGTGGGCTCGTGCTGGCAGCGGTGGGGGGCCTGATCGTGGATCTCCCGGCCGTCTTGCTCGGCGTGCACATCTCGCGCGATCACACTCCCCCGGGCATCGAGCTCGCCGACACGATCGTGCAGGACGTCGCGTTTGTGCTCGCGGCCGTGTACTGCGCGCACATCGGCGGACGCGTGGTGCGCGCCTGGCAGTTCGGTCTGCGCCCGCCCGGCGTCGGTCGGCGTTCGGCAGTGGGCATGCTCGTCCTCCTCTTGGTCGCCTTCCTGGTGCTCAGCGTGGCCTGGTCGGCGGTGTTCAACCCGGGCAAAGAGAAGCTGCTCGAACAGCTCGGCACCAACGAAGCGACCTCGCTGCTGTTGCTGAGCGCCGCATTGACGTGCGTAGTGGCGCCGATCTGCGAGGAGTTCCTATTCCGGGGATTCGTGTTCACGGCCCTGCGCAGCTGGCGCGGAACGTGGCCCGCGGCGGTGATCACGGGCCTCCTCTTCGGCGCCGTGCACGCCGGCTCGGCGCCGGCGTTGGATCTCGTGCCACTAGCGGGGTTGGGCTTCGGCCTATGTGTGCTGTATCGCTACACAGGCTCGCTGTACCCATGCATTGCCGCGCACTCACTGAACAACTCGCTGGCTTTCGCCGCGCTGGAGGGCTGGGGCTGGCAGGCGCCGGTGCTGATGATCACCGCGCTTGCCGCGATCGCCGCACTCGTGCTGGCGGCCAAGCGCATCGGCCTGATCGTGCCGGAGGCCCCCGAAGCCGTCGTCGCCAGCGCATAGGATCTCACCGATGCTCGCGCCGCCCCCGCCTCCCGCACCGGCTACGCCCGTCGCGGGACACGTCAAGCTGGTGCTGCAACACGTCGGCGGCAGACCGCCGTTCGCGCTGCTCGGCCAGCGCGTCGTCGTGCGCGGCGTCGTCACGCCTTACGTCGGTGGGCAGGCTGTCAAGGTCAGCTTCTACCGCGACGGGCGCAAGATCCAGGTAAAGAACGTCAGCGTTGCGGCGATCGGCAACGGCGCCGGCCAGTTTCACGTCAACTACTCGAGCAGCTTCCCTGGGCTCGTGCAGGCCCGCGCCGCGCACTACGCGACCGCGCAGCAGGGCGCGTTCAGCGGGCGCTCGCCGGGCGTGCAGTACGTGACCCCGAACATCGGACCCGGTGGGCGGGGCCCGTCCGTGCGGTTGCTGCAGTCAGAGCTCGACGTGCTGCACTACGCGGTGCCGCTGAGCGGGGTCTTCGACGAAGGGACCGGGCGTGCGCTGATCGCCTTCCGCAAGGTGACCGGTCTCGCGCGCATCCCCTACGCGGGCGCGCAGGTATGGGAACGGTTGCAGCACGGGGGCGGCATCTTTCACGTGCGCTACCCCCAGGACGGCCGCCACGTCGAGGGAGACCTGACCAAACAGGTGCTGGCTGAGATCGAACCCGGCGGGCGCGTGCGCACGATTTACACGATGAGCTCAGGCAAGCCCTCAACGCCGACCGTCATCGGACATTTTCAGGTGTACTCCAAGACCCCCGGCTTCAACTCTGAGGGGATGTACGAATCCAACTACTTCATCCGCGGATACGCCATTCACGGCTACGCCGAAGTGCCGACCTACGCCGCCAGCCACGGCTGCCTGCGCGTGCCGATTCCGGACGCGCCCGCGATCTACTCGTGGGTGAAGATCGGCACCTCCGTGGACGTCTACAACGAGTCCGGCGGGGGATCACACAACGTCAACAGCCACGCAGGGCCGTGACGCGCGTGGGCACGGCGCTGGTCGATCGGCCAGCACGCGTACGTAGTACGCCACGCTCCCTGCGTCCTTGATTCGCTTGACCCACGCGCGTCACGGAGGTTGCCTCTCAACGAGGCGTCCCTCTAAGCGAGGCGTCTGTCTAAACCCGGACGCGCAGAAAGCGCGCGAGGAAGGCCAGGCCGAAGCCGTAGACGAGTAGTGCGAGGAGGGTCTTGACGATGTGGACCGTCCATTCGCTGTTCGATCCACTCACCACGCCCGCGAACGGCGAGGTGATCGCGTCCGCGGTTTCGTTGAGCGTGCGGTGCAGCGTGCTGTCGTGTTTGGTCGCCGACGCGGCCGATTCACCCAAGGCGGGCGCGGTTCCTTCGGTCACCTCGTTCTCCTGATGGGTCGAGGCCGTATGCGTCTGATTGACCACGAACACGACGAACCAGGCGATCACGATCACGCAGATCACGCGGCTCGCGAGGCGCATCAGGCCGGTGATCGAGGACATGAGGCTAGATTAGACCCGTACATGGACACCCTGGCCGAATATAGGAGCGAGTCCTTGCGTCACGCACGCGAGCGGCTCGTGGAGCTGCTGCGCGAGCACGCGCTGCTGATCGGCGAGGTGACGCTGACGAGCGGGCGCACAGCCCAGTACTACGTGGACGCCAAGCGCGCGATCTTGCTGCCGGAGGCGTTCATAGCGCTCGGCCTGTTGGTTGCCGAGCAGGCCCGCGCGTGCCGCGCGAGCGCGGTCGGCGGCGTGCCCGTCAGCGCGATCCCGGTGGCCTGCGCGGTGCTCGCCGCGCCCGAGCCGCCGCCGCGAGTGTTCATCGTGCGCAAACAGCGCAAGGATCACGGCCTGCAGCGCTGGATCGAGGGACCCGCGCTCAAGGACGGTGAGCGCTGCCTGATCGTCGAGGACGTGGTCACGACCGGAGGCTCGACGATCGAGGCGATCGAGCGCGTGCGCGAGGAGGGTCTGACGGTCGCCGGGGTCGTGAGCGTGCTCGATCGGCTGGCGGCTGGCGGTGAAGCGATCCAGACCGCGCTCGGCGACGACGCTGAGTATGTGGCGCTGTCCACGATCGACGAGGTCTACCTCGAGCGCCCGGACCGTGGCTGACACGATCGTTCGAGCGGCCGAGTCCCGCGACGTGTCCGTGCTGCTCGAGCTGTTCACCGAGCTGGCCGAGTACGAGCACCTGACGCACGAGCTGCGCGCCACTGAGGAAGGCCTGGAGGCGGCGCTATTCGGGCCGCGCCCGGTGGCCGAGGCGTTGATCGCCGAGCGCGACGCGGACTCCGACAGCCCGGCGATACAGGGATACGCGCTGTTCTTCCCGACCTTCTCGAGCTTTCTGACCAGCACCGGAGTATGGCTCGAGGATCTGTTCGTGCGCCCCGACCATCGCGGCGAGGGCGTCGGCCGAGCGCTGCTGTCCGCGGTTGCCGCGCGAGTACGCGAGCAGGGCGGTGAGCGTCTGGAATGGGCGGCGCTCGACTGGAACGAGCTCGCGCTCGGGTTCTACCGGCGGATCGGCGCCGGCACGATGGACGAGTGGATCACCCACCGGCTGGACGGCGCTGCGCTGGATCGCGTGGCGGGCCCGCCACGCGATCCTCCCTCGATCGATCCGTGACCGAGCTGCCGCGTCCACGCCGGCGGCTCGTGCTCGTGATCTGCTGCATGAGTCTGCTGATCGTCGGCCTCGACTCGACGATCGTCAACGTTGCGCTGCCGTCGATCGGGCGCGAGCTGCACACGCCCGTCTCGGGGTTGCAGTGGACGGTCGACGCCTACACGCTCGTGCTCGCCAGCCTGCTGATGCTGTCGGGGTCGATGGCCGACCGCTTCGGCCGCCGGCGCGTGTTCGAGCTCGGGCTCGTGCTGTTCACGCTAGGGTCGCTGCTGTGCAGCGCCGCGCCGAGCGAGGGCTGGCTGGTCGTGTTCCGCATGCTGCAGGCGATCGGCGGGTCGATGCTCAATCCGGTCGCGATGTCGATCATCCGCAACGTCTTCACCGACGCCCGCGAGCGCGCCCAGGCGATCGGCGTATGGGGAGCCACCGTCGGGATCAGCCTCGCCCTCGGCCCGGTCGTCGGCGGCGCGCTCGTGGAGTCCGTCGGCTGGCGCTCGATCTTCTGGATCAACGTCCCCGTCGGCCTGCTCGCGCTCGTGCTGACGATGCGCTTTGTCCCCGAGTCGCGCGCCCCCCGTCCGCGACGGCTGGATCCGGTCGGCGAGCTGCTCGTGATCGCGCTGCTCGCTTCGCTCACCTACGCGATCATCGAGGCGCCCTCCGCCGGCTGGACCTCCGACCAGAGCATCGCCCTGTTCGCCTTCGCCGCCGCCGCGCTGATCGCGCTGGTGGTGTACGAGCGCCGGCGCATCGAGCCGTTGCTGGAATTGCGCTTCTTCCGCAGCGTCCCCTTCTCCAGCGCCAGCGTGATCGCGGTCTGCTCCTTCGCCGCCCTCGGGGGGTTCCTGTTCCTGAACACCCTCTACCTGCAGGAGATCCGCGGTCTGTCGGCGCTCACGGCCGGGCTCTACACACTCCCGATAGCAGCGATGACGATCGTCTTCGCCCCGCTCTCCGGTCGCCTCGTCGGCCGCCATGGCCCGCGCATCCCCCTGCTCGTCGGCGGGCTCGGGATCGCGCTGGGCGGAGCCCTCATGACCGGCATCGGTCGCCACACCCCGCTCGCGTCGCTGTTCCCCGCCTACGTGATCTTCGGCATCGGCTTCGGCACGGTCAACCCGCCGATCACCAACACCGCCGTGCTCGGCATGCCCTCCGCCCAGGCCGGAGTCGCCGCCGCCGTCGCCTCGACCTCCCGCCAGGTCGGCCAGACGCTCGGCGTCGCCGTCGTGGGCGCCGTCGCCGCTGGCGGCGCGATCGTGGTCGGTCCGGGCTTCATCGCAGCCAGCCAAACGGGTTGGTGGATCGTCGCCGGCTGCGGCCTCGCCTCGCTGTTGCTTGGTTTCATCAGCACGACCGCCTGGGCCAACGCCTCCGCCCGGCGCGCCGCCGATGAGCTCGGTGGGGGTGAGGACGCCGTCGGGGCTCTCGATACCCAGCCCGCTCGGGCGTAGCGCTCGGGGCCGGCGTGTCATTCCGACCCGGTGCACCAGCTATGCCGGGCGACGCGTCCTCGCCTGTAGCCTTCTCGTTGGTCCGTCTCGCGCGGACCGGGATTTGCGCCCTCGTAGTCCAATGGATAAGACGACCGCCTCCTAAGCGGTAGATCCAGGTTCGACTCCTGGCGGGGGCACTCGGAAGCTGCCGCTATCGGGCGGTGTAGAGCTCGATCGCTGATTCGCTGCCGGTTTGCTCCAGTGTTTGGTTAGCCTTGCTGCGGCCGGATCAGCGCCTGTAACGGACACACGTGGTAGTAGCCTCTCCAGCATGGGAGCGCTTCAGGAGCTGGCGGCCGACCTTGACGTCGAGGAGCGCACGTTGCGCCGGGCTGCCGCGCAGGGCACTCTGCGCGCCACCCGGAGTGGACCGCGGCGGTTGCGACTCGCATCGGGCGAGCGCGAGTATCTCTGCGCTCATTGGCCGCTCCTCTCCAGTCTGCGCCGCGCGCTGCGGACCGAGCACAGCGTCCGCCTTGCCGTGCTCTATGGCTCGCTGGCGCGAGGCGATGAGGACGCGGGCTCGGACCTCGATCTGGTGATCTCGTTCGCAGGCGATCGTCCGCTAGCGACAGCCAAGCTGGCTGTCCGCTTGGAACACTTCTGCAGCCGCCGTGTTGACATCGCCGACCTGGAGCGGGTGGAGACCCGGGCGCCGCTGCTTCTGGATCGGATTCTCGACGAGGGGCGCGTCCTCATCGACCGAGACGAACAGTGGAGTCTGTTGCGAGCCCGCCATTCCGCGATCCGTGTGCGTGCTCGTCGTGCGCATCGCCGCCAGATGGCGGGTGCGGCTCGCGCGATCGAAGAGCTGACCCTTCGGTGAGCGACCACTCTCCTGAGGGGATCGACCCTCGTGCGTTCGCGGCTGAGCAGGCCCGGCTGGGGCGCTTCTTCGAGACGATCAACAAGCACCGCAAGGCGCTCGATCTCGCGATTGAGGAGGGCTTCGACGGCGAACTCGCTCCCGTCGAATGGAGAGCCACCTTTGACTCCATCGAGCCCCGTGACGCCAACCGCACGATGGTCGTCACGGGGGATCACTCGGCTGTGCTCAACGCCTATGTCGAGATCCTCAAGGCCAGTGCCGGCACCCGTCTGATCGGTCTGCTCCCTTACCGCCGCCCGCACGCCAGCCAGGTCTTCGAGGCGGTCGTCGCCGACGGCGGGTTGACGAAGGCACAGGCGAAGTTGCTAAACGAGCTTTATGTCCTTGAGGGCCGGCTGGAGCACGCCTCGCCGGATGTCGATGCCGAGGAGGTCCGCGTAGCAGTCGAGAAACTCCGCCAGGCGCTTCCGGGACTGATCGAGAGCGCGGGCACCTGGCTGCGCGGCCATGGCGTCGAGCTTCGATAAGTAAATCGTTTAGGCAGTAGCCCCGATTCCGCTACCCAAACCCCACCGAATCGTCCCCAATCCAGACCGATCCACGATCGTCAAACGCCCAAATCCCCAGCAACCGCCGCAAAACACGCTTCAGCTCCTAAGAGGGATTGGCGAAACTCGTAGGCCCCGGCATCGTTGGGAATCCAGGGGGCGGCCGGGCAGCATACCGCAATTTGCGACGAAACCTACCCCATACGCCCCTCACACTGCCCCTCTCATTTTTCCTCTCAAAATCCCTCTCGCGCAAACGAGAGGATATGCTACGCTCCGATGAGTCGCTATGACAACCTCTCTCGCGGTCACTTCCCTTGCCCAACGCCCGCCCGTCGAGCTGGCTATCGACCGCGAGAAGAAACAGGCGGACCTCGCCCGCCTCACGGTCGAGCTTGAGCAGATTGATGCCGCTATGGCGTTGCAGGCACGCGCAGGGAAACCTCAACGTGCCCGCAGCGGGCGCAAGCAGGGCAACAGTCGCAAGCTGGTCTTGGACATCGTGGGTACCAGCAACGAGCCGGTCAGCCCCGCACAGATCAAGCACGCGATGGCCGAACAGGGCAAAACGCTGAGCGGCGGCGGCCTCTACCAGCTAATCAAACGGCTTGTGGAGGACGGCGAGCTGCACAAGATCGCCAACGGGGCGTACACACTTCCGGCCTCCAACGGGTCTGATCCGACCCACAGGCCGACCGAGAATGGGGCAAGCGTTCCGCAGTCACCGGTCGCCGCTGCCTCAGAGGGGCGGTGACGGGCCGCTCCCGTCACCGCCGACCAGTAGTACCCGGGGTCGGCCGACGGGCCGGCCCCGGCTCGTCTCTGAAGGATACCGCCTGCGTCAAATCACGGGCAGAAAGTAGCCAAACCTCGAGGTTTCCAGCGTTTTCCCGTCAGATGCCTTCTTGCGGAACGGCTACGTCAACTGCACGAGTGATATAGGTCGCGATCACCGATGCGGTCGTAGCGCAGACGATAGCGACAACATCTCGCGAGCTTTCATCTTCGCAAAAGCCTACTCTTCGCTACAAGCGCGCGGAGTACGCGGATCTCGTAAGCGACACGCGCAGATAGTAGTACCTGCCCAGCGCGCCTGGTCCGCCTAGGGCTCCCCATACGGCAGCCCGGCCCTGCGCACGGCGAGCGCGAACCGTGCGAACTCCTCTTGAAACTCGTGGAGTCCGAGCTGCTGTCCTGCTCCGTCGCGCGCGAGAGAGTGTCCTTGCGTGGCACTGCCTCGTCGGGCTGCCCGTGCGTGTGCCCGCCAGTCTGTGATCTGAGTGCGCGCCGTGTCGTGATCGGGGATGTCTGTGCGCGGCGAGTCTGCGAGTGCGATACCGAGGTGCAGTGCGTGTTGGACCCGCGTGCCCATCTTCGCGATCGCCCGTTCGGGGTCGGCGGCGAACCGCTGCAGGATCGTCTTGATGAGGCTGGTGTGGTCGAACTGCTGATGGCAGACCTGGCGCGTCACCCTCGGTCCGACCAACAGCGCGGGGACGCGCACCCCGTACGTCGCGAACCCGGAGCCGTCGTCGATGTTCAGCGGAGGTGGGGAGACGTGGTCGTAGAACCCGCCATGCTCGTCGTAGACGATGACGAGCAGTGTGTCCTCCCACGTCGGACTGTTGCGCAGTGCTTCGTAGGTCTCGAGGACAAGTGACTGGCCGGCGCGCACGTCGGACGGCGGATGGTCGTCGTTGGAGGTGGTCTCGAGGACTTTGAGATCGATGAAGTTCGGGTCGATCCAGGATACGTCGCGCAACTTGCCGTTGGCGGCGTCGTCGAGGAAGCTCCCGCCTACCACTATGGGCTCCTCGAGGAGTTCGGTGAGGATGCTGACCTTTTGGCGATCGAAGAATGCGAAGTTGTCGCGCTCGCCAAAGCGCCGGTACTTATCGTCGGCGGCGCGTAGCGTGGCGGGGTCGTGGGAGTACCACCTCCATTGCGAGTCGGCAAGCTGGCGCGTAAACGCTTCGACCTCGTAGATCGGGGCGTTCTCGAGAGCCTGCAGCTCACCTTTGAATCGCTCCTCGATCCGCCGCAGCAAGGGCGGGAGCGTCTTCGGTCCCTCTCGCCCGGCGAGCGCGAATAGGCGGTTGGGCCAGGTGTCGCCTGGCACTGAACTGTGCCAGGCGTCGCAGACCGCGTAGTTGCGGGCGAGGAAGTCGTACATCGGCAGGTGCTGCGCGCCGTAGTGACCCATCGGCAGTGCGTGATACTCGTCGGGGATCGTGACCGGAGTGCCATTTTTGTCCTTGCGGCTTTCAATGAAGTTGGCGATGAACCCACGGTTGCCGTCTGCGAGCTGCTGCGCGACGCACTGCTTGGAGTGGCACGGGTCTAGGATCTTGCCGCTGGGATCTTGAAGCGGATGGAACGAGGTTTCCTCGGCGCCCCATTCGAAGACCGCGTGCTCTGTGCCCTGACCGTCGGGGTTGCTCTCCTTGCCGGTGAGGCCCCGGACCTCGGGCATACCGTCGCGCGTGAGGTAACCGAGCATCTGGTCGAATGAGCGGTTCTCCATCATCAATACGACGATGTGCTTGATCTTGCCCAGGGCTGCGACCCCGACGTCTTCGGATGGGCCCATTGCTTGTCTGCTCGCCGAGGGCTGTCAGGGCTCCAGATCGAGCTTCAGCTCGCAGGCGTCCACGGACGCGCGGGTGCCTGGGGTATCGGAGGTGTCCATTGCGCTGAACACCTGCGCGGCTGCGCTCATGTCCTCTGCCGTGGCGAAGCTCTGGAGGACTACCGCTGTGCCCTGCTGCTCGTCGTGCAGCACCTGCAAGCCCGTGGTCGTCACGCCGGGGGGCGGTCCGCCGGCCTCGTTGATGCGTGCCCGCATCGTCTCCATCCGCTCTGCGTCTACGCCGGTGAACCTCACGACACGTACGTACGACATGTGAAACCTCCTCTTGTTCGGTGGCAACAAACATACACCCAGCAACGTGCGCCTGGAAGGCGCGCGGCCGGCACCCACGGCGCCATCGCCCTTGCCGCTGAGGGCAGGGAGGGCCCGGCTACGTTCGCTGGGACGGTCGCTCGTTATCGCGGGACGAGTTGGACGATCGGGATCGTCCGATCCGCCTGTGCCGCTTCGCGACGGTATGTCGCATAGGGCGCAAAGACACGGTCGGCGAGCCCCCAGATCCTGTCGCGTTGCGCCTCGTCGCTGACCACGGTCGCCCGCATGGGGATGCCGGCGAACGTGACGTCAGGGTGAGCCACGAGGTTGTGAAACCACGCGGGGTGTTTCGCGGCGCCGGCCTTTGACGCGACGATCGTGATCCGATCTTGGTCGTGGAAGTAGATAACCGCATTGCGTCGCACCGCTCCGCTTTTTGCGCCTCGGGTTTCGAGCAGGGCGGTGGGGAGGACGAGACCCATTCCGACGCGACTACGGGTTGCTCGCAGCAGATATGGATCGACCTTCCACATGACGTTGGCCGAGATGAACCTTCCCAGGCGGGTGCTGGAAAGCGCGGCATAGGCACGGCTGAAGAAGCTGCGCGGGCGAGTGGGGTCGACGTACTTGAGCCGAGCGGGCATCGCGGGAGTCTCTCACACGACTTATTCGACTCGGCCGTTGATCACGGCCGCTCTGGCCGCCTCGACAACTGCGATCCGCGCCTTACCCGCGGTGCAGGCCTATCGTTTGCGATCCTGGACTTCTGTGGCTAGGTGCGCAGCCAATCCGTCAGCTTGCTGGACCGCGTGCGCGTGTGCTGCAGCTACACTCGGCGCGCTTGCGGCGACAGCCTGCCCGGCGCCGGCGCAGTAGACGACCGCTTCCAGGTGGGTGGAGATCACCGTTTCGTTGTCGACGACGAGGAACCAGCTCCGGTGGTCACTACTCATTTCACTGTCGGCGAGGTTTGCGAGGCCCGTGTAACCGCCGCCGCTGATCGCATGAGAGCCTGCTGGGCAGGTCGCTGTCGAAGAAGCCACTGTTTCCGTGGGGATGCTCTTGGATTCGCCCTTGATGATGCTAAGCGCACTGAGATTGCTCGGTCCCGCGGGTCCCGCGGCACCCTGCGGTCCCACGGGTCCTGGCGCCCCATTCTGTCCCGCATTTCCCTTGAGCTTCTTCAGGACATTCGGCTTGATCTGGTTCGTGCTGGTAATGAGATAGTGGTGGGCGGCGATCGCCGTTCCGCCGAGCGCGAAGAACAGCGCAACGGCTGAGAGGACGGTCGCAGGGGACGGACGGCGTGAGCGCATTCAAGTTCCTTTACTAGGGATAGCGGATCGCCTGCGCGTGCCAGCATACAGAAAAACGATACTATTTGGATCTAGCTACATAGTCCGGTCTGGGCGCTTGTACTGTCGTCTCTGAACTATGAGACCGGGGTGGCATCGTCGTCCTGCGCGCCACCCTCCTCCGCGTCCCTGTTCTCCGAGTCATCGCCCTCGCCCTCGCCATCGTCCTCCCCGGCATAGAGCGACTCCCGCGCGAGCTCCTGTCCGCGCCCCCCGAAGAGCTTGATCTCGAGCAGGTCGCCGCGGTAGTCGTCGGGAGCGATGAGGGTGAAGCGCTCCTCGATCAGCTCACATTGATCGACTGCCAGATCGGCGAGCTCGGCGGTGGCGAGGCGCCCGCCGCCGATCAGGGGGCGTCCCCAGACGAGGGTCATCGCGGCGACCGCGCCAGAGTGCCCGCGCCAGGAGCCGATCGTCTCCTCGCATAGGTCGAGCGTCCAATCGGGGTTGCGCTCGGCGGTTTCGTCGGTGAAGTCGGCGTGCGCGTAGAAGTCGGTCGGGTCCTCGCCCTCCTCGGCGGGGACAAAGCGGACGTAGCCGAACAGTTCATACCCGTGTGAGGTGATGGTGCTCGCGGGGACGTATGTCCGTCCGTGCCAGGTCCGGTCGGGGTACCACGCGATGTCTCCGGGCTCGCCGAGATCCTCGCCCTCCCCATCGAGCGCGGAGCAAGCCCCGAAGAACTCGGCGCTCAGCCGATTGGCCCAGCGTCCGTAGGGCAGCAGCTCCTGCGGGGGCTCGGCGGCGAAGCGGGGAAGGACGCGTTCCTCGGGCGGCACATCGCGCAGCCTATCCGGACCTCACCTCGCGCAGGGTGCGCGTCGTTTCCCAGGCGGACCTCACACCTCGCGCAACAGCGACGCCGCGTGCTCGGGGGCGACGATGTTCAGGTTCAACCCCGTCGAGAGCTCCAATCCCGCGAGATGGGTCAGGCGCGGGGCGATGTCGATGCGCCAGCAGAACTGCTCGACGCCGCGCGGGGCGGTGCGCACCCACAGGTTCAAGGGGGGGCTCGAGCCGAGCAGGCGCGCGAGCCGGGACAAACCGTCGTGCAGCAGCGATGCGCCGGCGCCGTCGGTCTCGAAGCGGGCGCAGGGCCGGCGCGGGGCGAGCATCAGCTGAAACGGCATTCGCGAAGCGTAGGGCGCGAGCAGCACGGCCTCGTCGTCGATCGCGACGATGCGCTCTCCGCGCCGCACCTCCTCGGCGATCAGATCCTCCAGCAGCGTGTGGCCCATCGTGCGCGTCGTGTAGGCGCCGGCGCGCTCGCGCTCGCGGGCGACCTCGGCGGGGACGAAGTCAAGCGCATACAGCTGGGCGTGTGTGTGGGGTAGCGACGCGCCGCCCTCGCGCCGCTCGTTGACGATCAGTTGCACGTAGGCGGAGTCGGCATGGTGCACCCGCATGCGCTCCCGCCAGACCTCCACCGCCGCGGCCACTTGCTCGCGCGGCAGCTCGGCCAGCGAGAGCACCGACTGGGGTCCGTTGACGATCACCTCGTGCGCGCCGACGGCCGCTCGCGCGATGAACAGCTCCGAACCGTCTCCAGGATGCTCACCCTCCGGCTCGGCGGCGTCGGGTGCGAGCGCCGGGTACAGGTTGGGCACGACCCGCACGGTCCAGCCGGGCGAGTCCGCGGGCCCGCCGCCGGGGCGCATCGCATACAGCTCGGGCGGCGTGCGGTCCTCGTGTCCCTCGGCGAACGGGTCGCGCTCGACGTCGATCGGCTCGGGGGGATCGCAGCGGGGCTCGCCGCCGGGCCGGCGCGAGCGCTCGCCCGCGACGATCGTGCGATGTCCGCTGAGCGGGTCTATGCGGATCTCGGGCACGCGCCGTACAGATTAGGAGTCGAGCGCATAGCGGCGGACGTCGGCTTCGAGTCGCGCCGCGCTCGGATAGGGGCCCTGGTGGATGTACTGATGACCGGCCCGGTCGTAGAACACGGTGACCGGTGTGAAGGAAGAGTCGGCGATCTGCGTGCCGAGCCGACCGCTGTGGTCGTAGTAGCTCGGATAGCCGACCGGCAGTGCGCGCAGGAAGGCGCGCCCGTCGGCGAGGCTCGTGTCACCGGAATCGATGCCGATGAACGCAACCGAGCGTCCGAAGGAGGTGGACGCGTGCTGAAACGCGGTGCGCTCGGACTGACAGGGCACGCACCACGAGGCCCACTTGTTGATCACGAGCGGATATCCGCGCAGCGCGGCCAGTCGCGCGTGCAGTGCAGGGGCGCCTCCGGAGAGGATCCGGCCGGTCTGGGCGTGCAGCGCGGCCAGCGGCGCGGGCGAGCCCGCCAACTGTGCCTGCACCTGGGCGAGCGTCAGTCGCGAGGTCGAGACGCTCGAGGTCGAAGAGGAGCTCGCAAGCTGGATCAGACCGACGGCGAGCAGGGCGATGAGGGCGACGATGGCGAGTGTCGTGAGCAGGCGGGCGGGGGTGATCCCGGTCATCGGGGCTAAGGGTGGCAGATGGTGGAGTGATTCCGCAGATGACCGCCGCCCGAGCGGGTCTTGGGCAGGCGCATGCTTGAGAAAAAAGCTGATGAGGTAGGCAGGGCCGCATGCGGCCCTGCCCGGGGCCGCACATGTGCGGCCCCGCCGAGCGGCGCATGCGCCGCTCGGAAGACGTGCCGCATGCGGCACGTCCGGGATCGCGCATGCGCGATCCCGCTTGGCGGCGTCAGCCGCCAAGGACAACATCAGCTTTATTTCTCAAGCATGCGCCGTCTCAGCCGACGATCGCATGTGTCGCTTATTTGTCCCCCTTCAAATCCTCCGCCTCGTGCTATATGCTGAAGCCACGTCAGGCCGGTTCGCTGTGAGCATCCGGCGACGTCGCCGGCACACGCCGGCAATCCTGAGCCTCGCCGAGACCACTGCGTGCGGCGGCTCCGTCTCGAAGTCCAGAGCCCTAGATGGCCGAGTCCACTTCAGTGGCCCTCGCGGCCGCGCCCACTCCCAGTTCCGCCGAGATCGCTCGCGCGGAGGATTTCGTGCGCGATCGCTTCCTGCACGAGGGCGAGGACGCCGCGGTCGCGCTGGCGCCGGGCTCTCCGCGTAGACGCGCGCTGGAGCGGGCGCTGGCCGAGCTGGACGCGGGCGCTCAGCACCCGTCGACCGAATGGCGCAGGGACTTCTCGCTGCTGCTGGGGTTGGAGCGCCTACTCTCAGACGACGAGCCGAAGCTCGCGGATGGCACCGTGCTCTCCGCCCATCAGGTCGATGCGCTGTCGGGCACGCTCACGGCGCTGCTGGCCGAGGCGCAGCGCACGAGCGTCGACGGCAACGGCCGGGTTGCGGCGGCCGCGGCTTCGCCCGAGCTGCTGGCCTCGGCGGCGATCCTGGGTCCCGACGACGCTCCAACGACGAGCGGCGGCGAGGACTCCGAGGCGGCGGATGGGCGTGCGGAGGCGGACTACGACGATGACGAGCCCGAGGGCAGTGCGGACGAGGACGAGGACCAGGACGACGAGGATGAGGACGACGACGAGCTCGGTCCGGTTCAGCGCGCGGCGCCCGACGAGGACGACGACGAGGATGAGGATGACGACGAGGAGGAGTTCGCCGACGAGCTGCTCGGTGAGGAAGAGCGAGAAGACGGCACCGGAGAGGGCGAGGACGGAACCTCTGAGGGCGAGTCCGACGAGGAGCCCCGGGACTGGGTGGACGATGAGGATGGCGACGAGCAGTCTCTCGCCGAGCAGCCCGAGGACCCGAACGCGGCCAAGCGCTTCTGGTTCGAGCACGCCACCGGCGCCGGCAAGACGGTCGCGGCGCTCGGGTTCGTCGAGGGCTCGCAGACGGGCGGCATCCTGATCCTCACGCACCGGCGCAACCTCGTCGACCAGTTCCACGGGGAGTTGCGCGAGCGTGGGTACTCCAAGCGCATCTCACGGCCGCTGCTGCTCGGCGAGGACTCGGTGAAGGGGCCGGTGACGGTCGAGACCTATCAGTGGTTCGTGCGCAACGCCGGCAAGATCTCGAGCGCCTACACGATCGTGATCTGCGACGAGGCGCACACCGCGCTGGGCGAGAAGACCAGCGGCGCGATCCGCAAGTGGACGGGGCCGATCTTCATCGGCATGACCGCCACGGGCGCGCTGATCGCCCGTCACGTGACCGACCTGTTTCCGACGCAGACCTCGCGCTTTGATCTCGCCCAGGCGGCGCGACGCGGTGTGATCTCGCCGCTGCGCTGTGTGCGCATCTCACCGGGGGTAGGCGTGCGCACGATCGCCAACGTGCCGCTGCGCCGCGGCGAGGTGGACACCGAGTTCGACCAGGACGAGCTGGCGAAACTGCTCGATCAGCAGCCGTTCAACATGGCCGCGGCGAACCTCTACAAGACGCGCTTCAACGGCGTGCCCGGAGTGGTGTACGCGGCGGGCGTGCAGCACGCCTACAACCTCGCGGAGGCGTTCCGCGCGGAAGGCATCAAGGCGCAGGGCGTCTCCGGCGAGACACCCAAGCGCGAGCTGGCGGAGGTGCTGGCGCGGTATGAGCGCGGCGACATCGACGTGCTGATCAACGCCCAGCTGCTCGCCGAGGGCTGGAACAGCCCGCGGGCGACGGTGTGCGTGCACCTCGCGCCGACGGCGTCCAAACGCATCTATCAGCAGCGCGTCGGGCGCGTCACTCGCCGGCATCCCGGCAAGGAGGCCGGTCTGGTCGTGGACTTCGTGCACCCGGCGACCAAGAACGACGATCCGGTCGTGACGCTGCACTCGCTGCTCGACCGCGACGTGTACCGGGGTGGGGCGATCGTGGTCGGCCCGGTCAGGCGCGGGCGAGGACGACGCATGCGCGTGGAGCGCCGCGTGCTGCCGGTGTGTGCGGAGGAGGAGCGCCGCTTTCAGGTGTTCGAGCGCGAGCTGTGGCGGATCGCGGTCGAGAACCTCGACTACGGCGAGCAACACGTATGGGCGGCGCTGGCCGGCGCGCGCGTGGCCCCGGCGGGCTGGCGCAGGGCGCGGGCGATGCTGCACTTCGACCGCGGCGGCGAGCTCAAGAGCCGCTTCTTGATCACCGCCGTGCAACGCAACAAGAACCCGCAACTGCGGCTACGCGCGCTGGCGGACATCGCGGCGCTGCGCGACCCCGATGCGTTCGACACGGCGATCGACATCATCGGCGGCTGGCCGCGCGAGGAGCGCCGGGAGGCGACGAAGATCATGCTGCGCGCGATGGTCGAGCGGCGGATCGGCCGCCGCGACCAGGCGACCGCGTGGATCTGGCGGTTGGCGGGGTACACGCGCGAGGTGCACGAGGAGTACGCCGTGCAGCGCTGGCCGGAGACCAAGCGCCTGCTGGGACTGCTCGTGAACTCCTCCGGCGGCGCCCACGCGCGCAACGCCCGACGGCTAATCCATGCCGCGCGCAAGCAGGACCGGCGCCTGGCCGCCGCGCTGCTGGCGGCCGCGCTCGCGCACACGCCCGAGGCCGAGGAGGCGCTGCGCGGCGCACGCACGCGGATGGCCCGCAAGCCCCCGGCGCTCGCGCGCGAGCTGCTGCGCAACTTCCCCAAACGCCGTGCCCGCAACAACCGACGCCGGCGCAACAAGGGGACCGCGAAAGGCACAGGAGCAGGCACGGGTGTGGCCCCTGCGTCCGCCGGTGGCGCGGACGCGGCGACGAAGACTGCGGACACGGTCGCGTCCACGGCCGGCAATTCTCAGGATGGGGCAGGCGCGGCAAACGCCGGCAATGGCAAGGCGGCGCCGAAGCCCTCGAGCAGGCGACGCGGAGGTTCGGGCAAACGCGCCAAGAAGAATCAGACGCCGAGTGAGGCGGTGCTGGACGAGGCGCTGACGAGCGAGGCCGCCGGGTCCGGGAGTGCCAATGGCAGCGGGCTCGCGCCGGCCGAAGAGGGCAAGCTCGATCGCAACGTCGCCGAGGCGCTGGAGCACGCGGAGGAGTAGGGGCTTCGCTCTAAGTCACACGCGCTGCAGGTGGACCTCCCCCGCGTCAAGCGCGGTGTGCCCGCCACCGTGCAGCGCGACCACTAGCCGCCCCTCGCCGTCGATGCCATCGGCGAGGCCGCGACCGCCGGACCACTCGATCTCCCGCCCACGCAGGGCGTCGCGCGCGCGGTAGGCGTCGAGCAGCGCCTCGGTCGGCTCGGCCAGGCGGCGCCCCAGCGCGGTGAGCAGGCGTGCGAGCACGGGCTCGATCGCACCCGGCGACTCGCCGAGTGTGGCGGCCGTCGCCTGCAGCTCGGCGGGCAGCTCGTCCAATCGCACGGCGACGTTCAGACCGACGCCGAGCACCGCCCAGCCTTCCTGGGGGCGTCCCTCGGCGAGGATGCCCGCGAGCTTGGCTAAGCCGGGCGCGCCGACGAAGACGATGTCGTTGGGCCACTTGACGCGGGCGTCCGCGCCCGCGACGTCGCAGACGGCGACGGCCGCGATCAGCGGCAGTAGTGCCGGGGGGCGACGCAGCACGAGCGACATCAGCAGCGAGCTGCCCGGTGGCGCGGACCAGCGCCGGCCCTGACGGCCGCGTCCGACCGTCTGCGCCGAGGCGGTGACGAGCGTTCCGTGCGGCGCTCCGACGATCGCCAGCGCGCGCGCGCGGTCATTGGTCGAGTCGGTGCTGCGCAGATGCAGGCGGGGATGGCCTAGCGTGCCGGACACGGTGATGCGCCCGTCAGGTGGCTCGGGTGGTGACGTCCGCGAGCAACGCCTGGACGAGCCCGTCAATGTCATGGGGCGAGGCCTCGACGTGGGGCTCTAGGCCGTGCTCGCGCAGCGCCCCACTCGTGATCGGCCCGATCGAGACGATGCGCGTGTCGGGAGAGAGCTCCGCCCCGCCCGCAGCCCGAAGAAAGAAGCGCGCCGTGGAGGCGGAGGTGAACGTGACGTAGTCGGCGGTGAGCGCTTCCCGGAGGATGTGCGCGGGCGGAGCGTCGGCGACCGTCTCATACAGCGCCAGCACATCCACCTCGGCGCCCGCCGCGCGCAGTGCCTCGGGCAGCACCTCGCGTCCCTCGCGCGCGCGGGCGACCAGCGCGCGGCGCGCGGGCGGCGTCACATCCGCGAGCGCTTCCACGAGCCCCTCGGCCACCGCGCGCTCGGGGAGGACGTCCGCGACGATTCCGTGCTCGGCGAGCGCCTCGGCGGTACCGGGCCCGATCGCCGCCACGCGCACGCCGGCGAAAGCGCGTGCGTCGAGGCCCCCGGTGCGCAGGCGCTCGAACAGCGCGTTCACCCCCACCGGGCTCGTCAGGCAGACGAGATCGTACGAAGCCAGGTCGGGGGCGGGCCCGGAGAGCGGCACGGTGCGGATCGCGGGCGTCTGGAGCACGCGGGCGCCGAGCGACTCCAACCGCCGCGCCAGGCCGCTGGTGGTGGCCCGCGCGCGCGTCACGGCCACGGTCAGCCCGGCCAGCGGCGCGGGCGGCAGCCAGGAGAGCTCCCGCGCGAGCGCGGCGACGGGGCCGACGAGGGTGACCGAGGGCGCGCGCACGTCCTCGGCGCGGGCGAGGTCGGCGATCGTGGCGAGCGTGCCGGTGAGGGTGCGCTGGCCGGGGAGCGTGCCGCGTTCGACGATCGCGACGGGCTGCTCGGGCGAGCGACCGGCGTCGATCAGCGACCGTGCGATGCGTGGCAGCGCGCGGACGCCCATGTAGAAGACGAGCGTGCCGGGGAAGGCGGCGAGCGCGGGCCAGTCGAGCGAGGTCTCTATGTCCTTGTCCGGGTCCTGGTGGCCGGTGACGAGCGCGACGGCGCTCGAGAGTCCGCGATGGGTGACCGGGATGCCCGCGTAGGCGGCGGCGGCGACACCGGCGGTGACGCCGGGAACGATCTCATAGGGAATGGAGGCGGCGCGCAGGCGCAGCGCCTCCTCGCCGCCGCGACCGAACACGAACGGGTCTCCGCCCTTCAGGCGCACCACGGTGGCGCCCGCGCGGGCACGGGCGAGGATCAGCTCCTCGGTCTGCTCCTGGGGGACGGAGTCGCCGCCTCCCTGCTTGCCGACGAACAGCAGCTCGGCGTCGGTGCGCGCGCCGTCGAGCGCGGTCGCGGGAATCAGGCGGTCATAGAGGATCGTGTCGGCCGCAGCGATCAGCTCCAGCGCGCGGGCGGTCAGCAGACCCGGATCGCCGGGGCCGGCGCCGACCAGATACACCCGTCCGACGGTGGCGTCGGGCGGCGCATCAGCGTCAGGCGCCGGCAACGGCCGCCATCTCCTGCGCGCGCGTGAGCAACTTCCGGGCGCCGGCTGCGGTCATGCGCTCGGCGACGCGTCGGCCGAGCTCGGTGGGGTCGTAGAACCCGCCGAGCAGCTCATCTGCGACCCAGGCCGAGCCGTCGGGCAGCCCGACCCAGGCGCGCAGACCGAAGCAGCCGCAGCCCGCGGGCGTGGCGTGGGCGCCGAGGGGCGTGTGGCAGGTGGCCTCGAGCGCGCTCGCGAGGGCGCGCTCGGCCTGCAGGCAGGCGGAGGTGTCGGGGTCGAGGATCGCCGCGACCGTCTCTCGCACGCGGACATCATCGGTGCGGGCCTCCAGCGCTAGCGCGCCCTGACCGGGCGCGGGCACGAACTGCGCGGGGTCGAGCACGGCGCCGATCTCCCCCTCGCGGCCGAGTCGCTGCAAGCCCGCGCGCGCGAGCAGAATCGCATCGAACTCACCCTCTGCAAGGAGGCGCAGGCGCGTGTCGACGTTGCCGCCGATCGTGATGACCTCGAGGTCTTCGCGCGCGGCGCACAGCTGGGCGGCGCGGCGGATGCTGCTCGTGCCCACGCGGGCGCCCTCGGTGAGCCCGTCCAGCCCCGCCGATGCGTCCCCGATGCGACTGTCCCCAGTGGAGCCGGCGTCGCCGTCTGCGCGGCGTCCGTTCGGATCCTCGCCCGAGCCGCCGCCGCACGGCTCCGCGTTCGCGAAGCACAGCACGTCCTCGACGCCCGCGCGCGGCGGCGCCCCCAGCAGCTGCAGGCCGTCGGCGAGCTCGCCGGGGAGGTCCTTGGCGGAGTGCACGGCGAGGTCGATCTCCCGCGCGAGCAGCGCGTCCTCGATCGTGTCCACCCAGCGCGACTTGTCGCCCGCATGCGCGCCACGGTCACCGCTGGTGGTCAGGGTCACGATGTCCGCGCCGCCGAGCTCTTCGGCGACGAGGCGTGTCTGCGCGAGCGCGAGCGCGCTGGCGCGGGTGCCGATGCGCAGACGGCTCATCGCCGCGGGTCAGGACGAGCCCGCGCCGCCGGCGCGGGCGGGGCGCGAGATCTGGCGCACGTTGTCCGGCGGCTCGCCCAGGTCTGCTGCTGAGGCACGCGCGTCGGGCTCGTCGTCGCTGAGCCCGAACAGCTCGCGCACGAGCTCGATGTTGGCGTGGCCGCGCTCACCGTGGCTGCGCAACCGGATCGTGGGCTCGTGCAGCAGTCGGCTCATGACGGCGCGCGCGATCGCTTCCACGCGCGCAAGATCACGCGTGGAGGCCGCCTCCCAGCGGCCCTCGTTCTCGGCGAGCACCTGCTCGACCAGCGCGGCGCCGTGTTCGCGCAGCGCGCTGACGGTCGGCAGCACGTCGAGCTGGCCGAGCCAGCGGGCGAAGCGCAGGATCTCCTCCTCGACGATCGCCTGCGCGCGCGGGATCTCGCTGGCGCGGGTGTCGAGGTTGCGCGCGACGACGGCCTGCAGGTCGTCGATGTCATACAGGCTGACGCCCTCGAGCTCCGCGCAGCCCGGGTCGATGTCGCGGGGGACGGCGATGTCGATCAGCAAGAGCGCTCGCGCGTGGCGCTCGCGCATCACCTCGGCGAGCTCCTCGCGCCCGACGATCGGATGCGGGGAGGCGGTCGAGGAGACCACGATGTCCGCGCGGGTGAGCTGCTCGGGCAGGCCGTCGAGCCCGACGACCGACCCGCCGAAGCGCTCGGCCAGGTGCAGCGCGCGGTCGGCGTGGCGGTTGGCGACGAAGATCGTGCCGGCGCCCTGCTCGGACAGGGCGCGCGCGGTCAGCTCGCTGGTTTCACCGGCGCCGAGGATCACGACGTGACGGTCGGTCAGCCCACCGAGCACGGTCTGCGCCAGATCGACCGCGACCGAGGGCACGCTCGCGCGGCCCGCACCGATCGCGGTTTCCGAGCGCACGCGCTTGCCGGTCGTCAGCGCCGCGGCGAACAGGCGGTTGGACAGCGGGCCGGTGCAGCCGGCGGCCAGCGCGGACTCGTGCGCGCGCCTGACCTGTCCTTGGATCTCGGCCTCGCCGACGATCATCGACTCGAGGCCCGCGGTCACGCGGTAGAGCTGGCGTGCCGCATCGCAGTTACGGGGCGAGTAGATCGCGTCCGCGAGCTCGGTCGGGCGAATGTCCGCGCGTTGGGCGAGCAGGCCGAGCACGTCGCCCTCGGCGCGCACGGAGTCTCCTACTACGAGGTAGACCTCGGTGCGGTTGCAGGTGGAGATTACGACTGCCTCGCGCACCTCCGAGGTGGCGAGCGTCGATTCGGCGAACTCGCGCGCCTGGGGCTCGGTGAACGCGAGCCGCTCGCGCAGCGCCACGGGCGCCGTCTTGTGCGAGATCCCGAGCGCCAGCAGCTCGCTCATGCCGGTTCGCGCTCCAGCGTCTCATCGTCCTGTCTCTGCGGCCGGCCCGCCGCCGCTCCTGCTCCCGATCCCGACCCTGCTCCCGTCCCCTGGCGGGTCTCGTCTTCGCGCGCGGACTCCTGCGTGCGCGCCTGTAGATCGCGCAGATCGCGTTGCACGTGGCTGAGGCGCAGGGCCATGATCGCCAGATAGATCAGGAGGAGTACGAAGAAGACGATGTAGGCGGCAGCCACGTAGCCGTCGCCCGTGTTCTCCGGCAGGGCGCTCGCGAGGGTCGGCATCACTGGTACCCCAGGATGCGGCTGCGCGAGCGCAGCATCATGCGCGTGCGCTTGGCCGTGAGCTCGTACGAGCAGAGGGTCGCGAACAGCAGCGCGATCGCCACGAGCGAGACCAGGAACGTGAACCGCATCGAGCCGGGCAGGTTGGAGGAGGAGCCGAGCACGCGCGGGTGCAGGTAGGAGGTGGAGAGGCGCACAGCGAGGAAGTTCAGCGGCACGAACGCCCCCGCGACGATCGCGAACACCGACGCGTAGCGCGCCTGGCGCTCGGGGTCCTCGATCGCGAAGCGCAGCGGCTGATAGGTCGCGTACAGCAGGAACACGATCAGGTAGGAGACGAGCGTCGGCTCGCTCCACACCCACCAGTGCCCCCATGAGCCGCGCGCCCAGATCGAGCCGGTCAGCAGCACGGCCACGCCGAAGATCAGGCTCATGTGGATCGTCACATACGAGCGCAGGTCCCAGCGGCGGTCGCGCGTGCGCAGGTGCGCGATCGCCATGATCCCGCCGAGCACGAAGCCACATAGCGAGACGATCGCCAGGGGCACGTGCAGGTAGAAGATCTTCTGCAAGAGCCCTTCTTCGAGTTCGATCGGCGCGTAGAAGAACACGAGGCACAGGGCGATGCCCATCGCGGCGACCGTGAGGATGCTCAGTGTGCGCAGTCCCGGGACTCTCAGGGCTCTCAGGGGTCAGTCCTCCAGCAGGAAGTCGAATACGGCGTAGGCGATCAGCCCGAACACCAGATCATAGAGCGCGAGCACCGCCAGCCAGCGCCCACTCAGCGCGCCGACGTGCCCCGAGGTGAGCAGCGGCGAGGTGGCGCGGGCGCCGGCGATGACGATCGGGACGAGCAGCGGCAGCGCGAGCAGCGGCCCGAGCAGGTCGCGCGCGCGGGTCTGCACCGCCAGCGCCGCGATCAGCGTGCCGATCACAGCCAGCCCGACATCGGCGAGCGCGAGCACCACCAGCAGGCCGGGCAGCGCCGGCCCGAGCGGCGGTCCGAGCAGCAGCAACGCGAACGCGGGCACGGCGACGATCTCCAGCACGATCAGATACGCGAGCAGCGCCAAGGACTTGGCGAACAGCATCGCCGTGCGGTCCACGGGCGCGAGCAGGAACCCGTCGAACCCGCCCTGCTCGGCGTCGGCGACGAACAGCCGGTTGAGCCCGAGCATCGCCGCGAACAGCAGCGTCACCCACAGCACCCCCGCGGCCAGGTCGCCATCGACGGTGGAGCGTTGCAGCGCGAAGTGAAACACGACGAGCGTGCTGACCGCGAACAGCGACATGCCGGGAATTGACTCCAGCGTGCGCAGCTCCACGAGCAGCTCCTTGCGCAGCAGCGCGCTGACGACGGCGAGCGTGCCGGGGGCCCCGGAGCGGGCGTCTCCTGTCTGCGGGTCGGCTGCGGGGGGCGCGTCAGGGGTCACGGCGCTCACCTATACAGCTCCGCGATCTCGTGCGGCTCGATCTCGCCGGCCGCCTTGACGAGCACGGCGCGTCCGGCTCGCAGCCCGAGCACGAGGTCGGCTTGGGCCAGCCCGCCGGTCGGGTCGTGGCTCGTCACCACTCTCGTGCATCCCGTCTGCGCCCCGATCAGTGGCGCGACGAGGTCGATCGCCGCCGGGTCGAGGTTGGCATAGGGCTCGTCGAGCAGCAGCAGCTGCGGGTCGTGCAGCGTGGCGCGGGCGACGGCGACCCGCTGGATCATCCCGCGAGACAGCGTTCGCAGCGGCTCATCCGCCCGATCGGCGATGGCCGTCGCCTGAACCAGCTGCTCGACGCGAGCGTCGCCCACGTTATGCAGGCGGGCGTGATAGCGCAGGTTCTCACGGGGAGTCAGCTCGCGGTAGAGCAGCGGGTCGTGGCCGAGCAGACCGACGCGCCCGCGCACCTGCCAAGCCTCGTCCGGCAGTCGCTTCTCGAGCACCGTCACGGCGCCCGCATGCGGGCGCAGCAGCGTCGCGAGCACGCGCAGCAGCGTCGTCTTGCCCGCGCCGTTGGGGCCGAACACGACGAGCGTCTGTCCCGCCGGCAGGGACAGCGACACATCGCTCAACGCCTCACGCTCGCCGTAACACCGGACGAGCCCCTCTAGCTCGATCACACGCTCGAGGTCTGAGGCTCGTGCTCGCGCTGGGACCGGGCGATCAGCTCGTGTACGGCAGGCTCCTCGCCCGCGCGCAGCAGTGCGATCGGGTCGGGATCGCCGCCTACGATCGACTCGAAGAAGCGCTTGCGGTCTTGATAAGTGGGCAGCGTCGCCTTGGCCCAACCGCGCACCTCGTTGAGCAGGATCGCCAGCCGCGCGTACTCCGCGCCGAACTGCCCTTCGACCTCGCGCTTCATGCGCTTGGCCAGCGCCGGCGAGGCGCCGGCGGTGGAGATCGCGATCGCCAGCGGGCCGGTGCGCACGATCGCGGGCAGGATGAAGTTGCACAGCGGCGGCACATCGACGACGTTCACGAGCATCGCGCGACGCTCGGCGTCGTCGTACACGGCGATGTTCACGTCCGTGTCATCGGTAGCGGCGATCGCCATGAACACGCCCTCCAGGTCCGCCGGCCCGGCGTAGGGGCGCTGCTCCCAGCGGATCGAGCCCTCGCGCGCGTACTCCTGCAGCGCCGGCAGCGCCGTGGGCGCGATCAGCGTCACCGCGCCGTCGCAAGCGAGCAGGCCCTCGACCTTCTCCAGCCCGATCTCACCGCCGCCGACGACCACGCAGCGCCGGCCGGTCAGGCGCAGACAGGCGATGTAGAAGGGGGTGTCGAGCATGCCCTGCACGCAGCTCTGATCGCAGATGCCGCGACGCAGTTGACACACGCACTCCTTGCCGGCGTAGGCCTGGGCTGGCATGCGCTCAAGGTTAGCCGTCCTACCGAGGCACGCCACGCCCGAGCATCCGCGCGCCCACCCGCACGATCGCCGGAGCGCCCCGCCGCCAGGCGCGCTCGCGATCCGACTCGCGTCCCGAGCGCAATCGCGCCACCGCGCGTGCCGCGCGCAGGGTGCTCTCGTCATACGGCCCCCACCACAGTCCCCGCAGTCCGGGCGATGACCAGGAGATCAGCTTTTCCTGCGCGCACGCACGCAGTCCTGCCTGCCCGAGCGTCTTGCCGAGCCCTCCGCCCGCGGCGGCGCCCCACGGCCCGCGTGTGAGCGTCGGCGCGGGCGGGTGGTCGTTCAGCCACACCATGCCCGCGTGCAGCTCGCGCGCGATCCGCGTTCCGCGGTAGCGGTCGGCGCTCCACACCGACGCGCCCAGCCCGTACTCACTGTCGTTGGCGAGCGCGATCGCCTGCTCGACCGAGTCGACCGCCATGACCGCCCAGACCGGTCCGTCCAGCGGCTCGCGCATCAGCCGCATCTCCTGGCGCACGCCCGTGATGACGGCGGGCGCATACCACGCGCCCGCGCACCCGGGCGGCGGCTCCATTGGTCCGCCGCAGCGCAACTGCGCGCCCTGCGCGAGCGCCTCTCCCACCAACTCGCTCACGTGCTGCAGGCGCCGCTGCGAGGAGAGCGGTCCCATCTGTACACGCGCATCGGCCGGATCGCCCACCGCGTAGGCACGAGCGCGCGCGATCAGTCGCTCCACGAACGGCTCTACGACCTCGCGCGCGACATACACCCGCTCGATCGCCCCGCGCGCCTGTCCCGCGCCGGCGCAACCCGCCCACAGCGCGCCAGCCACGGCATTGCCGAGGTCTGCGTCGGCGAGCACGAGCATCGCGTCCTTGCCCCCGAGCTCGACCGTCACCTCGGTCTCGCGCGAGACGCATTCCCGCGCCACCGCCCGCCCGACGGTGGGCGAGCCCGTGAACAGCACCTTGCCAACGGGCGCCCGTGCGAGCGCCACGCCCACCTGCGCGCCGCCGTGCGCGATCGCGACGAGCCCCTCGGGCAGACCCGCGCGGCCGATGACGCGCATGATCGCCTCACCTGACAGACACGCCCGCGCCGCGGGCTTGATGAGCACCCCGTTGCCGGCCAGCAGCGCGCCCGCGATCTGACTCAAGGGCTGTGCGAACGGTGCGCTGCCGGCGCCGATCACTCCGATCACGCCGTACGGCTCGTATGCCACCCGCGCGCGGGTGCGGACGCTCAGCGAGCGATGCGCTCGTACGCGCCGTCCTCCGAGCACCTCCGCGCCCTCCTGCGCGATCCAGTTCAGCGCGTCGATCGCGCTCAGCAGCTCCATGCTTGCCACCTCCGCGCGCGGGCGACCCTGCTCGCGCGCGATCGTCTCGGTCAGGGTGTCGAATTCGTCGACGATCGCCTGGGCCATGCGGCGCATGTAGCGCGCGCGGTCCACGACCCGCAGCAGCGCCCACAGCGGCTGCACGCGAGCCACGCCCTCGACCGCCGCGTCGATGCGCTCGGGCGGTGTCGCCTGCACCTCCCCCAGCGTGACGCCGGTCGCGGGATCGCGCGCGATCAGCGTGCGCTCTGCGCGCATCTGCCTGTCAGCGGCAGTAACGATGGCCATACCCGATTATCGCCCACGCATGCGGCGTACCTGCTCCAATCGCTCGGACAGACGCGCTTCGGATTCGCCGGGCCGGTAGAACCGCTCCCCGACGACGCCCTCCGGCAGCAGCTCCTGCGGGGAGACCTGGCTGGGATGGTCGTGCGGATAGTCATACCCACCCACCTCCTGTCCGGGCCGCGCTCCGGGACGGAGCCACCCCGGCACGGGCGCCGCTCCGTGCTCGCGCACATGCGCTCTGGCTGCGACCAGCGAGCGTCCGGCGGCGTTGGACTTGGGCGCCAGCGCGAGGTAGATCGCCGCTTGGGCGAGCGCGAAGGTCGCCTCGGGCATGCCCACGTGCTCGACCGCCTGCGCCGCGGCTACCGCCACCGTGAGTGCGCCGGGGTCGGCGTTGCCTACGTCCTCGGAGGCGAGAATCACCATCCGCCGCACGATGAACCGTGGGTCCTCGCCCCCCTCGATCATCACCGCCAGGTAGTACAGCGACGCGTCCGGGTCTGACCCGCGCGTGGCCTTGATCCAGGCCGAGATGTAGTCGTAGTGACGGTCTCCGTGTTTGTCGTACAGCACCGCCTTACGCTGCAGTGCGTCCTCCACCCGCGCGATGTCCACGTGGGCCTCCCCGAGCTCCGCCGCCGTCTGCAGCGCCAGCTCTAGCGCGTTCAGCGCCGTGCGCGCGTCGCCCGCGCTGCGCGCCGCCAGGAACTCGATCGCCTCCTCGTCCACCTCCGTGTCGGCGGGGCGCGTCGTGGTGTTCTCGCTCATCCCACCCTCCCCGCCCTCTCCGTCTCGGTCCGCCGGTGCCGTTCCCGCCGCGGGCGCTGCCGTGCCCTGAGCGATCGCCCGCCGCAGCACCGTCGCGACCTCCTCGGCACTGAGCGCCTGCAGCGCATACACCCGCACGCGCGAGAGCAGCGCGCCGTTGACCTCGAACGCGGGGTTCTCGGTGGTCGCGCCGATCAGCGTCACGAGCCCGTCCTCGACCGCCGGCAGCAGTGTGTCCTGCTGGGCCTTGTTGAAGCGATGGATCTCGTCCAGGAACAGCACGGTCGGCGTTCCGAGCGTGCGCCGGTGGGCGGCGCGCTCGATCACTGCGCGTACCTCCGCGCGCCCCGCCTGCACGGCGCTGAGCTCCTCGAAGGTCGCGTTGGAGTTGCTCGCCACCAGTCGCGCCAGCGTTGTCTTGCCGGTCCCCGGCGGTCCGTACAGCACCATCGAGTGCGGCCGACCCTGCTCGATCGCCGTGCGCAGCCCCGAGCTCTCGCCCAGGAGGTGGCTCTGCCCGACGAACTCCTGCAGCCGCGCCGGGCGCATTCTCACCGCCAGAGGATGCGCTCCCGCGCGATCGTCACCGGTCTGGGCGCCCGCGGCGCGGTCGGGGGTCGCATCGTCCTCGAACAGGGTGTCCACACCCTGAGTATTCCGCGCCCACCCGTCGCGACACGCGCTCGGACATTTCCCTCAGATGGCGTCGTACACGGCAAATACGCGCCTATGCGTGGCTGGCGCCTATTTAGTTTCTTCGGGAGGTTGCCGAGGAGTTCGTGTCGAACTCTTGTATCCGGTGTTGCACGTGACGACCATCCTGCGGAGGATTCATCCATGAGCGTGGGCGCAGCCGAGCTGCTGCCTGGCGCGGGTGGCCGCGTCGATCTGCCCGATCTCGCCGGATCGACTGCGACGTCGTCCGTCGCGGCGCGCTCGCCACTGCAGCTGTTCTGGCGGCGGTTTCGCCGCGATCGCGTGGCGCTCGTCTCGCTCTGGTTCATCGCGCTGTTGATCGTCGTCGCGATCGCCGCGCCGCTGGTCGTCTCGCTGCTGGGGCTGCCGGGTCCGAACGTGCAGAACCCCAACCTGACGAACGCCTTCGGCAGTCCGCTCGGACCGAGTGCCGCACATCCCTTCGGGGTCGACCCGCTAGGCCAGGATGTCGCCTCGCGCGTCATCTACGGCACGCGCGTGTCGCTGATCGTCGGCATCGTCGGCACTGCCGTCGCGACCGTGCTCGGCACGATCGTCGGGCTGCTCGCTGGCTACTACCGCGGCTGGACCGACACGCTGCTCTCGCGCATGGTCGACGTCGTGCTGGCGATTCCGGTCCTGCTGCTGGGTCTGGGTCTTGGCGCCGCCTGTGAGGTTCGCGGCTGTCTCGGCGGGCACGTGCAGTCGGGCCTCGGCGTGATCATCTTCCTGATCGCGCTCGTCAACTGGACGTACATCGCGCGCATCGTGCGCGGGCTCGTGCTGTCGCTGCGCGAGCAGGAGTTCGTGGCCGCCGCCCGCTCGCAGGGCGCGTCGGACATGCGCATCATGGGGGGCGAGATCCTACCCAACCTGCTCGCCCCGATCGTCGTCTACGCGAGCCTGCTGATTCCCCAGAACATCCTGCTCGAGGCGGCCTTGTCCTATCTCGGCGTCGGCGTCCGTCCACCCACCGCCAGCTGGGGCCAGATGCTCGCCGCCGCCACCCCGATCTTTAACACCGCCTGGTGGTACATGACATTTCCGGGCATCGCCTTGCTGTTGACCGTGCTCGCGTTCAACCTGCTCGGCGACGGTCTGCAGGACGCCCTCAACCCGAGGATCGCGCGATGACCCGCGCGCTCTACCGGGGGCCGGGTTTGCGAGCGACTTCTCAGACGTTCACCGCCGCGGGCCGGATGCCCGTGCCGGCAAACGATCAAGCGCCCGAGGAGTGGAGGGTATGTGCCCGGGCGAACGTAGTTACACACACAAAAGAGGGGTGTTGGTTGTGATCTCGTCGATCATGAGGGTCGTAGTCAGGACGTTCAGGCCGGGCGCGCTCGTCGGGGGCGCACTGCTGCTGGCATTCGCCTCGCTGGGGCTCTCCGCGTGCGGCTCGAGCGGCAGCGCGGACCCCGGCTCGAGTGGCATCAAGGCGCCTTCCGGCGTTCAGACCCCCGCCAGCGAGTCCCAGACCGGCGGTGTGCGCGGCGGCACGCTGACGGTCCTCAACCACGAGGACTTCGAACGTCTCGACCCGGGCCAGGCCTACTCGTCGGTCGACTACGAGGCGGTCTATGCGACGCAGCGTCCGCTGTATTCCTACAAGCCCAACACGTTCGCCGCTCCCTCCCCCGACATGGCCTCGGGGCCGGCGGAAATCTCCTCCGATCGCAAGACCGTCACGGTGCATCTTCGCTCAGGAATCCACTTCAGTCCGCCGGTCAACCGCGAAGTCACCTCCGCGGACGTCGCCTACGCGATCGAGCGCGGCGCCAACGAAAACGTCGCCAACCCTTATTTCTCTACGTACTTCGGCGCGCTGGAAGGCGCGAGCAAGGCCGACGGCGGACCGATACCGGGCATCGTCACGCCCAACTCGCACACGATCGTCTTTCACCTGACCGAACCGAAGGGTCAGATTCTCACTTCCGCCCTGGTGCTGCCGCTGAGCGCGCCCGTACCCGAGGAATACGCGCGCAAGTACGACGCTCATAAACCGACCGAATACGGCAACTATCTTGTCGCCACCGGCCCGTACATGTTCAAGTCAAACGGCGCAGGCAAGGTTCTCGGGATCGGCTACGAACCGGGTAAGTCCGCGACGCTCGTGCGCAATCCCAATTGGAGCGCCGGGACCGACTTCCGCCCGGCCTACCTGAATCAGATCGCCATCCAGATCGGCGGCGACCCGAACGTGATCGGCCGGCAGGTGCTTGAAGGCTCGCACATGGTCCAGAACGACACGCCCGCGCAGTCGATCGTGCAGCTCGCCTACGAACAGCATCGCTCCCAGCTGGAGATCTCCGCGGGCGCCGGCACGAACTACATCGCCGTCAACAATCACAAGGGACCGTTCGCGAACGTGAACACGCGCAAGGCGTTCTGGGCGGCGCTTAACCGAGTCGCGATGAACAAGGCTCGCGGGGGCGAACTCGTCACGAACGTGATGACGCACTTCATCTATCCCGAAATCCCCGGCTTCGAACAGGCGGGCGGCTTGAAGGGTCCGCAGGTCGACTACAACGAATATCCGTCCGGGAACGCGCAGGTGGCCGCCAAGTACATGCGCCTCGCCGGTTATCCCAGCGGGAAGTACGCGGGCAGCGCCACGGTGCAGATCGTCGGCGCGACCGGCAGCCCCGACGCGCAGGACGCCGAAATCGTCAACCAGACGCTCAAGAACCTCGGCTTCAAAACGAAGTTCAGCCTCGTCGACGAGTCGGTCATGTATTCGAAGTTCTGCGGTACTCCCGCCGAAGAGATCGACGTCTGTCCGAGCGTCGGCTGGGCCGCGGACTTCGGCGATCCCCAGGGTGTGCTCGACGTGACGTTCAACGGTAAGCACATCGAACCCAGCGGCAACAACAACTGGGGCCAGGTGAACGATCCGACGATCAATCGCAAGATCGAAGAAGCCGAACCGATCGTCGGCACGCAGGCTCGCGCCGCCGCCTGGGGCGCGATCGACCGCGAACTGGTCGCCCAGGCCGCCGCGATCCCGTTCGCGTTTGACAAGGAGCCGAACATCGAGGCCAGCAACGTCGCGGGCGTCGGCGACGTGTGGAACATCGGTGCGTGGGACTACAGCTTTACCTCGCTGAAGTGAGCCGATGACGGGCTACGTCGTCAGGCGCGTGCTGTGGGGAGTGCTGCTGTTGATCCTTGTCTCGGCGCTGACGTTCGTGCTGTTCCGGGTCCTGCCCACCGCCGATCCCGCGCGGCTGCGGGCGGGACACAGCGCGAGCCCCAAGGTGATCGCCGAGATCAGGGCCAACCTCGGGCTGAACAAGCCGCTGCTGACGCAGTTCTGGCTGTACATGAAGGGGCTGTTCCTGCACGGCGACCTCGGCTACAGCTATTACTCGAACGCGTCGGTCAAGAGCCTGATCTTCGATCGCCTGTCGGCGACCCTGTCACTGACGATCGGTTCGGCGATCATCTGGATGGCGATCGGGCTGCCGATCGGGATCGTCTCGGCGTTGCGCCGGCGCTCGCGCACCGATCGCAGCACGATGGGGGTCGCGCTGCTGTTCATCTCCGCGCCCGAATATTGGCTCGGGCTGATCGTGCTGTATCTGTTCGCGGCGGACATCGGCCAGATCAAGGTGTTCCCTGGCGCTGGCTCCTACGCGGGCGTGACCGCCGACCCACAGAAATGGTTCACCTCGCTGATCCTGCCGTGGCTGGTGCTCGCCGCAGGGTTCGCGGCGGTATACGCGCGGCTGATGCGCGGCAGCCTGATCGAGACGTTGGGCGAGGATTACATCCGCACCGCCCGCGCCAAGGGCCTGCCCGAGCGCCGGGTCGTGATGCACCACGGCGTGCGCGCGGCGATCACGCCGATCCTGACGATCTTCGCGCTGGATGTCGGGGTGCTGCTGGGCGGCGCCGTGTTGATCGAGACGGTCTTCAACATCCCCGGGATCGGCCGCCTGAACTACGACGCGATCACCCATGCGGACTTTCCGATCATCCAGGGGACGGTGCTGCTGGCCGCGCTGTTCATCATCGTTGCGAACATTCTCGTGGACATCGCCTACGCCTACCTGGATCCACGGGTGCGCTACTCATGAGTCCGTTCGACGCCCCAGACACTCCTGAGGCGACCGCGGTTCCGTCCGCTTCCGCCACAAGCACTGACGCGGCAAGCCCCGCGAGCCCCGATCCGGCGCACCCGGCGCAGGACCCACTGCTGCGCGTCGAGGACCTGCGCGTGTCTTACGCCACCGAAGACGGAACGGTGCAGGCTGTGGATGGGATCTCCTATGAGTTGGGTCGCGGGCGCACGCTCGGGATCGTCGGCGAGTCTGGGTCGGGTAAGACCGTGGCGGCGCTCAGCGTGCTCGGTCTGACGCGGGTGGAGGGCGCGACGGTCAGCGGGCGCATCTCCTTCGAGGGCCATGGCGATCTGCTGGCGTTGGATGATTCCCAGCTGCGCGCGATCCGTGGCGATGAGATCGCGATGGTGTTCCAGGACCCGCTGTCTTCTCTGCACCCGATGTATCGCGTGGGCGCACAGATCGTGGAGGCGATTCGCGCTCACCGCGACATCGCCAAGGCCGCGGCGCGCGCGCGCGCGATCGAGCTGCTGGACCTCGTCGGCATCCCCGAGCCCGCGGCGCGCGTTGACTCCTACCCGCACGAGCTCTCCGGCGGACAGCGCCAGCGGGCGATGATCGCGATGGCGCTCGCCAACGACCCTAAGTTGCTAATCGCCGACGAGCCGACGACCGCCCTGGACGTGACCGTGCAGGCGCAGATCCTCGCGCTGCTCTCGCGCCTGCAGCGCGAACGGGGGATGGCGCTCGTGCTCGTCACCCACGATCTCGGAGTGGTCGCCGAGATGGCCGATGAGATCGCCGTGATGTACGCGGGTCGGATCGTCGAGCGCGCCCCCGCCGAGCGCGTGTTCGCCGCCCCCGAGCACCCCTACACCTGGGGGCTGCTGCGGTCGATCCCCACGCTCGACGGCCCGCGCGAGGAACTGCTCACGCCGATCCCCGGATCGCCCCCCAGCCCGCTGGCTCCGCCGTCCGGCTGTCGCTTTCACCCGCGCTGCCCATACTCCGAGCCCGAGCACGCCCGTATCGACCCGGCGCTCGAACCCGTGCCCGGACAGTCCGACCACGAGGTCGCGTGCTTGCTGGACTCGGACACGCGCCGGCGATTGTGGAAAGAGCCGGCATGAGGTGTACCCGGACGGAGAACGATCATGAGCTCCGATGAGCCACTGCTGCAAGTGAAGGGCCTGACCAAGCATTTCCCGCTCGACCGGGGGGTGATGCTGCGACGCAACGTCGGCGCGGTCCGCGCCGTGGACGGGATCGAGTTCGATGTGATGCGCGGGGAGACGTTCGGCATCGTCGGCGAGTCGGGCTCGGGCAAGAGCACGACCGCGCGGTTGATCGCGCGTCTGCTCGAGCCCACCGCGGGCGAGGTGCGGTTTGCAGGACGGGACATCACGGCGTTGCGCGGCGCCGGTCTGAAGCCGGTCAGGCGTGAGCTGCAGATGGTCTTTCAGGACCCCTACTCGTCGCTGAACCCGCGCAAGACGATCGGCTCGATCGTCGCCGAGCCGCTTGTCATCCATCGCGTCGAGTCCGATCGCGCTGCGCGCCGACGCATGGTGCAGGAGTTGATGGAGACGGTCGGGCTGAACCCCGAGCACTACAACCGCTACCCGCACGAGTTCTCCGGTGGCCAGCGCCAGCGCGTCGGCATCGCCCGTGCGCTCGCCCTGGGACCGAAGCTGCTGATCGCCGACGAGCCCGTGTCCGCGCTGGACGTCTCGATCCAGGCGCAGGTGCTCAACCTGCTGCGCGATCTGCAGCGCCGACTGGGGTTGACGATGGTGTTCATCTCCCACGATCTGTCGGTGATCAGACACATGTGCGATCGCATCGCGGTAATGCACGATGGGCGGATCGTCGAGGTGGCCTCCAACGAGGCGCTGTATAGCGCGCCCCGTGAGCCATACACGCGCGAACTGCTCGCGGCGGTGCCGGGCGCGCGCCGGGTGGCGCGGCGTACGATTCCCGCATGACACGCCCCGACCCGGCCGCCGAGGCGCAGGAGCTGCTCCAGGGCCTGATTCGTTTCAACACCGTCAACCCCCCCGGCGCCGAGCGCCCGGCGCAGGAGCATCTCGCCGCGCATTTGACCGCCGCGGGGTTCGCGTGCGAGCTGCTCGGCGCCGAGCCGGAGCGACCTAATCTCGTGGCGCGCCTGCGTGGCGAGCGGGAGGGTCCGACGCTGTGTTACCTGGGCCACGTCGACACCGTGCTCGCCGACCCGGCGGAGTGGCACAGTGCGCACGACCCGTGGTCGGGAGACGTCGCCGACGGCTACCTGTGGGGGCGGGGCGCGCTGGATATGAAGTCCCAGGTGGCGGCCGAGATCGCCGCCGCCGCCTCGCTCGCGCGCTCGGGCTGGCGGCCCGCGCACGGCGAGCTGCTGATCGTGGCGGTCGTCGACGAGGAGACCGGAGGCGCCCTCGGCGCCGAGTGGATCACGCGCGAACACCCCGACGCGGTGCGCTGCGACATGCTCGTCAACGAGGGGGCGGGCTGCGTGTTCGAGTACGGCGGCGCGCGCCGCTACGGGGTGTGCTGTGCCGAGAAGGGCGTTTTCCGGTTCACGGTCACGACGGACGGCGTGGCGGGACACGCGTCGATGCCGAGCATGGGCGTCAATGCGCTGCTGAAGATGGCGCCTTTGCTGGAGCGCCTCGGCGCACGAGCGCCGGGGTATGAGCTGACGGCCGAGCCGCGCGCGTTCCTTGCGGCGATCGGCGAGGATCCGGACGATCCCGCGGGATCGGTGGCGCGGTTGCGCGCAGCCGACGAGCGGTTGGCGACGATGTTCGAGCCGATGCTTGGCGTGACGTTCGCGCCGACCCGGATCAGCGCATCGGAGAAGATCAACGTGATCCCCAGCCGGGCGGTGCTGCGGGTGGACTGTCGCGTGCCGCCGGGCCTCGGCGAGGAGCAGGTCAGGCGCGCGATCGCCGAAGTATTGGAGCCCACCCACCCAGGACCTGCCCGCCCCGAGGACGGATTCGCGATCGAGTTCACCGAGCGCGTCATCGGCAACCGCTCGCCGATGAGCTCACCGCTGATGGAGGCAATCTCAGAGTGGGTCGCCGAGCGTGATCCCGGCGCGCTCACGGTCCCGACGATCCTGCCCGGGTTCACCGATTCGCGCCATTTTCGCGCCGCATTCGAGGACTGCGTGGCATATGGCTTCTTTCCCCAGCGCCACCAGTCGCTGCTTGAGACGGCGCCGCTGATCCACGGCGCGGACGAGCGCATCGATGTCCGCGACCTGGCGTTCGCGGCGGAGTTCTTCAGGGACCTGGCGCTGCGTGTGCTGGGGTGAGAGGGGCGTCGAGCCCGCGCGAGCGGTGAGTCGATCGGCCCATGTCCGCGGTCGATCGCGTGCGCTAAACGCAGCGCTCGCGACCCGGATCCTGCTGAACGGAGACAGCGGGAGGCGCAACTGACAGATCGATTGCACCAAAACTTGTCCCGATCATTCATAATCCGGCGCGGCAGGACTCACAGCCACGGTTGGCGACTATGAGGGAGCACGGATGACGAGCACGATCGCGACGTCGATTTCGCAGAACATTCAGAACTGGGCCCTGGACTGGGAGCCGGTGCTGATGATCCTGTTCTTCGGCGCGCTCATCTACCTGATGTGGCGCACGCTGAAGGTGATGCCGAAAGTCAAGCCGCAGCAGATCAAGCCTGCGTCCAACCAGTCGGTGTCGTTCGCTGATATCGCCGGCGTTGATGACGCCAAGGGCGAGCTGCAGGAGATCGTCGAGTTCCTGCGCGACCCTAAGCAGTTTGAAAAGCTGGGCGCGAAGGTGCCGAAGGGAATCCTCCTGCACGGGCCGCCCGGGACGGGCAAGACGTTGCTCGCGAAGGCCGTCGCGAACGAGTCGGGCGCGCAGTTCTTCGCTCAGTCGGCTGCGGCGTTCGTGGAGATGTTCGCCGGCCTGGGCGCGGCTCGCATTAGGCGACTGTTCGCGATCGCCCGCAAGCACGAGCCCGCGATCATCTTCATCGACGAGCTCGACGCCGTCGGTGGACGGCGCGGCTCGGACATCTCCGGCGAGAAGGACCAGACACTCAACCAGCTGCTGGTCGAGATGGACGGGTTCGCGGGCGACAGTGGACGGCTGGTCGTGATCGCCGCCTCGAACCTGCTCGACAAGCTCGACCCCGCGCTGCTGCGCCCTGGCCGGTTTGACCGGCAGGTGTTCGTCGCCCCGCCGGACGTGGCCGGGCGCGAAGGCGTGCTGGCCGTGCACACGCGCGGCAAGCCGTTGGGTAAGGTGAATCTGGCGCTCGTCGCCCAGCAGACGAGTGGCCTGACGGGCGCCGATCTGGCGAATATCTGCAATGAGGCCGCCATCTTCGCGGCACGCCGCGGCGCGAAAGCGATCGACGACGCGGACTTCGACGGCGCACTGGAGCGCGTGATCGCGGGTGTGCAGTCCCGACGCGTGCTAAACGCGCACGAGAAGCGAGTCGTCGCGTTCCATGAGGCCGGGCATGCGCTGTGCGGTGAGCTGCTGCCGTCGGTCGATCGCGTGCACCGCATCTCGATCGTTCCCCGCGGGCGCGCGCTGGGTTATACGTTGAACCTGCCCGCCGAGGACCGCTATCTGAAGACGCGCGAGGAGCTGCTCGACTACATGACCGTCCTGCTCGGCGGGCGAGCCGCGGAGCAGATCGTGTTCGGCCAGGTCACGACCGGCGCCTCGGACGATCTCAAACGAGTGGCGGACATCTCGCATTCGATGGTGCACGACTTCGCGATGGGCACCGCGGGCGTGGGACGCTCACCCGAAGGCGACGTGCGTCTGTCGGAGACGACCCTGCGCATCCGCGACGAGGAGCGCCAGGACCTGATCGACGAGGCTCGGCGGGCGGCGCAGAAGATGATCGTCGCGCACCGCGGTCAGCTCGACGCGCTGGCCTACGAGCTGCTCGAGCACGAGGTGCTCGACCGCGAGGCGATCGAGCGGATCATGAGCGGCGTCCCGCGCCTGGAGCGCGCTCCAGGCGTCGGGTTGCGCGTGGTCGCGGCCGCCAAGTCCCACGATGCTCCCGCGAGCCCCGTCGCGATCGACGCTCCACCGGGCGCGGCCGCGAACGCCGTGCCTGCTCACACGCTTGTCGCGCCGCCACCCGGTGAGGGTGATGGCAGCGAAGCCGGCCGCCGTTAGCGACCGCCGCTAGACTCCGCGACGTGTTTGACCGTATCGACCATGTCGGCGTCGCCGTGCAGGACCTCGACGCCTCGCTGCGCCTCTACCGCGACCTGTTCAAACTGGACGTCGCCCATCGCGAGGTCGTGGAGCAGCAGGGCGTGGAGGCCGTGCTGTTGGATGTCGGCGAGAACCACGTCGAGCTGCTCGCGCCGCTCGGTCCCGACACGCCTGTGGGCAAGTTCCTCGCCAATCGCGGCCCCGGGCTGCACCACGTCGCCTATCAGGTGGATGACATCGATTCGACGCTCGCTACGCTCGACGAGGCAGGGCTGCGGCTGATCGACAAGCAGCCGCGCACGGGGATCGGCTCCTCGCGCGTGGCGTTCGTGCATCCCAAGGCCGTGGGCGGTGTGCTGATCGAGATCGTGCAGCCCGCGGAGGCCCACTGATGGCGGCGCTGCGTCGCATCAGCATCGGGTTTCAGGCCGGTCAGGTGCTGGCGCTGCGCGTCAGCGACGCTCAGCTGAAGACTCTGTATAAGGCGCTCCAGGACGGGGGCTGGCACGAGCTGGAGAGCGAGGACGGGCCCGTACGGCTGTATCTCGCGCAGGTCGTGTATGTGCGCGCGGAGGACGAGGATTCGCGCGTCGGCTTTGGTGCGTAGGCCGTTGGTATCGCTGGACGAGCGGCTGTTGCGTGTGGCGCGCACGCGCGGTCATGGCGATCCGCGGGTCGAGCGGGCGGTGGCGCGGTTCTCGCAGCTGGGCGAGCACGGCGGGGTTTGGCTGGCGATCGGCGCCGTGGGGTGGGCTGTAGACCGCCCGCGCGCCGAGAAGTGGAGCAGGGCGGTGGGTACGGTCGCTGGGACATACGCGCTGAACACAGCTGTCAAGCTGGCCATCCGTCGTCGTCGCCCGGAGTTGCCGGGACTGCCCGCGCTGACAGGCACTCCGACGCAGCTGAGCTTTCCCAGCGCTCACGCCTCGACCTCGTTCGCCGCGGCGGGTCTGTACGCGCGCTTGGGGTTGCCCGCGCTGTTGCTGTATGCGCTGGCGGCGAAGCTGTCGCTGTCGCGGCTGTACCTGGGTGTGCACTATCCCTCGGACGTGCTCGCGGGTGCGGTGCTGGGCGCGATCGTGGGCAGTCGCGCCCCGCGTGCGGATGCGCCTGTGGGCGCGGGTGCGGGCTCGGCACATGCGGCCGGGCGGGATGCGGAGACGGCGCGATGAGCACGAGAATCGGCATCGTGGGCATGCCCAACGCTGGTAAGTCCTCGCTGTTCAACGCGCTGACGAAAGCTGGGGCGGAGGCGGCCAACTATCCGTTTACGACGATTGAGCCGAACGTGGCGGTGGTGCCGGTGATAGACGAGCGCATGAAGGAGGTAGCGAAAACACTCGGCTCCTCGGAGATCGTGTGGGACACGGTGGACTTCCACGACATTGCGGGCCTGGTAGCCGGAGCGCATCAGGGGGAGGGCCTCGGCAACAAATTCCTGGCGAACATCCGCGAGACGCACGCGATCGTGCACGTCGTGCGGGCGCACAACGACGAAAACGTAATCCACCCGGAGGGCCGCGTGGACCCGCTGGCGGACATCGAGACGATTGAGACGGAGCTCGTGATGGCCGATCTTGAGGCGGCAGAGCGCCGGGTGGAGAAAGTCGGCAAACAGGCGCGAGGGGGCGATCGCGTCGCTGTTGCGGAGGAGGCGTGGCTAGGAGAGGTGATCGCAGCGCTGCAGGAGGGTCGTCCGGCGCGCACGGTGCCCGTGCCCGAGGATGCGCCGGGCGCGGCCCGCGATCTGGGCTCGCTGACGAGCAAGCCGGTGCTGTTTGTGGCCAATGTGGATGAGGGCTCCGAGGAGGTGCCGGCGGTGGTCGCCGAGCACGCGGTCGCCCAGGGCGCACGCGCGGTGGCCGTGTCATCGCGGATCGAGTCAGAGCTGGCGGAGCTCGAGGACGAGGACGCTGCCGCGATGCGCGAGGAGCTCGGCGTCAGCGAGTCCGGTCTTCAACGGGTGGTGCGGGAGGCGTTTGCGCTTCTGGATCTGATCGCCTTCTTCACCGCCGGCGAGGCCACGATCGCGCAGTCCTGGCATCTGCACCGCGGCCTCACCGCCTGGCACGCCGCCGGAGAGATCCACACCGACATTCAGCGCGGGTTCGTCCGTGCCGAAGTGATCGGCTGGCGCGAGCTGATCGAGGCGGGTAGCTACGCGGGCGCCCGCGATCGGGGGACGCTGCGGCTCGAGGGCCGGGACTACGCGATGGCCGACGGGGACGTGATCACCGTCAAGTTCACGCCCTAGCAAGCCGGATCGTCGGTGACCAGCGACAGACGATGGTCTGGACGCATCGGCATTGCAGTTGGACAGACAGAGCGGAATTCTGGACGCATAGGCTGGTAGTCTGGACGCATGGGCTGGGTGCTGGGCGAAACGGCAAAGAGGATCGGCTGCAGCGAGCGCACGCTGCGCCGGTATGTCAATGTGGGCCTGCTGCGCGCTCGCCGAGTGGCCGGCGGCCAGCTCGAACTGTCGCAAGTGGAAGAGGCCTATCTAAGCGGTCACTGGACGCTGCTCAGCAAGTTGATGGCCGCGCTGCGCACGGAGCGCGACGTACGCCTGGCTGTGCTGTTCGGCTCGACCGCGACCGGCGAGGACACGCCGATCTCAGATGTAGACCTGCTGATCGTCCACCGCCGGCCGGGGTGGAGGACACAGGTCGACTTGCGTATGCGTCTGCGGCGCGTGCTGGGCACGCCCGTGGATGTCGTCATGCTGGAGCAGGCCGAGGAACAGCCCTCGCTGCTCGCTGACGTCTTGCGCGAGGGGCGCGTGCTGGTCGATCGCGACGGTCTGTGGCGCGCCCTGCGGGAGCGCCGCGATGAGATCTTGGCGGCGGGCGCCCGCGAAGACGAGCAAATAATGACCCGTGCGCGTGCTGTGGTCGCGGCTGCCAGCGAAAGACTGGCAAGGGCACAGGCATGAGCGCGCCCGGCGTGTCCAAGGGTCAGCGTCGGATCGGTGCCATCCTCCAGGAGATCCCCGGTGCGCGCGAGCAGCTGCTCGTGACGATGGACGAGCTTGGAGCGGACTTTGGGCAGGAGCGGTTTCTCGCCGCCGCGCAGTCGCCTGATGTGCACGAGCGGAATAGGGTGACGGTCGTTGAGCGCCTGTACGAGGTGCTGCTCAATTGGGCGCACGAGCTCGCCGCACGCGCCCTCGCCGAGGGCCAGCGTCTCGGTACGGTGGACAAGTCTCCAGGTAATCCCTGGGAGCGACTTGCCGCGCTCGGTGTCATCTCGCATGTGTCCGCCGCTCGCCTGCGGGAAGCTAAGGAACTGCGCGACATCCTTGCTCACGCCTATCCGCCGGCCAACTGGAAGACAGTGCATGAAGGCGTCCTGATCCTCATGGATGAGCTCGACTCGTATGTCGCGAGCTTCAAACGTTGGGTCTCCACGGAAGAAATCCTCCCGCCCGCCTGAGCCGTTCAGCGGGGCGCGCTCGTCATGCCCTCCAACCGCTCCGCCAGGCGCGTCATCCCCAGCTCGCGCGCGGCCTCGGCGCCCGCCGCGAAGTCGGTTGGGCGGTCGGCGGGGCGCTGCACGTCGATGCGCCGCAGCGTGGCGATGTCCTTGAAGGTGCGCAGAAGTTGGGCGTTCGCGAGCAGTGCGGCGGTGGCGCGTGGGCGCGTGCGAGGGTCGTCGGATTCGGCGGCAGCCAGCACGCCCTCGAGCGTTCCGTGGCGCGCCAGCAGTTCGGCCGCGGTCTTCACGCCGACGCCGGGGGCGCCGGGAAGGCCGTCGGAGGGGTCGCCGCGCAGCGCGATCAGGTCGGGGACCTGCTCGGGTCCGACCCCGTGGTAGCGCTCGCGCACCTGCTCCGGGCCGAGCTCCTCGGCGATGTGCCCTTTTTCGAGCTTGACAACCGACGTGCGCTCATCGACGGCCTGGTAGAGATCGCGGTCGGCAGTCAGCAGCAGCGCCTCGCCGCCTGCCTCGATCTCGGTGCGCGCGTGGGAGAACATCGCGTCGTCGGCCTCCAACTCGCCGGCGTCACAGACCGTCCAGCCGAAGGTCTGAAGCAGCCCCGGGGCCTTGACCCACTGCTCGGCGAGCTCGGTCGGCATCGGCTCGCGGTGGGCGTGGTAGGGCGGATAGGACTCCACGCGGTATGCGGCCTGCTCGGCGCCGAAACAGGCAACGACGGCGCGCATCGGACGCTCCTCGATGACGGCCAGTAGTGCGTTGACGGTCCCCAGCAGCGCGTTCACCGGCCGGCCGTCGGCGCCGAGGATCGATTTGGGCACGCCGAAGTACGCGCGATAGAGCAGCCAGGGAACGTCGGCGATCAGCAGCGGAGCCGTGGGCATCTACTCGGCAAGTGTGCCGCCCGCCGCCGCGGACTGCGCTGCGCCTGGCGCCGCCGAGCCGCCCTGGGGTCCGGCGGGCGTGGCAACCGGCTTGGGCGGACTTGCCGCTGGGGATCGTCCGCTGTGGTCGGGCTCAGGTTTGATAGGGCCTGCGCCCGAGCGAACACTGAAGTAGGCCCAGGTGTCTTGCAGGCCCAAGCGCTCTGCGAGTTCGACGCCGCCGACCCGCGTATTGCCCGTCGACCCGAGGATCGCGGCGGTGAGGATGCGCGGGGAGGAGCCGCGCTCGAGCACCTCGATGCCGCGGAACGCGCCTCTGATGAGACCCCGCAGTCGGGCGGCGGCGGCGGCGAAGCTCATGCTGAGCTTCCAGCGCGACCCCGCGCCGGTGTCGTATGGGTCGGGCACGGCACGCAGCCACGGCTGCGGTTCCGAGCCGGGCCAGGCGTTCTGCACGTCTTCGGTCATGCCGCCCGAGTCGGCGAAAAAGTAGGTGATCGCCGGCCGCCCCGCGTAGGTGACGATCTGCCCCGCGGTCGCCGCGACCGCGGCGTTAGTCTGCGCCGTTTCGGCGGCCGCGCCGCGATACACCTGCGAGCGCGTGTCGGAGTACACGTCGAACTTGGAGCCCCCGGCATGCGCGGTCAGCGCGTAGGTGCGGCTGGCGATCGCCTGGGCTTCCAGCGCGGCGAGCGGCCATTCGGAGGGCACCTCGGCCGAGACGACGCCGCGGACGTAGCGCTCGAGCGGAATCTTGTGCACCGTGGCTCCGATCAGCACGCGCACGACCGCGCCGGGCGGGGCCTGTCCGATTGTGGTGCCGGTGTAGTAGTGGGCGAGGATCGCCTGGCTGCTCCACCCGTGCATGGCGTACCCATGGGCTCCGTTCTGGCTCATGCCGACGCCATGACCGTCGCCTGCGCCCGCGATCACGAGCGTTCGCGTCGCTGCCGCCCTGGCGGGTGTGGGCGCGCTCGCACAGAGCGCGAGCGTGGCGAGACCGCTCGCGAGCAGCGCTGTGAGCGGCGCCGGGCGGATCGCGCGTGACTGCATACTCGTGAATCGGTTAGATGTCCTATGGGCATAAGCCCTGCATGAGCCATCCACGGCCCGACCCCCCTCAACCCACCATCTATCGTGACGCGGACCCTGAGCCGAATCGACCGGAAGGAGCTGCTGGGACATGACTGGGCGTGACAGCGAGCAGGCGGTTCTCGAACGGGTCCCCACGGGCCTGTTCATCGGCGGGGTGTGGCGGGCGGCGACGGGAGGCGGGACGCTGGCAGTGGAGGACCCGGCGACTGAACAGACGCTTGTCGAAGTCGCTGACGGGCAGCCGGATGACGCGCTGGCGGCGCTTACTGCTGCGGCCGATGCTCAGCATGAGTGGGCGGCGACGGCCCCGCGCGAGCGCGGCGAGATCCTGCGCCGCGCGTATGAGGCGATCGTCGCTCAGACCGACGAGCTCGCGCTGCTGATGACGCTAGAGATGGGCAAGGCGCTGGGCGAGTCCCGCGCGGAGATCACCTACGCGGCGGAGTTCTTCCGCTGGTTCTCCGAGGAGGCGGTGCGCGTGCACGGCCGCTACATGGTCAACACGACCGGCAAGGGACGAATCCTGACGATGCGCCAGCCGGTCGGGCCGTGCGTGTTCGTGACGCCCTGGAATTTTCCCACGGCGATGGGCACGCGCAAGATCGCCCCGGCGATCGCGGCGGGGTGCACGATGGTCGTCAAGCCGGCGCAGCAGACGCCGCTGTCGATGCTCGCGCTCGCGCAGATCCTCGCCGAGGCGGGGCTGCCGGGCGGAGTGCTGAACGTGATCACGGCCAGGCACTCGGGCGCCGTGATCGAGCCGCTGCTGCGCGATGGGCGCACGCGCAAGCTCTCGTTCACCGGCTCGACGGAGGTCGGACGCAGGCTGATCGAACAGTCGGCCGAGCAGGTGTTGCGCGTCTCGATGGAGCTGGGGGGCAACGCCCCGTTCATCGTGTTCGAGGACGCCGACCTCGACGCCGCCGTGCAGGGCGCGTTCACGGCGAAGATGCGCAACGTCGGCGAGGCCTGCACCGCTGCTAACCGCTTTCACGTACACGAGTCGGTGGCGGAGGAGTTCGCGGTGAAGCTCACAGAGCGGATGGCACCGCTGCGGGTCGGCCGTGGCACCGAGCCCGATGTGGACGTGGGGCCACTGATCGACTCCGCGCAGCGCGGGAAGGTGGCCGAGCTGGTCGAGGACGCCGTGCGGCGTGGCGCCCAGCTCGCGCTGGGAGGCAGCGCGCTGGCGGGAAGCGGTTACTTCTTCGAGCCAACCGTTATTACCGGCGTGCCCGACGACGCCCGCGTGCTGGCCGAGGAGATCTTCGGCCCGGTCGCCCCGATCGCCACGTTCTCCTCGGAGGAGCAAGCGCTGGAGGCTGCCAACCGGACCGAGTACGGGCTGGTCGCCTACGTCTACACGCGCGATCTATCCCGCGCGCTACGCGTATCGGAGGGAATCGAAACCGGAATGGTCGGTCTCAACCAGGGGATCGTTTCCAACCCGGCCGCGCCCTTTGGCGGTGTGAAGCAGTCCGGCTTTGGGCGCGAGGGGGGCTTCGAGGGCATTGGAGAGTATTTGGAGACTAAGTATGTAGCTGTTGGGTTGTAGGGGAGTCGAAGACGCTCGAGGCTTGCGGAGGCTGAGCGATCGCGGCCGTAAGCCCGAGCGATCCGTCCGGGACCGTCGCCGATTCCTACTCCCCCTCCCCGAACTCCCGCCCGCCGATGCTCGCAAGCATCATCGCCTCGGCCATGCGCAGGAGACCGATGGTGGTGTGGGGGCGGGCTTCGGAGGAGCGGACGGAGACGCTGGAGCCGTGGGGGCCGATGACCTCGACGATCGTGCAGACGTCGCCGATCTGGCAGTCGTCGCCGAAGCGTTCTTCGAGCGCCTCCATCTGCTCGGCCACGACGCGGCCCATCTTGGACTGATCGAGGGTCATCGGGTGCTCCTTCCACTGGGTTTGTCGGGGCGGTCCATGATGTCATCGTCAATCGCGGTTCGTCCCGTCTGCTCGGCGTAGGAGCTCGCTCGTCACGAACGGCCCCGGCCCGTCGGCCGAGATGCGCTCCCACTCGGGCGGGAGCTTGGAGGTGGCACTCATGCGCTCACATGCGGAGAGGGAACGCCTCGCGCGCTCGGATTGGGTCCGCGGCCGTCCCGCCGCCTGCGTCAGTGCCCGGATTGCTGGAGCTGACTGAGATCGATCGCGCCCGAGGGGGCTGAGAGCGAGACCGGCTGGTTCCAGTCGGTGAAGGTGATGTGTCCGGTTTCGGAGCCGTGCTTGACGATTTGGATCGGGTAGGGCTTGCCGGTCGTCGCGATGAACAGCGAGCCGCTGTGGGAGGTGTCGCGCAGTTCGATGACGGGCGTTCCGGCGACGGTCGAGGTGGGGCCCTTGGCGAGCGTGCCGTGGCTTGAGAGCGTCTGGTCGAGGAGCTGGCCGAAGTTCGTGAGCGCCGCGAGCGACCCCAGTTCTCCTCCGGATGCGGGGGCCTTCAGCCACTTGCCTTGGAACAGCTGCGCGGCGGCGGTCCCGCCGAAGTGGCTGTAGAAGGCGGGGCTGCCTTTGATGTAGATGGTGTCGCCGACGACGATCAGGTTGAAGGAGAGGTTGCCCTGGGAGATCTGCCCGCGTCCGCCGTGGCCGGAGGCGAGGTTCAGGTTGAGCGTGATCGGCGTGCCGTTGCTCGTGAGGGTGCCGATGACGTGAACGGAGCTCGCGCTGTCGGCGGCGGATTTCGAGGCGGCGAGGATTTCGGTCGCCGATTTGGAGGAGACGCCGTTGCCGGAGGAGGAAGATGAGCTGCAGCCGGCGATCGCGAGGGCCGTCAGCGCGAGTAGGGCGAGCGCGAGCAGGGCAATGGTCCGACGGAGCATCTCGGCGCAGCCTAGTCGAGTAGACGGATGTGTGGAGCAAGGGCGTGGCGGGTAATGCGCTGAAAGACCTGGTGCGGGGCTCAAGGCAGATGCTTAAGGTGCCGAATGCGAGACCGGACCAGTGCGCGAGACAACGGACAATATGAGCGAAGTCAAGCAGCCGGACAAGGGTGTCGCCGCAAGGGCGTGGCGCTGGAGCGCGGGCGCTGTCCTGGTGTTGGCGGCGGGCGCCGGCGCGGTGCTCGCTACTGGGCCGGTGGTGGCGGCCGTGTGCGTACTGGTGTTGGCGGTTGCCGCTGGGGTGCTCGGATGGCTCGCGGGCGAGCACCATCGCGAGGCGTTGCAGAAAGAGATCGGAGACCGTTCGAGCGAGTTGCGCAAGGCGCTGTCGGAGCTCGAGATCGCTCAGGCGGAGACGGTCCGTAGGCTGTCGATGGCGGTCGAGTTCAGGGACGAGGACACGGGCGCTCACATCGAGCGGATCGGACGGTTCTCGACGCTGCTGGCTGAACAGATTGGGATGGAAGAGGAGTTCTGTCTGCGGATGGTGCACGCCGCGCCGCTGCACGACGTCGGCAAGGTGGCGATCCCGGACGCGATTCTGCTCAAGCCGGGCAAGCTGACCGTGGAGGAGCGAGCGATCGTGGAGACGCACGCGGAGGAGGGGCACAGGCTGTTGAAAGGCTCGAGCTCGGCGATCCTCGACCTGGCCGCGACGATCGCGCTGAGCCACCACGAGAAGTGGGATGGCAGCGGCTATCCGCGGGGCGTGAAGGGCGAGGCGATCCCGATCGAGGGGCGGATCGTGGCGATCGCGGATGTGTTCGACGCGCTGACCAGCGACAGGGTGTATCGCAAGGCGTTCGCGGTGGAGGAGGCCGTGACGATGATGCGCGAAGAGCGGGGTAAGCATTTCGATCCGGTGCTGCTGGACTCGTTCTTGGAGGTGCTGGGCAGCTCGGGGCCGGATGCCCGCGAGCACGTGCGAGCAGATCCGACCGCGGTCGCGGACAGCGCGTTGGAGACATTCGTGACGGCGCTTGAGCGCAGCGATGCGGAGATGGCGGAGGGCGCGGTCGCGCAGGCGATCGAGGACGGCGTGGAGGCCGTGGACCTTCCCGGCGAGGTGATCGAACCGGCGTTGCGGCGCCTGGCGGAGCTGAGGGAGCAGGGCGAGATCGACTCAGAGCGCGAGCGGGCGGCTATCGGAATCGCCCGGCGGGTGCTGGCGACGTTGCGCCGATACACGCTGGGCCGCCAGGAGGAGCCGCTGGCGTTGCAGCGGGTGGACGAGTCGATCGAGATCGTCGAAGCGATGCTGGAGCGCTCTGTCTCCGAAGGCGAGCAGAGGCTGCGTGAGCGCGAGCACGCGGCCGACGCACAGGCCGTCGGATAGATTTCCGCCGACTATGGCTGACAAGCAGGCAATCGTCACCGGCGGCGCCGGGTTCATCGGCTCGCATGTCGTGGACTCGCTGCTCGCGGACGGTTACGGGGTGACGGTGATCGATGACCTCTCCTCGGGCAAGGCCCGCCGGGTGGCGAGTGAGGCGCGACTGATCGAGCTCGACATCGTCGACGCTGCCGGGGTGAGGCGGGTCGTCGAAGAGGTGGGCCCGGAGGCGGTCTACCATTTGGCGGCGCAGGCGAGCGTGACGGTGTCGGTGGCCGACCCGGGCAGGGATTGCGAGGTCAACGTGCGGGGAACGCTGAACGTCGTCGCGGCGGCGAACGTTGTGGGCGCGCCGGTCGTGTTCACCTCCACGGGCGGGGCGCTGTACGGGGACGAGGCGCCGATGCCCACGAGCGAGGACCGCGAGCCCGCGCCGTTGAGCCCGTATGGGGCCGCGAAGTGGGCGGCCGAGGCGTATGTAAAGACGTGGGGGCTGGCTGAAGGCGTGCCGAACACGGTGACGAGGCTCGGGAACGTGTATGGCCCGCGGCAGAGCCCGCATGGCGAGGCGGGCGTGGTGGCGATCTTTGCGCACAAGCTCTACAGCGGCGAGCGCCCGAAGCTGTACGGGCACGGCAAGCCGACGCGGGACTACGTGTACGTGGGCGATGTGGTCCGCGCGATGAGGGCGGCGGTGGGCAAGGCCGGCACGTTCAACGTCGCCACGGGCGTGGAGACGGACGTGAGCACCGTCTGGAACGAGTTGCGCGAGGTGGCAGGCGTGGACATCGAACCCGAGCTGGTGCAGTTGCGCAGGGGCGAGCTGGAGCACAGTTGCATGGACGCGAGCCGAGCCGAACGCGAGCTGGGGTGGAAGCCTGAGGTGTCGATCCGCGAGGGGTTGCGCAAGACGTACGAGGCGCTGGTGGAGGAGTTTCGAGCGGGCTGAGGTGGGGGCGAGCCTTCACGTGGCTCGAAACCGAGCGTAGGGACCGTGGCGGGCGCGTGCGCTGAAGGGAGCGCTTTCAACAGCGATCCTGCTGAGCGGAGCGAGCGGGCGGCGTGCAGGGCGGGAGCACGGTGCAGACGTTAAGATCGCGGTGCGGCCAGATAGCTCAGTTGGTAGAGCACACGACTGAAAACGTTGATCCCCCGCCTTCGAGGTTGCAGCTCCCGCGACGTGCTTTTCTTCTGCTAATACGCGGGTTTTGACAATGTCCCGGACGGCGTTGTGAGGGCGTTTTCGGGGCCGTTTTCGCCGTCCCGGCCCAATCCCCGGCCCAAACCCCCTGCTCGACCGCTGTGTTGTCGCGCTCGACGGGCGTGTCGTCGCGCTGGGCTGGCGCCTCGTCGCCGTACAGCGTGGCCCTGGCGTCGCGGATGAGCCGGTCGAAGGATGCGCCGTGTTCGCGCTTGGCTCGCTGCTGTAGCTGGTTGTAGACGTCCATCGTCATCTTCGAGTCGGCGTGCCCGACCTGCTCCATGACCCACTTGATGTCGTATTCGCTGCCGAGCAACGCGACGGTGATGTAGGTGCGTCGGAGGCTGTGCGGGGTGATATGCGCCAGCGGCGGCATTCCTCGTTCGAGCATCTTCTCCGTCGCCAGCGCAGCGGCCTCGCGGACGATCGTTCCGACGCGCTTGCGGCTCATGCGCTTGCCGCGCTCGTTCGGGAACAGCGGCGCTGTCGGTCCGGTATCGAAGCCGGCTTTCCGCAGGCGCTCGATGTGCTCGATGAGCACTTCGGCGTGGTAGGGGCTGATCTCCACCACTCTGATGCCGGTTTCGGTCTTGGAGTCGGGGATCTCGAAGCGCGCGTTCTCGAGGTCGTGGACGCGCAGGTGCCCGATCTGAATGCCGGATAGCTCGCTGTTACGCACGCCTGATCGGCCGAGGGTGCAGATGATCGCCTTGCGGCCGACGTACACGCCGACGCGCAGGGCCCCGAGGTTGCGGACGTGAAAGTGGATCGTTCCCGGCGCCAGTCGGAGTTCGGATGCGATCAGTTTCTGGCGCTTGCCTTCGGAGAGTCGCAGCGCTACCGCTCCGGCAGTTGATCCGGCTGGCGCTGCCTGAGCGGCGAGGGCGAAGCGCTCAAGATTGGGGTCTTGCTCGGCGGCGGCGTCTTCGGTCACGGCTAGCTCGTCCATCTCTAGGAAGGTGCGTTTTGGCTTCGGTACATGCAGCTTCAGTCGCTTTCCCCGTGCAGGATTCGCGGGTATCCATTTGTCTTCAAACGCCTCTTGGAGGATCTCTGCGAGTAGGGTGATGAGTCCTTGGATAGAAGCTGGGCCGAGCGGCTTGATCTTGCGGTTGCGCTCGCCTCGGAGGTCCGCTCCGGCGTCGAGTGCTTCTTTCAACTCGTGGGCCTCTTGGATCTTGTGCTTCCTGAACGCGGCGCAGAGGTCGTCATCGATTTCATCGAGGCGGTAGCGGCCGAAGAACGGCAGCAGGTGCTGGCGCAGTATCGACAAGTACCCGTCGTGTGTGCCTTTCGTGATCGGCTTCTTGCCGATGAGACCTTCCAGCTTGGCTTTGAGCCAATAGGAGCTGTACTCGTGGAAGAGCGGCATCTCCGTAAAGGCCTTCTCGATGACCGGCTTGGGTTTCGGGCGCTCCCAAACCCCGGCCTGGATTCGCGCGAGGACGTTGCTTAGCTCAAGCTCAGCGGTGCGCTCGGTCCACCCGCCCGTACAGCCGCAGTCGCAGTCGCGGCGTTCATGCAGGGTGACGTTCTCGCGTTTGCCGTATGCCCGAAAGCGCAGGCGGAACGCAAACGTTCCATCGGTCAGCTTTTCGGGTTCGACTCTGCCTGTAGCGGGCCGTGCCATTACGCACGCTCCCACGGTGAGGATCTAACGTATCGGTGCATCGGGACTTAACCTCCCGGTCGGGTCGGGGGGGCGTTCCTGCGCCTGCCCCGGCCACTTTTTGCTTGTCCGGTACATCGTACCTCGGAGTAGGGGATCAGCTCAACCTCGCCGCGCCGCCTCGTCGGGGGCTGGCGACGCGGCCGTCGGGCGACCGCTGGGCGGCTTCTCGCGCCGGCAGGGCACGCGAGATCGCGGCGTATCCGCACGAGGTCGAAACGCAGGCGGCCACGCGCCCCGCCGAGACGCGCTGCGCCCAGCTCCTCGGCGTGGGCGTAGACCCAATCGCGGTCGACGCCGAGCTCCCGCGCGACCTCTGCCGCATCAGCGAAGCGCGATGCTGACTGAGGCTTCTGCTCGCGGAGCAGCTCGGAAACGCGGGCCGCAATCGACTCGATGTCGTCGGGGTCGAGGGTCATGTCTTGACTTTCCGCTTCGCCTGAGCGGTCGCGCGATTGGCGCACGGTCGTTGGCGGCTAGTGCAAGCCATCGTTTTCTTGCTCCTCGGGTCGTGCTTGGTCGAGCAGTCCGTGAAGTGGTCTGGCTGCTCGGTGGGGATGAAGATGGGTGCGAATGGGCCGTGTGCGGTTAGTTCTGGGAGTGTGGTGAAGGTGGTGGGTGTGTTCCCGTAACGGTCTTGTGAGGGGTCGGAGCGGTACAGCGCGATCGTCTTCTGCACGCGCCTTCGTGCCGCCGTCGGGGTTTGGTCGGCGAGCACGACGAGCACCGGGGGAAACGTGCGGTAGTAGGCTCGCCACAGAGCATCAATTGCGGTTACATTTGCGGCCATGTGACAGGACCGATCTGGCAAGCTGGTCGGCTATCCGTCCGACAAGCGCCCGGCGAGGCCATACGCCAGAGCATCGAGAAAGGCATCGGGGTCTCGATCGGTCCTGAGTCATCGTGCTCGATCAGAGCAGAGCTTGGCCGTGATCCGAAGGCCCTGACAGCGACAGACGAGCGGTGGGCTTGCTTGCAGGGTCGGCGGGCATCTTTGGTCGGTCTAGCCTGCCTTGTCTGGGGCATCGTCAAGCCGCCTTTCGTACGCTGACGGCTGCTGCCAATGAGTCGGGCTTGCGGAAGACGAGTACGTCCTCGTGCGCGACTACGTGGGTGTGCTCGCCACGGGCGCGTGCCCGGCGGACGTTGAGTATTTGCCACAACGAGGGATGCATCATAAGCTCGCTGTCGCGGATCGTGGCGAGTAGGCCAATGATGCGCTGCCAGTACCGCAGCCCGAGGTCTTCACAGAGTGTGATCGTGTCGCCGCTGAGGTTGTGCAGCGCGCCACCGGAGCGCATGTCCTTGGTGACGAGCACGAAGAATCCGCCGGGCTTCAGTACGGTGGCGCACGCTTCGTAGACCTCACTCATGGCGGCAAGATAGGCGTAGCCGCGAGCGTGACCAAGGTTGCTCCGGTCGGCACTGTAGTTGGTCGTGTCGATCCGCCGTAGAGGTCCGACTCCTATGCTCGTAGCGTTTTCGGCCACGTCATTGACTTGGCAGGCGTAGGGCGGCGAGGTGACGATGAGGTCGACCTGCTGGTGCTGAGTGTCGAGCAGGCTCGGTGTTCGCCGTGCGTCTCCTTTGATGACCCGAGCCGGGGTGTTGGCGCCCTGGCGGCGAGCGTGCCTGATGTTGGCGCGGGCGAGCTTCGCCCATCTGGGCTCTAGCTCCACACCGATCGCTCGGCGTCCTGTGTGGATTGCCTCCACGAGGGTTGTGCCGATCCCGCACATCGGGTCGAGGATGAGGTCGCCGGGGTCGCTGTATGTCTCGATCGCGCGGCGGGCGATCGCCGGGAGCATCTTGCCGGGGTGGCGGTTTGACTCGGGCAGGTAGCGGCCGTGGCGTTGCCACTTGCTAGTTGTTTGCGCGCACGGCCAGACCGCGAGCGGTAAGTCGGCGGTGCGGTATGGCGTGTGGGTTCTTACCCGTGTTCGGCATCGCGAGTGTTGTGGTGTCGCTCGGCAGCCTTGGTCGGGTGCGCGACGTCGAGTTGGGAGGGAGTGTGTGGTTCGGGTCTGCGGGTCCATCTGCGTGTGTTTACCTTTCAGTGCTTTTGGTGGGGGTGTTGTCGAGCCATTCCCGGTAGTGGTCCGGCTGCTCGGCGGGTATGAAGATCGGTGCGAACGGGCCGCGTGCGACCAGATCCGTGAGCATGGTGAAAGACGTGGGTACGTCTCCGTAGCGGTCTTGTGAGGGGTCGGAGCGGTACAGCGCGATCGTCTTTTGCACGCGCCTTCGTGCCGCCGCCGGGGTTTGGTCGGCGAGCACGACGAGCACCGGGGGAAAGGTGCGGTAGTAGGCTCGCCACAGTGGCCCGTCGGTCGTGTCGTTAGCTGGGCTGTAGTGCTTTAGCTGGGCGTAGCGTGCGAGCTTGGCCGCGAGCTGGTCGGGTGGGATTGTCCCTCGATCAAGCTCGATGAACCTTTGGTGAAGGATCAGCGATTCATCAGGCGCGGCTTGGAGGTAGGACAGCAGCGCGTCGGCGATCACCAGATGGGTGCCGTTGCGACCACGTCCGGTGGTGTAGGGGTGCGCAATCTCGTGACGCCACGACAGCGGCCCGCACCCGTCACCGTCGCGTTCGCGGGCGGCTTTGACGAACGCGATTCCGGTGTCGTTGACCGCGAGGGTGTGCGCGCGCAACGGGCCGGCGGCCTGCGCCGGGGTTGTGAGCCGGCGCCGAGGCTCCGCGAGCGTGCCGGCCGACTGGATCGTGTTCTCGCCCTGCTCGGTGAGAAACCACAGCGCGAGGCCGCGCGGCCCGTGGGCGTGCTCGGTGAGGCCGCGCCTGCGAAGCTGGGTAAGGATTTGCTGCGCCCACCGTAGGGACGCGGCGGGGGTGTGCAGCGCGTGGACCTGTCTCGCGGTGAGTACCCGGTGCTGGTGCAGGCTCTCGAGCACGCGTACCGCGACGGCTGGGAGCGCCCCGAGCTCGGACTGTGTCTGGCTGCTCATACCGCGCCCTCGTGGTCACGCTGTCTGCCGAGCGAGACAGTTTTCGTCCTCGTTCGGCCTGCGTGCTGCTCGTGCCCGTCGCCTATGCGCGTATGAGATCGTCTCTCGTGTCCCGTCCTGTCGGGCTCGGGGAGCTTCGGCAACGTGGAACGCGTGGGCTCGCTTGCTTTTGTGCCGGTGGCTTTGGTGGTGAGGTGGGCGCGTATGCGCTTGTCGAGGGTGTCGAGCGCCCGGATCGTCTCGGCGGCGCTGGCGCGGCCGGATGCCTGGTCGATCGTGGGTTGGATCTGCGCGACTTGCTCGGGGTGGTGCGCGTCGGCGAATAGCTCGGTGACGGCGAGGTTCTTGAACTGGAATGGGCGGGTTAGCTCGCCGTGGTGGGTGGCCTGTGCGATGAAGGTGTGGCGGGGTAGCGCGGTGATCGCGTTCGCGGGTGGGTCTGAGGCCCACTCGCGGGTAATGAGCGCGGCGGCGTGTGCGTTCAAGGCCGTGATGATCAAGTGCGAGCGGTTGGTCGTCAGCGCGTTTAGCGTCGCGCTGGTCAGCCGCTCGGGGTTCTGATTCAAGAGGGTGGCGCGGACCCCGTACTTCGCTGTCTGCTCCAGGAGCGCGGCGAGGTTTCCTGAGGATGCGCCGTCGTAGGTCTGGACCTCATCGAGCGTGACGTAAAACTCGCGTCGCTGCTCGGGCGGTATGTGGGCGCGTCCCTTCGCGGCGTGCAGCAGGTCGAACACCAAGAGGTTCGCCATGAGCCGGTCGCGGGCTCCCCCGGCGCCGGGGCACGCGAGCACGATCCGCCCGTCGTTCATCGCCTTGGCGATGTCGTAGGTGGTGTGCTGGGAGCCGAGCAAAGCGGCGAGCTGCGTGGATGAGCGCAGCCGGTCGATCAGGTTCGTGACCGGCGTGATTGCCTCCTCGGCCATCCTTGGGAACCGCTCGCTGAAAAACTGGCGGCGCGGAACGGAGAGGTAGGGCAGTATCGCCTCTAGCCACTCGGGGTTGCCGAGCAGCGTCGGTATCTGAAAGATCGTTGGCTGTAGGTCGGCGGGCAGAACGGTGGACAGCTCGATCAGCGCGGCCGTGGCCTGCGTTGTGAGCGTGAGCGCGCGGTTGTTGCGCTCGCCCCACTGCAGCGCTGAGGCGAACGAATCAACGATCGCCTCAACGCGCCGCTCCCTGGCGTCGTCGGTGAGGCCGCGTGCGGCGAGCAGGTTCCAGCCGGGTTGCCCCTCCCTTGAGCGCTCGCCGACAAGATCAAGCTCGATGATTCGCTGTGCGTGCTCGGGCTCTGTGAGGCAGCTCTTGATCCGGCGGATAGCGTCCTCGTGCGGGTCCAAGAACATGCCGCCGTGGCCGGAGCGCACAAGGCTTAGGAACTGCGTGATCGCGAGCTCGGTCTTTCCCCACCGGCTCCTACCGGCGACATAGCTAAAGAACGTGTCCGCGAGCCGCAGCCCGACAAGCCGCTGTCCCTGCTCGCCGCTGACGCGGCCGAGGGGAAGCACCTCGCGCTGCCTGGTGTACTCGGGGAGATTGCGCGGCGGCGGGTACACCGCGGCGCCGAGGCGCAGCACGTCCGGAGCGGCGCAGTTGATCGTCGGTGGCTTGAGAAACCCTGCGACCTCGCGGGCGCTCACGACACCTTGACGGGCTGGACAGAATAGCCCGGTGTCCATGCGCCGGTCAAACCACGAGCGCCGGCCGGGAAGATCGGAGCCAAGGAACGCGACGCCCGCCAGCCGCACACCGACGACGCGGAAAGAGTTGGCGCCCGCCCAAGCGTCGAGGCATCCGAGTAGCGCTTGCAACCGTTCGGCGGCCACGCCCTTCACCGAGGCTTGGCAGCGCACTAGAACCTGTAGGTGAAACAGCGGCTCGTTCTGCAAGACCTTCGCGGCGATCTGCTCGCGCTGCGCACGCTGCTCGATTACATCGGCCGCCGACTGACGCCCGGCCCGGCGCCCACCGCCAGTGAGCACGTCAAGCAGCCCACCACCGGCTGTGTATGGGACGGCGGCGTGGTCGCGGCGGGCTTGGCGCAGCAGGGAGCGCCGCAGCCGGCGCCGTGCCCCAGCGGTGCAAGACAAGAGATCGACAGCGACCTGCGCGCGCTCACGCTCCGGGTTAAGGCCGGCGAGTGCTCGCGCGAAGCTCTGCAACGGGTCAGGGTCGAGCGCGAGGTGCGCAAGCGGCTCACTACTGGACCGGGCAAGGCGCAACTCGGCGCGCAGCACACAACCACCCTCCCTCAGCGGTGGCTCGGGGTCGGCGCGGCGGACCTGTACCCGGTCGTAATTGCTCAGCGCGGAGCGGATCGCCGGCAGGGCGCGCTCGGGCACCACCAGCGAGTAGCGCATCGCGCCATCCTCGGAGCCGTCGAGCAGCACCCGCACGGCGCTCGCACGAGGATCGAGCCAGCCCCCGACGAGCCGCCGAACACGGGAAAGCTGAGCGGCACAGCGGAGTACACTGTCGAGCGTCGGCGAGAAGCTGTCGGGCGCGAGTACCACGAGCCGCACACGCCGGGCAAGCGAACGACGAGTCACGACGACACGACACGTGAGCGCCGCTAGGACAACCACGACTGTCGGTGCCGCCACATACAGAGTGAGCGATCCGGTGTGCTGGGCTACCCATGCGGGAAGCTCACGACTACGCAACAGCGCGAGCGCCACCAGCACCCCCACGACAGCCACCAGCGGCCGAGCGTCCTGTGAGGGGCGGCCAGTCACAGGCAGTTACCAGTACAGATAGAGATGTCGAAAAACCGGCAGCCGCGCAATCCCGCACCACTAAGCCGCAAACCTACGATCGGCTCACAGTCGGGGGTGAACCGCAGCGCGTAGCGCACCGCGAACCGCAGGGCGAACCACAGCGCGAACAGTTGCTGGCGGGCGTTCACGAGCTCTGCCCGTTCGCGTGAGGCACGGGCGGCTGCGCGTACCCGTAGATATGCTCGCCTTGTACGGTCGCCTGGCTCGACAGGAATGGCCCGGCTATGCCGACTTCGTTGTGGTCGTCATTTCCGTCGATCTCGGTGATCCGACCGTCCGGGTAGACGCGCGTGACGATCCCTACGTGTTCGCTTTCGTTTGGCCCGGTGCCGTAGAAGACGGCGTCGCCCGGCGCGGGTGTCGCGTTCGGCGGGAGGATTCTGCCGCCGTGTTCTTTAGTCCAGGTGTACAGCGATCCGGAGTAGGCGTACAGTGCGGTGGAACCGGGGAGGGGTACTCCGGCGTGCTGCCATACCCATGCGAGGAACAGCGAGCACCACTCCTCACACGGTCCGTAGGTCGTGCAGTTGGAGCCTTCGGGGTGCTCGCCCTGCCCGAGCTGGCTTTCCGCGATCCTGACGATCTGTGAGCCGCTGGCTGCTCCGGGTGTGAGTGTGCTCGCGCTGCATTCCCCGGAGGACCCGTTGACTGGTTCTGCCAGTGGCGGGCTGCTCGGGGCGGGGCTTCCGGTGCCGGTGAACCCGTATTGGACGGCGCGGGCCATAACCTCTTCGGCGTAGGCGATGGTCCCTTCGCTGCACGCGCCGAAGTAGTTGCATGCAGCCTGGTGATATTCGTTGTAGGACCCGCCGGTTGGGGGAGCGCCCTTGTCTTCGCGCAGGATGCGCGCGGCGGTGTAGATCGCATCAGCGGGATCGTTGACCGATGGTGCCTTACCAGGGTGCGCGGAAACCTCGTACTTTTCCCAGAGCGTTGGGCCGCTGCCTGGGCTGCACGCGCTGCCACGTTCATATGCGATCTGCATAGGCCCGGCGCACCCCGAGGAGTTCGTGCCGGGGCAGCTGCCGTTACCGCACTCCTGCGCACCGATTGACGCGAGAAAACTCCAGTCGATATTGAACTTCGCACCGGCCTGCTCATAGAGGCGCAGCCGTTCCGGTGGGATGCTCTGACGGGCATAGGCGGAGGGTGTCGGCCCCGTTGACGGGAGCGCCGCTTCGGTGGTGGGCTGGCAGCCACCGAAACTCGCGCCTACGACCGCGACGACGAGCCCGAAGATCGCGACGAGCACAAGGCCGGTGCTCCCGAACGTGGCGATCAGCCACAACCACAAGGTTTTTCTCTCGCGCCGTGATCGGCGATCGCGCATCATGCGCTTTTCAATCCCGTGACGAGCAATCGACTCTCGTGGCGTGCGAGGAGCAGCGCGATCGAGTAGTCCACGAGTCCACCGTCGTTGATGGTGGCCGTCACTCTGATCAGGCCGGCTGGCGCGTTCGCCGTGTGCAGCGCGACTACCTGCGGGTGGCGCGCGCTCATGCTCGGCGGAACCTGCGGCACGGAGCCGGCGAGTGAACGAGCAAGCGCACTGGTCGCACCCTTTACTGCGGTGGCCTGGTTATGGCCGTAGATGTAGCCGAGGTAGCCGTGAAGGAACACGCGGGCAGCGTGCTTGGCCGAGCCGGTCAGGGCGACCGAGGCACCGCTGGGCGCCGGCGGCGCCTGTTGGTGGCGACGAACACCGTCGCGGGGGTCTGAGACGGTGTGTGGTGATGGGGCGTGCGCCGGCGTGATCGCGAGCAACAGCGTGGCGGCGACTGCTACTGTCGCGGTAGCGGTGAAAGCAGCGTGCCGCTCGTGCTCTGCGATCGGCCGGCCGCGCCGCTGGTGAATCCAGGAGCCGGGACTCATCGCGCGATCTCTCGTCCTGCCAGGGTCAGGCGTGTCCGCGCGAGCGTGGCTAGCGGGGGGCTCTGCTCGATCCCGAGGAAGTCACGGCCCCGGCGCTGCGCCGCCAGTCCGGTGTTGCCGCGCCCGCAGTACGGGTCAATGACCAGGGAGCGTCCTCGGCCGTTGAGGTGAACACACCCTCGGCGCCATTCCTTCTCGCGACCGGCGGCAAACGGCACCCGCTGCCACGGGGCACCGCAAACTCCACACGCCCGCGGGACGGTGCTCGTAAGAATGCACCAGTCGATCACCTCATGGGGAAGCAACCAGTCGTGTCCGCTTGCGGTGACACAGAACGCACGGCGAGGGGTATGACGAGCGCCCCAGGCTCCGCTCAGCCGGTGGGGAACCGCACACCTGAAGCGTCGCTCGAACAGGGCTACCGGGAGCAGCCGGCGGTTACGCAGGTGCTCGGGCTGCTTGGTGAAAAGCACCACACTGCTCGGCGTACTCGCCCCCTCTGAGCGCTCCCATGCCGTGTCACCCAACGATTCGAGAATGTCTTGAGAGTTCCCGCCACGTGGGAGCGCCAGCCAGAGCGTGCCGTCTGCTCGAAGGACGCGACGGGTCTCCTGGAGCACGGCGATCAGCTCCCCGACCGGCACTTCGAGGGGCGGTCTGGTCACGCAAGTCTGAGCCCATTCGCTGGGTAGCTCGCGCAGCAGGGTGAGTGCGTCTGATTCCTCGATGCGCCAGCTCATTGCGAGTTGTCTCCTTGGGTCGCGGGGTCAGAAGAGGCGGCGTTGGTCTCGCGTGCACGCAGCAGCACCTGGACGGGCTCATCCACCGGAGAGCCAGCGGAGATCAGCGACGGCTCGGAGCCGTCAGCCGGTGGTGCTTTTCGCTCGGGTTGCGGGGCACCGGCGCCCGGCGCTGGAGAGATCTCGGTGTGCGGTGCCGGGGCATCGGCGGAGGTCGCTGCTATGCCAGGCGGGGGAGTGCTCGGGGCCGGCAGCACTGGGACGTCGGTGAGCGGGCCACCGGGACCTGGCAGCGAGGTCTCTTCGGCTGGCGGCATGCTCGGGATCGGCGACCTGGCAGGGGGCGGGCTCGCCTTGCCAGCAACGGGCTGGTCGTGATCGGGCTCGTTCTCGGGTGACGCTGGCGGGTCGATCGCGGCGGACCGAGATATGCCTGGTGGTGGTGAGCTGCTTACCGTCTCGGCCTCGGTGTCGTCCGGAATATCGCCGGGCGCGTGCGCGTCGGCTGTTGTAGGCGACTCGCCTGTTGGGCTCGGCGATGATGAGCCTCCGGGCGGTGCTTCCGCAGATGGCGGGCCTTCCCCGGAGGGTGACGGGTCGCTTGGCGGGGGCGAGGCTCCGCCTTCCGGTGGCGCTTCGTATCCCGAAGGCGGTTCGCTCGGGGATGACGGAGCTGCACCTGAAGATGGCACGCTCGGCGCTGCGGTTACCGGCGCGGGCTGATGGTGAGACCGAGCCAACCGCGCAAGGCGTGTCGTGTAATACAAGGTCTGCAGACGGTTCGTCGGATCTTGGCCTGCCTTTGAGCCGACAGTCGCCGCAAGGAAATCGACGGTAAGACGATCGCGCTGTAGAAAGACCGCCCACAGGAACGCGGCTTGCAGAGCGAACGCGAGCAACCATCCGAGGTTGCTGGTGGCGTCCGCTAGCGCCCGAGAGACAGCGAGGAGCACCGCGAGAATGAGTGAGTAGACGGCCTTGCGCGCGAGGTATCCCGCGAGCTTAGAAAGCCACATCCTGAAAAACTCGTGACCTCTACCAGGAAATATTCCAATAAGCAGCGCGACCGGAGCAAATCCAAGCGCCGTCAACAGCAGGATTTGCGCGAGGATGACACTGAACGCGAGTGCCCCCAGCAGTAGAAAGGCGCCCAGCTCACCAAGAAAGATCACGATCGAGAGGAGCAGCCGCTGGTACTGGCCGCCCTTGCCCATCGCTTCGGCGGCAGGCTTGTCCTGTTCCCCAAGTGGATATGTGCCGTTCGTCTTGCCGGGGTCTGAAGCAGGCAGCACAGAGGGGTCTCCCTTTTCGAGTGCTTCATGCTCGCTGTTGCGGCGATGTGACTGGTAGGGAAACGCGAGGAAGTGCGGCGCGTACTTATTCTTGTCGTTAACACATGTCTTGCCCTGCGCGTGGACTTCGGTCGCGGTTTCCAGTTGCGCCGCTAGGCGTGAGTCTTCCGCTGGGCTGCTGCTGAGTGGCCTCACTGCGACTGACCGCGCCTTACCTTTCGTGGTGGTCGTGCAGTGCTCGAGCCCGCCGAAGTCAAGGACGGTCCAGGGGTTCAGGACCAGCAGTCCAAAGAGCTGGTTGCTTGCGGTCACCTTGGCCTGGGATTCGTTGCCGACGCTGCCCTGGTTCGTCAGCGACAAAAGGGCGGTCGATATCTGGTTTGAGAGCTTGCTCGCGGGGCCTATCGTGCGTTCTGGCTGGGTAACAATCCCGATCGCAAGGACGAAGTACAAAAGCGACACGGTGAGCGCGCCGGCGGTCTCGGTATAGCGTCGTTGGATGAGGGCCTTCCACATCGCCCAACAGCCAACGAGGACAACCATCGCGACGAGCCACGGAGCACCGAACGTGCTTGCGTACAAGTTATGAATCGCAGTGGAGACAGGTGTGAGCGCGCCCGAGCCGGGAGTCCCGTTGCCGTTGAGGAGATCGAGGTTAAACGCGAACGCGAAGACCGTGATCACCATGTAGGCGAGGAACGCGGTGATCATCCAAATCACCTGCGCGATGAAGTACGCAATCAGCGGCGCGACACCGGAGACATCGACTCCGCTCGTCAGCCCAACGCTGATCACGGGGAAATACTGGTCGAGCTGATAGTCAACGAGCGGGTAGCGTTCGACGAGGCCACCCGCGGGGATCTGGGGTGCCGGCCCGATGTTCCCGTACACGTCATTCGCCACGGCCGAGGGGCCGGCGATCAACACAAACAGCGCGGCGAACCCGAGAACGCAAAGGACGGTCCTCCGTCGCGGTCGCCTGAGACAGAGTCGTTGGAGTGATAGGCGATGGTGAGCGCTTTTCATGAGTCACTCCTTGGGCTCTGTGGGGTTGTGGTGAACGCTTGGAGGAGATGCGGATATACGAGGTCGATCTGCACCTCGCCGACACGACCGTGTAGGTCGCGCATCAGACAGCGGCCAGCTCTGAATTCACGAAGCCGCCCGACCAACTCGCGGGTAGGTGAAAGGCCGATAAAGCGCAGAGCCGCGGCGGCGGCGTCGTCCGAGTCCTGTCCGAAAATGAATACGACACCGATCAGGTCCGAGAGATCACCGAGATCACCGATCCGTTGGGTATCGAGCAGCACCGTCGCGTTGAGCGCACGGCCCAGCCGGACAAGGCGGTTGATGATCTGCCGTCCTTGTGGGGAGGCGAGCAGGAACCAGGTCTCACCCAGGCCGACGATCTTGTGACGCGAGCGATCGCGGGAGATCAGCTGCAGTGCATAAGCCGCGACCAATGAGAGTGTCGCGACGGACACCCGCTCGGCTCGGGTGTATGTGTCTCTCGTGGCCGAAGGTTCCGGCAGCGACAGGCCGGGCATGCGGATCGTCGTGACCGGCTTGGCGACTTCAATCGACGGGCTCTGTCCGTCACCGAACCCCAAGCGAGCTAGTCCGAAGTCGCGGATGACATCGAGTGCCTCCGCTGCTTCTTTCGCCGCGTTGCGGTCACTGGCTGCGAGCAGCTCGACGGTGCGAAGGAGGCTGCGTGAGCCCTCGCGGACGGTGTCCTTGACGGCGAGGGAGATGGCGTTCTCCCACGATCCGCTCGGGCCGGGCAGCAACTCCAAAAGGTAGGAACAGGCAAGCTCCTCTCGCAAGTCCTCAAGCCCGATCGATAGCGGGTCCAGGCGGCCCTGTTGAGCGGGGTCACCTGAGAGCTCAAGAACTTCGAGTCGCTCGCCGAGCTCGGCGAGCTTATGCAGACCGTGGTCCGGCTTCGGATCGAAGTCAACCACAAGGCTGCCGGCGCGCTCTGCCGCATACTCGATTGCCTCCGAGGCGACGGTCTTTCCCGAGCCGAGGGTGCCGCTCAGGAGTACCCCCGACGCGCGATCCTCGCGCGGTGCCTGGCTTGAGTCGAAACGCACTGGCAGTGCTGCTCCGGTCGGTGTGTATCCGAGATATGGGCCGCGCTGAGAGCCGAGGGTGCGTGTGGCCGTAGGGACCATCGCCCCGAACTGCTGGATACTGAGCTGCTGGGTGTAGTCGCGCATCACACCCACCCGTCCGGTCGCGGGAGATGCCAGAAGAACAGCTCGTGCTGCAGCCCGGCTGGACGGTGAACAGTGATGTCTCCGTACTGCTCTTTCAGCGTGGCGACCCTGCGCTCAAGCTCCTCCTCGCTCGGTGCGCCGACCGCGAGACCAATCTGCGCATACAGCATCGGGGGATGCCCCGAGGACTGAAGCTGCGCCTCATACTCACGAGCAAGGACACGATCAACACCGGCCAGGACACTCGGACCATGAGCGGCACCCTGCAGCTGCTCGTGGTAGGCATGCTCTACATCAGCAATCCGCTTCCGGACCTGCGCCAGCGCCTGGCGGTTGCCGAGCCACCGCGCATGAACCACGGCGTCGGCCGGGAACCCGACCGCCTCCAGCGGCGAGAAGAGAACCTCTGCAGTGGCACCGGGGAACTCGGGGGCTTCGGCGAGCGCGCCGAGGGCGAGCATCGCCTGATAGCTGCGGCCCTCCTCGCAGTCAACGACCAGCGACTGTGGGCGCTCGGTGATCGCTGCGTTTACACAGCGCCGCAGGTCGTGACCGAGCGGCTCGAACTCCACGCCGCCGGCCGCTGCGCTTACGACGAGAGCGTCCGGTGCCCAATGCTGGTCGAGCTGGGGCTCAGCGATGCCGCGACAGGCCGCGCGGCGCAAAAGCCACTGCAGCTCGATGGTGCGGGCTCTACGGGTGTGGACGATCCCGTTCAGACGCTCGTAGACCCGCTGCTCGCGACCGGCCAGTTCGGAGAGCTCGCCGCTTGAGATGGGGGAGGCGACACCGATTCCCGCGGCCTCCTCGACCTTGCGCCGCACACGGTCAACACCGCGGATCAGCCCCGAACCGACGCCCGTGGGCCGGTGACCCGCGAGGGACACGGCGAGGTACACCTCCGGCGTGTGTGAGCCGAGTTCGTGCAAACGATGCTCATGACCACAGAGGAACGCCCGCCACGCCTCGTGGTCTTGATGGCGACCATCGAGCAGACCTTCGGTGTGCCGCACGTATTGGTCGGCCGCATAGGCACGGTTCACTCGCCACAAGGAGAAATCCGCCGAGAGCGTGTGCACGAGCCGCTGAAGACGTCGCTGTAGCTGCCACTTCTCACCGGAGGGCAGGTACGGGTAAGACGTCATTCCGAGCCGGTACAGCCCGGCACTCGTGCCGCTGCGGCCGATAAGAACGTTCCCCCTTGCGTAACGCAACGGGAAGCTCACGGTCTCACCTCCACGACCTGCCCATCACCAAGCTCGATCACTTCCGCGCGACGCTCCCCACGACGCATCCGATGACCCTCGGCAGGGCGAATCAGGAACCTTCCGCGACCGGGGATCACGACAACCGGCCTGCCGAACACAAGTCTCGCCGGACCTCGAACACGCCCGTGGTGAAGCACGGGCGAGCGCTCATCGGGCGCGACCCACACCAGCGGCGCCCACATGCACTTCTGACCGTCAGGCGGAAGCGTCTGATCGAGTGAATGGCGGGCCGCACGCGAGCGAAACGCCACCCACGAGGTCAGATAACGATGAGCTGGACGACCATCCGGCGATGCCTGCCCGGCGAGCGTGGCCACCATCGCGGGCGCGATCATCAGCCGCAACGGCCAATCAAGCCACCCCAACAACACCCCTGCCATCAACACAAAGACGAACCCAGCCGTGCCCGCGATCACGGCGCCGATCCACCCGTGAGAGCTCGCGCCGAGCAACGCCCCGATACTCCCAAGCACCAGCGCAAACACGATCGAGCGCTGACTCAAAACCAGGATCAGCACGAGCGCAGCAAACGCCCACGCCAGCCACTCAAGCGGTACACCCCCGGGGACGGGCAGGCGCCGCCCGTCGATTTGGTAGATCCGCCGGTCGGGCCGGAATATCCGCTGGTAGGAGCGGATCGGCTGCGAAGTATCACTCATCGCACACAGTCCCCGTGCTCAACCAAAGACCTGCTTGCCGATAGCTTCAGCAGCGGTCGCGATCTCACTCGGCGCGAATACCATCCACGCAACCACAATCGAGGCGAACAGGAACACCGCGAGCTCGGTGTAGCGTCGATTCAAGAGAAACATGAGACTGATGACCGCCACCACACCTCCGTACACCTCACCGGCGTAGTGTTTGAGAAGGTCGCCGACGTTTTTTCCAACATCGTTACCGGCAGCGAGGGCGTCTACTGGGAACAACACCAACACACAGGCCGCGAGCAACCAGGCGATCCAGACGGGACGTTTATGTGACATACCAGTCACTTCCCTTGCGCGTCTGGAGGAGTGGTATCGGTGGGCTGCGTGACAGTCACCGTCGCACCGCGTTTTGTTGGGGTTCGGTGTGAGTCCTCGCCAAGATAAGAAGTGATGCCGCGTATGAGCAACAGCAGCACGCAGCTCCACAACAGCACCCTCCCAGCGAACCGCACAAGACGAGTAACACTCTCGTCGGATGAACTGATAACGCCAGGCTCGTTGTTTTGTGAATTAGTCCTACGAAAAATGGTCATAGGACGACAATGAACACCTGGGCAGCAAAACACCACAAGCGCACATGATGTGAAAATGATCGCTTACATCCAATGTGAAAGCGATCATTTGCATAAGGCAACGCCACACAGGTCCGACACTCATAACGCAGCCTCAAATCACGACAACGCGAGTACCACGACTTTGATCCTGGGCAAGGAGAGGCGCTGCCGGGAGCTTCGCTACGCCGCGAGCTTCACCAAGTCAGCCAGCTCATCGATCTGGCCACTGATACTTGCAAGCGTCTGGTCGAGCAGCCGGCAGGCGGAGTAGTCCACAAGCGAGTAGTAGACCGATGTGCCCTCGCGGCGTCTACCAACAATGCCGGAGCTATGCAAGATGCAAAGATGCCGAGAGACGTTCTGCGGCGTGCCGGGCATCTTGTCAGCCAGCTCCTGCACCGTGGCCTCTCGTTCTTCCAGCATAGCGAGAAGTCGGATACGGGTCGGGTCGGCCAGCAACGCGAGACGCCTCGTAACCAATTCCACCACAGGTACCGACCAAGACCGAGCCATGTCGCACGTCACCAACCCAAACGCGGCGGTCGCTCAACGCGGCAATCCAAAAAGATCTTCATACCCGTTAAGCACCGTAGTGCCCAAAACCGGGTCAAAATCTTTCAGCGCAAATCTTGCTACCTCGATTGCGTCTTGGTCGTTGTTAGTCGCGCGATGAGACTATGACCTTTGCTGACAGTGACGGTGATGTGACCCAGCCGAGCCTGCGCGGACGGGTGGAACGTTACCGCGATGCGTTCATGCTTGACATGCAGCGTCACACACCTCGACCCGAGCGTATGCTTGCCTCGCTTTGAATGCCAACAGACACGTACAGCGCTTATACCCTTGGGTATAGGTCCGGCGACATACAAGCGACGGTGGGAGTCAATGAGTGCATACAACCCCCCCTTGCGTTGACCCGCTCCGTGCGGGACCGTCAAAGGAACACTCACGGTCGGCGAAGATTTCCCCGCTGCATCTGTGAGGTACAAGCGCACCATATAGATGCCGGCGGGTGGCGTCGCGATTCGTGCCATACCGCCGGTGCCGGCGACCTTGAGCACCGTCCCGCACTTGGTCTGGCAAAGCTGCACATACCCCTCCGCCAGTCGGACGGGCGGGGATACGGGATCTAGCCAAGACAGCACAACCTGCGCTCCGTCCAATGTAGCGGTCAATCCGGTGGGCGCACCTGGCCCGTGATTATCTATCGTCACCGGCTGCGAGGTCACGCTGGTCATGTTGCCCGCTGCGTTCTTGGCCCAAAGAGTGAGGGTCTGATCGCCATCGCTTGCAGCGGCTGTATTCAGCGTGACGGCAGCCTGAGAGAGATTGGGGCAGGGCACGGCGTTGTAGTAGTCACAGGACTGGGGCACGCTTGCGAGCACACCGCCGAGGCTCGACCGGACTTCAATGTTGGCGATGCCCGAGTAGTCACTGGCGGAGAGCGCGATCGGAACCTGGCCCGATAGGACCCCCCCACTCCAACCGGCACCGGAGACCAAAGAGACCGTGGGCGAAGCCATCTCGGACAACGTGACGGTCGCGGAATAGAGATCGGCCTGCGCGTGACGCTCACCCGGCGCGGCGGCCACGCAGTATTCACCGCCGTCCACAAGATCGCAGCGCACACCAAAAAACAGTGAACTTGCGTTCATGGCGCCGAGCAAGGGCGGCTGGTCGTTGAGCATGTTACATTCAAAGTGATCTTCAAAGGTTGCGGGGCAGGATTCGATCCTCGTGCCTTCGCCTGTCCATAGGCCCGGGGTCAAGTCAGGCTCTTGATGGGCGTGAATGGAGCGGTAGTAGCTGAGCCCGACGATGGTTGTCCCGGCAGGCGCGGTGAAGCTCCATCCCGCCTCAGCGCCGTTCGGGATGTTCGCCATAGTGTCCGTGCTGTCCTCGGCGAACAGTGCGCCTTCGTCGGTGGGACCCTGCGGTTCATTAGGCCCTGTCGCTGGACCGCCACATAGGTTCCCCACGGTCAGGCCAGAAGGGAAGGTGTCCACCGACTGCCAGTTCCCCGCCCTGTTAGTGGGACTACACGCGGGCACCGGATAGGTACCCGCGCTCGCGACGGCGGTAACAACGAGCGTTACGGCCGTTGTGAACGCTACGAGCAGTGGTGCGAGAGAGCGGAACCCCAACATCTACTTCGTCGTCCTCTTGCCATTCTTTGTCCGCAGTCGTTGCTTGTTGTGCCCCTTATTCCTTCTCTTCTTCTTCTTCTTCTTCTTCTTGCCGTGATGCCTGACCCGGTGGGCCGTGCGATGGGGAACCTTAGCCTTGCTCGGCGCTCGTGGATTGACGGCATGTGGTTCTGGTGGTATCGCTGCATTGCCGGCGGCGACTACCGATCCCAGGCCGGCGGCCTCGAACGCACCCGCGACGTTCAGGTGTCCGGCGACGGCCGTGGTCACGAGCAGGTTCTCGGCCTGCGCGACGGTCAGCGTTGGCGCGTAGCTCAGTAGCGCAGTAAGGGACGCGGCGGCGATGACCGAAGCCTCGGAGGTGCCCTGCACGTATTCGGTGGGCGCGTATTCATCTTTGAATGGATCGGCGAAGTCCAGTTCGCATCCAGGAGCGAAGAGTCCCACCCCTTCGTTGGCGCTAAACGAACATGTGCCCTCTGTGCTCGTTCCCGCGCCGATCGAGAGGACACCTGGTTCGGCGCCGGGGTACTGCACCTTGCCGGGCGTGTTGCCCGCCGCCGCTACGATCGCGATACCACGGGAAGTCAGTTCCCTGACCCCTTGGGCGAATTCACTGGATTGGTCTGCTGTCGGCGGGATCGCGGAGGAGAGTGAGAGATTGACGGTCTTGATGTTGTACCTAGACTGCTGCAGGCACGTCGTCAGTCCCTGCACGTAGTTCTCATACTGGTATGTAGGGTCCTGTCCCGGCGTGGTGGGGGAGGTTGCCCTGACGGAGACGATCTTGATTTGAGGCCAGATGCCGCGTAGACCATGACCCTGCCCACCAGCGAGAATCGCCAGGAGCGTGCCGTGCCCTTCAGGGTCATTATCGTTGGGGCTGCCGCCATCAATCGCAGTTGCGTGGGCGAGCGTGGGGCTGATATCGGGTGTCTGATCGACGCCGGTATCCACAAGGCACATCGCGCCGACGCTCGCCGGTGGCGGAGCGTAAGCGAGGAACGCGGCGTTAGCGGCTCTCGCCTGCACACTGATGACGGGTGGGGTGAGCGCCGGAGCGTCAACTGGCACGCTGAGTGCCACGACGCCCGATAGGACCATGATTGACGCGACGATCTTTGTGCGCATCAACGCACCTGTATCCATCGTAGTCCTGTCTTGCCCTGAAGCCATAGCGATGTTTCGGGAGTGCTCGCGCGGAATGCGAAATGGCCCCCTACCGCGGTCGGTGAGGAGTAGGGGAGATGAAAGATGCCGTGGTTGTTGGTACGGGTGGCGTGCCCCACGATCTGCCAGTGGTGTCCGTCAGCGGACGCTTCGATCACTACGATCGGATGGGGATGACCCAGCGGGCTCACAGACACTCGGCCCGTGAAGGAGAGTAGTCCGCCGGTCTGGTCGTTAATCCGCAAGCTCATGGTGGGACTCACGCTCTCCTTAATCGAGATACCCGCTTGGGTACTCGCGACGCTCCCTTGGCCATAGCCTATGCGCAGCGTCCGCGATGGACCTTTCGGCGCCGTCAGGCTCCAATGTCCTGCCGCGTCGCTCGTCGTGGACGCGAGCACGGTTCCCGTTCCGGACCCACTGCCGTCGTGTCCAAGTAGATGCACCGGAACATCGGGTGCCACTGTGCGTTGAGGAGTCGTCAACGTACCGCTGAGCGTTAGTGCAGAATCAGCATATGAGCGGCGCACACCGCGCAGCAGGGAGCGTGTGCGCCCGTCGAACTGTGCGAGGTAGGCTGGTTCTGCTCCATTCCCGGTACGCGCGACGCGGCCCGCGCTCGCGATGGAGATCAGGTTTTCAGTACGAACGATCGCCTGCGAAGCGCTAGATACATTACCCGCGGCGTCGGTAGCAGTGACCGCCAGGGAATGAATACCGTCGGGCAACGTGCCCGTCTGGATGGGCACGTTCACCAGGACTGACTGTGAACAGGGATGGGCAGTGTAGAACTCAAGCGCCCCATCATCATCGCCGACTGGTACGCACGCGCCACCATTGAGGTTTGGCGTCGCATGATAGATCGTTTTACCGTCGATCGTCGCGGTGACCTGGTAGATCCCCGGACCGCCCGGGTCAGACGCGGTGAAGCTCACGTTTTGTGTGCCATGTTGTGATCCGCTCGCCGTCAGCGAGCCCGAGAGTGCAGACACTGATGGTGTGGCACTCGGGGAGAGCAGGATGTGAGCGCCGATTATATAGAGAGACTGGTAGGTACAGCTCTGTCCCGGTGAGCCGCCGCAGAGCGCGCTCGCGAACAACTTGCTCCCGCCCCCAGGAATCGCGACAGTCGGTATCCCATAGTTGACCCCTTCCCAAAATACATTTCCCAAACTACCCGCGGAGAGCTGCGCAACAGCGTAAATACCAGTTTCGTTATAACCTGGATCAGTAGACGCCTGCGGCGCGACGGTGATGTCTCCGCCAGCGATGCTCTCACCGGCGGGGGCAGTGAACTGAACCCCCGCACGGGCATCGGAGATCGTTCCGCTGGGCAGATATACTTCAAGTCCCAACGGGTAGCCCGACGGTTTATTAACACCGACGGTCCAGCTCTCAGAGCATGTGCTCACGGCGGCGCTCCCAGCAGGCGCGTTTTCTGTAAAGGCGCTCCATCCTTCGCTTGCGTTACTCCCTCCACACGTGACGAGCGCCAGCGACCCCGCCCGCGCAACCGCAGGCGTGAGGACCGCTGCAACAATCACGAGCGCTCCGATGCCCCCACGTCGCCAACTGCACGTCATGGCCCCTCTACGGAAACAAAGGCGCGATATCAGCATCCAAGACTCCCTGGTAGGCACGGTGAAGAACTGGCCCGTGTCGTTTTGACGGTCGTGCTCTGCGTCCCGGACGTTTGCTGCGTATAGGTGGGCACAGCTGTAGTCTCGGTAGACGCGGCCTTTGCAATGCTCGCGGTCGGCTTGGACTCGCTACGACTCGTAGTAGAAGGCGTGGCGATCAAATCCCCAGGCGTCAACGGATGCATTGGTTTATGACTCGCACGAGTGGTGCCGACACTCTGACCGCTCCCACCAGCTCGGGTACTCGGCGCTTCGCTCTTCGCCGTGACCTGACCTTCCGACGTAGCAACCGGGGAGCCAGACCGATCCTCGCTCTGACCGCCACGGGCCACCACTGCCTTGTGATGCCGGTGAGAAGCAGGCTGGTAAATGACGCCCGGAGGTAGTCCGACAAGCGCGGCCGTACCTGCCCCGGCGGCACACAACACACCCACGCAAACCGCGGCGCCCTTTCCAGCCAGCGCGCCCGCAGTACCCGCGGTGCCCGCTGCTCCCCCGGCAGTCGCTCGTCCCATGCCCGATCCGGCTCGCATCCTCAAATCGGAGAGCAACCGATCCAGTCCTCCAAGCGCCCGACGGCCCGTCGCGAAGGCCAACCCGCCGACCCCAGCGAGCTTACCGCCGAGAGTGACCGGGATGAACACCAAGCGGGGCCGCAACAGCTTGTTCTGAGCCTTGCGCCATGCCCGCTCGCACTCCTCGCACCCCGCGATGTGCAACCCGACCTGCTCATAGAGTTCGCCGCTCAGCATCAAACGCCCCTCAAGCCGCGCTGCATGCGCAGTGTCTCGCTGCACCAGATGAGTCGCTGCAAACGCCTCCATGACGGCCTGACGACGCTCACAGATCACGCCGCTTGCCCGTGCGGACACGAACTCCCGCAAACGAGCGCGCGTTCTGCGAGCCACCGATTTCAACTTCTCTCGATCCCATCCAAGCGTCCGCGCGACCTCCCGTGGTGGCGCCTCCGGAGCGTCGATAACCATCTCCAGCCAGCGCCGAGCATCGCCCGAGACCTGGTTCACAATCTCCTGCGCCCTGGCCTCTGCGCGCAACGCATCGACCGTGCGGCTGTCACTGAGTGCGCTGGTCGCGGTCAGCTCCCCCACGGGAAGGGGATCGACGGGATAGCGACGACGCTCACGAACGCCGTTCAGCGCTCGTAGATACGCCAGGCCCCTCCAACGGCTCGATAACCCATCGAGCGGACCTACCGGAGTCTGCTCGTAGAGCTCCACCCATGCCTGATCGACCGCGGCCTCGATCGCGGCTGACCCCACCGTCGGGAAGCTGCGCGAGGTCGCATGCAGCACCTGGGAGCGATACTCGACCCACGCCTGAGCGAGCTCGGCCTCATTGCCTTGTCTCTCCTTGACTACACCCATGACATCACAGCAAAATGGTTCGACTCCCCGCCTATGATGCACCAAAGGTACCCAAAGCGGGTCAGTAGATTCCAGCAGGCCCACCACTCCCGATGCGCGAAGCGCACCGGCAAGACGAGGCTGCTGGCTCTGAGCCTCAACATCCCAGCGTCCCCGGCAAGCACGGAGATCTCCTGCGAGACACAGCAGACGGCATCCCAACGTGCGCAGAAGCGGACGTATCATCCACCGCCGGAGCACCACTAGCCTGCGTGACATCGCCTTCAGGGCGGGACGACAGACCTCTCCCCGGATGGGCGCGCCCCCCGGAGGGCGAAGTCGTCGAACCCGGATGACCATGAACGATTCCGCGCTGCCGCCCGGCTCCCCGCCACAGCGAGGTCTTCGCTCGGTGATGAGCCAAGACCAGCGCATCAGGACCACGCCGCGACGACGAAACACCTGCAAAGTGTTTCGTCGTCGCTGGTTCCCGGACACCAGCATCACCGCTCGGACGTCTGAGCAATCTGATCGAGACTCCAGCTCCGAGAACCAGGATCACGGCGGCTACACGAGGCGCCCGCAACCATGCGGGGAACTGGCCGCGCACACGGGCAGGCAACACAATCGTCACCGCGTCACTGGCATCCAGAGACTTCGGCTTGAGCTGCACGTCGAAGTCGCTACCCGGCGGATCAGCCAGGCGCAACGTCGCCCCACCATCGACCACGCCACGCTCCAAACGGGACGGGACCTCGTAGATGTCATCCTCGGGAAGGGTCTCCACAACCCTTAAGCACCGCAAACGTCAAAACCGGGTCATTTAGTTTGTGATTGGCAGCAGGTCGGCGTGAGTCGGGCGCAGGCAATCGTCGTCGGGCCGGCATTGTCCTGGATCGATGATCTGATCGGCGAGCTGTCAATGCTTCGCATACGGGGGCGATGGGGTTGATCCGGTCCCTCACGTGGAGTTTGGGGGCAGGAGGCGACGAGTCGGAGGGAGCCATCACCCCTTCCAACCAAGCTGGACCCCCAATGTGACGACGACTTCCCCGGCCCGGCGAAACCGCCGGGTCTCCGAACCCACGGAGACGATCAACCACACGCACGGAAGCCTCCATCTACCGGATCTGCTAGAGGTTAGGATACTTCGATCCTGCGCTAATAGTGCCCGCTTCGGGATCGTTGAGCACGCATCGGATACCGCGACGACGGTCGCATCTTTCCCGTCTCTCGAGGGCCTGGTCATCTTTTGGCGCGACCGTGCAGTGTACCCTGGAGACGGTCGATCGGAGGTAAGTTGTGTCTGGGTTGGTGGTGGCGGGGGTGTCGCAGGGGTTCTTGCGGGGGCCGAGCAAGCGTTGGGTGCAGGTGCTCAATGACGTGTCGTTCGGAGTTGAGCGGGGTGAGGTCGTGGGGATCGTGGGTGGCCGGCTGTCGGGTAAGACGACGCTGCTGGAGATCGGGGCTGGGCTCAGGGTTCCTGAACGTGGCAGCGTGCAGCTTGGGGATCTCGAGTTGACGGGCCTGCCTGAGCGCAGGCGTGCGTCACTGCGCGGGGGAGAGATTATGTGGTTGAACCGTGCGGGCATGTCTCAGAAGCTGGCGGTCTCCAAGATCGTCGGTTGGCCGTTGGCGAAACATCGTGGGCGTCGTGCGACCGAGCGTCGCGCCGCGGAGATGCTTGAGCGGGTCGGGGCGGCTCATTGTGCGCGGAAGCACTGGGATGATCTTTCACGCTGGGAACAGGTGCTCGTCGGGTTCGCGCAGGGCTTTGTGGGTGAGCCGAGGATCATCGTGATTGACGATCTGTTGGATGCGCTCGGGACGCCCTGGACCGAAGAGGCCTCTGATCTGTTGCGATCGTTGATCGAGGAGGCCGGGCGCAGCTGCGGGGTGTTGATGAGCGCTTCTGACAGGGACTCGGTGGTGCTCGCCGATCGTGTTTGGTCGCTTGAGCAGAACGGGAAGCTGATACCCACCACCGGTCACCGCGGCTCAAACGCCGACGTCCTACCCTTCCGGCCACGAGCACAGGGAGAGTAGTGCGCCAATAGGATGCTTCTGGGCGTAGTCCAAGTTTTTCAACTGGACCTGACTGTTCGGATTGGTTACGATCTGCGGCTGTGAATCGTGATGGCGACATGAGGCCGCAGATGATGGTTCTCGGCTTGGCCTGCGAGGAATCCGGCACGGTCGCGGACATACAGCGTCGTCTTACAGACCTCTTCCCATCGGCTGGCTTTCCAAAGAACGCGGCACATATGAACCTCCCTTACCTCGCCAAGAAGGGCTTTGTCTATCTGGTCGAGAAAGGCTCCGAGAGCTCACAGAACCTATATGAGGGCACCACCTCCGGGGTCAGGCACCTGCGGAAATGGGTTACGAGCAGGCCGCCGGTCCCCGCGATGCGGGAAACCGTCCACGGCAGGGTCGAGTTTGCGACCCTCGAGGAGCTGGTGCAGCTCATAATCCTCGTCCGGGCAGAAGCGAAGGCCTGCCAGGTCACCAGCGACGACGCGCACGAGCGGATGCTGACTGAGCAGCGCAGACGGATCAAGGCCCGGCCAATGGGCTGGGCCGAGGAGCTCGATGCGGAGCTTAGTTCCGCCCACCTGGAAGATGTCATGCTGATGTGGGACGACGTGGCTAATCGTCGGCGCAAGCTCGGCGACCGGGTTGAGCAGATCTACAAGCGCTTCGCCGACCGGGCAAGGTAGCTGGTTGTGTCTGGGTTGGTGGTGGCGGGGGTGTCGCAGGGGTTCTTGCGGGGGCCGAGCAAGCGTTGGGTGCAGGTGCTCAATGACGTGTCGTTCGGAGTTGAGCGGGGTGAGGTCGTGGGGATCGTGGGTGGCCGGCTGTCGGGTAAGACGACGCTGCTGGAGATCGGGGCTGGGCTCAGGGTTCCTGAACGTGGCAGCGTGCAGCTTGGGGATCTCGAGTTGACGGGCCTGCCTGAGCGCAGGCGTGCGTCACTGCGCGGGGGAGAGATTATGTGGTTGAACCGTGCGGGCATGTCTCAGAAGCTGGCGGTCTCCAAGATCGTCGGTTGGCCGTTGGCGAAACATCGTGGGCGTCGTGCGACCGAGCGTCGCGCCGCGGAGATGCTTGAGCGGGTCGGGGCGGCTCATTGTGCGCGGAAGCACTGGGATGATCTTTCACGCTGGGAACAGGTGCTCGTCGGGTTCGCGCAGGGCTTTGTGGGTGAGCCGAGGATCATCGTGATTGACGATCTGTTGGATGCGCTCGGGACGCCCTGGACCGAAGAGGCCTCTGATCTGTTGCGATCGTTGATCGAGGAGGCCGGGCGCAGCTGCGGGGTGTTGATGAGCGCTTCTGACAGGGACTCGGTGGTGCTCGCCGATCGTGTTTGGTCGCTTGAGCAGAACGGGAAGCTGATACCCACCACCGGTCACCGCGGCTCAAACGCCGACGTCCTACCCTTCCGGCCACGAGACGAGGGCGAAGGACCGCGTCGCGTAGGCTCCAGCTAGTGCTCGAGCTGCACAACGTCTCCAAGCACTACCGGGTCGGTAGCAATAACCCGATCTTCGCGGTCGATGACGTGTCTATGGCCCTCGCCGCCGGGGAAGTCCTCGCACTCTACGGACCCTCCGGTTCCGGCAAGACGACCCTGATCGAACTGATCGCGGGGCTGAAGAAGCCCGACAGCGGGAGCATCCTTATCGGCGAACGGGATCTCGTGAACATGTCCCGTACGGAAGCCAGCGACTACCGGCTCAACGAACTGGGGATCGTGATGCAACCGAGCAGTTTGCAGCCGGGCGCGAGAGCGATCGCCAGCGCGTCGATCAAGCTGATGGTTGGCGGCAAGCGCTCCGCACACGCCCGTATTGAGCCGCTGCTTGTCGAGCTCGGTCTCGACGCGAGAATGCACCACCGTACTGAGGAACTGTCGATGGGTGAGCGGCAGCGCGTGCTGATTGCCTTGGCGCTCTCGCGAAACCCAAAGCTCGTGCTTGCCGACGAGCCGACCGCAAGTCTCGACACCGAGAACACAAGACACGTCCTGGAGCTGCTGCGCAGCATGTGCAGCGAGCGCAACATGGCACTGCTTCTGGTCACGCACGACCCGGAGGCGGCGGCCTATGCGGATCGGACTCACGAACTGCGCGACGGTCGCCTTGGCGAGCGCCGACTGCATCCCACGCCGCGACAGGAAGATGAGCGGGCATGATCCGTCGCTTGCCCATCCGCTATATCTATGAGGCGCGCTTTGCGACCAGGGCCGTCGTCGTCCAGGAAGGCTTTGCGGTCCTCGGGATCGCAGTCGGTGTAGCGCTGCTCTTTGCCTCCCAGGTGTCCAGCAGCTCACTGAACGGCGCGGTCTCTCAGCTCAACAACCAGCTTGTCGGGAGCGCCCAAGTGCAGTTGAAGGCGCGGAGCTATCAAGGCGTCCCGGAACGCCTTCTGTATGAAGTCCGCCGCGCCCCTGGCGTGAGGGTCGCCCTGCCGATCCTCGAACGCCAGATCAATGTGATCGGCTCCCACGGCGAGCGGCCGGCTCTATTGATCGGCGTTGAACCAAAGGCTATGAAAGTAAGCAGTAAGTTCGACCACCGCTTTTCGGCCGAACAGCTCGCACACGTCCCGGCGATTGCGCTTCCCGCGCCCCTGGATCACGAAATTGGGTCGGGACCGTTGGAAGCGGTGCGTGTGCAGGTCGGGGCGAGATTCGTGAAAACCTTGGTCGGGGCGACCCTTGGCGAGGCGGAAATTGGTGGACTGATCCGAAGCCCGATTGCGGTCACCTCGATCAATTATGCCCAGCGGCTGACGAAGACATCCGACGCGGTGACCAGAATCTTCGTCCGCTACGAGCCGGCCCGTGCCAGCCAAGCACGGGCCGCCCTCGCAGCCCTTGCCCGCAAGTGGAATGTGAGCTTCCAGCCGAGTACCTTTGAATCGCGGCTGTTCGCGGTGGCTGTCTCGCCTGAGAACAAGAGCGAGCAACTTTTCTCGGGTATCTCTGCTCTGGTCGGGTTTTTGTTCGCCTTGAACGCGATGCTGGTTACGGTGCCCTCTCGGCGTAAGCTGATCGAGGATTTGTATCCGCACGGATATACGTCGGCGATGATCATTCAGATCTTGCTTGTGAACGCGGTAGCGCTCGGGGTTCTTGGCTGCGCTCTCGGACTCATCCTCGGTGACGTGCTGTCGATCGCCGTCTTCGATGTGACGCCCGGCTATCTTACGTTCGCGTTCCCGGTGGGCTCAGGGCGCGTGATTGACTGGCAGACCGTCGCGCTCTCGGCTGCCGTCGCCATGACCGCGGCGGTGGTTGGTGTCATGTGGCCTATCCGGGAGATTCTTTGGGGACCCCAGGAACCCACCTGGCAACGTAGCGGGTGGCGCGGGTGGTGGACCGCTGGTGTGCTGCTTATAGGGACGATGTGTTTGGCGGTCACGACATATACGCTGGTGGACGACACCAAGGCCGCCGTGATCGGAAACATAACGCTCGTTATCGCGCTGGCCTGCCTGCTGCCGTTTGCCTTCCACGGGGCCGTTGCAGTTTTCGCACGCATGTCAAACATCTTGGATGACGTAGGGTCCGGTCTGGCGGAATCAGAGCTCGACTCGCCGTCTTCTCGCGTGCGATATCTCGGGATTGCCGGGACCGCTGCGCTCGCCGTATTCGCTACTGTGGAGTTCGGTGGCACCCAGGCGAACTTGACCCGCGGACTGGACGCGTCAATACGGGATACAGACTCCAGTGCAAATCTATGGGTCGTGCCAAGCGGTGGCTCGAGCCTCCAAACGACCGTGCCTTTCCAGCCCATCAACACGATGCGTCTCGCTTCGCTTCCAGGTGTGCGCGGCGTGTCTGCCTACCGCGGAAGCTTTCTCGATTGGGGAGAGCGCCGGATTTGGGTGATCGGTCCCGGCTCCGGCGTCGAACGCCCGATCCCCGTTAGTGAGATTCTGACTGGAGCCTTGGCGACCGCGACCGCGCGGGTCCGAAGTGGTGGTTGGGCGGTACTTTCTCAAGGTCTCGCCGAGGAACATCACCTCCACATAGGTCAGAGCTTCTCGCTTCCCTCACCACGCGCAACCACGCTGCGCCTCGCCGGCACTACCACCAATCTCGGCTGGCCGCCGGGCACGATCATCATGAACGCCGCCGACTATGCAAGGGCGTGGGGGAGCGCGGCCCCGAGCGCCTACGAGATCCAGACCTCCATCCCAGCAGTCGGCGAGCGGCTGCTTGTTCGCCGAGCACTGGCCGGACTCGGCCTGTCCGTCCAGACTGCTGAAGAACGCGAGGAACGCCATTACGCAGCCGCGCGACAGGGCCTGTCCCGCCTGACACAGATACGGCTTCTCATCCTCATCGCCGCGATACTCGCAGTTGTTGCGGCGATGACCGCGATGATCTCCTCACGTCGTGAACAGATCGCGACTTTCAAGTGTCATGGACTCGGCGAGAGGGCCTTGTGGCGCTCTCTGATGTGGGAGAGTACGGTCGTCCTCGCCGCAGGATGCACGCTCGGCACGGTCTTCGGGCTGTACGCCCAGCTTTTGGGCAGTCACTTTCTCTCGACCGTGACCGGCTTCCCGATCGTATTCGGCATTGAAGGCCTGGCCGCGATCACGAGCTTTGCTCTGGTGACAGTGATCACCGTTTTGGTGCTAGCGATACCGGGCTATCGGGTAGTGCGTGTGCCTCCGAGCACCGTCAGCCCAGCGCACTAGCGAGCGCGCGCCACGTTCTAACCGCGGCGATCGATCCGACCTTGCACCGGTCACAAGTAGGCAGCTAAGCGCACTACTCGCGGCCGTCGCCCGAGAGGTCACCTGGGGCCTTCCGACCGTCAGCCGAGAGGTCCGTCACTGGCGCCATCTCGCAGCACTGATGCCGCCCGGCCCACTGAGGGAGGACGCACTCGACGCGCTACAGCGCAAGCGCGGTCAGAGCGACGGCGCGGCGCTGTTCTCGATCCTGCCGCGCTTGCGAAACCAAAGCTACCTGCGGCTGCTCGTCGCCTACCAAATCACATGGGACTACCTCGATAGCGTCAGCGAGCGCGGTGCTCGCGCTGGTCTCGCAAACGGCCGCCAGCTACACCTCGCGCTCATCGACGCACTGGATCCGGATGGTCCCACTCACGACTACTACCGATACAGCCCTTGGCAAGACGATGAGGGTTATCTCCAGGCGCTCGTGGACACCTGCCGCGAGTGCTGCACACGCCTGCCCTCATACGAGCGGGTGCGCCCACTGGTGCTCCGCGACGCGCAACGAGCGCAGGTGCTCGCACTCAACCACCATCCCGACCCGTCTGCGCGGGACGCTGCGCTCCAAGCGTGGGCCGCCACAGAGTTTCCCGATGGCCACGAGGCGAGCTGGTATGAGCTCACCGGTGCCGCGAGCGCCGGTCTCGCCGCATTCGCGCTACTTGCGCTCGCGTGTGAACCGCGATGCAGCGAGGCAGAGATCGCGCGTACACATGCCGCGTATTTCCCGTGGGCATCGGCGGTCGCCTGCATGTTGGACAGCTACGCCGATCAGGCCGAGGATGCCATCAACGGCGATCACAACTACATCGCTCACTATCCCACGTCGGAGATCGCGGTCACACAAATCTGCGGGCTCGTGCGTCGCTGTTTGTGTGGACTTCACACATTGACCGACGGTGAGTCGCACGTGCTCATCGCTTGCAGCATGGTCGCACTTTACCTGTCAAAGGACAGCTCCCACGAGGGCTCCATGCGTGATCAGAGCGCCTGCATCGCCGCTGCGAGCGGGTCACTGACCCGTGCCCTGCTCCCCGTCCTACGGCTCTGGCGAGCCACCCACTCGCTCCGTTCCTCTTAATCACACAACAAAGGAGACACCCCTATGTCACCAATAGCATCATCACTAGCAAGACGGCTCGGGGGTGAGCTACCGCCCAGCCCGCGACACCCAGCGATAGTGCAGACCGTAGGTGGCCGACGGTGGCCCTACAGCTATCTCGAACACTGTCAGTCAGCATGTGGGGACCGCTTCACGCTCTATCCGTTGGACAGAGAGCCGATGGTGTTCCTAGCCGATCCGCATGACATACGTGCGGTGCTCACTGGGGACGCGACCGAGCTTCATCCCGGCGCGGGAGGAGAGGTCATCGCCCCGTTGATCGGCGATCGCTCGTTTATGCTGCTGGAGGAAGACGAGCACGTTTGGGGCCGCAAGACGATCACGCCCGCGTTCCACAGGCGGACGGTAACAGAGCAGACGGCCGCCCTGTCCGATGTGGTTGAGCGCTCCGTCGCATCATGGCCGCTGCAGCAGCCGATCGCGTTGCATCCGCACATTCGCTCTCTGACGCTGACAGTGATCCTGCGAATCATATTCAGCGACCATGACACTGAACTGGCGGAGCTTCACGGACGGTTGGTGCGGATGCTGACCGTCTCAGACAGTCTTCTACTACAGGGCCCCAGACTGCGGTACATACCATGCTGGCGAGGCACGTGGCGTAGGTTCCTAGAGCAGCGCGCCACGGTCGATGAGCTGATCCACAGGCTCATACGCCTGAGGCGTTCGGACGGTGTGGGCGAGCGGGGCGATCTGCTTGATCTGCTGCTCACGGCGAAAAATCGGGATGGCTCGCCGATGTCCGAGCAGCAGATACGCGACAACCTCATGTCGATGATTCTCGCTGGTCATGAGACAACGACAGGCGAGCTGGCGTGGGCATTCCAGCTACTCGCACACAATCCCAGGGTCCAGCGGCGGCTCATCGAGGAACTGGACAGCGATCAGGACGAGGACTACCTCACAGCGACGATACACGAGACGCTGCGCCGCAAGCCGGTATTCGTGTTCACGATTCCGCGCAATGTCGTAGCGCCCATCGAGATCGGCGGCTGGACATACCGTCCGCCAGTCCAGCTCGCGGCGTGCACCTACCTACTACACCACCGCCCCGAGCTGTATCCGGAGCCACATACGTTTCGTCCTGAGCGATTCATGGGTGCCTCCGCGCAGCCGCGAACCTGGCTTCCGTGGGGTGGCGGCCGCAAGCACTGCCTAGGCCGGCACTTCGCGATGCTCGAGGTCAAGACCGTTCTTCGCCACGTCCTTGCCACGAGGACCGTGTGGCCGGCAAGCAGCCGGATCGAGCGACCGCGCTGGCGCAGCGCGATCCTCATCCCGAGCGCCGGGGGACGGGTAGTTTTGCGGGCACGCGAAGGGTAGTCGCTGGCGTTTAGGTCGTGTCGCCGGGTGGCTCCAGGGACTTCCCGGCACGCGGCCTATCTCGCCGGGACGTCCACCCATGCCTAGCCCTCTATAACCGTCCAAGAAGCCACTGAGTTCGCGGGCGAACGTTTCTATTTCGCCTGCGAACGACTTTGGGAAAATTCCACGGAATGGGAGGATATGCGTGTAAAGATCGCGAGAGCATGACGCAAAGGGATCGCATCCAGCTGGGCGACACTCGACCCGCCGCGGGACACGACCAAGTCCCAATCTTGCTCTCGCAGGCGGAGCGCATTGTCCGGGATTCACCCGAAACCGCTCTTCTCGACGTGAGCACTCCGACTGTGACCAAAGAGGACGATGGAATACCCGCCGATTCCGGCTGCGGGCCATCGCCGGCTTTAATCGGCGATGCACAGGCGGCCGAGCGTAACCCCCTGCGCAAGTGGGTGCGGGAAGTCGACGAAGCAAAACGGCTCATCCGGCGGCTAGTGGGTGAATTGCTCCCCGAGGTGGAACTACAGACCCCTCAGTCGGGTCGAGAGCGACTGCTCTCCCTCCTCTCGGATATCGCTGTCGTCTATTTCGTCCCGGGCGATAAAGACGAGCCATACGAGGACGGTTATCCAACACCAGACACCTCTCAGCATCGCGGCTATGTCAATCGCAAGGCGTACTTCGAGAAGATGCGTGTGCAAATCATCTGTGTCAGTAGTCAGCCAGCAGCGCAGTTGCTGGGGGTCGGGCATTATTTCGATTTTTCTCACCTCATGCTCAGCGATCCAAATCTGGAAATCGCCCAAGCGCTAGACCTACCGACAGTGTGCGACGGTGATATCTTCCGCTACCGTCGACTGACGCTCATAACAAATGGCGGGCAGATCGCAAAGGTGTTCTACCCTCTACAGAGCCGGGACGCCGTACACAGCGCGCGTCAGGCCGTGGGGTGGATAGAAGGGTCCGGGTTGCTGTAGATGCTCCGGCGCACAACCCATCCAAGGCGTGAGCGAACCATGACTCAGCATAGCGTGAACATCCACGCTGCGCCGACGATGGAAGGGACTGTCGAACCGCAAGAGGTGGTACGTCGGCTGATCGGAATGAGACTGATCGGATTGTCGGTCCCGGAAGTCACTCTGAACAACACCAAGGGTGACGCGATTTTCTTAGGCGCGGACGCGTCATTCGTGATCTATCTCTACCCGGGCAGCGAGACCGCTGACCCGCACGGGAATGACACTACGCTCGCCGACGCCGAGCAGCATCGGGGGTTTCGTGATCTGCACGACGATCTAGTCGCCCGTGGCTTTGCCACGGTGGGGGTCAGCAGCCAATCCGTCGAGAAGCAACGGGAAGCGATCACAGTCAACCGTCTTCCGCAGCAGCTGGCGTCCGATGAGTCACTGTGGCTCGCGGACATGCTCACGCTCCCGACGTTCGACCTCGGCGGCGCGCGTTTCTATGACCGGCTGACGCTTGTGATCGACCACGGCATATTCGTGCAGGTTCATTTCCCGGTCGCTGTCCCCGGTCGTAATGCCGCTGAGGTCGCGGCATGGCTGAGGAGTCGCTGAATGATGCGAGCCACGCACCATCTTGTGATGCAGCACCAATCAATGTCACCAGAGATGCCCGATTTCTCAGGACCGCGTTACTCCCAGTCTTTGGCACGCGGGTTGGCGATCATGGAGTGCTTCCAACCCGGGCGTTCGGTACTGGGGATCGCCGATATCGCCGAGGAGTTGGGGATGAGCCGCTCAACGGCGCATCGTTATCTCACGACGCTTGTGGCGCTCGGGTACATGGAGCAGAACAAGAGTCGCAAGTATCGGCTCTCGCTGCGCGTGACCGACCTGGGGATGTCGGCGCTGAACTCGACCGGGTTGCGCGAGCACGCGCACCCTGTCCTTGAGGAGCTGCGTCAGGCAACTAACTTCACGGTGAGTATCGCGATGCTTGACGGCCTGGAGATCGTCTACCTCGATCGGGTCGTCAGCTTCCGGCGGGGGCAGGACAACATCGACCTCGGTGTGGGAATCGGGTCGAGATCGCCGGCGTGCTGCACGGCACTCGGCAAGATTCTGCTCGCCCATCTTCCGGTGGACGAGTGTAAGGCATTGTTATCCCAAGTAATCCTGGAGCGCAGGGGGCCGAACTCAATCAGGGGCAAGGGTGCGCTCCTGGCCGAGCTTCGAGGGATCTTGGAGGCGGGGTTTGCGACCGAGGATGAAGAGTTCGTGATGGGACGGATCGCGATTGCCGCTTCGGTCCGTGACGAGACGGGAGCAATGGTCGCCGCGATCGACATGTCCTCGGACGTCGAGGTGATCAAGGTCGAGCGGCTCGCCGGCGCGCTCCACCCCCATCTCATCGCCGCAGCGGACCGTATCTCCGCTCGGCTTGGTTATCGGCGGGATGACGAGCAATGAGGAAGTCAGGGGGACAGGCGCGCGGACGGGAGTACGGTCGCTGGTGGTGTTCGGGGTTGTGGGGGCGTTTGCTTGACGAGCCGGCGCCGGCGTTGAGGTTGCCGTTCGCGCCGGGTGAGGCACTTCCGGGGTCGATGGTCAGTTTCGCGGAGCTCTCGCGTCGTCGTTCGCTGGCGGTGGTCTTCTCCTGCGGTGTCGTGTCGGGGGGCGCCGGTGAGGGTCGTGTTGGAGGGGTGGGTGTGGAGGATGCTCGTTTGGAGGGATGGCGTGAGCATGAGTCTGAGCTTGCTGAGTTGGGTTATGACGTGGTGGGGGTTAGTTCGCAGTCTTCTGAGGTGCAGGTGCAGTTCGCGATGGATCGGATGTTGTCGTCGTTTTTGTTCTTGAGCGACAGGGAGCTGTTGCTCGTGGATAAGTTGGGATTGCCGACGAGTAGGGGGCCTGGTGGGAAGCGGGTGCATGAGCCGTTGACGATCCTTATGAAGGATGGGCGCATCTGGTGGGTGTTCTATCCCGTCGATAACCCGAAGTTTGATGCGGCAATCGTGATAGAGCGGATCGGGAGGCTTCATGCTTAGAGCACCTGGTGTTACCGCTCTGGAAGAGGAGCCTGTCTGGTCGATGCCCGGTCTGCGTAGGCCGGGTGCTTCCCAGTCATTGGAGCGTGGTCTGGCCATCCTGGGTAGCTTCACCTCGAAGCGTCCTGTGCTGGGGATTGCCGACATCGCTGATGATCTCGGTATGAGTCGCCCTACGACGCATCGTTATGTGGCTACGTTGGTAGCACTCGGGTTTTTGAAGCAGGGTGCTAAACGTAAGTACCGGCTTGGGTTGGGAGTGACTGATCTTGGGATGTCGGCGATGAACTCCACGGGATTGCGTGAGCACGCCCAGCCTTATCTTGAGGAGCTGCGTCAGCGCACCAGTTACACGGTGAGTCTCGCGGTGCTTGACGGTACAGACATTGTGTACGTCGATAGGGCGCGTAGCTTCAGGCGGGGGCAGGCCAAGATCGACATGGGTCTGCAGCCGGGGTCACGACTGCCGGTGCATTGCACATCGATGGGCAAGATCCTCCTCGCATACCTGCCTGAGCAGGAGAGACGGGAGCGAATCGCAGAGCTGGACTTGACCAAACATGGGCCGAACACCATCATGAGCAAAACCGCTCTACGTGGTGAGCTCGCAAAGATCGTGGAGGTGGGGTTCGCTGTCGGTGATGAAGAGCTGATACCGGAGCTGTACTCCATGAGCGTGCCGGTGCGTAACGAGGCCCGTGAAGTGGTCGCGGCTGTGAGTATGTCGGTGCATTCCTCGATGATCTCTCTGGAGGAGCTCGTAGATGGTCTCGGTCCGCATCTGGTCTCGACGGCTGATCGAATTTCGGCTCGGCTGGGTTATCGGAGGGACGATGAGCTGTAAAGCAGTCAGGGACATGCCTAGCAAAGTTTTTAATGCAGCGATTAGTCTCGCGAAGACCTGAGTGGGATCTCAAAATGATTCTCAATAAATACCAGCCAGGAGGAAACGTAATGAGGGGGATAGCCAGGTGGACAGGTACATGGCGGCTAACAGTGTTGATGGCGTGTTGTGTGGCTGGGCTGGTGAGTTTGCCGTCCGTCGTGCGCGGTGAAAGTCAGTCACCTGTTACGGGAGCGGATACGTCTTTGTCGCTTGCTGGGAGTCCGTTGGTGGTTCAGGGGGTTCAGGGATTGGATGAAGGCCAGCAGTTGGAGGCGGCAGAAGAAGCCAGACGAAGCAGTCCCGAGGCGGTTACGGCTCGCGAAGAATCACGCACGAAGTACGAGAGTCTCGGTGCGGAACAGGCTGCCAGGGTGGCTGGCGAAGCCTTCCCGGCGGTGATGGATCATGCGACCGGTGGCCCGCCGTCGTTGCCGGCGGGCCAGAAGCTCGTAGGTTTTGCGGATCCAGACGCGGCCCGGGTGGATCTCGGTGGAGGCGAAGGAGGCATTATCGAGTCGTCGGTGCCGATGGCGACGGAGACCTCTTCGGGCGCCTACGTCCCGGTGGATCTAGATTTGCACGATGCCGGAGAAGCGTTCGAAGCGGCTAATCCACTCGTGGCGGTGCGTATGCCAAAGCATCAGGCGGAAGGTGTGCAGCTACCCGGCGCCAGTGTGTCCTTGACGCAGGTGGATAGTCAGGGAGCTCCGTTGGGTGGTGCTGAAGGTGTGAGTGATGGAGCAACGGTTGATTACGTTAATACACAGACGGATACCGACACCATTTTGAAGCCTTCTACTCTCGGAGTCGATGTGGGTGCATTGATCCGATCTGTCGAAAGCCCAGAAAACCTGTATTACAAAGTTGGGATGCCGCCAGGAGCAAAGCTGGTGCAAGCAGATAATGGAGCTGGTGGTGTGCAGATCGTTAAGGAAGGCGTAGCGATTGCGCAGATCGACCCACCGATGGCACACGACGCAGCGGGAGTGGAAGTACCGGTGGGCATGTCTGTGTCTAACGATGTGCTTGGTGTTACTGTGCATCATCGGGCGGGAAGCTACGAGTATCCTATTTTTGTTGATCCGGAATTCTGGGATATGTGGTCAGGTGTAGTACCCGGTAACTGGCAATTCCATGAAACAGCCGGGTTTACGAATACCAAAGGAAATGGGTGGCTATGGGAGCAGCATACGGGTAGGTTCGTTGTAGGTGATTATGGAGAATTTACGGAGCAAACCCAAGGTTATACAAAAATCTATGAGGTGTACATCAAAGTCGCCCAGTGGCCCGCAGAATATTTTGAAGGTTCCACACCGATCTTTGGGTCGTACCTAGAAATCTTCTATCCTGGCAGTGAATGGCACGCGTTCCCTGTGTATCCTTTTGAGGGAGGGCAGCTTACCCTTTGTTCCAATTCGAGCTGTAACGCCGAAGGGGTTACGAACAATAATTCCGCAAGGTTCGGGACTGATAGTGAGGAGTCGAGTCAATATCTCGAAATACACGGTAAATATCAGGAACCGTTTTGGGGGGCAGAACTAAAGGAAGTAGCGACTGCTATAGCTCAAGAAAAGGGCAAGCACTCGACAGTAAGTTACAACACGTCATCCGAAACGCTTGGAGGCGCGGTCAACGTGTTCCGCGGTGGTGGCGCGTGGCTAGGGCCGGCGTCGGGAGCTTTTGAATTTGAAGCTAAAGACGGAGGGTTGGGCGTAGCGCATACCAAGGTTGAATATTTTGGTACAGGTGGATGGAAAACATATGCGGAACATAATTACGAAAGTGGAACGGCATGCGTGGGATTGCAGTGTGCTCCTAGTGAGCATGAAACCTACACGTATGAAGGTCTGACTCGCGAAGGTAGGACGCTTTCTGAACCTGAATCCAAAATTCGTGTTGTTGCGAGTAGTCCGGTGCCGTACTCATCTTCCGCTGAACATGGTGAAGGTGAAGCAACGTTGAAAGTAGATACCAAATCGCCGCACGGTATTACGGTGAGCGGACTGGTAGAAAAAGGTGGAGAGTTTGAACTAGGGGAAGTCGAGGCGCATCTCAAGGCCGAAGCTATGGACGGCGAAGGTTCCATTGCAAGCTCGGGTATTAAATCTATAGGCGTGGAGATTGACGAACATGAAATCGGGACGCGTGGAGGTCGTTGTGTTGAAGGGCCATGCACCGCGAGTAATGAATGGGCGATTAATGGTGCTGAACTTGGTACGGGAGCGCATACGCTAACGGTAGTAGCGACAGATAATGCCGGGAACATCGGTACAAGAACTTACGAGCTGAATGTACACGAGGCAAGCCCCGTCGCGATGGGTCCTGGGTCTGTGAATCCTGAGTCGGGTGATTTTGCGATGGAAGCAACCGACGTCGACGGCTCGCTAGAAGTCACAAGACACTACGATTCGCGTAATCCTAAAGAGGGTGAAAAGGGTCCGCTTGGACCACAGTGGACGATCGGTCTCGGTAGTCTTGCCAGCCTAGAAGTGCTTCCAGATAAAAGCGTAATGGTGGCCGGCCCGGAAGGTCTGACTCATTTCTCGCTGAAGGAAGGCGGAGGGTTTGAAGCGCCGGAAGGGGATAAGAATCTTATTCTTGAATACGAACCAAAATCCCCAGCCTATCTACTCAAGAATCCCGCGCAAGGAACGACGATAGAATTCACTCTCCCAACAGGCGCGGAATTGTGGATGCCGACTGTCTCAAAGGGTCCTGCGGCGACCGACACGACGACTGATGAATATAAGACGGTAGAAGTAAAAGAAAGTTTTGGTGAAGCTAAAAAGATAGTCGAGCCGGTGTTGGAGCTCGCTCCTCATCCCACAGCGTCCTGTGCACATAAAGAACTAGAAAAACTCGAAATCACGGCAAAGAGTTGTCGGGCGCTTGAATTTAAGTATTATGAAGGAACAACTGCTACAGGCGAAGCTAAAGCAGAATGGGGAGGATACAAGAACTCTCTCAAGGAAGTCCTGGTAGTGGCGTATAATCCGACGACTAAAGCGATGGCAAAAACAGCCGTGGCTAAGTACGAATATGATCAAAATGACCACTTGCGTACAGAGTGGAATCCTGAAATTTCCCCCGCATTGCAGATAATCTACGGTTATGACCCGGCGGGAGATATAACGGCCGTGACTTCTCCTGGACATCAGCCCTGGCTATTGCATTTCGGTGTCACGACTGAAGATCAGAACAAAGGAAGATTGCTGTCAGCAACTCGTTCTAGCGCATCGACCGCGCCCTGGAACGGTAAATCGTTGAGTAATACTGTTGCACCTACATTGTCTACTACGAGTCCTGTAATAGGTACGACCATAAAAGTGGCCACCAATGGTACCTGGGCCAATGGTCCGGTGGCCTACAGTTATCAATGGGAAGATTGCAGAAAAAAAGGAAGTGGCGAAAACGAAGTAATATGCACGCCAATCGCGGGCGCAGTGAATCAAAGTTATACCCCACGAGCACGTGACGCCGGTTACACACTGGTAGCCCAGGTAACGGCAGAGAATGCTGGAGGCGCACAAACAGCACTTACCGCTGCCAGTAACGTGGTGCCAATGCCGGCCGCGTCGTTCTCGAGCGCATTTGGTTTTGGAGTCAGCAATGGCGAAGCTAAATTGCAGACGTGTACAAGCAGCTGCAGGGCTGGTATCGCGGGTTCTGGTAGTGGGCAGTTCAAAGAACCGACTGGAGATGCGGTTGACTCCGAAGGCAACGTGTGGGTCGCGGATACAGCGGATAATCGGATTGAGAAGTTCTCTTCTTCGGGCGCTTGGATCGGCACATATGCACCAGATTCGATGTTGGCACCGCAAGCGGTTGCGTTTGATTCTGCCAATGGGAAGATTTACGTTAGCAATAGTGGTCGTGGGCGCATTGATGAGCTCTCCTTGTCGGGCTCATTGATAAAAGCGTTTGGCGAAGCTGGCTCGGGTTATGGACAGCTTAATAGTCCGGATGGGATCACGTTTGATTCCTATGGCGATGTGTGGGTCGCGGATACAAATAACAATCGTCTTGAGGAGTTTTCTTCGGGTGGGACGTACATGAATCGCTTTGGTAGTTTCGGGTCCGGCGAAGGTCAGTTTAGTGGTTTGCTCGGCGTGGCTTTTTGCAACGGTGCGCTCTATACCTCTGATGCAAATAATAACCGCATCGAGATATTTTCAACTGAAGGTAAATATGAAAGCCAGTTTGGTAAACCAGGAAGCGGGAATGGTGAATTCAGTGCCCCGTCCCGTATTGCGTGCGAACCCACGGGTAACGATTTGTATGTCACCGACAAGGGGAATAACAGGGTTCAGATGTTCACGGCTACTGGAACGTTCATAGGAAAGTTTGGCGTGGCTGGTCACGAAGCAGGGCAGCTCTCAACGCCAATCGGAGTGGCTGTTGGTACTACGGGCAATGTCTATGTAGTCGATAGCGCGAACAATAGAATTGAGAAATGGGTGCCCACGTATTCCACAAATAATCCGCTCCCGGAACCGCCGAGCACCGGCTCCAACTCTGTGTCCACAGTCGAGTATGGGGTCCCTCTTGAGGGGGCAGGTGCTCCACAGCAAATGGGTATCAATCCGGAAACGCACAAACCCGAAGAGGAAAAATGGGGGCAGGCCGACGATCCAGTCTACGCAACGTCGATCTTCCCGCCGGATGAACCGATGGGTTGGCCGGCCGAAAAATATAAGCGCGCCCAAACCTACTATATAGACAATGAAGCACGCACGGTAAACGTCGCATCACCAACAGGGGGCGTCGCGACTAGCGAATACAACTCGACCAATGATGTAACCCGGACGTTGAGCGCTGACAACCGAGCTCTTTCACTAAAAGAAGGCACGAAATCGGCAGAAGTATCAGACTTGCTCGATACGAAAAACACATATGCAGAAGAAGGCACGCAGTTGACGGAAACACTTGGTCCGCAGCACATGGTCAAGCTGGTATCCGGTAAAGAAGGAAAACCCGAAGAAACACTTGCTCGCAGCCAGGCACATTATTTTTACGATGAAGGTGCCCCGGAAGGCGAAATGTACGATCTCGCCACTAAGACCGTGGATGACGCAAAGACGGCAAGCGGTGCAGAATTCGACAAGCACACCTCGATAAAGACTTATAGCGGTCAGAAAAATCTAGGTTGGAAATTGCGCGAGCCGACGTCCACAACCGTCGACCCCACGGGCCTGAATATCACAAACGTAACCGAATATAACGAAACGACGGGAAACGTGACAGAGACAAAGGCGCCTGCCGGAAGCAAATCAGGTATGGCATATTCTGCACAGATCGGTTCAGGGGGCGAAGGTAGCGGCCAATTCAATTCACCAAAGGGGATCTCACTCGACGGCAAAGGAGACGTCGTAGTTGCGGACGAAGAAAATGCGCGCGTAGATATCTTCAGAGAAAACGGTGAAGCCGTCAAATCGTTCGGTTCGTGGGGGACGGGACCGGGGGAATTCCTAGAAATCAGGGGAGTAGCCACTGATAGTAAAGGAGACATATGGACCGTCGACGCGGGAAGGGCGAATCTCCAAGAGTTCAGTGAAAAAGGTGTCTATATTAAAACTGTCGGCTCGTATGGTGCAGGTGCCGGACAGTTTGAGGAACCCAAGGGAATAGCCATTGACTCTCATAACAATGTGGTAATTGCGGATACAGGAAATAATCGCATCGAGAAGCTTAATGAAAAAGGCGAATTCATAGCCGCCTACGGGTTTGGAGTTAGCAATGGTGAAGAAAAATTGCAAACGTGTACAAGCAGCTGCAGAGCCGGCAATCCAGGTACAGGGAATGGACAGCTGGAAAAGCCAAGGGAGCTCGCGACCGACTCGGCGGGAGAAATTTGGGTAACGGACACTGGCAACAACAGAGTCGAGGGATTCACTGAAAGTGGTAGTTTCATAAAAATCATCGGTTCTCTGGGAACCGGCCCGGGACAATTCAAAGAACCCAAAGGCATAACGATCGATGCTCAAGGCAACTTCTTTGTGGTAGACGCCGAAAACGATCGCATCGAGAAGTTCAACACTAAAGGCGAATACAAGGCACAATTTGGTAGCGAAGGGTCCGAAAATGGGCAATTCCACGAACCCTGGGGTATCCAGGTGAATAGCCACGGAGAAATCTTTGTAAGCGACTCCGGCAATAATCGAATACAGAAGTTGACCCAAGGCGGATCGGAAGTACATAACACAAAGACCATCTACTACACCGCCAAAAACGAAGCGACCGTCGCGGCATGCCAGAACCACCCAGAATGGGTTAATCTTCCCTGTCAGGCTGAACCGGCAGAACAGCCCGCGGGTGGACTGTATCTACCGGTCACGACGACGACGTACAACATGTGGGACCAGCCAGAAAAGATAGAAGAATCCTTCAACTCCACAAAACGCACGAAGAAAACGACCTTCGACAACGCTGGACGTCCGCTCACAACCGAAGAGACCTCCAGCATCGACGAACCCCTGCCGACTGTCACCGACACATATAACAAAGAAACCGGTGCCCTGGAAACACAGAGCACCACGACCTCGGGCAAAACCAAGACGATCACGAGCAAGTACAACACGCTGGGGCAGCTGATCAAATACACCGACGCAGATAGCGGCACGACGACCTACTTGTACGAAGAAGGCAGCGACGACCGGCTCGAGGAAGTGGTCATGGCCGGCCCCGAAGGCGAAGCAGAACGAGAAAAGGGCAAACAGACCTACTCCTACAACACAACAACGGGATACATGGAAAAACTCGTGGACTCCACTGCAGGCACATTCACGGCCGGGTATGATGTCGAAGGCAAGATGACCACCGAGACCTACCCCAACGGCATGTCCGCTATCTACACCACGAACACCACCGGTCAACCTGTCGGCCTAGAATACAAGAAGACGACGCACTGCAGCGAACACTGCATCTGGTTCAGCGACAATGTCAAGCCATCCATCCACGGCGAAACACTCGCCCAAGCAAGCACCCTCTCGAAAGAGAACTACACTTACGACACCAGCGGGCGGCTGACCGAAGTCCAGGAAACACCGACCGGGAAACCTTGCACAACCAGGCTCTACACCTACGACGAAGAATCCAACCGCACCAGCATGACCACACGCCAATCAAGCAACGAAACATGCCCAACCGAAGGAGGCACGACCGAACACCATACTTACGACGAAGCCAACCGACTAACAGACGAAGGCATCACCTATGAAACGTTCGGCAACACGGCCAAACTACCGGCCACCGACGCCGGCCAATACGAACTGACCAGCACCTACTACGTCGACGGACAGGTCGCAAGCCAAACCCAGCACGAAAAGACCCTCGCCTACGGATACGACCCCGAAGGACGTACCAGGGAAACCAAAACCACTATCAAAGGCAAAGCCGAACCCGCCATCGTGTCTCACTACGCCGCACCAGGCGATGCCGTCGCATGGACAAGCGAAGAAGGCAAAACATGGACCGACGACATTCCCGGTATCGACGGAACGCTCAGCGCGACCCACAGCAGCAGTGGCACCACGGAACTGCAGCTACACGACCTCAAGGGCAACATCGTAGCCACTGCAAGCCTCAATGAAGCCGAAACAAAACTGCTGAAAACCTATAACAGCACTGAGTTCGGCGTGCCAAACGAAGGCAAAGAACCACCAAAGTACGCATGGCTCGGCGCCGGTGGCATCACCAGCGAACTACCGTCGGGCACCATAGCCAAGGACGGCATCACCTATGTGCCCCTAACAGGCCAGTCACTACAAACACAGCCTATCGACATACCCCAACCCACAAACGCGGAACCAATATTTACAGATCCTCAGTCCTCTTGGATTGCCGAAACAGCAGGCGAGGGAAGCGCTCATCAAATCGAAGCTACTCGTGAAGCTGAACGTGCGTTGGGAGAAGAAGGAGGGGGTGGTGACGGCTGCATCACCACGAGCGTGTGCCTCTATAGCTATTCACCCAGCGGCGTGTCTAATTATCGAACACAAGGGAATAATGGCTACGGATGTCAAATATGGGGCAGCTGGGGACATGGAGAATTCCTCGCTGGAGAGATATCTGGATGGGGCCATTGGGAATGTGGGGCGGCGGTGCCGGGGTTCGAAATGCAGATTGAAGCCTACGGGTGGGGAGCACCGGAGTTTGAAGGCAACGAGGTCATGCTGGGGAGACCTGGCGAGAGTCACAAGATCATTGAATACTGGTCCGGCGGGCGCAGTGGTAGTTTCGGACATACGTGGAAATGTCCAGCGACGGGAGGTTATTATCACCTGTGGTTCTGGGGGCGCCAGTTCGGTATCCACGGGCATACGCAGTGGTCGGCCTCGGGGTGGGAGGTTAAGATCGGCAGCTGCACGAACCAAGGACCAGTTGATATGACACCTATCGGTCAGGCGGGAGAACCACAATGAACATTGTCGGCAATGCGGTGGCGACCCTCATCTGTGCTCTCGCGGTATCCGGTTGCTCGCATAGTGCTACCCATAGCGCATACGTTTCACGTCCAGTGCCGAATGGTCACGTGTTGCTGGTTCCCGGGCTCCAGGGCGGCACAGTCGGGTGGACCCTGGTGACGGGCTATCAGGCCACAACGGAAGGCGGCTCTGGTGAAGAGGAATTGACGACGACTTCAACCGGACCGATCTTCGCACAAGGAGGTTGCCAGGAGAACAAAACGAGGATCGACATATATGCTCTGACCACGAGCGAAGTCGCGGCAGTTTCGGTGGCCGGCGGGATGCCTATTGCGACGACGATCAACTCCACACTTCCGGAGGGGCTACGGGCAGCAGCCGTCGAAGTGCTTCGTCACAACGGACAGTCCGGCGTCCAGTTGCACTGTCCCCGCTTGACCCCGCTTGACACGCAAGGAAAGCCGATCAGTCGGAAGGGCGAGCCAGGTAGGCCGCAGGCGTTCAAACTGCCCGGCACGCTGCAATGGGAAGCGCCAGCGCGTCCACCAAGCGGTGCCTGCGATCTCACCGCGACCCAGCTTCCGCGGGAAACCGTGGCCTACAAGGGGGATGTGGCGACGCAGATCAGGCCCTATCGTGGACTACTCGGCGGGGCGCTGCTCTCGTGCGTAAGTACCGTCTATGTCTACCACGAAGAACACCACCTCACCGCGGCGATGCTGCTCAACGCGTCGCACCCAGGCGCGACGCCGCCACCGCTACCCGGCATGCAACCCCTGGCTGGACATTCGGGGATCTTCGAGGCGCAGGGGGCCTCAGGTCGCATGGCGGCACGTCGCGTCCCCGGTGCGTGGCTCGTGGTCGAGGAAGAGGACGGGATTGGCCTCCGTCTGCCGGTGGAATTGCTCGATGACCTGAGGGCGACGATCCATCTATGAGCTGACGCGCCACGCGATTAGGTGCGCGCAGTGTGCTCGTCACGGCGGCGTCATGGTCGAGCTTTGCTCTGACAAGGATCCCTCACGCAAGTGGCTGTGTGAGCCGCGTTTCCTTGAGCGGATGCGATCGCTGCCACTCCCCGCCGGATGCGGAGGGCCTCGATCGCCGCGCAACCCGTCCGCAAAGTGTTGCTCGTTCAGGCTTCGGGCGTCCAGCCCGAAAGCCCGTCTAGTGCCTTCTGAAGCGTCGCGTCAGGGGCATTTGCTGGGCCTGTATGACGGCGCCATACGCCTCCGAGGATGATCGCCAGGCAGCTTCCCAGTGCAAGCCAGATACCCCAGCTCAGCGACAGCGAGAAGACTTCTTCCTGTGGGGCAGGTCGGTCGATCATCCGAAACATCACGCAGAGAGTCGCCATAACTCCTATCGGCGCGATTTGACCGCCGCTTGCCTGCGTCGGCTGGGACGCGCCAGCAAGATGCAATAGAGCTAACAGGAAGGCGATCGCGGCCAGTATCAGCAGCGCGACGTGGAGGTACTGCAGTGCTTGGTGTGCGCTCAGCGTGGCGATCTGGTGACCGGCAAGCGCGCTGAAGCTGCTGCCCAGACCTCTTGCTTGGCTCTGAAAAGCAGCATTGCCGTACTGGGCGGCGATGCTGTTTATCGTCTGCTGGGCGGAGGTAACCCCGCTGGCTGTCAGCTTGACCACATACCACGGCTGGAAAACCGACACGGCGAGCAGTGCTGAACCGACGGCGGCGACCAGCGATCCGGTACGTGCACGATCCTCGATCATCGTAAGCCCTAAATCGGACCCCCGTCCACCGAACTTGAACAGTGCAGTAGTTTGCGCCTGCGGATGAGGCGCCGGCGCGCGCTACGGTTTGTTCCTCGGGGGCCGGTTCAGGGCCGAGGTGCGCGACGGAAGTGCATACCGGGATGAGCCGTGACCTGAGGTCGCCGGTGACGGTACCGCGCACGGCGGCGCCGACGCAGAAGCCGAGGATATGCAGCGGGTGTCCGAGGCGAAGGTGTGCATGCCCGCGCTGCCTTGCCGTTGGTCTGGGGCCTGCGTGGTCTGGTGCGTAGATGACGAATCCCGAGCGTCCGGCAGGCGATTGCGTGCGCGGCTGAGCGATAAGCGGAGCCGTTGTCGGTCAGGAGCTCGCGGACCTGCATGCCGTGGCGCTTGAAGAACGCAATAGCTCTTCGCAGGAATGCGATGGCTGTGGCCGCCTTCTCGTTTGTGAGTACCTCCGCGTAGGCCAGTCGAGTGGCGTCGTCGATGGCGATATGCACGTACTCCCAGCCGATGATGTTGCGTTCGACGCCGTCACGGTCGGTGCGTGACTTCCTCGGATTGCGTTTGTGGCCGGTGATGCGCTTGCCCGAGCCGCCGTGGATGCGTCCGAGCTTCTTTACGTCGATGTGGATCAGCTCGCCCGCGATGGTGCGTTCATAGCGCTCAGCAGCCTCCAGGCCAAGCCGGCCGAGGCGGCCCATCCCGATCCGCGTGAGGATCCCCGAACGTCGAGGGTGGCCTATCGAGCACCTCGGTCTCGAGCGTCGTCAAGGCCCTTACGTCGCGCACGCTCAGCGAAAGCTGGCGCAGGAGGAACTGCAGACGCAGTTGGCCGAGGTCCGCCAGCTCGTCGCAGATGCCGGTTGGACGAGTCGGGTTGTCAACGAAGCAATCACGGCGGCACGGGCAGCTGAGTGAAACCGAGGTTGTCCTCGACTCCAGCGTCGTCGTCTCGGGACTGCCTGGTCTGTGAGAAACACCTCTTCGCTTATCCTCCCTTTAAGTTATTCTGAGGACTTGAATAGCGTCGGGTATGATCCCCCGGCCCGGAGCAAGCCGGAGAGGTCGCAACCGCATCCTCTATCGCCTGATCGGCCGGCGCAGGCGAGCGCGGTCTCCGCGAACGTCCCACTAAATACACATCGCGATAAGTGTATTTCGCGGGCGCCGCCAGGACCTCTGGGGAGTGGTCTCGCGACGCCCGCTTGCGTGTTCACCGTGCCCGGCTGGCGACTCGGGGTACGCCGCCGCCGGTTTTCCCAAGCGCCGCCGGAGAGAGGAAAAGCGGCACCCGAGCTTGTTGAAGAAGCCCTACCTCTTCTTCCTAGCTTTTCCCTTCCCGTGACGATGTGACGATGCCTTTTTGGCTTTTTTCTTCGGACAGCCGGTGACGGCGATCTTCGTGGACTGATGGATCACCGCACCGTTCTGCGCAACAAACGCAGTGGGCATCGCCAGCTTGCTCTTGCAGAGGTTCCCGTTGGTGGTCAGCGCGGAGAACTTGCCCTGGGGCAAGGTCAGTTCGAACGATCCGACGGGAACGTCAGGTACCGACTTGAACGTGCTGCTCGTGATCCCCGCTTTGCTGATGAACGTCGTGCCCACCAGATCGACCGTCACGCCGTAACCCTGTAGGACAACGATCAAGCTCGGGAACGCTTCCCCGCCGTGGGAGACGAAGTAGGCGGGCCCGGTCAGCGGTACCGGCAGGATCGGTGTGGTCGCCTTCGCATGACCCACGATTGACGCCGCCGGACAGCCGCCCGGATTGCTTTCGAACTGCGCCGCGGTGCACGCCTTCTGCAGCGTCGTCAGGCGCGACGGGAGTTGCTTGGGCAGGTCGACCTTGACCTTCGCGATGTTCGCCTGTGAGCCCTGCGGCGCGTTGGGATAGATCAACTTGACGTTCAGGCTCGCGCCGTTCGCTTTCGAGGTTTTGCCCGATGTCGTGACCGCGAACTTCGGCTTGAAACCCAAGTTGGCGCAGTTCGTCACCTGGAAGGGACTCGAGACTGCCGCGTTCATGTCTTCCGTGCTCGACAACGTCCCGGTCACCTGGAGCTTCGAGCAGTTCGTCGGGCCAAACGTGAACGCGGCCCGGTCGATCGTCACGTTGACGACCTTCAACTGCAATGGGATACCGTCGAGCACCGTCGGCAAAGGATCGCTCTTGACCGTCAACGCGGCGGTATGCGGATCAATGTCGATACTCGCCCTGACGACCACCGTGCCGTGGCCGGTCGTCCCGGAGAGCGTGTAAGGACCGGCTGTCGCCGGCACCACGATCGACAGCCCGAACGAACCACCCTTGTAGCCTTCGGTCAAGAACACCTGCCCGCCCTGGACGAGGAACGGATTCGCACCCGGGCCGGTAAGCACTTGGGTATGTCCGATCAGGCTCTGCGATCCGCACGTGCCCTGCGCGGCCTGTGGTTCGGGGCACAGCGGCACATGCGCGATCGAGCCCACGAGCCCGGGCGGCATGTGCAGTTCGAGCCCATTGAGGAACTGGTCGTGATCGCTACGCCCGAACGACAGCGTAAACGGACCATATTCGCCGGCCTGCAGGTTCGTCAATCCTGCGACGAACGAGGGATTGAACTGCGGGCCAAAGCAGCCCTGGTTGATATTAAAACTGTAGGACGGAGTGGAGTCCGCAGTGAACGGGGCGCTCCACGGCGTCAGATCCAAGTTCGACGTCACCGACCCACACGTCCGCGGATTGGCAAGCACCGCTCGCGGACCTCCGCCCAGGTTCAACTTCAGCGAGCTGAACGGCAACTGCGGATTGTTTTCGAACGTCGTCGTGATCTGACCCGTCTGTTGATCGATCTTGCCCCTGCCCGCGAGCTTGACGACAATCCCACCTTCGCCTTCACTGATCACCTGCAAGAACAAGCGGATCATCTTGCCGTCCTGGGCGTCTTCGGGTGTGCACGGATTGCATTCCGGTTCAGCCAACCAGACCTGGCCTTCCAGCGCTTCTTCGAGCGCGGGGGTCTTGACCCTGACCGTACCGACCTGCGCTTCACGCGGGCATTCCGCCAGCGTCGCTGGTTCCTGCTTACCCCTGTTCGGTCCAAAGAACTGGGCGTCGGAGCAGGCTTTGAGACCCCACGCAGCCGACGGATTGACAACCACTCCGGCAGGCAACGTCAGCTTCGCGTTCTTTACAGTCGGTGTGGCAAGCCGATCCGGTTCATTTTGCTGCGGTACTTTCAGGTCGAACGAATAACCTGCGGGTGCTCCCGCTTCGAGCGTATCGGGGAGCATCGTGAATGACGATGCCAGCGAGAGATGATCGCAACCTGTGAGTGTGCCCATCGGTATCGGCCCCGGGGAAACGAACACACCCGGGTTCGCCCACGAGTCCGTCGACAGTTCCGCCGACAGCGGCTCAGAGCACTGCTGCGGGTTACTCAGCAGCGGCACCCGCGTCTGACCGGGGTTCGGGCCACCGAACGACCCGCCGCCGAAGAGGTTGGAGACTGACGTGTCTTCACCTGGTCCGCTGTGATCGGCCGGGACTCCCCATATCGTTACCCACGAGGAGATGGTCTCGCCAGCCTCGGCGATCCCCGGCACCGTCACACGGATGCCATAATTGCCGTCGGAGAGGACGCTCGTGTCGAGGCGCACCGGGAAGATGACCGCGTCGAAGCCGAAAGCCGCCGGCTCCCCTGGGGACGGCGCGATGTTATACACGGGCATGACGATCGTGCGAATGCTGCGCTGTGTAGCTCCCTGTTCTGAAAACGCCACGACCGCCATCCCGACCATCGCGTCGACCGGGCACGCATTCGGGTGTTCGAGCGTTTCGATGATCCTCGCGTCCGTGCATCTCGGTAGCCCCACCGTATTGCCAACCAGCCCCGGCGGCAGATCAGTGCGGATGTCCTTCGGGTAGCCAGCTGCTTCGCCCGGTTCAGTGGTGTTGAGCGTGAATGCGGTCGTGAGGTTCGGGTGCGCCCCCGCCTGGCTCGTGGATGTCGCCATGAACACACTTCCAGGAGCCAGGCCATAGCTCGCCGGCGTATCGGTCAGCTCTATCTGATCGCTGACCGACGCTTCGGCCGCACCTCCGCCGGTAACACTCGCATGGTTGAGGACACTGCCCGGAGGCACCGAGGAAGCCACCGCCAGCCTGATGATCACGGTCAGCACGTCCCCGGGGTCGACTTTGCCTTCTTGTGTACAGGTCAGCGCTGAGCAGGTCAACGCGACTGGCGCCCCTTCGCCGCCGAACACATTCCCATTACGATAGACGTCATACCCGTGGATCGAACTGGCGGTCACTCCCGCGGGCAGCAAGTCAGCGATCGTGATTGTGCTCCCATCGCTCGCGCCACCGCCGACATTTGTAGCCGAGACGACGAGTTCAGGCGTGTACTGTCCCCGCGTGACCTCCGTGACGGTCGCCGTCGCCCCGGCGCCGGTCAGCGATGAGCCGTCGGCACCAATCACAGGGACAGGGCCAGCGCCGGGCTCTTCGCCGGGTTCTTTGCCTGTGAACGTGATCGTATATGGGCCCGCGCCACCCGAACCGCCGGTTACAGTCGTCTTTTCTTCGAGAAATCCGCACGCTTCTACTAGAGCCGACTGAACCTGAGAGGGCGTTGCGTTGTAAGCGATTGCGGGAGTCATCTGTTTAAAGCAATGATTGACGATGGACACGGACAGCGTGAACGTCCCGCCGGTCGCGTTGACCACCACTTCCTGGACCTCGTTCGCGGGGCTCCCCGGCTGGATATTCGTCGGGTTCGACGTCGAGACGATGTCCCACCGTGGACCTTCTGCTGCCCCCGCTGTGGAGGCACTGGCGAGAACGGCTGCAACCGTGATCGCCGCCGCAAGCAGTGTCGTTCTCGTCCGCACCATCATGCCTGCCCCCTCATCGTTGCGATGGACTTCCTAGCCTGCTTGCCCCTCTTCCGTGTTTTATACCTTGGCTTCTTCTTCTTCTTCTTCTTCTTCTTCTTCATAGCCTTCTTCTTCGCGGGCGGATTGGCTTCGGCAGGCGCGAGGTTTCCCGCGCCGCTAAAGGTGGCGGTGGGAGGCGCGCCGAGGAGAGACGGAACGCTGGGGGGCCCCTGACAGACGTCGCCCTGGCATGGCACCGCGGACGGGGGCAGGGTTTCGCCGGGACGCGGCACCCGAGCGTCATAGGCGTCGTAGGCGTCGTCGGTGTCACCCGGCGCGATGCCATCCGTCGTGTTGAAGAAGACATCGTTGCCGGATTCGCTGCTGTCCAGGTAGAACGATTCTTCGAGGTCTGTACCCGAGGAGATCAGAGACACACTGCCGTTCTCCCACTCGTACACGTCGCGCTTGCCATTTGAGTCCTGCGGGACGAGCGGATCGGGCGTATCGAAGAACACCCTGGCCCCGTCAGAGGAGATCACGCGCGTATCGACCGTCGATTTCGGCCTGCTGTTTGCTCCCCCACCGTTGTCGTATGAGATATGCGCGTCGCCAGATGGGGTCACGCCGGCCGGCGGACAGGACACGCACACCAACGCATTCGAGGCGACGTCGTAGCGGTAGACTTGCCCAAAGCCACCACCGTTGTTGAAGCCAGGGACGGGCGCATTCGTGTTGAACACGAATACCGCTCCGTTCGCAGCCGCCCGCGCTTCGACGTTTATCTCCCCTCTGAGGTTCCCAGCTTCCGGCGGCGGAAGCTGGGCGATCGTAGTGAGGCGCCCGTCGTTTGGGCCTGACCACAGGTCGAGCTCTTCCGGTGTCGTGGCTGTGTTCTTGAAGATGAAGGCCGACCCGTCGCGAGCGGACGCTACGATCGGACCGATCACGCCCGGTAGATAGGTCAGTTCGGAGGTGTTGAGATCGAAGTCGTACTCCTTTATTGTTGTGTCTTCCGGCGCGCTTTCCGTCAGGCGATCGCGGCTCGCGAAGAACGCGTGCGAACCGTCGGTCGAGGCGTAGACATCGGTACTGTCGAGAACCCCACCATTTTCGACTGCGATACGCGTGATCGCAGCGTCGGCCACGCTCACCACCCCACCCGGAGCGGGCTCTCCCACATGCCCAGGGAGCCGGGACTGGGAGACGAGCACCGTGCTCCTGGTCCCGTCAGGCGCGATCTCGCGCGCGTAAAGCTCTCGCGGGTCGCTGGGCGTCACTACGTCGGGGCTCACGAAGAAGACACGAGACCCGTCGGCCGAGATCTCGCCGTTGAAGTCCACGGCCTCCCAGGAAGTCTGCGCAGGATGCAGTGCTTGTCGGCCATTGCCCGCCATCGCAGCGGGCAATGCACCGAACGGGCTGACCGTTCCATTCGGCAGCACCCCGACCAGCCCCAGTGCGCCTTCCCTCCATTCATAAAAGCCCCAGGGAGCGGTGTCCGACAAGCCCCGCCCATCTCCGACGTTCGGTGCCCGCGATGCGTCTTCTGGGACCAGCGTCCCGGAGTAAATGAAGTAGACGGCGTTCAGGGAAGGCGAGGCACCGACAACGAGATAGGGAGATTCCACAACTCCGCCAGCCTTCGGGATCGGGTCGGGGATCGTCGGCTTGCCCAGCCAGGTCGGCGGGACGAACGGATCTTTGCTGAGGTACAGGTCGACGGATTCACCTTCTGATAGTGGCTGTTCCGGCGAATACGCCGTGCTGGCACTGAACGCGAAGCTCGAAAAATCATCAGATACGAGCATGGTCCTAGGACCCTTGAGGAGGTTTGTGACGCCCAGCTGCGGTGGGATCGCGGAGCGGGTCACCCACCCGACCCCCGGCGAGCGTCTCGCGACGTACGGCTGCAACAGGCTGGACGAGGCGTCTCCCATCGCCCCGGAGCCCATGAACACGAGCGCGTTCCCGTCACCGGCGGCACGACTATATCCCCCTTCCGTGCTGATGGGTGGTTCTCCGCCGGCGACGTAGTTCCCGTTCTTGTTGGCGGGAGATACCTGTTCGTAGATGCGTCCGTCGGGGAGGGCAACTGCAACTGCGGACTCCGCTATCAGCGCTAGAGCGATAAAAGCAAACGCCAGTATGATCAGCAAACGTGCCCTCGACATACTCTTCCGACTTGACATACCCACTGGCGTAACCCGCGCGAGCCGATCCTCTCCCATTACCCATCCTCCCTCTTCGCCATACTGCCTTAGCTTACGGTCTGTCAATGTGGGCAAATGGAATTGCCATTCGCCATACTGAAATTGCCATTCGCCATAAAATCAAACTCTTTACAGTAGATTCTATCTGGCCGTCAAGCGCGAAGCAGATCCGTGTTTCTCATTGGGTACGCCGGCTGGCCCATCCAAACGCGGACAATTGGACAAACAGCACGGGTGATGTCCGCTGGCTCCTCCCGCACGGGGGCTGCTGCGCGGCTCGCCGGTGCGAGCCCTATCGGCTCATCAGTGCCTTTCCCCAGCAATACCAGGAAATACAGCTGGCGCTACGCCGGTTGGGGGTTGGTAAGCCGACGCGGGGGCTCCTCATTCGGTCAGAGAGCTCCGGCGCCGGTCATTTAGCTCGGAGCACACAGGTCATACCAGATCCCAGAACTGTGTCAAGCGAGCCGACCTCGCGCTTTTCAGAATGTCTCCGACTAACCCCCGGGCACGGGGTTGGGACCCAGTTGGACTTGACACCGCTTGCATAGTTTCCATAGATATGATTGGTCAGCACACCCGCAGACTCACGGGACGACCTGTTGCCTTGGGACCCCAATTGAACACGGCGGTCTCGGGAGGACCACCGCTGGGGTCCTCAAGCGCCGGCGAAGAGGACAAACGGCGCTCAAGCTTGTGTGGATTGAAGCCTTACCTCTTCTTCCCGGCGCTCCCCTTTCCCGTGATGACGATGCCTTTTTCTTCGCTTTTTTGGCCTTGTGCTTGGGGCAGCCGGTGACGCTGATCTTCGTGCTCTGGTGGATCACCGCACCGTTCTGAGCGACGAACGTGGTCGGCATCGCCAGCTTGCTCTTGCAGAGGTTGCCGTTCGCGGACAACGCGGAGGTCTTGCCCTGAGGCAAGGTCAGTGAGAACGATCCGACGGGAACGTCGGGTGCCGACTTGAACGTGCTGCTCGTGATCCCGCTTTGCAGATGAACGTCGTGCCACCAGGTCGACAGTCACGCCGTATGGAGTTCCCCCATTGCATTCCCCTCTTCGGCATTCTGGCTTTAGCTTAGGTCTGTCAAATGTGGGGCGAATGGAATTGCCATTCACCCCACAAAATTAAACTAATGTAACACGAATAAAATCCCTACCGGTGTTCCACCATTTAAACCTGAAACAGTCGTCGATTCATTGTATGTCGCTTCTTCCCCTTCGCTGCTTGGGCAACCTGTGCCCGTTTTGGCTATTTTATATTTTATTTTAGTAACCTCTGCTTTGACTAAGACGATCATCGTTCCACTTGCATTGACCTCGCCCTCACTGTATAATGCGGTGCTTAGTCCTGTTTGTGACGGCACTTGCACTTCACACGAAGTCAGTGCTGCCGTAATTTTTATCGGACCACAACCCGCTGGCTCGATATCCACTGTGCCGTCCGTATGGAATTCGTAGTTGCAGTTGCCCATATTGACGGTGGCGCTGGCAAAGCCGAATGCTTTACAGCTTTGATACACCGGAGTCACTAACAGCCACTCGGAATCTGAAGTTAGCGTACCACTCGTAAAATGGCCTGCAGTACATTTAATTTCAGCCCCTGAGCCGATTTTGAATACGCCACCAGTCACGGGGGCTAAGACCATACAGGGGTATGAGTCACAATGGAATAACGCTAATAACGCTGCGGACGCGCCCGACGTACTAACCGCACTCACGGCACATGCGGCCAACAAGGCGAGCATCAATATCTTTACGTGTTTCATAACCTTCAACTACTCCTTTATCATTTGAGGGTTAGTTGACTTGGCCTAATGGCACTCGTTTATTCAGGTCTGAGACCACCGGAGCCAATCCTTGTTGCCCGCCGGTATCCCGACGGACTGCACTGCACTCAGACCTTTGCAGAGAACGTACCCGGCTGTCAAGGGGGTAAAGTAGACTCATGTTTCTTGTTTGGCTCCGTCGGGTTACTCGGGGGCACTCTCGCGTGCTGCAAGTCGGCCCAATTTTCCATTTCCGGACAATTAGACAGACACTAAGTGACGTCCGCCGATGTCGCCGCAATCGAGAGGCAGCGCGAGCGTACCGGCGTGTCAGCACGTCAACGGAAGGTCCAACAACCCGTCTCAGTGCTTTTCCCCAGCAATACAGCGGAATACCCAGATGCGCCGAAGTGCATCTGAGATATGATCCGAGGAGATCCCAGTCGACCCTACCCGGTTGGGGGTTGGTAAGCCGACGCCGGGGCGCTCGTCATTCAGGTCAGAGAGCTCCGGTGCCGGCCATTAGCTCGACGCACACAGGTCCATACCAAATCTCAGAACCGTGTCAAGCGAGCCTTCAGCCTCTCCCAGAATGTCTCCGACTAGAGGCTCGATGTGGTTCAGCGTCCGTCATAGGCGGCGAGTGCACACGGCGGACACCCGGTGAGGAAATTGACGTAGATGCCGAGCGTCAGGGCGAGCAGTCTTTGCACGACCCGCCGTGCCAGGCCTGGGTCGTCTTGACGAGGTGCTCTTCCAAAGCGCATCTGGCGCTTGAGGTAGGAGAACACCGACTCGATCACCAGCCGGATGCGGGCCTTCGCGAGAGGCTTGATGTGAGGTTGTGATACGTAGCAGGAGCGCGGCGTTGATATGAGAAGAGGCATCCAGTCCCGCCATCTGGTGATTGGAGCACGAGATGACCGCTGAGCTGGAGACCCTCGTCGTTGCAGCGTATGTGTTCGCCACGTCGCTACCGATTCTCGACCCGGCCCGCGGGGGCTGATCACCGATCAAGAGCTGATCGCGCTCGCGGTCGCGTTGGCACCCAATTCTTCGTAGACAAGAACTTCGCGTCTCATATGAGACGAAGCTGGACCCCCGCGGACTTGGGGTTCTGCTTGTCGTCCATTGAGCGGGTGAGCGCGATCCTTGCTCAAGTGATCGCTCGTCCGAGTTCGATCGCGCTCACATATGCCGCCGGACTTGTACTTGTCGCGTATAGGGTTTGGCGGTGGCGCCGAAAACGTCGGTGACCGTCGCGGTGGGCTGGCCCCAAGTTCTCTAGCAAAGCGACACCTTCCCCACCAGGGACTCGCGCTGAGCGGTTCGACTTGAGATCGGTTGGCTCCATCCCAACCGCCGCCGATCGCACCGACTGGTCGCGATATGAACCTTCTTAAGGCGCTCGAACATTACTAGTGGCCGATCCGCTTCGGCACGCCGATGGAACCGCGCATCCTATCGGAATGTTAGAGTGCCTCGCAATGCGCTTCCGCGTCCAGACCAAAGACAACAGAGACCAGCCCTTCCGGTCATTCCCGGCCGCCGTGCTCCATCGTGATAACTGGGATGATTACGGCTTCAAGACAACATTTTCCGTGACACTCTTCCTGTCGCGCGAGAGATCTGTTCGACTTGAAAATGTGAAGATCAGGCAGAGGGCACGGTCCTATGGGGGTCGCACTGAGCTGCCAGATGAATTCAGCTGTCTAGGTGAAGACTACTGCTCACTAGGGCAGGCGTACTCGTACTATGAGGCTCTGATTGCGCTTGGTGAGGATATCTATAGGCCATTCCTAGAGAGTCTTCAAGATATGGTATTCCTTCCGGATGTACGCGAGCGATTCACGGATGATCGAGGCGTGGAGAGTTCACTACTGCGCTTTGATTCTGCTGTCAGCGTACTCATGGATGCGCCGAGGCTATTCGACGACGATTCCGATGAGATGTCGCCAGAGGCACTGTGCTTCGGGTATGAGACGCCCGGCAAAAACCCGGGCGTCTCAACAGAGTTTCGCTTCGCGGACAGCCGCGAGCTACCTAGTCGTCTAGCGGTGGTTATCGGCTACAACGGCGTTGGGAAGACACGTCTACTCGCCGACCTCGCGATGCTTGCCTACGCAGACGAGAACGAATCGAGCAAAGCCAGGTTTATCGCACGGCATGGCCGCTACCTCGATGAGCCACCAAGGTTCGGGGCCATCATTGCGATCTCCTACAGCGCATTTGACGATTTTAGGATTCCCGGCCAGGGGTCATCCTCAAACGCCAGGATAGAACGAAGCCAGGTAAAGCAAGGGCGAGCATCCGCGCGAAGCTACAGATATTGCGGACTGCGTCAAGTTGATAAAAACGGTAGCGCGTCCTTTTCGCTCAAGAGCATAAGACAACTCACTTCTGAGTTTCATCGTGCTCGCAAGCGCGCACTTGAAAAGGATCGTCTCAAGCCTTTGCGAGCTGCCATGGAGCCCGTATTCAGAGAGCCGTCAGTCCAAACGATCGCGGACCTGCCAGATATCGCGGCAAGGGAGAAGGCATGGTAGCGAGAGGAACCTACGCCCGCTCTGTGCGTGCTGCTGCTTGGCTCGCGACAAGCAATGCCGCAAGATTATATAGTACGATCTCGTGGATCTCGCGCCAAGGGTTACAGTTGTACGTCATGGCGCTCGGGTAACACAGGGGTGCTAGGCGGTGGCAACCGAGACGACGACGGGGGCGAGTGGGTCAACAGCTAGCACATCGGCAGCCGACGCCCAGGCGGCGGACACCGTTGACGCCCAAAGCAAGCAGCAGGTGTGTGCTGCGGTGGCGCTTGGCTGGCAGATGGCCGAGCTGTTTCACGAAAATAGGATCGCCTCGCCGACAGCCGTTGCTTCTCTGGAGGAACCGGCGGATCTCCCGGGCGTGGGAAAGCTCACATCGGATGAGAAACAGGCGCTGCGTCTGGCGCAGCTCGCGCACGGAATCAAGCTGCTCGCGTCGGGAACCGGCGACGAAGAAGTCGAAGCCGTCTACGACGAAGTGCGTGAAGACGTCGAAAAGGAGCGCATGCCGCAGGATCTGCGGGGGCTTCACGTAGGGCTGCTTAGTGCGCTCACCGTTGCCGACTTTCGCCTCGGCAAGGCCTACGGCCTCGGTCGGGCTCTATTCGAGGTCTGCCGCAAGGGTCAGGAGCACGAGGAGTTCGAAAGGCACCTCGGTGACGATCACCTGAGCAAACTGATCGCCTGGACGGCCGACCTCAAAACCGTCCTGCCAGACCATGCCGCCGAGGCGGTCGCCGGCTCCCTGCGACGGTGGCAGAGCTGGGCACGCCAGAGGCCGTGGAAGCTCGTCGCGGGTACCGAGTTCGAGCAGCGGCTGAGCCGCCAGGGCGAGCGATGGCGCGCGATCCTCACCGGAGAGAAGAACCCCCGCGACTTGCTAAGCGTCGCCACCTACATCCAGGCTGGCGAGGAGTTGCTCTCGGACGCCGCGAGCGTCGGCGTGAGCTTCGCTAGGCGTTTCTGGGTGCTGCTGAGCATCGCTGCGGTTCTTCTGATCGGAGGCAGCCTCGCCGTGATCTTCGCGAGCAGCGCACACGGGTTGATCGGCGGGCTGGCCGCGATCGCGACGAGCCTCGGGATCACCTGGAAGACGGCCACCCCGACCCTGACCAGGCTGGGCACCCAGCTATCTGGACCGCTGTGGCAGGCCGAGCTCGATGCGGCGATCACGGTGGCCGTCACGGACCCGATGGTGCCTGCGAGCTCGGCCACGCTGCCGGACACCGACGCGCCGCTGCCCGTGCGCTACGCCATCGACGAACGCACCACCCGCAAGGCCGCCCGCGAGGTCTGGAAGCGGCTCGACCGCGGCACGCGCACGAGGCTGCTGCCCGGGCGGCGCAAGCCGGGTAAACGTCTGTCCTATCGAGTCACCGGCCTCTGGCGCGGTGGATCGCGCGCCGCCTTCATGCCTCATGACATCTATCTCAGCTACGTACAGAGCGCCGTCGAGACGCGGATCGCGAGCAAGAACCTCGAAGCGAACGAGACCAGTCGCGACGAGCTGTTCGCGCAGTTCGGGCCTGACGACTGGGGCTGGATCAAGACCGTCGTGCAGGCCTGCCTCACGAGGCTCGACAGCAAGCACCCTTTTGGCGACGATCCGTGCGAACAGGAGTTGGGCGACCGTGCCCGTATCGTCCTGTTCGGGGACTGGGGCACCGGCACACCACAGGCACAGGCCCTTGCTGGGAGGGTGAAGCTCGCTATTGGCGAGAGGGAGGTTCGGGACGCGGACCGCCACGTGATTCATCTCGGCGACGTTTACTACTGCGGCGAACCGGACGAGTACAGGCGCCGCTTCGTAGAGTTTTGGCCTGCTCATGCCGAGCAGAATGTGCACTCGTGGAACCTCAACGGCAACCACGACATGTACTCGGGCGGGTACGGCTACTTCGGGCTGATATCGGCCGACACGGATCTCGACCTACCCACCGACGTGTTCCGGCATCAGAAAGGTACGAGCTTCTTTCGCATCTTCAACGATCACTGGCAGATCATCGGTCTCGACAGCGCCTACACGGACAACGACCTCTATCCGCGACAGATGACGAGGGTCAATCAGTGGCTCGGGGTGGAGCCCGGCGACCCGAAGGCGCTGCCCGGCGGCGGTGTTCGCAAGACGATCCTGTTGAGCCACCACCAACTCGGCAGCTCTCGCGCGCAGAACAGCGTCGGGCCGGGTATCAGGAACAAGACGGCCAAGGCCCGCGAGCAGAGGCGCATCCACGCCTGGTTCTGGGGGCACGAGCACCGTGCCTTCGTCTACGAGCCTTACCTGCAGGTGCTGTGCCCCGTGTGCATCGGCAATGGCGGCGTGCCCGAGATGCTCTCCCACGTATTCACATTCACGGGCGCATTCCAAGGCGCGACCGGCCTCGTCAAAAAGCTTCTGTCCAGCCTCCGTCCGCAGCGATGGAAAGTGCCAAAGCCCAAAGTGGCGTTCCAGCCGAAGAAGGTCCGGATCGACCGTCAAGGCCTCAAGTGGGTGACGCACGGCTTCGTCGTGGTGGATCTGACGGGAGCACATGGCAAGGCGGTCTACTACGGAGAAGAGGACGAAAAACAACCGCTCGACTCCTTCACGGTCTGAGCTCTCACACAAAGGCGTGCTGCGGTGATCTCAAGCAGCAGCAAAGTCACAAAAGCCGTGTCTCATCAGAACGGAGCGCATCTGCGCGAGAATGTGCGAAGTCGTGCTTGGGCCATCGAGGTGAGCGCAGGGCAGGAGGAAATCCTGGCAAGGGTGCACGCGTATTCAATGCGCCAAGTGAAATATCGGGATGACGCCTCCGAGCTGGTGAACCCACGTTGTTGACGGCTGCTTCGGCGCGCTCTCCGGTAGCGCAATATAGAAAGCCAGCACCGCGAGGGGCGCGATTACAACCGCGCCCGTCCTCACCACGTTCTGGAGGGCCGACCGGGCACTCGGCACGAGCATTAAGGGCACGAATGTGGAGGATCTCCTTCCTTGATGTCCACCGCCGTGCAAAAACAGTCCTGATCTCCGGCGCGGCGTGACCGTCTGCACCCGCACATGGGCAATACATCGTCAGGAGCGCCTGACGAGCGCCGCTACCATGCGAGACCTCTCCAGCCCATGCTACTGCTTTCGGCCAGGATGCGAGCGCGTTGACGAGCGCCGCTCACGCTCCTGGAATGGACGAAGACGGTGTCTGCGTCAGAGCCACGCGACCGCTTCCCGCTTCGCCCGGCGCGAGCGGGCACGTGCTTGAACCTCAGCCCGTGCGTGCGTATGTCGCGCAAAGCAGAAGGAAGCTCTCTCATCACACGGCAGGTGATGATGGCCGGCGGTCACACGGCCAGGGCCCGAAGTGTGCGCCTAACGAGGGTTTCCAGCGATCGAGACATGGGTCTGCCTGCACAAGCGAGGCGGGGCGGACCGATGCCAGTTGATGAGAGCCGAGTTTCAATCATTTGCCGATGGCCTGGGACGATCTCGTATGCGCGTGCACCGCTCTGCTCGAACTGCAGCTGGGCGGTCGCCATTACCTCCCTCGCCTTACGACTGGACCGTCGTGACTCAAGCAGGGCAAGCGCCGTGCCGTGTGCGTAGAAAAGCTCGCTTAGGTTCCATGCTGTCAAAGTGTTAGGATGGAGCTTCTCGCCCGGAGCGAGTGGACGGTGACGTTCGTAGAGCGGCTCAAGGAGGCTCGCGATAGCTATCCAGTTCTCATCTCGCTGCAAGAGCCAGACACGAGTCGTTATGACGCTCAGCTCCGCATTTGGACTCCCACTTGCAAGGGCTATGGACTCACGAAGTTGAGCATTAACCTCGCGGCGCGGCGCTCCAAGAGCGCCAGATACCATGGCCCGACGTCGCAAGAGCGCCGCTTCGCGAACAGCGCTTGGGCTCCCGCTGCCAGTCGATGCCCGATCAGCTGCCTCGAAGATTTCCGCAGCGTGCCTTGGTAGACCAAACTCGCTGCAAATCCCGGCCAATTGGATAAGGATCAAGCCGACCGTGCCGATTGTGATCCTTGTCAGTGCACGAGCATTCTCGACCTGAGGCAGGATGTCACGCGTCAGAATGTCTTCTAGCAGTCTTTCGTCAAAACGGTGTCGTGCGTAATAGAAGGCATCGCACGCGCATAACAACACGCTATCAGGCGGTTCCTTCAAGTATGCACTGGCTACATAGTGCGCAAGGCGAGCACAGCCGTAAGCCAGCCCTGTCTCCCATCTAGCGTGCCACACCGTGGCCTTGGCAAGGAGAACGTCAGGCCCCAACTCACCCAATCGTAGTATAGGCACTTTGCCGGTACTAGCGACGCGGTGAGCATCGCGGAGTGCCAGGTTGATCCCACTGCCGACCGGGACAAAGTTCGCATAACAGCAATTCGATACATCGTCGTCGAGATGATGCCAGTTGCTGTTCTCGTCCTCACCCCGGACGACGCACCGCTTCCCCCCGAAATATCTCAACAACGCTCTTCGTACCGACGGAGACGGGCCTCTACGGTGCCGATAAGTGCGACGCGGAATGTTTGCTTTGGGCTCCACCACTGAGGATTAGTCCTCATTCTGACCGCAGCCTCAAATGTAGAGCAAGGCCGACACCGGTGAGCGGTAGCGTACGCGACATCAACCGCGCACATCCAGATCAGCTATGTAGATGCGCCACTCCAGCCGCAACTGAGGTTGGGAGGCAACGTCTCTTTCGCATGGATGCGGGCGCGCCAGCAGAGGCCGCTCATGCTCCTGGTTCGGACGACGTCCAAGCATATTGGACGAGGGTAAGTTCACGCCTGCTTGCGCACAGCAGTGTGAAAGCGTCTGCGTTGATGTACGTCAGCATTCGTCCTCGTCCCTTGCGAGCATCCGAGGAGCGCTGGTCGAGACGATCGCTTGCGAGGCAAGCGTAAAGCGCCCTGTCTAGCGCTGGATAGGAGAGGTCGCTGTGCTCGGCGCTTGTCGTCGCCCTGCGTACGCCGGACGACCTACAGCGGACGCAGTCGCACGGGCAGCGTCTTGTGCTGGTTGGCGAACGCTGACTCGACGTGTGTGCACTCGCCGGCGATCTGGATCTCGGAGTAGCGTTTGAGCGTCTCCTCGATCAGGATCCGCAGCTCCAGTCGCGCGAGCGCCGTGCCCAGGCAGAAGTGCCGGCCGCCCGCTCCGAACGCCTGGTGCTCGGCCTTGCGACGCAGATCAAAGCGATCGGGGTCCTGGAAGCGCGTCTCATCGCGGTTGGACGATGGGTACCACATGACCAGCTTCTCGCCCTCACGGATGCGCTGCCCGTGCAGCTCGGTGTCGTGTGTGGCCGTGCGGGCGAAGTGCGCGAACGCCGGGAACATGCGCAGTGACTCCTCGACCGCCGCCGGCACCAGCGAGGGGTCCTCGAGCACCATCCGTCGTTGCTCGGGGTTTTCCATCAGCGCGCGCATGCCGCTGCAGTAGGTCGCCTTGGTGCTGTCGTTGCCGGCGGCCATCAGCAGCAGGAACCCCATCACGATCTCGTGGTCCTCGAGCCGCTCGCCGTCGAGCTCCGCGTGCACGAGCACGCTCGTCAGGTCATCGGTCGGCGCCGCGCGTCGTTCGGCGATCAGCTTGCCGCAGCGCGCGAACACCTCGGGCACCTCGCGCTCCATCACGCTCTGCGCACCCTCCGGCGTCGCGTCCGGGTCGCCCGCGCCGACGATCGCGTTCATCAGGTTCGCCCATGCCTGATCGTCCTCGGGCGAGAGGCCCATGAAACTCCCGATCACCCGCGCCACCACCGGCTGGGCGACGTCGCTGACCAGATCGCAGGTCTCCCGGGCGGGCGGGCCCTCCAAACGCTCGAGCACCTCGATCGTGATCGCGCGGATCGCGTCCTCGTGCTCGGCGATCCGCTTCGGCGTGAAGCCACGCTGGAACAGCGCCTTTAGCCGGTCGTGCTTGGGCGGGTCCATCCCGATGAACATCGCCTGCTGCATCTCCAACGACAAGCCTGCATTGGATGCGGTGAAGCCGCCGACTTCGGAGGAGTAGGTCTGCCAGTCACGGCTGACCTCGAACACGTCCTCGGCGGTCGTCACCGACCAGAAGCCGGCTTCGTCGGGAAACTCAGCGATGCCGCTTGACCAGTGAACCGGACACTCAGCGCGCAACCGCCTGAACAACTCCAGCGGCGGCCCCTGCTGGAAGTGGGCGCGGTCAGCGACGCCCAGCTCGTCAAGCGGCATCTGATCCTGGCTTGTAGTGCTCACGATCTCCCCTTCCCGTGGTCACGTTGCGGCGTCCTCTAACGGAGCCTACTCCACATAACTCCGCCCGTTGCGCTCTAGGCCGAAAGGGCTGCGCAGCCCTCACTGAGCGTCAGAGCGTCAAGCTGCTTAGAGTCTCCAGTCGGCGCCGCCCCAACACCACGCTCTTTACCCGTCTTCCCCGCTATCGCGCTTACAGCGGAGCGAGCGCGTCGCTCGTCAAGACCGAGACTTCCGCAATGGACGAACTGCGCGGGCGATTGGTGTGTCTGGGTGGTTGGGGTTGACGCCTGCTTCCACTTCTGCGAGCGGTAGTTGCGTCGACGGATCGAGCGGGAGCGCGCTCGTGGCGCTCCCGCCGTTTGGTGCGTTGTGTTCTCTCAGAGGCGTAGGCCGGCGGTGGCGGACATCATCGGGGCGCGTCTTGTGTGGACGGCGGCGATGATCTCCTCGGTGTCGATGCCCTGGAGATAGATCGATGTCGTGCCGAGGTTTGCGTGGCCGAGCTGGCGTTGGATGATGTTCAGCGGGACGCCCTCCCGGGCGAGCTCAAGTGCGTGGGCGTGGCGCAGTTGGTGTGGCGCGAACCGGCGTCGCACCCCTGCTTGCCTGGCGAGCCGACGAAGCTCGACGCGCACGGCGGCACTTGACCAGGGGCGCCCGCGGGTCGGACCGTCTATGACGCAGAACAGCAGTCCGATGGGCAGATCGCGACGGGAGGTGAGCCAGGGGTGTAGTTGCTCCCAGCCCCAGGCGTCGCGACCACCCTTCCCTAGCTATGCGCGGGCCGGTAGGATCAGGGTCGCGGCGAGATAGCTCAGTCCGGTAGAGCACTCGACTGAAAATCGAGGTGTCGGCGGTTCGAGTCCGCCTCTCGCCATCTAAATGTCCTGCAAATGAGGCTGTTGCGCAAAGGTCGCTGTGAGGCGGCCTTTGTCGTTTGTGGGGATCGGGACGGGTCGTGTCGAGAGCGGAACTCCTGACTAGTGCCGGAAACGTGCCAGCTCAGGCGGCTGAGGGCCGATCCCGGTGCGATAGAGCTTGAGGAGGTTGTGAGTGGCTGCGATCAGGCGCCATTCGGCGCGGCAGGCGGCTAACCCGCGTCGGTGGAACCTGGTGATCCCGCGGTTGAACTTGGTGTTAGCGAACACGGGCTCGATCATCTGTTGTCGACGCTGGTAGAGCGCCTTCCCGTCTGGGGTATCGAGCAGCCTGTCGATCCGTTCGGCCTCGGGTCCCTGCTTCGGTGACAGCTTCCGCGGTTTCGTTCGATGGGAGGCGCTTGTCGGGACGATCACGTTGATGCCGTCCTGTCCGAGCGCGGTGATCTGCGGTGAGTTCCAGTAGCCGCCGTCCGCGAGCACCGTTCCAACCGCCCGATCAACGCCCGCGGCCACAACGGTCGTGAGCGCCTGTCGGATCATCGGTTCCAGTTGCCCGCCGTCGCTTGAGTCCTGAGTGATATCGGCAGCAACGATGATCTGGCCGGTCGTCGCGACAGCCTGGGCGTTATAGCCCTGGACGGGGGCTCGTCCTCTGCGGGCGATCAGCCGCGAGTCCGGATCGGTCGTATTGATCGACGCCGACTCAAGCGCCGCCGGGTCGGGCGGGAACGGCTTGCGTCCGCCGAGCTTGCGGCCATGTTCCGCCTCCCACTCAGCACGACGTCGCAAGTGCTCTTGGTGGGCCTGCTCAGCACGAGCCTGCTCGGCCTCGAGCTCCTCGCGGCAACGACGCAACCGAGCAAGCCTGGAGCGACGGTCGCTCAGCTCGGCCGGCATCTCGTCACCGCGGGCCTCACCGAACTGCTCGTCTTCGCGTGCGTCCGTTTCGGCAGCCTCACCAAGGATCCGCTCGACCTCTTCCCGGATAGACGCGTGCGTCCGCGTCGACGCCCACGCCGCATTCGCCGCGATCGCGGTGCCATCCACCGCCAGCAGCCCAACCGACACCAAGCCAGCCCGCCCACACAACTCGAGCACCTGCGTAAAGATCTGCGCAAGCGCCGTCTGATGACGCACGCGGAACCGCGCGATCGTGGTGTGATCCGGCGCTCGATTAGCGCAAATCACCCTGCTCGGAACGTCCTCCCGACAACGCCGCTCGATCGCCCTGGAGGACCGCTCGCCCACGGCGTAGCTATAGAGCAACAACGCGACCATCATCGCCGGATCGTGCGCCGCGCGACCGTGCCCGTCAGCCCGATAAGCGCCATAGAACCCCGCGAGATCAAGCGTCTCGACGGCGTCCAACACGAACCACGCGACATGGTCCTCATCCAGCCAGTCCCGCAAGCTGGGCGGCAACAACAGCTCCTGCTCACGATCACACAACAAGAAGTTCTGAGCCATACCCGAGAAGTCTTAACCCCACCCCGGACGCAACAAACCCCGCTTACACGGGGTTTGCGCAACAGCCTCAAATGGGGACTATTTATGGCTAGGGCACCGCTTCGGGTCTTGGGCGAGGATCGGCTGCTTTGAGCGGTGGACCTTCCATCGTCTCGGTTCGGGCAGCCACTCGATCACGGTCCAGATGTCCCTCTCGCGCCGGCGCACTTGGTCGTTCGCTTCTTCGGGAAGTCTCCGCACCATCCGATAAGGATTAGAGGCCCATGAAACCCGCCGAACGCATCCCGCTCTTGAAAAAGCTCGCTGCCGCGCTCTCTGGGGAGGAGTTGCCTTGGAAAGAGATGAGCCTGATCCTGCGCCAGTATGGATTTACGAGTGGCGAGGACTACTGGGGATACGAAGAGAACGGCTATTCCAACGCACCCGAGCGTTACGAGGTCGCGCTCCATCACATCGAGAACAGCGGCGATGACGAGAAGCTGCTCGAACTAGAGCGTTTCCTCGATCCTTCTGCGGGGGCGGGGACTACACCAACCACGCTCCCGCCGGGACCGTGGAAAAGGACGGATACCTTCCGGCTGTTCATCAGCCATACGCATGAGAACGCGCCCTTCGCTACGGGGATGAAGCGCTACCTCGCCAAGTACCGCTTCGAGTGTTTTGTCGCCCACTCGGACATCACGCCGTCTGAGAAATGGATGGAAGTGATCCAAGCCGCGCTCCTATCCTCCCACGCGCTCGCGGCACTCGTAACCCCCGACTTCCGCGAGAGCCAATGGTGCGATCAAGAGATCGGCTTCGCCCTTGCGCGCTCGATGCTCGTCGTTCCGCTCATGCGCGATGCTCCTCCGCATGGCTTCCTTAGTGAGTTTCAAGCGATCAAACTCAAAGATCAGACGCCTTCGCAGACGGCAGCTCTGAGCGTCTTCGAGATCTTGGCGAAACACAAGGAGACCCGCGACCGTATGGCCGGGCCCGTCGTCCGTCGCTACACCACGAGCGACAGTTTCGAGAAGACCCGCGAGGCCTTCGCCCTCCTCAAACGCATCCCCAAAGACGCGTGGACGCCTGAGCTGGTTTACGAGTGCAACCGCGCTCCTTATGAGAACACACAGGTCAAGAACGCGAAGACCAGCGCAAAAGACGGCACGCCCATACCTGACGCCGCCGCGAAGCTCCTCCTACCCATCGAACGTGCTCTCGACATCGAGGGCGACATTCCGTTCTGACCATGATCCCCGTCTTCGTAGCAGTTTGCCTATGCGGAGGCGGAGGCATCCTGGGCACAGCCACTTTATTGGCCTGTTGACAAAGTAGAAGACTCTGAGAGAAAGCCTCGAGCCACTAGCTTCGCCCCGGTAATGGTGGGGGTTGATCGCCACGCTTCAGGGTCTTGTAGCGTGCGCGGTACTGTCCTACCGGATCGAAGGGAGCACCATGCCGGACTTTCTCGACGAGAAGCGCAAGGAGATTGCCGCTCGTCTGAAGGAGCTCAAGCCGCTCGTTGAAGAGTACGGTCGCCTGGAGGCAGCCGCCAGTGCACTCGACGGGATAGGGACCGCCTCACCCGCTCGCCGGAGCGTCTCGGCGCCCTCGGTGTCACCGTTGGGCCGCAAACTGGGCCGCCCCAGTGGGTCGAAGAACGGGTTTACGGCGGCGACATCGACGAAGGCGCCCGCGACCACGGCAGCGAAAGGAAAACCGAAAGCTGGTCGCCGCCGGGGAAGCGGTGCCCGCGGCGTGCAAGCACTGGCCCTCGTGAAACAGCAACCTGGCATCAAGATCCCCGAACTCGCTAAGCGAATGAGCACCGAGCAGAACTATCTGTACCGGGTGCTCCCCGCCCTGGCAAACGAAGGCAAGGTCATCAAGAACAAAGACCGCGGCTGGCACCCCGCAGGCGCCGCGCTCGAACCGGCGGACCGCGCTGCCATCGAGGAAAAAATCCGTTTGGAGGACAACGAGATCGCGCGCAAGCGTGCGCGACTCAAAATCGTCGGTCCGATCGAGAAGGCCGAAATCGAACGGGACATCGAAGAGCGCGAAGGAATGGTTCAGTTCTGGGTCAACCAGATCCGTTCGTCGGAAATGAACAGCGCCGACTAGGCGAAGTGGCGGCCCTACATGAGGCGCTGGTCTCTGCGAGCCCGCGACCTCATCCGTCTGGTTCCTCGGCGCGATTGGCGTCCACGGCTCGTCCGGCTACACCTAGCCTGACCTTGGGCCAGTGTTCTGGGGGAGATTGTCGGGGTTACCAGAAACGAAGCGACCTTTGTCTCGGATGTTGTGGTGGGTGACTGGTGCGAGCCCGAGGCCGGCTGTTTTGAGTGCGGTTCGCCAGGTGCCGAATCGCTTGATGACTGTGGAGTAGTGGGGGTGTTCCGTGGTCGCGTGTCCCCATTGGCGTAGGTATGGTGGGTGGCCGTGGTTTGCTGTCCAGGTTCGTAGCGCGTGTGTGATCTCTGGCTCGCTCCATATGTCGCCGATCCGGTGGCCGTGGCCGCTTATCTGCAGGGCGATCTGCCAGTGGTCGGCGTCGGCGTATGCGGGTGCCGGGTCGGCACGTGCCTGCTCAGAAGCAGCAGCATGGGAGCTGCGCCGGAAGATCGGCGCGATCTCGATGCCCTGTGGGGTGTTTCGTAGCATGACGCGGCTGCACCACCGTCGCAGCACGCGGTTTAGTCGGGTGGTGTCCTCGGGTTTGTCGTCCAGGTGCCCGGCGAGGTCGTTGGCTGACCATGCGTAGAAGTCAAAGAGGAGCTTCACGGGGTCCTCGTTTAGCTCCTGCCGAGGCACGTTGATCTGCGCTGGCCTTGTATGGGTCAGTGCGTGTAGACGCTGGCGGTGGCCAATAAGCTCCTCGATCAGGGTCTCCGCGAGCTCGTTATCGCCGGCATGTAGAGCGTTGTGTATGCGGCTCTTCAGCTCAGCCGTGACGGTCGCTAATGGCTCGATGTGCTCCCAGGGGGCGTCGGCTCTGCCTCTGATGAGCTCGCGCGGGAAGCCGGGGCTTGGGCGGTAGGGCTCGTTCTCCTCGAGACCGCCGAGGAAGCGGTTGAGGCTGGCGACGAAGACATGGTCTACTGCGACCGCGTCCATCGGGCGGGCAGGGCAGCGCTGGTAGCGATGCTCGTTGCAGACGTAGCGCCTGCGGCGTGTCCCGTCGGCACGAGGTCTGCCAGTGGTCGTGATCAAGAACGACCCGCACTCCGCGCAGCCCGCGAGGCGAGCAAGGAGGAAGGGTTCGCGAGGCATGGCTTTCTTCTTCATGGAGTGCTGGATCTGGCCGCTGAGCCGTTCGTGCTCGCGGCGGGAGATGTATGCCGGCCAGTGGCCCTTGGCCACGATTTCGCCCTTGTAGAACGCAAGCGCTGCGTAGCGGGGGTTGATCAAGATCCAGCGCACAAACGCCGGCGAGAAGGGAGTTGCCTTCTGGGTTCGCTTGCGCGGCGCGGTGAGCCAGCCGGCACTGTTGATCTTGCGTGCGATTTCGCCGGGGTTCGCGCCGCGGCGCGCCATCCGAAAGATCAGGGCGAACAGCGGCTTTCGCTCCGGGTCGAAGTCGAGCGTCTTCTTGACGTGCCCGCGCTCATCAGCGGTCACGATCACGCGGTAGCCGTCCAGGGGCTGGCCGGCGTATTCGCCGCGGTAGACCGCACGCTTCAGTCCCGCGGCGGTTGCTGAGCCCTTGCGCCTTGAGTCCTCGTAGTTGCGCTGGCCCGTCACGACGGCATAGAGCAGGTCACGGAACGTCTCGAGATCCTCGACCGGGCGGACCTTGACGTCTACCTTCAGCGCCCACAGTGCGATCTCAACGAGATGCCGTGCGCGCCTGCCATCCCCCCGCGCCAGCCGATCGCTGTGCTGAACCCAAAGCTCGGCGCCTGCATGCTCAGCCGCGAGCGCCTCGACCTGGTCAAGGGCTGCGGAGAGCGCCGGGCCGCGGCTGCGGCTAAAGCCAGAGATCGCCTCATCCGCGTACTCCGCCACGACCTCGCGGGCGCCTAAAGCGATGATTGCCTCCCGGCAGTCGTTGACCTGCGTCACGAGGGATCCCCGCACGTCCTCGGTGCTCTTCGCGGAGTAGATCACGCAGGGAATGCCAGAGAGCACGCTTCAGGACTGTAGTCCCTGGTCTTCGACCCCACCGCGATCAGCTCCTTGCCCTTGAAGATCTCGGTGAGCGTCAAACCTAAACCGGGCCGATATCGCGGCTTGAACGGCGGTGCCTCGCCCCAACCCCAGCGCGGGACCGGCGCGTGCTCGATGACCTCGGCGCCGGGCTGCGAATTGTGCTGCGCTAACCGCAGCCGGACTCTGAACCCACCGTCGACATCAGCAGCTAGTTCATTCGCGCGCACGGAGGATTGAGTCGCATTGATGCCGGCGACTAGCGCGACCGCGAGCAGGCCCGCACGATCCAGGAGATCGAGCGTCAAACACTCCACGCAGTAGTCCCCTTTGAGGCCGTCGCCTACCGAAGATAGGTCGCGCCGAGCGAATCTGCCCGAATGTTGGTAGAAAATGCGCTTGGCCGCATCAGACCGATATGCGCTGGTCCGAAGACTCCTCCCGAAGCCGGTGGGTGTACAGGGCGACGTGGTCGCCCTGCGGCCACGTGGCCACAATGTCATCCTTGGGACAGCGGGCTCGGGTAAGACGACAATGGCGATGCTTCGCGCACTTTATCTAGCCGATCCGCGCACTGAGCATGCGGGTCGCACGCTCCTGGTTACATTCAATCGGTCACTACTCGCCTATCTTAGGCATGTCATCCCTCATGATATGAGCGGTCTTGATGTTCGCAATTATCATACATTTGCGCGTGGCTATCTGAATAGTCGCGGTCAGATGCGGCCGGACGCGATCGTGGAGGATCTTTCTCGTGCTGAGTTGGTCGGCAGTGCTCTGCGAGGTGTTCGTGGTGAACGCATTGAGCCTGTACTCCTTAGAGATGAGAACTTCTTTGAGGCCGAGCTTTCCTGGATGGCGAGAAACGGGACACTTGAGCGCAGTTCATATCTAGAGGCTGACCGAGTCGGTCGCGGCGAGGCACTCGGAGAACGCGCACGTCTGGCTGTGTTCGCGGTCCAGGAAGAGTATGTCTCGTTGCGTGCAGCGGCCGGTTATGACTATGACTGGGATGATCTCGCGGCCGCAGCATGTGTGGAGCTTCGCGTGGATACCGGACCGAGACTCTACCGTCACGTGGTGATCGACGAGGGGCAGGATTTCTCGCCGGAGATGTTGCGTTCGCTGGCGCTCGCGATACCCAGGGACGGCTCCCTGACGTTTTTTGGTGATGTTGCGCAGCAGATTTATGGTCGAGGGCTTTCGTGGCGCAGCGCGGGCCTCAATGTTCGCCAGGTCATCCCGTTTACCAAGAACTACCGCAACTCGCCGCAGATCGCGCGCCTCGGATTGGCGATTGCAGCGATGCCATACTTTCGCGATGAGCCCGACATGGTCGCGCCTGACGGGTTCGCCGACGAGGGTCCTCCGCCTACCCTCAGACGTTTCGAGGATCGCAGCGATGAGCTGGCGTTCGTCTGCGAGCAGGCGGTAGCGCTTGGTCGCCTCGGACCCACGGCTGTCCTCTTCCGGCGCGGCGAGGATGCCGAACGGTTTGTCGCCTTGTGTCCCGGCGCGAAACGCTTGCATGCAAGGACACTGATCTGGTCACCAACGCCGAGTGTGTGGGCGGGCACCGTCCATTCCGCCAAGGGGTTTGAGTTCCAGTCGGTGATTCTGCCGGGCTTGACCGCGGATAGCTGGCCTGAGCCGGAGGCTGTCAATGCAGAAGGCGAGGACGCCGCCGTCGCAAGCGATGGTCGTGTGTTGTATGTCGCCGTCACCCGAGCACGCCAGAATCTGCTCATGACGACCTCCGGCGCGCTGACCGAGATGCTGCCACGAGAGGACGGCCTATGGCTAGAACCAAGACGACGATGATGCTGTCGATTGAGCAGCAGGTCTCAGTGCGTGGCGTCACGCGCCTGTGCCATCTGACGCCCGTGCGTAATCTGCTGCACATCGCTGCGGAGGGAGCACTACGCAGCACTGCGGAGCTAAGCGCTGATGAGCGAGCGACGTTTGATCAGCAAGACCTCCAGCGTCTTGACAGGCATCCGGATCACATCTGCTGCTCTGTGCAGTACCCGAACGTCTGGTATCTGCGACGCAAGCGTGGGGGTGCCACTCAGCTGCAGCGGCTCTTTCCCGGCTGGGTATGCCTCTTGATTGATCCTGCGTACCTGGGGGCCGAGGAAACGCTCTTCTGCCATCGCAATGCGGCGACCCGGTCAGGGGCCTATCTTGCATCTGGTCGCGAGGCCTTCGCGGCGATCTACGCGGACCCCGTGGATGGTGCCACCGGACTGATCGACAGAGCCTTGAAGCCAGCAAGCTGCCCAACAGACGACCAAGCAGAGGTTCTCGTTCCCAAGCGGATACCCATTGAGCACGCCAACCAGATCGTCGTCGCTGACGAACCTCAAGCACGCTCCAGCTTCGTCCAACTACAGCTCCTCGGCGTGCCGGTACATGACCTGCGCTGGATCATTGCACCGGAGTTCTTCAGCTCGAGCCTCAGCGCAACGCTCCGCTCGGGCGAGCTACCGGACGAGATCCCTTGGGACCAGGAGGTGATGAGTGCCTCCTGACAGCGATCGGCGGACAAGAGCACGAGGCGCGATGCTGGGCCTCGCGGTCGGGGATGCCCTCGGCTGGCCAATGGAGGACCGTGGCGGCAGGGTAGGGGGTACAGCAAAGCTCCAGCCAGCGTTTGAGTTCATGCCATGGCGCAGGCGTGAGGGAGGACGTTTCGCCCCCCACGTAGAGGAGGTGGCTGCCGGGACATACTCCGACGACACACAGCTTGCTCTGGCTGTAGCGCGCAGCCGAAGCCTGGGCGAGGATTGGTGGTCCTACTTCATCCAGGTCGAGCTGCCCCTGTGGACGACCTACGAGCGTGGTGGCGGAGGAGCAACCAAACGCGCTGCGCAATCCTGGCTACATGGTCGTGCCCCCTGGGATGAGAAGAAGCAGGAGAGCGTCAGGCGCTACTTTGACGCTGGAGGCAACGGGGCGCTAATGCGCTGCCTGCCGCATTGCCTCGTACCGGGCTCCGTGTGGCCCGAGGAGCGCAACAAGGCACTCGATCTCGACGGTCTCACGACCCATGGTCATCCCAGGGCTCTCCTTGGATCGCGTCTATACGCTGCGGCAGTCACATGGGCGCTTGAGCGTAAGGATTCTCTCTCATACGGCGGCATCGTCGAGCGCCTCCTCGACACGCCGACAGAGTGGGCGGAACCCGCGGACACCTCGCTTTTTGGTCCCCGGCTGGACGCTAGCTCTTGGGAAGCAGAATGGCTTGCGACGGTCGAGGAGGTCATCGCTCTGCTGCGCATCAGTCTCGATGGTCTAGCCGAAGGCGCAGTCGCTGTGGACCTGCCCGTACTCCAAGAACTCGGGGCCCTCGGGGCCATGAAAGGCGCCGGAACCATAACCGCTGTCGCGGCGATATTCCTTGCTAGCCGTTATGCCTCCCAACCCCAACAAGGCCTACTCGCCGCCGCATTCGCCAGAGGCACAGACACCGATACGCTTGCGAGTCTTACCGCTGGCCTACTCGGGGCTCTCCATGGTCCGTCTTGGCTCGAACCACTAGCGCACGAAGTCCAAGACGCCGGATACCTCGTACTCGTTATCGACAGCGTGCTCGATGAAAAACCTGCGGCTGTGCCGACTGGCAGTTGGCGGTCGGCGGAGCGCACTGCTCTCTACCGCTGGCTAGACAGCGCGAAGGTTGCGGACAAAACTACCCTTGGTCCGTTTGGAGAAGTGACCGTCTCAGGGATCACCGACCACGAGACCAAATCAACATTCGTGCGTTCATGGCAGTTTCAGACCGAGCTCGGACAGATCCTTAACCTCAAGCGATACGACCGCGGGAAAGACGGTCAACCAAAATGGCGGCCCCTCGTCGCCCGAACGCAAGACGTTCAGCAACCCAAACCAAAGCCGCGTGCAGGACTTATCCTCCAAGTAGCCCAACTGGATCGAGCTCAACGCTTCTACGAACAGGTCGTTGGCCTAGAGGCCAACAAAGCAACACGAGACTTCGTCAGCTTCGGATGGCTAGCACTAGAGCCCCTCAGCCAGGAACATCAACCCGCGCAAATGGGGCTATCTCCATCAGCGACGCCAGCCAGTCAAGCCATACGCGTGTACCTCACTGAGGACGCCGTTCTACAAGCCCGAAAGCAAGCTGACGCCCTTGGGCTAGAGACCTCGACTGCCGCACCTCGATTCAAAGACCCAGCCTTTCGCTGTTTCGATCCAGACGGTCACGTGGTTGAATTTGTCGTGCATAACGGCAAGCCGCCGGTCATCTAAGTCTTAGCATTGGCACCCCAGTTACCACTCCAAGGCCTGCGACCCCGAGACGATCGAGAATCCCCGTGAGAAGCGGCAGCTTGAAGCTATCCAAGCGCTAGGAGCTGAGCTACCGAGCCTGGGGGACCTACTTAACGACGGGCCGACTACGTAGAGTCAGCCGGCTCCCATTCCTGCTGGACCAAAGCAGACACACGCTGTACAAGCTCAATACAACCGTCGGTCAGCTGCTTGAAGGACTTTCCGCCGTCCAGGAACAGCATGGTGGCGGCAACCGCATGGGCTTCTTGCGCCACCGCCGGGAGCTCCTGAAGAACAGGAGCTTCAGGGGCGGCGGTGGCCACGTGCTGGACCACGCTGAGGATCACCTGCTCCACTTCTGTCGCCAACGACTGGCGGGTATCAGCGCTGTAATCCCCTTCGAACGACCCGATGATGCTCTGCCACTTAGTCACGTAGCCGTGTAGCTGGCTTCGTATCTCGTTCAGTGCGCTCGTGGACGCGGTTCCCTCGGCTGCAACCCCCGGTGCTCTGTTTGCGTTGTCCGATGGTGGGGGAGATGACGCGATATCGCCGCTTTCGACACGCTCATGCACAAGCCTCGTAAGATCCTTACGCACCTTCTCCCGCAGCTCATCGATCGAGCTGTATGAGCTAAACAGGCCTTTGGTCTTGATGCGCTACTTGTACGCCCTGAGTTCATCGAGTGTCGTCGTGTCGTTATCAAGCGGCGCGGTAGGCATTTCGCAGAAGTACAGGAGTACGTGCTTCCCAGCGTTGCGGGCTCGTTCGATCTCCTCCACTGTGCCGGACTCTGCCTCGGCAGTCGGCGACCCGAGGTTGGTCCAGAAGGTAGCGACGACGATGTCTGCTAGATCGACGACCTGCTTGTTGATCACCGGCTGCGCTGGTTCGCTCAGATCCGGGTACGTGTGCGTCTCCCACATTACCGGCAGAAGCACAACACCCAAATGGCGCGACTCGGTCTCATTCCAGCGGACGATTGCATCGTGAATCGCCGCCCGCTGTTCAGGCGTATTGCTGGGCGACGCAATAAACACCTCTAGAGCCTTGGCGTCGTACATGGCCGTACACTATCCGAATCCCATGGTCCGAAGACTTAAAACTCCGATTCTGAGGTCAGCCAGATCGACACGACGGAGTCCACGAAGCGTGCGCTCCTGCTTTCAGAAGCAGGCGTCTCGATCGGCCCTCGACAGACGCCTGGTTTGGACGAAAAGCAGAAACCCGAGTGGCCAGGCGACGCGCGTGACCACGGTTCATCCGAGCGATTCGTCTGCCTCCGGAGGTAACGGGCGGAGATCGTCGACGGATGGCTCTGATAGCCGTAGGACCGCGGGCAGGGCGGTATCTGTTACAAGCTCCACGATCTCAGGTGACTCTTCAAGCCGCCCCTGAGTGATCACATAGATGTGCTCGCGAAGGGTTTCTCGAGCGATAGTTGCTCGCGCGTTTGCTTGCGTAACATTCGTTTCGGCCTCAAGACCTCGCACCTTCGCTAGGTTCGCTCGGCAAACCAGAGTCGCATCGATGAGGCCAAGCAACATTACAGCCGCTCCGCAGACAGGGTTTAGCTCGAAGGCCGCGAACCCACCGCCAGCCAGGATGGTTGTGCTAAATCCGAGGCGCAGCACCGGCGGTGATGCGAGACCAAGATCGAGGATCTCGAGCTTCCCCAGATACTCCGGTCTAGTCGCGGCAACCTCAGTTCGGAAGTAGCGGGCGAAAAAAGCGTCGGTCGGAGCAAATTTCACCGAGCTCGTTGGCAGCCATTTTCGGCCCAGATAATTGTGTTCGAGCACAGAACCGTCGCGGTCGTCGAGCTGGTCGAGCAAATGCGGTCCTGGCGGTTCGCTGCGCGATGATTCGTCTCGTAGCTCCGCCTCAAAGTCGCGTCGCAGATCCTCGGTCAAGTTGAATCCTCGCCGGTCGAATCGAAACGCATCGATCAACAAGGCGATCCGGAGCGCATCGCCTCGGAACCCATATTGCTCCCGTCCGTCGCGGCGAGGCCGGCCACCGTAGACGGGGTCGCGGAGGGCGTGAGAAAGAGCATGGGCGAGGTTTTCGCGGAACGCCCAGGCGTCCGGGCCCTCATCGAGGCAGAAGGCTGGCCAAGACGCCGCTATTGCCAAGGCGCCTAGCGCGTCACAGAGATCGGTGAGCGCGGTTAGGGGCGCAGGACTTTGGGATAGTCTCGCTTCAATGCGAGCTTGAGTCGCAGGCATGGCGGGATTCTGGCGCATTGCGGTCACGCCCGCATTGTCGTGGCGAGGTGGCATCTACCCGCAATCGGAAAAAAGGGGGCCAGATGGAACATAGAATCGACCGCGTGCTTGTGGGTTCGTAGCGGGGCTACTGTACGGAACATCGGTATGCCGCCGGGCAATCCGCGCGGGAGAGAAATCGCGACGCACCCTGGCGCTGTGGCGCACCCTATTTGCGTCGGGCGTGGTCAATCGCCTCGCGGACTTCGGTCGCGGCGGCGAGCAGCCGCGTGATCACCGCGTCCGCCAACTCGAGCGACACCGGAATAACCTGCTCGTCGATGCTCCTGGCCGAGGCACGAACGTCGCTCGAACAGAAGAAGCTATTGCTGCCCGAGGCAGCGCGACGGTGGACTATCTGCCGCGGAACTTCCCCAGTGGCGGGATCGACCTCGGCGAGTCGCTGGCCGTACCGGATCTCGCGAGCCTGAGCACCGATCCGGCGGAAGCCCACGTGTGCGCTTTGGCGATCGCCGCAAACGTCGACTACCTCTTCACCCACGACCGCGGCTACCTGAGCGATGGACTGGCGCGCTACCGAGTGCGGGTGATCGCCCCCGACGAGTTTCTCGTGCCCGCCTTTGATGCCGATCCCCGAGGAATGCTCGGGGTAATGGAGCTGCAGGCGGCTAGCTGGGCCGGAGGGCGACCCCTCAAAGATCTGCTCGACACCATCGAGCGAGCCGGCGCGTCCCTGCTGGCGGATAGGGCGCGTGCTCACATCTGATGCGCCACCGCCGCCCCCCGAATATGCGCGTCTCGGACCCCACGAAGTGGCGCGAGGGGTTTGGACGGAAAATTCGTTTTTCGTCCTAAACCCCCGTGTATCCGCGTGCAACCGCGGGTATCTCGCCGCCGTAGCCAAGCCGACGACTCCCAACACGAGATTGCAGCCGCCGGACTCTTGCCAACCTCGTTTTTTGGCTCGAACAAAGGCAATCTGGCTACGGAACAGGGCTCGGCGCAACCGAGAACACGGCCCTGTTGTACGCTCTAGGAGCCAGAAGAACGGCTGGCGCGGCGATGCCTGAAAATCGAGGTGTCGGCGGTTCGAGTCCGCCTCTCGCCACTAGAAAGCCCTGCAAACGAGCCTATTTGTGGTCGCGGCAGGCGCTCAAGCTCTATGACGAGGCGCGGCTGATTTTGGCGCGTGTCGTGGTCCGGACGTCCTCGGGTAATGAGCACCAGGATGGTCTGTGTCCCTTTGCTAAGGATCTCCAAGAGCGCAGTGGCAAGAAGAGGCCCGCCGGCGCCGGGGGCTGGTAGGTTCGAGCCCCTAGTCCAACAGACCGTGAAGGAGTTCCTGTGGCCCTGACGCAAACCCAGCTAGCGAGCGCTCTCGCCGAGCGCGTCGAGATGAGCAAAGCAGACGTGAAATACATTCTCGACGCCTTCGAAGAGATCGTCCTCGAGCAACTCGCACAGGCGGAGAAAGTACGGATCGGCAAGCTCGTCCAGCTGACCGTCCGTCTCAAGCCCGCGGCAAAGGCGCGCAAGGGCCGCAACCCGGCAACCGGCGAGGAGATCACGATCGCAGCCAAACCGGCCAGTGTCGACGTTCGCGCGCGCCCGCTCGCAGGCGCCAAGGAGGCTCTGCCGTCCATCCAGAAGGCTCGCCGCAAGCTCGCTGCCTGACACCGCGAAGTAGATCGTGCCCACCGGGGCCTTGCTCATCGCAATCGGCCTGTTGACCATTGCGTGGGGTCACTGGCTGCTGCCCCGACGACTCAGACAGGTTCGACAGCGATAGCTTTACGACAGCCGCATGCAACGCTCCGTTGCCCGCCTCTTCTTCGACTGCCGCTCCCAGTCGGGGCGATGGCCGTGATCATCGGAGAGTCTCAATGGCGGTTGTCACGCGTCCCTCGATTTGACCGGTCTGCATTTCCTCATTGATCCCGGGTGTGACACTGCCGGCCAGCACCGAAACTATGTCGGCTTCATCCGATAAGGGCTTGTCGTTGTAGTACTTACTCCAGTTCCAGGGCCTGCCGGCCCGGATGATGGTATGAAACCATACCACGTAGGAGCCGCTGGGTAGGCCGGAGATCGTGTATTCGCCAGAGCTGTCTGTAGCAGAGCAGGCTTCCTGGCGACCTTCGAGTTCAGCGCACGCCTGAACTTCGGTGGCGGCGGCTGGATCCGCGGCATCGGTCACGCGACCTACTATTTGGCCGCCGAGAGGCATCGCCGCGTCTACCCCGGCCGTAACGCTTCCGGCTCTCACCGACACGGTGGTCGCTGCATCGCTAGATGACACGCCGTTGAAATACTGCGTCAAATAGTTACCTGCTTGGGAGTTTGTTTTGAATGTGACTTTGTAAGTAGCTGTGGGTAGGCCGATGATTGTGTATTCCCCGGTGGAGTTAGTGGCCGTTACCGCACATGAGATCGCGTGGCCCTGATCAGCGATCTGAACGGTGTATGTACTCGCTGTCTGCCCCGCGATAGAGCTGCCATCGCGTAGCCACGCGTACGTATAGCCGGCGGGGTTGCCTTCCCAGACACCTTGCGAGCAGAAAAGCGTCTCACCAACGGCAGGAGTCCCACTGATGCTGGGAAGCTGCATGTTGAACTCGCAACCGGATCGCGACGAGCTCATGTCTGCGCCCGGCGCGCATCAAAAGGCCATCATTGATCTCAACGGCACCGTTTCAACGCGGCGCTATCAACTTTGCTAAGACACATGGGATCGCTCTTGTAATGGTTTCAGAGGGGCGCTTCTCCTTTGAGACACGCGCAGCCGTACCAAGACCACCGATGTCACGAGAGCAAGCACAGGAGCGCTATGGGATTCCGACTTTTATCGGAGTCTGCTTTGGTCCCGCAGAGAACCCAGGATCGACCACGATCACAAAGGATGGACCAGACGACATTCACCGCATCCAAGAAGCTGTCTTCGGTAGACAAGCGGAAGTAGCCCGGCGCAGGCATAAACATCGCGCAATACCGGTTGTGCGACAGACGGGGCCGCCGATCGACGACTTCCCGTAGGAGCGGCGTGCCCTCATCGACGGGGGACATAGCTATTAGGCGTTCGCAGAATGCCGCTGCGCCCCAAGCACGGCCTATCAAATATATAGCCTCACTCAAGGGTAGAGACGAGAAGAGCCTGCCACTAATAGCTAGTGGCAGGCTTTTTGCTTGACTTGGAACGCTATACGAATGCGGCATCTTCTATCGCGTGAATAGCCGGACGCACAGCGTTATATTCACCTGTTCGGAATACGTCAATTGGCCTCCTCTCATCGAGGAATAGATTACGGTAAAAAAACCAGGCTCTGATGTTTTCTGGAGGGAGTTCCTGTTCTGCTAGAGCAGCGACAATCCTCATAAAATCGAACAGTCGCTCCTCGCTTTCGGTGCTAATCTGTCCCCCGGCCCGCCATCTCTTTACGCTTCGGTCGGTGACGCCCAGGGCACGGCCTATCTCCCGATCAGTAAAGCCCAGGAAAGTCCGCAACAAATCGAGTGTCTCCTTACTCGGCCTCGGCTTATTTAGTTTTACTTCCGACCATGCTTCTTTTGTGATGATAAAACCGCCTTGTAGCAGAGATGCCAACAAGAGCCGGGATGGCCGAGTGCCGGGGCTCCCGATAGCCAGGGAGCCCTGTACAAGATCACTACTCACCGGCCTGGGCCTAGTCCTGCCCAGACCGGGGGATATCCCAGTCTTGTCAATATAGAACATCGAAACTGTGAGCTACAGCAGCTTCATCAAGATCGCATAGAGCGATGGTTAGCCGGCCAACTTAGTTTGTTTCTCATTCGTGGCTCCTTGTGGATTTGGTTGGAAACAACGGAAACAGCGATGCAATTATGCCTCGAAGTCGAGGCTAAGTCAAGACTATAGACACATTGGTAGACGAATGATCTACGCTATGTACGACCCGGTTGCATCTGATCTATGTCTACGATAAAGTGCGATCCGCGTCATCCACAGCTAGACAAGAGGACGGCTTCCCCTCTCACAAAATGCCTGCAAATGCCTGAAAAACTCGGCGACATTGTCGATGTCTGCCTCTGGCGCAACACGCGCAAGGGTATGCCTGCTAAGAGGCTCGCTACCATGGCCGACTACCCCTCACGCGGCTATCGCCCAGGGGAGCCAACGGCGCTGCATGCAGCAGAGACCCAATCAGCCGCCGACAAGGAGTTCCTGCACGCGCACTCTGTCTACGCTGGCGTAGAGATCCGGACGACGACACTAGCTGGGCGCCTACTGCTGGTCGATGGCACCCGGGACGCCATCGCAACAGCCCTGGGCACCACCCCCTCGCAGCTTTCCCACCCAAGCGACTACTCGGCGTGTCAGCGAGTAGCGAGCGAGCTTTTTGCTCAGGGCGTCCAAGCACTGCGGATTTTGAGCGCCCGCTCCCGCTCGGGCGACTCGGTCGTAATCGTCGAGCGTGCTGCCGCACTCGCGCTGCTCCAAGAAGTAGAGATTGTTTATCGAGTGATCGGCGACACCTAAAGAGAACCGGGGCTGGCCTAGAGCGCGCTCCAGCCGCTTAGCTCGCCGGATATGCCATCAAGCAGGCTGGGAGTCAGCAGCGCCTCGATCAGCCTGCATACACGGCTACCCTGGCCCAGAGACCCCGAAGCCCCAGCCACCTGGAGGGGCTGGGGCTCCAGGCTAAGGAGCCATGTTCGCATCAATTCTCGGGGGCGCCGACCACCTCCCGCAACGCCGGAAGGTCAGTTAAGGTTCCGCCGTGGGCACGCTAGTCACGCTTCCGCCGCGCGGCCGGTACCTAGCCCAGGAGGTGGGACGGCTGGCTGGGGTCTCGGGTGGGACGATCGGGCAATGGGCCAACTATGGCTACATCCAGGCGTCGCAGTCCAGCGACGGCTATCCGAAGCTCTACTCCTTTCAGGATGCCGCCGAGGCGATCCTCGTGCACGAGTTGCTCGTGAAGAACGTACCGGCGGAGGTTCTCCGTCCGACCATCCTGCGCCTTCGTGAGAAACAAGGCGACTGGCCCCTTCAACACTCGCAGCTCGAGACCGTCGCGAACGACGACGTTCCGATTGCTGCTCTGCTCGTCAAAGATGGCGATCTCCGTCTCGAGCTTGGCGAGCACGGCTGGCAGGTCGTTGAGGAGACGACAATCAACACCGAGCGGGTCGTGGCAGACCTTCGACGTGGAGGATGGGCCGTTCGCGACTTGCCACACCTTCAGCACGTCAACGTTGACCCGGACTACCTGTCGGGCCGCCCCACCATCACAGGGCGCCGGGTGCCGGTGTCACTCGTCGCCGAGCTAGCCGATGAGGATGATGGTCCGGCGATATTGCGGGAGGATTACGACTTGTCGGATGCGCAAATCAACGAGGCCGTCAACTGGTGGAAGACGTCATCCGCCTACGAGCACGCAGCGTGACGCTGTGCCGCGCGACACTCTTTTGGTCGTTGACGCGAACCTTCCCAAGCCACTGGCCGGTTCCTTGAAGAAGCGGGCACGCAGCGCCATCACGGCGGCGGAGCTCGGACTTTCGGACAACGTCAAGGATCCAGATCTGCTGCGTGGACTCGCCGAGCGCTACAACGGCACTCAGGAGTGGGTGCTAGTCACCGGCGATGACGCGATGCCAGCCGAACATCGGCAGGTCATCATCGATACACAAGCGACGATCGCGACGATCTTCCCGGAGTACGCGGAGGGCGTCACGGAGCATCAATGGAACATCGACATCGTGCAGCGGTGGGCGCACGCTATGCAGGAGCAGAAGCCCTGCACGATCCGTCGGTACGGAATAGCGAGCTCGGCACCCTGGCGGCCACGCCGACGTCACATCCGCACGATCGCGAAGGAGGGTTTGACACCCTGGCGACCAGAGGACATCGAGACTGCCGACCCATCGGCGGGAACCAAACCACGCGGACACCAAGTGATGCGGCTACCTGGCATCGGGTAGCCCGGCGAGGCGCGTCCGTCCGCCCAAGCGAAGCTATCACCCCGGCCCCAGGTCACGGGAGCGACGGGGGTTGCGCCCCCTCTGGGCACCGCATCACTCTCCGGTTGTAGAGAGCACTCGCCGTGGACTGAGCGACTTGGCCTCGCGCCCTCGACACCTGTCAAGGAATCGGCGATGTGCTCACGCCAGCTGGGGTCGATCCAGTCCGCTCAAACGTCCGGATGAGCTGGCACTGTTTCGATGTGAGACCAAGTACTTGGTTCCGACCAGCGGGCACAGCCAAGCCCCCGCCGGACTGGACGCCACCGGAGCAGGCTGGAGGGTTTCTCGTACGTGTGATCGCGACATTGGTGCGCGGCGCCGAGAGCCGGTCTTTTGGTAATCGCCTTTCCAATGCCTGGCGCCAAGCAGCACAGGGACAGGAGCACCGGACTGCCGCCTATCGACGCATGCGGGCCGCTCAGATCGTCGACGCTTGGATCACGTTCTGCCTTCTTCTGGAGGTGTTCTTTCTCGTCTATGACCTGCCGGTCCTGAGGCTCATTGGTGCGGTACTAGCGGCGATCCGCGTTCTTGAGATAGCGGCCGTATGGTCCTATGCGGTGCTTTTTGAGCGTCGTGATTTCGAGCGGCGCACGGGTTTGCGCTACGACGTCGTGGCAGTCTCCCGCAGCCTCATACACGCCGTCGTGATGATCGGTGAGGTAACGCTGTGTTTCGCGATCTTTGCCAACGCTTTGCGTGCGCACATCGAGATGGTGCATACCGCCGGTGATGCTCTGGATTACTCGATGCGGACAATCACGACAGTGGGGGTGTTCGGTGCGGCACACGGAGTAGCTCGCTACGTCATGGACCTCGAGCCATTCGTTGGCTTGCTGTTCATCGCCACGGTCGTCGCAAGGCTTGTTGGCGGGAGTGTCCAAGGTATGGATGACGTTCATCAAGATCAAGGAGCCATGATCGCCCCTAGCGGTAGCCCGGACGCTTCGGGCAGAACAACATGACGTCCGCTGCGTGCGCACTGGAGGCGATCCGAGGGATCCCGCGCGCCGGCAGAACAACGACGAACGGAACCGCGATGACCCACTGACCGCCCCCCATGAGTCCGCGCCCCGAGCAGGTCAAGACGATCGGCTCCTGAGGATCGTTTCGACCACGCCGCAGGGCCTCGGGCGAACCAGTTTAGGGCCGTGCTGCCTGTCGCCGTTACCCACGGATACCGTCGGATGCCGGGGGGGCCTACAGGCGGTGTTCATCGGCCCAAATCCCAAAGGGCAGGAGCATGGCGAGAGGCGAGTTCAGTGCTTGGTCATGGGCCCGAAGGGGCTGGCAGTAGCCGGCCGACACGCCGACGGATGGGTACCACCACACCTCGCCGACTGGCGAAGCACGGTGGTTGCTCAGTCACGGCCCATTATCGACGAAGCGGCTGCTTCGGCAGGGAGAAACCCCACCGATGTCGAGACCATCTACCTCGTGTCAGGGCGGATCACCCGCGACCCGCTACCAGAGACCCGCGACGAGGAGGGCCGCTGGATCGGGGGCGGAGTGACGCAGTGGGTAGAGGAGCTCACCCTCGCTGTGCTTGAACACGGTGCCGCCGCTTTCAATTACTTGGTCCCTCCTGGCGACAGTATCAGCGACACGACACTAAACCGCTTGGCACACGAAGTTGTGCCCGCCGTCCGCCAGGCAATCGCGACCTTCACGACCTCGTTGTCGGCCCTACAGAGGCAGGGTCATTGACCAGTGGGGCCTGATCGCTCCGCGGCCCTGGCCGGAGGCACCTCTTCGGTCGGACCCTTCGCCCGGATGGGCTTGACGACGCTGACCATCGCTCATCGCTTCACTCCCACCTCAGTCCCCTCGGTGTAGCGAATCGCCTCTCCTTCAACTGGACTCACCAGGAACTGCTCGCGCTCGCCGCGATCCCAAGCCTCGCGCAACCCTGGTGCGCCCAGATCGAAGTCGGGGCGCAGGTTGCGCATGACCTCGCGCAGGTCGCGGTGCAGCTCTTCGACCGTCGGGCGCCCCCAGTACCAGTAGCCGTTGTAGATCGCGGAGATCTGAAGCCCAGGGGCGAGCACGAACGTGTGCGGGACCATCGGTCGTGGACGGGGTCCGTGTACTCGACGATGTCGAGATCGTTCCGCACCGTACGCTCCGGGTCAGAGAGGAACGGGAACTGCGCACCGACGCTATCGCGGAACTCATTGATCTCGAGCTGGTTGTCCGTCGAGATCAGGGCCACGCGCGTATACCCGACCCGGAAGTCGAGGTATGCATCGACCAGATAGCGAACGAAACGGTGCTCCTTCGGATCAAACCCGCCGCGTGATAGGTGGAGCACCATCGGGTTCGAGCCCTGCAGGCCCGACAGACGGCGCACGACGCCGTCTTGATCGGGCAGTTCATAGTCGGGAAGGCGTGCCCCGACCTCGATATCGCCGCGCATAATGAGCCCCCAATCGGAATTTTCGTTCCTCGCAGGGTGGCAGCTCAGCCGCGAATCTTCTCGTCGAACTCAGCAGCGAGATCCGTCACCGTGACGCTAACGAGGTTTCGGCCATGACCACCGCGATTATCGGCACTGGAGGGTCGGATCGGTTAGCGCCCGCCAGCTCACCTCAGGCGGCGAGACCATACGGCTCTCACGCCGACAATGAGTCAGCACGAACGCTGGCTGCAGCGATCGGTCGAGCCGTAGGCAGGACGAATCAGAGGGCAGGTACGCACGCCCATCACAACTAAGCAATCAGCACGCCCCCTTTCACGGCAAAGCGGGCGTCCACTCCGATCAGCGGCTCGCTCCCGCAATGGACGAGCTGCGGTCCTCCGAACCTCCGCTTGACGGATTACTGCTTTGCGATGGCGAGGGAGTCGCTGCCTGTATGACGCTGCGGCGCTCGTCAGGAGTCAGGCGGCGTGCCTGTTAGCAGGACCTCCGAGGGATCGCCGCCGAAGACCTGCAACCAGCCGCCGCGCGTATCCATGTACTCGCGAATCGCCGTAACCCGGCCGTCGGCGACCTCGTACGCGAAGCAGTAGTCGTTGACGTATGGGCGACCGTTGGGAAGCGTCGCCGACATCCTGTGCTCGGCCAGCACCACGTCCCCCTCGCCAATCATCGAGCGGGGCTCGAACGCCACGTTTGCGAAGAACCGCGGATAGTCATAGGCCATGAATGCCACGATCGCACCACGGTCAAGGTCGTTAAGGCCCCGTGGCGGCCCTGCATCATCGGCGCTTCCCAGCCCGAGCGCGACCTGTGTGGCATTGCCTGCAGGAGCAACCCAGATGACATCGGGATGCAGCAACGCCGCGATTCGGTCCGGGTCTCCCGTCGCGTAGGCCGCATAGAGCGCTTGCACTGTCTCCTTCGCGGTCATCGCCTCAACCTACTCCAACGAGACGCAAAACACTCGCGGGATTCGGACAAGTACATCCACCGGATTAGCGGTTGGGTTCTTCTAGACCGCAACTGTGGTCCCCTGCTCACAGGCAGGGTTATCCCCAGCGCTTGCGCTTCCTTGGACTGAGCGAGCGTCAACGCCCGAACCGCGCAGACGACCGGACCGGACGAGGAACGGGTCTGAGGCGCAGCGAGGCGAACGCTTTCGCTTCCCCTCGCGCAAGCGTAGGCCGGTGTCCCGTAAGCACCGACTTGCGCGCCTTTCTCGGACGACACCGGCTATCCGAGTAGGCACGACCCCTCGACCCTGTGGGCTACCCCCTGTTTGCGGGCCATCAAAGGTCGCAGGATTGGGTATCAAGCCCGCCCCCGCTCAGAACCCGCGACGCTGATCAGCGCTCCCTAACTCTGACGATCGGGGCGAGAGGCGGGCTGAGCCCGCCTCTCGCCATCCGTCGGTCGGGGCAGGTCAGGGTTTGGGCCGGGGATGCCCCCTTCCCGGCCCAAACCCACAGGAATCCCCAGGAAAGCAACGGCATGTCGAGAGCGCTCCGTCTGGCGAATAGCCTGCAAATCGGCCATTTTCTGGTTCTGCGGCGCCTAGGCTGAAAATCGTGGTGTCCCCAGTTCGAGTCTGGGTCTGGCCATCGGAAAATCGCTGCAAATAGGGGAGTTTTGAGATTGCTGCGCTATCTCCGTTAGGTCGATGAGCGCCGTCGTCGGCACTTTGACTAGGGCACGAAGGAGCGGCTATGAACGATGAAGGTGTCCTGAATAGCATCGAGCGACTGGTGCAAGAGGAGCACACGCTCCTGGCCCAGAACAAGGAGTCTCGAGCGACCGAGACGCACGAGCGCCTCGCGGCCGTCGAGGTTGAGCTCGACCGTTGCTGGGACCTTCTGCGCCAGCGTCGCGCTCGCCGCGAGTTTCACCAGGACCCAGACGACGCTTCGGTACGCGATGAGGGAACGGTGGAGCGCTACCTGCAATGACGACACTCGCAGAGAACCCGCAAATGGCATGAGCACGTGGCAGCCCGTCGGTTCGGCGGAGCGTCCGCGTCCGCCCGCTTTGGCGCAGATCGCGGTGGACGATCTGGAGATCCCCGAGGGCCTTAGCCGGCGCAAGCTGCGCACCCGGTTGCTGTTCTTGGCGGGCCTCGTCCTCGCGGTCGTCGCGATCGTCACGCTGCTGCCGGGGCTCGAGGGGTTGCGTACCCGCCTCGCGCAGGCCAAGCCCGTATGGCTGCTGCTGGGGATCGGACTGAAGGTGCTCTCCGGCCTCGGATACGTCGCGATCTTTCGCATGGTCTTCTGCCGGCGCATGAGCTGGCGCGTCAGCTATCAGATCGGCATGTCCGAGCTCGGTGCGAATGCCCTCTTTCCGACCGGCGGAGCCGGGGGTCTCGCACTTGGAGCCTGGGCTCTGAAACGAGGCGGGATGCCGGCGTCTGAAATCGCGCGGCGCACCGCCGCCTTCTTCCTGCTGACCAGCGTTGCAAACGTCGTCGGCGTGATCGTCGTCGGGATCGGTCTCGCGGTCCGCGTGTTCCCGGGCGAGACGAACCTCGCCCTGACCCTGCTCCCCGCCGCGATCGCCACCATCGCGCTTGTGGCGGCGCTACGGGCCGGGCGCACGTCCGCGCGGCTGCATCTGCGGCTGGAACGCAGCGAAGCAGGCCCGTCCTCGCGTCGCTCGCGGTTGGTGGCGAAGACCCTGGTCGCGATCGCCGATGGTGTCAATGAAGCGGTTGCGCTCCTGCGCGAGGGCAACGCGTGGCTGATCGGCGGAATCCTCGCCTATCTGGTCTTCGACGTGATGATCGTGTGGGCCACGTTTCACGCCTTCGGCTCCGCGCCGCCATTGGCGATCGTATGGATCGCCTACCTGATCGGTGAGCTCGGCGGTTTGATTCCGGTCCCCGGCGGGATCGGCGGCGTCGACCTCGGGCTGGTGAGCACTTTCGCCCTCTACGACGTGCCGATCACCGCGGCGGCTTCCGCCGTGCTCGCCTATCGCGCGATCGCGCTATGGGTCCCCGCGATCCTCGGCTCCGTCGCCTTCGTCGCTCTGCGCCGCACGCTGCGCCGCGAGTCCGACGCGATCGCCGTATGTGCTCCCCAGGCCGAGATGGAGGTCATCGGGCTCGGTCGCGTCATCATCTCAAGTCGGTGACGCTCACCGGCGGCCTCGCGCCGCCGATCTCGATGCGCGTCCGACGGGCGCGCGTCGCCGTGGGCCGTACGACGCGGCAGACGGGTGATCAGGACGGTGGGCGCCAGCCTCTGGCGAGCGTCGTCTGACCCACCTCGATGATGTAGCCGTCGGGATCGCGGATGTAGCAGCGTATCTCGGTCTCGTGCTTGCTTGGGCGGGGTAAGGAAGTCCGCGCCCCGGGTGCTCCACTCGTCGTACACCGCTTGGATGTCCGCAACCCTGATGTTCAGAAAGCTGCTCACCCGGTCCGGATCGGGTGGCGTCTCGAGCGTGACGGTCGGCTTGTCATCCGTCGGACCTCCCCCGAGATTGATGATGATCCAGCTGTTGGCACACTACTGCGAGCAGCGCAAAGAGGGTCTCGACATCGCTCGCCCGGGCGGCGTAGAGTCGCGCGTACGGGTGCGCGTCTCTGTGCCGCGCTTGAGCTCGGCGGCAACGGCACGCATCGTTACGCATCAGCGCCGAGATGAGGAGGCAGAAATGAGCGCAGAGCAGTCCGCCCCCGACACGGTTGTGCTCATCCATGGGCTGTGGATGACGCCATTGAGCTGGGAGCACTGGAGCGAGCGCTTCAGCGGTCGTGGCTATCGGGTGCTCGCACCTGCGTGGCCGGGCATGGACGTGGACATCGATGACCTGCGCAAGGACACGAGCGGGATTGAGCGCCTCGGCATCGAGGAAATCCTCGACAGCTACGACGCGATCATCCGCGAGCTGGAGCGCCCACCGATCATCATGGGCCACTCCTTCGGAGGCGCCTTCACCGAGATACTGATCGACCGCGGGCTCGGATCCGCGGGCGTAGCGATCGACGCCGCCGCCGTGAGGGGAGTTACGAAGCTTCCCTTCTCGACGCTGAAGTCCGGCTTCCCGATCCTGAAAAGTCCGACCAACAAACATCACGCCGTGCCGCTGACGCTTGAGGAGTTCGAGTACGCGTTCACCAACACGATGAGCCAAGAGGAATCGAAAGCTGCGTGGGAGCGCTACGCGGTGCCCGGGCCGGGTCGCGTCCTATGGGAAGGCGCGTTCGCGAACTTCAACCCGCGCACGCCGCTGAAGCTGGACTTCAAGAACGAGAACCGGGCGCCGCTTTTGCTGATCTCGGGAGGCTCCGACCACGTCGTTCCGGCCTCCGTGGACCGACAAGCATCCAGGCGCTTCGAGCGCTCCTCCGAGGCGCTCACCGAGTACAAGGAGTTCCCGGGGCGCTCGCACTTCACGATCGGCCAGGAGGGCTGGGAGGAGGTTGCAGACTACGCCCTGAACTGGGCCGTCGAGCACGCCGCCACGTTCACGCACGCCTGAATCCGTGCGGTACGGGCAAACGCCCCCGGCGCTGTCGTGAGCACGCCGCCGCGGCGCGCGCCAGGCGGGACCAAAACACCGTGATGTGGTGATGACGTCTCCCCCGGACCTTGGCGAACGTTAGTCTGGTGATTCGACCCCAAGGACAGTCGCCCAGGCTGAGAGCCGGGGCGAAAGCTCAACCCGGAGGTGGTATATGCCCGAGCCTGTTGACCCCCATCATCTCCTGCTGATCGGGGCTGGACCAGGAGTCGGTGCCGGCGTGGTTCGGCGCTTCGGCCGCGAGGGCTTCCGCAGCACACTCATCTCCCGTAACGCATCGCTCGACCAGCTCGCCCCTGAACTGCGCAGCGGCGGCCTTGAGATAGAGGCGATCGCCGCTGATATTGAGGATCTGGACGGATATCGCGAGACGCTCGAACGGATCTTCAGCGCCCCGGGGGCCCCCGGTGTCGTCGTATACAACGCTGCCTTGCCAGATCCAGGCCAGATCCTCGACACCACCGTCGAGCGGCTCCGAACAGCACATGACGTCGATGTCCTCGGCGCCGTCGTCGCGGCACAGGTAGCTGCGCCGGTCCTGCGGGCTGCTGGCGGCGGCACCCTGCTGGTCACCAGCGGCGGCTTCGCCGACAATCCAGTGCCCGCACTGGCGAGCCTCTCGATGGGGAAGGCCGCCCTGCGCTCGGCGCAGACGCTGATCGCCGCCGGCGTCCGGGAGGACGGCATCCACGCCGCGACCGTCACGATCGCCGGTGCGGTCAAGCCGGGGACGGACTTCGATCCGGACAACATCGCGGAGCTTTTCTGGACCGCCCACACCGACTCGAAGGACGCCTGGCAGACCGAGTATCGGTTCACAGGCGCATAGCAACGCCAGGCAAAGAACTGCTCTAGTCAAACACCACGGCCAGTGGCCACACCTCGTGAGAAGCAGCTAACTCTGCTCGCCGCCGTGCTCGGGACGAGCGTGGTCTTTCTCGACGCGACGGTAACCAGTGTCGCTTTGCCCGCGATTCGAAGCGACCTCGGCGGTGGTCTGGCGGGCCAGCAGTGGGTGACGAACGCGTACCTGCTGGCGCTCGCGTCGCTGTTGCTGATCGGCGGCTCGCTTGGAGATGTACTCGGTCAGAAGCGTGTGTTCTTGGTTGGGGTTGCCGGGTTCGGGCTCACGTCGGCTCTCTGTGCGGTCGCCTCGTCGATCCCCGAGCTATGCGCGTTTCGTTCGATGCAAGGGGTGTGCGCGGCGCTGGTCACGCCTACCGCATTGGCGGTGATCATCCACGTCTTTCCCGAAGACGAGCGGGCCAGGGCAATTGGGACATGGACCGCGCTCAGCTCGATCGTCGGGGTTATCGGGCCGTTCATCGGGGGAGTGTTGATCGCTGCCGGCTCCTGGCGGCTGATCTTCCTGCTCAATGCGCCGCTCGTACTCGTGACCGTGACGCTGATTGCTCGCGGCGTGCCTCCGAGCGCGAGCACTGGCACCGGCGGGCGCCTGGACCTCCCTGGCGCCCTCTTGGCGGCGATCGCGCTCTCGGGCTCGGTGTTCGCTGTGACCGAGGAGCCAGCGCGCGGATGGAGCACTCTGGTGATCGGCTCGCTCGCCGCAGGAGCTCTCGGAGCGATCGCGTTTATTGCACACGAGGCGCGAGCTCGGGCGCCGATGCTCCCACTGAGCCTGTTTCGCGAGCGCAACTTCACGATCGGAAACGTGGCGACATTGACCGCCTACCTTGGGCTAGGGGGCGTGATCTTTCTGCTGCCTGTGTTTCTGCAGGAGGTCAGCGGCTACAGCCCCGTTCAGGCAGGACTTGCGCTTCTGCCGGTCACCCTGCTGATGATCGTGCTCTCCCGCCGCTTCGGCGCACTCGCCGACCGCATCGGGTCGCGAGCGCTGATAAGCCTCGGGGCGCTAGTTGCTGGCCTGGGCATGTTGCTCTTGGCGCGCGTCGATCAGCGCGCCGATTACATCAGCGAGGTCCTGCCGGCGCTCCTGGTGTTCGGGCTGGGACTCGCGATGCTTGTCGCGCCGTTGACCGCCACGGTCCTTGGGGCAGTGGAGGAGGATCACGCAGGCGTAGCCGCGGGGGTGAATACGACGCTCTCTAGAGTCGCGCAGCTTTTCGCGGTCGCTGTGCTGGGAGCCGTCGTCTCTCTTGCGTTTGCTGGTCGGGTCGACGCGACGCTACGACAGTCCGCGCTCGGTCCCGCTGGCCGCTCGGCGATCAGCCACGCCAAGCGACAGCCTCTCGGCTCGCCCAGCCTAATTGGAGTGCCTCCCGGCGAGCGGATCCTCCTACGAGCGACCTTCGAGGACGCGTCCGTGCATGCGTTCCGCGTGGCGGACACGATCGCAGCAGTCCTCGTCGCCAGCGGAGGTCTGATTGCGCTCGCCGGAATCCGTAATCCCCGCCGCAAGGTGGCCGCCGAGCTATGCCCAGCCGGGGCGCTCTGCGGCGCCAGCCAAGAACTCGCCAGTTCTGTCCAATAACCGAATCTCGGACCGTGTTCGGCGATGAACCCAACAGCGAGACTGCGTTCTACTGAACCCATGACACCTCATACGGAGGCGACTGAAGGCATAGACAGTCCAGCGTAGAGAAGCTGTAGGTCGTCGGATGCAAGCGGCACGCGGTCGCGCAGCACGCGCCGCAGGATCTTGCCGGACGGCGACTTGGGCGAATAGGCTCCACGTAGTGAGCAGGCTCACCGACCATGATGACTTCCGGGCGCTGCGACCGTTCTTCAGGATCGTCGAGGAGGCGCTTATCGGGATCGTGGACGGCGCCGACTTCTTCGACATGCTGGCCGAGGACATCGTGGTCGACTACGTCATCACCGTGCCCGGCTATCCACGTCGTGTCGTCGGCCGCGATGCAGTCGCAGACCTCTACCGGCCTTACGGAACCCAGCTGACGCTAGATCGATGCTTCGACCTGGCCGTCTACCACGACAGAGAGCGTGGGGTGGTCGTGCTCGAGTACGCCTCAGAAGGCAGCGTTGTCGCGACCGGCGCGACCTATGCCAACCGCTACATCTCGGTGCTCACGCTCGAAGGACGCAAGGTGACTCGCTGGAGGGATTACCTCGACCCGCTCGCCGTATTCGACGCGCTCGGGTGGCCTCACCCGCCCCGGTGAGTCGACTCGCGCGTGATCACGCGCGCTACCGGCGCCCGCGATGACTGAGGACGGGTTTGTGCCGCCGAACCCGGCCCCGCGGCACAAACCGACAGGAGTCTGCGGGTATCCGCGGGTATCTCGGCCCAAAGGTCGACGGTCTGGTTGGCGCCGCACAGAACACGAAACGGCTGCAAACAGGCCACTTTTTGCTACCCTCCGCATGGCGATTCGGGGAGGTCCCTCCACGAGGGAAAATCGTGGTTTCCCCAGTTCTCTCTCTCTCTCTCTCTCTCTCGTCCCAGCAGTACCCCGCTTCTAGCCGCCCAGCAGCGCCGGGCGGCCCTCCTCCTCGCGGGGTATGGCCTACCACGCCCTCATGCGCGTTGTTTGAAGCTCCCGTGCCAGGCGCCTGGAGGCGTAGCTGACTCACCCCGCGTACGGCGTGTCTTGGCCGGCTGGTGGGGTGCGTGATGGCGACACGTATCGCCACAAAGACCTCGTCGCGTCGTCGTCGGGTTGCGCCACCGCGTGTGCAGGTGGCGGGGATGCAGCGTTCGCTCATAGCCCGCTGCTGGACAATCCCCTCACGGGTCCCGCGTACTTCGTCTCCCACGGTGGTAAGGCGTTCCCGCAACTAATCCTTGTGCTGCAGGGCGAAGGCGTGACCATCCATGTCGCTGGTGACACGTTCATCTCTAAAGCGGGGATCACGTCATCGACGTTCGCGACGCTCCCGGACGTCCCGGTGAGCAGTTTCGAACTGAACCTCCCACAAGGCAAGTTCTCCGCGTTGACAGCGAACACCAACCTGTGCGCACAGAAACTGGTCATGCCGACGACGTTCACAGCGCAGAACGGCACCCAAACACACCAAACGACGCCAATCACGGTCGAAGGTTGCTCCAACATCCTCACCATCACCTCACACTCCGTCAAAGGCCGCACCCTCACCCTCTCGGTCTATACCCCGGCAGCAGGCAAGCTCACGGCCACCGGGAAGGGACTCAAACCCGCCTCCAAGACAGCCAAAGGCCACGAAACACTGACCCTGAAGCTCACCCAGAAGACAACAGGGAAGCTGAGAACGACCGTGAGGGTCACCTACACGCCCACCACCGGCAAAGAGCGCAAGAAGCAAACCAAAACACTAACCATCAAACTCAAGAAATAACTCTTTTGACCTCGTTCTGAAAAAAAGTCTCCAGGCGTCAACATCTTCACATCGGTCTTGTGGCCTGGTACGGTCGCTCTCGCGTAGGGCCAGATGCCCGATAAGGCGATTGGGGTGACCCGGGCGGACCGGGTCGGTTCTGATTGGGGCGTGTGGCGGGAGGACAAATTTCACATGGGAGAGGGAGAGTGGGCATGCGGTTTGTATCGCGGTCATTGCTGGTGTGCGTCTTGGGGGTTGTGCTGGGGGGTTTCTCGCAGGCGGTCGGCGCCGGCGCGGCGCAGGCTCCCGCCGAGGGCGTGCCGTCGTCGCAGGGTGGTTCGCTGCTGGGCGCTCCCTTGGTGGTGTCTGGGGCCGATCAGCTGTTGCTGGGTGGAGAACAGGCTCAGGCTGAGCGAGAAGCGGCGCACAGTAACCCTCTGGCGGTGGCCGCGCGCCAAGTCTCCCGCACGGGCTTTGAGGATCTGTCGCGCGGGCAGGCGGCGAATGAGGCGAGGACCGCGTTTCCGGACTTGATCGAGCGGCCGGCCGGTGGTCCTCCGCCGCTGCCGGCCGGGCAGCATATCGTGCGCTATGCGACCGACAACGCCGCACAGGTTTCGCTCCCCGGAGGGGAGGTTGGGGTGGTCGAATCGCTCGAGCCGATCGCGGCTGAGACGACGCGCGGTCATCACGCTCCTCTGGACCTGCGCCTCGAAGAGGCGGACGGGCATTTCCAGCCCGTTCTGTCGGATGTCGGCGTCGAGGTGCCCAAGGATCTCTCCAACGGCGTCTCGCTGTCCGGTACGGGCGTGTCTGTGACGCCGGTCGACGGACGGGGTGCCGCGCTGGCGGCCTCAGAAGGCGCGCTGGACGGTTCCGCCGTCCTCTGGAGCAACGCCGAAGACGGTGCATCTGGTGTGCACGATCTCGCTACGCTCGCCAAGCCCACGTCAGAGGGGTTCGATCTGACGAGCGTGCTGCTTTCCCAGCGTAGTCCTGGGAAACTCTATTTCCGGGTCGCCATGCCGTCCGGCGCCCGTCTGGAGAGCGCCGAGGGTGGATCGGCGCGTGTGGTGAAGGACGGCGTTACGCTGGCGATCGTCTCGCCCGTGAGCGCTCAGGACGCCGAAGGCGCGGACGTTCCTGTGTCGATGGACATCAACGGGAACGTGCTCGTCATGACGGTCGATCTGTCGGGCGACTACTTGTACCCGATTGCGGTCGATCCGGAAGTCAACGACGGGCAGCTCGCGACGACGACGGCAGGCAAGCGCACGAACTGGGAATTCCATACCAGTAACAGCGGCAGGTTCTCGGGAAGCGCGGCCTATGAAGGTGTGGGTAAAGAACATTTGGAAACTAAAGGGATCGCTGAATATGCGGCGACGGAATGGGCGTACTGGGGTTATCAGACGAAGGGTACTTCCAAAGTTTATGAGTTGAAAACGGAAACGTCGGCGAAAAACAAAAACGCGAAGATCGAAAGCTTCCTGGAATTTCAGGAACCGGGGGGAGTCCAGGAAACAAAGAAGATCCTGTCGACCGAACTGACTGAACCTGAATATGAAAAAAAGGTGTCTGTTCTGTGTGCGGCAAACAGCTCCAAAGTCGAAGAATGTCTGCCGGCGGCGGGCAAAGCGCACAACGCGGTGCATTTCCAGCAGTCGGCGACTGCGTCTCCGGGGAGTAATTATAAATTCTTGGACACGTTGTCGCAGGGGATCGTGTCTATCGCGGAGCCTGCGGAAACGCATTCAACGACTAGTTTCAACACGACGTCATCCGAATTTGAATTCGAAACGGAAGTGGAAGGCAAAAAAGAAAAAGTCAAACGCAAAAACGCCCTGCACAGCCCGGCCGGCTGGTTGAGTAAATTTGGGGGCGCACTTGAAATGGTCGCTAAAGATCCCGGTATCGGGGTCGCCGCGACGAAGCTCGAATACGAAAGCTCGGCGGGTAAATGGGAACAGCTCTCAGAACACAATTATCTTGAAAAAGAAAACGCTTGTCAGGGTGTCCAATGCTACGAAACCCACGCCGAATACTGGACGCTCGACCCGAAACTACCCAACGGGGAAGATAACATTCGCTACAAAGCCGAAGAGGCGATGCCTGGCACGCAATCATTGGAAACCGAAGGCAAGGCGACGATCAAAGTCGACACGTCCGCACCGCACGCGATTGACCTCGAAGGATTGCCCTACGGCAACGAACTGAGCGAAAAGCCCTACGAACTGACCGCCGAAGCGACAGACGGGGAAGGCTCGACGGTCGCGAGCTCGGGGATGAAGTCGATCGTCTTGTACGTCGACGGCAAATCTGTCGAAGACAAGGAAGAAAAGAACAAAGAAACCAAAGAAGCAGGCAAAAAAGAAGGCGAATGTTCGGTCGCCAAAGGCGGATGCACCGCCACGGTCAAATGGACGATCAATGGCGCAGAACTCGGCGCCGGCCACCACGCTATCCAGATCGTCGCGTCCGATAACGCCGGCAACGAAGGCAGGCTCCCGGGGGGAGGGACACAGATCTCCATCCGCCACTCAACACCCGTGGCGCTAGGCCCAGGCTCGGTCGATCTCCAATCCGGCGACTTCAGCCTCGGCGCAAACGACGTCTCGCTCGGCTCCGGTCTGACAGTCGGCCGCAACTACAGCTCGCGTGCTCCGGAAGCCGGTCTGCAAGGGCCGCTGGGTCCGCAGTGGAGCCTCAGCATGGGCAGCACCGAGTCACTCACCGAAATGGTCGACGGCAGCGTGCTGATGACCGCCGCGAACGGCAGCCAGACGATCTTCGCGGCGATACCCAGCGAAAAAGGAAAATTCGAATCGCCGCCCGGTGACTCCAACCTCGTGCTGACGCTCGAAGAAAACAAAGAAACGAAACAGAAGCTCGCGTACTATCTGGAAGATGCCGCGGATCACACCAAGACGAAGTTCACGCTCCCCGCTGGTACGAAGGCGTGGGTACCGACCAAGCAGGAAGGGACGGTCGCGACCGACACGGTCACCTACGAATACCAGACCAGTGAACCACAACGCAACGAATACCCTCTGCCGAGCGGCAGTGCTCCAGCCGAAATCACCACCGGCGCTGACGGCAATCTGTGGTTCGCCGATGCAGGCACGAGTAAGATCGGAAAGATCACGACGTCGGGAACGATCACGGAATATCCACTTCGCGCGGGCAGCGAACTACGCAGCATCGTCCAGGGCCCCGACAAGAAACTGTGGTTCACCAACGAAGCCATGGACACGGTCGAGAAGATGGCAACATCAGGATGGGTCACGGAATACTCTGTCGGAGCATATCCGTATGGCATCACGACCGGTCCAGATGGGAACCTCTGGGTCACGACCGATCGCTGGAGCGAAATTGATAAGATCACGACATCGGGGGTAAAAACCGCGTACCCTCTTCCCGCCGGAAGCGCACCGCACGGGATTACCGTGGGTCCCGATAAAAACTTGTGGTTCACGGATTATAAAACCAGCAAGATCGGGAAGATCACGACATCTGGCACGATCAATGAATACCCGCTTCCCGCCGGGAGTGAACCGGAAGGGATTACCGCAGGTCCCGATAAAAACTTGTGGTTCACTGATTATAAAACCAGCAAGATCGGAAAGATCACGACGTCGGGCACGATCACGGAATACGCTCTTCCTGCCGGGAGTGAACCAAAGACGATTACCGCAGGCTCCGACGAAAACTTGTGGTTCACGGACAAGGGCACGGGCAAGGTCGGGAAGATCACGACTTCGGGAGCGATCACGGAATACGCGCTGCCCAGCGGAAGCGGGCCGCTTGGAATCGCTGCCGGTCCGAACAAGGGTTTGTGGTTCACGGAGTCGACCGCCGCCAAGATCGGGACGATCGCCACGAATCCGACCACTGAGCCGACCGAGGCGCTCGCGCCGGTGCCGGCGGGGGTTTCGTGTGCGCCTGAATTGAAACCGGGCTGCCGCGCGTTGAAATTCAAATACGCCACAGAAACAACCGCCAAAGGCGAAATCCCGAGCGAATGGGGGGCGTATCGGAACCATCTGGAAGGGGTGTTCCTCGACGCCTACAACCCGGCGAGCAAAACGATGCAGGAAACCGCCGTGGCGGACTATTCCTATGACAAATTGGGCCGGCTGCGGGCCGAGTGGGACCCACGGATCTCACCCAATCTCAAGACGAGCTACGGCTACGATGGCGAAGGTCACCTCACGGCGTTGACGCCCCCCGGACAGGAGTCATGGACGTTCACATACGGTCCGATCGCGGGCGACTCCGGGACCGGACGGTTGCTGAAGGCCGCTCAAGCCCCCGCCTCCGAAGCGCTCTGGAGCGGTGCGAGCGTGGTGAACGTCGGAGCGCCCAAAATCACGGGCTCACCGATCGCCGGCGTGAGGATGACGGTATCCGACGGGACGTGGGAAGGTCACCCGCTTGCATACGGCTATCAATGGGAGGACTGCAACAGCGAAGAAGAATGCACGCCCATCCCTGGAGCGACGAACGCCAACTACACCCCGACAGCGGCGGACGAAGGACATGCATTGACGGCGCTCGTGACAGCCACGAACGGGGGCGGCTCGGTGCTCGCGAGAAGCGCCCCCAGCGGCGAAGTCGGGATCCACGAGTTCACCGAATACCCGCTGCCGAGCGGCAGCAAACCGCTTGCCATCACGGCCGGCCCCGATGGCAACATGTGGTTCACCGACTCCGGCACCGATAAGGTCGGGAAGATCGCGATACGCGGCGCACTTGTCGAATACGCTGCATGCGAAGAACTGCGGGGAGGAATCACCACAGGACCGGACGGCAACCTGTGGTTCATCGGCAAAGATGGATCGGTATGCGATCTCACGACGATGGGGAAATTGACGTCGGGAGTTCCCGGTTCACACACCGACAAACTCAAGGACATCGCCGTGGGTCCGGATGGAAACCTGTGGCTCACAGCCGAACGGGCCACTCCTGCACTGGTAGGCCACATAGCCAAGGTCAATACGAAAGACGAATTGCTCGCCGAATACGCATTGCCCGGGAATGGGGGGCCAACTGGGATCACCGCCGGACCCGACGGCAACATGTGGTTCGCGACTGTCGCCTCAAGGAAAAGGATCGGCAAGATCACGACGGGAGGCACATTCGTCGAATACCTGCTCCCTACAATTGCGCAAGAAATCGTCGCAGGTCCCGACGGCAACCTGTGGTTCACCAATCAGGGGACAGTCGGCAAGATCACGACGGCTGGAGCGGCCACCGAATACGAACTTCCCGGAGGGACCCCCAGTGTGGTAAAGGGGATAACGTCGTTTGCAGGAAATCTGTGGGTCGCGGAGTCCGGCGCCGACAAGGTCGCCAAGGTCACGACTGGCGGTGCGATCACGGAGTACTCACTGCCTAAAGGTACTAAGCCGAATGGTATCGCGGGTGGGCCTGACGGAAACCTGTGGGTCACGGAGCTCGGGACGGACAAGATTTTGAGGTTTCATCCTCCGGGGGAAGAAGTTCATGAAGGAGAAGTTCGTGGTCCTGCACCTGGCTATACGTTGGAGTATGGTACGCATCTGTCGGGTGCGGGTTTGCCGACGATGACTGGTGGGGAAGTGGCGAAGTGGGGTCAGGGTGATGTTCCGGTCGAAGGGACGGCGATTTTGCCGCCGGATGAACCGCAGGGTTGGCCGGCGTCGAGTTATAAACGGGCGACTGTGTATTACTTGGATGAACATGGTCGTACGGTCAATGTTTCGCGTCCGAGTACGGCGTCGAATGGTTCGGTGTCGACGACCGAATACAACGAATACAACGACGTGGTGCGTACGCTGTCGTCTGGTAATCGTCAGGCGGCGTTGGAAGCGGGCAGCAAATCGGTTGAAGTCTCGAAATTGTTGGATACGCAGAGTACGTATAACGGTGAAGGCGCGAAAGAAGGCGAAGTCGAAGAACCGGGCACGAGGCTGATCGAAACGTTCGGCCCGCAACATCAGATCAAGTACGTCGCGGGTAAAGAACAGAAAGAATCGTTGGCTCGCGCGCATACGAAGTTCTTTTATGACGAAGGCGCGCCGGGTGGCGAAAAGTACGATCTGGTGACCAAGACGTCCAGTCTCGCGCGGTTGGCGAACGAAGAAGAAGTCGAAGTGCGTAAAACCACGACGTCGTATTCGGGTCAGAGCAACCTCGGTTGGAAATTGCGCGCGCCGACGTCGGTGACGGTTGATCCTGAAGGCAAAAAAATAACGAGCACGACGCTATATGACGCGTCGACGGGGCAGGTCGTTGAAACCAGGGGTCCGGCGGGATCGGGCGGGGAATCCGCGCATGATTCGAGGACGATCTACTACACCGCGGAAGCGAACACGGAAGGGTTCGCGGCGTGCGGCGGTCATCCTGAATGGGCAGGGTTGGTGTGTGCGACGTTGCCCGCTAAACAGCCTGCGGGTGGTGTGGCGCCGAAACTGCCCGTGACGACGGTGACGTACAACATGTTCAACGAGCCGCTCGTGGTCACCGAAACGTTCGGGTCGACGGTCCGTACGAAGACGAACACGTATGACGAAGCGGGCAGGCTGACGAGCAGCGAAACGACATCCACGGCTAACACCGCGTTGCCGAAGGTGACTAACGAATACAACTCGACGACGGGTGTTCTGGAAAAGCAGAGCACGACGGTCGAAGGGAAAACAAAGACGGTGACGAGCAAGTACAACACGCTCGATCAACGCACGGAATACATCGACGCGGATGGTAACACCACGAAATACAAATACGCTGGTCCCGAAAACGACGGGCTGCTCGAAGAAATCAGCGACGGCAGCGGCGCGGGCACGGGCAAACAGATCTACTCGTACAACTCGACGACGAAGCTGATGGAAAAACTGATCGACTCCTCAGCGGGGATGTTCACAGCGTCCTACGATGTCGAAGGGAAGCTCACGAGCGAGGTCTATCCGAACGGGATGTGCGCGAACAATGCGTATAACTCGGCCGGCGAAGCGGTCCGTGTCGAATACATCAAGACGACTAATTGCGCCGAACACGAACCGGGGGTGTGGTTCAGCGAAACGCGCAGCCCGTCGGTGCGCGGCGAAACGCTCGGCCGCACGAGTACGCTCGCGAGCGAGAGCTACACGTATGACACGCTGGGACGTTTGACCGAAGCGCAGGAAACACCGGCCGGCGAAGGCTGCACCACGCGACTGTACGCCTATGACGAAGAATCCAACCGCACGAGCCAGACCACGCGCGTCCCCGGTGGCGGAGGCAAATGCGCCAGCGAAGGCGGCACGGTCCAGGAACACTCCTATGACGAAGCCAACCGCCTGACGGACACCGGTATCGCCTATGACAGCTTTGGTAACGTCACGAAACTGCCCGCGGCGGACGCCGAAGGCCACGAACTGGTCAGCACGTTCTATGTCGACGGGGCAGTCGCCACGCAGTCCCAGAACGGCGTGAGCAACAGTTATTATCTCGATCCCGAAGGACGAGCCCGCGAAACGATCTCCGGCGCCAGCACGACGATCGAGCACTACGACAGTCCCGGTGAAGCGGTCGCGTGGACTAGCGAAGGCGAAGGCAAAACCAAGCGCAACATCCCCGGCATCGACGGAACGCTCGCCGCGACGCAGACGAACAGCGAAACCCCGGTCATGCAGCTGCACGACCTGCAGGGTGACGTGGTCGCCACGATCGGCGATAAAACGGGCGAAACGAAACTATTGTCGACGTACAACAGCACCGAATTCGGGGTCCCCAACGCGGGTAAAGCGCCGCCGACGTTCGCGTGGCTGGGCGCTGCTGATGTCGCCAGTTCGCTGCCGTCGGGTGTGATCACCTACGGCGCGACGTCCTACGTGCCGCAGACGGGCAGGGCGCTGCAGAGCGAAGCGGTCGAACCCCCAGGTCTGCCTGGAGGTTCCGGTGCGGGTGCGGCGTACACGATGCAGGAGGAACCGTGGAACATGCAGGGCGCCGCACGGGAGGGCGCCGAAGCACCGGGGTTGGAAGCGGCCCGGGAACTAGCCGCGGAGGAAGCCGCGATCAGGGCTGCGATGGCGGCGGCTGGGGAAGGAGTGGATCCGATCCAGTGGTATAAGAAGGGAGAAGCACGCGAACGTGGCAGGAAGTTCCTGGAAATCGCGACGTGGACCGAAGTGATCAACAGCATCGAGTTCCTCGGAGATATCCCGTCTGAGGTATTGAAGGCGGCCGAAGGAGCCATCGCCGACACGTTCACGGTCGATTTTGCTCTGGACTGGTTCCACAAAGCCGGGCAGAAATTGACGCAATGTGGAAACGAAGGCAAACATTGGGCGAGCTGCAAGTTCACCTACAAGAACTGGCACATCGGCTTTGAAATCCCAATCATCGACACCGAAATCGGCGCAACCCTCGTCAACCTCTTCTCAGCCCCCGAAACCGAAAAGTGCACCGCCAAGCCAATCGTCGCATGCAGCAGACTCAACGCATAAGAACCATAGAATTAGCATGCGACGGAGAGGGGGCTGTGCTGCTGGTGGACGCCATCCACGCGCTCAACGACGATCTCGTAAAGGTCATTCGCGCCCCAGAGTGGATCGGCGAAACCATTCGCGCGACGACGGACGAGCAGAGAACGCGTGCGACTGCCCGACTGCTCGCGGCCGCGCACAATCCCTACCGCTACGGCCCGATACGGATCCATATCCGCGGCAACGCCCTGGCGGGCTTCGAGAGCCACATCAGCTACGACTACCGCGACCCCTTCGACGATGATCCCTTAACCTCGGGTCTCGGCTGCCCAGGCGCTTACGGACCGAGCGCACCACGCCCACCACCGGCAAAGAGCGCAAGAAGCAAACCAAAACACTGACCGTCAAATTCAAGAAGTAGCACCACCTCTCGACCCTCCCCGGTGGCGATCGAGGGATACTGGCCCGGATGCAACCACCACAGTGTCCGGGCCCGTCCTGCTACGGCATGCGGATCGGTGGTCTGCATATTGCGGATCTGCTGATAGGATATTGCGGAAATGCCGGGTCTGGCTACACCATCTTCTCGAGTCGGGCTTCTGTCTCGTGATCTGCGCGCGAACGTGCAGGCCGCGCTTGAGGATACGCGCGTGGTCGTCGTTCTCGGTGCTCGTCAGGTGGGCAAGAGCACGCTCGTGGCACAGATCGCGGCCGGTGAGCCCGATCGACGGGTGATCACGCTCGACGACGAGGCCACGCGTCGCGGGGCGATCGAGGATCCCACGGGTTTCGTCGCGGACCTTCGGACTCCCGTGGCGATTGATGAGGTGCAGCGCGCTCCAGACCTGCTGCTTGCGATCAAGCAATCGGTCGACGCCGATCAGCGGCCTGGCCGCTACCTGTTGACCGGATCGGCGAACATCCTGACGGCTCCCACGATCGCCGATGCGCTTACCGGGCGTGCCGAGTACCTGCGGCTTTGGCCTTTCTCGCAAGCTGAGCTGCGGGGCGCGCCGCCGCGGCTGATCGCGGCACTCTTCGCGGGCGCCCCGCCCATGATCGCCGGCGCCGCGGGCGGTCGACGTGCGCATGCTGAGATGCTTCTCGCTGGTGGCTTCCCGGAGGCGCGCCGTCGCTCGTCCGCGCGGCGTGCCGCGTTCTTCGACTCCTATCTGGCGACCGTCCTGGAGCGGGACCTGCGCACGATCGCTCGCGTGCACGATCGCGCTAACGTCCGCCGCCTGCTCGACGCGCTTGCGGTGACTGCCGGCTCGCCGCTGAATCTGGACGGCCTCTCACGAGACCTCGGCATCGCCGCCAACACGGTACGAGCTCACATCGATTTGCTCGAGACGTTGTTCCTGGTCCATCGTCTCCCCGCATGGCACTCGAACCGGCTCAGCCGGCTCGTCAAGGCGCCAAAGCTCCATATCCTCGACAGCGGACTGCTGGCATACCTGCTCAGCGCTGACGAGGAGAAGGTCTGTGGTGACGGCTGGAGCGCGGGGGCGTTGACGGAGACGTTCGCGGTCATGGAGGTCGTGCGCCAGGCGAGTGTCGATCCCGATCCCCCGCGCCTGTTTCACTTCCGCGACCGTGATGGGCGCGAGGTCGATCTCGTACTCGAACGCCGCGACGGGAGCGTCGTCGGGATCGAGGCCAAGGCATCCGCCACCGCGGGTCGCGACGACTTTCGCGGTCTGCGCCTTTTGCGCAAGCGTCTCGGCGAACGCTTCGCCTTCGGATCGGTGCTCTACACCGGCTCGGCCACCGTCCCGTTCGGGGACCGACTCGCTGCTGTCCCTTTGCAATCGCTGTGGGAAGACCACGGAACGTAGGCGCCCGCGACGATCCTCCCCGTCATGTGACCGGCACCAGCCCGGGCGGGTACGTTGGCTGGTGTTGTGGTCAAGTCTGTGTTGGCCTGGCTTTGGCTTTGTGGAGCGGTTTTGTGGTGATCAGGGTGTGTTGTTGGTGGTTGGGGGGTTGCATTCTGGCGGGAGATATGTCATGGTCTTATTGTCATGGCATCCTGTTGTTGGGGTGTCGAGGTTTAGATAGGTCGGGTTTGGGCTGGTCTCTTGACCGGGTTTCAAGCGCTTTCAGGGGATTTGTTGGGGAGAGGGCCGGATCGTATGAAGAGGGGTTGTGTTCGCATGAGTCTGTTGGGGACAGGTGTGATGGGGATCGATGCGCACTGCGGTGTGCCCGTAGGTAGATGCGTCAGCACTGCTGACACATCTCTCTCTCTCTCTCTCTCTCTCTCTCTTGTCCCAGTAGCACCCCTGGTCTAACCGCCCAGCAGCACGGGGCGGCCGTCCTCCTCGCGGGGTATGGCCTACCACGCCGTCATGCGCGTTGTTGGGAGCTCCCGTGCCGTGCGCTTGGGGGCGTAGCTGGCTCATCTCGCGCTAGGTGTGTCTCGACCGGCTGGTGGGGTGTGTGATGGCGACGCGTGCTGTCAGGAGGGTTTCTTCGCGTCGTCGTGGGGTTGCGCCGCGTGTGCAGGTGGCGGGGATGCAGCGTTCGCGGTTGTTGGCTGCTGCGGTGGTGGTGGTGTCGGAGTTGGGGTGGTCTGGTGCGACTGTTGCGCGGATCACGGCGCGTGCTCGGGTGTCACGACGCACGTTCTATGAATTGTTCGCGAATCGCGAGGATTGCCTTTTGGCGGTAGTGGACGATACCGTTGAGGCGCTCGCCAGTGAGCTCGCTGCGGGTGGGTTGTCGTGGCGTGAGCGCGTGGAGCGCTGCCCGGACGCGCAGGCCGCGACAGGTGCTTGTCCCGCGGGATCAAAGATCGGTAGCGTCACGGTAGCGGCGGGTCCCGGGTCGAGCCCGTTGTGGATTCCGCAACCGGGGAAGGCTCCGACGTCAGTGTTTTTGACGGGACCGTATAAGGGCGCACCGTTCGGCCTGTCGATCGTGGTACCGGCGCAGGCGGGACCGTTTGATCTCGGGAACGTGGTGGTGCGCGCAGCGATCCATATCGACCCTGTGACGGCGCAGGTGAGCGTGGCCTCTGACCTTCTCCCGCAGATCCTGGAAGGCGTCCCGGTGTCTTATCGCACGGTGCATGTCGATATCGACCGGTCAGGGTTCATGTTCAACCCCACCAACTGCAATCCCATGACGATCGCCGCGAGCGCGACCTCGATCAAGGGTGCGGTAGCGAACCTCACGGATCGCTTCCAGGCCGCCGATTGCGCAAGCCTGGCGTTCAAACCAGCATTCAAAGTATCGACATCGGCGAAGACGAGCAAAGCGAATGGTGCGAGCCTGAACGTCAAGCTCATACCACCAGCGGAGGGTCCACAAACCAATGCTGGATCGTCTAGGACCGAAGCGAACCTCGCCCAGGTCAAGGTCGAACTACCAAAGGCACTACCGTCACGGTTGACGACGTTGCAGAAGGCGTGCATCGAAGCACAGTTCGCGACCAATCCCGCCGGTTGCCCACCGGAATCCATCGTCGGAGCGGCTGTGGCGCATACACCGTTGCTGGACAATCCCCTCACGGGCCCTGCGTACTTCGTTTCTCATGGTGGTAAGGCGTTCCCGCAACTGATCCTTGTCCTGCAGGGCGAAGGCATCACGATCGACCTCGCGGGGGACACGTTCATCTCCAAAGCAGGGATCACGTCATCGACGTTCGCCACGATTCCGGACGTCCCGGTGAGCAGCTTCGAACTGAACCTCCCACAGGGCAAGTACTCCGCACTAACCGCTAACACCAACCTCTGCGCACAGAAACTCGTGATGCCGACCACGTTCACGGCGCAGAACGGCACACAAACACACCAAACGACACCAATCACGGTCGAAGGGTGCTCCACCACCCTCACGATCACCTCGCATACGGTCAAAGGCCACACCCTGACGCTCTCCGTCTATGCCCCGGCAGCAGGCAAGCTCACGGCCACCGGAAAGGAACTCAAACCCGCCTCCAAGACAGCCAAGGGCCACGAAACGCTGACCCTCAAACTCACCCAGAAAACAACCGGGAAACTGAGAACGACCGTGAGGGTCACCTACACGCCCACCACCGGCAAACAGCGCAAGAAGCAAACCAAAACACTAACCGTGAAGTTCAAGAAGTAGCTCCTCCTCCTCGACCCCCTCCGCGGTGGCGCCCGAGGACACGAGCCCGGATGCGGGACGACGCTCAGGTAGTCGCAGCCGATCCATAGCCCATCCAGGCGGGCGTGTACTTTTCGGGCATGAGCGATGGGATGCTTGCACGGAGCTACGGCAAGGTCTTCAACGAGGTTGCGGTCGAGTACGACCGCAACCGCCCGGCCTACCCCGATGCGCTCGTCGACCAAGCATGCGAGGTGGCAGGTATCGGGGATGGCGACCGGGTGCTTGAGATCGGGTGCGGGACCGGTCAGCTTACGCGCGGCCTGCTCGCGCGAGGGCTGCGCGTGACCGCACTAGAGCCGGGAGACCAACTGATCGGTGTCGCCGAGGAGAACCTGAAAGGTGCGGGCGATGTGGAGTTCGTCCACGCGCGGCTTGAGGATATGCAGTTGTCCCGCGGGAGCTACGAGGCGGTGTTCTCGGCGTCTGCAATCCACTGGGTCGACCCTGATCTGAGCTGGCGGAAGATCGCCGACGCGCTCGCTCCCAAGGGGACGCTCGCCCTAATCCAGTACTTCGGCCTTCAGGAGCAGCGCAGCGTCGATGATCAGGAGGCTCTGCTGTCGGCCCTGCACAGGCACGCGTGGGAGATCGCTGCGACCTGGCCCACCTCCCGCGACCTCGATTGCACGATTGCGGGCGTGCAGGAGCGCCGTGGAAACGTCGCAGACGCCTGGGGCTGGCTGGGGAGCTACGACATAGGACGTGACTACGCAGCCGATCTCTTCGAGGATCTACAGCTCGCAACCGTGCCCACCCTGGTCGAGCACACCGCCGATGAGCTCAACGCCCTGCTCGGCACGATGTCATTCTGGGCACGACTTTCACCCGAGCAACGCGACGCCCTCGCGAACGAGAATCACGCTCTCCACGAGCGCCTGGGGCGGCCGATCCGGGCGAGCACGGTCGCCGCACTTGTCACGGCGCGACGCAGTGTCACCGCGCCTCAACGTTAAGGAAGGTTCGTGGTTTCGAGGGTCCCGGACTGTGGGAGGGTACGTTGGATGCTGTTGTGGTCAAGTCTGTGTTGGTCGGGTTTTGGCTTTGTAGAGCGGTTTTAGGGTGATCGGGGTGTGTTGTTAGTGGTTGGGGGGTTGCATTCTGGTTGGAGATATGTCATGGTCTTATTGTCATGGCATCCTTGTTGTTGGGGTGTCGAGGTTTAGATAGGTCGGGTTTGGGTCGGTCTCTTGGTCGGGTTTCAAGCGCTTCAGGGGATTGTTGGGGAGAGGGCCGGATCGTATGAAGAGGGGTTGTTTTCGCATGAGTCTGTTGGGGACAGGTGTGATGGGGATCGATGCGCACTGCGGTGTGCCCGTAGGTAGATGCGTCAGCAGTGCTGACTCATCTCTCTCTCTCTCTCTCTCTCTCTTGTCCCAGTAGTACCCCTGGTCTAACCGCCCAGCAGCGCCGGGCGGCCATCCTCCTCGCGGGGTATGGCCCACCACGTCTTCAAGCGCCTCGCGGCGTAGCTGGACCGCAGCCCGCTAGGCGTGTCACGACCGGCCGGTGGGGTGCGTGATGGCGACGCGTATCGCCACAAAGACCCCGTCGCGTCGTCGTGAGGCCGCGCCGCGTGTGCAGGTGGCGGGGATGCAGCGTTCGCGGTTGTTGGCCGCGGCGGTGGTGATGGTTTCGGAGTTGGGGTGGTCTGGTGCGACGGTGGCGCGGATCACGGCGCGTGCGCGGGTGTCTCGCCGCACGTTCTATGACTTGTTCGCGAATCGTGAGGATTGCTTGTTGGCGGTCCTTGACGATACCGTCGAGACGCTTACCAGCGAGCTCGCCACGGCTGGTCTTGAGGGATTGTCGTGGCGTGAGCGTGTGCGGGAGGGGTTGTGGGGGGTCCTGTGTTTCTTGGATCGCGAACCGGTCCTGGCAAGGTTGTGTGTCGTCGCGAGCGCGAGCGGTTCGCAACGGGTATTGGAGCGTCGCCAGGAGATCCTCGCGCGCCTGGCGAGCATTGTTGAAGAGGGCCGGGTCGAGAGTGCTCGTAGCAAAGATCTTCCGCCGTTGATAGCGGAGGGTGCTGTTGGTGCTGCGCTTGGGATCGTCTACAAGCGCCTACTCGACGCGCACAACAAAGAACCCTTGAGTGATCTCTTGGGGGACCTCATGGGGATGATTGTCCTGCCGTATCTCGGTCCCACGGTGGCGCGCCAGGAACGCTCCCGCCCAGCACCACCCCCATCGTCGTCTGTGGGGAGTCTGGCTAAACCGGGTCGTGGGGATGGTGGGCGTGATCCGTTGGCGGGTATCCCGATGCGTTTGACGTATCGCACCGCACGAGTATTGGAGTGCGTCGCTGACACTCCGGGGATCTCCAATCGTGAGGTCGCCGACCATGCGGGCGTTTCAGACCAGGGTCAGATCTCGAAGATCCTCGCGCGCCTGGAGCGCCTCGGTCTGCTCGTGAACACGGGTGAGGGGCATGTGAAGGGTGAGGCCAACGCCTGGCGCCTCACACCACTGGGCGAGCGTGTCACGGCACAACTCAACCTCGGTCAGCACACACAACACGCACAGAACACGCGATGACACCACGACACAGACACACAAAACGAATCTTGAGCTTCCACCATCGTCACACCATCCAGCAAGGAGAGGGCCACGTGCAACACCACCCACAAACATCAATCCCCCCCAGACGAAACCGACGCTACGCCACATCTCTCCTCGCTCGCTTCCTCGGTGGAGCCCTCACCTCTATCACTCTCCTTACCACCTTCAGTGTCACCCAGGCCACCGCTACCACCACGGAATGTCCCAACCAAGCCCTCCGCACCGGACCGTCCAGCATCCTCCCCGACTGTCGCGCCTACGAGCTCGTCTCACCGAGCAACGCTGATGGGCGGCGCTTGGAGTTCCTTCGAGGTAGCGCGGACCTCTTTGCTACTGAAATGGCGCCGGCGAATGGCGGAGACTTCGACTTTCAAACGGAGGGCGGGCCGCTGTCCGAACCAACGGGAAGCAATGGAATTATAGACGCTTATCAGGCTGTCAGGACGCCGGGTGGCTGGCAGACGCTCCGGCGCTTGACTTCCTCGGGTGCTCAAACCGGCGAAGCGCAACCCGTTCTTGGGGGAGTTTCGTCTGATGGAGGCTTCGCAGTGATAAATATCTCTGGCCCCAATCCTGGGGGCGAAGGCAGTCTGTCGAAACCCGGCACGGAATCAGCGTATCTGCGGCGTCCCGACGGGTCATTTGAACTAGTCGGAGTGGGTGCCCTCGGAGAAGAAAGAGAGGCCGAAGCAAGGTGGATCAGTCCGCAAGGTGACCACCTCATCTTCTCCACCGGCGGCGGCCAGGTGGCAGGGCAAGAAATAAAACAACTTGAGCCCGATGCTCCACCCACCGGCAAGCCGGCAGTTTACGATCGTAGCGCTATCGGTGGTCCGACCCACGTCATCTCACTGTTGCCTGGGGACGTTCCCCTCGTCGCGGTGGGCGCCACGTTTGTAGGAGCCTCAAGGGACGGATCTGTGGTCGCTTTTAGAGTCAACGGTGGCGGCGGTCTCTATGTCCGCATAGATGATTCGACCACGGTCCTCGTCCCTCCCGCTGGTGCCGGCAACCAGACTTTCGCTGGGCTTACCAGTAACGGCGATCATCTCTTCTTCGTCGAGAACGGGGATGTCTTTTCTTTCGACACCAGTTCCGAAACGACGCAGCAAGTGACCAATGTCGGTAACGCCGAAGTGGTCAACGTCTCCTCCGAGGGCTCCCACGTCTACTTCATTTCCGAATCTCAGATAAACGGTGAAGGGCTTGCCGGGAAACCAAATATGTTTGTTTGGGACGCCTCAAGTAAAGTAACGACCTTTGTCGCCACGGTTTCCGTTGCGGATCTCGGGGACGTAAGGCCAAGTCTGAACACCTGGACCGCCCGCGTTGTCAACGCTGAAGGAAATCCAAGTAGTCATGGGCCTGGTTGGAGTTCAGCCAGAACCACGCCTGATGGTTCGGTGATCGCCTTCGAATCGGAAGCGAAACTGACCTCGTACGACAACGCCCACCAAAAGGAGATCTATCGTTACGACACCAGCGACCATAGCTTGTTTTGTGTCTCGTGCAACCCCAGCGGTATACCGGCGGTGTCCTCGGCACAGTTCGAGACCCCGGAAGGGGGACAGCTGAGCAGTCAGCTCATTATCAACAATCTCAGCGATGATAGCGAAAGGGTGTTCTTCGAAACCGAAGAAGCGCTCGTCCCTCGCGATGTCGACGACAACAACGACATCTACGAGTGGCGAGGTGGGCCGGAGCCGACGATCTCCTTGATCTCTTCCGGGCAGACGCCTGTCTATCCGACTGAAACCGGCTTCCCGTCTCCGGCAAACGTTATAGGCGCGATCACGCCGTCGGGGAGCGACGTCTTCTTCCGCACGCTCGATGCGCTCACGCCGCCGGCGGGTGCCGGCGGTAGCCTTGCTTTCTACGATGCTCGCGAAGGCGGGGGTTTCCCCGAACCGGTTGGTACGGCCTGCCAAGGAGAAGCCTGTCGGCCCGCATCTGGGACTCCCTCGCTCGCGCAAGCGGTGACTTCGACGTTCGCCGGCGCCGGCGCCGGCAATCAGGGTCTGGTGCCGTCTCTGTCCAAACCGGTAGTAAGGGCAAAGGCGAAGCCGCTGACGCGAGCACAACACCTCGCGAGGGCTTTGCAGCAGTGTAGGAAGGGTAAGACGTCCAAGAAGAGGCGAGCTGCGTGCGAAAAGAGTGCGCATAAGAGATATGGGAGGGGCAAGTGATGCATATTTTCAAAGCGGTTCGACCTCACGAGGACAACGTAGTTCTAAAAGGCGTGAAAAAGGACCCAGCTGGGCTGGATGTCTTGATGAGCATCGCGAAGATGGTCGTGATTGGGATGATCGCGCTCGCGGCCGGCCTCTTTGGTGCATCGGTGGCGAGTGCGACCGGCGGGTTCGGAGGATATGGACTTGAAACATTCACGGCGGAAGAGTCCACCTCAACTGCCGGGATGCACCCCGACCTTACGACGAAGATCGTCTTCAATAGCGAAGAAGTTGGTGGATTGGCGTTTAGTGAGGGGGGGACCGAAAACATCTCCGTCGCTCTTTCCCCGGGCCTGGTGGGTAACGTGAATAACATCCCCCGCTGTGGCGCGGGGCAGTTTCAGGCGGAAGCTAACTGTCCGATCGCGTCCCAGGTCGGCGTTGTCAAGGTCCGGCTCACCGAAACCGGTGAAAGTGAGGAAGAATCGTTCACCGAGCCCCTCTACAACCTCGAGGCGCCCAACCACGACGTGGCGCGACTCGCCTTTTGGGCGGTCTTCTTCCCAATCTATATAGATGTCTCGGTGCGCACGGGCAGCGACTATGGAATTACGGCGACGGTGCACCAGGCGAGCGGTATAACCCCACTCATCTCTGCGACCACGACCGTCTGGGGGGATCCGGCTGACCCGGTCCATAACCCGCAGCGCCTCAACCAGCACGAAGCACTCGAATGTTCTGTAACGGCCACAGCGTGTAAAGCGCCCGGGGGAGAACGATCCAGTGGTCTTCTACCCCTACCCTTCCTGAGTAATCCGATCGCCTGCGAGGAACAAGAAGTAAAGGCCGCGGCGACCGCGTATCAGCTCCCCGGCCAGATCTTCCGCAAAACGGCATCGATGCCACCAATCACGGATTGTAATGCGATTTCTTTCCAGCCCTCGTTGCAAGTCGAACCGACCGATCGTCAGGCGGGTGCGCCGACTGGGCTCAGTGCGGTCCTGAAGATCCCGCAGAACAATGACGTGAACCTCCCCGCGACGTCCGCTTTGAGGGATGCGAAGGTCGTTTTGCCTGAAGGGATGACGATCGCGCCGGGTGCGGCGAATGGTCTTGAGAGTTGTAGTGCGGATCAGGTGGGGTATCACCCGGTCCATACTATTGAGGAAGAAGAATCGGCCATGCCGGGTGATGCGCATTGTCCTGAAGCGTCAAAGCTGGGTACGGCGACGATCGCTTCTCCGGATCTACTGGAACCTCTTCATGGTGTGTTGTATCAGCGTGCTCCTGGTGAAGGGGGCCATCTGTTCGGGTTGTGGCTGGTTGTTGATCAGTTGGGGTTGCATATCAAGATCCCGGCTGTGATCGAAGCGGACCCGCATACGGGCCGGTTGACGACGACCTTTACCGGGACGCCACAGCTACCGGTGGAAGTGATCGATTTGGAGATCGATGGTGGTGCGAGGGCGCCGTTGAAGAACCCCGACGCGTGCGGGACATTTACGACGGGGTATGAACTGACGCCGTGGTCCGGGAACACCCCCGTGACCGGGCAGTCCTCGATGACGGTCGATGAAGGATGCGCTACGGGCGGGTTCAACCCGCAACTCTCTGCCGGTACGACTAACCCAGAGAGTGGTGTGTTCTCACCGTTCGCGTTGACGTTGACTCAGGAATCGGGTGAGCAGGATCTCTCTGGGTTGACGGTTACGATGCCTCCGGGTGTTTCAGCGAAGCTCGCCGGTGTGGAACGCTGCCCGGATGCGCAGGCCGCGACAGGGACGTGTCCTGCGGGATCACGGATCGGTAGCGTGACGGTAGCGGCAGGCCCGGGGTCCAGTCCGTTGTGGATACCCCAGCCGGGGAAGGCTCCGACGTCAGTGTTTTTGACGGGACCGTATGCGGGCGCACCGTTTGGCCTGTCGATCGTTGTTCCGGCGCAAGCGGGCCCGTTTGATCTTGGGAATGTTGTGGTGCGTGCTGCGATCCATATCGACCCGGTGACGGCGCAGGTGAGCGTGGTCTCTGATCCACTACCACAGATCCTGCAAGGCGTCCCGGTCTCCTACCGCACACTGCACGTCGACATTGATCGTGCAGGGTTCACGTTCAACCCCACCAACTGCAATCCCATGACGGTCGGTGCGAGCGCGACCTCGATCAAGGGCACGGTAGCGAACCTCACGGATCGGTTCCAGGCCGCTGATTGTGCGAGCCTAATGTTCAAACCGTCGCTCAAATCAGCGACGTCGGCTAGGACGAGCAAAGCCAACGGTGCGAGCCTGAACGTCAAGCTCCTACCACCCGCCGAGGGACCACAAACCAGTGGAGGGTCTTCGAAGACAGAAGCGAACCTCGCCATGGTCAAGGTCGAACTACCAAAGGCACTACCCTCCCGTCTAACGACGTTGCAGAAGGCGTGCACCGAAACACAGTTCGCGACCAATCCCGCGGGTTGCCCACCAGAATCCATCGTCGGTGCAGCCGTGGCGCACACCTCGCTGTTGGACAGTCCCCTAACGGGTCCGGCGTACTTTGTCTCTCATGGCGGTAAGGCGTTCCCGCAACTAGTCCTTGTGCTTCAGGGCGAAGGCATCACGATCGACCTGGCGGGGGACACGTTCATCTCCAAAGCAGGGATCACATCATCGACGTTCGCCAACATCCCGGACGTCCCGGTCAGCAGCTTCGAACTGAACCTCCCGCAGGGCAAGTTCTCCGCACTAACGGCCAACGGCAATCTCTGCGCACAGAAACTGGTGATGCCGACGACGTTCACGGCGCAGAACGGAGCACAAACACATCAGACGACACCCATACAAGTAGAAGGGTGCTCCAACACCCTGACCATCACATCCCACTCGGTTAAAGGCCGCACCGTGACCCTGTCCGTCTACGTCCCGGCCGCGGGGAAGCTCACGGCCACCGGGAAAGGTCTCAAACCCGCCTCAAAGACAGCCCACGGCCACGAAACACTGACCCTGAAGCTAACCCAGAAAACAACCGGGAAGCTAAGAACAACAGTCAGGGTGACCTACACCCCGAACACCGGCAAAGAGCGCAAAAAGCAAACCAAAACACTCACCATCAAACTCAACAAATAGCCTTTTGACATAGTTTTGACGGCGGTGTTTTAGGCGTCAACATCTTCACAGCGGCCTTGCATCCTGGTACGGTCGCTTGCACGTAAGGCCATGCGCCCGATAAGGCGGTTGGGGGACCCGGGCGGACCGGGTCAGCTCTAATCGGGGCGTGTGGTGGGAGGATTAATTACATAGGAGAGGGAGAATGGGCATGCGGCTCGTATCGCGGTCATTGCTGGTGTGCGTCCTGGGGGTCGTGCTGGGGGGTTTCTCGCAGGCGCTGGGCGCCGGCGCGGCGCAGGCGCCCGCCGAAGGCGCTCCGTCGGCGCAGGGTGGTTCGCTCCTGGGCGCTCCCCTGGTGGTGTCTGGGGCCGACCAGCTGCTGCTGGGTGGAGAACAGGCCCAGGCTGAGCGAGAAGCGACGCACAGTAACCCCCTGGCGGTGGCCACGCGCCAAGCCTCCCGCACCGGCTGGGAGGATCTGTCGCCCGGGCAGGCGGCGAACGAGGCGAAGAGCGCGTTTCCCGACTTGATCGAGCGCCCGGCCGGGGGCCCGCCGCAACTGCCGGCTGGGCAGCACATCGTGCGCTATGCGACTGATAACGCCGCGCAGGTTTCGCTTCCCGGAGGCGAGGTTGGGGTGGTCGAATCGCTCGAGCCGATCGCCGCTGAGACGGCGCGCGGTCATCACGCTCCCCTGGACCTGAGCCTCGAAGAAGCGGGCGGGCATTTCCAGCCGGTCCTTTCAGATGTCGGCGTGGACGTGCCCAAGGATCTCTCCAACGGCGTCTCGCTGTCCGGTACGGGCGTGTCTGTGACGCCGGTCGACGGGCAGGGCGCTGCGCTGGCGGCCTCCGAAGGCGTGCTGGATGGTTCTGCCGTCCTCTGGAGTGACGCCGAAAGTGGCGAGTCTGGTGTGCACGACCTAGCCACGCTCGCCAAGCCCACTCCAGAGGGGCTCGATCTGACGAGCATGTTGCTTTCCCAGCGCAGTCCTGGGAAACTCTATTTCCGGGTCGGCATGCCCTCTGGCGCCCGTCTGGAGAGCGTGGCGGGTGGATCGGCGCGTGTAGTGAAGGACGGCGTCACGCAGGCGATCGTCTCGCCTGTGAGCGCTCAGGATGCCGAAGGCTCGACCGTCCCGGTGTCGATGGAGGCCCATGGAGACGTGCTCGTGGTAACGGCGGATCTGTCGGGGGACTACTTGTATCCGATTGCGGTCGATCCGGAAGTCAACGACGGGCAACTCGCGACGACGAGTGGGGGCAAGCACTCGAACTGGGAATTCCACACCAGCAACAGCGGTAGGTTCTCGGGGAGCGCGGTCTATGAAGGTGTAGGCAAAGAACATTTGGAAATAAAAGGGACTGCGGAATACGCGGCGACGGAATGGGCGTACTGGGGTTATCAGACCAAGGGAACTTCCAAAGTTTATGAGTTGAAAACGGAAACTTCGGCTAAAAACAAAAACGCGAAGGTCGAAAGCTTCCTGGAATTCCAGGAACCGGGGGGAGCACAGGAAACAAAGAAGGTGCTGTCCACTGAAGGCGTGGAACCCGAATACGAAAAAAAGGCTTCGGTGTTGTGCGCGGCGAACGCCTCTAAAGTCGAAGAATGCCTGCCGGCGGCGGGCAAAGCACATAACGCGGTGCACTTCCAGCAGTCGGCGACTGCTTCTCCGGGCAGCAATTATAAATTCTTGGATACGCTGTCGCAGGGGATCGTCTCGATCTCTGAGCCGTCGGGGACGCATTCGACTACCAGCTTCAATACGACGTCGTCTGAATTTGAATTTGAAACGGAAGTGGAAGGCAAAAAAGAAAAAGTCAAACGGAAAAACGCTCTGCATAGTCCCGCTGGCTGGTTGAGTAAATTTGGGGGAGCGCTTGAAATGACCGCCAAAGATCCTGGTATAGGGGTCGCTGCGACGAAGTTTGAATACGAAAGCTCGGTGGGTAAATGGGAACAGCTCTCAGAACACAATTATCTTGAAAAAGAAAACGCTTGTCAGGGTGTCCAGTGCTACGAAACCCACGCCGAATACTGGACGCTCGACCCGAAACTACCCAACGGGGAAGACAACATTCGTTATAAAGCCGAAGAGGCGATGTCTGGTACGCAGTCGTTGGAAACCGAAGGCAAGGCGACGATCAAAGTCGACACGTCCGCACCGCACGCCATCGACCTCGAAGGACTGCCCTACGGCAACGAACTGAGCGAAAAGCCCTACGAACTGTCCGCTGAAGCGACCGACGGGGAAGGCTCGACGGTCCCGAGCTCGGGGATGAAGTCGATCGTCTTGTACATCGACGGCAAATCCGTCGAAGACAAGGAAGAAAAGAACAAAGAAACCAAAGAAGCAGGCAAAAAGGAAGGCGAATGTGCGGTCGCCAAAGGCGGATGCACCGCTACGGTCAAATGGACGATCAATGGTGCGGAACTCGGTGCCGGCCACCACGCCATCCAGATCGTCGCGCTCGATAACGCCGGCAACGAAGGCAGGCTCCCGGGGGGAGGGACCCAAATCTCCATCCGCCACTCGACACCGGTGGCGCTAGGCCCCGGTTTGGTCGATCTCCAATCCGGGGACTTCAGTCTCGGCGCGAACGACGTCTCGCTCGGCTCGGGTCTGACGGTCGGCCGCAACTACAGTTCGCGTGCCACGGAAGCCGGCAGGGAAGGCCCGTTGGGTCCGCAGTGGAGCCTCAGCATGGGCAGTACCGAGTCGCTCGCCGAAATGGTCGACGGCAGTGTGCTGATGACGGCCGCGAACGGCAGCCAGACGATCTTCGCGGCGATACCCAGCGAAAAAGGAAAATTCGAATCGCCGCCCGGTGACTCCAACCTCGTGCTGACGCTTGAAGAAAACAAAGAAACGAAACAGAAGCTCGCGTACTATCTGGAAGACGCCGCGGATCACACCAAGACGAAGTTCACGCTCCCCAGCGGCACGAAGGCGTGGGTGCCGACCAAGCAGGAAGGAACGGTCGCGACAGACACGGTCACCTACGAATACCAGATCGGTGAACCACAGCGCAACGAATACGCCCTGCCGAGCGGCAGTTCCCCAGCCGAAATCACCGCTGGCGCCGACGGCAATCTGTGGTTCGCCGACGAAGGCACGGGTAAGATCGGAAAGATCGCGACGTCGGGAACAACAACGGAATATTTGCTTCCCGCGGGCAGCAAACCGCGCAGTATCGTTCAGGGTCCCGACAAGAACCTATGGTTCACCAACGAAGCCGCGGGCTCGGGTATGATTGGGAAGATTGCAAGATCGGGGTGGCTCACGGAATACCCTGTCTTCGGAGTCAAGCCGTATGGCATTACGACCGGTCCGGACGGGAATTTGTGGTTCACCGCGGACCACTGGAGCGAAATTGACAAGTTCACGACATCGGGGGTGAAAACGGCGTACTCGCTTCCCGCCGGGAGCGAACCGCACGGGATTACCGTGGGGTCCGACAAAAACTTGTGGTTCACGGATTATAAAACCAGCAAGGTCGGCAGGATCACGACGTCGGGCACGATCACGGAATACTCGCTTCCCGCTGGGAGCGAACCGGAAGGAATTACCGCTGGTCCTGACAAAAGCTTGTGGTTCACGGATTATAAAACCAGCAAGATTGGAAAGATCACGACTTCGGGAGTGATCACGGAATACTCTCTTCCTTCGGGCAGCGAACCGGAGACGATTACCTCAGGCGCCGACGAAAACCTGTGGTTCACAGACAAGGGTACGGGCAAGGTCGGGAAGATCACGACGTCGGGGACGATCACGGAATACGCGCTGCCTAGTGGAAGCGGGCCGTTTGGAATCGCTGCCGGTCCGAACAAGGGCCTGTGGTTCACGGAGTCGACCGTCGCCAAGATCGGGACGATCGCCACGAGTCCGACCGTCGAGCCGACTGAGGCGCTCGCCCCGGTGCCGGCCGGGGTCTCGTGCGCGCCAGAACTAAAACCGGGCTGCCGTGCGTTGAAATTCAAATACGCCACGGAAACGACCGCGAAAGGCGAAAGCCCCGGCGAATGGGGGGCGTACCGGAACCACCTGGAAGAGGTATTCCTCGACGCCTACAACCCGGCGAGCAAAACGATGCAGGAAACCGCCGTGGCGGACTATTCCTACGACAAACTGGGCCGACTGCGGGCCGAGTGGGATCCACGGATCTCACCGAATCTCAAGACCAGCTACGGTTACGACGGCGAAGGTCACGTCACGGCATTGACATCCCCCGGACAGGAGTCATGGACGTTCACGTACGGTCCGATCGTGGGGGACTCCGGGACGGGACGACTGCTGAAGGCCGCGCAGGCCCCGGCCTCCGAAGCGATCTGGGGCGGTGCGAGTGTGGTAAACGTCGGGGCGCCCAAAATCACTGGTTCGCCGATTGCCGGCGTGAGGATGACGGTATCCGACGGCACATGGGAAGGCCACCCGCTTGCCTATGGCTATCAATGGGAGGACTGCAACGGCGAAGAAGAATGCACGCCGATCCCCGGGGCGACGAACGCCAACTACACCCCGACGGCGGCAGACGAAGGAAACGCGCTGGTCGCGTTGGTGACGGCGACGAACGGGGCGGGCTCGGTGCTCGCGAGAAGCGCCCCCAGCGGTGAAGTCGGGATCCACGAGTTCACCGAATACGCTTTGCCGAGCGGCAGCAAACCGGTTGGCGTCACGCCCGGCCCCGATGGCAACCTATGGTTCACCGACTCCGGCACCGAAAAGGTCGGCAAGATCACGACACGCGGCGCACTCGTCGAATACCATGCATGTGCCGGACCGCAGGGAATCACCACGGGACCGGACGGCAACCTGTGGTTTGTCGGCCATGCGGAAGGGGGGTCGTCGGTGTGTCATCTCACCACGATGGGAACCCTGACGTCGGGATCTCCCGATGAAAGCAACGACGTAAACACCGATATCGTTACCGGTCCGGACAAAAACCTATGGGTCACGGCCGAACGATCCAAACCCACACCGTCCGGTCATATAGTCAAGGTCAATACGAAAGATGAATCTCTCGCTGAATACGAATTGCCCGGGCTCTTTGGGCCGGCCGGGATAACTACCGGGCCCGACGGCAATCTGTGGTTCGCGAGTTCCGTTGTAAGGAATAGGATCGGCAAGATCACGACGGGGGGCACAATCGTCGAATACAGTATCGGTGGCGCTCCGCATGACATCGTCACGGGCCCCGACGGTAATCTGTGGTTCACCATGCTGGGCAAGGTCGGCAAGATCACGACCGGCGGGGCGATCACCGAGTATGCCCTTCCAGGGGGAAGCCCCAGCCAGCCACAGGGGATAACGTCGTCTGCCGGGAACCTGTGGGTCGCGGAGTACGGCGTCGACAAGGTCGCCAAGATCACGACCGGCGGGGCGATCACCGAGTACTCGCTGCCGAAAGGCAGTGAGCCGAATGGTATCGCGGCCGGGCCCGACGAAAATCTCTGGGTCACGGAGTTCGGGACGGACAAGATCTTGAGGTTCCATCCTCCCGGTGAAGAAGTGCACGAAGGAGAAGTCCGCAATCCGTCGCTCGGCTATACGCTCGAGTACGGTACGCATCTCTCGGGCACGGGTCTGCCGACTATGACCAGCGGAGAAGTGGCGAAGTGGGGGCAGAGCGACGATCCGGTCGAAGGGACGGCGATCTTGCCGCCGGATGAACCGCAGGGTTGGCCGGCCTCGAGCTATAAACGCGCTACCGTCTACTACCTGGACGAACAGGGTCGGACGGTCAACGTCGCGCATCCGAGCACGTCGTCGAACGGGTCGGTCTCGACGACGGAATACAACGAATATAACGACGTGGTGCGCACGCTCTCGCCCGGCAATCGTCAGATGGCGCTGGAAGCGGGCAGCAAATCGGTGGAAGTGTCGAAACTGCTGGACACGCAGAGCACGTACAACGGCGAAGGCGCGAAAGAAGGCGAAGTCGAAGAACCGGGTACGAGGCTGGTCGAAACCTTCGGCCCGCAACATCAGATCAAGTACGTCGCGGGTAAAGAACAGAAAGAATCGTTGGCCCGCGCGCACACGAAGTTCTTCTATGACGAAGGCGCCCCAGGTGGTGAAAAGTACAATCTGGTGACGAAGGCGTCCAGTCTGGCGCAGCTGGCCAACGAAGAAGAAGTCGAAGTGCGCAAAACCACGACCTCGTATGCGGGCCAGAGCAATCTCGGCTGGAAATTGCGCGCTCCCACGTCGGTGACTGTCGATCCAGAAGGCAAAAAAATAACGAGCACGACGCTGTACAACTCGGCGACGGCGCAGATCACGGAAACCAGGGGTCCCGCGGGATCGGGCGGGGAATCTGCGCACGACGTGAGAACGATCTACTACAGCGCGGAAGCGAACACGGAAGGGTTCTCAGCATGCGGTAGCCATCCCGAATGGGCGGGGTTGGTGTGTGAGACATTGCCCGCTAAACAGCCTGCGGGTGGCGTGGCGCCGAAACTGCCCGTGACGACGGTGACGTACAACATGTTGAACGAGCCGCTCGTGGTCACCGAAACGTTCGGGTCGACGGTCCGCACGAAGACGAACACGTACGACGAAGCGGGCAGGTTGCTAACCAGTGAAACGACATCCACGGCCGATACGGCGTTGCCGAAGGTCACGAACGAATACAATGCGACGACGGGTGTGCTGGAAAAGCAGAGCACGACGGTCGAAGGGAAAACGAAGACGGTCACGAGTAAGTACAACACGCTCGGTCAAAGGACCGAATACACCGACGCGGACGGCAACACCGCGAAATACAAATACGCCGGTCCCGAAAACGACGGGCTGCTCGAAGAAATAAGCGACGGCAGCAGCGCCGGCACAGGCAAACAGACCTATTCGTACAACTCGACGACGAAGCAGATGGAAAAACTGACCGACTCCTCGGCGGGGACGTTCACGGCGTCCTACGACGTCGAAGGGAAGCTCACCAGCGAGGTCTATCCAAACGGAATGTGCGCAAACGACACGTACAACTCGACCGGTGAAGCCACCCATGTCGAATACATCAAGACGACCAATTGTGCTGAACATGAACCGGGTGTGTGGTTCAGCGAAACGCGCAGCCCGTCCGTGCGCGGCGAAACACTCGGCCGCACGAGCACGCTGGCGAGCGAGAGCTACACGTATGACACGCTGGGACGTTTGACCGAAGCGCAGGAAACACCGGCCGGTGAAGGCTGCACCACGCGACTGTACGCCTATGACGAAGAATCCAACCGCACGAGCCAAACCACGCGTGTTCCCGGTGGTGGAGGCAAATGCGCGACCGAAGGCGGCACGGTCCAGGAACACACCTACGACGAAGCCAACCGGATGACGGACACAGGCATCGCCTACGACGCGTTCGGTAACGTCACGAAACTACCGGCAGCGGACGCTGAAGGCCACGAACTGGCAAGCACGTTCTACGTCGACGGGGCAGTCGCCACGCAGTCCCAAAACGGCGTGAGCAACAGCTACTATCTCGATCCCGAAGGACGAGTACGGGAAACGATCTCCGGTGCAAGCACGACGATCGAGCACTACGACAGTCCCGGTGAAGCGGTCGCGTGGACGAGCGAAGGCGAAGGCAAAACCAAGCGCAACATCCCCGGTATCGACGGCGCACTGGCCGCCACGCAGACGAACAGCGAAACCTCGGTGATGCAGCTGCACGACCTGCAGGGTGACGTAGTCGCCACGATCGGCGATAAAACGGGCGAAACGAAACTATTGTCGACGTATAACAGCACAGAATTCGGGGTTCCTAACGCGGGTAAAGCGCCGCCCAAGTTCGCGTGGTTGGGCGCCGCTGATGTCGCCAGCTCGCTGCCGTCGGGTGTGATCACCTACGGCGCGACGTCATACGTACCGCAGACCGGACGATCGCTGCAGAGCGAACAGGTCGAACCCCCTGGTCTGCCGGGAGGTTCCGGTGCGGGCGCGGCGTACACGATGCAGGAGGAACCGTGGAACATGCAGGGCGCCGCACGCGAGGGCACCGAAGCACCAGGCCTTGAAGCGGCACGGGAACTCGCTGCGTGGGAAGCAGCCGCGAGGGCGATCGTAGACCCCTGGGTTGAACACACCATGAATCGGAGCAAGGCCGCGAATCTGGCTAGGAGCTATTCTGAAGCGGAAGCGACCGCGGTGGTGCTGGAGATGTTTGATCTTCCCGCCGACTTCCTGGAGTTGGCGGGCAAAGTCGCCGGTGAGATCGTGTCCCAGTTTGACGATGCATACAAGTGGCTGTACGACGCTGCCGGCAAGCTGCGCAAGTGCTCAGAAAATAACCGCAAACAGGACATATGCGACCTCCGCTACGATCAGGACGAATGGGAACCCGAATTCCCTCCCTTTACGGGGATTCATCCTATCGGGAAGGTGACGTGGCCGAATTTCACGGTCGAGCCCATAGTGTGGGAGTGTCACTACATCAGTGGGCCAGCGCTTGTATGCCCGGCCGAAGTCCATATCAAAACGGAACTGTGATGCGCCTGCCTCGAAGAGGCACTAAAGATGCCGGAGGCAGGACGTGACGCTTGATGAACACGCCAACACAGACTCGGATTCCGGCCCGATGGTGGTCCCGGCACGTCGATCTCGAATTTGAGATCACCGGCAAGGAGGCCGTGATGCTCGCGCACGGCCTTCAGGCGCTCGGCGACGACGACCCAGGGGGCATCGTCGAGGGTCCTGAGTGGCTTCGGCGTGCCCTCGAACGCGGCATTTCAGATGAAGGGAGGATACGCGCGGCGTCGCGACTGCTCGCAGCGGCATGCAATCCGTACCGCGACGGTCCAATAGCGATCCATATCCGCCTCGACGCCCTGGCGGGCTTCGAGAGTCACGTGAGCTACGACTACCGCGATCCCTTCGACCGGACTCCCACTGACCATGGCGAGTACGATCGGTGGCGTTCCGGTCAAGTCTAGATCGGCCCGGGTTTTGGCTTGATAGAGCCGTTTTGTGGCTCACGCTGACTGTTGTTGGTGGTTGGGGGGTTGCATTCTGGTTGGAGATATGTCATGGTCTTATTGTCATGGCATCCTTGTTGTTGGGTGCCGAGGTTTAGATAGGTCGGGTTTGGGTCGGTTTCTTGACCGGGTTTCAAGCGCTTTCAGGGGATTGTTGGGGAGAGGGCCGGATCGTATGAAGAGGGGTTGTGTTCGCATGAGTCTGTTGGGGACAGGTGTGATGGGGATCGATGCGCACTGCGGTGTGCCCGTAGGTAGATGCGTCAGCACTGCTGACACATCTCTCTCTCTCTCTCTCTCTCTTGTCCCAGTAGCACCCCTGGTCTAACCGTCCCAGAGCGCCGGGCGGTCCTCCCCCTCGCGGGGTTTGGCAGGTCGTGCCGTCATGCACGTTGTTCGAAGCTCCCACGCGGTGCGGTTGGGAGCGTAGCTGGCTCGCTCCGCACTGGGCGTGTCTCACCCAGCGGGTGTGGTGCGTGATGGCCTCACGTATCTCCACAAAGGCCCAGTCGCGTCGTCGTGGGGTTGCGCCACCGCGGGTGCAGGTGGCGGGGATGCAGCGTTCGCGGTTGTTGGCTGCGGCGGTGGTGGTGGTGTCGGAGTTGGGGTGGTCTGGTGCGACGGTGGCGCGGATCACGGCGCGTGCGCGGGTGTCACGCCGCACGTTTTATGACTTGTTCGCTAATCGTGAGGATTGCTTGTTGGCGGTCCTGGATGACACGGTCGAGACGCTCACCAGTGAGCTCGTGGGGGCTGATCTGGGTGGGTTGTCGTGGCGTGAGCGTGTGCGGGAGGGGTTGTGGGGGATCTTGTGTTTCTTGGATCGCGAACCGGTGTTGGCACGGTTGTGTGTGGTCGCGAGCGCGAGTGGTTCGCAACGAGTACTAGAGCGTCGCCAGGAGATCCTCGCCCGCCTAGCCAGGGTTGTTGAAGAGGGTCGGGTTGAGAATGGTCGTAGCAACGATCTCCCGCCGTTGATAGCGGAGGGTGCGGTTGGTGCTGCGCTGGGGATCGTCTATAAGCGCCTACTGGACGCGCACAACCACGAACCCTTGAGTGGTCTGTTGGGGGATTTGATGGGGATGATTGTCCTGCCGTATCTGGGTCCTGGTGTTGCGCGTCAGGAACGCTCACGCCCAACACCACCGTCTGCATCGCCATTGTTGTCATCGGCTGGGGGTTCCTCTGGGCCAGTTGGTGGGGATGGTGGGCGTGACCCGTTGGCGGGTATCCCGATGCGTTTGACGTATCGCACGGCACGGGTGTTGGAGTGCGTCGCTGAGACACCGGGGATTTCTAATCGTGCTGTCGCCGACCGTGCGGGGGTTTCCGATCAGGGTCAGATCTCGAAGATCCTCGCGCGCTTGGAACGCCTCGACCTGCTCACGAACACGGGTGAGGGGCATGCCAAGGGCGAGGCCAACGCCTGGCACCTCACCCCCCTCGGCGAGCGTGTTACGGCACAACTCAATCTCGGCCAACACCCACACCACGCGCAGAGCTCGCGATGACATCACAACACGCGAACACAAACCAAGTCTTGAGCTTCCATCACCGTCACACCATCCAGCAAGGAGAGGGCCACGTGCAGCAACACTACCCACAAACACCATCCACCAGAGCGAACCCACGCCACACCACATCCCTCGCTCGATTCCTCGGCGGAGCCCTCACCATCATCATCCTACTCATCATCGCGGGCGCCACCCAGGCCACCGCCGCCACGACGGAGTGTCCCAACCAGGCCCTCCGCACCGGACCATCCGCCAACCTCCCCGACTGCCGCGCCTACGAGCTCGTCACACCCAGTAACACCGATGGTCGCAACGTTATCTTCTGGGGTCTACGGAGTGAAGGGGACGATTTCTTTTCCACTGACATGTCGTCTCCGTCCGGCGAGAGTTTTGTGTATGGCATCGGCGGGGGTTCGCTCTCCGAGCCTTCTGGAGGCAACGGCGTAAAGGATGTGTATGAGGCGAAGAGGAACGAACAGGCTGGTTGGCTGACTGTTCGTCGCCTCAGCCCGTCCGGAACAGAAGCCGTAAGCCTTCCCGAACCGGGTGGCATTTCGCTCGATCACGAATACGCCTTTGCTCACGTTTTTCATCCGGAAGGAAGTCCAGATTTCAGTCTCGAAGAACTTCTCGCACCAGGCGAAGAAGGCAATTTCTTGGGAGGACCGGATGGTTCGTTTGTGCCGGTAGGCGTTGGCAGTCTCGGTGAGGATTTGCGGGCCGAAGGAAGGTTCATCACCTCGCAGGGCACCCATATCATCTTTACGACCGGCAATGGTCCGTCTCCGCCGCTTGAGCCGACAGCGCCACCGGCCGGGACGGCTGTGGTGTATGACCGTAGTGTGGGTGGTCAGACCCACGTGGTGTCATTGTTGCCGGGGAATGTCACACCGAACCTGGACGAAAACGCTGAATATGAGGGGAACTCCGCGGATGGCTCGGTCGTAGTGTTCAAGATCGGCACTGCGATGTACGCTCGGGTGGATAACGCCGAGACCGTGAAGCTGGCCGATAACGCTGTTTTTGCTGGCATCTCCGAAACGGGCTCCTTTGTCTTCTACGTAATCGCAGGGAACGCGTACCGGTATGACACTGGTAACGAACAGACGACACAGATCACGGCGACCAACGATGCGGAACTGGTCAATGTTTCCTCCGACGGTTCGCGTGTCTATTTCGTCTCCCATGCGCAGATCGGTGGTCAAGGCGTCGCTGGGCAGCCCAACCTCTACGTCTGGGACGCCGCCACCGCCACGAGCGTGTTCATCGCGACGGTCGCGCCGGGAGATCTCGCCGCGCCAGCCACGTCGCCATTTTTGACTGGCTGGACCATTGCCGTGGCGCCGAGCAACGACCCGGCCTCCGGGCCTGGTATCGCGGATTCTCGTACGACACCGGATGGTTCGGTGCTTGCGTTTCGGTCTCGCGCAAAACTCACCGGGTATGAAAATGGTGGTCACGCGGAGATCTACCGGTATGACGCTCGGACCGGCAGCCTCGCTTGTGTTTCGTGCAGCCCGCTCGCGTCGCCTGCAGGCACGGACGCGAGATTCCACCCGGCTTTCTCCATCATGAAGTCGGCGTCTGTCGTTCGCAATCTGAGCGGGGATGGGGATAAGGTGTTCTTCGAAACCGCTGAAGCGCTTGTGAGTCGTGATGCGGATGGCAGCAATGACATTTATGAGTGGAGCGTGGGTGCCGGTGGCGCCGAACCGTCGATCAGCCTGATCACCTCCGGGCAGACACCCGCGTATGTGGAACCTTCTGGGCACAGTACTGAAAGTAATTTTCTTGCTTCGGTTACGCCGGACGGGAGCGACGTGTTTTTCTTGACACAGGAGGCGTTGACCGATGGGGCGCCTGGTGGTGGTGCGCGTGTGATCTATGACGCTCGTGTGAATGGCGGTTTCGCGTCTCCTGCTGGTGCTGTTTGCGAAGCGGATGCCTGTCAAGGCGAACCGTCCGGTACCTCTGTGTTTGCAAGTCCAGCGAGTGCGGTGTTCAGGGGGGCGGGCGATCTGACCGTTCAGGGTAGCCCTGTGTCTACGGCCAGGTCGTTGACTCGTGCACAACGGTTGGCGCGCGCGTTGAAGGCATGCAAGCGACAACCCAAGCGCAAGCGATCGCATTGCCAAGCACAGGCACGTAAACATTATGGCGCCACGAGGTCTGTCAAGGGCGCGAGTCGGAGGGTTGCACGATGACCCGACCAGAGCAGCACCGGAATCGTATCTCGACCATGAGCAGGGAGACAGAACAGATGATCGCGTCCAACAGAATGCCTGATATCCGTCGTTTGGTCCTGCTCATCGTCACCATGGTCGCGATCAGTGGTCTCAGCGTGTCCGTGGCGAGTGCGAGCGAATCCGTCCCTTTCGGCATCGAATCAGTCAACGCGGAAGAGTCGAGCTCAGCGGCGGGAATGCATCCCGATTTGACGACCCAGTTCGTCTTCAAACATGTCGAGAAAGGAGGAGTGCTTTTCTCCACCGGGATAACCGAAAACGTGTCGGTGTCGTTGCCGCCTGGTTTGGTTGGCGACCCGAACAATTTCCCGCGGTGCAGCACCGGCCAGTTCAATGCCGGCGTGCATTGTCCGATCGATTCCCAGATAGGGATCGTGAAGCTGGTACTCAGCGAAAATGAAGAAAGGGAAGTCTTTACCGAGCCGTTGTATAATCTCGAACCGTCGCGTCCAAGCATGGTTGCGCGGTTCGGGTTCCCTGCCGCTATCCAGAAGGCCTTTATCGACGTGTCGGTGCGTACCGGCAGTGATTATGGTGTGACCGCGACGGTGCATCAGGCGTCAGGGCAGTCACCGATCATTTCCGCGACGACGACCTTGTGGGGCAGTCCGGCTGATCCCAGTCACGATGAACAACGCCTCACTCTTCTAGAAGCTCTGAATTGTTCGGGTGTGACTGATACTGCGTGTGAAGCGCCGGAAGGTAAGCGTGCGAGTGGTTTGTTGCCGTTGCCCTTCTTGAGCAATCCGACTGCATGCGAGGATCAGCCGGTTGGGTTCACCGCGACGAGCTACGAGCTTCCCGGTGAGATCTTCAATGGCCAAGCGTCGTTGCCTCAGATAACGGGCTGTGAAGCGATCTCGTTCCAGCCGAGCCTGGGGGTAGAACCGTCGAGTCATCAGGCGGGCGCACCGACCGGCTTGAGCACGGTGTTGAAGATCCCACAGACCAATGCGGTCAATCGTGCCGCTGCCTCGGCGATGCGGGATGCGAGGGTCACGCTGCCTGAGGGGATGGCTATCAATGCGGGTGTTGCTGATGGTTTGCAGGCTTGTAGCGCCGAGCAGGTCGGACTGGGCACAGAAACGCAGTCTGGTTGTCCTGAAGGCGCAAAGATTGGTTCGGTGACGCTCGTGTCGCCTGATTTGGCGCAACCGTTGCATGGTGCGATCTATCAGCGTGCGCAGGGCGAAGAAGGACACATGTTCGGGTTGTGGCTTGTCTCTGATGAACTGGGGTTGCATTTGAAGATCCCGGGGGTGATCGAAGCCGACCCAAAGACCGGCCAGTTGACGACGGTGTTTGCGAACACGCCCCAACTACCTGTCGAAGAGATCGATCTGCAGTTCAAGGGCGGGTCGAGAGCACCGTTGAAGAACCCCGACACGTGCGGGACGCACACGACAGGATATGAACTGACGCCGTGGTCGGGTGGCAATCCCGTCGTCGGCGAATCACTGATGACGATCAACGAAGGATGCAATACGGGTGGATTTGACCCGCAACTCTCTGCTGGTACGACCAGCCCGGAGAGTGGTGGGTTCTCGCCGTTCGCGGTGACCCTGACCCAAGAAGCGCCGGGTGAACAGGATCTAGCCGGGTTGACGGTGACGATGCCGCCGGGTGTTTCGGCGAAGCTGGCGGGTGTGGCGCGTTGTCCGGACGCGCAGGCCGCGACAGGATCTTGTCCTGAAGGGTCAAAGATCGGTAGCGTGACGGTCGCTGCGGGTCCTGGGTCTAGCCCGTTGTGGATTCCGCAGCCGGGGAAGAGTCCGACGGCGGTGTTTTTGACGGGACCGTATAAGGGGGCGCCGTTTGGGTTGTCGATCGTGGTTCCGGCGCAGGCGGGCCCGTTTGATCTCGGGAACGTTGTGGTACGCGCAGCGATCCATATCGATCCGGTGACGGCGCAGGTGAGTGTGGTCTCTGACCCGCTCCCGCAGATCCTTGAAGGCGTACCGGTGTCCTACCGCACAGTGCACGTAGACATCGACCGGTCAGGGTTCATGTCCAACCCCACCAACTGCAACCCCATGACCATCGCTGCCAATGCGACCTCCATCAGGGGCACGGTGGCGAACCTGACTGATCGTTTCCAGGCCGCTGACTGCGCGAGCCTGCTATTCAAACCGGCGTTCAAAGTATCGACGTCGGCGAAGACGAGTAAAGCTAATGGCGCGAGCTTGAACGTCAAGCTCATCCCGCCCGCGGAGGGTCCACAAGCAGGTGGTGGGTTGTCTAAGACCGAAGCGAACCTCGCCCAGGTCAAGGTCGAACTACCAAAGGCACTACCGTCACGGTTGACGACGTTGCAGAAGGCGTGCACCGAAACACAGTTCGCGACCAATCCCGCCGGCTGCCCACCCGAATCCATCGTCGGAGCGGCCGTCGCGCGTACCCCGCTGCTGGACAATCCCCTCACGGGACCGGCGTACTTCGTCTCCCACGGTGGCAAGGCGTTCCCGCAACTGATCCTCGTGCTGCAGGGCGAAGGCATCACGATCGACCTCGCGGGGGACACGTTCATCTCCAAAGCCGGGATCACATCCTCGACGTTCGCCAACATCCCGGACGTCCCCGTCAGCAGCTTCGAACTGAACCTCCCACAGGGCAAGTTCTCCGCACTGACCGCCAACGGGAACCTCTGCGCACAGAAACTGGTGATGCCGACCACGTTCACAGCCCAGAACGGCACACAAACACACCAAACGACACCGATCACGGTCGAAGGGTGCTCCAACACCCTCACGATCACCTCACACTCTGTCAAAGACCGCACCCTAACGCTCTCCGTCTATGCCCCGGCAGCGGGCAAGCTCACGGCCACCGGGAAGGGACTCAAACCCGCCTCCAGGACAGCGAAGGGCCACGAAACACTGACCCTGAAGCTTGCTCAGAAGACGACCGGGAAACTGAGAACGATAGTCAGGGTCACCTACACGCCCACCACCGGCAAAGAGCGCAAAAAGCAAACCAAAACACTCACCGTGAAGTTCAAGAAGTAGCTCCTCCTCCTCCTCGACCCCTCCGCGGTGGCGCCCAGGCGAGCTGACGCTCGCCTGGGTAAAGACTTACGCGGCCGGCTCTGGGTCCGGGCGTACGATGACGGTATCGGCGACTGCGATGATCTCGTCAACCGGCAGGTCCGCTCGTGAGGCGTGGTCGCGTATCGCCTCGGGGCTGCTCGCCTGATAGACGCATACGGTGCCGACGGAGCCTGCGTCCTCGCCCAGGACGTAGCTGCGGATCCAGCGTATGTCGTCGGACATCTCCTCCTCGCCGACTTTTTTTGATCGCTCGGCCGCTGCTTGCAGCTCCTCGGGCGTGCGCCAACCGCCCCGGCGGAGAATGACGTACGTGTTCATTTGAAGTACCTCCTCCTACGTAGGTCCCTTTCGTTTGATGCTACATGCTCCGCCGCTGCCTCACAGCGCTTTCGCGCCGCTGTCTGAGCCCCTACGCGGGCACGCCGGAGAAGCGTTCGTGGACGAAGCGCACGACCATCGCGCCCTCGCCGACGGCGGTGGCGCAGCGCTTGATCGAGCCTGAGCGCACGTCGCCGGCGGCGTAGACGCCGGGAACGCTCGTTTCCAGCAGACCCTCGACGCCGGCGTCGGTGCCGGTCAACACGAAGCCTTGCTTGTCACGGGCGACGACGTCATCCAGCCACTCGGTGCAGGGCGCGGCGCCGAGGAAGAGGAAGAGAAACGAGAGGGGCAGCCGCTCCCCGTCATTGAGCGTGATGGCCTGGAGCTGGCCATCGGCGCCGTGCAGTTCCGCGACTTCGCTGTGGTCGCGCACGGCGACCCCGTAGCGTTCGAGCTCGAGGATCAGATAGTCGGACATCGTCTCGCGCAGGTCGCCGCGGCGATGCAGGAGCGTCACGAGCGCGCCGCCGCGCGCGAGCCAGACGGCCGCCTGAGCGGCCGAGTTGCCGCCACCGACCACGCCGACGCGGGTGGCGCCGCAACGCTGGGCCTCGGGCGGGCCCGCGGCGTAGAAGACGCTGATGCCCTCGTACTCCGACAGGTCCGCCGCGGGCAGTCGGCGATATTCGGCGCCGGTGGCCAGCACGACCGCGCGCGCGGAGATCTCGTGGTCGCCTTCCAGGCGCACGAGATGGCGGTCTGCACCCGGCTCAAGCGCGACCGCTCGATAGGGCGTGGCGGTGCGCGCCTGGAACTTGCGCGCCTGTGTCACCGCGCGGCTGGTGAGCTCCGAGCCGCTGATGCCGGCGGGGAAGCCGAGGTAGTTCTCGATTCGCCGCGAGGTGCCGGCCTGTCCACCCAGCGCGGTGCCCTCAACGACGAGCGTCTCCAGTCCCTCGGAGGCGCCGTAGACGGCCGCGCCGAGGCCGGCGGGGCCGCCGCCGATCACGACCAGGTCGACCTCCTCTCGCGGGGAGAGCTCCAGCCCGATCCCCAGCGCGCGGGACACCTCGCCGCTGGTCGGGTTGCGCAGCTCCGTCCCGCCTGGGAGTCGCACGAGCGGCAGCGCGTCGGCGTCGAGCGTGCCGATCAGCGCCGCGGATTGCGGGTCGGCGGCGCCCCCTTCCCCGCGCCAAACGAAGGGCAGGCGGTTGCGCCGCGCGTACTCGACCATCCGTCGCGTCGGCTCGGAGGAACGCGGGCCGATCACCTCCATGCCCACGCCCTGCTGTTGGAGGGCCTCGCGTCGGGCCATGAAGCTCGACATCAGCACGTCGCCGAGCGGAGCGTCCTCGAACAGCAGCGGGCGCAGCTCGTCGCGATCGACCGCGATGTAGCGCATCGGCTGCGTGACGACCGCCGTCAGGTAGGCCGTCTGTCCTGTCAGGAGGCTCATCTCTCCCAAGAACCCCGAGGCGCCGTGACGCACGATCTCCCGTCCCGCCGCGTCCTGCACGGACGCCTCGCCCTCGATGATGGCGATGAACGGAAAGCGCCGGTCTCCGACGCTGAACAGCACATCGCCGACCGCCGCCGAGCGCTCCTCACCGCGCGCGCGCAGTGTCGCCAACTGCGAGGCGGACAGGACGGCACTCGTAACGCTGGTCACCGTGCCTCGTATACCACACTGGGGGTCCTGGAATCGCGTGCTTGGAGATATCGTGGTGATCCGCTACCGATCCGACGCGAGGAGGTCGATATGACCAATCCGATCATCAGCCAAGACCATCATCCGACGTTGCGCCATGAGGATCGCGAGGCGATCGGCGTCGAGCTCCAGGGCGTGCTCGTCACCCTGATCGACCTCTCGCTGCTGGGCAAGCAGGCGCACTGGAACATCGTCGGTCCGAACTTCCGCGCACTGCACCTGCAGCTAGACGAGCTCATCGACGCCTGGCGCCTGGCCTCCGACGCCGTCGCCGAGCGGGCCGTCGCGCTCGGCTACCAGCCGGACGGGCGCAGCGCAACGGTCGCCGAGCGCAGCGAGCTCGAGCCGCTGCCGGAGGGCCAGCTGTTGGACAGCGATGTGGTCGCGGCCTTCACGCGGCTGCTGACCGACGCGATCGGCACGATCCGCACGCGCATGGATCGCCTGGAGGAGGTCGACGCGGTCACGGCCGACATCCTGCACGGGGTGGTTGCCGGGCTGGAGGAGAACCTCTGGATGATCCGCGTGCAGGCGGCCTGATAAATAAAGCTGATGGAGTGGCCCACGTCGCATGCGACGTGGGCGCCAGGGCCGCATGCGGCCCTGGCTTGAACCCGCACATGTGCGGGTTCACCCGAACGGTGCATGCACCGTTCGGCCTGGCGGCGCATGCGCCGCCAGGAACAACATCACTCCCCCTCGACGTGCACCTCGCGCAGTCGGTGCGTGTCCACGTCGTACACGAACCCCCGCACCCGCTCGCAGTGGGGCAGGAAGGCGGAGCGGCGGACGCGCAGGATCGATTGGCGCACGTCCGCGTCCACGTCGCTGAACGACTCGATCGCCCACGCCGGAGCGACGCCCGTGGCCGCTTGCAGCTCGGCGCGAAAGCCGTCGTCGCTGAGCGTCTGCATGCCGCAGTCGGTGTGGTGGATCAGCATCACCTCGCGCGTGCCAAGCCGCCGCTGGGAGACCGCCAGCGAACGGATCACGTCGTCGGTGATCACCCCGCCCGCGTTGCGCAGCACGTGCGCCTCGCCGTCGCCCAGCCCCAGCGCGGCGAACACGTCCAGGCGCGAATCCATGCACGTCACCACCGCCAGGTGGCGACTGGGGTGAACGTCCAGGTGGCGCGCCGGGAGCGAGCTCGCGAAGGTCTGGTTATTGGACAGCAACTCATCGATTGTCTGCATGCTGCTCACCTTAAGACACCGCGCGTATATTTGGCCGATGACCACCGGGACGTCGTTGGAGATGACGCTGCTCCCGGGGGCACGCGCGCTGCTGGCCCTGCATGCTCGCGAGGTGCCCCAGCGCGACGATCTGTGCGGCGCGTTCTGCGGGGCGTTGGCGCTGGGAGCGGCCGGTATCTCGACCTCGCCCGGCGGGGGCGAACCGATCGACCAGGACACCGTCGCGCTCGCCGCCGGCAGCGTGGTCGGCGTGCACACCGATCCCGCGACCCTGCCCTTTGACGAGCGCGGGCGGCGCGATTACCGGCTGGAGCTGCCGTTCGTAGAGGACTCCTCCGTGTCCGGCACCACCGTGGCGGGACTCGCGGGCGCCGTGCGGACGCTCTCTGAGGGGCGGCTCGCCGGGGTCCCGTTCAGCGGCCCCTGGACGCCGGACACGCTCGACGGCCTGTTCGATCTCGTCGCGAGGCTCGAGCGTCCGGTCACGCTGCTCGCCAACCTCGCCACCCGCCACCTGTGGGGATCACACCCGCGCGCGCAGGAGCTATTGGCCTATCTGCTCGACGGCGATCCTTCGGGACCGCCGCCCGACTGGGACGTCGGGCACTTCGTCTGCGTTCTCGGCCGTGTGAGTGGACCCGGTGGGAGTCTGTACGGCGTGGCCGACACCTATCCCTCGCTCGGCGCGGGCGGCGTGCACCTGCAGCCGCGCGAGCGGCTCGCCGCGGCGATCGATCGGCGCGACATGCCGGCCGGCGGCGTGCTCGTCGTCGTCGATGTCGAGGACGCGCCGGCGATTCGCTCCGGCGCTGAGGCGCTCGGGCTGATCGAGGGCATCTGGGACAACGGCACCGTGACCGCCTCCGAGGCCGCATCCGCGTGATGACACGAAAGATCCGTCGGTGAGCGCCACCGACCTCGTCGCGCTCGTGTGCTGCGATCTCGGCGCGATCGTGCGCGGGCGCTCGCTGCCCGCCTCAGATCTGGACGCGCACCTCGCCGCCGGGGTCGGCTGGGTGCCGGCCAACCACGCGCTCACGCCGCTCGGCCCGCTCGCCGAGCCGAACCCGTTCGGCTCGATCGGCGACCTGCGTCTGCTCCCCGATCTCGACACCCGCGCCCGCGTAGAGGGCGGTCACGGCGGCGGCGCCCTGGAGCTCGTGCTGTGCGACATCGTGCAGACCGACGGCGCGCCATGGGAGTGCTGTCCCCGGCACTTTCTGCGCGAGACCCTGGCCGAGCTGCAGACCGAGCTCGGCGTTCATCTGGTGGCGAGCTTCGAGCACGAGTTCCAACTGCTGAGCGAAGCGCCCCCCGCGCCGGGGTTCTCGCTGGAGGAGCTGCGCCGAGCCGAGCCGTTCGTCGGCGATGTCATGCGCGCGCTCGCCGCGGCCGGCGTGCGGCCCGAACGCATCTTCGCGGAGTTCGCCGCGCACCAGTTCGAGATTCCGACGCGGCCCGCCGAGGGCATCGCGGCGGCCGATCGCGCGATCGTGTTCAGGGAGGTCGTGCGCGAGGTCGCCCGCCGGCGGGGGGCGCCCGCGACGTTCGCGCCGCTGCTGAATCCGGAGGAAGCCGGCAACGGCGTGCACATCCATCTCAGCCTGTTCGACTCCTCCGGCCACGCGGCGTTTTACGATCCGGAGCGGCCCGCGTGCCTGAGCGAGCTCGGCGCACAGTTCGCCGCCGGGATCTTGCTCCACGCCGGTGCCCTGAGCGCGCTGACCGCCCCCAGCCCGGTATCGGCCACGCGTCTGACCCCCCACCATTGGAGCGCCGGCGCCGTCTGCCTTGGACAGCGCAACCGCGAAGCGCTGCTGCGCATCCCGCCGCTGGTTTCCCTCGGCGGCGGCGATCCAGCCGATCAGCTGCGCCTGGAGTACCGCGGCGCCGACGCGACCGCCAACCCCTATCTGGCGTTGGGCGCGATCCTCCGCGCCGGGCTCGACGGGGTGCGCGCCGAACTGCCGGCGCCGCCGATCCTCGACCGCGACCCCGCGGGTCTCGACGCCACGGAGGCGATCCGCTACCGCGTGGGCTCGCTGCCGTCGTCGCTGGAGGAGTCGCTGCAGGCGCTCGCCGAGGACACCACCGCGCGCGCGTGGCTGCCACCGCTGCTGTATGAGGCGTATGTCGCGGTCAAGCGCTTCGAGGTCGCGGCGACAGTGGATATGGACATTGACGCTGTATGCGAGCGCTATGCCTCCGTTTACTGACGGTGTCCTCACGCGCCTACTCGCGGGCATCGAGCGCGAGCTGCCGCGCGCGGTGGAGTTGCGCCACCGGCTGCACGCTCATCCCGAGCTGGCGCACGCCGAGCACGAGACCTCCGCGGCTATCGTCGCCGAGCTGCCGGTCGCGTGCGAACGCGTCGCGGGGACGGGGCTGATTGCCCGCGTCGGTCCCGCGGACGGCGCAGCGGTGGCGGTGCGCGCGGAGCTTGACGGGCTGCCGATCGCCGAGCGCACCGACTCACCATTCAGCGCCACCGGTGAGACGATGCATGCCTGCGGTCACGACGTGCACATGGCGGCGCTCGTCGCGCTCGCTCGCGCGGCGCACGCGCTCGGTGAGTCGCTACCCACGCCGCTGCTGGCGGTGTTCCAGCCCAGCGAGGAGGCCTACCCTTCGGGCGCGGAGCAACTCTTGGGGCCCCTGTCCGCGCTCGCGCCCGCGGCGATCGTGGCGGCGCACGTGCATCCCGAACTGCCATGGAGCGCCGTCGCGCTCGATGCCGGCACGGTCAACGCCTCGTGCGACATTGTCGAGATCGTGGTCGAGGGCCGGCCTTCACACGGCGCCTACCCGCACCGAGGGCGCGACCCGATCCTCGCGCTCGCCGACATCGTCGTCGCGCTCCACGCTCAGATCGGTCGGCGGATCGATCCGATCCATCCAGCGACCCTCACTGTCGGCGTGCTGGAGGGCGGCAGCGCGGAGAACGTCATCCCCGCGCGCGCCCACGCGCGCGGCGCCCTGCGCGCCTACCGGCCCGAGGACCGCCTCGCGCTGCGGGGCATGGTCGAGGAGGTCGTCTCAGGCATCGCATCGGCTCACGGCTGTCACGGCGCCGTCGAGCTGACGCCCGGCGAGCCGGCGTTGAAGAACGACCCGACGATCGTCGCGCGCGCCCGCGAGCTGCTCTGCAGCGCCGGACTGTCTGCGGCGCCGGAGTGGCGCTCCACCGGCTCGGATGACTTCGCCTTCTTCAGCGCGCTGGGCGCGCCGCTGGCGATGGGCTTCGTCGGTCTGCACGGCGCCGACGGATTTGTCCCCCGGCCGCTGCACCATCCCGAGCTGCTGATCCCCGACGACGCGGTGGGCGCCGTCGCCCGCACCCAGGCCGTCCTGTATCTCGCCGCGAGCACGTCGTGTTGAGGCCGAACACTCGATCGCAACGGGTGCCAGGCAACAGCAGGCCGGCGTGTGGATCGGGCTTTTACTGCTCATCGGACATAATCCCGCCGTGCGCGCCATCCAGATAGTCGAGGAAACCGGCCCGGACTCGGCGCTCGCGCTGGGTGAGATCCCGGAGCCGGACTCTCCGCCGCAGCACATGCTGACGCCCGGCGCGGGCGTCCTTGTCGAGGTTCACGCCGCGGGCGTCTCGTTTCCCGAGGTGTTGCAGACCCGTGGCGAGTACCAGATCAAACCGCCGGTTCCGTTCGTCCCGGGCAGCGAGATCGCCGGCATCGTCCGCGAGGCGTCCGAGGATGCGACGGTCAAGGTGGGCGATCGCGTCGCGGCGTTCTGTGCGCTCGGAGGGTTCGCCGAGCTCGCGGTCGCGCCCGAGTTCCTGACGTTCGGACTCGCCCCTCAGCTCGACTACGCGCAGGGCGCGGGGCTGATCCTCAACTACCACACGGCCTACTTCGCGCTCGTGCTGCGCGGACGCCTGACCGCGGGCGAGACCGTGCTCGTGCACGGCGCCGCGGGGGGAGTCGGCACGGCCGCGTTGCAGGTCGCCCGGGGCCTGGGCGCACACACGATCGCGGTCGTCTCCAGCGACGCCAAGCAGCGCATCGCCGAGCAGGCCGGCGCCGAGACGGTGCTGCGCTCGGACGGCCCCTGGAAGGACGAGGCCAAGGAGATCTCCGGCGGTGGCGTGCACCTCGTGCTCGACCCCGTGGGCGGCGATCGCTTCACCGACAGCCTGCGCTGTCTGCGCGAGGAGGGTCGTGTCGTCGTGGTCGGATTCACCGGCGGCTCGATCCCCGAGGTCCGGGTCAATCGGCTGCTGCTCGGCAACACCGAGGTGATCGGCGCCGGTTGGGGCGCCTACGCGATGGCTCGCCCCGAGCTGTGCCGCGAGATCGGCCGGGCGCTGGACCTCCTGATCGAGGGCGGATTCGTCGCGCCGATCGTCGGTGCGCGCTTCCCGCTCGAGCGCGCCGCCGAGGCGCTGCGCGAGATCGATGAGCGCCGCGCCACCGGCAAGGTCGTCCTCGACGTACGCCCGGGCTGACCGGGCCACAGGAGCTGAGCCGCGATGGACTTCGCCCACTCCCCGCGCACGATCGAGCTGCTCGAGCGCCTGAGCGCGTTTCAGGAGCGCGAGGTCTCCCCGCGCGAGGAGCCCTATCTGCGTGAGCTACTGGCCCGCGAGGACCCGAGGGCTTCAGTCCCGCCGGCGATCGAGGAGCTCAAGGCAATGGCCCGCGAGCAGGGACTGTGGAACCTGTTCCTGCCGCCCGGCGCAACCCTCGCGGGCGAGCCGATCGGAGCGGGGCTGACGAACGTGGAGTACGCGCCGCTGGCCGAGCGCATGGGCGGCTCGCTGATCAGCAGCGAGGTGTGCAACTGCAACGCCCCGGACACGGGCAACATGGAGGTGCTGCTGCACTTCGGTTCCGAGGAGCAGCGCGCACGCTGGCTCGTGCCGCTGCTCGACGGGAAGATCCGCTCGGCGTTCTGTATGACCGAGCCCGACGTCGCCTCCTCGGACGCCACGAACATGCAGGCCACCGCGACTCTCGAGGGCGACGAGGTCGTGCTCAACGGGCGCAAGTGGTGGAGCACCGGCATCGGCCACCCTGCCTGCGAGGTGCTGATCTTCATGGGTCTCACCGACCCGGAGGCGGACCGCTACCACCAGCACTCGATGGTGCTCGTCCCGCTGCCCACTCCTGGCATGAAGGTCGAGCGGATGCTCTCCACGATGGGCTTTCAGGACGCGCCCGGCGGCCATGGCGAAGTCTCGTTCACCGACGTGCGTCTGCCCACGAGTGCGATCGTCGGCGGTCCCGGACAGGCGTTTGCGATCGCCCAGGCGCGTTTGGGCCCGGGGCGCATCCACCACTGCATGCGTCTGATCGGCCTGGCCGAGCTGACATTGCGGTTGGCGTGCGTACGCGCCGGCGAGCGCGTGGCGTTCGGCAAGCCCCTGGCCAACCTCGGCGGCAACCGCGAGCGCATCGCCGACGCGCGCATCGCGATCGATCAGGCCCGCCTGCGTGTGCTGCACGCCGCCTGGCTGATCGACACCGGCTCCCCGGACGCGCTGGGCGCGGTCTCGCAGATCAAGGTGTCGGTGCCGAACATGACCCAACAGGTCGTGGATATGGCGATCCAGCTGCACGGCGGAGCCGGCCTGTCCGACGACTTTCCGCTGGGCGCCGCCTGGACGATCGCCCGCGCCCTGCGCTTGGCCGACGGCCCCGACGAGGTCCACCGCGGCGTCGTTGCCCGCCTGGAGCTCGCGCGTCACGGCATCGGTCGCTGGGCGTCCTGATCGATCGTCACCCCTCGCGGGTCGACTGGGCGGGGCCGATCCTCGGGGCTCGGTCAGCCGGTCCCCGCCGCGGGGTCCTCACCCACCTCGCCCGGGTCCACCCGCCGCACCCGCATCGCGCCCACGTTGCTGACGATCACCGCGACGATCGTCACCAGGTACAGCTGTCCGAACAGCGCCTCCAGCACGGAGGTCATGCGCGCGGCGGCGGCGATCGGCGCGATGTCGCCGTAGCCGACGGTCGTGAGGGTGATGAAGCTGAAGTACACCTCTTCGGCGTGTTTGTCTGAGCCGATATGACTCAGCACCGGCGAGCCGGCGATCGCGTCCATCACACCGTATGAGAATCCGAACACCAGCCCCGCCAGCAGGTACACCGTCAATGCTCCCATCACCGAATGCAGAGTCACACGCTGCTCCATGCGAATGCCCCCCACTACCCCGCGCGCGACGATCACCGCCCCCGCCAACGCCAGCACCCCATTCAGGCCGAACGTGATGCCGCGCTCGGCCTGTCCCTGCCCGGCGATCGCCGCCGCGATCAGCGCCGCCGTCGCCACCCCGACCAGCCACCCGACTCGCCGCCACTGCGCGCTGGTCGCGTCCTCGGCGAACAGTGCGGTGATGACCGTCGCGGCCATCAACAGGGCCTGTATAAGCCACGCCGCCGGCGTGTCCGCCAGGAGCATCTGCACGCCCGTGGAGAGCACCGCGAGCATCAGCACCAGCCCGTAGCGGTAGCTGCCCTTCAGTTCGGCGACGTTGCGTGCGGCTTTCGCCGTCCGCTCTGCCCGCGGGTTGGGGCGCCCCGCGTGTGAGCCGGGCCCGCCTTCCTCGCCCTCGCCGTGGTCCCCGTGGTCCCGCATCGGCCCAGGTTAAGGTTCTCACCGGACCTGATAGAAACCGGCACAGCATGAGAGTCATTGGGGCGGGACTTCCACGTACGGCCACGACCACGCAGATGGTCGTGCTGGAGCAGCTTGGGTTCGGCCCGTGCTACCACATGCGCGATCTGCTCGGCGACCTGCCCAACGGGTTGCCGCTGTGGGAAGCGGCCGCCGACGGAGCTCCCGACTGGGAGCGGATATTCGGAGCGGCCCAGTCGACCGTCGACTGGCCCTCGGCCCGCTACTACCGTGAGCTGATGGACGTCTACCCCGACGCCAAGATCCTGCTGTCGGTGCGCGACGGCGAGTCGTGGGTGCGCAGCATGCGCGAGACCGTCTGGGGGCTCTTCCACGGCGACTCGGTGATCCACCACGTCTCCTCGGCGCGCACGGTGGTCGATCCGCTGTGGCGCCGTTACATCGATCTCATGAACGGGATGAACTGGGATAAGGAGACGGGCGTGCTCGCCGGCGACACCTACTCCGACGAGGGCCTGATCGCGATCATGGACGGCTGGAACGAGGCGGTCAAAGCGACCGTGCCGGCCGAGCGTATGCTGGAGTGGTACCCGAGCGACGGTTGGGATGCGCTGTGCGAGTTCCTGGAGGTGGACATTCCCGCCGAGCCGGTGCCCCACCTCAACGACACTCAGGCCTTCCGCGAGGGCATCATCGGTGGCGCGCTCGAGGTCCTCAACCAGTGGTGGGACGCCCGCGAGCGTCCGACCGAAAGCCTGCACGGGGCACCGAGTTGATCGCGACGCCTGCGCACCTGCACCCGCGAGCCCGGAGGGCCCGATGACTGACCTGCTCGCGACGATCCGCGCGGAGATCGACGCGCGCCTGCGCGAGTTGGCGCCGGCGATCGCCGAGCACGAACGGCTGTCGACCGCCGCCGAGGCGCTCGTCGAGGAAGGCCGCAGCGCCTCACGACCGGCGAAACGTGCCGCCTCACGGGCGCCCGCCCCGCGTGCATCCGCGCCCGCCCCACGCCCGTCCGCGTCCGCATCCGCGCCCGCCCGTGCGTCGGCGAAAACGCGAGCGCGTCCCAAGGTCGCGCGTCGTGCGCGCCGGCGCGAGCGCGCCGTGCAGAGCCCGACCGATCAGGCGATCCTGGCGGCGCTGGAGCACGGCTCGCACACGATCGCCGAGCTGGTCCTGGTGACGGCGCTGCCGGCCGGCGAGATACGCGACAGCCTGCGGCATCTGCGCAAGCGCAAGGCGATCGTCAAGACCGATCGCGACGGCAGATCCGCCTACGCGCTGCCGGCTCCCGCCGCGTAGCGCCTACTGCGCCTCGACAGATGACGCGGCCGCTGTGACGGGCCGTTTGCGCGCGACCCGCCCGGCCTCCTTGCCGCCGATAAACGGGGCCAGCGCGACGTACACGAGCTGAGGCGCCAGGCCGGCGATGTCCTCGACGTGCTCGTGCTCGATGTGATTGTGCAGCACCTGCCAGATGCCCCCGGCGATCGCCTCGGGCGCGATGCCGGGAACGGAGCGTGAGGAGGCATAGTGGTAGCCGGGTTGCAGGTAGGCGGCGAACGCGTGCAGGCCGGTGTCGCGGATTTCGGTCGCCAGTGGGCTGGCCCCGAACGTGTCGACGACCGTCAGGTGCGCGTGCGCGGGCTCTGAGGCGAGGTAGTCCAGCAGCGCCCTGATGCCGGCGGCGACCCCCATCGGCCAGTCCTCGCCCTGCGCTTCATAGGCCTGCACGGTGATTACGAGCGCTTGGTGCAGGCCGATCTTCTGCGCGCCGAGGAAGGCGTCGTCCTTGGTGGGATACATCTCATAGAACGTCTGGTGCGAGACGTTTGCGCGCCTGGCGATCTCCGGAATCGTCAGCCCCTGCAGGCCCTTCTCGGCGACGATCGCGGCGGTGGCGTCGACGATTCGCTCGCGCTGGTTTTTGACGATGAACTGGCGCGGCAGGTCGTGGCGCCCGCTCGGCAGCCGGCCCTCGGCCTGGCGCGCGCGTTCGGAGGCCAGCAGCCCGGCCTGACCATCCTCCGCCGCTTCGTCTTCCTCGGCGCCCGCGCGCCGCGCGGTCTTGGCGGGAGGCTCCAGACCGGCCGGCGGTTTGGCCGGATAGGACTCGGCCCAAGCGGCGAGCTCGTCCGCGAGCGCCGGCAACCCCCCGGCCTGGCCGCGGCGCAGACGCGCGGCGGTCACCTCGCGGATGCCCCCCAGGATCACTTTCACGGTGAGGTCGGCCGTCTCGCCGGCCTTGCGCGTCTTCGCGCCGGCGCCCCGAACGGCCGCGGAGCGGCTCGCGGCGATGCTCTGCTCGAGCGCCTGGAGCGTGTGATTGCGGCGCTCGAGCGCCTTCGGTCCCGCACCGAAGGCGCCGAGCACCATCAGCGACACAGCCTCCGGCTCGGCCGCAGCCAGCTCGGCGAAGGCGCGCATCGCTCTGCGCAGGCGCTCTCCCGGTGAGCCCTGCGTCTCATAGGCCGCCATGATCGTGCTCGCCGTGCGTTTGGCGATCTCGTCGTAGGCGGCCAAGAACAGCTCTTCCTTGTCTGCGTACAGGCTGTAGAACGTCGGTCGCGACACCCGCGCGAGCTTCGTCAGGTCGAGGATCCGCACGGCCTGGTAGCCGCGCTGGGCGATCAGCTCGATCAGCGCCGTCTGCAGCCGTTCGCGCTGGTCGCGGCGAACCTCCTCGGGATTGAGGCCGTGAGCGCCGGTCGGCAGGCGCCTGTAGCGACCGGACCCCCCGGTCGCTACCCCTCTATCGGCGCCCTGTTCCCGACTAGCGCTCGGCGGCTTCCCCGAGCCGTCTCTGAGACCGTCCTTTGCCGCGGACTTGCCGCTGCGCGATGCGGTTGCGCTCCCCTGCTTGGCCGGTTTGGTTGAAGCGCCTCGCACAGACATGCCTGCCTCCGAAAACCTCTATTTGACATCGAGCCAGATCAGGGTATCAAAGCTTTGGCGGGCCGGTCAACCTTTTATTGTCGATGAGGTTCCAAGCACTGCTCCGGCGCTGTTGAGCGCCTGCACGGCGACGTAGGGCGCGGGGCCGGGCGTGGCGATCGTCGTCTCGAATCCGCTCTTGGGCGCGCTCGCGACCGGTGTTAGTTGCGCCGGGGAGGGTCCCGCGAGCACGCGCCAACTCGCGACTTCGGTGGCGCCGTTCCAGCTCGCGTACACGCTCACCGGCGCGCTCGCGCTCGCCCCGGGTGCGATCGCGATCGCGGGCGGCGCGGCGGGCGTGCCCGTCCAGGGGAAACGGTAAGCGCGGTAGGTCTGGTAGGAGCCGTGCCAGTGCGCGTCGTACAGCAGCTGCCCACCGGCGCTGAATTCCGAGAAGTACGGCTCTGAGCCCCAGCCGACGAACACGTTGCCGCCTGCCATCGCCTGCATGCTGCCCTGGCTGGCAGAGGACAATCCGCGCGGGTGCTCGTAGCGCGCGAGCAGTGTGTCGGTGTGGGCGTGCGGGTTGACCGACAGGAAGACCGCCCGCGATTGGGGGTGGACCTTCGGCACGGCGCCGTTGTCGAACAGGCTGATCGTCCCGTTCGGTTGCACGGTCGCGTCGTGCTGGAACGCCGTCGCGGCGCCATTCACGAGCTTGACGTTGCTGCGCTTGCCGCCCACCCGTAGCCCTATCTGGCCGGTGGTCGTGTTCAGCTCATACAGCGCCCACGTGTTGCGCGCGCTGATCAGCGTCGTCCCGCCGGCCAACTGGTCGATCGAGTTGATGTGGAAGAAGTCGAACGGCCAGGCGGTGCTCACACCCTCCGGGTTGCTATATGACTCGCTCAGCCCGACATGGTCGAGGCTGTGCCACTCGCGCCGCACGAGACCGCTCGCCATGTCGATTTCCTGAAAGACGCTGTCGGTCACAGCACCGCCGCTCGGGCCTCCGACGGAGGACAGGTTGCAGTCGATCGGGTTGAACACGGTGAGCAGCGCCGTGCCCTGCGGCGTGATGTGGAAGTCGTGCAGGTCGGCCTTGTAGCCGTTGCCCGCGTGCACGCGCCCGATCTGCTGGTAGGAGCTGGAGTAGATCATCTCTTCGCCCTGTCCGAACCCCTGCGGGGGGATGTACCCCTGCCACCACGTCAACACCGGTCGGCCGGCGTACTGCTGGACCTGCAGGTTGGTCGCCGCCGCTTCTCCGGCCAGCGGGTCGAACCACACCAGTTCGCCGGAGTCGTTGAAGATCTCCGGCCCGCTCGGGCCCGGGCCCGAGTAGGGGGCGGTGAACAGGTACCCGGGAGTCGTCCCGCCGGCGCGCGCGGTTACGGCCAGCACCGGCGGCTGCAGTGTGGGGGCGGAGTGGAAGTGCTGCTCCTCGTTGTAGTCCTTCGCCGGTTTGGCCAGCGGGGTGTACGTCAGCGTGTCCTGGTGGGCGACGACGAACCGGTAGGTGAATCCTGTCGTGCGCCCGGAGCTGCCCCGCACCCGCCCGCGTACGGTCACGGTCTCGCCAGGATCGAACGGACGCGAGAGCACGAAGCTCGCGCCGTCCCCTTGAGAGTAGCCGCGCAGTCGCCCGGAGTGCGAGCCGCTGCTCGATCCGCTCGCGCTGAGGGCGCTCAGTGCGCTCGGCGGCACGCCCAGCAGGCTGATCTGCGTGCGCGGCGAGGCGTCGTAGGAGCCTGGCAGCGGGCTCACCGCGACGCTCGTGCCGGGCAGCACCGCCGAACGGTTCAACTGCGAGGGCGCGCACCGCGACGCCGCCGGCGCGCGGTAGGCGGCGTCCTCGGCGGCGATGCGTCGCTCGCCGAACGCCAGCGCGCCGACGCTCGAGACGGCGACCAGCACGCCGCCGACGATCAGGGCTCGGCGCAGGCGCCGATGGGTGTGTTCGTGTCCGGGGCTCACGTTTTCGCGGGCCAGTCGCCCGGCCGGTCGATCCTACGACACGCGGTCCCCGTAGGAGTTGCTGCACGCCCTCGCCGCGCGCGTAAGAACTTGCGAATCATCCGCTCAGCAGGATCGATGTTGAAAGCGCCGCATTCCACGCACGCGTACCGCGACGGACTCGGCCATTTGACTCGCCGTTCACCGCGGGCTCGCTCCCCCGACTGCCGCCCGTGGACTCAGAAGACTGGCGTCTCGCGGTAATCGCCAAAGACCTGCTGCAGCGACTCCACGATCTCCCCCTCGCTGGCGTGCGCGCGCGCGCAGTCGAGCAGAGGCGGCATGAGGTTGTGATCGGGATGGGCTGCGTGGTCGCGTAGCGCCGCGAGCGTGCGCTCGACCTCGACCCCGTCGCGGCGTGCCCGTGCGGCCTGCAGACGATCGGTCTGCTTGCGTTCGAGGGCGGGGTCCACGCGCAGGGTGGGGATCGGCTCCTCGTTCTCGAGCACGTAGCGGTTGACGCCCACCACGACGCGCTCGCCGGCGTCGATCTCGCGCTGGAGCTCGAACGCGGCGTCGGCGATCTCGCGCTGGGGGAAGTTGGACTTGACCGCGGCCACCATCCCGCCGAGCTCCTCGATCTTGGCGAAGTACTCGTAGCAGCGTTGCTCCATCTGGTCGGTGAGCGCCTCGACGTAGTAGGAGCCTCCGAGCGGATCGGCGGTCGCGGCGACGCCGGTCTCGTGGGCGATCACCTGCTGGGTGCGCAGGGCGATGCGGACGGCGTCCTCGGTCGGCAGGGCGAGCGCCTCGTCGTAGGAGTTGGTGTGCAGTGATTGGGTGCCGCCGAGCACGCCGGCGAGCGCCTCGACGGTGGTGCGCACGATGTTGTTGAGCGGCTGCTGGGCGGTCAGCGAGACGCCGGCGGTCTGGGAGTGAAAGCGCATCAGCCACGAGCGCTCGTTCTTGGCGCCGTAGGTCTCGCGCAGCTCGCGCGCCCAGATGCGCCGCGCCGCGCGGTACTTGGCGATCTCCTCGAAGAAGTCGATCTGGGCGTTGAAGAAGAAGGACAGCCGCGGCGCGAACTCGTCCACGTCGAGGCCTCGCTCGACGGCCTGGCGCACGTAGGTGAGGCCGTCGGCGAGCGTGAACGCTAGCTCTTGCTGGGCCGTGGCTCCGGCCTCGCGGATGTGGTAGCCGGAGATCGAGATCGGATGCCAGCGGGGCATGTGGTGGGTGCACCACTCGATCATGTCGCCGCACAGGCGCATGGCGGGGTCGATCGGAAAGCACCACTCCTTTTGGGCGATGTACTCCTTGAGGATGTCCGCTTGGATCGTGCCGGACAGACGCTCGGCGGGCACGGCGCCGCCGGCTCCGTCGCCGTCGAGCTCGGCCGCGGCGACGTAGTAGGCGAGCATGATCGCGGCGGGCGCGTTGATCGTCATCGACACGGACACCTCGCCGACGTCGATGCCGGAGAACAGCGTTTGCATGTCGTCGAGCGTGTCCACCGCCACGCCCTCGCGGCCGACCTCGCCGAGCGAGCGCTCGTGATCGGAGTCGTGACCCATCAGCGAGGGCATGTCGAAGGCGGTCGAGAGCCCGGTCTGACCGTGGTCGAGCAGGTAGTGGAAGCGCTCGTTGGTCTCCTCACTGGTGCCGAAGCCGGCGAACTGGCGCATCGTCCACAGGCGCCCGCGGTACATCGACTCATAGATCCCGCGCGTGAAGGGGTAGGAGCCGGGGCGGCCGATCGGATCGTCGGGCCCTACGCCGATCCCGCCGGGGAGGTCGGCCTCGGTGTATAGCTCTCGGACCGGCTCGCCGGATAGGGTTCGCCCCGCCGCCTTCTGCTCCACCGTGCCATCCGCCGTCGGGCGTGAGGTTGAGGCATCTACCGCCATGTATCCAGATCGTACCGGCCGCCACCTATGCCCATCCCGCGCGCTGGTGCTCGCGTGCCTCGCCGTGGCGGTGCTGGCGGGGTGCGGGGGGTCGGGTTCGTCCGCCTCCTCGACGAGCGCCGGCGTGCGGCCGTTGCGCCAGGCGACGTTGATCCTCGACTTCACGCCCAATGCGGTGCACGCGGGCATCTACCGTGCGTTGGCGGCCGGCTACTACCGCGCGCAGGGGATCGACCTGCGCGTGGTGACGCCGAGCGCGACGGCCGACACGCTGAAGCTGATCGACGCTCATAGCGCCCAGTTCGGGCTGGCGGATGGCAGCGATGTCGCCGGGCTGATCGCCCACGGCGGCGATGCGCGGGCGGTGATGGCGATCGTGCAGCGTCCCCTGGGCGGGCTGATCGCCTCGGCTTCCGAGCACCTGGGCTCGCCCGCGGACCTGCAGGGGCGTACGGTGGGAATCACGGGTGTGCCCTCCGATACGGCGGTGCTCGACACCGAGGTCACGCACGCGGGCGGGGACCCGCACAGGGTGCACGTGGTGACGATCGGGTTCGACGGCGCGCAGGCGCTGGCGGCTGGGCGGATCGATGCGTTCACCGGCTTCATCCCGGACGACGGCGTGCAGCTGCAGGTGAGCGGCCATGAGATCACGGCGTTTGCGCTGGACCGCAACGGCGGCCCGGCCTATCCAGGGCTGGTCGCGTTCACGACGCGGGGGCTGATCGCCTCCGATCCCGGGCTCGTGCGCGGGTTCGTGGCGGCGAGTGTGCACGGCTACGAGGACACGCTGGCTGACCCTGCGCGTAGTCTTGATGAGTTGCTTGCGGCCAACCCGACGCTGCAGCGGAAGTTCACGCGGGCGTCGCTAAACGCATACCTGCCGCTGTTCGCTGGCGCTGGTACGGGCGGCGCGGGAACGGTCCCGTTTGGCACGCTGGCGGCGGCGAATGTTCGGGCGATGTCGAACTGGATGCTGGCGAACCATCTGATCGCGGCGCCGGTATCGCCGGCGCGCTACGGCACGAACACGTTCGTTCCTGGCGCCTGAGCGCGGGCGCAACCGCCTCGGCCTAGCGGTCCCCGTGACTGCGTTGCGGGTGCCTCGTGAGGCGGGCTTTTTGGGCGGAGCGAGCGTGTGGATGCCGCGACGCCATATATAGCGACGCCATATAGGCACATACATAGCCTATGTACTTGACAATTCGGCTAAGCCGAAGCGTTTCCTTGACAAATGGGCTGGGCGGCGGAAACCTGGATGGCGGTATGCGAATACTCGTCACGGGCGCCAGCGGGATGCTGGGCTCGAACATCGCCGCGGCGGCGGTGCAGCAGAGCTGGGATGTGCTCGGGTTGTGGCATGCCACGCCCGCGCAGGTCCTGGGTGCGAGTGCGAGCGCGGTCGATCTGAGTGATCGGCGGGCGTGCGTGGCGGCGGCGAGCGGGTTCGAACCGGACGCGATCGTGCACGCGGCGATCGGTGGCGATCCCGGCTGCTTCGAGCGCGAGCCGGGGCTCGCGGAGCTCGTTCGGCGGGGCGTGGAGCACACGCTCGCGGCGGCGCGCACGGTGCGCGCGCGATATGTGCTGGTGTCGTGTGACTGGGTGTTCAGCGGCCTGCGTCCGCCGGGCGAGCGTTGGGAGGAGACCGATGCGATCGAACCGGTGAACGCGTATGGGCGCGCGTTGGCGGTGGCGGAGGAGCTCGTGCGCGACGCGGACGTGGACTGGCTGATCGTGCGCACGGGCGATCCGTATGGCGTGAACCTGTCGAGGCCGATCGAGCGCCGGGATCTCGTTCGCGGTCACGGCGCTCGCAGCCATAGTGAGCGGTGTAGTAGTAGTGGCGAGCTTGCGGGCGTGCGCCGGCAGGGCGCCCTCGCGGAGCACGTGTGGGAGCGTTCGGGCGAGGCGGTGCGCATCGTCGCGCGCCTGCGCGAGGCGCGGCTGCCGCTGCCCGCGCCGGCGGATGTACGCCGCTCGCCGACGTATGCGTGGGATTGGGCGCAGCGGCTGTGTGAGCTGATCGCGCAGGATCGCGAGGGCGTCTATCACCTCGCGGGACCGGACTCGGTGCACCGCCGTAGGTACCTGCGGACGATCGCGCACGCGTTCGGGTGCGTGCCTACGCTGGTGGTGGACGGTGACATCGCCTCCTACCTGCGGGCGCTCGGCGAGCCGAGCGAGCTGGTGCTGCCGCCGAACACGGCGCTGGACTGCAGACGGGCTCGCGCGGCGCTCGGACACCCTGCGGTGGACGTGGAGGCGGGACTGTGGCTGATGGGCGACCAGTTGCGCCGCGCGCTGGCACGGTAGGGTTCGCCCCGCCTCGCACACACCACTCGAAACACATAATCGAAAGGAATCCGTCCATGAACAAGTCTCAGCTGGTCGACGCGGTTGCCGCCGACAGCGGTCTCTCCAAAGCCGACGCCGGTCGCGCCGTGGAGTCGGTGCTCGGTACTGTCACGAAGACGCTCAAAAAAGGCGACGAGGTGAGCATCACCGGGTTCGGCAAGTTCTCGGTCGTCAAAAGGGCGGCGCGTCAGGGTGTGAACCCGCGCACGGGTGAGCGCGTGAAGATCAAAGCTTCGAAGGCGCCGAAGTTCACGGCGGGCGCGACCTTGAAGCAGGCCGTCAGCCCCAAAAAATAGGACGGGGCTTGGGGTGTCGCCGCGATGACCCTCGTGAGCGAGCTGGAGTTGGCGGGGTTCGATTACACGGACCCGTCGTTGAGGGGGGAGCGCTTTCACGAAGCTGTGCGCGAGCTGAGCGCCCGGGGCTGGCTCGCCTCCGGGCCCTACGGCTACATCGTGCTCGACCGCGAGGCGGGCGAGTGGTGGTTGCGCACGCGCGAGGCGATCTTTCCGGGGATGACGATCGCGGACATATTCGACGTGCGCGAGGGGCCGCTGTACGAGCAGATGAGGCGCAACATCTTGCACGTCAACGGCCCCGACCACACGCGCTTGCGTGGTCTCGTGAATCCCGCCCTGAGCGCGCGTGCGGTCGAGCGGTATCGGCCGGCGATGCGTGGGTTCCTGGAGGGGCTGTGGGCGGATGCGTGCGCGGCGGGCACGGGCGGGGACGGGGTCGTGCGGTGCGAGTTCGTGGAGGCTTTCGCCAAGCCTTATCCCTCGCAGACGATTGCGCGGGTGATGGGCGCGCCGATCGAGGACGCGCCGCGGCTGCACCATTGGTCGAACTGGATTCAGCGCCAGTTCGACGCGGAGGGGATGGCCACCGAGCGTGAGGGGATCGAGCGGGCGGTGGAGGAGTTCTACGCGTACGCCGAAGCGTTGGTGGCGGCGCGGCGCGAGGATCAGCGCGAGGACGACGATTTGATCTCGAGGCTGATAGCGGCGGAAGAGGCGGGGGAGAAGCTGAATGACGTGGAGTGCATCAACCTCGTGTTCAACGTGCTGGTCGGCGGGGTGGACACGACGCAGAGCCAGCTCGCGCACGCGATCAGGCTGCTGGCGGAACACCCGGAGCAGTGGGAGTTGCTGCGCGAACGTCCGGAGCTGGCCGGGGCGGCGGTGGAGGAGGCGCTGCGGTATGAGCCGATCACGCCGTTCACCGCGCGGATCACGACCGCGGAGGTGACGTATCGCGACGTGACGTTTCCGCAGGGCACGGTGGTGATGGTGTGCGCGCACAGCGGCAACCGCGACCTCGAACCGGAGGAGGGCCGGGGCGATGAGTTCGACATCGCGGCGGACCGCGGAGGCGCGCGGGCGCTGACGTTCGGCGCGGGCGTGCACTACTGCTTGGGAGCGAACCTCGCGCGGTTGGAGCTGCGCGAGGCGCTGACGTTCATGGCCGAACGGATGGACGGGCTGCGCCTGGACGGGGAGGTCGAGTACGAGACGATCATGGGCATCTACGGTCTCGCGCGCCTGCCGATCGCGTTTTCCGTGGGTAAGCCATAGCCAGTAGTTGCATCGGCTTGCAGTGGGCGCCGCTTACCGCACCGGTTGGCAGATCGGGAGCAAAAACGAAGGACTTCCCAGCAGCTGCCCGGATTGCAGCTTATCCCGGTAGCCGGTCGCCGACCGGCCGTCCACGTGGGCAAACCGCAATCCAGAAGAACCATATGCCGGCAAGCCACAAGCCGCGTGTCGCCATACGAAGCGGTTGCGTAGCTCGATCACCGTCCACATCAATCCCAACCGCCCGCGCCGGTTGCGGTTGGCGTCGCGTGGGCGCTTGAGGACTGGAACAATTCGGAGGGGGGTCTAAAGAGGTCACAGAGCGACAGGTGGGTGTGGAGATGGTTTGGAAGAGAGTCAGGATGGTTGTCGCGGGTTGGATGGCGATGATCGTGCTGTTGGCGCTGGCGTGCGGGGATGCGGTGGCGGGCGGGTATCACGTGTACTCGTGCCGGACACCTGCGGGTGCGGTTGCGCCGACGGATGGGTGGACGGGGTACGTGGCGCCGGGTGGCGCGTATGACGACTACGCGGTGGACACGTGCCCGAGCGGTGGCGCATTGATCGCTGCGCTTGGGGATGTGACGGTTCACGAGGTCGAGATAGACAAGGCCTCCTGGACATTCAATGCACCTGCTGGAGAGGCGATAGTGGGGACGACCTTTTGGCGTGTGGGTGACACTGAAGGGGGAAACGCAGCCAACTTCACCTACGAATACTGGCTCGCGGGGTTGAGCGGATTCGCACCCTTCGATAGTTGTATCTACGCGTTGGGATGCGAACGAGAGGGCGATCCCTCCCAGCCCCTCTCGAACGCTAACCGAGTCGTTGCTCCTACTCGAGACCTCGGCTCGTATATCGATACCAATGTCTATTGCGGCGGAGCCCCAGGACACGAATGTCAAGCGGGGAAGGGCGACCCGAACGGCTACGCCGCGGCCGTATACCTGTACGCCGCGGACATCCTCCTCGAACAGACCGCGGGCCCGACTGCCACGAACGTCAGCGGCGAACTCGCCACCGCACCCTCGGTGCGCGGCACGAGCGACGTGGCGTTCGACGCCACCGATCCCGCATCGGGCGTGTACGAGGCGGTGTTCATCCTCGACGGCCAGATCGTGCAGCGCACGGTCGTGGACGACAACGGAGGGCGCTGTCGCGACGTGGGCGGGACGAGCGACGGGCGACCGGCATTTCTGTATGTGCAGCCGTGCAAGGGAAGCGTGAGCGTGGACGTGGGGTTGGACACGACGCGCGTGAGCGATGGCGCGCACCACCTGATCGTGAGCGTGATCGACGCGGCGGGCGACGGCGCGACCGTGCTCGATCGTGCGATCACGGTCACTAACCCGCCGCCGGTGGGAGGACCGAACGGGGCGAACGCCTCGACGCGGGCGACCCTCGCCGCGGGTTGGGTGGGGTCGAAGAAGGCAAGGCTCACGAGTGCGTACGGTCACGCGCACACGATCGCCGGCCGGCTCACCGCGCCGGGTGGAACACCGATCGTGGGCGCGACGATCGACTGCACCGCGACACCGGCGTATCAGGGCGCCAGGGCGGTGGCGCTGGCGTGTCCGCGCACGGGAGCGGGCGGTCGCTTCACGGTCAGGGTGCCGGGCGCCGCGAGCTCGCGCACGATCCGGATCGCCTATCGCGCGCACGTCGGCGACGCGCTGCCGGTGGCGACGCGCACGCTCGGCCTGGTCGTCAGAGCGGAGGTGAGGTTGCGCGTCAGCCCGCACACGACGAGCGTTGGCCGGAGCATCCATTTCACCGGCGCGCTGCTGGGCGGGCCGATCCCTCGCGGCGGCAAGCAGGTCGTGCTGGAGGCGCGCTCGCCGGGCGGGGCGTGGATCGAGTTCGACGTGGTCCGTACCAATCGCAAGGGTCGCTACCACGACTCCTACCGATTCAAGTTCGCGGGCCCGGTCGACTATCGCTTCCGCGCGGTCAGCGAAGGCGAAGCCGACTTTCCATATGCGACGGGCGCGTCGAACGTGGTGCGCGTGCACGAGCGCTGAGAAGCAGCACCGTACCGAGCGTAGACAGGCATGGACTATCAGGGAGCGCCAGCCTGATGAAATCCCGATTGCTTTGAGGATGCGATCCAATTGCCTCCACGCGCTTATCCCTGGTGTGGGCATGCGATCCAGCTCATCAGATAACGACTATCCAATCGAATAGTTATTATTCCCACCATGAGCTGGACGAGTTCGCCTATGCCCACCCCTGTCTGGTATCTGTCGCCCTGCAAGAGGGGCCCAGAATGATCGCTCGCATCGGAGTGGCGCCCGAGGTCTTCAGCGAGTTTCCGGGCTACGCGGCGAGCGTCGTGTACGCCTCGGATGTGTCCAACGGTCCAAGTGACCGGTGGTCGACGGAACTGCTGCGCCGGGCCGAAGGCGAGGCGCGCGAGCGATTTGCCACCGGACGCCCAGCGGACCATCCGCATATCGCCGCCTGGCGCCAGGCCTACAGTCGCTTCGGGGCCAAGCCGAGCAAATACCCCTGTTCGGCCGAGGCGCTACTCAAGCGCTCACTCGCCGATCAGATCCCCCCGATCAATCGCTTGGTCGACATGTACAACGCCATCAGCCTACGTTATGTGCTGCCAATTGGCGGCGAGGACGCCGATCAGCTGTCCGGAGAGTTCATGCTGCGCCTGGCACGAGGCGACGAGCAGTTCCAGGGGGACGCGGCTGACGCATCGGCCGAACCTGCGACAGTCAAGGCAGGCGAGCCGATCTGGAGCGATGACCTCGGCGTGACCTGTCGTCGGTGGAACTGGCGGCAGGGTGCTCGCACGGCTCTCGACAAAGAGACGCGGAGTGTGTTCTTCGTCCTCGACGCGCTGGCGCCCTACACAAACGAGGAGCTGGGTACGGCGACGACGGCGCTCATTGAGGCACTGTACGAAGGCTGCTCTGAGTGTAATGTCCAAACGAAGCGCATCGGCGTATGAGGTTGGTGCATGCGCAACGCTAGACAGCCGCTGACGGCATGACGAGGCGCTTCGAGCTACGTGAGCCGGAGGTCGACTCTGTCGTGAGGCTTCTGGCGGAGACGGAACGCAGGTTCTCCAGCGTCGAGAGCAGTGCTTTTCTGGTAGATGCCAGGAGGCTCGCCACGCGCCTGCCGCAGCGTATGCGCGCGTTCCTCAATCATTTTGGGCGACGTGGCGGAGCGGCGGCGGCTGTAATTCGCGGGCTTCCGGCCAACGAGTGGCTGGACAGGACGCCATCCCACTGGGCGCTCGCGCATGGACTCGACAGCGCCAAGCGCGATGACATCTATCTCTGTCTGACGGCGTCTCTGCTCGGCGATCTATTCGCATGGAGTACCCTGCAGCACGGCAAGCTGGTCACCGACGTGTTGCCGATCTCTGGCGAAGAGGATGCCCAGAGCGGTCACGGTACGACGCTGCTGGCATGGCACACCGAGGATGCTTTCCACCCGCGTCGCTGCGAGTACTTGCTGTTGCTCTGTTTGCGCAACCCGGCCGCGGTTCCGACGACGGTCGCCCAGTTGTACGGTGGCGATCTCAGCCCCGAGCACAGACGCATACTTGCCGAACCGCGCTTCTACATACGCCCCGATCCCGAGCATGTCCGCCAGGAGAGCAGCCTCCCAGATGCACCGGATTTGAGCGGCGAGATGTCCGGTGTGCCCGCCCCCGTGCTGTCGGGTCCCGCCGCCGCGCCGCACCTGCGCATCGATCCTTTGTTTATGGCGAGCGCCGCCAACGACGACCGCGCGAGAGACGCCCTCCAAGCGGCGACCGACGCGCTGCAGCGTAACCTCGTTGATATCGCGCTCGCTCCGGGCGAGCTTCTCGTGATCGATAATCGCCGCGCGGTCCACGGGCGCGGATCATTCATCGCCAGGCACGATGGCGGTGATAGGTGGTTGAAGAAGGTGATGACGATGCACGGCCTGGGCGTGCTCCCTGCTGCCGGTACTCGTCCCCACGACCGTGTACTTGACTGAGGATCACCCCTAACCTACCCGGCTGTCTCGTGGGAGCACTACATGAACCCTCAAGAAATAGAGTCGCTTCCATCACCGCTGCAAAGGCGCGCGAATGAGGCGTTCCGTAAGAAGTCGCAACCGTTGGTCACTACATATAACACGCTGCTGTTGCTGCAGGAGGCAACGCTATATCTGGCGGGGCTCGCGGTCGCCGAGTATCGCGGCTTGGCGGAGCAGCCGGACCTCAAGGCCGAGATGGCTATCGCATCCTTCAATGCTCGCATAACGTTTGAGTCCTACAGTAAAGTCCTTCTTCGTTGTATAGAATCGACCGGAAGAAATTCCAAGATGCATGCGCTGCTCGAAGCCAAGTTCCCCACAGCGCCCCAGCTATCGGTATTGATCAAGGCGGCAGAGTCGCGGGCCAGGGATATTGGTGAGAATGTAGCTCTGGAAATCGAGGCTGCACGCAATATGCCTGGGACGGCTCCCTCTTTCGGCAAATATCTCCAGCTTCTCGCCGATTTTCGCAATCGTGGGTTTGCTCATGCGGATTGGCATGGTCTAGACGGTGCGACAGACTTCTTTTTGACGGCCGCACCCGTTCTTCGGGATGTTGCACATGAGTTCCTCAAGCATTCAGCTGTGATGGATGCATTGAGCTCACTGCGCCCGGCGACCGTTAGCGAGGTTATCGAGTCCGGCGTTCATGTCGAATACACACTCCATATCGTTGACGATAGTACGCAAATAGATGTCTGCCACAAAAGCAATGGGAGTGGGGGATCCGGTTCGAGTTCATCGTATAAGACAAGCCAACGAGTCTTGGTCAGATATGATGATTCTCCAGAGATACTGGGACTTTACCGAGAGTTTCGTCACGGGATCGAGATGTTGAATCCTAGGGTGGAGGAGACCATCGATGCGATTCTCCGGGACGAGGGTCCGGGAGAGGCGCTAAAGGCGCTGTTTGGTTTTGCTGAGCAGGCTCGCAACAATAAAAAACTGTGTCGCAAATGGCTTAAGCCGGGTCTCGTTGATGATGTCGTTATCTCGGCGCTTCAGCACTTCAAGTTTAACGGTAATAATGATGATGAGGAGATACCCCAGCACGTCTTTTCGCTACTCGAGTTCACGAGCGATAAACTGCCGCGCCGCATCATTCGCGATGCTGAGCGGTTTGAGGCATTTGCGATTCGTTATCCTACCGGGCCACAGAACTCGGTTAGAGGCGACCTCATCCAGCAGGCTCGCAGTGGGCCAATTGAGCAACGGCAGGACGCAGTTATCCGGCTTGCCTTTAGAGATGACAACGACAGCCTCCAGGCGCTCAGCGAGATTGTCTCAAACGACGAGCGACGGAGAGTTAGAAAGCAGGCGTTGCTATCGATTGGGAAGAGGGGAGACCCACGATCTGCCGACTTGTTGATGAGTGTTGCCGACAAGCATCGCGGTGATCCCGAGATCGCGTGCTGTGCTCTCATTGGTCTGGCTTCGATCAACAGGATCTCGGCCGTGGACTATCTCGCTAAGTATGTACTAGGAAGCGCGTCCTATGCGTGTACCGATTCAGCTGCATGGGGCCTCGCGGCCTTGGCTTCCAAGCAGCCGGAGGGGGTAGGCAAGTGGCAAGATGAGCTACGTAAATATGCGAGAAAGCGCGACAACGATCCATACACACGCGGCACGGTCCTGTATTGCCTAAGTAAGCTGGGCGACCCGGATCTCGCGGACGAGTTTGTCGTGCTGATCTGCGCTGAGGAGGATGCGTTCGTCGTCGAAGACGCCTGCGCGGCTCTGGCGGCGAGCGGCGACGAACGCAGCATGGATGTGCTGGCCGGTGTACTCGACGCGACCGAAGGGGCCCTCGCTGACCTGTGCGTAAAGCGCGAGGCGATCAGAGCACTTGGAGCGATCGGCGGTGGGCGGGCCGAGGAGGCTCTGATGGGCTTCACGCCTCCGAGTGACTGTCGCTTCATCGAGCGCGTGCGCGACGAGGCGTTGCTCAACTGCCGAGCTGACCCGGATCAGCCGGGGGAAGAGTCGCAGCCGATCAATGCATGAGTCCTTGCTTGCGGTGAGAGGCTGTAGGCCGTCCTGACTCGGTGAGCCCGAGGAGGTGTTTAGTCTGAGGGAGCAGTCGCGTTCGTACACGCAATCTGCTCGTGTCCGCCGCGTGTCGTCCTTTCCCCGCAAAAAGGGCAGTCCTGTGTGCTCGCTGGGCCATCTGGCGAGCGCTCGCGCGGCGCCGCGGTATTCCGTGGCTTTCCGCGTTTTGCCTGCAAACGGCGATTTCGGCCATACGAGTAGGACAAATGTCCAAATACTTAGAAGAAGCGATCCGCTCTGGGCGTGTCGTCCGAAAAGACCGACATGAACGGTCCAGAGAGGGCAGTCAAGATCAAGCTCGAGGAGTTGCCGCTGCAGTGCGTGTGGACGCGTCACCCCACCAACGACCATCGCTGCGGGGCACGGGTCCCGGCCCGGCGGGTGGCCGGCGCTTGGCGCCACGAGCTGGAGCTCGGCGGCGTGCGCGCGGACTTCTTCCACTTCGAGTGGCGCGGAGGAGAGTGGCTCGCCTACGGCTTGCCCGACGGCGAGGTCCGTGGGGTCTACTGTCCCGCGCATCGCGCGGAACGCGAGCAACGGCTCGGCTACGATCCCGGGCTTGTCCTCACCGCAGCCGGACACTAAAGCTAGCCCGACGATCCCCGATGTCCCCGAGCGTCCGTCGCTCGACGGGCTGGAGGCGAAGTGGAGCGAGGCGTGGGAACGCGAGGGCGTTTACCGCTTCGATCGTGAGGCCCCACGCGAGCGGGTGTTCGCGATCGATACGCCCCCACCGACGGTCAGTGGATCGCTGCACGTGGGGCACGTGTTCTCCTTCACGCATACCGATCTGGTCGCTCGTTACCAGCGGATGCGCGGCAAGGTCGTGTTCTACCCGATGGGCTGGGACGACAATGGCCTGCCGACCGAGCGGCGCGTGCAGAACCACTACGGCGTGCGTTGCGATCCGTCGGTCGACTACGACCCCGAGTTCACGCCCCCCGCGGAGCCCTCTGCGAAGGAGCCGGTGTCGATCTCGCGACCCAATTTCGTGGAGCTGTGCCTGACGCTGACCGAGTCCGACGAGCAGGCGTTCGAGGCGCTGTGGCGCACGCTCGGCCTGTCGGTCGACTGGTCGATGACCTACACGACGATCGGCCGGATAGCGCAACGGATCTCCCAGCGTTCGTTCCTGGGTCTGCTCGCCCGCGGCGAGGCCTATCAGCTGCAGGCGCCGACGCTGTGGGACGTCGACTTCCAGACCGCGGTTGCCCAGGCGGAGCTCGAGGACCGCGAGCGCCCGGGGGCGATGCACCGCGTGCGTTTCGCTGCGGCGCCCGGCGAGGGCGCCGTCGAGTCCCGTGTGGGAGACATCCTAATCGAGACGACCCGCCCCGAGTTGATCCCCGCGTGCGTGGCGTTGCTTGCCCATCCCGATGACGCGCGCTGGAGCGGCCTCGTCGGTGGCGAGGCGCTGACGCCGCTGTTCTCCACGCGCGTGCCGGTGCTCTCCCATCCGCTGGTGCAGGCCGAGAAGGGCACGGGTCTGGTGATGGTGTGCACGTTCGGCGACCTCACCGACGTCACCTGGTGGCGCGAGCTCTCCCTGCCCGTGCGCGCGGTGCTCGGCGAGGACGGGCGCCTGCGGGACGTGCCGTGGGGGGAGCCCGGTTGGGAGTCGGAGGACGTCGCGGGCGCGCGGGCCAGCTACGAGGAGCTGCGCGGGCGCAGCGTCAATCAGGCGCGCCGGCGCATCGTCGAGCTGCTGGCCGAGTCCGGTGAGCTGATCGGCGAGCCCGAGCCGGTCAACCGCGCCGTCAAGTTCTTCGAGAAGGGCGAGCGGCCTGTCGAGATCATCACGAGCCGCCAGTGGTTCTTCAAGACGGTCGCGCACCGCGAGGAGCTGCTCGCGCGCGGCCGGGAGCTGGAGTGGCATCCGCCCTACATGCGCGCCCGCTATGAGGACTGGGTGAACGGCCTCACCGGCGACTGGTGCGTCAGCCGCCAGCGCTTCTTCGGGGTACCGTTCCCGGTTTGGTATGAGGTCGATGCGACCGGTGTGATCGTGCACGAGCGCCCGCTTGTCCCTGCGGCCGAGCGGCTGCCGGTCGATCCCTCCACGGATGTGCCCGACGGTTACGCCCCCGAGCAGCGCGGGCAGCCGGGAGGTTTCGCGGGTGATCCCGACGTGATGGACACGTGGGCGACGTCCTCGCTGACGCCCCAGATCGTGGGCATGGCCGGCGAGGATGAGGATCTGTTCGGGCGGGTGTTCCCGATGGATATGCGCCCCCAGGCTCACGACATCATCAGGACGTGGCTGTTCACGACGATCCTGCGTTCGCACCTGGACCAGGACGCGCTGCCGTGGCGCGTGGCCGCGCTGTCGGGCTGGGTGCTCGACCCCGACCGCAAGAAGATGTCGAAGTCCAAGGGCAACGTTGTCACGCCGATGCACCTGCTGGAGGAGCACGGCGCCGATGCCGTGCGCTACTGGGCGGCCAACGGACGCCCGGGGACGGACACGGCGTTCGATGCCCAGCAGATGAAGGTCGGCCGGCGTCTGTCGGTGAAGCTGCTGAACGCGTCCAAGTTCGCGCTTGCCGACCTGCCGCCCCAGGGTGAGGAGCTCACCAGCTCGCTGGACCGTGCGCTGATCGCGCGCCTGGCCACGGTCGTGGAGGACGCGACGGCGTCGTTTGAGGCCTACGACTACGCGCGTGCGCTGCAACACACCGAGGAGCGGTTCTGGTGGTTCTGCGACTACTACCTCGAGCTCGTCAAGGGTCGGCGCTATGACTCCGCCGGAGATCCTGAGGGCGCGGCCTCGGTCAGCCGCGCGCTGCGTCTGTCGGTATCCGTGTTCCAGCGCCTGTTCGCGCCGTTTTTGCCGTTCGTGTGCGAGGAGGTGTGGTCGTGGTGGCAGCCTGGCTCGATCCACCTGGCGCCGTGGCCCGATGCCGCCGAGCTGCGCGCGGAGCTGGACGCCGCCGCCGGCGGCGGCGGTGAGCCGGCGGGCGATGAGGACGAGGCGCTCACGGTCGCCGCGGAGGTGCTGGGCGAGGTGCGCAAGGCTAAGTCCGAAGCGCAGCGTCCGATGCGCGCGCCCGTCAGCCGTGTGCGCGTGCACGACACTCCCGCGCGCTTGGCGGCCCTACAGCTGGGTCTCGGCGATCTGCTCGCAGCCGGCACGATCGAGCAGCTCGAGCCCGTCGAGTCAGACGAGTTCGCCGTCGAGGTGACACTCGCGCCTGCGGACGCCATCTGAAAGCGCCCCTGCTCGGCCAGCCCGAACGGCGGCGGTGGCAGCACCCCGATCCGGGGTGGTCGTCGCATTGCCTCCCCAAAACTTCCACCCATATAAGGTCCCGTCCCGTGGACAGGACCCTGACATCGGACTTGCCATCTAAGGTGGGCGCCCGCGCGAGCGTGCGCGGCTGGGCGCAGGCGATCCGCGACCAGAAGCGCGTGCAGTTCGTCGTCGTCCGCGACGAGGCCGGCGCGGTGCAGGTCGTGCTCGGCAAGAACGATCCGCCGAGCGAGCTCAACGAGGCCGTCTCGGCGCTCACGCCCGAGTCGGCGGTGACGGTCACCGGCAGCGTCGTCGCCGACGAGCGCGTGAACCTCGGTGGGCTGGAGCTGCAGTTGGAGGAGCTGCACGTGGACTCGCTCGCAGAGCCGGAGTTGCCGATCGCGCCCGACTCCGCCCTGGACAAGCGCATCGACTGGCGCTACCTCGATCTGCGCCGCCCCGACCGGCGGCTGATCTTTGAGGTGCAGAGCACGATCGAGCACGCCATGCGCGAGTTCTGGCGCAGCGAGCGCTTCGTGGAGATCCACACGCCCAAGCTGATGGGCTCCGCCAGCGAGTCCGGCGCGGAGCTGTTCAAGGTCGAGTATTTCGAGACGACCGCCTACCTGGCGCAGTCGCCGCAGTTCTACAAGCAGATGGCGATCGCCGGCGGCTTTGAACGCGTGTTTGAGATCGGCCCGGTGTTCCGCGCCAACCCATCGTTTACCTCCCGCCACGACACGGAGTTCACGAGCGTGGATGTGGAGATCGCCTGGATCGACTCCCACGAGGACGTGATGGCCTTTGAGGAGCGCTGGCTCGCGCACGTGCTCGGGGTCGTCGCGGCCGAGCACGGCGAGGAGATCGAGCGGACGTTCGGCGCCGAGGTGATCGTCCCGAGCGTGCCGTTCCCACGGATCACGCTGGCGGACGCCAAGGAGATGCTGCGCGCATCGGGCCACGAGGCTGTCCCCGGTCCAGACCACGACCTCGATCCCCCCAGCGAGCGGGCGCTGTCGGCGCTCGTTGCCGCCGAGCACGGCCACGAGTTCGCGTTCGTCACCGACTACCCCTCGACGGTGCGGCCCTTCTACCACATGCACCACCCCGATGATCCCACTCTGACGCGCAGCTTTGACCTGCTGTGGCGGGGCCTCGAGCTCACGACCGGCGCCCAGCGCGAGCACCGCCACGACGTCCTGCTCGCGCAGGCCGCGGACAAGCAGGTGGACCCCGGCCCAATCTCCTACTACCTCGACTTCTTCCGCTACGGAGCCCCACCCCACGGCGGCTTCGGCTTCGGCTTGACGCGCCTGCTGATGCAGCTGCTCGGTCAGGACAATGTGCGTGAGGTCACGTTCCTGTATCGCGGCCCGCACCGGTTGATGCCCTAAGACGACCGCCGGTCGAGGCGGCGATCTGGTCGCTGCCTAATAAATCCCGCCGAGCTTGCGGTGGTCCCAGCTCGCGCGGCGGCGCTCGACGAACTCCAGGCCGACGCGCTTGGCGGCCTGGGCGTCTACGGCGGCGCGCGCATCGGACGGCATCTCCGCGGGCGACTCCTCGCCGCGAGGGACGGAGTTGCGCAGCAGGATCGCCCCGCCCAGCGGTGCGACCGTTTCGAGGTCGCGGTGGATGACAACGTCGCACTCGAGCATCACCCCGCGTAGCTGCGCGTACTCCTCGCCCGCCTCAACCTGCAGCGTGGCGCGGGGGTCGCGTTCGAGGTTGCGCACCTTCTGCGAGCGCCCGTACGTCCACGCCCACACACGCGGCCCCGGCTCGCCGGCGGGTGTGTCGCGCAGCACGTACCAGAGCGGCATCAAGTGTGGCCACCCGCGCGGGCCTATGGTTGCGCATGTGACGGTGCGCTGCTCGGTGAGGAATGCGGCGACCTCCTCCGCGGACATCTCGATCTGGGTGCGGCGGCTCACGTGGGTTTTGAGGCGCTCTCGGGTGGGTCGGGTATGGGCGGTTCGAGATCGTCGGTGGTATCACCGGCCAGGCAAGCGAGATCGTCTCTCAGGCCGGGGTCCGCCTGAGTCACAGCAAGGCGTCCAGCAATCTCAGCGCGGGAGATCCAACGTCGATCGTCGGAAGACATAGGTCAGATCACCCCGGCGGTCACGGCCCCGCCGTCGCGGAGGCGCCCCACCGCGGCGAGCACCGCCTCGCGTGCGTCGGCGGGCTCCAACACGGCGGCGTCGCCGGCTTCCTTGAGGATCTCGCGCACGAGCCAGTCGACGCCGGCGAAGCTGAGCTCGACGACGACTGAGCCATCGGCGCGCTCGGCGACGACGCGGCGGGCCTCGCGGGCCCAGCGGGCGCGCTCGGGGGAGACCCAGACGCGCGCGGTGCGCGAAGCCTGCACCTCGCCGGTGCGCAGCCAGCCGTCGACCTCGGCGGCTGGGTCGACCTCGGGGCGGGGCTCGAACTTCTCGTCGGAGATCTCCGCGCGCTTGATCCGGTCGAGGCGGAAGTGGCGCACGCCGTCGCGCTCGGGGTCGAAGCAGGCGACGTACCACCCCTCGCGCCCGTTGGTGAGCGCGTAGGGCTCGACCGTGCGGTGGGAGATCTCGTTCTCGTTCTCCTTGAAGTACTCGAGCTCGATCAGCCGGTGCTCGACGATCGCGGTTGAGACGAGGCGCGCGAGGTCTGCGTCGTCGCTGGCGGCGTGGGCGACCTGCAATCCCTGCTCCATCGGGTCCTCGCCGAGGGCGGCGACGATCTTCTCGCGCGCGCTGGTCAGCGAGCCCTCGGGGATGTGCTCGCCGATCAGGTCGATCGCGGCGACCAGGGCCTTGCCCTCGACCGGCAGCAGGCGGGCGGGGCGGTCGAAGTTGTCGCTGTAGGGCTCGGGGTCGACCTCGATCGTGCCGACACCGTCCTCGGTTTCGAGGATCTCCGCATACAGCACGTAGGAGCCGCCGCCGAAGTTGACGACGTTCAGCACGTTGACGTCCTCGTGCAGCTCCTCCACGCTGATCTGCAGCCGCTCGCAGACGTCCGCGATCGATACGGGCTCGCCGGCACGCCCGGCGTGGATCAGGATGCTTGCGAGCGTCACGAGTCGCGCGAACCGCTCGGGCCTGATCGCGGTGTCGCTCCCGCGCGCGCCCGTCTCCTCGCCATCCTCCGAGGAGCCGCCGCGGCGCCCGCCCCGCGCGCGGGATGAGCCTGTGCGCTCGCCTGCCGGACGCTCCTTGACCGACCGGCTCGTGGCGGCGGTCGAGGATCCTTTGCTCGATGCCGCCGTGGCGGCCTCGGCGGCGGCGTCGAGGAAGTTCTCACCGTGACGCTCCCACAGCAGCTCCAGACGCCGGCCTAGCTCGTGCGTGAGCGACTCTGGGCCGAGCAGCCGTGCGTTGGCGCCGAGGCCGAGCACCCACGCGACGATCGTGCGCGGGCTGGAGTAGTCGGTGGCGAAGACGACCTCGCCATCCTCGAGCGCTCGGATCTCGCCGTAGCGGCCGAAGTGACGTTCGAGTTGCCAGGCGATCCGCGCGGAGATGAGCACTTCGGCGGCGTCGACCGGATCGCCCAGCTGCCAGTCCGCCCGACGGGCGTAGGCGCGCGGGTCGAAGTCCTCGGGCCGGCGGAAGTCGTGCTCGGCCTTGGTCGCGTAGGAGACCTTGCCGCGGATGCGCGAGAGCCGGAACACGCGGATCGCCTTGCGCTCGTGGGCGTACCCGAGCAGGTAGAACTGCCCGCCCTGGAACAGCAGGTGGTAGGGGTCGACGCGGCGGGGTCCCACCTCGTCGCGCTCCATCGTGTAGTAGTCGAACACGATCGTCTTGTTGCGGAAGATCGCCGTCTCGACCTTCGCCAGCCGTGCCGAGAGCTCATGCCCGCCGGCGGATGCCGTGATGCCCAGCCCAACGGAGCGCTGCTCGGGGGCGCGCAGCGGGCTGGGGCGCCCCCAGGTGATCTGCTGCAGCGCCAGCCGCAGCGGCTCGGCGTAGGCGAATTCGCCGTCGAGCAGGCTCAGCGCCGTCTGCAGCGCCGCGAGCTCCTCGTCGGAGAAGGCGATCGGCGGTAGATGGAAGTTCTCGGGCCGCAGCGAGTAGTTCTCCTGCTCGGCCGCGCCGTCGGTGGGGCGCTCGACGGTCAGCTGGATGCGCAGCGACTCGAGCTCGGAGCGGTCCGCGTAGAAGCGGCGCGCGAACGCGTCCTCGTTCATGCCGCTGTATCCCTCGACGTCGCGTCGTATCTCCAGGGCCGTGACGGGGCGACGCTCGGCCATCAGGTAGGAGATCAGCGACAGTTGGCGGATCAGCTTCTCGGTGTCCTTGGCCATCGACTTTGAACGATACGACCCGACGGTGGGAGGCTTGCGCCCGCCTGCCGATGCGCCCGCTATTTGCGGGCTTTCGCGCTCGGCAAATCGCCGTCAGGCGGCTTCGCGGGCGGGTGTGGCCGCTGGCGTGGCCTGCGCAGGAGTGTGGCGTGGAGCTTCGCCCGGGACTTCCAGCGAGAACTGACCCGCCGGTAAGTCATCCGACATGTCTGCGCTGAGCACTTCGCCGGCGGCGAGCTCCTCGTTCGCCGGCGAGCCGGCGAAGAACGCGCTGCCTTCCAGCGCCCGGTCATAGCCGGACCAGCGCTTTCCGGGAGCGAGCTCCTTTTCGAGGCGGTCGAAGCTGCCCAGTCGCCCGCCGAGGTTGTCGATCATGTGCACCAGCGTCGCCTCGCGCGTGCACGGCACGACGGGGCTGCCGTGCTCCAGGGAGCCGTGGTGGGAGAGGATGATGTGGGTCACCGCCTGCGCCAGCTCGGCGGGGAAGCCGTCGAGCTCCTCGATCGTCCTGCGAACACGGTAGTAGCCGAGCGCGATCTCGCCCTGCAGCCGCCCGGCGTCGGTGAGGTCGATTACCCGATCCCCCCCGCCCTCCTCGGCGTAGGCCTCGAGCTTGCCGATGTCGTGCAGCAGCGCGCCCGTGACCGCCACGTCGCGGTCGATTCCTGGGAATGTGGCGCTGGTTGCGCTGACCGCCTGGGCGACGCTCAGGCAGTGCTCGAGCAGTCCGTGGGGGTAGGCCTGGTGGTAGTGCTTGGCGGCGGGTGCGATGCGGTAGGCGCTCCACAGCTCGGAGTCTTCGCCGATCAGTCGCTCCAGTAGTTCGCGCAGGTGCGCCTGGTGGACGGTGCCAAGCAGCTCGCGCAGCTGCGCTTCGAGCTGCTCCACGGTGTGCGTCGGGCCGTCGCGCAGGTCCTCGGGTGAGTAGCTCCCGGGCGCGGGCGCCTCCAACCCGCGCAGGTTGATCTGCGGGCCGAACCGGGGGTGGACGGTGTAGCGCCCGCGCACGCGCACCGCTTCGCCCGCACGAGCGAGCCCCTCGACCTCTCCGAGCTCCTCCCACACCATCGACACGACCGCGCCGGTGCGGTCGCCCAGACGCAATCGCAGGTAGTCCCCGCCGTCGCGTCGCTGCCGGCGCTCGGCCTCGCGCACCAGCAGTACCTGGTCGATCTCAGCGCCGTCTTGCAACTCGTTCACGAACACGCCTTTGACGTTAGGCGTTGCTTCGGACGGCGCGTCCAATTGGAGGCAGGTCGGACTGTCAATAGATGAGTACATCTTCCGCCCTAACTATCCATGAGAATCAAGAACGGGCAGTGTCCAAAACGTCTAATCACACTCCATCACATTTGCCATTCGGTATCTGGTCGTATCCCTCTGCCATCCCTACTCTTGTTTGGTGTAAGACGAAGTTTTACATGGAGTCATCAGAGCATTACACGGAGTCATCAGCGGTCATGAGAACAGACACAAGGGGGACGGCGACAGACATGGCGGAGAACAAGATCAGGGTCGTGAGCTGGAACGTCAACGGGATCCGCGCGCGCTGGCCGCGCCTGGTCGAGCTGCTCTCCGAGCAGCAGCCGGATGTCGTCTGCCTGCAGGAGACCCGCTGCCCGGACCATCGCTTCCCCTACGGGCAGCTGCGCGACCTCGGCTATGAGGCGCAGCACAGCTGCGGACGGGGCGGCGCGGGCGTGGCGATCCTGGTGCGGGCCGACCACGAGGTCGACAAGCGCAGCCTCGCGCTCGACCACGATCACGCCATGGCCGCCGGTCGCTGGCTGCAGGTCTCGCTCAACGGCCTGACGATCAGCTCCGTGTACGTACCCGCCGGCTCGCTGGAGGAGGAGAGCGACGCGGAGGCCAAGCTGGCGTTTCTGGAGGCGATCGCCCGTCAGGTGTACGGCGAGCAGGAGCGCCCGATGCTGATCACCGGCGACTTCAACGTCGCGCCCACCGATCAAGATGTGTACGAGCCGGAGTGGCTGCAGGACTCCTCGCACACGGGCGCCGCCGAGCGCGAGAGCGTGCGCGAGATCATCGAAGAGGGCGAGCTGGTGGACGTCTACCGGCGGTTGCACCCGCAGGAGCGCGGCTACACCTGCTGGGATCAGCGCGACGGCCACTACGCTCGCGACTACGGCCTGCGCATCGATCTGGCGCTGGCGAGCGAGCACCTGACGCCATACGTGACTCGCTGCGACGTCAACCACACCTACCGACAGGGCCGCAAGCCCTCCAATCACGCGCCGCTGGAGATCGAGCTGGAGTCGGTAGCTGCGTAGACCCCGGTAGGCTCCGCCGGACATGGCGGACCTCAAGGGCCTCATCAATGAGCGGGGGGAGGGCAGGCCCTCCCCCCGAGCCCCTTCCCCTTTTAGACCCGCGCCCACTAACCTCCGCGGCTGATGCAGACGCTCAAGGGCCTCATCCTCTCGGGCGGCAAGGGCACGCGCCTGCGCCCGATCACCCACACGAGCGCCAAGCAGCTCGTGCCCGTCGCCAACAAGCCCGTGCTGTTTTACGGGATCGAGGCGATGGCGGCCGCGGGGATCGAGCAGGTCGGGATCATCATCGCGCCCGAGACCGGCCCGGAGATCGAAGCGGCCGCCGGCGACGGTTCGCGGTTCGGCGTGGAGATCTCCTACATCGTCCAAGACGAGCCGCTGGGCCTCGCCCATGCGGTGCTGACGGCCGAGCCGTTCCTCGGCGAGGACCCGTTTGTGATGTATCTGGGGGACAACTTGCTGCAGGGCGGGATCTCCGACCTCGTGGCGGCGTTTCGTGAGCACAGTCCGGATGCGCTGATCCTGCTCACGCCGGTACCCGACCCGGAGAACTTCGGCGTCGCCGAGCTTGGGCCGGCTGCGTCGGATCGGCCGGGGGACGTGGGCCCGGTGGTGCGGCTCGTCGAGAAGCCCACCGAGCCGGCGACCGATCTGGCGCTCGTGGGGGTGTACATGTTCACGGCCGGCATCCACGACGCGGCCCGCGCGATCGAGCCATCGGCGCGTGGCGAGCTCGAGATCACCGACGCGATCCAGCATTTGGTGGACGGCGGCCTGCGGGTCGAGCCGCATATCGTGCGTGGCTGGTGGAAGGACACGGGGCGCCTGGAGGACATGCTGGAGGCGAACCGTCTGATCCTCGACAACCTGATCGAGCGCCACGACGGCGAGCTGATCGACTCGCAGGTCGACGGGCGCGTGGTGATCGAGCCCGGGGCGCGCCTGGAGCGCACGACCGTGCGCGGGCCCGCGGTGATTGGCGCAGGCGCGCGACTGCGCGACTGCTACATCGGCCCGTACACGGCGATCGGCGAGAACTGCGCGATCTCGGGCGCCGAGGTCGAGCACTCGATCCTGTTGGCCGGCTCCTCGGTGTGCGACCTGGACGGGCGCATGGAGTCCTCGCTGTTGGGTCGCAACGTGACCGTGCGCCGCTCCGACGGGCAGCCGCGGGCTTACCGATTCATGGTCGGTGACAACTCCGACATCTCGATCCTTTAGTCATGCGACTGCTCCTCACGGGCGCGAACGGGATGCTCGCGCACGACGTGCGCAGGGTCGCCGAGCGCGCCGGGCACGAGCTGGTGCTGGTCGACCTGCCGGAGCTCGACATCGTCGACGAGTCCGCCGTGAACGCGTTCTTCGAGCGCGAGCTCCCCGAGGTAAGCATCAACTGTGCCGCCTGGACCGACGTCGACGGCGCGGAGGAGAAGCGGGATCTGGCCCACGCGGTCAACGCGGACGGCGCGGGCAACCTCGCGCGCGCGGCGGCAAAGCTCGGCACGCCGCTGCTGCACCTCTCTACCGACTACGTGTTCGATGGCGCGCCGCCGCTGGACGGCGCTGGACGTCCGCGGCCCTATGTGGAGTCCGATCCCACTGGTCCTCGCTCTGTGTATGGCGCGACCAAGCTCGAGGGCGAGCGCCAGGTGCTCGCCGCCTCCGTGGAGCACACGGTCGTCCGTACGTCTTGGCTCTACGGCGTGGATGGGCGCAACTTCGCTGACACGATGCTGCGACTGGCGGGAGAGCGCGAGGCGGTGCAGGTCGTGGACGACCAGATCGGCTGTCCCACGTGGTCCGGGCACCTGGCGCCCGCCCTGCTCGGGCTGCTGGAACGTCAGGTGCGTGGCCTCGTGCATCTCGCCGGCGCCGGCGCGGTCTCTTGGAACGGGTTCGCGCGGGAGATCTTTCGCCAGGCCGAAGTCGCATGCCGTGTGGAGGCGGCCACGAGCGAGCAGATGGCCCGTCCGGCCCCGCGACCGGCCTACTCGGTGCTCGAATCCGAACGCAGCGACGTGTTGCCGATGCCGCCGTGGCAGGACGGCCTGGCGGGGTATTTGGCGGCTAGGGGTGGGATGACGCGCCCATGAGCGCGCGCTGAATGGAATGATGCGCGCATGAAACTTCTCGTCTGCGGTGGTGCTGGGTTTATTGGCTCGACGTTCGTGCGCCAGCGTTTGCTGGAGCACGGCGATGAGGTGACGGTGCTCGACAAGCTCACGTATGCGGGGCGCGAGGAGAATTTCCACGACGTAGCCTCCGAGCCGGGGTTCCGCTTCATCCACGGCGCGATCGAGGACGCCGAGGCGGTTGCTGCGGCGATCGCGGCGGGCGCGCCCGAGGCGATCGTGAACTTCGCCGCCGAGACGCACGTCGATCGCTCGATCGCAGAACCGGACGCGTTCGTGCGCACGCACGCGCTCGGAACGTATGTGCTGCTGGAGGCCGCGCGCACACGTGAGCTGCGCTACGTGCAGGTCTCGACCGATGAGGTCTACGGGTCGATCGAGGTCGGCACTTTCACCGAGGAGAGCCCTCTGCAGCCCTCCTCGCCCTACTCAGCCACGAAGACGGGCGCGGACCTGCTGGTGCAGAGCTATTTCCACACCTACGGGCTGCCCGCGAGCATCGTTCGCGGCTCGAACAACTACGGCCCGTATCAGTACCCGGAGAAGCTGATCCCGCTGATGGTCCTGAACGCGCTGCACGGTGACGCGCTGCCCGTTTACGGCGACGGGATGCAGGTGCGCAATTGGATCCACGCGAGCGACTTCGCGCGCGCGATCGGGCACGTCCTTGCGCACGGCGAGCCGGGCGAGGTCTACAACGCGGGCGGCCCGGACGAGCAGGCGAACATCGACGTCGTCCACCGCATCGTCGCGCTCACGGGCGCCGCCGAGTCACAGATCGAGCACGTCACCGATCGCCCCGGTCACGACCGCCGCTACTCGCTGTCCTCGGAGAAGGTGCGCGCCCTGGGCTGGACGCCGCGGGTGCGCTTCGAGGACGGCCTAGAGGAGACCGTCGCTTGGTATCGCGAGAACGCCTGGTGGTGGGAGCCGATCCGCTCTGGCGACTACCGGACTTACTACGAACGCCAGTACGGCAAGGCGCTCAGCTGATCGATACCCGCGCGGAGCGGGTCTTGGCGGAGCGGAGATCGCCGGGCGCTCAGCTGACGCTCGAAACCTTCCACTTGCCGCCTTCGTGGACGAGCGTCAAGGTCTGGATGCTTTTTTTGCCGCCTTTGACGCCCTTGACGCGGGCGGTTGCGGTGGCGCCGTTGATTTGAACCGACTGGACGGTCGTTTCGAAGCTGTCGATCTGTTTGAGCTGGGATTCGAGCGCCTGCTTGCAGCCCCCGGGAGCGGAGTTCAGCTGGGCGACGTGGGCGGCGGCGAGGTCTTCGGTGCAGATCTTCTTCGCTTCGAGGGCCGTGGCGTGGCTCTGCAGGCGCGCCACGGCCTTGGCGACCTTCTGCTGTTCGCCTTTGAAGGCGCTCGTCGAGACGTTGCTCGCGGCGCCGCACGCGGCCAGGCAGGTCGCGAGCAGCGAAGCGCACAGCAGCGCGATCGTAAGTCGGACTGTGATCATCGGCGCCAGAGAGTACGCGACCGGCCTGGAGGACGGGTCCAGGCCGGTGTGCGCGTGTGGAGACCGAGCCGGTCTAAGACTCGTCGTCGCGGCGGTAGCCCAGCCGCGCGGAGATGCGGTCAGCGGTGGAGACGAGGTGCGGGCCGAGCGCGTCGACGAGCTCCTCGAGGGAGATCATCGAGGAGTGCGCGGCCATGTTCACGGCGGCGACGACATCGCGGGACTCGTTGCGAACGGGGGCTGAGATCGAGTGCAGCTCCGGGGCGAGCTCTTCGTCGTTGACGGCGAAGCCGGCGTCGGCGACCTCGTCGAGCTCGTCGCGCAGGGCTTTCTTTGACGTGATCGTGTTGGGGCCGCGCTTGGTGAGCTTGATCTCGGAGAAGAGGTCCTTCTGCTCGGGCTCGGGCAGATAGGCCATCAAGAGCTTGCCCATCGACGTGCAGTACGCCGGCAGCCGCGATCCGGGGTGCAGACCGAGGTCGATCTTGCTCTGCCCGCGACGGAAGCTGCGGGCGCGATCGACGTAGAGGATGTCGGAGCCGTCGAGCACCGACAGGTTGACGGTGTAGCTGGTGCGCTGGCGCAGCTCCTCCAGGTAGGGATGGGAGTGCTCGCGCAGACCCGTGGAGTTCAGCGCGGACATCCCCAGGTCGGTCACGCGCAGCCCCAGTCGGTACTTGCGCGAGGCGCCCTGCTCGAGGTAGCCGAGCGCGACGAGCGTGATCACGTAGCGGTGCGTGGTCGAGCGGCTCATGCCGAGCTCGTCGGCGATGTCGGCGATGCCCAACACGGGGCGCTGGGGAGTGAAGCAGCCCAGGATCGCGAGGCCGCGCTCCAGCGACTGCGAGTAGCGTGGCTCACGCAGGCTGGGGATAGACCAGGCGGGCTCTTGTGTTATATCTGATTTTTTGGAAGTATTCGAACTTGTTCTGGGCATTGCACTCGGTTTCCTGTTCCTTGTCCTGGAGACTTCCCTAACAGGGGAATTCCATGTCTGAACGGTCATCATACTTAATCTCAGCGCGAGTCTCAATCATAAACATTGATTTCCCTTGTGGGCCGCCCAGAAACATAGCGGCTTGTGTCTCGGACTCATGGCGCCGGAACGGCTGAGGTCGGGGGATGCGCTTCTACCTGTTCCTCCCCGGCCAGTGGTGGGACCGCAAGAAGCCCGCGCGTGAGCTGTATGGGGAGCTGGTCGAGCAGGCGGTGCTGGCGGAGGAGCTGGGCTATGACGGGATCTGGTTGGCCGAGCAGAACCTCGTGAGCTTCCTGGCCGCGCCGGACCCGTTGCAGCTGGCGGCGGCGATCGCCCAGCGCACGTCGCGCATCAGGATCGGCGTGGCGGTGTTCGTGCTGCCGTTTCACCATCCCCTGCGGCTGGCGGGCCAGATTGCGCAGATCGACCAGCTGTCGAATGGGCGCTTCGACGTGGCCTGCGGACGTGGCGCTTCGCCCTATCAGATGCGCCAGTTCCAGATGGAGATGGGCGAGGCCGACAGCCGCGAGTTCTTCGCCGAGCACCTGCGGATCATGGTCGACCACTGGACCGATCCCACCGCGCACGCCCACGCCGGGCGGTTCTTCTCCTATCCCAACGCGACCGTGCTGCCCCCGCCATCGCAGCTGCCGCACCCGCCGTTGTGGCTGGCGGCGCTGTCGGCCCGCTCGGTGCGCTGGGCGATCGAGCTGGGGTTTGACTGCGATCTGATCTCGGCCCCGTTTCGCGAGCCGTTCGCGCAGGTCGAAGGGGTGTATGAGGCGTTTGAGCAGGCGCTGCGCGACGCCGGGCGCGAGCGCTCGCGGGCGAAGTTCGCCCTCAACCGGATGACGTTCGTCGGCGCCGATGAAGCGGAATGTCAGGAGGTGCTGCGGTATGTGCTGATGAACCATCGCATCATCGATCAGCAGCTCGGTGACCGGGAGCACGTGCGCGGGGGCGACTACGTGGTCGATGAGCCCGCCAGGGAGGACGAGCCGGAGCTTGAGGAGATGTATCGGAACATCGCGTTCGGCACCGCCCCGGAGGTGCACGCCAAGCTCGCGCGCTATGCCGAGTTGGGGGTCGATCAGTTCTCGGCCTGGCACAACCTCGGTCAGCCGCACGCGCAGGTGTGCGCTTCGATGACGGCGTTTGCGCGGGAGGTGATGCCTTCGTTTCACACGCTCGCGGGGCATGCCTCTCCGGGGGAGCCGCGGATTGCAAACGAGGCCGGCGCGCCCGGTTCAGAATAGAGATATCGTTCGATCGAAAAGTTCGATCATTCACCGCACCAAAACAAGAGGGGATGTCGCATTAAATGAGGAGGCTGGCCGGCGGTCCTGCCACAGCGATTGCGCTCGTCGCGCTCGGGCTGGTCTTGGCGCTCGCCGGCTGCGGGTCATCGAGTTCGGGGAGTGCGGAACTGGCCTCCGGCGCCCCGGTGAAGATCGGCTACCTCGCCTCGCTGACGGGCTTTTGCTCGACGTTCTCCCAGGAATACGTCAAAGGCGCGGAACTGGCCGTCAGGCGGGTCAACGAACATGGTGGGGTATTGGGACACAAGCTGGCGTTGATCGTGCGCGACGACAAGGCCACGCCGACCGTGGGCGTGGCCCAGGCGCGCGACCTGGTACTGAGCGGCCATGTCAAATACCTCGCGGGCACGTGTTCGAGCGCTGTCGGCAAGAGCGTCGAGCAGCTCGTGGCCAACCCCAGCCATGTGATCTACGCGCTGGGCGTGTCGGACCCCACGGTGTTCTCGGGTGGCCCGGAAATCTACGCGTTCAACACGATTCCCACGGCGAAGGTCGAGGGCAGGAACGCCGCCGCCTACATCCGCGCACACCCGCAGTGGAAGCGGATCGCGGTGATCAGCGAGGACTACAGCTACGGGTATCAGGTGACGGCTGCGTTCAAGCAGGCGATGCAGGGCGCCGGACAGACGATCATCAGCCAGGACTACCTGCCCAGCGGCGGCACCGACTACACGCCGTATATCGACAAGGTGCTCGCCGAGCACCCGGACGCGGTGTACTCGACGGTGATCACCGAAGACACGGTGACGCTCGTCAAGCAGGGCCTGCCCTTGGGGTTGTTCGACAAGACCAATTTCTTTGGGATCATGGATTACGCGACGATCGACGCGATGCCCCAGCCGCCGGTCGGCGTGAAGGGGTACACGTTCTATCCGTCCTCGTCGATCTACCACACGCCGTTTGCGCGCGAGCTCGAAGCGCTGAGCCCGGCTGTCGCCAACGGCGGCGCGGCGGGTGACGCGTTCAACCAGATTCAGTTGATCGCGCAGGGGATCGAGAAAGCGAAGTCGACGGATCCGACGAAGGTCCGCGAAGCGCTCGGCGGGGCGCGGGTGCAGACGGTGCAGGGGAATGTGGAAATCCGCAAGTGCAACCATCAGATCGCGATGCCGATTGCGATGGGCACGGTCGTCGGGCCCAATCACGCGCTGGCGTTTGCGCATTTCGAACCGCTGGGGCTGGTGGATACGCACAAGTACCTCGAATGCTGAGCTGAGCGGCAGCCGCGATGAGCCTGGCGACGTTCATCGATCAGCTGTTCGCCGGCCTGGGGCTGGCGTTCGTGTTGTTCTTTACGGCCGCTGGGTTGAACCTCGTGTGGGGCGTGCTTGGCGTGATGAACTTCGCGGCGGGCTCGGTGTACATGCTGGGGGCGTACTTGACGACGAGCGTGATCGCGCGCCTGGGCGCATCGGCCCTGGGTTGGACGGTCGCGCTGATCGCCGTCCCGGTGGCGGTGGCGGCGCTCGGGGCGGTGGCCGAGGTGGCGCTCTTGCGCCGCACCTACCGCGCGGAGAACGAGAACCGGCAGTTCATGCTGACGCTCGCCCTGAGCTACCTGATCGCGGGGGCGATCGTGCTCGTGTTCGGCACGCATTTCCGCACGGTCTCGCTGCCGGGCGCGCTGAACGGCAGTTGGAGCGTGCTGGGCGCGACGCTGCCGCGCTACACGATCGTGACGATCGTGCTCGGCCTGGTGGTGACGGTGGCGATCTGGTGGGGGCTGTATCGCACGCGGGCGGGGCTGCTGACGCGAGCGGCGGTCGATGATCGCGAGATGCTGGCGGTGCTGGGCGTGGACGTGGACCGGCTGTATTCGGCGGTGTTCGCGGTCGGGATCGGACTGGGGGCGCTCGGGGGCGTGCTGATCGCGCCGCAGGGCGCGGTGTCGACGAATCTCGAAACGACGGCGCTGGTGCCGGCGTTCATCGTGGTCGTGACGGGTGGCCTGGGCAACATGACGGGCGCGCTTATGGCGGCGCTGACGATCGGCGTGCTACAGAGCTTTGCCGCGCTGCACAACACGACGCTCGCGCAGTTGACGCCGTATGTGGTGATGAGCGTCGTGCTGGGAGCGCGCGCGGTGGCGGGGCGGCGCGGTTGGTCGCTGACGGGCCTGCGCGCGCGGCGGGGGCAAGCGGCGGCGGGTTCGACCGCGGGATAGGAGAGCATGGGGCGTATGCGTAGGGCCCGATCGCGCCGGGCGATGCTTGTGGACGGCGGCCCGGCGTTGGCGCTGGTGGCGCTCGCCGCGCTGTTGCCGGCGGTGGCTTCCAGCGAGTACGTGCTGCTGGCGGCCTCGATGATCGTGACGGCGCTGGTGGCGGTGAGCTTTAACCTGCTGTTCGGGTACACGGGCATGTTTTCGTTCGGGCAGGCGGCGTTCTACGGGTTGGGCGCGTATGTGACCGTGCTGGCGATGAACGAAGCCGGCCTGAGCTTCTACTTGGCGCTCCCCGCCGCGGTGCTCGTGGCGGTCGTGGTGGCGATCGCGAGTGGGGCGGTGCTCGTGCGGATGGAGCCGGTGGCGTTTGTGATGCTGACGTTCGCGTTGAGCGCGCTGCTGGAGTTCGCGGCCGAACACACCCCGGGGCTGGCGGGCGGTGACAGCGGCCTGATCGCAAGCCTGCCGGAAGGGTTGAACGTGGTGGTGGACGTGAACGGTGTGTACTACGCGATGCTGGGCGTCGCGGCGGCGGTGCTGGTGTGGGTGTTCGTGTTCGTGCGCTCGCGCGCGGGGCTGATGCTGAGGGGGATTCGTGAAGACGCGCTACGCGCACGGACGCTGGGCGTCGCGGTGGAGCGGCGCAAGCTGGGCGTGTTCGCGCTGGCGGGGGGAGTGGCGGCGGTCGGCGGCGGGCTGTCGGTGCTGTCCACGCAGATCGTGTATCCCGACGTGTTCGATTGGAAAATCTCGGCGAACGCGCTGATCGTGACGTTGCTGGGCGGCGTGGGCACGTTCTCCGGCCCGGTGGTGGGCGCCGTGGGGCTGGGGCTGATCGACTTCTACGTGGGCAAGCTGACGACCGACACGCTGCTTGTCGAAGGGCTGGTGCTGCTCGCCGTGATCCTGCTGGCGCCCCGCGGGATCATCGCTTCTTTGCGTCTGGGGCGTAGGCGGGCGCCGGCGCCTTCTGCGGCGTCGTGAAGGTGGCCACGCGGCCCGCGAAAAGCCCGCAAATCAGGGCCTAAAGGCGTGTGAAGAGTGAGAGACAGTAGTTGCGTTCTGTGCTGAGGAGACGTTAAAAATGAGTCAGATTCGTCGGGTCTCTGCGGCGGATCGCATAACGCCGTCCGGACTCTTTCCTTACCATTGTCACGGCGGCCACAGGGACAGCTCCGCGGGCGTCGTGTTGCAAGTCACGGCGCTCGTCGGCTTTAACGGGCTGGGCCGGCGAGCGCAAGCGGGAAGTCTGCCGAGATGTGACGGTTGTCGGTAGACTTTCGTCTGCTTTGTGAGAGAATGCACGCGTGGTAGCGTCGACAGTGAGTATGAGGGGGCCGTTCGCCGCGAACCTGCGCGGTCACCGCGAACGACTGGGGCTCTCCCAGGAAGCCTTGGGCGCGATGTGCGGACTGCACCGCACGGAGATCAGCCTGTTGGAGCGCCGCAAGCGCTCGCCGCGGCTGGAGACGATCGTCGTGCTCGCCCGCGCGCTGGCGCTAGAGCCGGCGGAACTGCTCGACGGGATTCCCTGAGGGCTCGGCGGCTCGGCGTTCGGCGGTAGGACAGACAGCAGGTGGGTACGGAGGGCCAGGGCTTGTAGCCTCTATCGTCTACACTCATGTCTACGTGAAAGGCGCGTGGAAGGAGCGGAGTGAACATGGCGACGACAACGGTTCGGGTTTCGGAGGAGACGCATCGAGCGTTGGTGGAGATGGCCGGACGCGAGGGGATTGCGATCTCGGCGAAGGTCTCTGCGCTCGTGCGCCAAGCCGAGGACGATGCAATGCTCGCCGGGCACGAGGTGGCCATGGAGCGGTTGCGGACCGACCCTGAGGAGTGGGCCGCTTGGCAGGCTGAGGTCGCGGAGTTGGACGTTACGCTCGGTGACGGGCTCGACGGTCTGTGACGCCGGCGCTCCATCAGCGTGAGGTCTGGATGGCCGATCTCGAGCCTGTCATCGGCCATGAGCAGGGTCGTCGGCGACCTGTGGTAATAGTTTCGCGCGATCCGCTGGGGCGTTGGGGACTGGCTATCGTGGTGCCGTTCACGACCAAAGATGTGGGCTCGCCGCTGCATCTTCGTGTCGAGTCGCCCGAGGGTGGCCTGCCCGAGGTGAGCTTCGCGCTCCCCCAGCACGTCCGCGCAATCTCCTCCGCGCGGTTTGTGGAGCGGCTCGGCACGATTCGTCCGCGGACGCACGCGGAGATCGTTCGCCGCGTCGACACATTGATCAGACCCGACTGATGTGAGCCAGCTCGAACCGTCCGCCCCGGCGCTCGAGCTGCGGAACGTCCGCAAGAGCTTCGGCGGGATCCGCGCGGTGGATGGGATGTCACTGCGGGTGGGTGAAGGCGATCGGGTCGCTGTGATCGGTCCGAACGGAGCGGGCAAGAGCACGCTGTTCGGGTTGATCTCGGGAGAGTTGCGGGCGGACGCGGGCGATGTGCTGCTGGCGGGCAGGAGCATGCGAAGGGTGACGCCGGCACGCCGTGCGAAGTGGGGGTTGGGGCGGACGTTTCAGACGGCAAGATTGTTCTCGGGATTGTCGGTGCGTGAGAACGTAGAACTGGCGCAGGTCGCGGCCGGGCGCGGCGGGGAGGGTGTGCGGGACGCGTTGGCGGAAGTGGGTTTGGACGAGGATGGGGAGCGCGAGGCGGGCGTGCTGGCGCAAGGCGAGCGCAAGCGGTTGGAGCTGGCGATGGTGTTGGCGGGTGAGCCGAGGGTGCTGTTGCTAGACGAGCCGACAGCGGGGATGGGCAGAGAGGAGCGCGTGGAGATTATGGAGCTGGTAGCCGGAGCGGTCGCGCGTAGGGGTCTGACGATGGTGTTCAGCGAGCACGACATGGACACGGTGTTTGCGTATGCGAGTCGGGTGGTGGTGATGGATCGGGGGAAGCCGATCGCGGATGGGACACCGGAGGTGGTGCGAGGGGACGAGCGGGTTAGGCGCGTGTATCTCGGTGGCGGCTATGTACCCGTGGGCAGGTTGTAGGAAGGCCGTTGATCGTGTGGGTGACCCGGAAGCCAGAAGTTTCAACCAGCCCAGCCGGCGCCGGTCACCGCACAAAGCCGAGCATCGGGAGCGCGGGCAAAGGGCGATGTTGGAGATCAGAGGGTTGAACGCCCGATATGGCGCCAGCCACGTCCTATTCGATGTGGACCTGGAGGTGAGGGCGGGGGAGACCGTTGCGCTGGTGGGTAGGAATGGCGCGGGGAAGACCACGACCCTGCAAAGCATCATGGGGATGGCGGGTATTACGAGGACTGGCTCGATCGAGATGGATGGGAAAGAGACGATCGAGATGCCCGCGCACCGGATCGCGAGACTGGGCGTGGGGTTGGTGCCGGAGGGCAGGAGAGTGTTTGGGAGCCTGACGGTAGAGGAGAACCTGCTCGTGGCGGCAGGGTCGGCGAAGCGTGCAAGAGCGAACGGCGCCGTGACACCACAAGAGGGCGGGTGGCTGCTGGAGAAGGCGTTCGACGTGTTTCCATTGCTGGCGGAGGTCAAGGGGTCGAAGGGTGCTTGGCTGAGCGGCGGCGAGCAGCAAGTCTTGGCGATCGCAAGAGCGTTGATCGCAGGTCCCAAAGTGCTCCTGCTGGACGAGCCGAGCGAGGGTTTGGCGCCGCGCGTGGTGGAGGTCCTCATCGAGCAGTTGAGGAGGGTGCAGAGCGCGGGGGTGGCGATGCTCTTGGCAGATCAGCACGCTGGGCTAGTTAAGGAGCTCGCGAGCCGCGTGTATATGCTCGACCGCGGAGTCATCCGGGAGACGTAAGCCAAACCCGCGCGGCCACGGTGTGTGAATGGCGCTACTGCGTTTGCCGCTTTTGAGTGAACTCAAATTTGGAAACACGACCCCACGCCCGACCTCCGAGCGTGTACAACTAGCAGTGATTCGCCGTCCCTCTTCCGGCGGATCGCGTGTCCGGAGACCGAGCCGGTCCCGTGCCCGGAGGTGCTCCCGGGCGTCGTGGCTTCCGCAGGCCGCGGCGCCCGCGGAGCGAGCCGAGGCGTTCTCATATGTGCTTGGCGCCCCACCGTGCCAGGGCGCGTGCGCTTGGAAGTAGCTCCCGTCCCGTCTCGGTCAACTCGAACTCCACCCGGGGCGGCATTTCTTTGAAGCGCCTGCGTAACAACAGCCCCAGCGCGACCATCTGCTGTAGGTGCCTGTCCAGCACACCGGCGCTGATTCCCCCAGGCAGCCGGCGTCGCAGCTCCACCGGGCGCTGGGGACGTCGCGCGAGCGCCAGCGCGATCAGCAGCGTCCAGCGATCACCCGCGGCGCTCAGCGCCCCTGCCAGCGCGACTTGCTGGTTGTGGTTGTGCGGTTGCGGCCTGTCGGCGGAGCCTCCTGGCACGGCCCGATCTTAGTTCCATTGGTCCGATTTAGCTAGCGTTCTCGAAAAGTGTTTCCGAGTTACAGGAGTGAGAAACACCATTGGCAATATCTGATAATCAGAACTAAAGTTGGTAGGCGAACATATGGATCTCGGCTTGGTCGCCGCACAAGGATGTGCATCAGCGGCTGAGAGCTTGGGCATCGTCCTTCCTCTCCGGCGATGCTCGAGTGGAGATCGAGGTGTCCCCCCGACGATGCCAGGTCTCCGCGGGCGCCGCGGCCATTGGACGGCGCGGCGCCTGTGAAGGCCTGCTCGCAGGGCGGGGCGGACGGGCTGGGCATCGCAGGCTCGCGCTAGCCTCACTGCAGAATGGCGCCGAGCGCTAGCAGCAATTCCCTGTCCAGCTTCACGCCCCGCGTCCGCGACTGGTTCGCGGCGGCCTTCGCGGCTCCCACGCCCGCCCAGATGCAGGCATGGCCGGCGATCGCTCGTGGCGAGCACGTGCTGCTGTCCGCCCCCACCGGCTCGGGCAAGACGCTCGCCGCGTTCTTGTGGGCGCTCGACCGTCTCAGCGTCGCCGATCGCACGGATGGAGCATCGACCCGTGTCGTCTACGTCTCGCCGCTGAAGGCGCTCGCCTACGACATCGAGCGCAACCTGCGCACGCCCCTGCGCGGCATCGGCATCGCCGACACCGTCTCCCTCGCCATCCGCACGGGCGACACGCCCCAGCGCGAGCGCGCCGCGATGGTGCGCAGCCCGCCCGACATCCTGATCACGACGCCGGAGTCGCTCTACCTGATCCTTACCTCGCAGGCACGATCGATGCTCACGGGCGTCGAGGCGGTCATTGTCGATGAGATCCACGCCGTCGCCGCCACCAAGCGCGGCTCACACCTCGCGCTCACGCTCGAGCGTCTCGATGCGCTGGTTGCTGCAGGGCGCTCACGCGAAGGAGTTGCGTCCTCGACCGGCCCGCAACGGATCGGCCTCAGCGCGACCCAGCGCCCGCTCGAGGAGATCGGGCGCTTCCTCGTCGGCCCCCGCCGGGAGGTCACGATCCTCGACGCGGCCGCACCCGCCCAGCTGGATCTGCGCATCGAAGTTCCCGTCGAGTCGATGGCCGAACCCGGTACCCACGATCCCTCCGGGGGCGCCCCGCCCGATCCGTTGGAGCCCGTGGCCGGGGGCGAGTCCACCCGTGGCTCGATCTGGCCCGCGATCTACCCCGAGCTGCTGCGCTCCGTGCGCGAACACACCTCTACGATCATCTTCGTCAACAACCGCCGCGCGGCCGAGCGCGTCGCGTTGCGGCTGAACGAGCTCGCCGCGCGGGAGGATGCGCAGGCCACCGCCGGCGACGCGGACGCGGCGATCCCCGCCCCACGGGAGATCGCCCGCGCCCACCACGGCTCGCTCGCGCGCGAGGAGCGCACGCACGTCGAGGAGCTGCTGAAGGCGGGCGAGCTGCCCTGCCTCGTGGCGACCAGCTCGCTCGAGCTCGGTATCGACATGGGCGCCGTCGACCTCGTCCTGCAGGTCGAGTCGCCCAAGTCCGTCGCCCGCGGGCTGCAGCGCGTCGGGCGCGCCGGCCACGGCGTCGGTGAGATCAGCCGCGGACGCTTCTTTCCCAAGTTCCGCGGCGACCTGCTCGAGTGCGCCGTCGTCTGCCGGCTGATGCGCGCCGGTGCCATCGAGCCGACCGTCGTGCCCCGCAACGCCCTCGACGTCCTCGCCCAGCACGTCGTCTCGATCGCCGTCGCCGCCGAGGACGAGGACGGCATGTCCGTCGGCGACCTCCACGCGCTCGTCACCAACACGTGGTCCTACTCCGAGCTCTCCCGCGAGCTGCTCGAGCGTGTGCTTGACATGCTCGACGGGCGCTGGGCGGGCGGGCTCTCATCAGCCTTTGGCGACCGCTCCACGATCGGTCTGCGTCCGCGCATCATCTGGGATCGCCTCGCCGGCGTCATCCGTCCCCGCCGCGGCGCTCGCCAGCTCGCCGTCGCCAACGCCGGCACGATCCCCGATCGCGGCCTCTACACCGTCACGCTCCCCGACGGCCGGCGCGTTGGCGAGCTCGACGAGGAGATGGTCTACGAGGCCCGCGCCGGCCAGGCCTTCATGCTCGGCGCCTCCACCTGGCGGATACAAGAGATCGGACGCGACCGCGTGATCGTCACCCCCGCCCCCGGCGCCCCCGGCGCCGTTCCCTTCTGGAAGGGCGACACGCTCGGGCGCCCCGTCGAGCTGGGGCGCGAGATCGGCGTCTTCTCGCGCTGGGCCATAGAGCAGGACGCCGCCACGCTGCAGCGCGACTGCGACCTCGATGAGCGCGCCGCGCGCAACCTGCTCGCCTACCTGCGCGAGCAACAGGCCGCCACGCGCGTGCTCCCCTCCGATCGCACGATCGTGCTCGAGCGCTTTCGCGATGAGATCGGCGACTGGCGGCTGTGCGTGCTCTCCCCCTACGGCGCCCGCGTCCACGCCGCCTGGGGCCTCGCGCTGTCCGCCCGCGTGCGCGAGCGCTATGGCCTTCAGGCCGACGCGCTGTGGTCCGACGACGGCATCGTCCTGCGCCTGCCCGACCTCGACGACGATGAGGCCCACACGCTGCCCTCCGCCGCCGAGCTCGTGCTGATCGAGCCCGACGAGCTCCAGCAGGCCGTCATGGCCGAGCTCGGCTCCTCCGCCCTGTTCGGGGCGCGCTTTCGCGAGGCGGCCGCGCGCGCGCTCTTGATCCCCCGCGCCTGGCCCGGTCGGCGCACGCCGCTGTGGCAACAGCGCCTAAAGGCCCAGAACCTGTTGGAGGTCACGCGCGAGCACGACGACTTCCCGATCGTGCTCGAGACCTACCGCGAGTGCCTGCGCGACGTGCTCGACATGCCCGGCCTCGAGTCGCTGCTGCGCGGGCTGCACTCGCGCGAGATCGCGCTCGTCGAGGTCGAGACCCCCGTCGCCTCCCCGTTCGCTTCCTCGCTGCTGTTCGACTACGTCGCTACCTACATGTATGAGGGCGACGCCCCCACCGCCGAGCGCCGCGCCGCCGCGCTCTCGCTCGACCGCGACCTGCTGCGCGAGCTGCTCGGCTCCGAGGAGCTGCGCGAGCTGATCGACCCCGGCGCGCTGAGGAACGTCTGCGAGGAGCTCCAGCGCCGCTCCCCGCTGACGCGGGCCACGGGGCGCGACGAGCTGCACGACATCCTGCGCCAGCTCGGCGATCTCTCCTCCGCGGAGGTCCGCGAGCGGGTGCTCGAGGGGATCGGTTCCGAGGAGCTGCTCGAAGGGCTGTGTCGCGAACGGCGCGCCATCTCCCTGCGTATCGCGGGCGAACAGCGCTACGTGGCCGCCGAGGACGCCGGCCTCTACCGCGACGCGCTCGGCGCCGTCCCGCCCGGTGGTCTGCCCGACGCGTTCCTCGCCGACGTCGACGATGCCCTCGCCCAACTCGTGGTCCGCTACGCGCGCACCCACGGGCCGTTCGCGAGCGAGGAGTTGCGCGCGCGCTACGGCGTCGACTCCTCCGCCGTCCTGCGCGAGCTCGAGCGCGTCGGCACGCTCGCCCGCGGCGAAATCGCCCCCGGTGGCAGCGGGGTCGAATGGGCCAACGTCGAGGTCGTGCGCCGGCTGCGCCGCGCCTCGCTCGCCGCCCTGCGCAAGGAGATCGAGCCCTCCGCTCAAAGCGCCCTCGCGTCCTTTCTCCCGGCCTGGCACGGCATCGACCGCCACGGGCCATCGGGCGCCGGGATCGACCGGCTGCGCGAGGTGCTCGTGCCTCTCCAAGGACTTGCACTGCCCGCCGAGACGTGGGAGCGCGACGTGCTCCCTCGCCGTCTCGGCGCCTACTCGCCGGCGTGGCTCGACTCGCTCTGCTCCAGCGGCGAGCTCGTGTGGGTCGGCGCCGGGCCCCTGGGGCGCTCCGGGCGGGTGGCGCTGTACTTCCGCGAGGACGCGCCCCTGCTCGGCCCGCCGCCCGCTCCCGTCCGCCGCGAGCAGGAGCCCGACAGCCCCGAGCGCGAGCTGCTGCGCGCTCGTCTGCTGGCGGGTCCCTGCTTCTTCACCGACCTGCTCGCCGAACTCGACCTGCCGGCGGAGGCGATCCGCGAGGCGCTGTTCGACCTCGTCTGGGCGGGCGAGGCGACCAACGACTCGTGGGCCCCGTTGCGTGAACCCCGCCTGTCGCTCGCTCGTTCGCAGATCGGCTCCTCGGCGGGGACAGGCCGGGCCGCTCGAGTGGGCTCTCCCATCCCCGGGCGCTTCGGCGCGCGCCGCCATCGCGCCCGCGCCCCCGGGCGTGGATCGCTGCACCCGCCTGGGCGCTGGTCGCTGACCGAGCCGCTCTTTCGCGCCGGCGCGGATGACCCATCGGCGAGCGAGCGCCGACGCGCGCTCGCCGAGCTGCTGCTCGAGCGCCACGGCATCCTCACGCGCGAGCAGGTCCTGGCCGAGCGGATCGAGGGCGGCTTCGCCGGGATCTACGAGACGCTCTGCAACCTCGAGACGCTCGGCGTCTGCCGTCGCGGCTACTTCGTCGAGGGTCTCGGCGGCGCGCAGTTCGCGCTGCCCGGCGCCGTCGAGCGGCTGCGCTCCGCGCGCGCCGAGCCGCTCGTGCTCGCCGCCGGCGACCCCGCCCAGCCCTACGGCGCCGCGCTGCCCTGGCCGTCCTCTGCTGAGGGGGAGGGTCTCAGCAGCAGTGGTGCTCGCCGCCCCGCGCGTGTGCCTGGCGCCCAAGTCGTGCTCGTCTGCGGCGCGCCCGTCCTATATGTCGAGCGCGGCGGACGCGGCCTGATCGTGCTCGCCGCCGCCGGAGCGGGCGCCGACACCCCCGCTGGGGCTGTGAGCGGCGGTGTCTCTGCTGACGAACGGGTGCGCACGGCGCTGAACGCACTCGGCGAGGCTGTTCGCGGGGGACGGATCGGACGGCTCGCGCTGGAGCGGATCGACGGCAAGTCGGCCGTTGGATCACAGTGGGAGACATTGCTCGCAGAATGCGGCTTCCGCTCCGGTCCGCGCCGGCTCACGCTCAGCGCCTGATCGCGCTCCGAGCCGCGTGCCCACCCAAACCTCTCGAAAGTCAAGCAACACGGGCTTTGAAGCCATATCCGATGATTGGAACTAGGGCTTTTGTGCGTCTGTTCGAATCCAAATGTCTGTCGGACATTCGGAGGTAGCGGAAACACGCCTGGAAACATTCGACGGATATTGTTATAAAAAACTTGCAATTAATCGTGAGATCGCCTATCTTCCAGAACCGTGGGGATGAGCGGAACTCAGAGGGATCCTCAGACGGATCCGGCGCCGTTGTACAGGAGACTGCCGCACGGGCCACATGGTCTGGATCGTGAGGATGTCGCCAGGCACCAGCGCGCACGCCTCTACGGCGGGATGATCGAGTCGATCGCCCAGCGCGGCTATCACCGCACGACCGTGGCGCACGTGATCGGGCTGGCTGGCGTCTCGCGGCGAGCCTTCTACGAGCAGTTCGCCAACAAGGAAGAGTGCTTCCTGGCGACCTACGACATCGTCGTCGCCCGCTCGCGCAAGCTCGTGCTCGAGGCGTGGGGCTCCGAACGCGGCTGGGCCAACCGCCTGCACGCTTCCTGCAAGTCCTTCCTCGACGACATCGTCGCCGAACCGAAGGGCGCCCACCTCGTGCTGATCGACTCGCTCGGCATCGGCAGCAAGGCGCGCGAACGTCTGCACCTCGCCGGCAACGCCTACGAGCGTCTCGTGGCCTCCGCGTTCAGGGTCTCTCCCGACACGGCGCCGTTGCCCGCGATCGCCTCCCGCGCGATCGTCGGCGGCGTTCGCCACGTCGTCTTCAACCGCATCCGCGAAGACCGCGTCTGCGAGCTGCGCACGCTCACCGACGAACTACTCGACTGGGTCGAGGCCTACCGCTCGCCCGCCACCACGCGACTGAACGCGATCGCGCTCAAGCAGCCGCCCGAGATCCCGCCGGCGCCGGCGGCCTTCCTCGCCAGCGACGACAAGCGCGCACGGGTGCTCGGCTCGGTCGTCCATCTGACCCTCGACGAAGGCTACGGCGAACTGACCGATCCCCAGATCGCGCAGTTCGCGGGCATCTCCACCGAGGCCTTCCACAAGCAGTTCGCGAGCAAGGAAGAGTGCTTCCTCACGGTCGTCGACGAGTTCGCCTCCGAAGCGCTGCAGGCCGTCGAAGCCGCGATCGCGCCGATCTCCTCGTGGCCGGACGCAGTGCCCGTCGCGGTCAGCTCCTTCATCGAGCACATCGTCTCCCACCCCGCATTGCTGCGGATGGCGTTCATCGACCTCTTCGACGTCGGCCCCGGCATGATCGGGCGCATGACCAAGTCGATCGACCGCTTCACCGGGATGCTCGCCGCCAACGGTCCCGCGCCGCGCCGCGCTCCCGAGATCGCCTCTGAAGCCATCACCGGAGCGGTGTGGGACATCATCAGCGCCTACTCCTCGGCCGAGCGCATGCGCTATCTGCCCTGCCTCTCCGACCACATCTCCTTCGTCGTGCTCGCCCCCTACATCGGCCCGAAGGTCGCGATCGACACGATCGAGCAGGCCCGTCTCGGGGTGGGCAAGCGACGCAGCCTGGTGGCAGCGGCACAGCTGGCCGCGCCGCCGATCGCCCAGCCGCAGGACGACTCCACTTCGCCGACCGCCGACCCAGAGTCGAAAACGGTCACCAAGCTCGCCACCAAGAAGTCCGCCAAGACCGCGCCCAAAACCGCCAAACCGGCGGCGAAAACGGCCGCCAAGCGCGCATCGAAATCGACGGCCAAAGCGGCCAAAGCCGCCAAGCCGGCCGGCAAGACGCCGACCAAATCGGCGGCGAGCAAAGCCTCGCGAGCGGCTGCAAAAGCGACCGCCGAGGCCGAGTCCAAGAAGCCCGCCGAGCCGGCAAAGCAGCCTACGCGCCTGCCCAAACGCCCCGCGTCGCGATCCACACCCAGCGGCGCCGGAACCAGCCGCTCGCGCCCACGCCCGCCGAAGTAGTCGGCTACCCGCCGGTCAGACCCGGCGCCTTAAGCAATCATGCACTGGGCGGCGCTGTACCCCGGTGGGTCGGCCCTCGCGACGTTCGGATGTCCCGCGCTCGTCGTGCGTGTCGCCTGATGCACGACCCTCCCACCCCGGCGCCACTGGAACGTCACGACGCCCCGCATCGTGTACCCCGGCTGGCTCTTCGGCGCTCCCAGTTGAAAGCTGCTGCCACCCTGGCGCCCCGTCTTTGCCACCCCGACCCCGATGAACCCCGAGTCCGCGCCATGCGCGGGGACGCTCCACGCTTTGCTTTTCGGGTCCAAGTATTCCAGCTGAAAGCGCATGAACATCGCGTCCTTATCGTGCCCATCGCTCGGCATCGAGCCGCGGACCCCAACCGTGTCCGGCTCTTTCGCCGGATTGCACACGTCGATCGTCGCCCACAGTTCGCGCGAGCTCAGCAGCGAGTGTCCATGCGGATGCGTAGCGAGCGCTCCCGCCAACACGATTCCCGCGATCACTTTCAACGGCCCCATCCAGCGAAGATTACGCCGTGGGACGTTCCGCTGAGCCGGTGGCGCGGTGTGATATCCCTGCGCCGTGGCCGGTATGCGCTCAGCCGAGGTCGTCGAGCTACTCGCACGCGTGCCCGTGTTCTCGACGCTAGTCCCGGCGGATCTCGAGCGCATCTCAGAGCTCGCCGTCCCGCGCGAGTTCGAGCCCGGCCAGGTCGTCTTCCGCGAGGGCGACTCCAGCGACACCTGCTACATCGTGCGCTCCGGTCGCGCCCGCGCCGTGCGCGAGCACTCCGACGGGCGCACCATCACGCTCGCCACCTTCGGCCCCGGCGACATCTTCGGCGAGCTCGCCATGTTCGAGGATGAGCGACGCTCAGCCACCGTCGAGGCGGTCGAGCCGACCGCCGCCGTGGCCGTGCTCGGTCCCGACATGCGCCGGCTGATGAGCGAGCACCCCGGCATCGCCACGCGCCTGGTGATCGCCCTCGGCCGGCGCCTACGCGAGTCCAACGAGCGCCTCTCGCGCCAGTCCTTCCAGACCGTCCAATCCCGCGTCGCGGTCGTCCTGCGCGATCTCGTCCAGCAGGAGATCGGCGCCGGCGCCGCCCCCATGGAGGTGCTGCTCACCGCCACCCAGGCCGACCTCGCACAGCTCGCCGGCTCCTCGCGCGAGTCCGCCAGCCGCTTCCTCGCGGTCCTCGAGCGCGCGGGCGTTATCTCCCAGGGCCGCGGTCGCTTGACCGTGCACGACCCCCGCGCGCTCGATCAGTATGTCTTCTGAGCCCTCCGGCTCATCGCGTCGTCGTCGCGAGCGCGGGCGTGGGCGCTCGAATCACCCGCGTGAGATCTCCGCCGGCGGTGTCGTCATACGCGATCAGCAGGTCGTCGTGATCGTCCCCACCCGCCGCGCAGGTGACGGCTCGCGCGTGCTCGCGCTGCCCAAGGGCCACGTCGATCCCGGCGAGAGCGCGCCGCAGGCCGCCACGCGAGAGGTCCGCGAGGAGACAGGCATCGTCGCCGAGCTCGTCTGTGAGCTGGGCGAGTCGCGCTATTGGTACCGGCGCGACGGGCGCTCGGTGGGAAAGACGGTCACCTTCTTCCTCTTCACCTACGTCTCCGGAGACACGCAAGACCATGACGACGAGGTGCTCGAGGCCCGCTGGATCGACCTGCGCGAGGCGCTCACCGAGCTGAGCTACGAGGGCGAGCGTTCGATGATCGAGCTGGCGTTTGCCCACCTGGATGCGAGTTCGCGGTAGATGTTGTCCTTCGGCTCCAAAGACCGGTAGCCTGCCTGCGTCATGCAGGTCCTCAACTTCTACTCCACGATCTTCGCCGACGAGCTCCTGCGCGGGCGCAAGACCGCCACGATCCGGCTCGGCGACAAGTCCGGCAAGTACCGCAAGAACCAGGCCGTACTCGTCACCATCGGTTACCAATACTCCCCTCGCGAGCGGATCTTCGAAGCGGTCATCGACCAGGTCGAGGTCATGCCCCTCGCCGACCTCTCCCCCCGCGACATCAAGCACGATAACCCCGAGTTCCGCCGCCACGAGGAGCTCATCAACTTCCTCGAACAGATCTACGGCCGCTCCGTCGCGATGCAAGACACCGTCACCGTCGTGCGCTTCTCGCAGATCCTGGACAAGCCGACCGGTATGACCGAAGCGATGAAGGGCTTCGGCGGCGCTCAGAACTGAGCGCTCCCGCTACGCCGGCGGCTGTCGTAAGCGGCTTGGACCGCTGTGGTTGGAAAGACTGGCTATGGCTTACCCATGATCTTTACCCGGGTGATCGCCGGATCTTCTATATATTGGGTAGCGCTTTGGCACTCTCTCCCCGTGAGTGCCAGCGAACGGTCCACTAACTAGCGGAGGTTCTTTCGACATGAAGCTCAAGCCCCTGGGCGATCGGCTGATCGTGCGGGCGATCGAGGAGGAGGAGACCACGGCATCCGGTCTCGTCCTGCCCGACACCGCCAAGGAGAAGCCGCAGAAGGGCAAGGTCCTCGCCGCCGGCGACGGCCGCCTCGACGACGACGGCAAGCGCATCCCGCTCGACGTCTCCGAGGGCGACGAGGTCCTCTACTCCAAGTACGGCGGCACCGAGATCAAGGTCGACGGCGAGGACCTGCTCGTCCTGCGCGAGTCCGACGTGCTCGCCAAGGTCCTCTAACCCGCCCTCAACCACCTTTCAATCAGCGACACGAGGCCATTCGGCCTCACCCGCAGAGGAGAACTATCGAAATGGCACACAAGGAGATCAAGTACGACGCCGAGGCGCGCAAGGCGCTCGAGGCGGGCGTGGACGCGGTCGCCAACGCGGTCAAGGTCACGCTCGGCCCCAAGGGCCGCTACGTCGTGCTCGACAAGAAGTTCGGCGCCCCCACCATCACCAACGACGGCGTCACGATCGCCCGTGAGATCGAGGTCGAGGACGTCTTCGAAAACCAGGGCGCCCAGCTCGTCCGCGAGGTGGCCACCGCCACCAACGACGTCGCCGGCGACGGCACGACGACCGCGACCGTGTTGGCTCAGGCGATCGTCCGCCAGGGCCTGAAGAACGTCGCGGCCGGCGCCAACCCGCTCGCGCTCAAGCGCGGCATCGAGAAAGCCGTCGATCAGGTCGTCGTCAACATCGCCTCGCAGTCCAAGGAGGTCTCCGGCAAGGACCAGATCGCCCGCGTGGCGACCATTTCCGCCGGCGACGAGGAGATCGGCGACGTCATCGCCGACGCCATCGAGAAGGTCGGCAAGGACGGCGTTGTCAACGTCGAGGAGGGCCAGACGTTCGGCATGGACCTCGAGTTCACCGAGGGCATGCAGTTCGACAAGGGCTACATCTCCCCCTACATGGTCACCGACCAGGACCGCATGGAGGCCACGCTCGAGGACCCCTACATCCTCATCGCCAACTCCAAGATCGGCTCCGTCCGCGACGTGCTGCCGGTGCTCGAGGCCGTGATCCAGAGCGGCAAGCCGCTCTTGATCATCGCCGAGGACGTCGAGGGCGAGTCGCTCGCGACGCTCGTCGTCAACAAGCTCCGCGGCACCTTCACCGGCGTAGCCGTCAAGGCGCCCGGTTTCGGCGATCGCCGTAAGCGGATGCTCGAGGACATCGCGATCCTCACCGCCGCCGAGGTGATCACCGAGGAGCTGGGCCTCAAGCTCGAGAACACCCAGCTCTCCCAGCTCGGGCGCGCCCGTCGTGTGGTCGTGGCCAAGGACAACACCACGATCGTCGACGGCGCCGGTGACGCCGAGGCGATCAAGGGCCGCATCAATCAGATCAAAGCCGAAATCGAGAACACCGATTCCGACTTCGATCGCGAGAAGCTCCAGGAGCGCCTGGCCAAGCTCTCCGGTGGCGTCGCCGTCGTCAAGGTCGGTGCCGCTACCGAGACGGAGATGAAGGAGAAGAAGCACCGCGTCGAGGACGCCCTGCAGGCGACCCGCGCCGCGCTGGAGGAGGGCATCGTGCCTGGTGGTGGCGTCGCGCTGCTGCAGGCTTCCAAGGCCGTCTCCACCGACGGCGATGGCGACGATGATGAGAAGACGGGTGCGCGTATCGTTCTGCGTGCTCTGGAGGAGCCCCTGCGCCAGCTCGCCGAGAACGCGGGCCTCGAGGGCTCCGTCGTCGTCAACGACGTCCGCAAGGCCAAGGCCGGTCAGGGCCTCAATGCCGCCACCAACGAGATCGTTGATCTCGTCGCCGCCGGCGTCATCGACCCGGCGATGGTCACGCGCTCTGCTTTGCAGAACGCGGCGTCGATCGCCAAGAACATCCTCACTACCGAGGCGATCGTTGCTGAGGTCCCCGAGAAGGAAGGCGGGGGTATGCCCGGCGGTGGCGGGATGCCTGATATGAGCGGGATGATGTAGGGGTTTCGCGGCGAGCCATCTCGCCGCGAACTCCGACCGCTTGCGCGATCGAAAAAGGCCCGGCGACAGCCGGGCCTTTTTTGTGCGCGCCGCTCCTTTGGTTTGTTTCCGACTCTACAGTAGGATTCCCCGATCTGGAACAATCGCCAAATGCAGGAGTTTTTGGGTGATGGACTTTTACCAAAAAGCAAAGGTGGACAGATATCGCTTGACATAGCCTAATACAGCTCGTCACGATAGGGAATGCGACTCTCGTGGGCATAGACTTCTTGGTAGCAGCCGTGGAGTCCGATTGGTGGGTCGTCATTGAATCGGCTACCGAAGTCCCAACTCACGCCAAGAGCAGATCGGACGCAACAAAATCTATCTCAACTCTTGGTAGTTGAGTAGCGGAGGTATATGAAATGTCTAGATTTAGACTCATCACGGTAGCCCTGTTTGCCATGTGCGCTTTGGGTGCCGTTGCGTCGGCGTCAGCGTCGGCGTTTTCGTATTTAGTCTTAGGCGGGTTCTTATTACATCCAAAAGAAAATATTACGTCCATTAACTTAACCGAACCGACCTTGCAGGCGCCGGGAGTAGAAATAATCTGCAAAAAAGCAAAAGGTACCGGGACGATCGAATTAGGGGGATTAGGTACATACAACATTCAATTCACGGAATGTCGAGTAGAAGCACCCGCTAATTGCAAAGTTAAAGAGCCGATCGTAGTGTCGGGGACACACCATCTTGCATTAAAACCCGAAGGCACGCTCGGTGTCCTATTCTTACCATCCAAACCCAAAAATACATTCGTCGAACTTGAATTTGAAAATAATGGTGGAGAATGCGCGCTCGCCGGTGCGTCGCAGGCTGTCGAAGGCACGTCGTTTGGGATTATTGAGAATGGCGAAGCGCATAGTTTAACGCAGCGACTCAGCTTTACCAACGCAAGCTCGTCGCTGACACTCGCTGGAGCTAAAGCTAATTTCAAACTCTTACAAGACGTAGTGCTCGAGAGCGATAGGCTCTGGGGATCGATGATGGTATAGGCGGCCAAGCCGTCACTTAGTGAATTCTAGTGCAGTGTGGGGTTGCGAACTTTGCAACCCCACAACAGACGAGCGTCCGCTCCTACCGAGTGGGAAACACGTAGTGCGAAAGGCTTGCCGTATTTGTTATATTGGACTAGTCGCGAAATCGACTAAGGGTGTCTTTGTTGTTAATTGAGGCATGCCGGGGGTAGCCTAGCGGTAAGAGTCTCTGGTCGATTGCGTGACTTACACTCATATCGACAGAAAGAGGCATCGTGTCCAGGAAGGCGGTCCGTCGGCACAAAGACAATCGGGACATTTGCTCACGGGTGCCGTTGCCTCCCGCACGGATGGTGCATCACCTCTGCCTGTGCGCCGTGGCCGTGTTGATCCTATCGTCGGCCTCAGTGGCTTCGGCGGAATGTGGAAACGAAAAACTTCGGCTCGAAGATCACTCAACCCAGCTTCCGGACTGCCGCTCGTATGAGCTGATCAGCCCCCCCTATAAAGATGGCTACTTCCCCTTTTTCGAAGCGCTTTCGGCCGACGGCAGTCGTGCGCTCTTCAACAGCCTTGGGACATTTGGCGGCGCAAAGGGGAATCACCTTGTCGAAGGAACGGAGTATGAAACCTCGCGTACCCCGGCGGGCTGGCTGGCGACAGCCATCACGCCGCCCGCATCAACGTTTGTCTTTGCACAGTATAAGGATGCGAGCGCCGATTTGCGTCGTACGTTGTGGACCGCTCGCACGGCGTCACAGGCGGGCAATGTGGAAGATTTCTATATACGTGAACCGGATGGCTCGTTCGCGCTGGTGGGACCACAGTTCCCGCCGGCGACCGACAAAGCTCCCCAATCTCCTTACGGAAGCCGCTACTCGGCTGATTTGAAATATGCGGGAGCGTCGCCTGACTTGTCTCATATCTTCTTCGAGGTAGTAGAAGAAGAAGAAGAAGCAGAAGGCCTGTTGTGGCCAGGTGATCAGACACAGCTTGGGCGGAGGTCACTGTATGAATACAGTGGCGTCGGGAACTCGGAACCAAGGCTGGTCGGGGTCAGCAACAAAGGGCCCTTCAGCCATAACAGCGAAGCCGAACCGATCACGCCATGTGGCGTCGAATTGGGAGGTGGAAGCGCGACATCGCGGTTTAACGCGATCTCTTCGTCGGGAGCCACGGTGTTCTTCACCGCGAGGGCGGGGACATGCGGCGGGTTTGGCCCAGCAGCCGACGAAGTGTATGCACGTGTGGGCAAAGCTGAAACCGTGCATATCTCCGAGCCGTCTAGCGAAGATTGCGAAACATGTGACACGAGCAGTCCCGAAGTGGCGACCTTCCAGGGGGCCTCGCACGATGGGAGTAAGGCTTTCTTCTTGAGCGCACAGGAAGGGCTGCTCCCGGGGGCAAAAGGCCGGAGCCTCTATGAGTATAACTTTAACGGTCTCGCGCACAATAAGCTGATCCGCATAGCGGAAGTGGTTTCCGAACCCAAAGTGCTGGGCGTGAGCAGGATCTCTGAGGACGGCTCGCACGTATATTTCGTGGCGATGGGGGTGCTGGCAGCGAACAAAAACAACAATAACGAAGAAGCGGTAGAAGGCGACGACAACCTGTATGTCTACGACTCCCTCACAGGAACGACCTCGTTTATAGGGATTCTATCAAGCAAAGACGGCGGCGACTGGGCACTAGCGGATAGCGGACGACCAGTGCAGACGACGCCTGATGGCGAGTTTATGATCTTTGCCAGCCGCGCGCACCTCACACCGGACGACACCAGCGGAGAAGGCATAGTCCAGCTTTATGAGTACGATGCTGAAACCAAAGAACTCGCGCGGGTCTCGATCGGGCAGAAGGGCAACTTTTTTTGCGCGGCTACTGGCAAAACGGAAGAAGGATATAACTGCAACGGTAATACTATTAACCCTACGTATCAGCCTGCCGCGAGTTCTTTCCAGCTCGAATTTAATGTTGCCCGCGCTATACAGACGGATAAGACCGCTATAGCTACAGATGGGGCAACGGTGACCTTCTCGAGCAACGACGCGTTGGCACCGCAGGCGGAAAACAGCCTATCGAACAAATTGTGCTCTAACGTGTATGAGTATCGTTGGAGCGATAGGGAAGGAGGCATGCCTGCGGGGAATGTGTATCTGTTGTCTGACGGGCAGGATATCATCCAATCGAAGGGCTCGTGTGGTTCGAGTACTCTAGACATGGACTCCACAGGCACCAATGTGATCGTGAGGTCGGCGGATCCGCTTGTGTCGCAGGACACAGATTCCCAACGCGATATTTATGACGCGCGGGAACTTGGTGGGTTCCCGGCGGGTGTGCCGCGAGCGGAATGCAAGGAAGCGTGTCAGGGGGCCCTAGGTGTTGCGCCGCAGTTGCTTGGCGCGGGCAGTGCGACCCAGCCCGGCGGGAACAATCTGGCGTTGCCTCCACCGGTCGTCAAACCGGTGGTACAGAAAAAGGTTCATGTATTGTCGCGCGCGCAAAGGCTCGCCAGGGCGCTGGCACTGTGCAGGAGAGGGCATAGGCATGCGCAGCGAGTCGTATGTGAATCGCGAGCAAAGAAGAGATACGGCCCGACGAAAAAGGCGAGTTCGTCCAGAAAGTGGAGGAAATAAGATGTTGCGGTCGATCAGCGTCCTTGTCGTGGGCTCTTTGGTCACGATAGTATTGGCTAATGCCGCTCCATCGCTGGCTGTGACACCGAGTGTCGGCTGGTCGGTGACCTCCGCCGCGCAACCATCCCGGTTCCAGGAAAGCGACGGCGCGGACGTGTACTTCCTGACGGTCGCGAACGTTGGGAGCGTCGCTTCAAGCGGGACGGTGACGTTGAAGGACGAATTGCCACCCGGGGTCACGACCTCAGAGACACCACACGACGAATATGGTGCGAGCGAAGAAGGCGTCCCGTGGGAATGCTCCGAAGGCGCGGGGCAGAGCGTCGTGACGTGTGCGCTCTCCGAATCGGTCACAGCGCAAGAATTCGCGGATGTCATCGCAGTCCCTGTGCGCGTGGAAAGTGGCGCGTCGAGTCCGCTGGAAAACAAAGTGACGGTTGAAGGCGGCGTGATCGTGGGGAACCCAAAAGCGTCGACGAGCGAGCTGACAGCAATCAGCTCGATCCAGTCACCGTTCGGTATTGACGGTTTCAAGTTCGGTGCCTACAATGCCGCCGGGCTGTCCGACGACCAGGCCGGTGATCACCCGGGCGCGGTGATCGCGTCGTTCCACGTTGCCAACAGGATCACACCCGAAGGGATCGGAGGAGAACCTGGTGTCCACACGCCCGTGGAACTGGTCAGGGACGTGCTGGTGGACCTGCCGACCGGGCTCGTCGGCAATCCGTTGACGACGGGCAAGGAACGCTGCCCAGTCTCGGCGGTGACCACCAACAGCGTATTCGCATCGGAATGTCCGTCGAGCACTCAGGTCGGCGTGGGAACGGCCGTGCTGACTGGATTTCCCTTTCGGAATAAAGTCAAAATCTATAATTTGATTCCGGAAGCCGGGTATCCCGCTGAGTTCGGGTTCAATGTGCAAGCGCGGGCGGTGGTGATGCGCGCGACGGTTGGACCGGCTCCAGATTATAAGCTGCAGATCGCGGTCCCGGGATTGCCGACCGCCGTGCCGTTGTCGGAAGCGTCGTTCGCGTTCTTCGGCGAGCCGGCCGAAAAGGACGGTGCGACCACGGGCTCCGCAGCGTTCTTCACGAACCCGACACACTGCTCGGCCGAACCGGGGACGGCAAGCATCACCGCCGACTCCTGGGAACACCCCGGGGCATGGTCAACCCCTCTCGAATCGACGACATACCCTGAAATCACGGGGTGCAACCTGCTGCAGTTCCAACCAACGCTCCAGATCCAGCCGCAGGAAACGCAGGTTGATACTCCGTCTGGGTATGAAGTGGACCTGAAGATCCCACAGGCCCCTAACCAGTTCCCTGATGCGGCGACGCCGGAGCTCAGGGACGCGACGGTCACGCTGCCGGCAGGGGTCTCGATCTCGCCGTCAGCGGCGGATGGTCTGGTGGGCTGCAACGAGACCGGCCCACAGGGGTTGAACGCCGGCAGCGGCAAATTGGGTCCCGAAGGCCGTGATACTGGCGATCCCGAAGCGACCGAACTCGGGGAAGGTCATGTGGGCGGTAACGGCAGCCCGTATGACGATGGTCTGTATCACACGGCTCCAGGGCACTGCCCCTCGGCCTCGCAGATCGGAAGCGTTGAACTCGAGACGCCGCTGTTGCCCGAACATTCGTTGAAGGGCCGTGCGTACTTGGCATCCCCGACGTGTGGTGGCGAAGGCCAACAGGAATGCTCAGAACAGCTGGCTGAAGAAGGCAAGATGTTCGGCCTGTACCTGGAAATCGAAGGCGATGGTGTGATCGTCAAGCTGAAAGGCAGAGTCGAAGCGGGCGGGAACGGGCTGCACAGCAAAGCGACAGGATTGGCGCCGGGTCAGTTGCGCACGACGTTTGAAGACAACCCGCAGCTGCCGTTCAGCGAGCTGAACCTGCATCTCAACAAGGGTCCGCGTGCGCCGTTGGCGAATCCGCAGTCGTGTGGTACGTTTGCGACGGCGAGCAGTTTGACGTCGTGGGCGTCGGATACGCCTGTGGAGTCTGATTCGTCGTTTGGGATCGACGGGTGTGCCGACAATCCGTTTTTGCCTGCGTTCAGTGCGGGTACGGTGACGCCGTTGGCGGGGTCTTTCAGTCCGTTTACGTTGACGTTTGCGCGTCGTGATGGTGAACAGGATCTTTCGGGGTTGACGGTCATGACTCCGCCTGGCCTGTTGGGTGTTTTGAAGAGTGTTGTGCAGTGTCCCGAGCCGCAGGCATCCCAGGGTACGTGCGGTGAAGGGAGTTTGATTGGGCATACGCAGGTTGCTGCTGGTGCGGGTTCGCATCCGTTTTGGGTGGGTGGCCGTGTGTATTTGACTGGCCCGTATCAAGGTGCTCCGTTTGGTTTGTCGATCGTAACGCCGGCGAAGGCGGGTCCGTTCAACCTCGGTAATGTGATTGTGCGTGCGAAGATTGAAGTGGATCGTAATACGAGTGCGTTGCGGGTCACGAGCGATCCGTTGCCGCAGATCATTGATGGTGTGCCGTTGCGGATCCAGACCGTGAATGCGACGATTGATCGGCCGGGGTTCATGTTCAATCCGACGAATTGTGCTCAGCAGGCGATCGTGGGTACGATCACTAGCGCTCAGGGCACCAGTGCGGGTGTTGCCAGTCCGTTTGCGGTGGCGGGGTGCGCGAACTTGCCGTTCAAACCGTCGTTCAAGTCTAGTACGCAGGCGAAGACGAGTAAAGCCAATGGTGCTTCGTTGACGGTGAGGGTGGGGTCGAGTGCGGGGCAGGCGAACATCGCCAAAGTTCGTGTGGTTCTTCCCAAGCAGTTGCCGGCGCGTTTGACGACATTGCAGAAAGCGTGCACCGAAAAACAGTTCAACGTCAATCCGGCGGGGTGCCCAGTGGAGTCTGATGTGGGTAGCGCTACGGCGGTTACGCCGCTACTCGCGCACCCGTTGACGGGTCCGGCGTATTTGGTGTCGCATGGTGGTGCCGCCTTCCCCGACGTCGTGTTCGTGTTGCAGGGCGAAGGGATCACGCTCTATCTTGATGGGAACACGAATATCAAGAAGGGCATCACGACGAGTACGTTCAACAGTGTCCCGGACGCGCCGATCAGCACGTTCGAAACCACGTTCCCGGAGGGGCCGCACTCGGTGTTGGCGACGAATATCCCCGTGAAGGCTAAGGGCAGTCTCTGTGGGCAGAAGCTGACGATGCCGACGACGATCACGGGCCAGAACGGTGCTGTGGTCACCCAGACGACTAGGATCGTGGCGTCCAAGTGCCCCAAGCCACTGACTAACGGACAGAGGCTTAAGGCGGCCCTGAAAGCCTGCCGGAAGAACCACGCCAAGGATGCCAAGCGCACCTTTTGCGAACACACAGCACACAAGAAATACGGGCCTGTCAGGAGATGAGCCTGTGGGGGGCTGTTGGTAAAGCAGTTCTGCTGATCGGAACTGTGGACTGTCGGAAACAATGCTTGTAAGGGTGTGCTGAGCGCCGATACGATGGCGTGTGAAGTTACTCTCTCTGGCAAGTTACGGAAAGTGAGATTGATCTATGATCAAGCAATGTTTTGGACCCTCGGCCGGCATGCGCAAGCGGGTGCTCGCTATCTCGGCTGTAGTAGTGGTCGCGTTGGCTGGTCTCATAGGTAGCGCCTCGCCGGCGATGGCTACGCCCAAAGGCAAATTCGCCGTGTTCGCCCAGTGTCCTCTGACGAATCCGAGTGTGACGGCGTGCATCTTTGCCCAGACCAAAAGCGGCGCATTCACGATCGGTAAAACGAGCGTGCCCATCAACAAAACAATCACCCTTCAGGGTGGAATCATCGAAGGTGAAAACGAAGCGGAAGAAACTACGCAGTCTTTTGTTGGGGCTGCGGATGGTAACACTCTTTCGAAAACGGCCCTGAATGTGCCGGGCGGGATACTCGGCCTGGTTAAGTGCAACGAAATCAGTAATGAAGCCGTGCGGTTTCTATGTGAACTCGTATTTGAAAACGGGCTTACAGGTGTCACGGCGACGACCGAACTCGCTGCGCCGGCGACATCGATCGGTATCAACGAGGGCAATCTGCTGGATGCCGAAGGCACGGCGCTCGCGCTTCCAGTAAAGCTCAAACTCAGCAACCCACTGCTGGGTGAAGAATGCTATATAGGCTCAAACGCTAACCCTGTGCATTTGAATCTTACAACAGGGAAAAGCGGAACCTTGACGGGTAAAGTCGGTAAAGTCAGCGTCAGCGAAGGCCTGTTGACGGTCGCTGAAAACTCGCTGGTCGACGGCACGTTCACAGCGCCGGCAGCCAGTGGGTGTGGAGGAATATTCTCGTTCCTGATCAATCCGATCATCAACGCGAAAATCGGCCTTCCCGCAGGCGAAGGACAGAACAAAGCAGCGCTTGAAGGTCAGTTGGAACAGGCGGGAGTCAAAACCGTCAAAGAAAGCGAATAGCAACATTGGCAGTGCCAGATAGCAGGTAGGCAGGAAAAAGCCCCGCCGCGCGTTTGTGCGGCGGGGCTTCCTTTTGGGAGGGTGGGCGAAAGCAATGGTTCGTATCACGCTGTCGCTGGTCGGCGGACCGGCCGCCGATATATAGCGGAGTCGGTCGGAGACATTCCTTGCGAACCTGCCGGGTCGGGGGTACGATTGAACGTGGCAGGTTCTCTGGCTAACAAGCATATCGGAGGTTGTTATTCATGGTAAGGCAAGGTTTTGGACCCTCATTCGGCATGGGCAGGCGTGCGGTGGCCATCTCCGCCGTGCTCTTCGCGGCACTGGTCTGTCTGATCGGCAGCGCCTCGCCGGCGATGGCGACACCCAAAGGCAAATTCGCGGTGTTCGCCGACTGTCCGCTTACCACGCCAGGGGTAACGGCGTGTGTCTATGCCCAGACGAAAAGCGGTGAAATCACGATAGGCACCACGGGGGTGCCCATAAGCAAAACGATAATCCTGCAGGGCGGGATCATCGAAGTGGAAAACGAAGCGGAAGAAGAGGTGCAGTCGTTCGTGGGTGCGCAGGACGGTAACACTCTCTCGGAAACGGCTCTGAACGTCCCTGGTGGATTGGCGGGCCTGGTTAAATGTAATGAAATAAGCAATTTCTTTGAGCGCATCGCCTGTGAAGTGATATTCGAAAACGGATTGACGGGCGTCACCGCGACGACCCAACTGGCGGCGCCGGCCACTTCGATCGGCATCAACGAGGGCCTTCTTCTGGACGAAGAAGGAACGGCCCTGTCGCTCCCGGTCAAGGTCAAACTCAGCAATCCGCTGCTGGGAGAAGAATGTTACATAGGCTCCAACGCGCATCCGGTGGTGCTGAAACTGACGACCGGCACCAGCGGGACGCTCAAAGGCAAAACCGGACATGTGTCGGTGAAAGAAGGATTGCTGACCGTCACCGAAAACTCGCTTGTCGACGGCACGTTCACCGCACCGAAAGTAACTGGATGTGGTGGCATCTTCGCGTTCCTGATCGATCCCATAGTAGATGGAAAAGTTGGCTTGCCGTCAGGCGAAGGAAGCAACAAGGCAACACTCGAAAGCCAGTTCGAACAGGCTGGCGTCAACACCGTCAAAGAAAGCGAATAACGGTTATCCGGTAGAACCAAGCAGCATCCGGCCGACCAAACGACCCCGCCGCGCGAATTCGCGCGGCGGGGTTTCCAATAGGCTAACCGTAATAGCCGTCGTGTGGTGGTGGCCAAGGACAACACTACGATCGTCGATGGCGCTGGTGACGCCGAGGCGATCAAGGGTCGCATCAATCAGATCAAAGCCGAAATCGAGAACACCGACTCCGACTTTGATCGCGAGAAGCTCCAGGAGCGCCTGGCCAAGCTCTCCGGTGGCGTCGCCGTCGTCAAGGTCGGTGCCGCTACCGAGACGGAGATGAAGGAGAAGAAGCACCGTGTCGAGGATGCCCTGCAGGCGACTCGCGCCGCGCTGGAGGAGGGCATCGTCCCCGGCGGTGGTGTCGCATTGCTGCAGGCCTCCAAGGCCGTCTCCACTGACGGTGACGGCGACGATGATGAGAAGACAGGTGCGCGCATCGTTCTGCGTGCGCTGGAGGAGCCACTGCGCCAGCTCGCCGAGAACGCGGGCCTCGAGGGCTCGGTAGTGGTCAACGACGTTCGCAAGGCCAAGGCCGGGCAGGGCCTGAATGCCGCCACCAACGAGATCGTTGATCTCGTCGCCGCCGGCGTCATCGACCCGGCCATGGTCACGCGCTCTGCTTTGCAGAACGCGGCGTCGATCGCCAAGAACATCCTCACTACCGAGGCGATCGTTGCTGAGGTCCCCGAGAAGGAAGGCGGGGGTATGCCCGGCGGTGGCGGGATGCCTGATATGAGCGGGATGATGTAGGGGTTTCGCGGCGAGCCATCTCGCCGCGAACTCCGACCGCTTGCGCGATCGAAAAAGGCCCGGCGACAGCCGGGCCTTTTTTTTGTTCGATATTCCGCGCGTCGTTTCCGACTCGGCAGCCAAATTTCCGGATCTGGAAAAAAGGCAGGTGCAGGGGTTTGGGATGGCAAGATTTTCGCCGAAGCGAATGCAGATGGATTTCGCTTGACTTAGCCGTCTGCGGCCCGTCATGATCGGGCTGCGACTCTCATGGGCATAGACTTCCTGGTAGCAGCCGTGGAGTCCGAGAGGTGGGTCGTCATAAACCGGCTACCGAAAGCTCAACTCGCGAGAGTATGCATCGGAACCAAGAAACCTACCTTAACACCTTAGGTGGTTGAGTAGCTTGGAGGTATCTGTATGTCCAGGTTTAAACTCATCATTTTGACCTCATTCGCGGTCTGTGCGCTCGGCGCTGCTGTTTCGTCGTCCGCGTCGGCGTTTTCCTACTTAGTCTTAGGCGGGTTTTTACATGAGCCGGAAGAATCATTCACCTCTTCGGGTGGGCCAGCCACCCTGGCCACGGCCGGCACGGAAATCATCTGTGAAGAAGCAAAAGGCAGCGGGGGAATCGAATTAGGCGGTTTAGGCTTATATCACATCATATTTTCTTCATGCCGAGTGGTAAAACCGGCGTCGTGCAAGGTCCACGAAATCATATTAGTAAAAGGCGTACATCACCTCGCCTTAAGTCCGGGGAACTTGCTATTAGTACAGTTCTTACCTCCCACGTCTATTTTTGTAACGCTAGGTTTCTTAAACAACGGAGGGACGTGTTCAATAGCAGGCGAACAGGCGGTGGAAGGCAAAGTTGCCGGTATCGTCGTCTCAGGCGAAAAACACGTCTTAACTCAAGAACTGGAATTCACCAATGCCAGTTCAGCACTGACGCTGGGTGGGATAAAAGCCAACTTCAAACTCAAACAAAAAATCACGCTTAACAGCGATATGATCTGGGGCGCCATGATGCAATAACCAACGTCGCGTCGCGGATGTAATAGGTGTTTTGGCTCGTGAGTGGACCGTATTCGCGTCCACTCACGAGCTTTGTCGTAGTAGCGGGCGACGAGCATGGCGCGGCCTACATATGCTGAAGTCTCGCTCGGGGGCTTGGGTGATGGGCACGAGCACGCTGGCGGGCGTATCGTCCTGCGTGCCGTGTTGGAGTTCCCTGCATCAGCTCGCCGAGAACGCCGGGTGGGAGGGCGGTCGTCGTCAACGACGTCCGCAACGCCAAGGCCGGTCAGGGGCTCAACGCCGCAACCGACGAGATCGTCGATCTCGTCGCCGCCGGCGTCATCTACCCGGCGATGGTCACGCGCTCGGCGTTGCAGAACGCGGCCTCCATCGCCAAGAACATCCTCACCACCGAGGCTATCGTCGCCGAGGGTTCGGCTTACGCCGGGCCCTTTTTTGTGAGCATTCCGCTGGTCGTCTCCGACTCTGTAGCCAAATTTCCAGATTTGGAACAAGCGCAGGTGCAGGGTGTTTGGGTGACGAAATCTTTTGCCGAAGCAAATGCAGATGGATGTCACTTGACCTGGCCGTTTGCAGCCCGTCATAATCGGGTCGCGATCCTCGTGGGCATAGATTTCTTGATAGCAGCCGTGGAGTTCGATTGGCGGGTCGTCTTTAAATCGGCTACCGAAATCTTAACTCACGCCAGAAGTAGACATCGGACCCAAAATCTATCCTCAGCACTTGGTGTTGGGTAGCGCGGAGGTATTTGTATGTCTAGATTGAAGCTAATCATTTTGACCATGTTTGCGGTTTGTGCGTTGGGGGCTGTCGCTTCGGCGTCCGCGTCGGCGTTTTCTTACTTAGTATTAGGTGGGTTTTTACACGAGCCCGAAGAACCATTCACTTCAACGGGCGGGCCCGCTATCATAGCCTCACCCGGTACCGAAACAATTTGTGAAGAAGCAAAAGGTACCGGAGGGATCGAATTAACCGGCTTAGGCTCGTATCATATCTTATTTAAAGAATGTAGAGTGGCAAAACCGGCAAGCTGCAAAGTTGCCGAACCGATATTATTGAAAGGTGTACACCATCTCGCCTTAAATGCAGCGGGTGCACTATTAGTACAGTTCTTACCTGCTACTCCGCCTGTTTATGTAAAACTCATTTACTCAAACAATGGAGGGACGTGTTCAATAGCAGGTGAACAGTCAGTAGAAGGCAGTCTTGCCGGCCTCCTCGTAGGAGGCGAAAAACACGCTTTAACTCATGAACTGGAATTCACCAATGCCAGCTCATCACTAACGGAGGCTGGAGTAAAAATCAACCTTAAACTTAAACAAAAAGTCGTGCTTAACAGCGACATGATATGGGGTGCGATGATGCAGTAGCTGCCGATGGCGTAGCTCACGTCACCCGCCGATGTAATCGGGTAAGGCTCGTGAGTGGACCTTTGTTTCCACTCACGAGCTTTGTCGTAGCGGGCGACGAGCATGGCGCGGCCTACATATTGACGGGGTCCCCATGAAGTGAGCCAGGCTGGGCGCGTGGTCGTGTTTCCCGTGATGGGATGGGAGGATGGACACGATCATGAAGCGACGCAGGCATACGCCGGAGCAGGCGGTCAGGAAGATCAGGGAGGGCGAACGGTTGTTGAACGAGGGCGCCGAGCTCGTCGAGGTGCTCAGGCAGCTCGAGGTCAGCGAGGCGACGTGGAACCGTTGGCGTGCGCAGTACGGCGGGATGAAGGCTGAGGAGGCCAAACGGCTGAAGCAGCTGGAGGGTGAGAACCAGCGGCTCAAGAAGCTCGTTGCTGAGCAGGCTCTTGACATTGACATGCTCAAGGAGTTGGCGGAGGGAAACTTTTGACCCCGGGGCGCCGGCGTAGGGCCGTCGGCACCCTGCAGGAGCGCTTCGGGGTTTCAGAGCGCCGGGCGTGTCGTGTCGCGGGCCAGAACCGCTCCACGCAGCGCAAGCAGCCACGACCACCACGCGATGAGAATGAGCGCTTAGCGAGCCGGTTACGCGAGATTGCCAAGGAGCACCCGAGGTGGGGATGGAAGACCGCCCATCAGATCCTGCTCAGGGAGGGCTGGAGGATCAATCGCAAGCGCACCAGGCGGATCTGGCGCCAGGAGGGCCTGCGGCGGCCCGTGAGGACCCGCAAGCGTCGGCGTCCGAGCAATGGGCAGGCAGCGCGTTTGAGGGCGAGTAAGGCGAACGAGGTATGGGCGGTCGACTTCCAGTTCGATGAGACCGCCGATCGTCGTCGCCTGAAGCTCTGCAACATCGTCGATGAGCACACCCGCGAGGCACTCGCGATCAGGGTCAACCGCACATGCACCGCCGAGAACGTCATCACCATCATCGAACAGCTCGTTGCCGAGCGTGGCGCCCCGACATATCTCAGGGCCGACAACGGCCCAGAGATGATCGCCTGGACACTACGCGATTACTGTCGCCTGTCCGGCACCCGCACCGCGTATATCGAGCCGGGCAGCCCGTGGGAGAACCCGTTCGTGGAGTCCTTCAACGGGCGTCTCCGTGACGAGCTGCTGAACATCGAGGAGTTCTCAAGCCTCACCGAGGCGAAGGTAATCATCGAGGACTGGCGCACCCAGTACAACACCTACAGGCCACACTCAGCCCTCGGCGGGCTCACGCCCACCGAATACGCAGGGAGAGAGAACAACCACAACCAACCAGACCACGCATAAGCCCTGGCTCACCTACAGGGACCCCTTCAATATGCTGAAGTCTCGCTCGGGGGCTTGGGTGATGGGCACGAGCACGCTGGCGGGCGTATCGTCCTGCGTGCCGTGTTGGAGTTCCCTGCATCAGCTCGCCGAGAACGCCGGGTGGGAGGGCGGTCGTCGTCAACGACGTCCGCAACGCCAAGGCCGGTCAGGGGCTCAACGCCGCAACCGACGAGATCGTCGATCTCGTCGCCGCCGGCGTCATCTACCCGGCGATGGTCACGCGCTCGGCGTTGCAGAACGCGGCCTCCATCGCCAAGAACATCCTCACCACCGAGGCTATCGTCGCCGAGGGTTCGGCTTACGCCGGGCCCTTTTTTGTGAGCATTCCGCTGGTCGTCTCCGACTCTGTAGTTAAAAGTCCAGATCTGGAAAACCGGAAGGTGCAGGACATTTGGATGATGAGATTTGTTGCCGAAGTAAGTGCAGATAGATGTCGCTTGACTTAGCCGTCTGCGGCCCGTCATAATCGGATCGCGACCCTCGTGGGCATAGACTTCTTGATAACAGCCGTGGAGTCCGATTGGTGGGTCGTCATTAAATCGGCTACCGAAATCTCAACTCACGCCAGAAGTAGACATCGGACCCAAAAAATCTATCCTCAACACTTGGTGTTGAGTAGCTCGGAGGTATTTGTATGTCTAGGTTGAAGCTTGTCCTGTTGACCGCGTTCGCGGTTTGCGCGCTGGGGGCGGCCATTTCGTCGTCCGCGTCGGCGTTTTCTTACTTAGTCTTAGGTGGATTTTTACACGAGCCCGAAGAACCATTCACTTCAACGGGCGGGCCCGCCACTCTGGCCACGGCCGGCACGGAAGTAATTTGTGAAGAAGCAAAAGGTAGTGGGGGAATCGAATTAACCGGCTTAGGCTTATATCATATCGTATTTACAGTATGCAGGGTGGCAAAACCGGCGAACTGCGCGGTCGCCGCACCCATATTAGTGAAAGGCATACATCATCTCACCTTAAATGCAGCGGGTGCACTATTAGTGCAGTTCTTACCTGCTACTCCGCCTATTTTTGTGAAACTGAGTTTCTCAAACAGCGGCGGGACGTGTTCAATAGCAGGCGAACAGTCAGTAGAAGGCAGTGCCGCCGGCCTCTCCGTGGGAGGCGAAAAACACGCTTTAACTCAGGAACTCGAATTCACCAATGCCACCTCGGCCCTGACATTGGCTGGAATAAAAGCCAACTTCAAACTCAAACAAAAAATTACGCTTAACAGCGATATGTTATGGGGGCCGATGATGCAATAACCAACATCCCGTCGCGGATATAGTAGGTATTAGCTCGTGGGTGGACCCCGTATTCGCGTCCACTCACGAGCTTTGTGGAAGCAGATGATGAGCATGGCATGACCTGTCTTTGATGAAGTGTGTCCGTCATGAACTCCAACTCGTCACGGGATCTCCACGGCGGCTGCCAATAGGCCTATGCCACGAAGGTCCTGACCCGATCGGTGAGGTCGCGATTTAGACCGGCTGTGGAAGTCTCAATTTTACGCCAGCAGTAGATCGGACCTAAATCTATCCTCAACATTGGTGTTGAGTAGCGCGGAGGTATTGTATGTCTAGGTTGAAGTCAATCACGTTGACCTTGCTTGCGGTCTGTGCGCTGGGGGCGGCCATTTCGTCGTCCGCGTCGGCGTTTTCTTACTTAGTCTTAGGTGGATTTTTACATGAGCCCAAAGAACCATTCACCTCATCGGGCGGACCCCTCACCCTGGCTTCAGTCGGCACGGAAACAATTTGTGAAGAAGCAAAAGGTAGTGGGGTAATCGAATTAACCGGCTTAGGCTTATATCATATCGTATTTACAGTATGCAGGGTGGCAAAACCGGCGAACTGCAGGATCACCGAACCGATATTATTGAAAGGTATACACCATCTCGCCTTAAGTCCCGGAGGCCTTCCATTAGTGCAGTTCTTACCTGCTACTCCGCCTGTTTTTGTGAAACTAATTTTCGCGAACAACGGAGGGACATGTCCAATAGCAGGTGAACAGTCAGTAGAAGGCAGCTTTGCCGGCCTTGTCGTGGGAGGCGAAAAACACGCTTTAACTCAGGAACTGGAATTCACCAATACCACCACGGCCCTAACGTTGGCTGGAGTAAAAGCCAACTTCAAACTCAAACAAAAAATTACGCTTAACAGCGATATGTTGTGGGGGCCGATGATGCAATAACCAACATCCGGTCGCGGATGTGATGAGTATTTGGGCTCGTGAGTGGACCCCGTATTCGCGTCCACTCACGAGCTTTGTGGAAGCAGATGATGAGCATAGTAGCAGGAGAAACGCCAAAAATTACCGGTGAACGCGAATTCTGATCGCATCGCCTAACCCGTTCCTGAGCTCAAGCCAGGGGATGCCAAGCTCACACAGCATACGAGTCAGAAACAGGCGGTGCGGGAAGCTGACGGCGCTGGTAAACTCAGTTTACACTAATATTAGTTTTTATAGTGGGATCATGTAAACCGGGAGAGAGAATTGTGTTGAAAGCGATCAATAACGAAAATGCCGGTGGGCGCCTAGCCCTGTTCCATGCCATGTCAGGCCGGCGGATACGTCGTTATCTCTACATCGGTCTCACCGCCCTGGCTTTTGGCGGAACGGTATCGTCCTCGACGTCAGCGCTTGGGCTTTCGTGTCCAAATGAACGGGTTCGTATGGAAGATAGTTCCGTGGGGCTTCCTGATTGTCGCACATATGAGATGGTAAGTCCTCCCAATAAAGACGGCTATTTCCCGTTTCTCGAAGGGGTGTCGCCGGACGGTGGGCGCGCCCTCTTTTCCAGCCTTGGCGCCTTTGCGGGAACGAAGGGAAACTACATTATTGAAGGAAGCATATATGAATCGACCCGCACAGCGTCGGGTTGGCTGGCCAAGGCCGTGTCACCTCCCGCTTCGCAGTTCGCTTTTGCTGACTTCCAGGACGCCAGCCGTAATTTGGATCGTACACTGTGGACTGCGCATACGAAGACTCAATCCGCCGATGCGGAAGACCTATACGTGCGCGAACCGGATGGGTCGTTTGTCCTTGTGGGCCCGCAGTTGCCACCATCGCATGACATAGCCCCGCCAGCTCCCTATGAAAGCCGCTACGGGCATGAATTGAAATATGCTGGCGCCACTCCCAATCTTTCGCATATCTTCTTTGAAATTCAACCAGAAGGCGAATTTGAAGAAGATATAGTGTGGCCAGGTGACCATACGCTTGGTAGATCCGCCGCTAGATCGCTCTACGAGTATATTGGCGTTGGAAATTCGGAACCAAAACTAGTCGGAGTGCTGAATAAAGGGCAGCTAAACAGCAACACCGAAGCGGAAATGATCACACAGTGCGGCGTGGAACTGGGGGGGGGCGGCCCGACGTCCGCATATAATGCAATCTCAACATCGGGCGATACAGTGTTCTTTACAGCAAATGCAGGTAAATGTGAAAACGAAAGTGAAGTGGGAATCGGGCCGGAAGTCAGGGAAATATACGCCCGCCTAGATGGGTCGGAAACTATCGCAATATCCGAGCCCTCTCCTGAAGACTGCGAAGAATGTAACACATCCAGCCGTGAACCGGGTTCGTTTGTGGGCGCATCTAAGGATGGCGCAAGGGCATTCTTTTTGAGCCGCCAAGAAGGACTGCTGCCTGGTGCTGAAGGCATGAATCTCTACGAGTATGTTGTCAATGGCGTGACGCATAAAAAGCTGGTCCGCGTCTCCGACGAGATATCCGCACCGGGCGTATTGGGGGTCGCACGGATATCCGAAGATGGATCACATGTGTATTTTGTTGCGCAGGGAGTACTAGCAAATAATAAAAACAGGAATAACGAAGAAGCGACGGCAGGCGCCAACAATCTGTACGTTTTCGATTCGATTACTGGCGCAACCTCCTTTATAGGGATGCTGGCAGCTGAAGATGGTGAAGACTGGCAGAAATTTGACGAACGTCCTGTGCAGGCCACGCCAGACGGTGAGTTCCTGATCTTCCCAAGCCGTGCGCACCTGACGCCAGACGACAACAGTGGATCTGGGGTCAAGCAGCTTTTTGAGTACGATGCGTCAACTGGAGACCTTGCGAGACTGTCTGTTGGTCAGAAGGGTAACTTCTTTTGTTCCGCTACGGGCAAAGTTGAAGAAGGCTATAACTGCGATGGGAATACGGAAAATTTGACATATGCCATTAACTCTTCTGTTTTTATCCTCCACTTTGATGGCAAGGACTCTGCAAAGACGCCAAATAATGCTAAGCTGACAGCAGACGGCTCGTCGGTGGTATTCGGAACCTTTAACCCACTCACGCCACAGGCGATAAACGGCCTGTCGAGCGAGCTGTGCTCTAATGTTTACGAGTATCGTTGGAGCGAGGCCGAAGGGGGCATGAGCAACGGAAACGTCTTCCTAATATCTGACGGCAACGATGCTGCCATGTCTGAAAATAGATGCGGCTCGGAAGTCCACGGTTTGGATACGACTGGCGCCGACGTATTTATCGAATCGACCGACCAGCTTGTGCCTCAGGACAGGGATACTCAACGTGATATATATGTCGCGCGGGAACACGGAGGATTCCCGGCAACGATTGCGCGTCCGGGGTGTGTAGGGGATGCGTGTCAGGGCTCGTTGACGATAGCACCGCAACTATCCGGAGCGGGCAGCTCTGTGCAGGCCGGCGGAGGAAACATCGTTTCCCGGCAGCTCATGTCCGTCCCTGCGGCGACAAAGAAAGTCCCAATAGTAACGCGTGCCAAGAAGCTTGCAAGGGCTCTGTCGCTATGTAAGAAAATACGGAAGAAAAAGAATCGGGCCACTTGTATATCAACTGCCCGAAAACGATATGGCGGTAGTCCCAAGAGCAAAAAAGGTAGCGTAAGCCCGTCGAGGGCCGATGCGAGCGGCAGGAGGTCGAACTGATGGTTTATGTTACTCGCGGGCTCTTGCACCGCTACTTCCGAGCGATGCTCATCGTCGTAGCCTGTTTTGCTACCGTCGCGCTTACTGCTACGGTCACCCCGGTGGCAGATGCGGTCATACCGGGGGTAGGATGGTCGGTGACGTCAGCGACCCAGCCAACGAGATTTCAAGAAAGCGATACGGGGGATCGGTATCTACTCAATGTTGCCAATGTTGGAAGTGTCGCGTCGAGCGGGACGGTGACTTTGAGAGATGAATTGCCGCCCGGTGTCACTACATCGGGATCGCCAGGAGATGAAATAGAAGCCAGCGAAGAAGGAGTCGCGTGGTCGTGCTCACCGGGCGCCGAACAGACTGTCGTGACTTGTACTCTGTCAGATCCGGTTGCGCCTCAAGAATTTCCTAAGATCGTGGCCATACCAGTCAAGGTAGGCAATAGTGCTTCGAGTCCACTAGAAAACAAAGTGACGGTGGAAGGCGGAGTGACAGCAAGCACCCCCAAAGTGTCGACCGGTGAGCAAACTGAAATAAGCGCTATCACGCCCTCCTTTGGTCTCGACGGCTTTGCCTTTGGCGTGTCGAACGTCGGTGGTCAGGAGGATGTGCAGGCGGGAGATCATCCGGGTGCCGTGTCAACCTCCCTTCATTTTAATAATATTATTACGCCAGCCGGTACAAACAATAACGTTGACGGTAACTATGTCCCGGTGGATTTCGTTAAGGATATTCTGGTCAATCTCCCTGTGGGATTCGTTGGAGATCCGTTGGCCACGGGTAAGGAACGTTGTCCGGAGTCAGCCGTGACGTCGGGAAGTATTTTCGAATCGGCGTGTCCTGCCAGTACTCAGATAGGTGTCGGCACTGTGGTTTTGACTGGGTTTCCCTTTCAGCATAAAGTCAAAATTTACAACCTGGTCCCGGAGAATGGGTATCCGGCTGAGTTTGGATTCAATGTCCAGCGACGAACGATCGTGATGCGCGCGACGGTGGGACCGGCGCCTGATTACAGGTTGCAAGTCGCGGTTCCCGGAATTCCGACCGTGGTGTCTTTTGCTGACGTATCGCTGGTGTTCTTTGGCGATCCATCCGAAAAGGATGGTGGAACAACAGGCGCAAAGGCATTTTTCACTAATCCCACACATTGCTCGGCTGGCCCTGTGACGGCGAGTACCGCGGTGGACTCATGGCAGAATCCGGGGAAATGGGCAACACGTGAATCTACGACATATCATGAGATAACGGGATGCAATCTACTGCAGTTTGAACCAACACTTCAAATACAGCCCGAAGAATCGCAAACCGACGAGCCATCGGGATATGAAGTGGATCTCAAGGTTCCGCAGTCCACGAAACTATTCCCGAATATGGCGACGCCGGAGTTGAAGGATGCGGTAGTCACATTGCCGTCTGGTGTAGCGATCTCTCCGTCGGCTGCCGACGGTCTCGAGGGCTGTAACGCCACCGGCCCCGAAGGTTTGAATGCGGGCAGTGGGAAAGTAGGTCCTGAAGGCCGCGACGAAGGCGACCCCGAAGCGACCGAACTAGGTGAAGGACATGCGGGCGGGAACAGCAGCCCATACGATGATGGCCTTTACCACACCGCGCACGGACACTGCCCGGTGGCCTCGCAGATCGGGACGGTGGAACTTGAGACGCCGCTGCTGCCCGAACATTCCCTCAAAGGCCGCGCGTACCTGGCACAGCCAGGATGCGGTGGAGAAGGCCAGGTCGAATGCACCGAGCAGCTCGCCGAAGAAGGCAAGATGTACGGTCTATACCTGGAAATCGAAGGCGAAGGCGTGATCGTCAAGCTCAAAGGATCGGTGGAAGCCGGCGGGAACGGTCAGCACAGCAAACAAGCGGGGCTGGCGCCGGGCCAGTTGCGCACGACGTTCAAAGACAATCCGCAGCTGCCCTTCAGCGAGCTGAAGCTGCACCTCAAGGGCGGCGCCAGGGCGCCGCTGGCCAACCCCCAGTCCTGCGGTACGTTCACAACGCAGAGCAACCTCACCTCTTGGGCGGCAAACAGCGTAAGCACAAACTCGTCGTTCGGGGTCGACGGCTGCGCGGGCAGCCCGTTTGCGCCGGCGTTCAGCGCGGGGATGGTCACGCCGATCGCGGGCGGCTTCAGCCCGTTTACGTTGACGTTCTCGCGTCATGGTGGGGAACAGGACCTCTCGGATCTGACCGTCACGACACCGCCCGGCCTGCTGGGCGTTCTGAAGAGCGTCGTGCAGTGTTCCGAGCCGCAGGCCTCCCAGGGCACGTGCGGCGAACAGAGCCTGATCGGGCACACCCAGGTCGCCGCTGGCGCGGGCTCGCACCCGTTCTGGGTTCAGGGCCGCGTGTATCTGACGGGACCCTATGCCGGTGCGCCGTTCGGCCTGTCGATCGTAACCCCCGCGAAGGCGGGACCGTTCAATCTCGGCAATGTGATCGTGCGTGCGAAGATCGAAGTCGATCGCAACACGAGCGCGCTGACGGTCACGAGCGATCCGTTGCCGCAGATCATCGATGGTGTGCCGTTGCGCATACAGACCGTCAACGCGATGATCGACAGGCCGGGCTTCATGTTCAACCCGACGAACTGTGCCCAGCAGGCGATCACCGGAACGATCACGAGTGCGCAGAACGTAAGCGCCGGGGTGTCGAGTCCGTTTGCGGTGGCGGGGTGCGCGAACTTGCCGTTCAAGCCCTCTTTCAAAGCCGGAACGCAGGCGAAGACGAGCAAAGCTAATGGTGCTTCGTTGACTGTGAAGGTCGGCTCGGGCTCGGGGCAGGCGAACATCGCCAAAGTGCGGGTTACGCTGCCCAAGCAGTTGCCGGCGCGTTTGACGACGTTGCAGAAAGCGTGCACCGAAAAACAGTTCAACGTCAATCCGGCGGGGTGCCCAGTGGAGTCTGATGTGGGTAGCGCTACGGCGGTTACGCCGCTACTCGCGCACCCGTTGACGGGTCCGGCGTATTTGGTGTCGCATGGTGGTGCCGCCTTCCCCGACGTCGTGTTCGTGTTGCAGGGCGAAGGGATCACGCTCTATCTTGATGGGAACACGAATATCAAGAAGGGCATCACGACGAGTACGTTCAACAGTGTCCCGGACGCGCCGATCAGCACGTTCGAAACCACGTTCCCGGAGGGGCCGCACTCGGTGTTGGCGACGAATATCCCCGTGAAGGCTAAGGGCAGTCTCTGTGGGCAGAAGCTGACGATGCCGACGACGATCACGGGCCAGAACGGTGCTGTGGTCACCCAGACGACTAGGATCGTGGCGTCCAAGTGCCCCAAGCCACTGACTAACGGACAGAGGCTTAAGGCGGCCCTGAAAGCCTGCCGGAAGAACCACGCCAAGGATGCCAAGCGCACCGCTTGCGAACACACAGCACACAAAAAATACGGTCCACACAAGCAATAGGCGGGGGCGGGTCTTGAAGTAAGTGCGTTGATGCGTCTGTGCTCAGGCCGGGATCCTGCTGTGTGATCCACGGCGCACACAACGGTTCGGCATCCTAGGTCAAAACCGTAGATTGGACGACCGAGAGGTAGGGAGGCGTCAATCGACCATATGTCGCCGTTTGTTTCCCATGTGGCTGCCAATATTCCACACCGGGAGAAATAGAAAATACAGGAGTTTTACAGGTTCTGGTGTAACATCTCGGGTCGATGGGAAAGCTCCCCTTGACTCCGCTGCGGTAGGCCTTCATAATCAACGCGTCGTCTCGGCAGGGCCGCAGATCTGCGGCCCTGCGAAATGAGACGGCGATAAGTCCCGGGCTTTTGCCGCTCCCCAAATGGGTGTGGTACATCGAGCCCAAAAATAATCCCAGTCTTTGGCTGGGGGTATGGAGGTTTATCCAAGTATGTCTAAAATCAAGCTGATTATGTTGAGCATGCTCGCGGTGTTTGCATTGAGTGCTGCTGCCTCGGCGTCGGCATCGGCATTTTCGTTCTTAGTCTTAGGTAAAAAGTTGACAGGTACCGAAGAAGAAACGATTAAATCGACAAGTGGGGAATCAGTTCTGGAAACGGTTGGGACAAAGATTATATGTGCAGAAAGCGAGGGCTCAGGCAACCTCAAAGCGGAAGGGCTTACTTTATACCACATCACTTTCTTAACTTGCAGTGTCTCAAAACCAGCAAACTGTGCTGTATCACAGCCGATCTTAGTAGATGGATTCGACCATCTGTTATTAGTGCCGACAGGAACAATCATAGATCTGTTCTCGCCATTACCAGGTAAACCATTTGTGACACTGACTTTCTCGAACAGCGGCGGCACGTGCTCAATCGCCGGTGCACAGGAAGTGACAGGCGAAGCAGCGGGGATCGTCGTTGGAGGAGAAACGGTGAAAACGACAGGTGAACTAAGCTTTACCAATACGAGCGGATCGTCATTGCAACTGGCTGGCGTAACCGCTAAATTCAAAAGCACGCAAAAACTGACGCTAGCCGGGATGATAGGCGGTAGTTGGGCGGCGATGATGGAATAGGTAATCCTGTTACAGATCACGCTCATCTGAACCAGTGTGGGGTTGCGGAAGTCTGCAACCCCACACTGGTTCCCATCAGTATGTGGGCGCCCGAGCAAGCTGAGCCGATGACGTCGACGGTGAGCTGGAGCTTTATTGTCGACACCGTTTCCAACTAAGTTGGCCGATTCCCCGGATTTGGAAAAACGGTGTATGCAGGAGATTCAGCGTCCTGAGCGAGACGAGGGCTTCCGCATGCCGCGCCTGCTCCTTGACTCCAACCTAGGCGTAGTGCATGATCGTAGAAGTCGTCTCGGCAGGGGCGCAGATCGGCGGCTGACCGTGGGTCACGGTTCTCAATGAGGCGACGATAAGGTTTGGCGCTTCTACCGCTCTCCAAATGGGTGTGGTACATCGAGCCAAAATAAATGTCCCAGTCTTTGGCTGGGGGTATGGAGGTTTATCCAAATATGTCTAAAATCAAGCTGATTATGTTGAGCATGCTCGCGGTGTTTGCTTTGAGTGCCGCTGCATCGGCGTCAGCATCAGCGTTTTCGTTCTTAGTCTTAGGTAAAAAGTTGACAGGCGCCGAAGAAGAAACGATTAAATCGACAAGTGGGGAATCAGTTCTGGAAACGGTTGGGACGAAGATTGTATGTGCAGAAAGCGCGGGCACGGGAACCATCAAAGCGGGAGGTAGTTCCACCTACCAAATCACTTTCTCGACCTGCAGTGTCTCAAAACCAGCAAACTGCGCAGTAGCACAACCCATTGTAGTAGATGGTCCCGACCAACTGTCGTTAGTCCCGGCAGGTACATTGACCGATTCGTTCTCACCTTTAACGGGTAAACCATTTGTGACACTGACTTTCTCGAACAGCGGCGGCACGTGCTCAATCGCCGGTGCACAGGAAGTGACAGGCGAAGCAGTGGGGATCGTCGTTGGAGGAGAAACGGTGAAAACGACAGGTGAACTAAGCTTTACCAATACGAGCGGATCGTCATTGCAACTGGCTGGCGTAACCGCTAAATTCAAAAGCACGCAAAAACTGACGCTAGCCGGAATGGTAGGCGGCAGTTGGGCGGCGATGATGGAATAGGCGATCTGCTACAAGATCGCACGTAGCACATGTGGGGTTGCGGACCGTCCGCAACCCCACGCTGGCTACTCGACAATCACGCCGATCATTCCTTCGGCGTACGGCAACGAGTAAGAAACACGACATGCGGATAGCACGAGGCATCGCTATAGTCGAATCTGAGCCAATGGAAGCAGCATCCAGGCCTGGGATTGTCTTCTGCGAAGATGATTCTGCTCGCCACATAGATGGCAAGACGATTTGCCGACTACATGGGGATAGACCACTGGGTCTTAGCTAACATTCAGGGTTGCAGATCAAGGGGAGAGGGACTGTGTCACAAGAGACTATTAGGTGGCAGCATGTGGGCAAATCGGGGGCTAGCGCACGGTTGTGCTCGCTCCTGAGGCAAGAGGTCCGCTATGCATACGGTGTTTTTATTGCCATTGCCGTGCTTGGAACATGGTCCACACCAACGTTCGCCGCTGAATGTCAGAATCAGCAGCTTCGCTTGGAAGATCATTCGGCGGAACTCCCTGACTGCCGTGCATTTGAGCTTATCAGCCCCCCCTATAAAGACGGCTATTCTCCATTTCTCACGAATGTGTCTCCAAACGGAGAACGCGTACTTTACAACAGTATCGGTGCGTTTGCAGGTGCAAAAGGAAACCAGAACGTCGACGGCACTATATACGTAGGATCACGTACATCGTCCGGTTGGATAACGAAGGCTATTTCCCCGGCTGCTTCGACCTTTTCCTACGCGCAGTGGGAAGACTCCAGTGTCGCCTTGGACCGTACATTGTGGGCCGCCCACACGACCTCACAATCGGTAAACGCTAATGACTTGTATGTGCGCGAACCAAACGGCTCCTTTGTACGCGTGGGCCCGGAGTTGCCTCCGTCCGCCGAAAAAGCTCCGCCGGCTCCTTTCCAGACGATACACGGAGGTCAGCTGGAATACAGCGGCGCCTCATCTGACCTGTCCCGGGTGTTTTTTACGATTGAACCGGGAGAGATCGGAGAAGAAAGCATCGCGTGGCTAGGCGATACGACACTGCTCGAAACGAGCTCGAACTCACTGTACGAGTACAGTGGAGTCGGCAATCAAGAACCTAAATTGGTCGCCGTGAGAAACAAAGGGCGCCTGCAGAACAATCTTGAAGCAGAAATGATAACGCAATGCGGGGTAGAACTAGGTGGGGGGCTGTTTGCTTCATCCTATAACGCGATCTCATCCTCTGGCAGCACGGTTTACTTCACGGCGAGGCCAGGGGAATGCACGAACGAAACGGAAGAAGGCCATGGTCCGGTAGTCAAGGAACTCTACGCACGGGTAAATGAATCCGAAACCGTGGATATCTCTGAGCCTTCGCCCGAAGATTGTGAAAAATGTGAAACAAGCAGTCGTGAACAGGCATTTTTCCAAGGAGCGTCAGAGGACGGATCTAAGGCATATTTTCTCAGCAGACAAGAAGGGCTGTTGCCGGGTGCTGAAGCCATGAATCTCTACGAGTACGATATGAATGGTCCAGCCCACAACAAGCTGGTCCGCGTCTCAGGCGAGGTTCAAGAACCCAGGGTCCAGGGTGTTGCGCGAGTTTCCGAGGACGGATCCCATGTCTATTTTGTAGCTCAGGGAGTATTGTCAGGCAACAAAAACATCAATGGTGAAGAAGCCACTGAAGGCAGCGACAATCTTTATGTCTTTGACTCCATAACGCGCACTACAACGTTTGTCGCCGTCTTGTCCCCTGAAGACCATGCAGACTGGAACAGGATCGACGGGCGCCCCGTAGAGGCGACTCCCGACGGTGACTTCTTGGTTTTCCCTAGTCGTTCACATCTTACGGCAGATGACCATAGCGGTGCAAGCGTAGCGCAACTTTTCGAGTACAACGACCAGACCGGCGAACTCGCGCGAATCTCTATTGGACAAAAGGGCAGCTATCTATGCCCATCCAATGAAAAATTGGAAGAAGGATTCAACTGCGATGGAAACACCGAAAATGAAATCTATGCTCCAGAGGGTGGCTTTCCAAGCTTCACTAATCACGATTTTGCTCCGCAGGCGGGGAATAGCCTACGGGTATCAAAAGATGGGATGAGGATAGTCTTTCTCAGTTACGATGCCCTTGCTCCACAAGCAACAAATAGCTTGTCGGGAACATTGTGCCGAGACGCCTACGAGTATCGCTGGAGCCCGCAAGCAGGAGGTATGTCTGAGGGCAATTTGGCTCTGGTATCGGACGGACATGACGTAACGGTATCCAGAGGCGAATGCGGCACACAGGCGCTGATGGATCCTGATGGTAAGAATGTATTGATTGAATCCACCGATCAACTCGTGTCACAGGATGTAGATACGCAGCGCGATCTTTACGATGCGCGGGAAAATGGTGGCTTTCCGTCTGCCGCACTACTGCCAGGATGTCTAGGGAGCACGTGCCACGGTGCTTTGAGCGCGCCACCGCAGTTGCCCAGTCCCACCAGCAACACTCAGGTCGGCGGAGGCAATGTGCCACAGGTGGCTTCGCCGGTGGCGAGATCGAAGCGGAGTGCGACGCCGACACGTTTGCAAAAGCTCAACAAAGCGCTTGCGGGTTGCAGAAAGAAGTCGAAAAAGCAGCGAAGAGCTTGCGAATCACAGGCGAGGAAAAAATATGGTGGCAAGGCTAAGGCCAAGAAAAGCAGTGCAGGCCATAGGCATGGCGAGGTATCGAAGGGGGGATCGAGGTAATGCTGTGCATTATGCATATGGTCTTGCACGTGACTTTTTTGCGGACCGTTTTGACAATAGCTGTCTGTGTAAGCGCCCTCGTGTTGACAGAGATGGTAACTTCGGCACGAGCAGCAACACAGAGTGTTGGCTGGTCCGTTAGCTCAACGGCCCAGCCGACGCGCTTCCAGGAAAGCGATGAAAAAGACGAGTATCTCTTGACCGTGGGCAATGTCGGTAGCATTGCCTCGAGCGGTACGGTAACCCTGAGGGACGAACTACCCCCCGGCGTTACGACCTCGGGATCACCCGTAGAGGGAAAACAGGAAGGTGCCTCGTGGACATGCTCGCCTGGCTCGGGCCAAAGCGTTGTGACCTGTACAACTTCAAGCCCTGTTGCTGCGCTTGAATTCGCGCAGGTCATGATAGTGCCAGTCAAGATATCGGGCGCGACCAGTCCATTGGAGAACAAAGTAGTTGTAGAAGGAGGGATCACCGCGAGCAGTCCTGTGGCGAGCACAAGCGAGCAGACTGAAATCAGCTCTACCTCGCCATCGTTTGGGTTGGATGGTTTTAGCTTTGGTGTGGACAGCGCTGGCGGTCTGACCGATGTGCAGGCAGGAGATCACCCAAACGCGCTAGTCACGTCCTTGCATGTAAACAACAAGATTCCACCTCCAGGTATAACGCCTGAAGTAGGTAATTACATTCCAACTGAAATAGTTCGAGATGTCATCGTCAATCTTCCGCCCGGATTTATCGGCAATCCACTGGCAACCGGTAAGGAACGCTGCCCCGAGACCTCTGTAACGTCTAATAGTGTTTTTGAATCAGCTTGTCCGCCAAGTACACAGATCGGTGTTGCAACAGCGATCCTTACGGGCTTCCCGTTCTTCAATAAAGTCAAAATTTACAATCTGGTCCCAGAGGCCGGATATCCAGCTGAGTTTGGATTTAATATCCAGGCCCATACGGTTGTGATGTTTGCAAGCGTAGGACCGCCACCTGACTACAGGGTACAGGTGACGGTTCCCGGGCTTCCGGTGGCGGTCCCGCTCGATGGTATATCTCTGATGTTCTTTGGCGATCCCGCTGAAAAGGATGGCGGATCGACCGGGTCGGCGGCTTTCTTCACCAACCCCACGCATTGCTCGAGTGAACCGCTGACGGCGGGTGTGGCGGTTGATTCGTGGGGAAACCCGGGGCATTGGAGCACGAGTCAGTCGACTGCTTATCCTGAAATATCGGGTTGCAATTTGTTGCAGTTTGAACCAGCATTGAAGATCCAACCTGAAGAATCTAAGGTGGATTCGCCGTCGGGTTATGAAGTTGATTTGAAGATCCCGCAGTCGACGAATCAGTTCCCGGATTTGGCAACCCCCGAGCTTAGGGATGCGAAGGTAACCTTGCCGGCCGGAGTCTCAGTATCGCCCTCGGCTGCAGATGGGCTTGTGGGCTGTCGCTCAACGGGCCCTGAAGGTTTGAACGCAGGTAGCGGGAGCGTTGGTCCCGAAGGGCGAGATTTGAACAACCCCGAAGCCACGGAACTAGGGGAAGGACACTCTGGCGGTAATCACAGTCCCTATGATGATGGGCTTTACCATACTGCGCGTGGTCACTGCCCGGCAGCCTCACAGATCGGGACAGTCGAACTGGAGACTCCGTTGCTGTCCAAGCATCTCAAGGGCCATGCATATTTGGCGCAGCCCGAATGTGGTGGCGAAGGTCAAGTGGAATGTACTGAACAACTGGCCGAAGAAGGCAAGATGTTCGGCTTGTATCTGGAAATCGAAGGTGAAGGCGTGATCGTCAAGCTGAAAGGCTCAGTCGAAGCGGGCGGGACTGGGCAGCACAGCAAAGCGACGGGTTTGGCGCCGGGCCAGCTGCGCACGACCTTTAAAGACAATCCACAGTTGCCGTTCAATGAACTGAAACTCAACCTTGAAGGTGGCGCGAGGGCGCCGTTGGCGAATCCGCAGTTGTGTGGGTCGTTTACGACGCAGAGCAGTCTCACGTCGTGGGCTTCGGATGCGCCTGTGACGCCGAACTCGTCATTCAGTGTCGACGGCTGCGCGGGCAGCCCGTTTGCGCCGGCGTTCAGCGCGGGGATGGTCACGCCGATCGCGGGCGGCTTCAGCCCGTTTACGTTGACGTTCTCGCGTCATGATGGGGAACAGGACCTCTCGGATCTGACCGTCACGACACCGCCCGGCCTGCTGGGCGTTCTGAAGAGCGTCGTGCAGTGTTCCGAGCCGCAGGCCTCCCAGGGCACGTGCGGCGAACAGAGCCTGATCGGGCACACCCAGGTCGCCGCTGGCGCGGGCTCGCACCCGTTCTGGGTTCAGGGCCGCGTGTATCTGACGGGACCCTATGCCGGTGCGCCGTTCGGCCTGTCGATCGTAACCCCCGCGAAGGCGGGACCGTTCAATCTCGGCAATGTGATCGTGCGTGCGAAGATCGAAGTCGATCGCAACACGAGCGCGCTGACGGTCACGAGCGATCCGTTGCCGCAGATCATCGATGGTGTGCCGTTGCGCATACAGACCGTCAACGCGATGATCGACAGGCCGGGCTTCATGTTCAACCCGACGAACTGTGCCCAGCAGGCGATCACCGGAACGATCACGAGTGCGCAGAACGTAAGCGCCGGGGTGTCGAGTCCGTTTGCGGTGGCGGGGTGCGCGAACTTGCCGTTCAAGCCCTCTTTCAAAGCCGGAACGCAGGCGAAGACGAGCAAAGCTAATGGTGCTTCGTTGACTGTGAAGGTCGGCTCGGGCTCGGGGCAGGCGAACATCGCCAAAGTGCGGGTTACGCTGCCCAAGCAGTTGCCGGCGCGTTTGACGACGTTGCAGAAAGCGTGCACCGAAAAACAGTTCAACGTCAATCCGGCGGGGTGCCCAGTGGAGTCTGATGTGGGTAGCGCTACGGCGGTTACGCCGCTACTCGCGCACCCGTTGACGGGTCCGGCGTATTTGGTGTCGCATGGTGGTGCCGCCTTCCCCGACGTCGTGTTCGTGTTGCAGGGCGAAGGGATCACGCTCTATCTTGATGGGAACACGAATATCAAGAAGGGCATCACGACGAGTACGTTCAACAGTGTCCCGGACGCGCCGATCAGCACGTTCGAAACCACGTTCCCGGAGGGGCCGCACTCGGTGTTGGCGACGAATATCCCCGTGAAGGCTAAGGGCAGTCTCTGTGGGCAGAAGCTGACGATGCCGACGACGATCACGGGCCAGAACGGTGCTGTGGTCACCCAGACGACTAGGATCGTGGCGTCCAAGTGCCCCAAGCCACTGACTAACGGACAGAGGCTTAAGGCGGCCCTGAAAGCCTGCCGGAAGAACCACGCCAAGGATGCCAAGCGCACCTTTTGCGAACACACAGCACACAAGAAATACGGGCCTGTCAGGAGATGAGCCTGTGGGGGGCTGTTGGTAAAGCAGTTCTGCTGATCGGAACTGTGGACTGTCGGAAACAATGCTTGTAAGGGTGTGCTGAGCGCCGATACGATGGCGTGTGAAGTTACTCTCTCTGGCAAGTTACGGAAAGTGAGATTGATCTATGATCAAGCAATGTTTTGGACCCTCGGCCGGCATGCGCAAGCGGGTGCTCGCTATCTCGGCTGTAGTAGTGGTCGCGTTGGCTGGTCTCATAGGTAGCGCCTCGCCGGCGATGGCTACGCCCAAAGGCAAATTCGCCGTGTTCGCCCAGTGTCCTCTGACGAATCCGAGTGTGACGGCGTGCATCTTTGCCCAGACCAAAAGCGGCGCATTCACGATCGGTAAAACGAGCGTGCCCATCAACAAAACAATCACCCTTCAGGGTGGAATCATCGAAGGTGAAAACGAAGCGGAAGAAACTACGCAGTCTTTTGTTGGGGCTGCGGATGGTAACACTCTTTCGAAAACGGCCCTGAATGTGCCGGGCGGGATACTCGGCCTGGTTAAGTGCAACGAAATCAGTAATGAAGCCGTGCGGTTTCTATGTGAACTCGTATTTGAAAACGGGCTTACAGGTGTCACGGCGACGACCGAACTCGCTGCGCCGGCGACATCGATCGGTATCAACGAGGGCAATCTGCTGGATGCCGAAGGCACGGCGCTCGCGCTTCCAGTAAAGCTCAAACTCAGCAACCCACTGCTGGGTGAAGAATGCTATATAGGCTCAAACGCTAACCCTGTGCATTTGAATCTTACAACAGGGAAAAGCGGAACCTTGACGGGTAAAGTCGGTAAAGTCAGCGTCAGCGAAGGCCTGTTGACGGTCGCTGAAAACTCGCTGGTCGACGGCACGTTCACAGCGCCGGCAGCCAGTGGGTGTGGAGGAATATTCTCGTTCCTGATCAATCCGATCATCAACGCGAAAATCGGCCTTCCCGCAGGCGAAGGACAGAACAAAGCAGCGCTTGAAGGTCAGTTGGAACAGGCGGGAGTCAAAACCGTCAAAGAAAGCGAATAGCAACATTGGCAGTGCCAGATAGCAGGTAGGCAGGAAAAAGCCCCGCCGCGCGTTTGTGCGGCGGGGCTTCCTTTTGGGAGGGTGGGCGAAAGCAATGGTTCGTATCACGCTGTCGCTGGTCGGCGGACCGGCCGCCGATATATAGCGGAGTCGGTCGGAGACATTCCTTGCGAACCTGCCGGGTCGGGGGTACGATTGAACGTGGCAGGTTCTCTGGCTAACAAGCATATCGGAGGTTGTTATTCATGGTAAGGCAAGGTTTTGGACCCTCATTCGGCATGGGCAGGCGTGCGGTGGCCATCTCCGCCGTGCTCTTCGCGGCACTGGTCTGTCTGATCGGCAGCGCCTCGCCGGCGATGGCGACACCCAAAGGCAAATTCGCGGTGTTCGCCGACTGTCCGCTTACCACGCCAGGGGTAACGGCGTGTGTCTATGCCCAGACGAAAAGCGGTGAAATCACGATAGGCACCACGGGGGTGCCCATAAGCAAAACGATAATCCTGCAGGGCGGGATCATCGAAGTGGAAAACGAAGCGGAAGAAGAGGTGCAGTCGTTCGTGGGTGCGCAGGACGGTAACACTCTCTCGGAAACGGCTCTGAACGTCCCTGGTGGATTGGCGGGCCTGGTTAAATGTAATGAAATAAGCAATTTCTTTGAGCGCATCGCCTGTGAAGTGATATTCGAAAACGGATTGACGGGCGTCACCGCGACGACCCAACTGGCGGCGCCGGCCACTTCGATCGGCATCAACGAGGGCCTTCTTCTGGACGAAGAAGGAACGGCCCTGTCGCTCCCGGTCAAGGTCAAACTCAGCAATCCGCTGCTGGGAGAAGAATGTTACATAGGCTCCAACGCGCATCCGGTGGTGCTGAAACTGACGACCGGCACCAGCGGGACGCTCAAAGGCAAAACCGGACATGTGTCGGTGAAAGAAGGATTGCTGACCGTCACCGAAAACTCGCTTGTCGACGGCACGTTCACCGCACCGAAAGTAACTGGATGTGGTGGCATCTTCGCGTTCCTGATCGATCCCATAGTAGATGGAAAAGTTGGCTTGCCGTCAGGCGAAGGAAGCAACAAGGCAACACTCGAAAGCCAGTTCGAACAGGCTGGCGTCAACACCGTCAAAGAAAGCGAATAACGGTTATCCGGTAGAACCAAGCAGCATCCGGCCGACCAAACGACCCCGCCGCGCGAATTCGCGCGGCGGGGTTTCCAATAGGCTAACCGTAATAGCGGGCGATGGTCTGTAGTTGGCTGAGCAGATCGTGGCCCAGGAATAGGACGACCATCGCGGCCCCCACCACGGGCGCCCACTTGCGCCCCGCGCCGCGAATGGCCAAGACGATCGCCGCGCCGAACAGCGGCAGCAGTGGCAGCAAATAGCGCGGCTCCCCAAGTGAGCATTCGTGTTCGATCAGATCGCAACGATAAGAGGAATATCCGAGCATCCACATCACCCCCAGCACGATCGCCGCGTACGCGGCGAGCTCCGGCAGACGCCCCCGCAGCGCACCACGGCGCACGTACAGCTCGCGGGCGCAGAGCGCCGCGATCCCCACCGCCAGCACCAACGCAACGTTGTCCACCCACGTCGGAAACGTCGTGTCCATCCAGCCGTAAAAGCCGACCGAGCGGTCAAACCAGGCGTCGCGCAGCGGGAACACTCCCTTGAAGTAATGCGTCATCCCCGGCAGACGCGGCAGGAACAGTTGCCAGGTGTAGCTGAGCTCTTTGAGCACCGTCGCGGGCGCCAGCTGTCCCCCGCCGGTCTGCACCGCTCCGCCGGTGGTGGGATTGCTCGTCAGCGCGTTGCGCAGCACGAACAGCGCCGAGGGCGCGACGCCGATGGCGGCCGCGATCGCCGGTGAGCGCAGCCCCACCCAGCGGCGAGCTTTGAATCCGCGGAGCGCCAACACGGCCAACCCCGCATACACACCCAGGGCCACCCCGAGAAAGTTCACCTTGCTCAAGAAGCCCGCCGCGATCACCACCCCCATCACGATCGCCAAGCGCGTGCCGAACCCGCGCCGGAACGCGAGCGCCATGCACAGGAACACGGCCGTGCACGCGGTGATCAGCATCGCATCCGGACTCACGATCGCCGACGTCGACACGAACAGCGGCTGCAGCGCCACGCACAACGCGCCGACCGTCGCCGCCCACGGCGTCCCCGGCAGGATCTCGCGTAGGAAATAGAACATCAGCAGCGCCGTAAGTGCCGCCATCAGCGCGCTCAGCAGCCTCATCAGCTGCATCTGGGTGAGGATATTGCTGCCGCCCAGGGCGTAGGGAATCGTCTCCAATGCGTAATACCCCGGTGGCTCGTTCGCGACGCGCCCCGCTTCACCAAAGCCTTCCTGCGAGGGAGCCTTGGCGACGTCTTCGCTCAACACCCTCTGCTCCGCGTTAGTCGTGAGCGAGTGTTCGAACGGCGTGAAGCGCACCTGGAAATAATGGAGTCCTTCCGTCACCAACGCCACCTTGCGCGAGTACGGTTCTTCTCCACTCAGGTGCGCCTTTTCGGGCAGCTTGCCCGCCGCCGAGAGGTATTCGACGTAAGAGAAGTTGTCGATCTCGTCTTTGCCCTGAAACGGCGGCGTGATGATCCCCCACGCGGTGGCGTTGAGCAGCGCTATCAGCGCACATATCCAAGCGGCTCTCGGTACCCGTCGCAACGCCGCGCGCACGTCGAACCCCAGCATGCCGCGCGCCTGCGCCGCCCCGGACTCCCGGCGCGCCGCGCGCTCCTGTTCGCGTCGGCGTTTGCGCTGGAACGAGCGCGAACCGCTCTTTGCGTTCCCAGGCGGGCGACGTGGGGGCTGCGCGACGCTCACGGCAGCACCCGCAGTGTCAGCCGCACCGCGAGCACGCCGACAGCCGCCATCAGCGCCGCCACCAGGAACACGATCCACGTCCCGCTGTAGGAGCGGCCGAGCCCCATGTGTGCGGCCACCGAGGAGATGCGCGACCACCACGAGCCCCTGCCCGCGCTGAGATATTCAATGCCAATCTTGCCCCCCAGCTGAGCGTGGCTGGCCGCCGCTGCCGCCGGTGTTGGCGTGCTGACGCCGAGCGTGGCCGCCGCCCCCGCCGTTCCTTCGGGCGCGCTCACGCCGAGCGGCAGCAACGGCTGGCTGTTCGGCCCGATCCCGATGCACACCGTCACCCCCGAGGCTTCGTGGGCGATCGGTTTGATCGGCACCGTGACCGAGGTGCTCGTCCAATTCGGCCCGCGGCTGCCTTCGGTGAGGATCCGCGAGCCGCTGTAAACCCGCACGTGCATTTTCGCGCCGTAGAACGCCCACATCCCGATACGGACGCCCGACACGCCGGCCGGCAGCGTTTCGCCGGGCTGGCAGATCGCGATGTCGCCCAGGACCTTGCCCAGCGGCACGTCCTGCGTATCCCCCGTGGGCACCCCCACCCGCGCGACCCGTGGGGGTGAGCGCGTGAGCGCCACGGCGCTCGCCGCGCCGATCAGCACGATGCCCACGGCAAGCGTGATCGCGACCTTCCTCATAACGGCGAAGAGTCACCGGTTGTGTGCGGCATTTCAATCTCACCCAAAAAAGCGGCTGATATGAGGCTCCAGACGCCGCTTGGCGTCTCCGACTCTGCCGCTCTCGCACAGCGCAGCAGTAGCCTCGTGGGGCGATGAGCTCCGCCGTCGAAGACGTCCTGACCTCCACCGGCGCCGGCGGCAGGGTCATCCGCGGCAGCGTCTTGCGCGTGCTCAGCAACGGCGCCGGCATCCTCATCGGACTGGCTACCGCGACGCTGCTCTTGCGCCACCTCGGCGTCGTCGAATCGGGGCGCTATGTCACCGTACTCTCGCTCGTGGCGATCGCCTCGAGTGTCGTCGACCTCGGTCTGAATGTCAGCGCCAGTCGCGAGCTGGCCCTGCGCGAGCCCGACGGTCGGCGCACACTGATGGCCAACATCCTTGGACAGCGCCTCTGGATCACCCCGATCGCGCTGCTCGCGATCGTCACCTTCGCGGTGCTCGCCGGCTATCCCGCGAGCATGCGCATCGGCGCCGCGATGGCGGGGCTCGGGCTATACGCCGTAGCGCTCGCCGACGCGCTCCTACTGCCCCTGACCGTCGAGCTGCGCAACGCCGGGCTGGCGTTCGTCGACTTTCTCAAGCAGGCCGTCGCGCTCGCCGGCGTCGCGCTGCTCGTGGCCCTCGGCGCGCACCTGACCGCGTTCTTCGCCGTCCTCTTCGTCGTCGGCCTGGTCGTGATAGCCGTCATCCCGCTGCTGGCGGGCCCGGCCGCGTTTATGCGCCCCCGCTGGGATCGCGCCGAGCAGCGCACGCTGCTACACAGGGCCCTGCCGTTGGCGCTCGCGCTCGTGCTCGGACAGATCTACTTTCGGCTCGTGATCCTGCTCATGTCGCTCGTCTCCGACTCGCAGCAGATCGGCTACTTCGGCGGATCGCTGCGCGCGATGGAAGTGCTCGTCGGCATTCCCATCCTTGTCGCCGGCGTCGCGCTCCCCGTGCTGGCGGCGGCGGCGCGAGACGACCGTGCGCGGCTACGCTACGCGATCGAGGGACTCAGCGAGGGCGCGATCATCGCCGGCGTGCTCGTCGTGATCGTCACCATCCGCGCCGCCGAGCCCGTGATGACCATCATCGGTGGTCACGCCTTCCGGCCCGCCGGGGATGTGCTGCGCATCCAGGTGGCTGCCCTGATGTTCGGCGCGCTCGTCCAGATCTGGGCGGTCGCGCTCGTCGCGCTCGGCGCCCAGCGCGAACTGATCCTCACCAACGCCCTCGGGCTGCTCGGGGTCACCCTCTTCGCCCTCGCGCTGGTCGGTCCCTTCGGTGCCCGCGGCGGAGCCGCCGCCAGCGTGCTCGGCGATGTGCTGCTCGCATCGCTCATCTACTGGAGGCTGCATGCGCGTCACGTCAAGGTGAGGATCCGCCGCGCCTTTCTCGCCAGGGTCGCTCTTGCCGCCGCTCTCGCCGCCCTCGCGCTTGCCTTGCCCGTACCCGACCTCATCGCCGCCGCGCTCGCCGGCGCGATTTTCCTCGGCGTCGGGCAGCTCATCGGCATGGTGCCCGCCGAGGTGCACGACGCGCTCGGCTCGACCGGGCTGCTCAGGCGCGGTGAGCGGTCTTCTGTGCGATAACCGCCACTGAGATGCCCGTCACACGGCGCGACTTGAACGGCAGCCGCTTCACGACGTTGAACAGCCAGCTCGGCGTCTTGTTGGGCGGTATCTTCCCGCAATAGTCACACGCGACGATCTCCAGACCCGCCGCCCGCGTCAGCGTCTGCAGATACGCTTTCGAGCTTCGCAACGTGCCCCGCTCCTGGGGGTTGAGTAGGCCGAACGCGAATTGCAGGAGGTTTGCCCGGTTAGGCTCGAAGATCACCACATAGCGGCTGCTCACGCGGCTCATCTCCCGTACCGCCCGCGCCGGGTCCTTCAGGTGGTGCAGCACCTCCCACAGGTACACGAGCTCGTACGATTCGTCCGGCAGGTCGAGGTTCTCGGCGTCGATCACTTTCAGTGCGCGGCTGTCGAGCGGGTTGTGCTCCAGCATCAGCTCGGAGATGTCCCCGCCCTCAACGCGCGGGATGCTCTGCGCGAAGTAATAGGTCGCAAAGCCATCGCCGCAGCCCACATCGAAAGCGGAGCTTACCTCGCTCAGGTCGATGTGCCTTTTGACATAGTCGATGCGCTGGCGCGCAAAGAACTCCACCACAGGATGGTCGAACCCGCGGGCGTTCTTGTTATTTGCCCAAAATTGTTTCTGATAATTCTTGCTCAGGTATTCAGCCTGCGATTTCATGGGCGCGTATCTTACCGCTGTGAGCAACTCCTCTAAGGAACTCGATCACATGTCGATGCCCTCACTTTCGATCGTCATCCCCGTCTTCAAGCAGCCCAAGTGGATCGGTCCCACGATCGCCGCCGCGGAGCGCGCGGTCGAGCGCTCCGGGTTCGAGCAAGCCGAGATCGTCGTGGTCGTTGCCGACTCAGAGACACGGGACGTGCTCACGGGGCTCCGGCCCTCGCTGCCCCTGCGTGTCCTCGACGAGCAGCGACCCGGCCGCTTCGCCGCACGCCAGCAGGGCATCGAGGCCGCCACCGGCGATCTCGTGCTGCTGCTCGACTCGCGCATCTTCATAGCGCCCGACGCGCTGCGCTTCGTCAGCGACCGGATCGCCGGCGAAGAGGAGCTGCCGATCTGGTCGGCCCACTTCGAGTTCAACGTGAAGACGCCCTACGGCCGCTTCTGGAGCGTGATCATCCCCCTCGCCTGGTGGCGCTACTACTCCAAACCCCGCACCACCAGCTTCGGGCCGGAGGACTACGACCGCTTCCCCAAGTCGACGACCTGTTTTTTGGCGCCGCGGGCGCTTCTGCTCGAAGCCAAGGACGCGTTCAGCTCCTACTACGTCGACACCCGCCACGCCAGCGACGACACCGGCCTGATCCGCCTGCTGGTCGCCCGCCAGCCGATCAACATCTCTCCCCACTTCGCCTGCGTCTACACACCGCACGAGACCTTCCGCGCCTTTATGCACAACGCCTTTCACCGCGGCAAGTCATTCATCGACAGCTACGGCCGACCCGGTACCCGCTTCTTTCCGCTCGTACTCGCCTACTTCCCGCTCAGCCTACTCGCGGCCACCATCGCCTCGCGCTGGCCGCGCCTGGCGCTACGCCTCGCGGCGGCGGCCCCGCTGCCCTTCGCCGCCGGCGCCCTCGCGCTGCGCCGCGAGCGCCCCACCGTGGTCGCGGCCGGGTGGGTGGGACCCAACTGGCTGGCCGCGATGTGCGCTGGGCTGTGGTACGGGCTGTGGCTGGCGCTGCGTGCGCGCCGCGGCGGCGGCGGGCTCAATAAGACGTCATCAGAGCCAGCCGAGACCCACGGCGAGGACCAGCGGGAAAACGGACCATGAGGCGAGTAGGGACAACGCCAACCACACCACTTTGTCAGTGACCGACATCTCATGCATATCGACGCGACATCCCTCCCGCTGCGAGCTACGCTCACGGCGGAGATTGCCATAGTCGGCTCCGGTCCGGCGGGCATCACGCTCGCGCTGGAGCTCGCGGACGCCGGTCACCAAGTCCTGCTGATCGAGAGCGGAGGCGACTCCTACGGGCGCAATGTCCAGCGTCTTGGCGACACCGTCGGAGGCGACGCTTTACACGCCCCGATGTCCCAGACCACACGCCGTCAGATCGGAGGCGCCTCCAACCTGTGGTCTGGGCGCTGCGTGCCCTTCGATCCCGTGGACTTTCAGCACCGCAAGGTCGTGGGCGATGCTCGCTGGCCCGTCAGCTATGCCGAGATGGAGAGATATTTCCCACGAGCCTGTCAGTGGTTCAAATGCGGGCAGCCGACGTTCGACGTCAGTCAGATCCCCAATCTGGCCAAAGACAGCCTGATCCCAGGTTGGCCCGGTGGCGATGTGCGCGCCACGTCGCTGGAGCGTTGGTCATTGCCGACGAACTTCGGCCGTGTCTATAGGGCCCGGCTCGATCGCTCTGCGCTCATCACGCGCGTAAGCAACCTCACGTGCACCGAGATCGTCTGTCGCTCCGATGCCCGAAGCGTCGAGCACCTAATCGCACGAACGCTGGCCGGCAATGAAGTGCGGGTATTCGCAAAGCGGTACGTGCTCGCAGCCGGCGGCGTCGAATCCACCCGCCTGCTGTTTGCCTCGACCCGCCACCACCCTCGCGGCATCGGCAATCAGTCCGGGCACCTGGGACGTTGGTACATGTGCCACGTGGGGGCCTCGATTGCGCGAGTCCATTTCAACACTCCACCGGAGGCGACGATATACGGCTTCGAGCGCGACCCCGAGGGCATCTACATACGTCGACGCTTCACCTTCTCGCAGGACTACCTGCTCGAGCACGATCTGCCAAATGTCGCGATGTGGATCGAAAACCCGGATATGAAAGACCCATCCCACGACAACGAGATCCTGTCCATCATCTACCTGATCCTGGCGTCACCACTCGGTCCCCACGTCATAAGCGAAGGCGTCCGGCGCAGCAAGCTCGACACCGGCAGCCCAACATCGACCCTGCTGCACCTCCGCAACATCATCCGTCACCTCCCAAGGATGATCCGGTTCACCCTGACATTTGGGTATGAGCGCTTCATCAGGCCAGGACGCAAGGTGCCGGGATTCGTCGTTCCCAGTCCCACAAACGTCTATCCGCTCTACTACCACGCCGAGCACCTGCCCCACCACGACAGCTGCGTCGCACCGACCAACGAGACCGACGCGCTCGGGATGCCCCGAATGCGCACTAACCTGCATTTCGCCGATGACGACATCCAGAAGGCCATCCGCGCCCACGAGCACTTCGACCGCTATCTCCGCCAATTCAACCTCGGGCATCTGGAATACCTCTTTGCGGACCCCGAAGAGGGTCTTCGCAAGCGGCTGTTCGACGGCTATCACCAAGCGGGCACGACACGCATGTCAGACCGGCCCGAGGACGGGGTGCTGAATCCGCACCTCGCGGTCCACGGCTTCGAGGACCTGTTCGTTGTGAGCAGCTCCGCATTCGTGACCTCGGGACAAGCCAACTCGACCTTCATGATCGTCGTCCTTGCCCTGCGGCTTGCCGACCATCTTCATCGCGACCTGAGCCTCGATGCTCAAGAGCGACCTGAGCCTCTCGATACACCAAGAAATACTAATCCGATGTCCTAGTCGAGATGGTGCCTCGCGTGGAGGTGACGCTCACGTCCCGCTGGAGGATTCGCGCCACATCAACCACATCCGGGGGCCCCGTGGAAGCCGCACCTCTCCGGTCACGCGAAAGCCGTAGCGGGCGTAGAAGGAGATGTTGCGCTCCTTGGAGGACTCCAGATAGATGCCGACGCCATCGGCGTCGCAGCGCTCGAACACGGGTCGCAGCACAGCCGCACTAAGACCCTGCCCACGGGCGGGCGGATCGGTGGCGAGCAGCGAGAGGTACCAGTGGGGCCGCGCGCGCGGGTGCGCGCGGCCCATCGCGCGCGCGCCGAGTGCGAACAGGGGCAGACGCGGGACCAGGCGTGGGATCAGGCGCGGGTGCAGCAGAACTCGCACACGCGCGAGCCGGTGCGCGAGCGTCGTCCCGCCGTCGCCCGGCGGCAGCCAGACGGCCGCGCTGGAGAGCTCGGGAGTCACCCACACCTCTCCGTGGAGGAGCGCCTCCGCCAGCGATGCTCTGTAGAGCCCTTCGAGCACCGTGGGACGCAGCGCATCCAACCGGCAGGTCCAGATCGCCACCGGATCGTCGTCATAGGCCCGCGCGAGCATGCGCGCGAGCGTTGGCACATCGGCCGGCGTGGCCCGGCGAGCCACCGATCCCGCGACGCTCATCGCGCGGAGCTCGCGCCGTCCCGGACCACGCCGTCCCGGCCGTTCGTGCTCGCGGGGACCGCTCGCGCGCCCGTGGTGAAGGCACCCTCCCGACGTGACGCTCCATTGCTCGGGTGCCTGCGCGAGAGCCGATGACGAGCGATGCGCCAGCCGAGACGCATCATCGTCGGGGTCGCGTGCTCGGCGCGAGCGACGACTTCCTCGAGTGCGGCGGCAAACCGCCGCACTTCTGACTCCTCGATCACGAGCGCGGGCAACGCCTTGACCATGTTCATGCGCGGCCCGGCCACCGCGCAGAGAATCCTGTGCTCGTGAAAGAGGGGGAGGTTGACGAGCTGGGCTAACACGCCCGGTTGGGCGCGCTCGATTCCCGCCCACACCGACCGCTTGCCGGGCGGCTCGAATTCAATTCCCCACATCAGCCCCACGCCGCGGACATCGCGCACGATCTCATAGCGCTCGACGAGCGGTCGCGTGAGCTCGAGCAAGAGGCCGCCGATGCGCCGTGCGCGCGCGATCAGGTCTTCGCGCTCCAGTGCACGCAGGGTCGCCAGGGCGGCGGCGGCGGCGAGGTCGTTGCCGCCGAAGGTGGAGCCGTGACGAATGGCGAGCTTCCTGGGATCGAACACGCGCTCGAACGGCCCGCGCGCGACCAGCAGCGCGCCGATCGGCGCCATGCCGCCTGACAGCGCCTTAGATAGGCAGATCATGTCGGGCTCGAGCTCCCAGTGCTCGAGGGCGAACAGGCGCCCCGTGCGCGCGATTCCGGTCTGCACCTCATCGCACACGAACAGTGACCCGCTCGCGCGGCAGGCCCGCTGGGCGCCGGCCAGATAGTCAGCGGGCGGGAGGTTGACTCCCTTGCCCTGGATGGGCTCAATCACAAACGCAGCAACATCGCCGAGTCGCAGCTCGCGCTCGAGCGCGTCGAGGTCGCCGAAGGGGACGGCGCAGCAGCCCGGCACGAGCGGGCCGAAGCCTTCGCGAAACTCGGGATTGCCATTGAGCGACAGCGACCCGAGCGTGAGACCGTGAAATCCGTGCGTCGTATACAGGATACGGGGACGTCCGGTGGCGGCGCGGGCGATCTTGATCGCTCCCTCGACCGCCTCGGTGCCCGTGTTACACGGCATCATCGCTCCTACGCTCGCCGGCGCGCGCGCGAGCAGTTGCTCGGCGAGCACGCCTCTCAAAAGCGTCACGCCGGGCTGCGGCAGATTGCCGGTGCGCGCCGCCAGCACGTCCTGTATCGCCGCGACCACCTCCGGATGGTTACGGCCGAGCGCGAACACCCCGTTACCGCTGGAGAGGTCGAGGTAACGATGGCCTTCGGAGTCGATCAGATGGGCGCCATCGCCGCCCGTCCAGATCCGATCGAAGCCGATGGTGCGCAGGATGCGTCCCAGCTGCCGATTCAGATAGCGGTCGTTAAGCGCCATCTCCTCGCCGGCGCGGCTTGCGAGAATCTCACGGACAGTAGGCAAAGGAAGCTCACCGACGGTGGGCAGAGCGTTGTTGAACATGACGTTGAAAAAACATACCCTGGAGCGCCGGGCAGCGGGAAGCGCCCGTCACGATTCAAGCTGCTCGCACATCCGCCTCGCTGCGCCATGTTTCCAACTCAGTGAGTGTCGGCATCTAATCTGGACGGGCATCATATGCTCGCATCTGCGCTGACCCGCGAGTGCCGTCGCCAGCGCACGGCGGTCGCCAGGCCGAGTGCCAACAGGATCGCGGCCGCGGCGAGCGTGACGACCCGGCCCAGCACCACCGCTCCGCTTTGCCGGGGGCTCACTTCGAACGGGATTGCTCCAGAGCCGTTCTTTGTGCGCGCCAGCACGAGGGTTCCCTGGGCCGTACGGCCGACGATGTGCACGCCGCCGCCGACGTGGACGAAGTTCGGCCCCCCGGAGATGTTCGTCGCAAACGGCTGCAGTCCCGGCGGAAACACGCCCCTGCCGGCCACCCGATCGCTGTTCACCAGCCCGCTCGGGTTGAACGTGATCTGGCGTTCGGCGCCCACGACCGGCAGGCTGCGATCGCCGTAGTTGTTGGACGCGTTCCACGACGCGGGCAGCGCGGGCGGCACGCTCGCCACGGCTTCGGAGCGGTCGGTGAGGGAGTGAAACCAGCCTTCGATGTTGGCGTGTGTGTTCGGAACCCACATCTGCCATGCGCAGAGCGCCACGCCGAACGCGACCGCGAGCCCCAACCCTCCCGCAAGCACGCGGTCTACCCCCGTCGCGCGGCCGCTGCGTGCCCGCTTGGTGAGGGCCAAGGTACCCAGCATCACCAACCCGGCGCACGCCAGCACCACGTAGGTTTGCAACCGGTAGGGAAACTGGATCTCCTGGAACAGCCGTGGCAGCGCCGAATAGACGCCTTCGGACATAATCACCACGAGCAGGCCGACAACGACGGCCAATGCCGTCACGACGCCCGCCCGCAGGCGCTTGTAACGCCATACGAGTGGTATTGCGAGCAGCCCCCAAGCCAGAGCGATCACCGGGATCTGGAGGTAGAGCGCCGGGGCTTCTGGATTGGCCGGTGCAGAGCGCAACGGGTTGAAAATCAAGCCGGCGGCGTTGTAGATACTCGTCGCACTCCAGGGGTTGATTTTCGTGCTGATAAGCGTGTTGTGTGAAAAGCTCACATCGGGCACAAGGGACCAGCCGTTCAGGCAGACCCCGAGTGCGAACAGCCCAGCGGCGGCAGCCATTCTTCTCCAGGGCAGATCGCGGGGGCGTCCGCTCAAAACCCAATAGACCGTAAGCGCGAGCGCTGTGATGGTAACGCCCAACAGAAGTGAGATGTTGTGGCTGCCGCTGAACAGGACGCTCGCCGCCACAAGGCACACGGCCGGAGCGACGCGCGGGGGACCGCGCACGACCCGCAACGCCGAGGCGATCACGAGCAGCAACATGGAGGTTGCCAGGAGTTCCGTCCATGCTCCCCGTCCGTAGAGGTCGGTTATGTAGTAGGCGCTCGTCACGAACACGATCGCCGGGGCATGCGCCGCTATGCCCCGCACGCCTAGTTGCCGGGCCAGCCAGAAGAGGCCGCCGTAGGCCGCCGCGATCGCGGCGACCGTCATGATTTCGAACGCGAGCACCGTCGAGCCGCCGAGGAGCGCGCCGAGCCCACCTGTGATCGCAAACAGCGTTCCGCCATAAAAAGCGAACAGGGGTTCAAAAACCACCTGCTGCGTTTGTAGGAACAAAGTCGGGTGCAGATGCGCCGATATCGCGTGTTGCTGGTAGGCGGAGAGCCACAGCTCATTGGTGAAGTCAGGAGCGAAGCCGTCGCGGGTGAACAGCAGCGGCGAGGCGACCAGCAAGATGACGAGCGTGGCGATCGCGACGTCGAGGACAACAGGCTTGCGCAGCCAGCCCGGGAAGTGCGCACGGAGACCCCCACCCAGCGCGCTGAGGCCCTCACCAGGGGCGCTGCGCACGCGCTTGCGCGCAGGCCGTGTCCGGGGCTGGCGCTTGCCGACGGCGCGCGCGCTCTCGGGGAGAGAGGGTCCGGCGTGGAATACAAAACTACGGAACACCATGAAGTTCGTGCATGTAAGCACGCCCACGGTGACCAGATAAACGCTCTCCGTGGAGACACCCAGGGCCGACGGCAACAGCGACGTCGAGGCGGCCGTCACGCAATACTGTGCGGCGGCGACTACGAGATAACGACTTGCCTGATGGTGCAAGGGCAGCGCGAATGTCTCACGATGACCCCAGACGAACAGCCGCTGAAATGTGAAATGGACCGCCAATCCAGCGCAAAAGCCGATCGCCAGCGCAACCTGGAAGGGCACTCCCACCACGTCTGCGAGTACCGTAGTGGTGGTCAGGTAGACAAGTGCCACGGCGCCTCCGGACATGGCAAAGCGCACTCCCTGCCCCAGGATGCCGGGCCCCGGTGCGCGCAATGCGTACACCAGTGTGGATGCGCCCATCGTCGGCCGAGGTGTTTCTCTCTCGTTCACCCGGCGCCACCGGGCTCTCCCACAGGTGAGCCATCGACTCCGGAAGTCGGAATCATCACGCCATCCGCTCACAGGCCGCACGCCGGTCGCCGAGGAACGCCTCGGTCTCCCGCAGTGCGTGCTCCGTGCCGATCTCATAGAAGCGTGCGCTCGCAGCAAACCCCAGCAGTTCACTCTTTGCCGCAAGCCGCGCATACAACACGGCGAGGTCCTCCTCCGGCGCCGGCGCCAGCTCGAGTGCGTGCGCGGTCAAACCGCCGAGCCCGTAGTCGATCCACTGCATCTCAGGGGTGGGCGAGAGCTTGTCGTAACGGATCACCATGCCGTCTCGATAGACCACGTTGGAGGAGTCCCAGCGGCCCTCGTTGTGCAGCACGGTCATAACCGCGGGCAGGTCGCTCTCGCCCCAGCGACGGGCCACGGCGCGATAGTCGATCCGCAAGTAGGTGTCACCGTAGAGAACCAGGAAGCGCTCGCCCAGCAGCGGCAGCGCGCGCCGGATCGCGCCCAGCGTGCCGTCTAGCCCGGGGGCGGCATCGAAGCTGTAGCGGATGCCGATCCCGAAGCGCTCACTGCCGATCCGCGCCCTGATCTGCTCTCCGTGGTAGCCGACGCACAGCACGACCTCGCGTGTTCCATACCGCGCAAGCAGGCGCAGCTGATGCACCAGAAACGGCTCGCCCGCCACCTCGAGCAGTGGCTTGGGGGTCTCGCGCACCCGCCCTCCGAGCCTTGTGCCAAGTCCGCCCGCGAGGATGCATACCGGTGGCAGCTCGTCGGTCAGGCTCATCGATCCTCCGCAGCGGGCTCCGTGGCCCCGTCCCACCCATAGCGAGACTCGACGATGTACTTGGGGCGCTGGCGGGTCTCGTCATAGATGCGACCCACGTACTCCCCCATCACCCCTAGTGAAAGCAGCTGGATGCCGCTGAAGAACGCAATCACGATCACGATCGTCGGATTGCCGACGGGGAAGGCCACACCGACGAGCTTGAGCGCCAAATAGAGCGTCGCGAATATGAACGCGATCGCCGCAAAGGCGGTGCCGATGAGGGAGATCAGCTGCAGCGGAAAGCGAGAGAAGCCGATCACACCGTTCAACCCGATCACCAACGATCCCCAGAAGCGGTTGTACTTGCTGTCACCGGCGGCGCGCGGGTCGCGGTCGTAGGGGACGCTGGTCTGGCGGAACCCGACGAGGCCAACCAGGCCGCGCAGAAAGCCATGGGTCTCGCTCAGAGAGATCACATTGTCCACGACCCGCCTGCTCATCAGGCGGAAGTCGCCCGTATTAGGCGGGATCTCCACCTCCGCGATGCGAGCGATCAGGTGATAGCCGAGGGCCGCGACGATTCGCTTGGGCAGAGTCTCGCCCGCCCGGGTCCGGCGCTGGGCGTACACGACGTCATAACCTTCCCGCCAGCAGGCGAGGAGCTCGGGGATCAGCTCGGGCGGATCTTGCAGATCGCAGTCGATGACCACCACCGCATCGCCGCCGGCGGCCTCCATGCCCGCGAGCGTCGCCATCGGCTGGCCGAAACGACGCGAGAAGCGCAGCATCTTCACGCGTCGATCGCGCGCGCACAGCGCGCGGATCAGCTCCTCCGTGCGATCTGTGCAGGGATCCACGCTGAACACCAGCTCCCACTCCAGGCCCAACTCGCCGAGCACCTCCGACAGGCGAGCGTAGACCCGGTCGATATTGCTCTCCTCGTTGAAGACCGGGATCACCACGCTCAGGCTGCGTCGAGGCTGGGCATCCCCGTCGAGCACGGCCGACACGGGAGCGTCGAAGAGGGCGGGGGGCGGGGAATCGCGCACCGCCGCCAGAGCGCCGCCGCGCTCGGCTCTGGTGACACCCTGCCCACCGAGCTGCGCGCTCATCGCCCGGCCCTCGGACGACGTAGGACTGTCAGGCCCCGGATCCCGAACGGCAGCCTGATCCCACGGCACAGCAATCGACGCTCCAGCACGCAGGTCAGACGACCCACCCGCGAGTCGCGCGTGCCGGCAATGTCGCTGGCCACCCGAGCCTCGAGCCGTGCGCCCGCGAGTCGGCCGTAGCGGCGCCGATTGCGCTGCTTGACCAGCCAGAAGGGACCGAACAGGATGCTTCCGAGGTGCGCGTCCTCGATCACTTCGAGGCCCGCACTCCGCGCCTTTGCGGCCAGCTCCCCCCGTGCGTAACGTCGCACGTGCCCGAGGAAGCGGTCGTAATAGTCATACGTGCTGGGCGCCGTGGGGATCACCAGCACGGCCAGGGCGCCCGGCGTCAATACTCGGCACAGCTCCGCTAGAGCGGCTTCGTCGTCGGGCACGTGCTCGAGCAGGTTCGCGCTCACCGCCATGTCCACGCTCGCGTCGTCCAATGGCAGCGCGCACACGTCGGCCTGCAGCAGGCGCGCGTCCGGGACCTGGCGGTGCGCCGTCCACAATCCCGAGACGATCAGATCGACCCCGATCAGCTGCGCCCGCGGTCGAGCTCCACGTAGATCCCGCAGCAGATAGCCGGTAGAGCAGCCCAGATCGACGATCACCTCTCCGGGCGCCGGGGGACTCAGACGTTCGAGTATCGCCCTCCGGGTCCATACGTCGATGAAGTGGTCGCGACTGGTCTCGACGTGCAACTCCTCCAGCTCGGCCGACCAATTCACCGGGTGACGATCGCCGACATAACGCAGACACGGATCCCGTCCACCGTCTCCCCGCAACCATCCACGGTCGAAGATGGGAAGCGCATCCCTGTCGGGTGGCGGGCGTAGCGCCGGATCGCGTCGCGCACGGGCGCCGGCCGGTCGCTCAGGCAAGATGCTGGGGCTCGGCCGGTCAGGCATCGCCCCAGTCCAGTCCCCGGTCGCTCGGCACGATGCGCCGCAGGGTGAACAGGTCGGAGTCGAGGTCGCTGCGACGCCCAGGCAGCTCAGACCACGGGTCCCACACCGCGCTGAGCAGCTTGCCGGTGATGCCATCGCTGGCCGCCGACGCAAGGAAGACGGCGAGCTCGGCCCCTCGCTGCAGCGGAACCCCGCCGTCCTCGCGCTGCGCCAGCGCGCGGCGATGGAAATCCGACCCAACCCGCTCCGGTCCGGCGGCGAGCACCTCGGCGAGCAAGCGTGTGTTCAGGGCTCCGGGTGCGATCGCGTTGACGTCGACGCCGTGCTCGCGCAACTCGCAGGCGAGCGTCTCGGCGAAGCGCACTACCGCCGCCTTGGAAGCGGCGTACGCGCTCAGCCCCGCCAACGGGCCGGTGGCGCCGCCCCCGGAGAGCTGGAGGATCTTGCCATACCCCCGCTCAGCGAAGTGAGCCGCCACGGCGCGAGCCGGCAGGACGGACCCGAACAGGTTGATCTCGATCGCCCGCACCCACTCCGCCCAGTCCACCTCGGCGACGTTCCCCTTCGGGCCATAGACACCGGCATTACAGACGAGGATCGTCAGTCCGCCCAGACCCGCGACGGCCCCATCCACCAGACGCCGCACGTCCTCGGGCGCGGACACGTCGGCGACTTCGCCCAGCACCCGCTGGTCCGACGCGGCCCGCTCGTCCAGCTCGGCGATGGCGAGCTCGACGGCGTCGCGCTCGCGCCCGCAGACGCAGAGGCCGGCCGCTCCGGCGTCGAGATAGGCACGCGCGATCTCCAAGCCCAGGCCCCGCGTGCCGCCGGTGATCAGCGCGGTCCGGCCGCTGAGCGCATGGTCGATTCCCGCACCAGCCCGCTCGTCGCTCATCCCACCGCCTCCCGCGTCTGCAGCCCGAAGGCAACCGGGGCCGGCGGCGGCGATGGCCTGCCGACCCAAACGTGGCGCATCTCCGGACAGACGCCCAGTGAGCTGCGCAGCAGTCCGGTGGGATCGATGACCACCGGTTGGGCGAGGGCGTGGAGCAGCGCCTGTGCGGGCACCTCGCGATAGTCCGGCCATGGGGTGCAGACGACAAGCGCGTCGGCCCCGGCTGCCGCCTCAAGGGGAGTGGCGCACAGTTCGATCCTTCCCCGAAGGTCGAGAGGAAGCGCGCTCACGGCCGGATCGTGGACCTGCACCACCACCTCCGCGTCGGCCAGCCAGCGGCACAGCTCGACGGCGCTCGAGCGCCGCAGCGTGTCCGTCCCGGGCTTATAGGTCAGCCCCCAGATCGCCACGCTGCTACCGGCGAGCTGCCCGTCGCTGCCGAAGATCTCCAGCAGCTTGCGGCGAGTCCAATGGCTGTGAGCGGCGTTGCCCGCGAGCACGCCGGTGAACACGTGCGCCGGCAGCTCGTGGCGCTCGGCCAGGGCACGCAGAAAGCCGAGATCGCGCGCCAGAGTCCCGCCCGCGAACGCGGCCCCCGGACTCAGATACGCGCGTGGCCCGATGCGCCGCTCGCTCTTGAGGCCGCGGGAGACCTCGGCGGCGTCGGCGCCGACCGACTCGCAGATCGCGGCCACCTCATCGATGAAGGCCACCGAGGTCGCCAGGAAGCCGTTCAGCGCATGCTTGGTCATCTCGGCCGACTCCACCCGCATCCATTGCACATCGCGGCTGAACGGCGCCAGCAGCTCGCCCAGCTCGCGCCGATCCTCCTCCTCGCGCACGCCGGCCACGATCCGGTCGGGCGCCCGGAAGGACTCAAGGGCGGCACCCAGGCGCAGGTTCTCGGGCACGCACGCGAAGCGCAGCCCCCGATCGCCGCGGTCGGCGAAGCAGCGGGCCCGCAGAGCGGCGACGCTACCGACCGGCAGCTGAGAGGAGACGATCACGAGCGCGCCGTCGGGCAGCGGCGCGAGCAGCTCCTGTAGGTGGGTCATGACCCATTCGACGTCGGCGTTGTCCTCATCGTCGACCGGCGTGTCGAAGGTCACCCATGCCTGCGTGGCGCCCGCGAGATCCCGCGGCTCGGTGGTGAAGCGCAGGCGCGCGGCGTTGCCTGCGAGCAGCTCGGCGAGGCCCGGCTCGGACACCGGCGGGCGCCCGGCGGCGAGGTCCGCGACGACGGCGGGGTCGGGGTCCACGGCGATGACCTCGTGACCCGCCTCAGCCAGGCAGGCGGCTGTCACGCTGCCCAGGTGCCACAGTCCGATCACCCCGATCGGCGCGCTCATGCCGCGCTCCCCGCATAGGCGGCCTCGACCTGGTTCCAGGCATAGTGGGCGGACCGCAGGTCGCCGAGCAGGGTCCGTCCGTCGTCGGCCCGCACCGCCGCGGCGAAATGCCGCCATTCGGCCGTCCAGGAGTCATCCTCGTCCGCATAGGAGAGCTCTTCGACGTCCGGCGGCCCCAACTCCGGGCGCATCCGGTAGATCCGCAGCCGCTGGGGCCCGTAGGAGCGCGTCAGCCCATCCACCTGGAGCTTCGCCGTACGGCAAAACACCTCCAGCGAGAAGAGGTTCTTCCACTCGGTCCAGCTGACGTGCAGCATCGCCCAGGGGCCGGTGCGCCCTCCCGGCTCGCCTAGGATCAGCGCCGCGTTGTCCTCGACGGGAACCTCCCAGAACTCAGTCCGGAGCAACGCGCTGTGCAGCGGCAGCGGACCGGCGAGCCAATGACAGAGGTCGAGCAGGTGCATCCCCTGGTCGATCAACTCGCCGCCACCCGAGCGGGCTGGGTCGGCGCGCCACTCGCGGTCATAGCCAGGGCGCCCACCATGTCCGTACCGGGCGCGCAGGTGCATGAGCTCGCCATGGCGTCCGGACTCGACCTCCTCGGCGACACGCGACAGGCCGGGATGGAAGCGATGGTTGAAGCCCACCTTCACGAGCCGCCCGCTGGCGCGCTGGCGCTCGATTAGGTGATCGACCTGCGCGCTTGAGATTGCGGCCGGCTTCTCCACCAGCACATGCGCTCCGGCTTCAAGCGCGCGCTCGGCCAGCTCGGCCAGCTGATCGTGGACGGTCGCCACCACGATGACCTGCGGCCGCTGGTCCAGTAGCTCCTCGAATGTCGCACACGGCCGGCAGCCATACCTCCCGGCCAGATCTCTCAGGGCGGTCCCCTCGATGTCATGGCAGGCGATCAGCTCGTCGCCCGCCAGCGTGATCGCCTCGGCACGCTTGGCGCCGATCAAGCCACAGCCGACGATCGCCGCGCGCAGCGGGCTCATCTGACCGTTGGCGCCGCCGCCATTCATAGGACCGACTTGGGGCGTCTCACGCGTACTCGTCCGCATAGGCCCCACCGAACTCGAAGTCGAACGCCAGTTCAGGCGCCTCAGCGGCGAGCATCGCCCGCCGGGTGTCTTCGGGCCTGCGTGTGTAGACGAGCAGAAATCCGCCTCCGCCGGCGCCGACGAGCTTGCCGCCGACAACGCCGTTGCGTCGGGCGAGCGCATAGAGGTTGTCGATGCGCTCATCGGTCATCCCGGGCGAGCGGCGACGCTTGTGTTCCCAATGCTCGTGCATCAGCTCGGCGTAGTCCTCGAGTGCGCCGGCCATCAGCATCTCGTGGCTGAGAAGGCCAAGGTCCTTGGTGCGGTGGAGGTTCTCGAGCATCGCCTCATCGCCGGCCTTCGAACGCTTGTCCTGATCTGCCAGCACATGTGATGCCGAGCGTGCCTCGCCGGTGTAGAACAGCAGCAGCTGGTCGCGCAGACGCCTGGACGCGTCCGGATCGAGCTCGAGCGGTTCGACGGTGACCTTTCCACTTGGCTGAAAGGTGTAGGCGCAGATTCCTCCGTGAGCGGCGACGTAGGGGTCCTGCTTGCCCACCGGCTCACCGAGCACCCCCATCTCGATCTCGCACGCCGCCTCGGCCAGATCTATGGGGGAGATCGAGCTGTGCCGGGCGCGCACCAAGCCCTTGAGCAGGCAGACGGTGTAGGCGCCCGAAGACCCCATCCCGGTACCCGCCGGTACATCCGCCACCGAGGCGATCTCCAGCGGGTTCCCGCACCAATGGCGCAGCAGGCTCTCGCGCAGAATCGGGTGACGGATCTGACTGGGCTCATCGACCTCCTCGAGCTCTGAGTACTTCATGCGGTAGCGACGCTGAAAGACGGTGTGGGTGAGCATGTACACGTACTTGTCGATCGCTCCCGAGACGAGAAAGCCACCGTGCTCGCCGTAGTAGGACGGCAGGTCGGTGCCGCCCCCGCCGAGCGAGATGCGCAATGGAGCACGACTGAAGATCACGCTCATCTTGCACCCCCTTCACTCATGAGCGTGCATCGGCGAGCAGCCGGTCTCGCCACGCGTAGTCGTTGGCGTCGAACCATTCGAGCGTGCGCAGGACCGACTGTTCGATCGTCAGCGTAGGAGCCCAGCCGAGGCCGCGGATGCGACTTGTGTCCAGGTGAATGAGCGGGCTATCACCAACCCAGCCGCGGCGACCGCCGGTGTGGCTGATCGCGGGGGAGACCTCCAGGTGCTCGGTGATGATCCGCACCGAGTCGTCGACCAGCAGCGTCTCCTCCGTTCCGAGGTTATAGACATGAACGCCGGGCTCCTCCTCGTGACGCTCCGCGCCTGTCAGCATCGCGCTGATGCAGTCCCCCACATAGAGATAGGACTTCTGCTGGCGACCGTCTCCGAGCACCCGCAGGCGCGTCGGATCTTGCTTGAGCGCCCGGTAAAAATCGAATACGTGACCATGTGTGTAACGCTCCCCGAGCACGGAGACGAAGCGACAGATCAGCCCGGTAAAGCCGAATCCGCCGGCGTATGCGGCGACGAGCCCTTCGCCGGCGAGCTTCGATGCCGCATACAGCGACGTTTGGATCGGAAAGGGCGCGTCCTCGGGGGTGGGAAACACATCGGGCTCGCCGTAGACCGAGCCGGTCGAGGCAAACACGATCTTCTTCACGTCCTGCGCGCGCATCGCCTCGAGCACGTTCGACGTGCCGATTGTGTTCTGTTCGAGATCGCGCCGCGGATGGTTCAGTCCACCGCGCAGATCGGCGTTCGCCTGCAGGTGAAAGACCCAGTCGCAACCGGCGACGGCGTCTTCGACGATGTCGACATTGAGGACGTCGCCCTCGAGGAGCCTCACGCTATCGGCCAGTGCCAGCTCCGCGACGAACTCGTGGCGACCGGTGCTGAAGTTATCGAGGATTACCACCTCGACACCCCTAGTCACCAGTGTGTCGGCGAGGTTACTGCCGATGAATCCAGCCCCACCTGTGATACACGCGCGTCTCACCGCTGATCTCCTGAGGTGCGTGCTCGGGCTATCATGATGCGAAAGGATGTAAGCCGCATCTAGAGAGTAAAGCCCGCCGCAAGCGCGTCGGCGTGGAACATCCGGACGGTCTCAAGTGAGAACTGCTCGAGGCTCTTGCCGAGGCCATCGAGCTTTTTCAGCAGATCATGAGTGATCGTGATGATGTGACAGCCGACCTCGTTTGCCTGCACCAGGTTGAGAATCTCACGTGGCGAGGCCCAGATCAGCTCCGAGTCCGGCGCCTGGCGCATGATCTCCAGTGAGCGTGCGACGATCGGCATCGGATCGACTCCGGCATCCGCGATGCGCCCGGCGAAAACCGAGATGTAGGACGGCGCGCCGTCGGCCACAGCCGCGGCGATGAGTTCGACCTGAGCCGTCGTGAACAGCGCGGTGACGTTTACTTTGATCCCGTCCTCGGACAGTTCGCGAGCGAGGGGCGCCATCGACTCGCCTTTGGTCGATGTGACGGGAATCTTGACGTAGACGTTCTCTGCCCAGGATGCGATCCTGGCGGCCTGCCTGCGCATCTCCTCTGGCTCATCGGCAAACACCTCGAACGAGATCGGATGCGTGCGCACCCGCTCGAGCAGATCTCGCGCAAAACGCTCATAGTCGGTCAGCCCGACCTTGTGCATGAGCGTCGGATTGGTAGTGAATCCGGAGATGCGCGGATTCTCGGCGAGCGTAAGGATACCGTCGAGATCGGCGCCATCGGCAAATATGCGTGTCGTTATCTGATCGAGCATGGTAACCACCGAAGAAAGCCACCATAACGGCACTAGTCCAATTCGATTGTTTCTGACATTCGGGCAGAGATTGCCTCTACTCCATCGGTGAGGTTGTCGGCGATGAGATCGGGGTCAACTGCCTGCAAACGCTTGTGAATACTGCCGGGATGGCGAATCAGAAGAGTCGTGCAGCCCGCCGCCTTTCCGGCCGTGATATCGGCGTCGGTGTCTCCGACCATCCACGAAGCACCCAGATCAATCGCGAGGCTGCGAGCCCCATTCAGCAGCATCCCGGGGGCAGGCTTGCGGCAGTCGCAGGTTCCGGAGAGCTCCGACACAACTCCATGCTCGTGATGCATGCACAGATGCGAGGCCGCCAACTTCACACCCTGCTCGCCAAGTAGCTCGAGCACCCGGTTATGCACGGCAAGTAGTTGGGCGACGGTGACCCTACCCTTGGCGGCCGCCGGCTGATTTGAGACACACACCAGCACAAACCCCAGTTGCGCCAAGCGTGCCGCGGCGGCGGCGGCGCCGGGCACCAGACGCACCTCGGCTACGCTCAGCGGCGACTCCGGCACGCCCGAGACAGGATCTCCTACCAATTCATTCAACACCCCGTCTCGATCGAGAAATGCCGCGGCCCGGCCGTGTGCGATGCCCATCGAAATACGCTTACGGATTGGCGCCGGCGGCGAGCGACTCCCAGTGGCCTGCTTTGACGGCGAGCTCCGGATGTGAGACGAGCGCATGCCACACCACCGCTTGAAAGGACTCGACCAAGGGAGTACGCAGTTCGGGCGGGGGCTCGAGCAGGATCGCGACGTCGGCCAACTCGGCAAGCGTGCCACCGGGCGCTCCGACGATGCCATAGATCGCCGCCCGCGCATCCCGTGCGGCCTCCATCGCGCGCACGAGGTTCGTCGAGACGTTGTGCTCTCGCGACCCGCCACCGACCGAGAAGACGAGCAGGGCATCACGCTCGCACAGGCGCGAGATCTCGAGCCACCCGCTGAATGACGTCTCCCAGCCGTCGTCGTTGGTTCGCGCGGTGAGCTCCGAGACGTTGTCGGTCGGCGCATAGCTCTCCAGAGCGCACAGCTTGCGAAAGTCGTTGACGGCGTGTGAGGCGTGGCCGGCGCCGCCGCCCACCCCGAGCACGAACAGCCGTCCACCTTGCGCACGAATCGTCGCGAGCCCGTGCGCCAGCTCGTCGATCTGGCCCGCGTCGACCGCTTCGGCCAGCCTTGCAGTCGCTGTGAGGTAGCGGAAGCCGTGCTCTCGATCCTGCGCATCGATCGCGACCGGTCTCACCTTACGCTCGCCTCCCATGTGGGCCGCTCCGCTCCGACACCCTCACCGGGCGCGGTAATCCCTACGTTGCGCCTGTCTGCTGTCAGATCCGCGCCAGGCGCCGCCGGGTGCCCGTCGCGTTCGCCCAGCAGCGCGATCTCCTGCAGCAGCACGATCACGCGGCGCTCGAGGTTGCTCACACGCACGGAGAAATGCAGGAGCAGAAAGACCACGAACAGGAGTCCGAAGAAGTAGAGCGTGCTGGCCTGTGAGTCGGCTCCGATGAAGTGGGCGAGGTCGCGCAGTAGCTCTCCCCATACGGCCAGCAAGAGCAGCATCAGGGCGGTGGCCACCCACAGCACCGAATACTCCTCTTTCAAGCGTCGGCGGCGGACGAGCTCGACGATGAATATGAGCAGCGTCAGGCTGCCCGCGATCGCGAGGATGCGCAGGTTGGTGCTGATCATGGCGCGAGCTTTGCCTGTGGGATGACCTTCGTTCCCCGCCGCAGCAGAGTCACGAAAATCGAGAGCAGCATCTTGTAGACGTAGTAAGGGCCGGTGTGGCCCGAGTGCATCGACTTGCCCGGCGAAGGGCGCATCTGCACCGGGATCTCGCGCACGCGATAGCCGGTGCGGTGCAGCAGGATCAGGACGTCGGCGTCGGGATAGTCGGTCGGGTAGACGTCCGAGCAGAATAAGCGCGCAACGCGGCTGCGCATCAGCTGAAAGCCCGAGGTCGGATCAGAGATGTGCTCGTGGGTGATCGACGAGGTCAGATGCGCGAACAGTCCGATGCCCAGGGCCCGTGCGAACGGGGGCTTGTAGTGACCGTCCTCTCCCAAGAATCGCGAGCCGATGATCAGGTCGGCATCCTGCTGTTCGAGCGCCTCGAGCATCGCTGTCAGATACTCGGCCCGATGCTGACCGTCGGCGTCGATCTGGCCGATCGTCGCGTAACACTCCCGGACGCCGAACTTGTATCCGGTCTGAAGCGCCACGCCGTAGCCAGAGTTGACGGGCAGCGACAGGACCGTCGCGCCGGCCTGCATCGCATCCTCCGCCGTACCGTCGGTGGACCCGTCGTCGACCACGAGCACGTCCGCGCCGGGTAGGGCACCGTAGACATCTCGAATTACGCGCCCGACACGTCCCTGCTCGTTATAAGCCGGGATGATGATCAGCAGATCCTTCATGCACGCAGGGTAAGCCTCCAAGGTCAGGCCGCTCCAGGCGCCATCTCATGCCGACTGGGCGGGCGGTCGATCGCCTGTCCACCATTCGATTTTCCGCCATTCGGTGAGCCTGCACGCGTCCCCGGAGTGTCTCCTACTCGCCGTATGGCCACGGTCGAGATCGTTGGACGATCGGCCCAGCATCGCTCGGAGCGGCGACCCTGCCGGGTGGGGCCGCCGCGTTCAGAGCGAGTCGTCTAACCGGCGCCGTTGCGATACGCGACGATCTGCGGTGTCTGCCCGTTCCCGGCCGCCAGGCCCGCGGGCGCGATCAGCGTGTCGCCGCTGACCGCCACCCCCGTATTCGTCGCCGCCGGCAGTTTCGTTTCCCACAAGACGTTCCCCGTCTTCGCGTCGAACGCATACAGCGCCCCTTCGAATGTCGTCGCGAACACCACGTCGTTGACCGCCGTCGTCGCGCCGAACACGGCCGCCGGGAACTTGCGCGTCCACCTGACCGCACCCGTGGCCACGTCGAGCGCCACCACTTCGCCTGTGCTCGGGCCGTTTTCTTGCGGTTCGGTCTGGTTGTTGAACGTCACCGGGTGATTAACGATCGGCACGAACACGCTCGTGCCGTTCGTCGACATCGGCGCGATCACACCTCCCAGCAGGCCGGGATAGACGGTCTCGGGCAGGCTCAGCTTGGAGTATTCGTGTTTCATCGCATACACGCCGTCGTTGTCGTGCCCGTTGTGGGTGCCCACACTGCGCTTCCACAGCACCTTGCCGCTGTGCGTGTCGAGCGCGATCACCCAGCCCGACTTGCCGCTCGCGATCACCTCCTTGCGGCCCTTCGCTTCCGCGAGGATCGGCGGGTCCTGCAGGTCCCAGTCATACAGGTCGTGCGGCGTCTGTTGGTAGTGCCACACGACCTTGCCCGTCTGCGCGTTCAGCTTGACGATCGCGTCGGTGTACAGGTTCGGTCCGGGTCGGCTCGACCCCCACGGCGAGGATTCGGTGCCCGGGAACGGCGCCGGATTGGCCGTGCCCACGTACATGTTCCCTTCGTCGTCAAACGCCGGCGTGTACCACAGCCCCCCGCCCGAGTTGACGCTTTCCTGCCCCCATAGGCTTTCGGGCGCGGTGTCGAAGTGCCACAGCTTCTTGCCCGTACTCGCTTCCAGAGCCCACAGGATGCCCACGCCCCCGCCGCCATAGAACTTTTCGTTGTTGCCCGGCACCGTCGAGACGTACACGATGCCGTTGTGATATCCCGGCGCCATGTCGATGCCCTCGTGTTCGTTGCGGGCGAGCGTGACCGACCACAGCTGCTGCCCGGTCTTCTCGTCGAGCGCGAATGCCGCCGTCGCGGTCGTCCCATACACCCGTCCCCCCGCCACGACCAGGCCGTTTGGTCCCTGGTCAGGCGATTCGAAGGATTTCGTCCAGATCACATGGCCGGTCTTCAGGTTGATCGCCTGCACGTTGGAGGCCAGATCCTGGGAGAACATCGCCCCGCCGGAGATGATCGGCGAAGCCGAGTAGCTTCCGTATTGGCTTTTTGCGGTCAGCGGCAGCGTCCACGCAGGTTGCAACTGCGAGACGTTTCCGCTGTTGATCGTGCTCTGGGCGTAGCGTGTGTTGGAGGTGTTGCCGTTTGGATATCCCGAACCTGTCAACAGCGAGCTTTCGCTCGAGGACGACGAGGAGGAGCTCAGCGACACCACGGCGATCACCACCACAACGGCCACCACGACGGCGCCTACCGTAAGCCAAGCGGCTTTCGAGAGCTTCGGGACTTTCTCCTGCAGGTCCGGACCCCCGCTACCCCCCTGGCTGGAGCGGGTCGCTTTCTTGGCCTGGGCGCGGCGGGCTTCGGCGCGGCGCACCTGGCGGGAGCTTGACGGCATCTAGACGACCTCCGTTATCGAGTTGCGGCTTGCGTGTATCTGTGAGTCCTTCTCGCTGAACAACGGCTCCAGCACACGGTTGGCGAGCAATCCCAGCGAGCCGAGGTTGGCGAACCCCGGACCTTGGCTGAACGCCCCCAAACCGGGGATGTACAACCTCGGGCGCATGTCCTTCAACTCAAGATTGCGCCCGATCGGGATCTCCGCGCCGGGCGGGCGCTCCCAAACCCCACCGACCCGGCTCTCGATCTCCGCTCGCACGGCCGGTGGGAACAGGGAGCGCAGCTGCTCAAGCAGATCGAACCCGGTGCAGTTGACCACGTAGTCGTGGCGGACGCTCTCCTCTCCCGCACCGCGCGCGTCATAGCTCACGCACACCCCCTCCTCTCCACCCACCGAGGAAACGTGCGTCACGCGCCCGGTGACGAACCGGCACTGGTCGTCGTAGGCAATCGTCTGCAGCGTCGCCGGATCGAACACGCCCCGATCGCAGTGGCGGACGAAGTCGCGCCGCGTCCGGTCGTCGAGCGCTTCCCATTCGACATCGTCGGGGTTCGAGAACACGCGATTCTCCAGGAAGCTCTCGCCGCGGCTCATCGGCAGGCTGGGGGTGTAGATCGTCAGCTCGGCGTCGGGTCGGAACGCCCGCAGGAACGCCACGCAGCTGAGCGCGCTCTCGCCGCCGCCGACGATCGCGATGTCCGCGCTCTGCTCGATCGGAATGCGTGCCAGCTCGATGCGCTTGGAGTCGCAATGAAATATCCGCGGCGCGGCGTCTGGATCGTGCGCAAACGGACGGTGCACGCCCGGGCCGGTGAGCGCCAGCGCACGCCCCCGATACAGCGGCGAGTCGGTGCAATCCTCGACGTCGATCCTCCAGCGCTGCCCTTCCTCCTCGAGTGAGACCCGTGTTACCCGCCCGCGCACGAGCCTGACTCCCTCGGTCGCTCGGCTCAGCACCCACGCCAGATACTTGCCGTACGTGCGATGCTGAATCGGAGGCGAGCCCGCGTTCACCCAGCGCACGTATCGGCGCTCGCCGATCATGTACTGCTGCCAGGTGAACGGCATCATCGCGCGGTCGATCTCCTCGCCGATCTCACCGAACTCCCGATGGCTCTCGTACGGAAACCCGACGTCCTTGATCGGGGGGATCGCCAACGGCTCCTCGCCCGAGGTCATGCCGTTACGTCCCGACCACGACGCCGCAGATTCAGTCGCCTCGACGATCGTCAGCGCGATCGGGCCCAGGCCGAGCCGGTTCATGACGTGCACTTTCGTCGCGATCGCCGCAGCCTTCGCGCCGGCGCCCACGATCAGCAGGTCGGCGTCGGGAATCCCGTTGCTCATGCCGCCGCGGCCGTCTCTTGTCCGTAGCCAGTGGGCGCCGCCGGCCCGGTGGAATCCCTCCGGCGCTGAGTGATGCGCACGAGCCCGCGCCGACCTGGGCTATAGGAGATCGCACTCTTGGTGACCTGCTCTGAGCGCGCCTGCACCGCCTCCATCTCCACCTCTTCGAGCACCGCCGCGACCACGCGCTTCATCTCCAGCAGCGCAAAGCTCGCCGCCAGGCAGCGTCGTACGCCGCCGCCGAACGGGATCCACGTGTACGTCCCCGCGGGCCGGTCAAGCCAGCGCTCGGGCATGAACCTGCGGGGATGGGGGTAGACATCTTCGCGGCGATGGATCAGATGGATGCAGGGCGCGACCATCGCTCCCGCCGGAACCGTGTATCCGCCCAACTCCATCGGCTCGAGCAACTTGCGTACGACGATCGGCACCGGCGGGCACAGGCGCAGGGTCTCTTTCACCACCGCATCCAGGTAGGCGTCGTCCTCACCTCGGCGCACCTCCTCGCGCAGGCGCCCGAGCTTGTCAGGATGGCGCAGCAGCCGCTCGAATACCCATGCCAGCGAGGTCGAGGTCGGCCCGTCCAGCAGCAGCGTGATCAGTTCGTCGCGCAGGTCCTGGGCGGTCATCGGCGAGCCGTCCTCATAGTGCGCGTGCGCGAGCATCGAGACGATGTCCTCACGCGCGAGGTCAACTCCCTCCGCGCGGCGTTTGCGCACCTCCTCAAGCGCCACCGCCTCTACGAGGTCCATCGCCGCCCTGAACTCGGGGTCGTGAACCATCGAGCGCGGGCCGAGCAGCGCCAGCAGCGTCAATCGCCGTGGTGCGTTCATCCGGTCGGTCAACTCGCGCAGCAGTTCTTGAAGGCGTCGCGTCGAGGCGGTCTGTTCCGGCCCGAACACCACGCGCATGACCGCCTCCAGGGTGATCGCCTGCATCCGCGGCCACAGCTCGAAGGGCCTATCCGCCGGCCACTGCGCGACCGCACGGCGTGCGACCTCGGCCATCATCCCGCCGTAGCTCTCCATACGCTGGCCGTGGAACTGAGGCAGCATCAGCTTGCGTCGGGTCATGTGCTGGGGCTCCTCCAGCAGCATTACCGAACGCGGGCCGAGCACCGGTCCCAGCAGTGTGTTCGCTTCGCCCACTCCCAGTCGCTCGGGCGCCGCGGTGAATACTCGCTTGACGTCCTCGGGATCACACACCAGCACCCACGTGCCCCCATGCCGGACGCGTAGGGTGAAAACGTCGCCGTAACGTCTCTGGCACCGCTCCATGAACGGCAGCGAACGCCAAGTCCAACCGACCGCCTGCAGCGCGCTGGGCATGCGCGGACCCGGAGGCAGCGCCGGGCGCGCGCCGCTGTGCGCGGCGCCGTTCACACGGACACCGGCACGCGAGATCGCGCTTACCCCGGCGTTCATGTTTCTCTCTTTTGCCGCGAGCCGGCCTTGGCTCGGCGGTTTCCCGTTTTTGTTTCTTTCTTCACTATTTCCGTCTCTTGTTTCTCTTTCGCTTTCCCGCTTCGCAGAGCCATTTTGCGGGAACTCACGGATATCTCTCTCCGGTTTTCGCGGCAGAACCCTTGCGTGAAAAACCGGCGGGGTTATGATAACCGATACACCCGCAGCGGAGCTCGATTATTCGTATTGATTTTCAATCCGGATGTTGGTCGAGGACGTGTCCGGGCGCTCAGTTGTACAGAGCACCAGTGCCTTAATCGGTTAAGGAACGGCCTTAAACGCCGTTGATCCGGGTTCGAGCCCCGGCTGGTGCATGGCTATGGAACCCCATCACGCCCACCGCAGCCGATGAGCGCATTGTGACCAACCTGTTCGACTACTTCGAGGGCATCCCCTCCCGCGGGCAAGCGCCCTCACGCTGGGCCGCGCGGGCGCCGCGACGCCCGCGCGGGGACTGCGACGTGAAGCTGACGCCGCGCGTGCGCGACTGGCGCGAGGACCCCGACTCGCTGCACGCGCTCGCCCAGATCGAAGCCGAGCCCTGGGTGGCCGGCGTCACACACGACGGCGAGGGTGTGCAGCTGCGTTTGGATGACGGCTGGATCGAAACGGCGGGCGCCGCCCTGGAGGCCGGCGGTAGCGCCGAGGCCACGCTCTCAGACCTCGCCCACGGACAGCGGATCTCAGTGCAGTTCTGGGACGCGAACGCGACCAAGGCGCTGCACGCCGGCCATCTGCGCAACCTCGCGATCGGCAACGCGCTCGCAGCCGCGCTCGCACAGGCCGGCGCGCAGGTCGAGCGTCGCAGCCTTATCTCCGACGCCGGGCGCAGCATGGGCGAGGCGATGGCCGGCGTGCTGCACAGTGGTCGACACACGCCCTCGTGGCCGGCCGGCGGCGAGAAGAGCGACCACTTCGTCGGTGTCTGCTACGCGGACTACGTGGCGGCGGGCCGGCTATCGGGAGATGAGGAGCTAGAGCACCCCGAGGACTCGCTCACGCGCGAGCTGACCCTGCGCGGCGACGCCGCCGACGAACTGCTCAAACGCGTGCTCTCGGGCGAACGCGAGGCGCTGGAGCTCTGGTACAAGACGCGCGCCTGGGTCATCTCCGGACAGCGCAAGACCTTGGCGCGGCTGGGCATCGCCTTCGACCGCGTCTTCTTCGAGTCCGATTTCCTCTCCGAGGCGGCCGAGCTGACCGCATCGGGCCTGCGTTCGGGCAGACTGCGCCGGCGCGAGGACGGCGTCGTCTTCTACGCCACCGGTCTAAGCGACTTCGAGGAGTTTCCGCTCGTGCGCGCCGACGGCCTGCCGACTCAACACATGCGCGCTCTCGCCTACTGGATGGCCGCGCCCGAACTCGAGCACATGACCTCCATGCAGGTCTGTGGCACCGAGTGGGTCTCCCACGTCACCTGCCGGCGCAAGCTGATGGACGAGCTGATGGCCGCGGGGGATCGCACCGGCGATGCGGGCGCAGGTGAGGACAGTGACGACGACCGCAATGGCGACGGAGCGCCCGGCGGCGAGATGCATCCCACCCGCGACATCTTCAACGGCATGGTCGCCCGTCAGAAGCGCGCGATGGCCTCCAGCGAAGGAGCGCTCTTGATCGACGAGCTCACCGACTGGCTGGACCAGCAGGTCGACGCGAACCCCGAGCGTCTGCAGGTGCGCCGCGCCCACCCCTTCCCCGAACGCATCGCCGCCGAGATCGTGCTCGGCTACTTCCTGCCCTACCCCGTCGCGCCCCGCATCGACTTCGACACCGACAAGCTGCTGTGCGAGGACGAGTCCCTCGGCTGGGATCTCGTCCGCGCGCGGGCACGTCACGGCCGCACCGTACCGACGGGTGGCCGGCGACCCGTCGAAGACCCCGACTATCGCTTCGCCGTCGTGCAGTCCGAGCTATACCGGCGCTACCTGCGCCTGGCGGTGGAGCGCTTCGACGTCCGTCCGCTCGCGCACTACCTCAAGCACCTCTCGCGCTGGTACCTGGAACGCGAGCGCGACGAGCACGTCGAGCGCGTCGTGCACACCCTGCTCGACCGCTCCGCCCGCGGCCTCGGATTGGAGGTGGCGCGATGAGGTTTGGGGTCGTGAGCCTTTTGGGTACCGGGAGGCGGTGGAGTGTTGTGGACTCCTTGGACGCCAAGGGAGCGTCGGGGGTCGTTGACTCCTCGGACGCCAAAGGAGACCCAAGATGAGCACGCTGCTCGTCGACAACTACGACTCCTACACCTACAACGTCTTTCACCTGCTCGCCGCCGTCTCCGGCGAGGAGCCGATCGTCGTCCACAACGACATGGTCTCCTGGCGGGCGCTGTCGCGCTGGGACTTCGACGCGATCGTGCTCTCCCCGGGCCCGGGCCGCCCCGAGCGCTGGCACGACTTCGGGGTCTGCTCGGACATCCTGCGCTGCAGTGAGATCCCGGTGCTCGGCATCTGCCTCGGCCACCAGGGTCTCGGCTACGTGCTCGACGGGGTCGTCTCGAGCGCCCCGATGGTCATGCACGGTCGCCTCAGCCAAGTCCAGCACCTCGACAGCGGGTTGTTCGCGGGCATCCCACAGGACTTCTCAGTCGTGCGCTACCACTCGCTCGCAGTCACCGGTCCGCTCGGATCCGAGGGCCGCGTGAGCGCCTGGACCGACGACGGCGTGGTGATGGGAATCGAGCACCGCAGCCGCCCGCTGTGGGGAGTGCAGTTCCATCCCGAGTCGATCGCCAGCGAGCATGGACGCGCGGTCGTCGAGAACTTCTACGCGCTCGCCCGCCGGCACAGAACACCGCGTCACTCAGGCGCACGCGCCGCCGGTCGTCCGCCCGTTCCCTCTCCCCGCCCGGGCGCGCGCCGGCGCCGCTCCTCGGGCGTCGAGTTGCGGGCGCGCACCATCGCCGGCGAGCCGGCGACCGAGCCGCTGTTCGAGCGGCTGTTCGGCTCAGCCGAGCACGCGTTCTGGCTCGACAGCGCCGATGCACCCACGGGGCTGGCGCAATGCTCCTACCTCGGTACGAGCGCCGGCGCAGACCACTGCGTGCTGGAGTACGACGCCGCGGAGGGGATGGTGCGCACGCGCCGCGGGCAGGAGAGCAAGATCGAGCGCGGGTCGATCTTCGACGTGCTCAATCGAGAGCTGTTCGAACGCGCGATCGAGCCGCCCGCCGAGCCCGCCCGTGGCCTCGTCGGTGGGTTTGTCGGTTATCTCGGTTATGAGTGCAAGGGCGACTGCGGCTCGCCGGTCGTGCACCGCTCCGACCTGCCCGACGCCACGCTGATGCTCGCCAACCGCGTTGTCGCGGTCGATCATGGCGCTCAGCGCACCGAACTGCTCGCCCTCTGCCGCGAGGACGATGAGAGTGAGGACGCCGAGCGCTGGCTGGACGAGGCCGAAGCGGCCGTGCGCGACGTTCTCGCCGCATCGCTCCAGGCGCCGGCCGGGGTCGGGCCGGCGGGGCGAGCAGGGGAGGCAGGACTGGCGGGGCGGGCAGGGCAGGCGATGTCGGCGGGGCGTGGCGCCATGGTTGCGGGCGGGTCCTCGCCCGCGGCCACGGTGACGTTCCGTTGCGGACGCGGACGCGAGCAGTACCTCGCCGACATCGCACGCTGTCAGGCCGCGCTCGCCGCCGGCGAGTCCTACGAGGTGTGCCTGACCGATCAGATCTCGACCTCCGCGAGTCCCGACCCGTTCGAGCTCTATCGCGTGCTGCGCCACATCAACCCGGCCCCGTTCGCGGCCTACCTCAAGCTCGGTGATCTCGCCGTCCTCAGTTCTTCCCCCGAGCGCTTCCTGTCGGTCGATCGCGACCGGCGCGTGCAGGCACGCCCGATCAAGGGGACGACGCCGCGCTCGCAGGAGCCGGTCCTCGATGCCGAGTTGCGCGCCGGACTCACGCAGGATGAAAAGACCTACGCCGAGCACCTGATGATCGTCGACCTGTTGCGCAACGACCTCGGACGCGTCTGTGAGATCGACAGCGTGCACGTCCCCGAGCTGATGATCGTCGAGGACTACGCGACCGTGCACCAGCTGATCTCGACCGTCACCGGAGTGCTCGAGGACGGTCGCACGCCCGTGGAGTGTGTACGCGCGTGCTTCCCCGGAGGCTCGATGACCGGGGCGCCGAAGTTGCGCACGATGGAGATCATCGACGACATCGAGCGGGAGGCGCGCGGCGTCTACTCCGGCGCGATCGGCTACTTCGGAGTCGACGGCAGTGTGGACCTCAGCATCGTGATTCGCACAATCGTGATGCGGCCGGGGGCCACCACGATTGGCGCCGGCGGCGCGATCGTGATGCAGTCCGATCCGCAGGAGGAGTTCGACGAGATCCTGCTCAAGGCGCGGGCGCCAATGGCCGCGATCGCCAAGGCTGTGACAGGCAGCGACTCGCCCGATGCGTGGACCGTCGAGCTGGAGTCGCCGTCGGCCGCGGCGGCGCGAGCGGCGTAGCGGCGATGAGCGCCTCGGCGACGAGCACGCGCGTGCGCGCCGCGACACAGGAGGATCTACCCGCCATCGTCGTCGCTGTAAGGGATCTGCTCACAGAGCTCGGCAGCCGGCCTCCGCACGCCTCAGAGATGCTGGAAATCGCGCAGGCGCTGCTCGATGAACCCCGCCTGGGGGCGTTGCTCGTCGCCGAGGTCGAGGAGGAGGATGGGACCGTCGTCGGCGTGCTCACCGCGAGCTACCAACTCGCGCTCCACGTGCCCGGACGCTACGCGCTGATCCAGGATCTGTGGGTGCACCCCTCTTGGCGCGGTCGCTCGGTCGGCCGCGAGCTGCTGGGCGCGCTATTCGAGCTCGCTCGCGTACAGGGGATGGTGCGCGCCGAGGTCGGGCTGCCGCGGGAGAGCTTCACGGGCATCCGCGCGACCGAGGGCTTCTACGCCCACAACGGCTTCGAACACCTCGGTGCGCGGATGCGGCGGATCTTCCCGTGAGCGGCGACGAGGATCCTCGACTGCTGATGGTCGAGCAGCGCCGCGAGCTCACCGGCGCCGTGCCGTGGATCCTCGACGAGCGGGGACACAAGATCCCCGGCTATGACGACGGGCGACGGCTGTCGCAGGTGCAGGTTGGGCTCATGCGCCACCACCGCGTGAGCGCTCACACCGCCGACACGAGTGCCGAGGACGTCGAGCGGGTGCTGCGCCGGCTGCACGAACCCGACTACCTGCGGGCGCTGCAGCGGGTGAGCGGACGCGACCCTGTGCTGATGGCCGAGCTGGCCGAACCGGGCCTCGCACCCGACACCCCCGTCTGCGCGCAGGCCGTAGCCACGGCGCGAGAGGGCATCGGCACGGCGATCTCCGCCGCGCGAGCGATCGTCGCGGGAGCGCGCTTCAGCTACGCGCTGTGTCGGCCCCCCGGTCATCACGCCGGCCCCGGCTGGCTCGGCGGCTACTGCTATCTCAACAACGCCGCCGCGGCCGCTCTGACGCTGCACGATGGCGGTTTCGCTCAGGTTGCGATCCTCGATCTCGACCTGCACTACCCCAACGGCACCGCGGCGCTGCTGGAGCGCATGGCCGACACTACCCTGTACTCACTGCACGGCTCCACCGGCGCCAACCTCCCGTGGGAGCGGGTGCGCCCCCACACCGAGCGCGAGCATCTCGTCGCCTTCCGCAGCGCCCCCGCGAGCGAGACCTACCTGTTGGCGCTCGCGCGCGCCACCCACACGCTCGCTCAGTCCGCCGACGCGATCGTGCTGTCGCTCGGCTACGACCTCGTCGAGGGCGACCCCCACGGCTCCTGGTCCTTTCGGGCGCCGGTCTTCGAGCGGATCGGCCGCCTGCTCGCCCACACCGAGCTGCCCGTCTGTGTCGTCCAGGAGGGGGGTTATGCGCTGGAATCTCTCGCCGGATGCAGCCACGCATTCGCCACCGGCCTGCTGAACGGAGCACACGCATGAGTGCGCCGGGGCGGGAGACCTCTTCGGCGACCGGTCTGGAGCCGTTTCGCCGGCGCCTGGATCAACTCGACGGCGAGATCGCCGGGCGACTCGGCGAGCGGTTTGCGATCTGTCGCGAGATCGCCCTGTACAAGCGTGAGCACGACATCCCGATGATGCAACCCGACCGCGTCGCCGAGGTGCGCTCGCGCTACCTGGCCCGCGGCGCGGAGGTCGAGCTTCCCGCCGACTTCACCGCCGACCTGTTCGAGCTGCTGATCGCCGCCACCTGTCGCATGGAGGACGAGCTCATCGCGGCACAAGCGCCCCCCGCTCGGGATGGGGGTCGCGCGCGGGAGGCGCCCGACGAAGCGACGGAGGCTGCGCGCGAGGGGACGAGGCTGTGACACGCCCCACGTTCATCACGCTCGGACCGTCCGGCACGTGCCACGAGAACGCGCTGCTGCACTACTTGGAGTTTCAGGGCATCGACTCCTACGAGATCGTGCTCGTCGAGGACCTGCTTGGCGCGATCGAGCGGGTCAAAGATCGCCCCGAGACGTTTCTCGTGCAGTGCAGCGCTCACACTCAGGTCCACCTCGTCACCGAGCGCTACCACACCGAGGTGTTCGTGATCGACACTTTCCTGTATCCCACCAAGGAGCTCGCGCTGCTCGTACGCAACGACGTCAGCGTTCCACGGAGCCTCGGGATCGTCGCGGCGACCCGCGGCTACACCGACCTGACGCGCTGGCCCACGATCGTCGACGAGCCCTCCAAGCCGGTCGTCGCGCGCCATCTGCTCGCCGGCGCCTACGACGCCGGCCTTACGCACCTGCACTACGCGCGCGAACACACCGACGCCCTGCGCGTGCAGGCGGTCTACGGCGCAGTCGATACGACCTGGGTCGTGTATGGGCCCAGCAAGCGCTTTCGCGGCGAGGTCATCGGTCAGCGCAACCCTTGGCTGTTCACCGGCGAGCCCCAGTCCGCGGGCGAGCGGCGGTCGGGGAGCAGTCACAGCCGGCCTACGCGTGAGGCGGTGAACGCCTGCGCGTAGCGTCGGGGGCTGCCATTCGGCCAGCGTCGCGCCATCCACTTGGGTGAGGCGCACACCCGGCCGATGTGGCGGTAGAGGGTTCGGCACGGAGGCCGAGCCCTCTTTGTCACTCAGGGAGGCATCCCACTCGGTTGATGACTGACGCGCTTACCTTCACGCGCCAGCCAAGTTAATTTCGTTGGTAGGAAAATATCGTGAGCCCCTTGTATTCAGCGGCGTTTGACACCGCTTTGTAAAGGGCATTGGCGTTGAAGCCCGGCGTAGTTGGCATCGCGTGTTGCAGGGCAAACAGCGCTGCCACATAGTGCTGCATGCCGTCGCTCTTGGCCGGACAGATCGTATAGCGGCTCTGTCCGAGGCTGTTGCGTCCGACGATCGCGCCAGGCGGAAGCTTCCCTGCGGGGATTCCATGGAGGGTGGGGTCCAAGCCCGCCACGGCCCAGTAGATGAGCGGTCCAGCGTTGCCGGGAGGGCTGTTGAGATTGAGGATGAACAGCACGAGCTCAGCGGTGCCCTGGGGGATGGCCGTCCATTGCATTGGCGGTGACATGTTGGCTCCGTCACACGTGTACTGAGCTGAGATTGGACTTGCGCCCTTGAAAGCCGGGCTCGACACCCGGATCGTGACCTTCGGAATGTGTTCTTTGGGCGTGTTCGCCGTGGGAGCCTGTGCTTTGCCGGGAGTGCTGCTCGACGTCTGCGCACCGGTGGTGGTAGACGCGGTCTGGCCTGCATTTGCAGGGGCGGAGGACTGAGACGGGGAGTCCGAGCCGCCACACCCGACGAGTGCCGAAGTCAGTATCAGCACGCCGCACACAGCGATATTCAGCAGTCTTCCCATCTGCGTTTCCTCCTGTGGGCTCCCCGCCCCGGTTGCTTTCCCAAGAGGTCACGCTACAGATCGGCGACCCGAATTCCCAGTGTTTCCCGTGATTGTCTCCAGGTCTACTGCGCGCCGACCATCTCCACCGACCGTGGCGGCTCGCCCACGTAGATCGCCGTCGGACGAATCAGCTTCGCCTCGCGCTTCTGCTCGAGGATGTGCGCCGACCACCCAGCTACCCGCGCGCACGTGAACATCGGCGTGAACAGCTCCGGCGGGACTTCCGCCAGATCGAGCACCACAGCCGACCAGAACTCGACGTTCGTGGCGAGCACCCGGTCGGGCCGGCGCGCGTGCAGCTCGGCAAGCGCTGCCTTCTCCAGCGCCTCCGCCGCCTGAAACCGGGGCGAACCCAATTCGCGACAGGTACGTCGCAGCACGCGCGCGCGCGGATCTTCGGCGCGGTAGACCCGGTGACCGAAGCCCATCAGCCGCTCGCCGCGATCCAGCGCGTCGTTGACCCAACGCTCGGCGTCGCCGGTCTGTTCGACTTCGTCGAGCATCTTCAGCACGCGCGAGGGCGCGCCGCCGTGCAGCGGTCCCGACAGCGCTCCCACCGCGGCCGACAGCGCCGCGGCGCAGTCGGCGCCCGTCGAGGCCACCACCCGCGCGGTGAACGTCGAGGCGTTCATGCCGTGCTCGGCGGCGGAGACCCAGTACGCGTCGATCGCCTTGACGTGGTCGGGGTTGGCCTCTCCCCGCCAGCGAATCAGAAACCGTTCGGGGATTGTCTGACCCTGGTCGATCTCCTCCTGAGGCACGGGGGGCTGGCCGGATTCGCGCGCGGACTGGGCCACGAACGACAGTGCCATCACCGAGGCGCGCGCGAGGTTGTCGCGGGCCTCCTCGTCGGTGATGTCGATCAGCTGCCCGAACCCCCACTCGGGGGCGAGCATCGCCAGCGCCGACTGCACGTCGACGCGGTGGTCGCCCGAGCGCACCGTCAGAGGGTGCGGTTCGGCGGGCGGCAGGCCGGGTTTGAGGCGGCCGTCGACCAGCAGGCCCCAGACCTGCTCGTAGGGGACCGCGCCGACCAGGTCCTCGATGTCGACGCCGCGGTAGCGCAGCGCGCCCCCCGCTTTGTCCGGCTCTGCGATCTCGGTGGCGAAGGCGACGACGCCTTCCAGGCCAGACTGGACCTCTGGTGCTTGCTGAACCGCGCTCATGGCACTCGCTTTCTGAGCTTGATGCTTGACGGGGTGGCTGCCTTGTGGGCAGGCGCACATCGTCGCAGGAATCCCCGCGCGAGTAGGCTCCAGCCAGCCAGACGCCCAGCCATCAGCCTGCCCGAGCAGCCGCGAGCAGCGCGCCCCCGGAGGAGGAGCCTTGTCCGACAGCGATCTGATGTTTCGTCCCGCCACCGAGCTCGCCGCAATGGTGCGCGCCAGTGAGGTCTCCGCCCGCGAGCTCCTGGAAGTCTCGTTGGAGCGCATCGAGGAGCTCAACCCCGCCCTGAACGCGTTCGTCGACGTCGACGCCGAGCGCGCGCTTGCCACAGCCGAGCAGATCGGGCCCGGCGACGAGCGCCCGTTCGCGGGCGTGCCGATCGCGATTAAGAACAACCGCCCCGTGCAGGGGCTGCGCCTCACCTATGGCTGCGCGCTGATGGCCGAGAACATGTGCGACTACGACCACAACGTCACGCGGCGCCTGAAGGACGCCGGGTTCGTGATCGTGGGCACCACCACGCTGCCCGAGTACGGCATCCTGCCAACCACCGAGGCGCGAATCTTCGGCCCCACGCGCAATCCTTGGGATCTCGGCCGCACGCCCGGCGGCTCCTCCGGCGGCGCCGCCGCGGCCGTGACCAGCGGCATGGTGCCAGTCGCGCACGGCAACGACGGTGGCGGCTCGATCCGTATCCCCGCCGCCTGCTGCGGGCTCGTCGGATTGAAGCCCAGCCGCGGGCGCATCTCCGCCGCGCCGGAACTGGGCGACTCCTCGCTGGGCATCGACGGGGTGCTCACGCGCACCGTCGCTGACACCGCCGCGATCCTCGACGTGCTGGAGGGCTATGAGCTCGGCGACGCCACCTGGGCGCCGCCGCCGAGCGAGCCGTACGCGCAGAGCGCCCTCGCCGCTCCCGGCAGGCTGCGGATCGCTGCTACCACGCTCGCGCCGATCGCCGAGGCGGCCGTGGACCCCATGTCCGTTCAGGCCGTCATCGACGCCAGCGAGCTGCTGCGCTCGCTCGGGCACGAGGTCGTCGAGGTCGAGCCGCCGTGGCGTATCGACGGCCTGCAAGAGCTCTTTGGCGCGGTGTTCTCCAACCACATCGCGCTGTCGATCGCCTACTCCGGCGCGATCGCCGGACGCGAGCCCACCGCACAGGACATGGAGCCGATGAGCTGGGCGATCTACTCGATGATCCAAAAGCTGGGCGCCGTGCAGGGCATGGCCGCGGTCGTGCAGCTGCAAGCGCACACGCGGCGTCTGATCTCCTTCCTGTCGCCCTACGACGCGCTGCTCACACCCGCGCTCGCCGAGCGTCCGCTGCCGCTGGGCACGCTCGACACCGCCGCGCCCGAACCGATGTCAACGTTCACCCGCTCCGGCCTGTTCACACCGTTCACCCCCGTGTTCAACGCCTCCGGGCAGCCGGGCATCTCGCTGCCGCTGTTCCACGGCGAGGACGGGCTGCCGCTGGGCGTTCAGATCGTGGGACGACCGGCTGGGGAGGCCACGCTGCTGGCGCTGGCCTCGCAGCTCGAAGACGCGCTGCCGTGGTCCGAGCGGCGAGCGCCGGTGATGGGCGTTGCGGAGGAGTCGAGACACTAGGTCCGGTCGGTCGGTCCGGCGAATGAGGCGCCTGACACTCCGCGCCACGAAGACCCGGCCTGCATCGCCCGGTGGAAGCGACTCAGGTTCCGCGAATAGACGACTTGGCCCTGTGCCCCCGAGCGGGACAGGGGATGACAAGACTCACATTGGTGACGGTGCCGTCTTCAAAGGTGAGCGTAGAGTTGAACGGAAAGCCGCCCGTCGGGCAGGTCAGGGGGAGCAGCAGGCCCCTTGGGCGGAAGCTGACCGTCCGACCGTGGACGCGTTCGTAATACAGCAGGAATTTAGGACCGAAATCCAGGTGCAGGGAGATCATGGCGACGTCCTTGGCGCCGGGCAAGGTGGGAATCAGAGGAACATCGCTGTCGAGGAGCAGCTTGCTGAAGGGGCCGTTGCCGCCCACCAGCGAACCCTGTATTAGCATCTGTGCGGAAATTGGGGTGCGACCTTCTCCGAAGATGATCACGGTCACACCTTCGTGTATCGGCGGCCCCATGTAGGTGACCATTTCGGCCGCCTCGCGCACGACGTTTGGGCCGAACGGGACGGCGACTTCCGATGTGCCCGTTCCCATGCGTGAGTTGGGAGGGCAGCCCGCCTGTCCCAGCGCCACCAGCTCTTCGGGGTTGCAGGTAGCCAGTCCCAGGGTGCTCGAGGTGAAGCTCAGAGTCCGCGGGAAATGCAGTTCGACTTTGACCAGCGGGGACGGAAGTTCCCCGCCCGGGGAGGCGATCTTGACATTCGCCACAATCGTCGTGCTGGCGCCGAGCTTGTAGGGCACGAACGCGACCGAGGCTTTGACCGTCTCAGACGCCTGCGCTGTGGCGAGCAGGCAGACCATGGCCACCAGGACCGCGGCCACGACGGCGAGGGCCTGCCTCTGCACTCCGGCACTGTTCGCTGTCGAACGCATCCTCGTCTGCCGTGTCAGATGTCCCACCTACAGGGACATCTGACCATGGACTTCTGCGGTTATATAAAAGTTTTTCCGATTGACAACGGCATGAAACCGCAGCGTGCTGCTGGAGGCATGCGCGAACTTGCCCGTACCGTGCGTGATCCGCAGGGTCCCTTCGGAGTATCCGGTTGAGCCCGAAACGCGATTGTGCGTTTCACCTCGAACGGTGATCGTGCCTCCGGACAAGTTGGCGGTCAGGATCAGTGAACCTCTACTGATGGAGGTACTGGTGAAATAGGCGACCGAGCTGCCATTGAAGGTCCCGGCGATGGAACCCTGCTCCTTGATCGTCACTCCCGGGGCGCTCGCCAGGTGCATCTGTGACTTCTCGGTCATGTATTGGAGTCTCGATGCAACGGCAACGGAACTGGCGCGCGCGCGTGGCAGAGCGGTTACGGCGGATGCTGTAACGCCAATGCCGACGAGGGCGCTTACGGACATTGCGACGAGGGCCGGCATGATCCGCCTGCGCGGCGCCGCCCGTGTGAAACCGACACCCATTCGGGTAAGAGCAACGCCCATTTATTCCTCTCCCATTCCAAATAAAGGACCCGCTGTCCCGCCTGCTCAACTTTACGTTGCGCCGGCGTTGGACAATCACAGTCAGCTGTACCTTACCTTGACCAAACTGCCTTACTCAGTTGGCCAATTCAACCCTAAAACCATTTGCCACCCTACAGGTCGTCGCAAGCCTTGTCAAGGTCGAGGCCTGTCACGGGATCGGGAGGCTTGATTTTTTAGACGGGTGTGTAGCGAGGTACGCCGATGTGCGGGTGCAGTGAGTTGACAAGAAGCCAAACGCGTCCTAAGGTAAGGCGCTGCGGGGTTGGGAACATGTTGGAGTGGGAGAGGCAAGTGGGTCGGGACAAGGAGAGGCTGGGCGCCGAAGATCCGCAATCCATATGGGATTGGGTCCACATTCGGCGATCCCGAGGCATACATGGAAGATGCCGGCGCATGAACGACGACACATGAACGACAGCTCCGCTGTTGCGGTAGTCGGCATATCCTGCCGCTTTCCGGGCGCTTGCAGCCCAGAGGCGTTCTGGGGACTCTTGCGCAAAGGTGAGAGCGCCATCACGGATATCCCGCACGACCGCGGGGATCTCGCGGGGTTGCCCGAGGGCGACCGCTCGCTCGCATCGATGCAGCGTGGTGGATATCTCGATCGCATAGACCACTTCGATCCCGCTTTCTTCGGCATCGCCCCGCGGGAGGTCGAGAGCATCGATCCCCAGCAGCGGCTGATACTCGAACTGGGCTGGGAGGTGCTCGAGGACGCTGGGGTCTTACCCGGCTCGCTGCTGGGCAGCTCGACCGGTGTCTTCCTCGGGGCGATCGCGAGTGACTACTCGCACCTGCTCGCACGCCTGCACCCAAGTGCGATCACGCGACACGCATTGACGGGGACTCATCGCAGCGTCATCGCCAATCGACTGTCCTACATCCTCGGCCTGCGCGGTCCAAGCCTGACGGTGGACGCCGCCCAGTCCTCGGCGCTCGTCGCGGTGCACCTTGCGTGTGAAAGTCTGCGTCGGGGCGAGTCGACGTTGGCGCTGGCGGGGGGCGTCAATTTGAATTTCAGTTCCGCCAATGCGATTGCCGTGTCAAAATTCGGCGCGCTGTCGCCGGACGGGCGCTGTTTCACCTTCGACGCGCGGGCCAACGGCTACGTGCGCGGTGAGGGAGGAGGTCTGGTGGCGCTCAAGCTCCTCCCACGCGCATCCGCCGACGGCGACTTGATCTATGGGGTAATCCGCGGCAGTGCGGTCAACAACGACGGCGCCGGTGACAGCCTCGTGGCGCCCGACCGGCAGGCTCAAGAAGAGGTTCTGCGACTTGCCTACCGCAGAGCCGGCGTCAAACGGAGCGACGTTCAGTACGTCGAGCTGCACGGTACCGGGACGCCGCTCGGAGATCGGGTCGAGGCGGCGGCGCTCGGTGCGGTGCTGGGCGCCGCGCGCTCCGGCGAGGATCCGTTGCCGGTCGGTTCGGCCAAGACCAACGTCGGTCACCTCGAGGGCGCCGCGGGCATCGTCGGGCTGATCAAGGCCCTGCTGTGCGTCTCCCACCGGGAGCTTCCGCCCAGCCTCAACTTCCAGACGGCCCCCGCGGAGATCCCCCTGGACAAGCTGGGTCTGCGCGTTCAGCGGGACATCGGCCCGTGGCCCGTCGCCGGGCGAGGGCTCCTGGCCGGTGTCAGCTCGTTTGGCATGGGCGGCACAAACTGCCACGTCGTGGTCTCCGAGACTCCTTCCGGGGTGGTCGGGGGCGGCAACGGAGGCGCAAAGTCCGATCGCGAGCCGGCGAGCGACCTCCCGGATTCCAGGCCGGCGCCGCGGGTGGTCTGCGGAATGGCGCCATGGGTGCTCTCGGCGAAGAGCGAGCCGGCCCTGCGCGAGCAGGCAACCCGCCTGTTGGCACATGTCGAGGACTCGCCTGGCCTGGACGTCCTTGATGTGGGGTATTCGCTGGCGAGCACACGGTCGGTGTTCGAGCACCGTGCCGTCGTGCTCGGGCAGGACCGCACGCAGCTGTTGGGAGGGCTTGCCGCGCTGGCACATGGCGAACCGACGGCGAATGTGATCGAGGGTCGCGCCGACTGCTCGCCCGGAGGGGTCGCGTTCCTGTTCCCAGGCCAGGGTTCGCAGTGGCGGGGGATGGCCTCCCACTTGCTGGACGACTCACCGCTGTTCGCCAGGGAGCTGCGGGCGTGCGGCGAGGCGCTCGAATCACTGGTGGATTGGTCGCTCGAGGACGTCCTGCGAGGGGCGGACGGCGCGCCCGGATTGGACCGCGTGGACGTCGTGCAGCCGGCGCTGTTCGCGGTGATGGTGGCGCTGGCTCGACTGTGGCGCGCCTGTGGCGTGGAGCCCGCGGTGGTGGTCGGCCACTCCCAGGGTGAGATCGCTGCGGCCCATGTGGCGGGCGGTCTGTCGCTCGAGGATGCGGCCAGGCTGGTGGTCGCGCGCAGCCGGGCGCTGGTCGGTTTGATGGGCCGCGGGGGCATGGTGTCGGTGGCATTGGGCGAGGAGCGGATCGTCCCCCTGCTCGAGCGTTGGAACGGGGCAGTGTCCGTGGCGGCGGTGAACGGTCCCGGCGCGGTGGTCGTGTCGGGCGAGCGCGACGCCCTGGAGGAGCTGTTGGGCGCGTTGGGGGATCGCGGTGTCAGGGCGCGGGAGCTGCCTGTCGGCTATGCCTCACACTCCCCGCAGATCGAGGAGGTCCGTGAGCGGCTGCTGGCCGAGTGCGAGGCGATCGCTCCCGTGTCCGGTGGGGTGCCGTTTCTCTCGACCGTGACCGCCGAGGTGATGGACACGGCCGCGCTGGATGGTGAGTACTGGTATCGCAACCTGCGCCGGCCGGTGCAGTTCGAGCGCGCCGCGCGTGCGCTGCTCCAGTGGGGCCATCGCGCGTTCGTCGAGGTCAGTCCCCATCCGGTGTTGATCGCCGGGGTGCGGGAAACCGTCGATGACGCACTCGCCGACGGTGACGAGGCGGTGATCCGCGGATCGCTGCGCCGTGACCACGGAGGCATCGAGCGCTTCCTTGCCTCGCTCGCCCAGCTGCATGTGCGCGGCGTGGATGTGAATTGGGCGGCCGTGTTCGCGGGATCGGGCGCAGTCCCGGTCAGATTGCCCACCTATGCATTTCAGCGCCGTCGCTACTGGCTGGAGACGCTCGGGCATTCCGTGGGAGGTGCGCCTGAAGATGGTGTCCTCGCATCCGGGCAGCCTCAGGTCGGTGCGATTGACGCAAGGGGGGTCCGAGCAGGTGATGGGGGCGGCGTTCAAGCCGGCGAAACGGGCGGCGGCGATATGCGGACGGGCGCCGGTTCGACCGACGCGATCTCCCAGGATCTGCTGGCACGGCGCCTGGCCGGCGCCGCGAAGGCCGAGCACGACCGGGTGGCGCTCGAGGTGGTGTGCGCTCAGGTGGCGATCGTCCTGGGCTACGAGTCGTCAGAACTCGTGGATCCGAAGCGTGCCTTCAAAGAGCTCGGGTTCGATTCGCCTGCCCTGGTCGAGCTGGGAGACAGGCTGAGGGCGGTCACCGGCCGTAGTCTGCCGGCCGCGCTGCTGTTCGACTACCCCACTCCGGCTGCATTGGCCGGCTATCTACTGGGAGTTGCCGGCGGAGTTCACGATCGAGCCACGACAGCCTCGTCGTCGGCGATGGCTGACGAGGAGCCGATCGCGATCGTGGGCTTGAGCTGCCGCTATCCGGGGGGTGTGCGCTCCCCCGAGCAGCTATGGGAGCTCCTCGTCGCCGACGGAGACGCCATCGCGGGATTTCCGACGGATCGCGGCTGGGACTTGCAGAATCTCTACGACCCCGATCCCGACACGCCGGGCACGAGCTATGCGCAAGCGGGGGGCTTCGTATACGACGCCGGGGAGTTCGATGCGGCCTTCTTCGGGATCAGCCCGCGAGAGTCACTCGCGATGGATCCCCAGCAGCGTCTGCTGCTCGAATCCTGCTGGGAGGCCTGCGAAGACGCAGGCATCGATCCCGTCACGCTGCGCGGAAGCCAAACCGGAGTGTTCGCCGGCTTGATGTATCACGACTACGGCGCCGGTCTGTCGGGGTCGACGTCAGAGGGCCTCGAGGGGTACGGGTTGACCGGTGGCGCCGGCAGCGTCGTGTCGGGTCGGGTGGCCTACACGTTCGGGCTGGAGGGGCCGGCGGTGACCGTCGACACGGCGTGCTCGTCATCGCTGGTCGCGTTGCACCTGGCTTGCCAGTCGTTGCGCACCGGTGAGTGCTCGCTGGCGCTGACCGGCGGCGTGACCGTGCTGGCCTCGCCGGGGATCTTCGTGAGCTTCAGCCGTCAGCGCGGTCTTGCGCCTGACGGACGGTGCAAGTCGTTCGCGGAGGGAGCCGACGGCACCGGCTGGTCTGAGGGTGCGGGTGTGGTGCTGCTCGAGCGCCTGGCCGATGCCCGGCGGCTGGGTCATCCGGTGCTCGCGGTGGTGCGGGGTAGCGCCGTCAATCAGGACGGCGCGAGCAACGGGCTGACCGCGCCCAACGGACTGGCTCAGCAGCGTGTGATCAACCAGGCGTTGGCGAACGCGCGACTCTCGAGCGCAGACGTCGACGCGGTCGAGGCGCACGGCACGGGCACGACACTTGGCGACCCGATCGAGGCGCAGGCGTTGCTGGCCACCTACGGGCACGGTCGTCCGGAGGGTCGGCCGCTGTGGCTGGGGTCGATCAAGTCGAACATCGGCCATACACAGGCAGCCGCAGGTGTGGCAGGTGTCATCAAGATGGTGATGGCGATGCGTCATGGCGTGTTGCCGCGAACGCTGCACGTGGATCGGCCGTCGAGCGGTGTGGACTGGTCCGGCGGCGCGGTCTCGCTGCTGTTGCAGCCGACGCCGTGGAAAAGCAACGGCGAGCCTCGGCGGGCGGGGGTGTCTTCGTTTGGGATCAGCGGCACCAACGCGCATGTGATTCTCGAGGAGCCCCCGGCGGCCGCACCCGCCACGCTCGCTGCGGGCCTCGACGTGGACGGCGACGCCACCGCTGCCGAGATCGACCTCGCGGCCGATGGCCTCGCCACCGAAGACGGTGTCACCGCGGCCGATCGTGTCCTGCTCGGCAGCGGCGTGCTCGACGCCGGCTCGTTGCCGTGGCTGCTCTCCGCCAAGAGCGCTCCCGCGCTTCACGCTCAGGCTCAACGGCTGCAGGAGTTCGTGCTTGACGCCCCGCAGCTCGAGATCGCGGACGTCGGCCTCTCCCTGACCGCTCGCTCGGTGTTCGAGCACCGCGCCGTCCTGCTGGGGGGCGACCGTGAGGGATTGTTGGACGCTCTTGCGGCGCTGGCTCGCGGTGAGGCCGCGGCGGGCGTGGTCGAGGGCGTTGCACCCGCCTCCTCCGCAGGCCGGCTGGCGTTCCTATTCACCGGTCAGGGGGCTCAACGCGCGGGCATGGGCGTAGAGCTCTACGAGACCTTCGCGATGTTCGAAAGCACCCTGGATGAGGTGTGCGCGGAGCTAGACGTTCACCTGGAGCGCCCGTTGCTCGATGTGCTCTTCTCCGGTGGCGGGGAATCCCCCGCGCCCGAGGAGCGCCTCGATGCGGCGCTCCTGGATCAAACGCTCTACACCCAGGCTGCGCTGTTTGCCCTGGAGGTGGCCCTGTTCAGGCTGCTCGAGTCATGGGGCGTGCGCCCGGACTTCCTGATGGGCCATTCGATCGGCGAGCTGACCGCCGCGCACGTGGCGGGGGTCTTCTCGCTGCGGGATGCGTGTGCGTTGGTCGCTGCTCGCGGGCGCTTGATGGGCGCCCTGCCCGAGGGTGGGGCGATGGTCTCCATCCAGGCCTCCGAGCAGGAGGTCTCCGAGACGCTAGAGGGATTTGAGGAGCGCCTTTCGCTGGCGGCGATCAACGGCCCCTCCTCGGTTGTGATCTCAGGCGATCAGGACGCCGTCTTGGATCTGGCGGGCCGCTGGGGAGAGTGGGGTCGTAAGACCAAGCGCCTCAGGGTCTCTCACGCGTTCCACTCCCCGCGCATGGACGCGATGCTGGAGGAGTTCGCCGAGGTGGCCCGGAGCGTCTCCTTTTTCCCACCGCGGGTTCCGATCGTCTCCAACGTGGGCGGCGCGCCGTTGCCCGACGAGGAGATCTGCTCCGCGGAGCACTGGGTCCGCCATGTGCGCGAGCCGGTGCGCTTCTTCGATGGGGTGCGCTGGCTGCGGGCTCGGGGTGTCGGCGGCTTTCTGGAGCTTGGGCCTGACGGGGTGCTCAGCGCGATCGTCCAGGAAGGCCTGGCATCGGAGTCGGATGTCCGCGATGCCGTCGCCGTCGCCGATGGCGAGGATGCCGCCGACGGTGGCCCCGATGAAAGCCCTGTCGCGGTGGCGCCGCTGTTGCGTGGTGAGCGCCCGGAGGCCCAGGCGCTGTTCGGCGCCCTGGCCGAGATGTGGACACACGGCGCCGCTGTCGATTGGCCCAGACTGTTCGACGGTTCGCCCGCCCGGCGTGTCGGTCTGCCGACCTATGCCTTCCAGCGCGAGCGCTACTGGATTGAGACCCCGGTCACCGCGGGCGACATGCTCTCGGTCGGTCAGTCTTCAGCCGATCATCCGCTGCTGAGCGCCGCGGTCGAGCTGGCCGATGGGGAGGCGCGGTTGTTCACCGGCCGCTGGTCCTCGCAGGCGCCGACGTGGGTCGCCGACCACGTGGTGTTCGGTGTGGTCGTCGTACCGGGGGCGGCCTTCGTCGAGGTCGCGCTGCGGGTCGGTGGCCAGGTGGGGTGCGAGCTGCTCGAGGAGCTCGTCATGGAATCTCCGCTGGTGCTGGCCGAGCAGGCCGCCATACAGCTGCAGGTAGCGGTCGACGAGCCGGATGAGTCCGGGCGACGGTCGGTGAGGATCTACTCTCGCCCGGAGGGGACAGCGGTCGACGGCCGGCACTCCGAGGGCACGTGGACTCGTCACGCCAGCGGTGTGCTCGCCGGCGCCGAGGCGGCGATGTGGGACCGCACGGACTTGGAGGGCCAGGCGGCAGCGCTCGCCGGATCGGCTTGGCCTCCGCAGGGCGCCGTCACGATTGACATCGACGAGTTCGACGGCCACATGGCCGAGATCGGTCTGGACTACGGGCCGGCGTTCCTCGGTGTCAGGGCTCTGTGGCGCCGCGGAGGGGAGCTATACGCCGAGCTGTCCCTCCCCGACGGCGAGCGGGCGCAGGCCGGTGACTATTACCTGCACCCGGCGCTATTCGACGCCGGCGTGCAGGTGATCGTGGCGAGCCTGACCAAAATCGGCGCGGACGTAGATCATGAGCAGAAGCGGTTGCGGCTGCCGTTCTCGTTCACCGGCATGAGGGTCTACGCGCAGGGCGCCGGCGCCCTGCGAATCCACGTGTCGCCGGCAGGCGCCGACGGGATGTCGATGGTAGCGGTCGACGAGCAAGGCGCGCTGGTCGCGTCGATGCAAGCGTTGGTGTTGCGAGCGGTTTCTCCAGAGCAACTCGCGAGCGCGCGACGTGGCCGACAGGAGTCGCTGTTCTGTGTGAACTGGACCACGGTCTCGGCGGCGACACCGCCGGTGGCGATCGATGAGTGGGCGCTGCTCGGCGCCGAGGGGGAGGGCCTCGCGAGCGCGCTGCGGGCAGCCGGGGCCTGTCCGCGCGTATATGAAGACCTGAGCTCGTTGGGCGCCGCGCTGGACGAGGAGGAACCGACGCTCGCCACGGTGCTGGTGGACTGCACACTGGGTGGTGTCGGCTCGTCTGAGGATGCAGCGGCGGGCGAGGCGAGTGCGGATGCGGTGCATGGGGTTGTGCGGCGCGTGTTGGGTCTGGTGCAGGATTGGCTCGCCGACGAGCGCTTCGCCGGTTTGCGGCTGGTGCTGGCGACCACAGGTGCTGTCGCTGTGCGGGACGGTGAAGATCTGCCGGCCCTGGCGCAGGCTCCGATATGGGGCCTGGTGCGCTCGGCGCAGTCGGAGAACCCCGATCGATTCACGCTCCTGGACTGGGATGGCGAGGATGCTTCGCGCGCCGCCCTCCCTGCGGCGCTGGCGAGCGATGAGCCACAGCTGGCGATACGGGCAGGTGGCGTATTTGCTCCCCGGCTATCGCGGGTGGCCTCTGTGGGCTTCGACGACTCGGCCGTCGAGGGCGTTGGCGCCGGCCGGGGTATGGCCGGGTTTGACCCTCAGGGCACGGTGCTAATCACCGGCGGTACAGGTGCGTTGGGCGCCCTGCTGGCAAAGCATCTCGTAACGGCGCATGGGGTGCAGCATCTGCTGCTGGCCAGTCGCCGCGGGCGCGAGGCTGCGGGCGCGAGCGAGCTCGAGCGGGAGCTCGTCGAGCTGGGCGCCGAGGTGACGCTCGCGGCGTGTGATGTCACCGACCGCCGGCAACTCGAAGCGCTGATCGATTCAGTGCCGGCCGAGCGACCGCTCGATGCGGTGATGCATGTCGCGGGGGTACTTGATGACGGTGTGATCGATTCGCTGAGAAGTGAGCAGGTCGATCGGGTGCTCAGTCCCAAGGTCGATGCGGCGCTTTATCTGCACGAGCTGACCGAGCATCTGCAGCTGTCGGCGTTTGTGCTGTTCTCCTCCTCGACGGCGACGCTGGGTGCTCAAGGGCAGGGCAACTATGCGGCGGCCAATGCGTTTCTGGACGCCTTGGCGATGCATCGCCGGGCGCGAGGTCTCGCCGGAGTCTCGATGGCATGGGGACTGTGGGATCTGGCGGGCGGGATGAGCGGTGAGCTCGGCGAGGTGGATTTGGCACGGATGGCCCGCTCGGGAATGGGTGCGTTGTCCGTCGAGGAAGGCCTCGAGCTGTTCGATGTCGCGAGTGCCGCGCATGAGGCTGTGCTGCTCCCGCTGCGCCTCGATCTCGCGGCATTGCGTGCCCGGGCCGTCGATGGAACGCTCCCGACGCTGTTCAGCAGCCTGATCCGTGCCCCCTCGCGTCGCGAGAGTAAACAGGAGGGGTCGCTCGCGCGACGTCTGGCCGGTGTGCCCGAGGGCGAGCGCGAGGATGTCGTGCTCGAGCTGGTGCGCACCGAGGTGGCGATCGTGTTGGGACATACCTCGCCGGGTGCGATCGCAGTGAAGCGGGCGTTCAAGGAGCTTGGGTTTGACTCGCTGGCGGCGCTGGCGCTGCGCAATCGGTTGCATACCGTCACCGGGCTGCGCCTGCCGACGACGCTCGTGTTCGACTACCCGACCCCCACGGCGCTCGCGGGCTATCTGCTGGGCGAGGTTTCAGATACGCAGATCGATGCCGCGATGCCCATCGTGTCGGTGGCGCCCGTCGAGGAACCGATTGCGATCGTCGGTATGAGTTGTCGCTTTCCCGGAGGTGTACGTTCTCCCGAGGATCTGTGGGAGCTCGTCGCAAGCGGCGCCGATGCGATCTCGGAGTTCCCGGCGGATCGTGGCTGGGATCTGGAGGGCCTGTATGACTCCGGATCCAATCGACCGGGGACCTGTTACGCCCGTGAGGGTGGGTTCATCTACGACGTGGGAGATTTCGACGCGTCGTTCTTCGGGATCAGCCCGCGCGAGGCGCTGGCGATGGATCCCCAGCAGCGGTTGCTGCTGGAAACCTCATGGGAAGCGCTCGAAGACGCGGGCATCGACCCGACCTCGCTGCGCGGCGGGCAGACGGGGGTGTTCGCTGGAGTCACCTCGTTCGATTTCGGAGCTGGCCTGTGGTCCGCGCCCGACGGCTTGGAGAGCCTGGCGGGCTACTGGCTGACGGGCACCATCGGAAGTGTCGTTTCCGGTCGCGTGTCGTATGCGCTCGGGCTCGAGGGCCCGGCGGTCTCGGTGGACACGGCGTGCTCCTCTTCGTCGGTGGCGTTGCACCTGGCCTGTGGCGCGTTGCGCGCCGGAGAGTGCCCGCTGGCGCTCTCCGGCGGAGTGACGATCCTCGACACGCCCGGTTTGTTCGTGCAGTTCAGCGGACAGCAGGGTCTCGCCGGGGACGGACGGTGCAAGTCCTTTGCCGATGCGGCCGACGGCGTCGGCTGGGGTGAGGGTGCGGGCATGGTGCTGCTGGAGCGCCTGTCCGATGCGCGTCGAAACGGACATCGCGTGTTGGGGTTGATACGGGGTAGCGCGGTCAACCAGGACGGGGCGAGCAATGGGTTGACGGCGCCCAACGGTCCCTCCCAGCAGCGGGTGATAGCTCAGGCGCTCGCCAACGCCCGACTCTCACCGGCGCAGGTCGACGCGGTCGAGGCACACGGCACCGGCACTACCCTCGGCGATCCGATCGAGGCGCAGGCGCTGCTCGCGACTTACGGGAGGGGGCGCTCGCAAGAGCGCCCCCTGTGGCTCGGCTCGGTCAAGTCGAACATCGGCCACACCGGCGCCGCGGCGGGTGTGGCAGGGGTGATCAAGATGGTGCAGGCGATGCGCCACGGCGTATTGCCCAAGACCCTGCATGTCGACGAGCCCTCCACGCAGGTGGACTGGTTGGCCGGCGCGGTCTCGCTCTTGACCGAACAGGTCCCCTGGCAGAGCAACGGCGAACCCCGCCGCGCAGGGGTCTCCTCCTTCGGAGTCAGTGGCACCAACGCGCACGTCATCCTCGAGCAGTCTCTGCCCAGCGACGAGCGTGCGCCCCACGAGCAGCGCGCGCCCGGCGAGCCCTCGGAGTTCGCCGCTGGCCCCGGAGTCATCGGTGGCGTGACGCCGTGGCTGCTGTCGGCGAAGGGCGAGGGTGCGCTGCGCGACCAGGCGCGGCGGCTTGGCGAGCACGTACAGGCGCGCCCGGAGCTCTCCGTCGCGGATGTCGGCTACTCGCTGGCTGTCGGTCGCCCACGGTTCGAGCATCGCGCCGTCGTGTTCGGCGCCGAGCACGCATCTCTGCTCGGGGGTCTGCAGGCGCTGGGCCAGGGCGAGTCGGCGGCGAATGTGGTGGAGGGCCTCGTGGCCGACGCCGACAAGGTCGCGTTTCTGTTCACCGGCCAGGGTGCGCAGCGGGCTGGGATGGGGCGCGAGCTCTACGCGGCGTTCCCGCTCTTCGCAAGCGCGCTGGATGCCGCCTGCAGCGAGCTCGACCGGCACCTGGAGCGACCCCTGCTCGAGGTCATGTTCGCGGAGCAGGGCTCGGTGCAGGCGGCATTGCTCGATCAGACAGGCTTCACCCAGGCCGGGCTGTTCGCGCTGGAGGTGGCTCTGTACAGGCTGCTCGAGGGGTTAGGCGTGAAACCGGCCTTTCTGCTCGGGCACTCGGTTGGAGAGCTCGCCGCCGCACACGTCGCCGGCGTGTTCGCGCTACCCGACGCCTGCCGGCTCGTCGCGGCTCGCGGACGGTTGATGGGCGCGCTGCCCGCCGGTGGCGCGATGGTGTCGATAACGGCCTCCGAGGAGGAGGTGAGCCCGACGCTCTCCGGATGGGAGGAGCGGGTCTCGCTGGCAGCGGTAAACGGACCCGGCGTCGTGGTGCTCTCGGGCGAGGAGGAGGCTGTCCTGGAGCTTTCCGAAGTGTGGCGAGAGCGAGGCCGCAAGATCAAGCGGCTGCGCGTCAGCCACGCGTTTCACTCCCCGCGCATGGAGCCCATGCTCGAGGAGCTCGCCGAGCTCGCACGGGGGCTGTCCTTCGCGCCGCCGCAGATTCCGCTCGTGTCGAATCTCACCGGCCGGCCGGTGGGCGCCGAGGAGGTGTGCAGCGCGGAGTATTGGGTGCGCCACGCGCGCGAGACCGTGCGCTTCGGCGATGGCCTGGTCTGGCTGGCCGCACAAGGCTTGGGAAGCTTCCTGGAGTTGGGCCCGGAGGGCGTGCTCAGCGCGATGTGCCGGGACTGTCTCCCCGCCGATCGCGATGCTCAGGATGAGGATCGTGATGGCTCGGGCGCCGTGGCCGCTCCCGTGCTGCGCGGCGGACGGCGCGAGCCAGAGACGTTGATGGGCGCCCTGGCGACGGTCTGGACGCGAGGGGGCGACGTCGACTGGGGAGCGGTGTTCGCGGGATCGGGGGCCACGCGAACCAAACTGCCCAACTACGCATTCCAGCGCGAGCGCTACTGGCTGCAGGCGCCGACGGCCGGCGCGGCCGACGTCGCCTCGCTCGGACAGGCCTCCGCCGGGCATCCGCTGCTCGGCGCCGCGATCCCCCTGGCCGAGGATGCAAGCCGGCTGTTCACGGCGCGCCTATCGCTCGCCACGCACCCGTGGCTCGCCGATCACGCGGTGCTCGGCAGGGTGTTCCTCCCGGGCGCCGCCTTCGTGGAGCTTGCGCTGCACGCCGGTCGCGAGGCGGGGTGCGAGCGGTTGGCCGAGCTCACGCTGGAGGCTCCGCTGGTGCTCTCCGAGCAGGGCTCCGTGCAGGTGCAGATCGCGCTCGGCGCAAGCGATGAGGCGGGCTGCAGCGCGGTGAGCATTCATTCGCGCGTGTTTGCGAGCGCGGAGGACGACCTACCCGGCGCGGAGCGGGCCTGGACGCGGAACGCCGCCGGTGTGCTCGAGATGAGCGAGGCCGCGGCATCTAGAGAGCGCCAGGCGCTGCAACGGCGCACGCGGGAGCTGCTCGGAGACGTTTGGCCTCCCCCCGGCGCCGAGCAGCTTGAGGTCGAGGGGCTCTACGAGCGCCTGGCCGACCGCGGCTTTGACTACGGACCGGCCTTCCAGGGTCTCACGACGATGTGGCGGCGTGGCGATGAGGTGTTCGCCGAGGTCGCGCTGCCCACCGACGAGCAGGCCCACGCCCTTCGGTTTGGGCTGCACCCGGCGCTGCTCGATGCCGCGCTGCACGCAATCGTGCCCGATCTGCTCGCCGAGCAGTCGCAGGGCGCCAGCGTGCCGCTCCCCTTCTGCTGGCGTGGCGTGGAGCTGTACGCCGGCGGGGCCTCCCGCCTGCGCGTGCGCCTGGTAGCCGAAGGCAGCGACACGGTGTCGCTCCTGGCGGCCGACGACAGCGGCGCTCCGGTCGCCTCGGTGCAGTCGCTCATCACACGCTCGGCGTCTCTGGCGCAGTTCGCCGAGGTGACAGACGGCGGACGGGAGGGGCTGCTGGCGCTGGAGTGGACCGCGCTCGCCGTGGAGCCGCGGGCTTCCGATATTGGCGGAGCGCGCTCCGGCGGGGGGCGCTGGGCGGTACTTGGCTCCGAGCGCAGCCGGCTTGCCCTGGTCCTGCGAGAAGCGGCCGGCCTGGAGATCGAGACGTATGGAGATCTGGCGTCGCTGGGCGAGGCGCTGGACGGCGGGGCGCCGGTCCCGGAGGTCGTCCTGGCGGCCGTGCCCGCGGAGGCCGAGCTGCCCGCGGAGTCGGAGTCCGCGGCGGTACTCGAGGCGGGGCGCGCCGCGCTGGCCCGGGTCCTGGCTCTGGCCCAAGCCTGGCTCGCCGACGAGCGGCTCGCGGTCTCGCGGCTGGTGTTCGTCACCAACGGCGCCGTCCTCGCCGGCCGCGGTGAGGACGCGCCGGACCTGGTCGGGGCGCCGACCTGGGGATTGCTGCGCTCGGCGCAGTCCGAGCATCCAGGTCGGTTCGTGCTCGCCGACCTCGACGGCGATCCCGACTCTCCGGGCGCGCTGGTCGCGGCGCTGGCCGGCGAGGCGACGCAGCTGGCGTTGCGCGCGGGCGCGGCGCTCGTTCCACGCCTCGCCCGATCGGGGGCGAACGCAAACCGGACCCTGGGCGAGCCCCCGATCGTCGATCCGCACGGCACCGCGCTGATCACCGGCGGCACCGGCGGACTCGGCGGTCACGTGGCCAAGCATCTCGTGGCCGAGCACGGAGTGCGCAGCGTCCTGTTGGCGAGCCGGCGCGGACCTCAGGCGCCGGGTGCGAGCGAGCTGGAGAGCGACCTGGTGGCGCTCGGTGCGCAGGTGGCTGTAGTCGCATGCGACGTGTGCGACCGCGCGGCCCTGGTCGAGTTGCTCGCGTCGGTGCCCGCCGAGTACCCGCTGAGCACGGTGGTGCACATGTCCGGGGTGCTCGACGACGGCGTGATCGAGTCGCTCTCTCCGCAGCGCCTCGACGGGGTGCTCGCGCCAAAGGCCGACGCCGCCTGGCTGCTGCACCGGCTGACCGAGCACCTGGATCTCTCGACCTTCGCCCTGTTCTCCTCGGCCGCCGGCACGCTCGGCACTCCGGGTCAGGGCAGCTACGCGGCCGCGAGCGCGTTCCTGGATGCGCTCGCCGCGCATCGCCGTGCGCGAGGTCTCGCGGCCATCTCGCTGGCCTGGGGCCCGTGGGAGGCTCAGGCGGGGGGGATGAGCGGAGGCCTGGACGAGACCGACCTCGCGCGCCTGGCGCGCTCAGGGCTGCGCGCGCTGTCTCCCGAGGAGGGGCTTGCGCTGTTTGACGCGGCGCGGGGCGCGGAGGACGCGCTGGTGATCCCCATCCACCTTGACGCACACGCGCTGCGCGCACAGGCCAGAGCGGGGACCCTGCCCGAGCTGCTGCACGGGCTGGTTCGCACCCCTTCGCGCCCTGCCGGGCACAGCGCAAGGGGGTCGCTGACGCGAGACTTGGCGGGGATCCCCGAGGGGCAACGCGAGAGCTTCGTGGTTGCGCTGGTGAGAGCCGAGACGGCCGTCGTGCTGGCGCACAGCTCCCCCGACGCGGTGCAGGCGCAGCGCACCTTCAAAGATCTCGGGCTCGACTCGCTCGGCGTGATCGAGCTGCGCAACCGGCTCGAGGCGGCCGGCGGGATGACCCTGCCCGCCACGCTTATCTTCGACCATCCCACGCCCCTTGCCCTGGCGGCGTACCTCACGCGCATGGCGACCGAGGAGCGCGGCGCGACCGCGGCGATGACGCCGATGGGTTCCCTGGACGCGGAGTTCGAGCGACTCGCACGCGCTCTCTCCTCGATCTCCGTAGACGGCGCTCAACGCACGACGGCGACCGCTCGCCTGCGGGCGCTCATCGCCGATCTCGACGAGGCCGGCGAGGATGAGGTCGGCCAAGAGGACCTGGCGGCGGCCACCGACGAGGAGATCTTCACGCTCATCGACCGAGAGCTGGGGGCGGCGTAGGCCATGCCCGGCACTTGGCTTTTGGGAGCGGGGGCGGTGGGCTGAATGGCGGGTGACGAGGAGCTTCGCGACTACCTCAAGCGGGTAACCGCGGACCTGTTCAAGGTGCGCCGGCAACTGCGTGAGGTGGAAGAGCGCAGCCGCGAGCCGATCGCGATCGTGGGGATGAGCTGTCGCTATCCGGGCGGGGTGCGCTCGCCGGAGCAGCTATGGGAGCTGGTGGCGGCAGGTGGCGACGGGATCTCGGGATTTCCGCTCGACCGCGGGTGGGACGTGGAGGACCTGTTCGATGTCGATCCCGATCGTCCGGGCGGGGAAGGTGCGCTCGCGGGCGGGTTTTTGCACGAGGCGGGGGAGTTCGACGCGGAGTTCTTTCAGATCGGTCCACGGGAGGCGCTGGCGATGGATCCCCAGCAGCGGCTGATGCTGGAATCCTCATGGGAGGCGTTTGAGGACGCGGGCATCGATCCGGCGTCGTTGCGCGGTAGTCGCACGGGCGTGTTCGTGGGTGTGATGAGCCACGATTACGCGTCGGGTCGGGGGGTTGTTCCCGCGGGGGTCGAGGGATACACGCTGACCGGTGGCGCCGGCAGCGTGGTGTCGGGTCGGGTGGCGTATTCGTTCGGGTTGGAGGGCCCGGCGGTGACGGTCGATACGGCGTGTTCCTCTTCGCTTGTGGCGTTGCACTGGGCGTGCCGGTCGTTGCGTCAGGGTGAGTGTGCGCTGGCGTTGGCGGGCGGGGTGACCGTGATGGCCACCCCAGAGGTGTTCGTGGGGTTCGCGCGTCAGGGGGGGTTGGCGCGGGACGGGCGCTGCAAGTCCTTCGCGCAGGCGGCGGATGGGACCGGATGGGGCGAGGGTGTCGGCGTGCTCGTGCTGGAGCGGTTGTCCGATGCGCACCGTCTTGGGCATCGGGTGTTGGCGGTGGTGCGCGGCAGCGCGGTGAATCAGGATGGCGCGAGTAACGGCTTGACGGCCCCGAGCGGCACCTCGCAGCGGCGTGTGATCGAGCAGGCGTTGGCGAGTGCCGGAGTGTCCGCCGAACAGGTGGATGTGGTGGAGGCGCACGGCACGGGCACGACGCTTGGCGACCCGATCGAGGCGCAGGCGCTGCTGGCCACCTACGGGCAGGGTCGCCCGGAGGGTCGGCCGCTGTGGCTGGGGTCGGTGAAGTCGAACATCGCCCACACGCAGGCCGCCGCGGGCGTGGCGGGTGTGATCAAGATGACGATGGCGATGCGCCACTGCGCGCTGGCGCCGACGCTGCACGTGGACGCGCCTTCCGAGCATGTCGACTGGTCGGCCGGCGCGGTGTCGCTGTTGACCGAGCGGACGGCGTGGGAGCGTGGCGAGGAGCCGCGCCGCGCGGGAGTGTCGTCGTTTGGGATCAGCGGTACGAACGCACACGTGATCCTCGAGGAACCGCCACTCGCCGAGCCCGCCGCGGAGCAGGCCGGCGCCGAACCGACCGGCGGCGCTGTCGGCGTGTCGACCGCGGGTCTCGCCGAGCGCGACCCCGGCCATGCGCTGAGAACTGAGGTTTTGCCGTGGGTGGTGTCGGGTCGCGGTGTCGAGGGGCTGCGGGGGCAGGCTGAGAGCTTGTCGGAGTTTGTCGAGGCTCGCCCGGAGTTGGGTGTCGCCGAGGTCGGATACTCGCTTGCGCGCAGGCCAGAGCTGGAGCACAGGGCAGTCATTACAGGCGTTGATCGAGAAGAGCTGCTGGCGGGATTGCGCGGGCTCGCCCTGGGCCAGTCGAGACCAGGCGTTCTGGAGGGCGTGGTCGATGGCGGCGGGGTTGCATTCCTGTTCACCGGGCAAGGCGCGCAGCGCGTGGGCATGGGCCGTGAGCTTTATGGGCAGTGCCCGACATTTGCGGAGGCATTCGATGAGATCTGTGGGCACTTCGATGTGCTGCTGGGCCTTCCGTTGCGCGAGGTGGTGTTTGGCGAGGAGGTCTTTGGCGCGGCGCTGCTCGACCGGACGATCTTCGCCCAAGCCGGATTGTTCGCGCTCGAGGTGGCTCTGTTCCGGTTGGTGTGGGCATGGGGCGCGCGTCCGGAATGCTTGCTCGGCCATTCGATCGGGGAGCTGGCCGCCGCGCACGTCGCGGGCGTGTTCTCCCTGGAGGACGCCTGCCGCTTGGTCGCGGCGCGGGGTCGGTTGATGGGCGAGATGCCGGCGGGTGGGGCGATGGTGTCGGTAGCGGCCTCCGAGCAGGAGGTGTTGCCGGCGTTGGCGGACCTGCAGGGGCGGGTCGCCCTGGCGGCCGTCAACGGTCCGTCTTCGGTCGTTGTCTCCGGCGATGAAGACGCGGTCCTGGCGCTGGCCGAGGTCTTCGCCGAGCGGGGGCTGAAAACGAAGCGGTTGCGGGTGTCACACGCGTTTCATTCGCCGCGGATGGATGGGATGCTGGAGGAGTTCGCGCGGATTGCCGAGAGCGTCGACTTCAGCGAACCCGCTATCCCGATCGTGTCGAACCTGACGGGTGGATTGGCCTCGACGGAGTTGTGTGCACCCGAGTATTGGGTGCGTCACGTGCGCGAGCCGGTGCGATTCCGCGATGGGATTCGCGCGCTCGGCGCACAGGGCGTGAGCAGCTTCCTGGAGCTTGGCCCGGACGGAGTGTTGAGCGCGATGGTGAGAGAGTGCCTACAGGACGCCGGCGATGAGCAGGGTCTCGACCGGCAGGGTGCCGGCGGGCAGGGCGCGCGCGGAGCCGGTGTCACGGCGCTGCCGGCATTGCGCAGCGGGCGCCCGGATGCGGAGTCGCTGCTGCACGCGCTGGCGGGTGTGTGGGTAGGCGGCGCAGACATGGATTGGGAGCTGGTCTTCGAGGGTGGCGCCCGTCGTGTGTCGTTGCCGCCCTATGCGTTTCAGCGCAAGCGCTTTTGGCCCGAGCGGCAGATGGGTGCGGGCGACGTCGCGGCTGCCGGCATGGTGTCCGCGGATCACCCTTTGCTGACGGCTTGCGTGCGGCTGGCGGAGGACGGGGGCTGGTTGTTCACCGGCCGCCTGTCGTTGGATGCTCACGCTTGGCTGGCCGACCATACGGTGTTGGGCGGGACGGTGCTGCTGCCCGCGACGGCATTCGTGGAGCTGTTGCTGCACGCCGGCCGTGAGGTGGGGTGCCCGGTGATCGCAGAGCTCGTGCTGGAGGCTCCGCTGGTGCTGGCCGAGCGGTGCGGAGTGCAATTGCAGGTGTCGCTGGGCGAGCCGGATGAGTCGGGTTGTCGGCGGGTCGGCATTCACTCGCGCCCGGAGGGTGGCTCAGGGGACGGACCGGCCCCGGAGGAGGAGCTCTGGATCTGCCATGCCAGGGGAACGCTCGCCCCGGAGCGCAGCGACTCGCTTGCGCCGGCGTCGAACGGGCATGCGCCGCTCGCCGGACAGACCGTGGAGCGCGCGAGCGTGCTCGGCGGGGACTGGCCTCCCCCCGGCGCGACCACGGTTGAGATCGATGGCGTATACGAGCGCTTGGCCGAGCTCGGATTCGACTATGGACCCGCCTTTCAGGGGTTGCGGGGCGTGTGGCGGCGCGGGGACGAGTTGTTCGCCGAGCTTGCCTTGCCCGAGGACATGGGCCCGGAAGCCGAACGGTTTGGCGTGCATCCGGCGTTGCTCGACGTCGCATTTCACGCCGTGCTCGCCGCGCAGGGCGGCGAGCCGGGCGACACGAGGTCACAGGCCGTGCGCATCCCCTTCTCCCTGCGCGGGATCGCGCTCCACGCTGCCGGCGCTAGGTCGTTGCGGATGCGCACGCTGCCCGCGGGCGATGGTGAGGTGTCGTTCATGGCGGCCGACGAGTCCGGCCGACTGGTCGTGTCGGCCGACTCGGTCCTGACCCGTGAGCTGTCCGCGGACCAGCTCGTCGGTGCTCATGGCGCGCGAAGCGATTCGCTGTTCTGCGTGGAGTGGACGGCGTCAGCGCTCGCCGACCCAGGCTTCGCACAGCCGGGGCGCGTCGTGGACTTGACGGCGGGCGGTGTGGCGAGCACCGGGGACCGGGTGTCTGGCGAGTGGGCCGCCGACGGCGGAGTCCCCGCTGCGGCGCATGCGGTCTTGCACCGAGTGCGCGACCAGCTGGAGGAATGGCTGGTGCAGGAGCGCGATCAGAGCTCGCGCCTGGTGTTCGTCACGCACGGCGCTGTCGCGGTCACCGGCGAAGAGGACGTGCCGGGATTGGTGTCGGCGGGTGTGTGGGGCCTGGTGCGCTCGGCGCAGTCCGAGACCCCTGGCCGGTTCGGGCTGATCGACGTCGACGAGACGGAGGTCTCGCGGCGAGCGTTATCGGCCGCGCTCGCCTCGCAGGAGCCACAGCTGGCCCTGCGCGCGGGCGTGATGCTGGCGCCCAGGTTGGCGCGGCCGAGCTCATCGTCCGTGGTCGCACCGGCGCCGGGGGCGGGCGCGGTGTTCGCTCCGGGTGGGACCGTGCTTGTGACGGGTGGCACCGGCGGGCTGGGCGCCCTCGTGGCCCGGCACCTGGTCAGGCGCCACGGCGTCGATCGGCTGGTGCTCGTCAGCCGCCGCGGACTCCAAGCCCAGGGCGCGAGGGAGCTGGCGGCAGAGCTCTCCGAGCTCGGCGCCCAGGTCACGGTTGAGGCGTGCGACGTCAGCGACCGAGAGCAACTGGCGGCATTGATCGCCTCGCTGCCGCCGGAGTGGTCGCTGACGGGTGTGGTGCACACCGCCGGGGTTCTCGACGACGGCGTGATCGGATCGTTGACGCCCGAGCGAATCGACGGTGTGCTGGCGCCCAAGCTCGATGGGGCCTGGCATCTGCACGAGCTAACCGAGCACCTGGACCTGCAGGCGTTCGTGCTCTTCTCCTCGATCGCCGGAGTGCTCGGCAGTCCGGGACAGGGAAGCTACGCGGCCGCCAACGTGTTCCTCGACGCACTGGCTGTTCACCGTCGCGCGCGGGGGCTCGCCGGCCTGTCGCTGGCATGGGGTCTATGGGCGCGGGAGGCATCGTCGCCGGCGAGTGCGATTACCGACCAACTACAGACGGGCGACCTGGCGCGCCTGGCGCGTGCCGGCGTGGACGCATTGCCCGCCGAGCAGGGGTTGGAGCTGTTCGACGCGGCGAGCTCTCAGACCAGGGCGCTCGTGGCGCCTGTGCGGTTCGACACCCGAGCGTTGCGTGCCCACGCCAGGACGGGGACCCTACCGGCGTTGCTGCGCGGGTTGGTGCGCGTGCCCGCACGCCGGGTGGCAGACGGACAGGCGCTTGCACAGGCGCTCACCGGTGTGAGCGACGCAGAGCGAGAGAGTGTGGCGCTGGAGTTCGTCCGGTCCCAGACCGCGCTTGTGCTGGGGCACGCCGACGCGGCGGAGGTCGACGTGCTGAGGACGTTCAAAGAGCTCGGGTTCGACTCCCTGGGCGCGGTCGAGTTGCGCAACCGGCTGGAGGGGGCGAGTGGACTGCGCCTGGGCGTGGGGCTTCTGTTCGATCACCCGACCCCGGCCGCGGTGGCCGCGCAGCTGCTGAGTGAGCTTGCGCCGAACGAGACGGATGGGGCGGCCTCTTCTTCACTTGACGCCGAGATCGACAGGCTCGAGCTCTGGATCGCATCGATGGACGCCGATGAGAGCGAGCGCAGACGGCTCGCGACGCGACTGCAAACGGTCGCCTCGCAACTGAGCGACACGTATTCCCAGTCAGACGAAGCCACTGTCGCGCAGCGGATCGACTCGGCCACCGCCGATGAGATGTTCGAGCTCATCGACAACGAGATGAAGGCGCACTAGATGGCAAGGACAACGCTCCCGCTTGCGCTGAGGAGGGCGAGCTGATGGCCGACCAGGAGAAGCTGCTCGGCTATCTGAAGCAGGTCACATCCGACCTGCACGACGCTCGCGGGCGGTTGCGCAGCCTCGAGGAGCGCCACACCGAGCCGATCGCGGTGGTGGGCATCGGCTGTCGCTATCCGGGAGGCGTGCGCTGCGCCGAGGAGCTGTGGGAGCTGGTGGCCTCGGGCGTTGACGCGGTGTCCGGTTTTCCGACCGACCGTGGCTGGGATCTGGAGGGCCTGTACGACCCCGACCCAGATCGTCCCGGCGCCAGCTATGTCCGTGAGGGAGGGTTCCTCGACGGCGCTGGGGAGTTCGACCCGGAATTCTTCGGGATCGGCCCGCGGGAGGCGCTGGCGATGGACCCCCAGCAACGCCTGTTGCTGGAGGTCGCGTGGGAGGCCATCGAACACGCCGGCATCGACCCGGCGTCGCTGCGCGGCAGCCGCACCGGGGTGTTCGCGGGGGCGATGTACAACGACTACGAGGGCAGCCCCGGTGGCGGGCGCTCGCGCGCGGATCTCGAGGGCTACCTCGGCACCGGCAATCTGGCCAGCGTGCTGTCGGGTCGGGTGGCCTTTTCGTTTGGCCTGGAGGGTCCTGCGGTGACGGTGGACACCGCCTGCTCCTCCTCGCTGGTGGGGCTGCACCTGGCGTGTGGGGCGCTGCGTGAAGGAGAGTGCTCGCTGGCCCTGGCCGGTGGCGTGACGGTGATGTCCTCGCCGATGGCGTTTGTGGAATTCTCACGGCAGCGTGGTCTCGCCCGAGATGGACGCTGCAAGTCGTTTGCGGACGGCGCGGACGGCGTCGGGTGGTCTGAGGGTGTCGGGGTCGTGTTGCTCGAGCGCCTGTCCGATGCTGTGCAGCTGGGACATGAGGTGTTGGGGGTGGTGCGCGGCAGTGCCGTGAACCAGGACGGCGCGAGCAACGGGTTGACGGCACCGAATGGTCCGTCTCAGCAGCGTGTGATCGCACAGGCTCTGGCGAGCGCCGGCATCTCGGCGGCCAGTGTGGACGTTGTGGAGGGGCATGGCACGGGCACCGCGCTTGGGGACCCGATCGAGGCGCAGGCGCTGCAGGCCACCTACGGGCGAGAGCGCTCGCCGGGGAGTCCGTTGTGGTTGGGGTCGGTGAAGTCGAATATCGGCCATACCCAGGCCGCCGCGGGCATCGCGGGCGTGATCAAGATGGTGATGGCGATGCGGCATGGGGCGCTGCCGCGAACGCTGCATGTGGAGGAGCCCTCCAGGCATGTCGATTGGTCTGCCGGCGAGGTGTCGCTGCTCACTGAGCAGACGCCGTGGCGGAGCAACGGTCATCCACGTCGCGCCGGGGTGTCCTCGTTCGGGATCAGCGGCACCAACGCGCATGTCGTTCTGGAGGAGCCGCCGCCGGTGGAGCCCGTCATGGGATCTGGTGAGGATGTCCCGGGCATTGTCGGCGACGCTGCGACGGCCCTGCCGTGGGTGGTGTCGGGTCGTGGTATGGGGGGTTTGCGGGCGCAGGCTCTGGAGTTGGGGGAGTTCGTGGCCGGCGAGCCGGGCTTGGGTGTGGGAGATGTAGGTGTGTCGCTGGCGGGCAAGCCGGTGCTGGAGCGTCGCGGCGTGGTCATCGGCGATGACCGCGAGGTGATGGTCGAAGGGCTGCGGGCTTTGGCGCGCGGTGGCCTGGGGCGGGGCGTCGTCGAAGGTGTGGTGGATGGCGGCGGGTTGGCATTTTTGTTCACCGGGCAGGGCTCCCAGCGTGTGGGGATGGGTCGCGAGCTGTATGCGGCGTGCCCTGTGTTCGCGGGGGCGTTTGATGAGGTGTGTGGTTATTTCGATGGTTTGCTGGGTTGTTCGCTGCGCGAGCTGGTCTTCACCGGAGGCACGTCCGGGGCGGGATCGTTGGATGAGACGCTGTACACGCAGGCGGGGTTGTTCGCGCTCGAGGTCGCTTTGTTCCAGCTGCTGTGGGAGTGGGGTGTGCGCCCTGATTTCTTGATCGGGCATTCGATCGGGGAGCTGGCGGCGGCGCACGTTGCAGGCGTGTTCTCGTTGGAGGATGCGTGCGGGTTGGTCGCGGCGCGTGGCCGGTTGATGGGCGGCCTGCCAGTAGGTGGCGCGATGGTGTCGGTCGCGGCGTCCGAGGCTGAGGTGGTTGGGGCTTTTGAGGGGTTGGAGGATTGGCGGACTCGCGTCGCGCTGGCGGCCGTGAACGGTCCGTGCTCGGCGGTGGTCTCCGGCGATGAGGATGCGGTGCTGGAGCTGGCGGGCGTTTTCGAGGGACAGGGAGTGAAGACGAAGCGCTTGCGGGTCTCGCACGCGTTTCACTCGCCGTCGATGGACGGGATGCTGGAGCAGTTCGGGGAGGTCCTGGAAGGTGTGTCGTTCGCCGAGCCGCGTATCCCGATCGTCTCGAACGTCACCGGGGAGCTGGTCTCGCGGGAGTCGATGTGCTCACCGGCATATTGGGTGCGTCACGTGCGGGAGACGGTGCGCTTCTGCGATGGGGTGCGCCTGCTCGGCGCGCGGGGTGTGAGCGGTTTCCTGGAGCTTGGCCCCGACGGCGTGTTGAGCGCAATGGTCGAGGATTGCCTGGAGGACATCCACGAGCCCGACGGCGCCGGTGGGCGAGACGTCGGTGATAGGGATAATGCCGACGAGGGTGGTATCGGCGCCGAACGGGGCGCCGGCGTCGCGGCTGTGTCGGTGTTGCGCGGGCAGGACGTTGAGGTGGGGTCATTGCTCGCCGCGTTGGCGAGGGTGTGGGTGCGCGGCGCGGGCGTGGACTGGGGGCGGGTGTTCGCGGGTTCCGGCGCCCGGCGTGTGGCGCTGCCCGGATATGCCTTTCAGCGTGAGCGGTTCTGGCTGATGCCGCGCAGCGGTATGGGCGATGTGGCGGCGGCCGGCTTGGCCGCGGCGAATCATCCGTTGCTGGGGGCGTGCGTGCGGTTGGCCGAGGATGGAGATTGGCTGTTCACGGGCCGCCTGTCCTTGGACGACCAGGAGTGGCTTGCCGATCACGCGGTGCTGGGGACGGTGTTGTTGCCCGGGACGGCGTTTGTGGAGTTGGCGTTGCGTGCAGGTGTGGAGGTCGGGTGCCCGGTGGTTGGAGAGCTTGTGCTGGAGGCTCCGCTGGTGCTCTCCGAGCGGAGCGCCGTACGGCTGCAGGTGTCGGTGGGAGAGCCGGATAGATCGGGTTCCCGACCAGTCGACATCTACTCCTGCCTGGAGGGTGTGCCGGAAGCCGAGCTGCTCGCCGACGAGGCCGGCTGGACACGGCACGCGAGTGGCGTGCTCGCGTCGGTCGGGGGCGATCCGGGCGAGGACGTGGACGTCGAGGTGTTCGATGGAACGTCGTGGCCTCCCGCGGACGCCGTGGAAATCGACGTCGACGGTGTGTATGGGCGTCTGGATGGTCTGGGTTTTGACTATGGGCCCGCCTTCCAGGGCCTACGTGGCGCGTGGCGGCGTGGGGATGAGATCTTCGCCGAGGTGGCCTTGCCCGAGGGTGCGGGCGCCGCGGGAGGGTTTGGTGTTCACCCGGCACTGCTGGACGCGGCGTTTCACGCGGTCATCGACGCTCTGGGTGCGGAGTCCCTCGGCGCGGGGTCGAACGGGGCCGGCCGGTCCTCCGGCCCACGGTTGCCGTTCGTGTGGAATACGGTCGCGTGCCACGCCACGGGCGCTGGATCGCTCCGGGTATGCGTCACACCCGCGAGCGACGGCGGAGTGTCGCTGGTCGCGACCGACGAGTTGGGCGAGCTGGCGATGTCGGTCGGATCGGTGGTGGCACGCGAGGTGTCGATCGAGCAGCTCGCCCTCGCACGCGACGCCGCGAGCACCGCCGGCGATTCGCTGTTTACAGTGGACTGGACCAGGGTCCGATCCGGTGGCGCCCCCGAGCTTTCCGCAATGGAGCTTGTGGTACTTGGCAGAGACGGAGAGGCGGCGAGCGAGCTTGCCGCCGCTGGGCTCCCTGTCCAGCGGGTCCCGAGCCTGAGGTCCCTGGTCGAGGCCGTGGCCGAGGGGCGCGCTGTTCCCGATGTCGTGCTGGTCGACCTCGACGACGGGTGCGCGGCCGCGACGGGCGCCGACTGGGTACACGGGGAGCCGGAGGGTGGGTTGTCCGGCGTCGCGCGCGGAGCTTTGCGCGAGGTGCTGAAGTTATCGCAGGAGTGGCTCGCCGAGGAGCGGTTCGCGAGCTCGCGGCTCGTATTCCTCACCCGGCGCGCCGCAGCCGCGGGAGACGAGCTGCCTGCGGGTGGCGAGGTCGCTGTTGGATTTGGGGGGGACGCCGCGGGATTGGCGCTGGCCGGGGTGTGGGGCTTGGTGGGCTCGGCGCAGTCGGAGAACCCGGGGCGGTTCGGGCTGATCGATGTCGATGGGGACGCGGCGTCGTGGAGTGCGTTGGGTGACGCGCTTGGCCTCGGTGAGGCGCGGCTTGCCGTGCGCGGGGGTGTGGTGCTGGCGCCACGCTTGGCAAGAGCCATATCCGTTGGGGTGGATGGGCTCGGTCGAGATGTGGCCGGCGAAAGCCCCGCCGACGCCGCCGGTGGTGTGGTGTTCGACCCCGATGGGACGGTGCTGGTGACGGGCGGCACCGGCGGTCTGGGCGGTTTGATGGCCGGGCGCCTGGTGATGGAGCACGGTGTCGGTCATCTGGTGCTGGCGAGTCGACGCGGTCTTGACGCCGAGGGCGCCCTGGAGCTCGTGGCGGAGTTGGAGGAGCGTGGCGCACAGGTGCGGGTCGAGGCGTGTGACGTGTCTGACCGGGGGCAGCTCGAGGCGTTGATCGCCTCGATCGACACAGAGCATCCGTTGTGTGGGGTGGTGCACGCGGCCGGCGCCGGGGATGCCAGGCTACTCGGGGTGGTGGGGTCACTCGATGGTGAGCGTGTCGATCGGGGGGTCGCGGCGAAGCTGGATGGTGCCTGGTATCTGCACGAGCTGACCGAGCATCTGGACCTGGGTGCGTTTGTGTTGCTCTCCTCGATGGCCGGGGTGTTCGGTGGTCCGGGTCAGGGCAGCTATGCGGCTGCCAACGCCTTCCTCGATGCGCTGGCCGCGTACCGTCGTGGACGGGGTTTGGCCGGCATGTCGTTGGCGTGGGGTCTGTGGGCCGGCATCGGGATGGGCAGTGAGCTGGGAGAGCTCGACATGCACCGCATGGCGGGCTCCGCGGCATTTGGTGTGGTCGGCGCCGAGGAGGGTCTGGCGTTGTTGGGTCCCGCGCTCGCCATCGATCGAGCGCTCGTCGTCCCTGTGCCGTTGGACCGGAGGGTGTTGCGTGCGGAGGCCCGCACGGGTGAGATTCCGGGTTTGCTGAGAGGGCTGGCGGGGACGCCCGCTCGTCGCGCAAACACAGGTGGTTCGTTGGCGACGCGTCTTGCCGGTTTGGAGGATGGCGAGCGTGAGCGCGTGGTACTCGAGCTTGTGCGAGGTCGTGTGGCGAGTGTGTTGGGTCATGCGTCAGCGGATACGATCGATGTCGACGTCGCGTTTCGCGATTTGGGGTTTGACTCGCTCGCAGCTGTCGAATTGCGTAATCGCCTCGCCGGCGCGAGTGGTTTGCGATTGCCGGCGACGTTGGCGTTTGATTTCCCCAGCCCACGTGTGCTGGCGTGTTATCTGCTGGGGGAGATGGTCGATGTGAAGCTTTCATCTCTTCCGGCGCGCACGGGGCGTGTCGTGGGGGTGGTGGATGAGCCGTTGGCGATTGTGGGTATGGGTTGTCGTTTTCCGGGTGGGGTGTGTTCTGCGGAGGGGTTGTGGGAGTTGGTTGTTGGTGGTGGTGATGCGATTGGTGGTTTTCCGAGTGATCGTGGTTGGGATTTGGAGGGGTTGTATGACCCTGATCCGGATCGTTTGGGGACTTGTTACACGCGTGAGGGTGGTTTTTTGTATGACGCTGGGGAGTTTGATCCGGCGTTTTTTGGGATTAGTCCGCGTGAGGCGTTGGCGATCGATCCTCAGCATCGTTTGTTGTTGGAAACTTCGTGGGAGGCGATTGAAGGCGCTGGTATCGATCCGCGGGTTTTGAAGGGCAGTCAGACCGGGGTGTTCACCGGCATCATGTACAACGAATACGGCGCCCTGACGGCATCCATGCCCGAGGGGTTGGAGGGCTACCTGGGCACCGGCGGCAGCATCGCCTCCGGCCGTGTGGCTTACACGTTTGGCCTGGAGGGTCCCGCGGTCACGGTTGACACGGCATGCTCCTCCTCGCTGGTGGCGTTGCACTGGGCCTGTCAGGCGCTGCGCCAGGGCGAGTGCACGCTCGCGCTCGCCGGCGGGGCGACCGTGCTCGCCACGCCGGAAATGTTCGTGCGCTTCTCGCGCCAGCGCGCCCTGTCGGCCGACGGGCGCTGCAAGGCGTTCTCCGACGCCGCCGACGGGACCGCATGGTCGGAGGGTGTGGGTGTGGTGTTGTTGGAGCGGTTGTCTGACGCTGAGCGGTTGGGGCATGAGGTGTTGGCGGTCGTGCGTGGTAGTGCGGTGAATCAGGATGGTGCGAGCAATGGGTTGACTGCGCCCAACGGTCCCTCTCAGCAGCGGGTGATAACGCAGGCGCTGGCCAATGCTGGTGTGTCGGCGGAGGATGTGGATGTCGTGGAGGGGCATGGCACGGGGACGGCGCTGGGCGATCCGATTGAGGCCCAGGCGCTGCTGGCGACGTATGGGCGAGCCCGGCGTAACGACGGGCCGTTGTGGTTGGGGTCGGTGAAGTCGAACATCGGTCACACTCAGGCCGCGGCGGGTGTGGCGGGTGTGATCAAGATGGTGATGGCGCTGCGTCACGGGGCGCTGCCGCGCACGCTGCATGTGGATGAGCCTTCGCGGCATGTCGACTGGACGGCCGGTGCGGTGTCGCTGTTGACGGAGGAGGTGTCATGGAACGAGAACGGTCATCCGCGCCGCGTCGGTGTGTCCTCGTTCGGGATCAGCGGCACGAACTCGCATGTGATCCTGGAGGAAGCTCCGCGTGCCGGGGGGGAGACACAGCAGGTTGGAGCTCGGCCGGCGGGCGCGGAGGGCGCGACTGTGGAGTCGATCGAGCGGGCCGGCGCCCCGGCGCTGAAGACCGACGCTGTGCCGTGGGTCGTGTCCGGTCGTGGTGTGGATGGTTTGCAGGGTCAAGCCGCGAAGTTGCTGGAGTTCATGGACGCTAATCCGGAGCTGGGCTCAGACGATGTGGGGGTGTCGTTGGTGGCGCGTCCGGCGTTGGAGCGCCGGGCGGTCGTGATGGGGGGTGACCGTGAGGAGCTGTTGGCGGGGCTGGGTGGGCTGGCATCCGCTCGGATCGGGCCCGGTGTCGTGGATGGCGCGGTGGACGGCGGTGGGCTGGCGTTCCTGTTCACGGGGCAGGGCGCGCAGCGAGTCGGCATGGGTCGTGAGCTTCATCGGCAATGCCCTGTGTTCGCCGACGCGTTCGACGAGGTCTGCGGCCATTTCGATGCGCTGTTGGAACGGTCGTTGCGCGAGGTCGTTTTTGGCGAGGGCGCCTCTGAGCCGGGCACGCTGGATGGGACGGTGTTTACACAGGCAGGTCTGTTCGCGCTCGAGGTGGCGTTGTTTCGGTCGGTGTGGGCATGGGGTGTTCGCCCCGGATTTCTGATCGGCCATTCGGTCGGAGAGCTCGCGGCGGCGCACGTCGCCGGGGTATTTGCTTTGGAGGATGCCTGCCGGTTGGTCGCGGCGAGGGGACGATTGATGGGTGAGCTGCCCTCGGGTGGGGCGATGGTCTCGCTCGCAATATCAGAGCACGACGCGATCGGAGCGCTCGAGGGTCTGTGGGACAGGGTCACGTTGGCCGCTGTGAATGGCCCGTGTTCGGTGGTCGTTTCCGGCGATGAGGAGGCAGTGTCGGGTTTGGCGCAGACGCTCGCCGGACGTGGAGTGAAGACGAAGCGTCTGCGGGTCTCGCACGCGTTTCACTCACCTCTGATGGATGGGATGCTCGAGGAGTTCGCTCGCGTCCTCGAGGGCATCGCCTGCAACGAGCCCACGATCCCGCTCGTCTCGAACGTGACCGGAGCGCTCGCCTCGGCGGGGTTGGTCTGCTCCCCCGAGTATTGGGTGCGCCATGTGCGGGAGACGGTGCGCTTCTGCGACGGGATACGTACCCTGGGCGCGCAGGGCGTGACGAGCTTCCTGGAGCTCGGTCCGGACGGAGTCCTGAGTGCGATGGTTGACGATTGCCTGCGGGACGGCGAGAGGCCCGACGCCGGCGGGGACGGCGCCGACACATCCGATGCCGACCGACGGGGTGTCGGGGTAAGCGCGGCGCCGGTGTTGCGTGGCGAGCGCCCGGAGGCGGAGTCGCTGCTGGCGGGTTTGGCGAGCGTATGGGTGCGTGGCGCAAACGTGGACTGGGGCCGGGTCTTCGCGGGTCGCACGGCCAAGCACGCAGGGTTCTCGTCGTTGGCGTTGCCGTCGTATGCGTTCCAGCGTGAGCGGTATTGGTTGACGCCGCAGGCGGGCACGGGAGATATGGGTGCCGCCGGCTTGCTCGTCGCGGGACATCCCCTGCTGGGGGCGTGCGTGCGGCTGGCGGGCGATCGGGGCTGGCTGTTCACGGGCCGCGTGTCGTTGGACGCGCAGGAGTGGCTGTCCGATCACGGGGTGCTGGGGAGCGTGTTGCTGCCTGGCACGGCGTTCGTGGAGCTGGCGCTGCACGTCGGTCGCAGGGTCGAGTGCCCCGTCGTCGAGGAGCTCGTGCTGCAGGCGCCACTGGTGCTCCGCGCGCGGAGTGCGGTGCGGTTGCAGGTCACGGTCGGTGAGGCGGATGAGTCCGGTGCTCGTCCGGTGGAGATCCACTCCTGCCCCGAGTGCGATCCCGGCGAGGAGCAGTGGACACGACACGCCAGTGGGATGCTTGCATCCGTCGGAGTCGATTTGGGCGGGAGCCCGGGCGCCGTCGCGGACGCAGAGACGCTTACGGGGGAGTGGCCGCCCGCGGGTACGGTGAGCGTCGAGGTCGACGGGGTGTATGAGCGATTGGAGGGCCTGGGTTTTGATTACGGGCCGGCGTTTCAGGGGCTGCGGCGTGCGTGGCGTCGCGGAGATGAGCTGTACACGGAGGTGACCCTGCCCGAAGAGGTCGGCGCCGGCGGCTTCGGCGTGCACCCGGCGCTGCTGGACGCCGCGTTTCACGCGGTCATCGACGCGCAGGACCAGGACACAGACACCACGCCAGGCGCGGGACCGCGGTTGCCGTTCGGGTGGAGTGGAGTCGAGAGCTACGCGACGGGCGTCGCTCGATCGCTGCGGGTGCGAGTCGCTCCCACGAGCGAGGGCGGGATCTCACTCGTCGCGGTGGATGAGCTCAACGGCCCGGTCGTCTCGATCGAGTCGATCACGGCACGGGAGATCTCCCTCGATCGACTCACCCTGGCTCAGGCCTCCGCGGACACGCCCAGGGACTCTCTGTTCACCGTGAGCTGGGTCAAGGCCGACCCCGCTTCCGGCGGTGACCGGGCGCTCTCGCCGATGGCGTGTGTCGTGCTGGGCGAGGACGACGACGGGGCGGTCGGGGCGCTGCAAGACGCCGATGCCGTCGTCACCGAGCGACACGCCACCCTGCAATCGCTGATCGACGCCGTGGACGACGGCCTGTCGGTCCCCGACGTCGTCCTCTTCGACCTCGATGGTGAAACGACACCTCGGCGACCGAGAAATGCGCCACCCACCCTTGCGCGCGAAGCGTTGCACCGCCTGCTGGAGCTCTCACAAGCGTGGCTGGCCGAGAAACGGCTCGCCGGCTCACGCCTCATATTCCTCACGCACAACGCCACCGCCGCCGCGGGTGTCCACACGGCTGCCGGCCTCGCGCAGGCCGCGGCGTGGGGGCTGGCCCGCTCGGCGCAGTCGGAGCACCCTGGGCGGTTCGGGCTGATCGACGTCGACGAGACGGAGCTGTCATGGAAGGCGCTGCCGGTCGCTCTCCACACGGGTGAGCCACAGCTCGCCGTGCGCGAGGGCGAGGTGTTGACGCCGCGCTTGGCGCAGGTGACGCGCGTGCTCCCCGGCGATGGCGTGACCGACGAGGACGCGCGCCGTACGAAGTTCGATCCGGCCGGGACCGTGCTGATGACCGGAGGCACGGGCGGTCTGGCTGGCCTGGTGGCAAAGCATCTGGTGGCAGAGAATGGCGTCGGACACCTGCTGCTGGTCAGCCGTAGCGGACTCGCGGCCGACGGCGTCGCGGAGCTCGTTGCCGAACTCGAGGAGCTTGGCGCCAAGGTCAGGGTCGAGATGTGCGACGTCTCTGACCGTGCTCAACTCGAGCGGCTGCTCGCCTCGATCGACAGGCGGCACGCGCTGTGCGGAGTGGTGCATGCTGCCAGTGCAAGCGAGACCGGGCTGTTGGGGATGGTCGAGTCGCTCGACGGCGAGCGCGTCGAGCGCGCGCTAGCCGCGAAGCTGGACGGCGCCTGGTACCTGCACGAGCTGACCGAGCACATGAGCCTCGACGCGTTCGTGCTGTTCTCCTCGATGGCCGGGGTCTTCGGCGGCCCGGGCCAGGGCAGCTACGCGGCCGCCAACGCCTTCCTGGACGCGCTCGCCGCCTACCGCCGTGAGCAGGGCTTGGCGGGCGTGTCGCTGGCGTGGGGTCTGTGGGACGGCATCGGCATGGGCGGCGGCCTGGGCGAGCGCGACATGCGGCGCATGGCCGGCACCGCGGCGTTTGGGGTGGTCGGCGCGGTTGAGGGCGTCGCGCTGCTGGCGCCCGCCCTGAGCGTCGAGGAGGCGCTCGTCATACCCGCGCCGCTCGACAGGAGGGTGCTGCGGTTGGAGGCCAGGGAGGATGAGCTCCCGACGCTGCTGCGAGGGCTGATGGGGACACCCGCTCGCCGCTCCGCGGCCCGTGGCTCGCTCGCGTCACGTGTTGCGGGTCTGGGCGCGGGTGAGCGGGAGCGTGTGGTGTTGGATCTGGTGCGCGAGCGAGTGGCGGGTGTGTTGGGTCATGTTTCGGGTGAGGTGATCGATCCCGATGTGGCGTTTCGTGATTTGGGGTTCGATTCGTTGGCGGCCGTGGAGTTGCGTAATCGTCTTGCGGGGGCGAGTGGTTTGCGGTTGTCGGCGACGTTGGTGTTCGATTACCCCAGCCCACGTGAGCTGGCGCGTTACCTGCTGGGGGAGCTGAGCGATGTAAAGCTCGATGTCGCGAGGGTTCGTGGTCGTGCGCGGGTGGTGGATGAGCCGTTGGCGATTGTGGGTATGGGTTGTCGTTTTCCGGGTGGGGTGTGTTCTGCGGAGGGGTTGTGGGAGTTGGTTGTTGGTGGTGGTGATGCGATTGGTGGTTTTCCGAGTGATCGTGGTTGGGATTTGGAGGGGTTGTATGACCCTGATCCGGATCGTTTGGGGACTTGTTACACGCGTGAGGGTGGTTTTTTGTATGACGCTGGGGAGTTTGATCCGGCGTTTTTTGGGATTAGTCCGCGTGAGGCGTTGGCGATCGATCCTCAGCATCGTTTGTTGTTGGAAACTTCGTGGGAGGCGATTGAAGGCGCTGGTATCGATCCGCGGGCTTTGAAGGGCAGTCAGACCGGGGTGTTCACCGGCATCATGTACAACGAATACGGGATGGGCCGCCGGTCGATCCCGGAAGAGGTCGAAGGCTATCTGTCGACGGGCAGCGCCGGCAGCGTGGGCTCGGGCCGTGTGGCTTACACGTTTGGCCTGGAGGGTCCCGCGGTCACGGTGGACACGGCGTGCTCCTCCTCGCTGGTGGCGTTGCACTGGGCCGGCCAGGCGCTGCGCACGGGGGAATGCGACCTGGCGCTTGCGGGTGGCGCGACGGTGCTGGCGAGCGCAAGGTTGTTCGTGGAGTTCTCGCGTCAGCGCGCGCTGTCCGCCGATGGCCGCTGCCGGGCGTTTGCCGACGCCGCCGACGGCGTCGGTTGGGGTGAGGGTGTGGGTGTGGTGTTGTTGGAGCGGTTGTCTGACGCTGAGCGGTTGGGGCATGAGGTGTTGGCGGTCGTGCGTGGTAGTGCGGTGAATCAGGATGGTGCGAGCAATGGGTTGACTGCGCCCAACGGTCCCTCTCAGCAGCGGGTGATAACGCAGGCGCTGGCCAATGCTGGTGTGTCGGCGCAGGATGTGGATGTCGTGGAGGGGCATGGCACGGGGACGGCGCTGGGCGATCCGATCGAGGCTCAGGCGCTGCTGGCGACGTATGGGCGAGCCCGGCGTAACGACGGGCCGTTGTGGTTGGGGTCGGTGAAGTCGAACATCGGTCACACTCAGGCCGCGGCGGGTGTGGCGGGTGTGATCAAGATGGTGATGGCGCTGCGTCACGGGGTGTTGCCCAGGACGCTGCATGTGGATGAGCCTTCGCGGCATGTCGACTGGACGGCCGGTGCGGTGTCGCTGTTGACGGAGGAGGTGTCATGGAACGAGAACGGTCATCCACGTCGCGCAGGGGTGTCGTCGTTTGGGATCAGCGGCACCAACGCGCACGTGATTTTGGAGGAGGGGCCGGTTGGGGAGATCGCCTCCGCCGAGTTCGTACCGCAGCCCGATGAGAGACCGGTCGTGTTCGCCGATGGCGCTCGCGTCGTGCCGTGGCTGGTCTCCGGTCGTGGTGAGAATGGTCTACGGGGACAGGCCCAGCGGTTGGGTGAGTTCGTGGGTGCTCGTCCAGAGCTGGGCGCCGGCGATGTGGGCCTGTCATTGCTCGACAGGCCGGCGTTGGAGCGGCGCGGGGCGGTCGTCGGCGGCGAGCGCGAGGAGCTGGTGGAGGGTCTGCGAGCTTTGGCAGAGGGAAGATCCCTGCCCTGCACGGTCGCGGGAGCGGCCGGACCCGCCGGCGGGGTCGCGTTCGTGTTCCCGGGCCAGGGCTCGCAATGGCGGGGCATGGCGGTCGAGCTGCTGGAGGCCTCGCCAGCGTTTGCGGAGGGCTTGCGGGCTTGCGGTGCGGCGCTCGAGCCGCTGGTGAGCTGGTCGCTCGAGGATGTGCTGCGCGATACGAACGACGCCCCGGGCTTGGACGCGGTGGATGTGGTGCAGCCGGCGCTGTTCGCCGTGATGGTGGCGCTGGCCGGCTTGTGGCGTATGTGTGGGGTGACGCCCAGCGTGGTCATAGGCCATTCGCAGGGCGAGATCGCGGCGGCGCATATTGCCGGTGGGCTGTCGCTGCCAGATGCCGCTCGCCTTGTGGTCGTGCGTAGCCGGGCACTGGTCGGATTGATGGGTCGGGGCGGGATGCTGTCGGTTGCCCTGCCTGAGCGAGAGATCACCGCACGGCTTGAGCGCTGGGGCGGGGAGCTGTCGGTCGCGGCCGTCAACGGCCCGGGCTCGGTGGTTGTGTCCGGTGGGCGCGAGGCGCTGGACGGGCTGTTGGGTGAGCTGATCGAGGCCGGAGTCAGGGCTCGGGAGATACCGGTGGGCTATGCGTCGCACTCCGCGCAGATCGAGGAGATCCGCGCAGAGCTGCTGGACGGCTGCACCGGCATCGCGCCGGCGTCGGGCGCCGTGCCGTTCATCTCGACCGTCACCGGCGAGCTGCTCGACGTGGCGAGGCTGGACGCGGAGTACTGGTATCGCAATCTGCGCGAGCCGGTGCGGTTCGAGCAGGCGACGAGGGCGCTGTTGGCGCAGGGGTGTCGTGCGTTCGTCGAGATCAGCCCCCACCCCGTGCTGACCGTCGGGATGCAGGAGACGGTGGATGCGACGCTCGGGTCCCCATCGCGGGATCCTGTGTCCGCGCGGGAGTTGGGCGTGGGGAAGTCGGCCGCGGCGGAGGAGGCGCCGGCGCCGGAAGGCGCCGCCCGCGCGCGGGACGTCCTGATCACAGGCACCCTGCGCCGTGAGGAGGGTGGCCCACGGCGGTTCATGCTCTCGCTGGCGCAGGCGTGGGTGGGCGGCGTGGCGGTCGACTGGAGGAGGATCTTCGCGGGCTCGGACGCCGGACGATCCGCCCTGCCCGTCTACGCGTTCCAACGCGAGCGCTATTGGCTTGCGCCCGAGAGCTCCGAGGGAGACGTGTCGGCCACTGGCCTGGCGGCCGCCGATCATCCACTGCTCAGCGCGGCGGTGGAGCTCGCGGGCGAAGGTGGCTGGCTGCTCGCCGGCCGCCTGGCCCTGGATACCCACGCGTGGCTGTCCGATCACATGGTGATGGGCAGCGCGCTGCTGCCGGGCGCCGCGCTGCTGGAGCTGGCTTTGCGGGCGGGCAGGGAGGTCGGCTGTGAGGCGATCGGAGAGCTCACGCTGCACGCGCCGCTGATTCTCCCCGAGCAGGGAGCAGTGCAACTGCAGGTCACGGTCGGCGTGCCCGACGAGGGTGCGCGGTGCGCGGTGAGCATCCACTCCCGGCTCCAGAGCGCCGGCGTGGAGGACTTCTCGGAGCGGGCGCCGACATGGACATGTCACGCGACCGGGACGTTGACGCCCGGGCGTGGCGAGATGGTCGACCTTGGCTGCGGCGAGCTGGAGGGCTCGTGGCCGCCGCCGGGCTCCCAGGCGGTCGAGTTGGACGGCCAATACGACCGCTTTGCGCAGGCGGGCCTCGAATACGGGCCTCTGTTTCAAGGTCTGAGAACCCTCTGGCGCCGAGGAGACGAGCTGTTCGCGGAGGTGTCGCTGCCCGCGCGGGAGGGTCCTCGCGCGAGCTCGTTCGGGATACATCCCGCCCTGCTGGACTGCGCGATGCACGCCGTCGGGGCGGGAGCCTCGTCCCCGCGGACGGGCGTCGCCGAGCGGGATGGGGTGCTGCTCCCCTTCTCCTGGACCGGAGTGGAGTTGCACGCCACCGGCGCCGAATCGCTGCGCGTGCGCATATCGCCGACGGGCGCCGGCGGCGTGTCGCTGCTCGCGGTGGAGGCGACGGGCGCGCCTGTGATCTCGGTGGAGGCGCTCGCGGTACGGCCGATCTCGGCCGCGCAACTGGCCGAGGCGGCTGGGAGCGAGCAGCGCGATTCGCTGTTCTCGCTGCGCTGGAGCGCGATCGACTCGCCATCTTCGGCGTCCGCTGCGCGATTGGCGGTGCTTGGATCCGCCGACGGAGAGCTGGCGCGTACGCTCCTCCCCGCGGCTGGGGCATGGACCGAGCTCGGGTCCCTGGCCGAGGCGCCTGCCGGCGGCGCCCCCGCCCCCGACGTCGTGGTGGTCGACCTCGCGGCGGGAGCCGGTCACAAGCAGAATGGCGATGGACTGCTCGAGCTGGCGCACGCGGAGCTGCACCGCGCGCTCGACGTCGTGCAGCGGTGGCTCGGCGAGGAGCGGCTCGGCGATACGCGGCTGGCGCTAGTGACGCACGGCGCCGTGGCCACCGCGGCCGAGGAGACGCTCGCAGGGCTGGCGCAGGCGGGGGTGTGGGGCCTGGTGCGCTCTGCGCAGTCCGAGCACCCGGGGCGGCTGGTGCTCGTCGATGTGGACGAGGAGGAGCACTCGCTGGCTGTGCTGGCGGCGGCGCTGGCGCTGGACGAGCCCCAGCTGGCCGTCCGCCGGGGGACGGTGCTGACGCCGCGACTCGCGCGAACGAGCTCCCCTGCCGGAGGCTCGGCTAACCCCCTCGCCGATTCCGAGCATGCCGGCGATCCCGCTCGTGCCGAGGCGGCGAGCGTGGAGGCCGTCGTCTCCACCATCGCCGGAATCGATCCCGACGGAACGGTGTTGGTGACGGGCGGCACCGGTGGCCTGGGCGCGTTGCTCGCCAGGCATCTGGTGGTCGAGCACGGCGTCGTCCACCTCGTGCTCGTCAGTCGCCGTGGTCGCGAGGCCGATGGCGCGGCCGAGCTCCAGGACGAGCTCGCGACGCTGGGGGCGCGGGTGCGTGTGGAGTCCTGCGACGTGAGCGAGCGGCGCGATCTGGCGGCGCTGCTGGACTCGATCTCCGAGGAGCATCCGCTGTGCGGTGTGGTGCACGCGGCCGGTGTGCTGGACGACGGCGTGATCGGATCGCTCACCGCAGAGCGCCTGGACGGCGTACTGGCGCCCAAGGCGGACGCCGCGTGGCATCTGCACGAGCTGACCGAGCACCTCGACCTCGGGCTGTTCGTACTGTTCTCATCGATCGCGGGAGTCCTCGGCGGCCCCGGACAGGGGAATTACGCCGCGGCCAACGTCTTCCTGGACGCGCTGGCCGCCCACCGCCGCTCGCGCGGCCTTGCGGGCACGTCGCTGGCCTGGGGCCAGTGGGCACGGGAGGCGAGCGCGAGCCGCATGACGGGCGGCCTCGAGTCCGGCGACCTGGCGCGGCTGAGGCGCTCAGGGCTCGTGGCGCTCTCCAGCGAGCAGGGCCTCGCGCTGTTCGACGCGGGCAGCGTCCGCGACGAGGCGCTGGTGATCCTCGCGCGGCTGGACGCCGCTACGCTGCGTTCGCAGGCCCGGGCTGGCGCGCTGCCCGCTGTGATGCGCGGGCTCGTGCGCGTGCCCCCACGCCGGACGGGAGACGGCGGATCGCTGGCGGCGCGCCTGGCGGGGATGGGTGCGAGCGAGCGCAGGGACACGGTGCAGAAGCTGGTGCGGGGTGAGGTCGCCACGGTCCTGGGGCACGCTTCGCCGGGGACTATCGACCCGCGCTCGGCGTTCAAGGACCTAGGGTTCGACTCCCTCACCGCCGTCGAGCTGCGCAACCGGCTGAGCGCCGTCACCGGGCTACAGCTGCCGGCGACGCTGATCTTCGACTACCCGACTCCGGCGGCGCTGGTCGACTGCCTGCTGGAGAAGGCGCTGGGTGCCCGTCCACAGGGAGCGAGCGGTGGTGCTGTGGTGGGGGTCGCGCGGGCGGTGGATGAGCCGGTTGCGATTGTGGGGATGGGTTGTCGTTATCCGGGGGGTGTGGATTCTCCGGTGGCGTTGTGGGAGTTGGTCGCCGCGGGTGGCGATGCGATCGGGCAGTTCCCGACCGATCGGGGGTGGGACCTGGAGAGCCTGTTCGCTTCGGAGTCCGATCGTGGGGGTGGGAGCGATTCGCGTGAGGGTGGGTTTTTGTATGACGTGGGGGAGTTCGATGCGGGGTTTTTCGGGATTAGTCCGCGTGAGGCGTTGGCGATGGATCCTCAGCAGCGCTTGTTGTTGGAAGCCTCGTGGGAGGCCGTGGAAGACGCTGGGATCGACCCCCTGTCACTGCGCTCCAGCCAAACCGGAGTATTCGCGGGGGTGATGTCTCACGAGTATGGGGCCGGTGCGCGATCGTCCGCGGACGGTCTCGACGGATATCAGTCCACGGGCAACTCGGGCGGAGTTGTGTCTGGTCGTGTTGCGTATTCGTTTGGGTTTGTGGGTCCGGCGGTGACTGTGGATACGGCGTGTTCGTCGTCGTTGGTGGCTTTGCATTTGGCGTGTCAGTCGTTGCGTTTGGGGGAGTGTGGGTTGGCGTTGGCTGGTGGGGTGACGGTGTTGGCGTCGCCGCGGTTGTTTGTGGAGTTTTCGCGTTTGCGTGGTTTGGCTTTGGATGGGCGGTGTAAGTCGTTTGCGGATGGTGCTGATGGTGCGGGGTTTTCTGAGGGTGTTGGTGTGTTGTTGTTGGAGCGTTTGTCTGATGCGCAGCGTTTGGGGCATCGGGTGTTGGGTGTGGTGCGTGGTAGTGCTGTGAATCAGGATGGGGCGAGTAATGGGTTGACGGCGCCGAATGGTCCGTCTCAGCAGCAGGTGATTACTCAGGCGCTTGCTAGTGCGGGGCTTGTGGGTGAGCAGGTGGATGTGGTTGAGGCGCATGGTACGGGCACGAGTTTGGGTGATCCGATCGAGGCGCAGGCGTTGTTGGCGACGTATGGGCAGGGTCGGGGGGATCGGGGTCCGTTGTGGTTGGGGTCGGTGAAGTCCAATATTGGTCATACGCAGGCCGCTGCGGGTGTGGCTGGTGTGATCAAGATGGTGATGGCGATGCGTAATGGGGTGTTGCCGCGCACGTTGCATGTGGATGCGCCCTCGCGGCATGTTGATTGGTCTGAGGGGTCTGTGGAGTTGTTGAGGCGGGAGGTGGTGTGGGAGGCCGATGGTCAGCCGCGGCGTGCTGGTGTGTCCTCGTTCGGGATCAGTGGCACTAATGCGCATGTCGTGCTTGAGGAAGCACCATTGGTGCAGGAAGCGCCATTGGTGTCTTCGGGTGTGAGCGTTGGGGGTGGGGAGTCACGTTCGGTGTTTGTCGGGATGGTTGGGTCTGATGGTGTGCGGGGGCGGGGTGTGTTGCCGTGGGTGTTGTCTGGTCGTGGACCGGGGAGCGTGGCTGGTCAGGCCGAGCGTTTGCTGGAGTTTTGTGAGGCCAATCCCGATCTGGATCGTGATGATGTGGGCGCGTCGCTGCTTGCTCGCCCGACGCTTGAGCGACGCGCGGTGATACTCGGTAACGATCGGGCGGAGTTGCTCGGGGATTTGCGAATGTTGGTTAACGGGGATCGTGCGCGGGGTGTCGTGGAGGGCGTTGCCGGGGAGGGCGCTCTGGCGTTCCTGTTCTCCGGGCAGGGAGCCCAGCGTAGTGGGATGGGTTCGGAGCTCTATGAGCGGTGTCCGGTGTTCGCGGAGGCGTTCGAGGAGGTCTGTGGGTATCTCGATGGTCCGCTGGGGTGCTCGCTGCGTGAGGTGGTGTTCGACTCCTCCGATGTCGGGTTGTTGGATCAGACGATGTTTACGCAGGCCGGGTTGTTCGCGTTTGAGGTCGCCCTGTTCAGGCTGGTGTGGGCGTGGGGTGCGCGTCCTGTTTTCTTGATCGGTCATTCGATCGGTGAGCTCGCCGCGGCGCATGTCGCGGGGGTGTTCTCGCTGGAGGATGCGTGCAGGCTCGTCGCCGCGCGTGGGCGGTTGATGGGAGAGATGCCTACCGGTGGTGCGATGGTGTCGGTGCACGCCAGTGAGCAGGAGGTCCTCTCGATGCTCGCTCCGCTTGAGGGCAGCGTTGCCTTGGCGGCCGTTAATGGTCCCTCCTCGGTCGTGATCTCCGGTGAGGAGGAGCAGGTGCTGGATCTCGCCGCGGCGTGGGAGGAGCAGGGTCACAGAACCAAACGGTTGAGGGTCTCTCACGCGTTTCACTCGCATCGCATGGACGGCATGCTTGAGGAGTTCGCCGCGGTCGCTCAGAGCATCGATTTCAAGGCGCCACAGATCCCGCTCGTCTCTAACGTCACGGGTGAGATCCTCCCGGTGGAGTTGGCGTGCACACCTGGTTACTGGGTGTCGCACGTACGTGAGCCCGTTCGTTTCCACGAGGGGATGCGCTTCCTTGCTAATCAGGGTGTCAAGAACTTCCTCGAGCTGGGACCGACGGGTGTCCTTAGCGTTCTCGCTGATGACTGTCTCCCGCAAGGGGAAGGGCACGCCATCGCGTCCGCTCTGCACGATGGTCACCCCGAAACCCAAACCCTCCTCAAAGCGCTCGCACGCCTCTGGGTTAACGGCGTCACACTCGACTGGCAAGCACTCCAGTCACCCGATGCCACACCAATACAACTACCCAAATACACGTTCCAACGCACCCGGTATTGGCTCCAGGCGCAGGCGGGAGTAGAGGATTTCGCGGCGGCTGGCCTGGTCTCGGCACACCACCCATTACTGAGCGCCGCCGTGCGCTTGGCCGGCCAGCAGGGATGGTTGTTCACGGGCCGGCTGTCGTTGGAGACCCATCCCTGGCTGGCCGACCACGCCGTCATGGGCGCCGTACTGTTACCCGGCACCGCGTTCCTAGAGCTCGCCCTACACACCGGCGCTCAAATCGGGCACAAAACAGTCCAAGAGCTCATACTAGAAGCACCACTGCTACTGCCAGAGCACGGCGCTATGCAACTGCAAGTCGCCGTCGGCGACCTGCAGGAGTCCGGACAGCGGACAGTCGAGATGTACTCGCGTTCACAGGACGCACCCGACGCGGGGGCGGGATTCGCCGATGACTGGACGCTCCATGTCAGTGGCATCCTCGCCGCGTCCACGGCAGCTCCTCGGCCGACCTGTCCAGAGCTGGAAAACCAGGCATGGCCACCGGCTGGAGCAGAGCCCGTGCCGATCGAGCAGATCTACGATCGGCTGGAGATGCTCGGGCTCGAATACGGCCCGGCATTCCAGGGGCTTGCAGGCGTCTGGCGACGCGCTGATGAGATATTCGCGGAGGTACATTCACCCCAAGAAGAACAGCCACAAGCCTCGCACACCTTCGATATTCACCCGGCGCTGCTCGACTCTGCGTTCCACGCCCTAGGGGCCAGTCTGCTCGGCGAGGAGGTGGGGCATGATGGGCTGAAGCTCCCGTTCTCATGGAATGGGGTGAGCGTGGCAAGGCCGGGCACATCTATGCTGCGCGCTCGTCTCTCGCTGGTGGAGTCCGGAATGTCGCTAGTTGCGGTTGACGAGCAGGGAGAGTTGGCAATCTCGGTGGGATCGTTGGCGCTTCGCACCGTCGCCGCCGAGCAGCTGGTCAATGCTCGCGAGGAGAGCCGAGACTCGTCGTTGTTCTGTCTGCACTGGTCTGCGCCCCCAGCCTCCTCGGCCGCCGCCCACGAGGAATTCGGCAGCTGGGCAGCGTTGGGCTCTAAAGGTGACGCGCTGGCTGGCGCCCTGGCGAGCCTGGGAGCATCCGGCAGGGCCTTCGCGGACTTGAGTGCTCTGGGTAAAGCCGTGAGCGCTGGTGGGCAAATGCCGGCAGTCGTGTTCGTGGATTGCGCTCACGGCATGGGTAATGCCCCGGCGGGTGGCACACGGGCCGACGACAGCGCCCGGATGAAGTCTGAGGGGTTGTCCGCCGAGGAGTTGTCCGAGGCCGCGCACGAGCTGACGCACAAGGCACTGAGCCTGGCTCAGGAGTGGTTGCGGGACGAGCGGTTTTCCGCTTCCCAACTCGTTTTTGTGACACAAAATGCGGTGTCCGTGCATACACAGGATGGCGCAGCAGGGTTGGCACAGGCGCCGGTATGGGGACTGTTGCGCTCGGCGCAGTCGGAGAGTCCAGGGCGCTTCGTGTTGGTGGACGTCGACGATGATGGGGACTCGTGGAGCGCGCTGGGTGAAGCGCTTGGTCTGGGGGAACCACAGGTCGCGTTGCGCGAGGGTCGCGCGCTCGTTCCTCGCGTGCAGCCCGTTGGGTCTGATGAAACCTTGTCGCTACCGGTTGGGGCGCCGGAGTGGCGGTTGGATTGCGTAGAGCGGGGCACACTGGAAGGTCTTGCGCTCGTGACCTCACCAGAGGCCAGGGAGCCGCTTGACGTTGGGCAGGTGCGTGTCGGCGTTCGCGCCGCTGGTCTGAACTTCCGTGACGTCTTGATTGCGCTGGATGTCTATCCAGGCGCGGCGGAGATGGGCATCGAGGGCGCCGGGGTGGTGCTCGAGACTGCTCCGGGGGTGGATGGTCTCGCGGTGGGCGACCGGGTGATGGGCATGTTGCCGGGCGCCTTCGGCTCGATCGCCATTGTCGATGAGCGTTTCATCGTGGTGGCGCCTGAGGAGTGGTCGTTTACGCAAGCGGCCTCCGTGCCGATCGCTTTCTTGACGGCCTACTACGGGCTGATCGATCTGGCGGGATGTAGGCAGGGTGAGAGGTTGCTGGTCCATGCCGGCGCCGGCGGGGTCGGCATGGCTGCGATACAGCTTGCGCGACATCTTGGGATGGAGGTGTTTGCGACCGCGAGCCCAAGCAAGTGGGGGGCGCTGCGCGACATGGGCTTGGACGATGCGCACATGGCTTCCTCGCGCACGCTTGAGTTCAGGGACAAGTTCCTCGGCGTGACCGGGGGCGAAGGCATGGATGTGGTGCTCGACTCGCTGGCGCGTGAGTTCGTGGACGCTTCGCTTGAGCTCCTGCCCCGAGGCGGCCGGTTCATAGAGATGGGCAAGACCGACGTCCGCGATCCCAGGAAAGTCGCGGACGCTTATCCCGGCGTCGCCTATCAGGCGTTCGAGCTGATCGAGGCGGGAGCTGAGCGTATCCAGGAGATGCTCGCGGAGGTCCTGAAGCTGTTTGGGCAAGGCGTGCTCGAGGTGTTGCCCATTGCCGCATGGGATATCCGTCAAGCGTCGCAGGCCTTTCGCCATCTCAGTCAGGGGCGGCATATCGGCAAGAACGTGCTCACGCAACCGCCGATCGTCGATGTCGACGGCACGGTGTTGATAACAGGTGGAACGGGCCGCCTGGGCGGCCTGGTAGCAAGGCATCTGGTGCTCGAGCACGGGGTTCGCAGTGTGCTTCTGGCCGGCCGGCAGGGCCCCGAGGCCGAGGGGGCTGAAGAGCTGCAAGCAGAGCTCACGGCGGCGGGCGCGCGGGTAAGCGTGGTTGCCTGCGACGTGTCTGATCGAGATGAGCTGCGGCGACTGCTTGACCTGGCGCCTGAGGAGCATCCCCTGAGTGGGGTGGTGCATGCCGCGGGCGCGCTCGATGACGGCGTGATCGGCTCGCTCGGCGGTGAGCAGTTGGAGCATGTCCTGGCCCCCAAGGTGGATGCGGCGTGGCATTTGCACGAGCTGACCGAGCACTTGGATCTGGGGATGTTCGTGCTGTTCTCCTCCGTGGCCGGAGTGCTGGGGGGTCCGGGCCAGGGCAACTACGCCGCGGCCAATACGTTTCTGGATGCGCTCGCGGCGTACCGCCGCACCCGGGGTCTCACCGCAACTTCGATGGCGTGGGGCCGGTGGGCGCAGGCCAGCGCCATGACCGACCACCTGGCAAGCGCCGATTTGGCGCGGCTCGCGCGCACCGGCATGGGCGCGCTGTCCACGGAGGAGGGACTCGAGCTGTTCGATGTCGGCCGTGCCGCCAGCCATGCTCTGGTGTTGGCAGTGCGGCTTGACACCCTGGCCATGCGCTCGCAGGCCAGGACGGGTGAATTGCCGACATTGCTACAGGGACTTGTTCGTGTCCCGGTGCGGCGTGCTCGTCCCGGTGGAACGTTGGCAGCGCGTCTGGCGGGAGCGTCGGAGGGCGAGCGTGAGCAGATCGTGCTCGAGATCGTACGTATCCAGTCGGCGACGGTATTGGGGCACTCCTCCCCCGAGCTGGTCGATTCGCTGCTCGCGTTCAAGGATCTGGGATTTGATTCGCTGACGGCCGTGGAGCTGCGAAACCGGTTGGGCAGCCTCTCCGAGCTGCAGCTGCCGGCGACGCTGGTGTTCGACTACCCGACTCCGGCAGATCTGGCCAAATACCTGCTGGAGCGGATCGAAGACGTTCCGTCGCTGAGGAGGGGCGCGTCGCCACAGGTCACCCGGACGGCCGATGAGCCGGTTGCGATTGTGGGTATGGGTTGTCGTTATCCGGGGGGTGTGGATTCTCCGGTGGCGTTGTGGGAGTTGGTCGCCGCGGGTGGCGATGCGATTGGTGCTTTTCCGGAGGATCGGGGATGGGATCTGGAGGGCCTGTTTGAGTCCGACGCGGATGATGCGGGTTCCAGCCATACGCGTGAGGGTGGGTTTTTGTATGACGTGGGGGAGTTCGATGCGGGTTTCTTTGGGATTAGTCCGCGTGAGGCGTTGGCGATGGATCCTCAGCAGCGCTTGTTGTTGGAAGCCTCGTGGGAGGCCGTGGAAGACGCTGGGATCGATCCCTTGTCACTGCGCTCCAGCCAAACCGGAGTATTCGCGGGCATCAGCTCACAGGACTACACCACGCTCATGCACGGGTCCGCATCGGCAGACCTGGAGGGTTACCTGGGAACGGGCAGCTCCACCAGTGTTGTGTCTGGTCGTGTTGCGTATTCGTTTGGGTTTGTGGGTCCGGCGGTGACTGTGGATACGGCGTGTTCGTCGTCGTTGGTGGCTTTGCATTTGGCGTGTCAGTCGTTGCGTTTGGGGGAGTGTGGGTTGGCGTTGGCTGGTGGGGTGACGGTGTTGGCGTCGCCGCGGTTGTTTGTGGAGTTTTCGCGTTTGCGTGGTTTGGCTTTGGATGGGCGGTGTAAGTCGTTTGCGGATGGTGCTGATGGTGCGGGGTTTTCTGAGGGTGTTGGTGTGTTGTTGTTGGAGCGTTTGTCTGATGCGCAGCGTTTGGGGCATCGGGTGTTGGGTGTGGTGCGTGGTAGTGCTGTGAATCAGGATGGGGCTAGTAATGGGTTGACGGCGCCGAATGGTCCGTCTCAGCAGCAGGTGATTACTCAGGCGCTTGCTAGTGCGGGGCTTGTGGGTGAGCAGGTGGATGTGGTTGAGGCGCATGGTACGGGCACGAGTTTGGGTGATCCGATCGAGGCGCAGGCGTTGTTGGCGACGTATGGGCAGGGTCGGGGGGATCGGGGTCCGTTGTGGTTGGGGTCGGTGAAGTCCAATATTGGTCATACGCAGGCTGCTGCGGGTGTGGCTGGTGTGATCAAGATGGTGATGGCGATGCGTAATGGGGTGTTGCCGCGCACGTTGCATGTGGATGCGCCCTCGCGGCATGTTGATTGGTCTGAGGGGTCTGTGGAGTTGTTGAGGCGGGAGGTGGTGTGGGAGGCCGATGGTCAGCCGCGGCGTGCTGGTGTGTCCTCGTTCGGGATCAGTGGCACTAATGCGCATGTCGTGCTTGAGGAAGCACCATTGGTGCAGGAAGCGCCATTGGTGTCTTCGGGTGTGAGCGTTGGGGGTGGGGAGTCACGTTCGGTGTTTGTCGGGATGGTTGGGTCTGATGGTGTGTGGGAGCGGGGTGTGTTGCCGTGGGTGTTGTCTGGTCGTGGACCGGGGAGCGTGGCTGGTCAGGCCGAGCGTTTGCTGGAGTTTTGTGAGGCCAATCCCGATCTGGACCGTGATGATGTGGGCGCGTCGCTGCTTGCTCGCCCGACGCTTGAGCGACGCGCGGTGATACTCGGTAACGATCGGGCGGAGTTGCTCGGGGATTTGCGAATGTTGGTTAACGGGGATCGTGCGCGGGGTGTCGTGGAGGGCGTTGCCGGGGAGGGCGCTCTGGCGTTCCTGTTCTCCGGGCAGGGAGCCCAGCGTAGTGGGATGGGTTCGGAGCTCTATGAGCGGTGTCCGGTGTTCGCGGAGGCGTTCGAGGAGGTCTGTGGGTATCTCGATGGTCCGCTGGGGTGCTCGCTGCGTGAGGTGGTGTTCGACTCCTCCGATGTCGGGTTGTTGGATCAGACGATGTTTACGCAGGCCGGGTTGTTCGCGTTCGAGGTCGCCCTGTTCAGGCTGGTGTGGGCGTGGGGTGCGCGTCCTGTTTTCTTGATCGGTCATTCGATCGGTGAGCTCGCCGCGGCGCACGTCGCGGGGGTGTTCTCGCTGGAGGATGCGTGCAGGCTCGTCGCCGCGCGTGGGCGGTTGATGGGAGAGATGCCTACCGGTGGTGCGATGGTGTCGGTGCACGCCAGTGAGCAGGAGGTCCTCTCGATGCTCGCTCCGCTTGAGGGCAGCGTTGCCTTGGCGGCCGTTAATGGTCCCTCCTCGGTCGTGATCTCCGGTGAGGAGGAGCAGGTGCTGGATCTCGCCGCGGCGTGGGAGGAGCAGGGTCACAGAACCAAACGGTTGAGGGTCTCTCACGCGTTTCACTCGCATCGCATGGACGGCATGCTTGAGGAGTTCGCCGCGGTCGCTCAGAGCATCGATTTCAAGGCGCCACAGATCCCGCTCGTCTCTAACGTCACGGGTGAGATCCTCCCGGTGGAGTTGGCGTGCACACCTGGTTACTGGGTGTCGCACGTACGTGAGCCCGTCCGTTTCCACGAGGGGATGCGCTTCCTCGCTAATCAGGGTGTCAAGAACTTCCTCGAGCTGGGACCGACGGGTGTCCTTAGCGTTCTCGCTGATGACTGTCTCCCGCAAGGGGAAGGGCACGCCATCGCGTCCGCTCTGCACGATGGTCACCCCGAAACCCAAACCCTCCTCAAAGCGCTCGCACGCCTCTGGGTTAACGGCATCACACTCGACTGGCAAGCACTCCAGTCACCCGATGCCACACCAATACAACTACCCAAATACACGTTCCAACGCACCCGGTATTGGCTCCAGGCGCAGGCGGGAGTAGAGGATTTCGCGGCGGCTGGCCTGGTCTCGGCACACCACCCATTACTGAGCGCCGCCGTGCGCTTGGCCGGCCAGCAGGGATGGTTGTTCACGGGCCGGCTGTCGTTGGAGACCCATCCCTGGCTGGCCGACCACGCCGTCATGGGCGCCGTACTGTTACCCGGCACCGCGTTCCTAGAGCTCGCCCTACACACCGGCGCTCAAATCGGGCACAAAACAGTCCAAGAGCTCATACTAGAAGCACCACTGGCGCTGCCGGAGCACGGGCATGTGCGGTTGCAGGTGTCCGTCGAGGACGCCGATGAGCCCGGACAGCTGGCGATCGCCATCTATTCCCAGCTCGAGCGTGGCTTGCGGAGTGGCCTGCTGGCGGACGAGGAGATCTGGACGCGTCACGCGAGCGGGAGGCTCGTGACCGGGACCGTTCGCGACGATCTGCCGGGGCGCCCAACGTCGAGTGGGGAAGCGACGGCGAACGGGTCGCTCGCCGTGGGCGGCGGCGGGGCTGGGGGAGAGTGGCCTCCTATAGGCGCCGTGCCGGTTGCGGTGGACGGTCTGTACGAGCGCCTGTTCGAGTGGGGCCTTGATTACGGGCCCGTATTTCAAGGCCTCACCGCCGCATGGCGACGGGGTGAGGAGGTGTTCGCCGAGGTATCGCTCCCGGAGCGGGAGCGGGCCGGCTCCGCGCTGTTCGAGATCCACCCGGCATTGTTGGACTCCGCCCTGCACACGCTCGGCTTGGACCTGTTGGACGACGCCGCGGAGGGCCAAGCAGGTGGCGTGAGGCTGCCGTTCTCCTGGAGCGGCGTCGCGCTTCATGGTGTCAAGGCCGACCGCTTGAGAGTGTGCATCTGCCCCGCCGGCAGCGATGGCGTCTCTCTGCGCGTGTTCGACGGCGAAGGCGCGGCGGTCGCATCGGTCGATTCGCTTGTGCTGCGCACGGTCTCCGCGGAGCAGCTCGCCAGAACACAGCCCACGGACGGCGAGTCGCTGTTCGGTGTCAGCTGGACCGAGCTCGTAGTTGCAGCACCTCCACCGGGTCTGTCGGGAAGGCCGACCGTCCTCGGCGCCTGTGGTCCCGAGCTGCTGGGAGCGTTGGAGGAGGGCGGTGTGGCGCCGCAAGCGTTTGCCGACATGGCGTCGATCGGGGACGCCCGGGGGGAGGGCGCCGGCGACTGCGCCGTCGTGCTGGTGGACTGTGACTCGGGCGCCGACGAGGAGGCGCTGTCCCAAGCGGCGCGCTCCCGGGAGCTGCCGAGCCTGGCGCACGCCGCGACTCACGAGGTGTTGCGGCTGGTGCAGGAGTGGGTTGCAGATCGACGACTCGCGGATGCACGCTTGGTGTTCGTGACCAGGGGTGCGGTGGCCGCTCGTTCCGCGGAGCGGGTGGACGGCGTCTCGCACGCGCCGATATGGGGGCTCGTGCGCTCAGCGCAGTCCGAGCACCCGGGGCAGTTCGCGCTGATCGATCTCGACGAGGCCGAGCCCTCGTGGGCTGCGTTGCCCGCGGCGCTGGCTTTGAATGAGCCGCAGGTGGCGATACGCGACGGCGTGGCGCTCACTCCTCGGCTCGTGCGGGTCGACGCGACCCGCGGGTTGACGCCTGCGCTCGACTCGCCCACATGGCGGTTGGATGTCGCCGGCGGCGGCACGTTCGAGGAGCTTGCGCTCGTACCCTGCCCCGAGGTCGCCGAGGAGTTGCAGGTGGGGCAGGTGCGCGTCGCGGTGCGCGCCGCGGGAGTGAACTTCCGTGACGTGCTGAACGCGCTGGGCGTGTACGCGGCAGGGGTGCCGATCGGCGGTGAGGGCGCCGGGGTGGTGCTGGAGGTCGGACCGGGAGTCGAGGACCTGGCCCCCGGCGATCGCGTGATGGGATTGCTGACGGGCGCCTTTGGCCCGGTCGCCGTGACCGATCGTCACCTGCTCGCACGAATCCCGGAGGGGTGGTCGTATGTGCAGGCCGCCTCGATGCCGTGCGCGTTCCTGACGGCGTACTACGCGCTGGTCGATCTGGCCGATCTGCACAGCGGCGAGAGGCTGCTGGTTCACGCTGCCGCCGGCGGCGTCGGCATGGCCGCGGTGCAGATCGCACGACACCTGGGGGCCGAGGTGTTCGCTACGGCGAGTCCCTCCAAGTGGGACGCGCTGCGCGCGATGGGACTTGATGACGCTCACATCGCCTCCTCGCGCACGTTGGACTTCAAGGAGCAGTTCCTGGAGCTGACGGACGGACAGGGTGTGGCCGTCGTGCTCAACTCGCTCGCGCGCGAGTACGTGGATGCCTCCCTCGATCTGATCCCCGCCGGCGGTCGCTTCATCGAGATGGGCAAGGCGGACGTGCGCGATGCGCAGGAGGTTGCGAGCGGCCACGCGGGCGTGAGCTACCGCGCGTTTGACCTCATCGAAGCCGGGCCGGAGCGCATTCGGGGCATGCTCGCGGAGCTGTTGGCGCTCTTTCACGAGGGTGCGCTCGAAGCGCTGCCGGTGATCACCTGGGACGTGCGGCGAGCGCCCGAGGCCTTCCGCTTCATGAGCCAGGCGCGGCACGTCGGCAAGAACGTGCTGAGGATCCCCGCCACCCCCGACCCGGGAAGCACGATCTTGATCACCGGCGGCACCGGGGTGCTGGGAGCCTCCGTCGCCAGGCACCTGGCGGGCAGGCACGGAATGCGCCATCTGCTCCTAGTCAGCCGGCGGGGGCGCGAGGCTGCGGGCGCCGCCGAGCTCGAGTCCGAGCTCGCCGAGCTCGGCGCTGAGGCGAGGATCGTGGCCTGCGATGTCGCCGATCGCCACGAGCTGGCGGCTGTGATCGCATCGATACCCGAGGATCACCCGCTCGGGGCGGTGGTGCATGCCGCGGGAACGCTCGACGATGGCGTGATCGAGTCGCTGTCGGCCGAGCGTGTGGACGACGTGCTGGCCCCCAAGGTCGATGCCGCGTGGCATCTGCACGAGCTGACCGAGGAGCTCGATCTGTGGGCCTTCATCCTGTTTTCTTCCGCCGCTGCGACGCTGGGCAGCGCAGGACAGGGCAACTACACGGCAGGCAATGCGTTCCTGGACGCCCTGGCGGCGCATCGTCGGGCGCGCGGCCTGACGGGAACCTCGATGGCCTGGGGGCTGTGGGCGCCCGACGCCGGCATGGCGGGACAGCTCGGCGAGGTCGATCTGGCACGCCTGGAGCGCCACGGTGTGTCCGCCCTTTCACACGGACAGGCGCTCGAGCTGTTCGACGCTGCCCGACGGACAGACGAGGCGCTCGTGCTCCCCATTCGCCTCGACACGGCGGCGCTGCGGGTGCAGGCGCGAGCGGATGCGCTGCCGGCGTTGCTGCACGACCTGATCGACGTGCCCTCGCGCCGCGCTGGTGGCAGTGGTGGAGGCGAACCGCTGGTCGAGCGCCTCGCCCGCGTACCTGCGCAGGAGCGTGAGAGCGCCCTGTTGAGGGCGATCCTCGGCGATGTCGCAGCTGTGTTGGGACACGCTTCCGCGGAGACCATCGAACCGCAGCGCAGCTTCAAGGATCTCGGGTTCGACTCGCTCAGCGCGATCGAGTTGCGCAACCGGCTGAATGCCGCAAGCCGCCTGCGCCTGCCCGCCACCGTCATCTTCGACTATCCCACGCCCGCGGATCTGGTCGATTATCTGCTGGGTGAGCTGTTCCCCGATGCCGGCGCCGCGGTCGCGGTGGATCCGGCCGAAGCGAGCATCCGTGAGGCCCTCGCCTCCATTCCCATCGCGCGCCTTCGCCAGCTTGGCCTGATGGCGCCGTTGCTTGCGCTCGCGGGCTCGGACCACGATGGCGATGCGCAGGATGGCGGCGACGATACGGCTTCGATCGATGCCCTGGACGTCGACGGTCTCGTTCGTCGGACGCTTCAGAGCGTCGTCGATGCAGAGATCGAGACGACGGTCGAGGGCGCGTGATGGCCGCCTCGCACGAGCAGGTCGTCCAGGCGCTGCGCACCTCCCTGAAGGAGACCGAGCGTCTGCGCAAGCAGAATCATCAGCTGCTTGCGAGGGCGGGCGAGCCGATCGCGATCGTCGGCATGAGCTGCCGCTATCCCGGCGGCGTTGGCTCGCCGGAGGAGCTGTGGGAGCTGGTCATCGAGGGCAGGGACGCCGTCTCGCCGTTTCCGCAGGATCGCGGCTGGAATCTGGAAGGCCTCTATGACCCGGATCCCGACCATCCGGGAACGAGTTACGTGCGCGAGGGCGGTTTTCTAAAGGACGTCGCGGAGTTCGACGCCGAGTTCTTCGGGATCAGCCCGCGCGAGGCGTTGGCGATGGATCCCCAGCAGCGGCTGCTGCTGGAAGTCTCCTGGGAGACGCTGGAAAGAGCCGGCATCGACCCGACTTCGCTGCGGGGCACCGAGACGGGGATCTTTGCGGGCATTTGCTCGCAGGAATATGGCCCGAAGCTGCTCGGCTCGACGGTGCCCGACGGCCTGGAAGGCTATTTGAGCACGGGCACCTCGGCCAGCGTCGTATCCGGACGCGTGTCTTACGTGCTCGGCTTGGAGGGGCCTGCGATGACGATCGACACGGCGTGCTCGTCCTCGCTGGTGTCGATGCACCTGGCGTGTGGAGCGTTGCACTCCGGTGAGTGCTCGCTCGCGCTCGCGGGCGGTGTGACCGTGCTCGCCAGCCCGGTGGCGTTCATCGAGTTCAGCCGCCAGCGTGGGCTTGCGCGCGACGGGCGCTGCAAGTCTTTCGCGGCGAGCGCCGATGGCACCGGTTTCTCCGAGGGCGTGGGGATGGTGTTGCTCGAGCGCTTGTCCGATGCCCGCCGACGGGGTCATGAGGTGCTGGCCGTGATCGGCGGCAGCGCGGTCAACCACGATGGCGCGAGCAATGGCCTGACGGCGCCGAACGGGCCCTCTCAGCAACGAGTCATCGCACAGGCGCTGAGGAGCGCCGGCCTGAGCGCGCAAGACGTCGACGTCGTGGAGGCGCATGGCACGGGTACCACCCTCGGAGATCAAATCGAGGCGCAGGCGCTGCTGGCGAGTTATGGGCAGGATCGCGCGGCGGAGCGGCCGTTGTGGCTTGGCTCGATGAAGTCGAACATCGGTCACGCCCAGGCCGCGGCCGGTGTGGCGGGCGTGATCAAGATGGTGATGGCGATGCGCAACGGCGCATTGCCCAAGACCCTGCACGCCGAGGAGCCCTCCCAGGCGATCGATCTGGCGTCTGGTGGGATATCGCTCCTGACCGAGTCACGGGCATGGCCGGAGCAGGATGGGCCGCGCAGGGTCGGAGTGTCGTCGTTTGGAATCAGCGGCACCAACGCTCACCTGATACTCGAGCAGGCTCCGCGGGCCGCGGCCGATGGTGTGGCCGGCGAGCCTGGCGAGCCCGGTGTGGCCGGCGAGGCTGGTGAGGCTCCAGCGAACGCGGCCGGCGAGGCCGGTGGGGTTACTGCGCCAGTGGTCGGCGGGGCTCTGCGGCGCCCGGTCGACGAAGTTCCCGGTGAGGATGCTCTCGCCGGTCCGGCTGCCGGTTTTCCTGTCCCATGGGTGCTCTCGGGACGGACTGCGGGGGGCTTGCACGGCCAGGCCGAGCGGTTGCACGCTTACGCCTCGGGCCCCTCCGAGCCCGACCTCCTCGACGTGGGGCTATCGTTGGCGAAGCGGTCGCTGTTCGGTCACCGCGCGGTCGTCTCGGGTGAGAGCCGCAAGGAGCTGCTCGCCGGCCTGCGCGCCTTGGCGGAGGGCGGTAGCTCAAGCGGGGTGACACGGGGCGTATCCGCGGGCGTTGCCGGGCACGGTCTGGTGTTCGTGTTCCCTGGCCAGGGTGCACAGTGGCAGGGGATGGGTGTCGAGCTGATGGACTCCTCGCCGGTGTTCAGGCGGCAGATGGACGCCTGCGGCGAGGCTCTGGCGCCGCACTTGGACTGGTCTCTGGAGGAGGTGCTGCGAGGGGTCGATGGTGCTCCCTCCTTGGACCGGATCGATGTAGTGCAGCCGGCGTTGTTCGCAATGATGGTGTCCCTGGCGGAGCTATGGCGCGCATGGGGGGTCGAGCCAGGTGTGGTTGTAGGCCACTCCCAGGGTGAGGTTGCCGCCGCGTGCGTCGCCGGCGCGCTTTCGCTCGAGGACGCAGCACGGGTGGTCGCGTTGCGCAGCGGGTTGCTGGCGAGCACCTTGGTCGGCCGCGGCGCAATCGTCTCGGTCGCGCTCCCGGTGGAGGAGGTGCGCTCGCGCCTGGAGCGTTGGGGAGACCGCGTTGCGATCTCGGCCGTCAACGGGCCGTCCTCGGTTGGCGTGGCCGGCGACTCAGAGGCGCTTGAGCAGCTGCTTGCAGACCTGAAGCGCGAAGACGTGAGAGCGCGGAGGGTGCCGGCGACAGTCGCGACGCACTCGCCGCAGGCCGAGCTCGTGCGCGAGGAGCTGCTGGAGGTGCTTCGCACGGTCGCTCCGCGTTCGAGTGCCGTGCAGTTGCACTCGACCGTCACGGGCGAGGCGCTTGACACCGCCGCGCTGGATGGGGAGTACTGGTATCGCAACATGCGCGAGCCGGTGCAGTTCGAGCCGGTCGTACGCTCGCTGCTCGAGCAGGGGCATCGGGCGTTTGTGGAGATCAGCCCCCATCCGGTGTTGAGCATGGGGATGTGGGATACGGCCGATGAGGTGCTGCGCGAGGATGCTTCGGGGGATCTGGGGGTGCTCATCGGCGGGTCTCTGCGCCGAGAGGAAGGGGGGCTTGCGCGCTTCATGGAGTCCCTCGCGGAGGCGTGGGTGCATGGTGTCGAGGTGGCTTGGGAGAGGCTCCACGAGGGCGCGGGCGCGCAGCGGGTGAGGCTGCCCACATACGCCTTCCAGCGCGAGCGCTACTGGCTCGACGGTGCGGCGGGCATCGCCGATCTCGCGGGAGCCGGTCAGGCCGGCGCGAATCACCCGCTGTTGAGCGCGGTGGTCGGGCTGGCCGGCGAGGACGGATGGCTGTTCACCGGCCACATATCGTTGGACAGTCATCCATGGCTCGCCGATCACATGGCGATGGGTGTGGTGCTGTTGCCAGGCACAGCGTTCGTCGAGCTTGCGCTGCGGGCAGGGCGCGAGGCCGGCTGCCAGCTGCTCTCCGAGCTCGTGCTGGAAGCGCCGCTGGTGTTATACGAGGGGCGCGGAGTGCAGTTGCAGGTGTCGTTGAGTGAGACCGACGATGCCGGTCGACGGACCGTGGGTATCCATTCCCGCGCCATCGGCGAGGGCGGGGGGCGGCTGAATGACGCCGAGCGGCCGTGGACGCGTCACGCGAGCGGCGTCCTTTCCTCGGGGGTCCCTGGACCCGGAGCGCCGGCCGGGCCTGAGTCGTCGGCTGGAGAGATGGGGCTGTCCGCCGCAGGCGCGTGGTCCTCTACGGAGATGGAGCTGTCCACCGGCGGAGCATGGCCACCCACGGGTGCGGAGGTGATTGCGCTCGATGGCTATTACGAGCGCCTGGCGGAGCGGGGCCTTGAATATGGCCCCGCCTTCCAGGGCCTCACGGCCGCGTGGAAGCGCGGCGACGAGCTCTTCGCGGAGGTCTCGCTGCCAGAGCGGGAGCGCTCGGCGGTAGGTGGGTTCGGATTGCATCCGGCGCTACTGGACGCCGCCCTGCATGCCATCGGGCTGGGGCTGGTGGGCGAGGGGCCGAGCGCGCGAGACGGGCAGGTGAGCCTTCCCTTCTCCTGGTCCACCGTCGAGCTGTTTGCGGAGGGCGCCTGCTCATTGCGCGTCCGTCTGGCGCGCGACGGATCTGACGGGATCTCGCTGCTTGCAATCGATGAGGCGGGAGCGCCGGTTGCGAGGGTCGGGTCGCTCACCTTGCGCCCGGTGTCGGCGGAGCTGGCCGGCAACGCCGGGATTCAGCGGGACCCCCTGTTCGGTGTGGAGTGGACAGCCGTTGGGTCCGTGCCGCCCGTAGCCAGCGCCCGCTGGGTCGTGCTCGGCGAGGGAGAAGGCGTGCAAGTGGAATTCAACGACTCGGTGGAGGCGTATCGGGATCTCGATGCTTTGGCCGGCGCAATCGATGGCGGGCTCCCGGCGCCGGAAGTGGTCCTCGTGTGCCTTCCCGGCGGCGTCGCTCCAGAGGTTGGCGGTGACGCCCCGGAGCTCGATGCCGGCGGGGCTGAAGAGGAGCGCAGCCTGCCCGGGGCGGCACACGATGCCGTGTGCCGGATGCTCGCTCTCGTGCAGGCGTGGCTCGCGGATGAGCGACTGGCCGATACCCGGCTTGTGTGCCTCACGCGCGGCGCCGTCGCCGCTCGCAGCGGTGAGGCGATCCTGGATCTGGAGTCGGCGGCGGTATGGGGTCTTCTGCGTTCCGCGCAATCGGAGCATCCCGGGCGATTTACGTTGATCGACAGCGACGATGCGTCGCTCGGCGTGCTTGCCGAGGCACTCGCATTGACAGAGCCGCAGCTCGCTCTGCGCGAGGGAGGCGCGCTGGTCCCACGTCTGGCTCGGACAACCTCCCCCGGCGGATGGGCCGGGGTTGACGGGGCGGTGTTGGTGACGGGTGGCACCGGTGGCCTGGGCGCCCTGCTGGCCCGGCATCTTGTCATCGAACACGGCGCCGGCGATCTGGTGCTTGCCAGCCGGCAAGGTCTGGAAGCCGAAGGCGCGTCTGAGCTGCAGGCACAGTTAGCCGCGCTCGGCGCCCGCGTGCAGGTGGTGGCGTGCGACGCGAGCGATCGCGGTGAGCTAGAGGCGTTGATCGAGTCGATCACACGGGAGCGTCCGTTGCATGGCGTGGTGCACGCTGCCGGCGCGCTGGATGACGGTGTGGTCGAGTCCCTCACGGCGGAGCGCGTCCAGGGAGTGCTGGCGCCGAAGCTGGACGGCGCGTGGCATCTACACGAGTTGACTGCGCACCTGGATTTGCAGATGTTCGTCCTGTTTTCATCGGCTGCAGGCGTGTTCGGTAGTCCGGGGCAGGGGAGTTATGCGGCGGGTAACGCATTTTTGGATGCGTTGGCGGCGTACCGCCACGCGCAGGGTCTTGTGGGTGTCTCGATTGCCTGGGGGATGTGGGCGCCACAGGCGAGCGGAAGTGCGTTGACGGCTGATCTGGGCGCCGGTGAGCAGGCGCGGATCGCGCGTTCGGGCGTTCTCGCGTTGTCGGCGGAGGAGGGTCTTGGGTATTTCGACGCGGCGATGTCCGCGGATGAGGCGCTGGTGGTCGCGTTGCGCCTGGACGGCGTGGCGTTGCGTGCGCAAGCACGGGCGGGTCTGCTACCGGCGGTTCTGCGCGGTCTTGTGCGTGTGCCCGCGCGGCGAGCTGGAGGTGGATCGCTCGCGGCTCGTCTGGCTGGTGTGCGCGAGCGCGAGCGCGAGCGGGTGGCACTCGAGGTCGTGCGCGGCGAGGTCGCGCTGGTGCTCGGGTATTCCTCGCCCGATGCGGTGGATCCGAGCCGGACCTTCAAGGAGCTCGGCTTTGACTCGTTGACGGCGATCGAGTTGCGCAACCGCCTTGGCGGTGTCACGGCGCTGCGTCTGCCGGCGACGCTGGTGTTCGACTATCCAACTCCGCTCGCGCTCACCGGTTTCCTGATGCGGACCATCGCGGATACGCGGTCCTCGAGCGCGCACGCCGCCTCCTCGCACGCTACGCAAGGGCTCGATGATCCGGTGGCGATCGTGGGCATGAGCTGCCGCTATCCGGGGGGCGTGGGCTCCCCGGAGGATCTTTGGGACCTGGTGGTTGCGGGTGGCGAGGGGATCTCTGCGTTCCCAACCGATCGGGGCTGGGATCTGGAGAGCCTGTACGACCCCGACCCCGAAAGCTCTGGTAAGAGCTATGTGCGCGAGGGGGGGTTTTTGCATGACGCCGGCGAGTTCGACGCGACTTTCTTCGGGATCGGCCCCAGGGAGGCGCTGGCGATGGATCCCCAGCAGCGGCTGCTGTTGGAAGCCTCATGGGAGGCTGTGGAAGACTCAGGGATTGATCCCGCGTCGCTGCACGGCACTGCGACCGGCGTGTTCGCCGGCGTGATGTATCACGACTATGGAGTTGGTCTGCGGCTCGGTGGCCCGGGCGGGCTTCCCAGCGGGGTCGAGGGGTATCTCGGTACCGGCAGCGCGGGCAGTGTGGCGTCCGGGCGGGTCGCATACTCCTTTGGGTTCGAGGGGCCGGCCGTCACGGTGGATACCGCGTGCTCATCCTCGCTCGTGGCGTTGCACCTCGCCTGCCAGGCGGTGCGTTCGGGAGAGTGTTCGCTGGCCCTGGCCGGGGGTGTAACGGTGCTGGTGACGCCCGCGCTGTTCGTCGAGTTCTCGCGCCAGCGTGGGCTCGCGCCGGATGGGCGGTGTAAGTCATTCGCGGACGCCGCGGATGGCGCCGGCTTCTCCGAGGGCGTGGGCATGGTGCTGCTGGAGCGTCTCTCCGACGCGCAGCGTTTGGGACACCGCGTACTGGGAGTGGTGCGTGGCAGCGCCGTCAACCAGGACGGCGCGAGCAATGGTCTGACCTCGCCGAACGGCCCGTCCCAGCAGCGCGTGATCCGCCAGGCGCTCGCGAACGCCGGACTGTCCGTGGGGGATGTGGATGCGGTCGAGGCGCACGGCACGGGCACGACGCTGGGCGATCCGATCGAGGCGCAGGCGCTGCTGGCGACCTATGGCGCAGACCGCCCTAACGGCCACCCGCTGTGGTTGGGGTCGATCAAGTCGAACATCGGTCATGCCCAGGCGGCGGCGGGTGTCGCGGGGGTCATCAAGATGGCGATGGCGATGCGCCACGGGGTGCTGCCCCAGACGTTGCACGCCGACGAGCCCTCGACGCATGTGGACTGGTCCGCGGGAGCCGTTTCGCTGCTCACTCGTGAACAGCCCTGGCCCACCAACGGCCGGCCGCGACGCGCGGGGGTCTCCTCGTTTGGGATCAGCGGCACCAACGCACACCTGGTCCTCGAGGAAGCGCCGCCGTCGAACGCGTTGCCCGCTGCGGAAGGATCGGTCCTGGGTGGCGGCGATCTCGTCGTGCCGTGGTTGATCTCGAGCCGTGGTGCACCGGCCCTGAGAAGCCAGTCCGGCCAATTGTTGAAGTTTGTCGGCGCCCACCCCGATCTCAGCGTGGCCGACGTGGGTGTCTCTCTGGCCGCTCGCCCGATGCTGGATTGCCGTGCGATGGTCATCAGCGGCGCCCGGCGGGGCCTGGTCGAGGGGCTGAGAATGCTCGAGCGGGGAGAGTCCCGCGCGGGTGCGGTCGGGCACGCCGGCGATGGTCAGGCCATTGCCGGTGTCGTCGAGGGCATCGTCGGCGCCGGCCATGGAGGTGTCACATTCATGTTCTCCGGCCAGGGCGGACAGTGGCCGGGCATGGCGGTGGAGTTGCTCGACAGCTCGCCGGCGTTTGCACGGGAGCTGAGACTGTGCGGTGAGGCATTGCGGCCGCTCGTGGACTGGTCGCTGGAGGATGTGCTCCGCGGCGCGCCGGGCGCTCCCGGGTTGGAGCGGGTCGATGTGGTGCAGCCAGCGCTGTTTGCGAGCATGGTGGCGTTAGCCGGCCTGTGGCGCGCATGTGGTGTGCGCCCGGATGTGGTGGTGGGCCATTCCCAGGGTGAGATCGCGGCGGCGCATGTGGCGGGAGGGCTGTCGTTGGAGGACGCGGCCAGGTTGGTGGTGCTGCGCAGCCGGGCGTTGGTCGGATTGATGGGGCGCGGGGGAATGGTGTCGGTCGCTCTCTCAGAGAGCGAGCTGGGTCCGTGGCTGGAGCGTTGTGGTGGCGCGGTGTCGCTGGCGGCCGTGAACGGTCCGCGCTCGTCGGTGGTGTCGGGTGAGCGCGACGCCCTGGACGGTCTGCTGGGCGAACTGGTGGAGCGGGGTGTCAGAGCGCGGGAGATCCCGGTCGGTTACGCATCGCACTCAGCTCAGATCGATGAGATTCGTGCTGAGCTGCTGGAGGGCTGTGCCGGGATCGCACCCGTGTCTAGCGAGGTGCCGTTCCTCTCCACCGTCACCGGCGAGCCGCTCGACACGGCCGAGTTGGATGGGGCGTACTGGTATCGCAATCTGCGCGAGACCGTGCGCTTCGAGCAGGCAATCCGATGGTCGTTGGGGGATGGCTGCCGTGCGTTTATCGAGATCGGCCCGCACCCGGTGTTGACCGTAGGCGCGCAGGAGACGATCGAGGATGTGCTTCCCGAGGGCGGTGACGCTGCGGTGGTTGGCTCGCTGCGCCGCGACGACGGCGGGCTGCAGCGATTCCTGACGGCGCTCGGCGAGGTGTGGGTGCGTGGCGTGGATGTGTCCTGGGACAAGGTCTTCGCGGGGTCTAAGGCGGAGCGGGTGGGGCTGCCGCGGTATGCCTTTCAGCGGGAGCGTTACTGGCTTGAGTCTCACGGGGGCGCTGGAGACCTCGCCACGATCGGCCAGGTCGCGGCGGATCATCCGTTGCTCGGCTCCATGGTCGGGCTGGCCGGTGAGGCCGGAGGGGTGCTCACCGGCAGCCTGTCGCTCGACGGCCATCCGTGGCTCGCCGACCATGCGGCGATGGGTGTGGTGCTGCTGCCCGGCACGGCCTTTCTGGAGATGGCGCTCTATGCGGGCGAGCAGGTCGGGTGCGAGGTGGTGCGAGAGCTGGTGTTGGAGGCGCCGCTGGTTCTGCCCGAGCGGGGTTCGGTGCAGTTGCAGGTCGCGGTTGGAGCCCCTGATGAGTCCGAGGGACGCACGGTCGCGATCTACTCGCGCTCTGAGGATCGCGGCGGTGGCGATGCTTGGGTGGCGGAGGAGTGGACGCGCCACGCCAGCGGTGTGCTCGTGGGCCGGGCGCAGATGCGAGGTGCGTCACTGATCGCGGAGCTGTTCTCCGTATGGCCGCCTGAGGACGCGCGGCCGGTCGAGCTGGATGGACTGTATGACCGCCTGGCGGAGTGGGGCTTGGAATATGGACCCGCCTTTCAAGGTCTCACCGCGGCGTGGGTGCGCGGAGACGAAGTGTTCGCCGAGGTGTCTTTGGGAGACGAGCAGCGTACGCGGGCGGAGGACTTTGTCATGCATCCGGCTCTGCTGGACAGCGCGCTGCACGCGATCGCCGTGGGCTTGTCGCAGGGGGGAGAGCTCAGTCAGATTCGCCTGCCGTTCTCGTGGGGGAATGTCAGTCTGAACGTGGCGGGCGTCGACACCCTGCGAATTCGTCTCGTGTTCGAGGCTTCCGGTGAAGTGTCCCTGCTGGCGGCCGACGATGCCGGCGAGCAGGTCGCCTCGGTGGGCTCGCTGGCACTCCGGCCGGTGTCAGCCGAGCAGCTTGCCGATGGGCGGAGCGCGCGGCGCGAGCACCTCCTGCACCAGGATTGGGTGCTGACGCAGCCTGCCCCGTCCGAGCTGGCCGACGAAGAGTGGGTGCTGCTGGGTCGGGAGGGCGGGGAGCTCTCCGGCGCTCTGCGCGAGAGTGGCGCGTGCGCTCGCGCGTACGGGGACCTGGATGCGTTGGTGACGGCGATGGACGAGGAGGGCCCTCGTCGAGCTCCGGACCTCCTCATCCTGGATTGCCTGGATGAGGAGGTCGGCGGCCGCGGGAGCGGCGCGGAGGAGGCTGACGGAGGCGGCGCCGACGTGCCCGCGCGGGCACGGGAGGCCGTGCACGGCGCGCTTGCGGTCATACAGGCGTGGCTCGGCGATGAGCGACTCGCCTCCTCGCGTCTGGCGATCGTAACGCGGGGCGCGACGGCGGCGGGCGTCGCGGACGGCATCGCGGGGTTGGCACAGGCCACCGTGTGGGGGTTGGTACGCTCGGCTCAGGCCGAGCACCCCGGACGGCTTATGCTCGTCGACGTCGACGGAGATTCGTGGGAGCAGTTGCCGGGGGCGCTTGCGTTGCGGGAGCCCCAGGTGGCTTTGCGTGACGCGGGCGTGCGGGTGCCGCGCTTGGCGCGAGCCGACTTGACATCGGTCTCAACGTCGACGATCGATCCAGGCGGGACCACCCTGATCACCGGCGGCACGGGCGGTCTCGGCGGTCTCGTGGCGCGGCATCTTGCGAGCGAGCATCACGTCGAGCACCTGTTGCTGGTCAGCCGTCAGGGACCTGCGGCGCTCGGCGCATCCGAGCTGGAAGCAGAGCTCCTGGGGCTCGGCGCCCAGGTCACGATCGCCGCGTGCGACGTGGGCGATCGTGAGCAGCTGGCGGCGCTGGTCGAGTCGGTACCCCAGGATTTGCCTCTGCGCGCGGTCGTGCACACCGCAGGAGCGCTCGATGACGGTGTGATCGGCTCGCTCACGGCGCGGCAGATCGACCGGGTGTTCGCTCCCAAGGTGGACGGGGCGTGGTTCCTGCATGAGCTGACGCGGTCGTTCGACCTGTCCGACTTCATCCTGTTCTCATCGGCCTCCGGCATATTCGGCGGCCCGGGGCAGGGAAGCTATGCGGCGGCCAACACATTCCTGGACCGCTTGGCCGAGTATCGGCGGGCGCAGGGCTTGCCGGCCACCTCGATCGCTTGGGGACAGTGGGCGCAGGCCGGCGAGATGACCGGCTCTCTGGGTGAGGCCGATCTGCGCCGGATCGCGCGCACGGGCATGATCGCCCTATCCGCCGAGGAGGGTCTGAGGCTCTTCGACGCGGCGCGCGCCACACCCGGCGCATCGGCGATCGCGCTGGGTCTTGACGTTGCCGCGCTGCGTGTCCATGTCCAGAGCGGTTTGGCGCCCGCGTTGTTGGAGGGTCTGATTCGTGGCTCCGTGAGAAAGCGTCGGGAGGCCAAGCGCGGCGGGTTGGCGCGGCGGCTGGCGGCGGTTGCCGAGACTGAGCGCGAGGGCGTCGTGCTCGAGCTTATCCGTGCCGAGACGGCGACCGTACTGGGCCACACCTCCCCGGAGGCGGTCGACACGCAGCTGGCGTTCCTCGAACTCGGGTTCGACTCCCTCGCTGCCGTGGAGCTGCGCAACCGGCTGAGCACCGCCGCCGCGCTGCAGCTGCCGGCGACGCTCGTGTTCGACCATCCCACCCCGATCCTGCTGGCCGGCTACCTCCTGAGGCAGATGGCTGTTGTCAGCGAGGTCGCCGGTGACACCTCAGTGCCGCTGACGCCGGGAGAGGACTCATCGCCCGAGGATCAGCCGGCGGCAATGCTCTGCCTGATGCTCAGGCATGCCCTGAGCGCGGGCAGGACCGAGGAGTTCGCGATCACGCTGACGGCCGTGTCGAAGTTTCGCCCGACATTCGACACGCCCCCGGACCGCGATCGGGCGCCGCAGTCGGTGCGGCTCTCAACAGGCGCTTCGTTGCCCTGCTTGATCTGCCTGCCCTCGCTCATTGCCACCTCGGGTCCGCATCAATACGCGAAATTCGTCGGTGCCCTGCGCGATGATCGAGACATACTGGCGCTTGCGATACCGGGCTATCTCGCGGGTGAGCGGTTGCCGGCGGACGTCGATGTCGCGATCGCGACGCTCGCCGAGGCCGCGCGAGGAGCGGCCGCAGGCAATCCATTCGTGCTCGTCGGCCATTCCACTGGCGGAACGCTCGCCTACGCGGTGGCAAACCACCTCGAGGGGGCGGGAATCCAGCCGGAGGGAGTCGTGCTGATCGACACCCACCGGTTCCAGGATCTGAGCCTCTCCGCCGTGCAGCCCGTCTTGAATTCGATGCTTTCCCCGGAGGGGACCCAGGAGATCATCAACGACACCCGCCTGACGGCGATGGCCACCTACCTCAGGTTGATGGCTGAGTGGACGCCGGCTGAGCTAGCCTGCCCCACCCTGCTGGTCAGGGCAACCGAGCCGATGCTGGAGGGGCTACCGGAAAACGACTGGAAGCCCTCGTGGGACTTCCCCCATACAGTGGTCGATGCCCCCGGCGATCACCTCAGCATGATGGAGCGGTACGCCGATACGACGGCGCGGGCTATTCAGGACTGGCTGTCGGCGACCTGCCCGGCCACCGAGCGCACGGTGATGGCGCCCTCCACGGGAGATTGACGCCGGGCAATCAGCGCCCATGCGCACAGGGCGCCCACCAGCGGCAGGATCGCCCCCACGCGCATCCCGATCTGAAGACCGTAGACGAATGCCACGTGGCTCTTGTAGATCAGTTCCGGCGGGGCGATTTCCAGAGCGAGCTTGCTGGGGGGATTGGTGGCCATCTGGGTGCTCGCGCCGGGGGGCAGCCAGGGCATCAGCTGTTCAAGCTTCCTGCTCGTCAGGTCGATCGTCAGCACGCCCAGCACAGCGATGCCGAAGACCCCGCCCACCATGCGGGACATCGACAGGATGCCGGCGCCAACGCTCGCCCTGGCCTGCGCTATTGAATTCATCGCGGCCACGTTCGTCGCCGGCAAAGCCAGTCCCGTGCCGGCGCCTATCAAGAGAAAACCCACCAACAACCTTGGATAGGCGCTGTGGATTGTCACATATGAACCCCACAGCAACGCCGCGGCCACCGTGAACATGCCTATGACGATCAGCGGGCGTGGGCCCACGCGGTCCGTCAGTCGTCCTGCCAGGGGGCTGACGATTATCACCATGACCATCGCGGGGAGGAAGCGAACTCCGGTCTGAAGGGGTGAATAGTTGTGAACGTTTTGCATATACAGGCTCAGGAAGAACATCAGTCCGAACAGTGCGAAAGTTGCGGCGAAGAGCACAATCGATGCCGCCAGGAAGGTGCGCGAGCGGAAGAAATCGAAATCCACCATCGGCACACGACGACGTCGCTCGATCGGCACGAACGCCGCCAACGCGACGGCAGCCACCACGAGCAGCCCGATCGTCTTGTCCGAGTCGAAGTGCCAGGTGATGCTTTGCATGAGGGCGACCATCAAGGCGGTCAAGCCGACCGTCAGGGCGATCAGACCGGGTATGTCGATGGTGCGCTCGGCCGTCTCGTCACGGGACTCGCGCACCGCCAGCAGCGCGACGAGGAGCGTGCCGGCGGCGATCGGCAGATTGACATAGAAGATCGCGCGCCAGCTGACGCTCTCTGAGAGGAAGCCGCCAACCAGCGGACCCGTTGCCAGAGCAAAGCCGGATACGCCCGTCCAGATACCCAGCGCCTTGCCGCGTTCCTCGGGTGAAAACAGGCCGGTTACGATCGACAGTGTGGACGGCAGCAGCAGCGCTGCGCCGACGCCCTGGACGCCTCGCAACGCCACCATCCAGGTTGTATTTGGTGAGGCGCCAACAGCTGCGCTGGCCGTTGCAAAAAGGACGACGCCGACTATGAACAGGCGACGGCGGCCGAACAGATCGCCCAGGCGTCCCGCCGTTACCAGCAGTACCGCGAGGGCGAGGGTATAGGCGTTGACGATCCACTGCAGCGTGGGGGTGCTGGCGTTCAGGCTCTTTTGTATTGACGGCAGTGCAATATTCACAGCCGTGCTGTCAAGCATCGTCATAAAGAGAGCGGTGCACATCGCCCCCAGCGCCCACCACCGACGGTTTGTCTCAGTTATCCGTAGATAACGGACATTTCCACTCATCGCATACCCCTCCTGCCGCTCTCGTCCGCAGTTGCGGTCGACCGCCATCCCTTACCGCAGTGCCGGCCCCATACGGGCTCGAGGCATCGCTCCAGCGCCACTATAACCGCAGAAGGCCCTCTTGGCTAGTGCTTGACTTCATGTATTGTTTATATCTAGTTCAGGGGTAAACGTAGTCACGGTATGCGTGACGGTCGAGGTCGATGGCGTTGTGCGCGCGGGGAGTGAATAAGGGGTGAATATGCGGAATGCACCTGTCCGGCCGGGCAGCGCCGACTACGATGTCGTGATCGTCGGCGCCAGCCTGTCGGGCTCGGCTGCGGCCATTTTGCTTGCCGGCGCCGGAGCTCGGGTGGCGCTTGTCGACAAGCGCCACGATCCGAAGGCCTTCAAGCGCGTCTGCGGTCACTTCTTCCAGGGCTCGGCCATCGCCACGATCGAGCGCCTGGGGTTGATGGAGGCGATGATGAGCGCCGGCGCCGTGCGCTCGAGCTTTCGTGTCTGGACCAGCCACGGCTGGATCGAATCTGGTTCACGTGTCAAGGCGCCGCGTGGGATCAACCTGCGCCGTGAGCTGCTCGATCCGCTGATCCGAGGTAGGGCGGCTGAGACGCCCGGTGTGGAGTTGATCCTCGGCTACGCCGCGCGTGAGCTGCTGCGCGAGCAGGACCGTGTATGCGGGGTCGTGCTGGACGACCCAAGCGGGTCGTCGATGCGGCTGCGCGCCCGACTGGTGGTGGGCGCGGATGGACGCACTTCGTCGGTGGCCGGGATGGCGGGCGTGCACTCGCGAATGTCTCCCCACGGGCGCTTCAACTATGGCGCTTACTTCGAAGGCCCTCCGCCGCCCACTGCGCCCGACGGCGCGGTGTGGCTGTTGAATCCCGAGTGGGCGGGCGCCCTGCCCACCGACAGCGGATTGACGGTCTACGTGTGCATGCCCACCAAGGCCCGCCTCCCCGAGTTCCGCCGCGATCCGGCGGCGGCGCTCCAGGCGTTCATAGCCGCACTCCCCGAGGCGCCGCCGATCGCCTCCTCGCGCAGGGTCGGGCCGATCATCGGCAAGCTCGACATGCCCAACATCGCGCGCACGCCCACGGCGCCCGGACTGGCGCTGGTGGGTGACGCCGCGCTGTCCGTCGATCCGCTCTGGGCCGTCGGCTGCGGCTGGGCCCTGCAGTCGGCCGAATGGCTCGCCGACAGCGTCACACCGTCGCTGCAGGGACGGGAGTCTCCCGCTCTGGGTCTGGCTCGCTATCGGCGCCGGCATGCCCGGTCGCTGCGTGGCCATGCCTTCATGATGAGGCGCTACGCGACCGGCCGTCCATTGAATGCGCGCGAACACTTCATGCTGTCGGCCGCCGCGCACGACCAGAGCCTGGCGGCGTCATTCGAGGAGTACGCGACGCGCAACGTCGGTCCCGGACGCTTCTTCGTCAAGGCGCTGCCCCGTGCGGTCGCGGTATCCACGCGCGAGGCGATCGTCTCGCGGGCCGGGCGGTTGGGAGGTCGCCGGGCTCACGGCAGCCCCGGCGCCCAGGACGGCGCACCCCGGTAGGCGCGGGACCCGCTCCGGGACCTCCTCCTGGATGCGCGTGGCGCCGACACCGCTGCCCGACTCGGCTTCCTCTTCTCAGCCGGGGTGGGCGGGGTCCAAAACCGCCCGCATCGGCATGGGCGTCACCCCAAGGCGCTCGGCGTCCCCGGCCCCGGAGCGCGCCAGCATCGAGCACTCCATCAGCTCGGCCTCGTCCCAGGTGGCGAACGCGCGCTCGCCGAGCGTGGCCTCCAGTAGGCGCAGCGTGCGCGAGACGATCGGCGTGGGTACCTTCACCAGGGGCCGCGGACGGTGCAGCGAGTCGAGCACGAGCCTGACGATCTCGGTGTGTGTCAACGTGTCGGGACCGGCGAGCTCGTACCGCTGCTGCTCGCCTGAGGGCGCGCGCAGGGCGGCCATCACGCACGCGGCGACGTCCTCGGCCCAGATCGGCTGGAAGCGCGCGCGTCCCATACCCGACATCGGCATCACCGGCGCCAGCGCCATGCGTTCCAGCAGCGTCAGCCATGCGTCGCCCGGCGCATAGACGATCGAGGGCGCGAACACCGTCCAGTCCATGTCGGTCTCGCACACGGCCTGCTCGGCGGCTGCCTTGGCGCGATGGAAGCGCGTGCGGTGCTGCGCGGAGGCGTCGAGCGTGGAGAAGAACACGAACCGTCCCACGCCGGCTTGCTGCGCTGCGCGCACGATCCGCCAGGTGGCGATCCCGTTGAGCTCCTCGATCGAGCCGCCCGGCTGGTCGCGGATCGTCGCCGCGAGGTGCACGACCGTGTCCACGCCCCGCAGTGCGTTTCTAAACGAGGGTGGGTCGGTGAGGTCTCCGAGCGCGATCTGTACGCGCACGCGCAGCATCCCCAGCCGGCGCGGGTCACGCACCAGGCAGCGTACGTCGGCGCCATCATCGAGGAGCCGGCGCAGCAGCGCCGAGCCCACCTGGCCGGTCGCGCCCGTGAGAAGCAACATCGCCCTCAACCTAGCGGAGTGGCGTTCTCAGGCGCAATGGTTGAGCATGCAATCATCTATGGTGCGGCTCGGCTACGATGAGCTCCGGCCGGGTCGCCATCTCTAGAATGTGCTCCCTGCGAGACCCCGCAACCAACAGGAAAGAACTTAGCGAATGGCCTACGTGATCGCCGAGCCGTGCATCGGCACCAAGGACAACTCCTGCGTCGAGGTGTGCCCCGTCGACTGCATCCATCCTACGCCCGATGAGCCCGGATACGACGCGGCCGAGATGCTCTACATCGACCCCGAGGAGTGCATCGACTGCGACGCCTGCGTCGAGGCCTGTCCGGTGGACGCGTGCTTCGCCGAGGATCAGCTCCCCGACGAGTGGCAGAAGTACTCGCAGATCAACGCCGACTACTTCGCCAACGCCAAGTAGAAGACCTGCGCCCGATCGGGCGCAGGCGAGGCGGCCTCGACGGCGCCTGCGGGACGCGGCACCAACGCTTGTGTAGCGAGCCAGGTATGCCGGTGTGCCGGGGTCCTGAGGTGCCGTTTGAGTGGCGCTCCGACGCGCGTGCCGGCGCGTCTGAGGTCAGAAACAAATGCACGAATTAGTGGTGCAATTTTACACTCCGAGATAGTCTGTGGGTGCTCCCGCAGGGGGTGCGTGACGATATGCGTCTGACGATCGGCACATATGACGGAGGGATCTGGGTGCGTGCCACGGGTGTGCGGCGTCGGGGTCGTTCATTGCGCCGAGGCGCGATCGTCTTGTTGGGTGTTGCACTGCCCGTGGCGTTTATCGGATGCGGCGGTGGCGTGCCTGCCAGGACCGCTCGCGCCAAAGTGCAGCCGATCGCTCTCACAAGCCCCTCGATGACCGGTGGCGGGGCGCGCGGCGCAGCGCCGACGATCCCGGTCCGCTACACCTGCGACGGGAGTGACACCACACCGTCGTTCCGATGGGGTTCGGTGCCACCGAGTACGGCCGAGCTCGCATTGTTCCTCTTCAAGGTCGATCGCTCGACACCGGCCGCGAACGGGCGCAGCAGCAGCGTTCAGGTGTCCGTGGAATGGGCCGTGGCCGGATTGTCGCCGAGCATCCACGCGATCTCCGCGGGCAGGCTCCCGCATGGCGCCGTAGCGGCGGGCAAACGCTATTCGATCTGCCCACCCAAGGGTCGCCCGGGGACCTACATCTTCCAGCTCAACGCCATCTCGCAGCGGGTCCCGGTCGCGCCGCGCTTCGATGCGACGAGCCTATTTCGGGAACTCGAAGGCTCGACGCTGGCGTCTGGGACGTTTGCATCGACCTACAAACGGGTCTGACCTTGCGCAGGCGTCGGGTATGCGGTCCGCGAGCAGCCGCGTGACCCCCCCACCCCTTGAGTTCCGCGCCGGGCGCCAGTGAGATTCACCGGTGCGTGCGCGGATCCTCAGACCGGATCCAGCACGTCCAGCACGGGCACGTCCGGGACGGCAGTGGCAATCAGCTCGCATAGCATGCGCGAGTCGAAGCGATGTGACTGTGGCGCGAGCGGGTTGACCGTGATCGCCTTCAGCTCGATTCTGCGAAGCACCTCGATCGAGAGGCCCTGGCGCTGATACCAGCGTGGACCGCGCCGCGCTAGGAACACCTTCGTCGGATCTCCGACGACGAGCCTCAACTCACGTTTGGCGCGCTCTCTGCGCGCCGCGAGCAGTCCCTCGAGGAACCGCTCTCCGAGCGCGCCCTCGACCGTGAACGAGCTCGCGCCTGGATGCTCGCGCAGCAGCACCGCGATCTCGGTCGGCTCGGCGTTGAGCACCAGACGGCGATCCAGCGCGATCGATTCCTCGCCGCCGCTCGCGCCTGAACCCTGCTCGTCTCGCTCTGCGACGGCGGGGAGCCGCACGAGATCGACTGCGTCGCTGGTCGTCGCGACCACATCCTCGATGTCCTCGCCGAGGATCGCTCCGGTCGCCATCACCAGGCCGTCGGCGACGGCAGGCGAGGATGCCGCACGGCGGTCGATCGCACCGTCGATCAACACCTGCTCGGCGCCGAGAGCGAGCATTCGCTCGGCGAGGACGCGCACGTCGGCGGCGGCGCTCGGGCCGGCGACCTCGACCGCCCCCGGCTCGCTCAGCCGCGCGAGCACGACCTCCCCGAGCGGGGTGCGCACGCCGGTCTGCTCGATGCGCTCGTGTGCGAGCCCGCTGGCGCGCAGCAACGCTCCGGTGCTCGCGAGCAGGTCGTTCGCCTGCAACTCGATGCTCGGCTTCTCGATGCGCGCGTCGATCACGTCGTGACGCTCGCCGTCGCGCCCGATCGAGGTGACGCCGACGGTGCGGCCGGCCGCCGCATGCTCGGCGAGGATCGCCGCGAGCGTGACCGTCTTGCCGGTGTTCTTCGCGAGTCCGACCAGCGCGAGCGAGCGCACGTCTGAGAGCAGCCGGCTGAGCCGCTCGGGCGCGGCCTCAGCCATTCACGCTCTCTGCGCTGACACCGTCCGTGGAAGCGGCGGGTGCACCCGCCGAGATGGTTGTCTCGCCCTCGATCCGCGCGGCCAGCTCGCGCACGATGAAGCTCGCGACGTGGTACGGATAGGTGCCCTTGGAGAAGCCCGCGTCGAAGCCGAGCTCCTTGGCGAGCTCGTTCGATACGCGCGGCCCACCGCACGTGAGAATCAGCTGCTTGCGTCGTCCCTCGGCCTCGACGATCTCGACGAGCTCGGTCAGGTTGGCGACGTGCAGATTCTGCTGGGTGACTGTCTGGGAGACGAGGATCGCGTCGGCGTGCAGGTCGATCGCGCGCGAGACGAGCACGCTGTTGGGCACCTGGCTGCCGAGGTTGTGCGTCTCGAACGCTTTGTAGCCCTCCAAGCCGTGGTGGCCGTGGAAGCCCTTGAGGTTGAGCATCGCGTCGATGCCGACGCTGTGCGTGTCGGTGCCGGTCGCGGCGCCGACGACGACGATCGGGCGGCCGACGTGCTCGTCGGCGAACGCCTCGATCTCCTCCTCGCTCATGTACTCGACGTCGAACCCTTCGTCGGAGAGCGAGGCGTAGTCGACGGTCTGGCGGGACTCGGCGAACATCACGAAGTAGGTGTAGCCGTGGGTCAGCTCCTGGTAGTGGACGACCTCGGGGTGCTCGAACCCCATTTGCGCCGCCCACTCCTGCGCGGCCCGGCGCGCGGCGAGGCCGTACGGGACGGGCAGCGTGAAGCTGAGCTGCACGATCCCGTCGCCGAGGTGGTCGGCGTAGGGTCGCACTCTGGAGAGATCGACCGCGCGGGCGCCGTCCGGCGTGGGCGCGCTATCGGGCAAGGCTCGACGCTCCACGCATCAGCTCGATTGCGGGGTTGAAGTAGCCCTCCTGCACCGTCACGATGCCCTCGGTACCGCGACCCTCGTCGATCTGGCGCGGGACATCGCCGAAGACGCCCTGCCCCAGCGCCGTGAACAGGCCGTCCTCGGCGATCTGCGCCAGCAGCGTGTGTGCGCCGGCGAGCACCTCCCGCGCGCGCGTCTGCACGATGCCGCCGCGGCGAAACTCGATCTCCTCGCCAAGGTCGTGCGCGGCGTTGAAGACGTAGTTGACGTTTTCCAGCCCGATCACGCGGTCGTGGACATGCGGCGTGAAGATCCCCTCGGTCGGCACGCCGATCGTCTGAATCCCCTGGCCGGTGGCGATCGTGACGAGGTTGAACAGCGAGTCGGTCGCGTGGGTGCGATACAGGTTGCCGTCCATGTGGCGCGTCGGGGGCATGTACTTGACCGGGCACTCGGGGAACAGCTCGCGCGTCAGCTGTGCCTGCGCCCACTCGTAGAGCAGGCTGTTCTTGACTGGCGTGTCGATCTCGTAAGCGTCGCCGAGCGCGATCTGCTCGTCGGGCACGCCCGAGTCCAGGGCGAGCTGGCGGTTGATGAACTGCGAGGCGGTCACCGACGGCGCCGCCTCGATCGCGTCGGCGGTGCGCAGGTAGTTGTCCTCCCCGGTGTTGATGACCACGCCGAAGTAGCCGTTGATCATGCGCGATACGCGCTGGTCGATCAGGCCGCGGACGGGGTTGATGTCACGGTAGAGGATGCCGTAGAGCGCGTCGTTGACCATGTTGTCGAAGCCCTCGATCGCGCCCATCGCGGCGATCTCCGGCATGCACAGTCCCGAGCAGAAGCTCGACAGCCGCACGTAGCGGTCGTTGGCGGCGCACCACTCGTCGAGCGCCGCGCGCATGATCTGAAAGTTGGCCTGCGTGGCGAACGTGCCACCGTAGCCCTCGGTCGTGGGGCCGTAGGGGACATAGTCGAGCAGGGACTGAGCGGTCGAGCGGATCACTGCGACGATGTCCCCGCCGGCCTGTGCGACGGCGAGTCCGTGGACTACGTCCTCGTAGACGTTGCCCGTGGCGGTCAGCACGTAGCGCAGCGGCGGTGGGTGCTCGCCGAGTCGCTCGCGCAGCTCGCGCCGCTCGTTCATGCGCGTTGCGATCTGTCCGACGCGCTCCTCGCACTCGTGTGCGATGCGCGCGTGGATCGCCGCCTCGCTCGCGCGCGGGAGACCGATCAGATCGAGCTCACCGCGGTCGACCGCCTCGGCGAGCGACTGCGGTGTGGGATCGGAGTCGGAGTCGGTGTCGGCGAGCAGCGCGTTGCCGATCCAGTACGCGATCCCGCGGCTCAGCTCGCCGGCGTCGCGCACGTGATCGACGAGCACGTTCGGCAGCGGTGCATCGAGCGCGTTCGCGCCGTCGACGCCGAGCAGCCGCGCGATCGTGCGCTCGACTGAGACGGTCGTCTTGCCGTCGATCTCCGCGGCGACCTGCCCGGCGATCTGCTCGGCCGCCGTCCGGCAGGAGGCGATCACGCCCGCGTCGAGGTCGAGCTTGGAGGGCGCGCCCGCGCTGCTCATCGGATGTCCTTGACGATCGGGAAGGGAATCACCTCGCGCAACGTGTCGCGTTCGGTGAGGATCATCACGAGCCGATCGACGCCCATGCCCCCGCCCGCGGTGGGGGAGTAGCCGTACTCGATCGCGCGCGCGTACTCCTCGTCGTTGGGGTGGGGCACGTCCTCGTCGTCGATCATGCGGCGCTTGCGCTGGTCGACGAAGCGCTGCCACTGATCCACCGGGTCGTTCAGCTCGGTGTCGCCACTGACCAGCTCGACGCCGCCGATCACCGCGTCGAAGTGCTCGCCCAGCTCGGGGTGCACCGCGTGTCGCTTGGTGATCGGGAACGGCTCCAGCGGAAAGTCGAAGACGTGCGTCGGCTGGTTGATCGTCGACTCGATTTTCTCCGAGTAGATGTCGGCGACGACCTCGGCCCACGTCGCCGCGGGATCCATCGGCTCGTCCAGCACCTCCGCGAGTTGCTCGCGCGTGGACTCCATGAAGTCCAGGCCGAAGCGCTCGGAGATCAGCTCGCGCATCGTCACCCGCCGCCAGGGCTTGGCGAGGTCGATCTCTTCGCCGCCACGTTTGATCGTCGTGCGCCCCAGCGCTTTCTGCGCGACGTCGCGGAACATTTCTTCGGTCACGCTCGCCACGTCGTTGTAGTCCGAGTAGGCGCACATGAACTCGATGATCGTGAACTCCGGACTGTGCTTGGGGGAGATGCCCTCGTTGCGGAAGACCTTGCCCATGTCGTAGACGTTCTCCATCCCGCCGACGATGCAGCGGTTGAGGAACAGCTCGACGGAGATGCGCAGGTACAGGTCGCGATCCAGCGCGTTGTGGTGGGTCGTGAACGGCCGCGACCCGGCGCCGCCCGCGAGCGACTGCAGCGCCGGCGTTTCCACCTCCACGAAGTTGCGTTCGTTCAGCCACTCGCGGATCGCGAACACGATCTTGTGGCGCGTTATGAACAGCTCGCGCGTGTCCTCGTTGGCGAGTAGGTCCAGCTCGCGGTAGCGGTAGCGGGTGCCGGTGTCGCCGAGGCCATGGTGCTTGTCGGGCGGGGGGCGCAGCGTCTTGGTCAGCAGTGTGCACTCCCGCACCGCCAGCGCCAGCTGCCCGCGCTGGGTCACGTAGATGGGGCCCTCGATGCCGACGATGTCGCCGATGTCGAGCCCGAGGATGCGGTCGTAGGTCTCCTGGCCGAGCGCATCGACGCGCACGACCACCTGGATCGAGCCCGACAGGTCGCGCAGATCCAGGAACGCGGTCTTGCCATGGCCGCGCCGGGAGATCAGGCGCCCGGCGACGTGGTAGGTCAGCTCGGGGTGCTCGCCGGCGTCGAGCGCGCCCGCGTCGTGTGTCGCCAGCACGTCCGCGATTCGCGTGCGCTGCCCCCACAGCGAGACGGCAGGGTAGGGGTCGATACCTTCGGCCCGCAGTCGCTCCATCTTGGCGCGCCGTTCGTCGAATTCGATGACCCCGTCGCGGGGCGGGTCGGTCTGCTCCTCTGCTTGGTCCTGTACGGGCATAAGACATATTCCTCTCACCGGGTAGTGCGCTTGTCAAGCGATCGAGCAGGATGTCTCCAGCGTTGGGGGCACCCGCGATCGCGCGCCCGGGGTCCACGCCGCGGCGGGGCCCTAGGCCATCGGTAGCGACATACCGGCCGGTTTTCGCTCCGGGGGAGCAGGAGCGGCGTCGGACGCCTCGGCGGAACCGCCGGCTACCTCGACCAGCGGCAGCGTGGTCAGTGTCGGCAGGACGGGCAATGAGGCGGGCGCGGCCATCGCGATCAGACCACGCGCTGCGTGGCGGATCGCCTGCGAGGCTGGGTCGTCGGGCTCCTCGATCACGAGCGGGACGCCGGAGTCGGCGTGTTCGCGCAGGGGCATTGTCAACGGGACCTTGCCGAGCAGGGGCACGTCGAGCTCGTCGGCGAGCTCTTGGCCGCCGCCCTCACCGAAGATCTGGAAGCGCTCGCCGGAGGGGGTGGTGAAGCCGGACATGTTCTCGATGATCCCGCAGATGTCGAGCGATACCTTGTGCGCCATCTCGGCGGCCCGCCGGGCGACCCGCTGGGCGGTCGGTTGGGGGGTGGTGACGATCGCGAAGCTCGCCTGGGGAAGCAGCTGGGCTAGCGTCATCGAGACGTCGCCGGTGCCCGGCGGCAGGTCGATCAGCAGATGATCGAGCACCCCCCAGTCGACGTCCTGCAGGAATTGGGTGAGCGCCTTGTGCAACATCGGGCCGCGCCAGACGACGGCGGCGTCCTCGGCCACGAAGAAACCGATCGACATCACCTTCACGCCGTGAGCCTCCAGCGGGAGGATTTTGCGCGCCGCCGACACCGGCGGGCGGGTCGAGCCGAGGCCGTACATGCGCGGGATCGAGTACCCCCAGACGTCGGCGTCGAGGATGCCCACGCGCTTGCCTTCGCCGGCCAGCGCGGCGGCGAGGTTGGCAGTCAGAGTCGACTTGCCGACGCCGCCCTTGCCCGAGCCGACGCAGAGCACGTTCGCGACCTGTGCGAGCGCCCCGTCGGGGAGGCTGCCGCGGCCCAGCTTCTGCTGTAGGGCGGCCTTCTGCTCGTCGCTGAGCACATCGAAGTAGACGTTGCAGTGCGTGACTCCCTCGAGTGCGGTAACGGCCTCCGCGACCGCGGTCTGGAAGTGGCCCTTGATCGGGCAGCCCGGCGTGGTCAGCGAGACGGTCACGTCCACAACGCCGTTGGCGGAGACGTCGATCGAGCGCACCATGTCCAGCTCGACGATCGAGCGGCGCAGCTCAGGGTCGATCACGGCGCGCAGGGACTCGCGGATCTCCTCGTGGTTAGGCATGGGTCCATCTTCGCAGACCGGCGATCTGGTCTGGGGTGTAGTGGACGAGCATGGGTTCGTGGCTCTGCCCTGCTTAAGCTCTCGCTCTCGTGCTCTGCGCTTGCGCCGGTACCACCGCTGAAGCCGATCGCATCGGCTTGGCCTTTACGTCGGTCGTCCCTGCCCGCGGGAGCAAATCTGCGGACACGGAGACGTTTGGATCGTACTCCGCGCACACCAGTCCTTTTGAGAGCTCCCAGCGCTCGTTTGGGAAGGCGTCTCGAAGCTCGCCCAGAGCCCAGATCACACCGCGCGAGCCGGCGGTCGCACGGCCGTCGCCTACCGAGCCATCCTCCGCCTGGGCGAGCGCTACCGCCATGCTCAGTTGAGCGATCATGATCCGCTTGATTGCAGACGCCGACTCGGGACCCAGGCGATCGAGTACATATCTGGCTGAGACGCAGACGGCGTCGGCGTCGTCGATTGCCTGGGGGTCGAGGTCGTCGTCGTCGGGCAACGTGACTCGGCGCCACCCCGGCAGCAGACCGGGCACCGCGGGATCATGGCCTTCGCCGAGCGTGATACGGATGCCGGGCGGCGCAATGACCTCCATCTCCAAGTCGGTCTGAAGGACGAACCAGATGCCGCCGTAGGGCGCGTCGTGTATCTCCCATCTATCGCTCACGGCTCTCTCCGCCCGGGATGTACGGCAGGCGCGCCGGAAATGCACATCTGGCACCGGGCGTCGCGTTTGGGTTGAGGCAATGTCTGAGCAAAAAGCGCGGCACGGATCAGAAACATCACGACTCCTTCCTTTCCAGCGGAGGTTACCGGAATGGATCGCACCCGACATCGAATAATTGGCACAAAAGTTTCATGTATGCGTAATCGCCCGCTGGAATCGGCGTTTTGGAAAGTTTTAGGAGATATATCTGCACCACAGTGGTGCAGATTTTTCGCTTAGAAGGAAGAAATCCGCGCGTTAACGGATAGCCTGATCGGCGCTAGGCTTGCGATGGCGATCCGGGAAGCGAGTGTCAACCCTCCGGCGATCTTTAAAGAGCGTCAACAAGAGGCGCTCGCGGCTAAGGCCGATCGGGGAGAATTCCGCACTTGTATATCGTTTGTACTCGTTTTCAACCGATAGTCTAGAGCAGCCAGTCACTAGACGTCGGGGCGTATGAGCTGCAAGAGCTCCAAAAGGCAGTCAGCGCAAAACATGATCAGTGGGGAGAGGGAGGCAGCATTGGGTCCAGGATATGCTCGACCCACTCGGTTTCCGGTCAGTATCGCAAATGCCGATCCCGGGGCGGTCGGGGAATTTGCCGAGCAGGCTGTGACTGCAGCGGCGCGGGTCGTGCCGGATGTAGACGATCATGTGGTTAAGCGGCTTGTCGTAGAGGTGATAGGGAAGATTTGTGAGGGCGCGACCACCAAAGGACTGAAGCTCGAAAAGCTATTAAAGGACACGCGTCTGGGAAATGGTCACACGCGCGAAAACCATTTTACGCCTGAGCTGACCGTACTCGCCGATATAGCCACCAGGACGATGCTTGTGGCATCAAGACGCCGGGTCGAATACGAACGGGTGCTCGTGACATGGGCGAGAACCGGGCGCGAACGTAATGCGTTGGGAACCGACGGAGTCAAAAATGCTGCTCGAGGCATGAGCTTTATGGTGCTGGCGCAGGGATGCGGCGACACGCTTACGCCTTCGCTCGAGATTCCCTTTACGACGGGAACCCGCCACGATCACACGAGCGCACGAGCCGATCTGGCGGAGATAGAACGGCTGACCCGTTATCTCGGTCGACGCCCCAACGGCTCTCCCTCCGAGCATCTCAACGAGCTGCTCGATGCTTGCAATGCGAGTCGGGAGCGGGTCACGGAGGCGGCGGCCGATCATAGGGGTTATGCGCTCCTTGCCCGGCGTGGCTTCAGCGATCTGGTCATGGCAACCTCAATGGTGTGCGGTCCGGCGCCCCGACGGGGCTACCGCGGCGAATACATCCACGCCCCCGGTCTCGACGAGGATTTCATAGATGTGTTACGCAAAGCCGGTAAGCGGGGGATATTGCATTTGGAAGCCAGGGATCCGCGCAAGTCTCTCTCCATAGCTGCCATTGAAAAACAGGGTTTTAGGCGGTGCCAGTTCTATCATTCCGATTTCGATCGAGATTTACACAACGATGTGGATAGGGGAGTGAGCTGGTACTGGCATGCTACGGCGCAGCGGCTCTTGCGAGTCGCGGAGGAAACGCGTGGTGACTCCGTGGGCATCCGCGCGGACTGCTGGTACGTGCTCGAACTCGCTGACGATCTTCTCCAGGCGGTTGCGCTGGCGCGCAAGTATGTACAGAGATGGCCCGATTACTGCATAGAGAGATGGGTACGCGATACGGGTCTCGGACTCGTGGGAGTATCGAGCTATCGCTCCGATGTCGCCGTCCGCGATCTGCTGCGGATCGGCAATGCGGCAATCGTGTACACGGGACCCCGCTGATTTCTCCCCAAAACCGAAAAATGTGGGCCAGTTGAGCCGAGAGATCGCCATACTCACTGCCGAGTGGGAACCATTGGCAATAGATCTCGGTTGCGGTCTTCTCGCGGGGTGTCGTTAGGCGATCGCTATGTCCGTCGCCAGTTACCCGGGCCGACTGTGACGGTGATCGCTACTTTCGTCTGCGTCGTTGTGAGGGCTGTGACCGGTATCGCCGGCAAGCCACTGATCCAGTTCAGCGACAATCACCGGGAGGTTGTTGTCATACATGTCGTCGTAGTGAACGACCAGGCCGCGATGCAGGGTCCCGGCCCGCAGGCTCGCCGAAAGCCCGGCGCTGGCGAATAGCCAATGCCGGGCGGCGGGCCCCCCGCGTCTTGCGTGCTGCGATCCACGGTAGGAGCGGCGACTCGTTGCGTTCGACAAAAAGCCCCCGGAGCGGGGGTCGCTCCGGGGGCTGGGGAGGAGAGGGTCCTACTTCTACCGGCGAGGTATGAGGCCGGCAGACTGTCCCGAGCGCTGCCCTGAGAGCGGCGCCCCCGGATCTCCTGGTCCGGGGCGGGGGAAGTCGGTGGATCAGACCAGGCTCTGGATGCGCTCCTGGAAGCGGTCGGCGAACTCGGCGCCATCCTGACGGCGCTTGCGCAGCTCGCGCTCGACGCTCGTGCGCGCTTTGCGCACTTCACGCTCGAGGCGCTTGCGGGCGGTGGCGCCGCGACGCTCGAATTTGCGCAGCTGGGCCTGCGCCCTGGACGTGCTCGAGTAGCTCGTGAAGGTGTCGTTGACGCTCGAGACGACCCGGTCGCGGGCAGTCAGCGCCGCGCCGACGGGAATCAGGACCGCACGCTCGGCGTATGAGGACTTGGCGGTGGACGTCGTGCTGCGCGAGGAAGTGGCGCGTTTGGCGGTGGCCGCGCGTTTGCGGGGTTTGGTGGCGCGAGGGGTGGTTGTGTCGGCTGATGCCATCTGACGGAAGTCTCCTTGTGGTGGCGCCTCGTGAATGAGGACGGTTACGTTGGTTCGCGCAGAGGCTCGACATCGAGCTTAGCACCGAACACCTGTTTGTAACCCGAGGCGAGAAGATCGTTACACCTGGACATAGACCCCCGGTGAATTCCCTGTGAACAAGCGGAGTTCCTTTACGGACATTGTAACAACAGGAACATGCGTTCGGTTTGCGTCATTTCCGGGGATTTAAGCGGTAGTTCTCAGGCGGGAACGCCGACGCGCGCCAGCCACAGGGCGGGCTCGGCCAGCTCCTGTGTGGTGGGCAGCTCGGCGGGCGAGCGCCAGGCCACCGCGAGCGCCTCGGGGCCGCCCGCGTGAACGACCGCGTCGCAAAAGCGCCGCCCGACCTCGTACTGGCGCAGCTTCAGCTCCAAGCCGAGCAGCCGCTCGAGCACCCGCCAGGGCAGTCCTCGGGACTCCCGTCGGCGAGTCATGGCTGCGCGCAGACGCGGCAGCGAGGGCAGCAGCTCGGCGCCGACTGCGTCCATCGTGTGCTCGGCGTGCCCCTCGATCAGCGACATCGTGGCCTGCATCCGCTCGACGATCCCCCAGCGCTCGTCGCCCAGCCCGAGGCGCAGCAATTCACCGCGGCGGGCGCGATCGACCAGTGCGCGCAGCTCACCGTCGCGGGCGCGATCGATCAACGCGCCGGGGTCGCGCAGCCAGCCGAAGCCACTCCCGCTTCCGCTTCCACCCCCACTTCCGCTCGAGGATCCCGCGGCGGCCGAGATCTGCAGCCCGTCGAGCAGCTCCCGCAGCATGCCCCCGAGATGCTCGCGCAGCCACGGCGCGCCGGAGAACTGCACGGCGTGGGTGATCTCGTGGATCGCCACCCAGGCGATCAGCTCGTCGCGATCCACTCCGAGGTTGCGTGCCGCGCCGGCGAGATTCGGTGCGAGCAGCAGCAGGCGCGGTGGCGCGGAGGCGTCGAGCAGAGAGACGTCGTATTGGCCGAGCACCCGCTGGGAGAGCATGCCCGTCACGGCGCCCAGCTGGGCGCCCAGCAGATGGCCGGAGGCCGAGCGCAGCGATCCTGACAGCGCGCCGTTGCGCGCGCCGCCCAGCTGCTCGAGGAGCGGGTCGAGCAGTGGTCTCATCGTGAGCAGGTTGGCGGCGATCCAGGTCGGCCGGTCGATCATCTCCAGTGGCGGCAGCTCGGCGGGGAGGTCCAGACCCGTGTACTCGCCGACGCGCCGCGCGAACTCGTGCGCGAGCGGCTGCACCGAGTGCCCGGCAGGCCCCCCATACGGAGGGGAGCCGGCGATCAGCTCGCCGATCCGTTGAGCCGTGTCCCAGTCGATCGCGCGAGAAGTGGACATGTACATATCCTAGGTGCGTGCCGGCACTGCCAGATAAGGATTTGCCCGCGCCGCCGGACGCGCCTGCCGATCCCCAGCCGGGAGCGCCATCCGGCATGGCGCCGGAGGCCTCCGCGGACATGGAGCGCGCGGAGGTGCGCGACGTGGTCGCCTGGACGCGGCTGCTGGCCGATCCGAGCGACGCCTCGGCGGTGGTGCGCGCGCTGGCGCGCCCGCCGATCGAGTTGCGCCAGGTCGATCTCGCGCGCGTGATCCAGATCGCCAGACGGCGCAAGCTCGACATGATCGCGGCGCTGAGCTCGGCGCTGGAGTCTCCGCAGGTGCCGCCGGAGGCACGGTCGCGGATTCAGCGGTTTCTGGAGTTGCACCGTGCCGCCTCCTCGGCACTCGATGAAGCCCGCCCCGACCTGCTCGCGCGCGCGGCGCTGGGGGCTGAGCGCGAGCCGCGCGATTCCTCCTCGTCCCCCTCCTCCACGTCGAAGGACGGCCCCGACGCGGCACTGCGCGACATGCAGCGGATCGTGCGCGAGGAGGTGCTCGCCGATATCGCCCGCATCGGCGCGCGGCTGAGCGAGCTGCGGCTGGACACCGATCTGGACATCTCCCACGGCGTGGCGCGCTACCTGGAGCTGCTCAAGCTTTCCGCGCTCGCCCAGCGCCCGGCCGAGCAGAGCGTGAGTGACGCGCTGGCCGACGTAAACACGCGTCTGCTCGCGGCGGCGACGGCAGTCGAGCGGGAGATCCTGCAGACCAGTCCGCTCGACGGAACGCTACTGGCCGCCGACACGGCACTCGCGCCGGGCGATGGGGGTGGTGCGCCGACGGGAGGCTATGACGAGCAGGCGGCGCGAGTGCAGGCGCTGTCGCCGCGCGGAGAGCCCTCGCTGGTGCCGTTCCTGCCGCGTCGAGGCGGGGGGCTTGCGCTGTCGGCCTCAGATATCGAGACCTACCGCGGCTGTCCACTGCGCTACAAGTTCGCGCGGGTGCTGCGCATCCCCACCGAGCCGACGCTGGGCCAGCGGTTCGGGATCGTCGTGCATCAGGTGCTCGAGCGCTACCACGCGGCCGGCGGGGAGACATTGACGCAGCTGCTGGACCTGTTCGACGCCTGCTGGCGCCGCGGCGGGTTTCGCGAGGGCTCCTCCGAGCGCGAACTGCGCACTAAGGCGCGCACGGCGCTGGAGCGCTACCACACGCGATTGCACGGCCAGGACTCCGAGCCGGTGTGGTTCGAGCGCCAGTTCTCGCTGCGCATCGGACCCCACCACCTGCGCGGACGCGTGGACCGCGTCGATCGCCTCGCGGGAGCGCGTGCGCAGGGTGGCGACGGCGGCGAGACTGAGGGCGGTGGCGAACGGTATGAGCTGATCGACTACAAGACCTCCCGACCCCGTACTCCCGAGCAGCTGCGCGACGACGTCCAGCTATCGCTGTACGCGCTGGCGGCGCGCGAGTCCTGGCAGGTGGAGGCCGCGAGTCGGGCCTACTACTACGTGCTCGACGACCTCGTCGTACGGCTGCCCGGCGAGACCGATGAGGAGCGCGTGCGGGCGACCGTGATGGAGGCCGGCGAGGGGATCATGGGCCAGCGCTTCGACCCCACCCCCTCGCGCGCCGCCTGCTCGATCTGCGATTTCCGGATCGTGTGCCCGGCGGCCGAGCGCTGATTGTTGGTCGTTCGGGGGCGCGCATGCGCGCCCCCGCCGAACGGTGCATGCACCGTTCGGAAGACGAGTCGCATGCGACTCGTCTTGGAGACGTACATGTACGTCTCCGCCGGTAGGCGCATGCGCCTACCGGCACATCGTCAAGACGGACGAATCCCGCGCTGCTTCAGGAACCGCTGGAATTCGCGCTCGAGGGTGTCTCCGTCGGGGACCTCGTTGGGTGAGGCCTCGGCCTCGGCGTCGGCTTCCTGCTCCAGGCGCTCGACGAAGGCCAGGATGTCGGGATCGCTCTGCACGGCGATGCCGACCTGGCGTTCATAGTCCGCGGAGGCGAGCTCGAGCTCGGAGACGTCGACCGAGACGCCGACGAGGCCTTCGACGCGGCGCACGAGCGCGAGCGCGGCCTTTGGGTTGGCGGCCGCGGCCACGTAGTGCGGCACGCCCGCCCAGATCGCGGCCGAGGGCAGACCGGCCTGCGCGCACGTGTGGTGCAGCACACCGACGATCCCGGTCGGGCCTTCGTAGGTCGAGGGTTTGATGCCCAGCCGCGAGACCAGCGAGGGGTCTGAGGCGCACCCGGTCATCGTCACCGGGCGGGAGTGGGCGACGTCGCCCAGCAGCGCGCCGAGCAACACGACGACCTGCACGCCGAGCGCTTCGGCGAGGTCGAGGATGTGGGCGCTGAACGCGCGCCAACGCATCGACGGCTCGACGCCCTGGACGAGTACGAGATCGCGTGTGGCTCGCGGGGCGAACGCCTCGAACACCTCTACCGTCGGCCACATGACCTCTTCGTAGTTGCCTTCGGTCAGGCGCACGCTGGGGCGATTGGCTTGGAAGTCGTAGAACTCCTGAGAGTCGATGCGAGCGAAGCGGTTGGCCTCGAGCGCCGAGGTGAGGAACGAGACGGCGGTTGAGGCGGAGTCGCCCGCATCGTTCCATCCCTGGAACGCACAGATCATGGCGGGGGCCCTGAGTTCGTCGGGCCGACGGTCCCAGATGAGCGGCGGCATTCTCATCACGGTACCTCATGTGAGTGTGCTTGCTGTCACCTGTTCCTGACAGTTCTCTCCAGAGGTCCCGTTTCGGTGACGTCACGCGAGCGTCGGGCGAGTCGTCGATGTGCTCGTTATGCAGCCGTTACGGCGCCGAGGCGGTCAAGACGGACATGCGCGCTGCCGATAGAGCGGTGATGGGAAACGTTGCCACCGATGTCGCCGCCGAGTCGCGCGAGCACGCGGGCGCGCCCGGGGACGTGCGCGCCGAGCCGCTGCGTGAGCGCCGCGAGGGTGAGCGCACTGGCAAGGGCGTGTATCCGGCGCGTTCGAGCGGGCGCTCGAGCAGGATGATCGGCGAAGTCGTCGTCGATCTGGGGTTCGCCGACCGCGACACGGTGGAGGAGGCCGTCAAGGTCGCCCGCGCGCAGGGCCGGCCGACGGGTGAGGTGCTGGTGGCGCAGGGGGTACTGCGCCCCGACCAGCTGGCGCGCGTGGTGGCCGAGCGGTTCGGACTGGACTACGTCGATCTGTCGGTGTATGACCTGGACATGGGCGCGGTGCACCTGATCGGCGCCGACGCCGCGAAGCGCTACCGGGCAGTGCCGGTCGGGTTCGCCGAGGACGGGACGCTGTTGTTGGCGATGGCCGACCCGACGAACGTGCTGACGATCGACGACGTCGCGATGATCACCGGACGGCGGGTGCGCGTGGGAGTCGCCTCGGTCGAGGATCTCGACCTGCTGCTGACGCGGCTTGCGGGGATGGACGAGTCGATCGAAGACATCATCGACGGGGACGCCGAGGCCGACGCCGAGGCGGAACTGGAGGCGGGCACGCTGGCCGAGGAGGCCGACCGCGACGCGCCGGTCATCAAGCTGGTGCATTCGATCATCGCCCAGGCCGTGCAACAGGGCGCCTCGGACATCCACATCAGCCCCGAAGAGGGCGACGCGAAGGTGCTGTTCCGCGTCGACGGGGTGCTGGCCCCGGCGGCGACGATCAAGCGGCGGATGATTCCGGGCGTGGTGTCGCGGATCAAGATTATGGGCGATCTGGATATCGCCGAGAAGCGCGTGCCCCAGGACGGGCGCTTCGCGCTGACGATCGAGGGTCGGCGCGTGGACATCAGGGTCGTGACGCTGCCGCTCGTCTACGGCGAGAGCGTCGTGCTGAGGATCCTCGACAAGGGGGTGACGGTGCAGAACCTCGAGTCGCTGGGGATGGAGCCCGAGGCGCTGAGCCGGTTCGAACGCGCGATCGCAAAGCCCAACGGCGCGGTGCTCGTGACCGGACCGACGGGCTCGGGCAAGTCGACGACGCTGTATGGGGCGCTGAGCGTGCTCAACGACGGCGAGCGCTCGATCCTGACGATCGAGGACCCGGTCGAGCAGCGGATGGCGGGTGTCAAGCAGATGCAGATCGCCCCGAAGGCGGGCGTGACGTTCGATGTGGGATTGCGCTCGATGTTGCGCGCCGACCCGGACGTGATCATGGTCGGGGAGATCCGCGACCGCGAGACTGCGCACATCGCGGTCGAGTCGGCGCTGACCGGCCACCTGGTGCTCTCGACGCTGCACACCCGCGACGCCCCGAGCGCGCTGGGCCGGTTGATGGACATGGGCATCGAGCCGTTCTTGGTGTCCTCGGCGATCGACTGCGTGGTCGCGCAGCGGCTCGTGCGGATGCTGTGCACGCATTGCAAGCGCCCCCAGCAGCTCTCGGAGGCTGTGCTGGCCGAGTACGGTCTGACGGGAGCGGAACCGATGGAAGCGGTCGGGTGCTCGCGTTGCGGGGGCAGTGGTTATCGCGGACGCGTGGGGCTGTATGAGGTGATGTCGGTGGACGAGCGCGTCAGGACGCTGGTGCTGGAGCACGGCTCGGTCGACGAGATCGCCGCGGCCGCCGAGCAGGCAGGGATGGTGCGGCTGCGCGAGGACGGCATGCAAAAGGTGCGCGCCGGGTTGACCTCGATCGCGGAGATCGAGCGCATGACGAGCAGCCTGCTGTCCTAGCGATTACCGAGCGGGCTTTCGTGGGTAAGCCATAGCCGGCTCTTGCATCGGATTGCAGCCGGCGCCGCTTACCGCAGTGGTCGGCATATCGCGGGCGCTTTCGGTGGCGTTTCGCGGCGGGTGGTTGGACCTTACGAGGCCAGCAGTAGCGACAGGCGCAGGGGACCGGAGGGGAAGGCTTCGCCCGTGAACGAGTAGGCCTCGTATGAGCGCCCGCCGTAGGACACGGGACCGCGTGCGGGTACGTTCGTCGGACCAGGCGAGAGCGTGCCCATCAACTGATGCGCGCCCGTGCGCATCAGCACCTCGGCGCCGGTGAACAGATGCGCGAGCCGCAGGTAGCCGGCGTCATCCTGAATCGCCATCTCGAACTGGCCGACCACATGTCCGCCGCTGCGCACGGTGCCGTGCACGGGTGCCAGCACGTAGGGCCCGCCAAGGTCCTCGAGCAGATGTCCGCCGATTGTCACGCGCACGCGCACGACGTGGATGTGTTCGCCGAAGAACCCCACGATCGCGGCGCGCGTGGCGGCTGCGTCGTGAGCGGTGACGGCGCGCTGGAAGGCGGAGGAGTGTTCGATGTGGCGCAATGTCGCCGATACGGCCGGGCTGTGGAGCTCCTCCTGGTAGATGCGTTCGCCGATGTGCCCGAGCGTTTCCACGCGCGTCTGTGCGGCGGAGCCCGGGCAGGAGATCGAGGCGGTGGGGGCGAGCAGCACGATGTGCAGCTGGCCGGACGGGTACACCGAACCGGTGAGCGTGGTCGTCTGGAAGTTCTGCCCTCCGACCGTGACTGACCCTGCGGGCGGCAGACCGGTGGGCGGTAGGCCGCCGATCGTGCCCGCGAGGCGGTGGGCGCCGCCGAGCAACACCAGCTGCGCGCCGGTGACTTGGTGGACGACCTGCAGATAGCTGTGGTCGGACTGGGTCGACAGTACGAACGTGGCGGAGGTGCCCGGGATTGAGCCGCGCGCGGGCGCGATCGCGACCCCCGAGCCGGCTTGTGCCAGCACGTGCCCGCCGCGCAGGACCTCGACGCGGACGATCTGGCCCAGCATCAGTTCGCGCAGCGCGGCGCCGGCGGCGATGGCGTTGCCGCTGTTAACGGCGCTCCTGAGCGCGGAGGAGCTTTGCAGGCGGTGCACCGCCTGCGCGACGATGCCGCCGCTGGCGGCCTCGTGGTAGACGCGAGCGGCGACCGTCCCGAACGTGCCGGCGACTGTGGCGGCACAGCTCGCCGACGCCGGGGTCGTGGGCGCCGTGGCGCTCTTGGGCGGAGCCGTCGCAGCGTTGGCGGTCGGCGCGGTCGTGCTCGCGACGGGGCGGGTGGCGGTTGCCGATCCGCAGCCCGCCAGCAGCCCGAGGGTTGTGAGGGTCACGAGAATGCGCGTGCTTCCTCGACCGCGACGCCCCGATCGGCGGGCTCGATGCACGGACCCGATGGGGCTGCTGGACGATGCGCTGCTCACAGCTCAGATCGTAGTCGCGCGACTTGTTCCAAGCGCCGTTCGCCGATGCTGAGCGCCTCGGGATCCGATCCTGCGCAGAGGGGCCCCGCATATGCGGGGCCCCTGGGGGGGGATGTCTCGTTACTTCTTCTTGGAGCTCTTCTTGCCTTTGCCGGCTCCCTTCTTGCCCTTGCCTTTCTTGCCCTTGGCCTTGTGCTTGCCGGCGGCGGCGAGCACGACCGGCCTGGGGTTCAAGCGCGTCCATCCCGACTGTGCGTCCGGCGGGCAGCTGGTGGGGCGTCCCAGGTCGAACGGTCCGGAGATGGCCTGGGTGACGACGCCTTTTTCGAGATACGCGTAGGTGACCGTCAGCAGCGCATCCACGCGCGGCTCGGCGCACAGCTTGGAGCCGATCGCGAACTGCCCGGCGATCGTCTCGTACTGCCCGTACTGCGAGGTGGTCGCGCCGACGCAGTTGTCGGCGTAGCCGGGGATTTCGGAGGAGCAGGAGAACGTGTCGTTCACCGGCTTGCCCGACGGGATGTTGTTCACCAGCGGCGAGGCCTCCACGCCGGTGATGGGGATCTGCGACTGCAGCTGATAGCCGGTGATCGGGCCGCTGCAGTGGAACGCGTAGGCCACCTGCTGTTCTTCGCTGCCCACTTCGGGCTTGCCGGCGCTGAGGCTGCCGGCGCAGGAGTAATTGTTGGGGTTGGTTTCTTCGGCGCTGCCGATCGCCGGCATGGCGAGCGACAGGGCCGCGAGCGAGCCCACGATCGCGACTAGCCACCACGTGGCTTTGCGGTGGGCGGTGTGTAGTGCGTGCAACGTGGGTCTCCTTGGTTGGTTGATTTGACTGCGGGTCGTTGGTCTAATCAGCGCAGAAGCCCGGACAGGCTCTGCTTGGGTGAAGTCGGGTCATACGCCGTGCTCGGCCGCGCGCCGGCGCGGGCGAAGGGCGAGATCAAGAGGACGCCCGCGGGCGGTTCTGAGCCGAGCGTCGCTGTGGAGGAGCCGGCGGGCAGACTGGAGGCGGTGGCGTTACCGATCGTCCCGAACGTGATCACGATCAGGCCGTGCGCGCCGTAGGCCGGGTTGGACATGATCGTGGGGATGGTCGCTTTTAGGAATTCGTCGGCGGCCGTGAGCGCCCCGGCCGTTTCGGGCTTGCACGGCACGCCGGCCGCGCCTTCGGGGCACGGGGGCTGGACGATCGCGTCGAGGTTCTGCGGCGGCGTGCCAGCAAGCAGCCCTGCCTCGCTCGCGAACGCGCTGCCGGCCAGAGCGGACCAGCCGCTCAGGAGCGTCCCCGCCTTTATGAGCTGGGAGTCGATGTAGGGGGCGGCCGTCGGCTGGGCGAGCGCCTGCGCGAAGGTGCCGCCCGCGAGCGTGATCAGCCACACGCTCGTCACCGGTGGGAGAGGCGTCGTTGTCTGTTTGCCGCCGCCTACGCCCGTCGTCGGTGCTTTGGAGCTGTTTTGGCTCGAGGTCGGAGACACGCTCGTGCTCGACGGTGTTTTCGACTTGGGCGCCCGCGCGGCGGCGCTTGTACTCGCGCCGGTACTTGCCGGCGGCGTCGCCTGAGGTGTGACTGGGGGCGGCGCGACGGCTGCAGCGCTTGCATGAGCGCCGGAGCCCGTAGCCGCGAGGGCGGCGATTGAGCGGAGCACCAGCGGGGCCACTTGCTGGCCGGCGAACGACGGGCTGGGCGCGGGGCCGATCGCCGCGCCCACGGCCACGCCGATGGCCAGCATCCCCGCCGCCAGAGCCGCGCTGGCGCGCAGCGAGGGCAGGCGTGGCGCGCGCTGGAAGGGCGCGGCGGCGATCGGTTGAGCGCCGTTCCCGGAGGACGAGCCTGGGCCGGTGGCGTCCGCTGGGTAAGCCGGTCCTGCCGCGGCGGGCGGGGGCCCGTCGGCGGCGATGTCGGGTGGCGGGGTGGTGTCGGGTGGGTTGGTCATCGGTTTGGGTCGGTGGACCGGCACGGCATCTTCATAAACTAGCTTATCCTGATCAAGCTAATGAGGAATATGGTAGGTTCGCTACCGACACAAGTCAACCATCACCCGAAACGGAGTCCCTGTCCATGAACCGTAATCGCCGTCTCACACGACTACGAAGCCTCGCCCTCGCCGGGGCGACGGCAGGCGTGCTCGGGGTCGCCGCGGCGCCCACGACTGCGCTGGCGGCCCCGACGATCTCGATCAGCGGCGCCACCGCGTCGTATCCGCTCGTGTCTTTGCTCGCCGCGAAGTACGTGAAGCTCAAACCGCACACGGTGAAGTTCAAGATCACCCAGGGCGGGGCACAGATCGGCATCAACGACGTGGCCGCCAGCCGCGTCTCGATCGGCGACGTCTCGCGCGATCCGCTGCCGACCGACCCGAAGGGCCTCGTGTTCTACCCGGTCGCCAAGTATGGGATCTGCGTGGTCACGAACTCGGCCAACACGCTGTCCAACCTGACCCCGGCACAGGTCGTGTCGATCTTCACCGGCAAGACTCGCAACTGGAGCCAGGTCCCCGGCGCAACCGCCAGTGGCACGATCGACCTGATCAGTCGCACCTCGGTCGCGGGCGTGCTGACCAGCTTCCAGACGCTGCTGCTGGAAGGCAAGAAAGTCACCGAGCCGCTCGCCCACGAACGGCCGTCCGAGGGGCTGCTGCGCGCGGAAGTCGAAAGCGACCCGGGCGCGATCGGGTTCCTGTCCAACTATCAGGCGGGCCTGGGCAAACTGAACACGGTCAGCTACAACGGCGAGGCCTGCAACCGCTCGAGCGTGCAGGCCGGACAGTACGCCGGCATCGCGCGGTTCTACGAGGTCACGCGCGGTCCCGCGCAGGGTTTCGTGGCGTCGTTCATTTCGTGGATCACGAAATCGGCGGCGGCTCGCAAGATCATCTCCAGCCAGTGGGTGCCAGTGAGGTGAGTCACGGGTCCTTCGAAGTGACTGTGCAACCCCTGGCTGTGGGGGTGCTCGGATGGTTGGGTAACCCCTGGCTGCCCGGGTGCACGGACGGCCGCGCACCCCTGGCTTTGGGAATGCTCGGGTTGCGGCGCAATCCCTGGCTGTCGCGGTGCTGAGGCGACTGCGCAACCCTTGGACGGACAACCGCGCCGAGTGTTTGCTCGGCGCGGTGTCGTTGCTCGTGGGCGCGTGTGTGATCGCGATGGTCGTGTTCGTCGGCGTGCGCGCGTGGCCGGTGTTCGAGCACAACGGCCTCAATTGGCTGGGGCCGGGGGGGACGCTCGAAACGCAGATTGCGAACATGCAGGCCACGAGCGTGAACCCGCCCGCGTCGGCGTATCACCTGAACGCGTGGCCGCTCGTATACGGCACGCTGTTGACGACGAGCATCGCGATCGTGCTGGGCACCGTCATCGCGGTGTTGTCTTCGATCTTCATCGTCGAGCTAGCGCCGGCCCGCCTGCGCAAGCTGGCGGTCCCTGTGATCCGGCTGCTGGCGTCGGTGCCGTCGGTCGTTTACGGGTTGATCGGTGTGCTCGTGCTCGTGCCGTTCGTCGGCAATCATCTGGTCACCGCGCCTGAGAAGAACTCGGTGCAGGATTTCGTCGAGCTCACCGGCGCGGGCTTGGGGGTCGTCGTGGTGATCCTGACCGTGATGATCACGCCGATCATGATCGCGCTGATCTGCGAGGCGCTGATGGCCGCGCCGGCGTCCTGGCGCGAGGGGGCGGTAGCGCTCGGTCTCAATCCGTTGCGGGCTGTCATGGCCGTAACGCTGCGTGCGATCCGTCCCGCGATCGTCGCCGCCGCGGTGCTCGCCACCGCGCGGGCGCTGGGCGAGGCGGTGATGATCCAGATGGTCTCCGGCGGCAGCTCCTACACGCCCAACTTCTCCCACGGCGCGCTGATCTTCTTCTACGAGCCGCTGCGCACGCTGGCGTCGGCGATCGTCGACTACCACGAAGGTCTCGGCGCCCCCGCGCTGCGCGCGACGCTGTATGCGTTCGGTGCGCTGCTGCTGTTCTCCGCGTTCGTGCTGTCGATCGCGGGCTACCTGATCAAGCTGCCGCTGCGCAAGTACCAGGTGCGCGGATGAGCACGAACACGCATAGCGGCGCTGGATCGGCGTCCTCAGTCGCTCGCGTACGTAGTACGCCACGCTCCTTGCGTCCTTGCCCAGCTTGCTCTGCGTGTCCGTGCTGGCGGGGTTGCCATATCGAGGGACATTGCGGATGAGCGTGTACGCGCCTCAGCTGGAGACTGGCTCGCCGCCCACGTCTAAGCGCGGGCGGCGCTCCTCGCCCTGGACGTGGCGGTGGCGCGACCGGCTGGTGCTCGCATGCGCCTGGACGGCCGGTCTCGGACTGTGCGCGATCGCGGCGGCGATTGTCCTGTACATGGGCTATCGCGGGATCGAGTATCTGCGCCCCGGCCTGCTGTTCACGCGCCCGGCGATCGGTCAGTCTCAGAGTCAGACCGGGGGAATCCTCGACCCCCTGATCGGGACGGCACTGCTGACGCTGATCGGCATCGGGCTCGCGTTCCCGCTGGCCGTCGCCTGCGCGGTGTGGATCGCCGAGTACGGGCGCCCGAGCTGGCTCGCGCGGATGGTCGAGTCGAGCATCGAGATCGTCGCCGGGACCCCCGACATCGTGCTCGCGCTGTTCGGCCTGTCGATCTTTCAGCTCGGTGTGTTCGCGCCGCTGTCGTTCCGCGCCGAAGGCGGCGGGGTGTATGGGCGCTCGTTCATCGCGGCCGGTGCGATGATGTCGCTGATCGCACTGCCGCCCCTGTTCGCCGCCACGCGCGACGGGTTGCAGGCCGTCCCGGAACACATGCGCGAGGCGGCGTTCGCGCTAGGCAAGACCCGGATCGCGACGATCCGCCGAGTGTTGTTGCCGAGCGTGCGCTCGAACATCGCCACCGGCGTGACCCTCGGCGTCAGCCGCATCATCGGCGACACCGCGATCGTGCTGCTGCTGCTGGGCGAGACGCTGCACATCGAAACGCAGGGCCCCGTGCCGATCGTAAACCTGCTGCGCGGGACGGGCTCGACGCTGACCAGCTATGTCTACGACAACTCGCCCGCCGGCGAAGGCGCCGCGCCGCAGAAGGCCTACGCGGCGGCGTTCGTGCTGCTCGTGTTCGTGCTCGGCCTCAATCTGCTGGTCGATCGCATCGGTCGTTCCCGCGACCGCGCCACCGGACTGTCTGGAGTGGGGGGCGTGGTATGAGTGCGCGCGGGTTCGCAAACTTTTCCCAAAACCTGCAAAATCTGGGTAACCTCATCAGTTCTATCGAGAACATTGAGTTGATGGAGAAAGCGCGATGAGCCCCGACGAGCTGCTGCTCATGGAAGATCCGTTCACAAAGGCCGAGCAGGAGGTGCCGCCGGTACGCACGATCGTGCTCGATCGCCCGCCCGTGCCGGTCGCTCCGCCCGTGCGCGAGCGCAACCCCCTGCGCGAGCCCGCGCCCTCCACGGCCGGTCCCGAGCGGCTGCGGGTGAGCGATCTGAGCATCGCCTACGGCGGCGTGCCGGCGGTCAAGTCGGTGTCGCTGTCGATCCACCAAGGCGAGGTGCTCGCGCTGATCGGCCCCTCGGGCTGCGGCAAGACGACGCTGCTGCGCACGCTCAACCGGTTGACCGAGCTGACGCCCAGCGCCGCGCGCTCGGGACGGGTGCTGCTTGACGGGCAAGACATCCATGAGCTCGTGGACACGACCCTGCGCGCGCGTGTGGCGATGGTCTTCCAGCAGCCCAACCCGTTTCCGATGTCGATCTTCGACAACGTCGCGTTTGCCCTGCGCGAGCAGTCGCGCAAGCGCCCGCGCCGGCGCGAGCTCGAGCCGCTGGTGATCGACGCGCTGCGCCGCGCCGGCCTTTACGAGGAGGTCCGCAACGACCTCGACCGTCCCGCGCTGCGCCTCTCCGGCGGCCAGCAGCAGCGGCTGTGCATCGCCCGCGCGATCGCCCCGCGTCCGGAGGTGTTGCTGATGGACGAGCCCTGCAGCGCCCTGGACCCGATCTCCACGGGCGTGATCGAGGAGCTGATCGGCGAGCTGCGCCGCGAGCTGGCGGTCGTGATCGTCACCCACAATCTCGCCCAGGCACGGCGGGTCGCCGACAAGGTCGCGTTCATGTATCTCGGCGATCTGATCGAGTACGGGACGGCCGACGAGGTGTTCACCCAGCCGCGCGCCGCGCGCACCCGCGACTACGTGCAGGGCACGTTCGGATGAGCCCGCCGGACCCTCGGGCGAGTGGCGCTCGCGCGGGAGCGCCGCGGACATGAGCCTCGCGCCCGTGCCCTCCGAGCAGCCCGAGACCACATCCAGCTGCGCCAACTGCTCCGCGCCGCTGGCTGCAGACCAGCGCTACTGCCTGGCCTGCGGTCAGCCCGTCTCGCCCGTGCGTCTGTCGTTCCTGGACGTGCTCCAGGCCGACGCCCAGCCCTATGGCGTCGCCCAGACGCCGGTCGGCGCGCTCCCGCCCGGATACGCCTCGGTGATCGAGCCGACCTCCGGCGCGCCGTGGACTTTGCGCCGCTACTCGGGGCTGTTCGGCCTGCTTTCGGTGCTGTTGCTGGCGATCGTCACCGGCCTGCTCGTCGGCCATTGGGTCACGCAGAGCAGCGCGCCCAGCCGGCAGGTCGTGAGGGTCGAAGGTCTGGGCGCGCTCGCCGCGCCGACGGTGGCCGCGAGCACGGCGCCTGCGAGCACGACCGCAGCCACCACGCCCACCTCCACCACGAGCGCGAAGTCGAGCAAATCCCCGGCCAAGACCGAAGCCCACGAAGCGCAGGAAGCCAAGGCGATCGAAAAAGCGCCGCCCGCCAAAGCAGTCCAGGTGACGCCGACGAAGCTCAAAAAACTCGGCTCGAGCACCGGCAAGAAGCACGAGGAAGAAGTCAACTCCCTCGGCGCCCAGCCGATCGAAACGGGGGGCTGATGAACGCGCTCGCGCCACCCGCCGCCGAGCTGCGCCGCCGCCGCCACGAGCTGGCCCAGCGCGTCGCCGCATTGACCTGGGACCTCGGTGGGCTCACCTATGAAATGGCGGTCCGCGACCACTACCGCCTCGACGTGCTCGCGCGCCGCGCCGCCGAGCTGCAACAGGCCGACGCCGAGCTGGAAGAGATCCAGCGCCTGCTCGCCGGAGCAGAGGACGGCGTGCACGGCCAGTGTCGCGCCTGCGGCGCCGTCCACAGTCGCGGCGCCGGCTACTGCTGGCACTGCGGCGCCCCGCTGCTGAGCGAGGCGCGCCCAGCGGTGCTGGCGGTGGATTCCCTCAGCGAGGGCTGAGGGATCAGCCGCGGAGAATGATCCGCTCAATCTACGTAGTCGAGTCGCGAATATCGGGCTGCATTCTGCCGAATCAGACCGGCCAAGCTTATTTGCGATCACGCCCGCCGATACATGATGACCAAAAGCAATGGCAATGCGATCGCACATATCAATAGAGCATGACCGCCAGTGGTGGCGATCGCACTCGATAGCGGTGAGCTGAGTTTCTCCAACGTCGCCCATGTACCCGGGTGCTCGACGGCAAGGAAGTTCCCATAGCCGATGAAGCTGATGGCCCAGCCTGTGAAGCACCCCCAGGCAACCAGAATGCCGCCACCAACGCGCACCAGCTGGCGGCGGTAACTGCGAGGGCCCGTCGACAAAGCGAGCCATCCAGCTAGGCCACCGAGCACAAACAGGGTGGAGAATTCAACCTCATACCGCTCGGTCGAGGCAAAGAACTGATACGAGGGAAGCAACACGATGACGATGCCTACGCCGGCCAGAATGATGAGAGCGCCGGCGAGTGTCCCAAGTGGTGCCTCGCGCCGACGCCAAAGCCAAGGAAGCGCCGCGAGAAAGACCACAATCGGCGTCATCGGGAGCAACCCGCCGGTCATCTCAGGTGCAGCAAGGCCTCCCGGGAAGGAAACCGACGGTGGGGTAAGGAGGACAAATGGAAAGACACTCGAGAGTTGAGGCAGAGATGTCAAGTAGAGCCAGGCGCCGGGCAGCACGTAACCGAGATGATCAAATGGCGCGGTACGGGAGTCATAGCCAGACAGTTGATAGCGTGCACCGAATTCGAGAGGCTGGTGGAACCTCGCTTGATTATATGCCAGCAGTAGCAAACAGCAGGCGCCTACTGGACCAGCGAGAGTTACCAGCAGCTCGCGGTGCGATCGGTCAGATCGCAATGACGTGTACACCGGCACAAGGATCAGGGCAGTCAGTCCGAGTGCGGGTCTGGAGAGCGCTGCGAGCCCGAAACATAGACTCATCAGTGTGAGGCGGCCCAGCGAGGCTCGCCGGTCCACTATCGCTGAGAGGGCGAGCCATATGCCGGCCATGGTGAAGCAGTAGCCGCCGGCTATCGTATCCTCGGTAACGGACGGGGTACGCAGAATGAAGGGGATCACCGACGAGAATGCGACGGCGAGCCCGGCGAGGACGCACATCCACAGAATTTCATCGCCAATCTGCCTGAGCAGCACGCGCAGTGCCGCCAAGGCAAATCCCAGACCGGCGATCGCAAAGACTGAGACGGTAACGCTGGCCGACGGTTCGAAGCCGAGCAGGTGCAAAGGTACAAGCAGAACAAGTGCCGGCGCCGGACCCCAAAGGAAGTAAAGATATCCGTGGTATAGAACGTCATCACCGATGCTGGTGGCATCCGTGGGGCCACGAGCCAGAAGATTGTGTTCTTCCGGGTTGTAAGGGTCTTTGAGATGGAGAAGTTCAGCAGGCGCATGGCCGATCGACAAGTGAAGGTGGAGGAATGCGCTCGCCAGGAGGTTGTATCGGTCGGTAGGGCCTCCGTGAAGAGTCAGTGGTTGTGAAGTGGCTGCGGTCCACAGGTAAAATATGGCCGTCAAAAGAAAGATTCCTCCAAGTGCCAAATCGATTGAATCCCAGCGGGCGATGCGCGTACCCACCACAATAGGTACACGGGACAGCCGGCGACCAGAATGCGATGCGACGTTCATCGCCATTCTCAACACTTTGTCTCTGACCCGGTCGGAGTCGATGTGCTGATGCGTTCTCCATCAAAGCGCCTCGACGGGCGCCGTGGTGGTGAGGCGCGGCTTCGCAGGCCTGATCCCGTCAAGCGCGGCATGCCGATCATGCTCGTCGCAAGCACACTCGAATCTACCGACACGATGGCGAATTGCCCAGCGGTGGCGCCCTTTTGTGGCCCCCGCCGGCTTGCTTCATGTGGATTCAGAAACATACGGAGGATCATTCTGGATTTCGAAATCATCTACTTGTCTCGACCAAAGAAGCCCAAGGTGCCGGGCTTTCTTCACGGAGATCGTAAGCCCAGGTAGCTCTAAACAACGTCTATCCGGAACTGGGGTCGATGCCCGCGCCATACGCTCTATTTGAGTGGTTGCCTAATTGGTACGCTCCCGGCCCATGCTGACTCGGTCCTTTATCGCAGGTGGTGCCGGCTTCATCGGTAGTCACCTCACCCGCGAGTTGCTACGCCGCTCTGACCAGTCGGTGGTCGTATTCGACAATCTGGTCTCAGGAAGTGTCGCTCATCTCGAGGGGCTTCTCGATGATCCTCGGCTCAGACTGATCCAAGCCGACCTGCAGGATCTCGAGCCCGTTGTGGAGGCGATGCGCGGTGCCGATCACGTCTATCTCTTCGCTGCGAATCCCGATATCGCCGCCGCTGTCGAGGATCCGGGTGTCGACTTCTGGCAAGGCACCTATTTGACACACAACGTAATCGAGGCGGCTCGCATCAACGGCGTGTCGCGGATTACCTATGCATCGGGCTCAGGTGTCTACGGCGATCTGGGGGAACGGGAGGTCGACGAGCTGTTCGGTCCGCTGATTCCAGTGTCCACCTACGGGGCCAGCAAGCTCAGCTGTGAGGCCATGCTCGCGGCCTATGCCCACATGTTCGGCATCCACTCCGTGGTCTTTCGCTTCGCGAATGTAGTCGGCGCCAGGCAGACGCATGGCGTGACCTACGACTTCGTGCGTCGCCTGCTTGATGATCCTGCCAGACTCCGGATTCTCGGCGACGGCAGCCAGAGCAAGTCCTACATCCACGTCAGTGACGTGGTCTCGGCGATGCTCACACTCACTGACCTGGGCTGGGAGGGCTTTGATGTCTTCAACGCCGGCACGGGCGACTACCTGACGGTAACGGAGATCGCGGATCTCGTGGTCGAGCGGATGCACCTGCTCGATGTCGACTACGAATACACGGGCGGTTCGCGTGGTTGGAAGGGGGATGTACCAATCGTACGCTTTAACAGCGAGAAGCTCCTCACCCTCGGCTGGTGCTGTCGTCACAGCTCCACCGAGGCACTGCTCGACTCCATCGACGCAAACCTCGCCGAGGCCGCACAGGGAGTGAGCCAGTGACTGTCCTGGCCGCCGGCATCGGCATAGATTCACGAGCTCACCCAGAAGACGCCGGCAACCGGGCAGAAGACTGGGACGAGACGAGGCTGCTCATTCCTCTGCACGACGCCGACAGTCCAGAGCTGTCAATCGTGGTCCCGGCATTGAATGAGCAGCTGACGATCTCGGAGTTCGTCCGCTGGTGTCAGGAGGGTCTGACAGAGGCCGGCATATGTGGCGAGATCATGATCGTCGACTCCTCCACCGATATGACCGCGGAGCGTGCGCTGCAGATGGGAGCGCGTGTGCTGTGCACCCCAAAGCGTGGTCTCGGACGGGCTTACAAGGAGGCGATCCCACACGTGCGCGGATGCTATGTGCTGATGGGGGACGCCGATTGCACCTATGACTTTCGACACGTAAAGCCATTCGTGGATCGCTTTCGCGAGGGCTATGAGTTCGTGATGGGATCCCGCTGGAAGGGGTCGATCGAGCCCGGTGCAATGCCGCGTCTGCATCGATACCTTGGTACCCCAGTCACGACTTGGATCCTCAATCGCCTCTACTCCAGCCACTTCTCCGACATTCACTGCGGCATGCGGGGGGTCACCCGTGAGAGCCTCATCGCGATGGATCTCGAATCGGACTCGTGGGAGTATGCCTCGGAGATGGTGCTCAAGTCTGTGCAGCTGGGGTTGCGCACCACCGAGGTGCCGGTCTGGTTCCTCAAGGATCGCAACGGACGTCTCAGCCACCATAAGCGTGCCGGCTGGCTTTCCCCGTGGCGAGCGGCATGGACCAACCTTCGCGTTATGTTTGTGTACGGCTCTGATTTTTTCATGCTCAAGTCCGGTTTGGCGGCTTTCGCGATCGGCTTGCTCATCACCTTGCCGCTTAGCCTCGGCCCGATCACAATTGGGCATCTCGCATTCTCGCTGTACTGGATGCTTGTTGGCGTCACGCTCACCATCATCGGACTGCAGGCGTTCCTCCTCGGCTGCATCGCACAGGTTCTTTTTGATTATCGAGGAACGGCCAGAGAGCGCTGGCTGAAAGTCTTCCCGTACACGCGGAGTGTGGTGGTGGCCGCGACTACGGCATTTGCAGGGTTGGGTTGCACGGTTCCATTGATCGTCTACTACCTGTCTCATCACGAGAATCTCAGCCTGCAGGCCTCGATCCAGGATGGCCTGGGGATCATGGGACTGATGCTGATGATGATTGGTTTTTGTCTATTTACGTTCACGCTTGTGTTCCATGGGGCGGTGATCGCCACGCAGCGGTCGGTTCGATACGGACGGACGAATGCGTAGCGAGGCATACGGACAAGGGTCCTCACCCTCAGTCGTAGATCGTTTTGGTGTCTGGCTCAGCTCGGTGGCAGTGCGGCGTCACGCGACGTTTACCGGTATGCGCGTTGCGGACTTCGGCTGCGGCTATCAGGCGCGCTTCGCACGGCAGCTTCTTCCCAGCGTCCGGCGGATTTTGCTCGTCGATGTTCAGCTCGCCGAGGATCTCCAGCATCACGCCAAGATCCAGGGCGTCGAAAGTTCGATCGGGCTTGTGCTGCCTACGATCCCGGATCAGTCGCTTGACATTGTTCTGTGTCTATCGGTGCTGGAGCATCTCGACGAGCCGCAAGTGACGCTCGACGGCTTCCATCGCGTACTGGCACCTGGAGGAGTTGCCCTCGTCAACGTCCCATCATGGCGTGGCAAGCGGTGGCTGGAGCTCTCGGCCTTTCGCCTCGGCTGCAGCCCCACGCTGGAGATGGATGATCACAAGTGCTACTACGATCCGCGAGACCTGTGGCCGATGCTCGTGCGAGCGGGGTTCCGGCCGAGTGAAATCTCCTGTCGCCGCCATAAGTTCGGACTCAACACGTTCGCGGCATGCCGGGTACCCGAGCTAAGCGACTCCTAATGCGAGCACTGACCACGTGCCGCATTTGTAACGGCAATCTTGAGTTTGCTCGGCCAGGAAGCGGTCGGGCGCCAAGCCCATCCGCCTTCAAGCCGAGCTATCACCGCATTGGCGAGCATGGCGATCTGTATCGGTGCGACAACTGCGGGACGGTGTACCAACCTTCACTTCCGCATGGTCGGGAGTTGCACACCCTATATCGAGAGATGAGTGATGATATCTATCTGCAGGAGGAGGAGGGGCGCAGGCGCACAGCACGGAGGCTGCTCGATCTACTGGGAGTGCATGTGCCAAAGGGTCGCATGCTGGAGGTCGGTTGCGGTCACGGCTTGCTGCTCGATGAGGCTCGGCGACGGGGTTACGATGTCGAGGGACTCGAGCTCTCAGCTGAGGCCGCGCGGTACGCGCGCGACAATTTTGATCTGCAAGTAAAAGAAATAGCCCTCGAGGAGGCCACGTTTGAAGGTGATGGATACGATGCGATCCTGATCGTCGATGTGCTCGAGCACTTGGATGATCCTGTAGCGGCGCTTGATTGTCTGTGTTCGTGGCTTTCCGTTGGCGGAGCGCTTCTGGTCGCGACTCCGGATCCTTCGTCGCTGGTGGCTCGCGTGGCGGGCAAGCGATGGTGGTGTTATATACCGGCACACCTATGTCTGATTCCACGTAGGACGTTGCGAGGCCTGCTAGCGGTGCGTGGCTTGGTGTTGGTGGAGGACATTCCATTCAGGCTCTCGTTCACATTGCGGTATTGGCTCTCCGGCTTGAGTGAACGCGGTGGTTGGTTCGGGAGGCAGATCATGTGGATAGCCGATCGACTACCCCATACGATCATGCTAACTGCGTCGCTGAGAGACGAGCATATTCTGGTCGCACGCCGCTTGGACTGATAGGCACGGGGTCGGCCTCAAATCTAATTACTGTCGATCGTAAAGGTTCATCGGCGATAGCTAGCCTTTTGTTGCGACACCGCAGTAGCAATGCGATGTGCGTTGGCCATGACGGAGATCGTCACCGTCGTGGCAGGGATCGATGGAAGGATGGAGGCATCGACGATATGGACCCGGTCCCAGTTGGGCAGACGCCCCAGCTTGTCGGTCTCCAGTACGCCGGGCTTATGTCGCATCGGCATTGAGCCGCCGAGATGGTTGCTCTTCCCGGAACGCCCGATCTGGGCAAACAGCGGTATCGGCGCCATGCCAAGAAGATTCCGGTTTGCAGTGAGATAGCGTATGAGGCGCCTCACATTTGCGGTGCCGATCGTCTCATCGTCCCCTACCACGCGCATGCGGTCGACTTCGCGGTGGAGTGTGAGCCCGGGGGATTCCGCCGAGTGCAGGTAGCCCTGGATAGCGACCAAGCGTCCGAGTAGAGGTCGCAGCGCACGCTCAAGCCCATCGACCGCGAACGGGAATCGCTTCGTAAGTGCCGAGAGCATGAGGTCGTTGTATCCGTAGAGCTGCAGGTGGATCGTATGCTTCGAGATTTGTGCATTATTTAGCTCTACAAAGATCTGCGCAAGAGTATTGCCTTGGTTTGCCGTGCTAATGGGTGCGACTCGTGACGTAAGCATTGGGACCATGAAATATTGGCTGTCCTGTAGTCGAGGTGGTGACTGCCTGCATCCCATCGAATCGAGCATCAGTCGTGTCGACGAAATGGACCCACATGCTACGAACACCCGTGTGGCGACCAGCCGACCTTTTTCAGTGGAACGCTTACGCTGATGAAAGTCGATGGTGACCGCGCCGTTCGCTTCGGTGAGGCGGTCGACGTAGATGCCGCCTCGGTATTCGACCTTGCCATCGCGCACAAGCGCCTCCAACGTATCCGAAGCATTGTAGATGGAGCCATACGGGCAGCCGTACAAGCACATACCGCTATAACGACAACGATGTGGGTGCTCCGTAGCGGCAATCACGGCCAGCCTCGAGGCCCCGAGTGTAAAGCCCGCGGTTGTTAGGGCATCTGTGCGCCGGCGCATTCGACTCAACAGCGCCTTCGTCTGCGGGCTGCGTCTTAGGATGCCAGGAGACTCGGTATACAGTGGAAAAGTCTCCGCCAACTCGTCGTACTCGGCCGCGATCGGCACAAAGCGCAGCACGGCCTTGTAGTGAGGCTCGAGTTCAGCCAGCGCAATCGGCCAGTCCTCGATGTCTCCCTGGCGAAAAGGGAGAATCGACGCTCCCCATGAGTTGCTCAGGCCACCAAGTGCAAGTGAGGGCAGCGTATCGGCGTTTACACACGTGATCGGCAGATCGGGATCATCGATCGCGTAGGGAAAAAGGGAGCCATAGGCCGGCTTGAGTGGCACATGCTTGATGCCCACCGGGAATGCGCTGCGGGCACGACGAATGTGCTCGGATGACCAATGCGTCGGCTCAGACGAAGCAAGGATGTCGAATGCATCCATCTTCCCTGTCTCGATTTTATCGCCGGCATCTAGAATTGTCACCCTGGTCCCGGTAGCGGAAAGGGCTTGCGCGGTGGCGACGCCTGCGGGCCCTGAGCCGATGATGACGGTGTTCATGTGAGCCTGTATGGACGAAATGTCACACCATAGCGATCAGTGCGATCTGTGGCCCGAGTGAGTGGCTTGTCATCGCACACGACCAAACTCAACAGACTGTCGCTGCGAAACGGAGGTGTCGCCCCCATATTCTCGAGAGTCCTCAGTCCAAGCCAGACGATCCTCCACGGAAGCCTTACAAACCTTGGCTGCCTGCCCATATCCAGCGCCAGAGAGTGCAATAGCCCTCCAAACGTGAGCCCATCTTCAGAAGCAGCCACATACAGTTTTCCTGAGCCTGTCGGCCAGTGATCGAGCAAGCATTCCACCAACGCAGCGAGGTCATCCTCATGCGTTAGATGCAACACGAGGTCACGCGGCACAGGCAGCGGCACGAGCGGCAGTCGCTCGACAGCCCGCCGCAGTGCGCCGAACATCGCCGCTCCCTCCGCACCCCATACAAGTCCAGGGCGAACTATCGCCGCGCCGGCATCCAGCGCCGCTTGCTCGCATGCAAGCTTGGCGCGGCCGTATAACGAACGTGCTCCTGGAAACGCCGCAGTAGTGCTCACATACACGATGCGATCAATCCCGATCTCTCGTGCGGCTGCAAACAGATGCCGAGATCCCTCCACATTGATGCGCTCGATGTCGGCGCAGCGGTTGACATCGAAGTCATACGCTAGATGCACGAGTGCGTCGGCGCCCGCGAGCGCCCGCGGAGTGATTCGACTACCGAGTTCGAAGCGAGCCTGTGTGAACCCGGATTGTTTCTGACGGGAGCTGGGTCGGCAGAGCGCCCTTACCTCCCATCCGGCGCTCACAAGCCTATCTGCCACGCGAGAGCCGACGTATCCGCTCGTGCCGGTGATGGCGCAGGTCTCTCGCATAGGCCAGTATGTCATTCTGTGGATCGACTGCATCCTGATGAGGCTCGAAGGAGTGAGAAACAAATATCGGCGTTTAGGGAAATTTGGAAGTTGTCACCGATACCAAAGAGAGGGACCGCTTCTCGTTGGAGTTTGCAGCATCCTCGGGTGCGAAACCTCAACGGGAATGCGCTTGTCGAGACGCGAAGGATGCGGAGGCTCGTGAATGATCTTTGGCGAGCAGCCCGACCTCACTGAGCCGGCCGTTCCACCCGACATGGCCTGTGAGTTGGTTGGTCGATCTAGTCTTCTCACGTGACGGCATTGCGCACATTCATTGGTTCACGCGTCCCGGACCTCCGTTCGCCCGACTCCGGTACCCTGGGTCAGGGCGTGCGTTTTGCTTTGGTTGGTTGTGTCGTGGGGCTTGTATATCTGGCGACGACTACCGTTCTGGCCGATGTCTTTGCCGTTCCCTTCCAGATCGCCCTCGCCATCGGTTTTGCGGCATCTGTCTGCGTGCATTTCACACTGCAGCGACTGTTCGTCTGGGTGCACCACGCCGAGTTCGCTCTCGGCTTTAGTGAGCAGGTCGGTCGCTATCTACTGATCGTGAGCGCCCAGTATGTCCTCACGGCAACATCCACGGCGTTGCTCCCCAGCGTCACAGGCATGCCGGTAACGTTTGTTTACCTGGCGACTGTGTTCGCGCTCGCCGGAGTCAATTTCCTGTTCTTTCGCAACGGCGTCTTCCATGCTCTCGAGTGATTTCCAGACGATCTCTACGCGATCCACAAACAGCGGTCCGATGCGGTCGAGGTAGGTGCGCGTGAGGCTCCGAGTTGTATGTCGACTGGAGCAACGATCGTCCACGCGGTTAGTTGGCGACCTCTCGGTCGCGTAACGTGTCGAACATGCGACGGTATCCGTCCTCGTGGCCGCACTTGTCGCGTCGGTTTCGCCTGCGAGGGCTCCGCCTGCGGCTGTGCGCGACAACAGTAGGGATACTGATCTCTGGCGTTGCCTCCGCTTCGGCGCTGGCGCCCGCCGGCCCGCGCGAGTACTCCTGCCCGCTGTTCCCCGCGAACAACTCGCTCAACGGAGACATCTCCCACGCGCCCGTCGACCCCCGCTCGGCGCAGTACATCGCGAGCATCGGCCTAAGCGGGCATCTGCACCCTGATTTCGGCACGAACCCGAGCTACGGCATCCCCTATACGGTCGTCGGTCCCAGCCAGCCGCGAGTGCCGATCGTATTCAGCGAATTCGGCGCCGAATCCGAGCCCGGTCCCTATCCGATCCCGCCTGGCGCTCCGGTCGAGGGGGCAGGGGAAGAAGGCGACCGGCACGTGCTCGTGCTGCAACGGGGGGCGTGCAAGCTGTATGAGCTGTACTCGGCGCGTCGCCACGGAGCGGGCTGGGAAGCCGGCTCGGGCGCCGTGTTCAACCTGCGCTCCAATGCACTGCGCCCCGAAGGCTGGACCTCGGCCGATGCGGCCGGCCTGCCGATCATGCCGCTGCTCGTCCGCTACGACGAGGTCCGCGCCGGGCGCATCGACCACGCCCTGCGTGTCACCGTCGCGCGCACCCAGCGCGGCTATATCCACCCGGCGACTCACTTCGCCTCCTCCGACTCCGACCCGGCGCTGCCGCCGATGGGACTACGGCTGCGGTTGCGCGCCGGCTACTCCCTCGCCGGCTACCACGGCGAGTCGCTGATCGTGCTGCGTGCGCTCAAGCGCTACGGGCTGATCGTGGCCGACAACGGCTCCTCCTGGTACATCACCGGCGCGCCCGACCCGCGCTGGAACGATGATGATCTCGAACAGATCAAGCGTGTGCCAGGCTCCGCGTTCGAAGCCATCGACACCGGTCCGATCCGACACCGCGGATAGGACCCTTCGGGCCGGGGTAAGACCCTCCCCTTAGGCCGGGGTAAGACCCTCCCCTTAGGGAGCGCGTGATACGAACCCTCAGCGTCAGGAGGCGGGCGGCTGCTCCGGCGGGGCAGCCGGCGTCGTCACCGGTTCTGAGACCGGAACCTGTGCCGGTGGCGCGGGGGCCTGTGCGGCAGCTGGTTGCGGAGCCTGAGTCGGTGGAGCAGGCTGCTGCTGGGCGCCGGTCGGCGGCAAGGCCTGCTGTGACTGGTTCGCCTCGCCGGTGACGGACGTCTTGAACTCGCGCATTCCGCTCCCCAGCGAGCGCCCGATTTCCGGTAGCCGTTTCGCGCCGAACACGAGCAGCAGAATCACCACCAGGAACGCGATGTGCAGTGGATTGTCGAGTCCCATCGCGCTTCTCAGTCTAGACCATTCTCAGTGCGTCTCTGCATAACGGCGATTACGGCGCGCGGAGGCTTGGCGGATCACTCCGACCATCGCTTCCGCGGGCTCGCATCGGCGATCTCCGGCAGATCTCCTGCCGTATGGCCGGTCTCCTCGCGCAGCGCGGCGCGCACCAGCTGCGCGGCGATCAGCAGGATCAGGAGAGCGAACGCCGTGCGCAGAGCCGTGCCCGACAGCGCGTTCGCGAGCGCGACCCCAGCCGCGACACCCGCGACCGACAGCATGCCCACGAGTAGCGCATCGTCGCGACGCACGTTGCCGTAACGGTTCTGTCTCACCGCGCCCACCAACGCGACGGGCACGATCGCCAGCAGCGAGGTCGCCTCGGCCTCGTGCTGGGTCAACCCGACGACGATCACCAGGCCCGGCACGAACAGCACCCCGCCGCCCACCCCCAGCAGCCCCCCGAGCACCCCGGCTGCGATGCCGATCAAGATCAGCCAGATCATTCGAGCAGCAACTCCACCGCCGAGGCGACCAGCACGGCCGCGAACAACAGCGACAGCGCCCGCACGTGCATCCGCTGTTGCAGCCATGTGCCGAACAGCACCCCGCCCACGGCGGGAATCCCGATCAGCGCCGCATCGAGTACGTGCACGTTGCCATATGCGCCCTGCACGGCCGCGGCGAACCCGGCGATGAACACGATCGCCGCCAGCGAGGTCCCCGTCGCCTCGCGCTCCTCGTAACCCAGCCACACCACCAGCAGCGGCACGATCACGGTCCCGCCACCGACCCCGAACAGCCCGCTGAACAGGCCCGCGGCGGTGCCGATCGCCATCAGCTTCAACGCCCGCTCGGAGGGCATGCTCACGGCCACGCGCTATCTGCCCCGATCGCCCGCGGAGCGCCCGCCGGGCGCAAGGGTCAGTGCGATTGCAGACGCGTGTGTCCGGGTCGGGGCTCCCGATCCCGAGACGTGGAGCGATTCGGCCACGGCGCTCGCCATACTAGTGTTCGTGTCACCCGCCGCTACGCTCGTGGAGGCGCTCGAGCCGCTTCGTCGCGATCCCCCTCACGCCGCCGTACTGCTCGACATCGACGGCACGCTCGCGCCGATCGTGCGTCATGCCGCCGACGCGCACGTACCAGAGGCCACGCGCGCGCTGCTGATCGAGATAGCCAAGCGCTATCGGATCGTCGGCTGCATCAGCGGCCGCCGTGCCACCACCGCGCGCCAGATCGTCGCGATCGGAACGATCGCCTACATCGGCAATCACGGCGGCGAGTTGCTGCTGCCCGGCGCGACCAGTCCCGAGCTCGACTCCGACCTCGCGGCGTGGGCGCCGCGCGTACGCGCGTTCGCCGCCGCCGCCCACACGCCCGCGCGCCAGCGGCTGCGCATCCGCGGCGAGGACAAGGACACGATCGCCGCGTTTCACTGGCGCGGCGCTCCCGACGAGGAGGCCGCCGCCGCCATCGTCGCCGACATCGCGCGCGAAGCCTCCGAGCAGGGGTTCGCGGTGCACTGGGGACGCAAGGTCCTGGAGGTGCGCCCCCCGGTTGAGCTGCACAAGGGCCTCGGCATCTCCGCCCTGTTGCGCGATCAGCCCGTATCGACCGCGGTCTATGTCGGCGACGACACGACCGACCTCGACGCGTTTCGCGGCCTGCGCGCGCTCGTGCAGGCCGCCGAGCTCGAGTATGCCCTCTGCGTCGCGGTCGGCTCCGACGAAACGCCCCCCGAGCTGGCCTTCGAGGCCGATCTGACAATCGACGGCTCCACCGGGGTGCGCGGCCTGCTCGAGGCGCTGCTCTAGCCCGCCGGAGGTCACTGACCATGCGCTTCGTCGAGTTCCTCAAGACCACCGTCCTGCTCAGCGCGGGCGCCGCGACCGCGCTCGCCACGGTCACCGTGCTCGCGATCGCCGGCTCGCAGATGAGCGTGAGCTCCCAAGAGCGCCTGATCGCCGTCGCCCTCGGCTGGTGGGTGATCGCCGCCCTGATCGGGCTGCGCCTCGGCCGCCGCGCCGAGACCAACCCGCCGATCGCGCGCCTGCTCGCCGGCGCGCGGGCCAGCACCGCCCTGCCCGAGCACCATCCCGGCGCGATCCTGCTCAACCGTCTGTGGCCGCTGCTCCTGTTCACGCTGATTGCCGGCGGACTCGCCTTCCTCGCCCCCCAGATCCCCGGCATCGCCGTCGGCTTCGCGATCATCTGGGCGCTCGCCTGGCGGCGCCAGCACGCCGCGGTCGCCGCCATCGAGGAGCGCGACGGAGCCTCCTTTTACGTCAGACGCACCTCCCCGTTTCAACCGATCGCGCTGCACCGCACCCCCGGCTTCAGGGCGCTGCGTCCCGAACCCACCAACGGCTCCGTCACCTGATGCCCACCGACGGCGCCGGGCTTGACGGGGAGCCCGCCCCGCCCGCGGCGTCAGCCGCGCATGTCCGAGCGCGCGTCTTCGCCGGGGCGCGGCGTTCCACCGGGTCGGGTCCGCCCGGGTCGCATAACGATCGGGGAGTGGACGTCCTGATCGTCTCGCTCGGATCCACCGCCGGGCTGCGCGCTGCCGACTCAGAGCTCGCCGACTCGCTGCGCCGCGCCGGCGCCTCCGTTGCGCTCCTCGCCGCCGCTCGCCCGCGCTCAATGCGCACGCTCGCTCTGACCGATCTCGCCTGGGCGATGGCCGCTCGCCGCGCCGCCGTGGCCGGACTCGCCGAGCACACCCCGCGCGCGGTCGTCTACTCGAGCACCACCTCCGCGCTGCTATGGCCGCGGCCTGGCGCGATCCGCTTCGACGCCCCCTCCGCCGGCAACCGCCCCGGGCGCCACGGTCTCTGGCAGCGTCCCCTAGAGCGCCGCCGCCTCTCCCAGGCGCCGCTGTTGCTGCCCTGGAGTCCCGGCGGGCTCGGCGAGGCACCCTCCGCGGCGCGCGACGGCGATCGCGCCCTGGTCCTGTCCGTCCCGGTCGAGCCCTCCGGTCCCCCCGCTCCCGTCCGCGACATAGCCGCGATCACCTACGCCGCCAACCCCCTCAAGAAGGGTCTCGACCGCGTGCTCTGCGCCTGGGCCCGCATTCGGCGATCCGACGAGCAGCTCTATGTCGCCGGCGCCTCTCCCGCCGAGCTCGCCCGCGCCGGCATCTCCCTTCCGGCCGCCGGCATCACCCTTACCGGTCCACTACCTCCAGCCGATTACCGCGCGCTCCTGCGCCGCGCTCGTGTCTTCGTCTGCGCTCCCCGCCGCGAGGACTACGGCCTCGCCCAGCTCGAGGCCCTCGCCGATGGCTGCCAGCTGGTGACCACGCCCGCTCCCGGCCCCTACGCCGCGCTGCCGATCGCGCGCACGCTCGACCCGCGCCTGGTTTCAGACGATCTCGACGCCTCCTTGCGCACCGCGCTCGACGATCCAGCGCCCGACCACGTCGCCCGGGCCGCGGCTGCGCTCGCCGCTTTTACTCGGCCCGCTAGCGACCGCATCGCCTCGGAGGAGCTGCTTCCCCGCCTACTATCTCCCTCCGCTTTCTGACACGAGCGCCACTAAGTGCGGTGACCGGCGCCGGCTGGGCTGTACAAAGCCGCGGGCTATGGGTCACCCACCCTTCGCCGCACTACTTCCCGCGATTGCGTTTGCGCATCGCCACCAGCTCGTCCCACGGTCGTGTGTTTGCGACGTCCTCCTTGCGCAGCCATGCCCTTCGGGCCGTCGCGATGCCCCAGCGCATGTTCGCAAGCGTCACCACTTTGTGAGCGTCCGAGTCGATCACGATTTTCACGCCCGCCCTCGCGGCGTTGCGCGCGTTCACGTCCGACAGGTCGCGCCGGTCCGGGTTCGCGTTGATCTCCAGCAGTGTCCCCGTCCGTGCCGCCGCCTCGCCGACGGCCTCCAGGTCGATCGCGTATGGCTCGCGTCGCACGATCATCCTCCCCGTCGGGTGCCCGATCGCGTCCACCAGCGGGTGCTCGATCGCGCGGATCATGCGCGCGGTCAGCGCCGCTTCGCCCATCCCGAACGCCGTGTGTACGCTCGCCACCACCCAGTCCAGCTCGCCCAGCAACTCGTCCTCGTAGTCCAGGCTCCCGTCCGGCAGGATGTTCACCTCGCTGCCCGCCTTCACCGCGATGCCCTCCATTTGCGCGTCCACCTCGCGCACCCGCTCGATCTGTCGCTTCAGCTCGTCCGGCGAGACGTGGTTGCCGAACCCGTGCGTCGCCGAATGGTCGGTGATCGCGACGTACTCATACCCCAGCTCCCGCGCCGCCGCTGCCATCTCCGCGATCGTGCCATGCCCGTCCGAGGCGATCGTGTGGCAGTGCAGCTCTCCCCTGATGTCCTCCTGCTCGATCAGCTTCGGCAGCCCCGGGTGGGCGGGCTCCGATCCCCCCATCGCCGCCTGCAGCTCGCCGCGATCCTCGCGCAGCTCCGGCTCGATGTACGTCATCCCCACCGCCTCATACACCTCTCGCTCGCTCTCATACGTGCGTGTCCGACTGTCCGCATCGCTCAGCACCCCGTGCTCGGACACGTGCAGCCCTTTCCTGACCGCCAGTTCGCGCAACGCCGCGTTGTGGCGGCCCGAGCCCGTGAAGTGCTGCAGCAGGTTCCCCAGCTCCTTCGGCTTGCCGATCCGCAGATCGACGCTCACGCCTACGTGCGCGCGGCCCCTCGCCCCGACGGCGCTCGCCGATGACACGCTCTCGATCTCATCGAGCTTCGCCAGCCTCTTCGCCAGCGCCACCGGCTTTTTCGTGACCGCGATCAGGTCAATGTCCTTCACACTGTCCGCCATCCTTCGTGCCGATCCCGCGACTATCACGGTTGCGCCCTCGCCCGCGCTGCCTTCGCTCAACCCGCGCGCCAGCGCCTCGCCGACCTCGAGCGCCTGCGGCAGCAGCAGGCGCACCCGCCCACCGACGCCCTCACCGGGGTTTTCCGCCGCCCGCTCGAGCGCGCTCAGCACACCTTCCTCGAACTTCGCCCCCAGCCCTTTCACGTCGCGCACGCGCTGCTTTACCGCCGCCTCGCGCAACGCCTGCGGCGAGTCGATCCCCAAGGCCGAGTGCAGCAGCCGCGCCCGCTTGGCGCCGATCCCCGGCAGCCGCGTGATTTCGATCAACCCCGCGGGGAACTTCGCCTTCAGCTTCTCCGCCGCTGGGATCGTCCCCGTCTCACACAGCGCCCGGATCTTCTCCTGCAGCGTCTCGCCGATCCCCTTCAGCTGCACGGCGCGCCCTTCTCGCGCCAATGCCCCCACCGACACCGTCGCTTCGCGCACCGTCTTCGCGGCCGTCCGGTAGGCCAGCACCCTGTGCACGATCGCCCCGTCGAGCTCGTACAGGTCCCCCAACTCTTCCAGTGCGTCCGCGATCGCCCCGTTCGACAGCTCCACCCGCTCCAGGGTACGCGCCCCACGGGCTCCCCGACCCGTCGCCTCTGCAGACACGAACCCGTAGGGTACGCCGACCCATGTCCGAGCCCGAGTCCGACACGCCCGCTCTCCCCTGGCTGATCCTCCCCACCTACAACGAGGCACCCAACATCGCCGCGATGCTCGACGCCGCCGGCGAGGTGCTCGGCGGGGCCTCCCCGGAGGGCTTTCGCATCCTCGTCGTCGACGACGGCTCGCCCGACGGCACCGGCGACATCGCCGATGGCATCGCCGCCGAACGCGACTGGGTGCAGGTCCTGCATCGCACCGAGAAGAACGGCATCGGACCCGCCTACCTCGCCGGCTTTCGCCACGCGCTCGACCACGGCGCCGCCTACGTGTTCGAGATGGACTGCGACTTCTCCCACGACCCCGCCGACCTCGCCCGCCTGCTCGACGCCGTGCGCTCCGGCGCCGACCTCGCGCTCGGCTCGCGCTACGTCCCCGGTGGGGGCGTCACCGACTGGGGTCTCTTGCGCCGCTTCATCTCCGAGGGCGGCTCCACCTACGCGCGCCTCGTGCTCGGCCTGCACGTACGCGACCTCACGGGTGGCTTCAAGTGCTTTCGCCGCGAGGTCCTCGAGGCGATCAACTTCGACTCGGTCCGCTCTCAAGGTTACGCCTTCCAGGTAGAGCTCACTTACCGCTCTGTCCAGGCAGGCTTTCGCGTCGTCGAGGTCCCGATCGTCTTCCGCGATCGCGAGCATGGTCAGAGCAAGATGTCCTGGCGCATCGCTGTCGAGGCGATGTGGCTCGTGCCGCTCCTGCGCTTCAGCTAGATCGCGTCCCGACCGATGCAGGGGAGGTGGACGCATCCGCCTACGCCTTCTCGCACGGGGTGCGTCACACACGCGCGACCCTGCGCGCCTGGCAACGCGATCCCGGCCGGGTCCTCGGCCGCTGGTTCGCCGGCGCTGCCCTCGCTGCCGCCGGTCTGCTCGCCGCGGTGCTGCTCATCGCCGCGCTCTCCCCACATTACGTCCAGGTCGTCTCTCTGCAACCGCCCTTCGCTGTCGGCGACGGCGCCGATGTGGCGCGCGTGCTCGAGCACAACATGCTCGTGCTCGCCCTGCACGCGATGGCCTGCGTGGCGGGCTTCATCGCCGGCAGCTCCCTGCCGCTGCAGGCCTCCTCGCGCAGCGGCCTCTCCCGCTGGGTGCACACTCACGGCGGGCGCATCGCGATCGTCTTCGTCGTCTGCGCCACCGCCTTCTCCCTCTCGATCCAGGCCTACACGCTCGGCCACACCCTCGCCGGCGTCGCCCACTTCCTGCGCGTCTCCCCGGCGATCCTGCTGCTCGGCGTGCTCCCGCACGCGATCGGAGAGCTGATCGCCCTGTTCCTTCCCCTGGCCGCCTGGATCATCGCCAGCCGCCGCGGCGAGTGGGAGCAGCTGCTCGCCGCCACCTTCGTCACGGTCGCCATCGCCGTACCCATCCTCGTCATCGCCGCCCTGATCGAGGTCTACGTCTCCCCGCACCTCTTCACCGCCCTGACCGGAATCCACGCGCCGATCGTGCGTTACTCAGAAGGGTGGGCCGTCACGGTCCACTAAGCCGCCGTCGGCCCCGCGCAGAGTCGACTCGGCAACCCTTGCTTCACTTTGTATAGTGACGGGTGAGACCTTTTCCCGCATCACACCACGATCTTCAAGGAGACACCATGGCAGGCACCCTCAGCGAAGTCACCGACACCAACTTCACCGCCGAGGTCATCGAGTCCGACACACCCGTGCTCGTCGACTTCTGGGCGCCCTGGTGCGGTCCCTGCCGTGTCGTCGCCCCTGTGCTCGAGGAGATCGCCGGTGAGCGTCCCGATCTGCGCATCGTCAAGCTCAACGTCGACGACAACCAGCAGACCGCGGCCAAGTACCAGGTCCTCTCGATCCCCACGCTCATCCTCTTCAAGGGCGGCGCTCCGGTCAAGACCGTCGTCGGGGCCTACCCCAAGAAGAAGCTCGAGGCCGAGCTGGAGCCGGTTCTGGCGTAGCGGAGGTGGGGATCAGCTGATCCGCTGGAGGGTCCAGGCGATGAAACCAGCCTCGTCCAGGATGCCTGCCGCTAGGTCCTCGATGACCTTGGCGGTGCCATCGAGGCCATCATCTGGGTGGTTGAATGTGATCCCGTTGCGATCGAGGAACTCGCGCATCACGTCGTAGGCGGTGCGCTTGTTGCCGTCGGGGAGCGGGTGGTAGGCGGCTATCCGAGAGCAGTAGATAGCTGCCTTCTCGTGTAGGGCGGGGAACAGCTCGTACTCCCCAAACCCGGCGAACGGAGCCGCTAACGCCGCCTCGGCGAGGCTGATGACGCGCGGCATGCGCGCAAGCTGGTGTGCATCTATAGCCGAATGGATCTCGGCCATGACGAGGAAATCGCCCAGTTCTATGCGGCGCATCGGGTGCAATCTAGATGATGTGGTGTCTTGATAGGAAGATATGTTTCCCACTTGACTTGATTTGAAGTTTGTTCTATCCTGCGGGGTAGGGCAATGACTAATAGTCAGAAACTGGTGAGACGATTCTGATGGCTAAGACGATGACTTTGCGACTAGATGACGAGCGGGCTGCCACGCTGGAGCTTGTCGCGCGCGCGGATGATCAATCCGTGACGGAGGCCGTGCGCGTCGCGATCGACGCGCATATAGAAGAGCGTCGGCGCGACAAGGATTTCAAGGAACGGCTGCGGCGGCGGCACGAGGAGGAGCGCACTCTTTACGAGCGCCTTTCGCGCTAACCCCTGTTGCAGGCAATTGTCTGCACAGTGCAAGTTTTAGCACGCGTACGCAGTACGCCACGCCTCCTGCATCCTTTGCTCTGCTTGCCCTCGACCCTCAGGGAGCGTGGCGTGCCCTGCGCAGCGCGATCGACAGCTCCAGGCCGTCCACCTCGGTCTGTTCACGATAGTCGCCCGCTGACGCGTCGCGTGAGGCAACGTCCGGGCCGTCCTCTCCTAGGCCCAGCTCGATCGCCAGCGTCTCGCCCGTGAGGTAGTCGCGGTGGGATGCGGCGGCCTCGATCAGGTCCTGGGCGCCCGTCAGCGAAAGCTCGATCCGGTCCTCGACCTGCAGCCCCGCTGTCTTGCGCGCGTTCTGCACCGCGTGCACGATCTCGCGGGCGTGGCCCTCGCGACGCAGGTCATCGTCGAGCGTCAGGTCCAGCGCCACCGCGTGCGCGCCCTCGCGCTCGACCGAGTAGCCCTCGGGCGCCTTCATCGTCAGGATCACGTCGTCCGCCGACAGCGTGTGCTCGCGCCCGTTGACCGCAATCCCGACCTCGCCATCGCCGTCGCGAACCGCAGCCGCAACGCGGGCGGGGTCGAGCGCCGCGATCGCCTCCGCGGCCCCCGGCATGTCCTTGCCGAACAGCGGTCCCAGCGCGCGGTAGTTGGCCTTGACCTCGTACTCGCTCAACTCCTCCGCGGCGGCCACGAACCTGACCCGCCTGACGTTCAGCTCCTCGCGAACGACCTCTGACAGACGTTCGATCGCCGCGCGCTCGCGACCGTCCGCCACCACGACCGCCTCGCGCAGCGGCTGGCGCACCTTCAGCTTGGCCTTGCCCCGAGCGCCCAGTCCCAGCCTGACCGTCTCACGCGCGAGCGTCATCGCTTCCTCCAGCTCGCGGTCGCGCGCCGGCAGCGCATCGCCGGTAGGGAAGTCGCACAGGTGCACGCTCGCAAGCGTCCCGTCGAGGTTGTCGTAGATCTCATCGGCGACGAACGGGCACAGCGGCGCCAGCAGCTTGACGATCGTCAGCAGGCACTCGCGCAACGTCTCGAACGCCTTTGCCTCCCCATCCCAGAACCGTCTCCTGGAGCGGCGCACGTACCAGTTAGACAGTTCATCCACAAGCTCGCCGATCGCCCGACCCGCGCTCGTCACGTCATACGCGTCCAGCCGCTGCGTCACCAGTTCGGCGGTCGCCGCCGTGCGTGACAGCGCCCAGCGATCCAGGTCCCCGTCGGGGCCCGTCGGCTGTGCGCCGTCGGGCTGCGACAATGCGCCCGCCCCCGCGCGCGCGTACAGCGCATAGAAGTAGTACGTGCTCCACAGCTGCTTCAGGAACAGCCGTACGCCTTCGCCGATCGCCTCCTCCGAGAACCGATAACCGTCCCACGGCTGTCTGGAAGTGAAGAAGTACCACCTGAACGCGTCCGCGCCGTAGGAGTCGAGCACCTGCCACGGCTCGACCGTGTTGCCCTTCGACTTCGACATCTTCTGCCCGTCTGAGTCGAGGATCAGTCCCAGGCACACGACGTTCCGGTAGGGCGCCTCGCGCTCCAGCAGCGTCGCGACCGCCAGCAGCGAGTAGAACCACCCGCGCGTCTGATCCTGTGCCTCGCAGATGAAGTCCGCCGGATAGCTCTGCGCAAGCTCCCGCTCGTGCTCGAACGGGCTGTGGTGCTGGGCGAACGGCATCGCGCCGGAGTCGAACCACACGTCGATCACCTCCGGTACGCGGCGCATCGGCTCGCCGCACACCGTAGCCCCGCCGTCGCCATCGGGGCAAGGGAACGTAACCTCGTCCACATACGGACGGTGATGGTCGGCCAGGGGCTTACCCGACAGCTCCTCGAGTTCAGCGAACGAGCCGACCGTATGCGTGTGTCCCTGCGCGCAGCGCCACACCGGCAGGGGAGTGCCCCAGTAGCGCTCGCGTGACAGCGCCCAGTCGACGTTGCCCTTCAGCCACTCTCCGAAGCGTCCGTGCTTGACGCGGGGGGGATGCCAGTCCACCGTCTCGTTCGCCTGAAGCATCCGCTCGCGCACCTCGGTCGTGCGGATGTACCAGGATGTCTTGGCGTAATAGATCAGCGGCGTCCCGCAGCGCCAGCAGTGAGGGTAGGAGTGCTCGTAATCTTCCACCCGCAGCAGCAGCTCTCGCTCGTCCAGGTCGGCGATCATCTCTTTCGTCAGCGCGGGGTCCTTGACAAAGCGACCTGCGTACCCGGTGACGTGCTGCTCATAGGTTCCGTCTGACTTGACGGGGTTGAACAGCGTGCCGGGCTGATCGGGTGCAAAGATGCCCTCGGCGCCCGCAACGCGGTAGTCGTCCTCACCAAACGCAGGCGCAAGGTGAACGATTCCCGTGCCGTCCTCGGTCGTCACAAAAGCATCGGGAAGGATTGGAAAGCTGCCGGGCTGGCCCGTATGAAAGATCGGCCCCGTATAGGACCCGTACCTCTCCGCCAGCTCCAGGCCAGAGAACCGCTCGACCATCTCTGCCGCCTCCCCGAGCACCGAGACGACGCGGTCCTCGGCGAGCACGAACGTCTCGTCCCCGACCCGCACCCTCGCGTAGGTGGCAGTGGGTGAGACGGCCACCGCCACGTTGCCCGGCAGTGTCCACGGCGTCGTCGTCCACACCAGCAACTTGTCCTCGCGGCCGAGCACTCCCAGCTTCAGGAATACGCTCGGATCGACCACGTCCCGATACCCGAGCGCCACCTCGTGCGAGGAGAGCGTCGTCTCGCAGCGCGGGCAGTAGGGCACGACCTTGTGCCCCTCATACAGCAGCCCCCGACGATCGATCTCTGCGAGCGCCCACCACACCGACTCGATGTAGGACTCGTCAAGCGTGCGGTAAGCGTCGTCGAGGTCGATCCAGAAACCGATCCGCTCGGTCAGGCGGTTCCACTCCTGCAGGAAGGCGAACACCGACTCCCGACACTGGGCGTTGAACTCGGCGATCCCATACTCCTCGATCTCCGACTTGTGATCGATCCCGAGCTTCTGTTCGACCGCGATCTCCACCGGCAGCCCGTGGCAGTCCCAGCCACCCTTGCGCTCGACAAGTCGTCCGCGCATCGTGTGGTAGCGCGGGTAGATGTCCTTGAACACGCGCGAGAGCACGTGATGGGAGCCCGGCGGACCGTTCGCGGTCGGGGGGCCCTCGTAGAACACCCACCGCTCCGCGCCCTCGCGCAGGCGCAGCGACTCTGCGAACACGTCGCGCTCGCGCCAGCGCTCCAGCACCTCCAGCTCCATCGCGGGCAGGTCCTGCTTGGGATCGACCCCGCGCGGGGGGATCAGGGGGTTTCTGGCATCGACCGACATGGGCGGCCCATTCTAGGTTGGCTCGACCTCCGCGCGGCGGAGTGTCTCCGCCGTCGGAGCACTCGCGCCCGGCGTGGGTTCGATCGGGTCGCTCAGGAGGCGGCGACTGCGGGGTGTCGCAACACCACGCCCGTGAGCCGCTCGCGCAGCTGCTCGGTCGCGGCGGTCGGGCCGGGGCCGATGCGCTTGACGGTCGAGGCACCCGTCTCGGGCAGGGCGGAGCGATAGTCGAACACGTCCACACCCGGCTCGGCCTGGCGGGAGGCGTAGACGAGTCGTCCCAGCACATCGGCCGAAGTCCCCGACCCGGCAAGCACGATCGCGCCGGGGCGCAACGCCCGCAGCGCCGCGCCCACGCGCCCGGCGTCCAGCTCGACCGGGAGCGTCAGCACGCGCAGACCGCCACGGCGTAGGAACAGCTCCAGTGCCTGCACATACGGCGCGTCCAAGTCGTTGGAGCGCGAACCGTCGAAGATCAGGGCGCCCTCCTCGCGCGAGGCCGGTGGGGCGACGCGCGTGGCGGCCGCCAGCCAGCCAGTCGTGTAACGCAGCGCGAACGCGCGCTCGGCCGAATCCTCCTCGAGCAGCTCCAGCGCCGCCAGCAGCACCGACTCGACGGTGCGCTCGACCGAGCGGACCGCGAGGCTCTCCTCCAGCAGACGGTCGGCGGCGTCGCCCGCGAACGCATCCAGCGCGGCCCGCAGGCGCGCGGGGGAGGAGGGCCCCTCGCCGCGCTCGCGCGCGACCGACACGGCCGAGGCGATGTCGTGGGTCTCGGCGAACGCCTGGCGCAACGCCTCGATCTCGGTCAGCTCGAACTGGCGATGCCCGCCCTCCGTACGGTGCGGCATCGGGTAGCCGAAGCGTCGCTCCCATCCGCGCAGTGTGTTGGGGCTAACCCCCAGCATCACGGCCGCGGCGTTTGTGCGGATTGCGCTCATATACAGCAATGGTGAGCTTTGATCGTCCTCACCACAACCCCCGCAACGGGGCATGCAGTTCGTCATGCGCCTTGCAGGCGCAGGAGTCGCGCCACGCGCAGCGACGCCCAGCGATCGCATGCGCGGACGTGTGGGCGAGTGCAGACGTGCGCGGAGATGTAGGCGACTACAGACGTGTGCGGACATGCGGGCGAGTGCAGACGTGTGCGGCCGCTGCGGTCGGGGTATCGGTCCCACGTGAAGGACGGGGCTCGCCCTACGATCATCCAGACATGCGACTGCGGCTCTACCACCATCCGGACGGAACCCGAGTCGCCTACCGCGAGTGCGGGGCCGGGCCGCCGTTGGCGCTGATCCACTCGGCGATGCTCTCCCATAAGGAGTGGGAGCCATCGGTCGAGCAGCTCGCGGCCCACTTCCGCGTGGTGCTGCCGGACCTGCCGCTGCACGGCGACTCCGAGGACAGCCCCAACCACCCCTACACCCTGGACTGGTTCGCCGAGGTTCTGGGCGGCTTTATCGCCGACGTGCTCGGTCCCAGTGCGCTGATCGGCGGACACGGCGCCGGCGCCGAGGTCGTGCTGCAGGCGGTGGCGAGCGACCTGATACGACCGAGACGTCTGGTGCTGATGTCCAACCGGCTGCACACCACACCCGAGCGCGCGCGGGCGCGCGTGGTCTGGCGCGCGGCGACGATGGCCGGTGCGATCCCCGGCCTCGATCGCATCGCCGGCTACGGCATGCGTACCGTGTTCAGCCCCGAGCGTGGGACGCGGCTGTCCGTGCGCGGCAACCCGGCGGCGCGCGATCTGCTCAGACATGCGTTCGCGGACGCCCCCGGCAACGCGGCCCTGGCCCGCTCATGGGCGAAGTGCGCGCGCGCCTGGCCGACCGGCGCGCGCGAGGAGCTATTGGAGCTGTATCCGCGTCTGCACATGCCCGTGCTGCTGCTGTGGGCCGACCAGGACCGGCTGTACCCGGTCGCCACGGCCGAGGCGGCGCTGCGCCTGCTGCCCGATGGGCAGCTGCGAGTGCTGCCCAGCACGGGCTTTCTGATGGCCTACGACGATCCGGTCGGGCTTGCACGCGAGCTCCTCGCCTTCTGTGGATAGGGTTCCTGCTCGACCCAAAGGAGATCCACATGCCGGACAAGCAGCTCTGGGGCGGGGAGACCGCCAAGGCCGTAGAGAACTTCCCGATCTCGGGCGAGACCGTGCCGCTGGCAGTCGTGCACTGGCTGGCGCGCCTGAAGGGCGCCGCCGCCGCCGTCAACGGCGAGCTGGGGCTGCTCTCGAAAAAGAGCGCCAAACAGATCGAGAAAGCCGCCGCTGAGATCGCCGCCGGCAAGCACGACGCACAGTTCCCGATCGATGTCTTCCAGACTGGTTCGGGAACGTCGACGAACATGAACGCCAACGAGGTGATCGCGAAGCTCGCGGGTGACGGCGCCCACGCCAACGACCACGTCAACATGGGCCAGTCCTCCAACGACGTGTTCCCTTCCGCGGTGCACCTCGCCGCGCTCGACGTCGCCCAGAACGAGCTGCTGCCCGCGCTCAAACAGCTCGAGCGCTCGTTCGCGAAAAAGGCCAAAAGCTTCCAGAACGTCGTGAAGTCGGGCCGCACGCACCTGATGGACGCCGTGCCCGTCACGCTCGGACAGGAGTTCGCCGGCTACGCCGCGCAGATCGCGCTCGGCCAGGAGCGCGTGCAGTCAGCGCTCGTGCACGTCGGGCAGATCCCGCTGGGCGGCACCGCCACGGGCACTGGGCTGAACACGCACGCCAAGTTCGCCGAGAAGGTGCGCGCGCGGTTGAAGAAGGAATCGGGGCTGAAACAGATCGCCGCGCCGCTCGACTCCTTCGAGGCGCAGGCCAACCGCGACGCGCTCGTCGAGCTGTCCGGCGCGCTGAAGGTGATCGCCGTATCGCTGACGAAGATCGCCGGCGACCTCGCGTTGATGGGCTCCGGCCCACGCGCCGGCATCGCCGAGATTTTCCTGCCCGAGCTGCAGAAGGGCTCCTCGATCATGCCCGGCAAGGTCAACCCCGTGATCCCCGAGGTGGTGCTGCAGGTCTCCGCGCAGGTGATCGGCAACGACACCGCGATCACCGTCGGCGGCCTGCAGGGCCAGTTCGAGCTCAACGTGCGCATCCCGCTGATCGCGCGCAACCTGCTGCAGTCGCTCACGCTGCTATCCGCCACTGCGCGGGTGTTCGCCGAGAAGTGCGTCGATGGGATCAAGGTCAACAAGCCTGGCACCGACGCCTCTGCCGGCGCCACGCTCGCCGTGGCCACCGCGCTCAATGGCGCCATCGGCTACGACAAGGCCACCCAGATCGTCCAGAAGGCGACCGCCTCCGGGCGCCCCCTGCGCGAGATCGCGCTCGAGGAGGGCATCGACGCCAAGCTGTACGACGAAACGATCGACCTGCGCCGGATCGCGCGCGGGAACCAGGTCTAGCCGAGGATCGCAGCGGGGGCTTGGGGCGAGAAGGTGGGGCGCATCTTGGGAAGTACGGGTGCAGGCGCCGTGAGCACATGGGCGGGAACACGTGTGCTCTTCACCGGAGCGCAGGGCTTCATCGGCTCGTGGGTGGCAGAGCGACTGCTGGAGGAGGGCGCGGAGGTGTTCGTCCTCGACCGCCCTCCGGCGGAGCCCTCGCGCTTTGTGCTGCGCGGGCTGCACGAGCGCTGCACGGCGGTGGCGGCCGATCTGCTTGATCCGGCCTCGCTGCGCACCGCGATCGAGGATCACGGTATCCAAGCGGTCTTCCACCTCGCGGCGACGGCGATCGTGAGCTCGGCGGCGACCTCGCCCCTGAGTACGTATGAGGTCAACGTCCGCGGCACCTGGAACCTGCTCGAGGCCTGCCGTGTCGTGCATGAGCCGCCCGTAAGAGTCGTGGTCGCCTCCACCGACAAGGCCTACGGCATCCACGAGGACCTTCCCTACCGCGAGGATCACGCGTTGCAGCCGCACTATCCCTACGACGCGTCGAAGGCCTGCGCCGACATCATCGCCCGCTCCTATGCGCACACGTTCGGCCTGCCGGTCGCCGTCACACGGTTCGGCAACGTGTTCGGCGGCGGCGACTTCAACTTCTCACGCCTGATCCCGGGGACGATCGAGGCGCTGTTGGCGGGCGAACGGCCGACGATCCGCTCGAACGGGCTGATGGAGCGCGACTTCCTGTACGCCGAGGACGCGGTGACGGCCTACCTGGCGGTGGCGGGATCGGTCGATCGTCCCGAGCTGCGCGGCCGTGCCTGGAACGCGAGCATCGGGCGCCCGGTGAGCGTGCTGGAGGTCGTTACACGGCTCGTCGAGATCTCCGGCCTGGGGCTCCAGCCGGACGTTCGCGGACGCGGGACTCCGCACGGCGAGCTCGAGCGCCAGTGGCTGGACTGCAGCGCGATCGCGGCCGATCTCGGCTGGACGCCCGAGTGGGACCTGCAGCGAGGGCTGCAGGCGACGTTCGAGTGGTACGCCTCAGAGCCGTCGCGGATGACTCCGCGGCTCGCCGCGCGCGGCGGCTGAGCCCTCGCCACACACATCAGCGGCGCGTGCCCACGGGCGTCAGCCCACGGCGAGCTCGGGGTCCCGCCAGCGCAGCGCCCCGTCCAGCCGTCCCACGTCCGCCAGCTCCCTAAGGCGGGCGATCCGCATGAACCGCGACCCGGCGAAGTCCTCGATACGCAGGTCGTGGGCGCGATAAGCCGCGAGCATCTGCTCGACGCTCGCGCGTACCGTCCATCTGGGGTGCAGCTCCGGGAACGCCCGCTCGAACTTGGCGAAGCTGACGCGATAGCTACGCTTGTCGGGCCCGGCGCCGGCGGCGAACGCGATGTGTGAGTCGGGCACTACCTCCTCGACGATCCGGGCGACGTCGGCGATCTGGTAGTTCTCCTCGTCCGCGCCGATGTTGAACGCCTCGCCGTGCACCTGCTCGCGCGGCGCTCGGAGCAGCCCGAGAAACGCGCGCGCGATGTCCTCGATGTGCACGAGCGGCCGCCACGGGGTGCCGTCGCTCTGCATCAGTACCTCGCCGGTGGCGTATGCGAACGCAGTGAGGTTGTTGACGACCAGGTCGCCGCGGTGGCGGGGGGAGAGGCCGTGTGCGGTGGCGTTGCGTAGGAACGTCGGGCTGAACTCCTCGTCGGCGAGCAGGCCGATGTCACGCTCGGCGAGGACCTTCGACTCGCCGTAGGGCGTGACCGGGTTGAAGTCCGCGGTCTCCTCGATCCAGTCCCGACCGGCCGCGCCGTACAGGCTGCACGAGGAGGAGAACAGGTAACGCTCGACTCCCGCCCGCTTGGCGGCGCGCGCCAGCGAGACCGAGGCGCGGTGGTTGACCGCGTAGGTGCACTCGGGGTTGAGGTCCCCGATCGGATCGTTGGACAGCGCCGCGAGGTGCAGCACGGCGTCGAACCCGTCGAGGTCACCCGCCGTCACGTCGCGGACGTCCTTGCGGATGACGGGCACCGCCGCAGCGTTGTCCTCGCCGAAGTCGCACCCCTCATACAGGAAGCTGTCGAGACCTACGACCTCATGGCCGTCGACGAGTAGCAGGGGGAGCAGGACCGATCCGATGTAGCCGTGGTGGCCGGTGAGAAGGACGCGCACGGCGGCATGTTCGCACAGGCGCTCCCTGGCGCTCCCCGTTGCGTTGGGCCGCTCCTCGGCCGTGTGTGTCCGCGTGGCCGGCGCCCTACCCCGATCCCAAAGCCCGGTAGGAGCGCGCGACGACGCCGACCGCCTGCTTGGGGCGCCCGCCATAGGTGAACAGCCCCTTCTGATTGAGCCCTTCGATCAGGCGCAGTCGCGGCAGTACGCCGTGAATCGAGCCGCCCTGAAACGTGGGGACGAGCGGGTAGTCGCGCAGCAGGTAGACGAACATGCCGCTGAGCTCCGAGTCGGCCGCATAGGCGCGGATGTGGCGGGCCAGCAGCGAGGACTGAAACGAGTAGCTGCCCGGGCTGCCGGCGGGGTTCAGACGGTTGGATTCGGCGCCGAACTCGCTGATCACGAGCACCTTGCCGGCGAACGTGCGCTGCATCGCGCGCAGTCGGCGTGAGATTTCCGCGCTGACCGCGCCTGGAGAGTTGTGGGGGTTGTCATACCAGCCCGAGTAGTCGGTCTCGGCGATCGCGTCGACGCCGCGATACAGCGCGCCCGGATGGGTTGGCGGATGATCGCCCCAGACGTCCACCGCGACCATGCGCGTCGGGTCATGGACGTGCAGCCAGTTCTTCAGCGACTGCACGTAGGAGACCTCGGCGCCGTCGCGGCCGTTCTCGGCGACCTCGTCGACGAGGTTCCAGGCGAGTATCGACGGGTGCAGTTGGTCGGCGATCGCCGCCGTGCGCGCCTGGCCCTCGGCCTCCGCGAGCAGCCCGGGCGTGTTCGAGTACCAGTTGCCCGCCCCTTCGACCGGCCCGATGCCCTGCCACACGAGGATGCCGGCGGCGTCGAGCCGTTCCAGCAACGCCGGGTCCAGCGGGTGCTGGGCGCGCACGGCGTTCGCGCCGATCTCCCGCAGCTCGGAGACGATCGCGTTCTCATCGCCCGGCGTGAGCGCATCGCCGTGACCGAGCGCGTCCTCCTGAACGCTCGCGCCGTGTACCTGCAGGCGCTGCCCGTTCAGGTACACGCGCCCGCTGTGCCAAGTGATCTGGCGCAGCCCCACGCGAGCGGAGTAGCTTGACTCCTGCCCGATGGCGAGCGTCAGCTGATACAGGCTCGGGCTCGCGGGCGACCACAGCGCCGGTTCGGGGACATCCACGGTCGTGCTCACCGTCGCGCTCTGGTTATGAGCGAGGTGCTGTTCGGGGAAGCTCAGCGGGATCGTCTGTGCGCCGTGCACCAGCGAGCCCGCGGGGAGGATTGCCCGTCCGGAGGCGCCGTCGTTGCGCACTTGCACGCTGACGCGCACGGTCGCCGTCTGGGCGGCGGGAATGTTCGGACAGGGGGCGCGAACGCAGACGACCGAACCGGGTGAGAGCGTCGTCTGGATCGCCGGATTCGACAGCTCGCTCGCGCCGATCGCACGCACGCTAACCTCGCCGTTGAGCCCACCCCAGTTGAACCAGGTGCGGTGAAATCCGATGCGCGACTGGGCGGCGGGATTGCGCCAGTCGACGCGTACGACCAGCGTGTGCCTGCCCGCGGCGAGCTGAGCGCGCGGTTCGAACGGCAGGTAGGAGCCCCGGTGGGAGCCGAGTGCATGCCCGTCCACCCACACCCGCGCGGTGAAATTGGCCGACTGGAACGTCAGCGCGTAGGTCCCGGGCGCGGGGGCCGTGAACGTCGTGCGATACCACGCGACCGAGCCTTCGTAGTTGGCCTGCGCGGAGGCGCCGGCGTAGCGCGTCGGGTCGATGACGTTGGGAACGCTCACGCTCGCGCCGCCGAACCCGCCTCGCTGCCAGCCCAGCGCGATGCCGCGATTGGAGGGGTCTCGGCGCAGCGTCCAGCGCGTCAGTGCGGTGCGCCCGCCGGGGCCGTCGCCGACGATCGATTGGCTCGGTGGCGCTTCGGCCGCGACCGCGCTCGCCGCCAGGGCGACGCAGACAACGATCCCGGCGAGCGCCGTCTTTTTCGCGAATGCGAGCATCGTCACGTCTTCAACAGCGCGGCAACGCGATCAGAGCGGCGTTCCCACCGGCGGTTGCGTCGTGGCGGCGAGCATCCGCTCCAGCAGCAGTCGGGCGCCCGTCTTGGACAGCGGTTCGTTGAGGTTGCCGCACTTCGGGGACTGTACGCAGGAGGGGCACCCTTCGGCGCAGCCGCAGCCGGCGATCAGCCGCTGCGCGTCCTCGCACAGCTCCTCGAAGCGTGCGAACGCGATGCGCGTGATGCCCACGCCGCCGGGGTGCCCGTCGTAGATGAAGATCGTCGGGCGGCCCGTCTGGGGATGCAGGTTGGTGGACAGCCCGCCGATGTCCCAGCGGTCGCACATCGCGATCAGCGGTAGTACGGCGATCTGGGCGTGCTCGGTCGCGTGCAGCGCTCCGAGCAGGGACTCGAGCCCGCCGTCCACCACTGCTCCCGCGGCTCCTGCCGATCCGCCGTTCGCCACCGACACGCCGCTTGCTGCGGGCTGGTCCCCCAGCTGTTCTGAGTCGAGCTCGAACCACAGGGCCTGCGTGGAGAAGCTCGTTTCGGGCAGGTCGAGCGCCACGAGGTCGATCTGCGCGTGGTCTGACAGTCGGCGGCGCTGGTAGGCGAGCACCGTCTCGGTGACCGAGACCTCGCCGAAGCTGAGCGTGACCCCGAGTGCGTCGCGACGGTCGAGCAGCCGCTCGATCGCGGTCATCGTCTCGCGCTTGGGCTGGGTGTACCAGTCGCCGTCGAAGGGCGCGACGAGCGCACGCCGATGTTGCAGGTCCAGGTCGCGCACCTCGTACGAGCGCCCCTGGTGCAGGTAGATCGCGCCGTCGTGCACGGTCGAGTGAGCGCGCGCCGCCTCGGTCTGTCCGAGCAGCTCGCCCGAGGAGACGTCGACGATCGCAAAAGTGTCGGGCGAGGCCGAGCGCAGCGATACCTCGGCCGCCGGGTATGAGCCCGGGTGGCGCAGTACGTAGGTCTCGCGCCCGAGCGCCTTGTTGCCGTCGGCGCTCCGGGCGGCGCGCGCTCGCAGGCGTCCGGCGCTTACGAGCAGCTCAGCCTGGGCCTGCAGGCGCGGGCCGAAGAACTCGGCGTCGCGACGGTCGAGCGGACCCTCGTGCGCGGCACAGAGCAGGTGCGCGGCGAAGATGAGCGGGCTCTCGTGATCGAGGATCGCCGCCTCCACGGGGCGGTCGAGGAACTCGTCGGGGTTACGGCAGAAGAACTGGTCCAGCGCGTCCTCGCCCGCGACGTACACGGCCAGACCCCGCCCGCGTCGCCCGGCGCGGCCCCACATTTGTCGCAGCGAGGCGACGGTACCGGGAAACGTGACGACCACGGCCGCGTCGAGCTCGCCGATGTCGATGCCGAGCTCCAGTGCGTCGGTGGTGATGACCGCGCGCAGCTCGCCGCGCGTCAGCCGGCCCTCCAGCTCGCGGCGCTGTTGGGGGGTGTAGCCGGCGCGGTAGGGCTCGATCAGCCCGGCGAGCTCGGAGTGCCCGCTCGCCTCCAGATCCTGCTTGACCAGGCGGCTGAGCAGCTCGACGCCCTTGCGCGACTTCATGAAGCAGATGACGCGCGCGCCCTCGCGCACGAGCCGCGCCAGCAGCTCGGCCGCCTCGCCCAGCGCGGAGCGGCGCGCGCCCAGCGCGGCGTCGGTCAACGGTGGGTTCCACATCGCGATCGCCCGTCCCGGCGCGGGCGAGCCGTCGTCGTCGATCAGCGCGATGTCCTGAAGCCCGGTCAATCGCTCGGCCAGCTCTACCGGGTTGGCGATCGTCGCCGAGGTGAGCAGGAAGATCGGGTAGGTGCCGTAGCTGGCGGCTATGCGGCGCAGCCGGCGCAGCACGCCGGCGACGTGCGAGCCGAACACGCCGCGGTAGACGTGGGCCTCGTCGACCACCACCACAGCCAGGTTCGAGAACAGCCCCTCCCAGGCGGCGTGGTTGGGGAGGATGCCGACGTGCAACATGTCGGGGTTGGTGAGCACCACGTTGGCGTTACGGCGGATGTCCGCGCGCGATTCGCGCGGGGTGTCGCCGTCGTAGATCGCCGGCCGCACTCGCTTGGTCAGCCCGAAGGCGTTCAGCGCGCGCGCCTGGTCTTGGGCGAGCGCCTTGGTGGGGTACAGATACAACGCGCGCGCGCGCGTCTGTTCGCAGAGGATGTGGAGGGTGGGCAGGTTGAAGCACAGCGACTTGCCCGAGGCCGTTCCGGTGGTGACGATCGTCGGACCTTCGGTGGCTGCCTGGACGGCCTGCGCCTGGTGTGAGTACAGCCGCTCGATCCCGAGCCCCGCCAGGGCCGTCAACACTTCCGGATGCAGCGCGCGGGGCACATCCACGAGCCGCGCACGGCTGGATCCCTCGCGCGCCTCGCGCACGAGCCGCTCGTCCGCGCGCCCCTCGTCCAGCAAGGTGCTCCAGGGCTCGATCTTGCGTTCTTTGCCCACCGCGGACGGCCGAACGGGTGCAACGGACGGGGATTCGCGGGCCACAGGTTGCGATAGTAGATGCGATGAGCGCCTCCGCCACCGAACGTTGGGCGCAAACGCGCACGTTCCACCATTCGCTGTACTCGCCCGAGCGGATCGCCGCCGTGCGCGCGGAGCAGGGGCTGGGTGTGTCGGTGTGCCTGCCGGCGCGCGAGTGCGCGCAGACGGTGGGGGAGCACGTGCGCGCGCTGAAGGGCCTTCGCGAGGCGGGGGCGATCGACGAGGTCGTCGTGATCGACGCCGCTTCGGCCGACGGTACCGCGGCGGTGGCCGAACGCGCCGGTGCGATCGTGCACCAGGAGGCCGAGCTAATGCCCGAGCTGGGCCCGGTGCTGGGCAAGGGGGATGCGATGTATCGAGCGCTCGCGGTGTTGCACGGCGAGATCGTCTGCTATCTGGACGCCGACACGGCGGGCGCCTGCGCGCACTACGCGACGGGCCTGCTCGGGCCGCTGGTGTGCGAGTCGCCTGCCAATGGGGAGATAGCGTTCGTTAAGGCCTTCTACCGGCGCCCGTTCGAGCACGACGGTGTGTCGTTGCCGGAGGGCGGCGGACGTGTGAATCACCTGCTGGCCCGACCGGCGCTGGAGTTGTTCTATCCCGAGCTGGCGGCCATCTCCCAGCCGCTCGCGGGCGAGGTCGCGGCACGCCGCGAGCTGCTGGAACGAGTTCGGTTCGCGACCGGATACGGTGTCGAGATCGGCATGCTGATCGACATCTGGCGCGAGGTCGGGCTGGATGGCATCGCGCAGGTGGACCTGGACGAGCACCGCAACCGCCACCAGCCACTCGCGGCGCTGACGCCGATGGCGCGCACGGTGCTTGCGACGATCGCCCGCCGGGCGCAGGCGGAAGGGCGCCTATCGGGCGTGGAGATCTCCGAGCCGATAATCGAGCGCCCGCCTTTGGCGGGGGTGACAAGGTCCGGTGGCCAGTTGGCACGTGCAGCTGACCATGACGGAGCGTCCTCTTTGCAAGCGCCGGTCAGCCGATGAGCGTGCGCTGCGTATACATCGATCTCGACGGCACGCTGCTGGGGTGGCGCGCCTCGCTGCTGCACGACGGCGAGGGGAATGTGTCGCTCGAGGGGGTGCGCGCGGTGCAGGCGTGTCTGCGCGCGGACGTGGAGATCGTGCTGATGTCCGGTCGCCGGCGCGCGCAGGTGCACGAGGATGCGCGGCTTTTGGGGCAGGACTCGTTCATCTTCGAGGCGGGCGCGTGCATGGTGCTGGGGGCGGACTGGCAGCTTGGCGGGGAGGAGCATTGGCTGACGGGCGAGCTGATGCCGGGCGAGCTGAGCATCGCCGAGCAGATCGAGCGCTCTGGGGCGCCGGAACTGTTGCTTGAACGGTACGTAGGACGGTTGGAGTACCACGAGCCGTGGCACGTCGCACGCGAAATCTCGCACGCGTTCCGTGGGCTCGTCGACGCCGAGGAGGTGGACCGGCTGCTGGCCGAGCACGGCCACGAGAACCTGCGGCTGGTGGACAACGGGGTCGTCACCCGCCGCTCGCCGGCGCTGGCCGAACTGGAGCACGTGCGCGGCTATCACCTCCTGCCGGCGGGAGCATCGAAGGAGGCAGCGGTTGCTCTGCACATGCGCGCGCGGGGATATGAGCGCGAGGAGACGTTCGCGGTGGGGGACTCGCGCGAGGATCTGGCGTGCGCGCAGCACGTGGGTGCGTTCTGGTTGGTGGCGAACGCGGTGGAGCGCGATCCCTCGATCCGCGCGGCGATGGCTGCCTACGAGAACGTGCGCGTGAGCGATGCAGGTCACGGGGCGGGCGTATATGAGGCGGTCGTGAGCACGCTGATGGCGGGCTGAGGACGGACTCACGCGGGGCGAGCGAAGAGCACGGCCGCAGGCAAGGTCGTTTGTTGTGCTGAGTTGGGTCGCATCCACGCAGGTCGGCCCACGTTCAAGACGCGGGCGGGTGCTGGCCGATCGGAGATCCTTCGATCTCCGATCGGTGTCCGGCCCCGCGTCGAGGGGTTGAGATCGGCCGTCGGCTCAGATCGGGCGCGCCGAGCCGTGCGCTGTGGCGTCAGATCAGATAACGTGTACAGATCAGCGGGCTGGAATCGACGGAAACGGGATGGGACGGACGGCGATGACGGATCTGGTGGAGAAAGCGCGCAGGTGGACGCGAGCGGGCGAAGCCGCCGCGATCAAATGGTTTGGGCAGCGCAGCTGGACTAAGCATTTGGGCGCTGCACTGGCTTGGGTGCGCAAGCGGACGCGCGCAGGCGAAGCGGCCGTGGTCGACTGGTTTGGACAGCACAGCTGGGCCAAACGCTTGAGCCCTGCGCTCGGTTGGACGCGCGAACGGACGCGCCGCTGGGAAGCGCGGACGGCCTGGAGACTGCGACGGCTGTGGTCGCGGATGCCGCCGCGAAGTCGCTTCTACGCCCGTACCTCGCAATACAGATCTGAGCGAGCGTCGATCTTCGGCTGGACCTTCCTGCTGCTGCTGACGGTCGTCCTGCTCGCCGGATTCGCGGTGCTCGTCGGCTACGAAGCCTACGGCGCCGGTGGGAAAGGTGAGACCCTCGTCTCATCCCTGCCGCTGCACGCCTTCCTGGTCACGGTCACACATTCGGCGGTCGCGTTGCCGATCGCCTTCGGGATGCTGATCGGGGCGGCGTGGTTCATCCGCAACGCGCGACTGGCGGCGCTCGTCTGGTGGGGAGGACCGGTGCTCGTTGCAGACTTCGACGAAGGCAGCGATCTGGCGTCGGTCAAGGCGCCGCATCTGACCGCGCGCTTTCGCGAACGCCTGGCGGTGCTGCGACTGCAGGCGGCGACCCCGTCACCGGGCGCGGCGCCCGAAGGCGCGTTTCTGGACACGCTCAGCAGCGGTGAAGGCTCCGCCGTAGGCATCCTCGGCCCACTGTTGCGGCTCCTGCGCGCGGCCGTTCCGACGTATGCGATCCAAGTCCGGGGGGTCGTGCGCGAACGCGAGGAGAGCAAGAAATACGGCGTCACGGTGCAGGTGGTGCAGACCCCGAGCCAGTCGAGCGCGGTCATTGAGGTCTGGGAGAGCACCTGGGAGCGGGCGATCTGCAGGGCGGCGGACGAAGCCACCGCTGCGATCCTCCCGCGTTCGCGCTTGTGTCGGGGAACGTGGGCTGCGTGGCGCGGCTACGTCATGCCGGAAGGGCTGTTGAGCGCGTATGAAAGCGCCGCCAAGCTCGAGCAGGAACGCCGGTTCGACGAGGCACTCGACCGCTATTGGGAGGCGCTCAGACATGATCCGACCAATCTCGCGGTACGCCTGCGCCTCGGCCAGCTCCAGGAGAAGGCCGGACTTCTGCTGGCGGCGCTCGTCAGCTATCAGCGTATCCTCGCGTTCGCCAACCCCGGCGCCAAGAACCTGCCCCGAGGGATGTATCGCCGCGGCGCCCGCCGCGAGTGGGATCAGGCGTTGAGCGTCGCCAAGTATCGAGCCGTCGTGCTGCTCGGCGAGGGGTCGATCTTGCGGGAGTGGAGCGTGCCCAAGGGCGAGCCGAAAGGCGCTCGCCATCGGCAGTTGCGCGCGGATATCAGAGCGCAGCTGGAGCCGCTGGTCGATATGCCGCGCCACGACCCCGGGGTCGTGGCGATCTCGCGGGCGATCGGCGCGTTGCTCGAGGTCGGCGAGCGGATGAGCATGGAGGGAGAGCGAGAAGCGAGAAGGAAGTTGATGGATCGCGCCCGGGAAGCGGCGCGGGAGCTCGAGCTCGCGCTGCCCCGCGTGGAGACGCGCACGTGGCGCCAGCTGCTCACCCGCAGAACGGTGGCGCTGTCGCAGATGAGCATCGCCCGGCGCCTGGAGCTCCTGCGCGAGGAGCCACTCGTCGTCGACGAGGGGCTGCTGAAAGAACTGGACGGCAAGGTCAAGCGCGCCGGCTGGCGCCCCGGTCTTCTGGCCGGCTGGTGGCCGACCTGGCTGAGGCGCTGGCAGTGGCAAGAGCACTACAACGCCGCATGCGTGTACGCGGTCCACCTCGATTGCGCCTACGCCAACCAGAGCGTCGTGGAGGACGACGATGTCCGCCGCAAGCTCGCGCAGCGAGCCGTCAAGCGACTGGAGCAGGCGATCACGATGCGCGACAGCGAGTTCGTGGTCACCTGGCGAGACTGGGTAGTCAGCGAGGATCGCGCGCTCGATCGGCTGCGCCAAGATTCCGCGTTTCGGTCCTTCGAGACGATGTACTTCCCAAGTCAAAATCCGGTTCGCGGCGCGGTCAAACCTGCCCCTCGGGCGCCTCGCAAACTGGTCGAGAGCCGTTACACGCGCGATCTGCTCGCCGCGCTCGCGCGCAGCCGGCACGAAATCTGGCACACGCGCGCCGGCGGGTGCCGGCGCCCCGGCAGCGACACGCGCGTGGGCGCGCACGCGCTGAGCGACTGGTGCGAGGAGGAGCGAGAGATCTGGGAACTTCTGCGCAAGGTCGCCGCCGACGGCTATGACTGGCGTGCACGTCATCGCCTGCTAGCGCGGGCGAACGCGCTGCTGGCCGAGGACCGGCAGATCGTCGTCAGGTTCGGCCGCTACGACGAGACGGCATCGCCGCAAGATGACGTAGTCGACGATGTCAAGCTCATCGGCATGTTGAAAGAAGAACACGCGCGAGCCGAGACGCGCCTGAAGCGGCTGGCCTGTGTGCTGGAAGGCTCGCCCGCCCACCGCAATGCGAAGAGGATCGACTTCAGGCGCTGGACTCGTGCGATGCGCGACCACGACGCGCACGACGCGCTGCCCGTCAGGCACAAGACCGAGCTCTGCACCCAGAACGCGGCCGTGTGGGACAAGCTGTCGCAGTGGCTGGGTGCCGAGGAGCACGCTCGCGCCACACAGGCGAAGGGCGCCGTCCGCCGCTCCCAGGACGCTTTCTTGGAAGAGCTGAGGCAAGCGGTGAATCGATGGGCCGAGGCCGTGCAGAGACCTGACGGTTCCAGGAACGGGACCGTCGCTGCCGCCTCGCGCCGCCGGTCCGCGACTGCTCGCCCGCGATCGCCCAGCGCGCTCTGAACATTTACCTCTGTTCACCTCTGGGCGTGTGGAGCCACCCGCCGCCACGCCCGCCGCCAGAACCCCGGCTGCGGGCGCCGGCGCCACAGCGCCGGCGGCGGCACCGTCGCGCGCACCAGCGCGACCCACTCGCCCAGCGGCAGCTCACCTGAGATCAGCCGCCCCAGCGCGCTCGTGACCGGCGCCTGCACTCCCGCGCGTTCCAGCGCGCGGCCGAGCAGGGGGACCGACTCAAGCGCCTCGACGGCCTGGCCGATCTGGGCGGGGATCTCCACTGCGGGCACGCCCGCCGCCAGCAGCTCTCCCGCGCGCCGGTTGCGGCTCTCGCGCGCCAGCGCCGTGGCCACCAGGTCGCCGGCGCCCGCCAGGCCGATCATCGACTCCGGGCGCGCGCCCAGACCCTCCGCGTAGCGCCACACCTCCGCGAATATGTGCCCCGCGGCTGCGCCGGCCGCGTTCAGTCCCTGTGCCTCGGTGGCGCCCGCCGCGAGCGCGGCTGCGTTCTTGGCCGCCCCCGCGAGCTCCACGCCGACCGGGTCGTTGGACTGCTCGCACACAACTCCCGCGCGGGTGAACACCTGCGCGAGCGCGCTCGCCAACTCCTCCTCCACGCACGCCACGACCAGCGCCGCGCCCGCGTGCACCATCTCCTGTGCGTGCGCCGGACCCCCCAGGCAGGCGACGCGCTGGGCGCCGAACCGGGCGCTCAGCACGCTCGTCGGTGGCGTCCCCTCGGGCGGGACAAGTCCCTTCGCGACCGACACCACGGCCGCGCGCCGTCCCAGGCCGCCGGCGCCGAGCGCCTCGATCACCTCGCCAAGTCCGCGCGAGGGCACGGCCAGAAACACATAATCGGCGCGCGCAACGCCCTCCGAGGCCGGCGCGACGCGCAGCCCCACCGGCAACTCCACGCCCGGCAGATAGGTCCGGTTCTCACGCTCCTGTGTGAGCAGCGACGCCTGCTCGGCCGTGCGCGCCTGCAGCGTCGTGCGCAACCCGCCTCGCGCCAGCAGGACCGCCAGCGCCGTCCCGAACGAGCCCGCACCGATCACCGTCGCCCGCCGTGCCCCCGGCGTTGGCAGTGCCCGCGCGCGAGGGGCACGTACGGCCCGACTCGGAGTAGGCTCGGGCTCGGTCATCCGATGAGCGAGCCTAGCGACACCCGCACCGTCGTGACACCGCCTGCGTCTCGGGGTGGCCGCGACGGCGCCGCGAGCGCAGATGCCCCTGGGTCTCGGATCGCGGAAGGGCGCTCAACCCCGGCGGGCGAGTGGCGCAACTGGGCCGGCGACCAGCGTTGTCGGCCGGATGCTGTCGCCACGCCCGGCTCGATCGAGGAGATTTCCACGGCGATCGCGCATGCGGACGCCGAGGATCGCCGCGTCCGGGTCATTGGCTCGGGGCACTCCTTTAGCGACATCGCCCTCACCGACGGCCTGCAACTACGCCTGGACCGGCTCACGCGCGTGCTTGACCTCGACCGCTCCTCCGGGCTCGTCCGCGTTCAGGCCGGCATCACCATCCGCGAGCTCTCCGCGCGCCTGACCGAGCATGGGCTCGCCCTGGAGAACCTCGGCGATGTCGATGCCCAGACGATCGCCGGCGCGATCGCCACCGCCACCCACGGCACCGGCGCGGGCCTGCGCAACATCTCCGCCCAGGTGGCCGAGCTCACGCTCGTGCTTGCCGACGGCTCCACCCTGCGCTGCGCCCCCGACGAGGACGCCGAGTCCTATCGCGCCGCGCGCGTATCGCTCGGGGCGCTCGGTGTCATCGCCGAGGTCACGCTGCGCTGTGTGCCCGCATTCACTCTGCGCGGGCACGACTCGCCCCGGCCGCTCGCCGACACGCTCGATCGCTTCCAGGAGCTGGCGCTCGCCAACGACCACTTCGAGTTCTTCGTCTTCCCCCACACCGACACCGCGCTCACGCGCACGAACAACCGCACCGACCAGCCGCCGCGCCCGCGCGCGCGGGCGAGCGCCTATGCCAACGACATTCTCCTCACCAACCATGCCCTCGGTCTGTTCTGTCGCGTCGGTCGGCGACTCCCGGGGCGCATCCCTCAGATCAACCGTCTCGTCACGCGCCTCGCGGGCTCCTCCACGCGCGTGGATCGCTCTGACCGCATCTTCGCGAGCCCCCGTCTCGTGCGCTTCACCGAGATGGAGTACTCGCTCCCGCGCGCCAGCACTCCCGAGGCCGTCCGTCGGATCATGGCGCTGGTGCCCGAGCGCGGGTTCGCGGTGCCGTTCCCGATCGAGGTTCGCACCGTCGCCGCGGACGATGCGTTCCTCAGCACGGCCTCCGGACGCGACTCCGGGTTCGTTGCCGTGCACATGTTCGAGCACATGTCCTACGAGCCCTACTTCCGCGCGGTGGAGGAGATCATGGACGAGCTCGGCGGCCGTCCCCATTGGGGCAAGCGCCACTTCCAGACCGCCGCCACGCTGCGCCCGCGCTACCCCGACTGGGACCGGTTCCAGACCGTCCGCGCGCGCCTTGATCCCCACGGCCGCTTCGCCAACGACTACACCGATCGCGTGCTCGGGCCCGTCGCCGTTACGACGACCGAGCCGACGCCATCTCCGCCCGGAGCGGACGGGGCGTCCGACGGGGAGCGCGCCGCATGAGCGCGACCCCGTCCCGATCGCATGCGCCGGAGCGGGGCCGGATACCGATCGGAGATCGAAGGGATCTCCGATCGGCCAGCGCCCGCCCGCCCGTTGCCCAACCCACACGCGCGGATGCGCCCCAAGATGACCCCCAATCGGATCTCCGACGCCTCGAACAGGCCACGGCCGATCTGGACCCGCCCTTTGCGCTCGTAGATCTCGACGCCATGTGGGCCAACGCCTGCGACCTCGAACACCGCGCCGCCCACCGGCAGATCCGCCTCGCGAGCAAGTCGGTCCGCTGCCGCTCGCTGCAGGCACGCGTGCTCGCCCGCGACGGGTTCGCGGGCACGCTCGCGTTCACTTTGGGAGAGGCGCTGTGGCTCGCGCGAGAGGGATTTGAGGACATCGTCGTCGCCTATCCCACGGCCGATCGCGCCGCCCTGCGCGAACTGGCCCGACTGCCCACCGAGCTTCCGCGGGCCCGCGTGACGGTCATGGTCGATGACGTCGCCCAGCTCGATCTGATCGACGCCGCCGGCGCCCGCGGCGATTCGCCGATCCGCGTGTGCATCGACCTCGACGCCGGCTATCGCGCCCTCGGCGGGCGCATCACCGTGGGCGCCAAGCGCTCGCCCGTCCACACCCCCGCGCAGGCGCTCGCGCTCGGCCGCGCGATCCTCGCCCGCGACACGCTGGTACTCGTCGGGATCATGTCCTACGAGGCGCACATCGCCGGTCTCGGCGATGCCCCGCGCGGCCGTCCGCTGCGCGCGCTCGCGATCCGCGCGATCCAGTCGCGCTCCGTCCGCGAGCTCGCCGCACGCCGTGCGCAGGCCATCGCCGCCGTGCGCGAGCTGGCCCCGCTCGAGTTCGTCAACGCGGGCGGCACCGGCAGCCTGCATCTCACCGCGCGCGAGCCGGCCATCACCGAGCTGACCGCCGGCTCCGGGCTCTACGGCCCGGCGCTGTTCGACTCCTACCGCGCGTTCACACCCCGTCCCGCCGCGCTGTTTGCGCTGCCCGTCGTGCGCCGTCCCGGGCCGGGTGTGGCGACCGTACTCGGCGGTGGCTACCTCGCCTCCGGTCCCGCCGACGCCGCGCGCCTGCCCGTACCCCACCTGCCCGCCGGGCTGCGTCTGGACTCTCAGGAGGGCGCCGGCGAGGTGCAGACACCCCTGCTCGGAAACGCCGCCGACGATCTTGTCGTCGGCGATCGTGTGTGGCTGCGCCACGCCAAGGCCGGCGAGCTGTGCGAGCGCTTCGCCTCCCTGCACCTGCTCGCGGGCGATCGCATCGTCGAGCAGGTGCCCACCTATCGCGGTGAGGGACAATGCTTTCTATGAGTCCACAGGCCCTCCTCCACACCCGCGAGGCACTCACATCATGAGCTCGGCCTCGGGACCCACGGCGCCCGATCTGGCCCCGACGCCCGACGTGACGGCCACGCTGCGCGAGGTCGTCGAGACGCTCGCCCCGCTGGAGCGCCCGCCCTGCTCGCCAGGTGAGCGCGAGGCCGCCGAGTGGCTGCACGCGCGCTTGAGCTCGGTCGCGGGCGTCGAGGCGGAGCTGGAGGACGAGCCCTCCTGGGGCACGTTCCCGCCGACCGCCACCGGTCTCGGTCTCACCGGCGTCTTGGGCGCCCTGCTGTCGCTGCGCGGCCGCCGCCTGTCCGGCGCGCTGCTCGCCCTCCTCACCTTCGCCGGGATCGTCGACGAGGCCCACAACGGGCCCCGCGTCCTGCGCCGTCTCGTCCGTCGCCGGCGCACCACCGTCAACCTGATCGCCCGCGCCGGTGACCCCGAGGCGTCGAGCACGCTCGTCCTGATCGCCCACCACGACGCCCCCCAGACGGGCATGCTGTTCGACCAGACGCTCCAGCGCACGCTCCATGAACGCGCGCCGCACGTGTTGGAGCGTTTCAAAACGCCCCTTCCCCAGTGGTGGTTCGGGCTCGCCGGTCCGCTCGCCACGATCGTGGGCTCGCTCTGTCCACCAGGTCGTCTCAGGCGCATCAGCGCACTCAAGGGCCTCGTCCTCGGCCTGCTCGGCACGGCCCTGGTCGCAGACGTCTGGCGCAGCGAGACCGTGCAGGGCGCCAACGACAACCTCTCCGGTGTCGCCTGCATCGTCGCGCTCGCCGAGCTCCTGCGCGAGCGCCCGATCCCCGGCCTGCGCGTGCTGCTCGTCTCCTGCGGTGCCGAGGAGACCCTCCAGGACGGCATCCGCGCGTTCGTCTCCCGCCACCGCCACGAGCTCGACCCGGCCACCACGCGCTTCGTCAACCTCGACACGGTCGGCTCGCCCCATCTCGTGCTGCTCGAGGCCGAGGGACCGGTGCGCATGGAGGAGTACACGGGGCCCTGGCTGCGCGACCTGTTCGCGGCGCGTGCCGACTCGCTCGGGATTCCCCTGCACCGCGGCTACCGCGCCCGCGCCTCGACCGACAGCATCATCCCCTCCCGCGCCGGCTACCCGATCGCGACGCTCGTCTCGATGACCGACTGGCTCGCCCCCGCCAACTACCACCTCCCGAGCGACATCCCTGCGAACCTCGACTACGCCACCGTCGCCGACACCACGCGGCTGGTGTATGAGGTCGCGCGGTCGCTGGCCGACAGGTCGACCTAGTCGGGCCAGTCGTTGGTCAGGCCAACCGCGCGAGCTTGCGCCCAGCTGCGCTCAGCCCGCGCATCCCGTTTGCCTCCAGGATGACCTGCAGGTCAAGCACTCGCGCGTCGAACGCATCCAGCTCGTTCATGCCGGTCACCGCATACGCCGGCACGCCCGCCTGACGCGCGCGCGTGGCGATCTCGAACACATCGCTGCCCGCCAGGGTGTCCCGGTCGAGGCGATCCACGCCGAGCACGACCGCCCGCGCGTGCCGCATCCGCGTGTCGAAGTCCGTCGGCAGGCCGTCCTCGATCTGACATATGTCCGGCTCGGGCATCCCGCCTGTGCGCACACCCCGTGCGAGTGCCTCGCCCACACGCGGGGCGGGCATGTCCGCCCCGAACGCGCACACCGCGAGCAGGAGCGTGTCCGGTATCACCATGCCTGGCATCCTTTCACCCATGGCCGCCGAGAAGGAGCACGTCGTGGTGGAGGTGCAGGGACGCGAGCTGCGCGTCAGCAGTCCCTCCAAGCCCTTCTTCCCCGAGCGCAACCTGACCAAGCTCGACCTCGTCAACTACTACATCGAGTGCGCCTCGCAGGTCGTCCGCCACCTGCGCGAGCGCCCGACCGTGATGAAGCGTTGGGTCGACGGGGTGCAGGGCGAGCCGTTCTTTCAAAAGCGCGTGCCCAGCGGCGCGCCAGAGTGGATCGAGACCGCGACCGTCACCTTCCCCAGCGGCCGCTCCGCCCGCGAGCTCGTCCCCAACGACGCCGCCCACCTTGTCTGGGGAGTGAACCTCGGCGTGATCGACTGGAACCCCTGGCCGGTCCGTCGCTCCGACCTCGACCACCCCGACGAGCTGCGCATCGATCTCGACCCCGGGCCCGAGGTGCCGTTCTCGGAGGTGCGCGAGGTGGCCCTGGGCGTGCGCGAGGTGCTCGAGGAGCACGGCCTGCGCGGCTTTCCCAAGACCTCCGGCTCGCGCGGCATCCATGTGTACGTGCGGATCGTCGCCGAGCACGACTTCACCGAAGTGCGCCGCGCCGCGCTCGCGCTGGCGCGGGCGGTCGAGCGCAACATGCCTCACCGCGCGACCAGCCGCTGGTGGAAGGAGGAGCGCGAGGGGGTGTTCATCGACTACAACCAGAACGCGCGCGACCGCACCGTCGCCTCGGCCTACTCGGTCCGCGCCGTCCCCGACGCACGCGTGTCGTGTCCGCTGCAATGGGACGAGGTCGCCGACGTCGACCCGGCCGAGCTGCGCCTGGACACCGTTCCCACGCGGCTGCGTGAGCGCGGCGACCCATCGGCCACGATCGACGACGCTCCGGCGCCGCTTCACTCGCTGCTCGAGCTAGCCGCGCGCGACGAGCGCGAGGGACTTGGCGACGCCCCCTGGCCGCCGCACTTTCGTAAGCAGAAGAACGAGCCCCGTCGCGTCCAGCCCAGTCGCGCGCGACGATGAGCCCACTGCCGCTCACACCGCCGCTCAAGCCCCAGCTCGCGCTCTCGCGCAAGGAGCTGCCCGTCGGCGAGGACTACATCTACGAGGTCAAGCTCGACGGCTTCCGCTGCCTGGCGTTCGTGGACGGCGAGGATGTCTACCTGCAGTCGCGCTCGGCCAAGCCACTCGGGCGTTATTTCCCCGAGCTCGTGCTCCCTCCCGGCCAGTATGTGCTCGACGGCGAGATCGTTGTCCGCGACAGCGACGGCCGCGAGGACTTCGATGCGCTCGGTCAGCGCATCCACCCAGCCGCCTCCCGGATCGAACGCCTATCGGTCGAGACGCCCGCCGTGTACGTCGTGTTCGACCTGCTCGCCCACGACGACGAATCGCTGCTGGAGCGCCCGCTTGCCCGGCGCCGCGCCGCGCTCGAGCGCCTGCTCTCCGACGACCGCTTCGCCCCAGCGCCGGTCGAGCTGATGCGGACAGTCGCCAGCACGCGCGAGGCTCAGCCGTGGCTCGAGCACGCCGAGGGCGCGATCGCCAAGGAGCTCTCGGCCTCCTACCGTCCCGGCGAGCGTAAGGGCACGTTCAAGGTCAAGCGCGTGCGCACAATCGACACAGTCCTCGTCGGCTGGCGCCCCGGCAAGGAGTCAGACACCGTCGGCGCGCTGATCCTCGGGCTCTACGACGGACCCGAGCTGCGCGTCGTCGGGCACTGCTCCGGGCTGACCGCCGCCGACAAGCGCCGCCTGGTCGGCTTCCTCGCCCCGTATGAGACAGGAGAGCACGGAACGGCTGAACCCAGTCGCTGGAGCTCCGGCAAGGATCTCGAGTGGGTCGGGCTGCGCCCCGAGCTCGTGATCGAGATCGATTTCGATCACGTCTCCGCCGGGCGCATCCGCCACGGCGCCAAGCTGCGGCGCTGGCGCGAGGACAAGTCCCCGCGCGAGTGCACGTTCGACCAGCTTTCCATTTAGGACGAGCCCGCGCGACCCGGCGAGTCCGTGACCGGTGTCCGTCGCATGACGCGTGCGCCAAATGCGGCGATTTCGTCATCGATCTCATCCCCGCGGATGAGTCGGGGCGTGACCGTCGGCTAGCATCCGCAGGACGATGAGCACCGACACTGCGACCGTCGCCGAGGAGGAGTACCTGCAGATCCTGTTCTGGTTGCAGGAGGCCCGCCTGCCGATGACCGGCGCGAACATCGCGCGTGCGATGCAGCTGTCGGCGCCGACGGTCCACGAGATGGTCGGTCGACTGGAACGCGACGGCTACATCACCCGCGGCCAGGACCGTGTGATCGCGTTCACCGCCGACGGCGCCACTCACGCCGAGGGGATCGTCCGCCGTCACCGCCTGATCGAGCGCTTCCTCACCGACGTGCTGGGCGTTCCCTGGGACGAGGTGCACGAGGAGGCCGAGCGCCTGGAGCACGCCATGTCGCCGGTGCTCGAGGAACGTATGCTCGCGGCGATCGGCGACGCCAAGACATGTCCGCACGGCCACCCGATCGTCGCCGGCGAGCGTCTCGCGGGCGTGCCGCTGGCCGACGTAGCCGTGGGCGCGTCCGTGCGCGTGCTGCGCTTCGAGAACGAGGCCGAGGATCTGCTCCACTACCTCATGGCCTCCGGTCTGCATCCGGGCTTGGAGGGCACGCTCGCGGCGAGCGACGACGCCGAGGTACTGCTAGAGACACCCGACGGCCAGCGCTGCGCCGTCACCCCCTCAGTGGCTGAGACCGTCTCTGTGATCGCCGACCCCTCGCCGCCCGCCCGCACCGCACTGCCGGAGGCGCTTGTACTAGGTCAGCGCTACGGGCGCTAAAGAGAGCGGTATGCAGCAGCGAGGCGTGCGACGCCCTCGTCTATCTGCTCCGGCGTGACCCCGGAGTAGGCGAGGCGCAGCGTGTTCTCGCCGCCCTCCAGCAGGAAGTCCGTGCCCTTCACGAACGCGACCCCACGCTCGGCCGCGACCTTGAACAGTCTCGCCACGTCGGTGCCCGGCGGGAGCGTCACCCACATGAAGTACCCGCCCTGAGGCGTCACGAACTCGGCCTCCGGCAGCTCCCGGCGCAGCGCCTGCGCGAGCGCGCCGGCGCGCTGGGACAGCGCGGCCTTGACCGTCGCGATCGAGCGCTCGATCGCGCCCGAAGCGCAGAACTCATACACGATCGCCTGCGCGACCATGCTCGGGGAGATGTAGGTGTTCGTCGCGAGCTCCGCGACGCTCGCAATCAGCTCGCGTGGCCCGACCAGGTATCCGACGCGGATACCGGGGCAGACGGTCTTGGAGAACGATGACGCGTACACCACCCGCTCGGGGTCCATCGACAGCATCGTCGCGATCGGCTCGCCCTCGAACCGCAGCTCGACGTAGGGATCGTCCTCAAACACTACGAACCCGTGCTGGGCCGCCAACCGCAGCAGCGCGCGGCGCTTGGCGGCCGACAGCGTGTACCCGGCTGGGTTCTGGAAGTTGGGGATCACGTGCGCGAGCTTCGGCTGGGCGCCGGCCGGACCCTCCAGCAGGCGAGCGAGCGCGTCGGTGTCGATGCCGTCCGGCTGCAACTGCACCGCGTGCACCCGCGCGCCGCGCTTGCGCAGCGACAACAGCGTGCGGTCATACGTCGGGCGCTCCACCACCACCTCGTCGCCCGCCCCTACGAGCTGCTCGAACAGGAACGCGTCGGCCTGCATCGACCCGTTCGTCACGATCACATTCTCGGGGGCGACACCGTGTTTCTCGGCGATCCACGCCCGCAGCTTCAGATACCCGACCGACGTGCCGTAGGCGGTCGCTGCGCCCGGGTCGCTCTCCAGCGCGCGCGCCGCGGCCTCACGCAGCCCGTCCACGTCGATGATGTCCAACGACGGCGCGCCGCGCGCGAACGAGATCTTGGGTCCCACGGCGGTGGCTGTCGAAGTCGGCACGGCCGAGTAGCTTAGGCGTCCGAGCAGCTCGTCGTAGTCGCGGGTCAGCTCCGCGGCCGTCTGCTCCAATCGCTCCCTGAACCGCAACAGCTCCTCCGCGCCCGGCGCGGGGCTCGACGCCGACGTTCGCGTGGCCGGCGTCGTGAGTGGAGGCGGAGGTGGGGGCGGGGCCATGGGGACAGCCCGGGGCGGCGCCGGGGCGGCCGTCTGCACGGCTGCGGCGGGCTGTATCCCCTCGTCGACGAGACGACTGTGATCGCCGCCGCCTACGGCCGCCAGCTCGCGCTCGAGCTCGCCGAGCTTGCGCTCCAACTCTGCCAACGTCTGTGCGGTCTCGCGGTCCACTGGGCCAAGCCTAGCGATCCGGGCGGGTGCGGCTATGTATCAGGCGGTGGCGCCCGAAGCGCTGAGCACATCCACCGCGAGCTCGGCGACTTCGGTGGGAGTGCGTCCGACGCGCACGCCCTTCGCTTCCAGTGCGTCGGCCTTCGCCTTGGCCGTCCCCGCCGAGCCCGAGACGATCGCGCCGGCGTGTCCCATTTGCTTGCCCGCGGGCGCGGTAAACCCGGCGATGTAGGCGATCACGGGCTTGGTCACGCTGGTGGCGATGTACTCCGCCGCCTCCTCCTCGGCCGCGCCGCCGATCTCGCCGGAGAGCACGATCAGCTCCGTCTCAGGGTCGGCCTCGAACAGCTCGATCACGTCCACGAAGGAGCTCCCAGGCACGGGGTCCCCGCCGATTCCCACGATCGAGCTGCAGCCGAACCCGGCCTGGGCGATCTCATTGCCGATCTGGTAGGTCAACGTGCCCGAGCGCGACACCACGCCGACGTTGCCCGCCTTGAAGAAAGACGCGGGGATGATCCCCACGTTGGCCTTGCCCGGCGACAGGATCCCCGGGCAGTTCGGACCGATCAGCCGGGTTTTGGAACGCCCACCCACCCGGTCACGCTTGAGCGTGTTGTAGACGCGCAACTCGTCGTGCGCGGGGATCCCCTCGGTGATCGCGATGACCAGCTCGACCCCCGCGGCGGCCGCGTCGAGGATCGAGTCGGCGGCGAATCGCGGCGGGACGAAGATCATCGCCGTGTTCGGCTGGGTCTCCTGCGCGGCTTGCGCCCAGCTGTCGAACACGGGGATGCCCTCGACGTCCTGCCCTCCCTTGCCTGGCGTCACTCCCCCGACGACATTCGTGCCATACCGCTTGTTGTTTAGCGTGTGAAATGCGCCCTCTTTGCCGGTGATCCCGGCGACCGCGAGCCGCGTGTCCTTGTCAACGAGCACCGACATCAGACGCCCGCTCCCGCGCTCTCCACGCTGTGGCCCGCCGCCAGTGCCACGACCTTCTCCGCGGCCTCGTCCATCGTCTTGGCGGGGTACACGTTCGGCAGTGACGCCTGTTGCAGCAGCTCGCGTCCCTGCACGTCGTTGGTGCCGTCCAGGCGCACGACGAACGGGACCGTCGGCTTAATCTCCTCGAACGCCGCGATCAAGCCCTTGGCGACCTCGTCGCAGCGAGTGATGCCTCCGAAGATGTTGAACAGAACGGCTTTCACCGCGTCGTTTGAGAGGATCAGTTCGACGGCCTGCTTGACCTTGCCGGCGTCCGAGCCGCCGCCGGCGTCCAGGAAGTTGGCCGGTCGCCCGCCCGCCCCGGCGACCACGTCGAGCGTGGACATCACGAGTCCGGCGCCGTTGCCGAGAATGCCGATGTCGCCGTTCAGCGCGACGTACTGCACGCCCTGTTCCTTGGCGCGGCGCTCGATCGGATCTTCGTTCTCGCTGTCGGACAGTCCCTGGTTCTCGACGTGGCGATACAGCGCGTTGCCGTCCAGCGTCACCTTCGCGTCCAGCGCCTTGACCTCGCGCTGCGGCGTGACGATCAGCGGGTTGATCTCCGCCAGCAGCGCATCCTCGGTACTCCAGACCTCATACAGCGCCGTGAGCGCGTCGGCGACTCCCTCGATCACGTCCTCGTCGGCGCCGCCTTCGGTGGCGATCTCCACCGCCTGCTGTCTGGACAAGCCCTTCAGCGCGTCCACGTGGCGACGGATCAGCTTCTCCGGGCTTTCCTCAGCGACCTGCTCGATCTCCACGCCCCCCTCGACGCTGAAGATCACCAGCGGCTGCTTCTCCGAGCGATCCAGCAGCACCGACGCGTAGTACTCGGTCGCGATGTCGCTGGCGTGCTCGATCCACAGCGTCCGCACGGTATGGCCCTTTATATCCATCCCGAGGATGTTCTCGGCGTGCTCTTGAGCCTGCGCCTCGTCGTCGGCCAGCTTCACGCCGCCGGCCTTGCCGCGCCCGCCGATCAGCACCTGCGCCTTGACAACGACCGGGTAGCCGACCTTGTTCGCCGCGGCGACGGCATCCTCGACGGTGGTGACTGCCTCGCCGTCGGAGACTCTCAATCCGTGGCGGGCAAACAGCTGCTTGCCTTGATACTCGAGCAGGTCCATTAGCGGCGCAGCACTCTAACGGAAGACAGGTGAGCGCGCGCGGGCGCCCTCGCAAGGCATAATGCCCGCCGATGCCGATACCTAAGAACGTCACATTTGTCACCTTCGACGTGTACGGAACGCTGATCGACCGAGACACGGGGGTCTATGAGGCGTTCGCCGCAGAGGCCGCCCGCGACGGCGTCGAGCTCGACCGTAACGAGCTGCTCGCGCTTGTCCGTGAGATCACACGCGAGATCGAGGGCGGCTCCTACGAGCTCTACGCCGAGGTCCTGCGGCGCACCGCGATCGAGGTGGCCAAACGCCTGGACTGGGCCCTGGAGCCCTCGCGCTCGGGCTTTCTGCCGGACTCTGTCCAGCGCTGGAAGCCGTTCAAGGAGACCAACATCCAGCTGGCCAAGCTCGCCAAGAAATACAAACTGGGCCTGCTCTCAAACGTCGACGACAAGCTGCTCGGGCAGACTCGCCGCCACATCCCGACGGACTTCGACCTCGTCGTCACCGCGCAGCAGGTCCGCTCCTACAAGCCCGACCCGGCTCACTTCACCGAGTGCGCTCGGCGTATGGGCGGCAAGCGCGGCTGGGTGCACGTTGCCGCTAGCCATTACCACGACGTGGCGCCGTGCATCAAAGCGCGCGTACCCGTCATCTGGGTAAACCGCAACAAAGAGACGCTCGACTCCTCTCAGCGCAAGCCCACAGCCGAGGTTCCCAACCTCAAAGAGGCCGCCAAGTTGTTGGGCGTTTCCTAGAGTCGGAGGGCCGGCGCGGTGAGGGCGATCGCCCTGCACGCCGATGTGCTCGTCGCGACCAGCGCGATCTGGCAGACCAACTGCGCCATCGTGCGCGCCGGCGAGGAGAGCTTCCTGCTGGACTCGCCGATCTTGCCGGACGAGCTCGAGGCATTGCCGACGCTGGTCGAGCAGGCCGGATTTCCCGCCCCGAGCGGCCTGCTCGCCACGCACGGCGACTGGGACCATCTGCTGGGACGGCTCGCGTTTCCGGGTATCGCGCTCGGTTGTGCCGAAAGCACCGCCGAGCGTATGCAGGGCGCTCCGGGAGAAGCGCAACGTGAGCTGCGCGCATTCGACGAGGAGCACTTCATCGAACGCGAGCGGCCACTCGCCCTGGGGGCGGTCCAGGCGCTGCCCGTCCCGGGGAGCTGCGGGATCGGCGAGCGCGAGCTGGCTCTGCACCCTGCGTCCGGCCACACCGGCGATGGGATCGCCATCCTGATCGAGTGGACGGGCGTGTTGCTGAGCGGCGACTACCTGTCGCCGGTCGAGCTGCCCGTGTTGGGCCACGCCGGAACGGCCGAGGCGTACGCGGACACGCTCAGGCGCCTGCGCCCGCTGGTGGAGCGCATCGAGCACGTCGTTCCCGGCCATGGGCGCGTGCTCGATCGCGAATGGGCGCTCGAGATCCTCGACGAGGATCTCGCCTACGTGCGGGAGGAGGGACCGTCTAGCTCGACTCGGCTGAGACGATCGTCGCGATCGGCGCGCCCGCCGCGATCGGCGCGCCCTCGCTGATCGGCAGCTCTGAGATCGTCCCCGCCTTGTGGGCGGTGATCTCGTTCTCCATCTTCATCGCCTCGATGATGCACAGCAGCTGGCCCTCAGCAACGGTGTCGCCCTGCTTGACCAGGACCTTCCACATGTTTCCCTGCAGCGGAGAGGGCAGTGTGTCCGGTCCGCCGCCGGCCGAGCTCTTCCGCTCCCCGCGCTTGGGGGGTCTGCCTGCGCCTGCGCTCGCGGCGCCATTCATGGGCCCCACCGCGCCCGCGAACTGGGCGCCGAGCACGCGCACGTCGAAGCGCTTGCCCGAGACCTCGACCTCGTAGGTGCGCTGCACCTTCTCCTCGGCGTCCTCCCCGTCACTTGCCGCGACCGCCGCGGGTGCTGGAAACGCGAGGGTCTTCAGCCACTGCTTGTCCTCCAATAGATCCCTGCAAGTCTCACCTTTGGCCCACTGCTCGCTCGCCAGCAGCGCCTGGTGGAAGGGAATCAGCGTCTTCAGTCCCTCGATCTCGTATTCGGAGAGCGCGCGCAGCATTCGCTGTGTGGCCTGCTCGCGGTCGGCGTCCCACACGATCAGCTTGGCGACCATCGGGTCATACATCGGCGAGACTTCCCCGCCTTCCTGCACGCCCGAGTCCACCCGGATGCCCGGGCCGGTCGGCTCGGAGTAGCGCCCGATCTTGCCGGGCGCTGGGGCGAAGTTCTTGGAGGCGTCCTCGGCGTTGATGCGGCACTCGATCGCATGTCCGCGCAGTTCGACGTCCACCTGCGCATAGGCGAGTTCCTCGCCGGCGGCGGCGCGTATGCCCTCCTTGACGATGTCGATGCCGGTCGTCATCTCAGTGACGCAGTGCTCGACCTGCACGCGCGTGTTCATCTCCAGGAAGAAGTACTCCGGCTCGCCGTCCTCGCCCGCCGAGAACAGACCCTCGATCGTGCCGGCTCCCACGTAGTCCACGGCCTTCGCCGCGTTAACGCCGATCTCTCCGATGCGCTCGCGCATCTGGGGATCGACGACCCATGCGGGCGCGGGGGACTCCTCGATTACCTTCTGATGGCGGCGTTGAATCGAGCAGTCGCGCTCGCCCAGGTGGATCACGTTGCCGTGGCGGTCGGCGAGCACCTGCACCTCGACGTGGCGGGGGTCGTGCAGGTATCGCTCCAGATATACGGTCGCGTCGGAGAAGAACTTCTCGCCTTCGCGGCTTGAGCCCTCGAAGGCGCCCTCGAGCTCGTCCTCTGTGAGCGCCACCCGAAAGCCCTTGCCGCCACCACCACCGGCAGCCTTGACGGCGACCGGAAATCCGATCTCGGCCTTGGCGATCTTCAATGCGTCGGCGACGGTCGCAACCGGTTCGGTCGTACCCGGCACAATCGGCACCCCGGCGGCCTGCATCAGCTCGCGTGCACGCGTCTTCGAGCCCATCGCCTCGATCGCGCTCGCGGGCGGACCGATGAACACGATGCCAGCGTCCTCGCAGGCCTGCGCGAACGGGGCGTTCTCCGCTAGGAAGCCATACCCGGGATGGATCGCCTGCGCCCCGGCCCGTTTGGCCACATCGATGATCTTCTCGACGTTCAGATAGTTATCCGACGCCGGCCCCTCGCCGAGGTTATAAGCCTCGCTCGCACGGCCCACATGCGGCGCCTCACGGTCGATCTCCGAGTACACCGCGACCGAGGCCACGCCCAGCTCCTCCAGCGCGCGCACGATGCGCACGGCGATCTCTCCGCGGTTGGCTATGAGGACCTTGCTGAACATCGGCCGCGGAAGCTTAGCGACCTGTCCCGTGGGCTCGCCGCAGGACTTCGATGAGGCTAATTCGAGGCCACGGCGATCATCCCCGCTCCGACGGTCTCATTCGAGGCCTCGTCGATCAGGATGAAGCTGCCGGTGCGGCGGTTGCGCTCATAGGGGTCGAACACGAGCGGGGTGCTGATACGCAGGCGGATTCGACCGATGTCGTTGAGCTCGAGCTCGGCGGGGGGCTCTGCGGTGCGCTCCAGCGTGTGCACGTCCACGCGGTCGTGCAGCCCGTCAACGATCGCGCCGGCGTTGCGGGTGGTGTGCTTGATCAGATAGCGCCCGCCTGCGCGCAGAGGGCGCTCGCTCATCCAGCAGATGTCGGCGTCCAGCTCGCGCGCGACGGTCGGCGCCTGCTCTGCTCGGCAGATCAGCTCGCCACGCGAGATGTCGAGCTCGTCCTCGAGCAGCAGCGTCACCGACATCGGCGCGAGCGCCTCCTCGAGCTCGCCGTCGAACGTGTCGATCGCGGCGATCCGCGTGCGTCCGCCACCCGGCAGCACCGTGACCTCCTCGCCGCGGCGCAACGCCCCGCTCGCCAGCTGACCCGCATAGCCGCGGTAGTCGCCCGCCGCCGGACCGCCGGAGGGGCGGATGACCCACTGCACGGGGAAGCGCGCGGGCGTATCGTCGGGGTGGTCGTAGGCGACTTCGACCTGCTCCAGTAGCTCCAGCAACGTCGGGCCGCCATACCAATCCATCGCCCGCGAGCGCTCGACGACGTTGTCGCCGTCGAGCGCCGAGATCGGGATGTAGGTGATGTCGCGGCTACGTCCGCCCGGCTGTGAGGCGCTCACGCCGAGCTTGTGCGCGAAGCCCTCGAACTCGTCGAGGAGCTCCTGGAATCGCGTCTGGGAGTGCTCGACGAGGTCCATCTTGTTGACCGCCACGACCAGGTGCGGGATGCCCAGCAGCGCGCTGATGAACGCGTGGCGCTTGGACTGCTCCAGCACGCCCTTGCGCGCGTCGAGCAGGATCACCGACAGGTCGGCGGTGGAGGCGCCCGTGACCATGTTGCGCGTGTACTGCTGGTGGCCGGGGCAGTCGGCGATGATGAACCGGCGCTTGGTCGTTGCAAAGTAGCGGTAGGCCACGTCGATCGTGATGCCCTGCTCGCGCTCGGCGCGCAGCCCGTCGGTGAGCAGCGCCAGGTCCAGCGCGCCCTCGCCGCCGCGCCGCTCGCTGGCCTGCGCGACGTGTTCCAGCTGGTCCTCGAACACCTGCTTGGTGTCGTACAGCAGCCTGCCGATCAGCGTGCTCTTGCCGTCATCCACCGAACCGGCCGTCGTGAATCTGAGTAGGTCGAGGGTCATTAGAAGTATCCGGCCTTCTTGCGATCCTCCATGGCGGCCTCGGTGACGCGATCGTCCGCGCGTGTCTCGCCGCGCTCGGTGATCCGCGTGGCGGCGATCTCCGTCACGACTTCGGTGAGCGTGGCCGCCTGGGAGCGCACGCCGCCGGTGCAGCTCATGTCCCCGACGGTGCGATAGCGCACGGTCTCGGAGAACACCTGCTCGCCGTCGATCAGCTCGACGCCCTCTCGCCACGCGTACAGCATCCCGTCGCGCTCGAACACGGGACGCTCGTGGGCGAAGTAGATCGAGGGGACCTCCAGCTGCTCGGAGTCGATGTACTCCCACACGTCCAGCTCCGTCCAGTTGGAGATCGGGAACACCCGTACGTTCTCGCCCCGGTTGATGCGGCCGTTGTAGAGGTTCCAAAGCTCCGGGCGCTGACGCTTGGGGTCCCACTGTCCGAAGTCGTCGCGAAAGGACATCACGCGCTCCTTCGCGCGCGCGCGCTCCTCGTCGCGCCGGGCGCCCCCGAACGCGGCGTCGAATCCGTGCTCGGCGATCGCGTCCAGCAGTGTGACCGTCTGCAGGCGGTTGCGCGAGGCGCGCGGACCGGTCTCCTCGACGGCACGGCCGCTGTCGATCGACTCCTGCACGCTGGCGACGATCAATCGCTCGCCGAGTTCGGCTACGCGACGGTCGCGGAACTCGATCACCTCGGGGAAGTTGTGGCCGGTGTCGACGTGCATCAGCGGGAACGGGAACGGCCCCGGCCGGAACGCCTTCTCAGCGAGGCGCAGCAGCACGATCGAGTCCTTACCGCCGCTGAACAGCAGCACCGGACGCTCCAGTTCCGCGGCGACCTCGCGCATCACGTGGATCGCCTCGCTCTCCAGCGCGCGCAGGTGGCTCAGCTGTGGTCCGGCCGTGACGCTCACGAGCCCTCCGGTGCGGTCAGCCTGGCGTTGGGCGTGGTGAGCGTCGGGGCGGCCCGGGGTGCGATCGCACCAGGCGTGGGTGCTGGTGCGGTTGCGGTTGCGGGTATGGCCATGGCCGCGCTTGGGGTGCTCGGCAGCGAGCGTCCCCGCAGCAGGTAGCCGAGCGCGCCCACGGCGACCGGTGCGCCGAAGATGACCGGCACGGGAATGTGTCCGCCGGCGGTGTTGACCATCGCCAGCGCGGAGCCGAGCAAGACCGCGGCGAGGGTCACCCGCAGTGCCTGGTCGGGCACGCGATCGATGAATTGGGCGCCGATCCAGACACCGGGGATCGAGCCGATCAGGATGTTGGCCATCAGCGAATAATCCACGTTGCCACTGATCGCGTGCGCCACTCCTCCAACCCACAGCAGCAGTGCAGCGACGAACACGCTGGAGCCTACGACCCGTTGGGGCGTCAGCCGGAAGATCACGATCATCGCCACGCCGATCAGGGCGCCGCTGCCGACCGAGGTGAGACCGAGGATCAACCCCAGCACGAACCCCAGCGCGATCGCGGCGATGCCGGTGCGGGTGGTGAACCGGAATGTCTCGCGCTCGTGCTTGGCAAGATGGCCCAGCAGCAGCGTGCGCACGAGCAGCACGCTCGCCACGACCAGCAGCGCCGCGGCGACACACGCGATCAGCACCTTGTCAAAGTCCTTGCCGTAGGTGTGGTGCAACCGATCGACGATCAATACACCCAGCAGCGTCCCGGGAACGCCGCCGGAGGCCAGCCACTTCGATACGCCCAGATCCACGGTCCCTTTGCGCAGGTGTCGGTAGCCACCGAGCGTCTTGGTGATCGCCCCGTAGGCCAGATCGGTGCCGACCGCGACTACGGGCTGAACGCCGAGCACAATGATCAGCAGTGGCGTCATCAGCGAACCGCCGCCGATTCCGGTCAGGCCGATCAGGACGCCGACGCCCAGGCCGAACAGGATGATCTCGGGGTGCAGCCCCAGCATCAGCGGGCTGAATTGCTGGGCGATGAGATGGAGATAGTCGGCTTTGTGGCGATCGTCATGTTGTCGTCTGTCTCGGGATCAGGCTTCTCACACGGTGGGCTCGGGCACAACGGGCACCACATCAACGTGCAAACCGCACTCGGTCTTCTCCGTGCCCGCCCAACGTCCCTCGCGGCCGGCGCCGGGCTGGGTGCAGGGTGCGCAGCCGATCGACTCGTAGCCCTGGTCGTGCAGTGGGTTGTAGGGCAGCTCGCGCTCGTGGATGCGCCGCCACAGGTCCTTGTCGGTCCAGTGGGCGAGCGGGTTGTACTTCCACAGCCCGCGGACCTCGTCGCGTTCGATTAGCTCCGCGTCGGCTCGTGTCGGTCCATGCTCGCGCCTGATGCCGGTGATCCAACCCTCCGCCCCGTCCAGCGAGCGCTCGAGTGCCCGCACCTTCGCGGCCGAGCAGCAACGCTCGGGACCCGTCCACGGCCCGTCGGGGCTGGTGGCGTCCTGGACCTCGATGCTCACGCCGAATCGCTGCTCGAACTCACGCCAGGTCTGCAGCGTCTCGGCAAACAGCACGCCGGTGTCGATCGTCACGATCCTCACCGGCGACTCGCCATCGCCGATGCGCAGCAACTCGTCGAGCAGGACCGACTCCTCCTTCTGGAACGAGCACAGCAGCACAGCCCGCTCGCCGTGACGTTCGACCGCCTCGCGCAGCGTCTCGCTCAGGCCGCTAGCCCGATCGAGCTCGGATGGGTGCTCCGCTATGTCGCTCTGTGGTCCGCTCATGTCCCTCGCGCTCCGATCGCCGTCCGGCTCCCGGCATCCCTCCACGATGTCCGTTGATCTATACCGCGCACTCGCCCTCGCCGCGAATGACTTCGAACGGGACGTTGCGGTTCCAGTCGATGAACGTGTTCATCGTCTCCAGTCCGAAGTCGGCGGGCATCGACAGATCCTTGACGAGACCCTCCAGCTCGGCCGTGCCGACGCGCTCGGCGAAGTCGTTCCACTCCTCGCCCGCCTCGCGGTTGGCCTCGTAGTGGCCGATCCAGCGCTCGATCGCGTCTGGGACCCGCTTGGAGGGCAGGCGCAGCTTCAGGCGCGTGCCGAACTTCACCTCGCCGCCTTCGAACACGCCGCCGACGTGGGGGATGTAGGCGGGGATCGTGTGCTCGCCGACTTTGATCGACGCGCCGGTGAAGCCGATGCTGCCGACGTGGTGCTGGCCGCAGCCGTTCGGGCAGCCGCTGATCTTGACGTTCAGCTTGCGCGTGAGCTCATCGGTGATGTCGAGCGCTTCGATGCGCTCCTGTACGGCCTGGTTGAGTCCCATCGAGCTGGTGATCCCGAGCTTGCACGAGTCCGTGCCCGGGCACGAGACGACATCGTTGATCTCTCGCGAGCCGGCGTCACCGAGACCGAGCTCCGACAGCGCCCGCCACACGTCATAGACGCTCTCCTCACGCACCCAGCGCAGCACGAAGTTCTGCTGCACGGTCGTACGGGCGTAGCCACCGGCGTAGGCGCGCATGATCTCCGCGAGACCGCGGAACTGCTCGGGTGTGAGATCGCCGCGGGTGACCTTGGCCTCGACCGTCACATATCCCTCCTGCTTCTGCACACGCACGTTGGCCGCGCGGAAGCGTTCGAACTCGGAGACGTCGCCATTGGGACTGCCGTAGGTCTCGGGTGGCGCGGGCGCGCCCTCGCGCTCGTCGTCTCCGAACAGCCTGTCCTCGATCGAGAAATCGCGTTCGGCGACCCAGTCGCCCTTCAGCTCCTCCTCCACCTGGTTGCGCAGCTCGTCGATGCCGTACTTGTCGACGAACACCTTGATGCGCGCGCGGGCGCGGTTGACGCGCAGCCACTCCTGGCGGTCGAAGATCCGGAAGACGGCCTCGGCGATCTTCAGGTAATCGCCGTTGTCGAGCTCTACGAACTCGTACAGCACGGGCGCCACCCGCGGCATGATCGAGGTGCCGCCGCCGACGAGGATCTCAACGCCCCGCACCTCACGGCCGTCGATCTCGCGGACGCGAGCGCGGAAGGCGATGTCATGGATGCCGCTGATCGCCCGGTCACGCGGGCTGCCGTCGAACGAGGTCTTGATCTTGCGCGGCATCGCTTGGGTGGTGGGGTGGCGCACGAAGTAACGGACATACGCCCCGGCGTAGGGGGTCAGGTCGAACAGCTCGTCGGCGGCCACGCCGGCCCACGGGTCGCCGGTGACGTTGCGGACGGTGTTGCCACAGCCCTCGCGACTGGAGAGCCCGGACTCGCCGAGCTGGCGGATTGCCTGCTCGGCTTCCGGCAGCGGGATGTGGTGCATCTGGATGTTCTGACGCGTGGTGATATGGCCCTTGTTCAGTGGCACATACCGTTCGACCACATCGGCGAACGCCTCCATCTGCTCGGGTGTGATCCCACCGAACGGCAGCTTCACGCGGATCATCTGCACGTCCGCCTGGCGCTGCCCGTAGACGCCTTGCTTGAGCCGGAACTTGATGAACTCGTCCTCGGGCATGTCGCCCTGCAGGAACTTGGTGGACTCGGTCTTGAAGTCGTCGTACTCCCGCTGCAGGATCGGAATGATGTGCCCGGGCACGTTCTGCAGGACCTCCGGGTCCTCGAGCGTGCCGCGCGGTGCGGCGGGTGCGGAAACTGGCTCCATCACGAAACCTCCTGATCCGGGCGGCGCCCGGGCTGCTTTGCAAAGAGTGCCGGCGGAAAGTGGATTGAGGCTAAAGCCTAGCGACTTTCAGGGGTTTATCCAGGGGTGAGGAACATCTCCGTGCTCCTCGCGCATGACGCCTTCGAGCATAGCCGCGCGCGTCCACGGGTCCAGGGCCTCGCCTGCCCCCTCCGCCGACGGCGCCGTATCTTGGGTAAAGCGCTCGAGCGCGGCCACGATGGCGGCCGCCTCCTCAGGCGTGGCCGACGGCGGGATCGGCTGCGGTTCGGGACGACGATTGACCACGCCCACAGTCTGACGAGTGCGCTTCGACGGCGCCTCGCCCGAGTGTTCGGAACACCGGTACACTTCCTTTGGAATGCCGACCCCGATCGCTCGCGCCTCGGTTCCCGACCTGGTTTTCGATCGCCTGCGCACGGCGATTCTCGCCGGTGACTACCGCCCCGGCGAGCGCCTGCCCACACAACGCGCGCTCGCCGCCGACCTCGAGGTCAACATGGCCACCGTGCGCGAGGCGCTGAAGCGCCTCGCGCAGCTGCGCCTCGTCGAGATCCGCCATGGCGACGCCACGCGAGTGCTCGATTGGCGGCGCTCGGGTGGGCTGGAGGCGCTGATCCTGCAGGGCAACGGAGAGCAGGCGATCGTCGCCGATCTGATGGAGGCGCGGCGGCTGCTGCTCGTCGAGGCGGCACGGCTTGCGGCTGAGCGGCGCTCAGACGAGCAAGCCGGGGTGCTGTTGGAGCTGGCGGGGACTCTGGCGATCGCACACGACGAGCAAGCCACGCTGCTGGCCGACTGGGCTTTCATGGCGGCACTCGTCGAGGCCGGCGGCAACCTCGTCTTTCAGCTGATCATGAACTCGGTGCGCGAGCTCTACCTGCCGCGGGCAGAGGCGTTCGGGATGCTCGTCTCCGGAATGGAGGAGTGCGGGCCGTTGTATGGGCGGGTCGCGGCTTTGGTGCACGACCGCGACTCCGCGGGTGCCGCCGCCGCGATCGATCGGCTGGCCGAGGCGCAAGCGGCGAGGATGCTGGGATGAGCGAGGGGCTGGAGCGCTTCCTCACCGCGGCTCCCTGGCCCCAGCGTCCGGCTTTGCGGCTCCTGTTGGCGCTCGCACGCCGGCCACGCGGAGCCGCGATGCTCGAGCACGTACCGCTGCTCGAGCGGGCGGCCTCCTCGACGCTCGCGCTGGGCCGCTATGACGATCCCGCCCTCGCCCGAGTGCTCGGCTGGGACGCCGAGGCTGTCGTCTGCCGCGGTCGGGAGCTGCGTCGAGCCGAGCATCGTCCATGAGCAGCCGACTCCAGGCTGAGGTCTGCGTCATCGGCGCCGGCGCCGGTGGAGCGGTTCTGGCGGCTGAGCTGGCCGAGGGTGGTGCGCGGGTCGTCGTGCTCGACCAGGGCCCGCGCCACGACGCCGATGGCTTTACGGCCCGCCCGCCCGAGATGCTGGCGCGTCTGTATCGCGACGGGGGTCAGACGGCGACCGTCGGAACGCCGCCGATAATCCTGCCGCTCGGCAGGGGGCTCGGCGGGACCACGCTCGTCAACTCGGGCACCTGCTTCAGAACGCCCGAGCCGGTGCTCGAGCGCTGGGGACGCGAGTTCGGCTTGGAGCTCGACGAGGCGACCCTACGGCCGTGCTTCGAACGCGTGGAGCGGGCTCTCTCGGTTGACGAGGTCACGCCCGAGCTGGCAGGCGCCAACGCCGCGGTTGCGCGCAGGGGCGCGGAGCGGCTTGGCTGGTCGCATGGATACCTGCGGCGCAACGCGCGCGGGTGCGTCGGCTCAGGCGTGTGCGTGTTCGGCTGCCCTACCTCCGCCAAGCAGCACACCGGCATCACCTACATTCCACGCGCCGAAGCGGCGGGAGCCGAGATCGTCACGGGCGCCGACGTGCAGTCGATTCTGCTCGAGCGCGGCCACGCGGCGGGGGTGAGCGCTCGCCTCTGTGGCGGCGGGCGGCTGGAGGTGCGCGCACCCGAGGTGGTCGTGGCCTGCGGCACGATCCACACGCCGCTGTTGCTGCAGCGCAGCGGGCTGCCCGACCGGTCCGGTCAGCGAGGGCGCAACCTCGCCCTGCATCCCGCGACCGCCGCCTTCGCGCTGATGGACGAGGTGGTCGACATGGCACGCGGTGTGCCACAGAGCTTCTATGTCGACGAGTTCGCCGCCGAGGGGATCATGTTCGAGGGCGTCGCCGGGCCGCCCGCCTACGCGGCCATGTCGCTCCCGCTGAAGGGCGCCGAGCACCGCCGGGCGATGGCCGACTACCGCCGGCTCGCGCAGTTCGGCCTGATGGTCAGCGACTCATCGCGCGGTCGCGTGCGCTCGATCGCCGGGCGTCCGCTGATCCACTACGACCTCTGCCCCGAGGATCTGGCGAAGTTCCGCAAGGGTCTGTCACGGCTGCGCGAGCTGTTCCTCGCCGCCGGCGCACGCGAGGTCTATCTGCCGCTACCCGCCGGCGTGGCTCCGGCGAGCGCTCGTCCACGAGACCTGACGCTGATGGCGTTTCATCCACTCGGGACCGCTCGCGCCGACGCACGCCCCACCCACGGCGTCACAGATGGGGATCTCGCGGTGCACGGCATTGCCGGCCTGCACGTGGCCGACGGGTCGGTGGTGCCGAGCTCGCTCGGCGTGAACCCCCAGCTGACGATCATGGCGCTCGCCACTCGCCTGGCCTTCAAGCTGCTCGGCCGGGCCGTGAGCGATCCGTCTCACCCCGAGCTTCAACCAGTGAACTAGGAGGAGACCCCATGTCCTTTCTGATAGATCCGCCATGGCTGTATGCGACAGGACTCACCTACGGTCGCCTGATGCCCGAGCGCACGCCGCTGGCGCGCACGCTCCACACGGCGACCGCCGGGGCGTTTCTGACGACGAGCGTCTCGCTCTATCTCAACCGCCCCTGGACGCGGCCGATCTGGGAGGCCTGCCGCGCCGAGGACGGCCGCGACTGGATGCTCAACTCGGGCGTCTTCCACTTCGACCACCGCCGCGCTGGTCCGCGCACGCACGCCGTCTCGGCTCTGCTGTTCGCGACGTACCCATGGTGGTTGCTGCTGGGAGAAAAGGCTGGGCGGCGCCGGCGGCGGCTTGTGCCCGACGGGTCGCGCTAGAGGTCGCGACCATCATCGCCGCAAGATCGTCTCCGCGAACCTGACCAGCTCGTTTGCCTGACGCAAGGCCGTCTTGAGCGACTGCCCGCCGACGTCGAATAGGCCATAGTGTGCCTGGTCCTTGAGATTCAGTAGCCGGCCCAGTGATCTGGCCGCCTGCTTGCCTTTAGGTGTGATCGTCTCGACCAGGTCGACGGCGGCACGATGATCCTGTCCGCGTGAACGTCGTCCCAAGGCCTTGCAGCAGGCAGCGTCGGACGCCGCGATTCCGGCCAGGACGGCGAGAGCGGCTGCCTGACTCGAGTACTCGATGTCCTCGTCTTCTCCGGCGATCAACTCAGCGACCTCGATGAACTTTTGTGCGTGACGGAGGCGGCTGGCCGCGTCAGTGGCGGAGCATGGCTGTGTTCGTGCCGAGCTGCGAGGGCTCATGTCTCTCCGAGCAGCGCCGGGATCGCCGATCCGCCCAGCACGATGGCATCGGCACGAAGCTCGGAAACGATCGGGCGGTCCTCCGCAATCAGTCGCTCGACCTCGCTCTCTGCGATTTCCAGAACTGCGGCACGGTTGCCCGTCCAGCGAGAGACCCGGTCTTCGAGCTCATCCAGCTGCTCTCGCCAACGGGCGTCCTCCTGATCGATCTCGGCCGGGCGCACGACGAACAGGTCGATGTCGCTCTGCGTGTCTCCGTCGCCACGCGCGGTCGAGCCGAACAGCGACACGTGAACGGGCGCAAGGCCCCAGGCGTTCAGCTCGTGTTGGATCTTGCCGAAGAGCACCACACGCATCTCGACCAGCGTTATCACCGCCGGATATGCCAGATGGTCACGGTTCATGGAGAACAGGAACGCTCGATTCAACTCGACTCGATCCACCAGGCCGTGCTCGGTGAGCCGGTTCAGAACGGCGAGAACGCCGCTGTGCGAGCTCCTGCCGGTTAGGAGTGCCACCTCCCGGCCGGTCAGGCCGCGCGTCGTGCCGGCGAGCACGTTCAGCACTTCGCCGTCGAGACTGGGGCATACGGCCTTATAAGGTCGTGCTACATCCATGTGGCCATTATATCGTCCGATTGGACGTAATTTAGTACATATGGCCTAGATGCAGTCCACGGCGCTGGCACAAATTTCGCGAATCACTAGACGCTTGAACCGTCGATGGCACACTGGGTGATCGGCCTAGAGCGGGATGTTGCCGTGCTTGCGCTGCGGGCCGGGTTCGCGCTTGGTCTGCAGCGTGTGCAGCGCCGCGATCAGCCGCGGTCGGGTCTCGTGGGGGACGATCACGTCGTCGATGTAGCCGCGCTCGGCGGCGGTGTAGGGGTTGGCGAAGCGCGCCTTGTAGTCCTCCATCAGCTTCGCGCGGCGCTCCTCCGGAGTCGGGCTGCCCGCCAGGTCGCGGCGGTAGATGATGTTGACCGCACCCTCGGGTCCCATCACGGCGACCTCGGCGGTCGGCCAGGCGAAGTTGAAGTCGGCGAGCATGTGCTTGGAGGCCATCACGTCATACGCGCCGCCGTAGGCCTTGCGCGTGATCACGGTGATCTTCGGCACGGTTGCCTCCGTGAACGCGTACAGGAGCTTGGCGCCGTGGCGGATGATGCCGCCCCACTCCTGGCTCGTGCCGGGAAGGAAGCCCGGTACGTCCACGAGTGTGAGCAGCGGGATGTTGAACGCGTCGCAGGTGCGAACGAACCGCGCCGCCTTGGCGGAAGCGTCGATGTCGAGCACACCGGCGAGCTGGGCGGGCTGGTTGCCGACGATCCCCACGGCGAAGCCGTCCAGGCGGGAGAACCCGCAGATGATGTTCTTGGCGTGGTGCTCGTGCACCTCGAAGAACTCCTCGTCGTCCACGATCAGCTTGACGACGTCGCGCATGTCATACGGCTTGTTGGGGTTGTCCGGGACGACGTGATCGAGCTCGGGGTCCATCCGCTGTGGGTCGTCGCTTGGCGCCACGCGGGGCGCGGTCTGCAGGTTGTTCTGCGGCAAGAAGCTCAGCAGGTAGCGGCAGTCCTCCAGGCAGGCGTCCTCGTCCTGCGAGGCGAAGTGGGCGACGCCGGACTTGGTGTTGTGCGACATCGCCCCGCCCAGCTCCTCGAAGCCGACCTCCTCGCCGGTGACCGTCTTGATCACGTCAGGGCCGGTGATGAACATGTGCGAGGTCTCCTGGACCATGAAGATGAAGTCGGTGATCGCGGGCGAGTAGACGGCGCCGCCCGCGCACGGACCCATGATCAGGCTGATCTGGGGGATCACGCCTGAGCAGCGGACGTTGCGCACGAACACGTCGCCGTAGGCGCCGAGCGAGACGACGCCCTCCTGGATGCGCGCGCCGCCAGAGTCGTTGATGCCGATCACCGGGCAGCCGATCTTCGCCGCCAGATCCATGATCTTGCACATCTTCTCGCCCATCACCTCGCCGAGCGAGCCGCCGAACACGGTGAAGTCCTGGCTGAACACGCACACGGTGCGGCCGTCGATCGTGCCGTGCCCGGTCACGACGGCGTCGCCCCAGGGACGGTTCTTCTGCATGTCGAAGTCGTAAGTGCGGTGGCGCACGAAGGTGTCGAGCTCTTGGAAGGAGCCGGGGTCGAGCAGCTTCTCGACGCGCTCGCGCGCCGTGTACTTGCCGCGTGCGTGCTGCTTCTCCTCGGCCTCCGGCGAGGAGTGGATCGCGGCTTCGCGCAGCTCCTGCAGCTGGGCGAGCTTCTCCTCGTAGGTCTCCGGCGCCTTCTGGCGCGGCTCGCGCTTGTGGCCGCTGCGGGAGCTGGCTAGCAGCGCGGCGTCGGTCTGACGGTCGTGGGAGTTAGTGGCCATCGGGCGCGGGATGTTATCCGGGGACCGCCGTCCGGGGACTCACACCCCGTGCGCCCTGCGGACGTTGCTCAAGACCGCGAGAACGGCCGGTGGTGTGCCGCACCGAGGCGGTCGAGCACGCCCGTTAGGACTGCCGTGGTCTGCTCCTCCAGCTCGGCCAGCTCGGCGGAGATGTCGGGCTCGGGGGTCGGAGCGAGTGGTGATGGCTCAACGGAAACAGGGTCCTGGGGGGCGGTCTCCTCCGGCGAGGGCTCAGCGGCGTCGGGCTCGGCGGTCTCGGCCGCCGCGAGGGCGTCGGACTCCACCTCGATGGCCGGCTCTGGCTCAGGGTAGGTGCGGTTCTTACGGCCACGGAACAAACGAGCGAAGAACCCGCGACGTGGCTCGGGAGCGACGATCTGGGGCTCGGGCTCGACGATCTCTGACTCGGGCTCGACGATCTGGGGCTCGGGCTCGACCTCGGACAGCGCCTCGGTCGCCTCGGGCTTCGGTTGTAGCTCGAGCTCGACCTCCGAGACCGGCTCGAGGTCGGGCTCGACAGCCGCTTCGGTCTCGGGCAGCACCTCGGACTTGGATGCGGCGATCACCCGACTCACCGAGAGCGTGACCCGCGTGCCCCAGCCCGAGGGTTCGATCTCGACTCGGCCGCTGGCTTGGGCGCCATCCGCGGCCGCCGCCTCCCAGTCGACGGCGCGATCGGGCTCAGTGCGCACGATGCGGATCTCACCCAGTTCGCCGAGGTGGCGGGCCAGAGTGGTTGGGTCGCTCAGCTCCGCCCACAGCTCGGGCGGGGACTTGACGAGGGTGCGTTGCACCTCCGAGGAGACGCTCATCGCCCATGGTGTTCGCGCGAGTGCGCGGTACTCCTGCTTGAGTGATCGCCGCATGACGAGGTGCGATCTGAGGGGTCAGGACGAAACTACAAAAAAAGTAAGGTTTGGGGAATTGAAGTTTGCTCGGGTCTGGTTTTGGCTTATGCCGCCGAGCGCTCCGCGCGCGGGTGGACGAGCCCGCGCTCGTGCAGCAGCTCCGCCAGCTGCACGGCATTGAGCGCGGCGCCCTTGCGCAGGTTGTCGGCGACGATCCACAGGTCCAGGGCGCGCTCGTGGCCGGGGTCGCGGCGGATACGTCCCACGAACACATCGTCTTGGCCCGAGGCGTCGATCGCCAGTGGGTACAGCGCCGTCGACGGGTCGTCGAGCACGCTTATGCCGGGCGCGGCGGCGAGCAGCTCGCGCGCGCGCTCGGGGGAGAGGTCGCGACTCGTCTGCACGTTGACGGCCTCGGAGTGGCCATTGATCACGGGCACGCGCACGCACGTGGCGGACACCCGGATCGTCTGGTCGCCGAGGATCTTGCGCGTCTCGTTGATCAGCTTGCGCTCCTCGTCGGTGTGATCGTCGCCGTCGGCGAACGAGCCGGCGTGGGGGAGGGCGTTGAAGGCGATCTGATGCGCGTAGGCGTCGGGTGGGGAGATGGTGCGTTCATGCAGCAGCGCGTGCGACTGGTCGAGCAACTCGTCGACCGCGCGCTTGCCCGTTCCCGACACGGCCTGGTAGGTGCTGATGACCAGGCGTTCGATGCCGGCCTCACGGTGCAGGGGCGCCAGCGCGACGACCATTTGCATCGTCGAGCAGTTCGGGTTGGCGACGATCCCATGATGCTCGGCGAGCGCCTCGGGGTTGACCTCGCTGACGACGAGCGGCACGTCCTCGTGCATGCGCCAGTGCGAGGAGTTGTCGATCACGACGGCCCCGGCGTCCGCAAACCGCGGCGCCCACTCGCCCGAGGTCGATCCGCCGGCGGAGAACAGCGCCAGGTCGAACCCCTGAATCGACTCATCGCTCAGGCCCTGCACGACCAGGCCCTCCAGCTCGCGCCCGACCGAGCGCGCGGAGGCGAACGGGACGATCTCGCGCGCCGGAAACTCGCGCTCGCGCAGCAGCGCCAGCATCAGCGTGCCGACCTGTCCGGTGGCGCCGACGACGGCGACTCGATAGTCCTGGCTCATGGGCTAAAGGGTATCGAGGACATGTGCATGCAATCGCTTTCTCCATGGCCGCTGGTGCAGTCTTGGGCCATGAGATAGACGGTACTTGAAGAACCACCTATGACCGTCTAATATAAGTCATAACTTCTAAGAAGTAGGAACTTATACTGATATCTATGTCGTGGGAGATCGAACTGACGGAGCAGGTCGAGGACTGGCTGTTGAATGTCCTTGATCAAGACGCCCGTAGGCAGATCGTTCCAACCATCGACGAGCTTGAGGAAAAGGGACCTTCGCTTGGTCGTCCTTTTGTGGACCGAGTCAAAGGCAGCCGCCACCACAACATGAAGGAGTTGCGTTCTATAGGCGGCAACATCCGGATCCTCTTTGCATTTGATCCAGCCCGGAAAGCGATCCTTCTGATCGGAGGCGACAAGACCGGCAACTGGAAAGGCTGGTACGGAGAGCACGTTCCCCGTGCCGATGATCTATATGAAGCACATATTCAGGAGATATCCGATGACAAAAAAGTGGAAGGACGTGCGCAAGCTCGCCGTAGGGCCCGAAGATGAGCCTTACATCGCGCAGGGTCGCGAAGCGATCGAGGCCGAGCTTCGCCTCGCCGAGCTGCGTAAGCACCGGAAAGCAAGTCAAACGGCGGTCGCCGAACGATTGGCGGTCTCGCAGTCCGGCATCTCCCAGCTCGAGCGCGGGAAGGACGTAAGGCTTTCAACGCTCAGGGGCTATGTGAATGCCCTTGGCGGAAAGCTCGAAATCAAGGCTGTGTTCGACGACGAGACGGTGCCGCTCAACTGAGACATTCGAGGTGTTGCCCTACGCCCCCGTGTGGGCGACCATGAAGAAGATGGTGATCACCACGAGCAGGTCCATCAGCGCGCCGACACCGCCGACCTGACGCACGAGCGAGTCGTGCTCGGCGCCGAACGTCACCTCGTTCGGACCGGCCGCCGCGACGTCCCGATCGGCGGCCTCGATCAGGCGCTTCTCGCGCGGCCCCAGGTACATGCCCTCGACGGCGCCGATCACAACGGACACGCCGATCCCCCACTGCACGAAGAACGCATCCCACAGGTGCAGATGCGAGGCGAGGTAGATGCCGAACACGACGATCGCGGCGACCCCGGGCATGATCACGCGCTGGCTGATCGCGTGCAGCGCGCGATACAAGGCCGGCAGCGCGCGCGCGTCGGCCTTGGTGACGGCGCCCAGCAGCACGGGATAGGCGAACGTGGCGCCGAATGCGAAGACGACGGCGATGATGTGCAGGGCGAGGACGACTTCGTAGAAGGCGACGGCTACGAGCACGGGCGAGATCCTATTGACTCGGGCGGCGCATGGTGCGATAGGTAGGCAGACCGCACATGCTTACTAGAAGGCTGATGTTGTCCCTGGCGGCGCAAGCGCCGCCAGGCGAGGCCGCACATGTGCGGCCTCGTAGCAGGGCCGCATGCGGCCCTGCGCGATCGGCGCATGCGCCGATCGAGGGAGCGCGCATGCGCGCTCCCGGCCATACCGCTTGCGGCATGGCCCACAACATCAGCTTTTTGTCTCAGCACATGTGCCGAGACTCCCGCCGCATGCCCGCGGGGGCGCACATCAGAAAGTGGGCGTATACCGCCCGAACACGTCGCGCATCGCCCCGCAGACCTCGCCCAGCGAGCAGCGGTCCTTCAGCGCCTGGCGGATCGCCGGCAGCAGGTTCTCCGTTCCTCGCGCCACCTCGCGCAGCTCCTCCAGGCGTCGCTCCACCAGCTCCTGATCGCGGTTGGCCTTGAACTCGCTCAGCCGGCCGAGCTGCTGACGCTCTGACTCCGGGTCGACGCGCAGCAGGTCGGGGACCTCGATGTCTTCCTCCTGGAAGGCGTTGACGCCGACGACGATATCCTGGCCGATGCGGTAGCGCTCCTGATAGCCCCAGGCGGACTCGTCGATCTCGCCGGTGATGAACTGGATCGCGTTGACCGATCCGCCCAGCGCATCGACCTTCTCGATCAGCTCGCGTGCGCGCAGTTCGATCTCGTCGGTGAGCGCCTCGACGTAGTAGGAGCCTGCGAACGGGTCGACCGTGTCGGCGGCGCCCGACTCGTTGGCGAGGATCTGCTGCGTGCGCAGGGCGATCTTGGCGGCGTGCTCGGTCGGCAGCGCGAGCGCCTCGTCGAAGCCGTTGGTGTGCAGCGACTGGGTGCCGCCGCAGACCGCGGCGAAGCCCTGCAGGGCGACGCGCACGATGTTGTTCTCCGGCTGCTGCGCCGTCAGCGTGACGCCGCCGGTCTGCGTGTGGAAGCGCAGCATTGTGGCCTTCGGGTCGGTGGCGCCGAAGCGCTCGCGCATGATGTGCGCCCACATGCGCCGCGCGGCGCGGAACTTGGCAACCTCCTGGAAGACGTTGTTGTGGCCGTTGAAGAAGAACGCCAGCCGCGGGGCGAACTCATCGACGTCGAGTCCCTTCTCGACGGCCGCTGTGACGTAGGCGATGCCCGAGCAGAGCGTGAACGCGACCTCCTGCACCGCCGAGCAGCCCTTCTCGCGGAAGTGATAGCCGGAGATCGAGATCGTGTTCCAGCGCGGCACGTGCTCGTGGCAGTACTGGAAGATGTCGGTCGTCAGACGCATCGTGGGCGCGGGCGGGTAGATGTAGTTGCCGCGGGCGATGTACTCCTTGAGCACGTCGTTCTGCGTCGTCCCTCGCAGCTTCTCGCTCGGCACGCCCTGCTCCTCGCCCACGAGCTCGTACAGCAGCAGCAGGCATGCGGCGGGCGCGTTGATCGTCATCGACGTAGAGACCTGATCGAGCGGGATGCCGTCGAACGCGGTGCGCATGTCGTCGATCGTGTCGATCGCCACGCCCGTGCGCCCGACCTCGCCCAGGCAGCGTGGATCGTCGGAGTCGAGTCCCAGCTGGGTGGGTAGGTCGAAGGCCATCGACAGGCCGGTGGAGCCCTTCGACAGCAGGTAGCGGTAGCGCTCGTTTGACTCCCGCGCGGAGGCGTATCCGGCGTACTGGCGCATCGTCCAGGTCTGCTTGCGGTACATCTCGCGATGCACGCCGCGGGTGTAGGGGTAGGCGCCCGGCTCGCCCAGGTCGATGTCGTCGGGCAGATCGGACTCGGTGTAAAGCTCGGCGATCTCGATGCCCGAGTCGGTGAACCGGCGCGGGTCGTCGGGCCCGACGATCGGGGCGACGGTCAGGTGCTCCTCGGTGGCGGACATGTCCCAGGAGAATAGTCGGGCGTCGGAATATTCGGGCGTCGGAATAGTCGGGAGCCGGAATATTCGGGAGAACGAATAAGCTGCGGGGATGCCAACCTGCCTGGTCACCGGTGGCGCCGGGTTCCTGGGATCGCATCTGTGCGACGAGCTGCTCGCGCGCGGGCACCGGGTGATCTGCGTCGATAACTTCGAGACGGGCTCGCTGAGGAACATCGAGCACATCCGCGACCCCGAGCGGTTCCTGCACTTGGGCGTGGACATCATCGAGCCCTACCACATCGAGGAGCAGATCGACTACGTCTACCACCTCGCCTCGCCGGCCTCCCCGATCGACTATCTGCGCTTGCCGTTGCACACGCTGAAGGTCGGTTCCTACGGTACCCACCACACGCTCGGCCTGGCGAAGGCTCACCGCGCACGCTTTTTGATCGCCTCGACCAGCGAGGTGTATGGCGACCCGCAGGAGCACCCGCAGACGGAGAGTTACTGGGGGCACGTCAACCCGATCGGTCCGCGCGGGGTGTATGACGAGGCGAAGCGGTATGCGGAGGCGCTGACGATGGCCTACCACCGCCAGCAGGGCGTGGACACGGCGATCGTGCGGATCTTCAACACTTACGGGGCGCGCATGCGCCCCCACGACGGCCGCGCGATCCCGACGTTCTTGCGCCAGGCGCTCGCGAACAGGCCGCTGACGGTGTTCGGCGACGGCAGTCAGACGCGCTCGTTCTGCTACGTCAGCGATCTGATCAGGGGCATCATCGGGCTGGCCGAGTCAGGGCATCACGACCCCGTGAACATCGGCAACCCCGATGAGTTCACGCTGCTCGAACTGGCTGAGACTGTCAAGGAGCTGACCTCCTCGAGCTCGGAGATCGTGCACGAGGCGCTGCCGGTAGACGATCCCAAGCAGCGCCGGCCCAACATCAGCCTGGCTCAGGAGCTGCTCGGCTGGTCGCCGGAGGTGTCGCTGCGGGACGGTCTGCAGCGTACGATCGAGCAGTCCGGCGCCGCGGTGCTCGTCGGCGACGGCCCTCGCTGAATCAGCCGAATCGCTAACCGACCGCTACATCTGCGAGTCTGAAGCGTTGTGAGCAGAGAGATGGGACCACGTTCCACGAGAACGTCCGCTCCGCCCACCCCGCGCAGCCCGTCCGCGCCGGCGCATGACCGGCCGCCCAGATTCGTGCGCCCGCAGCCACCGAAGGCGGGTGCACCGACAGCGCGGACGGTGATGTCGGAGACCACGGCACGTAGGGAGCACTCCAATCGCGACATGCGCAGCAAGCGCCCACCCGCAATGTCGTTGCTGCTGCGTATGGATACCGCGCGCCGCGCCGGTCGTGTCCTGTCGCTGCTGGCGCTCGACTTTGTGGGGGTGGCGCTGGCGATATACACCGCGCTGGTGCTCAAGGAAGTGGTGCTGGGCAGCCTCAACGCGACCCACGTGTATGAAGAGACGCGGCACTTCGTCCCGTTCGCCTACCTGCTGACGGCGCTGCTGTTCGCCCGCTCGGGGCTGTACGCGGCGCGCTCGCAGCGGCCGGGGCTCTCGCGCATCGTTGCGGCCCTGTTCCAGGTCGCCTTCGTCGCGCTGATCTTCGCGGTGATCAGCGGCGAACAGTTCTCGAGCTTCTACATCTTCTACGGCTCGCTGGCGTTCGCCCTGCTGTACGTGTCAAGTCTGCGCGCCGTGTATGAGTCGCTGACGGGCGTGCTGTTGCGGGCCGCCGGCTACAGGCGCCGGGCGATGCTCATCGGCACGGGCACGCACATCCCCGATGTTGCACATGCGCTCGGCGAGGGCACGCACCACGCGCCGCTGGAGGTCGTCGGCTACATCTCGCTGCACCCTCTGGATGCGCCCGGCCTGCGTTCGCTGGGCGTGCTCGACGATCTGGCCGGTGTGCTGGGAACGGAGCGGATCGACGAGGTGATCATCGCCGACTCGGACTTTCCCCAGGTCGAGGCGGTCGAGCTGGTCGATCAGTGCCACCGGCAGGGTGTGCGCGTGCGGATCGCGCCGTCGACGATGGAGATCCTGATCCACCGCGCCGAGTTCGTGCCCGGCCAGCGGGTGCCGCTGTTCGAGCTGGGACCGCCCGTGTTCGAGGGCGTCGACTTCGCCCTCAAGCGTACCTTCGACCTGATCGGTGCGAGCCTCTTGCTGATCGTGCTCAGCCCACTGCTGGCGCTGATCGTGCTCGCCGTGCGCGCCACCTCGCGTGGACCGGTGGTGTTCCGCTCCACCCGCCGGGGTATCGGCCAGCGGCCGTTCGCGTGCCTGAAGTTCCGCACGATGCACACCGACGCTGAACAGCACCAGGCCGACCTGGACGAGCTGAACGAGGCCTCCGGGGCGCTGTTCAAGATCCGCGACGATCCTCGCCTGACACGCGTGGGACGAACGCTGCGACGGTTCTCGCTGGACGAGCTGCCCCAGCTGGTGAACGTGATCCGCGGCGAGATGTCGCTCGTGGGCCCGCGGCCGCTGCCCGAGCGCGACTACGAGATGCTCGAGGAGTGGCACCGCAAGCGCTACCTCGTGCTGCCGGGGATCACCGGGCTGTGGCAGGTGTCCGGGCGCTCGGAGCTCGACTTCGATGACCTCGTGCACCTGGACTTCATCTACCTCGAGCGCTGGTCGCTGGCGCTCGACCTGACGATCCTGCTGAAGACCATCCCTGCGGTGATCTCCCGTCGCGGGGCATATTGAGGACGGGGGGTGTGCCGATGACGATCCTGCTGAAGACTATTCCCGCGGTGATCTCGCGGCGCGGGGCCTACTGAGCCTGCCCACGCACCGCTCCGGTTGCGCGAGAGCGCTTTCGTACACACGCCAAGTCTCGCGTCCGACGTCCTGCCAGGTCCACGCGGGCGGAGCATGCGAGGGTCGGCAAGCGTCGTCGACTGTCGGATCGGGCGCTTCTGGGATCACCACCACGTGCTCGCGCTCGAATCCGAGTTCGGCGGCGGCTTCGTGGGCGAGCGCCTCGGTGGGAACGATCACATGGGTTGCGCGCTGCACCGCGAGATGGCGCAAGCGCGAGTGGATACCGCCGCCGCGCAGTCGCTCGCTGGGGCGGGTGAGCGCGTCGAGGTCATGGATGGTCACGATCATCGGACAGGGGCTGCGTAGCATCGCTCCCTGCATCCATGGCGCGTGGTAGATGTCGGCACGGCGCGGACGGTGGGTCTCGACGATTTCCCCTCGCGCGCCCGCGGTGTCGCGCAGCGCGCGCAGCAGGTAGCGCGCATACCGTCCGACGCCGCGTGGGTCAGCCGAGGGGCGGCTGTCGAAAGCGACCCTCACCCGCGCGTCGTCTTCCGCGGCCGGAATCCGGTCTGTCCTGTCGGTGAGATCGCGTCATCCCCCGGGCGGTGCACTCACGCAACATAGACGGTTCGCGCAAGTATGTGCAGGGATGACAGCTTCGCTGCACGGCTCTCGATCTTTCGCTCCTTTAGGTTGGAGGGAGATGTCGTCGCGCTCTTACTACGAGGCGCTCTGGGAGGGCGTGCCAGCCGGGTTACAGCCGCCTGAGTTCGCGCTGCGCAGACGCTTCCTGCTGGAGCACGTGGCCCCGGGAGAGCAGGTGCTCGACGTCGGCTGCGGCGAGGGCCAGTTCGCCTCCGAGCTGCTCCGCGCCGGTGTGCGTGTCGTGGGGATCGACGTCGCCGAGACCCCCCTGCTGCGCGCTCGCGAACGTGACCCCGGATTGGACCTACGGCTGACCGACGCCGACGGACCGTGGCCGATCGAGGACGCGAGCTTTGACGCGGTATGGGCGGGGGAGACGATCGAGCACGTCACCGACACCGCCGGCTGGCTGTCTGAGGTTCGCCGCGTGTTGCGCCCGGGTGGGCGCCTGCTGCTGAGCACGCCTGCCCACGGACGGTTGCGGGTGCTGTGGCTGGCGTTGTCGCGGCGGGCGTTTGAGGAGCACTTCGATCCTCGCGCCGATCATCTGCGGTTCTATACCCGCTCCAATCTCACCCGGTTGCTCGGGGGGTTTGGCTTCCAGGAAGTATCGGTGCGACACGCCGCTGGGCTGCCCGGAGCTCGGCGGCTGCTGCTGGCCTGCGCCGTGCGTTCGCGCTGGTGACGACCGCATGGCGGGCGCGGGCCCGCGTCGACAGTCTCGTGGCGGCGCCCACGCCAGCCAGCGAGCCGGCGCGTGGCCGTGCGCCGGTCGTTCCCGTAGCGCTCGCAGTTCCCGCGGCGCGCAACGCCTGCACATAGTCGTTGTAGATTTCGACCGATTCCGGGTTGGCGTAAGGCGGGGCGATCGCTTCGGGGGCGATCGACTCGGGGTTCAGATAGATCACCGCCTGCAGCTCCTTCAGCGCGACCGTCGGTTCACTTGCGAGATCGTGTCGAGCCAAAGCCAGCCACGTCTGTGGATTGGACGGTTGCAGGCGCACCGCACGTTGCAGCGTCGCCTTGGCCAGCGCGGTCTCGCCCGCGCTCTGCTGTACGGCGGCGAGCACGATCAGCGCCTGCGCCGACAGTGGATCGCGCGCGACGGCGGTCTGTGCCTTGGCCAGGGCGCCGTGTGGGTTCGTGCTCAGCAGGGTGAGCGCTTCCTGGGAAGCCTCGACTGAGCGCTGTGGCTGCCACTGCGACCAGGCAGCCAGCAGCGCGGCGATAATCGCGGCCGTGGCCACCCCGACTCGCATCGGGCCGATCTCGTGCAGCGATCGCGCCCGGCGCGTTCCCGCCGCGACGGGCGCTTCCCCCGGTGCGGGCGCTCCCGCGGGTGTGATCGACGCCAACGCCGACACTCCGTCGGCCGCGGGGTCGAGGCTTGAGGGCGTCGTTGTCGCTGCAGGCCATTCGCGAGTGGGGGCGGGGTCGCTTCTGTACGCGTCCAGCGGTCCGCGCCCGGCGAGCCAGCCGGCGCACAGCAACGCCACGAACGCGTCGCCCGGCACGTACCACGTCCAATCCACGAGCGAATGCACGCCGAACACGACCACCAGGCACAGCATGCTGAGCATGCCGATGCGCTCCGGGGTATATGGCTGGCGCGCGCGCCGCCAGCCCGGATGCGTGCCGGCGCGGATCTCCAGCCAGGCGCGCCAACTCGTCCAACGGCGGTTGAAAGGGTGCGTCGCACGCCCGGCGGCGGCCATCCACGCAAACAGCAGCGCCAGCGCCAGCGCCAGCCCGATCGCGCCCAGGTCGGCGAGCGTCTGCACGACGAACCCGTGCGCGTGTTTGACTTCCAGCAGCACCGTGCGGTAGCGCAGGCTGGCCGTTTCGTACCCGGCGGCGCCGACGCCCAAAGCGGGATGCGCGTCGAACACCTCAAGCGCCTGCTTCCAGTAGCGCGCGCGCACGCTGGCCACAGCCGTCAGTCGGCCCGGGGAGTTCGGGGGTACCTTGGCGTTGGGATTGGTCAGCGTGTCGACCGTGTGGGTGATGCTGCCGGTAAAGCCGCGATGACTGTGCGCCAGTGCACCCGCGAATCCGACGAGTGCCAGCGCGATCAGCGCCAGCATGATCGCCCCGGCGCGGGTGCGTGTCGCGCGCGAGAGCGGACGTCGGCTGCAGAGAAACCCGATCGCCACCCCCACGAGGGTCAGGAGCAGGACCATCACGAGCAGCAGCACTCCCAGCTGGTGTCCGGCGGTGGCGCGTTGCGCCAGGGGGATGTTGTCGGTGGTGAGCGCGTGTCGGGAGAAGTCCCAGCCCACGACCGCCGTGGCGCCGAGCCCGCCGACGATCAGCACCGCCGCGCCGCGCAGGCGCAGGGGCACGATGCACAGCCACAGCACCACGCCTATAGCCACCGCCGCCAGCGCGCCGCGAGAGTAGGCGAGCATCAGCGTCACTCCCATGACGCCCATCGCGGGGTACGCGAGCGCGCTGAGCAGCGCGTGCCCGGAGCGGCGCGCGCCCAGCCACAGGCAGCCGATCACGCCCATCGCGGCGGTCAGACCGATCGCGTTCCAGTAGCCGTACGGTTCCTCCAGCCGCGCGTAGGTGACCGCCGGCGCGAGCCTGCCCGGGAACACCTTCGTCGCCAGCGCGTAGGAACACACGATCGTCGCGGCTAGCGTCAGCCCTCCGAGGATCGCCGGCCAGCGGTCGGGGCCCAGACGCACGAGTGCGACCGCTGCGCCGAACACGCCGCTGTAAGCCAGCAACCGTCCCGCGTCCTGCCAGCTGACGTCCGGTTGCACCGACCACACAACCGACAGGCCGCTCAGTGCGGTGAACGCGATCAGCAGCGCGACCGGCCACAGCCCGTACTTGGGTCCCTCGAGCAGCGATCGCGCGGCGGGCGTCAGCACGATCGCCACCGCCGCCGCCACACCGGAGACGAGCGTCAGCGCGATCTCCGTACTCGTCATCGATTCGAGGTTGAGCCCGCCTTTGGCCAGGAACGTGGTCATACACGCCATCCCCGCGGTGAGCAGTGTCACCCACCACAGTGCGTCCGCACGCATCAGCCGTCTGGTGGTCCCGAGCGCCCTGGTGTCGGACGCTCGCCGCGCGGGCGTCGGCAGCGGTGGGGTCGCCCCCAGCGCGGGGCGTGGCTCAGTGGGGGCGACGGACATTCCGAATGCGGTTGCGGATGGCGGCGCCGGCCGCCGCCAGCAGGCAGATCGTCAGGAACGCGACGGTCGCGAGCAAGGGTGTCGGCAGCGAGCTGAACGCCGAGGCGATGTCGGAGTGCACGACGCCCGGATGAATCGTCTGGGCGCCGACCTGCAGGGGCGCCGCGCCGGCGCTGGAAGCGTGCGCGATCGACTGCCGCTCGGATGGCGTCGGCGCGGCATTGCTCGCGGAGGGCGTCGCCGACCCGCCGCCCGACCCGCCCCCATGGTTCGTGCCGGCCGCCGCCAGCTGGGCTTGGCGGATGAGCTGGGCGCAGTTCGAATACTCTTCGGTTCCGGCGCTCAACTCTTTCAGCGCCTGCCGGTATGCCGCCTGACTGAACCCGCTCAGCGATTCGGCGTGGGTGCAGCGATGGATGATTTCTTCGCCCACGTTCGCCTGTGCGGGCGCGGCGATCGACACCAGCGCCACCGTGATGGCCGGCAGGACGAGAATGCGCTTAGACAGGCGGATTGTTCGCATGAGCTGGGTCCCGCACGTGTGCGGCGCGGACCCCAAAGCTAGCAACGCGTCCGGGAGAGCCCGACGGTTGTCAAGGCCTCTGAGAACCCCGCGGCCCAGGCCTCGTGGGTGTAGGCCCCGACATCCGCCGCTCCGGCGGCGCCCAGGCGTGCGCGCAGCTCGGGGTCCCGCGCCAGGCTAACCATCGCTTCTGCGAGCGCATCGCTGTCGTCGGCCGGTACGACCAGGCCGTTGTGGCCGTCGCGCACAAGCCCTCCCGCGACCGCCCCGACGGCGTCGCTTGCGATTGTCGCCAGTCCGCGGTTCATCGCCTCGTTGACGACCAGGCCCCATGGCTCGCGGAACGTGCGCGTCCGAATCGAGGGCACCACCAGGACATCGGCGTCGGCGTACATCTCGCGCAGCCGCGCGGCCGACACCGGCTCGATGCAGTTCACGCCCGCGGGCACCGATACCGCCCCCGCCCGAGCTCGGGCGGGTATCCCCACTCGTTGATGCGCCGCGCGCTCTCGTTGCGGGCCCACCGCGCCGCCGGGTGGGATCCAAGGGGGGCTGGATCCCACGCCGACGAGGACGAGCGCGGCGGATGACGCATGCAGGTCCGACCTCTGCCAGGCCCTAAGCAGCGTCCCAACTCCCTTTTCCCGCTCGGGCCGTCCCGCAAACATGAACTTCAACTTCGCCTCACCGGGCCATGCTGGGACAGTTGGATGCGCGCTCACGGGAGCGCTCCAGAATGCGTTGTCGACCGCCTGCGCAGCGACGTGCACGTTGCGAGCGCCCCGTGCTCGCACGTAGGCGCTGACGTGCGGCCCGTACGTCACGACCGCGTCGGCCGAGCGATACAGCCGTCGTAGCGCGAGGTAGCTGAGCATGTGCGGGACGCTGCGCGGGTGCGCCCACAGCGAAGCCCACAGGATCAGCGGCACGCCCCCGCGGCGCGCGCCCGCCCACGTGGACGGCAGCGCGACGCGCCCGCCGGTGGAGCACACGACTGCGCGGTAAGCGCCGCTGCTCGCCAATCGGGCCGTCTCCCGCTGGTGCACATATCTGTGTGGAAACGGGAGCTCCACTTGCAACGTTGCGCTCGCAGGCTCGCCAGGCTCGCCGCGTGTGTCGGGCACGCCCGGGCCATGCAGCGACCGTCCTCCGTACAACGCGACCTCGATGTTCTCGCGCTCGTGCAGCGCCGCGAACGCGCCCACTCGGTCAGGCGGAGCGTGCCCGGTGACGAACAGGACCGGCTTCATCGTGCGGCGTACAGCGCGTGCTCGTAGGCGATCAGCGTCTGGTGGCCGCAGCGCTCCCAGGTGAACCCGGCGGCGACGCTCTCGCGCGCCCGCTGACCGGCCTCGCGCAGCCGGTGGGGATCTGACAGCAGCTCGTCGATGCGCTGGGTCAGTCGCTCGATGTCGCCTGGAGGCACGAGCACGAACCCGTCGCCCTCGGCGGCGATCTCCTCCGGCCCGGGCTCTCCCCGACAGCCGATCGCGGGCACGCCGCCGGCCATCGCCTCGATGTAGGCGACGCCGAAGGCCTCCTCGGTCGAGGGCATCACGAACAGCGTGCCCGCTCGCGCGCGTTCCAATGCCTGCGCCGGCGGAAGCTGCCCGTGCATGTCGACGCGGTCGCTAACGCCCAACCGCGCAGCGAGCCCTTCCAACGCGACTCGCTCGGGTCCGTCGCCGACGATCTCATAGCGCAATGTGGGGTGCCTGCGCCCGAGTACCGCCAGCGCGCGCAGCACGTCGGCGTGGCGCTTGCGCGCGACCAGATGCCCGACTGTCACCAGTGTGGGCGCAGAGCCCTCGCGCCGCAATGAACGCGGCGAGTCGAGCAGGTCGGCGCCCAGGTGTACGACCCGCACCTCGCCCGCGCCGTACGCACGGCACAGCTCGGCGATGCCCTGGCTGTTGGCCAGCGTCAGCTGCGCCGCGCCCAACCCGCGCGCGACCGCCCTCACACCCGCGGCGGTGCCCAGCGGCGGGGGGGCCGCCGTGTACAGCACGTCGCCGCCGTGCACCGACACCACCAGCGGCACCCCTACGCGCGCCCTGCGCACTGCGTCGCCGGCGGGAACCGCGTTGTGGGCATGCACGAGCTCGTATGCGAACGTGCGTCTCAACCTGCGCAGCGCCAGCCCCAGTGCGGGCGCCGCCCACGCGCCCCAGCTTGCGTATGCGCGCGAGCGCGGCGGAGAGACATAGGAGACGTAGGAGACCTTCAACCCATCGAGCGTCTGTGAGCGCGGTTCGCGTATGCGCGCGCTTAGCTCCCGCGCCACCGCGTCAGGTCCCTCGCGCAACGCCGCTCGGGGCGGAACGAGGCGGTGCAGCACGAGTACCTGAACCTCCGCGCCGGCATCGCGCGCCGCCAGCGCCTGGCGGTGGGCCCACACGCCGAGCACCGGGTCGCGACGGCTCGGGTAGAACTCGGCTACGACCGCGACCTTCACGCAGTTCCCCGCCTTGCGCCGATGAATGCGCCCGGTCCTGGCCTCCTGGCCATGCTCGGGCGCGGATGTGCGAGCGGAGATCTCACCAGCGGCGGTGCGTCGTCAGGGTTCGCTGCGATTCGCTCGCGCTCAGGTATGGACGTTGGGCGAGGAACTCGCGCGCCTCGCTCACCGCCGCCTCGTGCGAGTACGCGCTCGCGGCAGGCGCCGCGCGATGGGCGATCGCCACCGCGTCCACCACGCCACAGCGCCAGCCATGCTCGCGCGCGAGTGCCGCCCAGTGGGCGTCCAGCCCCCAGCCCATGCGCAGCCGCGGGAACGGCAGCAGCGTGTCGAACGTCGTACGGGCGAATGCGGTCACAGGTCCTATCTCCACGAACCGCGTCTCGCGCACGACGCTCCCCGACCGGCGCCTGGTTACAGGCCAGGCGCCGTGCGAGCGGGACCGGTGCGCCGGCTGAGCCAACTGCAGGTCGAACCGCTCGCACAGGAACAGCAGCCGGTCGAGGAACCCGCGCGGCAGCACGATGTCGTCGTCCACCACCAGCAGCCAGTCGCACTCTTGAATCGGAGCCCCACCCGCCAGCTCGGCGAGCAGCCGGTTGAGGTTCTCGAACTTCCCCAGCTCCCCCGGCGGGCATGTGCGCAGCTCGACCTTGTGCCTGGAGCGCTCCAGCTCCGCGCGTACGCCCGCGGCGAGCGTCGCGTGCTGCGCTCGAACGACGCCGATCGCGAGCACGCTGCGCAGCGGCGGATCGTGACGTGCGGCCAGGTCCAGGCGCAGCCGTCTGACGCTCGCGATCTCCCATGCGTCGGTGGCCGTGTCGCGCAGCTCGCGCACAACCCCATCCAGCCCCCCGACGGTTCCGCTGTGGCCAGACAGGAAGTCATCCGCACCGGTCGGCGCTGGGACGGGTCCGGGTTGGTCTGTCCGCGCGCATTCGCGTACGCGCCCGGCGCTGTGAGCGACCATCGTCAGTCCGGCCGGGCAGCGATAGCGCACAACGTGCCAGGCGCAGCCCGCAAGTGTTCTAAGCTCGCCGATCGCGCCAGGCGCCTTTCCGCTGCGGGCGTCGAGGAGGCGCGCTGCCCTGCCACGCGCGTAGGCGGTTCGCACCAGCGCACGCAGCCGCGCGTCCGGTCCCGTCCGGCGGTGATCGACGGCGGCGCCCGCCACGTACAACACGCGCGCGCCGGGCTCGCGCGCGCGCAACCGGTCCTGCCACTCCTGCTCGTCGCCGCCGTGCTCCAGTGAGACGTCGAACGGGCCCACCCGTTCCAGCGCATCGCGCCGAATCGCCATGTTCGCGCCCCATGCGTACCGCGCCTCGGTGTCGCGCTCCCCGAGGTCGAGCGTCGTGATCGGCGGCCCCTCGCGGCCGCACGTGTGTGGCGACCGACCCTCCAGACGCGGTCTGATCCGTCCCGCCAGCACGTCCACGTCCGGGTACTCGCACGCCGCTGTGAGTAGTGCCTGCAGCCAGCCGGGACTCGCTTCGATGTCGTCGTCCACGAACACCACCAACTCGCCACCCGAGCGCTCGACGCCGGTGTTGCGTGCCACGTTCAGCCCCAGCTCGCGCTCGTGCGGCTCATATCGCGCGCCCAGTCGCTGCGCCTGCTCGCGAGCCTCGTGTGAGGCGCCGGCATCGTCGATCACGAGCACCTCCGCGCCCACCGCGCGCGCCTGGGGGACGATCGAGGAGAGCGCCACCTGCAGATATGCCGGACGCCCGCGCGTCGGGATGACGATCGAGGCCGGTATCGGGTGGGAGGGGGGCATAGGGTTCAGAGAGTCTAGGTTTGATCCCGTCATGGTCCTGTTCCTGCACAACCGCTACCGCACCACCGGCGGCGAGGAGCGCACCGTCGAGGACCTGCAGTGGCTCGTGCGCGAGCACCTGCACGAGCCCGCCGAGCTGCTCGAGCGAGACTCGGCCTCGCTCGGCCGTACGCGGGCGGCGGCCGGACTGCTGCGCGGTGGGTTGGAGCCTGGCGACGTCACCAGGGCGGTACGTCTCAGCGGCGCGCGGATCGTGCACGCCCACAACCTGCACCCGACGCTCGGATGGCGCGCGCTCGCCGCCGCGCGCGAGGCGGGGGCGCGCGTCGTGCTGCACCTGCACCAGTATCGCCTCGTATGTGCGATCGGCGTGTGTTACACCCGTGGGGCAGAGTGCACGCGCTGTCACGGGCGCGACACGCTCCCAGGTGTGCGCCTGCGCTGTCGAGGCAGCCTGCCCGAGGCCGCCACCTATGGTGCGGCGCTGTCGCTATGGCAGCGCCGCCTCGTCGAGCAGGCCGATGCGCTGATCGTGCCGAGTGTGTTCGCCCGCGAGCGGCTGCGCGCGCTCGGCGCGCCCCTGCCATGGGAGCGGGTCCATGTTCTGCCGCCCCCCTTGCGGGCTCTCTCGACGCTCGCGAGTCACGCGCAAGCGCTGCCGCGCGAGAACGCCGGGTCGACGTCGGGGACTGGGCCCTACGCCCTCGTCGCATCACGGCTCGCGCCCGAGAAGGGGGTGGACGTCGCGATCGCCGCCTGCCGCCTCGCCGGGATCGCGCTCGTGGTCGCCGGCGAGGGCCCGGAGCTGCCCGGCCTGCGCGAGTTGGCCGGTGGCGATGACGTGCGCTTCACCGGACGCGTCGACGCCGACGAGTTGGCCGGTCTGCGCGCGGGAGCGTCGGTCGCGCTCGTGCCTTCGCGCTCGGCCGAGACGTTCGGGATGGCCGCCGCGGAGGCGCTGGCCGCCGGGTTGCCTGTCGCCGCGAGTCGCGTCGGGGCGCTCCCGGAGTTGCTCGACGAGGTGTCGCTGGCGGCGCCCGGTGACGCGCCCGCGCTGGCGGGGGCCATCGCGCGCGTGCTCGCCGACCCGGACATCGCACGGCGCGGGCTGGAGCGCGTCGGTGCGCTCTGCGCCCCGGGCGTCCTCGCGCGCACGTTGGCGGGCATCTATGAAGATTCCTCGGGGGGCGAGGTCGCACCGCCCGGCGAGGGCGCCGCCGGGACCCTCGCCGGGACGTAAGCTGGCGGCCGTGGCTGTGCACTCATCCCCTCCTGCGGATGGCGACCCGGACCGGCCGGAGCCCACGAGCACCGAAGCGCGTCGCGCCCTCATCACCGGGGTCTCCGGCCAGGACGGCTCGTTTCTGGCGGAGCTGCTGTTGGAAAAGGGCTATGCCGTCACGGGCGTCGTGCGAGACCCGGCCACCGGCTCGCTGGGCTGCTCCGAGCACCTGCGCGCGCAGATCGAGCTCGTGCCCGGCGATCTGCTGGCGCCGGATACGCTGCGAGAGGCGATCGCGGGCACGCGCCCGCACGAGATCTACCATCTCGCCGCCCCCTCATTCGTGCCCGCGTCCTGGGATCGACCCGAGGAGACGTTCCGCGCGATCGCCGGCTCGGCCGCGGCGATCCTCGAAGCGGTTCGCGAGCTGGCTCCGGCCGCGCGCGTGTTCCTGTCGGCCTCCGGCGCGATCTTCGGCGATACGCCCGAGTCTCCCCAGCGCGAGGACACGCCCTGCCGGCCGACCACTCCGTATGCCGTGGCGAAGCTCGCCGCACACCAGCTGACCGGCCTGCTGCGCGAGCGCGACGGGCTGCACGCCGGCTCCGGCATCGTCTTCAACCACGAGTCCGAGCGTCGCCCCGAGCAATTCGTCACGCGCCGGATCACCCATGCCGTCGCGGCGATCTCGCTCGGTCACCAGCGGGAGCTGACGCTCGGCGATCTCTCCGCCGTGCGCGACTGGTCGTTCGCGGGCGACATCGTCCGCGGCGCCTGGCTGATGCTCCAGCAGGAGCGCCCCGAGGACTATGTCCTCGCCAGTGGCGTCGGTCACACCGTCGCGGAGTTCGTGCACGCCGCGTTCGCCTGCGTCGATCTCGACCCCGAGCGTCATCTGCGGATCGATCCCGCGCTCGTGCGCGCTCCCGAGCGGACCCCCAGCGTCGGCGATCCGGCCAAGGCCCGCGAGCGCCTGGGTTGGACCACGCGGGTCAGCTTCCCCCAGCTTGTGCAGCGGATGGTCGCGGCCGATCTGCTGAGGCTGGAACAGACCCTCTAGACTGACCGCCGCATGAGCACCGTCGGCGTCATCGGACTCGGCTATGTCGGGCTGCCGCTTGCGGTGGCTTTCGCCGAGCAAGGTTGCGAGGTAATCGCGGTCGACGTCGACCCGCGCAAGATCGAGGCGATCGAGTCCGGCGACTCCTACATCGAGGACATTCCTTCCGAGCAGTTGCGCGGCGTCGCCGATCGCATCCACGCCTCCACCCACTACGCTCGCCTGGCCAAGGCCGACGCGGTGATCGTGTGCGTGCCGACGCCGCTGACGCCCAATCGCGAGCCCGACCTCGGCCCGTTGCTCGACTCCACGCGCGTGCTCGCCGAGGTGCTCCAGCAGGACCAGCTCGTTGTGTTGGAGTCCACCACTTATCCCGGCACCACCCGCGAGCGCGTCGTGCCGCTGCTCGAGGAGTCCGGGTTGGCGGCCGGTCGCGACTTCCACCTGGCATTCTCACCCGAGCGGGTGGATCCCGGCCGCACGGATTTCACGCTGCGCACCACCCCCAAGGTGATTGGCGGGCTGACCGGCGCCTGTGCCGACCGCGCCGAACAACTGTACGGGATGGTCTGTGACACGCTCGTGCGCGTCTCCACTCCCGAGGCCGCCGAGCTGACCAAGCTGCTGGAGAACATCTTCCGTTCGGTCAACATCGCCCTCGTCAACGAGCTCGCGATGCTCACCGACCGCATGGGCATCGACATCTGGGAGGTCGTCGACGCCGCGGCCACCAAGCCCTACGGGTTCATGCCCTTCTCGCCCGGTCCCGGCATGGGTGGGCACTGCCTGCCGGTCGACCCCTTTTATCTGAGCTGGCGCGCGCGCGAGTTCGATATGACCACGGAGTTCATCGAGCTCGCGGGCCAGGTCAACCAGCAGATGCCCTACCACTGCGTCGCCCTCACCCAGCGCGCGCTCAACGACGCCGGCCTGCCCGTCAAGGGCGCGCGCATCGCCGTGCTCGGCGTCAGCTACAAGCCCGGCGTCGGCGACATCCGCGAGTCGCCCGCGCTGAAGATCCTCGAGCTGCTGCGCGATCTGGGCGCCGATCTGCGCTACCACGATCCCCACGTGCCCTCGCTGGCGGAGTTCGACCTGCGCAGCCTCCCGCTGGAGGAGGCTCTCGCAGACGCCGATCTGGCGATGATCGTCACCGCGCATCCGAGCGTCGATCACGAGCTGGTGTCCCGGCGCGCGCGCCTGGTGGTGGACCTGCGCGGCGTCACGCGCTCGTTCAGCGGCGCCGGCAACGTCGTCCGGCTCTGATCGCGATGCGGTTGCCACCTACGATTCGCCCGCCACACCCGTGCTGGAACCGGGTCGCGGGGATCGGCGTCGGGGTTTCGGGGGGATGACCGACGCCGTGGTACGAAGGCTTCCATGCTGAGCCCCGATCCCCGTGCTCCCGGGCTGATGCTCGGCGAGAGCGTGACCATCGGCGAGGACGTCACATTCGGCGCCCATGTCGTCGTGCACGACGGTGTCATCATCGGCGACGGCTGCATCGTCGAGGATCACGCGGTCCTCGGCAAGCGCCCGCGCCTGGCCGGGCGCTCCTCCGCGCGCGGGGACGCCGGCCGGCTGAGGCTTGGGGAGCGGGTTACGGTGTGCGCCGGCGCGATCGTGTTCGCCGGCGCGACCGTCGGCGAGGGGGCGATCCTTGGCGATCAGTCCTATCTGCGCGAGCGCTCCACGGTCGGTCCCGGCTCGGTCGTCGGTCGTGGCAGTGTCGTCGACAATGACGTCACGATCGGCGCGCGCGTGCGCGTCCAGACGAACGTCTACATCACCGCGTTCTCCGTCGTCGAGGACGACGTGTTCGTCGGTCCCTGCGCGATGAGCACCAACGACGACACGATGGCTCGCCACGGCCCCGACTACGCCTTGCGCGGCGCTGTCCTACGACGCGCCTGCCGGGTCGGCGGTGGCGCTGTCCTCACTCCGGGTGTCGAGGTCGGCGAGGAGGCGTTCGTCGCCGCCGGCGCCCTTGTCACGCGCGACGTGGCGCCGCGCGCGGTAGTCATGGGCGTCCCGGCGCGCGCCGTGCGCGAGGTACCCGACGAGGATCTGCTGGAGCACTGGCAGTAGGCGCCTTGAGTCTGTGCGCGCGCCGCGCGCTCGCGACTTGTACTGCTACCCGCGACCTGCTCGCAAGCCGCGGCGAGCAGCCGCTATAGCGCCCGTATCGCCGCCACGACCTCGTCCACCTGGGCGCGCGTGAGCACCGGGCTCATCGGGATCGCCAGGTGCGTCCTTGCGGCCGCTTCCGTGCCCGGCAGGTCGAGGCTCTCACCGCTCCACGCCCGCATCGCCTCCTGGCGGTGTATCGGCGTGCGGTAGTAAGCCTTGTGTCCGATCCCGGCGTCCGCGAGCACTGCTTCCACGCGCGCGGGCTCGGGGTGGTCGACGACGTAGAGGTGCCACGCGGGCTCGCTGCCGTCCGTCGGTTGCGGCAGCTTCACCAGCTCGCCGAGCCCCGCCTGTGCGTAGTGGGCTCCAGCCGCGCGGCGACCGTCCGACCATGTGTCCAGGTGCGGCAGCTGCACGCGCAGGATCGCCGCTTGCAGCTCGTCCAGGCGCGAGTTGTAGCCGACCTGCTCGTAGGTGACCTTGTCGCGTGAGCCATGGAAGCGCAGTGTGCGGGCGCGCTCGGCGATCTGCTCGTCGGAGGTCGTGATCATTCCGCCGTCGCCCATGCCGCCGAGGTTCTTGGAGGGAAAGAACGACCACGTCGCGGCCGTGCCCAGCGAGCCCGGGCGTCCCGCAGGCGAGGTAGAGCCCGCGGCCTGCGCGGCGTCCTCGAGCACCGGCACGCCCAGCGCCTCGATCTCCGCGACCGGCGCGATGTTGCCGAACAGGTGCACCGCGATCACGGCCTTCGTGCGTGGTGTCAACGCCGCGCGCACCGTCTGCGCGGTCACGCAGTAGGTCTCAGGGTCTATGTCGCAGAAGACCGGCGTCGCCCCCGTCGGCGGGATCGCCTCGGCGGAGGCGTAGAACGTGAACGACGGCACCACCACCTCGTCGCCCTCACCGACCCCCATCGCCCGCAGCGCGATCGTGATCGCGTCCGTGCCGTTCGCCACGCCCACACCGTGCCGGGCGCCGCAGTAGCCGGCGAACTCCTGCTCGAACGCGCTCACCTCGGGTCCGAGGATGTAGCTGCCGGAGGCGAGGACCCGCTCGATCGCCGCTTTCAGCTCATCCGCAAGCGGCTCCAGCGGGGTGCGCGTATCGAACAGGTTCACGGCCATGTGTCAGCTCCTCTCAGACGCCACCAGGTGCGGTGACCGGAGTCGGTGGGTGTGGATGACAGGACTGGCTTCCGGGTCTCCCACCAAAGCCCGCCCCTACTACCGTGGCTTGAGCAGCTCAAGATCCGCACGGGTCATCAGCCGGATCAGCTCCTCGAAGGAGGTCCGCGGCTTCCACCCGAGATCGCGCGCGGCCTTCGCCGGGTCGCCGATCAGGTGGTCGACCTCCGCCGGGCGCACGAACGACGGATCGATCGTCACATATTTGGTGAACTCGCCCAGTCCTGCCTCGTCGAAGGCGACCTCACAGCATTCCCTGACCGAATGCGAGGTGTTCGTCGCGATCACATAGTCCTCGGGCGTGTCCTTTTGCAGCATCAGCCACATCGCTTCCACGTAATCCTTCGCATACCCCCAGTCGCGCTCGGCGTCGAGGTTGCCCAGGCGCAGCTCGCGCTCCAACCCGTGCTTAATCGCCGCTGCGTGCCAGGTGATCTTGCGGGTTACGAATTCGCGGCCCCGGCGCGGACTCTCGTGGTTGAACAGGATGCCGCTGGTGGCGTGCAGGTTGTAGCTCTCGCGGTAGTTAATGGTGATGAAGTGCCCGTACGCCTTCGCCACGCCGTACGGGGAGCGGGGGTAGAACGGGGTCGTCTCGGTCTGCGGCACCTCCAGTACCTTGCCGAACATCTCGCTCGAGCTGGCCTGATAGAAGCGGGCCTGCGGGCAAACTTCGCGCATCGCCTCCAGCATCCGCGTGACGCCCACGCCCGTGAACTCCGCCGTTAGCGTCGGCTGGATCCAGGAGACCGCCACGAAGGACATCGCCGCGAGGTTGTAGATCTCATCAGGCTGCGCCGCCCGCATCGCGTCCACGAGCGAGCGTTGGTCGAGCAGGTCGCCCTGGTGCAGCGTGATGCGCTCGCGCAGGTGCTCGATGCGGTCGAACTTCTCCGTCGAGGCGCGCCGCACCATCCCGTGCACGTCATACCCCTTCTCCAGCAGCAGTTCGGCCAGATACGAGCCGTCCTGGCCGGTGACCCCGGTTATGAGCGCCGAGCGCTTGTCTTTGGCCATCGGGCGGGAAGCCTATCGATCGGACCCGCGGCGATGTCGGGCGTATTGGCGGGCGAACCCGACGACGAAGCGCGGGTTGTAGCGGGCGTAGCGCCGCCACAGCCGCCGCGGCTCGCGGTAGAGGCGGTAACTCCACTCCAGGCCGCTGCGCTGCATCCACGGCGGCGCCTGCTTGACGAGGCCCGCGTGAAAGTCGAACGCCGCGCCGACGCCGACCAGCAGCGGTGGTGTCAGGCGAGGGCGCATCTCGTGCATCCAGCGCTCCTGCTTGGGCTGACCGGTGCCGACCCACACGACGGCCGCGCCCGAGGAGTTGATCGCGTCGATCTCACGCTCGTCCTCCGCGGGTGTCAGCTCGCGAAACGGCGGCGAGGAGGAGCCGGCGATCCGCAGCCCCGGGAAGCGCTCTTGCAGCCGCCGCGCCAGCAGCTCGCGCGCGTCGTCGTCGTTGCGGCCGCCGTAGAGATAGATCGGCGTGCCGGTACGCGCGGCGCGCGCGCAGTACTTCGCCATCAGGTCCGGGCCGTACACGCGCGTCGCGAGCGGGTGCCCGAGCGCGTGCAGCGCCCAGACCAGCGGCATCCCGTCGGGCACCGCGAGGGTCGCGCCGCGCACGGCGGCGAGCGTCTCGGGTTGCTCGTGCGCCGACATCACGAGGTTGACGGCGGCCGCCGTGACGTATCCGCGCGCGTCGGCGGCGATCATCGCGTCCATCCAGTCCATCACCCGCTCGTAGTCGCTCACCGCCAGCGGGATGCCGAGGATCTCCGCGCGCTCGGGTGGTTTGGGTGTGGGCTCGGATGCGATGCCGTGAAGATATCGAGCGCCCTGGCCGCGCAGAGGTTTTGAGCAAATAGCGGCATTCCGCTCAGCGCCGATTCGTATGGCTCGCAATCTTCCAGGGATGAGCCCTCTGTCCGTGCGTCGCTACCGAGCCGAACGGCTGCTGCGCAGAGAGTTCGAGGGTATGCGCTCCCGCGTCCTCGCGAGCGTTCGCGCGCGCCTGCGCACGGCCGGGGTCAGGCTCGATCCCGCCGACCTCGATGCCTGTTATTCGCAGGCGTGGCACGGGCTCTACACGACGATGCTCGAAGGGGAGACCGAAGTCGCCAACCCCGAGGGATGGCTTGCGCTCGTGACCTACCGCCGGGCCATCGACGAGCATCGATCGCGCGTGCGCACCGCGGCTGCCCATACGCTCGCCGCGCCCCTCGCGCGCGATCGGGCGCAAGATCGCGCGCCTGACCCGAGCGCGCCCGAACGCGATCTCGCCGGGGAGCTGGATGATCGCACGCGGCTGCGGCAGCTGATGGAGGGGTTGCGCGGACGGCTGAGCCCGCGCGAGCGCCAGGCCGCCGCGCTGTGCTATCTGCAGGGCCACTCACGCGCGGACGCCGCCGCGCGCATGGGCATCTCAGAGGCGCGTATGCGCAAGCTGATGGACGGACGCCCCGGCTCGCCCGGTGTCGCGACGAAGGTCGGCGAGTTGCTGGACACGATCCGCGTTGGTTCCTACTGCGCTGAGCAGTCCTCGTTGATGCGCGGCTTCGCCTTCGGCATCCTCGACCCCGACGGGGAGCGCTATGCGCTGGCGACGGCTCACCAGCGCGAGTGCCCGGCCTGCCGCGCGCACGTACTCTCGCTGCGTGGCCTCGCCTCGGTGCTGCCGCCGCTGCCGTTGCCGCTCGCGCTCGGCGCGGGGGTCGCCGCGGGTGCGGGCGCCACCGGGGCTGGAGCTGGCGCTGGCACGGGCGCGAGCTTGGGCACGGGTGTAGGTGCGACCGGGGCCGCCAGTGGGGCCGCGGGCGGCGGATGGCTGCTGACCGGCGGAGGCGTCGCGGGCAAGTTCGCCGTCGGCTGTCTCGTCGCGGTCGGCGTCGGCGCGAGCTGTGTTGCACTGACGATCGCACCACTCACCCCGCACCACCCCGACCGTCGCCGCCATGCCATCCACGTGGACGCACCGCGCGGTGGCTATCAGGCGCTGAACGCGACACCCGCCGCCATCTTGCCAGTGTCTGCGGTCTCATCCACGCGTGCCGCCGCGTCCGCTTTGCCCTCGGCCAGGACCTCGCCCGCCCGCACGCCAGCCGCGAAGGCCAGCCGCGAGTTCGGTCTCGAGCAGCCGGCCCGTCATGCGACGGTTACGCCGACGAGCGTCTCGCATACCGCTCGTGTTGCGTCTGCGACAGATGGCGAATCGTCGGGCTCGACCACTGGCTCAGCGAGCGGGGGAGGGACGTCGGGTCACGAAAGCGGTGGACCGTCATCCGCCGCGCGCGAGTTCGGCCTCGGGTAGATGCTGTTCCGGGTGGCGCATGCGCCACCCGGCGGAGCCGCACATGTGCGGCTCCGTGACAGGTCGCATGCGACCTGTCATACCGTCGGCGCATGCGCCGACGGCCGGAGCGCGCATGCGCGCTCCGGGGTCCTCCCGCATGCGGGAGGACCGACCGAATCGGCTTAGAGCGTTCGCTGCGGCGAGTGTTCAGGCGGGCGGGAAGACCTGCATCAGGCGTTTGAGCGCCAGCGGGTTGCCTCGCGGGCGCAGTTTCCCCGTAACGATCGCGCGGCGCGGGTCCAGGCGCTCGCCGACGATGTCGATCCAGTCCTGGTAGGCCAGGCGCAGGCGCAGGTCGGGGGTGGGCGACTCGCCCTCGGCGACCGTGCTCGAGCCGTTCTCGACCGTCAGGTGCCAAGTGGGGATGTCCGGGTCGGTGAACTCCCACTGGAACGTCGTCGCCCGCTTGAGCCCGTGCTTGGGGTTGACCTGGCGGCGGATCGTGTCGAATAGCAGCGCGACCGTCTCGGGATCGCGCTTGGAGGGGCCCTCGCGCACGCCGATGATGCCCGCCTGCGCGAGCTTGCGTCCGCGTTGCGCCGTTTCCAGCGGTTCCAGGTCGCGCGGCAAGAGCGGCGGCCCCGGCAGCGTCTCCAACGCCAGGCCGGCCGAGCGCAGCTTGGTTGTCATCGAGGTGAGCCCCTCGACGCCGACCTCGTCGTAGGTCGCGCCGAACACCGTTATGTAGCGTTCGTCCCAGCCCGGGGGCATCAGCACCTGTGCGCTGTATCGAGTCACGTCGCGCAGGATCTTCGCGACCGCCTTGGGTACTCGCACCGGGTCTTCGCGCGCGAGATCCGCCAGCAGCTTCACGCCGAAGCCGATGTGGCGCTGCTCGTCGGCGGCGATGTTCTGCATCCCCTCCCGGAACGCCGGCAGCTGGTCGCGCTGTTCGAGGTAGCTGCAGATGAAGTGCTGCCCCGGCTGCGCCAGCGAGGCCTCGATCACGATGTGGTACAGCGTCACCGCCGCCGCCAGCTGCGCGGGCGAGCGGTCGGCGCGCAGCTCGTCGGCCATGCGGTCGAGGCGGTCGAAGATCTTCCTGAACCCCGGCGTCAGCTGCGGCTTGATCGCGCGCAGACCGCTCTCCATCGAGCCGTCGCCGATGCCGCACACCTCCTGCATGAAGCGCTTGAAGAACACCGCATGCCGTGCCTCGTCGACCTGTTGGGTGGTCAGAAAATACTTCTGCTCCTCCAGTGGCGCCGCGTCGATGTAGGGGGAGAGGTTGTCCGCGACCGCGTCCTCGCCCCAGAAGAACAGCGCGTAGTTCCACAGCGCCGCCGTACGCTCGAACTCGGTGAAGTCCTCGCGCCACTGGCGCGCGTCCTCGGTGAAGTCAAGCTCGGTCGCCCGCCAGTTGCCGCGCTCCCAGCGCGCGTACAGGTCCTCGTAGGAGATCGCGTCCGTCGGCAGGCTCGCCAGGTTGGAGGCGTCGGTCGATGCTGTGGGTGATGTCGCGATCGCCATGATGCGGCTGCTCCCATCGTCGAGGTTGGATAACGAACATTATCGCAATAGTGTTCGCTCTGTCAAGTAAGATACAGCCGTGGAGAGCACACGGCTAACGCGCGAGCAGAGCAAGGCCCACACCCGCTCACGACTGCTGGATGCGGCGCGGACGGTGTTCGCGCGGGGCGGCTATCACGGCTCCTCCGTCGAGCAGGTCGCCTCCGAGGCGGGATTCTCCACCGGCGCCCTCTACTCCAACTTCGACGGCAAGGAGGATCTGTTCCTGGCGTTGATGGAGCGCGAGATCGACGCCCACGCGCGCGAGATCTCAGCGGCCGTCGGGAACCGTCGGTCGGTCGCCGAGCGCGCCACCGGCGGCGCGCGTCAGTGGATGACGATGATCGAGCGCGAGCCCGAGCTGCTGTTGCTGTTCATGGAGTTCTGGGCCTACGGTGTGCGCGACCCCAGTGTGCGCCCGAAGGTCGCGGCGCGATTTGCGCAGATGCGCGAGCTGCTGACGCGGCTGATCGCCGACGGGATGCGCGAGTTCGAACTGGAGCTTGCGCTGCCCGCCGAGCAGCTGGCGCTCACGATCGACGCCCTTGCCGACGGCATCGCGCGTCAGAAGCTCACAGACCCCGACGCCGTGCCCGACGACCTGATGGGCCGCGTGCTCTCGCTGCTGTTCGCCGCCGTCACGCGGCCGGCAGGGAGCGCCTGAAAGCCGCCCCGTTCGGGGCGAGAGCAGCCATGCGCCGATCTGGGCGCATGATGCGCCGAGTCTGGCGCATAGGTCGTAGATGTGTGCGCGAGCGGCCGATCTACTCCACCGGCAGGCACAGGCACGCATAGTGCACCGTGAACAACCGCCGGGCGAGTCCCGGCGCGAGACGGTGCAGGCCCGCGCGCAGCGCCCACTTCGCCCGCGCCCGCGCCCGCGCGGAGGAGGTCGTGGCAAAGAACGTGTGCACGGACAGCGGCAGCGGATCTTCCAGCTCGCCCGCCACACGCAGGCCCGCCTGCCTAACGATGGCTCGTGCATCGGCGCGGTCCAGTCGCTGCAGGTGGCCGACCTCGGATGCGTGCTCGCGCTTTGAGGTGCGACGCGCCGACAGGTTGGCCTCCAGTGGTACCTCCATCACCACCGCGCCACACGCCCGCGCGGCCTCGGCCAGCAACGCGGGCGGATCGTGTACGTGCTCCAGCACATGGGAGACGATCCCGAGCTCGTACTTGCCATCCTCGGCGGGCAGGTGCACGCCGTCATATAGATCGACCGCGTCGATCTGCGGGCGACCGCGGGCGATCTCGACGGCCGCCCGCGTGATCTCCACACCCTCCAGGCGCCCGCCGAACTCGCGCGCTCGCAGCTCGCACAGCAGCGCCCCATCGCCACAGCCGATCTCCAGAGTGTACGTAGGCTGCAGACCCACTCGAGCACACAGGGTGAGCACATGGTTGGCCTTGCCGATCGCCCCCAGTCTTCGCCAGCGCGCGTACCGCGTTGCATCCGCCGGGTCTCGCTGTGCGTATGCATCGTCGTAGAACCGGACCAGTCGGGCTTGTTCGTCCATCGGCGGATTATCGAGATCGGAGCGCACCGCCGGGATCTCAACGTAAACACCGCGTCCCCCACAGGCGGGCTAGGCGACACCTAAAACCCCAAAGTTTGAAACTTCACCAATCTACGCAAAGCTCCTCAGCCCCGATGAAAGCGTCTGTTCATGGGGCCTATACCACTGGACAATCGGGTAGAAATTGCTAGCGTGTGTGGGCAGCTTGGTGAAGTCGCTATGCAGACACGCCAGGGCGCGTGTCGACGCCGATGAGCCGCCAAATCAAAACGGTTCCTCGGCGGGTTGTACGGCACGGAGAGCTCGCCGCGCGCGGTGTGCTCATAGCCACGAGACCCCAAGGTAGGGACCCATAGGACATCATCGGATCATCACTTCAAGCTTGGCCGTATCTGCCGCACCTTCGACTCCTCGCCGGTGTTTCCTCGGGGTCGGGGCAGGCCTGTGCCGGCTCGCCGTTCGCGGTGACCGTCTCACGGCCGCGGCCGTCCTCGCCATGCCCGCAGCCGATGTCGCTCATCTGCAGCGGCGGTTGAGCCGATAGGAACAGCGATGACCCCTCCGCCGGACAAATCGAACCAGCCGGGCATATCGCGGCAGACGAGCACCTCGCTGCCGCTGAGCGGCAAGCTTGCGCGGGATGCGCCAAGCCCGCTGTCGTCCCACTCGGGTGCGTTCAGCGGGACGTTGCAGCGCTTGCTGGAGGGCTCGGGTTGGGGTGTCCTGCGTCCGACGGTCGACTTCGTGCTGCTGTGCCTGGGAGTGGTGATCGCCCTCGGTGGCGTGGACGCCACTCTGCAAGTCTCCGCCGTGCTCGCTCCGCTGCTGGCGCTGCCCCCGCTGGTGATGCTCCTGTTCTACCTGCGCGGTCTCTACCGCACGCGTCTGCGCGCTCTGATCCTCGACGGGGTGGTGCCGGTCATCAGCGCCGTGTCGGTAGCGGCGATGGCGGTCGCGATGATCGGGCTGTTCGCCAACGGGCAGGTTCCCAGCCAATCGGAGTGGGTGCGAGCGTGGCTGTTCGCGTTGCTCGCGGTCGGTCTCGGGCGCATGACTCTGTTGCGCGCCCAGAGCTGGGCGCGCTCGCGCCGGCTGATCGGCAAGCCGGTACTGATCATGGGCGCCGGTCTCGTCGGATCGCAGGTGGCGCGACGGCTGGAAGACCACCCCGAGTACGGGCTGGTACCGGTCGGCTTCCTCGACGACGATCCGCGCACGATCGCGGAGGTCGGAGGTCGCGACGTACCGGTCTTGGGCACGGTCGAGCATCTCGACGATGCCGTGCGGCGCACCGGGGTGCGCAACCTGATCGTCGCCTTCTCGTCCGTCACCGACGCCCGCGTCAGCCGCCTGATCCAGCGTTGTCAGGAACTCGGCATCGAGGTGTCGGTCGTGCCGCGCATGTTCGACACGATCAACGACCGCGTGGGCTACGACACGGTCGGGGGCCTGCCGCTGATGTCCTTCACGACCGTCAGCCCCAAAGGCTTTCAGTTCGCGGTCAAGTACGCGATCGATCGAGTGGTGGCCGGGATCGTCCTGCTGGCGCTCTCGCCGCTGCTGGCCCTCATCGCGCTCGCGGTCAAGCTGTCGACCGGAGGCCCGATGCTGTTCCACCAGCCGCGGGTCGGTCTCGACGGACATGAATTCGAGATGCTCAAGTTCCGCACGATGCGAGGAACGCCCTCCGAGCACGGCGAGAGCGATGCCGACTGGGCCGAACGAATCGTTGGCGGGCACGACGAGACGGTGTCGGTCACGGTCGACGGGGGCAGTGATCGCCGCACGGGGATCGGGCGCCTGCTGCGCCGCACCTCACTCGACGAGCTGCCCCAGTTCTGGAACGTCTTCAACGGCGACATGTCGCTGATCGGCCCGCGGCCCGAGCGGGCTAGCTACGTCAGGCAATTCGAGCCCGTCGTGTATCGCTACGGCGACCGCCACCGAGTCAAGTCGGGGATCACCGGCTGGGCTCAAGTCAACGGGTTGCGCGGACAGACCTCGCTGGAGGAGCGCATCGAATCGGATAACTACTACATCGCCCACTGGTCGCTCGGGCTGGACGTGAAGATCGTGCTGCTCACGCTCCTAGCCCTGTTTCGCCGCGCCGACTGAGACGAGACCATGTTCCGCACTTCCGCTCCGGCGCCTGTTGGCGTACCCTGCCACGCCAACCATGTCACCCACCTGGATCTGGATGCAGGCCGCGATCGTCGTGTTCGTGCTGATCGGCATGGTCATCGCGATCGTCAAGCTCGCCTGAGCTCGCCGCAGCCCTCGTCGCCCGCAACTCGACCCTCCCCGGGGCGTTACTCACATATGGACGCGATCGCGCCGCGTGCGCTCTCTGCCCCGCGGCTGCGATCGCGCCTGGGCGCGATACCCCTGCCGGCGCTCGCAGTCCTGTTCGCGATGTTGCTCGCCGTGGTGGTCGCGATCCACCCCAAGCCGGCCGGCGCGTATGGTCTGTCGCTACAGACGGCCGTCGACACCGATCCACCGGTCAATCACGAAGGCGAACTTATGCTGGCGCGCATCCGCGCCGCCGGGGCCAGGCTCGTGCGGATCGACGTCAACTGGAGGGAAGCAGCCCCCGCAAGTCCACCTCCGGGTTTTCAGCCCGCCAACCCCAACGACCCCGCGTATAACTGGCAGGAAGCCGATCGCGCGATCGACCAGGTCGTCGCGGCAGGGCTCGAACCGATCGTCGACATCGGTGGTCCGCCACCATGGGCGCAGGCTCCGCCGGGCTCCGGCCCCTTCAGTGTCGAACCCGTGCAGTACGGGCAGTTCGCCGCCGCCGCCGCGAGTCGATACAACGGGTTGACGCCCGGGCAGCCGCGAGTGCGCTACTGGGACGTCTGGAACGAGCCCAACGCGAGCTACTTCCTGCGCCCGCAAACGCTCGCGGGCAACGTCGTCTCGGTGAACACCTACCGCACGATGATCGAAACTTTCGCGGCGGGCGTGCATGGCGCGGCGCCGGGCAACATCGTCATCGGCGGGGAGCTGTTTCCCAACGGTGTGAACGCCGGTGGCGTCACGGCGATCGCGCCGCTGGAATTCACGCGCCAGCTGTTCTGCATCTCCGGCGGATCGCGACCGCGTCGCATCTGCAACGTGCACGTGCCGGTCGACGTCTGGAGCACCCATCCCTACACCTCCGGCAGCCCCACCACCCTGCCGGCGAACCCCAACAACATCTGGCTGTCGAACCTGAGCTCGCTCACCATCGCGGTGCGCTCCGCGCAGCGTCTGGGGACGCTCGTTTCTCCCGGCCCAGCCCAGGTGTGGATCACCGAGTTCAGCTGGGACAGCAACCCCCCCGATCCCCAGGGCGTGCCCGTCAAGATCGAGCAGCGCTGGGTGGCCGAAGCTATCTACCGCGCCTGGGTGGCCGGGATCAGCGTCTTCACCTGGTACTCGCTGCGCGACGAACCGCTCGCCACCTCTCCGTTTCAATCCGGCCTCTACTTCGAATGCCCCGCGGGCATCGCCTGCGACACGCTCAAGCCGAGCGGCGAAGCGTTCCGCTTCCCCTTCGTCGCCTACGCCCAGCGCGGACGCAAGCTGCTTGTGTGGGGCCGCACGCCCGCCGGTGTGCCCGGCATCGTGCAGGTCCAGTGGCAGCAAGGCTCACGCTGGCGCGGTCTCGTCAAGCTGAGCACCGACGGCGACGGGATCTTCACCGCTCGGGTCAAGCTCCCTCACGGCGCCTCCGCGAGCACGGCCCTACTGCGAGCGGTCAGGTTGGGCGCCCGCGAACCCTCACCGGCGTTCTCCCTGCAGGCACCCGCCAACTTCCCCGTGACGCCGTTCGGCTCCGGCGGATGAGCGCCCGCGGGTTCGGCGCTGCTCGCCGGCGGTTTCTGTGCGCCGAAGCCCCAAGGACCGATCACCGGCTTCTCGGTTGCGCGAGCTCGACCGCGAGTGGACTCGCGGTCTGCGCTAAGCGCTGACGTCTGGACGATCGGGCAGGATTTCACCGATGGAGCGGCCTGAGACCCTGTCCAGGCGGGTTCGTGCCGAGGGGCTTCCCCTCATCCCGGCCGCCGTGACGATCGCCGTCGTCGTCGCCTGGGCCTTTACGGGCGGTGGCTATGAAGCGAAGCCGGTGCTGGGAGGCGGCTATGACCCCAATCCCTGGTATCTCGGCGCGCTCGTGCTCGTCGGCCTGTGGTGCGCCACAGCGCTCGGACTCGCGCGGATTCGTATCTCGCGCTGGGCGGCGCTCGCGTGTGTGGCGCTGACCGCCTACACCGCCTTCTCGTTCCTCTCGATCCTCTGGGCGCACGACCAGGGCGCCGCCTACCTCGGCAGCGTACGCGCGCTCGTATATCTAGCTGCATTCACGACATTCGCGATCCTGCCCTGGAGTCGCTGGTCGGTGCGGATCGCCCTCGTCGGGCTCGTCGCCGGTCTCGGTGCGGTCGCGATCGTCACCGCGATCAGGCTGGCGACGCTGGCCAACCCGAGCACGCTCTATCTCGACGCCCGCCTCGTGTATCCGCTCGGCTACTACAACGCCGACGCGGCACTCTTCATGATGACCGCGCTCGTCGCCGTCGCGCTCGCCTGCCGGCGTAAAGGAGCGCCCGTGCTGCGCGTCGCCGGCCTCGTGGTCGCGGCCGTGTGCCTGCAGCTGGCCGTGCTCGGACAGAGCCGCGGCTGGCTCTTCACCGTCCCGCTGATCCTGGCGATCACGCTGCTGATCGTCCCCGACCGCCTGCGCCTGCTCGTGTTCGCGCTGGGACCTGCCGTGGCGACGGCCGTGGCCGCGCCGGCGCTGTTTCAGGTGTATGGCAAAACCACGATCGGCGGCGAAACCCTGACCGAACCGCGTCTCGGCCACGTCCTCCACAGTCAGGGCGTCCATGCCGCGCGCGTCATGCTGGCCGCCGACGTCGTCCTGGCGATCGCCGCGGCCCTCGCCGTCGCGCTCGATCGCCGCGTCGCGCCCAGTCTCACGACCAAGCGCCACGCCGACCGTGTCGTCGCCGCGCTTGCGGTGGCGGTGGCGCTTGCCGGCATCGCGATCGGCCTGGTCGCCGTGCACGGTCACGTGCTCGGCCGCGTCGAACACGCCTGGAACTCCTTCGCCAACGCGAACTCGGGCCCGAGCGGCTCCTCGCGCTTCACCGCGCTCGGCAGCCAGCGCGTGGACTTCTGGCGTGTGGCGCTCAACGAATGGGACGCCCATCCGCTCGCGGGCATCGGCCAGGACAACTTCGCCGCCAACTACCTGCAACATCGACGCACCGGCGAGGAACCGCGCTGGGCGCACTCACTGGAGCTGCGTCTGCTCGTCCACACAGGGCTCGTCGGAGCGCTGCTGTTCGTGCTGTTCGTGACGGCCGTCGGTATCGCCGCGCTGCGTGGCGGCGGGGCGCGGGGACGTCCCGTCCGTTTCGCCGCCGCCGTTGCGCTATTGCCATTCGTGGTGTGGATCGTGCACGGCTCGATCGACTGGTTCTGGGAGTTCCCCGCGCTGAGCGTTCCAGCGCTCGCCTTCGCCGGCGCGGCGACCGCGCTCGGGGTTGAGGCGTCGGGCGCAGGCGCTTCGGCATCGCACCGGCTGCGCGTGGCGCGCTTGAGCGTCACCGCCTTGCTCGGCGCGGGCGCCCTCGCCGCGGTCGTGATCGCATACGCCGGCGCCCACGAGATCCAGCGGGCGACCGCCGTCTGGGCCGACCGCCCCGCGCAGGCATACGCCGAGTTGCGGTCGGCCTCGAACCTGATGCCGTTCGACGCGCAGATCTACCTGCTCGAGGGATCGATCGCGCTCGACTACGGCGAAGCGAGCGCCGCTCGTGGCTTCTTCGAACAGGCCGCGCGCCACGACGACGAAGAATGGCTCGCGCCGTTCGTGCTCGGTCTGCTGGCCGGCGAACGCGGCGCCAGGGCGGAAGCGATAGCCCAGCTGCGGCGTGCGCTGCGGCTGAACCCTGGAGAGCAGATCGTCTCCGAAGCGCTCACGCGCGCCGGGCGCAAGCATCCGCTGACCGTCGAAGAAGCCCAGCGCATCCTCAGCACGCGCGTGCAGACGCGCTTCGGGCGTTGACGCCCCTCGCCTGCGGGCGCACGCTACGCCGGCACGCGCCGTCCTACTACGCTCGTCGCCTGCATCGGCGTGTGATCGCGTTCGCGCGGGACCGCCAAGAGGGCGCGCTAGGCTGTGGTATGGCACCGATGCGGCGGTTTTTCCATCGCGGACGTTGGCTTGGTGGGATGCTGTTGGGTGGCTGTCTCGCGCTGGTCCTGACGGCTGTGCCGGCGAGCGCCGAACTCTCCTCTGTCGACGCTTACGGCGGACAAGCACAGGTGCTCGGCAAACCCGTTCACCACCATCACCGCACGACCGGCAGCTCGCCCGGCGCTCAGGGCTCAGGGCGGGCAGGCGGGCATAGCGGCGGCGCGACCGGTTCGCAAGCAGGCGGCGGGGGCTCCTCAGCATCCTCCCCGGGCTCCGTGTCGCATTCGACCTCGGGCGCCAGTTCGGGAGCGTCCACCACGCCGAGCAGCTCGACTGGTGCGCCCAAAGCCGGCAGCCCCAACACCGCGAGCGGCGCTAACGCAGGCAGTGGGGGCAGCCATCGTGGCGCCGCCGCCGCAGGTGCCGCCGGAGCCTCGGAGGCTTCAGCCGCAGGGCAGAGCCCGCCGATCGCCGTCGCAAACGTCGCGGACGTGTCGGACGGCTCGCTGTCGCTGAGCGCACTCGACGTGCTCCTGCTCGTCGTCGTTTTCGCCGGCCTGGCCGGTGTCGGCGTGCTGATTCGCCATTGGTCGCGCCAAGCCCAGTAGCGGCATCGTGGCGAGCGCTGTCTCCCGGCGCGCCGTCGCGGGTATGATCGCCGTGGCCGGCCGATGGCCGGCCTCCAGCTCTTAACGTCAGCGGCCAAGGAGAGTCATCGTCGTCATGTTCAAATCGATCGTGGTGGGCACCGACGGCTCCGGCACCGCCGGCGAGGCCGTACGTCAGGCGGTTGACCTGGCGCGCACCGTCGGAGCCAAGCTCGAGCTGGTCAGCGCGTATGAGCCGGTTCCCGCCCAACGCCTGCGCGAGGAACGCCGCGACGCGCCCGAGGACCTGCAGTGGGCGATCACCCCGCGCGAGGACGTCGACGCAACGCTTGAGGCCGCCGCCGCGGTCGCTCGCGACGCAGGCGTGGATGTGACCGTGTACCCGCGCCAGGGCGATCCCGCCGATGCGATTCTCGACGTCGCCGAGGAGCGCGACGCTGACCTGATCGTCGTCGGCAACAAGGGCATGACCGGAGCCAAGCGCTTTCTGCTGGGCTCGGTGCCCAACAAGGTCTCCCACCACGCGCCCTGCTCGGTGCTGATCATCAGGACCACCTGAGCCGTCTCAGCGACGCACGATTGCGGCGCGCACCAACTCGGCCGCCGCGCGCGGATCGAGGCTCACGTCGAGACCTTCGATCTCCGGTCGCAGCGTCCGCGGCACCAGCTTGCGGGTGAGTCGCGCTCGTCCGCCCACGCTCACGACCGCGTCGATCGTGCGCAGCTGCATCTCGATCTCCAGCGCGCGGATCGTGTTCAGAGGCGACAGGCGCTCGACGCTCTGCAACGGCACACCCTCGCCGTTCGCCGTCGCGGTGCTGACGAGTGCCACGTCGAGGCCCTGCGCCCGCAGCCCGCTCAGCCACTGCTTCGCCGCCTCCCCCGCCTTGCCACCCCCGCTCAGCGCCACGACCTTCGCCGGACCGACTGGACGGCGCCCAAAGTGCCCCTCCCGGGGAGCTTCCTCATCGTTCGCTGGGGCTTCGCCCTGTCCGCCGCGCAGGATGCTCAACACCCATACCAGCGCATCGGAGCCCGCGTCGAGCGCGATCTTCAGCATGCCCCGCCAGCCGTCGCGCCAGCCCCCGTCCACGAGCGTCCGATACACGAACTTGGCGGCCGGCCGCAGGAGGATCCCGATCAGGCCGGTGCGGAGCGTCCGCGGGGGGGAGACGTGCTGACTCTCCAGGCGGGCATAGCGCCAAGTATCCGCGAACGCTTCGCGCAAGGTGTCCGCCAGCTCGTGCTCGAAGTCCCCGTCGAGTATCACAGGGCGCTCGTGCGGTTCGACGCCCTCGTGCACCGCGCGCGACTCGTCGTGGCGGTAGGCCCCGCGTCGGAAGATCCGCGCCCGGTACGCCGGGTACTTGGCCGACGGTCCGAGCAGCCCGCCCAGGAAGCGGTGGCGTAGCGCGCACACCGCCATCCCCGCGCCCGCCGGGGGGCGCTCGAGCAGTGCCTGGATGCTTGCGCGCAGCTCCGGCGTGACGCGCTCGTCGGCGTCGATCTCGATCACCCAATCGCCGCTCGCGGCGTCGAGCGCGACGTTGCGCTGGGCGGCGAACCCCGGCCACGGGTTCTCGATCACCCACGCGCCGGCGGCCCTGGCGATCTCGACGGTGTTATCGGAGGATCCTCCGTCCACGACGATCGTCTCATCGCAGAAGGCGACGCTCGCGAGCGCAGCGGCGATGCGTGCCTGCTCGTCCTGCGCGATCAGGCACGCCGAGATCCGCTCCGGGGGCATCTAGTGGTCCCTTTTGAAAATTCGTTGGTGTTTCCCGGCGCCTGCTCGCGTCTGGGTCTCGCCGCCCACGGCCCCCGTACTACCGGTACGAAGACCGTGTCCGTCGAACCCCAGCCGCGGACCATCCATCCGGCAAACCCTCACCGAATTTTCAAAACGAACCACTGACGGATAGTATGACGGCCGCGTGAGCGCTAGCCGGATCGTTTCAATCCAGACGACCAACGAGCGCGGCGGCGCCGAGTACGCCAACGTCGATCTGCTCGACGCGCTCGTCGCGCGGGGTCACGAGGCGGTGCTGCTGACGAACTTTCCCGACCTTGCCGACGGCACCGACGTCCGCGTCCGCAAGGTCGACCTCGGTCCCAAGCTCGCGCGGCGCACGGTCGCTCGTGTCGTGCTGGGAGCGCCGCTGGTGCTGTGGCGGATCGCGCGGGCACTGCGCGAGGAGCGACCCGTGGGGACGCTGTTCTTGCACTTCAAGAAGGAGCAGCTGCTGTGCTCGCTGTTGCCACGGCGGCTGACTGGGGAGATCGTGTGGGCCGAGTGGGGCCCCGTGCCGCCGCCGATGCGTCGTGGGCTCGCCCGGCTGCTGTATGCGCTCGCCGCACGCCGTGCACACGCCGTGATCGCCATCTCTGCCGGGACGAGGCAGACCGTGATCGACACGGGCGTGCCCGCGGAGAAGGTGCACGTGATCCCCAACCTCGTAGACGTCGACGCGGTCAAGCCCGACCCGGCCAGCCGCACCCAGCTGCGTGCGCAGTGGGGAGCGGGCGAGCGGACGCTCGTCGTAGGCTGCATCTCGCGCTTTCAGCGGCGCAAGCGCAACGACGTGGTGATCGACGCGATGGCCGACCTCGACGGCGACGTGCTGCTCGTCATCGCCGGCGAGGGCGATCAGGAGGCGGTGCTGCGCGAGCGAGCGGCGCCCTACGGCGATCGCATCCGCTTCGCGCCCAACGTTCGCGGTCACGTCGAGGCGTTCCTATCCGCGTGTGATGTGCTCGTGTTCGCTCCCAGCCCGACCGAGGGCGAGCCGCGGGTGATCGTGATGGCGCAACTCGTCGGTGTGCCGGTCATCGCCACCGATGCGGAGGGGGCGTCGGGGCTGATCCCGCCCGATGGGGGCACGATCGTCTCGCCCTCCCACGACCCCCGCGCTCTGGCGCTCGTTCTCGCTGACTACCGCGACGACCGCGAGCGCTGTCTGCGCGAGGGTCAAACGGCGCGCAGCGCGACGCTTCAGAGCCACGCGCCCGAGCGCACGCTGCGCGCGGTCGAGCGGGTGCTCGGGTCCTAGCCCGCCGGTCTGGGATCATCTCCCGGTGCGGCCCGGGATCCTGAAAGTCATCAGCGCGGTCGTGCTCGCGACAGCGCTCATGCTCGTCACGGGCTGTGCGCAGGCACGTCCAGGCGCTCCGCTGGGCGTCGAGTCTGCCCCTCGTCTTCCCCGCTCCGCAGGCTCGCACGTGATCGTGATCATGATGGAGAACGAGGAGAGCACGGATGTCATCGGCGCCTCCGCGGCTCCGTACGCGAACATCCTCGCCCGCCGCTACGGCGTAGCGACCCAGAGCTTCGCGATCACTCATCCCTCGCTCCCCAACTACTTTGCGCTAACCAGCGGATCGACCCAGGGGGTAAGCAGCGACTGCACCGCGTGCACCGTCGCGGCGCCCAACATCGTCGACCAGCTGGAAGCCGCCCACATCTCCTGGAAGGCGTATCTGGAGGGCGTGCCCATGGCATGTTTCAAGGGCGCCACGGCGGGGGAGTACGCCAAGAAGCACAACCCCTTCATCTACTACGACGACATCGCCCACTCTCACCACCGCTGCAACAAACTCGTCGGCTTCGGAGCGCTCGCGACCGATCTGCGCCACGGACGGCTCCCAACCTACGCGTGGATCTCGCCAAATCTCTGCGACGACGGTCACGACTGCGGTGTCGCCGGCGGCGACCGTTTCCTTGCGCGCACCGTTCCCTCGCTGCTGGCAGAGCTCGGGCCGCACGGCTTGCTCGTGCTTACGTGGGATGAGGGCAGCTCTGAGGGAGGATGTTGCGGCGTAGCGGCGCGGGGCGGGCACATACCCACGATCCTCGCGGGTCCCGACGTTCTTCGTGGCGGACAGGACGGACAACCGGTCGATCACTATGGCGTGCTCGGCACGATCGAGGAAGCGCTCGGTTTGCCGCCACTGGCCGGCGCCGCCGATCCGCGCAGTGGCCGGCTGACCGCGCTGTTCGTGCGACCGCCGCACATCGACGTACCCTCAAAGCGATGATCTACAATCGGCCCTCGCCTTGGCTCAGCGAGAACTCCGCTATCTGATGTGCTCACCTCGACACAGCGTTCGGCATTGCGGATGAGCAGCGACCCGTCTCTCCTGTACCGAACGACAGGCAGGTTGAATCGCGTGATCTGGCGCCTGCCGCTGCCGCGTCGTGTAGTGGCGCGGCTCAGCTCGTGGGTCTACCGCAATCCCCCCATGCCCGGCGATGTGGTGCTGGCCGTCATCGAGGCTCTGCGCAACGCCGATGTGCGCTGCTGGATCAGCGGGGGGTGGGGCGTGGATGCGCTGGCCGGAGAACACACGCGCACCCATCGAGACCTCGATCTGGTCGTCGCGGACGCGGACATGCACCAGGCCGAGGAGATCCTGAGCGGTCTCGGCTACTTCGAGTGGTATCGCTCCGAGTCGGAATTGCCCCTGTTCTCGCGCGTCGTCCTACACGACCACGAGCTGGCCGGTCGCACGATCGACCTGCACCCGCTCGAGCTGTCGGGCACACATATGGAGTTCACGACCGGAAAGATCACGGGACGGGAGGTGCCCTGCCTGTCGGTGGACTTGCAGGTCAAGACTCACTCCAACTACAGGAAGCGCTGGCGCGATCGCACCGATCTCGCGGTCCTGCGTAAGTTGCGCGAGGATTCGGGGACTACTACGCTGATCCTGCCGGTGCCCTCCGCCGACGGCGTGCTGCAGGAATCGGCGCGCGAGCCGGGCATTCCCGCGCATATCACGCTCCTCTATCCCTTTCTCGTCGGCCGTTCGATCGACGGCGACACCGAATCCGCGCTCGCTTCCTTACTGCTCGAGATCCCCGCCTTCGACTTCGTCCTGTCGGAGGTCGGACGCTTCCCCGGCGTGGTCTATCTCGCTCCCGAGCCCGCCGAGCGCTTTGTCGCACTGACCGAGGCGCTGGTGGCGCGTTGGCCCGAGCGCCAACCCTATGGAGGGGATCACGAGGAGATCATCCCGCACCTGACCGTCGCCTACGGAGCGCCGATACCCGACGGGTTGGTCGAGCAGTTGCCACTCACGGCTCGCGCCGAAGAGGTGTGGCTGATGAGCCGTACGGGCGGTCGCTGGGTGCGCCGTCGAAGCTTTCCGTTGGGCTCACCGACCACGAGTAAGGCGATCTTGACGGAACAGATTCACTAGACGCGTTTGGCCTGGATCCCCGGATGGGCAGTTTGGCTTCAATCACTCACAAGTAAGAAGCTGCGCGGTGGGTGACATGCTTATGCTAAACAGGCTGCATGAGGGTTCGTCCACCAGCGCCCGCCCGGCGTCTCGGTGCGTTCGCTTTGGCTGTCGGTGGGCTGATCCTGGCTTTTTCTGTTCTTGACCTCCAGGAGGCGCCGCCGGTCGGCGCCGCCACGCTCTCGCGCGAGCAGCTGGTCCCCGACATCATCGGGGGACGGCAGACCCCGATCGACCAGGTTCCCTGGCAGGTCTATATCGAAGGCGGCCTGTTCGAAGCGGGCGGCAAGACGTTCACAACGTTCTGTGGAGGGTCGATTCTCGACTCCACGCACATCCTCACCGCCGCGCATTGCACAGACGCCGAAGGCACCACAAACGGGTATCCGGCTGAAATCTTCAAGGTCTTGGCGGGGGATTCCAACGACAAATCCACGTCGGCCACCACGCAGGAACGAGCGGTGGCGAGCATCCGCAGAGATCCCCTGTATACGACCTCTCCGATCGGCGATGACGTTGCGATCCTGACGCTCAAGACGCCGCTAGAACTCTCTGCGGCCAAACACGCAGAGCCCATATCGCTGGTCGCGAGCGGAGCGACCCCGGCGCCGGGAACGTCGCTTGACGTCAGCGGATACGGCAAAGAGCAGGGCCCGGAAGCGGATCCGCCGACCGGCGAACTGTTCTCGACGACGCTCACCGCGATCGGCAGCGACGCCTGCCGGAACATGGTCGGCCCCAACTCCGCGGTGCTGCTGTGCGCGATCGGGTCCGACTCCTCCTTCTGCGAAGGAGACAGCGGCAGCGCGCTGACGGAGGGCAATCCCCCGGTGCAGGTGGGGATCGTCGACTATGGATCGTATGAATGCCCGGTCGATCAGCCCAACGTCTTCACCAACGTGGCTGCGCCCGAGATACGCGCGTTCATCGAAGGCGACGAATCGCCGCCGGTGGCTGCGCGGCCGATCTCTTCACCCGTCATCAAGACATCCGGCTCGCTCCAGTCCGCTCCAGTGGACTTCAGCCCGCTGACCTGCGAGCCCGGTGGATGGAGCGGCTCGCCCTCGTACACCTACACCTTCCAGACCGAAAACGCCAACGTGCTCCAGAGCGGCTCCAGCAACGTCTTCACGCCACCCGCGAGCCTGCTCGGCGTTTCGCTGGTGTGTGTCGTGCAGGCTTACAACCCCGGCGGGGTGGCCACCAACCGCAGTGCCACGACCCCCGCGATTGTCGTCGATACGGGTCATCCCAGCGCCTCGATCACCGCACTGAAGTGCCACCTGCGGACGTGCACGCTGTCGATCTCCGCCACCGATCCCCACGACTCGGCGCTGAAAGTGACGGTCACGGCCGCTCACCAGGTGATCGCCAAGTGTCCTGTCGAGAGAGGCCGCAGGCCGATGCGAGCCAGATACCACCGTGTCTGTCACAAGACGGACACGGCGCACATGTCCGTCGGCGCGGCCTCCGCGGGAGTCTTCAAAGCCACCGAGGCCAAGCTGCCCTATGACAAGCGGCTCACTTTTACCGTCCTTGTGACCAACGCCGCGGGTCTACGGCCGGCCAAATCACCGACCCGCTCGACCACCCTGCACCCGCCGAAGCCAATGAAGAAAAAGCGCTAGCGCAGCCGGCCCCGGTCCCGTCGCGGCCGGTGTTGTGCTCTCGCTTCAGGGGCGCCGCGAGACCCCGAGAACCGGGTGTCATCGTGAGTACTGGGAAACGCTCCCGGATTCGTGGTTGGCCACGTATACGCTCTTGCTGTCGGCGCTCACGGCAATGCCTTCCGGCGCGAGCCCCGCCCCGATCGCCGGCGGCGTCAGGGCCGTCAGTCCACCTGTGCCCGTGTTGCGTGAGTACTGGGACACGTTGCCCGAGACTTCGTTCGTGGCATACACGCTGTTGCCGTCCGGACTGACGACGATGCATTCGGTGAATTCGCCCGCTTCGATCGTCGCCAGTGCAGTGAGCAGTCCGGTTTCGGCGTTGCGGGTCATCTCCAGCACTTCTCCCGGGTCGGTGCTGTCGGCCACGTACACGCTGGCGCCGTCCGGGCTGATCGCGAGGTCGTGAGGATTGCTCCCGCCTTCCGTCGTTCCCAGAACCGTCAGTTCGCCGCTTGTTTCGTTGCGCGCATACTCGCTCACGGTGTCTTCGCCGTAGTTAGCGACATAAACGTTCTTACCGTCGGAGCTCACGACGATCCCATGTGCGTTGGCGCCGGCCCCGACGGTCGCTTTGGCGAGCGCTTTCAGTTCTCCCGTGGTCGTGTTGCGCGAGAACTGCGAGACGCTGGCCGAGGTCGCATTGGCCGCGTAGACCTGTTTGCCGTCGGGTGTGATCGCCAGGCCGATCGGGCCTTCGCCGGCACCGATGGTCGTCTGCGCGGTGAGCGCCCCGGTGACCGTGTTGCGCGAGTACTCCGAGATCGTGTCCGACTCGCGGTTTGCCACGTAGGCGCTTTTGCCATCCGGACTCACGACGATGCCCTCGGGTTCTTCCCCCGTCGCCGCCGTCGCGGGCACGAGCGCGGTGAGCTTGCCCGTTTCGGTGTTGCGGGAATACTGCGAGACCGTTTCTCCGCCCCCGCCGCGGTTCGTGGCATACACGTTTTTGCCATCCGGACTGACGGTCACGCGCGAGGTGCCTTCGCCTGCCGGCACCGTGGGCGGGGACAGCGCCGTGAGCGTCATCGCGGTTGAGGTAATGGCGAAGCTCTGTTCGACTGCTGTCGCGGCGTTCCAGTTGGCGCTGCCGACCTGGCTGGCCTTGATCGTGCACGTTCCCGTCGTGAGGAAGCTGACTTTTTCGCCGCCCGAGCCTGAGACGGTGCAGATGGAGGTGGTCTTCGATTCGAATGTCACGGGCAGGCCGGAGGAGGCGGTCGCGGTGAGTGTCGTCGAGCCTTCGCTGAAGAGCTGGTCGGGCGGTTCGTTGAACGTGATCGTTTGGTTGCCCTTGGCGATCGTAAAGCTCTGCGACACGGCGGTCGCGGGATTCCAGCTGGTGTTGCCCGACTGCGTCGCTTCGATCGTGCAGGTCCCCGCAGCGTGCAGCGTGACGGTTTCGCCGAGCGTCCCGGAAGTGGTGCAGACGCCTGCCGTTTTCGAGTTGAAGCTGACGGCCAGGCCGGAGGAGGCAGTGGCGGTGGCGGTGACGGGGCTTTGGTCGAGGCGTTTTTCGGCGGGGGCGTTGAATGTGATCGTTTGGTTGCCCTTGGCGACGGTGAAGCTCCGTTCGACCGCGGTTGCTGGATTCCAGTTGCCGTCGCCTGTCTGGGTGGCCTTGATCGTGCAAGTGCCCGCGGTGAGGAAGTTGACTTTTTCGCCGAGCGTGCCGGAGGTGGTGCAGACGCTGGTGGTCTTCGATTCGAAGCCGACGGGCAGGCCCGAAGTGGCGGTGGCTTCGACGGTGATCGGTCCCTGGTCGAGGCGTTTTTCGGTCGGGGCGGTGAAGGTGATCGTCTGGTTGCTTTTCGCGATCGTAAAGCTCTGTTCGACGGGTGTCGCGGCGTTCCATTCCGAGCCGCCGGCCTGGCTGGCCTTGATCGTGCACGTTCCCGCAGTGAGGAAGTTGACTTTTTCGCCGCCTGAGCCTGAGACGGTGCAGATGGAGGTGGTCTTCGATTCGAATGTCACGGCCAGGCCGGAGGAGGCGGTCGCGGTGAGTGTCGTCGAGCCTTCGCTAAAGCTCTTGCTCGGCGGTTCGCCAAACGTGATCGTTTGGTTGCCCTTGGTGATCGTGAGGCCCTGTTCTTCGGCCGCGGCGTTCCATTCGGAGCTGCCGGCCTGGCTGGCCTTGATCGTGCAAGTTCCCGTCGTGTGGAAGGTGACGGTTTCGCCGGAGGCACCGGAGGTGGTGCAGGCGCTGATGGTCTTGGATTCGAATGTGACGGGCAGGCCGGAGGATGCTTTGGCTTTGAGCGTGATCGGTCCTTCGTCGAGGCGCTTGCTGGCGGGCAGGCCTTCAAAGGCGATCGTTTGGTTGCCCTTGGCGATCGTGAAGCTCCGTTCGACCGCGGGCGCGGCGTTCCAGTTGGGGTCGCCGCCCTGCGTCGCCTTGATCGTGCAGGTGCCTTTGGTGTTGAAGGTGACGATTTCGCCTGAGGTTCCGGAGGTGGTGCAGACACTCGTGGTTTTCGATTCAAAGCTGACCGCCAGGCCGGATGAGGCGCTCGCTTCGACCGTGACGGGACCCTGGTCGAGGCGTTTTTCGGTGGGGGCGTTGAACGCGATCGTCTGGTTGCCCTTGGCGACGGTGAAGCTCTGTTCGACGGGTGGCGCCACGTTCCAGTTGGAGTTCCCGGATTGCGTCGCTTCGAGCGTGCACGTGCCCGCGGCGTGGAACGTGACGGTTTCGCCGAGCGTCCCGGAAGTGGTGCACACACCGGTCGTTTTCGAGTTGAGGCTGACGCTCAGGCCGGAGGAGGCAGTGGCGGTGGCGGTGACGGGGCTTTGGTCGAGGCGTTTTTCGGCGGGGGCGTTGAATGTGATCGTTTGGTTGCCTTTGGCGATCGTGAAGCTCTGTTCGATGGATGTGGCGGCGTTCCAGTTGGAGCTCCCTGACTGGTTGGCCTTGATCGTGCAGGTCCCCGCCGCGACGAGGCTGACTTTTTCGCCGCCCGACCCGGAGACGGTGCAGATAGAGGTGGTCTTCGATTCGAACGTGACGGCCAGCCCCGAAGACGCCGTCGCGGCGACGATCGTCGATCCTTCGCCGAAGCTCTTACCGGGCAGTTCGGCGAACGCGATCGTTTGGTTGCCCTTGGTGATCGTGAAGCTCTGTTCGACCGCTGTGGCCGCGTTCCAGTTGGAGTTGCCGGCCTGGGTGGCCTTGATCGTGCAGGTCCCGGCGTTGTGGAAGGTGATGTTTTCGCCCGAGGTTCCGGACGTGGTGCAGATGCCGGTGGTCTCTGATTCGAATGTGACGATCAGGCCAGAGGCGGCGGTGGCTTCGACGGTCGTGGACCCTTCATTGAAGCTCGCGCTCGACGGTTTGGTGAACGCGATCGTCTGGTTGCCCTTGGCGACCGTGAAGCTCTGTTCTTCAGTCGTCTGGTTCCATTCGGAGCTGCCGGTTTGACTGGCCTTGATCGTGCACGTGCCGGCCGCGACGAAACTGACTTTTTCGCCCGATGTGCCTGAGGTCGTGCAGACGCCGGCCGTCTGAGATTCAAATGTGACCGGCAGGCCGGAGGTTGCTTTTGCTTTTACGGTGATCGGCCCTTCGTCGAGTCGCTTGCTGGCGGGCAGGCCTTCGAAGGCGATCGTCTGGTTGCCTTTGGCGACCGTGAAGCTCTGTTCGACGGGCGCGGCGGCGTTCCAGTTGGCTTCACCGCCCTGGTTGGCCGCGATCGTGCACGTCCCGGTCGTGTGGAGCGTGACGGTAGTGCCTGTAGCACCCGAGGTGGTGCAGACGCTGACAGTCTTGGATTCGAACGTGACGGTCAGTCCGGAGGTCGCCGTGGCGGTGACGGTGACGGGACCCTGGTCGAGGCGTTTTTCGGTGGGGGCGTTGAACGCGATCGTCTGGTTGCCCTTGGTGATCGTGAAGCTCTGAGTGGCGGGTGTCGCGGCGCCCCAGTCCGAGTCGCCGGCCTGCGTCGCTTCGATCGTGCAGGTGCCGGCCGCGACGAAGGTGACTTTTTCACCGGATGGCCCGGCGACCGTGCACACACCGGTCGTTTGCGAGTTGAAGTCGACGGCCAGGCCGGAGGTGGCCGTGGCTCCAACGGTCGTGGAGCCTTCGCTGAAGCTCTTGTCGGCCGGTTTGTTGAACGTGACCGTCTGCGTGCCTTTGCCGATCGCAAAGCTCTGTTCGACCGCGGGCGCGGCGTTCCAGTTCGAGTTGCCGGCCTGCGTCGCCTTGATCGTGCACGTGCCGTTCGCGAGGAACGTGATGGTTTCGCCCGCTATACCGGAGGTGGCACAGACGCTGGTGGTCTTCGATTCAAAGCCGACGGGCAGGCCGGAGGTGGCCGTGGCTTCGATCGTCGTGGAGCCTTCGCTGAAGCTCTTGTTGGCCGGTTTGGCAAACGCGATCGTTTGATTGCCCTGCGCGACAGTGAAGCTCCGTTCGACTGCGGGTGCGGCGTTCCAGTTGGCGTTGCCGGCTTGTGTCGCTTCGATCGTGCACGTGCCGGCTGTGAGGAATGTGACGGTTTCGCCGCCCGAGCCGGAGGTGGTGCAGATGCTGGGGGTCTTCGATTCGAAGCTGACGGGCAGTCCAGAGGTGGTTGTGGCTGTGAGCGGGATGGGGATTTGGTCGAGGCGTTTTTCGGTGGGTGCCGTGAATGTGATCGCTTGGTTGCCTTTGGCGATCGTGAAGCTCTGTTCGACTGCGATCGCGGCGTTCCAGTTGGCGTTGCCCGCTTGTGTCGCTTCGAGCGTGCACGTGCCCGTCGCGAGGAAGTTGACTTTTTCGCCGTTTGGCCCGGAGGTCATGCAGACGCTCATCGTCTTTGAGCTGAAGCTCACCTGCAGGCCCGAGGAAGCGCTCGCCGTAAGCGTCGTCGAGCCCTCGCCGAAGCTCTTGTCAGTGGGTTTGGTGAACGCGATCGTCTGGTTACCCTTCACGGGCGCGGCCCCCGGATTTGGGGGAGAGGGGACGGTGCCGGGGATCGACCGCGCTTTGGCCACCGTCCACGACCATGACGGCGGTGAGGACTTAGTGTTGCCTTTGGCCGCGGCGCTCCGGCGTCCGGCCGCGTCGAGCGCGATGAGTGTGAACGTGTGCGTTCCCGGGCGCAGCTGCTTGTAGGTGATCCCGCTCTTGCAACGCGTGAAGCGGCCGCGATCGAGCCGGCAGCGGAAGCCGGAGGTCCGTGTGTCCGCGCGTGACCACCGGAACGTCGCTACTTGACTAGTGCTCGCGCGCGCGGGCCCCTTCAGCCTGATCGGAGGGCGCGGTCCTCGCGCGGAGGCCGTCGCAAACGGTCTCGTGGCGGCTATCGCCCCGGCGATCAGCACGCCCGCGCCGGCCAAGACGCCAAGGACGATCGCAAGCCTCTTCATCTGCATCGACACAGCGATGTACTAGTTGCTCGCGAAGTGCAACGTGAGGCTCGTAAAGACGCCGACTGAGACCGCCAAGCGGCTACTGATCGATTTGCGCATGAATACTCTCCGTGTATTCGCTCTCTCGGCATGCATCCCTGCGAGCCAAGCGTCGGGCGAGTATAGCGGCCCAGCGGGGGTTGGTAAGAACTTGCACATGCAATCTCAACGAGCCAAAGTGCAAGCGTGTGCAAGCCTGGGGTGGTCTTCCTAAGAGAATTCTTTTGCCGTGAGAGCCGGCGCTCAGCGACGTCGGCGGGAACGGCCCTCCACGGCTTCGAGGAACACCTGTCTGGTCTGCGCGGCGACCGCCGGCCAGCGAAATCCGTCGGCGTGGGCCAGACCTTGCTCCACCAGCTCGGCCGGTCGCATGATTGCCCGCTCGAGCGCGTCGCGCCAAGCCGTGGCCGTGCGCTCGCGCACGACGATCGCGGCGGCGCCGCTGATCTCCTCCAGCCCGCCCGAGTCGCCGGCGATCACCGTCGGCGTCGCGCATGCCATCGCCTCCAGCGGCGCGATCCCGAAGCCCTCGTAGAGCGCCGGCGCCGCGAATGCGTCCGCCGCTCGGTAGAGCGCGAGCAGCTCCCGATCGTCAACCGGGCCAAGCAGCGAGCACGCGCCACTCGCGCGCGCCCGGGCGACGATCTCCTCGCCGCGGAAACCCGGAGCTCCTGCGAGCACCACACGCCAAGAGGCGCCCGTGTGGGCCGCCAGCTCCGCGGCGTCGATCAGGACGTCGAGTCCCTTGCGTGGCTCCAGTGAGCCGACGTGCAGGACGAACGGCGCGTCGATCTCCCAGCGCGAGCGCACAGCCGAGCGCGCCTCGTCGCGGTCGCCGGGCCTGAACGTGTCGTCTACGCCGTTGGGGACGACCCGCACCCGCTCGATGCTCATCTCCCACAGCTCGCGTATGTCTCGAGCTGTCGCGTCTGAGACCGCGATCAGCCGCGTGGCGCCGCGCGCGGAGCGCCGGACGCTCGTACGGAACCGGCGCTCGTGCTCGGCGGTCTTCGTGCCGGGAAAGCGCAGCATCGCGAGGTCGTGGATGGTCGCGACCGTCGGCACGGGGCTACGCCAGGGCAGCAGGCTCTCGGGCGCCCACAGCACGTCGGCATGCGCGCGAGCGAGCCACATCGGCACGAACCCGTTGCGCCACAGGCCCGTTCCCTTGACGCGCGTGCTGACCGGATGGGCGCCGGGAATCGTGCGCACGGGCCTTGAGGTGTTGGTCAGCAGGTCGATCTCGTCGCCCATCGCGAGCAGCTCGCGAGCTATCCGGTCGAGGTACTTGGGGATGCCCCCCCATTTGCCCTCGAGCACGTTGGCGTCGATCGCGATGCGCATGATCAAACCGAGGTGCGGGCGCGACGACGCGCCGGCCTGCGCCTCGGGTGCGGCAACGATAGCGAGCACCATGGCCGGCGAGGTCGGACCCGTTCCTCGCCGGCGCCTCAAGCGTCGCGGCTTGTGGGCCGATAGATGCTTGTCACCCGCCGGGTTCCGAGACTAGACGCTTTAGACTGAGTTCGAGAGCTACGGTGGACAGACAGCCTGAATCGACGTTCTCTGGTTGATCGACCTTCTACCGCCCCAGCCATGCCATCCGACTCCCGTCAGCAACTGCACACGATCTGGGCTTACCGTCGCTGGCTTGCGCTGTTCGTCGTTCTTACGACGATCGTCACATACCTGGTGAGCAAATCGCAGGCGCCGACCTACAAGGCGACGGCGCTCGCGCAGCTCGTCTCCGCGGCCGAAGCCTCCGGGCAGGTGCTGGCCCCCGAAGAGCAGCAGACGATCACCAACAGCTATCTGCGTATCGCCCAGACTTCGGGCGTCTATACGCTCGGCGCTCACAACCTCGGTGGGCATGTCACCCCGAGTGAGTTCGCCTCTCATGTCAGCGTCAACCCCGAGACCGATACCGCGGTCTTCGACGTCAGCGGCAGCGGGGGGACGGCGTCGACCGCGGTGGCCTACGCAAACGCCTACGCGAACGCGTTCGCGACCTACGTCGAACAGCTACAGGTGGCTCAGCGCAAGGCCACGGTCGATCGCCTCCAGCAGCAGATCAACACCGCCGAAACGGGCATCGCCACGGCCACCGGCGCCGGGCAGGCGGCGCTGCTGCGCGAACAGCTGCACGTCCTGCAGGTCAAAATCGGCGAAGCGGTCGCGACTCCCTCCGACGCGATTCGAGTGCTCGGTTCCGCGCCGCCCCCCACGAGCCCGGCTTCGCCACAACCCAAGCGCAACGCGATCCTGGCGTTGATTGCGGCCCTATTGCTCGGCTCCGGGGCGATCCTCGCCTACTCGATCCTCACCGATCGCTACCGCGACTCCGATGAGGCCGCCGCCGATCTCAAACTGCCTTTGCTTGGCGAGATCCCGCGGGCAGCGCTCCACGAGCAACCCGCGATCGAGGCCTTCCGCCGCCTGCGCACCGCGGCGATCTTCGAGTTGACCGGACGGCTCGAGCGCGAACCGAGCGCCGGCGCGAGCAACGGCAAACCTGCGTCGGCGCAGAGCAGCGCGACCGTGCTGGTCACCGCCGCCGAGCGCGGCGCCGGCAAGAGCTACACGACCGTCGGGCTCGCGCGTGCGCTCGCCGCGGAGGGCTGGCACACGATCGCCGTGGACGGCGATCTGCGCAAACCGACGCTGCACGACCAGCTCAGCGTGCGGCCGACCCCCGGTCTCGCGGACATTCTCCAAGGAGACGCAGCGGACGCTAAAGGGGTGCTGCAGGGCGTGTCGATCGCCCACGGCAGCCAGGGCGGGGAACTGGACGTGATCGCCGCCGGTCCGCCGACGGCCGAAGCGACCGAGCTGCTCTCCTCCAGGCGCATGCGTGACACGATGCAGACGCTCAGCGACGACTACGGCTATGTGGTGTTGGACTCCTCGCCAGTGCTGCCGGTCGTCGATGCGATCGTGTTGGCACGCTACTCGCAGGGCGTCGTGTTCGTGGTGGACGCCCACCGCAGCCGCCGCCGCGACGTGCGCCGCGCGATACAGACATTGCGGGCGAGTCAGGCGCCAGTGCTCGGCTTCGTCTTCAACCGCGCCGAGGTGAGCACGCTGGCTTACGGATACGGCGCATCGATGTCATCCGAGCGTCCGCGTCGGTCCAAGGAGCCCGTCCGCTGAACCCTCAGTCCCACGCAGCCCGCACCGGCGCCATCTGTGGGCTGACAGCGCTTGGCGCCGCACTTACCGGCTACCTGATGGCAAAGCTCGCGGGCACCGGGCAGTCCGCCACGATCCTGCTGCCCGCGGCGCTGGTGGTCCTGGCCGTCGTCGTGCTGCGCCCCCAGTACCTGCTGCTGGCGCTCTTCAGCACGCTGGTGCTGCTCGAGCTCAGCGAAAGTGGTCCCCCGACACTTACCTCGCTGAGCGCGCTCTATTACCACTCGGTCGGCAAGGGCCTGACGGTGATGAACCTGCTCTTCATGGTCCTCGTGCTCGCGGTGGCGTTCGACCTGTACCGGCGCCGACGAGCACTCCTGTCCGCCGGGCCGCTCACGGTGGCGCTGATCCTGCTCACCGCGGCGACGATCGGGGGCGCCGTTACGGCCCATTTCGCCGGGATCGGCAGCAAAGCGATCTTCGAGCCGATCGTAACGATGGCGCCCCTGATCCTGCTTCCGGTCTTGGTCGTCAACATCGCGCAGGAACGCAACCTGCTGAAGATCATGCTGCCCTTGATCGGCATCCTGGCCGGCGTGAAGGCGCTCATCGGATTGTGGCTGGCGCTCTCGGGGCGCGGCAGCCTGGTCGACGGTCATTCCGCGACCTATCTGGAACCGTCGGCGAACTGGATCAACCTGCTCGTGCTGCTGGTGCTGATCGCCGCCGCGCTACGGCGCGTACGTCTGCCGCTGTGGGCGTGGGCGCTTGCCCCGCTTGCGGTCGCCGAGCTGGCGTTCTCCTACCGTCGCGGCTTCTGGCTGGGTGTCATCTCCGGAGTCGTGCTCGTGGTGCTGCTCGCGAGCAGCTCGCGTGGACGCCGCGTCGTGATTCCGACGATCTTGCTGATCGCGACGCTCGGCTGGCTGGGACTGATGAGCTTGGGCAGCGGCACGGCCGGCAACGACCCGGTGGTCAAGCGTTTGGAGTCGCTGAAGCCGAGCAAGCTGAACCTCAACGTGCAGGACCGCTACCGGCTGGATGAGCGTCGCAACGTCATCGTCAACCTCGAAGAACACCCGATCACCGGGCTTGGCGTCCAGGTGCCGTGGGTGGCCCCGTACCCACTCTCGGTCCAGCATCCGGGCGACCGCACCTATACCCACATAATCGTCCTCTGGTACTGGCTCAACCTGGGTCTGCTTGGTGTCATTGCCTACGTCGCGCTGATGCTCTCGGCGATCGGCACCGCGTTTCTCGTATGGCGCCGGCACGCGAGCGAGCTCGTGCGTTGTGCCGCGCTCGGGCTGATGGCGACGCTGGTCGGCTCGATCGCGGTCGAAACCACCGGATCGTTCATGGGCGTCGATGTTCGTTTCACGGTGGTGCTCGGAGTTATCCTCGGCCTGCTCGTAACCGCCTACCGCGAAACGCGTGGCTCCCTGCGTCCGCGGACCAACCCGATGAGCTCCTGGACATCGAGCGCGCGCAGCGCGATCAGCAGGGCCGGATAGAGCACGCCCATCGCGAGCAGCAGCCACTCGATCTGCGCGCCTGCATCTCGCAGCCGCCAGACGACGAGCGCCGAAGCGCCGGCGGCCAGCGCGGCCAGTCCGATCTTGCGCAGCGAGAGTCGCATCTCGATCTTGTGCAGAACCGCGACGAGTGTGATCGATACGACGACAAGCTCGGTCGCCAGCGTCACCCACGCCGCAGCCTGGAAGCCGTAGATGGGGATGAAGATCACGTTGAGCACCACGTTGACCAGCAGGCCGAGCGTGGCGTAGTAGATGTAGCGACGCTGCAGCCCGGTCGCAAGCACCATGTTGCCGCCCACAAACCCGATGCAGATGGGGACGAACGCCGCCATCAGCACCGGCAGGGCGCTTGTGCCCGCATGGTAGGCGGGGCCGAGCAGCAGGTCCACGATCGTGCCGGCAGCGGCGATCGTAAACGCCAGACCGCCGAGCGAGACGATCGTCAGGTAGTCGATCGCGAGCTGCGTCAGTTTGCGCAGCCTGATCAGCTCGGAGGGATACAGCCCGGACATGATCGGGAACAGCGTCATCATCACCGCGACCGGCAGGAACCCTGCGGTTTCGAGCACCTTGTACATCGCGGCGTACAGACCGGCTTCCGAAGCGTGCGGCGAGAGCTCGAACACGAGCAGCTGGTCGATGCGGCCATAGGCGAACGTCAGGGCGCCGCCGATGCCCACGACCAGAGCGAGCCGCGCGATCCGTGGCCACAGCGCACGAGACCCGCGCCAGCGCACCGACACCGTACGGAACGCCAATACACCGACTGCGCCCTGGACGAGCACAGAGATCGTGACGAACGCGATCGCGAGCTCCACCATGCCGCCGCCGGCGGCGGCGATCACGATCACCGCGCCGGTCCACAGCACGCTGTTCGCGAGCATGAAGGCGGCGAAGATGTCGTTGCGCACTCGCAGGCGGAAGGCGACTCGCAGCGTCGACCAGATACTGGTCAGGTAGAGCAGCGTCATGATCAGGCCGGTCACGAGCATCGTCTGATCGTTTGAGATGACGATCACAGCGATGACGTACAGGATGATCACGGGCACCGTCAGCGCCGCGCGCAGCGTCGTGACGGCGCCGATCCACATGTCCTCGCGCTCAGGCTCGGCGGTGGCAAAGCGTACGGCGACGTTTTCCAGGCCAAGGCTGCCGACGACGCCGACGAGATCGATGATCGCCAGCAGCGTCGACCACTGGCCGTAGCGGGTCGGCCCAAGCGTGCGTGCGACGAGTCTGAAGACGACGATACCGAGCGCGAGGTTCAGTATCTGCGCGACGATCTGGAGGGCGATGTCGGAGGCAGCGCGACTGCTCGAGACCCTGGTGGCGTGCGCGCTCATCGACTCCGCGCATGATCGCAGCCCGTCCCTCGGAAGCCGCGCCGAGCACGGAGCGTTGGTCCTGCGCGCGGCGACATCCACTCGGGCGGTGAGAGATATCGTGTAGCGGATGAGCGCGACGAGCCGAGGGGTGGTGGCGGGCCGGTCGGTCGGGGATGCTCCCCCGCGAGCTTCCTCGGAGCACTCCGTCGAGGATGCGGCCGTCCTCCGGAGCAATGCCTAGACGGGGCCTGCTGGTCGTCAACGCCGACGACTGGGGCGGATTTCGCGAGGGCACCGACGCAATCGAGTCCTGCTTCGCTATCGGGGCGATCAGCTCGACGACCGCGATGGTCCACATGGCCGACTCCCGCCGCGCGGCCGAGCTTGCCCGCGAACGCGAGCGTCCGATCGGTCTGCATTTGAACCTCACCCAGCCCTATGACGCACCCGCCATCCCCGCGCCGGTGCGCGAGCGTCAGCTGCGCCTGTGTAGGCACTTCTCCAGCCTTGCGCGCCGTCGCTGGACGCTCAGCCCCGACCCGCGCACGCATCGCCTGATCGCCGACGGCATCCGCGATCAGCTGCAGGAGTTTCGCGAGCGCTACGCGCGCGAGCCCACGCACGTCGACTCCCACCACCACGTGCATGTCTGTCCCGACGTGTTCCTCTCTCGCGCGCTTACGCCGGGGATGCGGGTGCGTCAGGCGCTGTCGTTTGCCCCGGGCGCGAGACTGCGTGGCGCGAAGGGGCGCGCCAAGAGCCTGGCGCGCGGCGCCAAGCAGGAGCTGCTGGCGCGTCGCTATCTCACGACCGAGCGTTTCTGGTGCGCCGGCGAGCTCTCCGACGGCGACGGCGCGGTTCCGATCGCCGAGGTCGCCGCCTACGCGGCGACCCATACGATCGAGATCATGGTTCACCCCTCGTTCGAGTCCGACATTGCGGTGCTGCGCTCCGGGCCATGGCTCAGGGCTCTGCATGAGGCTCCGTTGGGCTCCTACGCTGCGCTGACGCGCGTCTGAGGGAGTCGCGGCCATCAGTCGGCCTCGGGAGCACGTCTTGGCGGTCCTGCCAGTCCTCTGGCGATGCGCTCATATGCCAAGTCGAGAGGGTTGCTACGGGCGTCCCAGCACGCGCCCGCGCCAGCCACGGGACGGCAGGGCAGGGCGCTCAGGCAACGGTTCGCCGGCGAGGATTGCCGCCGGTACGCCCTCCGTCAGCCACTGCGCCTGCCCTTCGAGTCCTGGCAGCTGCGCGTCGGCGCTTATCAGTGGCTCGCGTAGATTGGGTGGGCGGCGATGGGTGTCGTGGGTGTCGGAGGCTACGTCGTGCACCAGTCCCTCGCGCAGCATCTCAAGTGCAAAGCGGTTGACTGTGCGCCCGAACTGGCCGGTCAGCGCCCCCGCGGTGATCGAGCAGAGCGCACCGCGGTCTACGAGACCTCGCAACAGCGCGGGATCGCGGTGGAGCCCCGGACAGCGCTCCGGGTGGGCCAGCAGCACGCCATAGCCGTCGCCTCTCAGCCGCTCGACGATCTCCGTCAATTGCCAGGCGCCGGAGGTGAGGGGCGCCTCGATCAGCAGATACGGGCCGTCCCCGAGCCGCAGTGCGCCGAGTTCATCGTCGCTGAGCCGCGGCAGTCGCCCCGTCGAGATCTCTCCGCCGGTCAGCAGCTCGAGCTCGATGCCCTCCTGCACGAGCCTGTCGCGCAGTCGATCGGCTGCCTCACGAACACGCGGTGGATCGACGTCGTGGGCGCGATTGATGTGGGGCGTCGCGACCAGCGTTCTCGTCCCCGCGGCGAGCGCGGCACGGGCGAGCTCGAGTGACCCCTCGATCGTCTCAGGACCGTCGTCGATCCCCGGCAGGATGTGGGTGTGCAGATCGATCACACCTCTAAAGCTATCCCGCCGCGAGTCGGATTCCTGCGGCTGCCCGGCTGTTGGCCGTTCGCGCTGGCGCCGAAGTCCCACCGACGATCCCGGCGCGTCGAGTTGAGCAAGCGGTGGCATCGTGGCCCCGAGCCTACGGATTGCTGCTCAGTAGATTCTCGACCGCGGTGGTGTAGGCACCCTTCGTGCTCTGGTTGGTCTGCAGGGCGCCGCAGTAGCCTTCGCGTTCGGTCGATGCGCCGGTGGACTGTTGATCGCGCGCCTGGAACAGGTAGACGTCGCGCAGACGGCCTGCATATTTCGCGCGCATCGCGGCGATGTTCGATTCGAGTGTGCTCGCGGCTTCGCCATAGCTCATGCACTTGCTGAAACCGAAGTTTTCTTCCACGCAGCGCCCGTTGTCGCTGGACAGACCCCACTCGGTCGCATAGATCGGGATCGTCGACGGCGCACCGTTGGCTTTCGTGCTTGCCACGAGCCGGTTGATCGTCGCTTCCCACTGGGGTCCGTAGGGATGCACTGTCCATCCCGCCACGCGGCTGGCGAGGTCGGGCACTGCCGCGAACATGTTGTTGACCCAGGTCGGGGTGCCGCTGCCGCCGTCGTCTGCCTGCGCGAGCAGCCCGACGTTCGGGTTGCTCGCCTGGATCGCCGTCTCAGCGTCCTTGAAGCGCAGCGCATAGCTCTGAGCGCGAGCGGCATAGGAGGGCAGGGCGTACCAGTTCGAGGCGCTGCTGGTATCGGAGAACTGGTAGGAGTAGCTCGTCTCGTTGCCGAACTCGATATCGGTCACGGCGGCGCTCGCCGGGTAGCTCTTGCCCTGCCAGAACGTTCCACCGGGACCGAAGGCAGCCGCCCAGCCGGCCAGGTTCTGCGCTTCGGCGGTGCTCGGTATGCGACCCTCGAAGCCCGCCAGCAGCAGCGGCCGGATGCCGGCCTGGGCGTATTCGCCGATGATCGATTCCATCTGCGAGACGGGCGTGCTGATCGAGAACTCCATGCGCGCCGTGTGGGCTCCCAGTTGCTGGACGTAGGGGAGCTCGTAGGCGATCGCCGATCCGGCGACGACGCCCATCTCGAACGGGCCACTGCTGACAGGAGCGGGCTGCGGTGTGGTTGGCGACTTGGCCGCGGTGGCGGGGTAGGAGATCTTCACTTCCGGCGACCACGCGCTCCCGTCGACCGCCGTGCGTACGCTGTAAGCGACGGTCACGCCCGGCACAGCCGGGGGGGTGACCGACGTGCCGCTGACCTCGGTGTACTGGGTGGCGTGACCGGGCACTTTGGTCGCGAGCACATAGGTGCTCACGCTCGTGATCTTCTTCCAGGAGAGCGTCAGCCCGGAGACGGCGAGCGCCGGGGCCGACTGCGTGTTGGACGTCGATGTGGCCGGGTAGGCGATCGACTGTTCGCTCGACCACGCGCTGCCGTCGACCGAGGTGCGGACGCTGTAGGCGACGGTGACGCCCGGCACCGGTGGCGGTGTGACCGATGCGCCGGTTACGACCGAGTACTGGTTCGCCTGACCGGGTACCTTGCGTACCAACACGTAGCTGTTGACGTCGGCGACGCGAGCCCAGCGCAGTGTCTGTCCGGAGACGGTGAGTGCAGGAGCCTGCAACATAGCCGTGTCCTCGCCACCGCTCGGAGCTGCGGTGCTACCGCCTCGGCGAGCGACTCTCGCCAGCCTTGCCTCCGCTCTCGCGAGTCGGCTGCCCGCTCGCTGGACCGCACCGCGTGCCGCGTTGCAGCGCTTGGGATGGTTGTGGTGGAGGCTCAGGCAGCGCTTCAGCGCGCGAGCCTCGGCTACGAGTCTCCGATCCGCACGCGTGGTGCGCCTGGCGGAGACTCTCAGGGTATGCGGGAGCACCCTGGATGCCGTGGCGATCACATGAGCGGAACGGGTGTGGGTAGAGGAGCGATGAACGCGCGAGGCCCCCGCGGCGGTGGCTGTGCCGATCGCCAGGATCGAGATGCAGAGAGCGGCCCCCAGCAGGGCGGTGAGTCCACGCAGCGTCTGTATGCGGCCGGTATGGGGGGGAAACATCGCTCTGCTCCTTCGGTGGCCGGGCTGCCTGCTTGAGGCCCCTGGCTTTGCGAACCCGCCTCGCGGCGGGGGTGCCTTTGTCGGGATGGGCGGCGCGTGTGCCGGATGTGCTGCCGAGGCCGATGACCCGGCTCCGGGCTGCTCCGCCGCCGTTATCTGTGCAAGAGGGCTTTCGGTTCCCCGGCAGGGCCTTTTGAGCGCTCGTCCAGCGCCTGGACATATGTCCGCCGTGCAGGGAAAACCCGGTGGTAGGCCGCTGCGGCGATCCGTGTGCCGGCTCGCGAGCTACCGGTAGTACTCCGCGGTTAAAGGCCCGGGGAAGGGCCGAGAGGGCGCGTGCTGGGCCGGGGCTACCCGGCGAGGATGCGGCCGAGCGCCTCGATCGAGTAGCGCTCGGCGGCCAGCTCACGTCCGTGCCGGCCCAGTTCGGGCGGGCCGTCGCCCCGCAGCACCTTGACGAGTGCGGTGGCGAACTCGCCGGCGCCCTCGGCGACGAGGCAGTGCTCGCCGTCGCGGACCTCCAGTCCGGCGACTGCGCGCGGGGTCGCGATCACGGGCAGTCCATAGGCGAGCGCCTCGATCAGCTTCAGCGGGGTGCCGCCGCCTTGCAGCAACGGCGCCAGCGCGCACGAGGCAGGTGCGTAGGCATCGGCGAGGTTCGGGACGAAGCCGAGCGTCTCCACGCGCTCATCCGCGCTCACCGGCTGCTCCAGCCCGCCGCCGACGAGCGCCAGGCGCGCCTCGGGCAGCTCGTCCCATACTCGCGGGAACACCTCGTCGAGTAGGAAGCGCAAACCGTTGCGGTTGGGCTCATATGTGAAGTTGGCCACGAACACCGCGCGTCGCTCACCTGCCTGCGGCGATACGGGCGTGATCGCGCCGACGTCGACCACATTGGGAACGTAGCGCAGGCGCGCCTGTGGGCACAGCTCGTGCGCGGCGCGCATGTCGCTCTCGCTCACCATCCACGATTCGGATGAGCTCGCGAGCAGTCCGCGCTCGAACGCCCGCAGCGCGCGCGGGCTGCCGAGGCCGCGCGCGTCGTCCAGGTCGTGACGGAAGCTCGACTCGAGGTTGTGCGCGTTGTAGATGACCGGACGCGCCCGCGCCAGGGGAGCTAGCGCCGCGGCCGCCGTCGGGCCGTCGGCGATGACCCGTCCCCGCTGCGGATCGTCGGCCAGCGCGCGTGCGGCTCGCGCGAGCTCGGGTGAGACTCCTCGGGCGAACGCGTTGGGCACGCCGGATGCTCGCGCGGCGCCGTAGGCGAGCAGGCGCCGCGCGCCGCGCGAGGGCACGACCTCGTGCAGTTCGATGCCCGCGATCTCCCTGAACGCGGTATCGGGCTCGTCCGCTCCGAAGCGCGCATACAGCAGGGTCAGTCCACCGCGCAGCGCCAGCGCGCGGGCGAGACCGTACGTGCGCATCGCCCGTCCCGAACCCAGCGCCGGAGTATGGGTTGCCACGAGCAGATCGCTCACAGCGACCCGATCGCCGCTTCGATCTCCTGCAGGCGCTGCTCCCAAGAATGCGAGGCCGCCACGCGCGAGCGCTCGGCGCGACGCTCCGGGTCATCGTCGGCGAGCGCTTTGTCCAACAGCCCGGCGATGCCCTTGGCGTCCGGGGCGGTTGCCACCTCGGCGACACCCTGCAGCGCCGGCAGGGGCGTGGATATGACCGGACGGCCCGCGGCGAGATACTCGTAGACCTTCATCGGGAAGATGCTCTGCGTCAGCTCGTTGTGCGCATAGGGAATCAGACCCGCGTCGGCCGCCCGCAGGACGTCGGGCAGCTCGGAGTACGCGCGCGCGCCCAGCAGGTGGATGTTCGGCTCGGCCACCAGCGCCGAGACGTCGGTGCGCGGGTCGCCCGGTCCGATGGGTCCGACGAGCGCGAACGACCAGGCGGGACGTGCGCGCGCCAGCTCGATCAGCAGATCGAAGTCGAGCTTCGTCTGCACGATTGCGCCCGTGAACACGATCCGTGGCGCCGGCAGTTCGGCGAGCGCCGGGTCCAGCGGTCCCGGTGAGAGCGCGGTCGCGAACAGCTCCGTGTCGGCGACGTTGGGTGCGTACAGAACGTTGCTCGAGAGCGTCCTCATCCGGCTGTCCAGCGCCGGCGCGCTCGCCAGCACGAGGTCGGCGCAGGCGGCGAAACGCTCCTCGGCGGCGCGGAAGGCGGTCGCGTCGATGCCGGCCTGGGCCGCCATGTCGTCGACGCAGTGGTAGATCACCAGCTCGGGCGCCAGCGTGTCGAGGAGGACCTCTGCCTGGGGGACATAGGCCCACAGGATCGGGCTCGTCCCGAAGCCGAGCCGGCGAACCGCCCGGCGCACGAGCGCCGGCAGCAGGCGCCCGTTCAACGCGCGCACCAGCCTGTAGCGATGAAACGGCAACACGAGCGGTGAGAGCGCATGCAATCCGTCGACCGCCCGTGGTGGCGCGAGACCTCGCCGCAGTCGGCGCACGATCCGGGTGAGGTCACGACGAGCGAGTTGCGGCTGGCGCAGGCCGAGCGACTCGACGAACAGCACACGGTTGTGCTGGGCCAGACGTGACATCAGATGGTGTTGATTGGTCCACAACTCGGTGTCCCAGTCGGCGAATCCGACGCACACGATGTCGCGGTCGCGCAAGGCTCGGGGGCCGGGCATCATCGGCGCCATGATTCCAGGTCGCCCGGGCGCCGACCTGTCGAGAGCTCAGCGCACGCGGGGACGCACACCCGCGAGGAGATCGTCGACCAGCGCGTGGATCGCTTGCTGGTTGACCACCGCCCGCAGGTTGTGGTCGGAGGAGGCGAAGCGGTGGATTCGCAACGCCGGCCAGCGCTCGGGCTGCTTCAGGATCCCTTCTATCTCGAGCTGGTTGTAGCCCACTTCGCGGTCGGCGAAGCCGAGGATCATCCGTGCGCCGCGCTGGTCGAGCAGGTCGAGCAGGGCGGTCATGGAGTGCGCGCTGTCATCGAGCGCCGGCTCCGCGGCAGCGCCGCGCGGGCGAGACCGCAACCGCAATCGTCGTATCTGGCTTTTGATGCCCTTGTTCACCGTGACCATGCCTTTTCTGATGTTCACCTCGCTGCGTGCGAGCTTTCGCCACCAGCTCGGTTGGAGGATCAGAAGGGTCCGGCGCGCGGCGTCGTGCTGGAGCAGCGTCTTGCCTTCGCGCGAGACCATCGGGTTCAATCCCACCATCCCCACCACGCGCGGGTCGGCCGCGGCCTGCTGGGCCCAGTACCCGCCGGAGCACAGCCCGAGCAGCAGGAACCGGGAACCGTGCCCTTGCTCCTGCAGGGAGTCCATGACCTCCTGAACCTGGACGATGCGGTCGTGGTCCCAGACTCCGGATTCGATGCGCATCGCCTCGCGCGGACCGTCACTGTCGCCGATCGATTCGAGATCGACGCGTAGGACCGCGATGCCGCGAGCCGCATGGCGGCGCGCCACCTCGACCCACAGGCGGCTGGGGCCGATGCAGCGTTCGGCCCAGGAGGGCAGGCAGATTAGACAGAGGTCCTCGTCGGAGGGCTCGGCCGGCTCGGCGAGCACGCCGAACATCGATCCGCCGGATGCGCGCTCGACGCTGTAAGCGCGCTCGTGTACCCCGGCACCCTCGATCTCCAGCTCGAGCCGATCGCGGGCGACAGGAACGGCTTGCGTGGGCGTGGCCGCCGCGGCAGGCGCGGGTGTCGGATCGGATTCGCGCCCCAGCCACGCCGCGACTGTGTCGATCGTCACGTCGGGCACGATCGACAGATCGGGGTTGTCCAGCATCGCCGCGTATCCCGGTCCCGGCGCCGGCTGCACTTCCACCCCGGCCTGCTCCAGGCGCCCGACCAGTGCGGCGTCGACCGCCGTGGCGTCCTGTTCGAGCAGCAGCGCGCGACGCAGCCGTCCGACGCCCGTGCCGTCGAGGCGCAGCTTGTTCAGGTCGGCGATGGTCTCGGCGTCGAGCACATAACCGGCGCTCTGCAGCCAGCCGCTCGGCAACGCCGCGTCCTCGCCGTCCTCCGAGGACGCCTGCAAGCCGGCGAAGGCCCGCAGCATCCGTGTCAGCACGCGCCCGCTCGCAGGTGTTCCCCACAGCACGAGATCGTCGATGGCGGCGCCCTCGGCCGTCGCCTGCAGCGCCAGCAGGCCACCCAGTCCGATCCCTATCGCCGCCACGCGCGGGCTGTCGCCCGCGTGGCGCAGCCAGTTCGCCGTCTCGGCGATCGCCTGCAGCCAGCCGTGTACCTGTTCGGGGTCGGTCGGCGCTCCGGCGCTCTGCCCGGAACCGGGCCGGTCGCAGCGGAGCACCGGGTGACCGGCCTCAGCGAGGCGCTCTGCCCACACTGCTCGCACCGGGTATGAGCCCATGTCCTCCCATCCGAACGGAGCGCAGAAAAGCACCGCGACCCGATGCTCAAGCCCGTTCGCGGGAGGGTGATACATCGCGAACGCGGGCCGCGTATCGCCGATCCACACTGGCTGCGCTCGTGAACGGCTCAGGCGCTCCACAGCTCCTCGCGGACGGCCGCCGGCCAGGCCTCGACCTCGAGGCCGTGTGTACGGAACAGCGCGAGCGCGATCCGCTCCAGGCCGAAGCCCAGGCAGGCCGTGTGCGCCCTGCCGCCATCGGCGAGCTCGATCCCGTAGGCGGTCGCGAAGTGGTCCTGGTGATAGTTGAAGGAGGCCATCGCGGTCGGCTCGGGACCGGCGATCTGCACGATGACCTCGAACTTCAGCTCCTGCTCGCGCTGGCTGGCGGCGAGCATCCGTCCGGAGCGACCGAAGAAGGGGTCGCTGGCGATGTCGAAGCGGGCATCGAGGCCGATTCCGCGCAACAGCGCAACCGCGCGGTCGCGCCAGGAATCGCGCCACGCGGCCACGGTCTCGGGCTCGCCGATGCGCACGATCTCGCGCTGGTGGAACATCTGCATGCGCGCCGGGTCGCCCGAGGGCTCGTGGCGGAAGACGTAGGCGCTGCCGGCGTCAACGGTGACACCGCCGGCGGGCAGCCTGCCGCGGGCGGCGATCGCCGGATAGACGGGATAGCAGGCGGCCGGCGTGAGCACGAGCTCGGTCATCGACTGGAACTCGCTCCAATCCTCGTGGCGGCTGGCACGGTCGTACTGCTCGGCGGCCTGCCCCTCGGTGCCCGCGAAGGCGAAGATGCTGCCGGCGAGGTGAGGGAAGGATTTCAGGTAGCCGACGGTCTCCAGGTCGCGACGCGGCAGGAGCGGCGGGAAGCTGAGTTGCTCGGGACTGTCGGGCGCGCCCGCGCGAGTGATCATCCCGGCCACGCGCATACGGACCTCCTCGAAATCCCCGCCGCGGCCATACACGCCCGGGACGCCCGTGTCGATCAACAGGCGACTGTCCAGCAGCTCCTTCAGGAACGTCAGCTGATCCGGCGTGCCGGGGCGAAAGTCAGCCACTGAGACCGGAGTCGACGCTCATCGGGCCGGGGCCTGCAGGCGCAGCTCGGTGATAGACGCCTCGATCGAAGCGATGCTCTCGAAGACGCCGCGCTTGAGCATGCGGTCGGGGAACTCGACCTCGAAGCGATCCTCGAGCGCGAGCATCACGTTGACGCTCGCATGCGAGGTCATGCCGGCCTCGTACAGGTCGGCATCCGCCGCGAGCGCGTCGACGTCGACCGACAGGCGGCCGTGATCCTTGACGATCTGACGGATGTCGTCCCTCACGGGCACCTCATCTGCTTGGCTGACTGGTTGCTGAAGGGCAGTCGGCGATCACCACGGCGCAAGCGAACTCCCCCTCGTGCGAGATGCTAAGCGCGAGTTCGGACATGCCTGCGTCCAGGGCCAACGCGGCAGCGGCGCCGGTGAGCTCGAGCCCGACCCAGCCGGAGGGTTCCCGACGCACCTCGATTGAGCGCCATGGGACCGCCTCATCGGCGGGGCGCAACACCTTCAGCGCCGCCTCCTTGGCCGCGAACCGCGCGGCCAGGCGCTGCGGGTCGATGCCCGTGTCGGTCTGACAGTCGCTCAGCTCGCGCTCGGTGTAGACGCGCTCGAGATAGCGCGAGGCATGTGTCTGGATGGATCCCCGCACGGACTCCACGGACACCAGGTCTGTCCCCACGCGTATGGCCATCTGCATCGCATTTTCCCATATCTGTTGCAAGACGGGACGTCCGTAGACCGACCGCTACCCTCGCGCTGTGTCCTCTGCCCCGAGAACCGCCGCTCGCGCCGTTCCCCAGCGTCCGGTGCGAGTGGCCGAGCAGGTGCTCTACAAGGCGGCCAATCGCTTGAGTGAGCGGACGCTGGCGGACCGCCTGCTCGCGGCCCGTCTACCGGGCGTCGACACCGATGCGCCGACGTCGCCGCGCCTGCTCGTGCGGGTCGACGAGTTTCCTCACTATCAGGCGTGGGACGAGCCGGATCGCTTCGGCTCCTCGCTGTACGAGCGCTTCCACGAGATCATGGCTGGCGCCGGCGCCCACTATCTCGTTGCGGTCCTGCCGCGGGTCAGCCGCTCGCCGCTGTCGCCCGTGGGTGGAGGCTCCCGGCCTCTCGACGGCGAGGAGATCGCCCTCCTGAGGGGACTTGCCGACGCAGATGTGTGCTTCGCGCTGCACGGTCGCGACCATCGCACTCGCGACGCCTCCCCTCGGCGTCACTCCGAGCTGTGTGGCCTCGATCGCCCCCAGACGAGCGCGCTGATCGACGAGGCGCTGGCCGAGCTGGAGCCGCATGGCATCCGTCCCGATGTGTTCGTGCCGCCGTTCAACCGCTTCGATGCCCGCCAGTTTGAGTGGCTCGCTCGTCGCTTCTCGGTCGTTTGCGGGGGCCCGGAGTCGATCGGGCTGATGGGGCTGCAACGTACGCCGCAGTGGCGCGGAGATACCGTGTACATGCCCGCTTACGCGCCCTACTACGGCCGCGCCGCCGAGTTGCTGAAGGCGTTGCCACCCGCGATCGAGCGCCCGCGGGGACAGTGGCTACCGATCGTCCTGCACTGGGGCTGGGAGGCCGAGGCGGGCTGGAGCGACCTCGAGCGCCTGGCGGATCTGATCGCCCCCCATACCGTCGCCTGGCAGGACTTCCTGGCGGCGGTCGCGCGTACGCGCGCTGCTCCCGGCACATCCACGGCGAGTGGGATGCTCCGAGCATGACCGTGCTGGAGCGGCTGCGCGAGCGCTACCCCAGGGTGGCGGTGGTCCACGAGTGGCTGACCAATCCCGGAGGCTCCGAGCACGTGGTGCTGGAGCTGCTGAAGATGTTCCCGCAGGCGGAGCTCTACACCTCGATCTACGGTCCCGGACCCTGGCCCGAGCTGATCGCCGAACGCCAGGTCCACACCTCCTATCTGAACCGCATTCCGGGCGCTGCCCGCCACTACCAGAAGCTGCTGCCGTTCGTGAGCCGCGCCTATCGCTCGTTTGACCTGTCGGGCTTCGATCTGATCCTGTCCAGCAATCACGCCTGCGCGAAGAACGTGCTCACGCCTCCCGGCGTACTGCACGTCTGCTACTGCCACACGCCGATGCGCTACGCCTGGGAGAAGCGCTTCTTGGAGGGGGAGGAGATCGGGACGGTCGGGCGGTTGGCGCTGCCGGCGCTGCTGCCGCTGCTGCGCCGCCAGGATCGCATCGGCGCCGCTTCGCCGGATGTGTTCGTGGCCAACTCGCGGCACGTCGCCGAGCGCATCGAGCGCTACTACGGACGCTCGTCTGTGGTCGTCAATCCGCCCGTGGACGTGGACCACTTCCTCGGGCTGTCGCATGCGCCGGAGGACTACTTCCTCGTGTTCGGACGGGTCGTGCCCTACAAGCGCGTCGACCTCGCGGTCGCCGCGTGCGCTGCACTGGGGCGAACGTTGAAGGTGGCCGGGGGCGGGCGGGCGCTCGAAGGGGTGCGCGCCGAGGTTCCCGCCGGCGCCGACATTGAGTTCCTGGGCAAGGTCTCAGACGACGAGCGCGATCGGTTGCTGAGCGGCGCGCGCGCGCTGCTGTTCCCCGGTGAGGAGGACTTCGGGATCGTGCCCGTCGAGGCGCAGGCGGCGGGCGTTCCGGTGATCGCCTACGGCATCGGCGGGGCGGGGGAGACGGTGCTCGAGGGTCGCACCGGGGTGCTGTTCGCCGAGCAGGGCGCCGAGGGGCTCGCCGAGGCGATCGAGCGCTTCGACGGTCTTGAGCTCGATGCTGACCTCGCCCGCGAGAACGCCAGGCGCTTCGGTCGTGAGCGCTTCCGCGCGGAGATGGCGGACGTGATCGATCGAGCAACACACTCCTAGCCTTGGAGATTGGGTTGGCGCATGCGCCAACCCACGGGGGGCGCGCATGCGCGCCCCCCGCGACAGGCCGCATGCGGCCTGTCGTCCGAACGGCGCATGCGCCGTTCGGCTGGCCGATCGAGGATCGGCCAGCACATGTGTGGCTCCGAGCAACCGCGGCGCTGGCCGATCCACGCCATTGCGTCAGTCCCCGCACGGAGCCTGACCGATCTGGCGTCTCGTTCGAGCCATTCGCATCTGACGGGAAAAAAGCAACAATTCTTTTGCAAAATGGGCGTTTTTCCGTCTATCATTTTGTGTCATGCGATCGAGGACGACGAGAGCATCGGTTAGACATGCCTCTGCTGAGGAGCGAGCCGTCGACGAGATTTGAGCCGGCCTGAATGCAACGAGGGAGCGTCGTGAGCGCGCTCCACTCGGGTTATCATGCAAGACCACCAAGGAAGGTAAGGGGACGTGAAAGGGATCACAACAGTCGGGAACCAGGGGGAGGCCCACGTTCACGGCGTGCCGCGCGGCTCGGTGTCGGCGAATGCGGGGAGGTCGGCAGCGCAGCCGAGCTCGAGCGTTGTTCCCGGGACGACTCGTCCGTCGGTACGGACCCGCCGGAGTCGCACGCTCCCGACGCTCGAACGTCTCCGCCCACGTCTGTGGGATCGTCGCAGTCGAGTCGTGGAGGACGCGCTGGCGCGGGAGCGCCGCAGGATCGCCGCTGACGTACACGATCTCGTCATGCAGGATCTTGCGTTCGCGCTCGCCACCGCCCGAGCTCTCGCGAACGAGCCTGTCCATGCATCGCAGGCGGGCGCCGTCGTGGCGGCTGGTGAGCGCGCCCTCGCCGGCGCGCGCCACGTGGTGGGTGGCCTGATCGCCCAGGATCGCAAGCCTGTCGTCGAGTCCGTCGAGGCCAGCGTGCGCACGGCCGCGCGCAACACACCCCTGAGTTTCGACGCCACCGGGGTTCCGGGGGACGCGCAGCCCGACCCGCCCACGCTCGACGCGCTAGTCCACATCGGCCGCGAGGCCGTCACGAACGCGATCAAGCACGCCTCCCCCGCCGCGATCGAGGTCGCGCTCGAGCGTGCCGATGAGTGGCGGTTGCGAGTGCGCGACGACGGCCGTGGGTTCGCCGTGATCGCCGCCGATGGGGGCTTTGGCCTGCAGAGCATGAACCGCTATGCCCAGGCGCTCGGCGGCTCGCTGCGCGTGATGAGCGCACCCGAGCTGGGCACGACGGTGGAGGCGGTCCTGCCGTGAGCGACCTCCTGAACGTGATCCGCGTGAACGCCGACGCTCCGACAGTCGTGATAGCCGACGATCATCCTCCGACTCGTCTGGGCGTGCGGATGGCCCTCATGCGCGGGGGTTTCGACGTCGTCGCAGAGGCCGCCGATTGCGACGGGGCCGTGGACGCCGTGCTGCGCGAGCGCCCCGACGTATGCCTGATGGACATCATCATGCCCGGTGGTGGCGGCATCGCGGCGGCGAGCGCGGTGGCGGAGATATCGCCCGCGACGTCGGTGGTCATGCTGACAGTCTCCGACAGCACAGACGATGTGCTCGCGGCGCTGCGCGCCGGAGCCGTCGGCTATCTACCGAAGGATACGAGCCCGGATCGGCTTCCGGCCGCACTCTGTGGCGTGCTGAAGGGCGAGGCGGCGCTGCCGCGCGCGCTCGTCGGAGTCGTGCTGCACCGGTTTCGCGACTACACGGCCGCGGTCGCGGACCCGGTTCGCGTCGGCGAGGTGGAACTGACCGCGAGGGAGTCGGAGATCCTCAGAATGCTCCGGTCGGGGCTCAAGACCGCCGAGGTGAGCGACATCCTCTCGCTTTCGCCGGTCACCGTTCGCCGCCACATCTCCGCCGGGGTCGCCAAGCTCGGCGTTGCCGACCGCGACGCGGCGATCCGTGCGATCGAGCCCACCGCCGCATAGCTCTGTTGCGCCCGAGAGGAGCTCAGACAAGCCCCTTGCGTACCGCGTACACCGCGGCTTGAACGCGACTCTGCACCCCGAGCTTCTCGAAGATGTTGGTCACGTGTTGCTTGACCGTGTGCTTGCTGATCGACAGCGCGCGACCGATCGTCGCGTTGTTTGCGCCCTCGACGATCATCCGCGTGATCTCCAGCTCGCGCTCGGTGAGCGCATACTCATTGCCGGTGGCCTGCGCGGTCGAGTGGTTGTCGGCGCGCACACGGGCAACCAAGGCTCGCACCACCTCACGTGAGAGCACCGCGTGTCCGTCCGCGGCCAGACGGATCGAGCCGACGAGCTCGCCGGGATGCGTGTCCTTGAGCAGATAGCCACATGCGCCGGCGGCGAGCGCCTCGATCGCGTCTGATTCATCAGCGGAGACGGTGAGCACGACGAGGTTGGTGTCGGAGTCGGGGCCGGCGATCTGGCGAATCGCATCGACTCCTGAGACGTTCGGCATTTTCAGGTCGATCACGACGACGTCCGGCGCCAGCTCGTGCGCCAGTGTGATGGCGCGGGCTCCATCCGTCGCCTCGCCGACTACGGTCATCCCGTCCACCGTGAGCATGCGTCTCAACCCCTCGCGGAAGAAGTGGTGGTCGTCCGCCAGCACGACCCGCAGCGCGTCATCAGATGCTTGCACAGGCGAAAAATAGACCAATCAGGCGTCTCATGCGGTGCTGCGCGGCGGATGTGGCATTTGTGTGACGCCGACGATTAGAAGTTCGACGGCTGGGTAACACGTACGAACAGTACGACGGGCAGGTCGTCCGGCTCGCCGGACAAGGGCGTCGTCCTAAGTAACCGGCATCAAAAATCGCAGTCGTCAGTGGGAATTTGACGACCAAATATCAAGTGTCCAAAAAGCGCTTTCGGACGTCAAGCGCGTGTGTCGAAGCGTCGAGGCATGAGGCATTCGCCCCTGTCTGTCAGGAGACCTAATGCTCAAGCGATTTACATATAGCCTGTCCACAGCGGTCGCCCTGCTGTTCATGCTCATCGCCGCATCGGCTCTCGGCTCACAGAGTCCGCGTTCTGCAACCGCACATGCAGCGCACCGTTCGGCCCATCGCGTCCGCCCCCGTTCGGCTCATCGCTCCCACCACCGTTCCCAGCATTCCAAGGCTGCACGCCGGAGGCATCGCAGACAGCGGGCTGCCGTCGATCTCGCCAGATCGCGCCGGACCCCTCGCAGGCCTCCCGCAAGACCGATCTGGCCGGTTGTGCCCGTCTCCCCGATTGAACCGACTCCTCCTATTATTTCGACTCCCCCGACCGAACCGGTTGTCCCGGTCACACCGACGCCCCCCGCTCCCACGCCGGCGCCCACCATCACCACGATGCCGTCGATCAATGGAACAGCCACAGAAGGTGACATGCTGAATGCCATTAAGGGCGCCTGGACAGGTAGCCCCACGGCCTACGCCTATCAGTGGAGGCACTGTAACTCCTCTGGCAACAGTTGCACGAACATCGCCAGTGCCATCACCTCAAGCTACAGACTCGCGTCGAGCGATGTCGGTCACAAGATGAGTGTCACGGTGACCGCCACGAACGCCGGTGGATCGAGCTCGGCCAGTTCACCGATGACCGCGATGGTGACGGCGCCGGTTGTAGTTGAACCGCCACCCCCACCGCCCACGGCGAGCTTTACCTACTCTCCGACCTCGCCGATTACGGGGCAAATTGTCACGTTCAACGGCGCTAGCTCCACCTGTCCTGACGGTCCGTGTACCTATGAATGGTCAGATGATGGCGGAACGATACAGCCGCTCCCTGCCCTGTGGATACTTGGCAGCGGGCAGATGCTGTCATTCACCTTCTCAGAAGCGGCCACCAAGTACGTGCGTCTGGTCGTCACCGACGCCACGGGACAGACTGCTACCGCCGAGCGCAACGTTGTGGTCGGAGAAGAATCATCGCCGCCACCGCCACCACCGCCCGTCCCGCCGAGCAACATCGCGCCGCCAAGCGTCAGCGGCACGCCCGAAGTCGGTCAGACGCTGACCGCGAGCAGCGGGACGTGGTCGGGTACTCCGACGTCCTATGCCTACCAGTGGCAGGACTGCGACTCCTCGGGTGAAGGTTGCTCGAACATCGGTGGTGCGACGACCTCGAGCTACCAGCTGACAGCCGGCGACGCCGCTGACACTGTGCGCGTGGTGGTGAGTGCGAGCAACGTGGGCGGATCATCGACGCCCGTGAGCTCGGCTGTGACCGCGACTGTCGTTTCCGTGGAACCACCACCGCCACCGCCGCCGCCACCACCACCACCACCGTCAGCGCCGACGAATACCGTACTGCCGACTGTGAGCGGATCGGTTGTGGAAGGTCAGACGCTCACGGCGAGCAGCGGGACGTGGTCGGGCAGCCCGACGTCCTATGCCTATCAGTGGCAGGACTGCAGCGCCTCTGGGGGAAGCTGCTCGAACATCGCCGGTTCGACGTCCGGGACGCGGGTTCTGGCGTCGGGTGATGTGGGGCACACCCTCCGCGTGGTGGTGACGGCCGCCAACCAGGGTGGGACTGGGGAAGCGACTTCGGCGGCTACGGCGACTGTGACGGCCAAACAACAAAGCGGCACGCCGAAGAACTGCTTCGCGAGCCCCGAAGCCTGTGGCTACCCCGGCCCTAAAAACACCGGTGTCGAAAACTGCTCGGCACTTCCCAAGTCCTCGGGAACGAAAACGATCACAAAATCGGAAACCATCGAAAACACGAACATCACAGGGTACGTTGTGGTTGCCGCCAGTGGCGTCACGCTGAATCACGATTGCGTCGTGTTCAACGGTGGGGAAGCCGAAGGAAGCGCGGCTGTGGTTTTGGAAAGCGCCGCGACTAACTTCACTATTTCCAACACGACGGTTCGTGCGGAAAATACGACGTCGGCTTCGTTTGAAGAAGCGATTCGCAACAATCACAGCAATGCGGGTGCACTGGCGAGTAAAGTCCGCCTCGAAGACTGCGCCGAGTGCATCCATCAGCTGTGGACGCTCAACGAAAGCTATGTGAACGCCAACGGGCGCGCGGCGGCGGCGGGAGTGCACACAGAGGATTGGTGGTTCTCCAACAACAGCATCTCCGCGAATGACGACACGCTGCTCAACCCGTCGAAACAGACGGCGGTGATCTTCGCCGAAGCTTCGGGTGCATGTGCAAACCATGAGAAAGTCACGAACAGCCTGATCGCCGGCGGTGGCTATATGTTCTACTTCTGCACGCACGCATCGTCGATCGGCAAAAGCACGATCGAAATCAAGAACAACCGGTTCGCGCGACGTGTCTGCAGCAAAGCCGCGATCTCAGACGTACAGGGTCGCGGGGGCTGGGAATGTTCGGGCAAACCGAACGAGGCGGAAAACTACCTGGACGCCGGCGAAGGCACGGGAGCGTTCTATCCTCGTGGCGGCTTCTTCGGGGTTGCCTCGGAATCGCCAGAAACGTTCCCCTCGCACGGGGGCGCCGGCTGGGAAGGCAACTACTGGGATGACGACCTTACGGCACAGGCGGATGAAACGAAATGATCGAAGCGATCTAGCTGATCATAGGCTCCCGGCGATGGCATGCGTGGCAAGTCGATCGTAGGACTCGTAGCGTAGTGAGCGTCGTGTATCCTCTCGGAGCTTGTGAGACGCAGCCTTCTGACTGTAGCCGCCCTGCTTGTGTGTGTCGTGGTGTTCTCATCGGCGCGCGGAGCGTACGCCCGGCCTTACGAGGGCGCCCGTCAGACCGGCACTGTGTTGCTCGGCGAGGAGGCGGTGGAAGCTCATAAGAACCACCTGGGCGTCGGACAGGCCGAAGCGTTCCGTTTGCGGACTCGCACGTCCGGCGTCACGGCTGCCGTGTACGTATACGTCGACCCGCAGAGCACGGCTCGCGCTATCGCCGTGGGTATCTACAGCAATGCTCGGGGCCGTCCGGGGGCGTTGCTGAGTACTGGCCACGACTCTTCGCTGACGGTGCACGCGTGGAACACCGTGCCGGTGACGCCGACACGACTGGTGTCCGGCAAGACCTACTGGCTCGCCCTGCTGGACCGGGACGGAACGCTGCGCTATCGCAGCCGTCGCCGGGGGGCGTGTCTGAGCAGGCCCGGCGCCCGGACCCATCTTCGAGAGCTGCCCCAGCGATGGAGTACGGGCAGGGTCCATGCTCGCAGACAATGTCCGATCTCTGCGTATGTCGCGGCGGCTGGGTTGCTGCCGGCTCTGAATCCGCCCGCATCCGGTTTGCTCATCCCTCCGCTGGAGCCGGCGCCGCTCGCTCCTGTCGGTAGCGCTCCGCCCTCGAATCCAGCCTCCCCGGTGGGCTCCGCTCCCCCGGAAGAACCGGCGACCGCCCCGACCGCCCCGACGAACGTCGTCGCTCCCTCCATCAAAGGATTTGCCGTCGTCGGTGATGCGCTGAGTGTGAGCCACGGGACGTGGTTGGGTAGCCCCACCTCCTACGCCTACCGATGGGAGGACTGCAACGCCCTGGGCGAAGGCTGCTCGAGCATCATGGGAGCGACCACATCCAGCTACACGCTGACCGCGAGCGATCTCGGCAGCACCGTGCGCGCAGTGGTGAGCGCAAGCAATGCGGGTGGGGTCGGCTCGGCAAGCTCGGCCGCGACCCTCCCCGTCGTTTCCTCGCCTCCGCCCCTGCCGACGAACACTGCGCTGCCGAGCATCGGCGGGTCGGCTGTGGAAGGACAGACGCTGACGGCGAGCAATGGGGCGTGGTCGGGCAGCCCGACGTCATATGCCTACCAATGGCAGAGTTGCAAAGTTGCCACCTGCTCGAACATCGTGGGCGCGACGGCCGCCACGCGAGTCTTGGCGTCGAGCGACGTGGGGCATACCCTCCGGGTGGTGGTGAAAGCCACCAATGCGGGCGGGACGGGGGAAGCCACATCGGCGGCTACGGCTGTCGTGAGCGCCGAGCAGGGCGGCACGCCGGAGAACTGTTTTGCAAACCCCGAAGCCTGCGGCTACCCCGGTCCGAACAATACGGGCGTTGCAAACTGTGCAGAACTACCCAAATCCTCGGGATCAAAAACGATCACCAAATCTGAAACCATCGAAAACACCAACATCACCGGGTCGGTCACCGTCACTGCCAGCGGTGTCACGCTGAATCACGATTGCGTTATCTTCAACGGGGGGGAAGCTGAGGGCAGCGCGGCTGTCGTCCTGGAAAGCGCAGCGAGTAATTTCACCATCTCCAATACGACAGTTCGTGCGGAAAACACGACGTCGGCTTCGTTTGAAGAAGCGATCCGCAACAATCACAGCAACGCGGGCGCGGTGGCGAGCAAAGACCGTTTCGAAGATTGTGCGGAGTGCATCCACCAGCTGTGGACGCTCAACGAAAGCTATGTGCTCGCCAACGGACGAGAGAAAGCAGACGAAGACGGAACGGCGCACACGGAGGATTGGTGGTTCTCCAACAACGCCATCGTCGCGAATGACGACACGCTGCTCAACCCGTCGAAACAGACGGCGGTTATCTTTGCCGAAAGCGGCGGCAGCGCCTGCAGCAACCACGAGAAGATCACCAACAGCCTACTCGCGGGAGGCGGCTTCGTCTTCTATTTCTGCGCTCATTCCACCGGGGCCGGTTCCAGCAGCATAGAAATCAAGAACAATCGCTTCGCCAGACAGATATGCACCAAAAAAGAAATCGAAAACTACGAACGGCGCGGCGGCTTTGGTTGTCAGCCTGAAGGCGGGTACTTCGAAGACGGGGAAGGCTCGGGCGGATACTTCCCGCGCGGGGGCTTCTTTGGGCTCGTATCCGAAGGGGAAGGGCTATACAACCAAGAAGTTGGATGGGAAGGCAACTTCTGGGACGACGACCTGGAAGCTCAAGGCGAGGAAGCCTATTGACGGGTCGCCTCGCCGGTGTGGGCACGAACGCTCGTGGCCGCTAACCGGTTAGAGACATCGGGGTGGCTCACAGGTCGCTGTGAGGGTTTCCGGGCGGCGGAGGACCATGGCCGCCGGCGCGATTCGTCCGGTTCACAGACGGCTCGAACGCGGTGGGTGGCGGCGCGCTGAACGGAGGCTCGGCGCGCCCGAGGAGCGTTTGCAGCGCCCGCCGCGCGCTCTCGCGACGGGCGGCTGCATCGGCGCCCGCGCCGCGCGCCCCGGCGCCGCGGATGAGATGGCGCAGGCCGAGCGCGGACAGATACAGGCCACGGCGCGCGAGGCCAAAGTGCTTGCGCGCGTACTGCTTGCGCGCGTAAACGTCCTGAGCGGCCATGCGTGGCTGCACACCGCCCTTGCCCGCGTGGTGGAGGATCGTCATCTGGGGCAGGTGGCGGACCTGCCAGCCGGCGCGCTCGATGCGCAGACACAGGTCGGGCTCCTCGGAGTAGATGAAAAAGCGCTCATCGAACAGTCCGGCGCTGAGCAGCGCCTCACGGCGGGCGAGCATGAACGAGCCGGAAGTCCAGTCGCACACGGTCTCCCGCTCATACGCGTCTCGGTCGAGCACGCGTTCCCCCGCCCAGCCGGGATGTACGGGCCAGCGCTCCGAGGACAGAGCTTCGCCGAGTGCGCGCGCGACGCTTGGAAAGCGACGGATCGTAGGCCAGAGCGTGCCGTCGGCGGTGACCTGGCGAACTCCGGCCAGACCGATGCCCGGATTCGCGTCGAGCATCCTGACGAGCTCGCCCAACGTCCCGTCGATCAGCTCGGTGTCGGGGTTCAAGAACAACGCATAGCGTGCGTTCGTCGTTTCGAAGCCACGGTTGTTGCCGTAGCCAAAGCCGCGGTTGCGGGCGCTGATCACGCGAGCTGCCGGGAAGCGCGATTCGACCAGCTCGCGGGTTCCGTCGGTGGATTCATTGTCGACGACGACGACATCCAGGCTGGCGCTGCCGGCGTGGGAGAAGACCGTCGGCAGGCACGGCTCCAGCCAGCGCCCGTTGTTGGCCGAGACGATGATCACCGCTATGTCGCACGCGCTCCTCACAGCGTCAGCGCGTCCTCGTGAAGCGTTCGCGGGCGCGGCGCCCTGTGCGCCAAACCGGCCGGCGCAGCCTCTCGACGGCGAGCGCGGTGCGCGCGAGCCCGCCCCTGGTCAGCGGGGCGGCGGGCAAGCCGCCGATCACCGCACGGCAGCTGCCCTGACGAAACGCATCCACGCACGCGTCCACGCTGAGCGGCGTCTCGATCTCCAGCTCCATCGCCAGGGGAAAGATCTGGCTCGGGCTATGCAGATCCAGCGCGGCCACCCCGATCAAGCCGGCGTTCGCGGCCCACTCGCAGGCGCGCCTGTTCGGCGCCCACCCATCCCACTTGCGTGTCCAGATCTCGATACCGGTGCACAGCGCCAGCCAAGCGGGATCGACGATCTCCCATGCGTCGCGCCGGCGGGGATGGGCGAGGACCGAGACACCGTCGTGATCGGCGACCTGACGGAGCAGACTGGTGGTGGGCAGGCCCTCTCCCAAGAATGGCTCCGTTCCCCATACCGGCACGTGTATGCGATCGTCCGGGTCGGCGTACTCGATCCCGGGGACAAGCACAGGGCCCGCGATACTGGCCTGCGCGCAGGCCGCGACGTAGTCCTGCAGGCGCTCAGCGCTGAAGCCACGATCGTGCTCGCACATGAACACCGCGTCGTAGCCGTGACTCCTGAACAGCGCCGCCACCTCGCCGAGCGTCAGCTTGGCGTCGTAGGACCACTCCGAATGCACGTGGAACGCGGCCTTGATGGTGCTCATGAGCGCCGCTTTCGGAACGTTTGATCGGCCACCGTCCGCCATGTGTCCTCCAGAAATACGCCGCGCATGCCCGGCGCGAGGTTGTACCAACCTGTGCGGCGTTCCCGCCTGAGCAGCGCGTGCAGCGTCTCGCCCCGGCCGGGCCACGCGCCAACATACGATCCGGGTCCCCTGAGGACGAACAGCAGATGGACCAGCTCGCGGCCCAGATTGCGGCACAGCAGCTCTTCGAACGGGGGCTCTGCGGGGAGCGTGGCGTTCGTGTCCAACAGGCGCGCGACAGCCCACGCCGGGTACTCGTAGCCACGCCGTCGCGCCAGCGCGAGGCTGCCCCAGGCTCGCCCGTTGAGCTCCATGAACCACCACGTATCACCCGAGCGGAGCAGCTCCACCATGAACATGCCGTCCCATTCCGCCGCCTTCAGCAGCCGCGCGATCGGGTCGCGCAGCATCTCAGGCACCTGAGACGAAGCGCACGCGCTCGAGCCCGACCCCGCCGGGTTCATCATCCGCACCCGCCGGTGTGCACTCAGATGGTGAATCTCACCATGGCTTGCAAGCCCGAATACGCCACGGCCCTCTCCCGCTACCCGGCGTTGCAGGATGGCGGGCGTCGAGGGTCCCCATGAGCGGCGCAGATCGTCGAGCTCGGCTGGCGTGCTGACCAGCTTCGGCGACAGGCGTGGCCGTCGCAGCCGACCGTCCACCGCCTCGGCGGCCGGCGCGGGCTTCAGCATCGCCGGCAGCGTCCAGCCGGCGGGCAGCTCGGTCTCCGGTCCAAGCTCCGTCCAGGCGGGAACCGCGAGCCCTGCCGCTTCAGCGCCGTGAAGCTGCAAGCGCTTGTCCAGCGCGAACCGCGCCCGCGCTCCCCGCGGTCCGGCGACGGGCGCGTCGAGCGCGAGCCCCCGGTCGCAGACCAGCACCGCCTGGTCGTCCAGTGGCATGATCGCATCGTGAGCGTCGGCGATCGCGGCCACCTCCGCCGAGCACGCCTGCAGATCGTCCTCCGGCGCCGTCACCTCGAGGATCTCCACGCCGTGCATGCGACGCAGCGCCACCGTTCGCCCACGGCGGGAGAAGCTCGCGACGCGGTAGCCGGCCTGCAGCAGGCTGGCGGCGGCCTCGGGCGCCGCGAGGGCGTCGGCGAACCCCACGAGCACGGATCGGTGGGAGCGGCTCACCGTAGACGCTTCACTAGCCGCTTGCCCCACGGCACGGGGTTGGGCCGGCGCGGCGCTCCGGCCCTGGCCAGATCGAGCCAATGCTCCAGCGGACGGTCGCGGTGGACCGTCGTTCGCGGAGAGAGCCAGGCGCCCGCCGGACCTGTGCCGCCGTCGCTGCTGAAGACCCTGCGATAGCCGGCGGCGCGTAGCGCCCGCAGCACACGACGATCGTAGGAGCCGAACGGGCACGCCGTCTCGACGATCTCCCGGCCCACGATCTCGGCAAGTGTCCGGCGTGAGAGCGTGAGCTCCTCGTGCAACTCGCCGTCGTCCAGCGTGCGCCAATTGCGGTGGTGGCATCCGTGGCTGCCAATCCCCATTCCCGCGGAGCTCAGCGCGGCGATGTCCGCGGCGCTGAGATACCCGGCCGCGCCGATCCGTCCGACCAGCGGGAAGAAGCGCGCCGTCAGTCCTCGCCGCGCGAGTATCGGCAGCGCATGCTCCACGTCGGAGCTGTTGCCATCGTCAAAGGCCAACCCCACGGCTTGGCGCGGCAGCGTGTCCACAATCGCCTGAAACCACTCGACCGGGACCCATACCTTGCGCTCGGCGTCGGCGATCTCCTCTGAAGGCTCCCCGAGACCGTGGAATGTGAGAATGAGCTCTTGTGACATCTGCGCTCCGGGCTAAAGAGGATGGGGACGGCTGCGGGCGGGATGCGCTCGGCCGCGGGCGCGCCGAAGTGCCCGTTAGCTGTGGCGAACAGCCGGCGTCATCGCTTCCAGGCCCACAGCAGGCCGTTGTCCTCGGTCTTTGCCGCCAGGCGTGTGGTGTAGCCGGCACGCTCGAACAGTCTCCTCACCAGAGTGTGGATGTCGGGATGGGGAGAGCTGATGCGGTGATACTCGACGATCCAGCTCGCCGACGTCCCCGCCAGGCGGGGGTCATGGAGGATGTCCCACTCGCTTCCCTCGATGTTCATCTTCACGAGGTCGGCCGCGGAGATGTGGTCAAACACATCCATCACGGCGACGTCGGTGTCGCCACCGCTGCCGATGCGGGAGAAGTTCTTACGGCCGGTGTTGAACCGTGCTCTGCCATCCCGGTTTGACGCGCAGGCCTGGACTATCTCCCAATCGGCGCCATTCGCTGTTCGTGTCCGCTCCAAGACCGCGGCGTTGGCCGGGTCCGGCTCGAAGCAGACCACGCGGCCGATCGGCAGCAGCCCGCGCGTGAAGACCTCGAACAAGCCGATGTTCGCGCCGAGATCTAGCACGTCGATCGCCCGTCCGAGCGAGTGCAGGTGCGCCTGCACCTCCTCGGGCAGGTCGTAGTAGTGGTAGGCGTAGAACTTGCGCAGGATGTCGATGTCCCCGCTGCGGTGGCGCACCGAGAAGCGTCCCGTGCCGTCGCGCAGCGCATAGTCGCCGCGCCGTCGAGTGGTGAGCTCGCGTAGCGCATAGCGGATGGGACTGCTCACCAGCCGCGCCTCGACCGTCGTCCACGCGACCTTCTTCGCGGCCGTGCGCAGGCCCTCCAGTTGCCGCGGCCAGCCCCTGGAGGCGATGCGTCGGCCCAGCCGCACAGTCCGCGGCGGCTCGGCGATCTCCTCGGCGTAACGAATCTGCTGGGCGGCTTCAAGCATCTCATCTGACGAACGGGCGAGCGGGTTCGGTCCTTGTGCCCTGGCCTCGGGTGACGGTTCCCGTGTTATGTCGGCGACGCCGGACATCGTCGTGCTCAACGCTCGCGCTCGGTAAGGGGGGTAAGTCGGTGTCGGCGGGGGAGAACCCGCACGAGTTCGTCCCTCATGCGCTCGCGCAACTCGCGCCGGACGAACCGGCTGAACTCCCGATCGTCCACCCGCGGCACCCGCCGCACCGCCGATCTGAGGTAGCCGTAGAGGAACGCCAGTCCCGAGAGCCCTCGCGGCCGCGTCCGCGCCACCTTGAACGCTCGCAGCGTGACCCATGGAAGTGTGAAGTGGACGATGTACGCGCACTGGCCGTGCCGTGCGCGCCCCCTGAGGGTGCCGTCGGCGCTGCCCCACGGGCGATGGTGGTGGGTGATGAGATCGGGAAACGCCCGGGTGCGGTAGCCGCACATGCGCGCGTAGGTCTCGTCGATCGTGTCCCATCCAAGTCGCTCCTGCACGCCCCCGATGGCCTGGAAGCAGGCGAGCGAGTAGCACTTCAGCGTTCCGGGGACGTGATGTGAGGACGGCATCTTCACCACCTTCCAGCCATCGCCGTGCGGGTCAGGGTCGGCATACAGACCCCCGGCCAAGCCGAGCTCGGGGTCGCGCTCGAACTCGCCCAGCAGGCGCTCGAAATAGTATGGCGGCAGCTCGGTGTCGCCATCGAGCTTGGCGATGTGGGTAAAGGATTGCCACGCGACGCTGCCCAGCCCGAGGTTGAAGGTTCTCGGCGCGGCGGCCGTGGCCAGACGGTCCTTGACGGAGCGCTTCGGGGGGAGCTTGGCGGCGTCGAGGACCTTGAGGAAGTCGATCCGCTCAGCCAGCCTCGCGAGGATCTCGGACGTGCGGTCGGTTGAGCCATCGTCGACGACGACCCACAGGTCGGGGCGGCGAGTCTGACGCTCCACGGCGTCGGCGACCAGCTCGAGGTAGGCCTCCTCGTTGTGGACTGGAGAGATGAGAAGCAGGCGCTGGGTCATGGTTTGAGGAACTGAACTAAGCTTGCCCGACGGCTCGACGGGTAGCACCCAAAAAACGTGCCGAGCGATGCTCTACTTTCATGTCCTGCCTGGCCCAGACGGGCGTGGGCGTCCGTCTGTGCGAGCAGCGAATGCTCGCACCTGTACGCGCTTGCACCCCCGCGCGCCGGAGCCTTGTACACTCGGCGACTCTGAAGCCGGCTGAAAAAGATCGTACACCGCTGCCGTGAGGTGGGTCCTGGCACTGGCGCTAGCTTGTGCGGTTGGATTGGGACTGGTCCTCGCTCAGCACGGGTCCTCGCCGCGAAGCTCACCTCGTAAAGCACGGATAGACCGTCCAGGTGTGCCGCACGCGTCGCGGTCGGATCGAGGCCCCAGGCGCAGAAACTGCTTCGCAACTCCCGAAAAGTGCGGCTACCCCGGTGTGAGGAACACGGGCGTCGAAGACTGCTCGGCGCTTCCCAAGGCGTCGGGAACCAAAACGATCACCAAATCTGAAACCATTGAAGACACCGTCATCACCGGCTACATCGTGGTCGATGCCAGCGGTGTCACGCTGAATCACGACTGTGTAATTTTCGACGGTCGGGAAGCCGAGGGCAGCGCGGCTGTCGTTCTGGAAAGCACGGCGAGTGACTTCACCATCTCAAACACGACCGTCCGTGCGGAAAATACAACCTCGGCTTCGTTTGAAGAAGCGATTCGCAACGACCACAGCAATGTCGGCGCGGTAGCGACTAAAGACCGTTTCGAAGATTGCGCGGAGTGTATTCACCAGCGCTGGACGCTTAGCGAAAGCTATGTGATCGCCAACGGACGGGCGGCGGCGCCCGGGGTGCATACAGAGGTATGGTGGTTCGATAACAACACGATCACCGCGAACGATGACACGCTGTTCAACCCGCAGGAGCAGACGGCGATCATCTTTGCGGAAGGTTCCGGCGCATGCGAAAACCACGAGACGGTCACCAACAGCCTGGTGGCGGGTGGCGGTTATCTGTTCTATTTCTGCGCTAACTCCACATCGGTGGGTTCCGGCACCGTCGAAATCAAGAACAATCGTTTCGCGCGCTGCGCTACTAAGGGCGAATACGTCCGCGCTACCGATGGCTACAGATGTAAGCGCGGTTCCGACGCACACGGCTACTGGCCGAGAGGCGGCTACTTCGGAGTGGTGGGGACCCACTACACCGGCCGCGGCCAGATCTGGGAGAGGAACTTCTGGGATGACGACCTGCGGACCGTGGGGAAACCTTGAGCGCTTCGCCGCCTGTCCGTCGCAGGGCGGCACAGTCGCGCAGCTGTTGAGGGCCGCCGCGCTCAGCAGAGCGCGACCTCATCGCCGTCTCCCACCTGCAGGCGGATCGCGCGAGGCACCGAGAAGTCGCGGAAGACGTGCGCTTCGCGTCCCACGACGCTTGCCACCAGCCGTCCACCCACGTGCTGGATGCGCGCCCCGGCGAGGACGATCGAACGCTCGATCTCGGCGCACTCGACGTGTACGCGCTCGCCGATCGAGGTGTGCGGCCCGATGTAGGAGTCGGCGATCTGGGCGCCGGGGCCGACGATCACCGGTCCGCAGATGACGGTGGAGGTGACCGAGGCCGTAGCGTCGATGAGCACGCGACCCTCGAAGCGGTTGCCGTCGCTCTCAACCGGGGTCTCGCCATCGTCGAGCATGTCGAGTACCGCTCGGTTCAAGTCCAGCAGATCGGTCGTCTCGCCGGTGAAGCTGCGCCACGCGCGGACCATGCGCACGTGGATGCAGCCTCCATCTCCCGCGAGTCTCTCGGCCATCGCCTCTAGCTCGAGACCCTGCGCTGACCACTGCACCGCACAGAGGTGGCGCAAGGCCCCCGACGCCAGCACGCACACCCCCGCCACCCCGAACACGGACTTGGCGGGGTCAAGCTCGGCGATACCCAGCATGTGCTGTGACGTCGGCGACAGACGTTCGGTATTGCGCGCACCTGGCGCCACCAGCAACACCACATCCGGCGACTGATTGTTCAGCGACTCGAGCAGGGGAGCGAGCGGCCCTCCCAACAGTCCGTTCGCACGATGGATGATCACCGGCGCCTCGCCGATCAGCCCGGCGACCGCATCGAGCGCCACGGCGGCTTCGACGCGGTAGTTGTGCACCAGCGGCTGCACATCGACACCCCGAGGCCCTTCGTTCTCGACACAGCTTGTGATCTCCGAGGCGATCTCAGAAGGAGTGACGATCACGACCTCACGAACATCGGCGGCCGCGAGCTCATCCAACACGTGGCAGATGATCGGGCGGTTGGCCACGCGCTGCAGTGATGTCGTGCGGGTAGCGTCGAGCCAGGACCCGATCAGCCGGTCCGCGGGTGGAACGACGATGACCCCCTTCGCTCGCATGTCTACAAAACGGCTCGCGATAGCTCAGACTCGCGTCTGAGCCCCCCGGGTGCGCGCTCGAGCAGCCGGTCTATCTCGATCTGCAGCCCATCCAGCGTGTGCTCGATCCGGTAGCCGTCGTCTATGTGCGCACGCCCTCGTTCGCCCATCGCTGCCGCTCCCGCCGGGTCCGCGAGCAACTCGGCGATCGCATCCGCTAGATCGTCGGGACTCCCGGGTCTTACGAGCAAACCGAACTCGCGATCGCGCACGACTTCCGGGACCCCTCCCACGCTACTTGCCACCACGGGCTTGCTGCGTGCGAGCGCCTCCATCAGGACCAGTGGCGTCCACTCGCCACGCGATGGCGCAATCACGACGTCAGCGCGATCAAGATGCGGGGCGATGTCGTTCACCTCGCCGACGAACTTCAAGTCGTCGGCCACTCCCAGGCGCCGCGCGTCCTCGCGCACGGTGGCGGCGAAGCTCGCGTCGAGCTCGCGCCCGACCAGCTCGAGCGTCGCCTGGATGCCGCGCTCTCGCAACCGCGCGAGCGCTGCGACCCCCACATCCTGACCCTTGCGGGGATCGATTCCGCCGACCAGGCACAGCCGTGGTGGCGAGCCGAGCTCGTTCCGGGCCCGGCTCGGCGCCGTGGGCATCGTGATCCCATCCACGATCCGGACGATCCGCGTTCGCGCAGCGCCCCGAAAGTAGGGTGTCAACCCGTCGGCGATCACGATCACGGTGTCTGCCAACTTTCCGTGCAACCGCAGCACGAGCGGAGCGAACCGCGACTTCGGCACATCGCGAGCGTGTACGAGGACGGGAACGCCGGCGAGCTTTGCGGCGAGCACGGGAGCGACGCACACCGTGCTGTTAGTGAGCACCAGCTCGACCTTGCGACGACGGATGAGCAGCGCCATGGGGATTACATCGCGCAGCGTGCGGGCCAAGCCGCCGGCCCAGCGCCGCACCGATGCGCCCCACAGCGGCAGTGTGGCCGTCGTCGAGTGGACAATCTCGCCATGATCGGCAAAGCGCGAGTGCAGGGGACCGTCGGGCGCTGACAGCAGGAGCTCGAATCGAGCCTTGAGGTGCTCGGCTTCCAGGAGCGCCATTCGCTCGGCGCCACCCAGCTTGGTGCTGTGAACTACCAGCAGGATCCGGCTGCGCCCGTGGTGGCTTTCGGCGTGCGTCGAATGGCTGCCTAGTCCCGGGGGCCGCTCGGCAGACAGCGTCTTGGTCATAGACTTATAAAACGTTCTCGATGGGTTGGAACTTGCTGGGCGGCCAACAGCGGCTATCGCCTGCTCTGGGTGTGAAACGCCTGTTAACGGCCGGCGTCAGCGCAGTGGCTGAATACGATCGCGTCCCTCGACGAGGGCGCGTCTGAGCCATGGCCACGGTCTGATGCCCGGCGAGCGACGAATCTCACTGGGACTCAGCGGCATATCTGCTGTCAGCGTCAGTTCAATCCGGCCGGGAGCGTCGATCGCCAGCAGCTCCGATGTGCCGATCCCTCGCTCGAAGGCGATATCAGCGACTCCACCGGCATGCATCAGCCGATGCCCGGCGCTGCCGCCGAACGGTTCCCTGACGAATACACGTAGCGCGTGCGTACCGGGCGCAACGTCCACCACGATTCGGCGGGAGTCCATCCTGAGGTGCAGCACTCCCTCGACGTGGCGCGTGGCGTAGCTACCACGCGCGATCCAGCTGAGAGATCCCCACTCGACATCGCCCAGGCTGTTGATCTCAAGTGCAGCCTGCGCCAGCACATCGAGGCCGTGCGCAAAGTCGCCATGATGTCCGTAGAGAATCAAAGGTTGCCCCAACATCGCCCGCAACGCCAGATCCTCGCGGCCGGCGCTGAGTGGATAGCGGGGCAGCACCGGCAGGCCGCCGGCGACCAGTTCGGCGGGATACCACCCGGCGAGTGGCGTGGCCGCGGGCAGACCATCACGCCAGGGGTGGGGTTGGCTGATGCATGCGGCCTCCATCCCCAACCTGAACATCGCGCGCAATGCCGCCTCCGAGCAGGACTCGTGCGGAGGTGCCATGACGCGGTCGATCGCCACCCCGGCGCGGCGTTCCAGCGCGGCGATTCGCCGCAACGCCTGCGCAATCGCGGACTCGGCCTCGCGATCGGTGTCCAGACGGCCAAGCTCACGTGCGACGTGGTCGTTGCCGTGCACGAGCAGTGAGAGCACGGATGTGTTCTCGGCAAACAGCGCCGCGGCGCGCCGCTGGAACAGCCAGCCGTCGAGCGGGACGGTCGCGAGCCCAATGTGATAGCCGTGCTGTGTGGCGTGTGCGGCGAGCTCCCCGTATTTGATGAATCCATATGAGGTCCAGTGGAGATTGGGGTCGTCGACGACGAACGCCGCGCGCGGCGGCGGCGGTTTCCAGCCCTCAGCGCCGAGCAACCGTTCGAGGAAGTGCACCAGCGGCAACAGACCCATAAAACGCCCGGCTCGCAGATGCTCACGCAGCGCCTCGCCCTGACGCAGCTCGGCGAGTGGATAGGCGCTTGCGTTCAGGGTCTCGGCCGCATCGCCTTGTTGTGTCCAGACGATCCTGCCCTCGCTTCTGGCCAGCGCCAGGGCTGCCGCAGGATCGACCGGCAACTCGACCGGGAGGGCGCTCTCCGGGATGACTGCTCCGCGCAACGGACGCGCAAGATCGGGCTCGTCGGTCAGAGCGACCGCGGTCTCCTCGCCATATGCAGCTGTGCGATCCCCTTGCATTTGGGCGTCGTCCTGTCGCGGGTTGTGGGGTAGCACCAGCCGTGGGATGTCGCGGGCGGTCTGCGCCAAGGACCCTGAGCCCAGCACCAGAATGCCGTCGAGCTGCTCAAGTCTGGTGCGCTCGTCTCGTTCGAAGCGCACCGGGAACACGCGCTCGATCGCCGCCAGCATGCGTTCCTGTCCGGAAGTCACCGGCGAGTGGGAAGTCACCGGCGAATCGGTCGCGACGCGCGTCGCGATCGTGCCGATGCGCACGCGAGGCTCGTCGATCTGGAGCTCTGTCTGAAAGTCGCTCACGTGGGTTCTCGTTGATTGATCATGGCAGTGAGGCGGTCTCTCCCAGCTGGACAGGGCGTGCGTGCGGGGCCGCGGCGCATCGTAATGCTGCTTGAGAATTTCACCTATCCCGAGGACACCCGCGTACGCAATGAGGCCGAGTCGCTGGCGGCCGTCGGCCATCGGGTGACCGTGCTCGCCCCCCGTGGTCCGGGTCAGGTTGCGCGCGAGCGTCTGCGGGATGTAGAGGTACGTCGCTACCGCACTGTGTGGGCCGGACGCTCACCGTGGTCCTACGCGCTTGAGTATGGGATCGCCCACCTCCAACTGTTCGCGCGCGCACTCGTTGAGCTGCTGCGCGGCGCGAGCACGCTACACCTCAACGGTCCTCCCGACACGCTTGCGCTCGCCGGCTTCGCGGCTCGGCTGGCCGGCGGCCGGGTCGTATACGACATGCACGACTCCGGACCGGAGCTATTCGAGGCGAAGTTTGGCTCCTCGATCGCGTTGGCGGCGCTACGCGCCGCCCAGCGTGCGGCCATCGGCTGCGCCCACCAGGTGATCGTGACCAACGAGTCCCAGCGCGAGCTGGCGATCGCTCGAGGACGGCGCTCCGCGAGCGATGTCACGGTTGTGCGCAATGGTCCGCGTATCTCCGAGTTTCCCCGCCCGCCCGCTGGACGCCCGGGTGAGCTGGGCGCGCCGAGGCTGGTCTACGTCGGAACCCTCGACGTGCAGGACGGCGTGCTCGAGCTGCCTGAGATCCTGGGCGCAGCGGGGCTGAGCACGGCTCACCTGACGGTCGTCGGTGACGGGACGGCGCGCACGGAGCTGCTCGAACGCTGCCGGCAAGCGGGTGTCGCGGAGCGCGTCACCTTCACCGGCCACGTGCCTCACGAGCGTGTCGCCGGCCTGATCGCGGACGCCGACATAAGTCTCGATCCGGCCCCTGACACCGAGCTCAATCAGGGCTCGACGATGATCAAGATAGCCGAGTATCTGGGCTGCGGTCGTCCTGTCGTCGCTTACGATTTGCGCGAGACACGCCGCACCGCCGGCGCGGCAGCTCTCTACGCGCCCTGTGGTGAGCGCCAGGCGTTCGTCGACCTTATCTGCGATCTCGTCCGTGACGGCGAGCAGCGGCTGCGGCTCGGCGAATTGGCGCGCGAACGGGCGCTGGAGCTGAGCTGGGAGCACTCCGAGCGGACGCTGCGCAGCATCTACGAGCGCCTTGGCTGAAGGGGCGCACGGAGCAGTCTCAGGAGGCCCACGGCCGCGCCGCGGTCTCGGAGCTCGCGTTGGCGTATCGCCAAAAGGCGACATCTTCGCCGCCCGCTTGCGGCGGCCGCCGGGCTAGAGCTGTTCGCAGACCTGTTGGCGTCGCAAAAAGCGCTACCACGCAAACGTTGATTGCCTAGACGGAGACCGCTACGGAAGGATCGAGCCACATGGAGTTTGCCCTTGTACTACGGGAGCTGGCCAGACAGCGACGACTGCTTATGGTCGGCGTGCTGGTCGCTGTGCTCGCCGCAGTCCTCAGCGTGTATCGGCTCGATGGCCTGAAGCTCAAGCCGCGCTCGTTGCAGTACTCCAGCGCCAGCACCAAGGTATTCGTGGACACCTCCTCCTCGGTGCTCGGCAATCTCTCGCAGTCTTTCGAGCCGCTGCAGTCGCGCGCGACGGTGTATGCAAACTTCATGGCCAGCCCGACCGTGCTCAATCTCATCGGTCAGCGGTCGGGCATACCCGGTGACCAGATCTATGCAGCAGGACCCATCGATCCGCTCGTGCCGCGGATCGTCCAGGAACCGACCGCGGTCCAGCGCAATGTCCAAATCACCGGCGAAACCACTCCCTACCGGCTGAACTTCAACAGCGATCCCAACCTGCCGACGATCGGCATCTTCGCCCAGGCTCCGACCACCTCCCAGTCGGTCCGCCTTGCCAATGCCGCCGTGGCCGGCCTCCAGCAGTACGTGGTCTCCTTGGAGGAAGCGGATCACATTCCGCAGTCCTCCAGGGTCGTGATTCGCCAGCTCGGCGAAGCCAAGGGAGGAGTCGTCGACGGCGGCATCAGCAAGGCGGTCGCGATGCTGGTGTTCGTGGCGGTCTTCGTGCTGTGGTGTGTGCTGATGCTCTTGTTCGCGCGCTTCCGCGACACCTGGCGCGTCAGTGCCTCCCTCGCCGAGGCCGAAGATATGGCCGAGGAGGCCGAGCCGGAGACCGAGATCACGATCGACGTGCCCAGCCGCCGCCGCAGCTCGCGTGAGACCGTCGGCGTGCAGAGCGGAAAGTCCCAGCGCAACGGCAAGAAGGCTCAAAGTGGGGAGTACGCCCCCGACATGGCCGCGGCGGCGGAAAGGCACGCGCGGCTGCACGCAAGCGGGTCGTGACTGTGGCGGGCGCAGGCGGTATGACCGTCGGGGGCGCCCAGGCGGTCTTCCCCGAGCAGCCGGCGCGGACCAGGCGGCCAGTCGCGAGGACGAGGGCCGGCGGGCGGCGGGCGGCGCCGGTGCGCGACGCGTTTCCCTACACGCGCCGGCCCCTGCCGTGGGTGCTGGCTGCCTTTCTCGTGATGCTGTTCTGCATCCCGGTCGACTCGACCGAAGTCAAGATCCATCTGCCGGTGGGATCGCAGATCGACCGCTTCGCGGTCGTCGGGATGGTGTTCGCGTGGATCTGCTTCGGCGGCGATCAGCGCGCGTTCCTGCATACGCGGCGCTCGAAGCTGTACGTCGGCGCGGCGTGCGTGTTCCTCGTGCTCGCGGTCGCGAGCCTACTGCTTGACGTCGGTCGGATCGTCAACATCGGTGACTTCGAATTGGCGGTCAAGCGCTTTGCGCTGCTGGGATCGTTCCTGGTGCTGTCGTGGTTTACGCTCACTGCGCTGCGCTTCGAGGACGTGCGGGGCTTCTCTACGTATCTGATCGGGCTCGCCACGCTGATGGCCGTCGGCATGATCGTCGAGCGTCAGATTGGCTTCAACGCCTTCTACACCTGGAGTGGCATGCTCCTCAAACCGCTCGTGCACGTCGCGCCATCGCCGACCAACATCCACCCGGAACTCGGCAGCGACGGGCGTGTAGCGGTGTTCGGGCCGACGCTGTCCGGACTCGCCGCCACGACGATGCTCGTGGTCGTGATGCCGTTCGCGTTGGTGCGCATGTTCCACGCGTCCTCGCGCCGCTCGTGGTGGCTGAACGCGATCGCCTTCGCGTTGATGCTCGCGGCGGCGTCGGCGACCGACAGGAAGACCGCCCTGCTGGTCCCAATCGGGGTGATCATCTACATCGCCTTCTACAAGCCGCGCCAGGTGCTGCGTCTGGCTCCGGTCGGCTTGGTGGTGCTCGTTGGTCTTGTGCATGTCGCTTCGCCGGGCTCGCTCGGCACGCTGTTCTCGGCGAATTCGGGGATCGCGAGCAGCTCCTCGACCCACCGCCTCGGCGACTTCACAAACGTCGCGCCGGACATCTACGCCCGCCCCGTTCTCGGACGTGGTTTCGGCACGATCGACCCCGAACATCCCGACCAATTCCGTATAAACGACGACGAGTACATCGATGAGATCTGGCAGGTCGGCTTCATCGGGCTGTTCGCATATCTGTTCATGATCCTCGCGCCGATCATCTTGGCCCGGCGCGCGATACGCGCACGAGACCCCACCGTCGCGCCGCTCGCGCTCGCCACCTCGGCGGGCTGCGTCGCCTATCTTGTGGTCAACGTGCTGTTCGACGCGATGTCCTTCCCGCAGGCGCCGTACATGTTCTTCATGGTCGCCGCCCTGACGACGATCGCCGCGGCCGGACCCGCGGGGAACGTGAAGTCCGCGCGCGAGCTCGCGCGCGGACTCGCGTCGCGCCCGCCCCCGCGCCGTGAGCTGGCCGGGGCGTATTCGGCACCGTGATGAGCGTCGGCAAGCCGCGTCGCCGCGTGCTGGTGTTCGCCCCGGGAGAGCTCGGCGAGCGCTTGATTGGACCCGAGATTCGCGCCCTGGAGTTCGCCAAGGCGCTGAGCGAGGAATACGAGGTCACGCTTGCCGCCCAGCGCGCCCGCGACGGTGAGCGCGACGGCATCCCTGTGATCGCCTCCAGTCGGCGTCGGCTGGTACGCGAGGCGATGCGCCACGACGCCGTGCTCGCCGCGTGTCTGCCGCCCTACCTGCTGGCGCAGCGCTCGCTGCGACCATTTACGGCCATCGCCGATCTGTACGACCCCCACGAGCAGGAGCTGGCCACGCTTCGAGCAGGCCGTGAGCGGGAGCGAAAGTTGCGCGCCCATGCCACCATCCAGGCGCTCCAGCTGCGTCATGCCGACATCGTGCTGTGCGCCAGCGAGCGCCAGCGCGCCGAGCTGCGGCGCACCGGGCGCGCTCTGTTCGGCCCCGGGGCGCGGCTGGCCGATCCGGCGGTGGTGCCATTCGGGATCCCAGATCCGCCGCCACCTTCCGGCCGGCGTCCCTTGCATGAACACTTTCCCCAGATTGCCGAGGAGGACACGCTCGTGCTGTGGTGGGGCAGTGTCTGGCGCTGGCTGGACGCCGAGACTCCGATCCGCGCCTTCGCGCGTCTCGCCTCGCAGCGGAGCGATCTCAAGCTCGTGATCACCGCCGGCAGCCCTCCCAACAAGAAGGCCGGGCACCACTTCGACACGACCAAGGAGATGCGGGCGTTGGCGGACGAGCTGGGTGTGCTCGGACGAACCGTGCTGTTTCTCGACGAGTGGATTCCCTACGAGCGGCGTCACGACTACCTACGCGAGGCCGACATCGGTCTGACCCTCCACCGCCACGCCGCGGAGGCAAGGCTTGCGGCCCGCGCCCGCTACATGGACTATCTCTGCGCCGAGCTCCCGTGCGTGCTCGGTCGGGGCGATGAGACCGCGGAGGAACTCGGCGCAGGTGGCTTCGCCACGCTGCTGGAGGAACCTGACCCCGACGCGCTCGCCGACGCGCTGCTCGCGCTCGCCGACAATCCCGACGCGCTTGCCGCGGCTCGTGTCGCCGGGCACGAGCTCGCGGCCGAGCGTCATTGGAGCGCGGTCGGCGCAAAGCTGCGGGCGGCGCTCGCCGACGGCGCCCCTCCTGCACATCGTCGTTCGCGCGCAACGACGGAGTCGCTAGCGCTGCTTGGAGGCGCCGGCGCCTACTACGGGCGCGTCGTCGTCAACCGGCTCAGCAGCAGCGCGCGGCTCAGCACCGCGCGCTGATCCGGAGCCGTTCGGCCTGATTTGCGTGCCATTCGGGCTGATTCGCACGCCGTTCGAGTCCGCTTTAGCGCTCCCGTTGGGGCTCGCTTTGGTGCTCCCGTTCGAGCCAACCGCGGCACCCGACCGGCGCTTGCGCGCCGCGCGCTCACGGGCGATCGCGATGCGGCGTTCGAACCGGCGCGTGCGCAGCCGTTCGGAGAGCACTGCGGCCAGTGGGATCGCGATTGCGCAGGCGAGCTGGGCGAGCAGGGTCTGCACCGACGGATAGATGCCGAGCCACTGCCCGGCCCACACCGGCAGGTCGATATGGACAGGTGTGATCGCCAGCCAACCGACGGCCTGCAGAGCGCGCACCGTCTGTCCGGTCATCACGACCGCGAGGATCCCGATCAACGTGGCTGTCGCGACGACGACACGGCGGTAAGGAAGTCGCCGGCGCAGGCGCAGCATCAGCACCGCGATCGCCGCCGTGAAGGCCGCGCCGAGTAGGACCCCCTCGACTACCGCACCGCTACCGGCCTGCTCGCGCAACGCCTGCAGGTAGAGCACGGTCTCGAAGCCCTCGCGATAGATGACGGTGAAGCCGACTGCGGCCAGACCGAGCGAGGGTCCCAGGAGCAGCGCGCCGCGCGGGGCGCGATCGACTATGCGGCGATGGCGAGCCTGTTCGCGTGCGGCAAAGCGCGTCCAGCAGAACTTCTGGAAGAACCACGCGAGCATCACCGCCAACACCGCCAGCGCGGCTACGTCGAGCACGGCCTGAAGCTGCAGGCCGTAGCCAACGAGCGAGGTCAGAATCGCACTCGACAGCGCCCAGGTCAGCAACGTGGCCGGCAGCGCCACGATCGCGCCCACGATCACCGGCCGGCGCCAGCGCCCGCCTGCCGTCACGAAGCCGGCGCTCAGCGCGGCGATGATCAGCAGTGCCTCGAGCCCCTCGCGGAAGACGACGATCCCGCTGTTTACGGCTACCGCAGTCCTACTGTGCGAGACCTCGAGCACGATCTGGGCCTGGTCGAGCGCACCTTCCAGTTCGGTCTGACGCCCGTGCAGGGAGGCCGCCGAAACATGGCTGGAGAGCGCGTCAAACAGAGATCTGCCGGTGCTCCCGCCGTTCCAGAACAGCGCCTCGATGTGAGTGGCGAGGCCTGGGTCGACGGCGAGCAGGCGCAGCTCCGGTGTGAGATCGAAGATCGCGTAGGCTTCACGAGCGGCGACGGCCGCGGTCGTCCAGTCGCCTCGCTCGGCGGCCGTCTGGGCGCGGGTGAGCGCTCGATCGATCTGTTCGAAGTCGCTGTTGTCATCGTGTCGCTGCCATGCGGCTGGAAAGACTGTGCTGATGTCGGTGGTCGCCCGTTCGCACGCCGAGTGCACGCTCGCGCTTTGCCGATAGGCCTTTGGCGAACTCTCCTCGCCGCTGATTCCATAGGCCCCGGGCAAGCTCGCGACCGCGCTGCCGGCCCGCGACAGACGCGCGGCGTCGGCGCCGTTGAGATTCGGCCGCAGGTCGTTCACCAGGCGCGTAACGACCGGCGGTCCGGCCACGGTGCCCTCGGGCTCGCCGTTGGGTCGAACGGCCGGCGCGCCGCAGAGTCGTGCGATCGTAAAGCGCATCGCTTCGACGAGTTGGCTGACGCGCTGCGCCTGTTCGGCGGTGGTCGCCGGCGCCGCGGTGAACGCGCCGAGCGCGGCCAGCGCTGTACCGTTCGCGTTCTGCAGGTTCCAGTGCGCACTGGCGTCAGTCGAGGAGGGGGAGGAGGAGGTCGGGGACGGTGATCCTTCGGCCGGGGATGTGGCGCCGGTTGACTGGGATTCACCGGCCGGCGGGGCGAGTGTTGCAAACGCGGCGTCGGCTCCGTTGGCGGCCCGCGCACCGAGGCGCTGCGCGTAGACCGGGGCGAGCACCTGCCAGTAGCCGGCCGCGAGCGCGGCTGTTTCGGCGCGATCGGCCCCAAGCCCGAGATATCCGGCGAGGGTCGCCTGCTGCACGAGGATCACCGCGCGTCGCTGAAATGCGTCCAGCTCGTCGCGACGCACGGACAGAGCGGCGGCCGATGGAGTGAGCGTGCCGGCGGCCAGCTGGTTGATCGCTTGGAGTGCGTCGTCGTGAATGGTGCCGGGGGCCTCGCTCGGACCGAGGTCGCGCACGGTTGCCCATTCGCGCGCCGGTGCCGTCCGCCGTTCGGCGATCGCGCGCAGCGTCAGCTGGTAGGCGGCCGTTGTCAGTCCGGCGATCGCGCGGCCGCGGGCGTCCGCGAGCGCTTGCGCATTGTCTTCGCGGGCGGCGGTCGCAGCCTGCTCCAGGGCGCTGCCCGTGACCGCGATCGCTCCGAGTGCGTGGGCGAAGCTCCGTTGCGCCTGTGCCACCTCGCTCACAGCCGCTTCCTGCTGGCCCAGCGTCAACTGCCAGCGCGCGCGGAACAGCGCCTCGCGTACCATTTCGGCGGCTGTTGCCGCCCTCCCGGGGACGCCGTCGCCGCGTGTCACGGTGGTGGCGAGATCGGTCGCGCTCCAGGCGGCCTCCTGAGCGAGCAGGGCACGTTGAGCGGTGCTCGCCGGCCGCAGCGCGAGCAGCGATTGCAGATAACGCATACCTGCCTCCACTGGCCGCAGTTCGGCTGTTGGCGGTGCGTGGAGCAGCCGCGCGAGCGTCTCGCGCGCGTAGGTGAGCACGGGGACCGGGCCGGTAGGCACCTGTGCCCAGGCCTGCATAGCTTCTGCCACCGTCGTCAGACGGCGACCAGCGGCGTTTTCAGGCGTGGGCGCGGTGATCACCGCGTGGGTTGCCTGAGTAGGGGGCTGACCCTGACTCTGGGTCGCCGTCGCTCCGCAACCCGTACACGTCCACACCAACGCCAACGCCAGGAGGGCCGCCATCGCTGCGAGCGGACGACGATGACGACGACGCCCTACCGAACTCCTCACGCGACGGCCTCGTCACCGAGCCGATCGACCCGCGGTCCACTGGGCGAGCGTTGCAGCAGCATCCGCAATTGCTCGCCGGCGGTCAGCTTCAGGCCCAGGACATAGCCGGCACTGCCGAGCAGCCCGCACGCCCCGGCGCGTACAACGCCTCCCGGCAATGCAAGCGTGAGCACGGCGGCGCCCCCAAAACTCCCTGTCGCGAGGAGAATGAAGCGGGCGCCGTCGCGCAGCAGCTGGTCGACCACGCTGCGCAGGTCCGCACGACCCTCGGCGAAGAGCATGAACACGACGAACGCGAGCGGGGCGAGGAACATGGCTCCTACCACGCCATTCAGCCCGAACAGCATGCCGGCGATCGCCGTGAACGCCAGCTGCAGGCCGACGAGCAGCGGGGCGCAGGCATTCACCAGGCGCGCTCGTCCCAGCGCGAACATGACCGGCAGCAGCAGGTTGACGAGCTGTGCCGCCACCAGCCAGGGCGCCATCAGCAGCACGAAGCGCTGGAGCTCGGCGACCTCGGAGGGGGGCAGGCTCGCCGGCAGCAGCGCGCCGACGAGCGGCGCACCGCACACCACGACGCCGGCGAGTACCGGAGCGCTCAGCAGCATCGCGTAGCGAAAGCCTGGCGGCACCGTGCCGACCAGGATTGCGTGCCACTCTGAACGGGCTCCGCGCGTCATATCCGCGACGCGCGCCATGCCCAGCACGAAGCCGGTCCCGGCGACGAGGTAGCTGGCGAACAGGTATGCGTAGGAGACGATCGTGGCGTCGCCTGCGTGATAGTGCCCGGCGAACGCCACGGTGATGAGGTAGAGGCCGTTGAAGGCCAGGTAGATGCCTGTGCGGCCCAGGATCGAGACCGTGCAGGCGAGCAGCCGGCGAGGACGCAACGCGTCGGCGTGCCCGTCGGCGTGGGCGGTTGCTGGGTTGCGGATCCGGCTGCTGATCGCAACGAGCATGGTCGCGAATGTCACGATTGCCATCGCGAGCATCGACCAGCCGAGTGTCAGTACGCCGGCGGCGTGCTGCAGCGCCAGATAGCAAGACAGCCCCGCGACGGCGCCCGCGCCGTAGGCCGCGGCCACCGCGCGAAACCGGTCGCGCACTGCCAGCAGCGTGGCCATGCCGGCGGCCCAGAGTTGCAGGATCATCGCCCCGCCGAGGATCGGCAGTGCGGTTTCGGTGACGTGACGGGCGGTCGCGCCGAGACCAGGGGCGAGCAGTCGGGCGAGCGGACCGGCGAGTGGCACGGTCGCGACGAGCACGGGAAGTGCGATCAGGCCCAGCGCGCACGCGAACTGAGCCGAGGTGATCTGGGGCCGCTTGCCGACCAGCAGCGGCGCGGAGGTCACGCGGATACTCTGGCTGAAGATCCCGAAGATGGCATACAGAACCAGCGCCGCAAAGAAGCCGTCAGTGCGGTTGTCGACCCCGAAGGAGCGCAGGTAGAGCAACGCCTGCGCTCCAGACCCGGCGGCCATCGCGAACGTGGCCAGCGCCATCACCTTGCCGGCGCTGGCGTGCTTGGAACGCAGCTCGGCGCTGTCGACCACACGGTCGCTGGCCACGACCGATCCCGCGGGGGCGCTTGCACCCGCGGCGGAGCTGGCGATCAGGGGTGTCTGGACAGACGCGCTGGGCATCACTCAAAGAACGACTCGCGCCCCCCGTTCCTCGCGTGCTCTCTTAGCCGTGCATGCTGACCTGCCGACGCCGGCGCGGCCCAGACAGCGGAGCGTGGAGCTGGACTAGAACAGCCTGATGCTGGCGGTCGAGAAGCCGCTCGTGCTGGCGCTGTTGCCGAACACGTCTTTGATCGACGGGTTCAGGGTTCCGCTGACGCCGCCGGGACCACCCGCCGTGAGGTTTTTGCTCGGGTCGGTGATCGCGCTGACGGTGAGCTTGATCGTCGTGCCGCTGAGCAGCGTCGTCGCGGTCACTGTGGCAGAGGTACCGCCTGTGTTGCTGTAGCGCGAGAGCAGCGAGTCACCGCTGCTCCAGCTGCCCGAGCCGAGCCCGCTGACCGTGACGGTCGTCGCGCTTAGGCCCGACCGCGCATAGGTCAACGTCACGCTGCTCGGGATGCTCGCGGCGGAGATGGGGTCGTTGAACTGGAGCGTGATCGCGTCGCCGATCTGTGGCAGACCGGCGGTGGCGCCGGGGGTGGTGTCGGCGATCGCGCTCAGCGCCGGTTTGGTCGTGTTGACCTTGACCGCGTGGACCGCCGAGGTCGCGGAGTTGCCGGCCGCGTCGGAGACCGTGTACTCGTACTCGTAGCAGTGGCCGGTGCTGACGGTGGTGTCGCTGAAGGGCGAGCTTTGCCCGGCGGCGCCGATGTTGGCGAAGGCGCCGTAGGCGCCGCAGGTGTCGGTCGCGGGTGTGTAGGTCGCGGTGGCGCGCTTGAGCTGACCCGAGGCCGTGTTCACGCCCGCACCCGCGTCGGTCGCGGCGAAGGTCACGGCGACGGCGCCGTTCGCATCGGCGGGGACGCTCAGTGTGGGGGCGGGCGCCGTGGTGTCGACCTTGACGACGGTCGAGACGCTGGCGGTGTTACCGACATGGTCGGTGCCGGTGAGCGTGTACAGGTAGCAGCCTTCCGTGAGTCCGCTCTGGGCCGGGTTGCCGGTGATCGTCACGGGCGTTCCGTAATTACTGCAGCTGTTGTTGCTGAGTGTGCCGGCGGCGCGTGTCAGGGTCGAGGAGGCCAGACCAGAACCGGTGTCCGCGTTGTAGTCGGTGCGCGTGGCGATCGTGAAGCTGGTCGCTTTGCTGAAGCTCGACGTGCCCGCGGCGCTGGCGCCGACGCCGTTGACCGTCAGGGCGCCGCCCGTGGGGGTGCTTGCGTCGGACACGAGATGGTAGGTCGCGTTCGCGGAGATCGCACCGACCCCATTTGTGGCGGACACGGTCGGCGGGTTGGCGGGTGCGACCGCGGAGACCCCGAACGCATACACGTTCTGTCCGCCGGTCTGCGTTTCGGTGAAGCCGTCGACCGCCAGCGGGCTGAACGCGTAGTTTGCGATCCCGCTGGTTTCGTCGCTCGAGCTGGCCACGACGGTGAACCCGCCCGAGCGCGTCGGATTGAAGTACAGCGTGTTGCTGGTGGCGTTGTAGAACGTCGCGGGCGAAAGACCGCCGAAGCTCAGCGTCGGCGTCGTCGGCGAGCTCGTGTCGACCTTGACGACGGTCGCGATGCTCGCGGTGTTACCGGCGTTATCCACGCCGGTAAGTGTGTAGCGGTAGCAGCCGTTCGGCTCGGTCTGCGGCGGGCTGCCGATGATCGTCGTGGGAGTGCTCGCGAACGTTCCGCATATCCCGCCGGCCAGCGGAGCGCTGACGAGCGTGAGCGTGCTCGAAGCAAGCCCGGATTGATTGCCCGCTTTTTCCTCGGTGTAGTCGGTGCGTGCGATCGTGAAGCTGCCGGAGGTGCTGGAGCTCGATGTGCCGGCGGCGCTCGCCGCGGTCGTGTTGACGGTCAATGCGCCGCCGCTCGGCGGCCTGGTGTCTACGCCGGTTCCCGCCTGGAAATGATCAAGCACGGTCGCGGCGGTGAGTGTTTCGTTGTAGAGCGCGACCTCGTCGAGCGTGCCCACGCCGAACAGTGACGTGCCTCCGCGCGAGAGGAGATTTAGCGTGGAGTTGGCGAAGTTACCCGCGCCGCTGCCGCTGTTGAGCTTGGTGTAGGGCACGGGCTGGCCGTCGACGTAGGGCGTGATCTCGGTGGCGCCCGGCGCGGTCGTGTCGAGCACGAAGGCGTAGTAGTGCCACGCGCCGGCGCTGGGGCGCGCGAAGTAGACGTTGTTGCGCGAGGCGCCCTGGCCGATGCCGACCGCGAACTCGCCACCTTCTTCGGGGGCGTTGGGGTCTACTAGGAAGCCGCCGGGAGTGTTATTGAAGTTGGGTGTGAACTCCATCGCGAGGGCGTCGTTGTTTTCGTATTTGCTCCATTTCAGCCAGAACTCGATCGTCAGCTTGCTCGTGGCGGAGAGGTTCACGGGCGCCTGTGCCGTGCCGCTGATCCCGTCGAAGCTCGCGGCCGTGTCGCTTTCACCCGTCAGCGCGCCCGGCTGGCCCAAGCTCACCGCGCCTGCGCCGCCGGAGATCGTCGCGGTGGCGCCGCCGACCGCGTCGCTGAGCCCTGAGCCCGACAGCTCGCCCAGTCGCCAATAGTGCGAGACCCCGGGCGTTTCGAGCACGGTCTTCGCGTAGGGAGTCGTGACGGAGCCTCCGACGGCGATCGTGTGTGTGGTGGTGGACGTCTGTCCGTTGCTGTCGGTGACCTTCAGCCCGACCGTGACCGGTCCGGGGGTGGTGAAGGTGTGCGTCACCGTCGGCGTCGAGCCCGTGTCGGTCGCATAGGTGCCGCTGCCGTCGAGATCCCACTTGTAGTCGACAATCGAGGCGCTGCCCGCGGCCAGGGAGCCGGAGCCGTTGAGCGTCACGTTCTGACCCGCAGAAGTGCTCGCCGGCGCTGTAAAGGACGCTGTGGGAGGCGGGTTTTCGGCGCTGCCCGTACCGACCTGGTAATGGTTGAGGACGGTCGCGGCAGTGAGGGTTTCGCTGTAGAGCGCGACCTCGTCGAGCGTGCCTGAGCCGAACAGCGAGCTCCCGTTGCGCGACATGAAGTTGAGCGTCGAGTTGGCGAACGGGCCCGCGCCGCTGCCGCTCGTGAGCTTGGTGTAGGGCACGGGCTGGCCGTCGACGTAAGGCGTGATCTGGGACGCCGCCGGCGCGAGCGTGTTGATCACAAAGGCGTAGTAGTGCCATGCGCCGGCGCTCGGACGTGTGAAGTAGACGTTGTTACGGGATCCGCCTTCGCCGATGCCGACCGCGAACTTGCCGCCTTCCTCACCGGCGTTGGGGTCGACCAGGAAGCCGCCGGGGGTGGCGTTGAAGTTGGGTGTGAACTCCATCGCGAGCGCGTCGTTGTTTTCGTATTTGCTCCATTTCAGCCAGAACTCGATCGTCAGCTTGCTCGTGCCGGAGAGGTTCACGGGCGCCTGCGCGGCGCCGCTGAGCCCGTCGAAGCTCGCGGCCGTCTCGCTTTCGCTGGACAGCGCGCCCGGTTGGCCCAGCGTGACCGCGCCCGGTTCGCCGGAGATCGCCGCCGCCGCCGCGCCGCCGATCGTGTCCGCGAAGATCGCTCCGGATGTTTCGTTGAGGCGCCAGTAGTGGGCGACCCCGGGCGTTTCCTCGACCGCTTCGGCGTAGGTGCTGGGACCCTGTACTTCGATCGCGTGCGTGATGGTGGCCGTCTGTCCGTTGCTGTCGGTGATCTTCAGCCCGACCGTGACCGGTCCGGGGGTGGTGAAGGTGTGCGTCACCGTCGGTGTCGAGCCAGTGTCGGTCGCATAGGTGCCGCTGCCGTCGAGGTCCCACTTGTAGTCGACGATGGTGCCGTCGGGGTCGGTCGAGGAGGATCCGTCGAAGCTCACCGACTGGTTGATGCGCGCCGTGGTGGGCGTGGTCGTGTACGCCGCGGTCGGGGTTGGGCTGCCCGAGTTGCCCGACCCAAGCTGATAGTGGCTCAGAATCGTCGCGGGGCTGAGCGTCTGGTTGTAGAGGGCGACTTCGTCGAGCGTACCGGCGCCGAACAGCGACGCGCCACCGCGCGACATGAAGTTCAGCGTGGAGTTGGCAAACGTGCCGGCGCCGCTGCCGCTTTCGATCTTCGTGTACGACACTTTCTGGCCGTCCACATAGGGCGTGATCTCAGATGCGCCCGCCGCGGTCGTGTCGAGCACGAACGCGTAGTAGTGCCATACGCCGGCGCTCGGACGGGCGAAGAAGACGTTGTTGCGCGAGGCGCCCTTGCCGATCCCCACGGCGAATTTCCCGCCCAGGTCCGACGCATTGGGGTCGACCAGGAAACCGCCCGGTTCGTTGTTGAAGTTGGGTGTGAACTCCATCGCGAGCGCGTCGTTGTTTTCGTATTTGTTCCATTTCAGCCAGAACTCGACCGTGACCTGGTTCGTTTCAGAGAGGTTCACCGGCGCCTGTGCCGTGCCGCTGATCCCGTCGAAGCTCGCGGCCGTGTCGCTGTTGGCGTTGATCGCGCCTGCCTGTCCCAGCGTGACCGAGCCCAAGCTGCCCGCGATGCTCGCCGCGTCGCCCCCGGCGAGATCGGCGAAGGCCGAGCCGGTGGCCTCGTCGAGTCGCCAGTAGTGCGCGAGCCCCGGCGTTTCGAGCACGGCATGTGCATAAGCTCCCGAAACGGCGGCCCCGACGGTGATCGTGTGGGTAGTGGTCGCCGTCTGTCCGTGGCTGTCGGTGACCTTCAGCCCCACGGTGACCGTGCCGGGCGTCTGGAAGACGTGGGTGAGCGTGGGCGTGGAGCCGCCGTCGGTGGCATATTTGCCGCTGCCGTCGAGGTCCCACTTGTAATCGGTGATCGAGGCCCCGTCGACCCCGTAGGAGCCGGAGCCGTTCAGGGTGACGTTCTGACCTGCCGTCACCACCGTCGGTGAGACGCTGAACGCCGCGGTCGGCGGTCCTTCGCTGCCGTCGAGCACGATCCCGGTCGGGGTCTGCGGCTGCACGCCCATTTCGGAGAGGATGTTGTACGTGGCCTGCTGGATGCGCGGGTCGCTCGATTCGACCGGTGGTTCGGTGTAGTCGTCTTCGGGCTTGTTGAGGAAGTGCGGGCCCAGACCCCACGACCACTGCATCGTGCCCGAGGCGAACACGAGCGCTCCGCTGCTCGCCCGGTACTTGACGGCCTCGGTAAAGCCGTTCTGACCCGGCGGTGGGCTCGATCCGAATTCCATCCCGTAATCCAGCAGCCACTCATCGCCGGGCAGGTTCACGTTGGTGCGGCTGACCTGCACCACGTTGGCGGGCTCGAACGCGAGATAGCCGGGCTGGCTCGGGATCGCGTCCCACTCCCAGCCGACGAGATTGGTGCCGATCGTGGCGCCGGTGGCCGGGTTGATCCCGGTGTTGCGCCAGATCGAGTCGCCGGAGTACTGATCCTGACCTTCGGCGGGTGGCACGGTCAGGCCATAGCTCGAGTTGTTGGTGGTATCGCCCACGTACATGATCCCGAACAGCGAGTTCTCGGGCGTGTTCGGCCCGGGTCGTCCGCCGGGGGGCGCGTTCGGCGCGCCGGCCGGCGCGCCGGCGTCGCGGAAGGTGGTGGTGGGTTTTTCGGCCCCGGGGTCGTTGACGCCTTCCGATCCGTCCTGAACGGTCTTGTAGGTCGTCATCGTCTGGTGGTTGTTTTCGTACTGCACCTTCCAGTAGGCGGTATTGCCGCTGAAGGAGGCGATGCTCACGCCGTGTTCGCGCGCGGCCTTCACGGCCGCGAGCTCCTTGCCCGACCAGTACTCGTCGTGTCCGGAGATCAGCACGACCTTGTGCGTGAGCAGCGATTCGGGTTTCTCGTCGATCGCCACGCCGTCGGTGTAGGAGACGTCATAGCCCTCCTTCTCCAACCAGTAGACCATCGGGTAGTCGACCTTCAGGAACCAGTTCTCATCAGCGCTTGAGGCGACGTCCTGGAAGGGGCGCTGGAAAGAGACCGAGAAGGCGCGCGGGGCGCCATCGGCGAGGTTGGGGAGCGAGGAGTTGTAGTTGTAGAGCGACTTGCCCCCGAACCAGTTGTAAGCCTGGTAGGTGGAGGTCGGGATCTTGGCGACGATCGCCGAGCCGGGCGACGCGTTGTCGTTGCGCACGATGAAGATGATCTGGTTGTCGTCGCCTTCGGGGTCGACGAGCTTGACGAGATAGACCCCCGACGCCGGCAGGCTCGATCCGGGGATCGTGTAGGTCGTTTCCCAGTCGTTGCAGTTGAATTCGCCGGTGTTGGCGTTTTTCCCTTCGCACGATGGGCCGTTGTTGACCGGGACGTTCGTGGCGCTGGCCACGAGTCGCCCGCCTTTGCCGCCGTAGTAGCCCATGCGGAACACTGAGATGTCGACGCTGTCTGCGTAGGCGCCGATCTTCAGCGGCACGCTCTGGCCGAGGTTGTAGCTCGTCTGAGTGGCGAAACCGCCCAGATTGTAGGTGCGGCCGTTGCTGATCTGCCAGGCGCTCGATCCTGCGCCCATGCAGTTGTTCTCGTTGACGACCGGGTTCGCGTTGGGGCACGAGACTGCCGCGGAGGCGCTGCCTGGCAGGACCAGGACGCTGAGCCACAGCGCGAGCGCGCCGAGGATCAGGGCGGTGACTCCCCGGCGGGCGCGGAGCGAGGACTTGTGGTTGGTGGAAAACAGGGGAGCCTCTTCTCTATCGGCTGGCAGCGCTTGGTCGGCGCCGTTCGTGCCGGGCGCGGCATTGCTCTACGTAAGTAACGAGGTGTGCTCCCTCGCCCTTTCGTTTCTCACACAACTGGATCGCCAGGCAAAACGTCCGCAAAATGCGCGCTTTCATGTCCGCGCGGATGCGACGCGCCCCACCGTGTCGCCCTCCATGTGTCGCGGTCCGGTGGGACGGCGGGCGTGGCCGGCGGGCTCAGCGGCTTTCGTAGATCCTGTAGGCATCGGAGAGGGGTCCGCCCGACGTCGAGCCGAAGTCGCCGAAGCTAGCGACGGCCCGGTATTCGCGGGAGACGAATGCGAGCAGTGAGAGGTCGTAGTCGACGCCGATCTGTGGCTTGCCCCACGCGACGAAGCGCGCGTTGCCGAGCACGATGTAGCGCACCCGCTTGCGTCGCAGCCGGGCGATCGCGGCCTGCTGTTCGGTCGTCGTGGGGACGTCGCCGGGCAGGAAGGCCAGGTTGTAGAGGGCGGGAGGCCGATCGACCAGGTAGTAGAGCCCACCGTAGGGGAGGCTCAGGATCGGTTCACCAGGCTGCGCGTGGGCGCGCACGAAGTCGATCGTGCGCTGCAATGCGGGCGCGGCGGCGGGGGTGGTGGCGAACTCGCCGCGAGCGCTGCGCACCAGCTGCGTCTGGCCGGCGGTCGTGCCTTTGTGCAGGGCCAGCATTAGCGAGAGGACGACGACCGCGAAGACCGCCAGCGAGGCGCCCCGCGCCGCGGGCCGGCGGTCGCCGATGCGCTGATGCAGGATCGCCGCCAGCAGCAGCAGCGGAGCGGCGTAGTACGGCGCGAAGGTGTCGGTCGTGAAGTTGTCGTACGCGCGCAACGAGAGCACCGCGGCGGCGGCGAGCAGCGCCAGATCGAGCGGCCACGAGTCCGACAACGGCGGCGTCTGTCGGCGCACGAAGCGCACCAGCGCCCAGATGGCACCCGCGAGGACCAGGGCCGGCAACCAGCTCATCCCGAGCAGCAGCCGTTTGCTGTCCGTCTGGATCAGCGCGCGCGAGCCGGGGAACGCGCCGAGCGCGCGCGTGACGCCGTCGAGCAGCAGCAGGCCCCCCACCGCGGCGGCCAGCGGCCACAGCGCGCGTACTCGCGCGAGCGCGCCGGCGCGCCACCCCCCGGACGCACCGACGCGCAGCTCCCCGGACCCGCCGACGCGCAGCTCCCCGGACCCGCCGACGCGCAGCTCCCCGGACCCGCCGACGCGCAGCTCCCCGGACCCGCCGGCGTGCGTGTCCGCAAGCTCACCGGCGAGCGATCCCGGCGCGGCACCGTTGCGCGAACCCCCCGCCGCGCCGGCGCCCGACCCCGCGGGTGCGGGCTTGCGCGGCCACAGCAACGCCGAGCCGACGACGCCGGCCAGCAGGGCCGCATACACCAGCCCACGACCGAGGGTGACGATCAGGCTCGAGAACGTGAGCGGCGAGAGGCTCTGCTGATAGGTGGCCTCCGAATGCAGGAAGCTCACCGGGAACAGGTTCTGCGTCACGAGCCGGGAGAGGCCGACCTCCGCCGCGAACAGGCCCAGGATCGGACCGGCGATGAGCGCCGCCGGCAGGAGCATCTGGCCGAGCGCGCGCAGGGCGGCGCGGCGTCCCTCGACGCGGTGCACGCCGAGCGCGTACGCGAACACGACCGCGACGCCGGCGGCGGCAAACTCGGCGCGCGTAAGCGCCAGCACGCCCAGGGCGACCCCGGCGAGCAGCGGGCGCCGACGCGTGAGGGCGAGCAGTACCAGCAGCAGGAACAGCAGTCCGAAGCTCGCCGAGTTGGTGTTCGGCAGCACGAAGTTCGCCCAGCCCGAGAGCCCGACCGCGATCAGCGCGGCGGTGGCCAGTCCGGCGGATGCCGGACGCACCCAGTTGCGCGCTAGCGCATAGAACGTCGCGAGGATCGCGACTGTCTCGGCGAGCCCGAACGCGATCGCGGTGGACAGACTCGGGCCGAAGACTTTGAACGCGAACGCGAGGCTGTAGAGGCCGGCGGGGCCGTAGAAGTAGCGGACGTCCCGATAGAGGACCGCGCCGTGGGAGACGGAATTGGCGATCGTCAGCTCCAGGCCCGTGTCGGTGTCGAGGATGCCCCATTTGCGCCAGGTGAGCGCCAGCAGCGCGACCAGCAGAACGCTCAATAGAGCGATGACGCCACGATCGCCGATCGCCGCTTCGCCGCTTCGCCGCGCCGGCGAGCTCGCCGCACGCCTGCGCTTGGGGGCCTGCTCCACGTGCAACGGCGCGGTGGCCTGCGGCGCGGTGGTCGATCCGGACATCAGCGACTCCTGACGAGACCGTCGAAGCGCCGGACGGCGCCGGAGACACCCGGGATGGAGAGCGTCAGGGCGCCCACCACGGCCTTGCCGCTCACGCCATAGCGCAGCGATCGACGATAGGCGCTGCGAGCGCGATCGAGTTGCCCTTCGTCCATGTGATAGCGACCGATCTGACGCAGGTCTCCGGCGAGCACGGACTTGGCGAAGGCCCGGTCGGCGACCTCTTCGGCATACAGGCGATGGACCGTGTGGGCCATCTCGCGCATGTCCAGCAACCGCGAGGAGACGTTGCCGCCGTGGCGGCGGAAGTTAACGAGCAGCCGCGGCTCGTAGTAGAAGACGGCCTCGGCGGCGAGCGCGCGCATCCAGAACTCGTAGTCCTCGCAGGCGAGGTCCTCGCGGAAGGGGCCGAGCCGTTCGTAGAGCTCGCGCCGGATCAGCGTGGTCGGGGCGGGAATCAGACAGGTCTCGAACATCGCGCGGCCGAAGGCCCGGTTGTCGAGGATGCCGCTGCCCGGCGGTCTGTCGTACTCCTGCTCGGAGAGGCCGAACTCGCGCGCGTGACCGAAGGCGATGTCGATCTGCGGGTGGGCCGCGAGGGCTTCGCTCTGCCATTGCAGCTTGCACGGCTCCCACACGTCGTCGGCGGGACACATCGCGATGTAGTCGCCGCCGGCGGCCGCGAAGGCACGGTTATACGCCGCCGAGGGTCCGCGGTTCTCCTGGCGAATCAGGCGGATTCGATCGCCGAAGCGCGCGAGCTCTGCGACCGTCTCGTCGGTCGAACCGTCATCGACGACGACGATCTCCAATGGCGGGCGGGTCTGCGCCAGCACGGAGTCGATCGTCGTGGCGATCCACGGGGCTGCGTTGTAGGCGGGAATGGCTACGCTGATTGATGGATACGCCATGCGATCCTCTCGAGCTCGGCTGTCAAAGCCCTCACGCTCCGGAGTACGATCGTCCGAAGGCTCTGCCATATCCAACGAGTTCGCGGCCTCTGGGCTTTTGGGCGGGGCGCTCCCGCGGCGCAGCACGCGCGTGGCGATCATCTTGAGGTCGGACCAGGCGGCGGGGAACGCGAGCCCGACCACCGTCAGGTAGACGCCCGCGGCCACGGCGCCGAGGAGCGCCAGCCTGACCAGCATCGGCATCTCCACGTCCGCCAGCAGCGAGGACAGCGGCGCCACGATCGCGACCATCACAAGGCTGCCGACGCTCGCCGCGCCGAGGTCATGCAGCAGCTGGCTGCGCGGCATGTCCACGAGCAGATGCAGCATCACCGCATAGGCCAGCGTGACGAGCAGCTGGAAGGCGACCACACCGATGCACACGGCGATCAGCCCGTAGGAGGAGCAGAGGAGGATTGTGCCGGCATAGCCGGCGAGCTGGCAGAGGTTGAAGATCGACAGCGCGCGCGGGCGGTTGGCGGCGAGCAGCAGCGGCGAGTTGGCGTTGTTGACGGTCATCGCCATGCCGGCCACGGCGAGGATCTGGGCGGGCAGCACGGCCGGTTGCCAGTGGGCTCCGAACAGCCACGGGATCAGTTCGGGCGCGATCACGACGAGCAGCGCGAGCGCCGGGAAGACCACGGTCGCGTTGGCGCGCACGATCCGCGCGCGCAGCCCGCGCATGTGCTCGAGATCCTCGGTGCGCGCGTAGACGGGCAGCGCGAGACGCGTGATGATGCCGCTAATGCGGCGCTCGCCTTCGACGCTGACCGTGTAGGCGCGGTAGTAGTAGCCGACCTGGGCCGCGCTCAGGCGCACCCCGAGGATGATGTAGTCGATGTTGCGCTGAAGCACCCAGGAGAGCCCGGCGAAGGCGGCGGGCAGCCCGAAGGTGAGCAGCTCGCGCGTCTCGCGCACGTGCAGGCGCGGCAGCGGGGGCCGGGTCGCGATCAGCAGCAGCACGAGCGTGAGGGCGCCGGAGGCGAGCATGCCGATCACATAGGACTTGGCCTGCAGGTCGAGCGTCGCGGCGAGCGTGACGGCGGTGATCGAGGCCAGCGCGACGCCGCTCACTTCGATCGCGCTGCTGGTACGGAAGTCCATCCGCCGCTGCAGCATCGCCAGCGGCACGATCTGGGCTCCCGAGAGCAGGAACACGGGCGCGAACAGCTGAAACAGCGACGTCGTTTCCTCCCCGAACAGCGGCGTGGTCGCAAACGGGAGGACGAAGATCGTGAGCAGCATCAGGCCGAGCCCGATAACGAGCCCGACGGCCATGCCGGCCTGCAGGTGCGAGCGCTCCAGCGAGCGCCGCTGGACGAGCGCGTTGCCGAGCCCCTCGGCGGTGATCGCTTCGGCCATCTCGCTGACGATCACGGCGATCGCGAGGCGTCCGAACTGGGCCGGCGTGATCAGGTGGGCGAGGACGATGCCCGCGCCGACCATCAGGACTTCGGCGGCGACGCGCGCGATCGAGACCCAGCGTACGGCCTCGAGCGTGGCCTCGCGCAGATCTCCGCGCGAGAGCTCTTGGGTGGAGGTCTCTGCGCCCACGCGATCTCCCGGTTGGCGGGCTACCGTCGGCGTCGTTCGCCGCCGACGAGCGCGAGCGGCTTCTGTCCGGCGGCGGGGTGAGCTCCGTTGGAGGACAGCGGCGGCGCGAGCGGCGGCTCCTCTCCGAGCGGCGAGATCGGCGGCGGCTGGATGCGCCCGACGAGCTGGGCGGCGACGAGCCGCCCGTAGGCGATCACGGTCGGGCGCAGGTTCATCTTCGACTGCCCGAGCCGCCGGCTCCAATCGTTGATGGTGGGCACCTCGGCAACGCGGGCGCCGGCGTTGTAGAGCTTGAGCAGCAGCTCGACGTTAGCGGCGAAGCCGGGCTCGCGCACGAGCAGGTAGCCGTATGTCTCGGCGGCGCGGCGCAGGGTGCCGGCGCGATAGACGCGGTAGAGCGAGGAGAGCGTGTGAATCTCGCGCAGCCCACCGACGTAGCGGAAGGCGTTGGACACGGCCTTGGAGGCGGCGAGACGCATCGGCGCCACGCCGACGATGCGTCCGCCGGGAGCGTAGACAGAGGCGAGCACGACGTCGTTGCCCTCAGCGAACAGCTCGAGCATGCGCGGGAGGTCGTCGAGGTCGGAGGTGTTGTCGGCCTCGAGCGTGACGATCGCGTCGCCGTCCTGAGATTCCCCGAGCGCGGCGCGCAGCCCGGAGTTGATCGCGGTGCCGAGGCCACGGTTGACCTTGTGCCGCACGATCGCGACCGGCAGGCCGTCGCTGTGTTCTTCGATGACCTCGCTAGTGCCGTCGGAGGAGCCGTCGTCGACGAAGATCACGCGCGCGCCGAGCTCGCGCACTCGCGGCCCGAGATCGGCGAGCAGGTTGGGGATGTTCTCGCGCTCGTTGTAGGCGGGTATGACGAAGCGGATCACGGCGATCTCCTTAGGCCGCGATCCGGACGGGCCGGGCGGCGGGCATGTCGAGCAGCGTCACGGGGCGTGAGTTAGCGGCGGAGTCGCGCACGGCCAGCGCGGCGGCCAGTGCACGGCAGCCGTCCTGGGCGCTCACGGGCTCGGGAGTGTCGTCGAGCACACAGCGGGCGAACGCTTCCAGCTCGGCTTGCAGCGGCTCGACACGGGGCAGGGCGAAACGCACCGCGGCGCCCTCGGCGTCGCCGCGGATGCGGGCGAACTCGCTCCACGCGGTCGGCACGCCGGAGGACTCGGTGAACCAGACGTCCTGCGTGAGGTAGGAGGCGCTGAGCATCCCGCCCTCTCCGATCACCGTCATCTCGCGGCGCTTCTCGGGGGTCAGCCAGTTGACGTCGAGTAGTCCCTGCGGGCCGTCCTCGCCGAAGCGCAGCAGGCAGGAGATCATGTCCTCCTGGGAGGGATGCACGCAGCGGCTGCCTTCGGCGTAGATGCTCGTGATATCGCGGCCGAGGACGAACTGCATGAGGTCGAGGTCGTGAGTGGCGAGGTCGATCGCCACGCCGGTGTCCTGGATGCGCGCGGGCAACGGTCCGACGCGAGTGGCGTGGGCGCGGAACACGCGCCCGACCCGTCCCTCCTGGATCAGCTCGGAGAGCTTGCCGACGGCGGGGTTGAAGCGCTCGACGTGACCGACCATTAGCTTCAGACCGGCCAGGCGCGCGGCGGCTGTCATCCGCAGCCCGTCCTCGAGCGCGGTCGCGATCGGCTTCTCGACGAACACGTGCTTGCCGGCGTCGAGCGCGTCGAGCGCGATGCGGGCGTGCTGCTCGGAGGGAGTGCAGATGCAGACGGCGTCGATGTCGGCGCGCTCCAGCAGCCAGCGATAGTCAGCGACCCAGTCGATCGGCCGCCGGGCGATCCGCGTGTGCGCGAGCGACTCGTCGGGCTCGGCGATGGCCGCCAGCCGTCCCGCCTGCACGCGCTCCCAGGTCTCGACGTGGTAGGCGCCCATGCGCCCCGCGCCGATCAGTCCGATGCTCAGCTCTTCCATCATGCTGCGACCTCCACGGACGTGTCGGGGGTGAACGATGGGATCTCGGCGGGTATGGAAGTGGGCGAGCTCAGGAAGGTGAGGACGACGTCCGCGATCCGTTCAGCGGCGTGTCCGTCTCCGAAGATCGGGGGCCGCGTGGAGGGCAGCGGGCGCTCCAGCGCGGCGGCAAAGGCATCGGGATCGACACCGACGAGCGTGTTCCAGCCGGTTCGCACCGTGTCGGTCCACTCGGTCTCCTCGCGCAAGGTGATGCAGGGCACGCCCCACAGATATGCCTCGCGCTGGACTCCGCCGGAGTCGGTCGCGATTGCGCCGGCGCCGCACTCCAACTCGAGCATGCGCGTGTAGGGGACGGGATCGAGCAGCTGCACCTTCGGTGGCGCCTGCAGGTCCCACTCCTGCATGCGCGCGCGGGTGCGCGGGTGCAGGGGCATGAGCACCGGCAGCGGCGAGCGCTCCAGGCAGTCCAGCACCTCCGCCAGGCGCTCGCGATTGTCGGTGTTGTAATTGCGGTGAACGGTCGCGAGCAGGTAGTCCCCGTCGCCCGCCGGTCGCACACGCGCTCGCCAGCTCTCCAGCGTGTCGCACAGCGGATCTCCGGTGATGTGGATCTCGCCGTGCACGCCCTCGGCTTGCAGGTTCTCCTGCGCGCCCGGTGTGGGCGCGCACAGAACCTGCGCGAGCCGGTCGGTCTCGACGCGGTTGTGCTCCTCGGGCATGTCGGCTCGATACGAGCGCAATCCCGCCTCGACATGCACGAGCGGCACGCCCGCCGCCACGGCCGCGCGCGCGCCGGAGAGCGTGGCGTTGGTGTCACCGCGGACGATCACCGCGTCCGGGCGCTCGAGCGCGATCACCTCTTCCAGCCGTGTCCGGGCGAGCTCGACCTGCTCCTCGCGAGCGTGTGAGCCGACCCCGAGGTTGTGGTCTGGGCGGGGCAGGCGAGTGGCGAGGATCTGACCCTCGGACATCGCCTCGTCGTAGTGCTGGCCGGTGTGCACCAGGATCTCTTCGGCGCACTCCGTCAGTGCCGCGCAGACGGGTGCGGCTTGGATGATCTCGGGGCGGGCCCCGATCACGGAGAGGATGCGCGGACGCTCGGGCATGGTCATCGTCTGTCTCAGGCCGCGGCCCGGTCGGTCAGTGTCGGCAGTGCCAGCGGCTTGCCGCCCGCACGCAGCGATGCCTCGGCGAGCTCGACGGCCGCGACGATCTCGATCCCGAGCGCCAGGTTCGAGCGGGGCTCCTCGCCCGTGCGGATCGCGTGTGCGAAGTCCTCCAGCTCCAGACGCAGCGGCTCCTGCGGGTCGACACGGGGGATCACCACGTCGCCGGTGCGATAGATCAGCTGGTGCTCCCCGAAGTTGGCGGGCGTTGGCGGCAGCATGTCCATCCCGCGGTCATAGATCCGCACCGGTTCGTCGGAGGCGAGATCGTCGTACTGGACCATCCGCTGGCTGCCGACGACGATCATCTGACGGAGCTTGCGCGGCGCCAGCCAGGAGATCTGCACGTTGGCGGTCTGCCCGCGGGCGAAGGTGAGCGTCATGAAGGCCGTCTCGGGCACCCCTTGGCGCAGCACGCTGCTGCCGGACACGGCGACCTCGACGACCGGCTGCTCCAGCCAGTACAGGAGAATCGAGAGGTCGTGTGGGGCCAGATCGCAGACCACCCCGTCGCCGTTGTACTTACCGAGGTTCATGCGTGAGGAGGTGATGAAATGGACGTCTCCGACCACCCCGCTGCGGATCAGCTCGCGCACCGTGTTGACGGCAGGGCTGTAGATGAAGGTGTGTCCCGGCATCAGCACGCGTTCATTTGAGTCGGCGATCTCGGCGAGCTCGTATGCGTCCTCCAGGCGTGTGGCCAGCGGCTTCTCGACGAGCACGTGCTTGCCGGCTTGCAGGGCGCGCTTGGCCAATGCGTAATGCGTCTGCGGTGGGGTGGCGATCACGATCGCCTCGATCGTGGGATCGACGAGCAACGCATCCAGCTCGCTCACGGCCAGGGTGTCGGGATGGCGCTGGCCGAAGAGGTGCAGGTTGGCGGGGTCGAGATCGCAGAGGGCCTGCAGCTTCAGCTGTGGGCACTCGGCGACGTTGCGCACGAGGTTGGGTCCCCAGTAGCCGTAGCCGACGACACCGACTCCGAGCGGCGACTCTCGTCTCAGGATGCGCTCGTGTCCGGCGAGCTCGGCCGGTACGAGCGTATCGGCCGAGCTCGCAGCCGCCGTGGAACCGTTACCCCAATCGCCCGTCATGTTCATGCCACCCCCTGGCGACCGAGTACGACGGGCACCGTCTTGGCGAGAATCCGCAGGTCCAGCAGCAGTGAGCGTTGCTTGGCGTACTCGAGGTCGAAGTGCACCATTTCCTCATAGGTGCGCTCGTTGCGACCGCTCACCTGCCACAGCCCCGTGAGTCCCGGCTTGACGTCGAAGCGACGCAGATAGGCATCGGGGTACATCTCGACCTCGTAGGGGATCACCGGACGGGGGCCGACGAGCGCCATCTCGCCGCGCAGCACGTTGATCAGTTGTGGCACCTCGTCGAGGCTCCAGGAGCGCAGCACGCGACCAACGCGAGTGACGCGATCGTCGACCGAGAGCTTGTACAAGCGGCCACGCTCGGGGCCACGGTCGTCGCCGATCAGCGCCTGCACGTATTTACGGTGCGGCGTCGCGTCGGCGTCGCTGCGCATCGTGCGGAACTTGAGCATCGTGAACTCGCGCCGTCCGCGCCCGACGCGGCGCTGGCGGAACAGGGAGGAGCCGCGCGTATCGATTCGGATCGACAGTGCGACCAGCATCAATAGTGGCGCGAGCGCCAGCAGCATTACGCCGGCGACGAGAATGTCCAACAGGCGCCGCATACCATCGGAGGCGAGACGCTGGGCACGTGAGTGACCGCCGTCAGACTCCGCGCGCGCGCTCGGCGTTTCGGTGGCGGCGGCGGTGCGAGGCTGGACGGGAGGAATCGATTCGACACGGTCCAGCGCGGTGAGCGCCGGTGGCCTGCCCGATTTTGTAGGAGCGAAGCTCATATGCTCGATTAACGCGGGGGCGCGGGTGAGGCTTGCGTAAATACTTCAACTGCGCTTGCGACCCGCTCGAGCTCGGTCTCGCTCATACCGGGGAAGATCGGCAGCGAGCAGATCCGCGCGGACATCTTCTCGCTCACGGGCAGGCTGCCGGGCCCGAGGTCGAGGCCGGCGTAGGCCTCGGTGCGGTGTATCGGTACCGGATAGTGAATGGCGCTCGCGATTCCCTCTCGTGCGAGGTGCTCGCGCAGCGCATCGCGCGCGCGGCAACGCACTACAAATAGGTGGTAGACGTGGTCGGCGTGGAAGGGAGGGGCGCCGACGGGGTCGACGCTGCGCGGGCCGGCGGTGTGCGCGCTCGCTGCCTTGCGCAGTCGTGCATGCAACGCGCCCCCTAGTCGTCGGCGCTTGTCGTTCCAGTCATCCAGGCGCATCAACTTGCGCCGCAGCACGGCGGCTTGCAGCGCGTCCAGGCGCGCGGTCGTGCCGACCTCGCGGTGGTGGTAACGCGGGCGCTCGCCGTGGGCGCGCAGCAGTCTCACGCGATCGGCAAGCGCCGGAATCTCAGTCACGACCGCGCCGCCGTCCCCCCATGCGCCGAGGTTCTTGGCCGGATAGAAGCTAAAGCAGCCGAGCGCGCCGAACGTTCCCACGCGCCGTCCGCGATAGCGCGCCCCGTGCGCCTGGCAGGCGTCCTCGATCACGTGCATTCCCGCTTCGCGCGCGAGTTCGAGGATCGGATCGAGCTCGACTGTCGCTCCGTACAGATGCACGGGGATCACGCAGCGCACGCGCGGGCCCAGCCCGGCGGCTACGTGCTCGGCGGTGATTAGATGAGAGTCGGGATCGACATCCACCGGTCGCGGTGTCGCGCCGACGATGCTGACCGCCTCGGCGGTGGCGATGAAGGAGTTGGCGGGCACGATCACTTCGTCCCCGGGCCCGATTTCCAGCGCGCGCAGGGCCAGCACGAGCGCCTCGGTGCCGGAGGAGACACCCACCGCGAAGTCGGTCTCGCAGTAGGAGGCGAACTCTTGCTCGAACGCCTCCACGTGCCGGCCGAGCGTGAACGCGCCCTGCTCGGCGACTTCGCGCACCGCCCCCATCAGCTCCTCCAGCAAGGCCGGATCGTCGCGATCCATGCGCGTGAACGGAACCTGTGCCGTGTCCTCTCCAAGCGCAGGTGCGGGTGCCCCCGCCTGCTTGTCTGCCGCGATTGCGCTGGGCATTCCGCTCAGCCGACCGCGGCGACGGTGGACGGTGCTGAGTCCAGACGGCGCAGCTCCTGCTGCAGCGTTTTGCGACCACGATGGTGCAGGCCGTGAATCGAACTCTCCGAGCGGCCCATCCGCTCGGCGATTTCTGGGGGTGTGAGACCGATTACGTGGCGCATCACCACGACGTTGCGCTGTTCCTCGGGCAGCGTGTCCAGCGCGGCGTGCAGACAGCGAGCTCGATCGAGCGCGTCCTCGTCGACATGCATGTCGACGCCGTACGCTTCTTCGGTCGGGGTCGCGCGGCGGCGGCGCAGATGGTCGAGCGCGGTATTGCGTGACAGACGCAACAGCCAGGCCGAAAACGGAACGCCGCGGTCGCTGTACTTACAGATTGCGGTTATCAGCTTCATGAACACGTGCTGGGTGAGGTCTTCGGCCTCCTTCTCATCGCGCACGATGCTGTGGATGTAGCCGTAGACATTGTCCGAATAACGCACGTACAGCAGTCGCACGGCGTCGCGATCACCCTCCTTTGCGCGTGCGATCGCAAGTTTCACCTGACGCAACGCTTCGGGTGAATCGTCGAGAGTTGTGCGGCAGCGAAAGCCCGCCTGTCCGTCCTTGACATTGGCGCTGCGAAGCACGGCGTATCCCCCTACTGAATTGTGACTCGTCCCGATCGGAAAAAAGGATCAGCTATGGGAACCGCGTTTACAATGGCCCGATGTGCGTGACGTGCGTTCAGATGGTGAACGGCACCCTTAGCCGTATTTCCATCGCATACCAGGTGAATTCGCCGGTGTCTGTGGGCGTGTCTTCCTCTAGCGCCTGCGTAGGACGCCGTGAGGCGATGGGCCCGCTAGTGGTTAATCAGCTCGCGCAAGGACGGCGTGCGGCGGGGCGGTCTCGGTTGGCCTCCAGCCCGAACGCCCGCTCGGCCTCTGCAACCACATACCGGGCGATCGCCAGCGAGGAGGTCGCGGCCGGCGAGGGGGCGTTGCGCACGTGCAGCGCGCGCGGGGTCGTGGAGAAGACGAAGTCATCGATCAGCCGCCCATCGCGCCCGAGTGCCTGCGCGCGCACCCCGGCGAACGCCGGTTGCACGTCCTCGGGCCGGAGCTCGGGCACGTAGCGCGCGGCGGCGCGCACGAGCGCGGTGCGCAGCGCGGCGTGATGCAGCTCGCTCAGCCCGGTGCGCCACCAGCGGCTCATCATCCGCCACGTGCCCGGCCAGGCGAGCGTGTCGCGCATGTCCTCGCCTCGTACCCGCGATAGGGCATAAGCGTCGCGGGCGCCCGCCAGCAGCGCCGTCGGCCCGACCAGCACCTCGCCGTCGATGCGCCGCGTCAGGTGCACGCCGAGGAACGGCAGCGACGGGTCGGGGACGGGGTAGATCAGTGCGCGCACGAGACCCCGGCGTGCGGGGCGCAGGCGCAGGTAAGCCCCGCGGAAGGGCACGATGCGGGGGTCGGGATCGGCGCCGGCGGCGACCGCCAGACGGTCTGACCAGGCGCCCGCGCAGACGATCGCGTGGTCCGCCTCGGTCACTCCGCGCGTGTGCGCGACGCGCAGCGATCTCGCCCCGGTCTCCAGCGAGCGCACCCCGCACCCAGTCGCGATCGCGCTGCCCGCATTGAGCACATCGTGCGCGTAGGCATGTGCGAGCGCGCCGAAATCGACGATCCCTGTGCCCGGCACGTGCAGTCCTGCGATCCCGCGCGCGTGGGGCTCGATCTCCGCGATCCCGGCCGCGTCGATCCGCCGCACGCCTACGACTCCGTTGGCGGCGGCGCGGCGCTGCAGCTCATCCAACCGGCCCAGCTCTTCAGGGTGGGTGGCGAGGATCACCTTCCCGCACGCCTGCACGGCGATCGCGCGCTCGGCGCAGTAGGCGTACAGCTCGCGCGCGCCCTCCACGCACAGGCGCGCCTTGAGCGAGCCGGGCGTGTAGTAGACGCCGGCGTGCACCACGCCCGAGTTGTGCCCCGTCTGGTGTGCCCCCAGCTCGCCTTCGCGCTCGAGCACGCACACCGACGCGCGCGGATACCGCCGGGTCAGCTCGCGCGCCACCGCCAGCCCGATGATCCCGCCGCCCACGACCGCGACGTCGCAGCGCGCCGGGGGCGCTGCGAACGACGACTTGGCGTCACCGGAGGACATGCCGGGCAACTGTAATGGTGGGCTCGCGGGGGGCTGATGCTGTTCCGGTGGCGCAAGTGTCCACGAGGCGTGTCTTACGCATGCCTCTGAAAAGCTGATGCTTGTGTCTCGCGCATGCTTTTGAAAAGCTGATGCTGTGCCGGTGGCGCATGCGCCACCGGCGGGGGCGCGCATGCGCGCCCCCGCGCAGGGCCGCATGCGGCCCTGCGTCCGAGCGGCGCATGCGCCGCTCGGCAGGGCTGCACATGTGCAGCCCTGAACCGCCTCCTCCTCAGCGGGCGGTCGCCGCGGCTGCGTCGAGCAGTCCCGCTCCGTACAGCCCCGCATCGCCCGCGCCTCCGAGTTTTCGCGCGCTCGTGCGCAGCCGATGGACGATCTGGGTCACGGTCGGCCTGCGTCCGAGCACGTGCGCGGCGAGCATCAGCGCGACCGTCGCGGCCACGTGCGGCGTCGCCATCGACGTGCCCTCGTAGCCGTCGGGGAACCCGAACACGCGGGGGGAGGAGCCGGTGAAGGTCATCTGGAACACGTCCCTACCCGAGGGGGCTTCCGGGTGGCAGTTCGGGTCGCCCGGCAGATCGGCGTCGGCGCCGCCCCCTGGGGCCACGAGCGTGAGACCGGGCCCGTCGTTTGAGTAATTGGCCAGGCACCCGTGTTCGGTGGTAGCGCCCACCGCGATCACGTGCGGCGCCCTCGCTGGATAGGCGATCGCCGTGTGCCCCTCGTTGCCCGCTGCCGCCACCACGACGACGTCCTTGCGATAGGCGTAGCGCAGCGCCGCCATCAACTGCGGGATGTCGTGCGCGCTCACGTCGCTGGAGAACTCCAGGCTCAGGTTGATCACCCGCGCGCCATGGTCGACCGCGTAGCGCACCCCTTCGGCGATCGTCGTCGCGTCGCCTTCGCCTTCGCTGTTCAGCACCCGCACGGGCATGATCTGCGCGGCGAACGCGAGGCCGGTCAACCCATATCGATTGTCGGTCGCCTCGGCGATCGTGCCCGCGACGAACGTCCCGTGGCCGTTGCGGTCGGTGGCGTAGGGGGTGTGGTTGACGAAGTCATAGCCCTGCACGAAACCCCAGCGACTGAAGTCCGGCGAGCGGCGGAAGGGCCCTCTGTTCAGATACGCCACACCCGTGTCGAGCACCGCCACGACCACGCCTTTGCCCCCCGGCGCCCCGTCGGCGGCGACGTTCGTCCACGCCTGCGGGGCCTGCACTCCGAACGCGCCCGTGAAGTTCCACTGCGCGCTCTGCCAGTCCCCCACCGCGCCGCCCATCCCGGGAATGCCGGTGTCGTTCGGGATCAGCCCCCCCGCCTCATGAGCCCAGTATTCGGCGCCCGCCTGCGCTGCAATCGCCGCCGCCAGCACCAGTGCGATCGCCACCACCATCCCGACGGCGAGCGCTGTCTGTCGGGCACTCATCGATGCTCGGCGGCGCCGGGCCGCGGGGTCGCGCTCGGGTTTGCCAGCCGGCGCTTTCGTATGGCCTTTGCTCGGCTGCATGGTCCCCTTGCGTAATCATCCTTCAGTGACCCGACTTACCGGCGGACCGGCGACGGTGGCGAGCACGATGCTTCGGCACTCTCGCAGAGCCTACGGCTGCCACGCCCTATGAACACCCCGCACACCCCCGACTACCGCCCCGACGAGGACGATCGCGACGACGTCTACTTCATGCGCCTGGCCTTGCGCGAGGCCCAGCGCGCGCTCGCTCACGACGACGTTCCGATCGGCGCGGTCCTGACACATGGGGGAGAGGTGCTCGCGGCGGCCCACAACGAGCGCGAGCTGCGCGGCGATCCGACCGCTCACGCCGAGATCCTGGCCCTGCGCGAGGCCTCCCGCGCGCTGGGCTCCTGGCGGTTGCTCGACTGCACTCTCTACGTCACCCTCGAGCCCTGCGCGATGTGCGCCGGCGCGATCGTCCTCGCCCGCGTCCCGCGTGTGGTGTTCGGCGCCACCGACCCCAAGGCCGGCGCCGCCGGCAGCGTCCTGGAGGTGCTCTCAGAGCCCCGCCTGAACCATCGCCCCGAGGTCCTCTCCGGGGTCCTCGCGCCCGACTGCGGGCAGCTGCTGAGCGAGTTCTTCGCCTCGCGGCGGTAAGCCCCGCGGGGTGGGCGGGGCCTCTTGGGCGAGCTCATGAGTTTGATCGTGCTGCCCCATCAGGGTTCCGCGGCGGCGCGTCGCGAAGTTCCCTGTCAATTGGGGAGTAAGCGACCCGGCAGATGGGGAGTTGAGAAGGTGGGGAGTGGGGAATTGCGCCTGCTCCGGGCAGCCTGCTCCCGGCCCGCTGAGAACGTCGAGCGGCAATGGCCTCCGGTGCGCTCGGCGTTCATGACCACAGGCCGCACAGCGGCACCGCTGCGAGTCGATCGCCGAAGCTGAGGGTTCGCGTGCCGGTGTAGAGGACGACGCCGGCCTTGAACCGGGCGCCGAGCTTGTCGCGCAGGTGGCGGAGTCCGGCGAAGTCCTTCGCTCGAACGCTCGCGGCCGTCTTGACCTCGACCCCGGCGATCTCGCCGCTGCTCAGCTCGAGCACGACGTCGACCTCGCGCTGTTGACTGTCGCGGTAGTGAAACAGCGATGCTGGGCTCTCAGCCCAGTCGCATTGGCGCGCCAGCTCCATCGCGACGAACGTCTCCACGATCGCGCCCGCCATCGCCGGGCTCTGGAGGATCCGCTTCGCGTCGATGTTGGTGAGGTGCGCGAGCAGGCCGGTGTCAGTCAGGTGGATCTTCGGCGTCTTGACCTGGCGGCTGCCCAGGTTCACGTGCCACGGTTGCAGGCGCCACACGAGAAACAGCTCCTCGAGGATGCGGGTCTGCGCCGTGACGGTCTTGTGGTCGATGCCCAGCTCCCCGGCGACGGCGCGCGAACTTGCCAGGCCCGCGGAGCGCGCCGCGAGGATCCGCAACAGGCGCTCGACATTGCCCGGGTCGCGAACGCTCGCGATATCCCGTAGATCGCGTCCCAAGATCGTCGCGACATAGCTGTTGAAAAAGCGCGTGCGTCCGCCGGCGCTGCGGTCCTGTGCATCGGGGAAGCCACCGGTCACGATCCTCGTCGCGTACGCCCCGAGGCCGACTTCGGCGCCGTCCACCCGCGGGCTTTCGCCAGCGAGGACGCGGTCGACGAAGCGCTCGCGTCGTCCCGTCAGCTCGCCCTGTGAAAACGGCCACAGCCTGACGTAGTCCACGCGGCCGGGAAGCGCATCGGCGATGCTCGGCAGGGTAATGATGTTGGCCGAGCCGGCGAGCAGGAACTGGCCGCGCTCGTCATTAGTGTCCAGGCGCTCCTTGATTGCGAGCATGAGATCGGGTGCGCGCTGAACCTCGTCGATCACCGCGGGTCCCGACCTGCCGGCGATGAACCCCGTCGGGTCCGCCAGCGCCGCCTGGCGCGTCGCATCGTTGTCCAGCGTCAGATACTCCGCCGGGTGCTCCTCCGCCGCGATCGCGCGCGCAAGCGTGCTCTTCCCCGACTGCCGCGCCCCCAGCAGGCACACCGCCCTGGCTTCCCCCAGGGCCTCGACGACGGTCGGCCTGATGTTTCGGTCGATGAACCGTCTCAGCATGCTGACAATATATCACTTCTTCCTGTCAATTGGGGAGTAAGCGACCCGGCAGATGGGGAGTTGAGAGGGTGGGGGAATGAGGAGTTTCGTCGCCTCGCGACGGTAGCTCCCGCCCTAACCACCGAGCAACTTCTTGACTCCTTCATCGTCCGGAACGACGTGAGTCAAGCCGTGAATGTCGGCGAACGCGGCGTCGGCCGATACGAGGGCGCTCGCATCGAGGTCGATCGTGGTCGCGGCCAGCACCGCGTCGAATGCGCCGAGGCGCTCGTTGTGCTCGAACAGCGCCAGTCCGCGGCGCAGGCGCTCCTCGTCGACGGTGACGAGTGGCGCAAGCAGGTCGGCGTAATCGCCGCCGAGCACCACCGCGTCGGCGCGCTCGCGACGCTGGGCGCGCACGTGCACGAACTCCTGGATCACCTCGACCGTGCTCGTCGCCTCGATCTTGCCATGGGCGATCGCATCGATCAGCCGGCGACAGGGGTCGCGCAGCGGGTGATCGGCGCCCTTGGCGTACACGAGCACGGTCGTGTCGAGGACGATCATGCGTGACGTCCGCGCAACGCCTCCAGCTCGGCCCGCAGCTCGTTCGGCGCCGGTACGGGCATGTCCGCGGCGTCCAGCAGGCGTCGCCCCGCGGCCAGGCGGCGGGAGGACGGGCCGCTCAGCCCGCTGTCGATCGCCTCCCGTACGACGGTCGCGACCGAGACTCCACGCTCGCGCGCGGCGCCCACGATCCGCCGGTGGCGCTCGTCGTCGATCAGGACCTGCAGGCGATGCTCAAGCATGCTCATACTGTAGCATGCTCATAAAGTCAACCGAGGTCAAGCGATGGCGAACCCGAGCTCGAATGGACATTGTCGAGGAGCCATGTGCCGGTAGGTAGTACCTGGGTGTCAATGGTGCTCATTGCTTGCTGCTCCTTTTGGGTGGTGGATTGGCTCTAAGGGAGACGGATCAGGTTGTGGCCGGCCAGTGGGGCGCCAACCTGCTGCATCCGGCCGCCCTCACGCAGGCCGCCGAGGTCAACGACGAAGAAGCCGGCGTCCTCGAATAGCGCGACGACCTCGGACTTGGCCTCGCCGTTGTCGCCCGAGAGGAAGATCACCCGCTGGCCACCTACCTCGTGGGGGTCGGCGCCGAGCACGGCGGCGCCGAGCGTGTTGGCCGCCTTCACCACAGGCGCGGGGGTGACGAGATCGGCGACGACCTCGCTGGATGTGCGCCCGTCGAGGTCGCCGGGGTCGAAGTCGTTCGTCGGGTCGATCACGATCCTCCCCTCCCATTCCGGTCCCTCGACGGCCTGCGGAACGTCCGGCCACATCACTGCGAGCACGACGATGTCCGCGGCTGCGGCGTCCTCAACTGTCCCGGCCGTCACGCCTCCGCCGAGCTCCTGTACCAGTGAGGTCAGCGATTGGGGGCCTCGGCTGTTGGCAATCACGACTTGCCGGCCGGCGCGGAGCGCGGTCTGTGCCATCGCCTGACCGATCCGGCCTGCGCCGATGATCCCGACACTCTTTATGTCCGCTCGTTGCATCAGGTTCCTTTCTCGAACTCGGATGCGAACAGGTAGCTGACCGCGAGACTCCGATAAGGCGCGCCCGCGCCGATCAGCGCGCCACCAAGCCCAGCAGACATCACGTCGCTCCCTGTAGGGCGGCCGCCGCGGCCTGCTTCTCCGCGTCCGCTACACCGACGGCGGCGGTGAGCTTTGGGACCTCCGTGAAATACCAGTGGATGACTTCGAGGGCGGGGCCGGCGGGCGGTGTCGCCCAGTCACGGAAGAGCTCGGTGTTGACGGCGAGTGCCGTGGTCGGCACGGCGCCAGCGTGCGACAGTCTCTCGATCCCGGTGTGGTGCGCGACCTGGGAGCGACCACCGACGGCGTCTGTGACGAACATCGCGTCATAGCCGTCCTTCAGAGCCTGCACCGTCGCGAACGTGAGGCAGATCTCCGTGTGGAGCCCGCCGATGATCAGGCGCTTGCGCCCGGTCGCCCTCACCGCCTCACGGAAGGCGTCATCCTCGAAGGCGTTCATCGACGATCGGTCGATCGGCTCGATGCCGTCCAACTCGGACAGGATCGACGGAAGCGTCGGGCCGTTGAGCCCGAACTCAACACCCACGGTTGACAGCACAATCGGCATGTCGAGCGCCTTGGCGGTCTTCGTCAACAGCCTCACATTCAGCTCGACCAGGTCCGCGTCGGTTTCCGAGCGGATGACCTCGAACATCTCCTTCTGGTAGTCGATCAGCACGAGCGCGCAGTCTTCGTACGTCCAGACCCCTAGGTCCTTGTTCATCGTCTATCTCCTTCTTGTGGCGTGTTTTTCTGGGTATGCGGGTCGCCGTCTGCGGCGCCGATCAATTCGGCTCTCGGCATGTGCCTATCGCCCAGCAGCACCCGTCGTAGCGCCAAGCACATGCCGGGCGCCATCCGCAGCATCGGAGTGGTGGCAGTTGCCGATCGCGTGACGGGCGAGCGCAGCCTTGAGGGTGGGCACGCGAGGCTTGGCCGGGCCCGGCAGGATCACGATCGCCAGAAGGAAGGCGAGGGCGAAGATTCCGATCGCCCACCAGAACGCCGTGGTGTAGCCGTGAACTGCCGCGGCGTTGGCCAGGCCGGGGGTGTGCAGGTGATCGGCCGTGTAGCTGGTGACGGCGCTGGCGAAGATCGTGCTCAGCAGAGAGATGCCGACCGAGCCGCCGACCTGCTGGGAGGTGTTGACCATCGCTGAGGCGACCCCGGCCTCGCGTTCTTCCACGCCTAGAGTCGCCGTCGAGAACGCCGGCGCGAAGATGCATCCCATCCCGACGCCGAAGACGAGCAGGCCGGGTAGGACATCGCCGGCGTAGCTGGAGTCGGGCGTCAGGCGCGTGAACAGGAACATCGCGATCGCCCCGAGCGTCGTGCCGGCGAGTACCAGCGGCTTTACCCCGGTGTGTTGGATCACGCGGGTCTGCACGGTGGTCGAGCTGACCACCAGAACGCCGGTCATCGGGAGGAACGCCAGTCCGGTGGTGAGCGGCGACAGTCCGAGCTGCTGCTGCAGGAAGTAGGTGAGAAACAGAGATACCGCAAAGATGCCCGCGCCTGCCAGCGCGAGCGTGGTGTACGCGCCGCCGCGGGCCCGGTCCCAGATGATGTGTAGGGGCAGCAACGGATGCTTGGCTCGCCGCTCGATCAGCACGAAAGCCGTCAGGAGCACGGGGCTTGAGACGAGCGCCACGATCGTGGCTGTGGCACTCCAGGAGTGGGTCTCGGCGTTGGAGAACCCGTAGACCAGCGCGAACAGGCCCAGCGCTGAGGTGAGAACCCCGGGTATGTCGATCGGATCCCGCTCCGGAGCAGTGTGATTGACCAGCAGGCGCAACGCCACGATCGTCGTAGGCACGGCGATCACAAGGTTGACGTACAGGCACCAGCGCCAGGACAAGACTTGGGTGAGTGCGCCGCCGAGTATCAACCCGAGCGAGGCGGCACCGCCGGCGATCGCACCGAAGATCCCGAACGCTGTGGGCCGGTCTCCAGACCCCTCGAAGGTCACCGTCAGCAACCCCAGCGCCGAGGGTGCGAGCAGCGCGCCGAATGCTCCCTGGAGGGTTCGGGCGGCCACGAGCACGCCGAAGGACTGGGCCAGCCCGCCGATCGCCGAGGCGATCGAGAATCCGACCAGGCCGGCGATCAAGGTCCACTTGCGCCCGAACAGATCACCGAGCTTGCCACCCAGCAGCAGGAGGCTACCGAACGCCAGCGCGTAGGCGGTGATGATCCACTGCCGGCTCTCGGTCGAGAAATGCAGCGCGTTCTGGGCCGAAGGGATCGCGATGGTCACGATCGTCGCGTCCAGCACCACCATCAGCTGCGCGACGCTGAGCAGGGCCAGGACTGCCCATCGATTCGGTTCACGATGCGTCGAGGCCACCGACATCAGCTGGGTCGCATCCCGATCGGCCGCCCGGCCATCCGGGCGCAGGCGTGCGCCTCAGCTGTCGTATCCGGTGCGTTCATGGACACGATCGTGAAGCGACGAGCGCGCGATCGCATCCTTGAATTCCTTAGTCCGCGACCCGAGTGTCATGCTGTTCACCGTAGATGGGCTCGCGGCCACACGTTCGGACGCTCACGAGGCCGCCGGGAGCCCAATTGCTCGGCCGGCAGCGCGAGCGCGAGGTGCTCGGCCGCCTGCTCGACGCTGCGCGTGGCGGCGACGGCGGGGTCTTGGTGGTGCATGGAGAGGCAGGCGTCGGGAAGACTGTGTTGCTCGATTGGGCCGTCGAGGAGGCGCGGCAGTTGCGGGTCCTACGGACCGTCGGGGTCGAGGGAGAGATGGAGCTCCCATTCGCGGCGCTTCAACAGCTGTGCTCACCGGTCCTCGATCGATCGGAGGGTCTGCCAGATCCCCAGCGCGAGGCGCTGAGTGTCGCCTTCGGACTGAGTGCCGGACCGGCTCCAAGTCCGTTCCTGGTCGGACTGGCGATCCTCGGCCTGCTGTCTGAGGCTTCGCAGGAGCGAGCGCTCCTGTGTGTCGTCGATGACTGGCAGTGGCTCGATCGTGCGTCAGCGCGCGCGCTCGCGTTCGTGGCCCGCCGCCTACTGGCGGAGAAGATCGCGTTCGTGTTCACGGCTCGTGAACCGGGCGATGCGCTCGCGGGATTGCCGGAGCTCCGCGTCGAGCCCCTAGGGCATCGTGATGCGCGGACGCTGTTGGAGTCCGTCTTGCCCGCTCGCGTGGACGAGCACGTGCTGGATCGGATCGTTCTGGAGACGCACGGCAACCCGCTCGCTCTGTTGGAGCTGCCGCGCGGGCTGACGCCGATACAGCTCGCAGGCGGGTTCGGGCTACCCGCGGCGGTGCCCTTGTCCGCGAGCATCGAGGAGAGCTTCACACGGCGCCTGGCCAGCCTTCCGGGTGATGCCCGTCGCTTGTTGCTCATTGCGGCGGCCGATCCAACGGGCAACCCGGCGGTCGTTTGGCGGGCGGCACGGCAGCTCGGAATCCCCGAGTCCATCGCGGAGACCATCGAAGCGGAAGACCTGTTGGAGCTTAATGTCCGAGTGGTTTTCCGTCATCCGCTGGTTCGCTCGGCTGTCTATCGGACAGCCAGACCGACGGAGCGCCGCGCTGTCCACCGAGCCCTGGCGCAAGCAACCGATCCGGAGATCGATCCCGATCGCCGCGCTTGGCACCGGGCGCAGGCGGCATCAATGCCCGACGAGGACGTCGCTGAAGAGCTCGAGCGTTCCGCTGGACGGGCGCAGGCGCGCGGCGGATTGGCGGCCGTCGCTGCTTTCCTCGAGCGCGCCGCCGCGCTCACACCTCAGCCCGCGCACCGTGCGCAGCGCCTGCTCGCGGCCGCCGGCGCCAAGCGCGATGCTGGCGCTCTGGAGACTGCACTCGAGCTATTGGCAAGCGTCGAGGCTGGACTGCTCGATGAGCTCGGGCGGGCACGTGTCGACCTTTTGCAAGGCCAGATCGCATTGGAGCAGCGGCGGGGCCGCGAAGCCGGTCGCCTGTTCCTGGGCGCGGCGAGACGCCTCGAGCCACTCGCCCCCGATCTGGCCCGCGAAACGTACCTCGAGGCGCTCGCGGGCGCCATGTCCAGCGATGTCGAAGTCGTCGGCGGCGCGCCTGCGGTCGCGAAGGCCGCGAGGGCGGCGCCACTCGGCACCGCCCCGCCTCGGACTATTGACGTGCTGCTCGACGCGTTCGCGATCCGCTTGACCGAGGGATACGCGGCCGCGGCGCCGACGCTCGCTTGGTCTCTCGAGCTCCTGCTGGCGATCGACGTCTCCAATGAGGATGTCGGCCGGCAGCTCTCACTGTCCAGCAGTCGAAACAGCAACATCGTTGCCCTCGAGATGTGGGACGACGAGGCTCTGCATCGCCTCGCCGCTCGCCAAGTGCAGGTCGCCCGCGACGCAGGCGCACTCGTGCACCTGCAGTTCGCGCTCAGCTTCCTGGCCAGGAGCCACATGCTCGCCGGTGACTTGACCGCGGCCACCCTGACGATCGACGAAGCCCGCTTGATCGCTGAGGCGACCGGAAACCCAGCGCTCGTGAACGCCCCGATGATTCTCGCCGCTTGGCGCGGCCACGAGGCGCAAGCGTCTGAGCTGATCGAAGCCACCTCGGAGGAGGCGGCCGCGCAGCGATGGACATCCAACAACTATGCGAGATCCGTGCTCTACAACGGCCTCGGCCGTCACGACGCAGCACGCGACGCGGCCTGGGAAGCGTTCAAGCCAGATCCGATCGGCTACGGATCGCTATTGGTACCCGAGCTGGCCGAGGCGGCATCCAGGACCGCCGACCGAGCTTTGCTCGAGTCCACGCTGGAGTGGCTCTCGCAGCGAACCCGCGCGATCAGCTCCGAGTGGGCGATCGGAATCGAAGCGCGTGTGCGCGCTCTGCTGAGCGAGGGCGAGGTCGCCGAGAGCCTGTACCGCGAATCGATCACGCACCTCGCCCGTACCCGTGTGCGGCTCGAGCTCGCACGGACCCACCTCCTATACGGGGAGTGGCTGCGACGGGAACGCCGCCGCCTCGACGCGCGAGAGCATTTGCGCACCGCCCTCGAGATGTTCAGAGGCATGGGCGCCGAGGCGTTCGCGGGCCGTGCCGAACGGGAGCTGCTGGCCACCGGCGAGCGCGCCCGCAAACGGACCGTGGATAGGCTCGACCAGCTCACCCCGCAGGAGGAGCAGGTCGCGCGCCTGGCCGCGAAAGGAAGCACAAACCGAGAGATCGCTACTCAGCTGTTCATCACCCAGAGCACCGTCGAGTACCACCTGCGCAAGGCATTCCGCAAGCTCGACGTGAAGTCACGCACCCAGCTCGCACACCGTATCTCGTAGTTGTCGTTTGCGTTTTAATGTTCCGGGCATGGCTGTGGCGGAGCGTATCGAGGTGGCTGACGCGCCTGACCGCGATCGCTACGAGCTGTCGATTGACGGCGAGGTGGTTGGCTTCGCCGCCTATCGCGCACGCCCCGGCTTGATCGCGTTCGTCCACACCGAGGTCGACGAGCGCTTCCAGGGTCGCGGACTCGCCGATCGGCTGATCCGGTTTGCTCTGGAAGACGCCCGCGCACGAGGTCTCGCGGTGCTGCCGTTCTGTCCGTTCGTCAAAGCATTCATCGAACGTCATCGGGAGTTCGAGGCGCTGGTTCCAGACACCTACAGGGAGCAGTTCGGCTTGTGAAGCGCTACGAGGGCGAGCACATCGAGGTGCACCACGGGCGCCGTCGGGGTGGGGGGAGGCTCGACCTCACGCGCTTGCATGGACGGAGCCCTGATCCGTTGCCGGTTGATCGGATGAGAGCGTCGCGGAGGACTTGAGTCCTCGCTCGGGATCGGCGTGCACGATCAGCACGGGGATGGGGCTGTGGTGCAGCACGTAGTGGCTCACACTGCCGAGCAGCACTGAGCGGACCGCACCGCGCCCCCGGGAGCCCATCACCACGAGGTCATGCGTTCCCTCCTTGATCTGGTGGATCAGCGCGAGCCTCACCGGCTCGCTGCTCAGCACAGTGCTGAGCGACACCTGGTCGGGGACCCGCTGGGCGGCTGTCCGCAGGATCGTCTCGGTCTCGGCCTCGGCGTCGCGCGCGAGCGTCGCCGCCACTGCACCGCCTGCCCCGATGTAGGCGCCGGCGGGAGGCGTCACGACGGCACTGAAGAGCGTCAAGCGGCTGTGCTCTGACTCGGCCAGGTCGATCGCTTGCGTGAGCGCCTGATCTGAGTCCGGTGAGCCGTCGATCGCGACGAGGATGTTGCAAAACATGGTGTGCTCCTTTCTCGATGTGGAGCTTGTTACGCCTTCCTTGATATCTATATCACAAGACTATATAGTTTGCAATATGACTAAGACGAGGATTCCCTCACAGGCAGAGCGGGTAGAGCGAATCGACCACGTCGCCGAGCACCTGCTCTCGCGCGCCGCGCTGCTCGTGCGGCTGCTCGTCAAGCAGGTGCGCAGCAGGGAGATCTCCCGGACAGAAATGGAGGTCTTGAGCATCCTCACCGACGGGCCGCGAAAGATCACAGAGCTCACCGAGCTCGAGGGGATCGCGCAGCCCACGATGACGCTGCTCGTCAAACGCCTCCAGGAGAAAGGATGGGTGCGGCGAGAAGGACTGCCAGAGGACGGACGCGTGGTCGTGATCAGCCTCACCGAGGCGGGAAGCGCGGCACAAGAGAAGTTCCGCGCACAGTTCCTCGCTGCTTTGAGAGCTGACCTGCAGGAGCTATCAGACCAACAGCTCGAAGAGCTCTCGGCCGCGACGGGGACCCTCAGCTCGTTCGTGAACGACCTACAGCAGCGGGCCGGAAGATGACCCACCTCGATCGACGGGGGTCGAACCCTCGATTGTCACCCCCTTAAGGTCTCTTCGGTGCAGCGGCCCGCGTGCCAGTAACGGCATCTCGACCCTCGCCTCGATGCTCGGCGGCGGCCAGCGGGTCGCCAAGCAGGGTGGCATCTCCTCAGCTTCATGGACGGAGGGGGAGAGATTCGAACTCTCGGTACGCCGAATGACGTACAACAGCTTTCGAGGCTGCCGCATTCAACCGCTCTGCCACCCCTCCAGGATGACCAGCTTAGGCTAGTAGATCGTGAATCCGGAGCCGCCGCCGTTGATCCCGAGTGGAGCGACGGCCAGGCTGAGGGTCGGGTGACGCTCCACGGAGCCCTCTGCCGTCCGCCCGCGTGAATATCTGCTCGAATGGCATGAGTGTGACCGACACGGCAAGATCCCGCGACCTAGGTGAGTACCGCCGCAAACGCAGCTTTGCGGAGACGCCCGAGCCGGCGGCGGCGGCGGCTCCCGAGCGGGGCGAGGACGCCGACGTCGCGACCGCGCGCTTTGTCGTGCACGAGCATCACGCGCGCCGGCTACATTGGGATCTGCGCCTGGAGCACGATGGCGCGCTCGCTTCCTGGGCGATCCCCAACGGCATCCCCGAAGATCCCGCGCATAACCGCAAGGCGATCCACGTCGAGGACCACCCTCTGGATTACATCGACTTCGAGGGCACGATTCCCGCCGGCAACTACGGCGCCGGCGAGGTGATCGTGTGGGATCGCGGTACGTATACGTGCGAGAAGTGGCGGTCTCAGGAGGTGATCGTCGTCTTTCACGGCGAGCGCCTACGTGGGCGCTACGCGCTGTTTCACGCGGGCGTGAGCTCGAAGGACTGGATGATCCATCGCATGGACCCGCCCCTGGACCCCACCGCCACGGAGATGCCCGAGCGCGTTGAGCCGATGCAGGCGCGGCTGGCGACGCTGCCCCGGGATGAGTCGGAGTGGGCGTTCGAAGTCAAGTGGGACGGGGTGCGGGCGATCGCCTACTCCCAGCCTGGGCGTCTGCGTCTGGAGAGTCGCAACGGCAATGACGTCACCCCGGCCTACCCGGAGCTGCGCGCGCTGAACCGCACGCTGGGCTCGCGCGCGGCGATCCTCGACGGCGAGATCATCGCCTTCGACGAGCACGGTCGTCCGAGCTTCGAGGCGCTGCAGCCGCGCATGCACCAGCGCGGCGAGGCGGCCGTGCGCCGTCTCAGGCGGAGTACGCCCGTGACGTACGTAGTGTTCGACCTGCTGTGGCTGGACGGGCACAGCCTCATGGACCTTCCCTACATCGAGCGCCGCGAACGTCTGGGGGAGTTGGGGCTGGAGGGCGAGCATTGGCGCACTCCGGAGCTACAGATCGGTGACGGCGCGGGGCTGCTGCTCGCCACGGGCGAGCTGGGCATGGAGGGCATCGTCGGCAAGCGCTTGGATGCCCGCTACGCGCCCGGTCGGCGCGATGGCGGCTGGGTGAAGATCAAGAATCACCGGCGCCAGGAGTTCGTGATCGGCGGCTGGACCGAGGGCAAGGGGGCGCGCGCGCAGCAGATCGGGGCGCTCGAGCTCGGCGTCTATGACGAGCGGAGCGAGCTGCGTCACGCCGGGCGGGTCGGGACCGGCTTCGACGAGGCGGAGCTCGAACGCCTCGCCGGCCTGCTGCAGCCCCTCGCCCGGGATGATTCTCCGTTCACAGGGTCACAGCCGCCACGCGGCGCGCACTTCGTTGCACCGCGCCTGGTGTGCGAGGTCGAATTCAGCGAGTGGACGCGCGCCGGCAAGGTTCGCCAGGCCTCCTATAAGGGTTTGCGCGACGACAAGGACCCGACAGAGGTGGCCCGCGAGCGCGTTCAAGCTCCGGAGGAAGTCCTCTCCTTGCCCGCAGATGCGACAGACGATGTTGAAGAAACGGCGGGCTTGGGTAACACGTCAACCGTGGCCCATACGAGCGTCCCGAAGAAAGCGAGCGCCCCGCGGAAGAGGACCGCTCGGAGGCAGGGTGCGGCCGCCCCTCGCAAGCAGGCGTCCGTCCCTGCGTCAGAGGACGCCCTCGACCTGCTCGGCGGCGGGGCGCGTGGGCGCGGCGGAGTGGAGGTGATCGTCGAGGGTCGCACGCTCCGGCTGACGAACCTCGACAAGGTTCTCTATCCGAGCACGGGTTTCACCAAGGGTGATCTGATCGGCTACTACGCCGCGGTCGCGCCGGTGCTCCTGGCGCACTTGCGCGACCGGCCGTTGACGCTCAAGCGCTATCCAGACGGCGTCGAGGGCGAACATTTCTATGAGAAGCAATGTCCCTCCCATCGCCCGGACTGGGTCCAGACGACGGCCGTGTGGAGCGGGCACACCGAGCGCGAGATCGACTACTGCCTGTGTCAGGATCTGCCCACGCTTGTATGGCTGGGCAACCTCGCCGACCTGGAGCTGCATCCCTCTCTGTCGCACGCGCACGCGCTGGAGCGTCCCAGCACGCTCGCCTTCGATCTCGACCCCGGCCCGCCGGCGGGCATCGTGCAGTGCTGCGAGGTGGCGCTTCAGCTACGCGACATGTTCGCCGAGTTGGGGCTGCGCGCGTTCGTCAAGACGTCGGGGTTGACGGGCATGCAGGTCTACGTCCCGCTCAACCAGCGCGAGGCGACCTATGAGCAGAGTAAGCCGTTCGCCCGCGCGGTCGCCGATCTGCTGGCGCACCGTTACCCCAAGCTCGTCGTCTCGCACATGGCCAAGGCGGCGCGGCGCGGGAGGGTACTGATCGACTGGAGCCAGAACGACGAGCACAAGACGACCGTCTCCGTCTATTCGCCGCGTGCCGGCGAGTCGCCGAGCGTCTCCACGCCCGTGCGGTGGGAGGAGGTCGCCGCCTGTCGTGACGCCGAGGATCCCGCGCTATTGCAGTTCGCGCCGATCCAGGTGCTCGATCGCGTCCGTGAGCACGGCGATTCGTTCGCCGAGGTGGTCTCGCTGCGCCAATCGCTGCCGGCGCTCGGAGGGTGAACGCAATGGCTGTGCGCTCGATCCTAAATTCGACGGTGGGGTATAACGGATCGGTCCTCGTGACCGCCCCAGCTCAATCGACCCATTCGATGACAGTCACCGAGCGCACCCGCACGGAGATCGCCCAGCAGTTGTTCGACGCGTTCAACGCTCGCGAGCTGGAGGCCACCCTGTCGCTACTGCACCCCGACATCGTGTTCGAACCGGTCTCGGGCGCGGTGTTGAACGACGGTGAGCCCTACCGCGGCCATGAGGGGATGCGCCGCTACTACGCCGACGTGCAGGCCCACTGGCAGGAGCTGACGGTCAACCCCGTGCATCTGCGCGAGGCCGGCAATGCGGTCGTGGCGCTCGGTCATGTCAGCGGCGCCAGCGCGGCCGGCGCCCTGCGCGATGCGCCGACGACGTGGGTGTTTAAGTTCCATGATGCCCTCGTCCTCCACCTCCAGGTCTTCTCCGACGAGCGTCTGGCCCGGGAGGCGCTGGGACTGACCTGAGCCTGCCGCCGGATCGTCCTGTGTGGCTCCGACCGACCCCGGCCTCACGCCCGCGCGAGCACCAGCCCGCAGGCGAGTACGACCATCGCCAGCGACAGCGCCACGAGCGCGCCGTCCAAAGGCGCCAGCAAGCCCGCGACCGTCACCGGCTCGGCGCTGCCATCTGCGCGCGTGCGCACGCCCTCCACCGCGCGCGTGCGGCGGCGCAACTCGCGCGCGGGCGTGGACAGACGTCGCTGGGCGACGCTCAGCAGCGTGCAGCCGGCGGCCACGGCGACGCCGGCGACTGTGATTCGCTCGGACTCGACCACATATCCAGTCAGCGCCGGAAAGGCACCCCAGCCCACCGCAAACCACATGTCGGAGTGCGCCCGTCCGCCGAGCAGCTCGAGGTTGTAGACGGGCACGAACAGCACGCCCGCCGCGACGAATGGCGCGAGCAGTGGCGTGACGGTCAGGACGCCGGCGACGCCGATCGCGAGCGCTCCGAGCAGGCCGACGATCGCCATTGCGATGAGTGCGCGGTCGGAGATCGCGGTGCCCAGCGGGCGGTCGTGCAGCTCGTCCAGCGCATGCGCGGATACGCCGACCGCGAGCGCGAACGCGGCCAGGGCCCACAGCAGGCGCCCGATATACAAGTGGGGAGCGGCCGCCGCGCCGATCGCGACGTAGCTCAGGTGCCAGGCGGTGTAGGGGGGATGCGCCAGCGCGAACAGGTCGCCGGGCAGGCCGCGCCCGCGCGCGTAGAAGGCGGGGCGCTCAGCGCTCGCGTGCATCGGCCCGCCTGGCCGACATGATGACGCCCCCGCCGAGGCTCATCCGCCGCACACGAACGTCCTGCAGTCCCGCCGCATCACGCCAGTACCCGACGATCGCTCCCAGCGGGTGATGGGCGTAGAAGCCGGCGATGCTGGGACCGAGAAAACGACCGACCTCGTACCACTCGCGCGAAAACAGCCGTCCAAGCGTCGGCAGCCCCACGGCGGTGTAGAAGCGCCACGCTAGGCGGGGGACGGGGCGCGGTGGGACCCCGAACTCCAGCGAGGCGATGCGCCCGCCCGGCTTGAGGACCCGTGCGAGCTCGCGCATCGTCGCCGGCGGGTCATCCACGTAGCGCAGCAGATAGGTGAACGTGAGCGCGTCGAACGTGGCGTCCGCGAACGGCAGGCGCTCGGCCTGGCCCGAGACGAGCTCCACCCGCTCGGAGTCCGGGCCGGCGTCAAAGCGCGCGCGGGCGCGGGCGAGCATCTCGGCGCTCTGGTCCAGCCCGACGACCGTGCAGGGCGCGCGCGAGAGCAGCTCGGCGGCGACCATGCCCGTGCCGGTCGCCACGTCGAGGATGCGCTCACCGGCCGCGGGTGCGATCTCCTGCACGAGCGCGCGTCGCCAGCGCGGGTCCTGGTAGAAGCTGAGTGCCGCCGAGAGCTGGTCATAGCGTTCGGGCAGGCCGCGGAACAGCTCGATCGCCTGTTCCTTGCGCGGCGAGTCCGCATTTCTCGCCCCGGCGCCCTCAGCCACCGGCATCGTCTCGCAGCGCGGCGTCGGCATCTGGGCCGCTCGTGGCGGTCGTCGTGTCCCGATCCGCCGCGTCCGCGCCCGTCGTGGTCGTCATCACGGCGGCGCTGCTGCCACCCATCGTCCGCCGTGACGCGCCGGGGATCAGCACCCTGGCTGCCGCTGCGAGCCAGTAGGGGCGCGGTACGTAGCGCTCTGCCTTACGCCCGATCCCGGCTTCGTAGATCGCCTCGGCCGCCCGCTCGGGCGTTGAGACGGCCCAGCGGGTCCACGGTCGTCCCGTCAGCTCGGCCTGGGGGAAGCCCTCGGTGGAGATGAACCCGGGCAGCACCAGCCCGACGTGCACGCCGTGGGGCTGCTCCTCCATCCACAGCGCGTCCGACCACGACGCGAGCGCGGCCTTGGAGGCGCTGTATGCGCCGGTGCCCTTGCGCGTCACCCGCGCGGCGGTGCTGGCGACGTTGACGATCGCGCTTGGCGCCGACTGACGCAGCAGCCCCAGCAGCGCCTCCGTGAGCCGGACCTGGGCGTCGAAGTTGATGGCCATCGTGCGCCTGACGTTCTCGTAGCCGCCCTCGGCGAACTGCTTACGCCAGGCCGCGCCGGCGTTATTGACGAGTAGGTCCAGCCGGCCATATCGCTCGGCGACGTGCGCGCGGATCCGCTCGGGCGCGTCCTCGTCCACGAGATCGACCGCGAGGAAGCTCACGCGCTCGGCGCCCAGCAGTGGCTCGAGCGAGGCGGCCAGCTCGCGCAGACGCTGCTCGCGGCGCGCGACGAGCACGAGCGAGGCGCCGGGCTCGCGCGCGAGCCGATGGGCGGCGGCTTCGCCGATGCCGCTGGAGGCGCCCGTCACGAGCATCACGGGCGCTGCGTTGCGCGTGGGTGTCGTCTGCCCGCTCATCCCTGAAAGCAGAGCCTACCCATCCAGCAGCCGCGCCCCCGCACAGGGACGCACCTCGCGGGCCCCGTCGGGCACGGCCGTGCCCGGGGGCAGGAGCCCGAGCACGCTGCCGCCGAACCCGCCGCCCAGCAGTCGCGCGCCGGCTGCGCCTGCATCCAGCATCCGCCGCACGGCCGCCTCGACCGTCGGCGTGGAGATGTCCATGTCGTCGCGCAGGCTCGCGTGCGACTCGTTCAGCAGTCGCGCCAGCCCCGGGAGGTCGCCGCCGCGCAGCGCCGCCACGGCGCCGTCCACGCGGGCGTTGTCAGAGAGCACGTGCCGGACGCGTTCGCGCAGCGGCACCGGCAGCCGCCCGGCCGCCACCGGGCTGACCTCGCGCAGCGAATGCACGCCCAGCAGCTCGCACGCCCGCGCACATTCCGCTCGTCGCCGGTTGTAGCCGGAGCTCGCGTTCTCGCGCCGCTCGCCCGTGTCGAGCGTCACCAGCCGCCAGCCGTCGAGGTGCAACGGCGCGGGGTCGACGCTCAGTGTCTGAAAGTCGATCCGCATCGCCTGCTCCCGCTCGCCGTACAGCGAGGTCAGCTGGTCGAGCAGCCCCGTCCGCGCGCCCGCCCACTCGTTCTCCACGCGCGAACCCAGCCTGGCCAGGTCGGTGCGGCCGATCTCGCCCTCGGTCCCCGCAAGCGCGAGCAGCGCTAGGGCCAGCGCGATCTCCAGGGCCGCCGAAGAGGACATGCCGGCGCCGCGCGGCACGTCGCCGGAGATCGTCAGGCTCGCGCCGACCGGTCGCAACCCCGCGTCGGCCAGCTCGGCCACCGTGCCGCGCACGAACGCGCGCCAGCCCGGTGCACGGGGCGGGTCGGCGAGCGCGAACTCGTCGTGCTCGCCGAGGTCCAGCGCGTGCGCGCGCACCCGCTCAGTGCCGTCGCTGGCGGGATCGATCCGCTGCGCCTCCACGGTCACGCCCTGCTCGATCGCCAGCGCCAGGGCGAGTCCCTCGTTGTAGTCGGTGTGCTCACCCAGCACACACACGCGGCCGGGCGCGAATGCGCGCGCGTGCGTACGCGCGCGCGCTGGGCGCTCGTCGGGACTACTGCTGTCTACCATCGCCGATCGCCCGGCGCAGCGTGGCGGCGGAGTCCTCGGGGAGCGTGTCGGAGATGAACGTGCCGGCGCCCTGCTCGGAGCCGGCGAGGTACTTGAGCTTCTCGGCGGTGCGCAGCGGGGGATAGAACTCGACGTGCACGTGCCCGCGCGCGTGACCGTCGGTGGGCGCCTGGTGCACGGCCATCACATACGGAAACGGCCGCTCGAACAGCGCGTCATAGCCGCGCACGAGGCTCTGCAGCGCGTCGGCGAGCGCGTCCAGCTCGCCCGGTTCGCACTCCAAAAGGCTGGGACGGTGCGCGCGGATGACCGCGTGCGCTTCATACGCCCACCGCGCGGCGTAGGGCACGTATACGACGACCCCCTCGTTCTCATACACCACGCGCCGCCCGTCCTCCAGCTCGCGTCGCAGCAGCTCGCACGGCGCGCAGCCCTGAAGGCGCTCGTCGGCCGCCAGCTCGAGCGCCGGGACGGGGGGAAGGAACGGATAGGCATAGATCTGGCCGTGGGGGTGGTGCAGCGTGACGCCGACCTCGACGCCCCGGTTCTCGAAGATGAACACATAGGAGACGTCCGCGCGCGCGCCGAGCTCCGCGTAGCGATGGCGCCACACCCACATCAGCTCGCGGGCGCGCTCGCAGGAGAGGGCACCGAACGAGCCGATGTGGGAGTCGGTGTACACGATCACCTCGGCCGCGCCGTGCGGCGAGGTGAACGCGGGAAAGCGGTTGTCGAACACCGCGATCTCGAACGCCGCGAACGGGATCTCGGTGGGCTCGCCGCCGGGGTGGGTGGGACACAGCGGGCAGTGCTCGGTCGCAGGCAGGAACGTGCGCTCCTGGCGGTCGATCGCGTATACGACCTGCTCGCCGCGCAGCTCCTGGAAGCGCAGGTGCTCCTCGTGACGCTCGCCGTGGCGATCGCCACGGTCCGGTTCATGGCCGCGCGGATCGTCGTGTCCTGGTGCGCTCATACGCCGCGATCCCCGCCCGTGTCGGGCTGCGTCAGGAGCGTGTACAGGAGCAGCGCGCGCCCATCGTCTTTGACGTGGCGGGTGACGGTTAGCGGGCCGAATGCCTCCGTCGGCGGGGCGTCATCGCCGCGTGCCCGTGAGCTACCCGAGGAGGGTGCGGCGGGCCGGTCGGCGTCGGCAGGAGAGGCCATCCCCGAGGTATACCCGCCGGCGCGCGCCCGTGCTGCCTGAGCCATCAGTAGTACCCCGCAGCAGGACCACGGATTAACCGGCCTTATTCCTATTGACTGGCGCGAGAGTTAGCGGGATCGTAAGGGAGGGAATGTAGATGGTGAGCGTCAGCCATCTGACGCCACTCCATAAGTCAGTCAGGAGGAGGTTCATCAGATGTCCGACACCGATCAAGCCTATGAGGCGGTGGAGCGTCTGGAGTACGCCGACCGAGTTGCGCTCGGAGCCGAGGTCGCGACCCCCGGGTTCGACCGTCGCGCGTTCCTGCGCCGCACCGCGCTGACCGGCATCGCCGCCGGCTCAGTGAGCACGATTCTGGCCGCCTGCGGGTCGAGTGCGTCCAGCGGTGGGGGCTCGTCCGAAGTGTTCGGCTCGCATCCGAATTACAAATTCGTGTTCGTCAACCACGTCACGACCAACCCGTTCTTCACGCCGACGCAGTACGGCATCGCGGACGCTTGCAAGCTGCTCGGCTGCAGCTACCAGTGGACGGGCTCGGAAAACAGCGACGTCAGTCAGATGGTGAACGCTTTCAACAGCGCCATAGCCTCGCAAGCAAATGGCATCGCCGTCTCGCTGATCGACCTGCACGCCTTCAACGCGCCGGTCGAAAAGGCGCTCGCGGCGGGCATCCCGGTCGTCGCCTACAACGCTGACGCGGTGGGCAACGCGCGCCTGGCCTACATCGGCCAGGATCTGAAACTGGCCGGTGAAAAGATGGGCGAACGGATTGTCGCGAAGGTTCCCTCCGGCGAAGTCGGGCTGTTCATCGCGACGCCCGGCTCGGCCAACCTGCAGCCGCGCATCGAAGGCGCCGAAAAAGTGCTCAAGGCCAAGGGGATCTCGATCCACACCGTCGCCACGGGCGCGGCGGTCCCGGGCGAGGAATCGGCGATCGAAGCCTTCTACAAGAGCCACACGGGCGTGAAGGGCATGTACGCGGTCGACGGCGGCTCGACGGAAAGCCTCGCGAAAGTGATGCAGAAGCTCGGCCTGCAGGGCAAGGTCAACGCCGGCGGCTTCGATCTCACCGAACAGACCCAGAACCTACTCAAAGCTGGCTTCATCGAATTCACGATCGACCAGCAGCCCTACCTGCAGGGATTCGTCCCCGCGCTGCAGATGTTTCTCTACTTGGTGTCCGGCACCCAGACCGGCCCGTTTGAAGCCAACACGGGACTGAAGTTCGTGACCAAAGACACGGTCGACCCGTACCTGACCAAGTCCCGCTTCGAGGGCACGACTTCGTCGGTCGGCGTCGTCAAGTAGGAAGCGCGGCAGGGACGACGCGTGGCGAGCGTGACGCAGGATCCCGCCTCGACCGGGCCCGGCGGTCCGGAGGGCCCGGCACAGTCGCGCCGGGCCCTGCCAGGCTGGCGGGAGATCGGCGCACGCGTCGTCGCGCTGCGCGAGGGCAGCATCATTGTCATCACGCTCGTGGTGGCGATCTACTTCTCGGTCAACACCAGCAACTTCCTCACGGGCGGGAACCTCGAAACGCTGCTCCCGTACTTCGCGCCGTTCGCGATCCTTGCAGCGGGCGAGGTGTTCGTGATGATCCTCGGCGAGATCGACCTGTCGATCGCCGGGATGTACCTGTTCGCGCCGATTATCTATTACAAGCTGAACACCTCGGTCGGCCTGCCGCTCGGGCTCGCACTGATCGGAGCGCTGCTGATCTGTCTGGCGGTCGGCGCAGCGAACGGCTTCTTCGTGTCCGTCCTCGGCATCAACTCGTTCGTGACGACGCTGGGGACCCTGTTTACGTTCGAGGGCCTGTCGCTGATCATCTCCAAAGGGACGCCGGTCGCGACCCCGGGTGGGCAGGTACCTGTTGGCACGTTCGGAAAGGTCTTCGGGGCGGGCACGTACTCGGAGCTGATCTGGGCGATCGGGATCGTCGTGCTGCTGCAGGTCGTCCTCACGTTCACACGCTGGGGGCTCTACACCGTCGCGATCGGCTCCAACAAGCTGGGCGCGGCCGAGGCGGGCGTGCGAGTGAACCTCGTGATGATCCGCAACTTCATGCTGTGCGCGCTCACCGCCGGCCTCGTAGGCATCTTCGAGGCGATCCGCGCGCAGACCGTCCAGCCGAACCCCGCGGGGCCGAATGAAATCCTGTTCTTCGCCGTCGCGGCGGCCGTGATCGGTGGCACGCTGCTGACCGGAGGCTCGGGGACCGTGGTGGGCGCGCTGATCGGCGCGCTCTTCCTCGGGATCCTCAAAGACGGGTTGATCTTGCAGGGAGTGCAGGCCAACTACCTGCTGTTCTACACGGGCCTGGCCGTGATCGTGGCGATGACGGCGAACGTGTTCGTCGCACGCGCGCGCAGGGGGCACATCGGAAGTGGTTGACCCCGACGAGCCGAAGGGGGCGATCCCCGCTGCGGAAGCTCCGGACGTCATCGCGCCCGCGAGTGCGCCCGACGACGTGCTGCGCGTCGAGCACATCGCCAAGCGCTTCGGGCCCGTGACGGCTCTGCGTGACGTTAACCTGCACTTGAAAAAGGGCGAGGTGCTCGGGCTGCTCGGCGACAACGGTGCCGGCAAGTCGACACTGATCAAGATCATCTCAGGCTTTCAGAAGCAGGACTCGGGCAACATGCTGCTGCACGGAGCGCCCTACGTCCCGAAAAGCGTCGATGACGCCCGCGCGAAAGGCATTGACACCGTCTACCAGGACCTCGCGCTGATCGACGAACTGTCGGTCTACCACAACCTGTTCCTGCGCCGCGAGCGCGTGCTCAAACCGATACCGCTGCTGAACAACCGGCAGATGAAGCGCGAGGCGCGCACGGCACTGGATGAGATCGGCATCAACATCCCGAAGATCGACGTCGCCGTGGCGCGACTGTCGGGCGGGCAGCGCCAGGCGATCGCCGTCGCGCGCACGGTCAACTCGGACGCCGACATCATCCTGCTGGACGAGCCGCTCGCTGCGATGGGGGCGAAAGAGGGCGCGCAGATCCTCGACCTCGTGGCGCGCCTGAAGCAGGAAGGGAAAGTCTCGATCATCATGATCCTGCACAACTACGTCCACGTCCTGCAGGCGTGCGACCGTGTGAGCATGATCCAGGACGGCGTGATCGCGCTGGACAAGCCCACGGCGGAGACCTCGGTGGAGGAGCTGACGGAGATTGTCGTCAACGAGTACCGCCGCGCGCGGGAGGCGGCGCACGCGGAAGAGGCGTCGCGGGTCGCGGAGTAGGAGGTCACCGTCGCATGCGACGGTGACACCAGAGCCGCATGCGGCCCTGGTCCCGAGACGTGCATGCACGTCTCGGCCGGCGGCGCATGCGCCGCCGGAACGACACGCCGCATGCGGCGTGTCGCCGAACCGCACATGTGCGGTTCGGGTCCAACCTACGAGAGGTCTCTTGCAGGGTGATCCGGCGGCCGCGGCGAGCGGTACTCTCGGTCGATCGCAAATTTCAGCCCGCAGGACCCCCAGCCCAAGCACTAGATGAGCGCCACCGTGGAACGCAGTCGCAGCGTATGGCCGATCGTCGGCGGGCTCGTCGCCGTGCTCGTTGTGGCGCTCGCGGGCGGGATGTACCTCTACGATCACGCCCATCGCGACACGATCGCCCACGGCGTCACGATCGACGGCGTCGCCGTGGGGGGCTTGAGCGAGAGCGCCGCGCTGCACAAGGTCCAGCACGCCGTGATCGACCCGCTGAACACGCCGTTGGTGGTGCGCTCGAGCGCGGGAACCTGGACGCTCGGCCCGCGCGCAGCGCAACTGACGGTCAACGCCCAGAACATGGTCGCGCAGGCCCTGCACGCAAGCCGCGAAGGCTCGATCGTGACGCGCACGTTCCGCGGGCTGTTCGGCGGCAGCGTGCATCGCGAGGTGCCGTTGGTCGTCGACTACTCCCACGAAGCCGTCACCGCGCTGACGGCAAAGGTGCGCACGGCCGTAAACAGGGACCCGCAGGACGCGACCGTGCAGCCGAGCGAAAGCGGGTTGAACACCGTGCCGGCGAAGGCCGGGCTCACGGTGGAGAACGAACGGCTGGGCGGGCGGATCGTGCACGCGCTAACGGGGCAGAGCGACTCACGGACGGTGATCGTGCCGACGAAGACGGTGGCGCCGAAGGTCACCACCGCGCAGCTCGCGAGCCAGTACCCGGCGTACATCGTCGTCGATCGCAGCGCCTTTCAGCTGCGCTTCTACGAACACCTGCACCTCGCGAAAACATACGAAATCGCCGTCGGCATGGAAGGCCTCGAAACGCCCGCCGGCCTGCACCATGTCGAATGGAAGGAGGTAAACCCGCCCTGGCTCGTGCCCAACAAAGCGTGGGCGGGCTCACTCGCCGGCAAGACGATCCCGCCGGGGCCGCAGGACCCCTTGAAGGCGCGCTTCATGTCCTTCGACGGCGGCGCCGGCATCCACGGGATCGACCCCAGCGAGTACTCCTCGATCGGCCACGACGCCTCGCACGGGTGCGTACGGATGCGGATCCCGGACGTGATCGCGCTGTACAGCCACACGCCCGTGGGCACGCCCGTCTACATCATCTGAGCGGGGTGCGGCAGTGGGGGCGTGCGCCCCCGATGTCCCTTAGACCCGGCGCGTGCGGTCGGGCTCGGTGAGGTACGCCTGGTTCTGCTGGCGCTCGCCGCGGATCTGGATCGCGATCAGCACGACGAAGATGTTCACGAGCACGCCGATGCCGATGAACGTCACGATCAGGCCAATGTCCGTGGAGGTCGCCGCGCTGGCGAGCAGGGGAGTCATCGCGCGGGAGCCTACCAGCGTGGCCGACGCCCGTGTCGCGCAGGCGGCGCTCAGGCCCGGTCTTGCCCGTGGCACGCCCCCGGTTTCGAGATAGGCTCTAGGCCGTCACCCCGATGCAGGTGCGGGGAGAGGTGCCGGAGCGGTTGAACGGGCACGACTGGAAATCGTGTGACGGGGGAAACTTCGTCCGAGGGTTCGAATCCCTCCCTCTCCGTTTTTTGTTGTGTCTCGGGACATCCCAGACACGTATTTCCGAAGTTCGAGGACCTATACGATCCGCGGCACATAGCGTGCCGCGGATCGTTGCGTTACGAGCTGCCCGTGACGGGAGCGAGAATCAGCCCTTCAACGAGTGGAATTCGCCGAGGGGGTTGGGGAGTGTGGGCGTGAACGGTTCGAACTTGTACGCCTTGGTGGTGTCGAAGCCGGCTTTTTCGGCGGCCTGCTTTTCGGCGAACGGCAGCAGCGCTTCGACCGCCTGGCCGATGTTCTTCAGCAACAACGTGCGCTCGTAGCCGTTGTTGTTGGGCGGGTCGACCGACTCGGCTGTCTTCTGGATCCCGGTGATCTGCTCGATCGGGCCGCCGTCTTTGCTCGCCACGCCCGGGCCGACGACGCGCGCGAGCGTGCGGTGGTCGGACTCGATGCCCATGATTCGGGCCGCCGTGACCCGCAGGTCCGGCGTGCTGAACTGGCGTACCCCGACGAGGTAGGCGGCGATAAATGCATCCTCGAGCGTCACGAGGATGTTGAGCGTCGTCTGCGCGTCGGTGAACATCTTCGGCGGGTAATAGAACATCGTGAAGGGCGTCGGCTTTTTGGTGAGGCTTTCCTCGAGCAGGTAGTGGGACATCTCCTCCTGCACCGCCGCCTTCAGGTAACCCTGGTCGTCGTCTTCGAGGTTTTTGAAAAACGGCGCCGTGTTAATGATGTTCGTATACGTCGTGACCGCCAACGCCTCGGCGATCTGGGCGGCTTTCAGGATTTCCACGTCGCCGTGGGTTAGCCCGCCATGCCCACCGTGATTGTCATGTCCATGTCGATGCCTGCCGTGGGCAAGTGCGGCGGCTGGTCCGAGCGCTCCCAGGCTGGCCGCACCCGCGCTGGCGACGGCCGCGCCCTTGAGGAAACTCTTGCGCGTTGTGGGCGCTGTAGTCGGGTCATCCTGCGTCTGTGGCCCCGTGTGAGGGGTCGCTGAATCGCTGTGCTCGTCATGCATCGCTGTCTCCGTTCGATCGGGTGGTGTCCTCGTTTGTGAGGAGCTAATCGAGGAGCACGCTGCAGTCCCGTTCCTCGGTGCACACATCTACGCGAGGGAGGCGGAGGCGGATCATCGGCCGGGGTTTGTCGCTTTGCTTTACGCTACAGTAAAGGTATGCCTAAGATCTCCAGCAAGCATCAGGTCACACTGCCCGTCGAGACGTTGAAGCGCGCCGGTCTTGAGGCGGGCGACGAGGTGGCGATCGAGGCCGACGGAACGGATTGCATCGTCGTTCGTCGGGTCTCGCGCGATGTCGAGAGCGCCTTTGGCGTGTTCGATGGACTTTACGAGTCGGGCTACCTGGAGCGGCTGCGCGCCGAGGAGCGTGCGTGAGTAGTTGCGTCCTTGACACCGACGTCGTGATCGCCGCGCTCGACCGGCGGGACGCGCATCACCGGGACGCGACGAGAGCCGTCAAGTCGATGATCGAAGACGAAGTCTCACTGCTGCTTTCGCTCGTGAACTATGCAGAGACCCTAGTCAGGCCGGCCGAAGACACGGACTCATTACGGGCAGCGGTCGGCGCTCTGCGCTCGTTGGGCTTCAAGCTGATCGCGCCGACCGCGGCGATCGCGCGCGATGCAGCGCGACTGCGCGCTCTGAACATCAGCCTTGCGGACGGGTTCGCGCTTGCTACGGCGCAAGCCCGTAGCGCGAGCGTGGCCTCGTTCGACCGCCGTGTCCGCCGCGCGCTGCCGAAAGCCGGTCTCCAGCTCGCGACCTGCCTCCGATAGCCATGTCAGGCGATCGATGCGACGCCGTGGCGCGAGCGCGGCGCGCGCGGTGAGACGATCGCGCCCCAGTCGCCGTCCTCGATCCGCGCGGGCTCGCTGGTGGCGATGAAGTCGGCGAGAATCGCGGCCAGGCTGGCGGGGTCTTCCAGGTGGGGAAAGTGCGCGGCGGCGGGCAGCGTCTCGAAGCGGCTGCCGGGCGCCGCGTGGTGGGCGGCGAGGCCGTGGGCGAGAGGGATCGTGTTATCGCGCTCGCCCCACGCGATCAGGGTGGGCATACCGGCGAGCAGATACAGCCGGTCGGTGGCGCTGACGCGCTGGCCGCGAACGTCGATCACGGCACGCAGCGTGTGCAGGAAGGCCGTGCGCGCGCCCGGCTGCTCCAGCGGGCGCAGGGCGCGGGCGATCGCCTGCAGATAGACGCCCTGGCGCGAGCCGGAGGAGCGCATCAGGTCGCCCGTGTGGCGCAAGCCCGAGAGCAGACGCGGGTGGGCGGCGAGCGCTAGCAGCGCGGACACGCCGGGCAGCGTGGCGCTGCGCAGCAGCGGGCTGACCTCGTGCCCAAGCCCGCCGGAGGAGACGAGCACGAGGCGCTCGGTGCGTTGGGGGAACTGATAGAAGAACTGCATCGCCACGCCGCCCCCGAGTGAGTGCCCGACGATCGTGGCGCGATCGATGCCCAGGACGGCCAGCAGGTCGCGGATCGAAGAGGCGTGTGCGCCGAGCGAGTAGTCCCCGCGCGGTGTCGCCGAGTCGCCGTGGCCGATCAGGTCGGGGGCGATCACCGTGTGGCGGTCGGCCAAGCGGAGTGCGACCTCACGCCAGTGGCGCGAGGAGTTGACCATGCCGTGGATCAGCACCACCGGGGGACCGCTGCCGATCATGTGGTAGATCACGCGGTGGCCGTGCAGCTGCATCTGCCAGGCCTCGAACTCGTCGAGGGGGTCGGGCGCCGCGCTCATACGGGGTCGGCGGCCGTTCGGGGCGGGCCTGGGCGTGAGGGCACGCCCCAACGCTACACGGCCACCGGGCGGCGGGCGGTGCGGCAGGGTCTCTACACTAGGCGGCTCTGCGCCAGTAGCTCAGCTGGATAGAGCGTCGGTCTACGGAACCGAAGGTCGGGAGTTCGAATCTCTCCTGGCGCGTAAGATACGTCTGGCATAATCGCCAGTGCTGGGGGGGTTGCAGGGCTTTTGGGCCGTCTGGAGAACTCCTCCGAGTGGGCAACAGCGTGGGCAACAAGGCAACAGCAGGCGTGTTGCCCAAGCGCACCGCCCATCCAGGCGTCTACAGCAGAGGCTCGCGCTACGTCGCCGTATACCGTCTCGGAGGGCGTCAGCGTAAGGAGTTCGCCTGGACCAGCTGGCCGGACGGTCAACGGCCAAAGACCGCCTCGAAGTCGGTGACAACGAATCCAGCAACTGGCTGTCCCGATCCGTCCAAAATAGGGTCGACGACAAGACCAACACCGTCGCGGATACCCTGGGCGACGAAGGCGTCAAATTGGTCATCTGAGCATAGAATCGAGGTTGCGAACCGCGGTATATCCAACCCGGAGGTCTCCCAGTTCTTGATGCTGTCCGCCAGGGTGAGTGGTTCCGTCAGGAGAACCTGTGAGCCGCCTATCCCAAATGGCTTACCAGTTTCGGCATCGACAAGCACCAAAAGTGGCGCGTAGTAATTGTCTGCGGCGCTGTGCGCCAACATTGTCGCACGCGTGACTTCGCGCGGTTCAGCTGAGATGACTCTCAGTGCTGGACTGCCGGTCTGCTGTTGCAGCAGAGTGGAATACGACCCAAAGGCATTACTATCACTGGCAACACAGATGGGATCTTTACGTTGGGACGCCTCCTCAATGGCTTTGTTCATGACTGCGGCTTGAGCTTCTGCTTCGCTATGCGTCATGCGCTGCACTCGTACGCGCTCGTGAACGTATCGAATGCTGCCGTCCTCAAGATGGTAAGCAACGCCCCAGTTGCCGACGGCCAAGTGCCCCCGACCAGGCTTCCATCCAATATGCACGATTTGACCCCGTGTGGAGGGACTCACGCTGTCGAACAAACCTTGGCCGGTAGGACGACTGCTGAACCAGGCTCGATAATCGAAGTCGGTTAATATCCCAGTGCTAACCAGCACATCGCCGGATACGGCTCCAATGATTCGATGCGTTGGTCGAAGACAGTCGCTATGTACCAGTCCGACATGATGTGGAACACCCTCCTCGTCGATCTCGACTGACGGCGCCAAGTCCTCAGAGATGGGTCGGCCACATTGCAGACACTCCAGAGCAGGATTTGCCCGCGCCAGCTCGACCATTAGAGCGGCGTGGGCTTGCGCCCAGGATGTGGACTCGGGGTCGTCGTCGGATTCGATAGGCCAAACGGTGAGTTCGCGCCCTTTTAGAACACTCGGATCGGCGTCGATGAGCCGTTGCATACCCATCCATGTCGCGGCGCGACGATGGACCTCGGCGCAGACGCCGTTCGTCATCTCGACTGTGCCATGTGTGAATCGGAACCTCTTTGTCCCGTCCGGGGCGAAGCGTATGAGCTCCGCGAGGACCAGATGATCTTTGAGCGTCATTAGGATTACCTCGCGGCCTGCTGCTAGCTGGCCACCAAGCGCGAACCGCACGGCGTCATCCCTCGAACTCTGTGCAAGCACGGTGGCGGCGGTGTCAAAATGCTCGCCGAAGCGCTCCGACATGGCTGCGGTATCGACGGACATCCGCCGCGACGCTAGTGTCAAGGCAAATGCGACTAGGTTTCCCCACACCATGGCAGCTGGGGTCCGCGCCCTACTGGCAAGCACTGTCAGAACCGCGCGCTCGAGACTCCCCCCCTCCTCCAGATCTAGGACTGCAATATGTATACGGCCAAAGATGGCGTTGCGCTCATCAACAGCTGGTGGTCGGCCCTTGAGGTCCTCAAAATGATGCGCCAAGAGGATGTATGTCGTGTCGAGAACCTGTTTCTCTATCTCGGCAAGCGGATTAGCGTCGGCGCCGAGCTCATTGAGCCGTTGTGCTTCTGTCAAGTTGCGCAGGTCCGATGTGATGCGACGTGACGCTGAGGAAGACGTTGCCAAAACGTATTCTTCGTCGGCATCCGGTTCCCGGACGAACTGGTCCACGAACTGCCGGAGCACCGAGGAGAACTCCGAGGTCACGCTTGCAGAGAGACTTAGTGTCCGCTTGGCTTGAACGAGGACGCGCGGGCCATCGGTGATGATCACAATGTCATCCACACCATCGTTGGTCTCGAAGCGCAGCTCCGTGATGGATCGTCCTCCGGCACCGACCTGTAGCCAGCCTAGGCCATCGATGTCAGTGAGCATCGCCAGCATGGCCACCGCGCCAACTCGGTGCTGAAAGTCGATGCCTGAGTTTGTAGCCTTCCCGCCGCCACCGGACACGCGGACAAGAATAGCCAGCGTCGGCTCATCCGCCCGCGCGGTCGGAACGGCTGCACGTGCAACTAGGTACGGGACGGACAGCGGGCGGAGAATCTAGGCACACGCCGTAACGTCTGCCATCGAAGCGCTTGTGCTTGCGCATGGAGCCGAGCGTCTACAAACGTCGCCGGACTCTTGTGTTGGACGAGGACCGTGTCTGGGCGATCGGCGGGGCAAGGGCTTCCGCAATGCCTGACAGAAGCGAGCGTGAGCCGATGGTCAGTTTGTGCTCTCGGAAGTCGTCCAACTCAGCAGTCTCGGAGCAGGCGACAGACGCGCTCGCTGTTGTGGGAATGTGGTCGTCAGCCTGTAGTACGGGCCGGTGATCGTAAGCGGCGAAAGCGGCAGTGGGCCCCGTTTGACGGACTCCGTTCAAACCCAGCCTGGTTCAGCTGTAACGATTCCGTACCCCTGAACACCGCCAGAGTCCGCACGCGCTAGGATTGTCCGCTCGCAACGACAGCCAACCGAACCACCGGGGACGAGACATGGCAGACAAGATAGCGACACCTGTCGCCGATCGACGACAGCATCTGCGCCTATTCATGTCGGCTGATCTCGCGGGCGGTACGAACTTCAAGAATCAACGCCGCGTCGAGGGATCACGGGCCTCCGCGAGTACCTGGCCGCGGGTCTTTGAAACGTTCTTCCTCGACTTTGGCGGCGCGTTCAGAAAGAAAGTCAAGGACTCCCGTGAAGAAGAGTCTGACCACGCGTGGGTCGCGCCACCGCCACGTCTCTGGAAGATCAATGGTGACGAGATCATTTTCACCGAACTGATATATCCAGAGGACGAGAAGCGCCATGTCACACTTGGCACATCGCTGCGCGCGTTTGTCGAGACTGTCCAAGCGTTCGACGCCGAGTTGATACCCTTGGGCATGGGAGTTCGAGCGTGTGCATGGACTGCTGGCTTCCCACTGCGCAACAAGTACCTCCGTATTGTTGATGGCAACATCGACATCATTCCTGGCCGAACGCCGGTAGACCCCGAGACTGGCGACTACGAGCCCACGGCACGGACCGTAATGGACTACATCGGACGCGATATCGACCTAGGTTTTCGCCTTGCAGCGCTCGCACCTCCGAAGAGAGTGGGCTGCTCCTTCGACATCGCGCAATTTGTCACAGAGTTCCCCGACCAGCGCGTACTCACCGTGCACCACGTAGGCTGGCAGCCGTTGAAGGGCATCCTTGGCGGAATGCCCTACCCAATACTGTGGTTGGAGGCTACCGAGAAACCCGAGCCGCGGCACCCGTGGGAGAGAGATGGCGTCGCCAGTGACGAGGTCAACTCACTCCTACGCGGTAATGCTCAAATCACAAAGGACAAGTTCGACGCGCTCGCGAAGCAGCTCGACAACCAGTTCCCTCAGCATATGATCCGAGCCTATGCCTCCTCGGATCACATGCCCAAAGAGCACCGAGTCACCTGGTGGAACGCCAACGAACCGGACGACCCCACAGACGACATTACAGCTGGGGAAACGGCGGCTATGCCTCAAGATGAATACTCGGTGGATCCGGAACAAGTCGAAACTATTACTATGGATGATCTCAATCAGATCTTGCTCTACCTTCAGGAGGAGCCGGACGCCAGACGACTGCTCCGCAAGGTTCTGCTCGAGGTCGCGCACCACCAAGCCTACGACGCTTGGATAGAGCACGCGGAGTATCAGGGCTTGCTCTTTAGACTGCACCGGTCTCTGGCTTTTCACTCGAACGAGGAAAGGCGCCTGCTTGAGCGACTCGGGCTCGTAGAATCCGATGCGCTAAGAGTCAAGCTTCACGCGCGCGGCGACGACGTTTTTATGACCGACGGGCTCTGGGTCAGCTCGGCAATTCGCGTGTTCCCGTTCATTGACGAGAGCGACCTTGTGATGAAGGCGTGCACAACGCACGGGCTGACTGACTGGGCCACATGTGTCATCGACCCTGCTGTGGGATGCGGGCACAATGTCTTGCGCTACCACGCCGACGGGTGTCGTAGGTACGGCTTCGACCGCAGCGCGAGAGCAGTAGCGTACGCCGCGATCAACGCATTAATCAATGATAGCGGGGATGCCGTCGTCGGCGTCAATGACATACGTCACGGCATACCCCCGCTGTTCGCGGCAGAGGAGGAACGGGTGCTCGTCGTAGCAAATATGCCCTTTTCCCTGGTGGCAACACCGAATACGATGGCTCGCACCTCGGAAGGGGGCAGATACGGATACGAGCTGACTGTCGCCATGTTCGATGCGGTCGACCGGCTCGCCGCGAGCCTTCCGCTGTCCTGCGAGCTACGATGTGTCACTGTCGCTTACAGCATCGGTGTGGCGGATGAGGACACCTGGGTTGTTAACGAAAAGGCCATCGAGCGCTTTGGAGCCAACCAGGTCGAATGGAATCTCTGGGAGGACGAGAACCTCTGGCGCGTAAATGGCAAGAAGGAGGAGCCCAACCCGATGCCGCTGACCGCCCTAAAGCGAAAGGCAGACTGCCAGTTCTATGTCCGGGTCGACGCCAACCGCGACAAGGTCAGAAAAGCATACAGCCGCCTCACCAGCGAGTTGAAAAAGAAGGGCTATACCCACCTTGGCTACGGCGCGGCTGCCGTTACGCATTCGCGAGAAGTAGACAGGCTAGCCGCTGTAGCCGCGTGAGCTCCCCCAGTTCAGAAGCCGTTGAGTGGTTGCGGCGCCTTGTCGCGCATCGCACTGTTGCGGGCGAATCCAACGTCGATCTAATTGAAGATGTCGCGACGTACTTTACGAGTCTAGGTCTCAACGCACGGCTAATCTCGGGAACGAGAGAGGGTACGGCCAACCTTTGTACTGAAGGGGTCCCTGTAGGTGAGCCAGGGCTTATGCGTGGTCTGGTTGGTTGTGGTTGTTCTCTCTCCCTGCGTATTCGGTGGGCGTGAGCCCGCCGAGGGCTGAGTGTGGCCTGTAGGTGTTGTACTGGGTGCGCCAGTCCTCGATGATTACCTTCGCCTCGGTGAGGCTTGAGAACTCCTCGATGTTCAGCAGCTCGTCACGGAGACGCCCGTTGAAGGACTCCACGAACGGGTTCTCCCACGGGCTGCCCGGCTCGATATACGCGGTGCGGGTGCCGGACAGGCGACAGTAATCGCGTAGTGTCCAGGCGATCATCTCTGGGCCGTTGTCGGCCCTGAGATATGTCGGGGCGCCACGCTCGGCAACGAGCTGTTCGATGATGGTGATGACGTTCTCGGCGGTGCATGTGCGGTTGACCCTGATCGCGAGTGCCTCGCGGGTGTGCTCATCGACGATGTTGCAGAGCTTCAGGCGACGACGATCGGCGGTCTCATCGAACTGGAAGTCGACCGCCCATACCTCGTTCGCCTTACTCGCCCTCAAACGCGCTGCCTGCCCATTGCTCGGACGCCGACGCTTGCGGGTCCTCACGGGCCGCCGCAGGCCCTCCTGGCGCCAGATCCGCCTGGTGCGCTTGCGATTGATCCTCCAGCCCTCCCTGAGCAGGATCTGATGGGCGGTCTTCCATCCCCACCTCGGGTGCTCCTTGGCAATCTCGCGTAACCGGCTCGCTAAGCGCTCATTCTCATCGCGTGGTGGTCGTGGCTGCTTGCGCTGCGTGGAGCGGTTCTGGCCCGCGACACGACACGCCCGGCGCTCTGAAACCCCGAAGCGCTCCTGCAGGGTGCCGACGGCCCTACGCCGGCGCCCCGGGGTCAAAAGTTTCCCTCCGCCAACTCCTTGAGCATGTCAATGTCAAGAGCCTGCTCAGCAACGAGCTTCTTGAGCCGCTGGTTCTCACCCTCCAGCTGCTTCAGCCGTTTGGCCTCCTCAGCCTTCATCCCGCCGTACTGCGCACGCCAACGGTTCCACGTCGCCTCGCTGACCTCGAGCTGCCTGAGCACCTCGACGAGCTCGGCGCCCTCGTTCAACAACCGTTCGCCCTCCCTGATCTTCCTGACCGCCTGCTCCGGCGTATGCCTGCGTCGCTTCATGATCGTGTCCATCCTCCCATCCCATCACGGGAAACACGACCACGCGCCCAGCCTGGCTCACTTCATGGGGACCCCGTCAGTACGACGATAGGGCCCAGCAATTGCTCAGGGGTTTTGCTCTCCGCACACACCGATGTTGTGGCTGCGGACGGCGAGGCATGGGCGTCGGATCCGTTCTGCTTGACTCAGCGCGGCTCTCGCCTCTATGGACGCGGGACGACCGACATGAAGGGATTCATCGCAGCGGTTCTCGCGGCAATCCCTCGCCTAGTCAATCGCGACCTCCGCAGTCCCCTCATGCTGGCGTTGTCAGCCGACGAGGAGCTAGGCGTTCAAGGTGTGGGACCCATGCTAGACGTGCTCGCCAAAGCCCCCAGCAAGCCCACCTTCTGCATCGTTGGTGAGCCGACGAGCATGAGAGTTGCAGTCGCGCACAAGGGGAAGATCGCGCTTCGTGTCAGTGTGCGTGGTCAGGCCGCACACTCAAGCGCTGCGCCGAGTGGCGTGAGCGCCATTGCCATGGCAGCCGAGATCATTAACGAGCTATACGCCTACCAGACGGCTCTCGCGAAACACGCCGAAGATCCACGTTTTGGTGTGCCTTACGCGTCCGTTAATGTAGGGCGCATTGAAGGTGGAACTTCGGTCAACGTCGTAGCCGATCGGTGCGTGTTCGATGTCGAGATTAGAGCGATGCCGCAGCAGGATCTGACCGCTCTGCTGCAACCGCTGATCGACCTATCCGAGCACATCCAGGCAAGTATGTCTGCGCGCGCACCCGAAGCCGCGGTGGTCGTCGAGGTTCGGGCTCAATATCCCGGCCTGGACATGGCCGGAGACGTGCCGTCCCTTGTCGCAACACTCGCAGAGACCGACCATGGCCTTGCGGTGGACTTCGGCACTGAGGCGGGGTTGTATCGACAACGACTCGACGTCCCTGTCGTGGTCTGTGGTCCAGGCGATGTTGCGCAGGCACACACAGTTAACGAGTACATCGAGATGCAGCAACTCGCGCACGCCGAGCGGTTCGTGCATCGGGTCGCAGATTGGCTATGCTGACCTTTAAGCTACCCAAGCCCAATGATATCGCTGGGTGGGGGCGTGGGGAAAAAGACCACGGGACCATCTACAAAAAGGCTGCTTGCGAATGTGGCATCCTGCTCTTGCTCGATGGACGATATCGCCAGAGCCGTGAGATCGTCGAACCGGGGCAGGTCCGGATCGCTCAAGATGCCGCTGAAGTCTTCCATCTTCTCACGAAAGTGGCCTGCACGTTCTAGGTATTGCAACTCAAACGCTCTGACGTTGTTGTTTAAAACGCCTAGCAGGGTGACCGCATCGCTGACATCCTCAAGCAGATCGAGGGCGCGCTCGAAGTAAGGGATAGCGTTGACGAACCGCCCATTGATGTAATGAAGCACACCGAAGTTGTTGTATGTCCTTCCGAGTGACGCGACGTCCCTAGCGCGCTCATGCAGGAGTTGGGCGCGGTTAAGGATGGCAACGGCATCGTCGTCGCGCCGGCCGAACACGTAAGCGCATCCGACGGTGGCCAGAGCGTAACCCTTGACCGCCGTCAGATTCTCTTGGCGACCAAGCGCAAACGCCCTATCGAGCAAACTCAATGCGTTATCCAGATTGTGCGCCGCGATATCAATCGCGGCAAGTTGCGTCAACGTCAAGCTAATCAACGATGAATCTCTCGCCCTTTCAGCGTGCGCCAACGCCTCACTAAATGCGTTGATCGCCTCAGACTTGTCGCCCATACGCACTGCGGCAATGCCGGCGCTCAAATACACGGCACCGATCAATCGCTCATCGGTGGTGCCTTCGGCGAAGCCCACCGCTTGCATCGTCGCTCGACGCGATCCCTCAAAGTCGCCGGTTCGCTGGCGAGCAGCCGCCAGAGCCTGCAGCGCAGCCACGCGCCGAGAGACAGTTCCATCGGATTCGGAATCTGCTAGCACCTCTTGGATTGAGTCGAGGTCTGCATCAACGCGCGCCTTGAATGCCACCCGATCAAGACCCGTCAGAGCCTCTCTCGACAAGCTGTCCTTAGGCAGATCCCAAGAGTGACTAGTCATGGCGGCATATGTCACGCGTGGTCGGCGTCGTTGCTGCGCTTCGGGGCCAGCCGCCCCAGCGCGTCGGCAAGCTCAGCGGATGGATAGCCATAGGCCTAGCTTACCTGCCGCCTAAAAGGTCTGCCAAGCCGTGGGAGAGGAGCCAGCACACTCCAGCATCGTCGCGGCACCCTCTGCCGAGCATCACGGCGCAAGTGTTTACGCGACAGCCACCGCGATTTGCGAGCGTCCGCTGAGCTTCGCTCCAGACGCCTGGTCCGGACGATCACCAATCGCCAGCGGGGCCCGCGGTTGCACGCTTGCACTGCTTACGGGAGGGAGCGTGCCGAGCAGGCACGCGTGTACGCGCTCAGCCCTGAGCTTCGGTCTTTCCGTCGAACAGCCGGAGCTAGCCGTGATGGGCTACGCGCAAGAGGACCTCGTGTAGTCCGTGCCCGCGAGGTCGCTCACGGGCCGTTGGGGTTTCGAGTTGGGTGCTTGGGCTACATCCCTGGAGCCTGGTATTCATTCCGCATATAACCGCACATAAGGCCGTATCTCGCACGGGGCCCTCTACTTGCTTGGTATGATATACGACGAAATATGTAAACTACGCGGTTGAGCGCTATGCTTACGCCATGTCGGTTCGTCCTCGTGATCTGCCTGATCATCTCTTGTCGCTTGGCCGCTACGAGTTCACGCTGGATGACGCCGTGGCGATTCTCGGCTCTGATCGGGGGGCGGCCGCGGATGCGCTTGGCAGGCTGCAGCGGCGTCAACAGGTCTTCTCGCCCGCTCGGGGCCTCTATGTCGCCGTGCCGCCCGAATACCGCAGCTGGGGGGTGCTGCCGGGCGACTGGTTCATCGACGCGATGATGGCCCATCTGCACCGCGCCTATTACGTCGCGCTGCTGAGCGCGGCGCGTATCCACGGCGCGTCTCACCAGGCGCCCCAGGTCTTCCAAGTTATGAGCGCGGGCCCCGCACCACGGGATCGCGACCTCGGCCGGGTCCGCCTGCGCTTCTACACAAGCAAGCACATCCACGAGGACAAGACGCAGCGCATCGCCGTCCCCACGGGATACCTGACGGTTTCGGCCAGGGAGACCACGGTCGTCGACCTGATCGCCTACCACCGTGCCAGTGGCGGCTACAGCAACGTCGCGACGATCCTCGGTGAGATTGGCGAGCTCGGGGGATCGGAGCTGGCGCGCGTCGCCAGTCGCCGTGGGCGCGCGGTCGTGCGCCGCACGGGGTGGTTCGTGGAGCGCTACGGTCACTGCGAGGATCTGGAGGCGCTGCGCCAGGCCGCGCGCTTGGATCTCGGTGAGCCCGCGCTGTTGGACCCGGCTGCGGGCAAACGCGGCAAGGCCGATCGCGACTGGCAGGTGCGCGTCAATACGCAGGTGGAACCCGACCTGTGATCCCCGCCGCGTTCATCACCGAGTGGCGCGCACGCGTCCCGTGGCCCGAGTCCTATCAGGTGGAGCAGGATCTCATCCTCTCGCGGTTGATGGTCGAGATCGCCGGCAACGATCTCCTCGGCGGTGAGCTGGTGATGCGTGGCGGCACCTGCCTGCACAAGCTCCACCTCCCCAGGCCCTACCGCTACAGCGAGGACCTCGACTACGTCAGGCGCACCACCGGTCCGATCGGACCGTATCTCGACCAGCTGCGCGAGGTCGCCGACGATGTGGGTCTGAGCGTCTCTCAAGTCCAGAGTGCCAGACAGATGGTGCACATGATCTTGGACGCCGAGGCAACCGATCCGCACGGGCAGATCCGCATCAAGATCGAGACCAACATCGCCGAGATCACACCGTTCAAGACCCCCATCACGATCCACCACGCGGTCGCGTCGCGCTGGTGGAACGGCGCCGCGCCGGTCTCCACGTTCGTCCTCGAGGAGATGATGTCCACCAAGCTCCGCGCTCTGTACCAGCGCCGCAAGGGGCGCGACCTGTTCGACCTCTGGCTGGTGCTGACAGGCGACGAAGCGACGCCGGCCGAGATTGTCGGCGGTCTCGAGCACTACATGCAGGAGAACGTCTTCACCTACCCACAGCTGAGGCTGAACTTGCTCGGGAAGCTGGCCGACGCGGACTTCCGCGCCGATCTCGCAAGCCTGGTCCTCGATCTTCCAGAGGGCTACGACATCGATGTCGCCGCCCACACGCTGATGGAGCGAATCGGCGTCCTGCTCCGCAACGCGCCACCACTCAAGCACATAGTCGACGGCCGGTGGCGAGAAGGCCGCTGACGCCGTCGCCCGCGCAGGTCATCGTCATTCGTCACCGTAGCCCATATCGGCGCGTTGCTTGCGGGCGTGCCGCTCTCGGGCCTCGATACCGTCGATGCGGCGCAGGATGTTTCGCATCTGGCTTTCGCTTGGCTTGCTGGCTTGCCACGCCCCCTTGTCGAGGCTGAAGCGGGAGAGCAAGAAGAAACTGTCGGGTGCAAGCCGCAGTTCTCCCTTGCGCTCGTCTACACGGCGCAGGGCGTGCAGGTTCAGATCGGGGTCGTCATTTGGCATCGCCTCGACGAAGTTCGCAAGCGTGCGAAGTGCCAGCTTGGCTCGCAAACTCCGTTTCCGAGCGATGGCATCGTCGCCGAACTCGCGGGCCTTTTGGCCCCGCCACTCGGCAGTGCTACGGATGGTAGCGGCGAGCAGGAGCCGCTGATCGGCGGGTGTTCGTACGAGCACGCCGTCGACATCACCGGTACATGCGCCTGCTCCAGTTTTCGGCTGCTCTGTGTCCTGGCGCCTCGACTCTGCCATTGGATGGATGATGGCTGAAACAGCAGACGAAATGCCCGTCCCAAGTAGTGCGTAAAGTCGTCCACGTGGCCCAGTTCCCATCCCTGAAGGCGAAGAAGCTCCTCCGTGTCCTACTAGCTGAGCCCTTGGGCTATCGGGTAGTTCGTCAGAGAGGCTCGCACCGCAAGATGGAAGCACCCAACCGCCCGACTGTCATCTTTGCCTTCCACGACAACCAGACGATCCGGCCCTCGACCGTCAAGGACATCCTCTGCAACCAGGTGGGCCTTGCCGAGCAAGATGCCCTCGCGCTACTCTGAGAACACGATGATTGCGCGTGTGCTCTATCGCCGGGACGAAGACACGTGGGTTGCCACTTCGCCTGATGTGCCGCGCTGGACTGTTGTGGCCGACAGCTATTCCGAGGCGCACCGGCTCGCCGAGGAGGGAGTGCGCTTTGCGCTGGAGCGCGACGACCTCACGGTCGAGCACTACGTACCGGCAGGCGTAGCCGTAGCCGCATAGCTCGTCCACACGTATCAGCCCTCGGGCCTACTCGAACTCGGGGGCGCTCCACCCCGGCATGATGTCCGGCAGCCCGTCGCTGACGCGGTCGGGGAACCGGGCGGGGCGCTTCTCCAAGAAGGCGGTGATGCCCTCGGCCGCGTCGGCGGACTGGCCGCGCTGGAACATGCCGCGCGAGTCGGCGCGGTGGGCGATCATCGGATGCTCGGCGCCGAGCATGCTCCACATCATGCGCCGCGCCAGCGCGACGGACACGGGCGCGGTGTTCTGCGCGATCTCACGGGCGAGCTCGCGTGCCGCCTCGAGCAGCTCTCCGGATGGGTGCAGGCTGCGCAGGAGCCCGCCGTCGAGGCCCTCCTGTGCGGAGAAGATGCGGCCGGTGGCGACCCACTCCATCGCCTGGCCGATGCCGACGATGCGCGGCAGGAACCAGCTGGAGCAGGCCTCGGGGACGATGCCTCGGCGTACGAAAACGAAGCCCATGCGGGCGTCCTGCGCGGCGAGGCGGATGTCCATCGGCAGCGTCATCGTGGCCCCGATGCCGACGGCGGGGCCGTTGATCGCGGCGATGACGGGCTTGGTCGACTCGAAGATGCGCAGCGTGACCTGCCCGCCGTTATCCCGAGGCACGGCCTCGGTGTGCTCACGCGCGCGGTAGTCGAACGTCTCACCGCCGCCGGCGAGGTCGGCGCCCGCACAGAACCCGCGGCCGGCGCCGGTGACGATCACGGCGCGCACCTCGTCGTCGGCGTCGGCGCGGTCGAACGCCTCGATCAGCTCGCTCGCCATCGTCGGCGTCCACGCGTTCAGGCGCTCGGGGCGGTTGAGCGTGATCGTGAGGATACGTTCGGAAAGGTCGGTGAGGATCTGCTCATAGGCCATGGAGTGGGATCGTATTGGGCCGAGGTGGGAGGTGTCCTTGCAGACCTCAGTCGATCGAGCCGGGCTCGGCGATCCAGACGCTTTCGATCCCAAGCACGCCGCAGAGGGTGTCGAAGTGGCGGTCGTAGTGCAGGACGCCCGCGCCGCGCTCGGCGGCGGCGGCAGCGATCAGGTAGTCGGAGGCGGGGAGGCGCCGGCTTCCGCGCAGTTCGCGTGAGGCGCGCAGGGCCGCGATCCCGGCCGTGCGTGTCACGGGGGCCGTCGGCAGGGCAGTGAGGGTGCGGTCGAGGATGGCGAACTTCTCCTCACTACGGGCGCTCCCAAGCAGCTCGAGGGCGACCACGGGGCACGCGACGAGCAGGTCGGCCTTCGCCGTGGCGAGCCAACGTGCCAACACAGCTGGGTCTTGCTGGCGGCTCCAGGCGGAGGTGTCGAATACGAGCGGTTCGCCGGAGCCGTAGGGCTCAGCGTTCGGCATGGAGACGCAGGGCGACGGCGAAGTCGTATCCGTCGTCCTCGCCGGTGGCGATCCGCCGCAGGTGCTCGTGCGCTTCGCTGCGCGCGCTGCGTTCGGCGCGGACCGCATCGGCGCCGCGCAGCGCAAGGTCGCGGACGGTGCGCGAACGCGGCTCGGTACCGCCCAGCTCGGCGAGCGCCTCGGAGAGCTCGGGGTCGATCGTGACTTGGATACGGGGCTTGGTCGACGGCATGTTCGCAGTGTACCACGCAGGTGGTACAGGTGGGTGACCCATAGCCGGTTGCTTGCGTCGGGTTGCTGTCGGCGCCGGTCACCGCACCGGTGGGCGTATCGGGGGCTCGAAACGGCCGACCCGCAGTGGTTCGGGGGCCTGCTTTCGTTTCCTTTGACGTTCACTCTTGACAAGGGCAGGCGCGGAAGAATACGGGCCGGCGGTGAGGAAAAGGTAAGATGTAGGACCTATCCGTTCAGCAGGACCTGTGTTGAAAGCGCTTCATTTCGCGCACGCGAACGACCGCGGACACTGCGCTGCCGACTCGCCGCCCCGCGCGGGCTCGACACACCTCAACCCGAGCAATTGCCCGCCCGAGCAAGCGGATGGCTGACCGGGCGCGGCGTCCCGAACGGTAGGCGGGCCGGCCTCGCGCGGCTTCAGTCGCGCTGCAGCGCCAACCGCTCGCCGAGCGTCGCCAACACTAGCTCCGCCGCGGCGTCCACGTCCAGCTTCGGGGTCAGCTCGACCTCCGGCGCGCGCGGGCGCTCGTAGGGGTCGTCCACGCCCGTCATCCCGTGCAGCTCGCCGCTGCGCGCACGCGCGTACAGCCCCTTCGGGTCGCGCCGCGCGCACTCTTCTTTCGGCGTGTTCACGTACACCTCCACGAACGCCAAGCCCTCGCGTTCATGCAGCTTGCGGACCTTCTCGCGGCACTCCGCATACGGCGAGACCAGCGCCACGAGCGCGACCGTGCCCGAGTCCGCGAACAGCTTCGCGATCTCCCCGACCCGCCCCACGTTCGTCTCGCGATCGTCCTTACTGAAGCCCAAATCGCTGCACAGCCCGTGCCGGAGGTTGTCCCCGTCGAGCATGTACGCGTTGCGGCCCGAGTCGATCAGCCGCGCCTCGACCGCGGTCGCCACCGTCGTCTTGCCGGCCCCGGGCAGACCCGTGAACCACACCGTCGCGCCCTGCTGGCCCAGCGCCCGCCAGCGCCGCTCTCGATCGACGCTCGCCTCCTGCCAGGTCACATTCGCGCTCATAGCTCTTCCGATGATGTCCTCTCCCACACGCTTTTGCGCTAGGCCAGCGCTGGCAGGCCCACCATCTCGCGGAACGCCGCCTTGTCATTCAGCCGCGGGAACTCTGTCTCGGGCTCGGGGACCCCCAACATGTCCGCGAGCGGCTTCCAGCCTTCCTTCACTTCGTGCACCACCAGCCTATCCGCTGGCACCCTGCTCTTGACCGCCTCGTTGTGTTCGTTAAAGCGCTCGATCGCATACGCCTTGTCCTCGAACTTCCCATGGAACGTTCCGTCCCACATCAGCTTCGAGATCATCGCAAAGGCCTCCGGCGAGGGCGGCGTCTCCTGGCCGCCTTTCAATTCGCCTTTCTTGCCCGCCAGCATCACCGCGTAGATCGAGTTCCTCGCGCTCTCATACCACGACTCCGGGTCGCGCAAGCTCAACAGCACCTTCGCCTCCGGGAACACCTCCATCAGCGGCTCCCAGAACGTGCAGCCCGGCCAGTCCACCGTCGACTCGAACCCCTCGAACACTGCCTTCCAGTCGACCTCTTCGCCGTTCGCCGCCGCCTGCCACAACGGCAGCCTGCTCGTGTCCCCCCACAGCACCTCCACCATGTGGTAGCACGGCCCCACGCCCAACTCCTCCAGCGCGGCCTTGAGCGTCAACGTCCCAGTCCGGCCGAACCCGGCGCCGATCACCTGCATCTTGCCTCCTCTGCTTGCCGGGTCGCTCTCAGACCCACATTGTCTCCCACCAATATAAGAACCACGTCAGATGTGCTCCGTTGCGGTGGAGCCCTCACCCGTCTGTGAATGGCGCGATCGGCACGCCATGCTGGCCGATCTCCGATCGGTCGCCGGCGCGCATTCCCAGCTCGTACGCCCCCCCGTGCGCGCTCGTCAGTCTGCGGGCGCCCCCTCCGCTTCCCAGCGCCAGATCGAGCTCCACCCGCGCTACCGAGCAGTTCGCGACCTCGTGCTCGCCCCCGTCCGGATCGGCGTAGCGCCAGCCCGCGCTACTTGCTATCGGGACCTCCACCTTCGCTGCGATGCGCAGGCCCTTCGGTCCCGGCATGCTCAGCGTGCACCCTTCGGTGTTCTCTTGCACCCGCAGCCCGCGCGCGCCCAACCCACCGATCCGATACCGCTCGCCGGCGATCCCCACCGCGCCGTTTGCCACCCATGGCGTCAACCTGCCCGCTACCTTGATCCGGCCCAACGCCACGTCCAGCCACGCGCCCTCGTCCTCCGCGAAGCCCACCCCGTGCAGCCAGATCCAGCGCTCGGCGTGCTCCGCGCCCCAGTTGTGCCCAACCATGCCCCGCCATCCGTCCAGCTGCAGCGTGCGCCCGTCCGGCAACGCGAACGTGCCGTCGAATCGCGCGCTCGGCGACGGGCTCGTCAGCTTCGTCCGCGGCAGCGGCGCCCGGTACATCCACCCGCTCGGCAGGTGCCGTAGCTCCGGCTCGTCCGCCTGCATCTTCAGCGACCATTTGGCCCCGCCGCACTCGCCCTCGGCATACCCGTCGCCCAGCCGCGACCCCTCGATCGCGATCCACTCGCCACCGGGCGCGCTCAGGTCCTCGCTTGTGAGCTTGTGCATCCACGGGCGCCCCTTGCGCGCGTCGAACACCGTGCACCACACCGACCCCTTCGCCCGCTCCCCCGGGCGCTTGTGCACTGTGTAGCGCACCCACAGCCCCACGGGCTCATCCGGCGCGACCGCCCGCAGGTAGAACGACTCGTACATCCCCGCCTTCTGTGGCGTACCGGGAAACACCGCTTTGGCTTGCATCCTCGGGCGATCCTATCCCGTGCCGCGCCTGCGAGGATGCCGCCATGAACCGCGACCCGCTCGTCACGCTGCCCCCGGCCCTCACCGCCCCCGTGACGCCCACGGCCGACGCCACCGCGCGCTACATCCTCGGCATCGACGGCGGCGCCACCAAGACCCTCGCCGCCGTGCTCGACCTCCAGGATGGCGCCCTGCACCTCGGCCACGCGGGCCCCTCCAACGAAGACGCCGTCGGCACCCGCCTCGCCGTCAAGGCGATCCTCGACGCCACCGACCAGGCCCTCGCCGGCGCCTGCATCGCCCACGCCCAGCTCGCGAGCGCCGTCGTCGCCGTCGCCGGTACCGACACCGCCTCGATCGACCGTCACCTCCACGAGACCCGCGCCGACCACTGGATCGTCGTCAACGACGTCGTCGGCGCCTGGGCCACCGCCACCGGCGCGCAGCCCGGCGTCGGCGCGATCTCCGGCACTGGCTCAAACGTCTTCGGCGTCGGTCCAGACGGTCGCACTTGGCGGGCAGGAGGCTGGGGGCACCTGCTCGGCGACGAGGGCTCCGGCTACTGGCTCGGCGCGCAGTCGATCGTCGCCGCGCTGCACGACCGCGACAGCTCCGGCCCGCCCACTGCGCTCAGTGGGGCGGCGCTCGAATTCTTTCGCTCTCCGTCGATCGAGGCGCTCGCCGCGAGCGTCTACACCACCCCCCTGACCAAGGGCGAAGTGGCAGCGTTCGCCGTCGAAACCTCGCGCCTGGCGTACGAGGGCGACGTCGTCGCGAGCGAGCTCTTCGCCCGCGCCGCCGGCCTGCTCGGCGAGCAGATCCGCGCCGTCATCACCAACACCGGACTCGCCGGCGACTTCCCCGTCGGACTGATCGGCAGCGCCTATCGCGCCGGCGAGGTGTTCGTCACACCGCTCATGGACGCCATTCACGCGGTCGCACCCGAGGCCCGCGTCTTCCCCGTTGAGACGGCTCCCGTCGGAGGGAGCCTGCTGCTGGGGATGCGGGCCTGTGGAGTGGAGGGGGCGGTGGCGGGGGAGGAGCTCGGGACGCTCATCGAGAGCGCGCTTGCTGCAGGCGATTGATGGTGGGGACCCTGAGCGGGTCAGGGGGGCGAGACCTGGCAGGGTGGCAAGTCGGGCGGCGGTACGTAGGCTTTTTTTCGGTCGCGTCGAATCGAAACGGAGCCTCGACTGTTGTGCGTTCTGGAGCACTCATGAGATCCTTCTTTGACATTTGTCATCAGCGTGTGCGCCACGGCTTCGTCCTGGGTGCGCTGGTCTTCGCGGGCGGCGTCTTGCCGGCGGCGGCGTCTGCCTCCTCGCCGTACCCGGCGGGGGCAACCCGGCCGCTGCGGGTGGCCAAGCCGTCTGAATTCGCCCACTCGGCCGCGGCGCCGACCGGAGGGTCTTCGGCTCCCACCGGTGGCTCTTCGAAGTCCAAGTCGAAAAAGCACGCCAAGCCCAAGCCGAAACCCGTCCTGCATGGCGATCCGGCGCGCGCGTTGATCGCGTTCGAAGCGATGCAGCACAATTTCTACATCCCCGGCTCCGGGCTCTACGAGGGCGAACCGTTCTCGTTTCTGTGGCCGTTCTCCCAAGCGCTGGCCGCGACCGTGACGATGCGCCACGTGGGCGGCGTCTCCCGCATACCCGGGTTGTCTGGCGCGCTCTCGCACGAACTGTCGGCGCGTCTGATCGGGCTGCGCTCCTATCTGGACATCGACAACTCAGGTGCCCCCGAAGGGACATTCACAAGCTCGCTCGCGGCCTTCGACGGGACCGTCGCGCCGCCGACCGGTCCGGGCGGGGCTAAGTACTACGACGACAACGAGTGGGTCGGGATCGAGCTCGTGCGCATGTACGCCTTGACCCACTCCACCGCCGCGCTAGGCAGCGCCGAGGCGATCATGGCATTCGTGATGGCCGGCTGGGACACCGATCCCGAACACGTCTGTCCCGGCGGCATCCCCTTCTCGAACTCCTCCGAAAACAACGAACGCAACACCGTCACCGGCGGCCCCGGCGCGGAGCTCGCGGTGCGCCTTTTCCAGCTGACAGGCAACGTCGCCTACCTACAGTTCGCCGAACAGGCCTACAACTGGGTGCGTACCTGCCTGCTCCAGTCCAACGGCCTGTACGCCGACCACATCGGCGCACACGGCGCGGTCGCGCGCGTGTACTGGAGCTACAACCAGGGCTCGATGATCGGCGCCGGCACGCTCCTCTACCAGGCCACCGGTAATTCCGCCTACCTCTACCAGGCGCGTCAGACCGCCAAGTTCGCGCTCGCCTACTACACCCCCGAACGACTCGGCTCAGAACTCCCCTTCTTCGTCTCGGTCTACTTCCGCAACATGCTCTACCTCGACTCCGTCACCCACGACCCGCCCGGGCCGAAGCTGGCCCAGCCCTACGTCGACTACGCCTGGCAGCACCTGCGCCTCGCCAACAACCTGTTCGTGTTCGGCTCGCCCCCGTCTTCGCAGCTGCTCGTTCAGGCCGCGATCGTGCAGATCTACGGTCTGCTCTCCTCCTCGCCCAGCACCTATTTCTAAGCCGCTCGCGCTTAATCGAGCGGCCCGCGGGGCATGATCGACCCCGGGGCCACGTCTGCGATCGTCGTCTCGGCAAACGCGGTCACGACGGCCGGGTCCAAGCGCCCGCGCGTGCCCGCGCGCGTATGTCGCGCGACATACTGTTCGCGCGTCTGGTCCTTGCGCTTGTACAGGCGCTGGTCGGCGAGGCGCAGGACGTCCGACGGTTCGCCCGCCTCGGTGGGGATGCTGACCTCGCCGTGCGCGGCGCCGATCGCGAACCCCAGGCCGTCCTCGCACAGCGCCGTCACGCACGCCTGTGAGATCTCCCGCTCGGCGGCGGCCGAGCTCTTGAACAGCACGCAGAACTCATCGCCGCCCATGCGGTACGCCGTCCCGTACGCGGTGACGCTCGCGCTGAGCTTGTCGCTGAGACGCGCGAGCAGCTCATCGCCGGCCGGGTGACCGTAAGTGTCGTTGTAGCGCTTGAACCCGTTCAGGTCGAACATCGCCAGCCGCCACGGCTCCTCAGGTCTAGCTAGGCGACACGCCAACTGCAGGTCTTCCATCAGCCGGCGGCGGTTGCCCAGTCCCGTCAGTGGGTCGGTCAGCGCCAGATTGCGCGAGCCGATCAGCATCGTCAGGTTCTCACGCACCGTCAGCATCAGCCGCGCACACACCGCCAGCACGGTCGCGATCGCGAGGATCAGCGCCGGCAGCGTCAGTCGGCCGTGCAGGTTGCCGTACACGAACACTCCCAGCGCGGCCAGCAGCGACAGCGCCGGCACCATCACCAGGCGCCAGTCCTCGATCCGTTTGCGCATCGTCCGCGGCCATGGCGTCCACGCCGCGACCGCCAGCAGCACCGCGGCCGCCGGCCACAGGCCTTCAAGCCAAGTGTTCTCCGTATAGGTGCCGGTCGCGGACTGATAGACGTAGGTCGAGTCGGCGATCGCGCTCAAGAGCATGCTCGCGGCGATCAGCAGCCACACCCGCCCCGGGCGCCAGCCGGTCATGCCGAGTGCGCCGATCGTGAACACCAGCAGCAGGATGTCCCCGATCGGATACGCCAGCGAGACGACGACCGAGGCGACATCGCCCGTGGCGCTGTCCACGATCGGGGGCAGCACGACCGCCGCCGCGAGCGTCGCAGCGGCCAAGCCCGCGATCAATCCGTCCAGCCACATGCTGATCCGCAGCTCGTGCAGGTGCGCGCCGACGAGCAATGTCAGTGCGACATACATACACGGGTACATCGCCAGATACAGCACGTCGGCGGGAGAGATGCCGCCGCCGGCTTCCCCTGCGCCTTCCAGGAACAGCGTGAAATAAAGTTCCCCCAGGCTCCAGCACAAGAGCCCCGCGCCCATCGCCAGCCACGCCCCGCGCTGGGCCTTGACGGTGATCCCGCGGACGATCACGGCGAATGCTGCGCCGAACATCAGCGCGTTGTAGACGTAGTCGTCGAACAGCTCGTTCGTGTGCGGTCCGCCGAGGCCAACGGTCAGGTGCAAGACGAGCACGCCCACTCCTCCCAGCAGGGAGGCCAGGAACAGCATCGCTGGTGTCGTCCGGGCACGCATCGCTTAGCGGACTGGAAGGTCCGCCGGTTACATCGGCCGATTGCGGGATTTCCTTCAGTCTGCGCGGGGGATTACGCACGCATCTTGCCGAGGAATCGGCGCGGTCCCAGCGCATACAGCCGCTCGCCCTCACGCAACGCGCGCTTGCGCAGCCGCTCGCGCCGGCGCGAGATCGCACGCAACAGCCGCTTACGAGTCCGCTTTCGACGCCGCTTCAGCGGCTTGTGCGCACGCACTCGCTCGGCCAGCAGCATCAGGTCGTGCTCCTCGCCCAGCATTTCGCCAAGCCCGTCTGCGCGGCGCGCCACCTTCGCGATGTGCCTGCCGCGCTTGGCCTCGCGCTTGCTCTGCTTGGAGCGGCGCTTGCCCGCCGGCTTGGAGCCCGCGCTCGCCGCCCCGCGTACGTCCAGGACTTCAGCCGCATACCGCAGATCCTTGACGTGTTTGCGCCACCTGTGCAGCACTCGGGGAGCGGCGCTGCGTCTGCCCGCGCGGCGCCGTCCGGTGCGTCCGGCGCGATAGATGTGCTCCAGGCCCGGCCCCGTGAGCCTGGCCGCTGGACGGTTCTCGGGCAGCTTCCACTTCGCTACACGCGCGCGCACTGCCGCCAATTCTTCGGCCACCCGCTCGCGCGTGGCCGCGTCTCCCAACATCCGGGCGCTCGCGCGCATCCGCTCGCGCTCGAGGTCCGCCCGCAGCTCCATCACGCCGCGTCCTCGCCCCAATTCGCGCGGGTGGCGCTCCACGAGCGCGTCGAGCGTGCTCACCATCACCTCCGCGTCGCGCGTCCCCGCCAGCCGCGCTGCGGCGTCGCGCAGGACGGCGCGCTCGCGATCGGCGCGCTTGGCGCCGAGCTCGCCCTCCAATAGTCGCATCAGCGCACGCACGCGCTTGAGCGCCTTGCGCGTCTCATGCACGGCCCGCTCCGGCGCAACCGACGATTCGCCGCTCAGATGCTCGATCGCGAGATCGAGTTGGGCGAGCACGATCCGCCGGTAGCCGCTTGCGGGGGTCTCCTCGCCCAGCAGACCGAACCGCCGCGCTCTCGCCGGCACGCGCTTGGACTGGGCGGCGCGGCGTTCGCGCTCCGCGCGCGCAACGACCAGACCGAATCCGACGGCGATGCTCGCCGCGAAGGCGCCGGCCAGGGGCGCGACAATGGAGCGATGGCCGCGAGCCTTCCCCCCGCCCCATGGTGGACGGTGCGCCGTGCGGCGAACCGCAAGCCGGCGACGTATCGCTGTCCGATCTGTGGTCATCGCTTGCCCGCTCTCAGCGAGCATATGCTGATCGCCCCCGAAGGGGACTCACGCCGGCGCCGCCACGCCCACACCGCGTGCGTGCTCAAGGCCCGCGCCGCCGGACAGTTGGTCTTGCAGGATGAGTGGCTGCGCACCCAACCGCGCCCCCCGTCGCTGTGGCGACGGCTGTTTGGGCGCGGGTGAGACAGCTGCTCAGCCGCCCCAGACGTGTACGTCGTCTGGCTCAACCTTGATGATCAAGCGCTGTTCGCCCGGTTGGCGGAACGGGTAGGTGTCCTGGCCGAGGTACTTCTTGGCCATCGCGTCGATGTGCTCGTCCGCTCCATCATGCGTGCGCTCGGCGACGCGGCCACGAATCGACAGGTATTCGTACGGGTTGTCCATGTTCTGGATGGTCAGCGTCACGCGCGGATCGCGTTCCAGGTTGCGGGGCCAGGCGCGGCCCTCGGCGGTGTTCAGCACGGGGCGACCGTCCTGCAGGTCCACCCACACGGGGGCGGAGTGCACGGATCCGTCGCTGCGGATGGTGGAGACCAGACAGAAGTTCTTGGCCTGCAGCAACTCCTCGCTGCGACCCTCGATCGTTGCGCTCATCGGCGGGACCCTTTCTCTGACGATGACGTTCTGCGGACGCACACCACGATAGGACGTTTGGGCGGTTTGGGCGTGAACATACGCGCATACGCGTACGCGCGTATGTGGTCCGCCGCCCTGAGGTATGCCGGGCGACTGCTACTGCCGACTCGTGCTCGTGGTGGAGCTGGTCGGCGGGATCGGGTCCAGCGGGACGAGTCGGCCGTTGTTCAGCTGAAAGCGCACGTGGGCGGCGCCGCCGCCCGGGCAGCACAGGGGATCGTTGGGACGGTACAGCTGGTAGGCGAGCGTGACTTCGGTGTCGCTCTGGGAGACGACGCTGATCTGCGCGCTCGGCCGGCTTGAGTCGGTGCCGAGGTAGCGGCCGTCCACGAAGAAGAACGCCTGCTTGTCGTAGCCGTCGTTGGAGTGCGAACCCGTGCCGACGAGCACGCGCAGGGTCTGGTCGGGGTGGTAGTCGGAGGTGTCGTTCGTGGTGTAACCATGCGCTCGTAGGAGCGCGAGCGCGGCCGGAAGTCCTGCGGCGGCGGCGTCTTTTTCTTTTTCGGCGAACGCCGGCGCCGTCGCCGTGCGCGTGCTCGTAGTCGCGGGAGTGCCACCCGAGGCGCCGCCGGCGGTCGTCGTGCCGGTCGGTGTCGTCGTGGTGCCAGTGGCGGGCGGCGTCGTCGGGCCGGTCGGCGTGGTTGTGGCGCCGGAGGTCGTGGGCGCGCCGGCGACAGACACCGTTTTGGTAGAGCCGCCACACCCGCCGAACAGAGTGATCGCGGCCGCGGCGAGCATCGCCATCCAGGCGCGGGCTGAGATCGGGCGTGGCATGCGTGCACATCGTATTCAGCCGAGCCCACACGGCGCGCCTCTTGACAAATTTATTAGCGAACGCTAATTTAGCGCGACGAGCGAGAAACGAGCGAGGAGCAATCGGGGATGAGCGAAAAGCGCAGGAGCAGCTGGACGTTGGCGATCGTGTCGGTGGCGCTGTTCATGGTGGTGCTGGACAACCTCGTGGTGACCGTCGCGTTGCCCACGATCCACCGCGATTTCGGCGCCTCCATTCAGTCGCTGGAGTGGACCGTCAACGCCTACGTGCTCGCCTACGCCGTGCTCCTGCTCACCGGCGCAGCGCTCGGAGACCGGTTCGGGCGCAAGCGGATGTTCATGGCCGGACTGTCGCTGTTCACCCTGGCCTCGGCGGCGGCGGCGCTCGCCCCGAACACTGACCTGCTGGTCGCCGCGCGCGCCGTGCAAGGCGCCGGAGCGGCGGCCGTCACGCCGCTGACGCTGACGCTGCTGGCAGAGGCCTTTCCCAAGGAACGGCGCGGGATGGCGATCGGCGTGTGGTCGGGCATCAGCGGGATCGCCGTGGCGGTCGGACCGCTCGTCGGGGGCGCCGTCGTCCAGGGCATCTCCTGGCACTGGATCTTCTGGATCAACGTCCCGATCGGGCTGCTGATCGTGCCGCTCGCGATGCGCACGTTGGAGGAGAGCAAAGGCCCGTACGGAACGATCGACCTGCCCGGCCTGGCGCTCGAGGCGATCGGTGCGTTCGGGATCGTGTTCGGGCTCGTGCGCGCACAGTCGCTGGGCTGGACCAGCACCACGGTGCTGACCGCGCTGATCGGCGGCGCCGTGCTGTTGATCGGGTTCGTCATACGCGAGCTCAACACGAGCGAGCCGATGTTGCCGATGTCGTTCTTCGGCAAACGGTCGTTCGCCGTCACGAACGTCGCTTCGCTGAGCATGTACTTCGGCATGTTCGGATCGATCTTCTTCCTCAGCCAGTACATGCAGAACGTGCTCGGCAACACCCCCTTCCAGGCCGGCCTGAAGCTGCTCCTATGGACGGGTGCCTCGATGCTCGTCGCGCCGTTCGCGGGCGTGTTCTCCGAGCGATTCGGCAGCCGCCCGTTCATGGTCGCCGGGCTCTCGCTGCAGGCGGGCGCGCTGGTGTGGTTCACGCAGATGCCGCTGCTGCACGTGCCCTACTCGGAAATGATCGTGCCGTTCATCATGGCCGGCGGAGGCATGGCGCTCGTGTTCGCCCCCGCGGCCAACGCCGTGCTGTCGTCCGTGCGCCCCGAGCAGGCCGGTCAGGCCTCGGGCGCCAACAACTCGATCCGCGAGGTCGGCGGCGTGCTCGGTGTGGCCGTGCTCTCATCGGTCTTCACCGGCGCGGGCGGCTACGGCTCTCCACAAGAGTTCGTCAACGGCCTGATCCCGGCGATGTGGGTCGGCGCGGCGGTACTCGGCGCCGGCGCCCTGATCGTGCTGATCCTGCCGTTTCAGACGCAGCGAGCATCCGAGCGCGGAGCGGAGGCGACCGGCGCTGAGGGCGATGTCGCGCTCGCGACGGGGGAGACGGCGTGAGCGACCGTAAATCTGAGCCCGACAAGCCCGTGCGGGTCCGTCGGCGAGTCCCCGCCGCGGAGCGTCGCGAGGAGCTGATCTCCGCCGCCGTGCACGAGTTCGCCAAAGGAGGACTGCGCGGCACGGCGGTCGACCGGATCGCGCGGCGCGTAGGTGTGGCGCAACCGTACGTGTTCAGCCTGTTCCCGAACAAGCGCGAGCTGTTCCTCGCCGCCTTGGAACGGAGCTTCGAGCGCATCGCCGAAACGTTCCGCAGCGCCGCCGCCGAATACCACGAAGGCCTGGCGCCGGAAGAGTGCGAGGACACGCTGCAGGCGATGGGTCTCGCCTACCGCGAGCTGCTCGAGTCAGACCGTGACTATCTGATGCTCCAGCACCAGTGCTACGCGGCCTGCGACGACGAGGTCGTCCGTGCGCGCGTTCGCCACCGGTTCGCCCAGCTGGTCGAGCTCGCGCGCGAACTGTCAGGCGCCGAGACCGAGCGGCTGGACGAGTTCTTCATGCGCGGCATGGCGCTGAACGTCGCGGCGGCACTGGGCGTGGAGGAACTGTCGGTGCAGTGCCCATGGGTGGCCGCCGAGCGCGAGGCGGCCGCGGTCGGCTAGGATCGAACGGCGATGTCCCAGCAGCAGCAAGGACCGCCGGAGCCCAAGCGCAGTCGCCGCGAGCAGGCCCGTACCGCCGGGCTCGTCGTGCTCGCTGTGGTGATCACACTATTCGCGGTGCTGAACCTCGAATCGGTCAAGGTCAACTGGATCTTCGGCACCGGCGAGGCGCCACTGATCATCGTGATCGTGGTTTCGGTCCTGTTCGGGATCGTACTGACCTACCTCGTCGACCGCCGCGCGAGTAAGCGGCGGTAGCCGGCGGGTGCCGCCATCCCGGCGGCATGGCGCAGCCTTCAGAGAATCACACCTACTCTCAGTTCCACGCCTGCCCTCAGCCGGCCACGGGCTCACCGGCGGCGAGCACGGACTCGTCCTCGATCACGACCTCCGCGGCGGCGTCCGCGCCGATGAACGGCGTCAGCACGATGTAGACCAGATAGTCCGACAGAGCGGGCAGCAGATGGATCTGCCCGCTCGTCACCTGGCAGCGGATCATGTGCCAGATCGCGCCGGCGACCCCTTCGACCGCGAGCTTGTTGCGGGCCGGTTCCGGCGCCCCCTCGGTCAGCAGCGTGGCAATGCTATGGGCAAGCTCACAGTCGCGCTCCAGCGCCTCAGGACAGGCGCTGGGCGCCTCGGAAGCGATGATGTGAGCGTAGAGCGGGCGCTCCGCCAGCAGTCGCAGGAGCTCGCCGACGACGCGGCGCACGGTGCGAGCCCAATCCCCGGAGACGAGATCGGGATCGGCGGCGATCCCCAACAGCTCGTCGCTGAGATCGTCGAACGCCGCCAGGAAGCATTCCTCCTTGGACTCGAACAGCTCGAAGAAAGACTCGATCGGGACACCCGCCTCCTCGGCGATCTGAGGCGCGCTTAGCTCGTGGTAGTCGTCGACCACTGCGAGGTTGAGCACGCTCGAGCGCAGACGCTCGCGGAGTTCCTCGTCGGATTGAGGTGCGAGCAGCGGACTGCGGGCAGGGCTGGGTGAGACCGCGCGCAGGCCCGGTGGCATCCATGCGTCCAGACTCGAGCCGGCGATGGACGAGCGCCCGTTGGAGCCTCGCAGACGCCGCTGGTGGGCGCCTGCCAACGAGCTCGCCCGCGCCCGCGCCTCCAGACGCTCCGAGAGGCGCTCTCCGGCGACCGTGTGAAACAGCAATGTCCACTGTGCCATCTCCTCGTTCAGCGCCGGGATCTCCTCGGGGCGCCCCGCGCGCAGGCGCACGGCCGTCGCCTCGTGCATGCCGCCCACGATTCCTCGGACGATCGGAGCCGGCAGCGGTCCCGCGTCGCTCGCGTGGGCGAAGCTGCTGGAGAGCATCTGCTCGAACGTGCCGGTCGCCCTGCGCAGCCGCGCCAACCCCGGCGCCCCCGCCGTCTGCGCTTGGACGATCGCCAGGCCCGCGCCCTTAGCGTTGGACTCGACCTCGTCGGTGAACTCGCCGACGGCGGCTCTGATTCGCTGCTCCAGGTCCCCGCCGGTGGAACGGTAGGCTTCGTGGACGCGCTTGACGCCCCGCGCGGCGACCAAGTCGAACGTCGCCAGGAAGCACTCCTCCTTGTTGGCGAACTGCTCGTAGAACGCACGCCGCGAGACGCCCGCGAGACCGATGATCTGCTTGACGCTGGTGTTCGCATAACCGTTGGCGGCGACGGCCTCGACCATCGCTCCGTGCATGCGTAGGCGCTGGTGACGCGCCACCTCCGTGGGAGCGAGTTGGTGGGGCCCTCTCGGCAGACGCTGATACAGGGGCGCAATCGATCTCGCTACGCCCAACTCCCCACCGTTGTGCTCGGACATCTCTCTTCTACCTCCCCGAAACGATCTACATGTCCAGACACCTGTCAAGGAATCTGTTCAAGTAAGAATCATTCCATGTCAGCGATTTTTTGTCTACAGGGAAGTGTGGGGAGGCTCTGCCGACCCTCCGGGACGGGTCCGTTTGATCGGAAATGCCCTGCTTATCGCCGGTTTTTGGGAATGCGTACGAGTTGGAACTTTGCGCCACGACGACGGCGCCACGCAGGGTCGCCTTTCGTCCGGATCGTTTCGCGGGGTCGCTGAGGCCGTCAGTGCGCCAGCGATTTGAGCGCGAAGATCGCCAGTCCCATAAGGACTCCCACGCCGCCCTCGAGCACAAACTCACGCGGTGTGGACTCCGCACGCAATCCGGCGAGCAGCTCGAACACGATCAAGCTTGTGACCGCGGCCCAGACCGCCGCGTTGACGCCCGTGGTTTCGCTAGCGCCCACCGCCCAGGCTATGAGCAGCACCAGCAGCGGAATCGAGGCCCCGCGGACGATCGACCATTCGTGACCGAGCGCTCGCGCGAGCGCCCCGACCGTGAGGTGCTCTTGGTTGGAGAGGCGGCGTCCGAGAATCGTCGAGTAGGAATGCGCGAGCCAATAGATCCCGAGCACGAGCGCCGTCGAGCCAATGAGATCGGGATAACCGTCGTGAACGCCGCTCTCGGCCGCGATCAGCGCTCCGATCAGGATCGTGCCGTACACGACCCCCTCCGGGTTATCTTCCCAGAGGATCCAGCCCGCTACGCGCCGCGTCCAACTGTGCGAGTCGGTTCCCGTAGAGGATCGTTGCGGGGCGGGGGAGGAGGCGATGCGCGAATTATCGCGTCCGTCGCGACGGACGCGAGTGGTCTGGACAGAGTGGGCCGACCGGAGTAGCCTCGTGACATCCGCTACGAAAGGACGGAGCAATGGCTGGTGACGAGTTGTTCATCGGATGGGGCCCAGTTGTCAGGGGCCGTGAGCAGACGGCGATCAAGGTGTTTCAGGAGACCATCGAATTTCACGGCAAACTGCAACAAGACGGCAAGATCGACGGCTTCGACGCACACCTGATCGCGCCGCACGGTGGTGATCTCGCGGGTTTCATCATGCTCCACGGGGAGCGCTCCAAGCTCGACGACGTCCGCAACTCCGAGGACTTCGAGCGGCTGATCACTCGCGCGGGATCGGTCGTCGATCAGGTCGGCGTTCTGAATGCCTACTCGGGCGAGGCGCTAGGCCAGACGATGGGCAGATTCCAGGCGGCTTCGGCCGAGCTGGCATAGGTCGGGTTGGGCCCCGGAAACGGCTAGGATTCGGGGCCCGCCGACGTAGCTCACAAGTATGCGTGAGCGTGACCCCTGCTCGGACACTCGCACTTTCCCCGAAAGCGGGAGCCGCGCGACCTGCTCCAGGAGTTACAGGCAGCTACGATGCAAGGAAGCGTTCGATGTCCGCAATCTCGCGGGCGAGCGCCGGAGCGGGCGTGGGCCGCGCCCACCACGCTGGCTCGGGACGGCCCTTCTTGATGGACCAAGTACCCGTTGCTGCTCCGCGATTGAGTACGACGGGTTTGAGCATCCCGCCGCCCCTCAGGATGTGATGGTCGTCCTCGGCGAGGACGAATGGCTCGCGAGTGCGGTAGCCGAGCATGAGCGTGTCGAAGGCGGCGAGCAGCAGGCAGGGCGGTGTGTCATCGGTGGGCAACAGGTCAACGTTGCTCGGCGGTCCGGCGGCTTCGAGCGCCCGGCGCGCCTGTGTGATGGGCAGCGAGGACCACTTCGCGAGGTCGGTTGCGTCGCAGGGGCCGTAGCCTGCGCGGTAGCGGGCGCCAAGGATCGCGAGTGCCTCGTCGGGGTCGACTGCCGGGGGCGGATCGGCCGCGTGCAGCAGGCCGGCAGTGTCGGTGACGATGAGCCCTTGCGTCGAGAGCCAGGGAACGAATGTGTTGATCGGACCCTGCTCGAGCGACGGGTGGCCGCGCTCGATGAGCGCGCGCAGCAGCGACGGCCGGTCGCGGGGACGCTCGCCGCAGAGCTCAACGACGTCCCCGCGCATGGCGTTTACCTCCTCCACGATGCCAAAGCGCGCGAAGCGCGCGCCGAACACGCGGGCATTTCGCCTGGCGAATAGCGCATGCAGCCAGGGGCGATCGGACGCCGCAATCAGGTGCACCGTGCCGCGGACCGTCCACGTGCGCAGGAGCGGCGCGGCGCGGACGGCGCTTCGGGTGAGGCCGGGCACGCGCGAGCGCAGTGCAAGAGCCGCGGCGCGCAGATCCTGAGCCTGGACGCCGATTACAGCCAACGCCGCTTCCTCGGCGCTCTTGCACGCCGTTGCCGGCGTCAGCCGCTGCGCCGCCAGACGCCCAGCACGCAGTCGCTCGTCAGCGTCCATCAGACAATCCTCGCATTCAGGCCGCGGATCACCACCACCCTCCTAGTAGGGCCAACTCTAGAGGCAGGGCCACTCCTGCCGTGCCCCGAGAATCATGGCTGGGACCACCGCGCTGCTCACTGCCCCCGCCGACCAAGAGCGAGAGCATCCAGCCCGACGCGCCAAGCTCTCGCCCGGGACGAATCTCGACATCGCGACTCTGTTGAGCGCCGACTGCTGCTTCGCTTGGCGGAAGCGAGCGTAAGGAGCCAGTCGAGCGTCACGCTCGGAGGTCGTCCAACGCGATAGCAGCGGGCCCGGCCCGCCAAACGCTCGCCTAGGTCCGGAAGCAGCGGTCCGGGATACTCATCGGAGGATGCCCGACGAGTCCACGACCCCCGATCTAGTGGAGTTGCAGAGGCGGCTCACCGCAGCTACCAATCGAGGCGACGCCGATGCGGTCGTGGCCTTCTACGCGTCGGATGCCGTGTATGACATGTCGCCGGTGGGTATGGGCGTCTTTGAGGGGCAGGCGGCGGCGCGTGGCTGCATTGCGGGCTGGTGGACCTCCTACGAGGAGAGCGAGTTCGAGGCCGAGGAGACTCTCGATCTTGGCAACGGAGTTGGCTTTCGCGTGCTCGTTCAGAAGGGCAGTCCAGTCGGCAGCAGCGGTGATGTTCAGCTGCGCTACGGAACCGTCAGCGTGTGGGAGGACGGCAAGATTGCGCGAATCACGAACTACACCGACATCGACGAGGCCCGTGCTGCCGCCGAACGCCTCGCGCAGGAGCGGGGGTAGGCGATGTCGGCGGAGAACGTGGAGATCGCCAAGCGAGTCACGGACGCTTACAACCGGCGCGACGTCGATACCGTGTTCGCCAAGCTCGCGACCCCTGACTTCGAGTGGTGGCCAGCCCTGACGAGGGCCTACGAAGGCGGCTGCTACCGAGGACGCGAGGGCGCCGAAAGGTTCGCCGCGGATACCCGCGAGAACTGGGAGGAGCTCCAAAGCGTTGCTGAGGAATATCGTGATCTCGGCGATCGGGTGCTTTTGCTGGGTAGGCTCAAGGGACGCGGCAAGGGCAGCGGCGCTCCGGTGGATCAGCCGTACGCGGCCATCTTCGACTTTCGCGGCGACAGGACCTGGCGTTTCCGGGCGTACTTTGATCGCGCCGAAGCCCTCAAAGCCGTGGGGCTGGAGCAGTAGCGGTTACCTGCCTGTGTTCGGTGTGAGGCCGTGCTCGGAGAACACACGACACGAGTGCTTCGTCATGGATGCGAGCGTGTCGTTGAAGATCGCTGAGACTGCTGAGATGGACGATACGCAAGTTCGCGCCCACCAAACGCTCAGACGCCGGCATGCGGGGGATCGGTGATACTCGCAGCAATGTCCATGACTCTTGCGATCTTGAGCTGAGCCCTATGGGTCGCTGTTCGGCGTGTTCTGCTGAGAGTCCCGCCGAGGCGCGGTTCTGTATGGCGTGTGGAGCACCACTTGAGCGGCGCTGCGAGTCGTGCGGTGAGCCGGTGCCCGAGGGGGCACGCTTCTGTATGACTTGCGGCGCTCCGCTGAATGCGGCGAGCGCCGCAAGCGAGCCGGCCGCGAAGCAGAGCACTGCTGTTGACGCGGATGCGCCACGTGTCGCTCTTGCACCACCGACGTTTGATGAGCGCCGCATGGTAACGGTCCTCTTCGCGGACCTGTCCGGCTACACGGCCGTCGCGGCGAGGCTGGACCCCGAGGCCGTGAAGCGTCAGCTTGAGCGGATTCTCGGGCGTCTCGGTGAGGAGGTCCTTGCCTACGGTGGGTATGTCGACAAGTTCATCGGCGACAATGTGATGGCGATCTTCGGCGCTCCGGTCGCGCACGGCGATGACCCCGAGCGCGCGGTGCGCGCCGGCCTGGGTATGCAGGCCGCGATGGGCGAGGTCAATGAGCCGTTGGCGGCCCAGCACGGGGTCACGTTCGAGCTGTGTGTGGGTATCAACACGGGCGAGGTGCTCGCGGGTCACGTCGGGGACAGCTACACGGTGATCGGCGACACCGTGAACGTGGCAGCGAGACTTCAGGCGGCTGCGCATCCTGGGAGCGTGACCGTCGGTGAGGCGACCTACCAGGCAACCCGCGAGACGATCAACTACAGCGCTCTGGCGGAGCCGCTGGTGCTCAAGGGCAAGACCGAGCCGGTCCCTGCTTGGGAGGCGATTGGCGGCGACGGGCAGCCGGCGGGCGCCACCTCGGCGGGCTCCGTGCGAGCTCCACTCGTGGGCCGCGCCGCCGAGCTCGCTCAGCTCCACGATCTGCTCGCGCGGGTGCAGCGCAAGCGCGGACCGCATCTGGCGACGGTCATCGGCGATCCGGGCGTCGGGAAGTCGCGGCTTGTGCGCCAGTTCGAGCAGGAGCTGCACAGTGGGGAGGCCCGGCCGCTGGTGCGCTACGGGCGTTGCCTGCCGTATGGGTCGAGCATCGTCTACTGGCCACTCGGCGAGGTCATTCGCACCGAGTGCGCGATCGTCGACGGCGATCCTCCTGCAGCTGCGTGGCAGAAGCTGTCCACCCGCATCGGTGAGCTGCTCGATGGCTCGGGGTCAGACAGCCGGTCCGCAGCGTCAAAGGCGGCCGTGGTCGGTCGCCTGCTCGGGATCGAGAGACCGGATGAACCCGTGGCCGCCGAGCGGGAGGATGCCCAGCAGGCGCGCGAAGTTTTCTTCGCGGCCGTGCGCTCGTGTGTGGAGGGCCTCGCGCGTGATGGGCCGCTGGTGCTTGTGTGGGAGGACATCCATTGGGCGGATGAGGGGATGCTCGATCTGATCGAGCATCTGGTGCAATGGGTGCGGGCACCGGTGCTTCAGATCTGTCTGGCCAGGGAAGAGCTACTGGAGCGCCGTGTCGGGTGGGGGGGCGTGCGGCGCGATTCCACGACCATCTTCCTGGAGCCGCTCGGCGAGAGCGAGACGCGTGAGCTGATCTCCTCGCTGATGCGTGCCGCCGGCCCCAGTGACGGCGTGGTCGCTGCGGTGGCTGCCCGTGCGGAGGGAAACCCTTTGTTCGCTGAGGAGATGGTGCGCCGCCTTTCCGAGGAGGAGGGTGCGAGCGCCGCCGAGCTTCCAGCCACGGTGCAGGCTCTGCTCGCGGCCCGCCTGGACTCGCTGGAGCCCTTTCAGCGGCGCCTGCTCGCGCACGCGGCGGTGATCGGGCGGACATTCTGGGAGGGCGGTCTGAGCTCTGTCGCGGAAGCTGAGGGGGGCGATCTGGCGGAGGCTCTTAGGGCACTGCGAGACAAGGACATCATCGTCGCCGGCGAGGGCACAGCGCTTGCCGGCGAGCCCGAGCTCGCGTTCAAGCACGCGCTGATCCGCGATGCGGCGTACGAGATGCTTCCGAAGGCCGTGCGAGCGCAGAAGCATTTCGAGGTGGCCTGTTTTATCGAGGACGGCGCCGGGGAGCGCGTCGAGGAGGTCGTTGCGCTGCTCGCCGAGCATTACGGCAAAGCGGCGGAGCTCGGGGGTGAGCTCGGCCTGGCAGCCGCCGAGATGGCGCCCTACCGCGCAAAGGCGCTCTCCTACTTGGAGGCCGCTGGCGACGCGGCAACCGCCTTCTACTCCAACGCGGACGCCTTCTCCAACTACGAGGCTGCGCTCGAGCAGGCCGGCGAGGATGCCGACGCGGTCGCCCGCCTCCTGGAGAAGCAGGGCGATGTCGCCCTGCGGCTCGGTCGGGTGGATGCTGCGATCGAGGTCTGGGGACGGGCGCTCGACCACCACGGCGCGCGAGGGGATCTCGAGCACGTCGCCGAGCTACACCGAAAGATCGGCGCTGGGCTGGCCCACAAGGGAGAGCGTAAGAGGGCGATCGAGCACCACCAGCGAGGCATCAATCTGATCAAGGACGGCGAGCCGTCGCTCGCGCTCGTGCGCCTGTATGAGGAGGCCGCGTGGCTGTATATGCAGACGGGCGACAACATGCTGGCGATCTACGCTTCAGAGAAGGCGCTGCGGCTCGCCGAGCGCCTCGGCGAGGTTCGCGCCGCGAGCCGCGCACATGGCATCTTCGGTCGCGTCTTCGGGCGCATCGGAGACACTGCCAAGGCGCGTGAGAACCTGGAGCGCGCAGTCGAGCTTGCGCGCGGGTCCGACGCGCATGAGACGGTCCTAGCGCTGATGGCACTCGGCCATCACCTCGAGACCTCCGACGGCGACTACCCGGCCGCGGGCGACTACTACCGCGAGGCGCTCGCACTCGCGCGGCAGGTCGGAGACGTGCCTGCCGAGATCGAGCTGCACGCCGCTGTCGCGCAGTTGGCGCTCTATGCGGCCGACTGGGAGACGGTGGTGCGCTCGAGTGACGCCAGCGCGGAACTGTCCGAGCGTGAGGGCCTGATCGGCAAGCTCTGCCTGCCCTACGCTCTCCGCGGGCGACTGCAGTGGCGCAGCGGAGAGTGGCAGGCGTCCGAGAGCTCGTACAGACGCGCCCACGAGCTAGCGGAGCAGATCGGCTGGTCGGAGGTGTGCTTCGACGCGCTGTACGGGCTCTCGAACACACTCCGTGACCAGGGCGAGCTCGTGGGCACGCAGACCGCGCTCTCGCAGGCGCTTGACGTCTGCGAGCGCGCCGGGCTGATCGCGCAATCGATCCAGGCCAACTCCGCACAGGCCCTCCTACACACGCTCGCCGGTCGGCACGAGAAGGCGAGCGAGGCCGCACAGGAGGCGATTGAGCTCTCCGACCGCGTCCGCTACCCCGCTGGCGAGGCGGCCGCGATCGAAGCCGCGGGCATCGTCGGGCCCCTGCCGGGTGCGCTGACCGAACTCGAGCGCGCCCACGAAGCCTGGCAGAACCTCGGCCGCCCACTGGAGGCCGCCCGCTGCGACCTGCTGCTCGGCCAGCGACTACTCGAGGATGACCGCGGAGCAGCCCTTGTGTCGCTCGAGCAAGCCGCGAACGAGTACGACGAGCTGGGAGTCATCCACCTTGCAGCACGCGCCCGCGAGTTGGCGGGCTCAGACGCTGCCCGACGCTAACGGCCGGCGCTCGCGCCTGGGGCGCGCAACCAAACACGAGCTGCCGCTCACCTCCACTGCAGAGAACGTCAGAGTAAGCCCTCTTCCACCGCCGCCGATGCTCTCGGGGATCGTCCAACTCAGCAGTCTCGGCGGTTTCTCACCGACACGCTCGCATCCATGACGGAGCACTCGTGTCGGGCGTTCGCCGACGTCGCCGTCTCACGGGGCACCTGCTCCTGTCCGTTACTCCTCCAGCCCCACGGCTTTGAGGGCCTCCTGACGGTCGGGGAAGATGCGAATGTGGCTGATCTTGCCGTCGATCAGGTCGTACACGTTGGTGAAAGGCGCTGCCAAGCGAATGCCGCTGACTCGGCCCGTGGAGCTAGTGCGCGTGAACGCGATCACCCGCTTGCTATCGACCTCTTCCACGCCGTCAAGCTCGATCCGGAAATCGGGTGCCGCGTCCTCGACGTCCGTCAGGAAACGCCTGATGCCGGCGATTCCTTCGTACACCCCTCCAGCGGCGGCCATTGGCGTCTCCAACTTGACGTTCTCGGTGCAGCAGGCGAGATAGCCCTCGATGTCCCTCGCGTTGATCGCTGCGATCGCGCGCTCAACCAATCTCACGTTCTCCTGCCACATCGCCTACCCCCGCTCCTGCGCCAGGCGTTCGGCGGCAGCACGGGCCTCGTCGACCTCGGAGATCGTAAGGCGTGCGATCAAGCCTCGTACCCAGACGAATACCCATCCCTCGCGTTGTCGAAGGTGACCGGCGCTGCCAGCCGGACGACCGTTCTGAACGACCACGGCAAACACAACCCCATTGCCGAGGTCGCGGACTTCCTCAAGCCCGAACTCCAACTCCTCGTACGTGCCAAACCAGTCCTCAAGGAAGCTGCGAATGGCCGCCCGCCCCTGGAAGTGGTCCCCCAACGCCCTCCCGTCGAAGGCCGCATCTTCGGCGAAGCTGCTGGCCGCCGCGTCGAGATCACGATGATTTGCAGCCTCAAACGCCCTGCCCATAAGCTCAACCGGATCGGGGGTCGTGGACTCCTCAGACATCAGGCAACGAAGTATCACGCAGGCCCTGTGACTACCGCCTTGTGAGGCTGAGCGAGCGTCGACGCTGGACCCGAGCAGACGCCCGAGTTGGACGACGAACGGGGTCTGAGATATGGCAAGGTAGCGACCCGCTTTGCCTGACACAAGCAGGCGTGCGCCACCGCACGCGGGCGATCCCAGCTCTCGGCGGTAGGATGCGAAGCGTCAGGCCGACGTAGCTCAGTAGGTAGAGCACGTGCATGGTAAGAGGGGTCCCTCGGGGCGTTCTACCTGGAAATCAGCACATTCTTAACTGCTGTCTTGTTCCCGTTACCGCAAGGCCACCGCGGCCGCCCCCGTCCTATGATGGAGGTGCGGAGAGGCTGATCTGAGCGGCGGCTGAGATGCCCGGTACGCACGCGATGTGGACCCGCGCCGGCTTGAGCCCGAGAGGCCCGGGCGATGGCTAGGCCGTGGCCCAAGCGTTCGGCGTGGCCATACGTTGCCAAGAACGGGCGGCGCTCTTACCGCGTCGGCTTCTACGACCACGACAAACGCGAGCGCACCCGGACCTTCCCCTCAGTGCGCCACGCTCGCGCCTGGATGCACGACTACATCGCGGCCGAGCGCAGAGGCCGCGACAGCCTGCGGCGGTTCCTGCTGGACCTCGATGCGAAAGAGGCCAACGAAGCCGAAGGCCGTACGATCGCGGAGATCCTCGAGCTCTTTCTGGAGTTCGACGCGCATCCGCGCAATGAGGAAGGTCTTGCACCCTCGACGTACGAGCAATATAGATCGCTCCTGAATTGTCACCTTCTCGGCAAGCCTCGACACCAACGCGGCAGCAGACGGATCTTGCTTCCGGCTGGCTATGCGGTCGCGGTCGCCTTGACGCCGGCATACCGCTTCAACGAGCCGGCGGCGCCGCGTGCATGGCGGGAGCAGATGCGCCAAGCGGGCGTTCCCGGCTCGACGCGGCTGCATGCATGGCGTGTACTTTCATCCGCGCTCAGCTGGGCTGCGAGATCAGCGGCCGTGCCCGAGATCCAATCCAACGGATGCAAGCTCGCCAGAGAACCCGTCGTCAGCCGTCGACGATCCGCGCGCCGAGGCGGCACCGGCTACCCGCCGGAGGCACGCGCCCGCCCGCTGCCCAGCTGGGCGCTCTCGCCGCAGGCCGTCGAGGCGATCCGCGAGCAGATGCTCTTGTACGAACGTCGCGACCCGATCATCGCGCACAGAGACGCAACCGTGGTGAGCTTGCAGTACGGTCTCGCTGCCCGCAACCAGGAGATTTGGGGGCTCCGCTGGGTCTCGCTTGACGACGAGTTCGCGTGGGTGACGGAGGTCCTTAGCTACGGGCGGCTCGAGCAATGGGGCAAGACAGAACACAGCACACGACGCCGCACCGCCATACCCAGTGTCCTGCACGAAGACCTCGATCGCTGGCGCGCGATACTCACCCAAGCCGGGCGCCCTGCCCGCGACGTCGACTTCATCATCCCGGGAGACCTAGCCGGCGCACAGCACGGTGTTCGCGAGGCTGAGACAGGCGCTTGTCACGTCAGTAAATCCCAGGCAAAGGCCTGGGGCCAGCGGTGCTTCATTCCAGCCGTGCGAGCGGTCGCCGAGCGCCCAGAGTTCGCGCGCATCCTCGGTGCGACTCCCTATGCGCTACGCCGCGGCGGTATCTCGCTGCGCCTACGCACCGAGGACCCACAAACTGTCGCCAGTGAGTGCGGCACCAGCCTGAAGATGCTCAGCGATCACTACTCATTCCCCATCGAGGACCTACGCCAACAGGAGCCGCGGCCAGCAGATGTCGAGTGGCGCGCAGCGCGCACCGCGCTGATCGAGCGCTGCGCACGCGAGCAAGCGCTCTCCACTCAGTCAAGCGGCGAAAAAGAGCGTCCTCGGCGCAGGATTGCCGCTTGGTTCGCGTCAGGCTGGCGCTCTCGGATGGGTTAGGCATCCGCAACTCTCTGCCCTCCAGAGTGTAGCGCTTGTGTTACACTATAAGATGAAGAGGCACGGGCAGGAGATCACGATGCCACCCGCGTCAGTCCCAATCATGGCCAAGACTCTCGACACCAGCTACTACGAAAAGCGCCGCCAAGACTGGCTCGCGGACAAGGACACCCGCGCGGAGTACGAGCGAGCCCGGAGCGAGATCGAGCAGATCGATGCCGTCATCCGCTCACTGGACGAGCTACGCGAGGACGCCGGGATATCCAAGGCCGAGCTCGCACGACGCGTGGGACGCAACCCCGCCAGCATCAGACGCCTATTCACGGCGGAGCAGGCCCGCCCAGAGCTACCGCTCATCGTCTCGATAGCCAACGCGCTGGACGCCAGCATCGAGATCAAGCGCCGCCCGCGAAGATCGAACGGCAAGCGCGTCGCTGTACGAGCCTGACGGGCTTCAATGACGCCCGCGCGGGTTCGTAGGCTGTGGCGATGGCTTGGGACGTCATCTTCTACACGACCGCTGAGGGCTCCGTGCCTGGGGCGGACTTCCTTGACGGCTGTCCCGCGAAGGTCCGTGGAACGATCCTCGCCGTGCTCGATGCTGTCGCGGCCGCCCCTCCGCCAGCATTCTCCGGCGGAGGCAAGTGGGAGGCCATGCACGGCGCCATGGGCGGCTACTACGAGATCCGGGTCACCGGACCAGGCCGTGAGCAGTTCCGCCTCTTCTGCATGCTGGAGAACGCCGACAAGCGCACGCTGACTACGCGTGGCCTACGCGGACCGGCTATCGCCGTGATCACCGGGATGCGCAAGAAAACCGGGACGGTCTTCAGCGACCGCGACTACACCAAAGTCCGCCAGCTGGGCAGCGAGCACATTACACAAACCCCTCGGCGGATCGCCAGCTAGGTTGGATGCAAATTCTCAGGCGGTTGGGCGCGCCAAGGCGATCACCCGTTCAAGGAGCCCGCTACCGTAACTCTTGGCTTGTACGCGGAAGAGTCCTGCGCCCTCAACGCCCGGCAACGTTGTTATCCCGCTTACGAGGTCTGATGCTTCTGCTGCCTTGCAAAAAAGACTCTCGTCGTCGGCGCCCTTGAACTTTGGAACGTATAGGCTCATGTGGCTTGTGACTGCATAGCGAACACGGAGTCGCTTGGGAACGTCGGCGCCCTTGCGGAGTGCCGGACGGTCGGCTGGCTTGTGCGCCCACGTCAAACAGAGCATCACTGCGGGCTCGTCGGCGAGGGCAACCACTCGATTGGCTGCTGCCTCGATACTCACCTCGGCGTCGCGGCTCAGGCTCTCTACATCATCAAGTCCGTTGCGCACCGTATAACGATCAGCGACGAGTGTTGCGGGCATCAGCATCGCGGCGGCACCCAGATCACACAGATACTCCTCCTCGCGATTCTCGGCATGGCGGTCCATCGTGGTATCCAGGCGGTAGCGATGTTCAACCTCGAAGCCCGGAAATGCTGGGTGGATGAGCTCGTGGGCCTCTGTGAAGTGCTGGCGCTCGTCAGGATCTTGTTCGTTTATGTCCATCACGAGCTGGCCCGAGGGCTCTGCGTAGATTCGTCCGGCAAAGCTATGTTTGGCAAGGTTACGTTTAATGCCGTGGAAGCTCGCAACGATGTGGGGGCGAATCGGGAGAGTAGTCTGGCCCGCCGCAACCCGGAGGCGATCTGCGTAGCCCTCAATGACATCTTCCGGGGACTGCCCTCCGCTTGCGTCAATCAACCTGCGGACGAGTGGCTCACGCCACTCATTTCTTCTCGGCATTTCCCTGCTCCTGATCGATCTCTCGGCTCATCAGCAGTGATCTATAGACGTACCGCCAGCGCTCAGCTGTTTGCGGTGGACGTTCATCACGCCATCTGATTGACGCGAGCATCGTGACGTCGGTGCTCGAGAGCTGCGCCTCGTCGGCAAATGCTCGTAGCGACGGGGAGACTTCGGACTCGTCGCCGACGAACCTGATGACGGGCCCTCCCAGAAGATCGGCCGCAGTCAGGTCGAGAGCCTCCGCGATCTGAGCGATGACCTCTACTGACGGATTCCCGCCCTGGTTCTCAAGCCGCACGAGATAAGCCTTGGTAAGACCCGAGGCGTCGGCAAGCTGGGCAAGCGAGAGCCCAGCCTTCTCGCGCTCCTCACGTACCCGCCGTCCGATCGCTTCAGAGTCGAACGTCATACCCATAACGATAGACGCTATGGCGGTCAGTCAGCCCAGCGGTGTTCTTGTGGTACGGATTCTAAAATCCATAGAACACCGCTCGGTATGCTAGGGTACTCCTATGATTGGATCTTCGCTTGCTACGCCGATGATGGCCGCCCGAACCGACGGCTTGAGATTTCGCTATCAGAAGGGATGAGCCGATGAGTTGGGACAAAGAGAAGTCGCTAGAGCGCATCAGACGACGCTGGGAGGCACGCGATGTCGAGATCACTGTGTCCAAGCTGACACGTGAGATGAATCTCGAGAACGTCACGCTGCATAACGGCCGGCGCATCCAGGGCGCCCATGTTTATGCGACGGTCGCTGGATCGGGAAAGCTGCATTGCCTCGACAGCGACGACCATACGCGCAGCGCGATTCAGAGGATGGCGCTGTGGCAGGCCGAGGTAGCAAAGATCGCAAAAGCCTTCGACGTGCCGATCATCGCTTTTCAGGGTGGGCGTGTGCACCTGCTTGTCTACCGGCCAATCGATGATGACTCGAAGATCGCTCGCAAGACGGTGTTGCTCAGTCGCGCGATCACCTACATGACGAGGAAGGCATTCAATCCGCTATTCGACGAGGAGCTGCGGCTGACAGCGCGTGCGGCCGCAGATCTCGGTGAGACCGTCGCAACGCGCGGCGGTACTAAGGGCGACTCAGAGTTGCTGTTCCTCGGCAACGCGGCAAACCGTCCCGCGAAGCTCCTCGAGGGCACGTCGGTGTTGACGGTCACGACTCGGTTGACAGAGGCCTTGGGCGAGCAGCTTGAGTACGAGACCATCGAGTCGGGTGATGAGAACGCAGTGATCCTGCGCATATCTCAGCAGGCCGTCGAGGACGCTGCCGCAGAAGACGGCATCGACTGGAGCGTTGAGAAGTCCGCAGCGCGACTCGCCGATGAACTCGAGAAGTGGCCAGTAGAGCGCTTCGGTGTGGGTGGCGCGAACACGCTGATCGACCCAGGTGCACTCAGCCGCTCGAACAGCAAGCTAGTGGATGCTGCGGTGATCCTGATGGACATAGATGGCTTCAGCGACTACGTTGAGAAGGCCGAGAACGATGAGGCCAAGCGTGACGCGATCCTAACCCTGGACGCCATCCGCCAAGAGATGCGCGACGTGCTTAAGACCGACCACAATGGGGTGCGAGTCCAGTATCAGGGCGACAACATGATCGGCTTCGTGCATCTCCCCAGCGGAGATGAAGAAAAGATCGCGATCGCCACGGCGGAGATCGCCGCTGGGATGCAGGGCAGCATGAGCATCACTCTGCCCGAGGTTGTTCCTGACGCTAGGCGCCTGGACGTGAGCGTTGGGGTGTCGATGAATAGCACTGTCGTTGCATGCCTCGGGGAGTACGCGAAGCGAAACGGGCTCGTGCTCGGGCCGGCCCCGACCGAGGCCGAGCGGATCCAGACGCGGCTTCCCGGGAAGCAGACTGGGATCGACAAGGCCGTGTACGACTCACTGCCGGAGGACATGCAGGAGCTATACGAGTGGAACGCAAACACGAAGGCCTACGTTGCGGCGGATCTCAGCGCCTCGAAGCTCGCACGGGTCCGTGAGGCCCTCGCACACGAGAAGCAGCGGACGATCACACCCAGTGACCGGCCCGGAAGGTTCAGTATCGGGGGAGCAGCCGCCGCAACGACAGGAGCGGCAGAGCATGTTCGGCCCTACCGGCCCTACGCTGACTGAAGAGCGGCAGCGGCGATATGAGCAGGATCGCGTGACTCTGGCGCAGGTCCTTCCTGGCCTTCGTCACTACATCTGGGCGGACGGCCGCGGAGCGATCGCCGAAGGCGAGGTAGAGGTGGACATCGGCGCGGGATGCTGGGATAGCGTCGATATCTCCATGATCTTCGATGAGCACTACCCCAGAGTTCCACCCCGGGTGTTCGATCTGGGCCAGCGCTGGGCGCCTGAGGACGACCGCCACATCATGGCCAACCACGAGTTCTGCCTCTGGCTACCACACGTCGATACACCCAAAGTCGGAGCGGACGGAGAGCTGCGCGAGTTTGCGCTGCGGCTTCTACCGTTTCTTAGAGACCAGTTCGTCTACGACGATCTTGGCCGGTGGCCAGGCCGAGACTGGAGGCACGGGCGGCGAGCCGCCTATGCGCAGCACCTGATCGAGGCCCTCAACGTCACCGGTCCCGCTGCATTTCGCCGGTTGTGGCCGCTACTACTAGGCAGCACGCGGGCTTCCGAGCGGGCATGTCCGTGCGGATCACGTCTACCATACGGTCGCTGCCACCGGCTCACAGTCGAGCGGCTCCAATGGGTCCGTAAGCTAGGGGAACGCGACCAGCTTCCCCACGCCGTCGAGGAACAACTGCATGAAGCGGCTTAGACGCTTCAGACCATCGGCGCCGCAGTCCTCAGAGGTGGATGGCGTGGCGTTCGGCTGGCGCGTTCACGAGGCAATCCAGGGATGGACCGCGACGGTAGATATCAAGGCTTCAATTGTGATCGCCATCGAGACGGCCGTCGCCGGAGCCGCCGCGCGCGAGCTCATCACGAGGCATGGCGAACTGCACGGGGCCATCGGATTGCACCTCGCCACTGCGATAGCGGCACTCGCCGCACTAGCCGCAGCCATCGGCTCCGGCTTGTGGGTCGTTTTCCCCCGGCTCGAACGGACGAGCACCGGGCGAGCAGCGCCCGGCGGGCTCATCTACTTCGGGCATCTGCGGAACCGAGACACAGAGGACATTGCAGGGGCGCTCGAACGCCTGACAGTCGAGGAGGAGCGTCTACAGGTGGCCCGTCAGCTCCGCGTTACCGGGAACGTCGCGTGGCGCAAGCACGCGTGGCTACAAGCCTCCATCGTCCTTTTCGCGATTGGCGCGGCACTTCTCGTCACGAGCTTGGTGGTTTTCTAGCTAGCTATTTCGCGAAGGCCGGATAACCCGTAGAACCTCGTAGAAACCTGCTGTCATCCCGAGCGACCCGACCCGAGACGGCAGCTCGCGGCACAGGTCCTCGGCGCTCGTGGCGAGGCTGGCCTCGCGGGGGCTACGATGCGGAGTGACGCCGACGTAGCCCAGCTGATGCCTACCGTGAAACCAAAGTCCTACGCCAGCCAGCCCAAACACCCAAGAAGCCCGCCCCCGCAGCCGTCCATGCGATCGCAGTGCAAGCCGTCGCGGCTGACCTTTGGGCTGCCTGGGAATGCGGGCGAGCGCGCCGCACGCCGCCATGCGCTCATGCACGAGCATCACGAGACGCTGCACCGTCTCGGCGAGTAGCCGTGCCTCAGCTACTCAGAGTTCGGGGCTTCTGCGAGACCCGAACGCGCTGGGCCTAGTAGTGCCGAGCAGATCGAGTGGTCTTGCGGGTCCTAGCCTATCCGCTGATCCCGAGAACGGCTACGATTTGTCGCCAGCGCCGACGTAGCTCAGCTGGTAGAGCGCGTCCATGGTAAAGAAGGGTGCAGAACGATCGTTCTGCACCGCGAAGTCAGAGAAGCACCCAAGACGTTTGGGGTTCTTATCTCGACACGCGCTGAGGGCCGGCGTGGCGCGGGGCACTTCTGGGGCATTCTTGAGCTTGAGGGCGCTGGGTGTTCTCCGGAGAGCTGCAGGGAGAGAGCATGGGTAGCGGCGCAGCGCCCGTGAAGATGGCGCACACTGCTATGGCCGGAGGGTATGAGGGACGGACCGTGCGCCCAAGACCAATCCCCGGGGTGGAGATTCGCGAGCGCCACCCACGGGGCGGCGGGACTCGCTACGCCTACCGCGTCCGGTTCAAGAACGTGCGGGGCGCGCGTACCGGGCGCACCTTCGACTGCGCCCAGGATGCGGTGGACTTCCGTGCTCGGCTGCGACTGCTCAAGCGAGCCGGCGATATTGGCATGCTCGAATCGGGAAGGGAGTCCCTCGAGCAGTTCATGGTCGACTTCTGGCGCCTGTACGCCGAGACGCGACTGGAGCCGGGCACCCGCAGGAAGTACCGCTGTCTGTGGAACAAGCACATCCAGAGGCGGCTCGGTGCGATGGAGTTGCGCCAGATCACCCCGCTGGTCCTCTCGGAGTTCGTCCTCGAACTTCAGCAGGACGGGGTGGGCCCACCCACGGTCCGAAGCTGCCTCGGGCTGTTGCAGAGCATGTTCGCGCGAGCCGTGGAATGGGACCGAACCAGGGTCAACGTCGTCAAGCTGATCGCCAAGCCGCGGGTGCGCCGCGCACGCGCGATAAAGCCACTGCGTCCCGTCGACGTTGAGGCGCTGCGCCAGGAGATGCTGCGTAACCCGCGCCACGGACTGCGCGACGCCACGCTCGTCAGCGTTCTCGCCTACGTCGGCGTTCGTCCCGAGGAGGCTCTCGCGCTCGAATACCGACACCTCGGCCAGGCGACGGTCCTGATAGAGCAGAAGTGGGTCGACGGGGAGATCGTGGCCGGGCAAAAGACGGCCAGGCCACCGCGCTTTCCGCCCCTGCTCGAAGTCCTACGGGCCGACCTACACGCATACTGGTTGGCGTGCGGGCGTCCCGATGGCTTGATCTTCGCTCGGCAAGACGGCGCGCCCTGGCGCGATCACGATTGGCGTGACTGGCGTTCGCGCGTGTGGCAGCCGGCATGTGAGGCAGCCGGCCTGGCGACCATCACCAACACGACGATCGTCAAAGATGGCAAGCGCAAAACCAGGCGGACCTACGACGGTCCTGTGCCCTACGACCTGCGCCACAGCTTCGCGAGTCTGCTGATCCACGAAGGTAAGCACTCCATCATGCAAATCTCCGAATGGATGGGTCACAGCGCCGCGACCCTGCTCGCCCACTACGCGCACCTCATCGCCGACCTGCCAGGGAAGCCGGGCCTGCCGAACGACAGCGCGATCAAGACGGCGCGCGGTGCCGCGGGGCTCGGGATGCAAGGCAATCAGACTGTACCCGGAGGTAATAACGTCATTACTCATTGGTACTATTTATAGCGTGATGGACGATCGTATAGGACACCTGTTCCCCGCCGGTGGCCCAGTTCCCGCCGATCTGGTGATCGGGCGTACGGGGGACATCGAGGAGATCGTGCGCCGATCGCGCGAGGCGATCCACACGATGCTCACCGGCCCGCGCCGGATCGGCAAGACGACCGTCTGCGCAGCGGCGTGCGAGCAGCTTCGCCAGGGCGGCACGGTGGTCGTCGACATCGAAGTCCCCGAACGCACAGACGCGAAGGATCTACTGCAGCTCGTCGTTGACCGCTGCAACCGGATCTCACGCTCGGCGGCGACTCGCGGGCTCCTACGGGTGGCGCTGCCATTGATCGAGAAGTCGCTCGCCGACCAGGGGATACCCCTCGACCTCGGCCAGCTCGCCGTTCGATCGGGCCCGCTGCCGACGCGGAACATCCTCTCCCTGCCGCTGGCGCTGGCCGAGGAGAGGGACAGGCCGGTCGTCCTTTTCCTCGACGAGCTGCAGCGCGCCGCCGACTACGCTGACGGTGAGCAGCTGCTCGGAGACCTCGTCGATCTCTACAGCGCCAGCACCAAGGTCGTCGTGCTCGTTGACGGCAGCGACGAGCGAGCCCTCGACGGGATGCTCGGCCCACCGGCGCAGTTCGGCAAGCTCGTCGATCGGCTGACCCTCGAGCCAAGAATCCCCACTGACACCTGGCGTGTGGGCCTCACGGAGCGCTTCATCCAGGCTGGCCTCGAGCTGGCTCCCGAGGCGCTCGAGGAGCTGATCGACTTCGGGCAAGGACGTCCATACCCGACGATGACAGCAGCCCGATACGCAGCCCTGGGCGCCCGCAAGCTCGGGAGTGTCACGGTCGAAGCATTCGATGCACAGATGGCCATCGACGAGGCGCGACGGCATCTCGCCGAGGACGATCATGCCTGAGACCGCACAGAAAGCAGGGAACGCAGAAGTGCTGACTGGTCGCATCGCCGAGTATCAGGAACTGCTCGACGTGCTCGACCAGCGGCCTGGCCTAACGGTCATTTCCAGCGACCCATGGAGCGGGACGAGTGCCCTCCTAGCCGCTGCGATCGACGAGCTCCATGGCACGAGTGTCCTGGTGGACGCTCGCAGCTGCGCGGACCGCCGTGATCTCGCCATGGCGATCGCCGACACAGCCATCGCCCAGCTCGCCCCCGACGCGGCCGCATGGTGGGCACAGACAGCGCCGCCCTCGAGCGCCGCCGGCCTGCGACTTGCACGCACCCTGCGGCAGATCGGCATCGATCCCGAGAATCTCCGCTCCAAAGCCGGCGCGGAGACAGGCGGGCACCAACTCACCGATGCCATCGAGCTGTTGCTCGCACTCGCAGACGGCGACGCGCTGCTCGCGGTCGATCACCTCGGCCTGATGCTCGCATCCCTACCCGACCACGAGACCCGCCAGCTCCTCGGCGACCTACGCGCCGCCCGCCAGCGACACCCGCATCTGGACCTCGTTCTGGTCGAACATCCCGACGGGCCCAGCAGCAGAGCCCTGGAGGACAGCGGCCACCCTATCTACCACGCCGGGCAGCTCATACGCATCCGCCGCGCAAAGCCCTCGCGCTTCATCGACGATCTCGTCATCACACGCCCCTGGACCAGGGCGCGTGTTGAGTTGATCGGCGCAGCAGCCGATCTCGCTGCCAGCGTGCCGGCCCTAACCTGGCGCATCATCGACCTCGCACCATCTCGTGGGGAGGATGACCAGACCCGCGCGCTCGCTGGCTGGCGACGCCTGCGAGAGATGACCACCAGCCTGACGGCACGCGAGTGGGACCTGCTGCGACGCGTTCACACCAGTGCGCAGCCGGTCGTAGCCGCGATCAGCGTCGGGCTCAGACCACACACCGTCGCGGCCAACCCCAAGAGCGTCAACGACGCCCTCGCGCGCCTGCGCGAACTCGGCTTGGCCTGGCAGCCACAGCCACGGACGTGGGCACTGGCGGATCCACTGCTCGCCGCGTGGGCACGCGATCACGTGCCTCCGTGGGCTCGGCGCGGGGGAGGGTAGGGCAGAGACGTGGTGCGGTGTCGATCGCTCGACTGGGCAAGAGCACGGCTGCCATCTTGGGCAAAAGCGAGCGCCTGTCGGCCGTGGTCGGATATGCCCTGTCTTCGTCCTGAGCAGCAGTGCCAGAGGTCTGTCATGAGCGCTCGCTCGTGTCGCCATGCACCCCAAGCTCCGGCGATCCAAACATGTGGCGTGTAAGCTCGCTCCGCAGTCGCACCCGACCGGCACCCACGAGCCGCACATCAGCAATGAGCACACACGATCCAGGCGCTTACGGTGCGGTGATGGCATCCCGCTACGACGAGCTATACGGGGAGGCGGAGCTGGAGACCGACGAGACCGTTGCGCTCCTCCACAAGCTCGCCGGACCCGGCGGGACGATTCTTGAGCTGGGCGTTGGAACCGGACGCCTTGCGCTGCCGCTGGCGGCGCAAGGACATTCCGTTACTGGCGTGGAGGCATCGTCCGCGATGATCGAGGCGCTGAAGGCCAAGCCGGGGGCAAACCAGGTGGAGGTTATCGAAGGTGACTTCTCGGAGATCAAGGTGCCCGGTCGGTTCAAGCTCGCCGCGATTACCTTCAACGCCATCTTCGCGCTGTCGAGCCGCCGCGAGCAGGTCGCTTGCCTGCAGAACGTCGCTGCGAGCTTGCAGCACGAGGGTTGCCTTGTGCTCGAGGCTTACGTTCTGCGGCCTGAGCAGCTAAGGCCGGGCTGGTGCGTACTGCCGCGGATGGTCGCCGCGAATCACGTAGAGCTTCAGCTGTCTCACTATGACCATGCCACGCACCGGATCTTACGGACGCTGGTTCACCTGCGGGAAAACGACACCAAGATCATGAGCGTTAGCGACACGTATGCGTGGCCAGGCGAACTGGACCTGATGGCGGAGGATGCAGGTCTCCGGCTTCGCTCACGACGGGCCGGCTGGGGCGATGAACCCTTCGATGCGACCAGTGCCCGGCATGTGTCGGTCTATGAGCTGGATCAGGGGCGTGACGCCTCGGCGTGCTAGCCGGTCCATCGCCGAGACTGGCCGCGCCGGGTACGCGCGATCTCTCGCTGGGCCTGCAGGTAGAGGAAGACCGCGAGCGCGAATGCTAGGACCACGATCAGCACGCGCCAGCCTGTGCCGATCCCAATCGATGAGGTTCCGACGAAGTTCCCCATCAGCGCCACGGCCACAGTCACGACGGTCAGGGCTGTCAGGCCGCCCAGGATGCGACTCGCCCTTTGAGCCCGGGCCGCCGATGCCTCTTGGACCCGCCGCTCGGCGATCCGCTGCAGAAGCTGCACCTTCGCGTCGACGGACGAGATCAGCTCGTCGAACTTCTGCACTTCGGTCATCCCTCGCCAGATGCTCAGCTGACCGCCCGCGAGCTCGGTGAGCGCGCTGTCCAGGCGGGCTCGCGCTTCCTGCACCCTCGTGTAGATGTTGAACATGCGTTCGGCGTCCTGCTCGAGCGCGCGCAGCGACTCGGGTGTGCGCCAGCGGTCGTTATCGAGAAGGGCGAGCAGTCCGCGGTCCATCTCCATGAACAGCGCGTAGTAGGCCCACATCAGCTCAGTCAGATGAAGTGGCGGGTTAGGGCCTTCAAGGCTCTCGCCTCGCAGTACGATCACGCTCGAGTCCACGCCCGGCATGAACATCCCATGCCAGTACGGGATCTCGCCAAAGAACGCGGGCGTGAACGGTTGTCCGACGGTGGCAAGGCTCTGCGCGTTTGCGTCGGGACTGTCTGTGAGGATGACGACCTGATGAAGCCACAGCAGCCGCCCCCATTCCGTGATATGGGAGGACTCGCCATTCTCGGACACATCGTCGGTTTTCGACTCGCTGAGCGCCTCCAGCATTGGTGCAAGCCAGGGCTCCTGTCTGGCCCGCGGAGCTACATGCGACGCTGCCCGCGAGAAGTCGCGGACGGTGGCATGCGTCAGAGATTCGTAGCTCTCTGCCACCGGCGAGCGTCCGGGGATGTCCGCGTGTCGGCGAAGACCGCCGATGGAGTCGATTGTGCGTTGCGTGGTCGCGACGCTTGTTCCGTCTGGGACCTTCACCTCGTAGACTCCGGTGATCGTGCCGACGCCGAGGTCATATATCTCGATGCGCAGTCTTTGAAGCTCCCAATCCCAGCCGTCGAGCTCACGGTGAAACCAGCGCAGCTCTGTTTCCGGGCGCTCTCGCTGCGCCTCCTTGAGCCGTTCTCGAAGGTCCTCACCGTCTCGTCGCAGCAGGACGAGCGGCACGAGGCTTGTGTAGCCTCCGCCTCCGCCGTATGTCTCCACGCCCCGCCATTGGACCCCCCTGACCTGCCAGTCGCTCTGGGCTCGCAGATGTGCGCACAAGTCCTCCTGGAATCGCTCGTAGTCGGCGATTGGTACGCGCAACGGCACGCCGGTGAGGAATGCGCCGGTGAGAGCGACCTCGAAATGCGTCCATGCATCTCGTGTAGTCACGGCTCAACCCTCGGGGGGGGGGGGGGGGGGTCGGTGTTCTCGAGCTCGGCGCGTAGCCTCATCGCGTAGGCGGCGAGGGCAGCCTCGTGCGGGGACGGCTCGGCACCGGCGGTCGCGAGGCGCTCGGCGTCGCGCTCAAGCAGTCGGACAAAGCCTTCAGCGAGCACGCGTTCCTCGGCGGGGGTGAGACAGTCGGGGCACACATCAAGACCGTCGACCCTGCCCCACGCGAGGCCCCCAAAGAGAACGCCTCGCTTTGGGTCGACCTCCGAGAGGAGTTGCTCCAGTGGAACACCTGGCCCAGACTCCTCTGCGCGCGGAGCCCGTCCGCAGCGTGAGCAAAACCTTGGCATCGGCGCCCCGGATAATAGCCGCCCTGCCGAACATGCCCAGAGCCGGGATGCCAAGGAGTGTGTTGATCGGCCACCGGCATTCAGCTATGTGCTCCCGCTCAGGTGGCGGGACGACCTCGGATGCGAGGAGCTGGCCAGTTATCTTGCGTGGCTCGCGGAGGTGTGCGACGAGATCATTGTTGTCGATGGCTCGCCGGAATCAGTCTTTGCGGTCAACGATCGAGCCTTCGGGCATCTCGTTCGCCATGTTGTAGTGGACCCGCAGGCAACCGGAAAGATGCGAAAGGTACCCGCGGTCATGACCGGCGTCCGGCTTGCGAGTCATGAGGCGATCATCATCGCTGACGACGACGTCCGCTACGAGACTGCCACGATCATCCGTACAGTTCGGCTGCTCGGTCGAGCTGACCTCGTGCGCCCACAGAACTATTTCGAGCCGCTGCCGTGGCACGCTCGCTGGGACACGGCACGCACACTATTGAACCGCGCGATAGGAGCGGACTTTCCGGGTACGCTCGCTGTTCGACGCTCAAGGCTACTCGCCATCGGCGGGTACGACCCGAATGTGGTGTTCGAGAACCTCGAGCTGATCCGGACGATCCGCGCCGCTGGGGGTCGGGTCAGGACTCCTCTGAATCTGTATGTCCGACGGCTTCCACCGTCCACTAGACACTTCATCGAGCAGCGGACGCGGCAAGCCTACGAGGATTTCGCGATCCCGGCGCGGATGGCTTGCTGGCTAGCCACCCTTCCGATGCTTGTCGCTTTGCCGCGGCACCGGCGCAAGATTTCGCTCGTGCTCGGCGGAGGAGCCATTGCGATCGCCGAGGGCGGCCGTCGTCGGAGCGGCGGACGCAGCGCGTTTCCGCTCACGAGCAGCCTACTCGCGCCCGCATGGTTGCTCGAGCGGAGCGTCTGCGCCTGGCTGGCGGTGCTCGCGCGTCTCAGGGACGGTGGGCTTCGCTATCACGAAACCGTGATCTTCACAGCCGCAAATTCGACGCGGACCCTGCGCAAGCGTGTACGACCACGAGTGACGACACGAACTCCAGGCGATGCATGATCCAGACTCCGTGAACCTGCCAACCAATCTTATAGGAAAGCTTACAAGAGTCCAGGAGCGTCCGCTGGGACTATCGGTGATCGTCCCTACGTATAACGCAGAGGAAAGGATTGCGGACCTACTCGAGAGATTGGCGGCCACGGAGGACCCGGGGTGGGAGTTGATTGTGGTCGATGACGGGTCGACGGATGCAACGGTGAGCGTCATCCGAGAGCTCTCGACCAAGCCGAAGCACACGCGGGTAATCGCGTTGTCCGCCAACCGAGGCAAGGCCACCGCGCTCAATCTCGGCGTTGCCCAGGCCCGGTTTGAGAAGCTGGTGTTCCTAGATGACGACGATCGGCCTGCTCCGGGATATCTGAGAGCTTTGTCAAACGCGCTTGAGAGGAGTGAGTTTGTTTGTTCGGCGGTTCGCCTTGGAGAGCTGAACCGGCCGCTGTTGATTAAAGCGCTATTTCGACCCGACGTCAGCTACTTCGCGGTCCCGCTGAGAGGAGCGAAATCGCCGGTATCAGGTTTTGCGTCCGTGCCCGTCTCGATGGGCGGGACACTCGCGGTGCGTCGCCCCACGCTCAGCCGCGTTGGTGGCTTTAACCCCAGAGCGGGGGTCTGCGACGATATGGACTTGTGCTTGCGCTTGTGGCTCTTGGGTGTAGTCCTCAAGACGGAGCCCGGGGCGATCTTGGACTATCGGCTGCGGGCTGGATCACGCGAACTGTTCAGCCAGCGGTTGCAATATGGCCGTGGGTGGGCGTGGATATATGAGGCCTACCGATTGGACGGCATGGTCCGGCCGACCCGGCTGGCGACAATCGCCAGGATCGCACGAGCCCTGGTCCGGCTCCTGTTTCTTTCGCCACGGTCGATCTACAAGGCCGCTATAGCCGAAGCCGGATTCAGTGCAGGGCTCGCAATGGGTTATCGCCCAGGTTCGGAGCTGTCGACGATCACGAACTCGATATCGCGACGCGCCCAGTAGATGCCTGTGGAGAACTCACCAAGCCACATGGAGGCCCGTGGGAGCGAGTTCACGACAATCAGTTCTCCGGACATCGACCGAGTATGGCGCGTGCGCGTCTGTGCGGTTCTCAGGGAGCCCTGATCGCTCCAACGATGCGTCGCGGGTCAGCGCGGGGACTTGCGGTCGCTGCGGAAGGACGCGTCGGTGAGTCCCCCTTGGAAGAAGTCCTCGTTGAGCAGATAGACCAGGGAGAACGGGTGGGTCTCGTCGTAGAGCAGCTCGTCGCCGTCGAGGAAATCTGCCTCGGGCAAGCCGACCTCCTGCAGGTGTTTGCGTATCTGATCGGCCGTGACGGTGGAGAGATGGCCGCGTTCGGCGATAGAGCGCAGCCTGCGCCGCAGGCGTCCATCGGTGGCGGCGCGCTCTGCGAGACGCACGGCTCCGTCGCCGGCGAACGGCACGCTTGCGTCGATCGTGTTGACCCACTCGGGGATGTGCCGCTGCAGCGCGGGCGTTTCTCGAAAGAGCAGCTCGAAGTAGCTCTGTCGGAGCGCGACGACGCCGCGCTCCGTCACGATCAGGTCGAAGTGGTTGTCCAGCCCGAACACAGGCCCGCCAATCCGCGAGAGCGTATTGCCGAGCAGCGCGAACGTCCGACCCGCGCGGATCGGGGTGTGTGGGTTGGTCTTGCGCACGAAGGCGACATCGCCGCAGTCGGTTCGGATTCGTACTGCATAAAGCTGCAGTGGCCGTCGTGGCAGGGACTGTGCATTTATTATTGGTAGCGGCTCGGTGGGCAGGACGATCGCCGCGATCTGCGAATCGCCGACGAGCTCGGCGTCCTCGAGGACCAGGAGCTCCTCGTCCTCTTCGAGCTGCATGTCGGGCGTGTAGACGCGCGGCTCGCGCTCGGAGACTTGCTTGAGCGTGTGCTCGCACGCCTCGCGCAGATACGACGCGACGCCCGCGACGACTCGCACCTCGCCACCCGCATACCCTTCACGCTGCTTCCACGCAACGATCAGCGAGAGTTCCTCGGGTATCTCCAGCTCATCGAGTCCGAGAAGGTCGCCAGCCACGTTAGCGGTGCCCGGACGAGTAGCTGACGAAGAGGCGTTCGGTCATCCGCACCGCGGCAACGTCGGTGCCCTTGCGCATGGGTCCACGGGTGAGCAGATAGCCGCTCCAGCCGTCCCCAATCTCGATCGCGTACAGCCGCCAGCCGAACAGGTAGAGCGTCGGGTTGATCTGCACGAGGCTCGAACGGACGTAGATCACAGCGATCACCGCGAGGAACAAGGCGTATCCGACGATGTCACGCACGCCAGGCTCGGACACCGTTACGAACGGCAGCAGGTATGTCGCCAGGTATCCGGCGACCTCCCCTCCGCGATCCTCGACGGTGCGGACGGTCCAGGTGCTGCCCGTCACCTGATGGAACCGGACCAGCACGGCGGCGCCGGCGGCGAACCCCGCGGCGGACAACGTCGCGCACGCCACGATCAGTCCGGTCGAGCGGAAGCGGATCGCGAGAATCGCGAAGAGCGGCGCGTAGGAGGACATGAACAGCGCGAGTTCGACGATCAGGTCGCTCGTGCGCTCGCGCCGGCTGGCGTAGCAATCGCGGATAGCCTCCTTTTCGCACGGTCCGTCGGATCCTGGGCCAGCGGTGGGTGGGACACGCTCTTGTGCCATTGGGGAGCAGAGAACTTGACAGCAGCTTGCCACCCTCGCTTGCCGCAGGTTGGAACTCCGCACCGCAGTCACGCCAGCATTCTCTCGCGTTGCTCGGACATTCAGCGGCGACGACGATCACGTATTACTCGGCATCGCGGGGCCGTCATGATCTTTGGGAGGGCAGATGCCAAGATCGGAACCCAACCACGCACGCGCCATGCCGCCTTCGCTCGTGGGGCCCGGAGTCACCGGAAAAACCGCGGCCGTCCTTTCCACGCACCGGACCGCGGGTATTATCGGCGCGCCGATGAAGCCGGATACGCATACTGTCCAGGAGCTCTTCGAGCGCGATGTGCGCTACATCGTGCCGCTGTACCAGCGGCCGTACGTCTGGAACGAAGAGCACCAGTGGGCGCCGCTCTGGGACGACGTGAGCGCGTTGCTTCAGCACCAAGAAAACGGCGACGCCTCGGGGCTGTGGTCGCACTTCCTCGGCGCGATCGTGCTGGACCAGGAGCAGACGGTTCCGGGGCAGATCCCGCGCTACACGGTGATTGACGGCCAGCAGCGCCTGACGACGCTACAGCTGCTGCTCGCCGCGGCGGCGAAAGAGCTGGAGGCCGTGGGCGCGGCCGATGACGCCGAATGGCTTCGGGAGCTAGCCATGAACAACCCGCGCAAGGCCGAGGGCGCGGAGCGGCTGAAGGTGTGGCCGACGAACTCGAACCGCGCGGCGTTCCAGGCGGTGATGTCGCCCGATGGCGTACCCGAGGGTCATGTGAGCGACCCGGGCAACCCGATTGATGAGACGTTCGACTATTTCTGCGAGCGTGCGGCCGAACACCTGACGGGTTCCGACGAGGACGGCGTGCCGACGGCCGAGGCCGCCACGGACAGCGGCGCCGCGGGGAGCGAGGCGGCGAAGGGAGTAGTCGCCGAGCGAGCGAGGCGTCTGCGGATCACGCTCTGCGACCTGTTGAAGGTCGTCTCGATCACGCTCGAGGCCGACGACAACCCGCAGGTGATCTTTGAGACGCTGAATGCCCGTGGCACGCCGCTGCTCGCACTCGACCTCGTCAAGAACTCCATCTTTCATCTGGCCGCCAGGCAGGAGCGTGATACCGACCGGCTGTACGAAGAGGTCTGGGCCCCGCAGCTCGACGATGACTACTGGCGACAGGAACGCCGACAGGGCCGCCTGAACCGGCCGATCGGGGAGCTCTTCCTGATGCATTGGCTGACGATGAGCTTGGAGAAAGTCATCCCAGCGACGGAGCTGTTCTCCACGTTCCGCACGCGCATCCTCTCCGCCGAGACCGACGCCGAAGCGCTGATTAAGGAACTGTGCGCTGATGCAGCGGTCATGCGCTCGTTTGATTCGCCTGAACCGAAGTCGCCCGAGGCCGAGTTCTTCAACCGGATGGTGGCGTTGGACGCTGGCACGCTGCTGCCAGTCGTCTTGCTGCTCTTCCGCTCGTCCGAGGTCAGCGTCGCGCGCCGGCGTCGTGCGCTGCGCATTCTTGAGAGCTGGTTGGCTCGCCGCGTGCTCATGCGGCTCACGGCCAAGAACTACAACCAGCTCGCGCCCCGACTCGTGGCGAGGATGAAGGCCGACCTCGAGCACGCCGATGACGCGCTACTCGTGGGGCTGTCCGGCGGCGAGGGCGAGATCAGTCGTTGGCCCGATGATGTCGAGCTCATCGAGTTCCTGCGCAGCGCAAGCCTCTACGGAACGGTGTCCCAGCCTCGTCTGGTGATGGCGCTCGCGGCGGTGGAGGCGAGCCTGTACTCCAACAAGACCGACGTTCCCGAGCTCGCCACCGCGCTCTCGCTCGAGCACCTAATGCCGCAGACCTGGGAAACGTACTGGCCGCTCGTGGATTCGGACGGTGCCGAGCTGAGCGGCGAGGCGCTCGAGGAGGCGTCAGTCGAGAGGTGGAAGCGGATCAGCCGTTTGGGCAACCTCACGATCGTCACGAGCCCGCTGAACTCAGGGCTCTCCAACGGCGCATGGACGCACAAGAGGGAGGCGTTGAACGCCGAGAGCAAGCTGCTCCTCAGCGCGCCTCGTCGATGAAGAGACGTGGGACGAGTCGGCGATCGACGCGCGCGGTGCATGGCTGGCGGATGTGCTCGCGAAGACCTGGCCCGGTCCTGCCGTTGACAACTGGCAACGCTAGTCTCTTGGCATCGCCGAGTTGCTCTACTTGTGGCGAAGGCAACAAGATGCCCGGTCCGGAGACGCTACTCGGCTCCAGCATTCCGCCGGGCCGGCGAGTCTTCTGTCGCTACTCGCGTGCGGGCCCAGTCGCTCGGCAACGGTAGGCCACCGCTGACGATGATCACGCCGACGAGGGCGGGGTAGGACGGGCCCTCCATGCCGGCCAGGACGGGGCGGAACACTCCGATGTGGTTCGCCAACACGCCGACTGGCGCTGCGCGTTTGGTGATGTCGAGTATGCAGAGAATGGACAGCTGCCGCCCTGCGCCCGCAGCGTATTGGGCCGGCTGGCCAAGATACAGGTGTGCGCGCTCAAGGGTTGCAGGCGTCTGGCGCTCGACCTTGAGCTCTGCAGTGAGCGTGTCGAGGTAGACGATGTCCATCGTCCCGCCGCCCACATCAGTCCCCGTTCGTACGTTCGTAGCGCCCAGCGCGGATTGGGCACCCTCGAGCAGCCGCTGTTGGAACTCGGCCTCTCGTACGTGCTCGCCCAGGCGAAATGTTCGGTTTGCGACTAGCTTCTGCGCCTCATTTGCCAGTGTCCTGAACAGCTGCGCAAAGGCGTCGCGTTCGGCTGTTGGTACACCGCTGCTTCCCACGTCGACGAGCACCTCCCAGACGCGCCGGTCGATGACCTCGGAGCCAGTGATGTAAGCAACGGCAGGGTCGTAGGCGTGGAGTGCGAACTCTGAATAGCCAAGCACCTCGATCGTCTCCCGACGATCGTTGCCCTCAAGCTCAGCCTCTACCGTAAACACCATCGGCTTGTCTGGTTGCGCGGGCGTTGCTCGCACGACCACCGCTCCGGCGGACACCGCGCGCCAGACGCCGTCATTACCGTCCGCCGGACGCTCTAGCGTCACCTCGGGCACATCTGCCGCAAGCGCTTGCCATCGCGACAGGAAACGCACCGTGAGACGGTCGGCCCAGGACGGCCAATCGAGGACCCTGACTTCAACGGCCAAGTCATAGGCGGTGCTGGGCTTGACAAGTACCGGCCCCGTCAGGGGTTGTTCGCCGAGCCGCAGCAAGACCACGGCCCGTGGTGCCGGTGGCGGGGGGGCCGTCGCTGGTACATGCCGGTGTCCTGCTTCAGGCGTCCTGAGCATGCGGATCGACACCGGGATCCTCAGAAGGGCGGAGCGAAGGTCGTCGAGGTCGTTTGCGTCGGTGAGCTGTTCGGCGCGTTCGAGCAGGTCACGAATTGGTTGCGCCGAGCTTCCCCCGTCATCGAGCGCTCTGCGCGATAGCTCCGCGTTTCTCCGCGCGGCGGCCAGGTGGCGGTCAGCCTCGGGAGCGGCGGCCTGGACATCCGCGTCCCACTGATAGAGCTGCCCCAAGACCGCCAGTGCCTTGCGGTAGCTGACCCTCACAAGGGCGGCGGGGCCATCACCTGGTGCGATGCCCGACCATGCTTGGATTGCTTCGGCTATTTGCCGCGCCACCTGCTCGGACGAGGCGTCCACGCTAAGGGCTCCTACCGTCGCCCGGCGTGCGACGAGTTCTTGGCCGTCGGCTCTCACGGGAGCATCTCCCACGGCGACTTCCGTTCGGCCCGGACCGACTCGAGATCGTCGACTGCGGCGCTCCAGTCGTGAAGCGCCTGGGCGACATCGTTGGCCGCGTCCTCCGCGAGCGCATGCTCCAGGCGGGCAGCAGCAGCCACCGAGCGCACCCACGCGCGCACACCTCGATCCTCAACGGTATCCGGCACCTCTTGAAGCACCTCCTCTGCCAGGTCCTCAGCCTCCTTCCAACAGCCGGCGTGCTGGAGCACCTCGACATACGCGAGCGCGGAGTGCACGTCGTGCGGTAGGTGGACCCGAGCCGCCTCAGCTATGACGGCAGCGCGGGATCGCAGGATCTCCGCCGGCATGTCCCGCAGCACCCGCATCGCATCGTCGCCATCATCGTTGAGGTCGCTCGCGTACTCGGGGTCCGAAAGTGCCTGCAGCAGACGGTCGGCAGCAAGGTCAGCGTTCCGCGTATCGCCTTCGCGGACGGCGCGCCAGCGGACGAAACGTTCGATGTCGGTCGCGGACAGGTGCTCAGCACGCTGCAGGCACACCCGCTCAACCCCGGTGCGGAACTCTGGGTCGAGCTGCCGGCTCAGCGACCACAGGCGCTCAAGCACCAAGTTCAGGAACGCCGCGTCCTCACTGGCATACACCTTGGCGAGGATCATCAGTCGGCCGATGACATCGATTAGCGAAGACTCGAGGACCGGGAAGCCATCGTTCAGGGCGCGCACGGCGGCCTGATGTGGACCCATGTAGGGATCGGCCAGCCACACGGACACGAGCTCGAGCACGTCTTCAGGCAGCCGTCGGTGCGCGACGGTACTGATCTCTCCCAGGGCCTCGATTGCACGCGTCCGCTCGATCACACTTGGGCCCAGGGCAAAGCCGACGAGCCTTGGCAGTACGCGGGGTGCCATCTCGGGACGCTTCCCCAGGTCTCCAAGCAAGCGCACAGCTTGTCCGCGCAATTCTTGCGTTGCGTCGTCGTCTGGCAGGCTGGCGCGGTCGAGCACGGCCTCCACGCCGTCCAGTGTCTCCTCAGGCCGCAGCGGTGCGAGGAGACCGACCAGCTTGCGTAGTCTGGCTATGCGATTGCCGCGGACCAACTGCTGACTGCTCCGCTCTAGTGCGTCCAGCGGAGAAGGAGGGCGCAGTATCTGCACGGATATAGGCGCCACCTGAGGCCCGGCGACTGCTGCAAGCAACGCGCCGAACACAGCATCGACCTGGTCGGCCAGCAGCTCGCAGCGCCGGCGTGCTACGAGCTCCAGGGCCTCGATCGCGTGGTCGACCAGGTCCTCGCCCCAGTCTCCACCGAGGCGACCAAAGACTCCATCGAGAGCTACTCGAGTCAACTCCGCCGGGGGCTCCGACTCCCCACGCCAGCGGCCAAGGACATCAGTAAAAGCGTGGAACAGCACGCCGCGTTGCTCCTGATCAACGCGGCGTGAGAGGCGATCGTAGAGCGCTGGAGTGTTATCGGGGTCCGCTTCTAGGGCGGCCCGAAGACCTGCCTGTATCCCGAACCGCGGTGAGCCAGCGAATCCTGCGTGCGAATCGGGAACACCAAGCGCCAGCACCAGCGGCTGTGCGAGAACACTCGCTGTCTCGGGCCGCTGGTCCATCAGCGCGGCGGCAGCGTAGGCCCAGCGTCCGCGGCGGTGCGCGCCGCTCCCTTCGATTCCGGCGCGAAGCTCGTCGAGCAGGCTTGGGAGCTCAACGCGCGCAGCGAGCGCAAGCCCGTCGTAATACCGTGGACCGTTCTCGAACGGCTCGCTCGACTTACCGGCAAGCCAAACGAGGCTCCGAAGCGTCGGCCGCAGCGCACCCGGCATGAGACCAGCTTGTAGCCGAACCACGATCTGAGCGGCTACCCGGCTGGGGCGGCGAGCGAGCGCCAGCAGCGCGCTGGCCAGCAGCGGTTCCGACGGTACCCGGTCGGCACGCTCCAGGTAGTCGAGCGCCTGCAACAACCGGTCGTCGGACACCTCTCGGCTGCAGTCCATCAAGATCTGTCCAGCCAGCGGCGAGCAGAGCTCCGGGGCAGCCCGAGCCTGGTCGACCAGCTGGCCCGCGCGAGAATCCGATTCCTCTGCATCAACGCCGTCGAGCAACTCGACGAACACACGGGTGGCCGGCGACTCGCCAGCAATACGGGCATGCCGGGCCGCTGCGCGGGCGGCTCTCTGCTCGTCTCGGGTATCGCGCTGGCGTTGGTCCCGCTCGTGGTCGCGCTCACGTTCGGCGAGCCGTTCGGCTCCCAGCGTGGCGAGATTCGGGATGTCACGCACGTCCCGGTGGGGACAGTTTCGGCAGTTGCTCTCCCAAAACGTGAGCGCGATCCCTTCGAGCTGCATCCCTGCGGGCGCCGGATGAGCTGCATGCGGACAGCGCACGGTGCGCATGTCGAGCGGCAGGCCGGTGTGGGCCTCCAGCAGGCCGCTGCCGCCGAACGATGGCTTGGTGACCACCGCGTGCGAACAGTGGCGCCGCACTAGCTCGATGAGCTCCTGGTTACGCACACCAAGCTCGACCATCTCTTGCATGCGCGCTTGGCCGAGCATCAGCTACACGGTGTAGCGCATCACGGTGTGAGTGCGAGGCGGAAGATCGATGAGACCCGTCCGCCGAAACCTCAAAACCTCATATTCAAGGCAAAGCGAGCATCTGCGGCGACCGGTCTCGCTTGCAACGGACGATGAGGAGGTCTGATCGTCGGCGAGCTGGCGCTTGCGCATTGCAGAGGTGTTCGGGCGTGATCGTGACCGCGGCGGCGGCCCGGCCTACGCCCGGGCCGTTCCGGATGCTCAAACACGCCCGCCGTGCCGTCGAGGCGGCCGGCCAGAGCGAATGGTTCGTGACCCACTTGGCGGATCTTCGCGAACACTATCGCCACCTCCCCACGCTCATCGCGATGTTCGACATGGGGCCGGCCTCGCCTGACGCGCAAGCCGAAGCAACGCCCCGGCACGGAATGCTTCAACCGCCCACAAGCGTTTGCTGGAGCGGCATTCCAGCCAAGCCGACGCCCGGGATCGAACCGGGGACCTCCGCCTTACCATGGCGGCGCTCTGCCAGCTGAGCTACGTCGGCGCGAACGGCAGATCGTAGCTGTTTTCCGTGTTCGGACGCTGTAGTGTTTGGCTGGTCAAGACAACAAGCGTCCCACCCGTTCGTGGGGGCTTCGTGGGGGAGACCGGCCGCAAAATCTAGTCGAGCACGGTCTCCCCGGAGCAGAAAACTCCAGACAGGACGGGACTGCTCGAACCGAGGAGATCCCCTTGCTGACTATGGTAAGGACGAGGTCAAGGGTTCGAGCCCCTTCGTCGGCTCTCGATTTCGTACCGCAACGTCACCGCAGTTCGATACCATTTTTGTCCGCGTTTGTCCTCGTTTGTCCATCGGGCGAGGACCCCCTAAAACCCAGACCAGGAGTCAAATATGGCGCTCTACCTAGCGGTAGAGCGTTCCGACTCCTCTCTCATGGTAAGGAGGGGGTCCGGGGTTCGAGTCCCCGCGTCGGCTTTCGGTCCTTGATCAGCCGATGCCAGTGAGCAGATCGCCTGCGGAGGAGAGCCCCAGAGCGCGCGCGAGGACCACGATCGTCTCCAGGCGAGGGGAGCGCTTGCAGCGCTCCAGCAGACTGATCTCGGTGCGGTGCAGATCGCAAATATCCGCCAGCTCTTCTTGAGAGAGGTTCAACCGTTCGCGATGACTGCGCAGATTCTCGGCGAATTGCTGTCGCACGGACTCCTGTGGTTTCACGCGGCGCACTCTCGCGTCTGGCAGACGGAAGGTCTACAGACAAGCGATCGCCCGACAAAAGACCGACTGACAGCTGTCTCACGACATATGAGCTGCGAAGCGATGTCTGCATGTATCGCGGCGTGTCTCACATCGGCGCCACGGGCTCCACAAGAGAGAAACATTTAATCATTTTACTGCCCAGTCTTTTTTACGGCGTCCAGCCTAATGATCCCGCCCGGCTCTTTCCTGCCGATGGTCTCGAGGCTGGAGAGCTCGCCGGCGCCTGTACATGTATGCCGGTGCGCTTGTGTCTCGCCAAGCCAAGCGGCGCTCAGCTAGCGACTGCGGCGATGTCCTCGCCTGGTGTCACCGTCGTAACCGGCAGGCCCATGCCCGCCACCTTGCTCGGCAGGTCGAGCCTCAGCCAGCGCGACATTTTTGCTGACAATGTCGAGATGATGACCTCGTCGAAGCCGTGCAAGTTGATCGCGTCGTGCACGGCCGCGATCGGGTCGGGATCGCCGAGGAGCCCGTCTACAGGAGCGCCGGCTGCCTGCTCCAGCAGCGGGAGTGCTCGGTCGAGCACGGTCTGAGCCTCGCTCTCGGCCTGGTCCTCGGGATCGACGACCTTGTGCAGGCCGTGGGTTGTGTTGGGCACGAGCAGCGTGAATGCGCACCGCCCGCGCGCTGCCCGCTCGTGGACGGCGTCGAGCAATGGCTGCGTGGCCGCCGTCTTGTGGGCCACGACCAGCACACGGCTGGTGGAAGCGGAGGACTCCATGGCTGGAACTCCTTTTCTCTGGGTTATGGCGTACTACATACCCAGATGATCCCACCGCGAAGCCCGTTGCACCAGGGGTGTCACGCGCGAAACAGTGGCGGGGGCGGTGTGTGGTTGCAGTACATAGTGGATTGATGTCTCGGGAGATACTGGACACCGATGAAAGGTGGCTGGTATGGGGGTGGGGCTGGGGCGCTATGTCGTGGATGCTGTGCTGCTGGAGGGAAGGAGTGCCCGGGAGGTGGCCGAGGCTCACGGGATCTCCAAGACCTGGATCTATGAGCTGATCGCTAGGTATCGAAGCGGTGGCTATGGGGCGCTCGAGCCGCGTTCTCGCCGGCCACGCTCGTGCCGACATGGGACCTCGCCGGAGATGGTCCAGGCGATCGTGGCGCTGCGTCGCTAGCTGCAGGCAGAAGGCCACGACGCCGGGGTGGCGACGATCGCTTACCACCTCGCCCAGCGCCTGGAGGGCGTTCCCTCTCACACCACGATCTGGCGGATCCTGGGGCGCGAGGGGCTGATAGTCCCGCAGCCGCAGAAGCGACCACGCAGCTCACTGATCCGCTTTGAAGCCGAGCTCCCAAACGAGACCTGGCAGACCGACATCACCCACTCACAGCTCGCCGGCGCCAAGCACGTGGAGATCCTCAACTTCATCGATGATCACTCACGACTGTTCCTGGCCTGTGCGGCGTTCTCGACGGTCAAGACCAGGGATGTCGTGGATGTCTTTCACAGCGCAGCGCAGCTGCACGGGCTGCCCGCATCGCTGCTCTCAGACAACGGCGCCGTCTTCAATGCCACGCCCCGCAAAGGCAAGGTGCTCCTGCAAACAGAGCTCGAGCGGCTCGGTATCGCCTCCAAGAACTCACGTCCCTATCACCCACAGACCTGCGGCAAGGTTGAGCGCCTGCACCAGACACTCAAGCGCTACCTGGCAAAGCAAACGCCCGCTGCGACGATCGCAGAGCTACAGGGCCAGCTCGACACCTTCCGCCATTACTACAACGACATCAGACCGCACAGGGCCCTGACCGGGCGCACACCGCTGCAGCCTACAGTGCCCGCGTCAAGGCCAAACCAGCCAGCGGACCTCGTCCCGCCACCCACTTCCGCGTCCGCCACGACAAGGTCCACAGCAGCGGCGGCACAGTGACCCTACGCCACATGAGCAAGCTGCACCACATCGGGCTTGGCAGAGCCCACAAAGGACTCCACGTCAAGCTCCTCATCGCCGATCAAAACATCCGCGTGATCACACTCGAAGGCGAACTGATCCGCGAACTAACCCTCCACCCCAGCCGCGACTACCAGCCACTCAGGCGACCCTAAACTGTCCAGGAACCCCCGAGACACATGTCCGGGATCTCCTGAGACACAACACAGTGGCGGGGGCAGGATTCGAACCTGCGTAGGCTGAGCCAACCGGTTTACAGCCGGTCTCCTTTAACCACTCGGACACCCCGCCGGGCATCCCCGGCGGCGAGAGCCGTGGGAGGACGCCGTGATTCTAGTGCAGGCGCTCGCGCCTACGACGCCTCGCGCAGCTGCTGCGCGTCGGGCAGGGTCTGGAGCTTTTTCAAGGTGCGGTTCTCGATCTGCCTGACCCGCTCGCGGGTGATGTTGAAGGCGCGGCCGACCTCCTCGAGCGTGCGCTGGCGACCGCCGGTGATGCCGTAGCGCATCTCGATCACCTCGCGCTCGCGCCGGGGCAGGGACGAGAGCACGCGCACGACGTTTTCGCGTCGAAGCGCCGTTGAGGCGATCTCGAACGGTGACTCGGCGGTGTCGTCCTCGACGAAGTCGGCCAGTGCGGTGTCGTCTTCGTCACCGACGGGCTTCTCCAGCGAGACCGGCTGCTGGGCCATCCGCATCACCTCGCGCACTTCTTTGGTCGAGCACTCGAGCTCCGTGGCGATCTCGGCGTTGGTGGGTTCGCGCCCGAGCCGCTGGATCAGCACGCGCTCGGCGTGGATGACCTTGTTCAGTCGCTCGACCATGTGCACGGGGATCCTGATCGTCCGTCCCTTGTCGGCGATCGCCCGCGTGACGGCCTGCCTGATCCACCAGGTCGCGTATGTCGAGAACTTGTATCCCTTGCGGTAGTCGAACTTCTCGACCGCTCGGATCAGCCCGAGCGAGCCCTCCTGGATCAGGTCCAGGAAGGTCAGTCCTCGGCCGACATAACCCTTGGCGATCGACACGACCAGGCGCAGGTTCGCCTCGACCATGTGCTGCTTGGCGGCGACGTCCCCTCGCTCGATCCGCTTGGCAAGGCACACCTCCTCCTCGGCGCTTAGCAGGGGAACGCGCCCGATCGAGCGCAGGTACAGTCGCAGCGAGTCGAGACTCGGCTCGACGCCCAGCTCGACGTCGGACTTGCGCAGCTCCTCGATCCGCGTCTTCGCGCCCCGGACATGGTCAAGCGAATCCTCGCCGCCGGTCCCGTTGACGCTCGCCAACGGAGGGTCCTCAGGCGAGGACCCTAGCGCCACGTTGTGTCCCGCGCTCGTGCCGGCCTCGTGCGTATCCTCGGACAGGCTCCGCTCGGGCTCGCCCGCGGCCAGCACCTCGATACCGTGCTCCTCCAGGTAGCTGAGCAGATCCTGCGTCTGATCGTGCGTCAGCTCCGCCTCTTCCATCGCGGACGCGACCGCCTCGTAGGCGAGGAACCCCCGTTCCTGGCCCTCGGCGATAACTCCCTGCAACTCATCGATCTCAACCACGGCTGTACTGTCCGTGGCGATCAAGACCTCGACACTGTCGCTCATTCTGGACCCCCAGGATCCAAACGGCTTCCCCGTCGTAGTGGACCTGTCCGCTACGACCTCCCCTGACCCGACTGCTTCTAGCCTCCTCTGTGATTACTCGATCTAGGCATCTGCCTGCTCTCTGCTCTGTGAGTCGTTCCCCGTTAGTCCTTGCAGTGGCTCTCGCCGTTTCCGATGCTCCTCAGATCTCGGCTCCCCGATCAGACGGGGGTTGACTCGACCATCTAAGTGCGAAGTGATACCAGAATCCGCAGTCGTATACGCCGGTTGAGCTGGAACGCGCTCGCCGCTCACTTTGGTCACGGCTCCCCGTGGGCGGGGTTAGCGGCGAGAGGCCGCTAGGCTTTGGTACAGGTGCAGGCGACCCGGCAGATCAACTCGCTGTCTCCGACGCATCCTTTTGGCGACGACGTTCAGGCACGGGCGCCCTCCGTCCCGATCGGCCTGTCGCGCGTAGGCGTCACGGGCGTCGAGAAGGTCGTACGCATCCGCGAGGAGCTGTTCTTTGCGCGACTGTCCTGCTTCGTGGACTTGAGCTCCGGCCAGAAGGGAGCTCACATGTCCCGGTTCGAGGAGGTCGTCAACGAGGCGATCGGTGAGGTCGTCCTCAGCGAGTCCTCATTCCGCGCCGAGACACTCGCCCAGCACATCGCTGAGCTCGTGCGCGCTCGCCAGGGCGCCCTGCGTGCCGAAGTCACGATCGCGGCGCGCTACCCCGAGCACAAGCCCGCGCCCGTCTCGGGCGTCGGTACCCAGGAGATCTACACGCTCCTCGGCCGAGCGGTCGCCTACGAGCACGGCACGCGCCGCGTCGTCGGCGTCTCCGCCACCGGGATTACCGCCTGCCCCTGCGCCCAGGAGCTGGTTGCCGGGCGGGCGAGCGAGCGCCTGCGCGCCGATGGGTTCTCCGGGGATCAGATTGCGCGCATCCTCGCCCGGGTGCCCGTCGCGACCCACAATCAGCGCGGGCTCGGCACTCTGCAGATTGGCTGCATCGAGGAGTGCGTCGCGGAAATCGACGCCACGTCGTTGCTGGAGATCGTCGAGTCGAGCATGTCCTCGGAGATCTACGAGCTGATGAAGCGCACCGACGAGGTCGCCGTCGTCGAAAAGGCCCACGCCCGTCCGCGTTTCGTAGAGGACTGCGTGCGGGAGATGATCGCGGGCGTTGTCGCCCGCTTTCCCGAGCTGGACGGCGCGAGCTTCGTCTCGGCGCGCCAGGAGAACCTCGAGACGATCCACCAGCACAACGTCGTCGCCGAACGCCATGGCCTGCTGTCGGAGCTGCGTGCGGAGATCGACGCCGGGGCGTCCTCACCCCATCACACTACGCTCGACGAGTGGCTCGCCGGACCCACTGCGCCGGACCCTCAGCCGCCCGTCTGAGCGTGCGCGAGACGCCGGCGCAGCCCGAAGAAGAAGTCCAGTCCCGAGACGATCGTCACGAGCACGGTCGCATACAGCAGCAATGAGACCCACAGCGGCTGCCCGTGCACCGCGATCAGGGCAAGGATCAGCGCGATCTGCATGCAAGTCTTCAGCTTGCCCAGCATGCTCGCTTCCATCACCACTCCGGCCTGCGTCGCGCCCAGTCTGAGCACCGTGACCGCCAGCTCGCGCGTGATGATCACCATTGCCACCCACGCTTCCAGCCGGTTCAACGACACGAGCGCGATCAGGGCGGCGATGATCAGCAGCTTGTCCGCAAGCGGATCCATCAGCTTGCCGAACGTCGTGACCGTCTGACGCGAGCGAGCCAGGTAGCCGTCGACGAAGTCCGTGGCCGAGGCGAGCGCGAACACGATCGCGGCGAGCACGTCTCCCTCCTGCGTGTTGCCGAGCAGTGCCACCACGAGCACGGGCACCAGCATGATGCGCAGCACCGTCAGCATGTTTGGAAGGTTCAGCGGGAACACTGCGATTGCCATTATGTCCGGCACGGGCATCATCGGGTCCCGCGAAATCCAGTCCAGCGAGGAGAGCACGACCATGAACAGGCGCACACTTGGACCGAACGGCCCCGAGGTTTCTGCGATCGGCCTGGGGTGCATGGGGATGTCCGCGTTCTACGGCACTGTCGATGAGTCTGAGGCCAGAGCTACGATCGCGCGGTCCCTCGATCTGGGTTGCAACTTCCTGGACACCTCGGATATGTACGGCCCGCACACCAACGAGCGGCTCGTCGGCAGCGCGATCGCCTCGCGTCGCGAGGAGGTGTTCCTCGCGACCAAGTTCGGGATCAAGCTGATCAAAGACGACGACCTGATCAATCGTGTGGTGGACGGCAGTCCCGACTATGTGCGCGCGGCCTGCGACGCTTCGCTGCAGCGACTCGGCGTCGAGCACATCGACCTGTACTACCAGCACCGCGTCGACCCGAACACGCCGATCGAGGACACGGTCGGCGCGATGGCCGAGCTGGTAAGCGCCGGCAAGGTCCGCCACATCGGCCTGTCGGAGGCGAGTGCCGCGACGATTCGCCGCGCGCACGCCGTGCACCCGATCACCGCCGTGCAGACCGAGTATTCGCTGTGGACGCGCGACGTCGAGGCGGAGATCCTGCCGACGCTGCAGGAGCTCGGGATCGCGCTCGTCGCCTACTCCCCGCTGGGACGCGGGTTCCTGTCCGGGAGGTTCAGTTCGCCCGAGGAGCTCGACGAGAACGACTACCGCCGTCACGGGCCGCGCTTCACGGGCACGAACCTCGAGCAGAACCTGGGCCTCGCCGCGCGCGTGCGCGAGCTCGCGAGCGAACGCGGGATCACACCCGGCCAGCTCGCGCTGGCGTGGGTGTTGCATCGCGGCGAGCACATCGTTCCGATCCCCGGCACCAAGCGCGTCGCCTATCTCGAAGAGAACTTGGCCGCGGCCGACGTCGAGCTGAGCGCCGCCGATGTGCAGGCGATTGCGCAGGCCATCCCGCCGGCCGCCGGCGAGCGCTACCCGGAGGCCGTGATGCGCTCGGTCAACCTGTAGGGCTCAGTAGCCGACCGAGTAGAAGCTGATGTGCCTGCACCCGTGCAGCACGTAGTGCGGGAGCGCGTGGTGGCTCGTGTAGACGACGATGTGCGGGTTTTCGCAGTGGATGATCCCCGAGTCCTCGTGCGCGTGCACGACCGTCTGGGGATTCGTGCCGGTCCAGACGTAGTTGTAGGTGTCGTTCGCGTAGATGAAGTTCTTGCCGTTGCCCGCGTGGATCACCGCGACCTGCGAGCTCGGCCAGCCGGTGGGGTGGTAATCGCCCCAGATCACGTCGCCCGCGTTGCCGCCGTAGATCGTGTCGTCGCCGTAGCCGCCCAGCAGGTAGTTGTGCACGTTCGGCCGGCCCACGAGCAGATGCTGGCGACCAGCGGGCCCCTTGTCCATCACCAGGTGCTGGTTCGCGGGCCAGCCGGCGTGACTGGTCATCGCCACGGCGGGGATCGCGGTGGCGACGGCGGCGAGGCTCAGCACGAGGAGGGCGAGGAGCGCCGCGCGGACGTCGCGGCGCGGGCCGCGGGGGCGTGGAGAGGGGGGTGTGGGGTCGGTGTGCGCGTGCATGCGATCGGGACGGCGGTCGCGGAGACGGACAGCGATTGCGAGAAGCTACAAGTGTTGCCGGTGGAGCGCCGTCTACCCCTGCATCGACTCCCGCAAACTCCCGCTTAAACAGCTGCCGCCGGCCTGGACCGATAGGGTGGAGCGATGCCTCTGATTCCCATGGTCGTAGAGCGCACCGCGCGCGGCGAGCGCGAGTTCGACATCTACTCGCGGTTGCTCAACGAGCGCATCATCTTTCTCGGCACGCCGATCGACGATCAGGTCGCCAACCTGGTGGTCGCCCAGCTGCTGCACCTGGAGTCTGAGGACCCCGAGAAGGACATCTCGATCTACATCAACTCGCCCGGCGGCTCGGTCTACTCGGGCCTGGCGATCTACGACACGATGCGATTCGTCAAGCCCGACATCGCGACGATGTGCGTCGGCGTGGCGATGTCGATGGGCTCGCTGCTGCTGGCGGGAGGAACGAAAGGCAAGCGCGCGGCGTTGCCAAACAGCCGCATCCTCATCCATCAGCCCTCCGCCGGGTTCGAAGGCCAGTCGACCGACATCGAGATCCACGCCCGCGAGATCCTCGCCGTCAGGGGTCGTCTGGACGAAATCTATGCCGAACACACGGGGCGCCCGACCGAGCAGGTCCGCGAGGACATGGAGCGCGACCGCTTCTTCACGGCCGAGCAGGCCCAGGAGTACGGTCTGATTGACAGGGTCCTCGAGAGTCACTGAGGACCTCGCCGCAGGCGCGATGTCCAGGCCGCGATGTCTCGCCTGACCAACCTGGAGCGGATCGCGCTCGCGCTGGTCGTGGTGCTGACGGCGCTGGCCGGCGCTGCCGACTATGGCGCTTGGCCCGCTGTCCCGCGCTTTGCCCTGGCCACGCTCGCGCTCGCGGGACTCGCTTGGGTGGTGTCGTTCGCGACCGAGCAGCTCGGCGAGCACTTCGGTCCCGGGGTGACCGGCATGTTGCAGGCCACACTCGGCAACCTGCCCGAGTTGTTTGTGGTCATCTTCGCCCTCAAAGCGGGCGAGCTCGTCGTCGCCCAGACGGCGATCGTCGGGTCGATCTTCGCCAACGCGCTGCTCGTGCTCGGCCTGGTGATCGTAGTCGGCGCTCGTCGTGCCCCGGACGGGATCATGCGCTTCTCCGAGCGTCTGCCCCGTGACACGGCCACGTTGCTGCAGATCACGGTATTCATCATCGTCCTGCTCGGCATCTCACTCGGGGCGCATGATCCCGCCAGCCACCACGTCGAGACGATCTCCGCGGTCGGCGCCGTCTGTCTGCTGGTCGTCTACCTCGCTTGGGTCATTCCATATCTGCGTTCTGACGTCGCCGACGATCGGGACGGCGATCGCAGCGCACCGCGGTTGTCGCTGAACGTGACCCTCGCGCTGCTGCTGCTCGCCGGCGGTGGCTCAGCATTCGTATCCGACTGGTTCGTGTCGGCCCTGGCTCCCGCGATTGCCGTGCTGCATCTCTCTCAGGCGTTTGCGGGCCTCGTGATCGTTGCGATCGCCAGCAACGCCGTCGAGCACGTGGTGGGCTTGGTGCTCGCCTACAAGCGCCGCTCGGATCTGGCGATCTCGGTCGTCAAGAACTCCGTCGCGCAGATCGCCGCGTTCCTGTTCCCGTTGCTCGTGCTCATCTCCTTCGCGCTCTCCACGCAGCTTACGTTCGCCCTCGCCCCCGTCTACGTCGGCGCGCTCGCGCTGACCGCCCTGTCGGTCTGGCAGGTGACCGGCGACGGCGAGGCCGCGGAGTTCGAGGGTTGGGCGCTGGTCGCGCTGTATGTGATCCTGGCGACGCTCACGCTGTATGAGTGAGGGCGACCCTCGGTGCGGCGATTGGCGCTCGCCGATGCGGTGGGCGCGAGGCGTTTCCGTCTAATCGCCCCGGCGGCGAAAGCGCGCTAGACTGCCGTATACCTCGCGCCTGGGCGGGGTTTTTCTTCGCCCAGGCTCGGTGTCCACACCCACGATCGGCGCAGGGAGCTAGAACTCGCAATGGCCCGCGGAGACGTTCGCATCGCTATCACCCTCGCATGCGAGGAGTGCAAGCATCGCAACTACCAGACGAATAAGAGCAAGCGCAACAACCCCGATCGTGTGTCCCTGCGCAAGTACTGTCGCTGGTGTCGGCGTCACACCAGTCATCGGGAGACTCGCTAGCTAGCGCTGGAGCGCTGTGCTGTGGCCCGTGATCGCAAACGAGCAAAGCAACGTCGCGCCCGCCGGGGCGCCGCGGCTTCGGGCCATGGTCCCGGGCCTGCCCCTGCCGCGCCCGCGGATGGGGCAACCGACGCGTCCGAGGAGCGATCGGACGTCGCCGCGCAGCCCCTTGGCGTGGGACGGGTCGAGCGCGCCGACCTACCCGGCGCGCTGGAGCACGCTGGGGACGTCGATGAGTTCGATGCCGCGATCATCGCCGGCGCCGGCGGAGTCGCCGCCAACGCTGAAACGCTCTCTGAGGCCGAGATTGAGGCGGAGGCGGAGGTCGAGGGCGACCTCACTGAGGACGAACTGCAGGAGGGCGCTGGCTCGGGGCGTGGTGGGGCCAACGGCGTCAGCCCCGAGCAGGCCTCCGGCGCTCCCATCCGCAAAGGCAACCGCGCGATCGGGTTTCTGCGTGCAAGCTGGGCCGAGCTGCAGCGTGTGCAGTGGCCGGACCGCCGCCATGTGTTTCAGGCCACGGCCGTCGTGCTTGGCTTCGTCGCCATCGCCGGCGCCTATCTCGGACTGGCCGACTATGTCGCCAAGGAAATCGTCGACGCCATCCTCTGATCGAGTACGCAGCGCCGCAGTGATCCTCGCCGTCGCATCCCGTCGGCGAACGTCTCGCCGCCGTTGTCCTAACCATCGCACCGAACGAGTCAGGAACTAAAGAGCAAGCATGTTTCGCTGGTACGTCGTCAACACCTACTCAGGCCACGAGAACAAGGTCAAACAGAACCTCGAGCACCGCGTGGTCTCACTCGGCCAGCAGCGCGCCGTGCGCAATGTGGTCGTCCCGACCGAGTCCGTGTCGGAGATGAAGGACAACCAGAAGGTCACCGTCGAGAAGCGCACGATGCCCGGGTATGTGCTCGTCAACATGGAGCTCAACGAGGACTCCTGGGGCGTCGTCAAGGGCACGCCCGGAGTTACCGGCTTCGTCGGCGCCTCCCAGGAGCCCGTCCCCCTCACCCAGGTCGAGGTCGATCGGCTGCTGCACAAGACCGACGTCGCCACGGCGCCCCGTACGCGGGCTCAGTTCGCGATCGGCGAGTCTGTCAAGGTGGTCTCCGGACCGCTGTCGGACTTCTCCGGGGAGATCTCCGAGATCAACGAGGATGCCGCCAAGCTCAAGGTCCTGGTATCAATCTTCGGTCGCGAGACTCCTGTAGAGGTCGGCTTCGACCAGGTGAAAAAGATCTAGATCATGGCCAAGAAGGTACTCACAACCATCAAGCTTCAAGCCAACGGCGGCCAGGCCAGCCCGGCGCCGCCGGTCGGTCCTGCGCTGGGTCAGCACGGGATCAACATCATGGAGTTCTGCAAGGCGTTCAACGCGCAGACGCAGAGTGAAACCGGGACGACCATCCCGGTCGTGATCACCGTCTATGAGGATCGCTCGTTCACGTTCGTCACCAAGACGCCCCCGGCGGCCGTGTTGATCAAGCAGGCGCTGCGTATCGGCAAGGGCTCGGGCGAGCCCAATCGCACGAAGGTCGGCACGATCACGCAGGCTCAGTTGCGCGAGATCGCCGAGCGCAAGCTGCAGGATCTGAACGCGCACGACATCGACCAGGCGGCGAAGATCATCGCCGGTACAGCCAGGTCCATGGGTGTAGAGGTCGCGTCATGAGCGCTCACGGCCGTAGGCACCGCGAGGGGTTGGCGAAGATCGACCGCGAGCACGAGTACATGCCCGCCGAGGCGGTCGCGCTGGTGAAGAGCCTGGCCAGCGCGAAGTTCGACGAGGCGGTCGAGCTGCACGTGCGCACGGGCCTGAACGTGCGCCACGCCGACGAGCAGCTGCGCGGCACGATCGCGCTGCCCAACGGTCTGGGCAAGGACGTGAAGATCGCTGTGTTCGCACAGGGCGATAAGGCTCGCGAAGCCGAGCAGGCCGGCGCTGATGTCGTCGGCGGCGAGGACCTGGCCAAGCGCATCGAGGAGGGGTGGGACGAGTTCGACGTGGCGATCGCCACGCCCGACCTGATGTCGGTCGTCGGACGACTCGGGCGCATCCTCGGCCCGTCCGGCAAGATGCCCAACCCGAAGGTCGGCACGGTCACGATGGATGTCGCCAAAGCCGTCGAGGAATCCAAGTCGGGCAAGGTCGAGTACCGCACCGACCGCACTGCGATCGTGCACATGGTGATCGGCCGCGCGAGCTTCGAGGAGCGCGCGCTGCTGGAGAACTACGCGGCCGTGGTCGAAGAGCTGATCCGCGCCAAGCCGTCCGTGGCCAAGGGTCGCTACCTGCGCACGATTACCCTGACTTCCACGATGGGCCCGGGGGTCAAGGTAGATCCAAGCCGCACACGTGACATCATCGAGGAGGCGTCGTCAGCGACACCCGTCGCCGCCTAACGCTTTCACACAGGCCACCACAGACCCCCGGCAACCGCGCTCCGCCGATCGTAGATCGGCCAGCGGTGGAAGACCGGGACAGGAGCCACTGAATGAACCGAGACCAAAAGGCCGCCGCGATCGCTGAGATCGCGGCCCACATAGACGAGTCGCAGGCCGTTTTCGCCGTCGACTACAAGGGCATCTCCGTGCCCCAGGCGGCCGAGCTGCGCGCCAAGCTGCGCGAGTCCGATGCGACCTTCAAGGTCGTCAAGAACTCGCTCACCGAACGCGCCGCCGACCAGGCGGGCGCGGCCACGCTGAAGGAGCTGCTGCAGGGCCCCACGGCGCTGACGTTCGTACGCGGGGACATCGCGACCGCCGCTAAAGCGCTCGCCGACTACGGTCGCGCGACCCAATTGCTGCCTTTCAAGGGGGGGCTGATGAATGGCGCCGCGCTCGAAGTCGAGCAGATTCGCTCGCTCTCGCGCCTGCCCTCCCGTGAAGTCCTCTACGGGCAGCTCGTCGGAGTAGTGGCCTCGCCGGTCAGTGGGCTCGTGCGCACGCTCGGTGCGCTCGTCGGCGGGCTGGCCGTGGCGCTCGGCCAGGTGCAAGAGCAGAAGCAGCAGGAAACCCCAACTTCAACCACCACATCGGAGGACTGACAGTCATGGCAACCAGCACACAGGATTGGATTGAGGAGCTGAAGGGCATTTCGGTGCTCGAGCTCGCCGAGCGGATCAAGGCGCTCGAGGAGGAGTTCGGCGTATCGGCCGCGGCCGTGGCCGCCCCGGTGGCCGCCGCGGGCGGGGCAGCCGGTGGCGACGCCGCCGCCGAGGAGGAGGTGTCGAGCACCGTTGACGTGATCCTCGCCGCGTCCGGCGACAAGAAGATCCAGGTCATCAAGGTCGTGCGCGCGGCCACCGGCCTCGGTCTGAAAGAGGCCAAGGCGCTCGTCGACGAGGCTCCCAAGCCCGTCAAGGAGGGCATCGAGAAGGAGGAGGCCGACAAGCTCAAGGCTGAACTTGAGGAGGCCGGCGGGACGGTCGAGCTGAAGTAGAGCCCGTCCGTACGTTCCCGTCCCACATCCCGCCGCCCCGCTTCGGCGGCGGGATGGACAGCGGTTGCCATCGATCGTCGCATAGGCTCCCGCGATGGCTTCGGTCGACACCGAGCTCGTCCTCGTCGCATTGGGCGCGATGCTCTCGCCGACCACGTTGTCGTTCTCGGTGCTCGCACTGGTTTTGGGCGAGCGGCCGCTGCGCACGGGTATCTGGTTCTATCTTGGCGCCTTCCTCGTCACGCTCCTGATCGGGGTGCTCGCGGCGTTCGTGCTCGGTGACGTCGCCGCGGCTCCGGCCGGCTCGGGCACGCCCAAGACATGGGTTTGTGTGGTGGACGTCATCGCGGGCGTGGCGCTGCTGGTTGTGATCGTGCGCTTCATGCGCCGGCCCGCCAATCCCGCACGGATGGAGAGCGCGATCGAGCAGATGAGCAGGCTGGCCTCTTCGCCGGCGATCGCGATCCTCGCCGCCGGCGCGACGCTCGCCAATCCCGGCGGGTTCATTCCGCTGGCTCTGAAGGACATCTCGCAGACCGGACCGAGCACTGCCGGATATGTCGCCGAGTGGGTCGGATTCGCGCTCGTGTCGCTGCTCCCGCTGTCGCTCGCTTTGGTGATGCTCGCCCTCGCCCCGGCCCCGACTCAGCGGATGCTCACGCGTGCTCGGGGATGGCTCGAGCGCAACGCCAGGACACTCGCCGCGGCGATCCTCGCGCTGCTGGCTGTGGCGCTGCTGCGCAACGGCATCGTCGGGCTCACCGGCTGAACATTCGGCGCGAGCGAGCAAGGAAGGCCACCCGTCCGCCCGACCCAGTGGTCCGGCGGCGGGCGCCTGCGTGTGTGCGCCTACGCCTGTGCGCGCGCGTGGGCGCGTGTACAGATGCTTGCCGCCCACGACCCATGTTCGCGCCCATCTTTATCCGGGCCTAACAAACGGGCCGATTTTCCGGTAAAGTGCCGTGCGCTGGCCGATAGCCGCAGCCGCCCCAGGAGTACGACGTCGCGCCACATACGCGGTCGTCGAGGGCGGGGTCCGTGAGCGCCGGTGGCCCCCTTAAGGGCGTCGATGACCTGTGCTATCTTTGCTGGTCGCGCTCTTGGGCGCCCTCACTACGTCCGTACCTCGCCCTCCGAAGGAGACGTTTTCTTGGCTGCTGTTGATGCTCTCCGGACGCGCCGTAGTTTCGCGCGCCTCGACAAGACCGTAGATGTCCCCAACCTGATCGATATCCAGCGCCGCTCGTTTGCATGGCTCACCGACCCACAGGGCGGCGGGCTGCGCGAGACGATCGACGACATCTCGCCGATCGAGGACTACACCGGCAACCTCGCCGTGCAGTTCGGTGAGTTCGTCTTCGACGAGCCGGTCGCATCGCTGGAGCAGTGCCGTGAGAAGGACCTGACCTACGCGCGCCCGCTGACGGTGACCGTCGCGTTTATCAATCGCGAGACGGGCGAGATCCGCGAGCAGTCGGTGTTCATGGGCGACTTCCCGTGGATGACCGAGCGCGGCACGTTCGTGATCAACGGCACCGAGCGCGTCGTCGTGACGCAGCTCGTGCGCTCGCCCGGCGCCTACCTGATGGAGCCGAAGGATCGCGAGAAGCAGGTGTTCATCGCCAACCTGATGCCCGCGCGCGGGTCGTGGCTGGAGCTGGAGATCGACAAGAAGGGCAAGGTGTTCGTCCGCATCGATCGTAAGCGCAAGCTGCCGGTGACGGTGCTGTTGCGGGCGATGGGGTATGCGACCGATGAGGAGATCCTCAAGCTGTTCGAGGACTCGCTGTACATCCGCAACACGATCGAGTCAGACACCGAGGCCACTCGCACCGAAGAGGGAGCCCTGATCGAGCTGTTCAAGAAGCAGCGCCCGGGCGAGCCGCCGAGTGTGGACAACGCCAAGGCGCTGCTCAACCAGCTGTTCTTCGACCCCAAGCGCTACGACCTCACGCGCGTCGGCCGCTACAAGCTCAACTCGCGGCTGGGTCTGGACATCGACATCGACACGCGCACGCTCACGCACGACGACATCCTGGCGCTGGTGCGCGAGCTGGTGTCGTTGCCCAAGCGGTTGGGCATCCCCGAGCAGCAGGGCGAGGTCGAGATCAAGGACTATGCGGCGGAGGCGATGAGCATGCCGCGCGAGCCGGTCGCCGAGCATCTCGATGAGTACGAGCACTTCGGCAACCGCCGCCTGCGCACCGTCGGTGAGCTGATCCAGGAGGCGTTCCGGATCGGGCTCTACCGCATGGAGCGCGTCGTGCGCGAGCGCTTGACGACCGAGGACGCGGACACGATCACCCCTCAGACGATCATCAACATCCGTCCCGTCGTGGCGGCGCTGAAGGAGTTCTTCGGCTCCTCGCAGCTCTCGCAGTTCATGGATCAGACGAACTCGCTGTCCGGCCTTACCCATCGGCGCCGCCTGTCGGCGCTGGGCGCGGGCGGGCTCACGCGCGAGCGCGCGCCGATCGAGGTGCGCGACGTACACCCGACCCACTACGGGCGCATGTGCCCGATCGAGACCCCTGAGGGACCGAACATCGGGCTGATCGGCTCGCTCTCCTCGTTCGCGGAGGTGTCCGAGTACGGGTTCGTCACGACGCCCTACCGCGTGGTGCAGGACGGCGTGGTGACGGAGAAAGTCGTGCGCCTGGACGCCACACAGGAAGAGGAGCTGCTGATCGCGCAGGCCAACACTCCCGTGGATCCGAAGACGGGCAAGCTCAAGGGCACGGAGATCCTGTGCCGTACGCAGGCCGGCCAGTACGTGACGGTCGGACCCAAGGACGTCGATCTGGTGGATGTCTCGCCCGAGCAGATCTGGTCGGTGGCGACCGCGATGATCCCGTTCCTCGAGCACGACGACGCCAACCGCGCGCTGATGGGCTCGAACATGCAGCGCCAGGCGGTGCCGCTGCTGAAGGCCGACGCGCCGCTGGTCGGCACGGGCATGGAGCGCCGCGCGGCGCTCGACACGGGCGACGTGCTGCTGGCCCGCAGCGCCGGCACGATCGAGCACGTCGACGCCACGCAGATCGTGATCGAGACGACCGATGGCAAGAAGGACGAGTACGAGCTGCAGAAGTTCATGCGCTCCAATCAGGGCACGCTGATCCACCACAAGCCGCGCGTGCGCTCGGGCCAGAAGGTCAAGGCCGGCGACATGCTCGCCGACGGCTCCTCGACCGACAAGGGTGAAATGGCGCTCGGCAAGAACCTGATGGTCGCCTTCATGTCCTGGGAGGGCTACAACTTCGAGGACGCGATCATCCTCTCCAAGCGTCTCGTGCAGGACGACGAGCTGACCTCGATTCACATCGAGGAGTACGAGGTCGACGCCCGTACGACCAAGCTGGGCGAGGAGGAGATCACCCGCGATATCCCGAACCGTTCGGAGGAGTCGCTGCGCAACCTCGACGATCGCGGGATCGTGCGTGTGGGCGCCGAGGTCGCATCCGGGGATCTGCTCGTCGGCAAGGTCACGCCCAAGGGCGAGACCGAGCTGACCGCCGAGGAGAAGTTGATCCGGGCGATCTTCAAGGAGAAGGCGCGCGAGGTGCGCGACACCTCGCTGAAGGTCCCGCACGGTGAGGGCGGCGTGGTGATCGACGTGATGACGTTCAGCCGCGACGCCGGCGACGACCTGCCGCCGGGCGTCAACGACCTCGTGCGTGTGTTCGTGGCGAAGAAGCGCAAGATCTCCGAGGGCGACAAGCTCGCGGGCCGGCACGGGAACAAGGGTGTGATCTCGAAGATCGTCGACGTCCAGGACATGCCGTTCCTGGAGGACGGCACGCCGGTCGACGTGATCCTGAACCCGCTCGGTGTGCCGAGCCGCATGAACGTTGGGCAGATCCTCGAGACCCACCTCGGCTGGGTGGCCGCGCAGGGCTGGTATGACGACGGCTCGGAGGCTTTCAAGGAAGCGGACGCCGCCAACGGCTCGGGCAACGGTAACGGCTCCTCCCGACGCGTGTATGTGTCCACCCCGGTGTTCGACGGTGCCACGATCACCGACGTCGACGAGGCGCTCGTGCGTTGGCAGGACGAGCACGAGGGTCGCATCCGCATGGACATCGACAAGAGTCGCCGGCCCGGAGAGCAGGCGTCGGGCAAGATGACGCTGTTCAACGGTCGCAGCGGTGAGCCGTTCGCCGAGCAGGTGACGGTGGGGTACATGTACATCCTCAAGCTCCTGCACCTCGTCGACGACAAGATCCACGCCCGCTCGACCGGCCCCTACTCGCTCGTCACCCAGCAGCCGCTGGGCGGCAAGGCGCAGTTTGGTGGTCAGCGCTTCGGCGAGATGGAGGTGTGGGCGCTGGAGGCGTTCGGCGCCGCTTACACGCTGCAGGAGATGCTCACGATCAAGTCCGACGACACGGTCGGGCGCGTGAAGGCGTATGAGGCGATCGTCAAGGGCGAGAACATCGCCGAGCCGTCGATCCCCGAGTCGTTCAAGGTGTTGCTCAAGGAGATGCAGTCGCTGGCGCTCGACGTCAACGTCGTCTCCGAGGAGGGCCAGCGTACGGAGATGCGTGACGAGGACGACGACCTGCTGCGGGCGGCCGAGGAGCTCGGCATCGACCTCTCGGGCGTGCGCGCCCCGTCCAACGGCACCGCCGCGGCCGACGAGACGCTGGAGGGCGAGGACACCACCGACGCGGTGGAGGAGTCCGACGGCGAGGCCACGGAGGATGGCGAGGTCAAGGGCGAGGTGGAGTCCGTGGAGGACGCCGACGACGGGGACGTCGCGGTGGAGGCGCTCGACGTCGAGGAGTTGCTCGGCGAGGGCGTGGCGGAGCTGGACATCGAGGCGCTCGCCGGGAGCTCGCCCGAGGAGGAGCTGGTGCAGGAGACCGAGACGTAGACCCGGGCGTCGCACAGCACCGCCGGCGGTTCGGCGGGCACCGGCATGGCAGAACCGCAACCGTCCGTTTCACCCGCAAGCGAAAGCCAGAGTTAACAGATGATCGACATCAATAATTTCGACGCCATCGAGATCTCACTCGCCTCCTCCAAGCAGATCCGCGGCTGGAGTTCAGGCGAGGTGATCAAGCCGGAGACCATCAACTACCGCACGCTCAAGCCTGAGAAGGACGGACTGTTCTGCGAGCGCATCTTCGGTCCGACTAAGGACTGGGAGTGCTACTGCGGCAAGTACAAGCGAGTTCGTTACAAGGGCATCGTGTGCGAGCGCTGCGGCGTAGAGGTCACGCGCTCGAAGGTCCGTCGCGAGCGCATGGGCCACGTCGATCTGGCCGCTCCGGTCAGCCACATCTGGTTCTTCAAGGGCGTGCCCAGTCGGATCGGATATCTGCTCGACATGGCGCCGAAGGAACTGGAGAAGGTTCTGTACTTCGCCGCGTCGATCGTCACGTGGGTGGACGACGAGGCGCGCTCGAAGGACCTGGACACGCTCGAGCAGGAGGTCAACAAAGTTCTCGACTCCTACGCGGCCGAGCGCGAGGAGCGGGTGCTTGAGCTGCGCGAGTCGCTTAAGCGCCGCGAGAAGTACCTGCAGAACGGCAAGCAGACCGGGTTCAACGACGAAGACCACCTGTGGGCGGACTCGTTGGACGTGAACCTTCAGAAGATCTCCGACGAGGAGCGCGAGAAGCTCGTGAAGGAGCTGCGCAAGACTTTCGACGCCGACATCGCCGACACCGAGGCATACATCGAGGACGCCGCCGAGCGCATGCGCAACGTGTGGGAGCTGTTCAAGACGATGGAGCCCAAGCAGATCGAGCACGACGAGACGACATTCCGCGAGCTCAAGGAGCGCTTCGGCTCGCCGTATGGGTTCGGCGAGTACTTCCGCGGCGGAATGGGCGCGGAAGCCGTCAGGGATCTGCTCCAGCAGGTCGATCTGGAGGTCGAACGCAAGGAGCTCGAGGAGCAGGTCAAGACGGCCAAAGGCCAGAAGCAGGCGCGTGCGGTCAAGCGGCTGAAGGTCGTCAGCGCGTTCATCCAGTCCGGCAACAAGCCCGAGATGATGGTGCTCGACGCCGTCCCGGTGATTCCGCCGGAGCTGCGCCCGATGGTGCAGCTCGACGGCGGGCGGTTCGCGACCTCCGACCTCAACGACCTGTATCGCCGCGTGATCAACCGCAACAACCGCCTCAAGCGCCTGCTCGACCTCGGCGCGCCGGAGATCATCGTCAACAACGAGAAGCGCATGCTGCAGGAGGCCGTCGACGCGCTGTTCGACAACGGCCGCCGTGGCCGTCCCGTCACCGGGCCGGGCAACCGTCCGCTCAAGAGCCTGTCGGACATGCTCAAGGGCAAGCAGGGCCGCTTCCGTCAGAACCTGCTGGGCAAGCGCGTGGACTACTCCGGGCGCTCGGTGATCGTCGCCGGGCCGTACCTGAAGCTGCACCAGTGCGGGCTGCCGAAGATCATGGCGCTGGAGCTGTTCAAGCCGTTCATCATGGCTCGACTGGTCGAGCGCAAGTCCGCGCAAAACATCAAGGCGGCGAAGAAGATGGTCGACTCGATGATCGGCGAGGTGTGGGACGTGCTCGAGGAGGTCATCCACGAGCACCCCGTGCTGCTTAACCGCGCCCCGACGCTGCACCGTCTGGGCATCCAGGCGTTTGAGCCGCTGCTGGTCGAGGGCAAGGCGATCCAGGTACACCCGCTGGTGTGCCACGCGTTTAACGCCGACTTCGACGGCGACCAGATGGCGGTGCACCTGCCGCTATCGGCGGAGGCGCAGGCGGAGGCGCGCATCCTGATGCTCTCCTCCAACAACATCCTGTCCCCTGCGCACGGCGCGCCGTTGGCGACGCCGACGCAGGACATGATCCTCGGCGCCTACTACCTGACGTATGGACCCGAAGCCGATGAGCTGTCCGCCAAGCGGGAGTTGCTGACGAACGGCAGCTGGCCTTCGGGTGAGGCGCGTCCGCACGTGTTCAGGACCGCGCAGGAGGCCGAGCTGTCATACGAGGCGGGTGTGGTCACGCTGCACGACGTCGCCGAGTTCAGGCCGTTTGGACGCGAGGGTGGCCATGTGCTCAGCACGGTCGGGCGGATCATTTACAACGACCGCATCGAGCGCGCGCTGCACGAGGCGTTGGGCGATGGGTTCGATGCGAGCAAGTACGTGTTCGTCAACCAGTCGATGAAGAAGCGCGATACGACCCGCCTCATCGATGCGCTCGTGCAGACCTACGGAGCGACCACGATCTCGCTCGTGCTCGACGCGTTCAAGGACCTCGGGTTCAAGTACGCGACGCAGGCAGGGATCACGATCTCCAAGAACGACGTGGTGGTGCCTCCGAGTAAGCAGGCGATCCTCGACAAGTACGAGGCGCTCGTGAACGAGATCTCAGACCAGTACGACATGGGCCTGATCACTCAGGAGGAGCGTCACGAGGCGGTCGTTGAGAAGTGGAACGCGGCGACCGACGAGGTCGCCGATGCGATGATCGAGAACCTCGACACGCTCAATCCGATCTTCATGATGGCCAACTCGGGCGCGCGTGGCTCGTTCAAGCAGATCCGCCAGCTCGCGGGCATGCGCGGGCTGATGGCCAACCCGAAGGGCGAAATCATCGAGCGGCCGATTAAGGCCAACTTCGTCGAGGGGCTGTCAGTGCTCGAGTACTTCATCTCCACGCACGGCGCGCGCAAGGGCCTGGCTGACACCGCGCTGCGGACCGCCGACTCGGGCTATCTGACGCGCCGGCTGGTGGATGTGGCTCAGGACGTGATCATCCGTGAAGCGGACTGTGGTACCGAGGAGCACATCGAGATGACGGTGTGGGTCGATGGCGGGGACCCGGACCCCAACGGAGATCTGGTCGGGCGCATCGCTGCCCAGCCGATCACGACCAAGCGCGGGCGCATGCTCGCCGAGCAGGGCGCTGAGATCGGGCGCGCCGAGTTCGCCGAGATCGTCTCGGCGTTTGAGGAAGATCACGCCAAGGGCACTCGTGTGGCCGTGCCGGTGCGCTCGGTACTTAAGTGCGAGGCCCCAAGCGGGGTCTGCCAGGCCTGTTACGGCCGGGCGATGGCAACTGGCGCGCTCGCGCAGATCGGCGATGCGGTGGGGATTATCGCTGCTCAGTCGATCGGCGAGCCCGGCACGCAGCTGACGATGCGTACGTTCCACACCGGCGGTGTCGCCGGTGCGGACATCACGCACGGATTGCCGCGGATCGTCGAGCTGTTCGAGGCGCGCAAGCCGAAGGGGCTGGCGAAGATCGCCGAGCAGGACGGGAAGGTCTCGATCGAGGAGACCGAGAAGGCGCTCACGGTCACGATCACAGACGAGGCCGGCGAGGAGCACAAACACGCCTTCCCCAGGCGCACGCGCCTGTTCGTGGCCGAGGGCGAGAAGATCCAGGCGGGCAAGCAGCTCAACGAGGGCTCGCTGTATCCGCACGAGCTGCTCGCGATCAGGGGACGGACCGAGACCGAGCAGTACCTGGTCAAGGAGGTCCAGGAGGTCTACAAGTCTCAGGGCGTGGACATCAACGACAAGCACATCGAGTTGATCGTGCGCCAGATGCTGAAGAAGGTGCGGGTCGATCAGAAGGGCGACACCGACTACCTGCCGGGCCAGTTCGTGGACCGCTTCGAATTCGCCAAAGTCAACGATGAGGTCGCTCACAAGAAGGGTGAGACGGCCCAGTTCGAGGACATCATCCTCGGCATCACGAAGGCGTCGCTGAACACCGACTCGTTCCTGTCTGCCGCCTCCTTCCAGGAGACGACGAAGGTCCTGACCGACGCTGCGCTGGAGGGCAAGACCGACCGCTTGAACGGGCTGAAGGAGAACGTGATCATCGGCAAGCTGATCCCGGCCGCGACGGGCCTGAAGCGCTACCGGCGGATCGAGATCGAACCCTCCGAACCGCTGCCGCGGGCGATTGACGACGTGGGGCTGCTCGACCAGGACGAGATTGCCGCCGAGCTCGGGCTGTCGGGCGGAGACGGACTGGGTGGGTACGGCCAGGAGTTCGACGCGGATCTGGCCTCGCTGGAGAAGATCGGCGCCGGTACGACCGATCCCGGGTTCGTCGAGGAGCTCGCCGACCTGGAGGTCCCGGACGAGCCGTCCTCCGGGGAGTAAACCTCGGGCGCATAGCTGGTTAGGCGTGGCCGGGTTATGCCGGTCGCGTCTTCTTTGGGTAGGCCAGACGGCCTGTGCCCGATGGATGTCAGTCCCCCCGCCTCAGTTCGGGTTGGTCCGGTCTGGGCGGTCCGCCGGGTCGCGTGTACGGGAGGCTGGTGGTGAGCCTGAAGCTGCTCAGTCCGGCGGTTGCTCACCGTCGTAGTAGTCGACGCTGTCCGAGGTGCGAAAGACGGCCCGCAGGCCACCTCCGTCTGCCTGGCGCTCGTAGGCGCCGAGCGTGCCCGAGTCGGGGCGGATCACGATGTCCGGCTCGCCGTTGGGGCTGAATGCCAGAAAGCGCACCGTCTCGGCGGTGCGGTTGACGAGCTGATGGGCGCCGTGCTCGCCGCGCGGGAACGCGACGACCTCCCCCTGAGCGAGGTCGCGCCAGCCCTCGGGCGTGCGCAGGCTCGGGGCGCCGTCGAGCACCAGCACGAGCTCCTCCTCGGTGAGGTGGTAGTGGTAGGGGTAGGCCGCTTCACCGGGGGGCAGCTCCCATAGGCTCAGGCCCAGCCGCTCGCTGCCGGCCTGGCGGCTGACCCGTGCCCGCTTGCAGCGAAACCCGGGATGCTCACGCGGCTCGTCGAAGATGGGGTCGTTGATGTTCGCGCTCGCCATCGGGGCGCAGCCTATCGCGGCGCATGCGAGCAGGTAGCCTGCGAACCGCCATGTGGGAGCAGCAACTGACAACGTGCCTGGCTGGCGAGCTTGTCGTGCTCGAGCCGCTTCAGACGCGCCATGAGGAGGGTCTGTTCGTCGCCTCCCAGCACCCCGAGATCTGGAAGTGGCTGGCGCCGGTCGGAGACAGTCGCGAGTTCTTCTCGGCCTGGATGGCGGTGAGCCTCGCCGAGTCACGGGCTGGCAGGGAGGGGGTGTTCGCGACGGTCGATCGCGCGAGCGGAGAGCCGATCGGCAGTACGCGCTATCTGAACGTACGTGAGGCTCACCGGAGTGTGGAGATCGGCTGGACCTGGCTTACGCCCTCGATGTGGCGCACCGGTGCGAACGTCGAGGCGAAGCTACTGATGTTGGCGCATGCGTTCGAGCGCCTTCAGTGCATGCGCGTAGAGTTCAAGACCGACGCTCGTAACGAGCGTTCCCGCGCCGCGCTGGCGGCGTTGGGAGCGCAGTTCGAGGGCATTCTGCGCAAGCACATGGTGATGCCCGGCGTAGGTGTGCGCGACTCGGCCTATTACAGCGTGATCGAGGAGGAGTGGCCTCAGGTGCGCACCAACCTGGAACGCCGGTTGGTCTCCGGCGACAGGTCACGTGCCCAGTCCACCAGCAGCTGAGCCTCGGTGGAGGTGAGGCCACGCTCGGGGGCGGTCTGGATCAGCAGCGTCGGCGCTGGGCGTGCGTCGGCCCAGGCATGGCAGGCGTCGTTGAACGCGTCGTCGATCCATGCCAGTGCTCGTGAGCCGGCGTACTCCTCGATCGCGGCGAGCTTCCAGTGCGCGTTGCTACGGCCCGGCGAGCGCTCGAAGCGCAGGAACGGCAGGCCCAAGGGCAGGTCGAGCAGACGCGGCAGGTATTCCTCAGCCTTCTCCTCCCAGCCGCTGGCCCATACGAGGTCGAAGTCTGCCGCCAGAGCCAGGAGGTGGGCGGCGGCGGCGGGAGATAGGAAGTGGGGTATGCCGTCGATCGTGTGGAAGGAGCCGGCGGGTGCCGTGGAGCGCTCCGTCCAGGGTGTCTGCCCGGCGAAGCCGAACAGCGAGATGACCCCGTCGATGTCCACCATCAGCAGAGGCTTCTCGCGGGAGTGAGGTTCTTTAGCTCGCATACAGGTTCGCCCCGGTAATGTGCCCGGATCGAGTGCGGCCAGTAAAGCAGCAGCCGGGCTCTGTCGATGGGCTTTAGGACGGGCGCGGGACACCGATGGCTCTAAGCAGTAGGACGCTCACCCGCACCTCAAACTTCCCGACCAGAACAAGACCACTGAACCCACCGCACAAATGACCCTTGCCCTCGGCATCCTCCTTGCACTCGCGTGCGCGTTCGTGGCCAACCTCGGCTTCTTTTACAAGTACCGGGGCGCGAACGCGGCGCCGAGCGTGCAGGTGCGCCATCCGCTGCGCTCGGCGCGGGCGCTGTTCGCCTCGAAGTGGTTCACGATCGGCATGATCGTCGCGACCGCCAGCTGGGCGCTGCATGTCGCGGCTCTGACGCTGGCGCCGATGTCGGTGATCCAGGTCTCGCTGGCGGCAGGCATCGTGTTCATCGCGGTGATGGCCGACCGCATGTTCGGCTTTGAGGTCGGTCCGCGCCAGTGGCTCGGCCTATGTCTGACCGGTGTTGGTCTGGTGATGCTCGGCGTGACGCTGCCGGCGATGCACGGTGCGCACTCGCAGTTCTCCCAGGCGGCGATGATCTCGTTTGAGGCCGGCCTGTTCGGGCTGGGGGGGCTGCTGATCATGGGCCCGCGGATGGGCGGTCCGGTGGAGCATCACGGCGTGATGCTGGGCGCTGCCTCGGGCATCCTGTTCGGGGTCTCCGACACGGCCATCAAGGCGCTGTCGGGCATTACCGGAGCGCATGGTCTGCTCGCGCTGCTGCTCAGCCCCTGGCTCGCGGTCGCGGTGCTCGCGTCGATCGTCGCGTTCTACGCATCTGCCCGCGGACTCCAGGATGGAGACGCGGTGCCCGTTATCGCTGTGACCGGCACGGCCGCGAACATCGCGGGCATCGCCGGCGGAATCGTGGTGTTCGGAGACCCGATGGCGACCAGTCCCGTCGGTGTCGTGCTGCAGTCGCTGGCGTTCGTGCTCGTGATCGTCGCGTGCGCGCTGATGCCCGCCCCGGTCCGCGCGGCCGGTGTTCCCGCCGCGGCCTCAGCGGCGGCGTAGGGCAGCTCGCTCGCAAGGGCGCGCCGCGCTGCTACCATCCCCGGCCGAATGCCGACCACATCACAGCTCGTGCGCAAGGGGCGCGTCGCTCCCAAGAAGAAGCTGGCGACCCCTGGCCTGAAGTCGGGCAAGGGTCGCAAGAAGAAGGTCGCCGCGCCACAGCGTCGCGGCGTGTGCACGCGCGTGTATACGACGACACCGAAGAAGCCTAACTCCGCGCTGCGCAAGGTCGCGCGTATACGCATCTCCGGCTCGATCGAGGTGACCGCCTACATTCCGGGCGAGGGCCACAACCTGCAGGAGCACTCGGTGGTGCTCGTGCGCGGAGGCCGCGTCAAGGACCTGCCGGGGGTTCGCTACAAGGTCGTGCGCGGCACGCTCGACGCGGCCGGTGTCAGCGATCGCAAGAAGGCTCGCTCGCAGTACGGCGTGAAGAAAAAGTAGATGCCCCGTCGCGCAGCCGCCCAAGTTCGCCCCGTCGAGGCGGACCCGATCCATCGCTCGAAGCTGGTCCAGCAGGTGATCAACAAGGTCATGCTGGACGGCAAGAAGTCGACGGCCGAGCGGATCGTCTACGACGCGCTGGCGCTGCTGGGCGAGCGCTCGGACAAAGACCCGATCGAGACGCTGGAGGCCTCGATCAAGGCGTTGACGCCCACGCTCGAGGTCAAATCGCGTCGCGTGGGTGGCGCCACCTACCAGGTTCCGGTGGAGGTCGCCTACCGTCGTGCACGCACGCTAGCGGTGCGCTGGCTGGTCGAGTTCGCGCGCCAGCGCCGCGAGAAGACGATGGCGCAGCGGTTGGCGAACGAGCTGATGGACGCCCAGTCTCAGCAGGGTGGCGCGTACAAGCGCAAGGACGACATCTACCGCATGGCGCAGGCCAACAAGGCCTTCGCCCATTACCGCTGGTAGCGGGCCGATGACGCGGCGCGATACTGCGTCCTCGATCGCTCGTGTGCAGAGCACACTTCGCTCACTGCGTCCTTGTCTCGCTTGATCCTCGACCCGCTACGTCGTAGATCGATACACGGGCTGTGTGACGCATCTCACGCCAGAAGCCCTTGACGTAGAAAGGTTTGGTACCTAAGCTTTAGGTACCAAATGTCTTCCTCCTCGACAACGGCGGCCGATCCCGGTTTTCACCCGGAGGCCTCCGATCACATAGAGCCGTACGTCTGGAAGATCGCCGGCGTGGTGATCCTCGGGATGATCATGTCGATCCTCGATACGACGATCGTCAACGTCGCGCTGCACACGCTCGGGCACGACCTGCACAGCTCGATCTCGCAGGTCCAATGGGTCGTCACCGGCTACCTGCTGGCGCTGGCGGCGGTCATCCCGGTAACGGGATGGGCGGCACGGCGATTCGGGGCCAAGCGCGTGTATCTGGTCTCGCTGGTGCTGTTCACGGCCGGCTCGGGACTGTGTGCGGTCGCCGGCTCGCTCACGTCACTCGTGTTCTTCCGCGTGCTGCAGGGAGCCGGCGGCGGGATGATCATGCCGATCGCTCAGCTGATCATGGCCCAGGTCGCCGGCCCCAAGCGTATGGGTCGCGTGATGGGGGTCGTCGTGATGCCCGCGATGCTCGCGCCGATCCTGGGGCCGGTGGTCGGGGGCGTGATCCTGCAGGAGCTGCATTGGTCATGGATCTTTCTCGTGAACGTCCCGATTGGCGTGATCGCGTTCGTCCTCGGCTGGCGGATGCTCCCGCAGACCGAATCGGGCGAGGCCGGGCGGCTGGACGTGGTCGGCCTGGGCCTGATTTCTACGGGCGCCACGGCGATCGTCTACGGCCTGTCGGAGCTTGGTTCGCACGCCAGCCTGACCGCTCCCAGCGTGGTGTGGCCGACCCTCGCCGGGCTCGCGCTGACGCTCGCCTTCGGCTGGCATGCGCTGCGCGTAGAGCGCCCGTTGCTGGACATCCGCCTGTACGCCAACCGCGTGTTCGGCGCCGCGTCGCTGACGACCTTCGGCTTGGGCGCGTCGCTGTTTGGCGCGATGATTCTGATACCGCTGTACTACCAGGAGGTGCGCGGCGAGAGCATCATCGTGACCGGTCTGCTCGTCGGCCCGCAGGGGCTTGGGATGCTGCTCGTGGGACCGCTCAACGGGCGACTGACCGAACGCTTCGGCGGTGGGCGCGTGGCGATCGTCGGGGTATCGATCCTGTGTCTGAGCACGGTCCCGTTCGTGTTGATCGGCGCGAATACCTCGATCGTGTTGATCTCGCTGATACTGGCAGTGCGAGGTGTCGGCATCGGGCTGTCGTTCATGCCCGCGATGACCGCCGCGTTCACGGCACTGCGTCCCGAGGAGCTGTCTGACGCCACGCCGCAGCTGAACATGTTGCAGCGCGTGGGCGGTGCGATCGGGGTGGCGGTGCTCGCCGTGGTCCTGCAGCGGGCCGGCGCCCACGCTTCGACTCCGGCGCAGCTTGCCAGTGCGTTCAATACCGCCTACTGGTGGGCGCTGGGGATCGCGCTGCTGTCGCTGATCCCGTGCCTGGTGCTGGTGCGGGCCGAGAATCCGCGGGCGAAGCTGACTCGCGAGGCCGCCGGAGCAGAGGCGGCAGTCGAGCCGATCGGCGTGTAGGGATCCGCGATGAGCCCGGCGGCCACCAAACGCATCGCCAAGCAACCCGACTCCGATCGGGCCGGTTCGCTGAAGTCGTCAGGCTCGAAGGGGAGATCAACCAAGCCGGGTGTCCGCCCGAGTTTGAGACAGGCATCATCGGCATCGGCATCGTCGTCGGCGTCAGGGGCATCATCGGCGTCCGCCGGGCCGGAGTGGACGGCCGAGTTGGACGAGCTCGGCAAGGCTTTTCGCCGCGTGTTTCGCAGCCTCAATCGCCTGCGTGGCCGCGATACCCATCTCGGCGGCTCGGAGTTGAGCCACGCCCAGTTCGAGTTGCTGATCGAGTTGCACGAGCGCGGCGAGCTGCCGGCCGGGGAGCTCGCGGCTGCTGCGCGGCTGACGCCGGCGACGGTTACTCAGATGCTCGAGCATCTCGCGGACTGCGGACATGTCGAGCGAGCGCGTTCGGAGACCGACCGCCGGGTGGTCGTCTCTCGTCTGACGGCGCAGGGCAGGCGCAAGATCGAGGCCAAGCGCGCTGCTTGGCAGGGGCGCTGGCAGGCGGCGCTGGAGGGTATGGAGCCGGCTGAGTTGCACGCCGCGACACGCGTACTTGAGCGGCTCAGCGTGGTGTTCGAGGACGCGCCGGCGGCCGGATCCTGCCCTGAGTCCTCGACGGACGCACAGGCGAAGACCCCCTGAAATCCTCTGCTATAGTCGGCCCCGCATTGCGTCTGGGCGCAGCCGTGCGAGCAGGCCCGCCGCGAAGCCACAGCTATCAAGATGGAGATCACCTCGAGCAGATAACGACGCGAACCGGTCCAGATCCGACCAGCAGCGCGCGTGGGCCCGAGGGGCCCATTTTTTTGCCCCGAGCAGGCCGAAACCACACTCATCTCACAGCCACCAGACTGAGCCATGCCACGTAAGTTCACACTCCACAACACCCGCAACATCGGGATCATGGCTCACATCGACGCCGGCAAGACGACGACGACCGAGCGCATCCTGTACTACACCGGTCGCACGTACAAGATTGGTGAGGTCCACGACGGCGCGGCGACGATGGACTGGATGGAACAGGAGCAGGAGCGTGGCATCACGATCACCTCCGCCGCCACTACCGCTGAGTGGAAGGGCCATCGCATCAACATCATCGACACGCCCGGCCACGTCGACTTCACCGTCGAGGTCGAGCGCTCGCTACGCGTGCTCGACGGCGCGATCGCGCTGTTTGACTCGGTCGCGGGCGTGGAGCCTCAGTCCGAGACGGTGTGGCGTCAGGCCGACAAGTACCACGTCCCGCGGATCGCCTACATCAACAAGATGGACCGCACGGGCGCCGACTTTGAGCAGGGCGTGCAGACGATGATCGACCGCCTCGGCGCCCAGCCGGTTCCGATCCAGCTGCCGATCGGCGCCGAGGGCGACTTCGAGGGAATCGTCGATCTCGTCGCAATGAAGGCGATCGTCTACAAGGATGAGCTGGGCAAGGAGCAGGACGTCGTCGAGATTCCCGAGCGCCTGGTCGATGAGGCCGCGGCGGCGCGCGAGCACCTGCTTGAGGAAGTCTCTCACTACGACGACGAGCTCCTGGAGCTGATCCTCGAGGAGGGCGACATCCCGGAGGAGCTCCTCAAGCAGGCGATTCGCAAGGCGACGCTGTCGACCAAGCTGACTCCCGTGCTGTGCGGCTCGTCGTTCAAGAACAAGGGCGTGCAGCCGCTGCTGGACGCGGTCATCGACTACCTGCCCTCGCCGCTGGACGTGCCGCCCGTGACCGGCAGCGAACTGGTTCGCGGTGAGGAGGGTGAGCGCGAGGTCACCCGCAACCCCGACGACTCCGAGCCGTTCGCAGCGCTGGCGTTCAAGATTATGGCCGATCCTTATGTCGGCAAGCTGACCTACTTCCGGGTCTACTCGGGCAAACTCGAGGCAGGCTCGCGCGTGCTGAACGTCAACAGCGGGCGAACCGAGCGGATCGGGCGCATCCTGATGATGCATGCCAACGAGCGCGAGGAGGTCCCCGAGGTCTACGCCGGGGACATCGCCGCGGCGGTGGGCATCAAGCAGGTGATCACAGGCGACACGCTCGCCGCTCCCGACGCGCCGATCAAGCTCGAGAACATCGTGTTTCCCGAGCCCGTCATCAAGGTCGCGGTCGAGCCCAAGACGAAGGTCGACCAGGAGAAGATGTCGGTCGCGCTCGGTCGTCTGGCCGAGGAGGATCCGACGTTTCAGGTACGCAGCAACGAAGAGACCGGCCAGACCGAGATCTCCGGCATGGGCGAGCTGCATCTGGAAGTGCTCGTCGACCGCATGAAGCGCGAGTTCGGTGTCGAGGCCAACGTCGGCCGCCCGCAGGTCTCATACCGCGAGACGATTCGTGGGACGGTGCAGAAGGTCGAAGGCAAGTTCGTGCGCCAGACCGGAGGCTCGGGCCAGTACGGGGTCGTCTACATCGACCTGGAGCCCGCTCCCGGCGAGGGGTTCGAGTTCATCAACAAGATCAAGGGCGGCAACATCCCCTCCGAGTTCATACCGGCTGTCGCGAAAGGCGTCGAGGAGGCGCTGGAGAGCGGCGTCAAGGCCGGCTATCCGATGGTCGACCTGCGTGTCACGCTCGTGGACGGCAAGTATCACGACGTGGACTCCTCGGAGATCGCGTTCAAGGTGGCCGGTTCGATCGCGTTCAAGGAGGCCGCCAGGCGCGCCAAGCCCGTGCTGCTGGAGCCGATATTCGCCGTCGAGGTCGTCACGCCTGAGGAGTTCATGGGTGACGTGATGGGAGACCTTTCGCGCCGCCGCGGGCACCTGGAGGGATCCGAGCAGCGCGGTAACGCGCTCGCGATCCACGCGCGCGTACCGTTGAGCGAGATGTTCGGTTATGCGACCGACCTGCGCTCCAACACGCAGGGCCGGGCGAACTACACGATGCAGTTCGAGGGCTATGAGGAGGTTCCGCCGAACATCGCGGAGAAGATCGTCGAGCAGCGCACGGGCGAGCCCGTGCCGGCTTAGACGGCCGCTAGTCCTGTGTTCCGATGTCCATCAAAGTCAGCAACCGCAGGCGACAGACAACCATCTAACACAACAGCGAAACCGACCAGCTAACACGAAACACCGCATTTAGATAGATTTTCTGGGTTCGCCTTTTGACGGCGAACATACAAGTCGATACAGGAGCGAACAGAAAGTGGCGAAGGAGAAGTTCGAGCGCGACAAGCCGCACGTCAACGTCGGGACCATCGGTCACATCGATCATGGCAAGACGACGCTGACCGCTGCCATCACGACGGTGCTGGCGGAGAAGATGGGCGGCGAGGCCCGTAGCTTCGAGGAGATCGACAACGCTCCGGAGGAGAAGGAGCGCGGGATCACGATCGCCACCTCGCACGTCGAGTACCAGACGGAGAACCGTCATTACGCGCACGTCGACTGCCCGGGGCACGCCGACTACGTCAAGAACATGATCACGGGCGCCGCACAGATGGACGGGGCGATCCTGGTCGTCTCGGCCGCCGATGGCCCGATGCCCCAGACGCGCGAGCACATCCTGCTCGCTCGCCAGGTCGGCGTCCCCTACATCGTCGTATTCCTGAACAAGGCCGACATGGTCGACGACGAGGAGCTGCTGGAGCTCGTGGAGGTCGAGGTCAGGGAGCTTCTGTCCGAGTACGACTTCCCGGGCGACGACATTCCGTTCATCACCGGTTCGGCGCTGAAGGCGCTCGAAGGCGACGAGACCTACAAGGGCAAGATCGTCGAGCTGGCGCAGGCGCTGGACTCCTACATCCCCGAGCCCGTGCGCGAGCTCGACAAGCCGTTCCTGATGCCGGTCGAGGATGTCTTCTCGATCACCGGCCGCGGCACGGTCGCGACCGGCCGCGTGGAGCAGGGAATCGTCAACACCGGCGACACCGTCGAGATAGTCGGTGTCCACGACACCACCACGACGGTCGTCACGGGCGTGGAGATGTTCCGCAAGATCCTCGACCAGGGCCAGGCCGGTGACAACGTCGGCTGCCTGCTGCGCGGTACCAAGCGCGAGGAGATCGAGCGCGGCCAGGTGCTGTGCAAGCCGGGTTCGATCACGCCTCACACCAAGTTCAAGTCCGAGGTCTACGTGCTCAAGAAGGAGGAGGGTGGGCGCCACACCCCGTTCTTCACGGGCTACAGGCCGCAGTTCTACTTCCGTACCACCGATGTCACCGGCGTGGCCAAGCTGCCCGATGGCGTCGAGATGGTCATGCCCGGAGACAACGTTCAGATGGAGATCGAGCTGATTCAGCCGATCGCCATGGACCAGGGCCTGCGGTTCGCCATCAGGGAGGGCGGGCGCACGGTCGGATCGGGCGTGGTCTCAGAGATCATCGAGTAACACCCGGCGTCTAACCGCCGAGATCTCGGCGACGGCGCATTTCAATTGGCAGTCCGATACGACTAGCACCGCTCCGCCGGAGGGGCATGGCATGGAAGGGGGCGGTTCCCCGACACGGGATCCGCCCTTTCTCTGTCGCCCCGGATGTAATCGGCGGAGTTCATCCGCAGCCGAGCTTTTGCGCGGCGCCGGGATGACCGGCCGCGAGCCGGGGTGCGACCCGGCAGAGCGAAACCACAGCAGACGAGATCGACCAGCGATAACCAAAACCGAGCCAGAGACGAGCACAAACCGATTCCCATGGCGGCAGCCACCCAAAACAAGATCCGCATCAGATTGAAGGCCTACGACACCTCCGCGATCGAGTCGGCGGCCAAGGAGATCGTGGAGACCGCCACGCGCACCGGCGCGAGCGTGTCCGGCCCGGTTCCGTTGCCGACCGAGAAGAACGTCTACTGCGTGATTCGCTCGCCGTTCAAGGACAAGGACTCGCGCGAGCACTTTGAGATCCGCACGCACAAGCGGTTGATCGACATCCACCAGCCGACCCCCAAGACCGTCGACTCCCTCCAGCGCCTGGACCATCTGCCTGCGGGCGTGGACATCGAGATCCGGCTGGCGACCTAACCCGATTCGATGGCGGCCATACTCGCAAAGAAGCTCGGCATGACTCAGGTCTTCCAGGAGGATGGCCGCGTCGCGCGCGTGACCGTGCTGGAGGCCGGGCCGTGCCCCGTGACCGCCGTGCGTACCGTGGAGCGCGACGGCTATGAGGCGGTCCAACTGGCCTTCGGCTTGGCTCGCGAGAAGCACCTGAGCAAAGCCGAGCTGGGCCACCTGAAGAAGGCCGACGCGCCACCGATGCGCCACCTGGTGGAGTTCCGCGACGAGGCCGGAGAGCTGCAGCTGGGGGAGACGGTGACCGTTGAGTCCTTCGCCGTGGGAGGACGTGTGAAGGTCGCGGGAACCTCGAAGGGCAAGGGCTTTCAGGGGACGATCAAGCGTCACAACTTCGCCAGTGGTCCCAAGTCCCACGGCTCGCACAACGTACGCGCCCCGGGCTCGATCGGGGCCTCGGCGACGCCTTCGCGCGTATTGCGCGGACTGCGCGGTCCCGGACACATGGGCAGTCGCCGGGCGACCCAGAAGGGGCTCGAGGTCGTCGCCGTGGACACCGAGCGCAACTTGCTGATGGTGCGCGGTTCGGTGCCGGGCGCGAGGGGCAGCGTGGTCGAGGTGCGCGACGATGCCTGAAACCAGCGCAAAAACGCCCGAGGCGCCTGTACTCGGAGCGGGCAAGACGATCAAGCTGGATGACGGTGCGTTCACGGCCCGCTGGCACGAACCGCTGGTACACCAGAGCGTGCGCGCCGAGCAGGCTGCGCGCCGGCGCGGGACCGCGGCCACCAAAACCCGCGGTCTGGTCTCGGGCGGAGGCGCCAAGCCCTGGCGCCAGAAGGGCACCGGCCGCGCGCGCGCCGGCTCCAGTCGCTCTCCCATCTGGACCGGCGGTGGCACCGTGTTCGGTCCCCACCCGCGCTCCTATACGTTCAAGGTCAACCGCAAGGAGCAGCGCGCGGCTCTGCGCAGCGCATTGTCGTTGCACGCCCAGCGCGGCTCGATCGCGATGCTTGACGCCGCGGCCTTTACAGCGCCCAAGACCAGCGAGGCCGCCGACCTGCTCGACGACTGGGGCCAGCCTTTCCCGACTCTGGTCGTGCTTTGCACCGAGGAGCGTAATGCGGCGCTGTCGTTTCGCAATCTCGCCGGCATCGCGGTGCTGACCCATGAGAACGTCGGTATCGCCGATCTAGTCGGCGCGGCCTCGGTCGTCTTCTCGCAGACGGCCCTCGATGCCCTGACCACACGGGCAGCCGGGGAGGTCAAGTCCTGATGGACAGCTCCCAGGTGATCATCCGCCCGGTCGTATCCGAGAAGAGCTACGTACTGTCGGCGGCCAACCGTTATACGTTCAGGGTGCATCCCGACGCCCACAAGACGCAGATCCGCCAGGCGGTGCAGGAGCTGTTCGATGTGCGGGTGGTCGAGGTGAGAACCCTCAGCGTCAAGTCCAAGCCCAAGCGCCGCGGGACCGTCAGCGGGCGCACGCGCACGTGGAAGAAGGCGATCGTGCAACTGCGTGAGGGCGACAGCATTCCGATCTTCCATGGCCTGGCGGCCCTGGACTAGGAGTCGAGCGTAATGGCCATTCGCAAGCCCAAGCCCACCAGCCCCGGACGGCGTTTCGTCTCCTATCCGGACTTCGCCGAGGTCACGAAGTCCGAGCCGGAGAAGACGCTCGTCGAGGGTCTGAAGAAGAGCGGTGGGCGCAACGCTCACGGACGCAAGACGGCTCGCCATCGCGGCGGCGGCGCTAAGCGCGCCTACCGGCGCATCGACTTCAAGCGCCGTAAGGACGGCGTGCCCGCGAAGGTCGCGGCGATCGAGTACGACCCCAACCGCTCCTCCTACATCGCCCTGCTGCACTACGTTGACGGCGAGAAGCGCTACATCCTCGCGCCCCAGCGCCTGACCGTGGGTATGACCGTCGCCTCCGGCGATGACGCGGACATCACGGTCGGCAATTGCCTGCCGCTGGCGCGCATGCCCGTCGGTACGGTCGTGCACAACGTCGAGCTGCAGCCCGGCCGCGGTGGGCAGATGGCACGCTCGGCCGGCGCCTCGGTGCAGCTGATGGCGCGCGACGGCGAGATGGCGACACTGCGACTGCCCTCCGGGGAGATGCGCCTGGTGCGCGCCGAGTGCCGGGCGACCGTCGGAACGATCGGCAACGCCGATCATCAGAACGTCAAGGTCGGCAAGGCGGGACGCAAGCGCCACATGGGCGTGCGCCCGCAGACGCGCGGCACCGCGATGAACCCCGTCGATCATCCGCACGGCGGCGGCGAGGGTTCGACGACGGCCGGTCGTCACCCGGTCACCCCGTGGGGAGTCCCGACGCTCGGGTATCGCACGCGTAAGCAGAACAAGAACTCCGACAAGTACATAGTGCGCGGTCGCCGCCGAGGGAAGGGCAAGCAGAGATGAGTCGCTCAAGCAAGAAGGGGCCGTGGGTGCAGGAGCGCCTGCTCGCTCGCATCGAGGCGCTGAACGCCGAGAACAACAAAAAAATGCTGCGCACCTGGTCGCGCGCGTCGACGATCTTCCCAGAGATGGTCGGTCACACGATCGCCGTACACGACGGCAAGAAACACGTGCCCGTGTTCATCAGCGAGTCGATGGTCGGCCACAAGCTCGGTGAGTTCGCGCCCACGCGCGTATTCCGTGGTCATGCCGGCTCGGGGAAGGTCAGATGAGCGCGGAGGAGGAGAACGTGCCGGAGGAGACCCCGGCTGAGCCCGAGACGCCGAAGAAGCCGGCCGCTGCGAAAAAGCGTGCCGCTGCGAAAAAGCCCGCCGTCGCCGAGGAGCCGACCGCCGAGGAGCCGACCGCCGAGACTACCCCGGAGGTGGAGCAGAAGCCGGCTACCAAAGCCAAAGCGACCGCGAAAAAAGCCGCGGCCTCGAAAAAGGCCGCCGGCAAAGAGCCCGCGGCTGCGACGGATGCCGCTGAGCAGCCGGAGGAGCCCGCCGATGAGCCGGCGGCCACGGAGCCCACTACCGACGAGCGCACGAAACCCGCCCGTCGCAAGCCCGGTCAGCTGCCCCGACGCCGAGTCGTGCGGGCGCACGCGCGCTACGTGCGCACCTCGGCACGCAAGGCGCGGATGGTGTGCAGCCACATCCGCGGCAAGACCGTTCCCGAGGCACGCGCTATCCTCGCCTTCACCCCGCGTGAGGTGGCGCGCGACTGGAGCAAGCTGCTGGAGTCAGCGGTTGCCAACGCCGAGAACAATCACGAACTGCTCGAGGAAGATCTCGTCGTGCGTGAGGCTTACGCCGACGAGGGGCCGACGATCAAGCGCTTTCGTCCGCGCGCGATGGGGCGCGCGACGCCAATTCACAAGCGCACCAGCCACCTGACGATCACGCTGACCCCGGGCTCCTAGGCGCGGCTCGCAACAACCACCACCACACACAGACAACACACAGACTCAAGACCAAGAGAGAAGCAAAACGGCAAAATGGGACAAAAGGTTCACCCCGAGGCGATGCGCGTCGGCTACATCCACGACTGGAAGTCGAACTGGTTCAACGAGCGCTCCTTCTCCGAGTATCTCGCCGAGGACATCCGCGTCAGGGAGCACATCATCGGCAAGCTGGCGCACGCCGGCCTATCGGACATCACGATTCGCAAGGACGCGAACGAACTCGAGGTCAACATCCACACCGCTCGCCCGGGCATCGTGATCGGCAAGTCCGGCACCGAAGTCGACGCGCTGCGCCGCGATCTGCATCGCCTGACCTCCAAGCAGATCAAGGTCAACATTCTCGAGATCAAGCGTCCGGAGCTCGACGCCAAGCTGGTCGCGCAGTCGATCGCCGAGCAGCTGCAGAACAGGGTTGCGTTTCGCCGCGCGATGAAGCGCGCGCTGACCAGCGCCATGCGCTCCGGCGCCAAGGGCGTGAAGGTACAGGTCGCGGGCCGTCTCGGCGGCGCGGAGATGGCGCGCACCGAAAGCTACTCCGACGGTCGTGTGCCACTGCACACGATGCGCGCCGACATCGACTACGGCTTCTACGAGGCGCGCACCACGTTCGGGCGGATCGGCGTGAAGTGCTGGGTGAACAAGGGCGAGATCATGCCCGAGGGATACACCGGCGCCGACCTGACAGATATGACTGCGCCGGCCCCTCCCGGCAACGATCGCGACGGGCGAGGGGGCCGCGACGGGCGTGACGGGCGCGGACGTGGACGGGGTGGCAACGGTGGTCCCGGCGGTCGCGGCGGCGGACCCGGTGGCGGGCGTGGCGGTCGTGGTGGTGGTGGTTTCGGCGGTCCGGGTGGTCGTGGCGGCGGTGGCGGTGGACGTGGTCCCGGTGGCGGGGGCGGAGGACGCGGTCCCCGGTCCGGTGGCGGCGGAGGTCCGCGCTGATGCTCTCTCCCAAGCGTGTCAAGCACCGCAAGCAGCACCGCGGACGCCGGGGCGGCGTCTCGCGCGGACAGGTCAAGGTCCAGTTCGGCGAGTATGGCCTGAAGGCGCTCGAGGAGGGCTGGCTCACTAACCGTCAGATCGAGGCGGCTCGTATCGCGATGACTCGCAAGATCAAGCGTGGCGGCAAGGTGTGGATCAACGTATTCCCGGACAAGCCGGTCACCAAGAAGCCGGCCGAGACGCGCATGGGCTCCGGCAAGGGATCGCCCGAAGGCTGGGTAGCCGTGGTCAAGCCCGGCCGTGTGATGTTCGAGCTGGCCGGTGTGCCCGAGCCGCTCGCGCGCGACGCGATCCGTCTTGCCGCGCACAAGCTCCCGGTGAAATCCAAGTTTGTGCTGCGCGAGGACTGAGGACATCGAGATGGATGCCAAGCAGATGAGAGACCTCCAGAGCGACGAACTGGACAAGCAGATAGCGACTATGCGCAAAGACCTGTTCGGTCTGCGTTTCGCCAACGCGACCGGGGAACTCGACGACACCGCCGGCATCCCGCGCGCCAGGCGCGACTTGGCGCGGGCCCTCACCGTCGCGCGCGAGCGCGAGTTGGCGGCGTCCGGGCAGAGCGTGGACAGATAGACAATCGAGGACGATATGGCTGACGAGCAAGACACCAACGAGACTTCCGAGGAACCAACCGTGCCCGCCGCCGGCGCGCCCGAACAGGCAGAGGCGCCCGCAGGGGCTGCGGACTCCACGCAGGCAGAGCCCGCCAGCCAGCTGGCGCCCAAGGAGCGCCGCCGTAAGGCGCGTTCGACCCACACCGGCGAGGCCCGTCCGGCACGCTCCCCCGAGGAGCGCCATGCCGAACGCTTGGCCGAACGCAAGGCGAAGGCGGCCCGTCGTCGCACCCGCCGCCTGCAGGAACGCGCCAAGCGAACCGCGGCCCGCGCCAGCGGCGCCGTCAGCGCTCCCGAGCCGCTGGCGCCGGTGCATGCCCAGACCGAGGGCGTGCGCAAGGTGCGCCAGGGAGTCGTCGTCTCCGACAAGGCCGACAAGACGATCACGGTTCGCATCGACACCGCTCGCAGGCACCGACGCTACGAGAAGATCGTGCGCAGCTCGAGCACGCTGCACGCTCACGACGAGAACAACGACGCTCACGAGGGCGACACCGTGCGCGTGATCGAGAGCCGTCCGCTGTCGCGCAGCAAGCGCTGGAGGCTCGTGGATGTGTTGGAGCGGGCACGATGATTCAAAACGAGACACGGCTGCGTGTCGCCGACAACACGGGCGCGCGCGAGATTCTCTGCATCCGCGTCAAGGGTGGCTCCCGGCGCCGGTATGCGTTCGTCGGCGACGTGATCACCGCGACCGTCAAGCAGGCCAACCCGCAGGGCGCCGTCAAAAAGGGCGAGGTCGTGACGGCCGTCGTGGTGCGTACGAAGAAGTCGATCGGACGTGACGACGGCACCTACATCGCTTTCGATGAGAACGCCGCCGTGATCATCGACGAGCAGAACAACCCGCGCGGTACGCGCGTATTCGGCCCGGTCGCCCGCGAACTGCGCGAGCGCAATTTTATGAAGATCGTCTCGCTCGCGCCGGAGGTGCTGTGATGGCCAATCGCCGATCCGCCACCCCTCCTAAGCGACGCACGCTAAAGATCCGCTCAGGCGATCAGGTGCGCGTCGTCTCGGGCAAGGATCGCGGCAAGTCCGGCCGTGTCTTGCGCACCGAGCCAGCCAAGGAGCGCGTCTACGTCGAGGGCCTGAACATGATCAAGCGCCATACCCGACCCCGGGAAGTGGCCGGCTCTCAGACCCAGGCTCAGCTCGGTGGCGTGATCGAGCTCGAGGGACCCATACACATCTCCAACGTCGTGCTGCTGGACCCCAAAGGCCAGCCGACACGCGTGCGGATCGACCGTAGCGGCGGCAAACGCTCGCGCGTGGCCGTACGCTCCGGCGCGGTCATCGACTAGGACCAACGACCACCGAGAACAATCAGATCATGAACGCCACAGCCCCCCCAGCCCGATTGAAGACCCGCTACCTGGACGAGATTCGTCCGGCGTTGATTCAACGTTTCGGCTACTCCTCGCCGATGCAGGCGCCCAAACTGGAGAAGGTCGTCCTCAACATGGGCGTAGGTATGGCCAAGCAGGACTCCAAAGCGCTGAAGGCGGCTCAGGATCAGCTGGCTACGATCGCCGGCCAGCGCCCGAGCGTACGCCGCGCGCGTAAGTCGATCGCCGCATTCAAACTGCGCGAGGGCATGCCCGTGGGCATCGCCGTGACGCTGCGGGCCGAGCGCGGCTACGAGTTCCTCGATCGCCTCGTCTCGGTCGCGATCCCGCGCATCCGCGACTTCCGCGGTCTGAACCCACGGTCCTTCGACGGGCGCGGCAATTACTCGCTCGGTGTCAAGGAGCAGATCATCTTTCCCGAGATCGACTACGACTCGATCGACCAGATCCGCGGCCTGGACATCACGATCACGACCACCGCGGCCAGCGACGTCGAGGCGTTCGCCCTGCTCGAGGCGTTTGGCATGCCGTTCGCCAGGCAGGGACGGCCCGCCGGCTTCGATGATGCCGATGACGCCGACGACACGAACGACAACGCGGACACCACCGACACAAAGGACGCCGACTGATGGCCAAGGTCTCTTTGCGCGTCAAGCAGACGCGCCCGCCCAAATTCAAAACGCGCGCCTATACTCGCTGCAATCGCTGCGGGCGCCCGCGCTCGGTCTATCGCAAGTTCGGGATCTGCCGCATCTGCCTGCGCGAGCTCGCCCACAACGGTCAGATCCCCGGGATGACCAAGTCCTCCTGGTAGCGGCGGACCTCATCGAACCCAACCCAGCACTCATTCAGCCATGTCCATGACCGATCCGATAGCCGACTTTCTCACGCGGGTGCGCAACGCGATCCACGCCGCCCATGAGACCGTCGAGATCCCCGCGTCCACGCTCAAGTCCGAGCTCGCGCGGATCCTCGCCGAGCAGGGCTACATCGAGTCATGGTCTGTCGGCGCCGCCCCCGACGGGGGCCCAGGCCAGTCGATCCAGATCACGCTCAAGTACACCGACGACCGCCGCTCTGCGATCTCCGGGCTGCGGCGCGTGTCCCGCCCCGGCCGGCGCACGTATGTCGACGCCAAGCACATCCCCAAGGTGCTCGGCGGGATGGGCACCTCCATCGTCTCCACCTCTCACGGCGTGATGACCGGTCACGACGCGCGCGCGGCCGGCGTCGGCGGCGAGGTCCTGGCGCAGGTCTGGTGAGGAAGCGGATCAAGCGATGTCCCGCATAGGCAGACAACCCATTGCAGTGCCCTCCGGCGTGACCGTCGCGATCGAGCCCGAGTCGGTGCGCGTCAGCGGTCCCAAAGGCGAACTATCCGAGCGCATCTCCCGTGATATCGACGTCGTGCAGGACGGCGAGGTACTGCGCGTCTCGCGGCCCACCGACCGCGGCGAACACCGCGCGCTGCACGGACTCACCCGCTCGCTGCTCGCCAACATGGTCCAGGGCGTCACCGACGGCTACGAGAAGCGCCTGGAGATTCAAGGCGTCGGCTACCGCGCCCAGCTGAAGGGCAAGAATCTCGAGCTCGCCGTCGGCTACTCCCACCCCGTGCCGATCCCCGCGCCCGCCGGAATCGAATTCGAAGTGCCCCAGCCGACGCGCATCGTCGTCAAGGGCATCTCCAAGCAGCTCGTCGGCGAGACCGCCGCGATCATCCGCAAGCAGCGTCCGCCCGAGCCCTACAAGGGTAAGGGCATCCGCTACGAGGGCGAGTACGTCGCGAGAAAGGTCGGCAAGCGCGCATGACGGTCATCACCAAGGAGCGTCGCCGGCTCAAACGTCGCCGCCGCGTGCGCGCGAAGATCTCCGGCAGCGCCACGCGCCCGCGCATCTCCGTGTTCCGCTCCAATCGTGGGCTCTCCGCGCAGGTCATCGACGACGTCTCCGGACGCACGCTCGCGGCCGTCGCCTGGTTCGAGCCCGAGCTGCGCTCGCTCGGCAAAGCGCAGGCCGCAACGCGCGCGGGCCAGCTGCTGGCCGAGCGTGCGACCGCCGCCGGAGTGTCCGAGGCTGTGTTCGATCGTGGTGGCTATCGCTACCACGGTCACGTCCGCGCATTCGCCGAATCCATCCGCGAGTCCGGCCTGACCGTCTGACTTCGGCTTCCATACCGCTACTCTCTTCCGTCTCCAACCTATGACCCCCATTTCATCCGATCGCTCCGTCAGCCCGTCCGGCCTGGATCTCCAGGAGCGGGTCGTCGAGATCAACCGCGTCGCCAAGGTCGTCAAGGGCGGCCGGCGGTTCTCGTTCACCGCGCTGGTAGTCGTCGGCGACGAGCGCGAAACCGTCGGCGTCGGCTACGGCAAGGCCAACGAGGTTCCGCTCGCGATTCAAAAGGGCGTCGAGCGCGCCAAGAAGGATCTCTTCCGGGTGCCCCGCCACGGCAGCACGATCACCCATCAGACGACCGGCATCTTCGGCGCCGGTCGCGTCCTGCTGAAGCCCGCCTCTCCCGGTACCGGCGTGATCGCCGGCGGCGGCGTGCGCGCGGTACTCGAGCTCGCCGGCATCCACGACATCCTCTCCAAGAGCCTCGGCACCCAGAACCCGATCAACCTCGTCAAGGCCACGATCGAGGGTCTGCGCGGCCTGCGCACGCCCGAGGAGGTCGCGCGTCTGCGCGGTCTCTCGATCGACCAGGTACTCGGTCTCGGTGGCGCTCCCACCGACGGAGCTCCCGACGCGACCGCTGCGACGCCAACCGACGGAGCCTCCGACGCTGAGACGCCCACCGACGACGCCTCCCCGGACGCCACGCCGGCTTCCTCCACACCGGTCGTCGGGGCCGCGGATGCCGAGACGGAGACATCAGCGGACGCATCGCCTGAGCCTGAGGTCGAGGAGGCATCGGCCTGATGGCCACCTCCACCGCCACCACGCTCACCGTCACCCAGCGCCGTTCCGGTAACGGCTCCGATCGTCGCCAGCTGGACACATTGCGCTCGCTCGGCCTGCGCCGCATCGGCCACACCGTCCAAGTCCAAGACTGCCCGCAGGCGCGCGGCATGTTGCACGCCGTCCGCCATCTCGTCGAGGTCCAGGAGGGCGCATGAGCCCTGACAAGCAAGACGCGACCGGCGACGCCGCTCCTCAGCGCATCGGATTGCACAACCTCAGCCCCGCTCCCGGTAGCCGCCGACCGCGTAAGCGCGTCGGTCGCGGTGAAGGCTCAGGCACGGGCAAGACCTCCGGACGCGGCCAGAAGGGCGCAGGCGCACGCTCGGGCTCCAAGCGTCGCGCGCGCTTTGAGGGCGGCCAGATGCCGATTCACATGCGCATGCGCAAGCTTCGCGGCCCGCACATGAAGAAGTCGATGCCCTTCGAGCCCTTCCGTACGCACACCCAGCCGGTCAACATCGGCGACCTCGCTACTCGCTTCGAGGCCGGTGCCGACGTGACGATCGAGCTGCTCAAGTCGGCCGGGCTCGGCACCCGCAAGGACATCCCCATCAAGATTCTCGCCCGCGGCGAGCTCACCCACGCGCTCACCGTCCACGCCCACGCCTTCAGCGCCACCGCCCGGGAACGCATCGAGGCTGCGGGCGGCACGTGCAACGTCATCGACGCATAGCACTCTGCCGCAAGACCGAGCGCGGCGCCGGCGGCTGCGATGACCGGCGCCACCAGCGTCGATCGGTGAACCGGGCTATGGGTCACCCCCCATACCAATCCGCCACATCGCCCCCCGGCGCGGGCTAGAATCCCCAGGCCGCGTGTCGCCGGCCACGTACCCATCATGCTCTCCACGATCCTCAACGCGTTCCAAGTAGCGGATATCCGCAAGAAGCTCGGCTTCACCGCGGCGATGCTGCTGATCTATCGCATCGGCTCCCACGTCCCCGTGCCGGGCGTCAACCTCACGGCCGTCAACAACATCCAAAAGCAGTTCGGCGGCTCGGGCATCCTCAGCTACCTGAACCTGTTCTCCGGCGGCGGCCTCTCGCGGATCGCGCTGTTCGCGCTGGGCATCATGCCCTACATCACCGCCTCGATCATCCTGCAGCTGCTGCAAGTGGTCGTCCCCTCGCTGGAAAAGCTCTCCAAGGAAGGCGAGGTCGGCCAGGCCCGCATCACCCAGTACACCCGCTACCTCACCGTCGGGCTCGCCTTCGCCCAGTCGATCGGCTACGTCTTCCTGTTCCACTCCCTCCAGGCCAAGGCCGGCGAATCGGTCGTCACCCACTTCGACCCGCCGCACGTCTTCCTGATCGTCGTTTGCCTCACCACCGGCTGCGTGCTGTTGATGTGGATCGGCGAGCTAATCACCCAGCGCGGCATCGGCAACGGCATCTCCCTGCTGATCTTCGCCTCAATCGTCTCGCGCCTGCCCTCCGGCATCCAGCAGTGGTGGACGACCCAGGACCAGGTCTTCAAGGTGATGATGCCCTTCCTCGTGCTCGCCGTCGTCGCCGGCATCGTGTTCGTGCAGGAGGGTCAGCGGCGCATCCCCGTGCAGTACGCCAAGCGCGTCATCGGACGGCGCATGTCCGAGGGCGGTCAGACATACCTGCCCCTGCGCGTGAACATGGCCGGTGTGATCCCGGTGATCTTCGCCGCCAGCCTGATGGCCTTCCCGCCGACCGTCGGCCAGCTCGTGAAAACCCACTGGGGCACCCAGATCTCCGACTTCTTCACGCCCAACGGCTGGCACTACATCATCGGCCAATCGCTGCTGATCCTGCTGTTCACCTACTTCTACACCGCCGTCACCTTCAACCCCGTCGACCAGGCCGACAACCTCAAGAAGTACGGCGGCTTCATCCCAGGCGTGCGGCCCGGGCGCCCGACGGCCGAATTCCTCGACCGCATCCTCGCGCGCCTGACGTTCCCCGGCGCCCTCTTCCTCGCCGCCGTCGCGGCGCTGCCGGCGATCCTGTTCGCGCGCACCCACCAGCAGTTCCAGTTCGGCGGTACCTCGATCCTGATCGTGATCGGCGTCGCCCTCGAAACCATGAAGCAGCTCGAGGCTCAGCTGATGATGCGCAGCTATGAGGGCTTCCTGAAGTAGTCTCGGGCTTGTGGCGTCCGAGCTCAACTTGATCCTGCTCGGTCCGCCGGGCGCCGGGAAGGGCACGCAGGCCGAGCGCCTGCGCGAAGACTTCGGCCTGCCGCACATCTCCACCGGAGACATGCTCCGCGCTCAGGTCACCGCCGGATCTGAGCTCGGAGTGCAGGCCAAGCGCTACATGGACTCAGGCGAGCTCGTCCCCGACGAGGTGATCATCGGCATGATCGTTCAGCGGGTCTCCGACGCCGACGCCGGCGATGGGTTCCTGCTCGACGGGTTTCCGCGCACCGAGGCTCAGGCCGACGCGCTCGCGCAGTCACTGGGCGGCTTGGATCGCCGGCTCACGGCAGTGCTCGCGATCGAGGTTCCCGACGAGGAGCTCATACGCCGGCTGAGCGGACGGCGGGTGTGCGTCAAGAACCCCGCCCACATCTATCACGTCGAGCTCGACCCGCCCAAGCACGACGGTATCTGCGACCAGGACGGCTCACGCCTGATCCAGCGCGACGACGACCGCGAGGAGACGATCCGTCGGCGACTGGAGGTCTACCACCGTCAGACCGAGCCCCTGATCGGCTACTACGAAGGCACCGGGCAGTTGCGCAGCTTCGACGGCTGCCGCAGCCCCGACGAGGTCCACGATCGCATTCGCGCCACCCTCGCGACGCTGCGCCTCGAGGAGAAGCTGTAGCGACAGACAGCTAAGCTCGTGAAGTGATCATCACCAAGTCCCCCGAGGAGATCGAGCGTATGGCGCGCGCGGGCGAGGTGCTCGTCGCGACCCTCGATCTGCTGGAGGGCCACATCCGCCCGGGGGTCACCACCGCCGAGCTCGACACGCTCGCCGAGCGGTTCATCCGCTCGCGCGGCGCCACGCCCGCGTTCAAGGGCTATCGCGGGTTCCCCGGCTCGATCTGCGCCTCGCCCAACGCGATGGTCGTACACGGCATCCCCGGCTCCTACACGCTCGCCCCGAGCGATGTGATCTCGATCGACGTCGGTGTCACCCTCGACGGTTGGGTCGCCGACGCCGCGCGAACGTTTCCCGTCGGGGAGATCGACCCGGTCGCCCAAAACCTGCTTGCCGCGACCCGCGAGTCGTTGTACGCCGGGGTCGAGCAATGCCAGGCCGGCAATCGCATGGGCGACCTCTCCAGCGCCATCCAGCGCGTCGCCGAGGGCGCCGGGCTGTCGGTGATCCGCTCGCTGGTCGGACACGGCATCGGGCGCTCCATGCACGAGGATCCACAGGTCCCCAACTACGGTCGCCCCGGCCGCGGTCCGCTGTTGCAGGAGGGCATGGTCCTTGCCGTCGAGCCGATGATGACCGCCGGACGCGCCGGCGTGCGCGTCGCCGGTGACGGCTGGGCGATCTTCTCCCAGGATGGCTCTCCCGCCGCGCACTTCGAGTTCACGATCGCGATCACGCCCGACGGTCCGCGCATCCTCACCCCATGGCACCTGCCGCCCGCCGAGCGCCCCACCGTGGGTGAGCCCGAGACAGCCGCCAGCGCCGGCTGAGGCGTCGCGGCGGACTTCGCTCTGCTCCGCCGAGTTGCTACCATCCGGAGTCCTGCTCCAACGCGAGGGTGTCTGCGCGCGCGAGAGCATTTATCCACGACCTGGTAGCGGCGGCCATGACGGCGGCCAGAGCCCGGTCGCCGGGACCAGCCGAAAGGGATCATGAAGGTCAGACCGTCGGTCAAGCCGATGTGCGAGAAGTGCAAGATCATCCGCCGCCACGGAGCGGTGCTGGTCATCTGCCAAAACAAGCGCCACAAGCAGCGCCAAGGCTAGGCGGGCGCACGTGGCAAGAATCGCGGGCGTCAACCTGCCCTTGAACAAGCGCTCGGAGATCGGTCTGACCTACATCTACGGGATCGGCCGCTCGACCTCGAACAAGATCCTGACCGAGGTCGGAGTCAGCCCCGACACATACGTGCGCGATCTGACCGAGGACGAGGTCGCCAAACTTCGCGACAGCATCGACCGCTCGCTGACCGTCGAGGGCGATCTGCGCCGGGAGCGTTCGCAGGACATCAAGCGTCTGCAGGAGATCGCCTGCTACCGGGGCCTGCGTCATCGCCGTGGTCTGCCCGTACGCGGTCAGAAGACCAAGACCAACGCCCGTACACGCAAGGGTCCCAAGCGGATGCAGGTCGCGGGCAAGAAGAAAGCCGGTAAGAAGTAATGGCCCCTCCCAAACGCGCCCGTGGCAAACGCAAGCCCAAGAAGAACATCCCCATCGGCCAGGCCCACATCAAGACTTCGTTCAACAACACCATCGTCTCGCTGACCGACACCACCGGCAACGTGATCGCGTGGGAGTCCGCCGGCGGCGCCGGGTTCAAGGGCTCGCGCAAGTCCACACCCTTCGCCGCCCAGGTGACCGCCGACGCGGCAGCCCGCAAGGGCCTCGAGCAGGGTCTGCAGAAGGTCGAGGTCTACGTCAAGGGCCCCGGCTCGGGTCGCGAGACGGCGATCCGCTCGCTGCAGGCCGCAGGCCTCGAGGTGACCGGCGTCAAGGACGTCACTCCGCAGGCACACAATGGCTGTCGTCCGCGCAAGCGCAGGCGCGTCTGATGGCACGCGACACCGGCCCCCAGTGCAAGCAGTGCCGTCGCGAGGGACAGAAGCTGTTCCTCAAGGGCGAGCGTTGCCTGACCGACAAGTGCGGCGTCGAGCGCCGCGCCTACCCGCCGGGCGAGCACGGCCGCGGGCGGATGAAACAGAGCGAGTACCGCCTGCAGTTGCGCGAGAAGCAGAAGGCGCGCCGCTACTACGGGGTGCTCGAGCGCCAGTTTCACGGCTATTACGAGAAGGCTTCGCGCCAGCCGGGGATCACGGGCGAGAATCTGCTCGTGCTGCTGGAGTGCCGGTTGGACAACGTGCTGGTAAGGCTCGGGTTTGCCGCCTCCCGGAGGCAGGCCCGCCAGCTGATCCGCCACGGACATTGGACGGTCAATGGCCGGCGGGTGAATATCCCCAGCTACCAGGTACGTGCCGGCGAGGTGATCGCCATCAAGGCGGCCACCGCGGCGACGCAGGTGGTCAGGGACGCGACCGAGTTGACAGGACAGATACCCGCGTGGCTACAGGCCGATCACGAGTCACTCACGGCCAAGGTGCTGCGCAAGCCGGAGCGACGCGAGGTGGCCGCGCCGGTGCAGGAGCAGCTCATCGTCGAGCTGTACTCGAAGTAGCAGGTTTGCCCATGCCGTCATCGCTCCGCCCGCGGGCGGAGAGACGGCGCTCCGGAGCCGGTGTTCGCGAGGGCGCCGGGTGCGAGACCAATACGACGTTAGGACGCTGATGCTCGACTTCCAAATTCCCCGGATCACATCCGAGTCCGTGGAGCAGAACCGCGGCACGTTCACCATCGAGCCGCTCGACCGCGGTTTCGGCTACACGTTCGGAAATTCACTGCGGCGCGTGCTGCTCTCATCGCTCGCGGGCGCCGCCGTCACGAGCGTGCGCATCGAGGGGGTCGCGCACGAGTTCTCGACGATCCCGGGCGTCAAGGAAGACGTGACCGACATCGTGCTCAACCTCAAGGGCATCGTCTGTCGCATGCACTCCGACGCGACCGAGGTCGAGGCGCCGCTGGTCGTGACCGGGCCGGGGGACATCACCGCCAAGGACATCGACCTGCCCGCGGGTGTAGAGATCCTCAACCCCGACGTGCACGTCGCGACGCTCGAGAAGAAAACCAAGCTCGAGCTCTACATGACGATCGGCCGCGGCCGCGGATATCGCCCCGCCGAGGAGAACAAGTCGCCCGACCAGCCGATCGGCGTGATCCCGATCGACTCGATCTTCTCGCCCGTGCGGCGCGTCGCCTACGCCGTCGAGCAGGCCCGTGTCGGCCAGAAGACCGACTTCGACAAGCTCACGCTCGACATCGAGACCGACGGCTCGATCGATCCCCAGGCCGCGCTGCGCGAGGCCGCCGAGCTCTTGATCTCACAGCTGGCGATCTTCACCGACGCCGATCGCATCCAGGAGCTGCGCGCCGCGCCCGGCGGTCAGCTCGACGGACACGGGCTCGCGGTCCCCGGGGCTGCAGGCGCCCCCGCGGGCGCCTTGCAGGGCGAGGAGTGGGGCATCCTGATCGAGGAGCTCGAGCTCGGTGTGCGCTCATATAACTGCCTCAAGCGCGCCGGCATCCAGACCGTCGGGGATCTCATCTCCAAGTCCGAGGCCGAGCTCAACGCGATCCCCAACTTCGGCAAAAAGTCGATCGACGAGGTAATCGAGACGCTGCACGCACGGGGGTTGTCACTCCGGGCTGACTGAGGCGGCCGCTAGGCGGCGCGATACGGCGTCCTCGGTCGCTCGTGTGCCAAAGCACACCACGCTCCCTGCGTCCTTGTCTCGCTTGCCTATCGACCACCTTGACCATAGACTGACGATCCATGCGCCACCAGAAGACCAAACATAAGCTCAGCCGCACCAGCGCCCATCGCAAGGCGCTGCTGATGAACCTCTCCAAGGAGATCATCGAGCACGAGCGCATCGAAACGACCTCCGCCAAGGCCCGCGCGGTCAAACCGGAGGTCGAGCGGCTGATTACGCTCGCCAAGCGCAGCGATCTGCACGCTCGTCGCCAGGCGCTTTCGCGCCTGGCGCAGGACAAGTTTGCGGTGCACAAGCTGTTCGAGGACCTCGCCCCCCGCTACGCCGACCGTCCCGGCGGGTATACGCGCATCCTCAAGCTCGGTCCGCGCCGCTCGGACGCGACCGAGATGGTCTTCATCGAGCTGGTCTGAAGCACGAGGCATCGTGGGCGCCGGCATGCCGCTCGTGTCTGCCTCCTCCTCGCCGAAGTCCTTGTCGAACACGCGCCGGCCTCTCGCCCTGTCTGCGAGCGGCTGGCGGCCGACCGGGTGAGATGCCGATGGTCACCAAGCTGACGCTCGAGTACGACGGCACCGACTTCATCGGATGGGCGCGCCAGCCCGGGTTGCGCACCGTCCAGGAAGAGGTCGAGCGGGCGTTGCGCACCGTACTCGGCGAGACCTCTGCGACCGGTGAGCCGCTGACGCTGACCGTCGCCGGGCGCACCGATCGCGGGGTGCACGCCTGGGAACAGGTCGCCAGCTATGCCCACGAGGCGGTCGATCCGCGACGACTGAACTCACTGCTGGCAGAGGACATCTCGATCCTCGCCGCCGAGCCCGCTGCCGCCGGGTTCGATGCGCGTCGCGCCGCCATCAGCAGGACCTACTGCTATCGCCTGCTCACGCGGCGATCGCGCAGCGCGCTGGAGCGCCGCTACGCGCTGTGGTGGCCGCGTCCACTGGATCGCGACGCGCTGGATGAGTGCGCACAGGCGCTCCTCGGCACGCACGACTTCACCGCGTTCACGCCCACCGAGACCGACCATGTGCGCTTTGAGCGGACCGTGCCGTCGGCCCAGTGGCGCGTGAATGGGGACATGCTGGAGTTGTGGATCGAGGCTGACACGTTCATGCGCCACATGGTGCGCATCCTCGTCGGCACGATGCTCGAGGTCGCCTCGGGGCAGCGCACGCTCGCGCGGTTCCAGCAGCTGCTGCAGGGCGAGCCGCGCGTGGAGGCGGGACCGACGGCGCTCCCGCACGGGCTGGCGCTGGCCTCGGTCGCCTATCCGCCGGACAGGTAACGCGACCGCCACGGCAGGAGCCGAGGCGGCCCCTATGCTGGGGGTCGGACGATGCTGAACGTGCTGCTGACAAATGACGACGGGATCGAGGCCGAGGGCCTGCAGACGATGCGCAGGGCGCTCGTCGGGCTGGAGGGCGTTAACCTCGCAGTGATCGCGCCCGACGGCAACCGCTCGGCGATGGCGCGGTCGATCACCACGCGCCGGCCGCTGTGGGTCGCCGAGACGCCTTTCTCGGACGGCACTGTGGGATATGCCACCGACGGCACGCCCGTGGACTGCGTGAGGCTCGCGAGCCTCGGCCTGGTCGAGGGCTTTCATCCCGATCTGGTCGTATCGGGCATCAACCACGGCGCGAACCTGGGCGATGACATCACCTACTCCGGCACGGTCGCCGCGGCGCTGGAGGGGGTCGTGCTGGGCATCCCGGCGATCGCCGTCTCCCAGCAGTCGCGCGCGCGCGCGCTGGACTTTCGCTACGACGGCGGCTTCGGGTTCGACACCGCGGCGGCGTTCGTCGCGCGGCTGGTGGAGCGGATCGAGGACGTGCCGCTGCCCGCGAGCACGCTGCTGAACGTGAACGTCCCCGCGGGCGAGCCCACCGGCGTCGAGGTGACGAGCATCGGCAAGCGCATCTACGAGGACGAGCTCAAGCTCGAGCGCGAGGAGGAGCATCGCCGCCGTTACTGGATCTACGGCTCCGATCCCGGGTTCCACGACGAGCCCGGAACCGATCTCGCGGCCGTGGCGGCCGGGCGCGTCGCCGTGACCCCGATCCACTTCGACCTGACCGACCGCGCCGGTCTGCAGGCGCTCCGCGGCTTCGACCTGGAGGAGCTGCTCGGGCCGGTCGCCCACGGCGCGTCGTGAGCGCCGGGCCGGAGCAGCCGGGACCGGGGCACACGCGGGCCGCCGGACAGGAGGGTGCTGCGGTCGCCGGCGCGGCGCCTCCAAAGAAGGTGAGTGCGCGGGCACGGGAGCTGCGCACACAGCTCGAATATCACGCCCACCGCTACTACGTGCTCGACGATCCGGAGATCGGCGACGACGCCTACGACGCGCTGCTGGACGAGCTGCGCGCCATCGAGGCCGAGCACCCGCAGTTGCGCACACCAGACTCGCCCACCCAGCGGGTCGGGGGCGAGCCGGTGGGCAAGCTGGAGAAGGTCACGCACCTGGAGCCGATGCTCTCGCTGCCCAATGCGCGTACCGAGGAGGAGCTGCGCGCATGGGTCGAGCGGATGCGTACCCACCTCGCGCGCGAGGGCATCGCCAACCCGCGGTTCCGGTTCGTGGTCGAGCCGAAGATCGACGGACTGGCGATCAGCCTCGTCTACCGTGACGGCCGGCTGGAGCGCGGGGCGACGCGGGGCAACGGTGAGGTGGGGGAGGACGTCACGCACAACCTGCGCACGATCGGCTCGATTCCCCTGCGCGTCGACGGTGTGCCGCCGCTGCTGGAGGTGCGGGGCGAGGTGTACATGTCGCTGGCCGACTTCGCCGCGCTGAACGAGCGCCGCGCGGCGGCGGGGGAGCCGACGTTCATGAACCCGCGCAACTCCGCCGCCGGCACGATCCGCCAGCTCGATCCGGCCGACGCGCGGGAGCGGCCGCTGTCGATGTGGTGCTACCAGGTGGGCGTCGTTGAGGGACTCGAGTTTCAGAGGCACTCCCAGGCGCTTGACTGGCTCGGCGAGCACCGCTTCCGCGTGAACCCCGACATCCAGGTGCTCGACAGCGAGGACGAGGTGATCGCGCAGTGCCTGGACTGGCAGCAACGCCGGGGCGAGCTCGACTTCGAGATCGACGGGGTCGTCGTGAAGGTCGACGACCTGCAGCTGCAGCGTCGTCTGGGCTCGGTCGGGCGCGATCCGCGCTGGGCGATCGCCTGGAAGTTCCCGCCCACCACCGCCGTGACCACCCTGGAGAAGGTCATGTGGAACGTCGGCAAGTTCGGCGACCTGCGCCCCTACGCCGTGCTCACACCCGTCGCCGTCGGGGGAGTGACGATCAAGTTGGCGACGCTGCACAACGAGGAGGATCTGCGCCGCAAGGACCTGCGCCCCGGCGAGGAGGTGATCGTGATGCGCGCCGGCGACGTGATCCCACAGGTGGTCTCACCCGCGCCGCACGTGCTCGACCGTTCCGGTAAGCGTCCGCCCCGTCCCCGCCCGCCGTCCAGGTGTCCGTTCTGCAACACCAAAACGGTCAAGCCGCGCGAGGGCGTGTTCACGCAGTGCCCCAATCGCGACTGCCCCGCGCGCGCGTGGCAGTTGCTTAAGCACTTCGTCTCCCAAGGCGCCATGGACATCGAGGGTCTCGGCGAGAAGCAGGTCGCGCTGCTGCAGGAGCGCGGGCTGGTGCGCACCGACGGCGACTACTACCGGCTGACCGTAGAGCAGCTGACCGAGCTGGAGGGGTTCGCCGAGCAGTCGGCGTGCAACCTGATCGACGCGATCGAGGCCTCCAAGCAACGCCCGTTCGCGCGCGTGCTGTTCGGGCTGGGCATCGAGGAGGTCGGTGAGATCACCGCGCGCAACCTGGCCATGCGGTTTCGCGATGTCGATGCGCTGCTTGCAGCCAGCACCGAGGAGATCTCCCAGACGCCTGGCATCGGCGAGAAGATGGCGCGCACGATCCGCACCCAACTCGACGACGAGCGCATGCGCGCGCTGATCTCAGACCTGCGCGGTCTCGGTCTGCAGCTGCGAGAGCAGGGGCCGCCGCCATCGGAGGGCTCGCTGGCGGGCAAGACGCTGGTGCTGACGGGCACCCTGCCCCACTGGACGCGCGAGCAGGCCACCGAACGGATCATGGCCGCGGGCGGGCGCGTGACGGGGTCGGTGTCGCGCAACACCGACTACCTCGTCGCGGGCGAGTCCGCCGGATCGAAGCTGGCCAAGGCCCAGCGCCTCGCGGTGGTGGTGCTGGACGAACCCGGTCTGCGCGCGCTGCTGGAGGACTAGCCGCACACCGACGGCGCCCCCAGCGGTGCGCGAGGAAAAACTACATAGCCCCCGCTTGGCAAGAGCCACAGCGGGGGCTATGTCGGCGCGCCCCCGGACGATGATCTGTGGGGATACGGCCCGGTGGCTCGGCCAGCGTACCAAAGCAGAATTGCCTAGGTGACTTTGCTCTGGCATATGTGCCTTGAAATAGTCAATGTTCTCGCGTGTCTGTCGGCACGACGATCAAGCTATTACGCGGCGAACGCCCGCAGGAAGACGTGGCCCACGAGGCCGGTATCAGCACGTCCACGCTCAGCCGCGTCGAACGCGGCCTGCACCAGCCGAGCCTCCCGACGCTGCGCAAGCTCGCGTCGGCTCTCAACGTCTCGCTGGCCGAGTTGATCGACGCGGCCGAAAACTGACGGCGCACGCCGGCACGCGGCATGGTCCAGCCGATCAGTAGCCCGCGATCGTGATCGTCATGTGGTCCTGGAAGACGTGCGCGGTTTCGGTGGCGATCCTGTCGGTGAAGATCGCGAACGCCAGCGTGTGGCCATTCGCGGCGGTGCAGTAGCCAACGAGGTTCGACACGCCCGTGAGCGTGCCGGTCTTGCCCTGGCAGCGTCCCGAGGCGCCCGTGCGGCGCATGCGTGTGGCGAGCGTTCCGGTGTGGCCGGCGATCGCGAGATCGTTGCGCAGAACGGGCCCGAGCGGAGTCGAGGCGAGCCCCACGAGCAGGTCGGTGACCTCATACGGTGAGGTCAGATCGGATTCCGAGAGCCCCGAGCCGTCGAGCACGTGCGGGTGGATGCCCAGCAGCGAGGCGATCGTCTGACGCACGACAGAGGCCCCGGCCGCGGTCGTGCCGGCGCCGGCGTAGCGCGCGCCGAGGTCCTTTACGAGCGTCTCCGCGAAGAAGTTGTCCGACGGGGGCAGCGTCAACCCCAGCAACTGCGTGACGGTCGGCGATTCGATCCGCGCGAGCTGGCTCGCTCCAGCCGGCGTGCTCGCCGCGCCGCTGTGGCCGGCGATCGAGACGCCGTCGTTCTTCAGCGTCGCCCACAGCGCGCGTGCGGCATACGCGGCCGGTGCGTGCACGCCGCGTTCGCCGCCGCTTGACCCGCGGTTGAAGGCGAGCCCCGACAGCGTGCCTTCCAGGAATGGGTCTGGCGCATAGTTGCTGGAGGGCTCGCCGCGCAGCGAGTCCAGGTAGGACTCATCGCCCAGCACCCGACCGGTGATGCGATGGATGCCATCGCTGCGCACCAGCTGAGCGGCCAGCGTGGAGACCGACGCGCCGACGCCGCCATAGTGGGCGCGGATGAACGCGCTCGATCCGAACGTCGGGTCCCCGCCACCGCGCAGGTAGATGTCGCCTTCCCACACGCCCCCGGGCGCGAGCTGGCCGACCCCGTAGACGGTCGTGCTCAAGCGTCCTGAGGGTCCCATGCGCGCGAGCAGGGCGGTAGCGGTGTAGATCTTCTGCACCGACGCGGGCGGGCGCAGCGTGGTAGCTCGCTCCGAGAAGAGGGCCTGGTGGGCCGTGAGGTCATACACATACGCCCCGTCCGCGGGGCCGGCGAGGGCCAGTTGGTGGGTGAGATCGGCCTGTAGCCCGGCGAGGCTAACCGTCGCCGCGCCAGCCGCGGAGGGCAGCCCGAACGTGGCCGACAGCAGTCCGCAGAGCAGGATCAGGGTGTGGGCAATCCGGTTCCGGGTCACGCGGGGCATATGATGTTGGGTGGTATGGGACGTGTTGTCAAGCTGGAACCGACGACGGCGCGCAATGGCTCCGCGGCTCACGCCCGGGGCGGGGAGTCCGCTCGGGCGGCGATCGGGACGGCCTCCGGCCGGCGCAAACGCCGGCGCAGGCGCAGCGACAAGACCGCGCTCGTGCTCGGCGGCGGCGGGTTCACCGGGGGCGTGTATGAGATCGGCGCGCTCCGCGCCCTGGACCTGCTGGCGACGAACAGCACGGTCAACCAGTTCGACATCTACGTCGGCACCTCCGCCGGCTCGTTCATCGCGGCGCTGTGCGCGAACGGGGTGACGCCCGAGGAGATGATGCGGGTCGTCACCCACCAGACGCCCTCTCCCTTCGAAGACGTCGATCTCGGCGATCTGCTGCGCCCCAACCTGACCGAGCTCGCGCGCAAGGGCGCGATGCTGCCGTGGCGGGCGTTGGGATTGGCGCGGGATGTCGTGCGCCAGCGCGGGCAGGTGTCGCTGATGGACGTACTGCTGGGCTTCGCCGAGGGTCTGCCCTCGGGGGCGTATACCGGCGCCGGGATCGAGGAGTACCTGCGCAAGGTGCTCTCTGAGCCGGGGCGCAGCGACAACTTCAACGAGCTGCGCCACGAGCTGTACCTGACGGCGACCGACCTCGACACGTGCGAGCGGATCGTGTTCGGGCGCGACGACGACTTACGGGATGTGCCGATCTCGACCGCGGTGCGCGCCTCGGGGGCGCTGCCGATGGTGTACGCGCCGGTCACCGTGGGCGAGCGCGAGCTGGTCGATGGTGGGCTGGTGTCGACCACGAACCTCGACATCGCCGTCGAAGCCGGGGCGAAGCTGATCGTCGTGATCAACCCGATCGTGCCCTTCGTGAACGACTTCTCGGAGACCGTCCGCACCCTCGGAGGGGTACGCGCGAAGCGCGTCTCAGATATGGGGTTTCCGCAGATCGGCTATCAGGCGTTCAAGCTGCTCGCCCACCAGCGACTGCACGAGCTGGCCGAGCGCTGGGAGGAGCGCTATCCGGGCGTGGACATCGTGTTGATCGAGCCCGAGCCGGCGGACAAGCTGATGTTCCAGACATCCATCATGAGCTTCGCCTCACGCGTGGAGATCGGCAAGCATGGGTTCGAGTCGGTTACGCAGCACCTCGCGGGCGAATACGAGCGCTACCACGAAGTCGCCGAGCGCCACGGACTGGACATCTCCGGTGAGCGCCTGCGCGCGGTGGTGGCGCACTTCGACGATGTCGAGCCCGAGCAGGGGAGCGCCTGGCGGAAGATCCTCGAGGGCACCACCGGAGCGCTGCTACGCCAGTCCGGCCTCGCGGGCTAAGGGTTGTCGCGTCGCATGCTTGCTTAAAAAGCTGATTGGGTGGGCCATGCCGCAAGCGGCATGGCCGGCAGGCCCGCATGCGGGCCTGCCTCGGGGCGCGCATGCGCGCCCCGGCCATCGGCGCATGCGCCGATGGCATGTCGGGCCGCATGCGGCCCGACACCGGCCCGCACATGTGCGGGCCGGGACCGCATCAGCTTTTTTATAAGCATCGCGATCGCTTCGGTGCTGCGACTGGCTGTCTACAGCGACTTATCGAGCGCGTCGAGCAGTCGCCCGCTCGCTCGGGAGTCGCGCAGGGCGATGCGCACGTGCCGGGGCTCGCCCAGGGCAGCGCCTCCGGCGACGAGGATGCCGGCGCGGGCCAGGCGCGCGGAGAGCTCGCCGCCGTCGACCGCCGGATGGGCGGCCCAGACGAAGTTCGCCTGGCTGTCGGCCACGTCGAACCCACGCTCGCGCAGCCCATCGGTCACGGCGGTGCGCTCGCGTGAGATCGCGGCCACGCGCCGGGAGACGATCTCCGAACAGGTTCGCAACGCCTCCAGCGCGCCCGCCTGGGAGACCTCCGAGACGCCCAGATCGGGCTGCAGCTCCGCGAGCAGTTCCTCCGATCCGGGTCCACCGATCGCGTAGCCCACGCGCAACCCGGCCAGCCCCCATGCCTTGGAGAAGCTGCGCACCACGAACAGCCGCGAGTGCTCCGCCGCCAGCTCCAGCGAGGAGTTGACCGGCTGTGCGTCGGAGAACTCCACCAGCGACTCATCCAGCAGCACCGCCACATCGTCGGGCAGCCCCGCGAGCAGCCGCTCCAACTCGCTGCTCGCCAGCAGCTCGCCCGTCGGGTCGTTCGGGCTCGCGATCGCCACCACGCGCGTGCCGGGCTCGGATGCGGCCTGTAGTAGCTCGTCTACGCCTCCGGACACCCGGATGGCTTGGCCGTGCGCCCGACGGGCCATGATTGGAAACAGTGGGTATGACGGCCACGCGCTGAGCAGCCGTTGGCCGGGCTCGAGCAGGGCGCGCGCGGCGGAGCTCAGCAGCTCAGCGGCGCCGTTGCCGAGGATCACCCGCGCCGGCTCGACGCCGTGACGCTCGGCGAGCTCGTCGTGCAGTTGCGAGCCTCGCAGGTGCGGATAGCGCTGCATGCCGCGACGCGCCACGAAGGTGATCGCGTTGACGATGCTCGGATGGGGCAGCTCAGGCCATGTCGTCTGGGACAGGTCGAGCGTCTCCACGCGCATCAGCGCTTTGCGTTTGCGCTCGTCCGCCTCCTCGCGCAGCTCCGCGTTGACCTCCTCCTCGGACATACCTTCGAACTGACGGTAGTAGTCGAGCAGGCTCATAACGACCTACGCCTCGGCGCGGCGGCGGCGACCGGCGGGGATGCCGATGTCGCTTGCCACCGAGCCTGTCACGGTTTGTTGCCCGGCATCACGCTCGATCCCGGGCCGTGGATTAGGACGAACCAGAAGATGAACACTCCGGCGCAGATCACGGCCGTGATCGCGAACACCCGCCCGAGCACCCCCGTGCGCTGATCGTGCCCGGCGGCGCGGCGCACGAGAATCCAGGCCTGATCCAGGCGGCGCAAGATCGCGAGCGCGCCGAACAACAGCACGAACAGCCCGAGGAAGGCCACGAAGATGCCGAGGCTGACGCTGCCCGAGAGGTAGTTGACCTGTGCGGCGATCCACAGGCAGGCGATCGGAATCGGACCCCAGCACAGCAGGCTGAGCACCACCATCCCCGCGAGCAGTACGCCCGCCAGCGAGCCGTCCACCCGCCGGCGCGTGTCGCTCCCGCGCTCGGGCAGCCCGCGGAAGTGGACCGGCGCGGTGCCGGGCCGGCGGCCGACGAACAGGCCGCCATTGTCGGAGGGGTCGCTGCGCATATTCCTTATGTTCGCAGGTGCCCGCCCCGACACCCACGACTATCGGTGCACTTCGTCGGCGAGGACACACTCGGGACGGGGCGCCATCGATGCGCCCGCGGCGGAGGGTTCGCCATCGTTCGTGCTCGGGTCAGTCCGCGTACAGCTGGTCGAGCACGTCTGAATACATGTCGTTGACGACGTTGCGCTTGACCTTCAGCGTCGGCGTCAGCTCGCCCGTCTCCTGCGACAGATCGTGATCGAGGATCGCGAACTTCTTCACCTGCTCGACCTGCGCGTATTTGGCATTGGCCTTGTCGAGCGCCTCCTGCACCAGCGCCCGCACGGCGGGCTCGCGCGCGAGCGAGGGCATGTCCGCGGGCAGCCCGTGCTCGGCGGCGTAGCCAGCCATCTCTTCCTCGTCGAGCGTCACCAGCGCCACCGGATACGGACGCTGATCGCCGTGCATCACCGCCTGGGAGATCCAGCGGCACTGCTTGAGGTCGTTCTCGATGTTCGCCGGCGTGAGGTTCTTGCCGCCGGCGGTGATGATGATGTCCTTCTTGCGACCCACGATGTAAACGAACCCGTCCTCGTCCACGCGGCCGAGGTCGCCGGTGTGCAGCCATCCGTTCTCCACAGCTCCGAACGTCTCCTCGGCGCGGTTGTGGTAGCCCTGGAAGATGTTCGGACCTTTGATCAGCAGCTCGCCATCGTCGGCGATCTTCACCTCCACGCCCGGGAACGGCTTGCCGACGCTGCCGAAGCGGTGGTTCTCGGGGCTGCACGCGGTCGCGGCGGTGGCGGTCTCGGTCATGCCGTAACCCTCCATCACGGGTACGCCGCAGGCGTAGAAGAATTCGAGGATCTCCTTCGCGATCGGCGCCGCGCCGCTGACGGCCTCGCGCACGCGCCCGCCGAACGCCGCGCGCACGTTTTTGAACAACCGCTCCTCGGCCTCTTCAAACGGCGCCTGCAGCTCGTCCGGGATCGGCCGGCCGGCGAGCTGGAGCTCGCGCACCTGCATGCCCACGCGCACCGCGCCCGCGAGCTCCTCAGGGTCGGCGTTGGCGCTGACGAGCGTGTAGATCTTCTCGAAGATCCGCGGCACCGACGGCAGGTACGTAGGCTTGACCTCCGCCAGCTCGCCGACGATCTGTTTCGTGTCCCCGCCGAAATACGCCAGCGTCACGCCCAGGTCGAACACGAGCAGCTGCAGCAGCAGCGCGAACGAATGCGCCAGCGGCAGATACAGGTACACCACGTCGCCCGCGTCGCTCGCGAGACTCGCGCGCGACTCGACCATGTCGACGATCGCGCGGTAGTTGCCGTGCGTGAGCACGCACCCCTTCGGCGGGCCGGTCGTGCCGGAGGTGTAGATGAACGTGAACGTGTCCTCCGGTCGCACCCCGATGCGGCGGGCCTCCAGCTCCTCCAGTGGACGCGCGCGTCCGCGCGCGCGAACCTCCTCCAGCGGGACCGCCTCAAGCGCGGCGATCTCGGGCGTCAGCTCCTCTCCGGAGGGTGCGTCGATCGTGACGATCGTGCGCAGGTGCGGCAGGGTGTCGCGGATCGCCGCGATCTTCGCCAGCTGCGAAGCGTCCTCACACACGATCGCGCACGCGTCCGAGTCGGAGATCACCCAGTGGCACTCCTCGGGCGAGTTCGTCTGGTAGATCGGAACGACCACTGCGCCCACCGACGTCGCGGCGAGGTCGGCGTAGGACCACTCGGGACGGGTGTTAGCGAGGATGCATACGCGCTCGCCCGGTTGGATACCAAGGTCGATCAGTCCGAGCCCCACCTCGCCGACGATCCGGTCCAGCTCGGCATAGGTGACGTCCTGCCACTCGCCGTCCTGCTTGAAGCGGATGGCGGTGCGATCGGGATACCGCTCGGCCGCATGCGGGACCAGGTCGGCGATCGTCTGCGAAGCGGTTGCCGACGGCGCGGCGGTGACCTCCATGACTTGCTCTCCCTCCTCGATCGACACTGACGTGCCGCTCGCCCGATGACGACGTTAGAGCGACCCTCAGATCTTAGGGCAGTTTGCCCGTGTTCGGGTGGCGCACAAGCACATAGGACCGGCCGGCTCGGCACGCTCGCCGGGTCGCGGCGCGAGATCGTGCGGCGGGAGGCCGCGGGACGGCGTGGCCGCGAGGTTGCGCTGGTGTTCGACCGGCGAGGTCTGGGTTTTAGGTCTTGAGCGAGGCGGCAGGACGCCGCGGGGGGCGGCCCTGTCGCACGGAGGCGAGAAACAGGCTCTTGTCGATGCGCCCCTTGAATATGGGCACCCCATTTTCGAGGCACTTCGACAGAACTTCTCGGCGCCCCAACCCGGCTTCGCGGGCAAGCTCGGTGGGCGTCAGGTGGTTTGCCATCGGGAGAACTCCTCCTGTCCGAGATATGTGTCCGGCTGCTCATCTCAAACTAGCGCTGGGAGCGGACGATTGCAATAGACCTTTCCCGCAATCTGCAGGTCTTATTCGTCCCCACGCCGTCGTCACTTTGGGGCCGCCCGGCTCCGGGTTCGCGCAGGTCCGTTGCGCCCGGGTTTGCGCTGGCCGCTCGCCGAGCCCTTGCCGTCCCGGAGCGTCGGGATCGCTACACGGGGTTGGGCACGTCCAGGAACACGTGCCGCAGTCCATGCCGCTCGGCGAGATGCTCGCCCAGCGCTCGCACGCCGAGCGTCTCGGTCGCGTAGTGCCCGGCGGCGATCAGGTGTACGCCGAGCTCGCGCGCCTGAGTCATCGCGCGCTCGGCCGGCTCGCCCGTGAGCAGCGCGTCGGCGCCCGCTCGCGATGCTTCGGACAGGTAGTCGGTGCCTGCACCCGAGACGATCGCCAGCCTGCGGATGCGCGGCGGTCCGGCGTCGAACACGAGCGGCTCGCGCCCGCCGGTCGCCGCCCGCACGCGCTGGATCAGTTCCTCCGCGGGGAGGCCCTCGCCCGGGAAACGCGCCAGGCAGCCGATCGGCTCACCGTGATGCAGCGCGAACGGTTTGTCCAGCCGCTCGGCGCCGAGGGCGTCGGCGATCAGGGCGTTGTTGCCGAGCTCCGGATGCGCGTCGAGCGGGAGGTGGTAGGCGGCCAGCGCCATGTCCGCTTCGAACAGCAGCTGCAGCCGGCGCTTTAGCTGCGCGTCGATCGCGTCTGTGCCCTTGCCCCAGAACAGGCCGTGGTGGACGATCAGCAGGTCCGCCCGCTCGTCTGCGGCGAGCTCGAACAGCTCCGCGCTGGCCGACACGCCCGTGGCGATCGTCGAGATCTCCGCCGGTCCCGGGACCTGCAGGCCGTTCGGGCAATAGTCCTCGAAGCGTCCCGGCTCGAGCAGCTCGTCGAGGTCGGCGAGGATCTCCGTGGTCGGCGTCGGCATGGGGCGACGATACCCGGCCGCGATCCCTACCGGCGCTCGTGTGGGATACTGCGCTCTGCGTCGGGGCGTGGCGCAGCCTGGTAGCGCGCACCGTTCGGGTCGGTGAGGTCCCGAGTTCGAATCTCGGCGCCCCGATATGACAGTTGTCTGCAAACGTCGGCGAAGGTCAGCGAACACGGGCGAAACTTCCGAAAACACGGGGGATCGGCGTGAGTCGTTTCGCCAGTGTTTGCGGGCTTTCGCTGGTCGCGCCCCCCGCAAATCCCCCGCAGCGGGACCGCAATCCCCCCGCAAATCCCCCGCAGCCGATCGGGTCGCGGCTCGTATGGAGAGGCGCGGATCAGAGTTCGATGAGCGTGGCGTCGACTTCGGTGAGCTCGGGCCCAGCCGCCAGCGAGAGTTCTCGTTGCTCCGAGACGAGGCCTGCGACAACGGCCAGGGCTTCCTGTTCTCCCGCCCACTCGACGTCGCCGGTACGGAAGCGTTCTTCAAGGAAACAGCCAAGCACGCCGCGGCGGCGCTTGCGCCACCCGCTCTCTAGCCGCCATCGGCGCAGCTGCTACTTGGCTTTGCCCTGTGGATGGATGGTCTCGCCGCGCGCCAGCATCGCCACGAAACGCTCAATGCGCCGCGCGCGGGTGTCGCTGCGCTTGGCCTCGTGAATCCTGTAGAGGACCGCGTATCGGTTTTGACTGCTGAGACGATCGAACATCGCCTTGGCGCGAGGCTCGACGTCGAGCGCCGCGGTGAGGTCCGCCGGCACCTCGATCGTTGCCTGACCTGCGTAGGCAGCATCCCAGCGTCCATCGTCCTTCGCCAGCGCGACCGCCGCGAGCCCCGCCGGGTGCATCAAGCCCTCGGCCTGTAGCCGCTCTACGAGACCGACGTTGCGTTGTGACCACGAGCTGCGCGCCCGCCTGGGGGTCAACCGCTGGCGAAATGTACGCTCGTCGCGGCGCCGTACCTGCCCGTCGATCCAGCCGTGACAAAGAGCCTCTTCGAGCGCCTCGTCGTAGCTGAGCCTGGTCGGCTCGATCACGTGCTTCTTGGCGAGCACGAGCCACACACCACCTTGATCCTTATGGTGTGCGCCGAGCCAGGATCGCCAGCGGGCTCTGTCGGCGATGAGCAGCTCAGGAAGCTCATCAGGCATCCCTCCACATTTTGCCAACCACCGGCGGCAGGCACCAGTGCGGTCCTCGGACTCATACATCACTCCGAGAGTGTCGTGTCTCTGACATTCCCGGTGCGACAACCGAGCCTTATCGCTTGACGGGAGAGGATTTCCGTGGTGGTCAGCTTGCGAGAATGTAGGCGATTCCGCATACGGCATCACGTGGCAAATCCCAAATCGTGATAATCGCCGGCCATGAGCGAGACACTCTTGCGGGTTGGCCACGGCATCCTGCTCGTTGAGCCGGCCGCGAACGGCAGCGTTCCTCGTAAGGAGGTCCTGGCGGCCGCCGACAGGAAGTGGAGCACCTTCAGGTCCGCGGCGCGGGAGCTTGGGGCTTACCAGGGGTCGCCCGGGCTTGCCTTCTTCGATGCCAGCGAGGAGGGCAGGCTAGCCTTCGGTGCTGGCGCGGGTCTGGCTGTCGGGGTCTCTGTGGGGGCGGAGACCGTCAGGGCCGTGATGGTGGACGCCAATGGCTGGGAGTACTACTCCTGCGAGAGCGATCGCCTGCCCGGTCAGCTCGACGCGGAGCCCACGGTGGTGCTCAGGCGTATACGGCAGACAGTCGCGAAAGTCATCGATGCGGCGCTCAGCGGGGACGATCTCGCGCTCGTCGACGGAGCACTGCCGATGCTGGGGTGCTCAGTGGCATGGCCCACGCCGATGGACCGCGAATCAAAGCCGGTCGGTCACTCGCTGGCGCACAACTCCTGGCGGAGTGGACAGCGGCTGGACAATCGTGTGAGCGTCGAGCTTGGGATAGAGGGCTTTCGCAGCTACGCGCTCAACGACGCCCATGCGGCCGCCATCGCGGTGGCGCATCACGAAACACATCGTCGCGAGGGACTGCTCTGGAAGCACCCGATGGTCACGATCGTGCTGCGCCTCGCCGGCCACGTGGGAGGGGCCGTGATCGTGCTGGAGCCGCCCAAGCAGCATCACTCGGGGTTCCGGAAGTCCGGATTCCTGGGAAGTATCCTGGTGGGAGGCGTCGACAACCAGGCCGGTGCCATCGGTCACGTACCCGTGGCGTCGGCTTCCGTTGGCGAGCTGAACAGAAGCCGACCGCAGAACCTGGCCAAGCTGACGCCACAGCGCTGCGCCTGCGACGGTTCAAAACGGATGCACTTGGAGGCGTTCGTGTCGGTACTGGCAGTGACGAAACGGGTGCGTCCGAAGGGCGAACGGGGCGCGGTGCTGCAGGAGATCGTCGAGCACCCTGAGGCGGAACCGCAAAAGCGAGCTCTCCAGGATGTCGGGCATCTCGTCGGAGACACGCTGGTCGGGGCCGTGAGGCTTCTGAATCCCGCCAAAGTGATCGTGACCGGTTCGCTGGGGCTGTCCGTCGTTTCGAAGGAGATCAAGGCTCGCATCGAGGACGGGCACAGCCTTGGCACGGTGCCGACCGTCGGCACGATGCTGGAGCGACGTGACGACGACTTCCTTCGAGCCAGAGGGGCGGCTCTCGCCTTGATCAGAAACGAAGTGCACCGGAGCATGGACAAGCTGATGGCCGGTAACAGGACGGACGTCGCAGAAAGAGTCGAAGCGCTCACCATCAAGCTCAAGAGCAATCCGCTCTCGCCCGATTAAGCCTGCTGGGACTGCGCAACTGAGCACGGAGCCTCGCTCGCTCGGATTGCGACGACGCTCCCGGTCTCGAGGTGTATTCTAGATGTTCGGCGGTCTCTGACCCGCCCCGTAGCGTCGCCTCCGACCAGTCAACTTGCGAGATCGACCGCGATTTCGCACACTGTCTTAGCGGCGAGTTCCTCCGACAGTTCTTGCCGCTGCTGTGAACTTAATTGACGCGGGCGTCGCTGGACGTCAAAGCGCAGTCGGGTCGAGGAAAGGGGTCATGGAACGCATCGAGGATGCGAGCGGGTCACGCCACGTACTCACGACGTGCGCGTGGTGTGAGGGTTCGTCCGTCGCGGCGGAGTCTGCCGCCGATGGATCGAGATAGCAGAGGAGGTTGTATGACCGGGGCACCTCGGGGTTACGGTGAGGACCGCAGGCGGGATCTGCGGCGTATTGCGCTCCTGCAGGGAGTGGACGCCGCCGGCACGATCGAGACTGGCTGCCAGCGATTTGTGCTCGCGGCCGTGCATGACCTAGAGCGGACGTCTTCCTGTCAGGACATCCAAACGAGGATTCGCGATCTTTACGGGATGCGGCTGCAGCTCGAGGAGATCTCGTGGGCTTGCGTCGCCCTCGTGCAGCAAGGCAAGCTGATTGAAAGCGATCAGTACCGGTCGCTCAGCGATGAGGGGCGCAAGGAGGTCTTGGACCGCATCAGGGCCTCCAAGGAAGTCGAGACGGCCGCCTTCGAGCAGTGGGAATGGGCCATCGCGAGTAAGTTCCCGCAGCTGGGGACCGAGCAGCTTGCGGGGTTGCGAGAAGACCTCGCAAGCTGGCTCCCGCGCGTCGTGGGCATCTACAACGTCGAGACGGGGGTCCTTTGCGACCCGGACCACGAGCGCCACGAGCGATACGCAAACGAAGCTCGCCTGCTCAGCCAGACGATCCTGCCTGAACGCGACGCCTTCGTGACCATGATCCGCGCGGACGCGCTGATGAAGTTCTTCGAGAAGCCGCAGAAGGTCCAGCTCAGATACCTCGAGAACCTGATCGCCTCCGCCTATCTGATGGCCGTCTTTACGTTGGACCCGGAGATGCTCGGCGACGTTCAGAAGATCATCAACGGCCAACGCCTCTACCTCGACACGAACATGCTGTACTCGCTCTCGACCCTCAACGGCATCGAGAAGTATCTCCTCGCCCGGCGCATACTCAACTTCGCGCGCCGGCTTGGCTATCTGGTGTGTGTCACGCCATGGACGGTCAGGGAGATGGAAGAGAGCGTTCGCGCCGCCCGCGCCCGATCGATGCGCCAACGACCCTCGCAGCGACCGGCGGCGGACATGAGCCACGAGAATGACACCGATGAGAAATTCGCCTCGGCCTTCCGGCGGGCGCAGCGCGATCAGGCCCTGACGGAAAAGGCGTTCTTCGAACTCCATGAAGACGTGCCGCGCCTGCTCGACAAGGAGCACGTTGAGGTCGTTGACGAGCTGTGCGAGGAGATCGACGGGGAAGAGGAGCTGATCGATGGGGAGATAGCTCGTCTGGAGCTGGTCCCTGGAGGCCAGGAGAAGCATCGCCAGCTCCAGCGCCACGATGTGAAGCTGAAGCTCCTGGTCGAGGGCATCAGAGGCGGTCGGCGGCGGCGGTTCTCGGACATGAGAGCGCTCGTGCTCACTAACGACCACACCCTGATGCTGTTCGCCGAACAGGACGAAGACCGAGCCGGCGACCTCCCGTTCGCTGTGTCCCTGAAGCAGTGGGCTCGGATCATGCGTCGATTGGTGCCCCGCACGGAGGACTTCGACGGCTCCCTCGCCCAGATGCAGGAAGCGCCCGAGCTGCGAGCCTCGGAGTTTGTAGGACAGAAGGAGATCGTGGCGGCGATCGAGCAGATCAGAGAAAAAGAAATGCTCGAGCCCAAGAGGATCGTCCGTATTCTGGTGGACTCCTTCGGCGGCGATGATGACGTCGAGGAGAAGGCGGCGGGCGTTCCCGGCCAAGACGGCGAAGCGGTCTTCTCGCTGATGACACGCGTCCTGGAGCTGGAAGCCGAGATCGGAGAGCTCCACCGCCAGGCTCTGAAGGAGCATCGCGAGATGGATGTCGAGCGTGAGAAGCTCCTGCGGTCGATAGTTCGCCTGAAGGCTGAGCTGCAGGGCGCCACGCGCCAGGCGCGGGAGGCCTTGGTGGAGTTGAAGCGGGCGAGGAACAGGGCTCCCTCCGGGGTTGCTGACCGGCATGTGGAGGCTGAGCTGACCGCTGTGGAAGCCAAGCTGAAAGTGCTTGAGGGTCGAGTCCAGAAGAACGAGTTCAGGGTGCGTTGGGGCGGAGGGGCGATGTTCGCGCTCGGTGGCATCGCCTGTGGCACTCTGCCGCTGTTCGTGGGCGGCTTCGAAAGTGGCTGGCCGCTGCGCGGCGCCGTCGTGGCCGGGGTCCTGATGGTGCTCGGCGCAGTCGGATGGGTCTTCGACAGGCGACGTGCGGGTGCACTCGCGACCGCTATCGGTCTCATGCTCGGCATCCCGGCGTCTCTGCAGACGTTGACGGGCGGCGAAGGCTCGCGACCTGTGCCGCCGACGACCCAGGTGGTCGGGGGCAACAAGCACGACCACGGCCGGCGCGCTGCGGACGAAGTTCGCCCCCGATCCCGAGCTCGACCGCACCCTTGAGACGCCGCGTGGCCGGCGTCTCAAGAAACGTTCCGGCTCAAGACGCTTGTCCTACAGTTGGCGGCAAGGTGTTCGTGTGAGAGGGCGATCAAACGGTGGAGTTGGAGGGTGCCGATATTTTGCAGGTCGCTGCACGCTTTTCGTAGCAGCCGACTAACCCGCTCGATTAACTCGGCCAGTAGGCGGGCCTGCACACGCTCTTGCGCCTGACCCGCCGGAGCCTGAATGCCTTCGGGAGGAACGGCGAGTGTCGGTCAGCACTAGCCGCTAGTGATAGGTCAGCTAAGTAGTGCCCTGGCCCAGCTACAGGCACTCTCGGCCAGAGCGAGCGCTGCTGCGCGGTCAAGCGGAGTCGGCTCGTCGTATCGGAGGGCGACCCCACGGCGTTAGCCAATCCACGCCCGCAAGCTCAACGGGGAGTTGTGTTCCCGTAGCTTCGAGTTGCTCCTTGAGCTGTTCGAGGTCGTGGGTGCGGGGCAGCTCGACTTCGGCGAGGACGATCGCCACCTTGAGGGCCTGGCCTGGCACCATCCGTCGGTGCCGTCGGTGCTCCGTTCGACAAATGCGATGGTCGAGGCGTTCTGGGCCCGCATGCAGGTCGAGCTGCTCAACCGCAAACGATGGAAGACTCGCGTGGAGCTCGCGAGCGCCATCCACGACTACATCGAGATCTGGCACAACATACACAGACGCCACAGCGCCCTGAACATGCTCACACCCAGCGAATACGAGAACCAACACCAACAACAACAGATCGCCGCCTGATTCCAGACCACCGACTCCAGAAAAGCCGGGTCAGATCAGAGCCTCCGTCAAAACCAGCCTGGCTCAGGTGATTGGAACCAGTAGGGTGAAGCGCACATGAAGCATGCTCACCAAAGATCAACGCGACGAAGATCAGCCCGACGAAGATCAACGAAAAGCCCAGAGATTCTCGAAACGCGACCGTCTCATCATCGGGGGCATCATTGGAGTGGTGATCCTTCTAATTGGAGCTACTATTCTCGTAGTCTCGAGCATCAATCACAGCAATATGATCGCTCGGGAAGCTCGGGAACGTGCCGTTAGGATTACTCGGCAAGTCCACGCCGCCGAACGCCAGGCTCAGGCCGAAAAGCAGGCGGCTGAAGCGAAGCTTGCCGACGAGCATCGAAAAGCTGTCGCAGCAGCAGCGGCGAAGAAGAAAACCAACGAAGAAAAGGCCACCCACGAACGGCAGCAGGCGGCGGAACAGGCCACCCGCGAAGCTCAGTCGGCGGCAGCGGGGGCTGAACAGGCTCGCCGGGAAGCCGAAGCGACGCAGCCGAACTACGAACCTACCGGACGAGACAGCGAAGGGTACCTACAAGGTCCCAATTGTTCCAATAATCCAAGCAACTCGGTCCACTACTGCAACTAGGTGACTCCGGCGAAACGGCTAGCGAAACTGCTTGATTCATGGCTGGGGCTCATCGCGTCGGGGCTTCTTATTGAGTCGCCCCCCGCGCCGCTTGCGACGGCCGGGGGCGCGTCATCGGAAGGTTGAGTCGTGATGCACCCACGAGTCCGGGCGGCGGGCGGCTCAGGCACCAATCCCGCAAATGCCGAGCTTGGCGACCGACACTATCGTCGGCGGCGCTGATCGCACCTACGCGCGGATCTTCTCGGCGAACCGCTCGCGGGCTGCCTGACGAGAGACGCTGAGTGCGATTCCGATCTCGCCCCACGATCTGCCGTTGGCGCGTGCACGGGCTACCAGCTCGCGAACGCGAGCCTCGCCAGTGCGTACGCTATCGACGGCCTCCGCGAGCGTTCGCAGGTCAGTTGTGTCATCCATCTGGACGCCAGACGGGTCGAACTCCTCGGCGAGCTTTGCCGCTCGCTGGATCTCCTCATCTGTGTGCATCATCTTCGCTCCTGTCATCGGTGGGGTAGGTATTGCGGGCGGGCGGGCATCGCGTGGACGATCACGGGGTCGTCGGTGTCGGTGCCAAGTACGCCGATCTCGAGCAGATCGCCATTGTGGGCGGGGCCGACGCGCATCGTGAAGTCCTCATCGAGTTGCCATTGGGCGATGGCGTTGCGGGTGGCGTGGAGCATGTCTTCGTCAGCGATGCCGTGCTTGCGAGCTGTCTGCGCAAATCGCATTGCCGACAAGGTATCTTGTCAAGCACAGTTTGTCAAGGAATCTTGTCGGACCGCTGGGATGTCGCCGTGCTGGGTCGGGCCGATCCATGACCGAACTAAAAGACAGTGATCGGATACGTCCGTTCACGATGGCATACGCAGGGTCTTGCGGGCGCAAAGCCCGGCATCGGGGTGGTCTGGACAATCGCAGATCCACCGCAGAAGGGTCGAACTCCCTTTATCCAAGCCAACTCTAACCGTTCGCCTCGATTGTCTTCAAGAATTGCGAACAGTCGCGAATATAGGCGAAGAGCGCCGAAACGCTGAGGGTCACGGGGCGGGATTCGCGTCTGTTCGGGGCTGTGCGCGGTACTTGGGACCGCAGAGGGACCGCAGCAGTGGGCGAACCAAGACCGCAAAGGGGAGCATCGCGTTTGCCTGACTCCGCCAGCGTTGCTCGCAGTGTCCCGTCTTCTAGACGCCATAAGATGCCAACCTTGTCTGACGCGACGCTAGCTCCCATTGAGAACGAGAGCCCAATCCGCGCCCAGCGGGTTGGGGGCTCCGCTGGTACATCGGCGCTAGGTGAGGCCGAGGTGCTTGTCGGAGACGCCTACGACCTCGCCTCAACGCTTTCGCCCGGATCGGTTGATCTTGTGGTCACTTCACCGCCGTATTGGGGCCTGCGAACCTACAGCCAAGATCAAAACGAGTCCGTCTTGCCCGAATGGCTAGCTTTGGGCGAAGACGCGACAACGCCGCCGCCATACTCTTGGTACCGACAGCATGGCGGCATTCTTGGTATGGAGCCGCTACCCGAGTGGTATGTGGCCAATCTCGTCACGATCTTCCAACTACTCGCACCAGCCCTAAAGGCCGAAGGCAGCATGTGGATCAATGTCGGTGACACGTATTTCGCACGATGGTCGAGCATCCGTCACGGAGGCAGGCAGGGGCTTGGCGATAATCCGCGTAGTCGACGGCGAACGCCTATGGGCGGCTACCGTCAGGAGAAGCAACTTCTGATGATTCCCGCCCGCTTTGCCATCGCGCTACAAGACGTTCGTTGGATACTCCGTAATGACCTTATATGGCACAAGCCGAACGTCCCACCGCGACCCGAGAAGGATCGTCTGCGACTAGCGCATGAGCATTTCTTTCATTTTGTGAAGCGCCCGAAGGAGGGGCGCGCCAAGTATTACTACGACCTATCGGCGGCAGAGGCCGGAGCTCGTGACGTGGTGACGGTGTCCGTTCGCGCCGGACAAGATAATCACTCCGCCACGTTCCCCGAGGATTTGATCCGACCTCGCATCCTGAGTGCATCGCCCGAAGGGGGCGTGGTTTTGGACCCGTTCTGCGGTACGGGCCGAGCACTAACGGTTGCCGCCGAACACAGTCGTCGTGGAATCGGTTTCGAGATTCATCCGCCATTCGCAGAGGCAGCGAGAGCAAATACTGCTCATCTAGCTGGCGCTGCTGTGTAGGCTCATGGCCCAGCCCGGCAACTATATCGCTGAGTGGTTTGGGCATCGTGTCTTTCCAGTAGTGGCCGTCACCGAGGCTAGCCTCGGTGACCAAGAAGCTCAACGCTGTCCGTTTCTCTCGGACGTCACCGATGAGGAGCATGAGTGCGTCAAGCGAGAGAAGTCGAAGGGAGTCTGCACCATTTCGAGCACGAGCAACGGGACACGCCAAGACTGGCTCGTGTGTCCGTTTCGCGCCCTTGATCCATCTTTGCTTCACGACGCCGCCTCACGCTTGTTCGGTCATGATCCGGACGCTCTCAACCTCGTAGCCGCGCCGGTACTGGGCGACAGCGAACACGCAGATGTGTTCCGGCATGGAGTCAGGACTGGCCAACCGAGCATCGTGTACTTCCAGAATAAGCTCGGCGGCGAGATAAGCCTCAGTGCGACCGACCGCTCGCCCGAGCTGTCGTTCGACGCAACGATGGTCGAGATCGTACCAGACGAAAACGGACTCCTGCTCGGTCGGTATGGCGTGTTCGAGATCCAAACGATGGATTTCCATGGCACTTATGCTGGGGCTGTCAAGAACCTAAACGCCGCGCTCCATCTACACCAAGGGGACTTTGGCAAAGCGCTGGCTGATCATCCGATGTGGCTCGCAGAGAAAGTTGAGGGGCCGAACAGAGCCAACGTTTTCAAGCGGACCTTCTATCAGATGATGTTCAAGTTTCAGCTAGGTGCTCACAAGCACTCAGCTGGCTGTGTGTTTGCGATACCGGAGGCGGTTTGGGACAGCTGGCAGCGACATCTCGGTAGGCCCGAGCTCGTGAGCTTGCCCGACGGAACATATAGTCTCGCTGCTCAGGAAGATGAGGGAGAGCCGACCTCCTGGATATATGTATTCAGTCTCGATGTTTCTGATGAGGTCAGTCCGAATCGCCTCCAGATGCAGAAAGTTATAGGCACAAGTGCCGCGGCTCTTTCGCACTATGCGCTTGATGTCGCCCCCCAGGCGGCGATGGAGCCCGACGGTGCGGTCGATCAGCTACTAGAGTCGATTCGCTTCAGACTTGGTAAGTTTCTGCCGGAGTTCAAGGAATCTCGCCCGGTCTCATGAGCCTGATCAGTCGTCGTGCCGGCTAGCTGTTGTGCCTCGGTTGCTTTCGAACGCGGTTGATGGGTGGCCGGTTTGAGAGGGAGCTGTGGTTGCGTGTCGTGTTGTAGTGGTTGAGCCAGATGGGTAGCGCTGTCGCTCTGGCGTCTGAGTTGCGGTAGCGCTGCCCGTAGGCCCACTCTCTGGCGAGGGTCTGCTGGTAGCGCTCAATCTTGCCGTTGCGCTTCGGGGTTCTTGGCGGGATGCGACGGTGCTGGATGTTCTCGGCGGCGAGCAGTTCGGCGAGTGAGCGGTTGTGGATGTAGCACCACGCGTTGTCAGTTTGCAGGCGCTTGGCGTGGATGCCATGGCCGGCGTAGAACTGCAGGGCACGGGCAACGAAAGCGGTGACGGTTGGAGCTTTCTCGTCGGGGTGTATCTCGGTGTAGGCCAAGCGTGTGTGGTCGTCGATGATCGAGTGGCAAAACTCCCAGCCGACGCCTTCGCGCATCTCCTGGCTGGTGCGGGAGCGGTCACCCGTGACCTTGTGACCGGGCCGGGAGAACCGAGCCAGGCGCTTGGTGTCCATCTGCAGCAGGTCACCGGGACGGGGCCACTCGAACCGCCGGACCTCCTCGCGCTCTGCGGCCGGCATCCGCGACAGGCCTCGCCTTTTCAAACATCTCGAGACAGTCGCGTGGGCCATCCCGAGCTCGGAGGCGATCAGCCGTGGCCCCCAGCCTGTGCGCTGGCGCACCTCGCAAACCCGTTCATGGGTTTGCTCGCTCGAGAGCAGCGGCTGGCGGTGAGGCGTTGAGGGCCTCTCATCAGCCCAAACCCCAGACGCCCGATCAGCCTCTGAGGCCTGCCGGTAGCGCCCCACCCAGAACTGCACCGTCGAGACACTCACCCGCCGCCAGGCCGCCGCCTCGCGCCGCGTCAACCCCTGCTCCAGACAAAGCTCCACGAGCTCGATTCGCTGCCAGCGGGGCAGCCACCTACGCTTGTTCTGCATCCGGGCTGTGACCTCCAAGAGTCGTGATCTGTGGAAGGACCACAACTCTCGAACTCAGCCCGGATGCCTCCTACCCGTTCGAAAGGACCCGAGGCACGTCAACTAGCTCGCCGCGATCAATCTTCTCCTGCTTGAGCCAGTTATAGATCGTCGCGTCGGATCGTTCCGAGGAACGGGTGCATGTCTGGGCGCCGGGCTTGGGCATCGTGGTCCGCTCGATACCCATCAAGAATGCGAACCGGAACCTGTTCGGATCGTACGCCCGGCCATTCCACCCGGCCGCTCGTTCTCGCCCCGCTACAGCTGCCCGCACCCACGGTGATATCGAGGCTCCGATAGGAAGGCCTGGGGGCACGTTGACCTGTCAGGTTGCGCATGGTCGACAAGATGTGTTTCGCCGGCCGCCAGTTCGACATCAGCGGTTGCCATGCCGTCAACGAACTGGGGTGCGTGGGCAAGCACAAAGTCCTCGAACTCCTCGGAGTCAACGGGGAACATGTATACGACTGGTCGCCCGCGCCGGGTGACCAAGGTCGGCTCCTTGTTTTGCTCGATGTCGTTGATGATGGAGCTTGCGTGCCTGGCAAGCTCACGGATCTCGATCGTGCTCATCCCTTGCGCTCCTAGCATGTACATATCAATGTACGTACAGCTTTCCAACTCGTTGGTTTGGATAGGGAGGAGCACGAGCCTTCGGGCAGACCTAGACCCCGGCTCGGAGGATGCCTTTGGGGGGGCTTGACGCGGATACTGGCGAACTGCAACAGTCCTCCACGCATCCGTCACTGCCGGGGACAGCGATCGGGGCGGTGCAGCAGGACTCGCCACGCCAGGCGTCTCGCCCCTCTCTCAGCGCGACCGCTGCGATCCCGAGCCCGGTCACGGGGTCTGCCCACCACCAGCCAAGCAGCGCGTTCAGGCCGAGGCCTAGGAGCAACCCCGCTGACAGATACGCGCAGAGCATCGTCTGACGGCTCTCGCTCTTTGTTGCCGATGACCCAAGCGCGTCAGCGACCCGTGCCTTCGCGGTGGCAAGGGGCGGCATTGTTATGAGCGTGACGATCGAGAGGCCGATCCCTACCCAGCTCACGGCCGGTTGATCGCCGGCGGCGAGCGAGCGGATTGCCTCGACGGCGACATAGATACTGAGCACGTAGAAGGACACCGCGATCATCTGCTGCGCTCTGCGCTCGGCTATCGCGCGCAGACTCGCCAGGCGCCAGAGCACGACCAGCCCCGCCGCCAACTCGATCAGCGAATCGGCGCCGAACCCGACCAGCGCCACCGAGCCAGCCACGACGCCCGCTGCCATCGCGACGGTTGCCTCGATGCCGTGCCAGCCAAGACCTGTCCAAGCAAGGAACCTCGCGCGGCGAACAAGCTGCTCTCGTGAGTGCAATGTACCGCCACTCGACGGATCGACTGACAGTATCGGCAGCTCGCCGGGCGTGGCGCTCACGCCATCGCCTGATTCACGAGGACTACATCGACCAGGGCGCGACCACGGTCGGTGAGTGCGTACATCACCATCTTGCCGTCGCGGCGCGAGCGCACGAGCCCAGCCGTGCGCAGCGCTCGAACATGATGTGAGACAAGGTTCTCGGCGCGCTCGGCTACCCAGCTCAGATCGCAAACGCACAGCTCTCCTCCGTCGCGCAGAGCGACGGCCAGCGTCAGGCGCGTGGGATCGCTGAGTGCCTTGGCGTCATCAGCCAGGCCTTCCGCGACTTTCCGGTCGAGGCGAGCCTTGCGCAGTTCCTCCGCTCGGGGCAGGTCCAGGCAAAGCAGATCGCAGCAATCATCCGACACCACTTCATCCTAACGACCGTTGAGGTGTGTGAGCGTCTGGGCGGGGCTAATGGCCGTGTATGAGCCCGTGAGAGTGGCCGCGCGGCAACTGAGGGCACTGCCTTGCCTACGACGGACTCTTGTCTGTTTACACCTGCTGGTTGCTGTCGCAGGCTACCCGCGTGGCAGGGGCATCAGACACACGTGACGCTCGCGCGCTACTGGCCAACCTGGTTGGACAGCCCCTCCAGACAATCTCAGGCCGCCCGAACGAAATCCTCGAGCTCCGGGACCGGGACGTCGTCGTCGCGACGGGCCGCTCGCCGGCGGGCACGCCGTTGCCGGTGGCCTGGGTACAGGAAGCGCTCGACTCGCTGCGAACGGTCGGGGAGCTCCGCATCGATGTGCCAAGCGTTGGACATCGCAGTGCATTCATCGGCGCGGTTCTCCAGACGCTCCCCGGAGCTCGTGTCGAGCAGGGCCCACAGAGGATCATCCTCGACGGTTACCGCCCGGATGAACTACGCGGCCTCGAGCTCGCCCGGCGAGAGCGACTGTGGTCGGCGATTGCGGAAACCGACGGCACGGCTGTCGCTGCGCCAGGAGAGCTGAGGGACCTTGGAATCTACGGAGGCGCTGGCGGGATCTGGGTTGATAAGGCCACAACCTCGTCTGTGAGTCCGAACGGCGAAGGCATCGCGGTTGCGGTCCTGCACACCGGTCGACACTACCCGGACGACCTGAGCGAAGATGGGATGCTCTACCACTACCCGCGCACAAACCGGCCGGCGGGCCGGGATCGCGCAGAGGTAGAGGCTCTTAAGAACGCCGGCCGTCTACGGCTCCCGCTGTTCGTGATCACGGAGGCTGAAAGCGGTCGTGCACGACGTTTGCGTCTCGGTTGGGTAGAGGACTGGGATGACGAGTCCCAGATGGCCCTCATCACCTTCGAGCCCATCGACACGCAACCTCTCCCGAACGATGACGACCCGTTCGAGCTAAGGCAGGACCACGGTCAGAAGAAGGTGAGCATGAAGGCTCGTCCCTATCAGCAGCGCTTCAAGCTTGCCGTGCTCAAGCGCTACGGGAGCTGCTGCGCGATGTGCCCAGTCGCAGTACCGCAGCTCATCAAGGCCGCGCACCTCCTCCCGTACAGTAAGGGCGGCACTAACGATCCCCGCAACGGCCTGCCGCTTTGCGCCAACCATCACGACGCCCTTGACTGTGGGCTCGTCAAAATCAACCCACTAACACTCGAGCTCGTCGTCACAGGCGATTACACGCACGAGCAGCTCGGGATCATGCAGCGGGATCTAAGTGCGCTGCGGGCCAAGCCCCATCCGCAGGCTCTCCAGGCGCTCTGGGACCGCGGCACGCTCGACGCTGCGCCTGCCTAGTCGAGGTTGGGGTCTTGGCAACGAACCATCGCCACGGGTGCGGGACACCTTTTGATTGCGGACCTGACAGGACCGCAGACCGCTCCCTGGCGGCGATGACGAGGTACTCGGCGAGCTCGACGTAGCGACCAGCGTGCGCAACGACGTGCGCTTGGCCGCTACCGTGCGTGGCTGGAGACCGAGCACGAGGTCTGACGGCGCGGTGTCGAAAGCGAGAGGATGGCGCAGATGAAGGCGGCGATTATCTACGAGAACGGCGGGCCGGAGGTGCTTCGCTACGAAGATGTGGCCGACCCGGACTGCCCTGATGGATGCGTGGTCGTTGACGCCGAGGCGATCAGCATCGAGGGGGGTGATCTGCTCGCTCGCGCAGCAGGAGATCTGCCCGCGGCCCCACATATCGTCGGTTATCTGAGCGCTGGCACCATCAGTGAGGTCGCCGCGGGCGTGCGGGGACGCGCGGTTGGCGACCGGGTGGTCGCCTTGAATGCAGCCGGTTCGCACGCGGCCAAGCGAGCGGTTCCCGCGGCGATGACTTGGCCGATCCCCGCCGGGCTGGATGCGGACCGCGCGGCGTGCGTGCCGGTTGCGTTCGGAACCGCGTACGAGTGCCTATTCACCGCCGGCAACCTCGCCGAGGGTCAGACCGCTCTGATCCACGCTGGAGCCGGCGGCGTCGGCATGGCCGCGATCCAGCTCGCCAAGCGCGCAGGCGCGACCGTAATCGCGACCGCCTCCCGCGAGGAGAAGCTGAAGCGGCTACAGGCGCTCGGACTCGACCACCCGATCAACTATGCGACCGAGAGTTTCGTCGAGCGCACCAACCAGCTGACCGACTCGCGTGGCGTGGAGGTCGTCCTCGACTCGATCGGCGGCCAGAATCTCATCGACAGCATCGGCGTGCTCGCGTACCGAGGGCGGCTCGTCAGTGTTGGGGTGGCCGCCCGTGCGGGTTCGGCGATCGAGGCGCGGTCGCTCTGGACGCGCAACAACTCGCTACACGGCGTCTTTCTCGGCGGCGCGATCCTGTCGGAGTATGCCCGCGTTCATCCCATGATCGGCGACATGCTGGAGCAAGTCGCAAGCGGCGAGCTGCGGGTGGAGATCGATCGCTCGTTCCCGCTCGCGGATGCCGCCGCGGCGCACGAATACGCTGAGAGTCGCAAGGCGTTCGGCCGGGTCGTCATCACACCCTCGCCGTAGGCTAAGCGGAGACCCACCCCCGGACTGCCAAGCCGGAGCTGAGCGAGCGCCTGCTGTTTGGCATGGTTAGGGGCACCTGCGCCAGCGCGTCGACTCGGGCACGGCCAAGCGGCCTTGCCTAATCAGTCCGGGTACTCGTCTTTGCGCCAGGCACGGGGCTCCTCTGATCCTGCTTTCGGCGTTCGCTCGAGCAGGAACGAGTTGTACGGTGCGACAAACCGATCGGGCGCCATGACCGTATAGGTGTGGTAAACGGTTCCGTTTTCACGCGCGAAGGCAATGAAGCTCGGGCCCTCGCGCAGGCCATCCTCGAGCTTGGCTCCGACCTGCCGCCCCCAGTCCTCGAGCCACTCGGGAGGGTTGTCAATCATGTCCTTGACCTCGGGGATCTCCTGCGCCTGCTCGGGTGTTAGGGCCAGCCCGAAGTCGAACGGAAACTCGGTTTCATACGTCGAGACATAGGGAAACTGCCAACCCATCCGCTGCTTGTAGGCGATGAGCCGATCGATCGGCGCGCGCGAGAAGCAGATCAGCGTCACGTCGCGGTGGTTCAGATGCACGCGCGTGGCGTCGAGCTCATCCCCCAGGTTCGAACATCCGGGGCAGGCGCCGAGCTCGTAATCGGGGCCGAACATGATGTTGTAGGCGAGCAGCTGCGAGCGTCCGTCAAAGAGCTCGGCGAGCGTCTTCTTGCCGTCCTCGGTGTCGAATTGGTACTCCTTCTCTACCGGAACCCAGGGAAGCTGGCGGCGCTGCTCGGTAGCCTTTTGGCCGAGCTTGGTGTGCTCGGCCTCGAGCTTGGCCAGCTCATCACGTGCCGCCTGCCATTCCTCGCGGGTACCAATCTTATGGTCGGGCATCGCTACCTCCTTTTGCGTTAGTCACGACGGCGTGGGCGTCGATCGTCAATCGACGTCGGCCGCCTGTCGACGCCGTACATACATTATTAAGACCGACGCGCCACGCCTGAATCCTCTCTCAGCGAGATCGCTCCTACCGCGCTACGCGGAGTACCTCGACCGCGCCGCCTGACGGGTGATGCACCGCCCACATCGTTAGCCATTCTGCTAACTATATGTCCTGGCCCGCGGATCTGGACAGGAGGTGGGATGTTGATGACAGAGCACAGGATTGGCACGCAGGAGGAGTGGCAAGCGCAGCGCGATGGGCTGTTGAAGGAGGAGAAGGAGCTCACCCGCCGCGGCGATGAGCTGTCCAGGAAGCGGCGCGAGCTGCCCTGGGTGCCGGTCGAGAAGGATTACCGGTTCGAGACTGAGCACGGCGCGAAGACCCTCGCCGATCTCTTCGACGGCCGCTCCCAGCTGCTCGTCTACCACTTATGTTCGGGCCGCCCTACGAGGCGGGTTGCCCGGTCTGCTCGTCGATCGCGGACACGCTCGCTCCCCAGGTTCCCCACCTGAAGGCCAGGGACACCACCCTGCTGCTCGCCTCCCGCGCGCCGCTGGAGAAGCTGCTCGCGTTCAGGGAGCGGATGGGCTGGGACATCGACTGGGTCTCGAGCGACGGCAGCGACTTCAACCGCGACCTCGGCTTCTTGCACACCGAGGAGGAGCTGAAGCCGTTCCTGGAGGGCGAGATCCCGCCGACCGTCGTGCAGAACGCGCGCATGTGCGGGACGGACGCCGGCGGCTACGTCTCGGAGGGACCGGGTCTCAGCGCGTATGCGATGTCGGACGGGACCGTATACCGGACCTATGTAACGACCGCGCGCGGTCTCGAGCCCGCAATGGCCTACTACGGTTTGCTGGACCGTACGCCGAAGGGTCGCGACGAGAGCGCCTCGGAGCCGTCGTGGATTCGCCGCCACGACGAGTACGAGACGAGGCCTTAGCGCAGCTCGCTCTGCCCCGGTGGGATGCCGTTCGCCGGGATGCCGTTCTCGCGCGCGGTCCTTATGCGCTGCAAGCGACCGCGCGCGAGAGCAGCAGCTCGCGCGCGCGCTCGTTGTCGCACAGGTCGGCTGCGCGCGCGAACTCCTCGCGCGCCTCCGCCAGCCGCCCCAGGCGCATGAGGATGTCGCCACGCACGCCGGGCAGCAGGTGATAGCCGCGCAACGCGGGCTCATCGGCAAGCGAGTCGACGAGCTCGAGCCCGGCCTCGGGGCCGAAGGCCATCGTCACCGCCACAGCGCGGTTGAGCTCCACGACCGGGGAGCCGGTAAGCGCCGCCAGGCCGTCGTACAGCGCGACGACCCGCGGCCAGTCGGTCTCCTCGACGCTTCGCGCTCGCGCATGGCAGGCGGCGATCGCGGCCTGCAACGTGTACGGCCCCAGCGCGCCGCTGAGCTCCTCGGCCCGTCGCAGCCCGGCGAGACCGCGCTGCACGAGCAGGTGATCCCAGCGCGCTCGGTCCTGATCGGCGAGCAGCACCGGCTCGCCGTGCGGCCCGACCCGCGCCCGCAGCCGCGAGGCCTGGAGCTCCATCAGGGCCAGCAGGCCGTGTGGCTCGGGCTCGCGCGGCATCAGCGCGGCCAGGATCCTGCCGAGGCGCAGGGCGTCCGCGCACAGCGCCGGCCGGGTCCATTGCTCGCCGGCCGTCGCGGCGTAGCCCTCGTTGAACACCAGATAGATCACCTCGAGCACCGCAGGCAGGCGCTCGGCCAGCTCATCGCGACTTGAGATCTCAAACGGCACGCGCGCCTCGGAGAGCGTGCGCTTGGCGCGGACGATACGCTGCGCGACCGTCCCTTCGGAGACGAGGAACGCCCGCGCGATCTCCGGCGTCGACAGGCCACCCAGCAGGCGCAGCGTGAGCGCGACCCGCGCCTCCGGGGACAAGACCGGATGGCACGTCATGAAGATCAGGCGCAGCACATCGTCCTGCACGTCTTCGACCTGCGCGACGAGCTCGGGCTGATCGAGCTGCTGGAGGGTTTCCAGCTCGCGCTGCATCAAGCCTCGCTTGCGCTCGAGCGCGATGCGCCGGCGCAGCGCGTCGATGCCCCGGCGCTTGGCGGTGAGCATCAGCCACGCGCCCGGGTTCTCCGGGATACCTGACCGCGGCCACTGCTCGAGCGCGGCGACGAGCGCGTCCTGGGCCAGATCCTCGGCCACCGCCACGTCGCGCACGATGCGAGTCAGCCCGGCTATCAGCCGGGCCGACTCGATCCGCCAGACGGCGTCGATCGCACGATGGGTGGCAGACGACGTCACGCGCGCCTAATTCTGGGTGGCCTGCTCGCGCAGCCGCTCGTTGGCCTCACGCAGCTCCGGCGTCAACTGCTCGCCGAAGTCCTCAGCCTCGAAGATCGGGCGCAGCTCGATCTCGACACCGCCGCCGAACGGCGCTCGCTTGAGCCACTCGATCGCCTCCTCGCGCGAGGCGCACTCCCAGATCCAGTAGCCGGCGACGATCTCCTTGGCCTCGGTGAACGGACCGTCGATGACGGTGCGCTCGCTGCCGTCGAAGCGTATCTTTGCGCCCCTGGAGGTAGGGTGCAGGCCCTCGCCGGCCAGCATCACGCCTGACTTGACGAGCTCTTCGTTGTACTTCGTCATCTCTCCCAGGAGCTCGGTGCTGGGCATCTCGCCGGCCTCGGACTCGGGGCTTCCGGGGACCAGAACCATGAAACGCATTTGTGCCTCCTTGTAATGGATGGGGTGGTTTCTACCCGTACGTCGAACGACGTCGGCCGAAATCGACACCGACCGGAATTTTGGTGGGCAACGCTTCGGGTATTCGCTGCCGGCCGCCACCTCCGTCGTGCTCGGTCCGACGTGAGCTAGTGCATCTCGCTCATGGTGTGGGCGCTGCCGTGCGATGCGCCCGGCACGACGAGTCCGGGCACGCTGTGGGGTATCGCCACGAGCGCGACCGCGAGGGCGAGGAGGACAGTAGCGGTTGTCCACGTCGCGGCGCGCCCCCACGGAACGGTCTTCTCGAATGCGATCAGCGCTGCGACGAGCGCGGTCCAGGCGAGGCTCATCACCCCGAGGGCAAAGAGCGCAGCCATCAGCGCCCAGCAGCAGCCCAAGCACCAGGCGCCATGCCTGGCGCCCATTCCCAAGGCGCCCCGCGCCCCATCGCGCCATGTGCCGAGAAGGAATCCAAGAGGGCTGCGGCACTTTGTCAAGCAGATGTCCTTCAGCGGCGTGAGCTCGTAGAGCGCGGCGATGGCCAACACGCCCCCGGCGAACCACCGGCCGCCCGTATCCCAACCCAGGTCGGCGCCGAACATGCTCCTGCCCAGATGGAAGAGGCCGTAGGCGAGCACCCCCGCTACGCCCCACACGAGCAGATAACCACAGGCGAACAGCAGCGGGCGGCCCAGACCACGCCGGCGCGTCATCTGAGCGTAGAGCGCCACCGTCGGCGCGACCGACGGGAACATCATCGCCGCCATCATCACGACCCACACCCCCAGGAACCAGCCGAGAGCCCCGAGATCGGTGCCAGGCCCGGCATCCATCCCGGCCATCCGCTCAGCGGTCAACCACCAGGCGAGAACGGCCAGCGCGAACAGCAGCGCGACGAGCCCCAGACGCGTCCGTACGGCGGCGAACGCCTCGCCAAGCTCGCCGCGGGCCGCACGGCGGTCCAGTGCGGGGGATTGCGCCGCGGCGCTTACGCCGCCCACGAGAACTGCGACGTGGAGAAGCCGGCCTTCCCCTCATATTGGATACCGAAAGCGTCGATCTGCGAGCGGGTGGCATGCGCCACCGCCAACTCGGAGCCGGCGGGGTGGAAGATGCCCGTGAGCTTCGCGGGCTCCCCTGTCTCCACGCCGAAGGGCACGATGTCCTCGATCTCGAAGTCCACCGCATCACCGATGCGGATCGAGTGGCGCAGACCGTTCTCCTGCACCTCGATCGGCGCTTGCTCGACCCCCAGGTTCTCGCCCACCAGCGGCCCCAGTGCCTCCATCGGGCCGCCGAGCGACCCCGAGAACACCGCGCCGAGCTTCTCCGCCTGCTCCGCGGATGCCGCCGCGTCGATGAACACGCCAAGGCGCCAGTTGCCCTCGCTCATCACCTTCGGTGTATCCGCGACGGCGGCGACCGTCAAGCCGCTCACGTCAACGCCATCCACCTCACCGTCACGGACGCGGAACACCAGCGTGACCTTGCAGCGGTCAAGCGTGGCGCCGAACGCGAATGACGCCGTGCAAGGACAGATCACATCACACGAACACGTCTCGAAATACGATCCTGCGAGCTTCCACGACATGGGCGCCTCCTAAAGAGGGTGAATGTACCCGCGATTATCGCCCAGAGTGCTAGTCAAGTCAAGCCGTCAAGGCGCCGCCGCCTAGTGCTACTTTCAGATGGATACCAATAATTAGGATCGAGGATCGACAAAGAACCGCAGCGCATCTGCTTCTCGTAACAAGGGTCATTGGGCGGCAAGTGGGATGATGTCGGCGGATGTCAGAGATGTGGGACAGCGTCGCGCCGGGATGGGAGGAAAGCGTCCAGTTCGTCGATGGCCACCTGGCGCGCGCAACCGAGTCGCTGCTCGATGCGGCGGACATTGGCGAGGGCGATGCGATCCTCGATCTGGCTGCCGGTCCTGGTGGCGCCGGTCTGGCTGCTGTTGAGCGTGTCGGGCCGAACGGCTCAGTCGTGCTCTCAGACGCCGCTGCGGAGATGGTCGCTGTGGCCGCCCGAAGGGCAAGCGGTCAGCCGCAGGTCAGCACCGCGGTCTTCGACCAGAGCGAGATCGAGGCTGAGGATGGGCGCTTCGATGCTGTGATCAGTCGACACGGCTTGATGTTCGCCGAGGACCCAGTCGGCGCAGTGCGGGAGGCCGCGCGCGTTCTGCGAGGAGGAGGGCGGTATGCGGCCATGACATGGGGTCCTCGAGATTTGAACCCGTGGCTCGGTTCGGTCTTGGATGCCGTGGGCGAGCAGTTCGGAGTGCCCTTCCCACCGCCGAACATCCCTGGCCCGTTCTCCCTGGATGACCCTGAGCTCTTGAGATCCGCACTGGAGGACGGCGGTTTGACGGACATCCGAATAGAGCCCCTCGAAACCCCGATGCATGCAGACTCGCTGGAGGCGTGGTGGGAGCGCGTGCCGAAGCTCGCGGGCCCGCTCGCGATCGCGTTGGCCGGCATGGAGCCGGGCGTCCGAGGGGAAATCGAGCAGCGGGCCCTCAGCGTTGGCGCGAGTGCCTCGCGTCGTGACGGAGATGGGATTGTGTTCGCCGGCTCGGTGTTGATCGGCTCAGGGCGCACACCACTTGGATTGACCGACCGCTCGGCTTAGTCGGAGTGGCTCGCTCGTGCGCATGCTCGCCCGATCGACGGCGCATGCGTCGTCGCCGGTCGACACATGTGCGATCGGGAAGATATGCAATGTGCTCTTGATGTATTGACGGGTACAGCCATTCACGACATGGCTACACGATCGCCACAGCTCGGCAACGTCTGCGCGAGGGAGCCCGGGTAGGACTGCATGCAACTGCTCACCCTCAAAACGAGGAGAGGTTTCATGCTCGGACGTATACATCGCCGCGCGCTCACCGCGCTTGCTGTCGGGGTCATCGCGACCGTGGTTCCGGCGGCGGTTGTCTTCGCACATCCGTCGGGGGACCCTGGACGACATCACAGGCACTCGATCGCCCACGTGCTGCTGATCTCGGTCGACGGTCTGCACCAGTCGGACATCGAATGGTATGTGAGCAATCATCCGAGCTCGGAGCTGGCGAAGCTAGTAGGCGGCGGGGCTGAGTATGCACGCGCGCAAACGCCGATCCCGTCCGACTCGTTCCCCGGCATGACCGCCCAGGTCACCGGCGGCAACCCGCGCACGACCGGCATCTACTACGACGACGAGTACAGCCATGCCGTTCTGCCGGCGGGGACGACGTCGTGCCACGGCCAGCCGACCGGCGGCGAAGTCATCTACGACTCGCCGGACGACAAGGACTTGACCAAGCTCGACGCCGGTCAGGGACTCACCGGCCTGCCCGGGAGCATCCTCGAAATGACCGCTCAGCCGCAGTCGCTCATCGATCCGGCTGCCCTGCCCGTCAACCCGCAGACTTGCAAGCCCATCTATCCCCACGAATATCTCAAGGTCAACACGATCTTCGAAGTTGCCCACGCTCACGGTCTGCGGACCGCGTGGTCGGATAAGCATCCCGCCTACGAAGCCCTCAACGGGCCATCGGGCAATTCGATCGACGACCTGTTCACGCCCGAGATCGACAGCAATGCGCTCGAACCGAATGGCACCCCCTATCCAGGTGAAATCAGCTGGACGGGCGACAACGCCGCCACGATGCAGTACGACTCATACAAGGTCCAGGCCGTCCTCAACGAGATCGACGGCTACGATCACAGCCGCGCGAGCAAGGTCGGCGTTCCGGCGATCCTCGGCATGAACTTCCAGACTGTCTCGACCGCCGAGAAGCTGCTGAGCTCGGATGGCCTGAACGGCGGATATCTGCCGGGCACCACCACGCCCGGGCCGTTGCTCGCGAGGGCGCTCGACTTCATCAACGCGAAGCTGCAATCGATGGACGAAGAGATCCAGGCGCAGGGCCTCGCAGACTCGACAGCCATCATCGTCTCGGCCAAGCACGGCCAGTCGCCGCAGAACCCGAATTCGCTGACTCGCATCAAGGACGGTCCGATCATCGAAGCGATCAATGGAGCCTGGGAAGCGGCTCATCCTGGAGCCGGTGCTCTGATCGTCGCCGGGACCGACGACGATGCGTGGCAGAGTTACCTGTCAAACACCTCCCAGCAGGCCGCCGACTTCGTGAAGAACTATCTGTGGAGTCACTCGGCGACCGGTATCGCCTATGACGGCAGCACGCGCACATTGGCGCACTCGGGGTTGGCCGAAATCTTTGCGGGCAAGGCCGCCGCGCGGTACTTCGGAGTCCCGCTGAGCGACCCTCGGCATCCGGACGTGTGGGGTGTGGTGCAGGTCGGTGTGGTTTACACCGGCGGTAGCAAGATCGCCGAGCACGGCGGCGCCAACCCGGCCGATCGTGACGTGCCGATCGTCGTCTACGCGCCCGGAGCGGTGGAGACTGGCATGTACCACCCCTGGGTCGAGACGACCCAGATCGCGCCGACGATTCTTGACCTGCTCGGGCTGAATCCGAACGCGCTACAGGCGGTCCAGATCGAAGGCACACAGGTGCTTCCCGGCATCGCTCACCACTGATCCGACCCGCATGCTCGCCGGAACGGGGATGCTCGCCGCAGGCGAGTGTCTCCCGGCTTCGGTCTCGCCGGGCGCCTCCAGCGCGAGGCGCCCGGCGGGTTCGCCTGGGCAAGGGATCCGCGCTCCACGCGCTGATCTGCCACGATCGTGATAGTCCCTGTCCGCGAAAGGAGCATCCCATGCCCGAGTACGCACCCGGAACCCCGTCCTGGATCGAACTTTCCTCACCAGACACCGGCGCCGCCGCAAAGTTCTACGGCGAGCTCATGGGCTGGAGCGCCACAGAGCCGGGATCGGCCGAGACTGGCGGATACCGCATGTTCCAGCAGGACGGCAAGAACGTCGGCGGCCTGATGGGCCACATGCAGGAGGGTCAGCCCACTGCATGGGCCACCTATATCAGCGTCGCCGACGCCGATGAGACCGCGGCCAAGGTCAAGGCGGCCGGCGGCAGCGTCGTGGTCGAGCCGATGGATGTGACCGACATCGGACGGATGGCGGTCTTCGCCGATCCCACCGGCGCCGTGTTCGGCGTGTGGCAGCCGAAGACCTTCACCGGCGCCGATCTCGTCAACGAGCCGGGCTCACTGTGCTGGAACGAGGTGCTCACCCGTGACGCCGACGCAGAGGAGGCGTTCTACACGACAGTCTTCGGTTGGGAGGGGCGTCCCCCCGCGTTCGAGGGCGCGCCGGAGACATACACGGTTTGGGAGCTGGGCGGGAAACAGGTTGGGGGCATGATGCAGATGACCGATGACTACTTCCCGGCGGAGATCCCGCCGCACTGGGGCGTGGTCTTCGCGGTCGCCGACTGCGATGGCATCGTCGCGAAGGCCCGCTCGCTCGGGGCGACCGTCACGAATGAGCCGATGGACATGCCGATCGGACGCTTCGCCGGCCTGATCGATCCCCAGGGGGCCTCGTTCACGGTGATGCAACCGGCGCCTACTGCTTGATCGGCGCCCGGGCGCGAGGGAGTGCGGTACCAGCACGATCGAACTCGTGCGGCCGTTACCGCGGCTCTTGTCGCCAACGCGAAAAAACGAACCATCTGGAAGCGGCCTGGAAAGCACCGCCGCGCCACAATTATTTCAGCGTTCTTCTAGGGCCCGAACAGGTTGAGCCGCTCGACCTCCTCGACCCATACCGGCTCGCGCTGGCGCTGCGGGTCGTGGCTGAGGCAGTTGTAGAAGATCCCCTCGTCCTCACCCTTCACGCATACCTCGTGTATCTGCGCCGGCTTGTGAAAGCGCTCCACGTCTACCAGGTCGTTGTCGAGCGAGCACGTGCTGCACCGAACCTGCACGGGCGAGTAGTCCAGGCCGAAGCCGTCGCACAGCTGCGGGCTCTGCTTGGTGATCCTCACCTTCAGACCGATGTCGGCCGTCAGCGCGCGCGAGGTCTGGGAGTCCTTCCAGACGACCGTGTTCAGCTCGTGGGCGATGCGCGTTCTGAAGCTGCCGAGCTCCTGGCGTAGCTCGCCGATCAGCAGTAGCTGCTGTCGCTCATCGTCCGACATCGCACGTGCGATCTCCAGCATGCCGCCCAAGAAAAGGTGCTTCTCTTGCTGTGTGTCATGGTCGTCGTGGGGGTGAAGCGGCGAGACCCGCAGGCCCTTTCTTCCGCGCGCGCGGAAGCCGAACTGCAACTGACGCAGCAGGAACGCGCGGCCCAGCTGGAAGCGGTCTTTCGCTTGAGCGTCCTGCTGGTCGTAGATCTGCTGCCACAGGTCCTTGAACGCGTTCATCTCGGACTTGGCGCGCGTCTCGTCCGGTTCGTTGAGCATGCCGGCCAGCTCGCGCAGTTCCGGGAGGGGCGTGGAGCTGAGATGGGCCACGACCACATCGGCCTCGCGCACCGCCTCGGCCATGCCGATCTGCCATGAGCGCGCTTTGAGCCCCTGCTTGCTAAGCCCTTCAAGCGACATCGCCTCACGCCCGGTATCGCTTGTGAACAGCACCGTCGAGCGCTGCTGTCTCTCGCCCACGCTCACGAGGAAGCCTTCGGCCAGGTGTCCGTGCGCGTCGGTGTGCTTGGCTGTCCTCACCGGCGTCACACGCAGCGTGCGCGGAAGCTGAGGAATCGACGCTCGGCGGACGTCGCTCTCCTCGCCGGTGATCTGCGCGAACTCATTGAACGACAGCACCCGCACGGCGTCTTTCCGTTGCTTGTGCGATCTCCTGCCCGGCTCGGGCGCGGGCTGGCGTTCGTTGAAGAAGCCGTAGCGCCGCACCACGCTGTCGTTGCCCACGATCGTCAGGAACGTGGAGTCGTCCTTGCCGGGGCGCGCGCTTCTGTCTCGTTTGAAGCGCGACTCCTCGAGCATCCCGCGGTAGCCGAGCAGCGCGAGCAGAGCGTCGAGCGCGGCGATGTGGTCGGCGTGGTCGTGCGTGAGAATCACCATGTCGATGTCTGCCAGATTCAGTTCACAGCGGTACAGGTTCTCGAGATAGTCGGGACCGGGATCGACGACGATGCCGAATGGCAATGGGTGATCTTCTCCGGGCTGCTCGGGCGCGTCGTACACGCGGACGAAATAGCCGCCGCCGAGCACGCGAAACGCGGACGGGCGCGGCAGGAACGGGAAGAAGCTGCTGTAGCGTCGGGTGCACACGAGCTCGAGCATCGGCGCGTAGTCGCGCTCGACGCTGCGATGCCGCGTCGGCTCCGGCATCAGGTACCGGTACACCTGCGCGAGCTTGACGTTGCTCGTGTCGGTGTGGATCAGGAAGGCCTCGAGCAGCTCGCGCGCGATCCGCTCGTCCTGCGCCTCTGGTGTGACCGCCCCCTCCTTGCCGGCGGCGCCTGCATCGCCGAGCGCCTCGGTGTCGCGCTCGGCGAGCCACAGCTGAAGGACGTACTCGATCACGCGCGCCGCCTCCTCGAACTCGCCGCCGCCGCCGGCCCACAGCGCGTCGATCCACGGACGGTCGCCAGGCGGGCGCTGGCCGGCGAGTGGATCAGTGCGGGCCGCCATCTCAGCGGGATGCTCGACCGCTGCCCTGGCTCTGCTGATCGCTTGCGGCGGGTGCTGCACGCACTTGCGTCGCTGGATGTTCAGCAGATCGGTGCCGATCAGGAGGTTGTTGCGGTCGAGGCGTGCCGCGTTCGCCAGGCAGCGATGGGCGAGCGAGTCGTCGATCGCGATGCCGCCCGACATCGTCGTCCGGTCCCCGCCCTCCCGCGGAGGGAGCTTGAGGATGAACAGTACATGCCCGAGCCGGAGCATGATCTCGGCGGCCAGCAATCTCAGGTGAGCGGGGCCCGACAGCGTCGAAAACTGGTCGACTAGTGGCTCGAACCGTTCGCGCACGGCCTGCTTATTGACGTCCGGCTCGTCTTGGATGCGCTCGAGCCATGAGAGCAGCCCGTCGAGGATCTCTACGTTGGGCAGCGCGTGACTCTCCGTGTTGGCGAGCTCGAGGAACGCTTTCCATGCGCGCGTGTAGCACAACAGGCTGCCGGCTACGCGGCCGAGCTCGTAGTAGGCCTTGCCCTGGTTGACGAGCAGGTGCGTCCGCCAGCGCGAGTTGCGCATGACCTCGCGCACATCCTCCTCGTTGGCGTCGGGCTCTCGCCGCAGGCGTTGCAGACGCGCATACGCCCGGTCGAAGTGCCGCAGCGCGATGCCGTACGCGTGCGCCTCCCTGTACAGCTGGCCCGTGTGCAGTTCGGCGATTGTGTGCAGACCGTCGAGGAACGTGCTTGCGCCCGGTGGGCGAGATACGCGCGCGTCGAACTGCACTCCAAGTCCGCGGGCCAAGCGCTTGAGCTTGTAGTAGTCGCGGTAGGCTTGGACGATCTCGCTGGGATTGTTCGCGCTCAGCAACCAGCGCGCGAACGCGCGCCTCTGCAGTGCCAGCAGTGCCGCCTGGTGTCCGAGCCACACGCAGTAGGCGGGTGTGAGCGTGTCGCAGGCGTGCCGGTAGCATTCGAGCACCTCGCGGCGCTCCTGATCGTCCTGGGCAAAGATCCAAGGCGCCTTGCGGCCGACCACGTACACGAACGTGTTGAGCACCATGCTCAACTGCAAGTGCTTGTTTGCCTCACGGTTGATCTCGTCGCGAAAGTGAATCTTGTCGCGGAAGTTGTGCGACAGCAGGTGTTCGGCATAGTGCATGCGCATGTGTGCGTCCACGAGCGCCTGAATCACATACGTGTGTAGCGCCGCCGGCGCTTGCCCGGCGGAAGCACGCAAGTGGTCTTGGAAGATGAGCGTCGCCCGGTCTTTGCCATTCGCTTGCGCGATGCGCTTGCGCGCGCTTTTAAGGCGCACCATGTTGCGCGTGGTGAGACCTTTGAGCGCTTGCTGGTAGGTTGCTTCTGAGTCGGCATCCACCAGCAAGCCATCGATGCGCCGCTGCGGGTCGTGCACGAACGCCAGCCGCAGCCCGAGTTCACGCTGGACCTCCTTGTCGCTCATGTCGGGGTCCAGTGGATGCCGCGCGTGGCTCAGCGGCGCCTGTGAGGTGGCGCTCTTGAGCGCCTGGATCGAGGTTTGATAAAAGTCGATGACCCAGCTGTAGCTGCTCGGATCATCCACTGTGTCGCGCAGCTCCATCGACGGTGCGGGGTAGCGTGGCGGCAGATATCCCTCGCCACCGGCTTGGCGACGCTGCAGCTGCGAAAGATCGTCGCGCAAGTCCGCGGGCTTGTGCGCGAGATCGCGCAGCGCTTCGTTGAGCTCGATGGTCGCGTCCAGGTCAGCGAGGCGCAGCAGACCCTCCCACGCCTGCGCATCCGGGTCTTCGCGACGACGTTCGATCCGTTGCTTGAGCGCGCGCAGGCGCTGAACGACTACATCATATGCGCCCAATGAATGATAGAGTTCGCACTGTAGAAATCGATTCAACTCAAGCTGCAGATCGCTGTCGGCCATGTAGCTAAACTATCCGATTCTTTCGTGCGGGGACGCACGGTGAAGCGAGCGGCTCTCGCCGGCCAGCGTGCACTCCACTCTAGAAATCGGCGAGTATCCGGGATATGGCGCGCTTCCTGAGTCGGCTGCTTGGAAGACCGATGGCTGCCGATCCCTCGCCGAGGCGCGAAATCGTTGTGAGGCTCTACGACGGTCACGACACGCTTGAGGTAGTGGGGGAGTCCTTTTACCAAGATGCGCTGTGGGGGATCGTCGGAGGTCTGCGTACCGAGTCGATCAGGTTCGATGTGCAGGCCGTGCTTGTTCCTGAGCCGGACAATCCTCACGACCACAATGCGATCGAAGTGCGCATCGGCGGGGCGCTGGTTGGTTATCTATCGCGCCACGATGCCGCTACATACCTGCCCGGTCTCCTGCGTCTGATGGAAGCCGATACGAGTCACCTTGTCGCACTGCACGGACAGATCGTGGGCGGAGGGCAGCGGTCTGACGGTCTTGGCTTCCTCGGTGTTTTCCTCGACCACGATCCAGCGGACTTCGGGCTGGCGCGACATCACACCTCGCGTGGTCACCTACGTACCGGTCTATCGGATGCGTTCGAGGCTGATCACGCCGACGAGTCGTACGACCTGTCTTGGGGCCGGGCACTGTCAGATGACGACCCCGTGGCTATCCGCCAACTCCGAACGCTGCTCGAGGGTGAGGAGGCGCCTATCGCACGGCACTACATGCTGTGCGAGCTCGAGCATCGCCTTTACCGATGCCGCAGCACGTCGCCTTCGGCACTTGATGAATTCGACTCGACCTGCATCCAGCACGACAGCGAGATGGTAACCATTAGGCCGGCCCTGGTTGAAAAGTTCGACGCTGTTCCCGTGATCGAGATGTATAGGCAGGCCGCGATTCGATGCCAAAAGGCGAAACTCTGGGAGGTGGCGCGGGACTGGGCCAGTCGCGGGATCGCGATGTATGGTGAAGACGCGGCTCGTCCCGAGGTTGTCGAGGATCTGCGCAGGCGCGTCGAGTATGCGACCTCAAAGATCGATGCCTCCCGCGCGAAACCGCGACGGTCTAAAGTAGAAACCATCACGATCCAGGTTGACGGCGTTGTTTTTGAGGCCCTGACCTGCGTGAAGTGTGGGGTGAACTTCCAGCGGGCGCGGACGAGAGGCAGAAAGCCAAAGGAGTGCCCCTCCTGCCGCGCGTTGGGTGGGACTCTCTCAGCGGTGTGATCATCGGTTTTGAGTCCAAACACCAACCCCGCCCTGGCAGGTCCACGGCGGGCCGCCGAAGGTGGGGATTGGGGGCAGAGCGGGATGGACCGCCGCCGTAGCTGGGATGATTCGCACTGCGCGGGCGCCGATGGCGACCGCCTTCAGTCGAGATGACGGAGACCACCCACAGATCGCCGAACGAGGGGCAAGCCGCGGAGAAACCGGGGCGGTTGCGTGCCTTGGGTCGAAGGCTGCTGACGGTTCCCGGCATGATCGTCGCGGCGATCATCAGCACTGCCGTGGCTTGGGGGGGCGCAAAAGGTCTGCATGCGCTCTTCGAAGGAAGCGCCTCCGCGCGCGGCGCGGTCGCGGTGGTGGTCGAAGCGAACCCGGGCGTCGTGAGCGGGCTCGAACACGATTTGATGTTCGGTGTGCTGCCGGGGCGCGTCCATCCTGTCGGCAGCGCGGGGACGAGATGCTCGGGGTTCGTGCCGTGGGTCAGGTCGCACGGTGGTATTGACGGACGACGCACGCTCGTGCGCGTCATCGTGCAGGGCGTCGCGCCGACGCCGGTGCTGATCTCCGGTCTCGCGGTGAGGAAGCAGCGCGTCGGCCCTCCCCTCCGCGGGACGCCGGTCTTCTGCGCAGGGGCCCAGGGCGAAGTGCAGATCCGGACCATCTCCGTGGATCTCGATACGACTCCCGCCACCGTTCTCTACGACTTCGGTCGACGAACCTTCGGCTTCACGTTGGGCCAGGGCCAGACCGAAGTGCTGGACATCGATGCCGCCACGAGCCGGTCCCGTGTTCGCTGGACGATGGCTCTGCAACTGATCGTCGCGGGACGACACGAGGAAGTGCCGGTGTCAGACGACGGGCGCCCCTTCGAAACGACGGCACTCAGCGCGGGTGCCGCTGTGTGGGCCTGGGAGAGCCCACAGTGGCTGCCGCCCACGCGGCTGGGTCCCGAATGAGGGGCCGGCGCGTGGCGCTTCTGCTGGCGGTCTGCGTCGGTGTTGGCATCGGGCTCGCGTTGGCGCTTGCGGGCGAAGGATCTTCGCGAAGGACTGGGACCGGAGACGCTCCTCCGCTGTCCGTCAAGGTGACGGCGCTGCCCGCGGATCTCGGGCAAAGCTTTACGACCGCCGCCGCGCTGGCCGACGACGGCACGCTGGTGCTGGGCTCCGAACGCGGCGTGCTGCGCCTCTTCGGGCCATCAGACGCCGACCTACGCGGCGGATTGGAGTTCGGCTTTCACATCCCCATGGGCGTTGAAGGCCTGGCGGTGTCGGGCGACGGGTCGACCGTCGTTGCAGGGTCGAACAATGGTGGCGCGGGCGCTTGGTCGATCCACGGTGGCGTCGTCCGCGAAATCGCCGCGACGATCCCTTACGAAGCCCATGAGGCGCTCGCGCTCAACGACGACGGCTCGCTGCTGGCAGTGCTGGGCGAACAGCAAATCCTGGTCTACGATCTGCGCGAAGGGCGGCGCATCGCCACGCTCCCTGTTCATCTGCCGCTGCTTATGTCGGGCAATCCCACCATCGGCGGCGTCCAGCAGGCCTATGCCTTCGGGTTCAACGCGGCATCCACGCGGATCGCGCTCGTCGGGCTGTTGGGAGCGGAAGCCTGGAGTGTTCCCGGGGGGCGCCGGCTCTGGTCGATGCACTGCGGGTGTGGCGCCACCGATGTCGCGCTCTCGGACCATGCGACCTTTGCGGTGTTCGGCACGACCGGCGGTCGCGCCACCGTTCTCGACCTCCGCGATCGCCGTGTCGTAGGCGAAGTCACCGTGACCGCGGCTCATGGCGACGAAACGGATGCCGTGGAGACCGACGACTCAGGGCGCATGGTGGTCGCGGCGAGCAAGAATGCGCTGCGGATATGGCGATCGTCCAGTCAGCTCACGCCTCCAAGCGTCGAGCATCTGACCGGCCAACGCATCGAAAGCATCGCGATGAGCGCCAACGGCGATCGGCTCCTGGTTGGCACCGCACCTCGCTACACCAAGTACGAAGCGCCGGGTCTGGGTGTCAACTGGGTGGCGCACGCGGGACCGGCCTGGCTGGTGCGGCTCTCCCCAGCAGGACGCTGAGGCCAGCGCGGAGGCCAAGAGACGGGATCAGTCGGACTCAGGCCCCTGACGGGGTCCCCCGGCACATGTGCCGGGGGACCGGGCCGTACATGTACGGCCCGGAACGCAGGGCCGCATGCGGCCCTGCGCGGGGCGCGCATGCGCGCCCCGCTCGACGGCGCACATGTGCGCCGTCGCTGGTCGGCGCATGCGCCGACCAGTCTGCATTGATCCATTTTTTCGACTCAAGGGACCAGAAATGTTAGGATGGCGCCGCTTGGCATATGGCATTGGATTCCACTGAGCGGACGAGCCGCGGCAGAGATGCCGCCGGAGATGGTGATGTCGGAGATCACGCACGACCACGAAGATGGGGAGGCCTCCGCCAAAGGGGGATCGAGCTCTGAAACGGCCGACTGCGAATGCGGTTCGGGTGGGTCCAAGTGCGAATGCCGCGCGATCCTCTCATGCGAGATGCGTCTGCAAATGGAGTGCTGGGTGCGGACCGACACCTCGAGCTGGCGCGCGCCCGCGTTCTCCTCCTACGCGTACCTCAGAGACGAGCTCTGGCGATTGCGGCCGTGCCCCAAGGTCCGGCAGAGCGTCGCGACGGGGATCGAACGTGCACTCGACGAAGCCCTCTTCGCGATGACGCCCCCACGCCGACGCACCTGCGCAGGCGAACGCCCGCGCAGGCAAAGTCTGCGGAGCCGGCTGAAGCGTTTTTACTCCGGCAGTGACATCGAGCAGGCATGGAGAGCGATCCACCGGGCCCAGGCGGCCCTCTACGTGATCTATCCCCGAGTCGAGCTCGTGCCCCAGGCCGAACACGTGGAGGCGGTGATCGCGGAACTGCCCGAACAGACGGCCCTGCTGAAGTCGGTCACCGCCCTGATCTCACAGCTCGCCGCGCGGCCGGGCTCGGCCGCCTCCAACCCTACGGCTCCCTCCTCGACCCCAACCGCTCCCGGGACGATGCTGCGAGGTGTCTACGAACGGGCGATGGACGTCTCGGACTGCCTTCAGCTCGAAGCCCGGGCACTGCGCAACACGCTCATGACCGCGAGCGCCGCCATCTTCCTCGTGCTCGTCGCGGTCGGCTTCGCCCATCTGTTCGACCCCGGCATCATCCACTTGTGCGCGTCGGTGAACGGGCACGAAGCCTGTCCGATCGGCAAATCCCAGCACCCGTTCGACGTGTTCGCGGTGGAGCTCGCGGGGATGCTTGGGGGGCTCCTGTCGATCGTGATCCCCCTGGCCACCGGCGAACGGATCAAGACCCCTTACCGAGTCTTCAACCAGCAGCTCGTCCTCAAGACCCTCGCCGGCGCCGCGACCGCCGTCGGCGGCGTGCTCCTGCTCGTGAGCGGGATGATCGACACGATCAAAGTCGAAACCACCACCGCGATTCTCGCCTACGCGGTCATCTTCGGTTTCGCGCAGCAGATCGTCACCGGCGCGATCGATCGTCGCGCGGACTCCCTCGCCAAGCAGACGCCCACCGCGAAAAGCGTTTGAGTCCACCGATCGATTCTCCTGATCTCCTGATCTCCTGATCTCCTGATCTCCTGATCTCCCGTCTCCGCCGATTTCCCGCCCCGGTCACCCACCTGGGCCGTCATCGACCGTCGGTGTCCTGCGGCCTTTGTATGCCCGCGAGTACATCGGCGCCGAGTACGGCGTCCACTTCGAGTCCCGATGTCGCCATTACGCGGGCGAGCATCATGTACTGACCGATGACCAGCAGGAGCTGAACGATCTCAGCGGCGCTGAAGCGAGCGCTCATCGAGTCGAAGGTCGCCTCGTCGGGCGCGGCGTCCAACACCACCTGTGTGGTGAAGCGCACGACCAATCGCCCGTCCTCCCCGAGGGCGTCGGCATCGACTTCGTCGTTCTGCAGCGCGGCGATCTGCGCCGCAGAGCCCCCGACGGCCAAGAGAATCGGCACGTGCTGAGTCCACTCGTATTCCGCGCCCGGTGTCAGTCGCGCGACGCGTAGGATCGCGAACTCACGCAAGATCGGGTCGAACAGCTCTCCGTCCAGGCAGTCGCGCCCGAATCGCAGCCAATTGACGAATGTGCCCTGAGCGTTGGCGACCACGCGGAAGATCGCCAGCGGCGGCAGACGCTCGAGCGCGGAGCGCACTCGGGGGTTGGCCTCAGCAGGGTTCAGCTCGGGCAAGCGCGACACGGTGAGGGACGTTATACCTCTCCTTACGACTCTCTAAGGCGCCTTGCCATCGCCCGGGCCCGGCGAGTGCCTAGACTGGCCACCGAGCTTGAGGCTGCGAGTCTGATTGCCGCGGCCTGACCGGGATGATTCGGGCCCCGGGGCGCCCCTGGACACATGTTCGAGCGCTCGTCGTATGCTTAACGAACGGGTCGACTAAAGCCGAACGTGATCTTTGAGGCCGGAGCGCGTCTATGAAGTGGCATCTGTGCGTTGGACTGCACGCCGAGTCTCACAAACGATGGCCGGCGCGTAAAGGGGACATACGATAACCAGCCGAATCGACATCCACCGCACACAATCGAGTGCGACCCCATTCGGAATCTTTCAGCGCAGGCTCGACACGCGCACGAGTTTGGTCACGGTCGAAGGGGAGCTCGACCTGTTCACGGCCCCGAGCCTGAAGCAGATGCTCGTCGATGCGCTGCGCGCGGGCAGTAGCCGGCTCGTCGTCGACCTATCGCTGGTCACGTTCATCGACTCGACCACGCTGGGAGTGCTCGTGGGCATCACGCGCCGACTCGAGGACGATGCCCGCCTGGCGATCGTCTGCACGCGCCCCAACGTGCGCAAGATCTTCGAGTTCTCGGGGCTCGATGGGAAGTTCGCGATCTTTTCGACACTCGACGAGGCGCTCGCACACGCGCAGGGGAACGAAGCATGCGCGAGCTGATCTACAGGTACGCCGATGGCGCGCGAAACGAGTGAGCAGCCCCCGCTCGCCCGTCCACGCCGGCGCTTGCCGGCGGCCGTTGCCCTCGCCTGCTGTGCCCTAGCCGTAGCCTCGATTCCTGCTGCTGCCGCCAGATTCGGCCATACGCGGCCGATCCCGACTGCGCCCGCGCCGAACGGGTCGGTCGCTCCGGCAGCCATAGTTCCTGCGCCGATACCAGGACGCCAGGGACGGCTCGGTGTGGGCCGCCACGAACCACCGCGCCCCGACGGGCACGAACAACCAAGCCCGGGCCATCAGGCGCAGGTGCCGCCGGCGCTTCCGGTAGATGCGCAGCCTGGACATCAGGGAGAACGGGGCTCGGGCCAGCCGGACGCGGAAGACCCCCAGCATCGAAGGACAGACCGGGGTGACCGGTATGAGGGTGTCGGCGGCCCAGCCGCTGCTACCCCCGGTAGCCCACTCCCGTTGCCCGATCGCGCGCGAAGACATTCCGCACACCATGCCGATCGCTCAACCACCACGGGTATAGCGGCGTCAGTCCCGAATACGCCGACGCGTGTGCCTCTACCCACTGTCCGCGTGTCCATACCCACCGTCACTGTGACCGCAACGCCAACGGCGAAGCCGACGACAACCACCCCTGCGGCCGTGACGCCGGCAGCAACCACTCCCGCCGCCGCAGCGACGCCGGCGGCGATCACCCCAGCGGCGGCGACGCAGGCGGCTACGGTACCCGCGGCCGTCACATCCACGCCGGCGACGACGCCCCAACCTCCGGTTGCCGGAGCATCGCGGCCGGCAGGCGCCGGCCGCGGAGATCCGCACGGTCGCGGGAATGCGCATGCACACCGCCGCCACGCCCGGCGTACCGCTGCCGGCACGCACGCAACCCCGGTTGCAGCGTCGAGCGCAGTCGCTTCCCCCACGGGGGTGTCGTCCGTGCACGCTCACCCCGCGCGGGTCGGGCATACGCGTAAGGCATTGCGCGGCGCCGCGACGGCGAGCAGCCCGACGCCGATCGTGACGACGATCACTAAAATTGTCGGCGTCGTACCCACACTCGTGTGGGCGCTGATCGGCGGCCTGCTCGCGCTCGCGCTCGCGCTGGGAATCCGTTCACGTCTGGCCGCGCTGCGTGCCCGCCGACTGGAGCAGCAACGTGGGGAGCTGCTCGAGGACGTCGGCCTGCTCCAGGCCGCGCTGCTCCCGGTGACGCCCGCCCGGCTCGGTCCCGTCGGGACATCCGCGGCCTACCGACCGGCGGACGGTCCCGGCGCCGGCGGGGACTTCTACGACCTGTTCGCGCTCGACGATGGCCGCCTGGCGGTGATCCTCGGCGATGTCTCCGGACACGGGCGCCAGGCGCTGCCCCATACGGCGCTCGTGCGGTTCACGTTGCGGGCATACCTGGAGGCCGGTCTGTCGCCGCGCAGCGCGGTGCAGACGGCGGGAGCGGTGCTCGAGCGCCAGCTCGGAGAGTCGTTCGCCACGGTCGCGGCCGCGATCTACCACCCACGTGAGCGCACCCTCACCTACGCCTGCGCCGGTCACCCTCCACCGGTCGTGATCGGCTCAAGTGCGATAAAGCCGATCACCGTCTGCTCCGCGCCGCCGATCGGCGCCGGCGCACGAACCGGGACGCGTCAGACGGTCGTATCGATCCCGGGCCGCTCGCAGATTTGCTTTCACACCGACGGTGTGACCGAGGCGCGGGTGGGCGCCGAGCTATTCGGCGCCGAGCGGCTCACGCATACGCTCACTGACCTCGGGCCTCGGGCCACCGCGCCGGAGCTGCTGGAGCGGGTAGCCGCACAGACCGACTCGCGCCCCGATGACATGGCGGCCTGCCTGTTGAGCGTCGAGGGAGGTGAGGGCGCTCCGCATGTGCTCGTCGAGGAACTCGAGCTCGATCGCGAGCAGGCGTGCAGCGATCGGATCGAGCCGTTCCTGCTCGCCTGTGGGGTGCCCCAAAGTGAGATCGCCGAGCTGGTTCATTCGACGCGCGTCGTCGCGGAGCGGTCGGGCAGTGCCCTGCTGGAGCTGAACCTCACCGACGGAGCGCCGGAAGTGACGTTGCGCCGCGACAACGTCGCGCTGCTGCACCCACCCCAGGTCGGACGGCGAGCGGGCCTGGGAGGGGCGCCGTGAGAAGCGCCTCACCGGCGCTCGCCCCCGACGCCGCGATCGTGCTGAGCATCGCGTCCACCGCATTGCCGTTCGCCTCCACCCCCCGGGACGCCGCCGAGCGCTGGCTGCGAGTCCTGCGTCTGCATGGCGAAGCCGGGGCCGCGCTGCAGGCGCTCGGCGTGAGCGAGGGGTCGCTGCGGCTGTCCGACGAGGAGGAATATGGGTGGGCGTCGCCACCTGCCGGCGTCGAGGATCGCGACGCGGTTGCGCGGGTGCTCGAGAACGCCGCCGACCGCGCCGACCGCCGCGGCGCCGCCGGGGTCGCGACGCCCGACGTGCTGATGGCCGTGATGGACGTGTACGGCGCGGACTTCGAGCGGGTTTTGCAGGCGCATGGCACCGATCGTGTCGAGGTCATCGAACGGCTCGGCGCGGTGTAGAGACGGCGCGGCGTCGGTAGAGTCCACGGCGTGACGCTCGTCCTGCTCACCGGAGCCACGCGCGGCATCGGCCGCGCCGCCGCGATCGAGCTCGCCCGGCAGGGCGCCGAGGTGGCGCTGGTCGGCCGTGAGCCCGAGCGTGTCCGAGCGGTCGCGGACGAGGCGCGGGCGGCGGGCGGCGGGGCGATGCCCGTTCACGAGCATGTCGCCGACCTGACGCTGATGGCCGACGTTCGCGCGCTGGCCGGCGAGGCGCGCGAGCGCTACGGGCAGATCGACGTGCTGGCGAACAACGCCGGGGCGTTGTTCGCCTCGCGGCAAGTGACCTCCGAGGGTCTCGAGCGCACGTTCGCGCTCAACCATCTCGCCCCGTTCCTGCTCACCAACCTGCTGCGCGACCGTCTGACGGGAGGGCGCGTCGTCACGACCGCCTCTGACGCCCACGAGGGCGGGCGATTGGACCTCGACGACCTCCAATCCGAGCGCTCCTACGGGGCGATGCGCGTGTATGGCACCTCGAAGCTGTGCAACATCCTGTTCACGCGCGAGCTGGCCAGGCGCGCGCCGGAGTTGCACGCCAACTGCTTTCATCCCGGCGTCGTGCGCACCGGGTTCGGCAAGAACGAGCGCGGAATCTGGAAGGTCCTGACGACGGTGGGTGGACCGTTCTTCCGCTCTCCCGAGCGCGGCGCCCGCTCGCTGGTCTGGCTCTCGCTATCCGAGCAGGCGTCCGCTCTCACGGGGGAGTACGTGCAGGACGAGAAGGTGCTGGCTCCCAGCGCGCAGGCCCAGGATGAGACGCTAGCCGAGGGTCTGTGGGAACGTAGCGCCGAGCTGGCGGGCCTGTCCGCCGGCGCGCCCGCATGATGACGCGATGCGCGAAGGCGTTGGATTGGATGGGACCGTTTGAGTATCTTTCGCAGTGTCGAGATTTGCAGTCGAGCGAAGGCGAGTCGCAATGACCACATCCGGCAGCATGTGCATGCAACCGCAGGCCACGACGCGTGACGAGTTCCCGCGCCGAGCGCTTGTCCTTGCCTGTCTCGCCCTGCTGGTCGTGTGCCAGCTCGCGTTTGTGACTGCCGCTGGGGCGGCGCCCGCGGTCACGTTCAAAGTGAAACCCCAACCGATTCCCGGCTTCCCTGGGACGGGCAACATTCTTGGCGCGGGAGCTCAAGTCACCGTCCAGGACACGATCAGCGGAACCGAATATGGGGGGTTTCCCTCCCCGCTGGTGTTGCTCGCCATTTTTGCTCCCGCCGGCACCAAGATCAACTCGACGGGCTTTGCGACATGCTCCCCGGCGGCGCTCGAAAACGTCGGCCCGTCGGCATGTCCGAAGCAGTCGATCGCCGGTCCCGTGGGTGAAGGCGTCGGCGTCGTCACGTTCGGTGGCGAACAGGTCCGGGAGAAGGTGACGCTGCAGTCGTTCTTCGCTCCCAACAACGGTCTCACGGTATACGCCAACGGCAGCACGCCGGTCTCCCTGCAGATCGTCGAAAAAGGCCACTGGGTCACAGGTCCCGCCCCGTATGGACCGGAGCTGGTCGTCGACATCCCGCTGGTCGAATCGGTCCCCGGCGCTCCCGACGCTTCGATCCTGTCGTTCAAAGTCGCCGTCGGCGCGGCGTATCGCAAGCACGGCAAGATGCACTCCTACATCACCCTCCCCAAGCACTGTCCGCGGGGCGGCGCCCCGATCAAGACCGAACTCAGCTTCCTCAGCGGCGAACACACCCCCGTCGCGTTCAACCAGCCCTGCCCGCGGCGCTAGCAGCTAGCGGCCGGTCGCCTGCTGGTCCCGTGAGGCGCCGTGTACAGGCGGATGACCGCGCCCATCCAATCGCGCTAGCCTGACGTTTCATGGTCACGCGGACTCCCTCGACGCATGCCTGATCCCGAGAGTCCCACGCCCGCTGACGTATTCGTTGTGTTCGGCATCACCGGCGATCTCGCCAAGGTGATGACGTTCCGTTCGCTCTACCGGTTGGAGCGTCGTGGCCTGTTGAACTGCCCGGTCGTCGGCGTCGCGGGCGACGATTGGACGCTCGATCAGCTGCGCCAACATGCGCGCGAGTGCATCGAAGGCACCGGCGAGCCGCTGGACTCCGACGTATTCGACCGCTTCGCCGCGCGCCTGTCTTACGTCAGCGGCGACTTCACCCACGCCGCCACCTACGAGCGCCTCACTGCCGCCGTCGGCGATGCTCACAATCCCGTCTTCTACCTGGAGATTCCTCCCTTCCTGTTCGGGCCTGTGATCGGGCAGCTCTCCGCCGCGGGCCTGACTAAGACCGGCCGCGTGGTCGTGGAGAAGCCGTTCGGTCACGACCTGGTCTCCGCGCGCGCGCTGGCCGCGGAAATCCACCAGTACATCGACGAGTCCCAGCTCTACCGCATCGATCACTTCCTCGGCAAGATGGGCACCGACGAGTTCCTGTACCTCAGGTTCGCCAACACGATGATCGAGCCGATCTGGAACCGCAACCACATCGCCTGCGTGCAGATCACGATGGCCGAGTCCTTCGGCGTCGAAGACCGCGGGCACTTCTACGACCCCGTCGGCGCGCTGCGCGACGTGGTCGTCAATCACCTGATGCAGGTCGTCGCCGTCGCCGCGATGGAGGCGCCCGCGGGCAACGACGCGGAAACGTTCAAGGACGCCAAGTTTGCCGTCTTCCGCTCGACGTCCACGGCCGATCCGGCGCACTACGTGCGGGGTCAGCACGAGGGCTATCTGAAGATCGACGGCGTCGCCTCCGACTCGACCACCGAGACATATGCCGCTATGCGCCTGGACATCGACAACTGGCGCTGGTCGGGCGTGCCCTGGTTCATCCGCACGGGCAAGTTGCTCCCCACTACGCAGACCGAGCTGCGCGTCGTGTTCCGTCATCCGCCGCGCCTGGGCTTCATGGAGCACGGCCATCGCCGTCCCGAACCCGACCAGCTCGTCATCAAGCTGGATCCGGCGACCGGCGTGCAGACGATCCTCGACGCGCATCGCGCCGACTCCTCCGGCCCGCAGGCGATCACGCTCGACATGGAGTTCGCGCAGGAGGGCGGCGAGGCCCCCACGCCGTACGAGGTGCTCCTGCTCGACGCGATGCGCGGTGACAGCACGCGCTTTACCCGGCAGGACTCGGTCGAGGAGACCTGGCGCATCTTTCAGCGGTTCCTCGATTCTCCTCCGCCCGTCCACCCCTACGCCCCCGGCTCCTGGGGCCCGGAGGAGGGTAAGCGTCTCCTCTCCGGCTACGGCACTTGGCACGGCCCGTGGGTAACGACGTGAGTCGCCCCGAGCGTGTCCGATGAGCACGGCGAAAGCCAAGAGCACGGGCAAGTCCGAGGCGGCGGACGGCCACGCTGAGCCCACCATGCCCCAGAGCGCCGCGGCGCCTTCTCCGTTTCCGCCGATCGCCGACTACGCGTTCCTGTCTAACTGTCACACCGGCGCGCTGATTGCCCCCGATGGTGCGGTCGACTGGCTGTGCGTTCCCCGGTTTGACTCTCCGAGCGTGTTCGGCACGCTGCTCGATCGCCAGGCGGGCGCCTTCCGCTTCGCCCCGTTCGGCATCAACGTGCCCTCCGCGCGTGTCTATGAGCCGGGCACGAACACGCTGCTGACGAGCTGGAACACGCCCACCGGCTGGCTGGCCGTACGCGATGCGCTCACGCTCGGCCCTCGCCGCGGCGTGGACCTCGTCACGCCCCACACCCGTCCCCCGACCGACGAAGACGCCGAGCACCTGCTCGTGCGCGTGGCGATCTGTTTGGAGGGCGAAGTCGAGATCGAGCTGACCTGCGAACCGGTCTTCGACTACGGGCGCATCCCGGCCACTTGGTCGATCTCCGAGGAAGGCAATTGCGCCGACGCGACCGGCGCCGAGCTCACCGTGAGGCTCAAGACCGACATGACCGTCGGTGTCGAGGGCGACTGGGTTCGCGCTCGCCACGTGCTCAAACAGGGTGAGCAGATCTTCTGTGCGCTCTCCTGGGCCGGCGAGCTGGAGGCTCCCGCCGACATTGACGACGCCAATGCGCGCCTGGCGACAACGGCCCGCTACTGGCGCGGCTGGCTCGGGCGCGCGCGCCTGCCCGACCACCGCTGGCGCGAGGCGATCCAGCGTTCGGCGCTGGCGATCAAGGGCCTCACGTACATGCCCACGGGCGCCACCGTCGCGGCGCTGACGACCTCGCTGCCGGAGACGCCCGGGGGAGAGCGCAACTGGGACTACCGCTACACCTGGCTGCGCGACTCGACGTTCACGCTGCAGGCGCTGCACTACCTGAACCTCGACTGGGAGGCCGAGGAGTTCATGCAGTTCGTCGCCGACCTCGAGCCCAACTCGGACGGGGCGCTGCAGATCATGTACGGGATCGACGGCCGCCGTGATCTGACGGAGTCAACGCGCGAGGATCTCTCCGGCTATGCGGGCGCGCGCCCCGTGCGGGTCGGCAACGGCGCCTTCGACCAGCGCCAGAACGACGTGTTCGGCGCGGCGCTTGATTCGATCCTGCTGCACACCCGTCGCAGCGAACGGCTGCCGCGCAGGCTGTGGCCGATCGTGCAGGCCCAGGCCAAATGCGCGACCGACGTATGGCGCGAACCCGACCAGGGCATCTGGGAGGCGCGCGGCGCCCCTCAGCATTACGTCTCCTCGAAGCTGATGTGCTGGGTCGCGATGGATCGCGCCGCCAAGCTCGCGGCGATGGCCGGCGACTCGGACCTGCAGTCCACCTGGGCGGCCACGGCGCAGGAGATCAAGGCCGACATCCTGGAGCACGGCCTCACCGACGCGGGTGTCCTGCGCCAGCACTACGACACCGACGCGCTCGACGCCTCGACCCTGCTGGCGGCGCTGTTCGGGTTCCTCCCGCCCGGGGACGAGCGCCTGCGCGCGAGCGTCCTGGCGATCGCCGACGATCTGACCGAGGATGGCTTCGTCCTGCGCTACCGCACTGATGAGACCGACGACGGCCTCTCCGGCAAGGAGGGCAGCTTCCTGATCTGCTCCTTCTGGCTCGTCTCCGCGCTGGCGGTCGTCGGCGAGGAGCAGCGCGCGCGCGACCTGATGGAAAAGCTCCTAAGCGTCGCCTCCCCGCTGGGGCTCTACGCCGAGGAGTTCGACACCTCCACCGGCCGCCATCTCGGCAACTTCCCCCAGGCGTTCTCTCACCTCGCGCTGATCGAGGCAGCGGCGCGCATCATCCTCGCGGAGCGCCTGGCGGAGATTCAGTGATGTCATTCCGCCGGCGCATGCGCCGGCGGCCGAGGCGTGCATGCACGCCTCGGGTCAGGACCGCATGCGGCCCTGACGACTACGCCGCATGCGGCGTAGTCCATCGGACATGATTGCCCGGTGAGGGCGCTCGATCCGAGACTGCTCCAATACGCGCGCGCGACCCGCACGTTTCTGTTTGTGTCGGTCACGCTCGGCTCGCTCGGCGCGCTGATGATCGTCGCGCAGGCATGGCTACTCGCAGATGTCGTCTCGCGCGCGTTCATCGGCGGCAGGAGCCTCGCGCAGCTACGCACGCCGCTGACCCTGCTGCTCGCGGTCGTTGTGGCTCGCGCTGTTCTTGCCTGGGCGGCCGAGCTCGCGGCGAGCCGCTCCTCGGCGCGGGCGAAGTCGCAGCTGCGCACCGCGCTGCTGAAACGCGTCCCGGCGCTCTCCTCCGACAGTGCTCGCGAGCAGAGCACGGGTGTCTGGGCGATCCTCGCCACGCGCGGGATCGACGCGCTCGACGGCTACTTCTCGCTGTATCTGCCGCAGCTGTTCCTCGCCGTGATCGTGCCCGTCGTCGTGATCGTGGCGGTGCTGTTCGGTGATTGGATCTCGGCGGCGATCATCGCCTTCACGATCCCGCTGATCCCGCTGTTCATGGCGCTGGTGGGCGCCACCACGCGCGAGCGCATGGACCGCCAATTCCAGACCCTCGAGCGACTGGCGGGCCACTTCCTCGACGTCGTCGCGGGATTGCCCACGCTGAAGGTGTTCGGACGCGCGCGGGCGCAGGCGGCGGCGATTGGAGAGATCACCGAGCGCTACCGCACGACCGCGATGTCGACGCTGCGCGTCACGTTCCTGTCGTCGCTGATCCTCGAGCTCGTCGCGACGATCGCCGTGGCGCTCGTGGCGGTGGCGATCGGCTTGCGCTTGATGGGCGGGCACCTTGACCTGCGCACGGCGCTATTCGCGCTCGTACTCGCTCCCGAGGCGTATCTGCCGCTGCGACGGCTGGGCGCCAACTATCACGCGAGCGCCGAAGGTATGGCCGCCGCTGAGCAGGTGTTCGCGGTGCTCGAGACGCCATTGGCGCTCAGGGGCACGCGCGCCGACATTCCCGACATGGCGCTCACCGATCTGACGATCGAGGGGCTGCGGATCACCTACCCCGATCGCTCCGAGCCGGCGCTCGAGGACGTCTCGCTGACGGTGCGGGCGGGGGAGACGCTGGCGCTCATCGGCCCCAGCGGCTGTGGTAAGTCGACGCTGCTGGGTGCGCTGCTCGGACTGCTCAGACCCGATCGCGGCTCGATCTGGGTCGGCGGCGTCGAGCTCTCAGAGCTGGACCCCGACGCGTGGCGGGCACGGCTGGCGTGGGTGCCGCAGCGACCGCACCTGTTCGACGCGTCGATCGCGGACAACGTGCGCGTCGGTCGCCGCGACGCGTCGGACGAGGAGGTCCGGACTGCGCTTGCCGATGCCGGCCTCACGGATGTCGTGGCCAACCTGCCGGTGGGACTGGAGACGATCCTCGGCGATCGCGGCGCCGGGCTTTCCGCGGGAGAGCGACAGCGACTGGCGTTGGCCCGTGCGTTTCTGCGCGACGCGCCCCTGCTCCTGCTTGACGAGCCTACCGCCGGCCTCGACGGCCACACCGAGCAGGAGATCGTGCATGCCATGCGCCGACTTGCCCAAGGGCGCACGGTGGTGCTCGTCGCACATCGACCGGCCCTGGTGGCGATGGCCGACCGGGTTGTCTCGCTCGTGCCCATCGAGGTTGCCGCATGACCCCCATGGGACAGGACCACGGTCCCCAAGCCCCGCTGCTGCGCACGCTCGCCCTCGCTCGTCCTGCCGCCGGGCGCCTTGCGCTCGCGACGCTGCTCGGGGCGGGCGCCATCGCCGCTGCGATTGGCTTGATCGCGACCTCGGCCTGGCTGATCTCGCGCTCGGCGCAGCGCCCGCAGGAGTCGGCGGTGGCGATCGCGATCGTCGGCGTGCAGTTCTTCGCTCTCGCACGCGGTCTGTGCCGCTACGCGGAGCGTCTGGTGGGCCACGACGCGGCCTTCCGCGTGCTGTCGGAGATCAGGGTCTCTCTCTACATCCGCATGGAGCGCCTGGCCCCGCTCGGCATCCCGGCTTTCCGCAGCGGCGATCTGCTCGCGCGGCTCGTACATGACGTGGACGCTCTGCAGGATCTGCTGCTGCGCGTGGTGCCGCCCTTCGTCATCGCCCTCGGTGTGGGCGCGGCGACGGTCGCACTGGTGTGGTCGATGCTCCCGGCGGCCGGCCTGATCCTGCTGGTGGCGCTGGCGATCGCCGCGACGCTGGTGCCGTGGCTGACCGGACAGCTCGCTGCCCGCAGCGAGGGGCGTCAGGCGGCGGCGCGCGCGGACTTGACCTCCAGCGTGGTCGACCTGATCGAGGGCGCGCCCGAGCTGATCGTCAACGGCGGGGCTCAGGAGCAGCTGCAGCGCACACTCGCCGCGGACTCGCTACTCACCCGCATCGCCGGGGCGAGCGCCCGCACGGCGGGCATCGGCCAGGGCCTCACGAGCTTGTGCTGTGGCCTGGCGATGTGGGGCGCGCTGTTGGTCGGGGTGGCGGCGGTCCATGCGGGCAGACTGGACGGCGTGCTGCTCGCGGGGCTGGCATTGATCCCGCTGGTCGCGTTCGAACTCGTCATGGGCCTGCCCACGGCAACGCAGACGCTCCAGCGCGTGCGGCGCTCGGCGGCGCGGGTGTTCGAGGTGATGGACACGCCGCCGCCGGTGAGCGAACCGGTGCATCCGCTTGCGCTGCCGCCGCCTCCGCACGTCCTACGCGTGCGCGGCCTGCGCTTCACCTACCCGGGTGCGGCTTGCCCGGCGCTGGACGGGGTCGACCTCGATCTGAGCCCCGGCCGGCGGGTCGCCGTCGTGGGGCCTAGCGGTGCCGGCAAGTCGACACTCGCCGGGGTGCTGCTGCGGTTCCTTGCCTACGACGGCGGGTCCGTGACGCTCGATGGTGTTGAGATCGCCGACCTCGACGGCGATCGGTGTCGCACGGTCATCGGGCTGGTCTCACAGGACGCACACGTGTTTGACAGCACGCTCGAGGAGAACCTGCGGCTGGCCCGTCGCGAGGCGAGCACGGACGACCTGCGCGCGGCCCTCGCGGAGGCGCGATTGCTCGACTGGACCGAGCAGCTGCCCGCCGGGTTGGGCACTGAGGTGGGGGAGCGCGGCGCGCGTATGTCAGGCGGTCAGCGCCAACGCCTGGCGATCGCCAGGGCGCTGCTCGCAGACTTCCCGCTGATCGTCCTGGACGAGCCCGGCGAGCATCTCGACACGCAGATGGCGGATGCGATCGTCGCCGACCTGCTGGCGGTCACGCACGAGACGGGCGTCCTGCTGATCACCCACCGGCTGGCCGGCTTGGAGGCGCTCGACGAGGTGCTCGTGCTCGATCGCGGTCGCGTCCTCGAGCGAGGCACGCACGCCGAGCTGCTCGCGCTCGGTGCTCGCTACGCGTCCTTGTGGGAACGCGAGAACGGTTAGGCGTCGCTTCGCTCCTCGACGAATCGGGCCATGCTTTCCTCGCCCGACTTGATTCCAACGTGCATCCCGACGACGCGAGCCGCGACCTGCTGCATCGTGATCGTCCGCTCGTCCCTGGCGCTGCCGACGAATGCGGTCAGCCACTTGAACAGCGCGATCCAGCGGTTCTTGAAGCCCGTGAGGAACGTGAGGTGGACGAACGCCCACATCAGCCAGCCGACGAACCCGCCGATCTTCAGGCCCTTGAAGCTCACGATCGCGCGAAAGCGCGAGATCGTCGCCATGCTGCCGAGATCGCGGTAGACGAATGGCTTGGCCTCGGCAGTGTCGCCTTGTACGCGTCGTTTGATCGTGCGCGCCGCGTGGATGCCCGACTGCATCGCGACCTCCGCGACCCCCGGGAGCCCTTTCAGCGACATCATGTCGCCGACGACGAACACCTCCGGATGGCCGGGCAAGGTGCAGTCGGGGAGCACCTGCACATGTCCGGCGCGGTCGGTCCCGGCGCCGGTGGCCGCCACCAGCATCTCACCCAGCGGGGAGGCCTGAACGCCCGCCGACCACACCTTCGTGTGGCACGCGACGCGTTCCTCGCCGTCGGGGCCCTGGACGACGATCGCGTCGGGTTTCACGTCGGTCACGATGCTGCGCATCCGCAGCTGGACGCCCGTGCGTTCGATCTGACTCGTGGCCTTCGCCGCGAGCTCCTCGCCGAACGTGGCGAGGGGCGCCTCGCCACCGTCGAATAGGAGCACCTGCGCGCTGGCCGGATCGATCCTGCGGAAGTTCCCCCTCAAAGATCGCCGTGAGAGCTCCGCGATCTGTCCGGCCATCTCCACACCCGTGGGTCCGGCGCCGATCACCGCGAACGTCATCCACGCCCGACGGAGCTCGGGGTCCTCCTCGATCTCGGCCATCTCGAACGCGCCGAAGATGCGCCCGCGCAGCTCCAGGGCGTCGTCCACGGTCTTCATCCCCGGGGCGAAGCGCGCGAACTCGTCGTGCCCGAAGTAGGAGCCCGTGGCGCCGGCCGCCACGATCAGGGAGTCATACGCAACCGTAATGGGCGCCCCCAACGGCCTGGCGGCGGTGACGGTCCTGGCTTGCAGGTCGATGCCCGTGACGTCCGCGAGCTCGACATGGACGTTGCGATGCTTGCGCAGGACCTCGCGCAGCGGTGGCGCGACCGCGCCCTCGGACAGGATTCCCGTCGCCAGCTGGTAGAGCAGCGGTTGGAAGGTGTGATGGTTGGTGCGGTCGATCAGCGTGACCTGCACGGGCGCGCGGCGCAGGAACTTCGCCGCGAACAGGCCGCCGAAGCCGCCGCCGATGATCACCACCCGATGGGCCGATGCGTCGGTCATCCGCCGGCCTGGATCGGCGGTCCCGCCGGCGTCCCCGATGAGGTTGCGACCGGCGAATCGGGTTGCGCCTGCGCGGCCTTGAGGCGTCCACGGAAGACGTGAAAAGACCAGCCCTGGTAGACCAGCACGAGCGGGAAGAAGATCACGGCGACGACCGTCATCACCGTCAGCGCGTAGTGGCCGGAGGCGACGTTGTTGACGGTCAGGTTGTAGGCGGCGCTGGTGCTGGAGACCATCACGTTCGGATACAGGTCGATGAAGATCGAGCCGACGGTCGCGGCGATCGCGACGGCGGAGGAGGCGAAGGCCGGGCCGTCGTGATCGCTCATCGCCAGCCGCGCCGCGAAGACCGCCGCTATCACCGCGAGGATCTCGACGGGCTGGGGCACGTCGGGGCCGCCCGCGACGCTGCGCGTCCAGATCACCCAGCCCACGACGAACGCGATCGCCACCCATCCCAGCGGTCGCGCGACAGCGCGCGCGCGCTCGCGCACACGATCGGTGGTCCTGAGCTTGAGGAAGGTCGCGCCGTGCAGCAGGCACAGTGCGAGCAGCGTCAGGCCGGTCCACAGGCCGTAGGGGGTGAGCAGGTCGAAGAAGTTGCCCGTGTATTCGTGGCTTGAGTCGATCGGCAGGCCGTTCAGCAGATCGCCCAGCCCGACGCCGAGCAGCAGCGGGATCAGCAGGCAGCCGATCGTCATCGCCCACCGCCACGTCAGCCGCCAGCGCGGATTCTCGCTTTTGTCTTTGAACTCGAACGCCACGCCGCGCGCCATCAACGCCACCAGCACGAGCAGCAGCGCCAGATACAGAGCCGAGAACATCGTCGCGTACCAGCCGGGGAAGGCCGCGAACATCCCGGCGCCGGCCACGATGAGCCACACCTCGTTCCCGTCCCACCAGGGGCCGATCGTGCTCAGCGCGAGCCTGCGCTCGGAGTCGCCGCGCCCGACGATCGTGTGCAGCGCGCCGACGCCGAAGTCAAAGCCCTCGAGCACGAAGAACCCGACCCAGAAGATGCTGATGATCACGAACCAGATCGTGTGCAGTTGCATGACGATGCGTCTCCTAGCGCCCTTTGATTCTGGGCCGCGGCGGATCGGGATCGGGATTGTCTCGGAGGCGACGCATCAGACGCTCGGCTAGTAGCTCATGGCCGGGGTTGGGCTCTGCGCGCCCGCGCTCGACCCGTCGGGGCCATCCTCTTCGGGGTCGAGTCCTTTGCGGGCATAGCGGAGCATCAGGATCAGGTCCGCGGCGCCGAGCGCGAGGTAGATCAGCACGAAGCTGATCAGGCTGATCCAGATATCGGTGGCGGTGACCGATGGCGAGTTCGCGTTGACGGTCTTCATCAGGCCCTGCACGATCCAGGGCTGCCGGCCACTCTCGGTCAACAGCCAGCCGGCGGTGTTCATCACGAACGGCGTCACCACCGCCCCCAGGCTCGCGCGCAGGAACCACTTCGAGCGAGCGAGCGTGCCCCGGTGCACGAGCCACGCGCCCCACAGCGCCAGCAGCGCGATCAACGACCCCAGATAGGCCATCACGCGCATCGACCAGTACTGGATGAACACGTCGGGGATGTAGTTGCCGGGCCCGTATTTGGCGACGTCTTCCTTCTGCAGCTGGTTCAACCCGACCACCGCGCCACCCCAGGTCCCGGTCGCGAGGATCGAGAGCAGGTGCGGGATCGCGATCACCTGCGTGGGGGTCTGATCGTTGTTGCCGCCACCGATCTGGAAGACCGAGAACGAGCACGGCTGGCAGTTTTCCCACTGCGCCTCGGCCGCCGCGATCTTCGCGGGCTGGTATGTCGCCTCGATCTCTCCGAGCTTGTTGCCGACGAACATCTGCAGCAGGATCGCCGGCAACAGCACCAGCACCGACAGTCGCGCCGTGGGGTAGAAGGCCTGCGCCTCGTGCTGCTTGCGCAGGTACCAGGCGGAGATCGCGAGCATCACCAGCGAGCCCGTCACGAGCGAGGCCAGGATCACGTGCACATAACCCCACAGGAACGTCGGGTTCGTGAACAGCGCCCAGACGTCGTTCAGCACCGGCTGTCCGTGGCTGTTGAGCACGTAGCCGACGGGGTGTTGCATCCACGAGTTGGCGGCCAGGATGAACAGCGCCGAGAGCATCGAGCCGGCCGTCACCAGCCAGATGCAGGCCAGGTGGATGCGCTTGGGCAGCCGGTCCCAGCCGAAGATCCACAACCCCAGAAAGGTCGACTCCAGGAAGAATGCCGCCAGTCCCTCCATTGCCAGCGGACCGCCGAAGACGTCGCCCACGAAGCGCGAGTAGGCCGACCAGTTCATGCCGAACTCGAACTCCTGCACGAGGCCCGTGACGACCCCGATCGCGACGTTGATCAGCAGCAGCGTGCCGAAGAAGCGGGTGACGCGCTTGTACTCGGGCTTCTGATTGCGATACCAGGCCGTCTGCAGGAGGGCTACGAGAAACGCCAACCCGATCGTCACCGGCACGAACAGGAAGTGGTAGATGCTCGTCGTTGCGAACTGCCAGCGCGCAAGGTCGTTGGTCATCCAACGATCAGTCTACGCCTGGACCCTCGAGAGCGTGAGGTGGACTGGCTTGCCCCGGCCTCTTACGGCGTAGGATTCGCTGCGCCGGGGGCGGCCGACGTTTTGGTCGATGTGGTCGTAGTCGTGGGCGTGGGCGTAGTCACGGTTGTCGTCTTGGCGGGCGCGGTCACGGTCGTCGTCGGTGTCGTGACCGTCGTCTTCTGCGTGACCGTCGGCGTGACGTTGGTCGTCGTGGAGTGGTTGACGCTGAGCGATTGACTGTTGACCGTCGGCGTATGTTTGGAGCCGTTGTCGGAGACCAGCAGGACGACCACCACGATCAGCGCGATCACGAGCGCGGCGCCGATGGCGATGGCCCAGCCGCTGCCACCGCTCGAGGGGGGCGGAGCTCCGCCCCCCTGATAGGGATCGCCGGGGCCCCCACCGTAGGGTGGGGCGCCCCCGCCGGAAGGGGGAGGGCCGCCTGGAGGGGGAGTGCCACCGGGTGGTGGCAGCGGGGGCGGTGGCGGATAGCCGGGCTGGTCGTAGCCGTCACTCATCCTCGCTCCTTTCGTCTGAGAACCTGGCGGGCGCCTGGACTCCAGCTGAGACTATCGCCTCGGAGGCGAGCGGACGAAACCACCACGGCGCATGCGCGACATGCCGTTCTTCAACGGGTCGAGGTTCTTCCGTTCTCGCGTCCGTCGCTCCCCGTTCCTGTGTGATCCAGTCCAACGGATAGAATCCGAGACAGGGCGTCATAAGGCGTCACTGAGCCGAGGGGGAGCAAATGCGAGGAGTTGGCAGTGCACTGTTTGTGGGCATCCTGCTGTTGATTGCGGGTGTCTTGAACATCATTTACGGGATCGCCGCCGTCGGAAACGCGAGTTTCTGGGCAAATGACACGCAGTTCGTCTTCTCGAGCCTCCACACGTGGGGGTGGATCACGATCATCCTCGGCGTCATTCAGCTGACCGGCGCCTTTTCGCTGTTCGCCGGCAACATCTACGGGCGCGTGATCGGGCTCATCGCGGCCACCCTGGGGGCGCTGGGGGCGTTGCTGGACGTCGGCGGTGCGCATCCGTGGTGGGCGCTCGGCGTGTTCGCCATCTGCCTGGTCTGCATTCATGGCCTCGTGGTCCTTGGTGAGCCCAAGGAGGCACGACCGTAGGGAGAGTCGGAAGTATCAGCGGTGCATGCACGCCAAGCGGTGGCTGCGCATGTGGCTAATAAGCTGATGTTGTTCCGGGCGGCGCATGCGCCGCCCGGAGGAGCCGCACATGTGCGGCTCCTTGACGTGTCGCATGCGACACGTCATTCCTGTGGGCGCATGCGCCCACAGGCGGGAGCGCGCATGCGCGCTCCCGAGCAGGGCCGCATGCGGCCCTGCTGACCTCGCCGCATGCGGCGAGGTCGACCCAATCAGCCTTTACTCAAGCATGTGCCCCGGCATTTGAAATCAAGCATGCTGCGACCAACTTCGATCAGGCGGGGGCGGGCGGGCCTGCGATCAGCTTTCGCGCCCCGCCGGCTTCTCGTCGTGTCCGCCAAACCCCTTGCGCATTGCCGACTGGACTTTGCCGGCGTACTCGTCCAGTCCGCGCGAGCCGAAGCGCGAGTACAGCGCCGCCGTGAGCACCGGCGCGGGCACGCCCTCCTCGATCGCCGCGATCGACGTCCAGCGCCCCTCGCCGGAATCCGACACGCGGCCGGCGAACTCCTCGAGCTGGGGCGACTTGAACAGCTCCTGTGCGGTCAGGTCCAGCAGCCACGAGCCGACCACGCTGCCGCGCCGCCACACCTCGGCGACCTCGGTCGTGTCGATCTCGTACTTGTAGAATTCGGGCTTCTCCAGCGGGCTCGTCTCGGCGTCCTGCTCCTGTTGACGCAGGCCCGCGTCGGCGGAGTGGATGATGGAGAGGCCCTCGGCGTAGGCGGCCATCAGGCCGTACTCGATGCCGTTGTGCACCATCTTCACGAAGTGACCCGCGCCGTTGGGGCCGCAGTGCAGGTAGCCCTGCTCGGACGGGCTCGGCGCGCCGCTGCGTCCGGGCGTGCGCTCCGCGGAGTCGACTCCCGGCGCGATCGTGGCGAACAGCGGGCTCAGTCGCTGCACGACCTCGCTCTCGCCGCCGATCATCAGGCAGTAGCCGCGCTCCAGTCCCCACACGCCACCGCTGGTGCCGCAGTCGATGTGGTGGATGCCCTTGCTCTTCAGTTCGTGCGCGTGGCGGATGTCGTCGTGGTAATGCGTGTTGCCGCCGTCGATGATCGTGTCGCCGGGCTCCATCTCCTGCGCCAGCTGCGCGATCGTCTTGTCGGTGATCTCGCCCGCGGGCACCATCACCCAGGCCGTGCGCGGCTTCTCCAGCTTGGCTACGAACTCCGCGATCGTGCCGGCGCCCTGCGCGCCGTCGGCCGCGAGCGCCGCGACCGCGTCGGAGCTGACGTCATAGCCAACGCAGCGGTGCCCGTCGCGCATCAGCCGCCGCACGATGTTGGCGCCCATGCGCCCCAGTCCGACCATCCCCAATTGCATAGGTGTGTCAGTCGCCATCGTCGGGCTCCTTCGTTAGTCGGTTTGCCAAGCCGGCGTCTCGGGCCGGGTTCGATCTCGTAGGTTCTCGCGGACCAGCCTCAGAGCGGGGCCGGGGCCGGTACCGTGCTCTCTGCAGTGTCGCTCAATTCGTCTTTCTCCAGCACCTCGCCCGCGATTCGGCTGCTGCTCGCCGATGTCGACGGCACGCTCGTCACGCAGGAAAAGGTCCTCACCGAGGCGGCGATCGCGGCCGTGGGAGAGCTACACGAGGCGGGCATCCTGTTTGCGCTGACCAGCGGCCGCCCACCGCGGGGGATGTCGATGCTGATCGAGCCCCTCGACGTGCGCACTCCGATCGCCGCCTTCAACGGCGGGCTGCTCGTGGATCGCGACATGAAGGTGATCGAGCAGCGGACGATCCCGCCCGAGCTCGTGCCCCCCGCGATCGAGTTGCTCAGGGCCCAGGACCTGGACGTGTGGCTCTATCAGGGCGCCGATTGGTTCGTGCAGGACGCGGCCGGCCCGCACGTCGATCGCGAGGCAGCGACCGTGCAGTTCGCGCCGACGCTACGCGTCGACTACGACGGCCTCGTGGATGGGATCGCCAAGATAGTGGGCGTCAGCGACGATCACGACGCGGTCGCACGCGCCACGAGCGCCGCCCAGGAGCGCTTCGGCGATCATGTCTCCGCCGCGCGCTCACAGCCCTATTACGTCGATGTGACCCACCCGCAGGCGAACAAGGGCAGCGTCGTGGAGTACCTCTCGCGCCGCTATGACATCCCCGGCGAGCAGATCGCCACGATCGGCGATATGCCCAACGACGTGCTCATGTTCGCCCGCTCCGGGCTCTCGATCGCGATGGGCAACTCCGACCGCGAGGTGCAGCGCGCCGCCCAGCGCGTGACTCACTCCAACGATCACGACGGTTTCGCCGAAGCGGTGCGGCGGTTTGTGCTCCCGCGCGCGCCTCAGCGCAGCGAGCGGTAGCGGCGAATCAACGCGTTGGTCGAGCTGTCGTGCTCCAGCTCGGGCTCTGACTCGGCGGTCAGCTCGGGGATGATCTGCTTGGCCATCACCTTCCCCAGCTCGACCCCCCACTGGTCGAAGGAGTCGATCCCCCAGACGGTCCCCTGGGTGAACACGCTGTGCTCATACAGCGCCACCAGCGTCCCCAGCGCATAAGGCGTCAGCTTCTCGGCGAGGATCGTGTTCGTCGGGCGGTTGCCCTCCATCACCTTGTGCGGCACGACCGCTTCGGCCACGCCCTCGGCGCGGACCTCATCCGCGGTCTTGCCGAACGCGAGCGCCTGCGCCTGCGCGAACACGTTCGACATCAGGATGTCGTGGTGGGAGCCCAGCGGGTTGAGCGTCTGCCCGAACCCGATCAGATCGCACGGAATCAGCTTCGTGCCCTGGTGGATCAGCTGGTAGAAGCTGTGCTGGCCGTTCGTCCCCGGCTCGCCCCAGTACACCGCGCCCGTCTGGTAGTCGACCTGCGTGCCGTCAAGCGTGACGTGCTTGCCGTTGGACTCCATCGTCAGCTGCTGCAGGTAGGCCGGGAAGCGCTTCAGGTACTGCTCGTAGGGCATCACCCCGGCGCTCTGCGCATCGAAGAAGTCGCCGTACCACACGGCCAGCAGCCCCATCAGCACGGGCAGGTTGCGCTCCAGGGGCGTCGTGCGAAAGTGCTCGTCGAGCGCGTGCATGCCCGCGAGCAGCTCTCCAAAGCGCGGGGGTCCGATCGCCAGCATCGTGGACAGTCCGATCGCCGAGTCCATCGAGTAGCGCCCCCCGACCCAGTCCCAGAATCCGAACATGTTCTCGGTGTCGATCCCGAACTCGCTCACGCCCTGCGCGTTCGTGGATACGGCGACGAAGTGCTTGGCGATCGCCTCAACATCACCGCCCAGCCCGGCGAGCGCCCACTCGCGCGCCGACCGCGCGTTGGTCATCGTCTCCAGCGTCGTGAAGGTCTTTGAGGAGACGATGAACAGGGTCTCGACGGGGTCGAGGTCGCGCGTGGCCTCGACGAAGTCGGTGGAGTCGACGTTCGAGACGAACCGGAACGTCAGCTCCCGCTTGGAGTAGGCGCGCAGCGCCTCATACGCCATCACCGGTCCGAGGTCCGAGCCGCCGATGCCGATGTTGACCACGTTGCGAATCGGCCTGCCCGTGTGCCCGAGCCAGTCTCCGGCCCGCACCCGCTCGGCGAACGCGCCCATCCGCTCCAGCACCTCGTGCACCTGCTTGACGACGTCCACGCCGTCCACGATCAGCGACGCCTGCTTGGGCATGCGCAGCGCGACGTGCAGCACCGAGCGTCCCTCCGAAACGTTGATCTTCTCGCCGGCGAACATCGCCCGCGTGCGCTGCGGCAGCCCCGACTGCTCAGCCAGCGCCAGCAGCAGCGCGAGCGTCTCGTCCGTGACCCGGTTCTTGGAGTAGTCCAGATACAGCCCGGCGCCTGCGGCGGTCATCCGCTCCCCGCGCCCGGGGTCGGCGGCGAACAGCTCGCGCAGGTGGGTGTCGCGAATCGCCTCGTAGTGCGCGTCGAGCGCCGCCCACGCGGGACGCTCGCGCAGCGGGGGCACGGCTCCTACGACTACGGCGCTACTCCTCGACGGGAGCTTCGGCGCCGGCGTCGAGGACATCCTGGCCCCTGTACGAACCGCAGGAGGCGCACACGCGGTGCGGCAGCTTGGGCTGATGGCATTGCGGGCACAGGTTCGACGCCGCAGGCACGATTTTGTGCTGCGCGCGACGCTTATGGGTGCGCGAGTAGGACTGCTTCTGCTTGGGTGTCTGTCCTCCGGACATCGGCCCGTGGACCTTAGCATCAGGGCCGCCGCGAGACGGTCGCGGGGCTGGCTGGCTGGGTAAGCCGTGAGCCAGTCCCTGCGTCGTTTGCCGTCGGCGCCGCTTACCGCAGCGGTTGGCGTTGCGGTCGCGCCTTTGCCGGATCGGATCTCTGCAGCCTGTTCGGAGGGTTGCCTCTACGCTTAGCGTCAATGGAGCTGGAGCATGCGATCCGCGGTCGGCGTACGCACAAGGCGTATGCCTCTGAGCCGGTCTCACCGGAGGTGTTGGAGCAGCTGTTCGAGCTGGCGCGGTGGGCGCCAAACTATCATCTGACCGATCCGTGGCGTTTCCGGGTGCTTGGTCCGCGGACGGTCGCGCGGCTGAAGGAGGTCGCCGACGTGGAGTCCCCCGGGTCCGGGAGCAAGCTCGATCGCGCCCCGACGCTCGTCGTCGCGTCGGTCCTGAGCGAGGGCGACGAGGCGCAGCGGACGGAGGATCTCCTCGCGGGCGCGATTGCCGCGTACCTGGTGCTGCTAGTGGCGCACGGGCGTGGCCTTGCGGGGTACTGGCGGACGGTGCCGATGCTAGACGCGCCCACGGGCCGGGACGCGCTGGGACTCGGTGCGGACGAGCGGCCGATCGGATTGCTTCATCTCGGCTGGGCGAGGCAGGAGCAGCGGGTGCCCGAGCGCGCACCGGTCTCGTCCTTCGTTTGCCACCTGCCATAGGCGTCGTGCCGGAGCGTGGAGGCTGTGAAAGCGGCGCAGCGTGGGCACGCCGGCTCGGCGGAAGGGTGTTTTGGGCGGCGAACGGCATGGGGTATTGACATTTAGTGCGCGTTGTGCGTATGATTGTGGAGGTCATGAGGGCACGATGGTGGTGTCTGATGTCAAGGACATAGGTTCGGGTTGGGGTTGGGCTTTTGTTTGAGCCGGCTTTAGCGCAATGGGAAGGTCTTGGAGAGGGTTTCTCGGGTCGTGATGATGAGGGAGCGGTTTCGCGTGAGTTCGGGTTTGATGAACGTGATGGGGTTGCCTGGGCGCTGTGGTGTGCCTGTAGGTAGATGCGTCAGCAGCGCTGACACATCTCTCTCTCTCTCTCTCTCTCTCTTGCCTAGCTAGCGCCGCTGGTCTAACCCCCCGGCAGCACCTGGTTGCAGCCCCCCTGGTAGGGAGGGCCAACCGTTGCCATGCGCGTGGTGAGGATTGCCGTGCGCGTGGTGTCGCGTCAGACCTTACGCCCGCTTTCACAGTGGGGAATGGCCGGCGAGCCCACAGCGAGTCGGTCTGTCGTGTGGATGGAGGCGTAGCGTGACCGTTACGCGCTCACGTACTTCGCGTACGGGGACTCGGGGTATCGAGGTCTCGCGTGTGCGGGTGTCTGAGATGCAGCGTTCGCGGTTGTTGAGTGCTGCGGTGGCGGCGTTCGAGGAGTCGGGTTATGCGCACACGACGGTCGCTCATATCACCGCGCGTGCGCGAGTGTCGCGGCGCACGTTCTATGAGCTGTTCGACAATCGCGAGGATTGTCTGCTGGCGGTGATGGAGGACGCCGTCGATCTGATCGTCGCCGGGCTGGTCGTGGAGGGTGTCGCTGGGTTGTCCTGGCGTGAGCGTGTGCGGGCGGGATTGTGGAGCATCTTGTGCTTTTGCGAGCGTGAGCCGGCGTTGGCGCGAGTGTGTGTGGTGCAGAGCGCGCGTGGTGGCCAGCGGGTGTTGGAGCGCCGCGAGGAGGTCTTCAGGCATTTGGCGATCGCGATCGACGGGGGTCGTGCCGAGAGCGCACGTGCCGCGCAGGCGCCCTCCTTGACCGCGGAGGGTCTCGTCGGCGCCGCGGTCGCAATTCTCTACAAGCGTCTGCTGATGCGCGATCGTGAGCCGCTGAGTGCTCTGCTGGGGGAGCTGATGAGCATGATCGTGCTGCCGTACCTGGGATCGGCGGCGGCACGTCGTGAGCGGTTGCGTCCCGTTCCCGCGCTGCCGTCGGTCGCCTCCGCCGAGGCGCGGTCCGGCGCACGCGCCGCGCAGAACGACCCGTTGCGGGACGTTCCCATGCGCTTGACGTACAGGACCGCGCGGGTGCTGGAAGACGTGGCCGAGCATCCTGGTGTGAGTAATCGCCTGGTGGCCGAGCACACGGGGATCTCAGACCAGGGCCAGGCCTCGAAGCTCCTGGCGCGCTTGGAGCGCCTCGGGTTGTTGCAGAACACAGGCGAGGGGCACGCCCGGGGTGAGCGCAACGCGTGGAGCCTCACGCCCACAGGATTGAAGATCGCCCAGAGCATCGCCGTCAACGCATTGTCACGACGGCCGGTGACCGCCAGCGTCAATGGGACCGGGGAGGCGCTTGGCCGGTGAGATCGAGCTTTCGCACACCGGAGTTGTTCGTTCATGTCGAGGGGACGTTCCCCTCCGTAATCGAGGAGAGGGCCTGATGACAGCTTCATTGCCAACGCGTGCCGGCGCACTGGGGCTCGCCGCGATCCTGGCGCTCGCCGGGGCATCGTTCACGATTCCCGCTCCCGTGCTCGCCGAAGAAGCCTGCCCGAACGCGCAGTTCCGCACCGGCTTCTCCGCCGGCCTGCCGGACTGCCGCGCATACGAGCTGGTCTCTGCGCCCGGCAGCGAGCCTTACTTTGAAACGTTCAGCCAGGTCGGGAACGTCAACGAAGGCTCGAGCGTCGTGGGTGAAACGATGGGCGCCGTGGCATCAGTGAGCGGTGACGGGATCGCGTACTACTCGACCGCCGCCCCTCCCGGATCTCCAAGCGACGGCCCTTATTTCCTGTCGAGGCGGACGCCGACCGGATGGTCGACCGAAGACCTGATTCCTGCGCATTCCCCGACCAGCAGCGATCTTTGTTACAACGGTTACACCCCCGCTTATTCGCCTGATCTCTCGAAGGCGATACTGGCCGTCGGCTGGGGCCAGGATGAAGGTCACGACTGTGGTGGCGACGAACCGCTGCTCGTCGCCGGCGAGCCGCAGGGCTTTCAGAACCTGTTCCTGCGTGACAACGAGTCCGCCTCCTACCAGCTGATCGACAGCACGCCGGTTGGCACATCGCCGAAGGACGCCTGGTTTCAGACGGCCTCGGCCGATCTCAGCCATACGGTGTTCGACGAGGAAGCCAAGCTCACCCCGGAAGCTCCGGCGGGAGATGACCTGTACGAGTCCACAGGCGGTGTCGTTCGCCTCGTGACATTCCTGCCCGACGGTACGCCGGTGCAGGGCTCGCTGGCCAATGCCCATGACTACAGCGGCTTCAAACAGCCGCATCCCACGTTCACCCATGCTGTCTCCGCGGACGGCTCGCGCGTCTTCTTCGTGGCCAATGGCAACCTGTACGTGCGCGAGAACGCCGAACGGGAACAGAGTCCATTCGACGGCAAAGGCGAATGCGCCGAAGCTGCGAAGGCCTGCACCGTCCAGGTCGACGCGTCGCAGGGTCTCGGGCCAGGCGGCGGCGGCAAGTTCATGTGGGCCAGCGCCGACGGCTCGAGGGTGTTCTTCACCGACGAAAGCCAGCTGACGAGCGACTCCACGGCCGAAGCGGGTGAACCGGACCTGTACGAGTACGACGTCAACGGCGATGTCGGCAAGCCGGGCGCGCTGACCGATCTCACCGTGGACACAGAAGCGGGCGAACACGCGAACGTGCAGGGCCTCAGCGGGGTGAGCGAGGACGGCTCCTACGTCTACTTCGTCGCCGACGGCGTCCTCACCGGCCAAGCGCGAAACAGCGACGGAGCCAAGGCCGAACCCGGCCAGCCCAACCTCTATCTCAGCCACGCCGGCGCCACGACGTTCATCGCCGTCCTCGAACCGGGCGGAGAAGAAGGGGACGCCTGCGACTGGAGCGTGCACTGCCTCAGCGCCCGGGTCTCGCCCAGCGGCGCATTCGCGGGCTTCAACTCGGTGAGGCGCCTCACCGGCTACGACAACACGGATGCGAACACGGGCAAGCCCGATCAGGAGATCTTCCTCTACGACGCTGGGCACAACCAGCTCAACTGCGTCTCGTGCGATCCGACCGGCGCCGCTCCAACGGCCCCGGCGGGCATCCATCGGCCCGAGAAAGACGGTCTCGGGACTTTGCGTGAAACGCCCGGATATCTGCAGCGCTACGTCCTCGACGACGGCCGTGTGTTCTTCGACACGTTCGAGGCGCTCTTGCCCAATGACGGTAACGGCGACTCCGACGTCTACGAGTACGAGGCTGGCCAACTGCACCTGATCTCCAGTCCGACGGGTGGCGCGACATATTTCTATGACTCCAGCCTGAGTGGTGACGACGTCTTCATCGTCACCGCCCAACACCTGGTCGCTGGAAACGTGGCTGCAATGAGCCTCTACGACGCACGGGTGGACGGTGGCTTCGCGGAAGCGGCGAGCCTCACGGCGTGCGGCGAAGAAGACTGCAAGGGTCCCGTCAGCGCCGCCCCCTCGTTCTTCGCGCCCACCAGCGCGACGTTCGTCGGCGCCGGCAATCCCCCCGCGTCGCCGTCAAAGCATCTGAAGCCGAAGACGGCCGCTCAGGTCAAGACCGAAAAGCTCGTCAGAGCGCTGAAGGCATGTCGAGCCAAGCACAACAAGCGCAAGCGGGCCGTTTGTGAATCCCGAGCCCGCAAGAGATACGGCGCCGCGGCGAAGACGAAGAAGTCGGCAAAAGCCAACCGGAGGGTCAAGTGATGATTGCTCGCCAACAGGCTCGGTCCGTCCGGGCGCTCACGGTCGTGCTCCTGGCTTTGTCTGCTCTGGCGCTGGCAGGCGCGCCCGCGGGGGCGAAGGTCGTGCACCAGAGCGAAGGTAGCTTCGACGGCAGCGACGCGCCGGAAGGCCCGCTCGGAGGCTTTCTCGTCAGCGCCGCCGTAGATCAAGGCAGCGGCGATATCTATGTCTTGGAATCCAATTTCTTTGGCTTGGGCAAAGGCGTGATCGACAAGTTCGACGCGAAAGGCGTCTATGCCGGCGTGCAGATCACGGGCGCCGGCACGCCGCAGGGATCGTTTGGGCTCGGCTTCGGATCGGGAGTCGCGGTCGACAACTCGCTCGGCGTCAACAACGGTGACGTGTATGTCGCCGACACCGAACACGGCATCGTGGACCGGTTCGACAAAGAAGGCAAATTCGTCTGTCAGATAACCGGTAAGACGCCGGTCTCCATCGAAGAACAGGAACATGAGTGCAACGGTCTCGCCGGCAGCGAAACGCCTGACGGATCGATCGCGCCCGCCGGTCTCGCCGTCGACTCCAGCGGCGATCTCTACGTAGCCGATGATGCGCACGCCGTCATCGACAAGTTCGCTCCCGCCGGCAACTACATCAGCCAGATCACAGACCCTCACCTGTCGAGCGAAATGGGCACGATCGCGCTCGACTCAAACGGCAACCTGTACGTCACCAACCAAAGCTTCAACGTCGTCGAGATCAACGCCAAAGGCGAAGCCTCGACGCTCGACGGCAATCCTGCTGCGGGTGTCGGCGTCGATCTCGCCACCGACAACGTCTACGTCAGCGACAGCATCGAATTCCGCAGCGAGATCGCCGAGTACGAACCGTCGGGGGCTCTGCTCGACACATTTGCCGTGGCCGAAGGGTCCGTCGCCGGGTTTGCCGTCAACAGCTCGACCGAGAAGATCTATGCGGCCGCCTTCAGGCCCGGCCAGATCGCCGGCGCGGTGTCGATCTTCGGCCCCGACGTGGTCGCGCCCGACGTGACGACGGGCTCGGCCACAAACGTGCAGCAGACGAGCGCCACGATCGGTGGCCATGTCGATCCCGACGCGGCTCACGGCGGCGGGGACGTCATCGAATGCAAGTTCGAATATGTCACGGCCGAACAGTTCGAAAAAGAAGGGTATGCGGGGGCCGCGACGGCGCCGTGCGTACCCTCTGCATCGACGCCGTACAAAGCCCCGACAGACGTGACCGCGAACATCACGGTCACCGCGAAAACCACCTATCACTTTCGCCTGACGGCGGCGAACGCCAAAGTGGGCGATGAAGGAAAGGACAAGACCTTCACCACGTTCGGTCCGCCGTCGGTCGCGAGCGCCCCCGCGACCGCGGGCGCGACCAGCGCGACGGTCAGGGCGCGGATCGACCCGTTCGGCGCAGACACGACCTGTCAGGTGCAGTACGTCGACGAGGCGGACTTCCAGAGCTCCGGCTATGCGAGCGCGACGAGCTTGCCGTGTGCTCCGGTGGACCTCGGCGCCGGGTTCGGCGCTCAGAGCGCGAGCGCGGCGCTCGCGGGATTGCACGTCGGTGCCACCTATCACTTCCGTTTCATCGCGATCAGCCAGGCCGGGACGACGACCGGCCCCGATCAGACGTTCGCGACGTTCGGCATCAAGTCCTTCGGGGTCGAAGTTCTCGACAAGGAAAGTCAGCCATATACGCAGGCCGGCGGTCATCCTTACAAGCTGGTCGTTGCCTTCGACCTGAACACGACCACGACAAGCGGCGGCGGAGCGTCTGCCGCCGCAAACCTCAAGGACGTGCAGACCGAATTGCCGCCCGGGCTCGTCGGCGTCCCGACCGCGACGAGCAAGTGCACGCGCCTCGACTTTCAGCGCAACGACTGCAACGGCGCCGCGCAGGTCGGCGTGCTGCATGTGGAAGACATCAGTCAGGACGATATAGATGCGGCCATCTTCAACCTCGTGCCGCCGGCCGGCGTTCCGGCGGAGTTCGGCGCGCGCCTGCATGGTTATGTCAACGCGTACATCGACGCCAACGTTCGCACCGGCGGGGACTACGGTGTCACCGCAAGCGTCCTCAACGCCTCCACGGGGGTCGGCGTCACGGGCGTAACCGCAGAACTGTGGGGCGTGCCGGCCGATACGGGCCACGACGCCGAACGGCGCTGTCCAGAAGAATCGGCTCCGGGGAAGTTTCAATATCACCTGGGTTGCACCAGCGCCGCTCTGCCGCTGCCGTTCCTCGTCAACCCGACCGCGTGCTCGAGCGAGACGGCGAGGCTGAGCATCGACTCATGGCAGGACCCTGGTGCATTCGTGACCGCGTCCTCCACGCCGCCGGCGTTCACCGGCTGTGACCGGCTGAACTTCACACCGTCGATCTCGGCTCTGCCCGACACGAGCGCGTCCGACTCGCCGAGCGGAGTGTCGGTGAAACTGCACGTCCCTCAAAGCGAAAGCAAATCGCTTGAAGCTCTGTCCACCCCGAGCTTGCGCGATGCGGCTGTGACGTTGCCCGCCGGCATGACGCTGAACCCGGCGGCGGCGAACGGCTTGCAGGCCTGCTCGCTCGCGCAGATCGGGCTCGACGATGCCCGCGAGCCGACGTGTCCGGACGCTTCGAAGGTCGGGTCGGTGGAAATCGAATCGCCGCTGCTGTCCGACACCTTGCACGGCTCGGTGTATCTGGCTGAACAGAACAACAATCCGTTCTCGTCGCTGCTGGCGCTGTATGTGGCGGCCGAGGCCGAGGGGGCGCTGGTCAAGGTCGCCGGCAAAGTCGAAGCGAACCCGCTGACGGGTCAGCTGACGTCGACGTTCGACGATACGCCGCAGCTGCCGTTCAGCGATTTCAGGCTGCATTTCTTCGGAGGACCGCGTGCGCCGCTGGCGACGCCGAAGGTGTGCGGCGCGTATACGACGACTGCGTCGTTGACGCCGTGGTCCGCGCCCGCGTCCGGGCCGCCGGTCCTCCAATCCTCGACGTTTGGGATCACCACCGGTCCGTTTGGTGTTCCGTGCGCCGCCCCTGGTTTCGCTCCTGGCTTTACGGCGGGCATGACAAGCAATCAGGCGGGTGGGTTCAGCCCGTTCACGCTCACGATGTCGCGCGGCGATGGCGAACAGAACCTCGGCATGATCTCCACGAAGATGCCTCCGGGGCTCGTGGGCATGCTCGCGAGCGTCCCGCTGTGCGGCGAGACGCAGGCGAACGAAGGCACGTGTCCGGCGGCGAGCCAGATCGGGCATGTGGCGGTCGGCGTGGGCGCGGGGCCTTACCCCTTGCAGACGCCGGAGCCCGGCAAGCCCCAGGACCCGGTGTTCTTGACCGGCCCGTATCGGGGCGCGCCGTTCGGGCTCAGCATCGTCGTGCCCGCGCAAGCCGGGCCGTTTGACCTGGATGAAAACGGCAGGCCGGTGGTCGTGCGCGCGGCGATCCATGTCGACCCGAACACCGCGCAGGTGACGGTTTCAAGCGATCCGGTGCCGCAGATGCTGCAGGGCATACCGCTGGACGTGCGCGTGGTGAACGTGACGATCGACCGGCCCGGATTCACAGTCAACCCGACGAGCTGCGAAAAGATGCAGATCGGTGGGACGCTTACGAGCGCTCAGGGGGCTACGGCGAATCTCGCGGTCCCGTTCCAGGTGACCAATTGCGCGGCGCTTGCCTTCAAGCCGAAGTTCGCGGTCTCGACGTCCGGGAAGACCTCCAAAGCGAATGGGGCGAGCCTCGCGGTGAAGCTGACCTATCCGAAAGCGTCGCTGGGCACGGAGGCGAACATCGCGAAGGTCAAGGTGGACCTGCCCAAGCAGCTCCCCTCGCGTTTGACGACGCTGCAGCAGGCGTGTACCGCGTCGCAATTTGCCGCCAACCCGGCGGGTTGCCCGGCGGCGTCGCTGATTGGGCACGCCAAGGCGATCACGCCGATCCTCTCCGCGCCGCTGGAAGGGCCCGCCTATTTCGTCAGTCACGGCGGCGAAGCCTTTCCCAGCCTGATAGTCGTGTTGCAGGGCAGCGGCGTGACGCTGGATCTCGTCGGCACGACGTTCATCAGTAAGACGGGAATCACGAGCAGCACGTTCAAGACGGTCCCCGACGCGCCCGTCGGCTCGTTCGAACTGACGTTGCCCGAGGGCAAGTTCTCCGCGCTGGCGGCGAACGGAAACCTGTGCGCCAGCAGGCTCGCGATGCCGACGGAATTCGTCGCGCAGAACGGCGCGAGGATTCGCCAGAGCACCCCCATCGGCGTGACGGGCTGCGCGAAGAAGAAGGCCCTGACCCGAGGGCAGAAGCTCGCCGTGGCGCTGCGGGCGTGCAAGGAGCGGGCGAAGGGCAAACGCGCCGCGTGCCGACGCCAGGCCCATAAGAGATACGGAACGGTCAAAAAGAACAGATAGCTTCGATTGATTGCCGCCCGCGCTTCACGGGCTCCTCAGATGTGCGTCCAAGCGGGACGATCCTGTCTCGTACAGGCGTACGTGCAACACGAGACCGGCGCCGGAATCTTGTCGCCGTAAGACGAGACAACGGCGTTGAAATGAGACGACAAGAAAGGCGATTGCTTCATGAGATCAATGTTCAAGAGCATGTTTGCCATGGTCGTGGCCGTATGTGCGATGAGTGCCGCGGCTACGGCATCGGCTGTGGCAGCGCTACCAGAATTCGGGAATCCCATCGCGCAGCTTCAGTTGAAAGGCGGCGAAGTGGCGCTCGAAATCACCGGTACATCCTCCACGGTGAAATGCAAAACGATGACATCGACCAAAATAGAACTCCTTACTAGCAAAAAGGGTGTCGCAGACATTGTATTCAAAGAATGCAAATTTAGCCCGGTAGAAAAAACCTGTACGACCACAGGCGCTGCGGCAGGCGAAATCGTAGCCACCAAAAATATGCCCTGGCAGCTGTTCTACACCGTAAAAGCAAGTAAAGAAGTTGCTATGGTCTTTAACTATGAAAGCCCGAGTACTACGTTTGCTGCATTTGCCTGTGGTCTAGGAGTGACAAGCGACACGGTCCGAGGCGCCGTGATCGCAAAGATCACGCCTATCAACACAAAAACAACGAAATTCACGCTGAGCCTCAAAGGTTCCAAAGGAGCACAGGAACTGACAAAATACGAAAATGCAAGTGGCGAAATGGTGACGGCCACGCTCGAAAACAGTCTCAACGGAGGCGCGTTCGCAAACGCGGATTTGAACGCAACTTCCCTGGAACTCATCGCAGCCAAAGAAAACTCGATCCTGGGATAGCGCCTTCGATTGATTAGCTGATGTGAGGTGCGCCGGACGCGACCTTTGGCCCGGCGCGCCTCGCGCTACGTTGAGCAGCGCTTCGTCCTGTGAGTGTCGAGCAAGCACGGTGGAGCTGACGGCGATTCCGTTGTGTGGGGGTGCGCAGATGCTCGACATTGCCTGTCCGCCGCCCTGCCCCGCATAACCCCGCTCAGTGGGTATGAGACCGATATCGAAAGCGTTCTTTAAGCACGCACGTGAGCGGCCGCGGTCATGGCGACCGGACCTGCCGCGCGCGCAGACTCGGCATCTTCCACGTCCGGGTCCTTCACGCCGCTCGGGCGCTCCGCTGTAACCACGCGGTTGCGGCCTGCGCGCTTGGCTTCGTACAACGCGCTGTCGGCCGCCCGAAACAGCTCGTCGTAATCCACCGCGGCCCCACTGGCGGAGCTCACGCCGAGGGAGATCGTGACGGGGATGTCCTTTGGCCGGGCGTTCTCCACGGCTTCGCGCAGCCGCTCGGCCGTAATCGCGCCGCCCTGCAACCCGATGCCGGGGAGGACGATCAGGAACTCCTCGCCGCCGAGGCGGTAAACGAGCTCGAATGAGCGCAGCCGCTTGCGCAGCTCATAGGCAATGTCGCGCAGCACCGCGTCGCCGCGGTCGTGACCGTGCTCGTCGTTGATCGCCTTGAACCCGTCGACGTCGCACAGCACCAGGCTCACGGGCTGGCCGGTGAGGCGCGCCTGGTGGGAGATCTCCACGAAGCGCGGAACGAGCGCGTGGCGGTTGAGCAGGCCGGTGAGGGGGTCGAGGATCGCCTCGTCGCGGTGGTGCAGCTCGGCGGACTGCAGCGCCCACACGATCGAGACGACGCTCGCGAGCAGCGCGAACGTGGCGATCGCGTCGACCGGGTCGGCGATCGTCGCGGATGGTTCGACGCCGAGCGTGACCGCGATGATCGCCATGACCGTCAGCGCGAGCGCGGCGATCACGACCTGGGGGCGGAAGCGTGCGGCGGCCATTGCGGCCGGCAGCACCATCCACGGTAGCGCCGGGCTCTCGGGACCGCCGCTCAGCGCCACGCCCAGGCCGAGCAGCCCGAGCGTGATCGCGATCGCCCAGGCGCTGACGCGCTCGGGACGTGGGCTCGTGCGGATGCGTCGCTCGACGTTGGCGAAGTTCAGCACACACAACGCGAGCAACCCGAGTGTCCACCAACCGATCCATGGCGCGACCGCCAGCAGCGCCAGGCCGACCGCGCCCGAGCCCACGCGCCTGATCGTGCGCACGCGGTCGCTGGCGTCGATCACCCGGGCGCGGTCGAGCTCGGTCGGGCACAGCCAGGACGTTGACGATGACGATGATCCCCCGTTCATTCAGGTCTACTCGGTCGCTTTGGCGCCTACCTTTAGGTGCGTTTTCGATATGAGACGTTTGTCTGCCGAGGGTGGCGAATGTCGCACCGTTGACACGCTTTTGAGCATCTCGTGTACCTCCACATACTCGTAGATGTGGCCCGTGTCGGGGAGCGGTCGGGCCCACGCCGGCGGGCTCCGTGCGTAGGCCGCCAGCTACGCTCAGCACGATGTCCGCGGAGCCGATTCCCAGCGTGAGTGAGCTGATCGCAGCGCGCACGGGCGAGGAGATCGCCCTTAACGATCGGTATCTGAACCCGCAGATGGGCAGGATCTTGCGCACGCTGGGGTTCGGCCGGACGTGGACCGGAGGCGAGGGTGCGCACCTGATCGACTCCGCCGGCGAGCGCTATCTCGATCTGTTCGGAGGCTATGGCGTGTTCGCGATCGGGCGCTCGCACCCGCGGGCGATCGCGGCGATCGAGGAGGTGATGGCCGCGCGCACCGGCAACCTTCCGCAGCTGGGCGTCACCCTGCTGAGTGGTGTCCTGGCTGAGCAGCTGCTTGCCCGCGCGCCCGACTCGGTCGGGGCGATGGTTCCCGCGAACACCGGTACCGAGGCGGTCGAGGCGGCGATCAAGATCGCCCGCGCCGCGACCGGCCGCCCGCGGATCCTCTATGCCGAGCACGCCTTTCACGGGCTGACGCTGGGCTCGCTCTCGCTCAACGGCGACCCCATCTTTCGCGACGGCTTCGGGCCGCTGCTGCCGGACTGCGATCCCGTCCCGTGGGGCGATCTCGACGCGCTGGAGCGCGCGCTTGCACGCGCAGACGTGGCGGCGTGCGTGCTCGAGCCCGTGCAGGGCAAGGGCGTGAACCTGCCCTCCGACGGCTATCTCATGGGCGCCCAGCGCCTGTGCCGCGAGGCGGGCGCGCTGCTGATCAGCGACGAGGTCCAGACCGGCCTCGGGCGCACCGGCAGATTTCTCGCCGGCGAGCATTGGGGCCTTCAGCCCGACCTGATCTGCCTGTCGAAGGCCCTCTCCGGGGGGATGGTCCCGATCGGCGCGGTGCTCGTCTCGCGCGCGGCGTTCGATCGCGTGTTCGACGGCATGGAGCGCGCCGTGCGCCACGGCTCGACCTTCGGCGGCAACGACCTCGCCGCCGCCGCCGCGCTGGCGACGCTGCGGGTGCTGGATGAGGAGGACCTGATCGCCCGCTCCGAGCGCCTGGGGGCGCTGCTGCTGGAGCTCACGACCCCGCTCGTGGAGCGTTATGAGGTCGTGCGCGATGTGCGCGGCCTCGGGTTGATGTGGGCGATCGAATTCGGCCCGCCCTCCGGCGCGGCGGCCCGCCGTCTGTGGGAGACGGTCGAGCACCGCCAGCCAGGATTGTTCTCCCAGCTCATAACCGTGCCGCTGTTCCACGAGCACCGCATCTTCTGCCAGGTCGCGGGTCATCGTATGAACGTCATCAAGGTGCTCCCTCCGCTCGTGATCGAGGAGGAGGAGATCCGCCGCTTCGCCGCTGCGCTGGAGGAGACGGTCGCGGCCGCTGAGCATTATCCGTCGGCGCTCACGCGCTTCGGCCTGCGCATGGCTCCCCGGGCGCTGCGCACGCAACGTACGCGGGGCTGACCGGCCCTTTGTGTACCTCCGGCCGGCCGTACCGAGCCGGCGTTTGCGCTTCCCATTCCGGGAAGCACTCCATCCCCGAGTACCCTTCTGCGCCGTGCCCCTAGTCCCCAGAGATGACATCCGCAACGTGGCGATCGTCGCGCACGTCGACCACGGCAAGACCACGCTCGTGGACGCGATGCTGTGGCAGTCGGGCGCGTTCCGCGTCGGCCAGGACGTGGCCACGCGCGTGCTGGACTCGATGGACCTCGAGCGCGAGAAGGGGATCACGATCCTCGCCAAGAACACTTCGCTGCGCTATCGCGACGTGAAGCTCAACATCGTCGACACCCCCGGGCACGCCGACTTCGGCGGAGAGGTCGAGCGCGGGCTGACGATGGTCGACGGGGTGCTGCTGCTGGTGGACGCCTCCGAGGGGCCGCTGCCGCAGACGCGGTTCGTGCTGCGCAAGGCGCTGGAGGCGGGCTTGCCGGTGATCCTTGTCATCAACAAGGTCGATCGCCCGGACGCGCGTGTGGCGGAGGTGGTGGACGAGGTGTATGAGCTGTTCCTCGACCTCGACGCCGACGAGCACCAGATCGAGTTCCCGATCGTCTACTGCAACGCCAAGGCCGGCGTGGCCTCGCTGAAGTACGACCCCGGACATCCGATCGAGGAGCAGAACCTCGCGCCGCTACTGGACCTGCTGTTGGAGCGCATCCCCGCGCCGACGTACGACCCCGAGCATCCCCTGCAGGCGCTCGTGACGAACCTCGATGCCTCCCCCTATGTGGGGCGCCTGGCGATCTGCCGCGTGCGCCATGGCACGATCAAAAAGGGCCAGCAGATCGCCTGGTGTCGCGCGGACGGGTCGATCCAGAAAGCGCAGGTGGCCGAGCTGTACGTGACCGACGCGCTCGATCGCGTGGACGCGCCCGAGGCGGGGCCGGGGGAGATCATCGCGGTGGCCGGCATCGCGGAGGTGACGATCGGGGAGACGCTCGCCGACCCCGACGATCCGCGCCCACTGCCCGTGATCACAGTTGACGAGCCCGCGATGTCAATCACGCTCGGTGTCAACACCTCGCCGCTGGCGGGCAAAGACGGCAGCAAGCTGACCGCCAGGCAGATTAAGGCTCGTCTCGATCAGGAGCTGATCGGCAACGTCTCACTGCGCGTGGCCGAGACCGAGCGCCCGGACACGTATGAGGTGCAGGGCCGCGGCGAGCTGCAGCTGGCGGTGCTCGTGGAGATCATGCGACGGGAGGGCTTCGAGCTGACCGTCGGTCAGCCGCACGTGGTCGAGCGCGAGATCGACGGCAAGCGCCACGAGCCGGTCGAGCGCCTGTCGGTGGATGTGCCCGACGAGCACGTCGGCACGGTCACGCAACTGCTGGCCGCGCGCAAGGGGCGGATGGAGCACATGATCAACCACGGCACGGGCTGGGTGCGCATGGACTATCTCGTGCCGGCGCGCGGATTGATCGGGTTTCGCACGGAGTTCCTCACCGAGACGCGCGGCACGGGGATCATGCACCACGTGTTCGACCGCTGGGAGCCGTGGGCGGGCGAGCTGCTGACGCGCCAGAGCGGCGTGCTCGTGGCCGACCGCCGTGGCGCCACGGTCACCTTCTCGCTGTTCACCCTGCAGGAGCGCGGCTCGTTGTTTGTCGGTCCCGGCGAGGAGGTATATGAAGGGATGATCATCGGCGAGAACTCCCGCTCGGAGGACCTGGACGTGAACCCGGTCAAGGAAAAGCACCTGACGAACATGCGCTCCTCCACCTCCGACGTGCTCGTGCGGTTGGACGCCCACCGCAAACTGACGCTCGACGAGGCGCTGGAGTTCGTGCGCGAGGACGAGGCCGTCGAGGCGACGCCCGTGTCGGTGCGGATGCGCAAGGTGGTGCTGCCGAAGGTCGAGCGGTTGAAGGCGATGCGCAATGCGCGCAAGTGAGATCGAGCTCAGCGGTCTCGTCAAGTCCTTCGCTGGCCCGGACGGGCCGATCCGGGCGGTGCGCGGCATCGACGTGTCGATCGCCGCCGGAGAGACGGTCGCGCTGCTCGGCCCCAACGGCGCGGGCAAGTCGACCACGATCGACATGCTGCTGGGCCTGCTCGCGCCCGACGCGGGCACGGTGTCGGTGTTCGGGAGCTCCCCGAACGAGGCGGTCGATCGCGGCGCCGTGGGTGCGATGCTGCAGACGGGCGCGCTGATCAAAGACCTGTCGGTGCGCGAGCTCGTCACGATGATCGCCTCGCTGTATCCCGCGCCGCTCGACGTCCAGGAGACGCTGGAGCTGACCGGGGCGAGCGCCTACGCCGACCAGCGCACCAACAAGCTCTCGGGCGGGCAGACCCAGCGTGTGCGTTCGGCGGTCGCGCTCGTGAGCGATCCCGAGCTGCTCGTGCTGGACGAGCCGACGGCCGCGATGGATGTCGAGGGGCGCCACTCCTTCTGGATGACCATGCGCGAGTTCGCCGCGCGCGGCAAGACGATCCTGTTCGCGACCCACTACCTCGAGGAGGCCGACGCCTACGCCGACCGAGCCGTGTTGATGGCCCACGGCCGCATCGTCGCGGACGGGCCGACGAACGAGATCAAGGCGATGGTCGGCACGCGCACGATCCGCGCGACGCTCCCGGGTGTGGACACGGACGCCCTCGCCGCACTGCCGGGTGTCAGCGGCGTCGAACGCCGCGGCGAATCAGCGACGCTCGTCTGCAGCGACTCCGATGCAGCGATCCGCGCGCTGCTCGCGGCCTACGCGGACGCGCGCGACATCGAGATCGTGGCCGCCGGGTTGGAGCAGGCGTTCCTGGAGCTGACAGGGGATGGCGCGAACGCCGCGGCCGGGGCCGGTGAATATCCGTCCCGGCGGGCGGGAGAGGACATCATCGCCGGCCGATGAATCCGTTCGTCTACACGAGATATGAGCTGCTGCGCACGCTGCGCAACCGCCGGTTCTTCATTCTCTCGCTCGGGTTTCCGCTGCTCCTGTACTTCCTGATCGCGAGTCCCAACCGGCACGTGCAGGACTTCGCGCACACCGGCATCTCCGCGCCGCTGTACTTCATGATCGGGCTGGCGGCGTTCGGGACGATGAGCGCGATGCTCTCCTGCGGCGCGCGCATCGCCGCCGAGCGCGCGGTCGGCTGGAACCGGCAGCTGCGCATCACGCCGCTGTCGACGCGCAACTACTTCCGCGCGAAGGTGCTGACCGGCTACATGATGGCGCTGATCAGCCTGCTCGCGCTGTATCTGGCGGGGACCTCGCTCGGGGTCTCGCTCGGCGCGAGCGAATGGTTGGAGATGACCGGCCTGATCCTGGTCGGCCTGATCCCGTTCGCGGCGCTGGGCATCACGATCGGGCACCTGCTCACCCCCGACTCGATCGGTCCGGCGATGGGCGGCGGCATCGCGCTGCTGGCGCTGATCGGGGGGACGTGGGGACCGATCGCCACGCATGGCTTCGTGTATGACCTTGTCCAGCTCGTGCCCTCCTACTGGCTCGTGCAGGCCAGTCACATCGCCGTTGGCGGACACGCCTGGGCGGCGAAGGGGTGGGCAGTGATGATCGCGTGGACGATCGTGCTGAGCGTGCTCGCGGGGCGCGCTTATCGGCGTGACACGGGCCGGGTTTAACGCACGAGGCCCGCTGCATGGCGGGCCTCGGGTGCAACGCGACCGTCCCTCGTACCGTGAATGCTACCGATGTCGGCGGCTGTCGATAAGGTGCCGCCGATGAGATCGATGAGAGTTGCCCGCATCGCCCTGCTGAGCGCCGTCCTGGCCGTGGCCGTGGCCGTGGCTGTCGCTGTCGCTGCTGTCAGCGCATCCGCGGCGACCGTGATCCACTTCCAGAGTGAGACTCTGCCGGCGTTCGAGGCGCAGCTGCACAAGCACGAAGTACACGCGGTGACGTTCCATCCGACGCCCGCGCCGGGACACATCCACGTCTCGATGAATGACGGGCGCCATTACACGGTCGTGTACGCCGCCGGCGAACAGGCCCACCTCGTGGCGCTCGCGACCGCGGGTGGCGCGCGCTACACGGTCGCGACAGTCAAACCGAAAGCGGCGAAGTCGACGCACCACACGCTGCGCTACATCGCGGGCGGGATCGTGATCGTGGTGATCGTCGTCGTCGTGACGGTGCTGCTGGTAGACCGCCGCCGCAAGCTGAACGAGGGCGGCGGCCCGGATGCCAAGCCGGCGCCCTCTTCGGGCGACTCGCCGTAGATCGGCTCACGGCGCCCGTTCTGAGCGTCGATGGTCGTGCTGGCCGATCGGCGATCCCGTCGATCGACGATCGGTGAGGACGCAGGGAGCGTGGCGTGCTACGCACGCGAGCGACCGAGGACGCCGAATCGCGAAGGCCAGCGGCGCTCAGAACCCCGTATTCGTCTTGACGCGTTTACGATCGGCCTCGTGCAGGCTGCCCTTGGCGTCGAGCGTGGCGCAGGCCTGCTTGATGTCTTGGCCGAGCGTGACGGTGAGCGAGTGGCTGAGCGTCTGCTTGACGAGCACGCGCATGATCTTGACGTGCTCGGCATTGGGGGGCAGGGTGTAGGCGGGCACCATCCAGCCGCGCTCGGAGGCCAGCTGGGCGGCTACGTCGAACTCGTCGTAGGGGTGCTCACCCTTCAGTTTGAAGGCGACGAGCGGGAGCTGCTCGTCCTGTTCGCCGCCGATCAGTTCGAAGTCGCAGTCGGCGATCTCTTTGGCGAGCGTGCGCGCGTTGTACTTCATCGTCTCCATCGCGTAGCGGTAGCCGGAGTGGCCGAGGCGGACGAAGTTGTAGTACTGCGCGAGCACCATCGCTGAGCCGGTGGAGAAGTTCAGCGTGAACGTGGCGTCGCGCTTGCCGAGGTAGTTCTCGTAGAAGACGAGATCCTCGGCGAGGTCGCCCTTCTCTCTGAAGATCAGCCAACCGATGCCGGGGTAGACGAGCCCGAACTTGTGGCCGGAGACGTTGATCGAGCGGACCTGCGCCAGGCGGAAGTCCCACTCCGAGCCCGGGTAGAGGAACGGCCACACGAAGCCGCCTGAGGCGGCGTCGACGTGGATCGGCACGTCCAGGCCCTTGTCGTTCTTGAGGCTGACGAGCAGGTCATTGATCCCCTGGATGTCGTCGGCGTGCCCGGTGAAGGTGGTGCCGAGCACGGCGGCCACGGCGATCGTGTTCTCGTCGACGTGCGGCTCGACGTCCTCGGGGCCGATCGTGTACTTGTTGGGCGCGAGCGGGACGATGCGCGGTTCGACGTCGAAGTAGCGGCAGAACTTCTCCCAGACGACGTGGACGTCGCCGCCGAAGACGAGGTTGGGACGATCGGTCGCCTTGCCGTCGGCCTCGCGGCGCTCGCGCCACTTCCACTTCAGCGAGAGCGCGCCGAGCATGATCGCCTCGGAGGAGCCCTGTGTGCGCGCGCCGGTCGTCTCGCCGGGGGCGTTGAAGAGGTCGGCGAGCATGCGGATGCAGCGTTGCTCGATCTCGGCCGACTGCGGGTACTCGGCGTGGTCGATGAAGTTCACTTTCAGCGCCGCGTCGATGACCCGGTGGGCCTCGGGCTCCATCCAGGTCGTGACGAACGTCGCGAGGTTGCGCATGGGCAGGCCGTCGAGAATCATTTCCTCGCCGACCAGGCGCATCGCTTCCTGGGCGGACATCCCGGCCTTGGGAAGTTTGTTGTCCGGAGGGGGCTCGAGCAGGAAGCGGTTGCCGAACTTGCCCTCCAGTTTCTCGACCTGCTCGAGCGTCAGCGGGGGCGGGCTCGTATCGGGCCGGTCCTCGGCAGGCTGCTGGTGGATCGGCATGCGTGGCGATCATACTCTGCGCCGGCGCGGGCGGGGAGAACCCAAATCGAGAATAAGACTCAATCTTGATAGGGTGGGCAAGTGGCTATGCGATGTCAGAGCGAAGGGTGTCGCTCCCGCTCACGAAGTCGGGCGGTCTGGGCGGCGCGTCCACGCACCTGGGTGGTGGTGACCTACGTGGCGATGGCCGCGTTCCTCGCGGGCTGCGACAAGAGCGGGTCGAGCGCGACCGCCGGTGCGGGAGAAGGAGGCGGCGGCAGGCTGAGGGTGGTGGCCGCGGAGAACTTCTGGGGCAGCATCGCGAGCCAGCTCGGCGGCAATAAGGTCGATGTGAGCAGCATTATCGTCAACCCCGACACCGACCCGCACAGCTACGAGCCGACGGCGCAAGACGCACGCACGATCGCGGGCGCTCGGCTGGCGATCGTGAATGGGATCGGGTACGACAACTGGGCGCCGAAGCTGCTGGCGGCCAGCCCCGCGGAAGGTCGTAGTCGGGTGGTGTTGAACGTGGGCGACGTGCTGGGGCTGAAGGACGGCGATAACCCTCACCAGTGGTACTCGCCGGCGAGCGTGAGGCGGGTCGTGGGGGAGATCGTCGCCGACTACGACAGGCTCGACCCGGCCGGCGCGGTCTACTACGCCGCACAGGAGAAGGTCTTTGAGACCAAGAGCCTCGCGCGCTACGACGAGCTGAGGGCGCAGATTCGGGCACGGTACGCGGGCACGCCGGTGGGCTACAGCGAGAGCATCTTTCGGCCGCTTGGTGAAGACCTCGGGTTGAAGCTAATGACCCCATACAGCTTCGCCAAGGCGATTGCCGAGGGCGGCGAAGTTACCGCGCAGGACAAGCGGACGGTGGACCGGCAGGCCGAACGCGGCGAAATCAAGGTGTGGGTGTTCAACAGCCAGAACGTGACGCCTGACGTGCAGCGGGTGAACGAAATCGCGCGGGCGCACGGGGTCCCGATCGCGACAGTGACGGAGACGTTGGCGCCGGCGAGCGACACCTTCGAGCAATGGCAGGTGGCGCAGCTGGAAGGGCTTGAGCGGGCGCTGGCCGAAACGGGGATACGAGCCGGAGGCGAGCGTCTCCCGGCTTCGGTCGCGGGGACGAGGCGGTGAGTAGGTGAGCGGCGCCGATTCGAGGACCTCCTCATCGCCGCCCGGCGGCGAGAGGCCTCCCGCCACGGGACCGGCGCTCGAGTTGCGCGACGCGCGCGTGCACGTCGGCGGGCGGACGGTGTGGAGCGAGGTGAGCATGAGCATGGGTCAGGGCGAGTTCGTCGCGCTGCTGGGAGCGAACGGGTCGGGCAAGTCGACGCTGCTGAAGGCGGCGCTGGGGATGCTGGGCCTGAGCGCGGGGAGCATCTCGGTATTGGGACGGCGGGCGGGGAGCGCGAACGCGCAGGTCGGATATCTGCCCCAGCGCCGGGCGTTCGACGCCGGTACGAGGCTGCGCGGGCGCGACATCGTGCGGCTGGGCTGCGACGGGGAGCGCTGGGGCGTGCCGCTGCCCGCGCCGCGCTGGAGCGCGGCGGGCAGGCGCCGAGGAGACGACGCCGAGCGGGTGGCCGAGGCGATCGAGCTGGTCGGGGCGAGCTCCTACGCGGACCGCCCGATCGGAGAGCTCTCCGGCGGCGAGCAGCAGCGACTGCTGATCGCTCAGGCGCTCGTGCAACGGCCGCGGCTGCTGTTGTTGGACGAGCCGCTGGACAGCCTGGACCTGCCCAACCAGGCGACTGTGGCCGCGCTCGTGGCGCGGATCTGCCGGGAGGCGGGCGTGGCGGTGCTGCTGGTCGCGCACGACGTCAACCCGCTGCTGCCCTACCTGGACCGGGTCGTGTACCTCGCGGGTGGGCGCGCGGTGGAGGGAACGGTCGAGGAGGTGATCGACAGCGAGACGTTGAGCGGGCTGTACGGCGTGCCGGTGGAGGTGCTGAAAGCTCGGGACGGACGGCTGGTCGTCGTCGGTCAGCCCGAGCCGCCGGCACACCACCACGACCGCCACGAGCACTCACACCAGCACGACCATGTCCACTGAACCCGACCGCTACCTCGACCTGCCGCTCGTTCGATGATGAACCCGACCCTCACCTGGAACGTGGTGCGCGACGCGAGCGAGGTGCTCGAATACCACTTCATGGTCAATGCCTTGCTGGCGGGCACGATCGTCGCGGTGATGGCGGGGCTGCTGGGGTGGTTGATGGTGCTGCGGGCGCAGACGTTCGCGGGGCATACGCTGGCGATGATGGCGTTCCCTGGCGCGACGGGGGCGGCGCTGATCGGGGTCGCGGCGGCGTGGGGATACTTCGTGTTCTGTGGCGCGGGGGCACTGGTGATCGGCTGGCTGGCGGGCGGACGGACGCGCTCGTGGAGCGAGCAGTCGGCGGGCATCGGCGCGGTGCAGGCGCTGGCGCTGGCGCTGGGGTTCCTGTTCGTGAGCCTGTACGGGGGCGTGCTCGGGGATCTGGAGAACCTGCTGTTCGGCACGTTCTTGGGGGTCTCCGACGGGCAGGTGCTGACGCTCGCGGCGGTTGCCGCGGGCTCGCTGATCGCGCTGGCGGCGCTGGGCCGCCCGCTGCTGTTTGCGAGCGTCGACCCGGATCTGGCGGGCGCCCGGGGCGTGCCCGTGCGCGGGCTGTCGATCGCGTTCCTCGGACTGCTGGGGATGGCGGTCGCGGCGACGAGCCAGGTCACGGGCGTGCTGCTCGTGTTCGCGCTGCTGGTGGCGCCGGCGGCGACGGCGCAGGTGCTCACACCGCGTCCTGGGTTGAGCCTCGTGCTGACGGTGGCGATCGGGCTCGTGATCGTGTGGGTCGGCCTGGGGATCGCCTACTTCTCGGCGTACCCGGCGGGGTTCTACGTCGCGAGCATCGCGTTCGCGCTGTACATGCTCGCGCGCCTGTGGGTGTGGGTGCGGGGAACGCGCGCGTCGCGGCGGCGGGCGTCGCCGGGTCCTGGGCAGCCGGAGATGGGCGTCATCGACATCGCGCCATCAGAGGGTGTGATCGCATGATGGGCGGAGTTCGTCGGGGTGAGCAGGTCCCGCCTGCGGCACACGACCGCGGGGCGGGCGGGTAGGCGTGTTCGGACAGGAGTTCATGCGCAACGCGCTGCTCGCAGGCACGTTCGTGGCGCTGGCGTGCGGGGTCAGCGGTTGGTTCGTGGTGCTGCGCGCGCAGGTGTTCGCCGGGGACGCCCTCAGTCATGTCGCGTTTCCTGGAGCATTGGCAGCCGCGGCGGCCGGGATCGACGAGCGCGTTGGGCTGTTCGCCGCGACCGTGCTCGTCGGGTCGGGCATCGGTCTGCTTGGGCTCGGGGGCGGGGGAGCCGGGCGTGGTCGGGCGGGCGGCGTGGGTGGCTCGGCCGCGCAGGACACGGCGATCGGGATCGTGTTCACGTTCGTGCTCGGGCTGGGCGTGTTCTTTCTGACGCTGTTCGGCATGAGCGCCGGCGGCGGCGCGGGCATCCAGGCGGCGCACACGCTGTTCGGCTCGATCTACGGCCTCGGTGTTGGAGAAGCGCGTGTCGCGGCGGCGGTCGCGTTGGCGGCGACCGTGGGCATGCTGACGATCGCCCGGCCGCTGCTGTTCGTCACGCTCGCGGCGGACGTCGCGGCGGCGAGGGGCGTGCCGGCACGCGCGCTGAGCATCGGGTTTCTCGCATTGCTGGGCGTAGTCGCGGCGGGGGCGACACAGGCCGTGGGCGCGCTACTGCTGCTGGGGCTGCTGACGGGGCCCGCGGCGGCCGCACACCGGCTGACGGGTCGGCCGTACGTGGGTATCGCGCTCGCGGGTGCGCTGGCAGTTGGGGCGATGTGGGGAGGGCTTGCGCTCAGCTACGCCGTGCCGCGGCTGCCGCCGAGCACGGCGATCGTGGCGCTGGCGGTGGGCGTGTACGCGGCGGCGGCGCTTGTGGACACACGGTCACGCCGACGCCCGCGCACTCCCGAGCCGAGCACCGGTCCCTCGCTCACGTCCTCCCTGTCACGAGCGTCCTCGCAACCCGCGGGGGCGGGTGCAGCGGGGTCTACCATCGCAACATGAGCGCGAACGCTTCGACAAAGGGCTGGGCCGAGCGCGCCGAGGAGACGCTGGCCGCCGCCGGGCACCGTCGCGGGGGCGCCAGGCGCGCGCTGCTGGAGCTGCTCGACTGCCAGGAGTGCGCGCTGACCGCGCACGAGATCGAGGATGCGCTGCGCGCCCGTGGCAAGAGTCGGCGCGTGGTGAGCCGGGCGAGCGTGTACAGGATTCTCGACGAGCTGGAGCAGGTGCGGTTGGTGCAGCGCGTGGAGACCGGTCAGGCGATGGTGCGCTACGAGCGCGTGTGCGAGCACGCCGAGCACCACCACCATCTCGTGTGCGATGAGTGTGGGGTGGTGATGCCGTTCTCGGACGCCGGGTTGGAGCGGGCGATCGAGACGCTCAGCGAGCGGGTGCCGCTGGCGGTGTCCGAGCACGAGATCGTGTTGCACGGAGCTTGTAAGGACTGCACAGCCTGAGGCCGTGAGCGCGTCGTGAATACGCCCCGCTTCGACCCACGACCCCAGAGGTAGCGCGATTACGACCGCTGCGTCCTGCCACGGCGCGAGGCAGCGAGCGCGGTCAGCCCGGCGATCAGGCCCAAGGCGCCAAGGATCAGCGCGGTGATGCCGAGGCCTTTGCTCGCGCCGGCGGTCGTGTTGGCGACGGTCTGGCTCCGAGCCGGCGTGGACTGACCCGTCCCACCGGTCTGCCCAGCCATAGGCCCGGCCTCCTCGCCGGCGATGTCCTCGATCGGGCCGCCCTTGGCGGTGACGTTGATCCTCGGCGCGGGATGTTCGGCGCTCAGCGAGGGGTCGATCCAGTGCACGACCTGCCCGTTGCTGTAGGTCTGGACTGTTCTGAATTCGAGCGACTTGCCGGTCGCGTCGGCGGGGATCGCGAGGGAGAGCGGGAACTGGATGAACTGGCCGTTGTTGACCTTGCCCAGCGGCCCGGTCCAGGCCCAGACGATCTGTGAGACCTGCGTGTCGATCGTTTCGCCGTCTTCGGTGATGGGAGTGGCGAGCTTGGTTTCGATGACCCGCGCGGTCCAGCCGGGCACGTTTTCGTAGTCCACGCCGGTGAACCCGGGCGGGAAGAGCGTGTCGACCTTGGTGACGTGGGCGCCTTCCTGCTCGCCGGGGACGCGCACGTCGAGCGTCGCGAATGCACCGGCGGGGATCGTGTTGGGGTGCAGGCTGATGTGCGCCTGGACGCTCGCGGGCACTGCCAGCGCCACGGCGGCCAGTAGCGGCGTGAGCTTGAGGACTTTGTTCATCGCAGGGAATGCCTCCTGTCTGGGGTTGCGGTTTGTGCTCATTGGATTGGGACCCGCACGGTGCGGGTGTGCTCTTCGAATTCGGAGACTCGGTCGGTGAACTGGATCTCCCATGTGCCGCCGGGGCTGAGAACGGCGGAGCTGAGGATGTAGTGGCCGGGGCCGGCGACGGTCACCCGCAAGGGGAGCGGGCCGACGTGCTTGGCGGGCAGCTCGGCGGTGGCGGTGAGTTCCTTGGTGGCGGTGAACTGGGCGCCGGTGGCGGAATCGATGAGGTAGAGGTGGATCGTGTTCGGCCCGACCCGGGCCGGTTCGACGGTCATCTCGAGCTCTGCGGGCCCGAGTGTGGTGTTCGTGGCGAAGGGTCCGGAGGCCGCGTCGATCGGCGGCGCGTAGCTGACGAGCGCGGCGGTGAGGCCGAACACGCAGAGCATCAGCGCGAGCTCGCCGCGCATCGTGCAGCGCGCCAGAGCGCCGGTCTGTCCGGGGGCGCGCTCAGAGGCGACGATCCGCCTGAAGGCCGGGATCACCCGCTCGCGGTTGACCCAGCCGAGGCCGATCAGCGCCAGCAGCAGGGCTGTCTTGGCGAGGATCAGGATGCCGTAGGTGGTATGCAGGAGACCGTTGAGGGAGCGCACATCGATATACGCCTGCACCACCCCGGTCACGGCTATCGCGATCACCGCGCCGAGCGCGAGCGGGGAGAAGCGCAGGAGCGTCGCGAGCAGCAGGCGGCTGCGCTCGGGGCGTTCGAGCTCGCGCGTGGCGGCGGGCAGTGCGAGCAGCAGGCACGCGATCCCCCCGACCCAGACGCTCGCGGCGAGCACGTGCAGGACGTCGGCGGGGAAGAAGATGGCGGTCGGACTCTGGATGCTCGCGTGGCCGCCGAGCGCGGGCACGATCGCCAGGTAGGCGGCGCCGATCGCGATCGCGACGCGCAGCGGGCGCGGCGGCAGCGGTGTGAGCGCGGGGATGTCCGTGCTCGCTGGGGCTTCGGCCTCGGCCCCAGTCCGATTGGTGGCCGCGGATGTACCTGCGCTGGAGCTCGTCCGCGCGCGGTCGCTGAGCGTGGTGGCGATCATCAGCAGGACGCCCAGCAACACCCAATCGATCGCGCGCAGGCCCCATACGGTGCCGAACCGGCTTTCCAGCGTGCTCTGCACGATCGTGTGACTCAGCGACGCCCACAACGACACCCCGGCGGCGCTCGCGCCCTGCAGCAGTACGCCGAGCACGCTCACGACTACGCCCAGGACGACCGCGACGCTCAGCAGCAGACGCATGCGCCCGGCGAACATCCGCGCGGCAGCCCGCCACTGGGGCTCGGCGCCGGCGATGGTGGCGAACCCAGGCCGCCAGATGATCAGCAGGAACGCGAGACCGCCGAGCAGCAGCGCGATCGTCAGGTAGTCGAGGCCGCGAACGAGACCGAAGGCGAGCGCGGTGACCTCGCCGCTGCGGTTGCGGCCGATCAGCCTGGCGACCGTGAACTTCGGGGCCGCTCCGGCATGGCCGATGTTGAACACCAGCCCGCCATAGACGATATGCGTGTCGGCGGAGATCACCCGGTAGGTGGCCGTATAGGTGCCGTCTGGCAGGCCGGGCTTCAGCCCGACGCCCATCCAGTGCTCGTTGCCGTCTGGGTGTGAGACGTCGAGGTTGTCCACCTCCTCGCCCTGCGCGTCATAGACGCGCACCGCGCCGAGCGTGCCCCCGACGGCTTGGTTGAACTCGAAGATCACCTCTGCCGGCTGAGTGGCGACGGTTGAGCCGGTCGCCGGCGAGGTCTCGAGCAGCTGCGCGTGGGCGAACGCGGCCGGAGCGCTGCAGAGGACGCCGGCGAGCATGCCGGCGAAGGCCAATGCGAGCGCCGGCGCGACCTTCCTGGTCCGAGGCCGGGGTCGTGAATGTGGATCGGTGGTCGCGCGTGCGCGTGCGCTTGTGTCGGGAAGACGAGCGAACAAGAAAGGGCTCCTCGCGGTGTGGCATGTTCAGGTAACGTCGAGAGCCGCCACGTCCGGGCTCACACCGGATCGCAGATCGGATCTCGCCTGCGGGCGAGCAGCCACAACGGCCCGTCGTCGGGCGATCGGGTTTCTAGTTGCTCGCCGGAGCGAGAGCGGGCGGTGGCCTGACCGCGAGTGAGCGAGCGATCAGCAGCCCGCCGTGGACGGCCGCGAGGACGACGCTGCGATATCCGCCCGCCGAGAAGCTGCGCCGTGTGCGCCGCGCGCGAGGCTCGCCGCGCAGAGCGATCAGGGCTTGTTCACCTGGATAGCGCCGCACCAGCAGCGTCAGCGCGAGCGCCAGGGCCGGCAACAGACACAGGATCGCGTGCAGCACGAGGCGACGGACTCTACTCCAACGCCTTTGCGTTCACGCCGTGGCTCGCGGCCGCCCCCACAGGTAGGCGAGCACGCAGATCAGCGCGAAGACGGCGACGACGAGCAGGACCGGGCCGGAGTCCTCCACCAGCGCGCCGACTACGCCGGCGGCGAGGCCACCGCAGAGTGCGGCCTGCCAAGCGGGATCGCCGGCGACGGGAACCAATAGGCGCTCGCGCCGGCGCAGGCCGAACGCGGCGCAGACCAGTGCGAGGAAGGTCGCGATGGGCATCGCGTGGTTGTGCAGCTCGCCGAAGGCGGCGGTGTAGCGGCGGACGATCACGTCGCGCAGGTCGCCGGGCGAGCGGGCGTGCAGGATGCTGCCGGTGTAGTGGCCGCCGCCGTGGGCGGTGGCGAGATCGAGTGCGGCGAGTGCTATGAGGGCAAGGATGGGAGCGATGAGCACGATCAGGGCACGCCTGCGTGTGAGGGCGCCTCCCAGCAGCATGACCGTTGCGACGGCGGCGCCGACGCCGACCAGGATCACCCCGCCGACCCCGGCGCCGATCCGCGCTGAGCCCTCGACGGCAGCGAGCAGAACGCCCGCGCCGGCCATCGACAGCGCTGCGCGGCGACCACGGACAGCGGGATACAGCGCCGCGGCCACCGCTGCGAACACGAGTACGGCGAGGCCGGACTTGAGCTCGTTGCCGATGCCGTAGAAGCGCGCGCCGAGGATCGGGTTGGGGCCGAGCAGCGAGCGCACCAGCAGCTGCGTGCCCGCGAGCGCGTCGATTGCCAGCGCGAGGACCGCCACGATCGCGGGCGCGAGCGGGGCGCGGGGCCACGGCAGCAGCAGGTCGGTGAGCGCTCCCAGCCCCAGGCAAGCAAGCACGATCGTCAGGTACTCGACCGCGGCACTCGGCTGCAGGGCCGCGGGAATCAGCACGGCGGCGGGCGCCCACAGTACGCCGAGCGCGCCCGTGCGCATCGCCCAGGCCCGCGCGCGCGGCGAGGGAGCGCAGGCGAGCAGCAAGATTGCCCAGGCGCTCAGCAGCCAGCCCAGCGCGCGCAGCCGGCGGGGTCCGAGCACGTGCAGGCGGGCCATCAGGGCACGCAGGCCCGCGGAGCGCAGTGGACCGTCGGTGTGGATCGGATCGCCGCGCATATCGGCGGGGAGCGGCTGAGTCGGGTCGAGGTGATGCAGAATTGTCGGGGCGAGATCGACCGCTGCGATCAGGCCGCGCTGGTTGGTCGTCTGCGAGGTCAGTGTCATCGGCGTCGACGGGCTGGTCTGCTGGGCGTGCCCGCCCGGTGAGAGTCCGGCGGTGGCGGTCCACAGCAGTTCGTGTCCGCGCGGCGCGCGCGCGCGCTGCACGACGAGCAGCAGCTCGCCTGGTGTGCGGGTGGCGCTCAGCGCACGCAGGTCGTTACGGCCGGCCGGGCCGGCGGGCAGGTCGGCGACGACGAAGCGGTGCGTTCGTGCCAGCAGCGCGATGCGGGCGAGCAGCGATGGCGCCGTTGGAAGCGAGACGCTCGCCACCCGTCCAGTGCGGTCGGCGGCGGCGATTGCGTCGAGGTGGTCGGTCCCGGCGATTCCCGCGTAAGCCGCGCCGCCGGGGATCTGCGCGGCGAGCAGGCCGGGTCGCAGCAGTTGGGGAGCGTCTTCGGCGCGTCTGCGTGCGGCCTGCCAGCCGGTGATCGCGCCGGCCACGCCGAGCGTCTGCAGTGACATGGCGGGTGGGTCGGTGGGCGAATAGGCTGAGCGCGCGACGCGTGCGCCCTGCGTGATGTCGAGCAGCAGCTGCTCGGCGGAATATGAGCCCTGGGTCGTGGACAGGATCCCGACGGACATGCCCGGAATGACGGCCAGTTCGGGCTCGCCGGCTGTCACGAACGCCAGCACGACGGAGCCTCGCACGGGTGCACTGGGATGCGATGTAGACGATGTCGTCCCAGCGGTCGCGCGTTCCGTCACCGCGGGCAACGGCTCGGCTCCCGCTGCGCCCATCGCGGCGGCGGTGGAGGACCACGCGCTCAGAGATGCGAGCGTGGCTGCGAAGACGATTGCGGCCACGCTAAGAGAGAGGGCTACGGGGACGAACGCCGCCGTAGCCCCCCGTCGAACCAAGCTCAGCCTTCGGCCCCCTCGGTGGCCACGCCTGCGCGTGGGTGTGGAGCGGGGCCGGGGAGTGTCGGCGAGCCGCTGGGCGAGTCGCCGTCCACGACGTCGGATGGCAGCACGGTGCCCTCGATGTTCAGTCGTGGCAGGACTCGGTCAAGCCACGCTGGGATGTGCCAAGTGCGCTCGCCGACGAGGTGCAGCACCGCCGGCAGCAGCAGGCAGCGCACGACCAACGCGTCGAGGAACACGGCGCTGGCGAGGCTCAGGCCGAACTCCTTGATGACGCGGTTTTCGCCGAGCATGAACGACAGGAACACGCACACCATGATCGCCGCGGCCGCCGTCACGACGCGGCCCGTCAGCGCGAGACCCTCGGCAACCGAGCGCGAATGTTCGCGGGTGTGGGTCCAGCGCTCGTGCATACGGGAGATTAGGAACACCTCGTAGTCCATCGACAGCCCGAACACGATCGCGAACAGCATCACCGGGATGAACGACTCGATTGGGCCCTGCTGGACGCCGAACAGACTACCCAGCCAGCCCCACTGGAAGATCATGACGATCACCCCGAGCGCGGCGCTGATGCTGAGCAGGTTCATGATCGCCGCCTGCAGCGGGATCACCAGCGAGCGGAACACGATCATCAGCAGCAGCGCGCTCAGCAGCACGACGACACCGATGAACAGCGGCAGCTTGTGACCGAGCACGGCCGCGAAGTCGACCGCGCCCGCGGTCACGCCGCCGACGTACACGGCCATGCCGGTGCTGGCCTTGACCGGCGGGATCACGTCGTCGCGCAGGCGCGAGACGAGCTGGGTGGTCGCGTATGCCTGCGGGGATGAGTGCGGATAGACCGTGATCGTGGCCACTTCGCCCGAGGGGTTGATCTTCGCGGGGGCGACCGAGGCCACGCCGGCCGCGGCGGCGATCGCCGTGCGCAGCTTTTCGACCGAAGCGCTGCCACCACCCGGTGCAGGCGCGACGACCACGCCCTGCTTGGCCGCTTCGTGGCTCGGGTTGGGGACCTTCGCCACGACCAGCAGCGGGCCGTTGAAGCCTTCGCCAAAGCCCTGCGCGAGCAGCTCATACGCGCGGTGGGTGGTCTGGTTGGACGGGTCGTTGGAGGCGTCGCTCGAACCAAGTCGCAGCGCCATCGCCGGGGCGGCGATCAGCAGCATCACCAGCGTGGAAGCGATCGCGATCGTCCAGGGTCGGCGCTGCACGAACGCGCTCCAGCGCAGCCACGTGTGCCCGGCTTGAAGCGTGGCGCCGGCGGCGTTACCGCCGGCGAGCGCCCGGGCGCCGGTCGTGCCCTGCGCTGGGGAACCGGTCGCTGAGGCCGCGGTGCCGTCCTGCGCCTCACGGGCTTCTCGCGCGCGCGTGCGGCGGCTCGGTCTTGCGACGCGTGCGCCGGCGATCGTCAACAGCGCAGGCAGAAGTGTCAGCGAGGCGAGCATCACCAGCAGCACGCCGATCGACGCCGAGATCGCGACCCCGTAGAGGAAGTCGACGCCCAGTAGCATCATCCCGAGTAGCGCGATCACGACGGTCGTGCCCGCGAACAGGACGGCACGCCCGGCGGTGTCCATCGACTGCACGACCGACTCGCGTGCGTCTTCGAACGTCGGTCCGGGGGTCCGGTAGGCCTCGCGGAAGCGGGTGAGGATGAACAGCGCGTAGTCGATGCCCACGCCGAGCCCGATCATCGCGGCGAGCTCGGAAGAGAAGTCCGGGGTGTCCACGACATGCGTGAACAACGCGATCGCGCCGAGGCCCGTGCCCAGGCCGAACAGGGCGGTGACGATCGGTAGGCCCATCGCGGTCAGCGAGCCGAACGTCAGCAGCAGCACGACGATCGCCGCCAGTAGCCCCACCGCGGTGGACAGTCCGAAGCCGGCCTGCTCGGTCGACTCGATCGCTTGCCCGCCGAGCTCGACCTGCAATCCCGGCTGACCGGCCGCGCGCGCGGTGCTCACGACGCGTTCGGCTGCCTCCTTGGGCAGGTTGTTGGCTTTTTCGTCGAATACGACCGTGGCGAAAGCGATTTGACCGTTGGCCGAGATTGCCTTGCCGGCCGAGGCGCCCGCGTAGGGGCTGATCACGCCCGCGACGTGCGGGAGCTTCGCGACCTGCGCGAACGTCGCGCTCATCCGCGCGCGCACCGCCGGGTCGCGCACCGTGCCGGAGGAGACCTTGTAGACGATCGTGTCGCGGTCGCCCGCCTGGGCGGGGAAGCTGTGCTGCAACAGGTCGGCGGCGCGCTGGGCGTCGGAGTTGGGCAGCGTGAAGTTGTTGGAGTAGCTGGTGCCCGCGGACTGCGCGAGCACGTTCACGCCGATCAGCAGCACCACCCAGCCTATGACCACGTACTTGCGATGGGTTGTCGACCAGCGGGCGAGCTTCAACATTGCGGTCCTCTGGGGGAGATCGGCGGGGCGGAGTAGGGGGGACTCCCAGGAAGGGTAGCCATCTCCACCGATCCCTTCGATCTGTCAGTTGACGCTCGGGTCCGGCGGCATGCGCGCGAGCAGGGCATAGCCGCCGCCCATGCGATTCAGGACCGCGCTCCACAGGTCCCGCGGCACGTCGGTGAAGACGTCGTCGGGGATCGCGGCGTGCGCGATCCAGTCGCCCTTGTCCACCTCCTCGTCGAGCTGCCCTTCACTCCAGCCGGCATATCCCGCGAACACCCGCCGGCGAGCGGTCGCCTCGGTCAGTTCTTCGATCCCGGCGTCAGGGGCGGGAAAGCCGATGCGCCCGAGCACGAGCAAGCCCGCCGGAGAGGGGTCCAGGAACTCCGCCAGGCACACGATCGCGCTGGGCTGCACGGGTCCGCCGACATAAACCGGCTCCTCCTCGGCGACGGCTTGCTCGAGCTGAGGCACCGCCTCACCGACCGTGACCGTGGAGGGGCGGTTGAGCACTACGCCCATCGCGCCCTCTTGGCTGTGCACTCCGACGAGGATCACGGCCCGCTCGAAGTTGGGGTCGTGCACCGCCGGCGAGGCGAGCAGAAGCTGACCGCGAAGCGATTCCTCCATGATGTTATTGAGGCTAGCGCGCCGGGCGCCATCGGTGTGCGGTCGGGCGTCGAGGTCGCCGAGTCGCTGCACGCCGCCACGATCGCGGTTGTCGGCGAAGTGCCGATCGCGCGCATTTGGCACGCGGTGCCGTGCTTTCCGATGCGCAGCGAGGTGTGGCTAAACCTGCTCGAAGCGATCGGTTCAGATATCGATATTCTGACTGCGCCGGACGATCGTCAAGCGAATGGGAGGACGTAGAGCATCATGGCCAAGACTCCACAGGTAGGCGAGCCGGCGCCCGATTTCGAGCTCCCCGGTACAGATGGACCGTTCAAGCTCTCGGACCACCGTGGCGAGCGGGTGGTGCTGCTCTTCTACCCCGGCGATAACACGATGGTCTGCACGAAACAGTTTTGCTCGTATCGTGATCGCGCGGATGAGTTCGCGGCGCTGAACGCGACGGTCGTGGGGATCTCCTCGCAGGACCTGGAGTCGCATGAGGGGTTTGCCGGCAAGCACTCGCTTAACGTGCCGCTGCTCGCGGACGTGGACAAGCAGGTAGCGCGCGCGTACAGCGCCTACTCGAATCGTCTGGGGACCAAGCGCGCGGCGATCGTGATCGACGAGGAGGGCATCGTGCGCGACCGTCATGATCATCTGCTGGGGCTCGACTACCAGTCTGTGGATGACCTCAAGGTGGCGCTGGATACGCTGTCCGGCCCGGCTGCCTGAGGGACCGCATCGCATCCGACGGCTTTCGGGAAAAGCTTGAAAAACCGAAGGCCTGCGGGGGAAGGGCGAGGATCGCGAGTGGCTGGAGGGTGTCGTGTTCGCGAAAGATCACAGCGTGATCGTGATCTCGCTCGCCAGGCACGACAAGGGTCAGAACCGCACCGGTCCTCGTCGACGTCTTCCCTGGCCTCAGTCCGGTTGGACGCCGCAAGCGTGCGAAGCCCCGTGCTGTGATGACCCAGAGAGCCCTCCCGTGATGTCGGCCACGCTTGGCGAGCAGCTCGCCGGCTGTGCTGCCGACTGCTCTGTGATCGCTGATCAAGCAAAGCGCCATCGCGTCTGGCTGAACTGCTCACCCTTGCCGAAGCCGAGAATCGTAGTGGGCGTGACCCGATAGACGAGCGCCTCGCCGGCGCGGATCGCATCGCTGAGACCGAACCATGTGCCCTCGGGTGCTGTGAAGCGCGCCCCGTACTTCGACTCGTAGGCATTGGCGATGAGTCCGAGCTCCGTTCCGTCACCAACCTCGATGGCGTGTCCTTCGACTACCACGTCGAGACCATCGAGTCTGTTCTGGCCTGTGGTGAGAATGCAGTGTGGGTTCTGCCGGAGGTTCTTTGCCTTGCGCTCCTCCGGACCCGTGCAAAAGTACATCGCGTCGTCGTGCCACACGGCCAACAGCGGCGTGACGTGCGGACGTCCATCGGGACGCACCGTCGAGAGCCAGAACACCTCCGCCTCCTCGATGTGCCGGCGTCCCTTCGCCCAATCTGTCGGGGTCGCCCCCCTACTGCTGAACCCTGCGTGGAGCTCCGTAACCGGCATCTTGACCGCCATGTCAGTTCCTTTCGTTGAAACGTAGAACTATCACTCATAGAACCCCCGCTGACTGTTCCGAAGTCATCGGTAGGACCAATCGCCTGCGTGCCGCGAGCCTCTAACGCGGGTTCCGCGCCGCCGTTCCTGCGCAATGACGAGAGTGCATGCAACGCATCCACTCGCTTGCGCTCTGGACGAGAAGCAAGAGCCGACGCTCAGCCGACTAGGGAAGCTGCGGCTCGTCGAAGCCCTGTTGGGCTGCCCGGCTATTGATCGGGAAGCCGGGCTAAGTGACAGAGTTCGATGCTGTGTGTGGCGGTTGAACTCGCGTGAGCACCATGTAGTAAGTGTTCACCTTCTGGAAGCCGAAGCAGCTAGTCTCCGTGACGCTAAAGACCGAGTGAAAATACCAGCCGTCTCGTGCTTCCGCGTTGAGACGGTTCTCTAGCCGTTCACGAGTCTTGGTCGTGAAAACTCGGCCGATACTCTCGATGTTATACACCACATCCTCTTGGATAGTCAACACCTCCTCTTGAGCTGGGGCGACACCGTACCCAGCGACGCAATGCGTCGTAAGCACCGACAAGTGCCCCGTTGTAGGCGATAGTAAGAACCGCATAGTCCGAGCAACTGGGCTCATAAATGCAAGTCCGCGCCAGTCGGGCCGACAAGCATCGCTGATAGCCGCGTAGGAGGCGGATTAGGCTCCGTTGAACCCATGTCAGTCGTGGTGGCAGAGGCATTGAACATCGTTCGCGCTGAGCGCCGCAAAGGTATTCGCGTGCTTGGTACTCCAAAGCTGCATCCGGCGGGGTTCCCGCCACCCACGTTATGTGGAGTCGTGGACTACTTTGTTCGCCGCTCGGCTCGCCTTCCGCTCTCATATAGCGATACTATTCGTTGAAGCGAGCTGATGTCGAGTGCCACCATGCCCGGACCGATTGTGAATAACGGGACGGCCGGATTTGTGATTTATCGGGCGGACAAATTGTGAGCGACCTGCACGTCTTCCCCGGCCTCGGTCCGGTTGGCCGCCCCAAGCGCGTGAAGCCCCCGTGCTGTGATGACTCAGAGAGCCCTCCCGTGATGTCAGCCACGCTTGGCGAGCAGCTCGCCGGCATGTTCGGCTACGCCTGACGCTCCATGACCGTTGCGGTGTCTATGCCGGGGCGAAGATCGCGGAGAGTTCCCGGCGGACTCGCTCCTGCTTGTCGTCGTGGCTGTCGCACAAAGCGGGAGCACGTGCAGGATAGGATGCGGACCTGGTCAACTCGTATGTCAGAGAGGAAGGGGCCGATGAATGCGAACAAGGCACTATGGGAGAAGGGTGACTTCACTCGAATTGCGGAATGCGTGCGAGAGAGCGGGGAATCTCTCGTCAAGGAGTTGGGCATCTCCGACGGGCTCCAGGTGCTGGACCTCGGTTGCGGCGACGGGACCACCGCGTTGCCGGCAGCTCAGCTGGGGGCCGAAGTTCTGGGTGTCGACATCGCCGCCAACCTGGTCGCGGCGGGCAACGCACGCGCCCAGGCCCTCGGCCTGACCAACTGCAGGTTTCAGGAGGGCGATGCATCGGATCTGCATGAGCTCGCCGACGAGAGCTTTGATCTCGCCATCAGCTTCTTCGGGGCGATGTTCGCTCCACGGCCGTTCGATGTGGCCAAGGAGATGGTCCGGGTAACGAGGCCCGGTGGCCGAATCGTGATGGGGAACTGGATCCTGAACGATCCGACCCTGGTGGCGCAGATCCTTAGGATCGCCTCCTCCTACTCGCCCCCTCCCCCGGAGGGCTTCGTCAGCCCGATGACCTGGGGCGTCGAGGACAGCGTGATCCAGCGGTTCACGGCAGCCGGAATCGCCGAGGAGCGGATCTCGTTCGAGAGGGACACCTGGACCTTCAACTACCCGGGTCCACCATCGGAGCTGGTGACTGCCTTCAGGACCTACTACGGGCCCACGATGAACGCGTTCGAGGCGGCGACGGCGAACGGCAGTCAGGCAGACCTCCAGGCTGAGTTGGAGGCCCTGTTCGACGAACAGAACACCAGCGATGACGCCACCTCGATCCCGGCTACGTTCCTGCGGGTGAGGGTCACGCGGTAGGGCGACTCACTGCCCCGGCTCCCGCCTTGGACGTCCATTGCGAGCGTTAGCTGGGTAGGCTGAGGCGCCCGCATCTCAGGGCAAAGCGGCAGCAACCGAGCGCTCCGATTCGCGGCGTCGCGCTGGGACGTTCAGCTGATCGCGCGCGGGCCGGGTGTTTGCGCAGCGAGCAGGTGGCGTGAGAGGAACTCGATCTGGTCCGCTACCACACGCTCGAAACCCTCAGCCAGGAACCCACCGAAATGATCGATCGGGTAAACGCCACGCTCGCCATGCGGCGCACGCTCGGCGGTCCGTTCGGCAGCCCGACGCGGCACCACGTGATCCTCCTCGCCGATGCAGACGAACAGCGGGCAGCGTACGCGGTGAGCCACCCGCACCGCTCGGAAGCTGGTGGCCCCCGCAAACGAAAGTGGCAAGAACTCGTTGCGCCAGAGGGAGTGATCGCCACGGATGGCGTCGAAACCGGGGAGCGCCTCGGGCTGGCTGAACCAGGCTATGGAGCCTGGGCGCCCCGCAACCGGAATGTGAACCTGCTGTCTGCCCAACATGTTGCGCAAAATAGCGACGTTCACCGCGTTCAAAGTGCGCATCGGCATTCTCCGCAGGAACGCGATCGTGTCCGTCGCCGGGCACAGTGCGATAGCAGCGGCGATCTTCTGGTCGCCGGCCGCCGTATAAATAGCGAGACCGCCGCCGCTTGAGAAGCCCCACACAGCCACGGCATCAGCGTCGATACCCTCGAGCCCTCGAGCGAACGACACGGCCGCTCGGAAGTCGGCTTGCTGGCGGTCTGTGTCGATGACCTGCCTTGGCTCGCCGCCGCTCCCGCCGAGATGGCGGAAGTCGAACGTGAGTGCCGCGATCCCCTCGCCCGCGAACCGCTCCGCAAACGCCGGCAGACCATCATCGCGCGTAAGGCTGAAACCATTAGCCATAACGACGCACGGCGTAGCCTCCCCAGGCGCAACGCCCGGCCGGTAGACCCGGGCAGCGCAGTCAACGCCCTCAGAGCGGAACGTCACCTCCTCAACCCTCACCGCCACGATCACGATGGCGGGATGTTCTGGTTCAGATGGAACAGGTTGGTCGGGTCGTAGCGGTCCTTGAGCGCGCGAAGGCGAGCGAACTTCTCGGTCCCGTAGGCCGCCTGCACACGATCCTCGCCCTCGGAGGAGAGGAAGTTGATGTAGGCGCCACCGGTGAGCGACGGTTCGATCTCGCTGTAGAGCCGCTGTGCCCAGTCGATATGGGCCTCGAGGCCGGTTGGCTCGTGGGTCGAGGCGATCGTGTTGAGCACGAACGGCGCTTGGCGCTCGCCTTGGGCGCTCTCGTTCTCACCGACACGGGCGATCGCGCCGCCGAAGTGCTGGATGTGGATCTCCGAGGACGGCGAGGTCGCGTTTTGATGGAAGCGGGCCACTGTCTTGATCGCGTGGTCGTCGAGCTCGCGGAAGTAGCCCGCCTTCATGTAGGCCTGGGTGCCTTTCGGCCAGAGCTCGTCCAGCAGGCTCTGCATCTGCACGTAGGGCATTTGGCCGATCAGGTCGGCGACGGGGTCGCCGAGGTCGCGGAGCGGCTGCATCACCTTCATCCCCTCGTCTGGGTCGCCGGAGTAGCAGCCGACCAGAGCGATCAGCTTCTTGCCGTGCCAGTCCTCAGGAATGAAGGGGGCGGGTGGCCCGGTGATCAGGTTGACGAGGGTGCCCAGCTCGTCGCCGAGCTCACGTGTGAACTCCCGGTAGAAGCGCATCAGCTCCTCTGCGCGATCGCCCGGATAGAAGACCGGGCCGGCGGCCACGGTCGGGCCGACCGGGTGCAGATCTAGCTCGAAAGAGGTGACGACGCCGAAATTGCCGCCTCCGCCGCGCAGGCCCCAGAAGAGGTCGGGGTTCTCTGTTGCGCTCGCGGTGAGGATCTGGCCGTCGGCGGTGACCACCTCGGCCGAGCGCAGGTTGTCGCAGGCGAAGCCGTGCTTGCGCATCAGCCAGCCGATGCCGCCGCCCAGCGTGAAGCCGGCGATGCCGGTGGTCGAGATCAGGCCCCCGGTGGTGGCCAGGCCGTGCTCCTGGGTCACGGCGTCGAACTCTCCCCAGGTGAGGCCGCCCTCGGCGGTGGCAGTGCGGCCGCTCACATCCACCGTGATGACCTTCATCGGCGAGAGGTCGATGACGATCCCGTCGTCGCAGGTCGAGAAGCCGGGGATGCTGTGGCTGCCGCCGCGCACGGCGATGTCGAGTCCCTCGCTGCGGGCGAAGCCGATCGCGTGGCGCACGTCGGCAGCGTCGGCGCAGCGAGCGATCACCGCTGGGCGGGCGTCGTGGGCGCCGTTCCAGATCGAACGAGCCTCGTCGTAGGCGTCGTCGCCGGGCCGGATCAGCTCTCCGTGCAGCCCGTCCTCGAACTCCTGCAGCGTTGCCGTTCCAAGCACCCCTTGCGTAGCCATGCCGGCCTCCTTCTCAGTTCGGTTGTTCGACGTCGCGCTTCGACGACGCTCAGCGAGGCTACGGTCTGCCTCTTAACGGCGACTTTGCAATGTCTTAGGACTCCTCTAAGTCGGAGTTACTGGGCTATCGCGCTCCCCGGGGCGACTCCCGGCCCGCGCTCCACCTCACGGCAGTACGCCATGCCGGCGGCGCCGCCGCGTAACTCGAAATGCGAGATCGCCCGGTCGAGCCAGCGGCGCGCCGTCGCTTGTTCGCCGTCCTCGGCGGACATCGCGGCGAGCACGGCCAGTACCCAACCGCCCTGAGGGGTGGACTCGATAGCCTCGAACACCGAGGCCGCGTCCTGCAGATGCGCGCGGGCGCCCGCGCGATCGCCGGCGGACAGCGCCACGCTGGCCAGGCTGAGCTCGGTGGCGCTGAGGCCGATCATGTCGTCGTTCTCGGCGAACCAGTCACGGCTCTGCTCGGCGGTGGCCCGGGCGCCTGACGGGTCGCCTGAGCGAGCGTCCAGCACTGCCAGACACCCGAGCGTGAGCCCGGTGCCACGCCAGTCGCCGACCTGCCGCCGGAGGGCGAGGCTGCGGTCGAGCAGTTCCCGGCCGCGGTCGAAGTCGCCGCTGGAGCGGGCGAGGTTGCCGAGCGCGCTCAGCGCGAAGGCTTCCCCCTGCACGTCGGCGAGTGCCTGGAAGCGCGCGAGGCTCTCCTCGATCAATTCACCCGCCCGGTCAAAGGCGCCCTCGATCCGATCGACGACGGCGAGGTTGCCCAGGATGTAGGCAACCGCCGCTTCGCCACCGACACGGCGACCGACGATCGCAGTGTCCTCCTGCAGGAGCAACGGGTAGCCGGCCTCGGGCGCGATGGTAATCAGCGCGTAGCTCATCGGCCAGAGTGCCGGGCGCTCATCGGCGAGGAGCTCTCCGGCCCGCTTCAGCGCGAGCTCGAACTGCTGGCGTGCCTGCGGATATTCACGCCGGAACCAGGCCGCGATGCCGCGAGTGTGCGCCGCCCACGCCGGCGGCCGGGCAGCGGGGAGATCGTCGACGCGGAGCGTCTCGTGCTCCCCGAGCAGCGCCTCGATGTCCGCCGGACCGCTGACGATTGCGCGACAGGCAGTCGATACCTCGACCGCGTCGAACATCCCGGCATGGTCCCCGAGCTCGGCGAAGATCGCGACGCTTTCGGCGCCGAACTCGTGGAGCCGCGCATGGACGCCGCGCCGCAGGCCCACGAGGCAGGAGGCGAGCAGGGCGCGGGCGCGATCTGCGGTGTGCTCGGGCGCCGCCGCCAGGGCCGCGGCGAGCCAGCGGTACCCCTCGGCGAGGTACCCGCGCATCAACCAGAACCGCCAGAGGGCAACGGTCAGGCGAAGGGCGAGTTGAGGATCGTCGGCCAGGGCCGAGGCGAGCGCGGCGCGGAGGTTGTCGCGCTCCAGGTCCAGCCGCCGGAGACGGTCCCTCGCCGGGAGGTCGCCGGCAGGCGTCGGGTCGCTCTCGGCGAGCTCGATGTACCAATTGCGATGGCGGCGCTCGAAGACGCTCCGCTCGCCGGCCTCCTCGAGCCGCTCCGCGGCGTACTGTCGCACGGTCTCCAGCAAGCGGTAGCGGCGATCGCCGGGACCCTCCTCGACGTGGACGAGCGACTTGTCGATCAGGCGGCCGAGGAGAGCGACCGCCTCCTGGCGCTGCAGCGGATCCTCCGCGCAGATGTCCTCGGCCGCCTCCAGACCGAAGCTCCCGGCAAACACCGCGAGGCGCCGCAGGAGGATCTGCTCGTCAGGCTCGAGCAGGTCGAAGCTCCAGGCGAGCGTCGCCCGCAGCGTCTGCTGCCGGGTCATCGCCGTGCGGCTTCCCCCCGAGAGCAGGTCGAGGGAGTCGTCGAGGCGCTCAACAATCTGTGCGGAGGTGAGGACGCCGACCCGGGCTGCCGCGAGCTCGATTGCCAGCGGCATCCCGTCGAGCCGGTGACAGAGGGCCGAGATTGCGACCGCGTTCTCGTCGTCCAGCTCGAAGCCAGGGGAGGCCTGGCCTGCCCGAACGGTGAATAGCCGCACCGACTCCGCCTCCAGTGACTCCTCCGCGGGCGCTCCGGGGACCAGCTTGGGGAGAGAGAGCGAGGGGACGCGCCAGGTCACCTCGCCGGGAACGCGGAGCGGCTCGCGGCTGGTCGCCAGCACGGTCAGATTGGGGCAGCAGCTGAGCAGCGCCTCGACGAGATGTGCGACCGGCTCCACCAGGTGCTCGCAGTTGTCGAGCAGAAGTAGCTGCTGGCGATCGCCGATGTGCCCAGCGAGCGCGACCTCCGGAGCTCGGTCAGAGGCAAGCCGCGTGCCCAGGGACTGGGCGATCGCCGGCCCGATCAACTCGGGCTCCCCGAGCGCGGCCAGCTCCACCGGCCAGGCACCCGCGGAAAAATCGCCCAACCGCTGACTAACCAGCTCCAGCGCCAGCCGAGTCTTGCCGCAGCCACCAGCCCCGGTCAACGTCAACAGCCGCGAGTTGCGCAGGAGCGCGGCGGCCTCGGCCAGCTCGCGCTCGCGGCCGATGAAGCTACTCAGCTGCTGCGGGAGGTTGTTCGGGTTCCCGGCCGGTGATCGCACCGCGGCCACCGTGGGTGGGTACGCCGGCTCCCCCGCGCCGCGCGTGAGTATCTCCCGGTAGAGGCGGCGGGTCACCTCGTCGGGCTCGTCCTCGAACTCGCGCCGCAGACCGAGCTTCAGCTCCTGAAACTGGGCCAGCGCCTCCTGCCGCCGCCCGCCCTCCACGTAGAGGCGCATCAGCGCCCGATGGGCGGGCTCGTGCAGCGGCGCGCAGACCAACACCGAGCGCAGGCGGTCGATCGCCGCGGCGGGGTCATCCGGCGCCTCGAGCTCGGCCAGCTCGATCCCGAGAGCGAGGCGAAGCTCGTGGACGGCGTCGCGCCGCGATGCCGTCCACTCCTCGTAGCGATCCTCGGGCAGCAGCTCGCCCTGGTAGGAATCGAGGGCATCCCGGTAGGCGGCGGGGTCACGCCCCGCCCGCGACCTCGCGGCGGCCTCCTCGAAGGCGAGCACATCGATCCGCACAGGATCGTCGGGGCAGAGGGCCATCACGTCCTCGTGCAGCTCCAGGCAGTTGCGGCCCTCGAGCCCGGCCGAGTCGAGCGCCCGCCGCGCCGCAAAGATCACCTGGTGCAGATTGTTCCGGGTGGAGGCCTCCTCGCGCCCCGCCCACAGCATTTCGGTCGCCCGGTCGGCGTGCAGGCGACGTTCAGGCGCAAGCGCGAGCAGCTTAATCAGCGTCTTCGCCTTGCGCAACCGCCAAGCGTCCTCAGGGATGACATGACCGTCCACGGTGACCGAGAAGGCCCCGAGGAGGCTGATGTCCAACACGTCATCACCCATCCATGTGCCTTTCGTCCCAGGAACTCCCACACGACAAAATACTCCGCCGAGCACGACGCCGGCCCCGAAAGGCTCGACCGGCTCACAACTCGCAGAATGCTCGAGGGTCCAGTGCCCCGGACCCAGAGTCGTCAACTGCTAATGCGGTGATGGCCGCCGTCGCTACCGGGCCGCTCGCGAACATGGTGAGACTGACGCGATTCCTGACGCGTCGTCTACGACATAGACGCGGCGTGGCGCAGAGACCCCCATCGGGTCGAGGGGCTCGCGGTTGGAGAACCCCGAGTCAGGGCGCTCAGTGAGGCAGGGCGGTCTCGGCCCCGGTCTCGGTCCCGAGCGTAACGTGCTCCTCGGCGACGCGCCGGGAGTGCAACTCGGCGAGCTCCAGTTGCAGGCTGCGTGGACGCTCGCCGGGACCGGGGGAGCGCCGGCGCCAGGCGCCCTCTGAGTCGAGCTCCCATGCGTTCTGGTTATCGGCGAAGGCGCGCTCGAGCGTGTCGAGCAGCTCGGCGCGCAGCGCCGGGGACTCGATCGGGGTCGCCAGCTCGACGCGATGGTCGAGGTTGCGCGGCATCAGGTCGGCCGAGCCGATGTAGATCGTGTGCTCGCCGTCGCGCTCGAACGCGTACAGGCGCGAATGCTCGAGCAGCCGCCCCACGATCGAGACGACGCGGATGTTCTCGGAGACGCCGGGGATGCCGGGTCGCAGGCAGCAGATGCCGCGCACGTTCAGATCGACCTGCACGCCGGCCTGCGAAGCCTCATACAGCGCCCTGATGCAGCGCCCGTCTACGAGCGCGTTCATCTTCATCATGATCCTGCCGGGGGTCTGGGGAGAATGCGAGGCGATCGTCCGCTCGATCTGCGAGAGGATGCCGTCGCGCAGCTGGTTGGGCGCGATCAGCACCTTGCGGTAGTGCAGCGGACGGCCGAAGCCGGTGAGGTAGTTGAACATGTCGGCGACATCGGCGCCGATCTGCTCGTCGGTGGTGAACAGGCCGAAGTCGGTGTACAGCCGCGCGGTGGCGGAGTGGTAGTTGCCGGTGCCGATGTGTACGTAGTTGCGCACGCCGTCGCCCTCGCGGCGTACGACGAGCACGCACTTGGCGTGTGTCTTCAGCGCGGGCTGGCCGTAGACGACGTGCACCCCGGCCTCCTCCAGCGCCTTGGCCCAGTGGATGTTCATGCGCTCGTCAAAGCGCGCCTTCAGCTCGACCAGTGCGACCGCCTGCTTGCCGCGCTCGGTGGCGTCGATCAGCGCGGGCACGAGCGGGGAGTCATCGCTCGTGCGATAGACGGTCTGCTTGATCGCGAGCACGTTCGGGTCGGCCACGGCCTGCTGCACGAAGCGCTCTACGGAGGTGGCGAACGAGTCGTAGGGGTGGTGCACGAGCAGGTCGCCTTCGCGCATCGCGCCGAGCACGTCGGGGCGCTCGCCCTCGTGGCGCAGCAGGCGCGGGTGGGTGCTGCCGAGCAGGGGCTCCTCGCGCAGCTCGCCGTAGCCGGGGAGTCGCACGAGTTGCCACAGCGCGCCCATGTCGAGCAGTCCTGCGACCGGGTAGACCTCGTCCTCGGCGACGCCCAGTAGTTCGATCAGCTCATCGCGCAGGCGCTCGGAGCAGCGCGTGCCGATCTCTACACGCACGATCTCGCCGAAGCGGCGGCGACGCAGCTCGTCCTCGACGGCCTGCAGCAGGTCGGCGGCGTCGTCGGAGACCTCCAGGTCGGCGTCGCGCGTGACTCGGAAGACATCGCAGTCGACGATCTCCATGCCCGCGAACAGCGCGTCGAGGTGGTGGGCGATGACGTCCTCGAGCGCCACCAGCGTGAGCGGAGCGCCGGGGGGCTGCTCTAGCGCGACGAAGCGCGGCAGGATCTCGGTGGGAACCTTCACGCGCGCGAACACGGTCTCCTCGGTCGCCGGGTCGCGCACGAGTACGGCCAGGCTGAGGGAGAGGTTGGAGATGTAGGGGAAGGGGCGTCCGGGGGCGACCGCGAGCGGGGTCAGGGCCGGGAAGATCACGCGCCGGAAGTGGCGGGCCAGCTCGGCGCGTTGGTTCTCGTCGAGCTCATCCACGCCGACGACGGCGATCCCGTGCTCGGCCAAGGCGGGGCGCAGCCGGCCTTCAAAGCAGCCGACCAGGCGTGCTCCGAGCTCTTGCGCGCGCTCGCGGATCAGGGCGATCGTCTGCGAGGGCGTGCGCCCGTCCTGGCTCGGGCTCTCGACGCCCGCGTCGATCTGGTCGTGCAGGCCGGCGACGCGCACCATGTAGTACTCGTCGAGGTTGGTCGTGTAGATCGCGCAGAACTTAACCCGCTCGAGCAGCGGCGCGGTCTCGTCCTCGGCGAGCTGCAGGACGCGGTCGTTGAAGTCGAGCCAGGAGAGCTCGCGGTTGATGTACAGCGCGGGATCGTCCAGTGGGGGACCCTCCACGGCCGGACCGTCCGCTGCGGGGTGATCGTCGTCGAACATTTGCCTTTGCTCACGCTACACCCTCGGCGCCCGCGATCTGTTGCCAAGCGCCACTGGCGAAGACGCATATCCGCCGCGGGCGTCCCGGAGGCATCCGCACGTGCGCGCACGACGATCACTCCCTGCCAACGAGCGCGGTGGAGATCACGCTAGTCTGATGCCGGGCAATGGCGCGCCAACTTTGGCTACTACGTCACGCCGAGGCCGAGCCGCACGGGACGCGCCCGGACTCGGAACGTCGGCTGACCCCGCGCGGGGAGCAGCAGGCGCGCGCGGCCGGGATCGCGATCCAGCAGCTCGCGGTGGCGTTCGACGTGGTGCTGTTCAGCCCCAAGGTGCGCGCCCGCGCGACCGCGCAGTTGGCCGCCGAGGGCTGGAGCGCGCAGCAGCGCGAGCTGTTGCGTGAGCATCCGCCGCTGGCGGGCGGGTTCGACACCTCGCAGGCGATCGACGCGCTGGCCGAGGTCCCGGCAGAGGACGGTCGTGTGCTGGTGGTCGGTCACGAGCCCGACCTGTCGCTGACGGTCGGGGGGTTGACCGGCGGGCGGATCGACCTGAAGAAGGGCGGCCTGGCGGTGGTGCGACTAGAGGGAGGCCCCGCCCACCCCGGCGGTGAGCTCGCGCTCTTGATGCGTCCCCGTGAGCTCGCGCTGATCGCCGGCGTCCCAATCGACCGGGACTGAATCGGCCGTCGCGGGCGCGGCGACGATGTCGCCGTCCGCGACGGAACTCGCGCCGGCGGCGATCGCGTCGAGCGACTCCGCCGCGAAGCGGTAGCCGATGCCGAAGTGGGTGTGGATGTAGCGCCAGCGCGGCGAGGCGCGCTCGAGCTTCTGGCGGAGCTTGCGCACGAACACATCGACCGAGCGGTCGCCGCGGACCATCGCGTAGCCCCACAGGCGCGAGTAGATCTCCTCGCGCTCGAGCACCCTGCCCTCGGCGGCGGCGAGCAGCTCGATCAGCTCGAACTCGCGCCTGGTCAGGTCGAGGCTGTGATCGGCGACGAAGGCCTGAAAGCGGTCGGTCCTGATCTCGACCTCGCCCGCCAGCAGCGGCTTGACCTCCGTGCGACCGGTGACTCGGCGGCGGCGACGCGCGACGCCCTGCACGCGCGCGATGACCTCCTCGGGGTGGCAGGGCTTGGTGATCCAATCGTCGGCGCCGAGGCGCAGCCCGCGCACGCGCTGGGCGACGGTTGAGGGACCGGTGCAGACGACGACGCCCAGCTCGGGCAGCGCGCCGCACAGGCGCTCCAGCCACTCCCACGCCTGTGGGCCGAGCACTGCCAGATCGACGATCAGGGCGCTCAGGCGCATCGAGGCGATCGCGTCGGTGGGGACGGGTCCGGCGAGTACGCGGTGCTCCCAGGCGAGGCGGTCCAGGCGCTTGCTCAGGACCTGAATGAAGCCACTGTCGCGGTCGAGCACCGCAATGCGCAGCGACGTGCCGCCCTGGGTGCTTGACGGCGCCGCCTCCTCCGTGGCGCGGATACTTTCCGTCATCGCCGCGCAGTCTAGGGGACCTCGCGGACCCCGTGTGCAACGTCCTGCCCACGGTAACAGGATGTTCACAAGCAAAAATCGCTATTTGCGAGGTGATCGGAGTGCGCTCAGGGCGCCGCGGGTGCTGATGCCGCACGTCACGTTGGGCGAGGCGGCGAGTGGAGTGCGCTCAGAGCGCTTCGGGGCCGCCGTCCGGTGCTGCGTCGGGCCGCGTGCCGGCCGGATGGGAGGAGTCGGAGAACTCCCGGAACAGCCCGGTGACGACGAACGCGACCTGCTCGCCGATGTCCACGGCGTTGTCGCCGATCCGCTCGAGGGCGCGGGCGACGAGGATCATGTGCATCGCCCACTCGCGCGTGTCGGGGTCCTCGCCGATCTCGATCGCCATGCGGAAGATGTCGCGGTTCAGGCGGTTGATCTCGTGGTCCTGGCGGACGAGGTCCTCGGCCAGTTCGACGTCGCGCCCGGAGAAGGCGGCGCGCGACTGGACGACCTCCGAGCGCGCTTGCGCGCCCATCTTCGCCAGCGCGTCGAGGACCTCCCGGCGCACGGGCGGCTCGTGGCCGGAGAGGGGGATCAGCTTGGCGATGTTCACGCACTGGTCGCCCATCCGCTCGACGCGCATGATCACGTGCAGCAGCGCGGCGACGAGGCGCAGATCGCCCGCCACGGGCGCCTGCAGGGCGAGCAGCGAGAGGATGCCCTGGTGGACCTCCAGGTAGCGTCCGTCGAGGCGGTCGTCGTCGGCGATCACCATCTGCGCGAGCTCGACGTCCTGGTGGTTGAGGGCCTCCATGACGCGGTCGAGCTGCTCGACGACGAGGTCCAGGCCGCCGAGGGCGCGCTCCTGCAACTCCAGCAGCTGCTGCTGGAAGTGGGCGCGACCCTGGGCCGGAGGGGGAGCGGCGCCATCCTCCGGACCGCCGATCGAGTCGGGGATTTCGGGCTGAGTTGCGCCCGCGCGTGGGTCATTGCTCCCAGCCCCGGTCATTCTCCCAAGCTCCTAGCCGAACTTTCCGGTGACATATTCCTCGGTTCGCGAGTCGTTCGGGGTGGTGAAGATCTCGTCGGTCGGGCCGACCTCGACGAGCCGTCCGTCGAGCATGAAGGCGGTGCGGTCCGCCACGCGCGCGGCCTGCTGCATGTTGTGCGTGACGATCACGATCGTCACGCGCGTCTTGAGCTGCTCGATCAGCTCCTCGATCTTGAGCGTCGCGATCGGGTCCAGCGCCGAGCAGGGCTCGTCCATCAGGATCACCTCAGGATCGACCGCCAGCGAGCGGGCGATGCACAGCCGCTGCTGCTGGCCGCCGGAGAGTCCCGAGCCGGGCTCGTGCAGTCTGTCCTTGACCTCCTCCCATAGGCCGGCGCCGCGCAGCGCGGCTTCGACCTTCGGCTGCTGGGCGGATTTCGAGCGCGAGCCGCGCCCGTGCGAGGTCAGGCGCAGGCCGGCGGCGACGTTGTCGAACACGGTCATCGTCGGGAAGGGGTTGGGCTTCTGGAAGACCATCCCGATCGCGCGGCGCACGGCGACGACGTCGACCGAGGGGTCGTAGACGTCGAAGTCGTCGAGCAGCACCTTGCCCTCGGCGCGGGCGCCCGGGATCTCCTCGTGCATGCGGTTGATGCAGCGCACCATCGTCGACTTGCCACAGCCGGAGGGACCGATGATCGCGGTCACCTCGTTGGCGCGGAACTCGAGGTCCACGCCCTTGACCTGTTCGGCCTCGCCGTAGAATGCGCGCAGGCCCTGCAGGCGCACGGCGAGTCCGGGCTTGTTCAGCGCCGGCGGTCTGCTCGCGGCCGAGACCTCCGGGCGCGAGGGCGCCGGGGCGCGGGCCTGGCTGGGCTCAGCGATCTCGTCGGGATCCATTTCGGCGGTCCTTGTACTCGGGGTGTCGGTGGTGAGTGGGGATGAGGGGCTTTTTCTTACTGCTTCGGTGTCGGGAGGAAGGGCGGTCATGCAAGGCGACTCCTTCGCGCGACGAGTCGGGCTATCAGGTTGAGTATGAGGATCATCACGACGAGCGTGAGCGCGGCTCCCCACGCACGGTCTACCACGGCTGTGGTGGGAGATGTGACGTCGTTGTAGATTTGTACGGGCAGCGAGTTCATGAACCCGCCGAGGTTGGTGGATGTCTTGAAGGTAGCCCCGGCCGTGAACAGCAGCGGCGCGGTCTCGCCGGCGGCGCGCGCGATCGCGAGCAGCACGCCGGTCACCATCCCGGGCAGCGCGGTCGGCAGCACGATGCTGCCGATCACCCGCCAGCGGGGCGCGCCGAGCGCCAGCGCCGACTCGCGCAGGGCGCCGGGGACGAGCAGTAGGACGACCTCGGCGGAGCGGATCACGACCGGCAGCATCAGCAGGGCCAGCGCGAGCGAGCCCTTGTAGCCGGCGTAGGAGCTGCCGGTGCCGATGATCAGCGCGATGTAGATGAACAGGCCGAAGATGATCGAAGGCACGCCGGTGAGCACGTCGACGAAGAAGCGCACGGTGTTGGCGAACCAGCCGGTGCGTCCGTACTCGACAAGCCACACGGCCACGCCGATGCCGATCGGGATCGCGAGCACCGACGCCAGCGCGACGATCTCGATCGTGCCGAGGATCGCGCTCTCGATGCCGCCGATGGTGGAGTTTTTGAAGAACGTGTTGCCGGTCGGGTCGGTCGTGAAGAAGCTCCAGCTCCACGAGCCCAGACCCTTGCTCAGCAGATACCAGACGATCAAGAGCAGCGGGATCAGCGCGAGGATCGTGCCCGCGAGGATGGAGGAGCGCGCGATGCGGTCGCGGCGCTTGCGCGCGGGGGTGAGCGCATAACGGTCGAGGCGGTGCGCGGACGCCGCGGGGGGCGGTCCGGCGCTCACAGGCCCGCCGTCCCGGCGATCGTGGGGGGGACCTGCTCGGCGCGGTCTTGGGCCGTGCGCTTGGGTGCGCGGGCGCGCGCGGCGCGGAGCACGAGCAGGCGCGCGATCGCGTTGACGATGAGCGTCAGCACGAACAGCAAGAGACCGGCGGCGAACAGCGCCGAGCGGTGCAGTCCCTGGGCCTCGCCGAACTCGTTGGCGATCACCGCCGCGAGCGCGTAGCCCTGGCCGAACAGGTGCTGGGGCATCTGCGGGGCGTCGCCGATCATGATCGTCACCGCGATCGTCTCGCCGATCGCGCGGCCGAGCCCGAGCATCGCCCCGCCGATGATGCCGCCGCGGCAGTAGGGCAGCACGGACAGGCGAATCATCTCCCAGCGGGTGGCGCCGAGGCCGAGCGCGGCCTCCTTGTGGTCGGAGGGGACGGTGGCCATCACCTCGCGCGAGATCGCTGAGACGATCGGCAGGATCATGATCGCGAGGATCAGGCCGGCGACGAAGATGTTGGGGATCGTGACGATGCCGCCACCGATGAAGGGGACGAAGGACAGGCGATCGGCGATCCACTGCTCGGCGGGCACGAGCTTGGGGGCGAGGAAGAAGATGCCCCACAGTCCGTACACGACCGAGGGCACGGCCGCGAGCAGCTCGATCAGGACGGTGACGGGCGCGCGCACGCGCCCGGGGCACAGCTCGGTGACGTAGATCGCGGTGGCGACCGCGACCGGCACGCCGATCAGGAGCGCCAGGCCGGAAGTGATCAGTGTGCCGACGACGAGTGGCAGGGCGCCGAACTGTTCGGCGGAGACGTTCCAGTCGTTGTCGAAGGTGAAGCCGAGGACGCCGAACTTGGCGAACGCCGGCTGCGCTTCGCCGGCGAGGCGGAAGAAGAAGTAGACAATCAGCGCCAGGATCGCCGCGGCCAGCGCGGTCAGACCCCAGCGCAGTGCGCGATCGGGAAAGCGCGCGAGCGGTGACCGCGAAAGTACGCTGCGGTCACCGCTCAGGATCGATGCTGCCTCCAATGCGCTTCCTAGTCCCTGCGAACCGTCGGATGGCACTCAGCCGAGAACATCAGCTTCACTCTCACCACTGCCTCCATTGTCGTCTTAGCGTATCCGGGTTCTTGGGGACATGACTCATACCGATCAGCCGGTGAGCGGCGAGCCGTTGCATTCCAGCTTCGTGACGGCTTCCTTGGACTTCGCCAGGATTTCGGCCGGCAGCGCCGCATAGTCGGCCTGGGCGAGCACGGACTGGCCCTGGGAGCCGAGGCCGTAGTTCAGGAACTGCACGACGCCCTTGGCGGCCGCTTCGCCACCGGGGACACCGGCCTTGCACATGTCCTTGTAGACGACCACGAACGTCTGTGAGGTGATCGGGTAGGCCTGCGCGCCCGAGGGGTTTGAGATCTTGATCCCCAGGTTCGCGGGCACCGTCACGCCGGTCGCGGCGGCGCTGGTCGAGGCCAGGCTCGGCGCGACGAAGTTGCCGGCCTTGTTCTTGACCGACGCGTAGGTGAAGTTGTGCTGCAGCGCGTAGGCCTGCTCGACGTAGCCGACGGCGCCTGTGGTCTGCTGCACCGCGCCGGCGACGCCGGCGTTGCCCTTGGCGCCGGTTCCGGTCGGCCACTGCACGTCCTTGCCTTCGCCGACCTTGCTCTTGAATTCGGGGTCGACCGCGGCCAGGAAGCCGGTGAAGCCGGAGGTCGTGCCGGATGAGTCCGAGCGGTGGATGACCGTGATCGGAGTGCTCGGCAGCGAGACGCCTGGGTTGAGCGCCTTGATCGCGGCGTCGTTCCAGGTTTTGATCTTGCCGAGGTAGATGTCGGCGATCGTCTTGCCTTCGAGCTTCAGGCCGGTCTGCACGCCGGGGAGGTTGTAGGAGACGGTGATCGCGCCCAGGAACATCGGCAGCTGCTGGACGGGGCCGACTTTTTCAAGCGCCGCGAAGTCGGCCGGCTTCAGCGGGGGGTCCGAGGCGCCGAAGTCGACGGTCTTGGCTCCCAGCGAGGTGATGCCCGCTCCCGAGCCGACGGCCTGGTAGTTGACCGTCAGAGGCGACAGCGACGACGCCCACTGCTGGTAGACCGGCGCCGCGAACGTCGAGCCGGCGCCGGAGATCGTGCCCCCGGAGCTGCTCGACGATGAGGAGCTGGAGCTTGAGGAGCTGGAACCGCACGCGCCGAGGCCGAGTGCGAGCACCGCGACGCCTGCGAGCGCGCCAATCTTTTTATGGATCACTGAGAGTCTCTCCCTCTACTGGGTTATGAATGTGCTGGTCACCGGCCCGCGAGTGTCCGCACGCACGCGCAGAGGCCCCTGCCGGCCGGTGTGTTGGCTTGAGTCAGTCTCACGAATCCCCGACAGCACTGATGTGAACATTTCGTAAAAGCTCGCCGGGAGACTCGCCGGTGGCTTCAGCAGCGTCGAGGGCGTCGGCCGTGCCCGTGATGGCGCCGGTCTCGCGCGCGGGCTGGGGTTGGAAGCGGTAGCCGAAGCCCGGGTGGGTATGGATGAAGCGACGGTCGGGCATCGCCGTCTCGAGCTTGTTGCGCAGCTTGCTCACGTAGACGTCGACCGAACGGTCGCCAGGCCGCAGCTCGCCGCCCCAGACCTCGGCGTAGAGCTCGTCGCGCGTGACGATCGCGCCGGCACGACGAGCCATCGCCGCGAGCAGTTCGAACTCGCGCACGGACAGCGTCAGCGCGCGACCTGTGGCCAGCACGAGACCCTCGCCGAGCCGGATCTCCAGTTCGCCCGCATACAGGGTGCTCGTGTTGTCGGCAATGCCTGCCACGGGCACATAGCCTTGCCTGGACGGCTCGCGGGCGGGTTGCGAAGTCGTGATCGAGTCGTGAAGAACTCGTGAAGAGAGTCAGCCGGCGCGGTGGATGTCCATAATCTCCGCAGATGAGCTTGCTCAGCCGCCCCGTCGATACGACGCTCGCCACGCTGTTGGAGGACGCCGGGCGCAACGTCGAGCGTTCGGCGTTGCTGCTGCGCGAACTACTGAGTGCGTTCCCCGAGCACGCTTCCTTGGCGGAGGAGTTGGCGGCGTGCGAGCAGGAGGGCGACCGCATCACCCACGACATCATCCACCGCATGGGCGGCGGGCGGCGGGTGCGCGCACCGTTCGACGCGGGGGACGGGTATGCGCTGGCGACGGCGATCGACGATGTGGTCGACTACACCGAGCAGGCCGCGGCGCAGCTCGACCTGTACGGGGTCGAAGCGCCGATGGAGCAGGCCGTGGAGTTCGCCGACGTGCTCGTCGCCGCGGGCGCGGAGATCCTCGGGGCGCTGCGCTGCCTGCATAGCGGCGGCGAGCTGAGTCCGCACCTGGTCGAGATCCACCGGCTGGAGAACGAGGGCGACCGGCTGCAGCGCGACGCCGTGACCTCGCTGTTCGCGGGCGGCATCGACCCGATGGTGGTGATTCGCTGGAAGGACATCTTCGAGTCGCTGGAGGCGGCGGTGGACGCGTGCGAGACGGTCGCGCACGTGCTGGAGGGGATCACTTTGAAGCGGCGCCGGCGTTGAGGCTCGCGCTGGGTAGTCATGGCCCGCCGGCCGGGTGAGCATTGAGAGTTCGATGGCCGCATGCTTATCAAGATGCTGATGTTGTGGGCCAGGCCGCATGCGGCCTGGCCGGAACCCGCGCATGCGCGGGTTCCTCCTGACGGTGCATGCACCGTCAGGCCGAGCGGCACATGTGCCGCTCGGTGGGGTCGCGCATGCGCGACCCCGAAATACCATTCCAGGCGCTGCGTACGCTCGACAGTAGGAAGGCGCAGCCGGGTGGGTTCGGACAAGCGTTTGATAAAGCATTCTCGCGTGTAGCTTCCAGCCGTATCGGCAAGCCGGGGATGTCATCCGGTACCGTAGGATTCATGGTCAGTGACGCGGTGATCGTGGATGCGGGACGGCGGTTGGCGGCAGCCGCGTGTTCTCCTGCCCGTGTATTGCTTTTTGGATCGCGGGCGCGTGGGGATGCGCACGAGGACAGCGACCTTGACTTCCTCGTGATCGAGCAGCATGTGGACAGCAAGCTGAACGAGATGGTGCGCCTGCGCGATGCCCTCCCGCCGCTTGCCGTTCCGGTCGATGTCGTCGTTGTCTCCGAGGAGGAGGTTGCTCGGCGCAAGACCGTACCGAGCACGCTCGTGCATCGTGCATTGCGCGAGGGCCGCGTCCTTGTCTCGGCCTGATCTCGAAGAGGCACTGCTCCTCCTGCGCAAGGCCCGAGAGGACGCCAACGCCGTCGAGAAGCTCGCGCCGGACGCTGAGATCGCAGACTCTGTTGTGGGATTCCATGCACAGCAGGCGGTTGAGAAGGCTTTGAAGGCCGTCCTTGCCGCCGCCGGCGATGATTTCCCTTGGACACACGACCTGCGCCATCTGATGGATCGGCTTGAGACGATCGAAACACCACTGCCCGCAGCGTTGCGTGAGGTTCGCACGCTGGGACCGTGGGCTGTCGAGTTTCGATATGGAGAGACGATCGACGACCTACTGGAGCGTGAACAGGCCCTCGCACTGGTCAGTGAGGTCATCGAGTGGGCGCAAGCTGAAATCGAAGGGCCAGCTCAGACGCAGCAGGTGACCACCGGCGACCTGGCGGCGGGGATCGTACGCGTCCCTTCGCACAGCAAGCCGCTGTTTCCCGCCGAACGAGCCCTGATGACAGTCACCCTTCGCGGCGCGCTCCTCCAAGATGTGAGATGGGATCCGCGGCTCGGCCCTGACCGCGAGCGGTCTGGTGTGCTGAGAATAGGCAAGGAGGCCGCCTCACAGCTCAGCGAGGGCGAGCGGTTGGGCATAACGCGGATCGACAGCGGCGTGCGCTTGGACTGATCCTCTGCACGCGGCCCGCCGAAAGGCGGGTCGCGTCGTTCTTCTCACCCGAACGTAGTCGCCGGAGCGCTCGCTTCCAGCCTCGCCCCGCTCGGGTCGCCCTGCAGGAACGCCTGAAACGGCAGCGATGCGCCTGCGCTGACTTCCGGCAGTACCGCCCGGCCAGCCGCGACCACGTGTCCGGCGCGCCGTGCGAGAACGTACACGACGAGGTTCTGCTGGATCACGCTCGAGTCGTTGTGCACCGTGCCCGACGCGCCCCCCGTGCCGCCTTCTTCGCTTGCATGCACACCCCTGGCTTCGACCCGCGGCAGGGTGCCGCTCACGGTCGGAGATTCGCCCACGGTCGCGCTTACGCTCACCGGTGTGCCCGACGTGAGGACCTGATCGTCGATCCATGTCGCCTGACCGTGCGCCGCCAACGAGCCCAGCGAGGTCAGCGCCGGTTCCAGGCCGGCCGTGTTGTTCTGGAAGAGCGTCGCCCCGTGCGCGTCCTTGACCGTGATCGCGATCGGCACCCCGCGTAGCGCATGGGAGGAGGTGTTGCGCAGAGTTATCACCGCCGCGTTGTCTTCCCGGCCGTGCACGATCGTCGCGCTCAGCACGCGCACATCGCTGCTCGGCTTAGTGATCGTGAGGCCCTTTTCGGCCAGGCGCGTGTGGTGGGCGGCCTTTTCGAGCTTCGCGCTTTTTTCGGCCGTCGTCTCGCACGCGCTGAGCGAAACCGCGAGCGCGGTCGCACTCAATGCTGGTACGAGCGCTCTCACGAGCCCTTTCACCCGCGGTCCTCGTCGGTGCACGGTCACGCGTGGCAAGGCGCGGGTGACCGGGGCAGGGCCCTCAACCGAACACCCCGCCGACGTAGTCGCGCGTGCGCTGGTTGCGCGGAGCGCCGAACATCTGCGCGCTCGGGCCGTACTCCACGAGCTCGCCCAGGTGCATGAACGCGACGTGATCGGCCACGCGCATCGCCTGCTGCAGGTTGTGCGTCACGATCACGATCGCCACGTCGCAGCGCAGCTCCACGATCAGCTGCTCGATCGTCGCCGTCGAGATCGGATCAAGCGCCGAGCACGGCTCGTCCAGCAGCAGCACCTCCGGCTTCACCGCCAGCCCGCGCGCGATGCACAGCCGCTGCTGCTGGCCGCCCGACAGGCGCAGCGCCGGATGGTCGAGATCGGCCGCCACCTCCTCATACAGCCCCGCGCGCTGCAGCGCAGCGATCACTTCCGGTTCCAGTTCGCGGCGCGAACGTCTTTTGCGGCGCCGTCCAGGGGCGTGCTCCTCGCGCAGCGCGTAGGCGACGTTCTCATAGATGCTCATCGGGAACGGGTTCGGCTGCTGAAAGACCATCGAGATGCGCCGGCGTAGCGCGTTGACCTCCATCGTCTCGATCTCCTCGCCGTCCAGCGCGATCCGTCCCGCGCGCGTGGCGCCGTCGGTGATCTCCGTCAGGCGGTTCAGCGAGCGCAGCAGCGTCGTCTTGCCCGAGCCCGACGCGCCGATCAGCGCCAACACCTCGCCCTGGCGCACCGGCAGGTTGACGTCGCGCACGACCCATCTGTCGCCGTAGGCGAGCCACACCCCTTCGATCGACATGCGCTCGACCGTCGCGCTCGCCGGCGGGCGCGTGGTCGCGGCGGCGCCAGGGGTCGCGGCGCTCGGCGCGACGTGCCCGTTCGGGGCGATGACCCCCGCCGCCGGGTCGCTCGTGGGGCTCATCGCGGGGGCTCGCGGGAAGTCCTCCGGCTTGAACGGACGTGGCTCAACCACGGTCGGATTGCCGTGGCCGGCGATCCGACGCGCGCGCGGCGGTCGCGTGGGGCTCATATGGCGTCCTCGTTCGTGCTCTTCCAGAACGGCAGCCACGACCAGGCCATCATCCGCTCGAACATGCCCCGGCGCTCGTGCGTTATGCGCGTGACGAGCGCGTTCAGCGCGATCACCATCAGCAACAGCACGAACGCCGCCGCGTACGCCTTTTCCGCCTGATTGCCTTCGCCGGCGGGGGAGAAGTATTTGACGTAGCTCGTCAGCGTGCCGCCGGTCCCGCGCAGCGTCGAGAGCCCCGGCGCGCCGCCCGCGCCTTCCAGGTGCAGTGTGGCGCCGAGCAGGATCACCACGATCGCCGTATCGCCGATGATCCGCCCCAGTCCCAGTGTCACCCCGCCCGCGATACTGCGCCGGATCGAAGGCAACAGCACCTTGCGGATCGTCGTGATCTTCGCCTTGCCCAGCGCATATGAGGCCTCGCGCACGTGGCCCGGCACCTGCGCGAGCCCCTCGCGCGTGGCGCCCACGATCAGCGGCAGCGCCAGCAGCGACATCATCGCCCCCGCCGTCAGGAACGAGCGCCCGAACACCGATCCTCCCGCCGAGGTCTGCGAGAGGAAGGCCAGGAACGGGCGCGAGAACATCAGCAACCCGAAGATCGCCAGCACCACGCTCGGCGCGCCGGCGATCATCTCGATCCCCGATTCGACCGCCCGCGCCAGCGCCGCCGGGCGCCCATACTCGCCCAGCCACACCGCCACCGCCACCCCCAGCGGCGCCGCGATCAGGATGCCGAGCGCGCCCAGCAGCAGCGTGCCCAGGATCGGGTCCAGGAACCCACCCGAGGTGGCCTGCGTCGCGCCCACGCCCGGCGAGGAGAACAGCAGGCTCGGGCGCACGTAGGCGATGCCCTTCACCAGCATGAACACCACGATCGCGCCTGCCGCCACGCACAGCCCGATCCCCACCGCCCAGCACAGCACGTACGCGGCGCGGTCGATCAGCGGCCAGCTCCCCACCGAGTTGCGCGGGCGCTCGCGCCGCAGCGCGCTAGCGGGGGGTGCCGCGAGGGTTTCGGGTGTCGCGGACACGCTCATGTCCTGATGCCGTACTTCTTCATCGGTTGCTTCACGGCCCACGCGGCCAGCGAGAGGAACGCGCAGGAGACCAGCAGTACCGCCGCCATCGCATACAGCGTCTGTTCGAGCGGCACCACCGAGATGCCGTCGATGTAGGCGATCAGCGTCGCCGCCAGCGGACGCACGGGCTCGAACAGGAACGTCGCCCCGTCCAGCGGATTAACCGCGTACGCGCGCGAGCCGGCGACCATCGAGAGCATGATCGCCTCGCCCAACGCGCGTCCGGTCGCCAGCACCGTCGCGGCGAGGATCGCCGGACGCACCGTGCGCAGCGACACGCGCCACATCGTGCGCCAGCGGTTCACGCCCAGCGCCGCCGAGCCCTCCGTCCACGAGCGCGGCACGGTCTCCAGCGCCGCCACGATGATCGCCACCATGATCGGCACGATCATCAGCGCCAGGATCAGCACCGCCGTCGTGAGGTTCGCGCCCGTCAGCTGCACCACGTACTGCACCGAGTGCTTGCGCTGCTGGGAGATATAGCCCTGAATCCAAGGCGCCACCACGAGGATCCCGATCAGCCCGTAAATCACCGACGGCACCGCCGCCAGCAGCTGGATCACCGGGTCGAGCGTGCGTCGCAAGGTGGCGGGCGCCAGCTCGACGACGAACACGGCCGCCAGCACCGACACGGCGAGCGCCACGATCACCGCCAGCCCGGTCGTCACGATCGTGTCCCAGATCAGCGGCCACGCGCGGATGTAGTAGTCGTAGTGCGCCGGGTCGGTCGGCCCGGTGATGATCGTTTTCAGCTGCTGATCGACGTCACCGCCGGGAAAGAACCACTTGATCCCGTTATGCGCAAACGACGGCCACGCCTTCAGGAACACCGTCACCAGCATCAGCGCGATCAGCGCCAGCACGCCGACGGACAACGCACCGAGCATCAGCTCGGCGCGACCGTCCGGCGTATTCCTGCGCAAGCGACCGCCCATCGCGCTCAGGATTCATCCCGAGTCCGGCGCCGGGCGGGCCTACGCCCGGCGCGCCGTGAGCAGTCCCGATCTCCTAGTGGATCGTGATCCACTGCGAGCCGATGATTTTTTTGGTCGTCTTGTTACCGCTCGTGATCCAGGCGATGAACTTGGCCGCGGCGCCCTTGGGCGCGCCCTTCGTGACCATCCAGAAGTTACGCACGCCCTGGTACTGACCGGACTTGGCGTTGCGCAGCGTGCAGGGGATGCCCTGGTAGCCGACCGGGTTGACTCCGCCGGTGAACGCGAAGGAGACGAACCCGATCGCGTTGGGGTCGTTTTTGACCTTGCTCTGCACCAGGCCGTTCGTTTCCTCCGCGTTGGCGCTCGGAGCGATCTTCAGGCTCGGGCCGAGGAAGATGTTCTGGAAGGCGTCCTGCGTACCCGAGGAGGCGATGCGGTCGACCAGGTCGATCGAGCCACTGATTTTCGAGCCCGGGACTTCGCTCCAGTCGCGGATGTTGCCCGTGAAGATGCCCTGCACCGTCTGCTGGTTCAGGTTCGCCAGGTGGTTGCTCGGATGGGTGATCATGCACACGCCGTCGCGCGCGATCTTCGTGAACACGAGCCCGTGCGGGTCCGAGCCGACGATCGGGTCGCGCGAGACGTCGCCGATGTCGACTTTGCCGGCGCTCACTTCGTTGACGCCCGCGTCGGAGGTCCCCTGGTTGACCTTCGGCGTCGGCTGGTGCGTCGCCTTGTGGTAGGCGGAGGCGAGCTGGATCATCAGCGGGTAGATCGAGGTCGAGCCGCTCAACAGCAGCGTGCGCGCGCCGGCAGCGGCGGGGGCGGCCAGTGTGAGAATGGCCGCGACCAGCAGGACGGTCATAGTGCGGGTGGGTCGTAGTCGCAAAACTCTGCTCCTTGAAGACGGGGACTTGTGCGCCAGTCTCAGAGCAGCGGGACATCCAGACGTGAACAGGATGTGAACGCGAGCAAATGTTCTCAACTCGTTAACAGGTCGGCCGTCCGCTCCGATCAATCTGCCGGGGTGCCTCTTCAGGGTCCATGTCCCGATATATGCCGGGATTGATGCGGCCGCTCCGCGGCGTCATACGCCACCCACGATGCTCGACGTACAACCAGCACGCCTGCGCTCGTGTGCGGCGTCTGCCATCCACGGCTCGACCCCCTCAACCCACCATCTCTCGTGACATGAACCCTCCGCATCGCGCACGGCGCGTTCACGCGCGCCGCGTCCAGAGTCGTGCGCGTGTTCTCCCACGTTCAGTTCTCGCATTCCTGGCACTCGCCTCTGTCGTGGCGTTCGCACGTGCCCCTGGGGCGAGCGCCCTGATCTCCCCGGTCACGACGCTCGACGGCGCCAGCTCAGAAATTGTCGAACTCGGCGGCGTCGCGATGGCCAGCGATGGCAGCGGCGGGCTCGTCTACCGCAAGCGCGTCGACGGCCGGCCCCACATCTTCGCCGCGCTCTACGCGCACGGCGCATGGCAGGCGCCCCAGCGCGTCGACGTCGGCCAGCCCTTCGAATCCTCCTTCCCGGCGATCGGTGCGGGCGAAGGCGGCAGGTTGGTGGTGGTCTGGACCAACCACTACTCCTCCACGACCGACGGCCTCTTCTCCGCGGCCCTGGAGCCCGGCTCGACCGGCTTTCAAGCCCCGGTGCCGGTCGACCTGAACATCGGCCAGGCGATCGGCACCTATCCCTCGGTGGCGATGAACCTCGCCGGCAATGCGCTCGTCGCCTACCGTGTGATCACCGCCATCAGCGGGCCCTCCACCCCGGAAATCCCGCCCGGCTACGTCAAGGCCGAAATCCGCATGGCCCGCTTCGACGGCGAGTTCTGGTCCTCCTTTGGGCAGCCGCTCAACCGCAACCCCGCGCAGCCGATGCTCTCGCCGACCGCCGCTAATTCCCCGCGCGTGGCGATCGACCTCACCGGGCAGGGCATCGTCGCCTGGCAGGAGCCCGACGACTCCTTCGTCAACCGTATCTATGCGCGGCGCATCTTCGGGATGGTCCCCGGCAACATCCTCCAGGTCAGCCCCTCCACCTACGCCGGCCACGCGCTCAACGGTCCCGCCGACGAGCTCGCGCTCGACACCGCCGGCTTCGGCGAGGGCGCGGTCGCGTGGCGACAGCAGCCCGCGCCGGGCGCGGGCTTCACCCGCCCGCGCGTGTTCGTCGCCGAGATCCCCTCCTCGTTCGATCCGCACGGCGCCGCTTTCGCGCCCGCCCGGATCGTCGACGGCGCGAGCGCCGAAGGGCCCGCCGGGCCGGTAGGTCCGCTCAGCCTCGGCCTCGACGGCGAGGGCGACTTCGACGTCGGCTTCGGCTCGGGCGTCGCGAGCCTCGACGCACGCGGCACCGAAGCGGGCCTCACCGCGCCCGTGCGCATGGACGACGGCGCCAGCGACCTGGCCGGTGACCCCGTGCTGACGCGCGCCGACAACGGCGCGCTCGCCGCCGCCTGGAAGGTCGATGAGCACGGCGCCAGCGCCGTAGGTGTGCTCGAGCGCCGCGCCGACGGCACCCCCAACCGCCAGCTCGTCTCCGCTCCGGGGGGTGGGACCGTGCACCAGCTGCAGCTCGGAGCCTCCCATCACGGCGATGCGATCATCGGCTTCCTGCAGGGCGACGGCGCCAACACCAAGATCGGCGCCGTCGTCGTGCGCGCGCCCCCCGGCGAGTTCGTGCTCGACACGCCCTCGGGCTGGGTCCACGCCGCGAAAGTCCCGCTGCAATGGGAAACCCCCTTGGCGGGCGCCGGCAAGCTCACCTACAGCGTGCTAGTCGACGACCGCGAAGTCGCCGAAAACCTCACCACCACCGAAACGATCCTCCACGGCTCCGAGATCCCGAGCGGCGCCCACACGATCCAGGTCGAGGCGACCGACTCGCTCGGGCAGGTCGTCGACTCCGTGCCCGCCACGCTCAAAATCGACCGCACGCCGCCGCGCGTGCGCGTACGGGTGAACGGCAGTTCCGTGACCGTGCGTGTCAGCGATGGCGCCAAAAGGCAGAGCTCCGGGGTCAACGCAGGCTCGGTACACGTCAGCTTCGGGGTCGGTGGTCGTCATAGCTCCGCCCATGGCCGCACCGTGCTCGGCCATCGCTATGCCGCCGGGGGGTCCTACACGCTCACCATCACAGCTTCTGACAAGGCCGGCAACCGGATCAAGGTGCACAGGGTGGTGAAAGTTTCGTGAAACGGTTCCTCGCGTCGAGCCAAGTCGCGGTCTTCTGCTCGCTCGCCTTCGCCGCGTCCGCGCATGCGATCTACGGGCCGGCCGCCGGCGGGCTTGGCGCGGACATCGTCTCGGTCGATCGCGCCTCGGACGAACAGGCCGACGCCGCCACGAGCGACGCGGCAATCTCGGCCAACGGGCGTTATGTCGTGTTCCAAACGCGCGCCACCAACTTCTTCGAAAACGACGGCGTGGTGAACGGCGACCCCGAACCGCTCGATGCTTGCCGTGGGGGTGGCATCTTCCGCTACGACCGCGACACCGGCGAACTGGCGCTCGTCGCCGACGGCAGCGAGGTGGCCCTGAACCAAGACGGCGAATGCGAACCGTCGCACGTGATCCTCGGCGGCGCCGAAAGCCCCTCGATCAGCGCCGACGGGCGCTACGTCGCCTTCGACACCGCTCAGCAGCTCGCGCCGCAGGACAGCAATGAAAATTACGACGTCTACGTCCGTGACATGACCGTGCCGCTGTCCGCGGATCGCAAGAGCTCGGGCGCGTACACGCTCGTCTCGGCCAAGAGCGGTGGCGAAGAACCGGTCGCATACGTCTCGAAAGAAACGCCCCAGCCGGGCCGTGAACCCGGCGCCGAAGTTTGGCCCAACACGGCGATCTCGGCCAACGGCCGCTACGTCGCGTTCCGGACCGGCGAAGTCAGTTCGAACCTGCCCAGCGATGCGGGGGTGGAAACCCCGCCTCAGCAGCTGTTCGTGCGCGACCTGCAGGCGAAGACGACCACGCTCATCAGCACTCAGAAAAAAGGCGAACCCGAAGAAGGCAAGCCGGCCGGTGGTGCCATCGGCCCGACCACGATCAGCGGTGATGGCTCGACCGTTTCCTGGGTCGCGACCAACGCGCCCGCGCAAACCCGCTTCCTACCCGGCGAGTCGCTCAACAACAGCGAGCCCTACTACCTATGGCGTCGTTGGCAGGAAGCGGAAGCCCCGATTCGCCGTGTGACTGGGATCGCCGATCCCGACGACCCGGGGTGTCCGCCCGATGGGGAAGTGACGTTGAACCAGACCGCGACCGGTCCCTGCTATGGGCCACTGAGCGAGCCGGAGTCTGCCCTCGGGAGTATCGCGCTAACGGCTCCTGGACTGAGCACGGATGGGTACACGGTCGCTTTCCTGGCCGGTTCTGCGCTGCGCCCGAATATCACGAAGACAAACGGCCTGGATCTCTTCCTCACGAGCATGCGACCCGGCGTATCGCGCAAGGCTGGTACGCGCGAGTTGACGCTGGGTGTCAAATCAGGCAATCCGGGATCGACTCCCTCGATCGAATCGGTCGCGCTTTCCCCGGACGGCTCGACGATCGCATTCACCTCTTTGCGTGACAGCTTTATTTTGCCCGAACCGGACCCTGTGGGCGCCTTCCGTTCATTTCCAACCGTCGGCGACCTATACGTGGTTCACCTGGGTGCGAACACGCTGGAACGCGCTGTGGTCGGTTATGAAGGCGGCGACCCCAACAGGTCGGTCCTGGTCAATCCGACGCTATCCCAGGATGGCTCCACGGTCGCATTTGCCTCGGCCGCGACCAATCTCATATTCGGCGACGGCAACGGCTTCCCCGACGCTTTCGCGGCGACGCTCCAGACCCCAGGCGGCACTTCTGCACCGCCGGCCAATGTCAATGCGGGCTCGGGAGGCTTCGCGCTGACCGCGCTCTCGTCACCCGAACTCGGCGTCTCCGTCAAGCGTGCCAAGGACGGTGGCATCACATTGCTCGTGGAGACGCCCGGCTCCGGCAAGCTGGTAGCCAAGGCGCGCGGCACGATCCCCAAGGCCACCGCAACCAAATCCTCGCGCGCACACAAGTCCTCCGCCAGTGCGGCGAAGGCGAAGAAGAAAGCGAAACCCGCGCCTCCCGTCCTGCTCGCAAGCGGTGCGGCGACAGCCCGCTCGGAGGGCACCACCACGCTCACGCTCCACATCTCCGCCAAGTACGTCAAGGACCTCAAGCGCGCCGGCAAGCTCAAGGCCAACATCACGATCGCCTTCATGCCGCTCGCGCCGGCCGAAGCGCTCTCGGACGAAGTGTCTGCGACGTTTGTCACGCCTTCATCGGCGAAGAAGTCCTCCGGGAAGGCTCGGAGAAAGAAGGGGTGACGCGTTGAATTCTCACTCGACCCCCGGGGCGATGACTAGCATCTCGCGATTCAATGCATCCAAAGCGAGCGGCCGATCCTCATGCCCGGCGTCCCAAGCTCCCGAACAAGGAGATGGACGAGTTGGTCGCGCGCGCATGGGCGCAGGGGTGGTGGTGTGAGCGCGCAGGCAACAAGCACATCAAGTGCTATCCGCCCAACGACATGCGGATGGTCCCGATTCCGAGCACTCCGAGCGGCTCCCGTACTCGCGCGAACAAGCTCTCTGCCCTCAAGAGATCCGGTCTGAAGGCGTAGAATCAGAGGCGATGACCATCAAGAACGGCATATCGACGATCGAAGCGTCCGCCCTGATCACTCTCAAGGCGCCGCAGCGGGTGCCGCGCGAGCTTCTGGAGGCGGCTGCTTTTCATGTCGAGGAGGTCCTCGGTGAGCACGTTGCCGACATCGCGCCGGGCGCGTCTGCGTGCGCGGACTTTGAGCACGACACGATCGAGATCGACGTGACCCTGATCGGCAGTTCGCCGGCCGAACTGCATCAGCAGTTGGCGACCATCATCGGCGCTCTCGAGCAACACAGCGCCTTTGTCGTCGGAGCAGACGGTGGCGACCGACTCGCCCTGATGTCGAGCGCTACTGAGATGGCCACGCCCGTCGCGGCATAGCGCACTTTCCGGCCGCTTTGACTGAGCCGCCGTCTTCGACTAGCCCAAATCCCTGCCCCTAGATGTTGTGGTTCTGTGAACTTAACTCCTCGGGAGGAAAAAGACTAACATTGGCCGAGAGATGGAACGGCACGGTGTGGTCCATCCAGTCGACACCAAATCCCGCTGGAGCGCTAAACAGCATGCTTTACACCGTCTCGTGCTCGTCGGCGACGGCGTGCACGGCTGTTGGGGAATATGACGCTTCCTCGGGCTATATGACACTGGTGGAGAGTTGGAATGGCACTACATGGTCAATCCAGCCTAGTCCTAATCCGACGGAAGCCGAAAGCAGCAGCTTGAAAGGGGTCTCGTGCACTTCGGCTACCGTTTGCACCGCTGTCGGATGGTCTCGGAGCGAAGAAAATCTCACAATGCTGGCAGAGCGATGGAACGGCGCAGAATGGTCAATTCAATCGACTCCTACCGCGTCTGGTGACGCCTTGTCGCGAATCTCCTGTACGACGACCTCTTGTATTGCGGTCGGAGAGGATAGCTCGGGGCGAGCAGTTGCGGCGTCCTGGAATGGTGCGGAATGGTCGATCCAGAAAACAGTGACTCCTACGGGTACAGAAGAAACTGCGCTATTCGACGTATCGTGCACGTCGGCGAGTTCCTGTACGGCGGTCGGAGCTTATTCCAATCCGTCCGGAGCTCGGGTGACATTGGCAGAGCATTGGGACGGTACTGCGTGGTCCCTTCAGATGGCTCCTAATCCGGGGGGATCGCTATCTAGTGGGCTGGATGGAGTCTCGTGTGCTTCAGTGGTCAGCTGTGCTGCTGTGGGTCATTACGAACCCAAAAAATTTACGTCGGTGACGTTGGCCGAGCGCTACTCAGAATAGCGGGACTGGGACAAGTCAGTTTGGCTAGCAAAGACTGCAGGTAACCCCCGACTTGTTACCAACCTGTTACCAACCTGCAACCAGGTCGTAACTTCTCGTCACAACTTGATGCCGCCGCGTTACCGGCTTGTATATCTTCTGTGAACGAGCTTGCGCTCGGGCGGCGGGCCGTGTGAGACTCGCTTTGTTTCCGACCTCTGCTCGTGAAAGGACCTACCCTGCTCATGCGTGCAAGCTTTCCCCTGACCGCTGAACGCGGTCGTATACGCGCCGTCGTGGCGGCGCTCTGTGCGGTGGCCGCGATGGCCGTTGTCGCAGTCGTGGCGCCGCCATCGGCGCACGCCGCGTTTACCGTTGGACACTGCGAAGGCGCTCCGATCGAAGGTCAGGGCTCCTCGGCCCAGAAGGAAGCGCAGCTCGAATTCTGGTCCACTACTGTCTTCCACAGCGGAGAAGGGTGCGGCGCCTCAGCGCCTCACGTCGAATACAAGGGCAACGGAAGTGGCTGTGGAATCGCATCGATCGGCGGTGCTGCGAGCTCGATCGAATGCTTTGGCTTTACGGCGGCTGAATCGAAACCCGGGTTCCGAGCTACATCGACCCGCTTCGCCGGAAGCGACGCGCCACTGACCGTCACCCAGCAGCTCGCAGCTGACGCGGCGGGAGGGACAAACCCGGGTGTCATCCACCAGATTCCTGTCGCCTCGTTTGCGGTTGCAATAATCGTACATTTCCCTGACGGGTGCAAGCTCAAGGATCCGGGCTCTGGGGCTGCAGCCAATGGCACCGGGAGCCTCAATGGTGACACGAGTACAGGTGGTCCCAACGATCCGCCTGGTGGCGAAACGGGTGACAAAGCGTCGGAAGAAACGCTGCGCGTCCACATTACGGCGAAAGAGATGGAGACTATTTGGGACGGAACGTCTCAGACTTGGGGCAACATTGTCTCGGAAGCTGACCTGGAAGGCGAAGGCAAGACAGCCAAAGAATGCGCTGAAACGCCGGTCGTTCGCATCACCCGGTTTGATAACTCAGGTACGACGTACAATTTCAAGGCGTACTTGAGCCTGCTCCCCGGCGCCCCCAGCGGCCTGTGGACCGAAGCGCCGGTCGCCGGTGACAATCCCATATGGCCCGAAACCTTCAACGCTGAAAAGAAACAGCCAAAACAAGTCGAAGCTTCAAATGTGTGCGTAGGAACAGATATCTGCAGCGCGTTTAAAGAAGGGGGTGGGTCACTGACCGAAGCGGTCACGGCAACCAATGGCTCAATCGGCTATGCCGATCTTGCGACTTCGCGCAAGAAAGGCTTCTTTATGGAAAAGAACAAAAAAGACCATACCTACTGGATTCCGATGCAGACGGTCAGCCCGGGAAAAGGTAACGAAGTAGGCGTCGGTTATGCTGAGCCTTCCGAAGTGGCAACTTCGAACACAGTCGCATCGCCTGAAGGAGCCAACTGCACGGATGCCGACTATCGCGGCTTCCCAACCGAAGGTGCAGACCCGACCCTCGGCGATTGGGAAAAATCGATCGCTACAGGCAGTACCGCCAGTGCGATCAAAAACGAACCGGTTCACGCCTATCCGGTATGTGGCCTGACGTACGACTTCGCGTGGGATGACGACGCGCCTGTGTACGGCGAAAGCCAGCTGGAGCAGGAAAAGGCCAGGACCGTCAAGGACTACCTAGAAGGTGTCGAGTCGACCAAGGGCCAGTTCCAGTTGGCTCTGCACGACTACGGAACGCTGCCTCTCAGCATCGTTCAGATCGCCCAGAACGGCGTGAAAGCGATCGACTGGGACAAGGCGGCAGGCTCCGGTAAAGGCAACGAAGAAGTTGTGAAACCGCCGGAAAGTAAACCACCGACGGTGACCACCGCGACCACACAGACGGTCGTCACACCCCCCAGCAACGCGTTCTCGGTAGCAGGCGCGAAGATCAAGGGCAAGAGCGTGGTCCTCTCGCTCGTGCTCCCCGGCGCCGGGAAAGTCCAGATCAAGGCAGTTGGTGGTGGCGTGACGGTGGCTAACGTCTCGGCGACCGTCGGCGGCGGTCAGGGAACGGTGACGTTGCCGATCTCTAGCGCGGCGCAGAAGAAGCTCGCGAAGGTCAAGGGCCACAAGCTCTCGGTCAAGATCACGGTGACGTTTACGCCCACGGGCGGAACGGCGGCGAGCAAGACGAAGACGATCACGATCACGCAGGCCGCGATCGCAACTAAGAAGAAGAAGAAAGGCAAGAAAAAAGGCTAGTAGCAGCCAGCTGGCCTAACACCGGCATTCGTAAGCACACACGGCCCCGGCGCCCGGCACCGCAGTTAGGCGCCGGGCGCCGTCCGTGCTCCAGTGGGCTTGCCGGAGCCGGCAGCGATAACCACGACGACAAAGAGCTTTCCAAACACCTATGACCGACGACGACATTCAGCCCGAGGGCACAGAGCCCGGCGACAACAGCCCTCCGCCTCCGAACGGCCGCGCTCCGGGTGCGGCCGCCGGAGCTCCCAAACCCCGTCCCTCGACCTCGCGTCCGCAGGTGCGCTCCGGTCTCGCCCATAAACGCAATCCGGCGCTCGCCACGGCGGGGGATATCGCGGTTGGGTTGCGCAGGTTCATCTTCCGCGACAAGCTCGCGCTGTTCCTGACGGTCGCTTCGGTCGCGCTGGCGGTGACGTTCTTCGTGCTGTTGGGGTCGATCGGTCCCTCCAGCCACGGCACGGAATTGCCGATTAGTCGCGTCGTCTCCTTGGCCGAACATAAACAGGTCGCGACCGCGACGCTGCTCGACCATGACGACCGCGTCGAGATCGCGCTCAAGCCCCCGACGTCCGGTAGTGCCCCCGCGAGTACGACCTCTGGTGGCACGACATCGACCTCAGAACAGCTCAACACGACCTCGAAAAACGCGCCCTTGGCCGAGCCGGCGCGCCTGGAATACTGGGCCGCCTATCCCGTCTCTGGCGCGCAGACCCAGGGTCTGCTGCAGACCCTCACGCGCTCGGGTGTTGTCGTCAACGTCGATCAGCAGTCAGGCAAGGCGCCGCGCGCGATCCTCGTGCAGTTTCTGTTGCCGATCCTGTTGTTGGTGTGCCTGTTCGCGCTGTTCATGCGCATCGGTGCTGACGGAGGCGCCGGTGGGATCGCCGCGTTCTCGGAGTTCACCGGCAAAGGCCGCAAGAAGGGCAAGGGCAAAACCGAAGCGATCACGTTCGCGGACGTCGCCGGCGCCGGCGAGGCGGTGGCCGAGCTCCGGGAGATTCGCGACTACTTGAACGACCCCTCGCGCTATCTGAACGTTGGCGCCGCGGCGCCGAAGGGGGTCTTGCTGGTCGGTCCTCCTGGGACGGGTAAGACGCTGCTCGCGAAGGCCGTGGCCGGTGAGGCTGACGCCTCGTTCTTCTCGCTGTCGGGCTCGGACTTCGTTGAGTCCCTCGTCGGCGTGGGCGCGGCGCGCGTGCGTGACCTGTTCGCCAAGGCGCGCAAGGCCGCGCCGGCGATCATCTTCATCGACGAGTTCGACGCCGCGGGGCGCAAGCGTGGCGCTGGCATCGGGCAGGGCAACGACGAGCGCGAGCAGACGCTGAACGCGCTGCTTGTGGAGATGGACGGCTTCTCCGGCGACGGCGGTCTCGTCGTGATGGGCGCGACGAACCGTCCGGACATCCTCGACCCAGCGCTGCTGCGTCCTGGGCGCTTCGACCGCCAGGTCACGATCGACGTCCCCGACGTGCACGGGCGACTGGAGATCCTGCGCCTGCACGGTGGCAAGCGCCCCCTTGGACCCGACACCTCGCTGGAGGAGATCGCGCATCAGACCCCGGGTTTCAGCGGCGCGGAGCTCGCCAACGTGATCAACGAGGCTGCGCTGCTGAGCGTGCGCGACTCAAACCACGAGATCGACCAGGCGACGCTCGAGGAGTCGATCGATCGCGTCGTAGCCGGCCCGGCCAAAAAGCACATCCTCACGCGCGAGGAGCGCTGGCTGATCTCCGTGCACGAGGCCTCCCACGCGGTCGTGACCGACGCTTTGGGGCACACCAGCTCAACGCGCAAGCTCTCGATCGTCGCGCGGGGGCGCACGCTCGGCACGGCCGCGCACATGCTCACCGACCGCGATCAGGTGATTCAGACCGAGCAGGACCTACAACGCCAGCTGATCGTGATCGTCGCGGGTACCGCCGGCGAGCGGATCGCGTTCGGCAGCCTCTCGACAGGGGTGAGCGATGACCTGCACGCTGCGACCTCCCTGGCGCGCAGCATGGTCACGTCGTTCGGCATGTCAACCGCGCTGGGACCGGTGACGATCGGCGAGAAGGGGGGAGAGGTGTTCCTCGGCGCCTCGCTGCAGGATCTCGGCTCGGTCGGCCCCTCCACGCTCGATCTGATCGATCGTGAGGTCGAGCGGCTCGTCGGCGACGCCGAAGTCAGGGCAGCGTTCATCCTCGACCGCCACTGGAGTGCCGTCGAGGAGACCGCCAACGCTCTGCTCGAGCAGGAGACGCTGTCCGGCGTCGCGCTCGACGCGGTGCTCTCGACGGTGCACGAGATGACGCTCGAGGAACTGCGTGATGTGCGCCGTCCCGCGGCAGAGCGAGATCCGGGGCGCAGACCTTGAAGCGGCTCGCCGCCGGGATGCTGATCGCCGCGGCGATCGCCTCGGCCGGCGCCGCGTCCGCTTGGGGCGAAGCGAGCTGGCGCCTGGAACAGCCGCCGCCGCCCGAAGGCGCACCGTTCAAGGTCTCTCTGGGACGCGTCGACGACATGGAGTTCTACGCCCCCAACGAGGGGCTGCTCAGCGTCGAGGGCAACGCCACCGTCCCCGCGGGTCTGTTCTTCTACAACGGCCGCGGCTGGCATCAGCTCGCGACCGTGTGTGGCGGTGCGGGTGAAGTCTCGCGCATCGCCTGGGCGGGCCCCGACGAGTTCTGGACGATTACCGAACCGAGTGAGCCGCGGGTGGGCTCCGGCCTCGGCCTGTGCCACTTCAAGGAAGGCGTAGTCGTCGGCTCCTACTCCACCCCGCTGCAATCACCCGACCCTTTTCACCCGCTGGATGCGGCCGCTTGCGATGGTCCGAACGACTGCTGGTTCGCAGGGGTCGGCAGCGAGGATCCCTCGGGGCAGCGTATCGGCGCCTTTCACTTGCACTGGAACGGGACCAGCTTGACGACCTCCTACCAGCCCCAGGGTCGTGGCGTCAGCGGGTTGACGTTCTTCCACGGCGCTTTCTACGAGAGCGCCTTTGTCGGCGCTGAAGCCGGCAACACGACCAAGCAGGTGACGTTGGCTCATCCCGAGCCCGAACATCCGATCCTGATCCACAAGCTGGTCGGTTCGACGTTTACCGATGCGAACTTTCTGCCCTTTCCCTACGCGGGCGTGCCGACCGAAGGCACCGAGCTCCTCGCGGCGAAGGCGGACGGCTCCGATCTGTGGTTCTCCGGAGGCGGCGCCGCCTCCGGCCCTGACGCGCCGCGCGATGGCTCGGTGCCGAGCCCACCTGTAGCCGTGCATTACTCCGAACCCTTCTATCAGCAGGCCCCGATCGATACCTCGCTGTTCGGCCCCGAAGATCGCTTCGTCGACATTGCACCGGTGCCGGACACCGAAAACGCCTGGGTGGCCGACCAGCCCTACTCCTCGCGCGGCAGCGCCACCGCCAAGGCCAAGGTCGCGCTGATCGGGGCGGACGGAGCCACGACCCTGGACACGCTGCCCGTCAGTGGACCGGCGCGGGGAAGCGCACAGGTCATCGCCGCGACCGGCCCCGAAGAAGCCTGGATGGCCACCGCTGCGGGCTGGCTGTTCCACTACACCAACGGCGCGATTCTGCCCGAAGACACCGACTCTCATTGGGCGACCACGATCACTCAGCGCCCCAACGAGTCGATCGAACAGTTCGTGCCCGACACTCCTCCGGCGGACAACTCGCAGCTATTCGCGCCGCCGCCCGTGGCGGTCGAACAGGCGACGAGCCTGGAAACGCCCGTGCCCGAGGTCATACCCGCATTGTTGAAGAACATCCGGGTATCGCGCCATGGCCTGACCGTTACCGTCAGCTTCCAGCTCACCCGCCTGGCTGACGTACAGCTAGTCGCCAAGCTCCACGGCAAGGCGATCGCGCGGACCGCAAAGAAGCGTCTGAAGGCCGGGAAGCACGCGCTCAAGCTGAGCTTCAGCGCCAAGCGCTGGCCGACCGGTTTGAGCTTCAAAACCAAGGAGTTGACCAAGCCCAAGCCTGTGCCCGCCACCGGATGCGAAGGCAAATCGGGCTCCTCCAGCGGTGGTGGTGGTGGCGCTGGGCCGAACGCGGTCGCCACCTCATGCGAATCGGGCTCCTCCTCTGGCTCACCCGGCGCAGGGCCGAACGCGGTCGCGACGAGCTTGCGCCGATGAGCTCAAGGCGTTTCGCCTATCGTCGCATCGGCGTCGCCGTTGGGGTGGCGCTGCTCGCCCTGCTCGTCGCCGGCTATCTCGTACGTCTCGTCGCAGTCGGCGCGCGGGCCGATCCGGGCACCGGTGACCCACAGCCCCAGCCAGTACTAGGCACCGCCGCCGGGTCGACGGTCTTGATGGGCGCCGCCACGTCGGGCGAACCGGGAGAGGCGTGGGCATACCGCGTGTTGCCACTGAACGTGCCGCCGCCCGCGAACGGGAGCGGACGCGCGCAGTTCGCCGCGCTCCCCAGCGGCGAATCGCCGCCGGGGCAACTGGTGTTCGAGCAGGCCACCGACGCCGACTCCGATTGGACGATCTACGAAACCCCGCTCGACGAAGCGCAGACCCAGCCCTATCGCGGAATGAGTCCAGATCGACCCTCCGCGAGGATCACTTCTCACGGCGGTGGCCTGCTCGCCGGCCAGGACTCGACGCGGGCGTCAGGCAAGCGGATCGTGGTACTCGGGCGCGATCCGGGCGGGCGCTTTCACGTGCTTCCGGAACCGTCCGCCGGAGTATTGCCCGAAGCGGGGGAAGGCGGTGATCCTGCCGCGGGAACGTTGGTCGAAGGCGAAGGCTCCGGGGCGGTCGCCGACGCAGCCGTCGAGAGCGCCGGTCATACCGAAGCGTATTTCGCCGCGTTGGGACGCCGGCAAGATACGTCGGTCGCTCATTGGAGCGGCGCCCAATGGTCGCGCGAGCCCGTGGAATTGCCCGGCGGGTATTCCGGTGCGTTCACGATCGTCGCGCTGGGAGGAACTTCACCCCAGAACCTCTGGCTGCTAGGCCAAGCCAGCGCTGAAAGCGGACTGGGAGTGATGCTGTTCAAGCGCGTCGTCAACGGTTCCGGCGAAGGCCATTGGCAGCAGGTCGAACTGGGCTCGGCGCTGTTCGCGCAAGCGACCACCCCCGCGCAGAGTGTCTCCGGCGTAGCGCCACTCAGGAGCCCCGCCCAGTCGCTGACCGTGAGCGATCAGGGAGTGTGGATCGACGGCAACATGCAGGTGCCGGACGGCGGCAGCGACGGTGACGACTTCACCCTCTACTACGACATTGCCCAGGCCAAGGTCACCGCCAGCTGGTGCGATGCTCACAACGGCGGCGGTGAAGCGCTCTGCACCCACCCACTCGGGGCACGTTTTGGACGCCTCGCCGGCTATCGAAGCTTTGCTTTTGACGGAGCCGGCTTCGGCTCTCGGATAGTCACCAACCCGCTGCAGCCCGGTGGTGGCGACTCGACCAACATGGGCTCCTATCTGAGCCTCGAAGGCACAAGCTTCCAGCGTCTGCCCGGTGCGGGTCCCGACGATGCGCCCGGCGGCGCCTTCTACACCCCGAGCGACGGTTGGTTGGAAGGGCCCGTGCAGATCACCGGGCAATCTCAGCCCCAGCGGCTGACGAGTTGGCCCGTGTCGGCGCGCGCACCGTTCACCGCGGTCGCACCGGCACCCGGAACGACGCCGGGCGATCCCAATGCGCCGGCGCTGGCGGTCGGCGCCAACGGGGCCGTGGCTCGCTACATCCCCGGACAGGGTTGGCAGCGCGAGTTTCTACTCAGCTCCAGCGGTGCGGTGAGTTCTCCGACGCTGCGCGCGGTCGCGTGGCCGGATGCCAATCGCGCGTTCGCGGTCGGCGATCTCGGTGCTCTGTGGGTGTGGCGCTCAGAAACCGGGTTGTGGGAGAAAGACCCGGCTTCACCGCCCGAAGGTACTCACGCCGATCTGCTGGGGATCGCCTTCGACCCGAGCGATCCCGCGCTCGGCTACGCCGTGGGTCTCAGCGGGACGCTGTGGCGCTACGACAAGACCTGGACGCAGGATGTGCTGCCCGAACCGTTCCAGAAGGAGTTCCGTGAAGGTGTCAACGGAAACCCCGAAGAAGCCCTGAAGGCGAACTTCATGTCGGTGGCCTTCGCGGGCTCGGAGGCGATGGTCGTCGCCGAACACGATCTGCTTGTCAACGAGGACTCGGGTTGGCGGGTCGATCCTGAAGTGCACGCCCTGCTGGCGGGCCTTCCGAGCCGACCGCAGCTGAACGTTGTCGCCGGTCTGCCAAACGGGGGCGCTGTGCTCGCGGGACACAACGTCGTGCTCGAGCGCGACAGCGCGAGCGGTCCCTGGCACTTCTCCGAACAGCCGATCGTCGACGAGACCGCGGTGGCGGCGAGCGCCTACACGGATGGCTCCAAGGTACGTGCGGTGCTGTCGGTTGTACCCGACTTCACATATCCACCTCCGTTGATATTGCCGCCGATCGATCCCAATACTCCGCCCCCACTGATTCCCCCCAACCCGCTCCCGGGCGACGGCTACATGCTGCGCGAAACGAGCGGTGGCTGGGAGGACGAGGAGCGCGCCGCCTATGCGGGCGACAGTGAGGACAGGCCGGTCAAGGCAGATCCGATTGCGGCGCTTGACCTCGGCCCCGACGGTACAGGCTGGGTCGTGGGCGGCTGGAGCGGCCACGCCGACGACGCCGGACGCGGCACTGACAACGGTGGCTCGGGCCAGACGGTGCGCGAAAACGTGCAGACGGCCGGCATCTATCGCTACGCTCCCGGCGGCGGCGCCCAGGGGCCCCCGAGCACGTCGGCTTCCTCGGTGGCGCTCCAGCCGGGCCTCGCCACGTTCGCCGTCGCCGGCCACGCCGAGTGCGCCGAAGCGTGCGCGGACCTCGCTGAGGAGGGAATCGCACCTGACCGCAACCTGACCAGTGCGCTGAGCGCGATCGACGGTCTCGCGGGACAGCCGGGCGGCCCCCGCGCGCTGCTCTATACCGGCGGACGCGAGACCCCAGGCGAGGGCCCCGAGTCGAGCGCAGAGGCCGATCGCTACGCCCAGCTGCTCGCCCAGGGGGGTGGGCTGGGGGTATTCGGCGCACTCTCCGCGGGCGACTCCGAAGGCGGGAACGCGAGCGCGTTCGGCGCGGCGTTCGCGGGCTTCCCGGCGCCTTTCGGCCAGGGGGGATCACCCGCCGGTGTCAACACCGCGAGCATTCCTGCTCCCGGCGGCGCCGTGCACCCTGGCGCGCGCACCCACTATGCCTTCGACAGCACCGGCTCGGCGGGCACCGTGCGCGTGATCGTGATCGACAATTCGCGTGGCTCACTGGCGGCGAGTGACCCCTACCAGAATCCGGCCGAACCACAGGCGCCGTGGCTGGCGCAGATGCTCGCCGATGCCCGTGCACGGGCGATCCCCGCGATCGTCGTGGGCAGTCGCGAGCTGAACCCGAACCTGCCCCCGGCACTGAACGTCGCCACTGACGCTGGTGAAGAGGCGCAGCTGATGGTGGCCGGCGGCGCCTCGGCTTACCTGTATGAGCGCCCGGAGGAAAGTCGCGCCAGTCGCATCCCGGCTGGCGGTGCGGTGACGATTCCCGAGTACGGCACCGGGACGCTCGGCTACCGCTCGGCGATCTCCGGCTCGTTCACCGCCGGTCAGCCCGACGCGCTGTTCGGCGCGACTGGCTACCTGCTCGTTGGCGTCAACGTCGCCCAGCGCAACCCGGCCACGAACGTCGCGCCGGTCACGGCGCGGCTGATCCCGCTTGTGCAGAGTCTGTCGCTGAATCCCCTCGACGGGACGCTGCTGCGCCGCAGCGCTCCGGCGTTGTTCGAGGGCCTCGCGCGACGGCCTGTCAGCGGCGATCGCTGGGGGCCGGCGTCGGCCGACGGCAGCCCCAACCCGCCCGGTGCGAGTCCCTACAGCGAATTTCCCCAGGCGCTATGCCTGCAATCCGACTGCTCCAGCCGGATCGAACCCGAATACACGTTCACCTCCTCCGAACCGGAAATCGCCAACTTCGTGGAGCAGGACCCGAACTCGACTAACTTGCGCAAGCCCCTGCAGGACTCCGCCGGGCACGTCATCCCCGACTCCAAATCGGGCATCCTGTGCGCGTTCAATGCGGGTAACACGGTGGTCACGATCTCGGCTGGAGGGCTGTCCTACTCTGTGCCGGTGACGGTCCTGGGCGGCAGTGTCGAGCAGCCCTGCGGCACCGTGCCGTTGGCTCCGGGGCGCTTCGCGAAAGCCTCCTCGGCTGCCTCGGCGGGGCCGGCTTCGCCGCCTCCGCCGGCCCCCGCGCCGGCCCCCGCGCCGATCGCGCCCCCACCTCCGCCGTCCGCGCCGGCGCCGCCCGCTGCCAAGCCGGCCGTGAAGCCGCCGCCCGTCGCGGCCGCGGCGCTGTTCACGCCGCTGCTGCTGCTGCCGCAGAGCGGCGTGCCGGCGATCCCGCCGCCGCCCCCGGGCGCGTTCGCGCGACCGATCCCCCCCGGCGGCGCGGGCGTGCGGGTGTTCGAAGAAAAGAAAGAGGAGGAGGAGGCGACCGAGCAGTCGCAGGCGTTCGCCGCGTATCGCGCCGAGGACTACCGCGGCCTGCCGGTCGGCGCGCGCGCGTACACCGGCCCCGGCGCGGGCAACGGCAACGCGCCCTCGCCCGCGGTTTATCTGTTGCTGCTCGTCGTGCTCGCGGCGGCCGCAGGAGCGACGCTGCGTCTTGACCCCAAGCGCCGCGGACGCCCGATCGAGACCGCCTATGCAACTGCCGGTGAGCACCGCGCCCACACATACGCGACCGGCGCTCACCACAAACACAGAAACCGACGCCCCAGGAGGCAACGACTATGAGCGAGCGCTCATTCATCTCCCGCCACGCCGGCACGGCCGCGCTGGCAATCTCGATCCTCGCGCTCGTCGCCTCGACCACGGGTCTTGCCGACGCGGCGCGGCGTGCGGTCGTCGCGGTGATCGCCGGCCACCGCGTCAGCGCAAAGCCCTATCCAAACGGGATCCTCGTGCTCGGCAAGAACAAGAAATTCGCGGCCGCGGCGATACCGACCGTCAGGAACTCCCAGGAGGTGGGTGGCAAGAAGCTCGCCGCCCTGGAACCGAGCTGTCCGGGCACGACGGTCAACATCGGCACGTGGTGTCTGATGACCTCGCCCTACCCGCTCACGAATGCGCAGGCCGGCCAGAACAACTACTTCTGGGCCAGCCAGGCGTGTGTGAAACAGGGCGGCTACCTGCCGACCGCGGCGCAGCTGATCGGGGCCGCCGCCCGCGTCAAGCTCGAGTCCACGATCCACGACTCGCAGCTGACGGCGACGATTCAGCTCGACCCGAGCGTTGGGCTGCACGACCAACGCGAGATGAGCTCTACGCTCGTGACGACCGCGGCCGGCTCAGATGCGGCGGGTTCTGAGGGCGTCAGCGTCGGCTCGACCGGGGATCCGCGCACCGGCGAACCGAACCCGGTGCCGCTGCCGGCGGTGCCCGCGCCCTCGACGCTGCAGTACGTGACGGTTTACTCCAACGGCACCAAAGGCGGGTTCGCGGGCTCCGAGCCGGTCTCCCAGCCGGAGAACTTCCGTTGCGCCTTCAACGAGAAACCGGGTGCGAACTCGGCCGAAAACGGGTGATGTGGCGCTTGTTCACAGAATCGTTACGTGCGGGAGGCCGATCGCGTTGACGATTGGGTTGCGGGCGACCGACCGCGAGCGATGGAATCGTGTCCACTGATCCGACTGCAATAACGACGGAGATGCCCGTAACCGCGGCGATGCCCCCGGTCACGGCGGTACCCGCTGCGGTGCCCACGCCGACTGCAGGGGCTGGAGCGCAGCCTCAGGCGCAAGGCACCGAGCCGTGCCCACACTGCGGTACCTCGCTCGCGCTCGATCAACGCTACTGCCTGGAGTGCGGCGCTCCGCGCACGTATCTGAGTGGGATGTTGCTCGATCGGATGCGCTCGCCCGCCGCCGCGCAGGCCACTCCCGGCCAGCCGATCCAGCCACCTCCGCCTGGCGGCGCAACCGGCGTGCTCGCCCCGCCGCCGCCGGCTGGGTCCTCGACGTGGCAGCGTGGCAACGTGCTGACGTTGATCGCGGGCATCGGCGTGCTGCTGCTGGCGATGGGCGTCGGTGTGCTGATCGGGCGTTCGGGCGGCTCGTCCTCGGCGGGCGCCGCGCCGCAGGTGATCACCGTCGGTGGCGCCGCGACCGGCGCCGCGAATACGACCCCGACGCCGACTACTCCCGAAGCAAGCTCGGCAGCCAAGGCAGGAGCTGTCGCCGGCGCCGCGGCCGCCGCCAAACACAAAGCCAAAGAAGCGGGCGTGGGCGCCACCCCCAGCAAACCGGCGCCGCCGACCGTCTTGAAAAACCTGCGCACGGGCAGCGGACAGAGCTATGAGCAGAAGTCCAAGAACCTGCCCAACGTCGTCTCGACCGGCTAGATGAGCACGCCACCTCCGGGCGGGCAGGGACCGGATACGCCGTCACAGCAGACACCTCCGGCGACGTCTTCCACTCCGCCGTCGCCCTCGGCCCGCTACGACACCGCCCAGCTCGAACGCCGCCGCGAGGAGCTTGCCGCGCAAGTGGCGGAGCTGCACTGGGATCTCGGCGGGCTCGCGTATGAGATGGCAGTACGCGATCACTTTCGCAACGACGTCCTGATGAGCCGCGCCGCGCTGTTGCAGGAGCGCGACGCCGAGCTGGCAGAGGTCGAACGCAAGCTGGGATACGAGCGCGCTCTCGGGGCGGGGCCGGGCAGCGAGGAGGCCCGCAAGACCTGGGCGCGGGTGCTGCCTCCGGCGCAGATATCGGCGCTGCTGCTGGTCGCGTTCCTCGGTTTCGGCGTCGCGATGGGCGCGGTCGCCAAGGGTTCCGGCACCCTCCGTCCGCGCCCCCGCGAGGTGCTGGTCGCCCAGGCGCCGGCCGCCACGCCGACGACTGCGACGACGACGAAATCCTCGCCGCCGGCCTCCGAACCGGAAACAACGCCGAGCCCATCTACCGAATCGGAATCGTCGGCGTCCGCTGGCACGAGCTCCTCCTCGTCGAGCAAAAGCGCCACCAAATCCCCGTCCGGAACGTCAGGTTCCTCGGGCTCATCCGGCAGCGGAGAAGGTTCGTCCGGAGGTGGAAAAGGAGCCACCCCGACGAAGCTGCCCTCCGTCAAGCACGTGTTCGTGGTGATGCTCGACGACGAGCCCTACGCGACCGCGTTCGGGCCGGCTTCGCCGGCGCACTACCTGACGGGGACGCTCGAGCACCAGGGCGCGCTGCTCGTCCGCTACTACGCGGTCGCCCATGAACAGCTCGCGAACGCGATCGCGCTCGTCAGCGGCCAGGGCCCGACGCCGCAGACCGCGCAGAACTGCCCGACCTACGAAGACCTGACGCCCGGAACGGCCGGCGTCGACGGTCAGATGCTCGGGCACGGCTGCGTGTATCCGAGCGCGACGCAGACGCTCGCCGGACAGCTCACGGCCAAGCACCTGACGTGGCGGGCATACCTGGAAGGAATGGACGAACCCGGCGCGGGCGCCGGCAGCGCTTACGGCGCCTGCGGACATCCCGCGCTCGGCGCGCCCGACCCGACCTCGGCGCCGACGCCGCCCGCGGGGCAGGCGTACGCGACCTGGCGCAACCCGTTCGTGTACTTCCACGCGCTGATCGACTCCTCGGCGTGCGCGAATGACGACGTCGGCCTGAACAAGCTGAAGTCCGACCTGGCGAGCGCCAAGAGCGCACCGAGCTTTGCCTATGTCGTGCCGGATCGCTGCCATGACGGCAACCCGACCCCGTGCGCGCCGGGAGCGCCCGCGGGGATGGAGGCCGCGGACGGGTGGTTGAAGAAGGTCGTCCCGGAGATCACGGCCTCAAAGGCCTACAAGGAAAACGGCCTGCTCGTCCTCACCGTCGACGAGGCGCCTTCCAGCGGCGAATTCGAGGATTCGAGCTCCTGCTGCGGTCAGCCTACGTTCCCCAACATGCCGGCGCCCGCCGGTGGGATCGGCCCCCCGGGTGGAGGGCAGGTGGGGGCGCTGTTGCTTTCGCCGTTCATCAAGGGCGGGGCGACCGTGCAGGACACCTACAACCACTTCTCGTTGCTACGCACCGTCGAGGACCTGTTCAAGCTCGGTCACCTCGGATATGCGGGCGGTAAGGAAGTGAGCTCGTTCAGCCCGTCGCTATTTTCGGCATCGAAATAGCCCAGTTTGGGTAGATGCAGCATCACGGAAGCGTGAACTCCAAAGCGCCGAACCGGGCTCATGTCAGTCTCGGGGGTCTAGCCGAACGCATCGACAGACGTGAGTATTATTGATATAAGTAGATTGATGCCCGTCGATTTGGAGCTGTCCCCGAAGCAGAAGCGCGCGGCCGGCGAGCGCTGTTGCGAGCCGGTCGTCTATCCCGATGTGCAGCGCGACCACGCGCTACGCATGGCCGAGGTCGCCAAGGCCCTCGGCGACCCGATCCGGTTGCAACTGGTGGACGTGCTGCGTAAACATGCTGGAAAGGTCTGCGTCTGCGAGCTGGTACCCCTGTTCGACATCTCCCAGCCGACGCTCTCCCACCATCTGAAGAAGCTCCGCGACGCCGGGATAGTGGACTCCGAGCGGCAGGGCTTGTGGGCCTACTACTACGTGATTCCCAACGCACTGGAGGAGCTATCCGCATGGCTGAGCTGACCGCGACCGAGACCGCCTCCGAGCCCTGTTGTGCTCCCGAGCAGCAGACCACATGCTGCGAGCCGAGCGCCAAGGCTGACTGTTGCGAGCACGACGAGGGCTGCGGCTGCGAAGCGGCCGGCGCCCTCGACATTCGTGAGACCGTTCGCGAGCGCTACGCCGCCGCGGCGACTCAGGTCACGACGAGTGATCCCGGGGCCGGTTGCTGTGCGCAGAGCGAGAAGTTCGACGGCGGCAGCGAGGTCTTTGGCGCGGCGCTCTATGCGCTCGGCGATCGCGACCAGCTACCTGACACCGCGACACTCGCCTCTCTCGGCTGTGGCAACCCCACCGCCGTCGCTGAACTGCACGAGGGCGAGACCGTCCTCGACCTAGGCTCGGGCGGCGGCATCGACGTTCTGCTTTCCGCCAAGCGCGTCGGCCCGACCGGCAAGGCGCATGGTCTGGACATGACTGACGAGATGCTTGCCCTCGCCCGCGAGAATGCGCAGAAGGCCGGTGTCGAGAACGTCGAGTTCCACAAGGGCTACATCGAGGAGATCCCTCTCCCGGACGAGAGCGTCGACGTCGTGATCTCAAACTGTGTGATCAACCTCTCCGCAGACAAGCTCAAGGTGCTGCGTGAGGTCGCGCGGGTCCTGCGGCTCGGAGGACGCTTCGCGGTTTCCGACGTGATCGCCGACGAGGACATGGACAACGCGACCCGGGCGGACATGCAGGCGTATACGGGCTGCATCGCCGGAGCGCTCACCCATCGAGAGTTTGCGCAGACGCTCGCTGACGTGGGCCTGGCCGACGTCGAGATACGCGAGACGCACCGCGTCCACCAGCAGGCGGCCTCGGCAATTGTGCGGGCACGCAAGCCTGCCGGGCGTTCGGCATGAGTTCTGCGCCGGCGTAGGGCTCGCCGGGGAACGCTGGCAACTTGGCCAACTTGACCAACCTTGCTACCCTGGCTGTATGTCAACGACCTACGGCATCGGCGAGGCCAAGACCCAGCTCTCCAAGCTAGTTCACATGGCCGAGGAGGGCGAGGAGGTCGTGCTGCGCCGCGGACGCACGCCGGTGGTCCGCCTGGTCGCAATCACCGCCGAGGAAGCCGGCGTGCGGCGCAAGCCGGGCCGGATGCACGGTCGCGTGCGCGTGGGCGAGGACTTCGACGAGTGGCCCGAGGACGTCGCGCAGGCGCTTGGCATCGTCGATTGATGCGCCTGCTCGTGGATGCGCACGCGCTGCTGTGGTGGCTGGGCGCGGATCGGCGCCTGTCCGCAAACGCGCGCGAGGCGATCGAGGCCGCCGAGGATCCCCTCGTCGGCGCGGGCACGCTCGTTGAGATTGCGATCAAGCGTTCGCTCGGCAAGCTGGAGATCGACGAGGATTGGCCGGAGCAGACCCGGCGGGACGGCTTCGGTGTGCTCGCGATCGCCCGGACACACGTGACGCGACTGCAGGAGCTTCCATTTCCCGGGGTGTCAGGTAAGCCCCACCGCGACCCGTTCGACCGGCTGCTGGCGGCGCAGGCGCTGAGTGACGGAGTTTCGGTCGTGACTCGCGATCCGGCGATAGCCGCGTATGGGGTCGCGGTGATCTGGTAGCAGTACGGTCCCCTCCGCTCAGCAGGACCGGTGTCGCGAGCGCTGCATTTAACGCACGCGAACGACCGCGGACACATCGCATCGATTCGCCGTCACGCCAGGTCTCGACACCTCTGCAACCCGACACCTGTCGTGTCCGTGCCCGGAATGGATTACGCCGCGTACGGGATCTCGACGGCGTGAGCCTCCGCGAAGAGCACCCGCGCATAGCCCTCGCCCAGCCGCGCAAGCGCCCGCTCCCAGGTGCGGGTACGCACCGAGGCGAGTCCCGCGACCGTCAGTCGCTCGCGCAGCAGGGGCGAGCGTGCAACCTCGAGCACGGCGTCGGCCAGCGCGTCGGCGTCAGCAGGGCACAGCAGTCCGCTGACGCGGTGCTCGATCAGCGAGACCGGGCCGCCTTGTGCGACGGCGATAACGGGCAGGCCGGATGCCTGGGCCTCGAGGATGACTTGGCCGAAGGTGTCGGTGGCGGAGGGGAACAGGAACATGTCCGCTGAGGCGTAGGCGCGCGCGAGGTCCGAGCCTGAGAGCCAGCCGAGGAACGTGGTGTGCTCGGAGCCGACGCGCTCGCGCAGCCGCTCCTGCTCGGGGCCGCCGCCGGCGAGCACGAGGTGCAGGCGGGGCTCGCGCGCGTGCGCGCGAAGGAATGTGTCGGCGAGCAGCTCGGCGCCCTTCTCGCGGGTGATGCGGCCCGAGTACATGACGTTGATCGCTGTGTCCGGGACGCCGCCGCCGGAGCCGCTGCCCTCGCCGCCGCGGGCGAGCAGGCTGGGATCGCGTAGGGAGGGATCGAAGCGCGAGGTATCCACCCCCCGGTCCCAGCGCAGGGTCCGCTCGGCCGGCATTCCGATCTCGGACAGGGCCGAGTCGGAGGCCGCGCTGGGGGAGAGAACGACGTCGCAGGCGCGGTAGAAGGCGCTGACGGCCATCGCCATCGCGCCCGCGAGCTCGGGCCGGCCGGAACGCAGGTCGGCGTAGGCGGTCAGCTCGGTATGGTAGCTGCCGATCAGGGGCAGCCCGAGCGCCCGGGCGAGCAGCACGCCCACCGCGCCGGCGGGACCGGGCGAGCAGACGTGGATCGCATCGAAGGCGCCGTCGGCGAGCGTCTGCACGGCCGCGGGCAGGCTCGGCACGCCGATGCGCAGCCCGGGGTAGTAGGGCACGTCGATCTCCGCGACGGCCGACAGGCGCCGGTCGACCTCGGGGTCGGTGCCGACGACCTCGATCTCATACCCGAGCACGCCGCGGGAGCGGATCTCCTCGATCGTGCGGGTGACGCCGTGGGTGGAGCCGATGCCGTCGGCGAGGATCGCCACGCGTGGGGTCTCGCGCTCGCCGCCGAAGGGCAGGCGCGCGAGCTTTGACTGCTCGCTGGCAAGGAAGGCGGTGGCGGGGGCGTAGGGGATCGCGGCGATGCAGCCCTCGAACACCCCCTCCGCGGCGGCCATCACGGACGCCTCGGCGGGATCGCTGGCGGCGCGCAGCGCCAGCTCGACGGCGGAGCGCAGCTTGCGCTCGTGCAGGCGGCAGGCGCGCCGGTAGAGGTCTGCGTGGCTGAAGGACTCCTCCTGCATGTAGGCGATCAGTCCGGGCGTGTCGAGGTGGTCGAGCTCGACCGCGGCCAGCCAGGCGCGCAGCAGACAGCGGGCGTCCTCGGGTGAGACCGCGCCACCCGAACCGGTGGCGCCCTGGCGCGCGTCACCCTCGCGGAGCAGCCGGCGCACCATCGTCATCACCCGCTGGGGGTCGGGGCGGGTCGCGCGATCGCGTGGCGTCGGTGTGGGGGTGGAATCAGGGGGTGTCGGCGTGGGCTCGGGTCCGTCTGGAACCGCCTCGTCGGGCGTGCGAGCGTCGCGGTCGCGGCCCTCGGGCTCGAGCGAGCGCGCGGCGAGGACGATCGCGGCGTGGGCCCACTTGGCGGCGCTGCCCTGCGCTCCACGGGCACGGACGCGCCCGGCGCGCATGTGCGCGAGGAACTCCTGGGGCGTGGCGGCGGCGGGCGCCTGGGTGTAGGTGCGCCCGATGTCCACACCGGCGTGGTCGTCGGAGCCGCCGATGCCGATCGAGTCGCGGGTGGCGAGGAAGGTGGCGGCCGGACGGTTGAGCTCGGGCGCGCGGGCGCCGTTGCGGACCTCCCACACGCCGAACAGCTCGGACAGGCGGCGGCGGTGGCGCGCGGTGAGGGGTCTGTCGCCGACGATGTAGTAGGGGTGGGCGAGCGCGCAGGCGATGTCGCGCTCGTACATGTAGGCGGCGCACAGCTCGACGTCGTGGGCGTTGCCCTGCAGCCAGTCGTGATCCTCGGACGTGATGTCGTAGCAGAGCACGTGCACCTGCATCGCGGGCTCGCCGCGGAAGCCGGCGGTGAGCTCCTCGGAGACGAACACGTCGGGACGGTCGGCGATCTGCATGGCGCCGTCGATCGTGTCGTGGTCGGTGATCGTGACGAAGTCCATGCCGCGGCGCTTGGCCAGGGCATAGACCTCCTCGGGCGGGGTCGCGCACTCGGGCAGTCCGGCGGCGCGCTGCACGCCGAGCTTGGAGACCTGCGAGGCGGTGGAGTGGCAGTGCATGTCCACTCTGCTGACGCGCTCGGGCGTGTCGTCGATGCTATCGGTGAGGGTCATCGTTGCTCCTCTCGTATCTCTATGTCTGTACGAGACTATGTTTGCCCTGCAAAGCCCCGCTTTTGTGACCAGCCGGGGATGATTGTGTGAAGGGTGTGTGAACGGCGAGCGCGCGTTGGAGGGTGGGTGAGCCATGAGCTGTGCCTCCCGAACACACCTGCCGGCGCCGCTCTCCATTGCCGGCTACGCGCAGGAAGCGCTTGCGTACCGGGTATGAGAATCTGCTCATCGACGTGCGCTGACGCCGGTCCGCGTCCTGCCCGATCCGTAAGCTGTCGCGGCGATGCTGACGATTGCAACCTCGGCGATCACCTACTTTCAGGCGATCGTGCTGGGCATTCTGCAGGGCGCTACCGAGCTGTTCCCGATCTCGAGCCTCGGGCACACGGTGCTGTTCCCGACGCTGTTCGGCTGGAACGGGCTGGTCGACGCGCAGTCGCAGTCGGAGTCGTTTTGGCTGGCGTTTGTGGTGATGCTGCACGTCGGCAGCGCGCTGGGGCTGCTGTTCTACTATCGCCGCGACTGGGTGCTGATCGTGCGGGCGTTCTTTCGCACGCTGTCCACGCGCCGCGCGCAGACGAGCACTGAGCGGTTGGCGTGGCTGATCATCATGGCGAGCATTCCGGCGGGGGTGTTCGGGCTGATCTTCGAGCGCGAGCTGCGCCGGCTGACGGCCAAGCCGGAGGTGGCGGCGATATTCCTGATGATCAACGGCTTGGTGCTGTTCGCCGCGGAGTGGTTTCGCCGCCGCGCGCAGGTGCGCGAACTGGCCGTCAAGGAGGGCGCGAAGGCCGACGGGGGACGCGAACTGGACACGTTGGAGTACCGCGAGGCGTTCGTGGTCGGCGTCGCGCAGTCCACGGCGCTGGTCGCTGGGATCAGCCGCGAGGGCGTGACGATGGGCGCGGGGCTCGCGCGCGGGTTGGACCACAGCGACGCGGCGCGGTTCTCGTTCCTGCTCGCCACACCGATCATCCTCGCCGCCGGCCTGTTCAAGCTTCCCGACCTGCTGGGGCACCTCGGTGACGGGGTGCGCGGTCAGGCGCTCGTGGCCTGTGCGGCGGCGGCGGTGACGGCCGTGTTCACGGTGACGTTCCTGGTCAAATACTTCAAGACCCGCACGCTGATCCCGTTCGCCATCTACTGCCTGGTGTTCGGGGGCGCGATGGTCATCTACACCACGACCTAGACGTTTCTATTGCGGCCGGGTGCGGCGCGGGGTCGTTTGGGTAGCCATGATGAGGAGCAGATGACGCCCGTCCCGAAAACACCCCCGAAGATGTTCGAGACCCGCAGCCAGGCCTGGAGCGATGTGGGGCTGCTGGATCAGGTCAGCCCGCGCGCGGCCAAGCGGGCGGCCTGGGAGGCGGCGCTGTTGGGCGTGCTGTTCGTCGCGGTTGTGGTCGCATATGACAACCGCGCGAGCCTGTTCGGGGTCGAAGCGCATGGGAGCTCGCCGGGGGCGAATACGGCGGTGCGCATCGTCACGGTGATCGTGCTGCTGATCCTCGGCTGGGCGATCACTCGCAACTTCGGCCGCGCGCTGGGACCGGCGCTGTTGCGGCGCGTAGACCCGGCCGCCGCAGGGCCGGTCGGGTTTTTGATCCGCCTGGCGATGCTGGCGATCACCCTGCTGGTGGCGTTGAGCGTGGCGGGTGTGGAAGCTCGAACGCTGCTCGTGGGCGGGGCGTTCACGGCCGTGATCCTCGGCTTGGCGGCGCAGCAGACGCTGGGCAACCTGTTCGCCGGCATGGTGCTGCTCAGCGCGCGCCCGTTCAGGGTCGGCGATCGGGTGCGCCTGCAGGGCGGGCCGCTGGCTGGCCAGCTCGAGGGGACGGTCAGCTCGCAGGGCCTGCTCTACACGACGTTCGTGACGGGCGAGGACACGGTGATGGTGCCCAACAGCGTGGTGCTGAACGTCGCCGTCAGCGCTCAGCCGGTGTCCCGGACGCGATAGCGCACGCTCAACGCATCGCCCAGTCCGGCCGCCTCGCGCGGGGCGCGCTCAGCCCGCGTTGCGCAGTCGATAGCGCAGGAACAGGTGGGAGTCGTGCTCGAGGACCGAGAGCAGCTCCAGGGCGAGCGGGGGGTCGAAGGCACTCCCGGCGAGAATCCGCAAGGGCGGGCGCTCCTGCGCAGGGTCCTCGCCGGCGAGCAGGGGGGAGACGGATAGAAACAGCTCGTCCACCAAACCGGCGGAGAGCAGTTCGGCGTTCAAGTGAGGTCCGCCCTCACACAGCAGGGTGCGCACGTGCAAGCGATCGTGCAGCTCGCCCAGCGCAGCGGGAAGGTCGAGCGAGCCGTCCTCGTGGGGCGCTCGCACGTACTCCACGCGGGCGGCGGTCTCGGGCAGGCTCGCCTGCGAGGGGGTCAGGAACGCGACCTCGGAATCGGAGTCGCAAAGCAGCGGCAGGTCGGGGGGAAAATCGAGCCCGGCGGAGACAACGCAGGCGAGCGGCTGCTCGCGCAGGCCCTGCTCCCGGCGCGCGCGGCGGGTGTCGGGATTGCGAATGATCGGGCCGTAGCGCTCGGCGCGCACGGTGCCGGCGCCTGCCATGACGGCGTCGACGACCGAGCGCAGTCCGTGGAAAAGAGCGCGGTCGGCATCGTCTGAGATCGGGCCCGAGCGTCCTCCGAGCGTGGCGCGACCGTCGAGGGTCGCGACCATGTTCAACAACACATAGGGGCGCTGTCCCCCGGCGGGGGTGGATGCGTCCGCGGAGCGCTCGCGCAGCCCCAAGCCGGTGACGATCTCCCGGACGCCGGCCGGGTCCCCGGGTGCCAGCAGTCGGTTGAGCGCGATCGACACCAGAGGATGGATAGCAACTCGTAAACATATAGATGGGACGACCTGCTACGGTCGGGGCGTCTGGCCGGCACAGAAGACCGGCGAAAGTAGTGCAAGCTCGCAGGTCGAGGCTCTAGCAGCATCCTCCGCGCAGCGCACGCACATACCGTGGAGGAGTTACCCACATGCCTACCGGCACCGTAAAGTGGTTCAGCGACGACAAGGGGTTCGGCTTCATTACCCCCGATGACGGCGAGAAGGACCTGTTTGTCCATCACACCGGCATCAACGGCGAGGGTTACCGCTCGCTGCAGGAGGGTTCGAAGGTGTCCTATGACGCCGAGCAGGGCGACAAGGGCCCTAAGGCCGTAAACGTCCAGTCGATCTGAATTCGTCTCCGCGGAGCCTTCGCTCCGCGGACTGGAGCTTGACCTGAGGGCCCGCTTTCGCGGGCTCTCAGTCGATCAGCGCACAGCGGCCCGCATCGGTGCGGGCGCGCTGATCGTGCTGGTGGCGTGCAGCCTGCTGTTCGTCGTGATCGCCGCCGACCGCCCGAGCCTGTTTGCGGCGACCTCGCACGCGGGCTTCTTCCCGGGCTGGATGGCCGGTCCGCTGGGCGGGCTGTGGCCAGGGCTGACGCGCAACACGACCGCGCTCAGGTTTGTGTTCACGGGCGCGATGGCGGCGATGTACGTGAGCTACATGCTCGCGCTTGCGTACGTCCCGAGTATCACCGAGGGCCTGCGCGCGCGGTGGGCGATCGCCGCGATTGTGGGCGTGCACGCGATCTTCTTCCTGGCGCCGCCGATGTCGCTGACGGACATCTTCAACTACGTCAACTACGGGCGTATGGAGGTCGTGCACCACCTCAACCCGTACACGACCTATCCGATCCTCGAGCCCCACGGCGATCCGAGCTACGCGCTCAGCAACTGGCATCAGCTGCTGAGTCCCTACGGGCCGCTGTTCACGCTGCTGACGTTCGCGCTCGTGCCGCTGGGCGTGGCGGCTTCGTTCTGGGCGATCAAGGCCGTGCTGATGGCCGCGAGCCTGGGGATGATCCTGCTCGTGTGGCGCTGCGCCGAGCTGTTGAAGCTCGATCCGGTCAGGGCGATCGTGCTGGTGGGGCTGAACCCGATCGTGCTCGTGTGGGGGCTGGGCGGGGATCACAACGACTTTCTGATCGTGTTCGCGATCGTGCTCGGCTTCTATCTGCTGCTGCGCGCGCGCGCAGCCGGGGCGACGGACGGGTCGCTCGCGGGTCCTGGCGCGCAGGCTCCGCCGCTAAAGACGTCCGCCACGACGACGCTCGAGGGTCCCGCTGCGCAGGCTCCGTCGGAGAAACCTCGCGCCACGACGACGCTCGCGGGGCGGATCGGCGGCTGGCTGTGGCCGCTGTCGGCGACGGAGATGGGGGCCGGCGCGGCCTTCATCGCGGCGACCGCGCTGAAGGCGTCGGGGGGCGTGCTGATCCCGATCGTGCTGGCGGGCCTGGTGCGAGCGCCGCGACGCTTCGTGCAGGTCCTGCTGGGGATGATTCTCGCCGGCGCGGTCGTGGGCGGTGCGAGCCTGATCGCGTTCGGATTGCACATCCCCGATCTCAGCACCCAGAGCAAGGTGGTGACGAGCATCAGCGTGCCCAACCTGCTCGGTCTGGCGCTCGGCAGCGGCGGCGAGACCGAAACGCTGCACAGCCTGCTCAGCGTCGTGCTCGTGCTGTCGATCATCGCCTGTTGCGCGATGGCGTGGCGCCGGCGCGAATCGATCACCGCGTCGGGCTGGGCGACGGTCGCGCTGCTGGTCACGCTTGGCTGGGTGCTGCCGTGGTACATCCTGTGGCTGCTGCCTCTGGCCGCGCTGTCAGGCTCGCGCCGGCTGCGCACGACCGCGCTCGTGCTGGGCGCGTACCTGATCGTCGCCTGGTCGCCCGCATCGGGGCTTTTGTGGAACGCGATCGGCTTCGCACCGTCGAAGACCCAGCTGGGGCGGTTGCACCAGCGCTATGTCAAGGAGCTGCTGAACTAGCGCCCAGGCCGCTGTCCAGGCCTCCGAACTGGCGAGCTCGCTATGGCTTCCGGCGAGGCATCGGTGTCTTCGGCGGGCCGTGGGCCTATGCGTCCTCGGGCGGGCGGCGCTCGCGCTTGCGCTCGGATCCGCGGCGCTTGGCGGACAGACGGCGCTCGCGCGAGGCCGCCGTCGGACGGGTGGGGCGACGGCGCTTGGGGACGGCGAGCGCCTGTGCAAGGCGCTCACCCAGACGGGTCAAGGCCAGATCGCGGTTGCGCGTCTGCGAGCGCTCGTCCTGGGCGATCGCCACGACGCGCGGCCCGGCGCGGGCCAGCAGGCGCGCGCGCTGAGACTCGCTGAGCGAGGACGAAGCAAGCACGTCGAAGCTGGCTTCCACGCGCGAGGCGGTCACGTTGGCGTGCTGTCCACCCGGTCCCGAGGAGCGACTCGCGCGTAGCAGGATCTCCACGCGCGGGATCGCCAGCTCGCGGTTGACACGCAGGTGGGTCTGGGGGTCTTCCTCAGCCGTCGTGCCCACCACAGCTGCCGTGGCGGCTCACTGCGACTGCCCCGCGGAGGCGTCGTGGATGGCTTTCACGCGCATCATGTCCTCGCCCTCGGGCACGCGGCCGTCGCGGCCGATGTAGCCGTCCTTGCCGCCGGCGATCAGGTACACCGCGTCGACGTCGCCGGGGTTGCGGATCTTGCGCAGGGTGGCGGCGTCCACGCGTGCGAGGCCGCCCTCGCTCAGGCGCTGCACGACGCCGTCGCCGAACTCGATCTCGATCGTGCCGCGATGGACGAAATACAGCTCCTCCTGCTCGTCGTGGTAGTGAAACCCGCTCTCGATGCCGGCCGGCATCACGATTGCGTTCACGCCGAACGCGGTCACGCTGAGGCCCTTGCGGACCTTACGAAACCCGGGGCCGTCGCCCAGCGCGTCCAGATCGCCGACGGCGTAGCCCTCGCCGACGGTCACGTTCGGGTACTCCGATGATGCCTCCATTTAGAAGCGTCTCCTCTCGGGTTGGTCAGTGCTCGGCAACGTATCCATCCTGCGGCTCCAGCGGCCGGCCCTCATCCGCCCAACGTCGCAGACCGCCACTCAGCGAGTAGGCCTCAAAGCCGGAGGCGCGAAAGGCCTGGGCGGCCATGTTCGAGCGCGAGCCCACGCGGCAGTAAAACACGACCGGGCGCTCGCGCTCGATGCTTGCTGCCTGCGCGGTCAGCTCGACCAGCGCGATATGGCGCGAGTCCGCGAGCCGTCCCGCCTCACGCTCGTAGGGCTCGCGCACGTCGATCAGCTGCAGCTCGGGCTCCCGCGCGCGCCAGTCGGCGAGCTGATCGGGGTCGATCTCGATCTGCGCAGTGTCGATGCTCGTGCTCACCGTGGCATGAGCGTAGCGACCACGCCGCGGCGCGCGCGACCCGTCGGACTCCCTCTGCAGTTCGATCGGCGCATGCGCCGATCGCGACCCCGCGCATGCGCGGGGTCGGACCACGCCGCATGCGGCGTGGTCTTCACTAGGATCAGCCTCATGCAGACCCTCGATGACGTTTACACGATCCCTCAGGAACACCTCGACTTTTGCGAGACCATCGGTCAGATCGCGCGCGAGAAGATCGCGCCGCGCTCGGCCGAGATCGACGAGCAGGCCGAGTACCCGTGGGACATCCGCAAACTGCTCTCAGAGCAGGACATCCTCGGGTTGCCGTTCCCGACCGAGTACGGCGGCACCGGCACGGGCACGCTGATGCTGAATATGGCCGTCGAGGAGATCGCCAAGGTCGATGCCGCCTGCGCGCTGATCCTGATGGTGCAGGAGCTCGGCACGCTGCCGATCCAGCTGTATGGCACCGACGAGCTCAAGGAGCGCTTCCTGCCGCGCTGCGCCACCGGCGAGTGGTCTCCCGCGTTCGCGCTCTCCGAGCCCGAGGCCGGCTCGGACCCCGCCGGGATGAAAACGACCGCCGTGCTCGACGGCGACGAATGGGTGATCAACGGCACCAAGAACTGGATCTCCAACCTCGGCATCGCCGACTTCTACATCACCTTCGCCGTCACCGATCGCGAGAGCCGGCGCATCACCGCGTTCGTCGTCGAGGCCGACCGGCCCGGCTTCAGCGTCGGCAAGCTCGAGCACAAGCTCGGCATCCGCGCCTCGCCCACCGGGCAGCCGATCTACGAGGACGTGCGCGTGCCCCAGGCCAACGTGATCGGCGAGGTCGGCCGCGGGCTCTCGGTCGCGCTCGGCACTTTGCAGCAGACGCGCCTGGGGGCCGCCGCGCAGGCCGTGGGGATCGCGCAGGGCGCCACCGACTACGCCGTCGCCTACGCCCGCGAGCGCGTCCAGTTCGGCAAGCCGATCATCGAGCTGCAGGCGATCCAGTTCAAGCTGGCCGACATGGAAACACGCACGGCCGCCGGACGTGAGCTCCTGTACAAGGCCTGCGCGCTGGCCGATCGCGGTGACCCAGAGCGGGGAAAGTACTCCTCGATGGCCAAGGTCTTCTGCTCTGACACCGCCATGGCCGTGACGATTGAGGCGGTGCAGGTGCTGGGCGGCTACGGTTATGTCAAGGAGTACCCGGTGGAGCGCATGATGAGAGACGCCAAGATCACACAGATCTACGAGGGCACGAACGAGATCCAGCGGCTCGTGATCGCCCGCACGCTCAAGTAGGACGAGTGCGGTGCGCCGGTCGTTCTTCTCACGACAGCGCGCCTCCGGTCAAGTGCGCCGCGCGGGGTTCGCGGCGCTCGTCGCCATGTCGCTCGGCCTGATCGTGATCGTCGTCGGGCAGGGGTTCAGCACGGTCGGCGCCGTACGGGCGGTCGAGGACGTCGCGATCGGGATCATCGTCGTGGCCGTCCTGCTCGGCTGCGCCGCATTCGTGGCCGTGCGTCTGGGGGGCTGGCGCGACCCCGAGTCCGAGACCGAGTTCGACCAGATCGTGCTGCGTTCGGAGGAGCTCGCGCGCGAAGGGCTCGCGGTCGACCCCGACGAACTCGAGTTCCTGGAGCTCGACCCGCTCAACGACGAGGACTTCGAAGAGCTCGTGCGCGACGCCCTCGACGACCTCCCCGACCTGCTGCGCAACGCGCTCGCGCACGTCGCCGTCGTGATCTCCGACGGCGGTCGCCGGCGGGGAGCGTATGGCCTGTATCAGGGGGGTCAGAGCCGCCGCGACGACACGCACGACCGCATCGTCATCTTCAGAGACACCCTGCGCCGCGACTTCGGGCACTCGCCCGAGCTGCTGCGCGACCAGGTCGTGCGCACGGTTAGACACGAGCTCGCGCACCATGTCGGCTTTGATGAGCTAGGCGTAAGCCGCCTAGACCTGTGATTTGCCGTCCGTGGACGCGGCGCGGACCTTTGTCCTCAGTCGCTCGCGTACGTAGTACGCCACGCTCCCTGCGTCCGCGGTCCGCTTGGTCCACGAACGGCAAATCGGCGTTGCGAATGTCAAAGGCGCACTCGAGACCCGTGTGCGCATTGCCACACACTCGTCTGCGTCCTGTCACATAGGATGCGCGCGTCCCGCAACCTTCCCCCTCGATTTCAGGAGAGATCGCCAGATGCCAGAGGCAGTGATCGTCGACGCCATTCGCACGCCCATCGGACGCGCCGCCAAGGGCTCGCTTAAGACCGTCCGCGCCGATGACCTCGCGGCGATCCCGTTGAAGGCGCTGATCGAGCGCAACCCGGCCCTGGAGCAGACCTCGATTGGCGACATCATGATGGGCTGCGGCTACGGCGAGGGCGAGTCCGGCTACAACATCGGGCGCATCGCCTCGCTGCTCGCGGGCATCGACCACCACGTCCCCGCCTGTACGGTCAACCGCTTCTGCGCCTCCTCGCTGCAGACCACGCGCATGGCCTTCCACGCGATCAAGGCCGGCGAGGGCGACACCTACATCGCCGCCGGCGTCGAGGCCGTCTCGCGCACCGGCCGCGGCAGTCAGTTCGAGTTCAACCACGCCGTCGACGGCTCCGAGGGCTCCGCCTACAACGTCTACATCCCCATGGGCATGACGGCAGAGAACGTCGCCGAGCGCTGCAACGTCAGCCGCGAGGCCCAGGACGAGTGGGCGCTCGTCTCCCAGACCCGCGCCGTCGCCGCCGTCGAGTCAGGGCACTTCGACTCGGAGATCGTGCCCGTGACGGTGCCCGCGCACAAAGACGTCGACAAGGAGGGCAACGAGATCGACGTGCCCGAGACGATCGTCACCAAGGACGACGGCCCGCGGCCCGGCACGACGATGGAGCGCCTCGCGGCGCTCAAGCCCGTCTTCAAAGAGGACGGCTCGGTCACCGCCGGCAACTCCTGCCCGCTCAACGACGGCGCCGCGGCGCTCCTGATCATGAGCGAGGAGAAGGCCAGCGAGCTCGGCTTCAAGCCCAAAGCGCGCATCATCGCCTCGACCGTCGCCGCGATCCGCCCCGAGGTGATGGGTCTCGGCCCGATCCCCGCGATCCAGAAACTGCTCGCGCAGACCGGCATGAAGATCGAGGACATCGACGTCGTCGAGATCAACGAGGCATTCGCCGCGCAGATCGTGCCCTGCATCGAGGAGCTGGGCCTGGATCGCGAGAAGCTCAACCCGTTCGGCGGCGCGATCGCCCTCGGCCACCCCTTTGGCATGACCGGCGCGCGCATCATGACCACGCTGCTCAACGACCTGCAGACGCTCGACGCCACCTACGGTATCGAGTCGATGTGCGTCGCCGGCGGCATGGGCATGGCGATGTTGGTCGAGCGGATCTAGCGGACGCACGGGCTCGCGCGGCGCTTGCGGCTGGTCGCAATGCGCCCGCGGCCCGAGCGGAGTATCGTCGGCACATGCACGTAAGCGAGTCCTCTGCCGGCATCGCACTGGAGCCGCGCGAGTTCGTCAAGCGCTACGAAGCGACCTGGAACGAGCGCGACGCCGACGCGCTGGCGCAGCTGCTGACCGAGGACATCGTCTGGACCGATCCCGCGCTGCCCGAGCCCGCTCGCGGCATCCCCGCGGTGCAGGAGTTCATGCGCTCGAGCTTCCGTGCGTTCCCCGACCTGATCTTCAGCCAGCCCGACCCGCCCGCGATCGCCGCCAGCGGCGACACGGTGCTGTGGGCGTGGCACATGCAGGGCACCAACAGCGGTCCGATCGATCCACCCGGCTTCGCCGCCACAGGGCGCACGATCAGCGTCGACGGCATCGATCAGTGGACGATGCGCGACGGCCGCATCGCCGTCTACCGCGCCTTCTACGACATGAACGACTTCGCCCGCCAGCTCGGCCTCGTGCCGCCGGCGGGCAGTCGCGCCGAACGCGGCATGGTCGCCATGCAGCGCCTGCGCGCCCGCTTCGCACGCCACTGAGGCGATGTCGAACAAGGTCGCGCGTCCATCGACCCGCTCGACGGTTCGTCCAGAGCCGCGCCCTGCCGTGTGAGCGGGAAGATTCTGTCCACGCGCGACAATTCACCTACTCGAGGTCCAAACAGAGGGTCTATCTCACGCTGCAAACCTCAAGCACTGTCATGCAATAGCCGATCTGTCCGATTATGAAGGGTCAATATGGGGGATCGGAGCTCGCCGCCGGCGGTCCCGAATACGAACAGGATCTGCAACGCCTCGGTCAGGCCCTGCACGCACGCACCGACGAGGTCGTCACGGGGATGCTGACTCGTTCGGAGCGCTCGGGGGTGGTTTTGGACGAGGTCGTCGAAGACAGCTTCGCGCGCGTCGGAGCGGTCTCCACGATCGCGGTGGCGCGCTGGATGGAGGGCGAGGGCGCAGGCGCGGCGCGCGAGGTGGGCCAGGAGTCGTGGAGCATTTTCGGTCAGCTGGCGGCGCAGCGCGCGGCGCCGCTGAACGAGGTGACCAAGCGCTGTCTGCGCTGGCGCGACGCCGCTGAAGACTTGGTGTGTGAGGCGAGTGCGCAGCTGCAGCTGGGGCCGGAGGTCCTCGCGGGGGCGCTGGGTATGTTGCAGCGCAGCCTCGATGTGACGCTCGTGCGCATGTGTCAGTCCTTTGAGGACGAGCGCAAGCGGGCGCACGAAGAGCTTTCGCGCCGTCAAGAGGAGTTGGCGTTTTTGGCGACACATGACCCGTTGACGGGTCTGCCCAACCGCACGCTGATCCTCGACCGAGTCGAGCAGATGCTGGTGCGCGCGCGTCGTAGCCGGGCCCCCGTGGCCGCCCTGTTCATCGATCTGGATAACTTCAAGTCGATCAACGACACGCTCGGTCATGGCGCCGGGGATGAGCTGCTGTGCGCGGTGTGCGCACGGTTGCAGGTCGTGGTGCGTGACATCGACGCGCTGGGACGCCTCGGCGGAGATGAGTTCGTGATCGTCGCCGAAGGCATGTCCCTGGACGCCGGTCCAGAGTTGATCGCCGAGCGGTTGCTCGACGCGCTCACGCAGCCGTTTGAGCTCTCAGGCGCCGAGCATCGTTTGACGGTCACCGCGAGCGTCGGCATCGCCACAGGCGACCGTGGCTGCGCGGAAGATCTCCTGCGCGACGCGGACATCGCGATGTATCGCGCGAAGTGGTCGGGCAAGAACCGTTATGTCGTGTTCGAGACCGGCATGCAGGACGCGATCCAGTCGCGCATGGAACTGGAGATGGACCTGCGCATGGCGTTCGAGCGCGACGAGTTCTTCCTCGTCTACCAGCCCACGTTCGATCTGCAGCGCATGAGCCCCACGGGGATGGAGGCTCTGATCCGCTGGTCGAGCCCCACGCGTGGGATCGTGCAGCCCGATGACTTCGTCCCCCTGCTGGAGGAGACGGGCCTGATCGTTCAGATCGGAACGTGGGTGCTCGCAGAGGCCTGCCGTCAGGGCGCCGCCTGGCGCGAGGCGGGCTTTGAGGTCGGTATCGCCGTGAACGTCTCCACGCGCCAGCTCGACGCCGACGGGTTCGTCCCAGCCGTCGCGGAAGCGCTGGAGCGCAGCGGTCTCGATCCGGGCGCCCTGACGCTCGAGATCACCGAGACCACGCTGATGAGCAACACCGAGGAGACCGCAGAGCGGTTGATCCAGGCCAAGGCGCTCGGAGTACGCATCGCGATCGATGACTTCGGCACCGGCTACTCCTCGCTGGCCTACCTGCAGCGTTTCCCGGTAGACGCCCTGAAGATCGACCGCTCCTTCATTTCGAGCATGGGCCAGGACCCCGAAGGCGAGGCGCTGATCCGCACGCTCGTGCAGCTCGGCAAGTCCCTCGCGATCGAGACCCTGGCCGAGGGCATCGAGCAGTCGTCCGAGCTCTCGCTCTTGCGCGACGAGCACTGCGACAGCGGGCAGGGCTTCCTGTTCGCCCGACCCCTGGAAGCTGACGCCTGCGGTTCGTTCCTGGCCGAGTGGATGGACACCGCGGCCGAGACGGTCCGCGAGGATGCAACTTCGCCGTAGGGCGGTTCCGATCGGGGGGAAAGCCGAGCAGCTAAAGCAACCGCCTGCGCTCGCCGTTTGAGGCGTCGCGTTAGATCGCGCCCAGCCGGTCTATGCGTTTGTGTCGAGCCCCGGGATCGGCTCGATCGGGAGCTCACCGTGGACTTCAGCCAAGCCGATCAAGTCGTTTCGATCTCGGGGACGGTCGGCCAGACGCTTGAAACCGACGATGCTGTTCAGGCCGGCGACCAAGAACTCTACTCCGCCATAGTCGGCGCGCATCGCGCGCTTCTCGACCGTGTCGTAGTCGAGCGGGGGCAGCCCGCCGCGCAGGATGTCGATGATCCCGGCGCGGGTCTTCGTCCGTAGATGTGTCTGGTCGAGCAGGTGCTTGTCACCGAGCGGAGCCTCATCGCGAAACCGCACACCGCCGAGCTTGATGAGCGCGGCGAGCACACGCCGGTCGTTGTCGGTGTCGTCGGGAGCTAGGAAGTCGATGTCCTCCGTCGCGCGGATAAAACGGTTGGCTATGACGGCGAACCCCCCGATCACCACGAAGCGGGCTTGCTCGGCGATCATCGCGGCGACGGCGACGTCGAGCTCAGGGTCGCGTATGTCCATCGGCACGCTCGACGGCTCGCACAAGCCCCGCCGCCTGTGCCGAGAGGTGCTGCCCACGTCGCAACAACTCGCCGATCGGCGTGTCGGGCGGCGGTGTCAGTGCCCGGCGCTTCTCCTCGCCCAACTCAGCCCACTCCGCCTCGTTGCCGGGCTCGAGCAAGATCTTGGTATGAGCGCTCATGGCTTCCATCTTAGTGCATCCAGGCGCCTGATGCAGCGCACTGTCTGCGCCTGTGTACGGCGGGATGGCCCTCGGCAGACATGAGCGTTCCCTCCCTTTTGGTTCTCTCTTGACAAGTGTGATGCTTGACGCTATGTTCTCTTATGTTCATGACCTCCCACCGTGGGGGGTCGGGCACAGATAGATCAGGTTTGGGTCGGTCTCAGGACCGGTTTCAAGCGCTTATCAGGGGATGTAGGGAGAGGGAGCCGGATCGCCACATGAGGGGTTGTTTTCGCGTGAGTCAGTTGGGGACATTCGTGTCGGGAGTCGTTGCGTGCTCTTACGGGCCCGTTGGTAGATGCGTCAGCAGCGCTGACACATCTCTCTCTCTCTCTCTCTCTCTTGTCCCAGCAGCGCCCCTCGTCTAGCGGCTGATTTTCCCCGGACTGATCGCCGTCCGGGATATCTCTCAGGGGTAGGGCGTCCCCTGTGCATACGTGGTTCTGACAGTCCTGTTCAGAGGGTCTGCTCGAGCGTCGCTGCCACCACCCTCATCGTGGCGTCGGCGTTCGAGGAGGCTCCCGCGCGTACTCCCACATGCGCGGGTTCTGAGGTCGAGCGTCGTTGCTCATTCCCATTCCGGGTAGCGGCGTTCGAGGAGGCTCCTGTGCGTACTCCCATACGCACGGGTTCTGACATCGAGCGCCGCGGCTTTAACCCGAGGCCGCGGCGCTCCCCAAGCTTTTTCCGGTGGGGTGCGCGATGACCCCCGCCGGTACGGGCGCCCGTCGCGGTGCGCTGAAGGCGCGTTCGGGTCGTGTGTCTGTGACGCCGCGTGTGCAGGTCGCGGAGATGCAGCGCGCGCGGTTGTTGGCGGCGGCTGTTGTGACGATCGGGGAGTTGGGCTATGCGCGGGCGTCGGTGGCGCACATCACCGGTCGTGCGCGGGTGTCGCGGCGCACGTTCTATGACCTGTTCGCGAACCGTGAAGAGTGTTTTCTGGCGGTGTTGGAGGATGCCGTCGGGCGGGTCTCTGGTGAGATCGCCGCGGCGGATCTGACCGGATTGGCGTGGCGCGATCGTGTGCGTGGGGGTTTGCTTGCGGTCCTGTCGTTCTTCGATCGCGAGCCGGTGCTCGCGCGGGTGTGTGTCGTGGACGCCTTGCAGGGCGGCTCGCGGGTGTTGCGGTGGCGCGAGGGTGTTCTCAGTGGTTTGGCGCAGATCCTCGATCAGGGTCGCGGGGAGAGCCGTGCAGGGTCGCGACGGGAATGCGCTGTTCTTACCGCCGAGGGTTTGGTCGGCGCGGCGTTCGCGATCGTCCACGCCCGATTGATCGCCAAGCAGCAGCACGAGCCGTTGAGGGACCTGGCGGGGGAGTTGATGAGTTTGATCGTGCTGCCGTATCTGGGGCCGAGCGCGGCGCGCTCAGAGCAGGAGCGTTCCCTGCCGCCGCTGCCACGTAGCGAGCGTGGCGCCCAGGGGCGTACCAACGGTGCGGTCGTGGGATCGGACCTGTTGGCGGAGGTCCCGATGCGCCTCACTTATAGGACGGCGCTGGTGTTGGACGGTATCGCCAAGCACCCGGGCGCCAGCAATCGCGCGGTGGGGGAAAGCGCGGGCATCTTCGATCAAGGCCAGGTCTCGAAGCTGTTGGCGCGGTTGCAGCGCCTGGGACTCACGGCCAACACGGGTGTGGGGCACACCAAGGGTGAGCCTAATGCTTGGAGCTTGACGCCGTTGGGTCTGAGGGTCGCTTCGCGGTTGAGCGCGAGCGCTCCCGGTGCGGGAGTGGGCGCGTGATGGCACGGCGTCCGCTGACAGTTGCACGCAATAGGAGGAGAGAGGGGTTGTTGTCGTTTACCGAACCCCTTCGTTCCACAACATGGTCCGCCGGATCGCGGCGGGCCGGGAGAAAGGGGTAGTAACCATCATGTTCTCAGCAATTCGTAGACGGATCCACGTCAGTCCCACGACCGTGATCGCAACGCTCGCGCTTGTGTTCGCGATGACCGGTGGCGCTTATGCCGCGAAGAAGTATTTGATCACCTCGACCAAGCAGATCAGCCCGAGCGTGCTCAAATCGTTGCAGGGTAAGGCTGGGCCGGCGGGGGCTAACGGTGCTGCGGGTGTTGCTGGTTCGCAGGGTCCCGCCGGAGCACAGGGCCCCGCGGGCGCCAAAGGCGAAACCGGTCCCGCAGGCACGCCCGGTAAAGACGGCACGCCCGGTAAAGACGGCGCCACCGGCAAAGAAGGCAAAGAAGGTAAGGAAGGCAAAGAAGGCTCCCCCTGGACCGCCAACGGCACCCTCCCCAGCGGAGCAACCGAGACAGGAAGCTGGTGGTTCGTCGGTAACGGGCAGGCCGAACAGTATGAGCCGATCAGTTTCCCGATTCCTCTTTCTGCGGCTGGCGCGGCAGGTATTACGGTCATCAACTCGTCCCAGGCGGAATTCGCGACACATTGCCCTGGAACCGCGACGGCACCGGAAGCGGAACCCGGCTTCCTCTGCCTTTATATCGGCGTGAGCAACGTGAAATTCAACGGGGTTTTCAAGGCAGATCTCGAAAGCAGCGGTGTCGACACGAGTGGGGCCTTCCTCTTCTACGAAGTCTACAACTCGGCCGAACATCAGGGCGGCAGCTTCGCGATAACGGCCCCCTGACGCAACGCCCTGACGGATACCGAGAGAAGCGAGAGAAGCAAATGATCAACGCCCCGAACTACCAAACAATGAAACAGGCCCGGACGGCTATCAAAGCCGTCCGGGGTCGGATCCGGCTTCTCATGCCGCTGCTGGTGTCGGCGCTGTTCCTCCTCGTCCTCACTCCGGCGGCCCCTGCCTTCAAAGTGATCAGTGAACCAGGTGAAGGGGCCGGCCAGAACGATACCTCCACGGGGCTCGCGGTTGACTACGAAACCGGTCGTCTCTACATCGCCGACAAGGAGAACAACCGCGTCGATGTCTTCGATGCGATTGGTGCGTTTGAAAAGGCCTTCGGCTGGGGCGTCGATAACGGTGCGAACAAACCTGAGACCTGCACCGTCGCGACCACCTGCCGGAAGGGCCTACGAGGCGAAGGAAACGGCGAGTTCGGCGGTCCGACAGCGGTCGCGGTTGACAACTCGTGCTTCCTGCACAAGCCGGAACCGTTGACCGGGGCGGCGTGCGCGGCCTTTGATCCGTCTGACGGCGATGTGTACGTCGTCGATCAGGCGAGCCAGCGTGTGGAGAAGTTCGACTCAGAAGGCGGCTTCATCCTCACGATCGGCGGCGGAGTCGATAAGACCGTGCCCGGGAACGTCTGCACGGAGGAATCGAAACATGCCTGTGGCGCGGGAGCCGATGGTTTCGGGGAAGGCGAATTCTCCTCGAGCGCCCCGATCTTCGTCGGCGTCGGCCCAGGCGGCGTTGTCTACGTCGTTGACAGTCTCCAGCCCGAAGGCAATATTGCGAAGAACAGCAAGTCTCGCCTACAGAAGTTCGAAGCCTCGGGGACTGAGATCGCGCCAGAGCACATTCTTTTCGAAGAAGAATTCGCAGCAAGCGCGCTCGCGGTCAACTCGGCCGGCGATTTCTACGTTACGAATGGTCCGATTCGTGAGTACGGGCCGACAGGCGGTCCCCCTATCGATGAAATCGAAGAGCCAGAAGCTCAAGAGGGAACAGGGATCGGTGCGGCGCTTACTGTCGATTCTGAAGACGACCTCTTTGCTGCCTCCTCTGGTTCGGGTGCCAGTGTCAGCGTCATGGAGCTGGACCCTGCGGGCAACCCGCTGAGCCGCTTCGGCTATGGCACATTCCTCCGTGCCCCGTTGGCGATCGCCCCATATCATTCCGCTAGCGGCGATATCTACGCGAGCGAGGAATTGGGAGAATTCATCCCCTTCGGCGGTAGGGTGGTCCACCTCGACCTGCCGAAGCCCGGTCCACTCGTCTTCCCAGAACCGTGCGAGGCCAGCCCACTCGGCAATACCACGGCCACCTTGAGCGCCAAAGTCAATCCCGAGGGAAAAGCGACCAGCTACCACTTCGAGTACGTCACCGACTCCGCGTTCCAGGAAGACGTCACCAAACTGGGCGCTGGTCATGGCTTCGACCGTGCTAAGCGCCTGCCCGAACATGAAGGCGAAGACCCGTCACTGGCCGCCGACTTCACGCTCCACCCAGCAAGCGTCAAAGCTGCTCTGGTGCCGGAAACCAGATACCACTGCCGGGTCGTCCCGACTAACGCGAATGCGCCATCTGGCAATGCCGGCGAAGAAGGAGTCTTCACGTCATTACCGCCGGTCGAAATTGGCCCCGGCTGGACGTCCAGCGTCGGAACGCAAACAGCGACCCTGAACGCCACCGTCAACCCACTCGGCATCCCGACCACCGGGTTCTTCGAATATGTCGACGAGGCCACCTACCAGAAAGACATCGCCGAACTGGGCGCGAACCGCGGCTTCGACCACGCCATCAAGGCCCCTGACGAGGGAGAACCGCTCGACTTTGACGAAGAAAGCAGCTTCACGGCCGGCGCCACCACGGTCTTGGACTTGAAAGCGGGCACCTCCTACCGCTACCGCCTTATCGCCACCGACTCCTATTTCCCGGCCGGTTTCGACGGCCCTACCGAGGCATTCCGCACATACGACGCCGGCGAAGGACCGTTGCCCGACGATCGCACATACGAGTTGGTCTCACCGGGGCAAAAGAACAGCGCCGAAGTTGCGGTACCAAGCGTGGTCGGCGGCCTCATCAACGAACTCAACTTCGTGCGGATCCAAGCCGCCGCTGGCTCGGGCGAAGCGATCTCCTACACCTCGTGGACCTCCTTCGGGAACCCCGAAGGAGCCCCGGCCGCGAGCCAGTATCTTTCTAAGCGTACTCCGAGCGGATGGGGCACGGAGAACATCTCCCCCTTCGGCTCCCTTCAGGGAGCGCTGGCCGTCCCGTACCGCGGTTTCACCCCCGACCTTCGCCTTGGCGCCTTCGTTACCGACGAACCGCCGCTCACCGCAGAAGCCCAGCAGGGCTTTGAGAACCTTTACCTGCGCGATAACTCGACTGGCCACATCCAGGCGCTGACGATCGACGAACCACAGCCTGGTGAAGGTGAAGGCGAAGGGTTTTGCACCGGCTACGCCGGAGCCTCGTCCGATGGTTCCCATGCGTTCTTCAGCGCCAAGGGAGCGATGACTGGCTCCGGCGCCCTGTTGGGAAAAGGCTTCAGCCTCTATGAATGGTCAGCGGGTGGCGGCCTCGCTCTCGTCAGTGTCCTGCCCGACGGCGCTCCTGCCCCGCCGGTCAAGGCCAGCGAAGGTCCCGGGAACGGAACGGGCTTCGGCGCGGTTGGCGGCAACTGCACCATGGACCACGGGGTCGTCCACAATGCGGTCTCCACTGATGGTCAGACCGCTTTTTGGAATTATGGCGGCGAATACGAAGGCATTAAAGATCCGTTGTTCGCTCGCATCGACGGCAAAGAAACGATCGAGCTTGACGGCAAACCTACAGTCAAAGCCGGTAGCGGCCCGTTTGGGCAGGGCACGTTCAAGGCGGCTACCGGCGACGGCTCCAAGGCGTTCTTCACCGCTCCCGGCAAGCTCACCGTTGGCGCCACTAAAGGCGATCTCTACCGCTATGACACCCTCACACACACTCTGACCGACCTAATTCCTGGCACGGTCGCGCCTGAAATCGAGGGGGTCATCGGCGCGAGCGAAGACGGTACCTACGCCTACTTCGTTGCCGAAGGCGCGCTGACCGGCGAAGAAGAAAACGCCGCCGGTGAGAAGGCTACGCACGGCCTGGGGCGCTCCAACCTGTATGTCTGGCACGAAGGTCAAGGGTTGCGCTTCATCGCCACCCTGGGTGCCGACGAAGGCGACTGGCAGTCGGTCCCGGAAAGCCTGAGCGCCCGCCTCACGCCCGACGGGCGTCACCTCGCGTTCCTCTCGGTCGAAACCGAAGCGCTATCCGGATACAACAACACGATCTTCCCCGGGACGGAATGCCATCCAATTCCCTACTCGAGCGGGCTGAATAAAGAAGGAGGCGGTCCCCGCTGCGCCGAGGCCTACCTCTATGACGCGGAAGCTAACAAGCTTGTTTGTGCCTCGTGTAACCCTGCGGGCTCCAGGCCGACCGGGCCGACTCAACTACCGGGGTGGTCAAACCCCTACGAAGGCCCCCGTTATCTCTCTGATGATGGCTCGCGGCTTTACTTCGAATCCCGTGATGCTCTCACCGCGGCCGACAAAAACGCCAAGCGCGACGTCTATGAGTTCGAGCAAGCCGGCACGGGTAGCTGTACTACCGGGAATCCCGCGTTAGATCCTGCCACCGGCGGATGTCACTTCCTGGTCTCCAGTGGCAAGAGCGCAGACGAAAGCTATCTCATAGATGCCTCGGCAGATGGTCGCGACGTGTTCTTCTCCACCCGCCAACCCCTCCTTGGCTGGGACACCAACGAAAACTACGACGTCTATGACGCCCGCGAAAACGGTGGTTTCCCCGAACCCCCCGAACAACAACCACCATGCCTCGACGAAAACTGCAAAGCACCGGCCAGCTTGCTTTCAAGCCCCTTTTCGCCCAAGACAGCGACATTCTTCGGTGCCGGAAATCTCGCGCCACATGCCGTGAAGGTATCCACATCGAAGCTACCGCTGACGAGGTCTCAGAAGCTTGCGAAGGCATTGAAGGCTTGCAAGTCCAAGCGTAACAAGCGTAAGCACGCTAGCTGCGAAAAGAGTGCGCGTAGGCAATACGGGAGGAGGAAATGATGCATTGTGTCAGGGCGTTCTCCTCACTTAGAGTGACTGCAGGCGTAATGACTCTCATTGGTGTGGGTGTAGCTGTGATGGTGGTGGGTATGGATGTCGCGTCGGCGGCTCCTGTGGCGCCGGCGCCTGCCTGGAGTGTGCAGGCATTGGCGGGGCCAACTGACTTTCTTCCGGGCGATGAAAGCGGCCTCGACCACTACGAAGCCTTCTTCACCAACAGCGGCGGGGAGGCGACCAACAAAAGCAAGATCACAATCGTCGACACACTGCCCGACGGGCTGGTGGTCAAGAATGTTGAACTCAAGACCTCGAGGCAAGTTTTCAATGACTTTGGTTCGAGCGCCTGCAAAACGCTGACCTCAGGCGAAGTCTCGACCGTCACGTGTACGTTGGAAGAAGGGGCGCTGCCTGGAGCAGAAGAACCGGCTACCCTCAACCCCAGCGAAGCCTTGCTGATGGTCGTCCACGTCAAGGTACCACCGCCGCCGTTTTCTGGGCCGCTTGAGAACCATGTAAAGGTGGAAGGTGGCGGAGCCGGGGAAGCCTCCGCCACCTCCCACAACCAGGCCACCGATGAAGAAGCTCGAGCTGGATTGCAGGAGTTCGACGCGAACCTCACCGGCCCCGACGGCAAGCCGACCACCGACGCTGACTCCCACCCCTACCAGTACACCACCTCCTTCGCGGTCAACCTCAACCCGTCTCCACCGGGCTCAGAACTGCTCTTTACGCCCGCCGGAGGCAACCTCAAGGACATCGAAGTGGCACTGCCGCCGGGGCTGATCGGCAACCCAACCTCGGTCGAGCGCTGCACGGCGCAGCAGTTCACCACGCTCATAGGCGCCAGCGGCAAGCGCGGTGGCAACCTCACCCGGAACGAATGCCCCGATGGCTCGGCGGTGGGAGTGGTCAACGTGCAACAGGAGGAAGGAACCGGAAACCCTGCAGCCCTGGTCCCCCTCTACAACCTCGTCCCGCCGAAGGGAATGCCCGCCCAGCTAGCCTTCCAGCCCGTCCTCGGCGTCCCGATCTACATCGACACCAGACTCAGAAGCAACAGCGATTACGGGATCTCGGGCTACGTGCGGGACGTCACCGAGGTCAAGCGGGTGACGGCCGCGCGGGTCACGATCTGGGGGACGCCGGCGGATCCCAGCCACGATCCCCTGCGCGGATTCTGCGCTCAAGTGGGCGGCCTCTGTCCCGCGAAAACTGCCGAGCGCCCGTTTCTGCGTCTGCCGAGCTCGTGCGCTGCCTCGATCGAAACGACGATGAGTGTCGATACTTGGACCGACCCCGGCGCGTTTCTCAGCGGAAGCTCGGTTGAACCGGCGCCGACGGCGTGTGGCCTGCCGGATTTCAGTCCGACGATAGAAGCAAAGCCGACGACGGGTGTTGCTGACAGCCCGTCGGGGCTTGATGTTGATGTGCATTTGCCGCAGGCGGCGCATGAAGATCCTGAAGGGCTTGGGGAGGCCGACCTGCGTGATGCGACGGTGACGTTGCCCGAAGGGCTGCTGGTGAACCCGGCTTCGGCGGATGGTCTGGCTGGCTGTTCTGAGCAGCAGGTTGGGTATGAGGGCGTCAGGGAAGGGCGCCAGAGCTTCTCTGCCGTTCCGGCGGAATGTCCTGATGCGTCGAAGCTCGGGACGGTCGAGGTCGACACCCCGCTGCTCGATCATCCGCTTCCTGGTGCGGTGTATTTGGCGAGGCAGGGTGAAAACCCGTTCGGTAGCTTGTTGGCGATTTACATCACTGTCAATGATCCGGTCTCGGGTGTCGTGGTTAAGCTTCCCGGTGAGGTCGAGCCGAATTCGGTGACGGGCCAGCTCACGACGACTGTGCTGGAGAGTCCGCAGTTGCCGTTTGAAGATTTCAAGCTGGATTTCTTTGAAGGTGTGAGGGCGCCGCTTCGTACTCCGGCGACGTGTGGGGCATTCGCGACGACGACCTCGCTGATGCCATGGACTGCCCCGGAGTCGGGCGCCCCGGCGACGCCTACCAGCGCCTTTGTAGTCAACCAGGCCCCGGGGGGTGCCGTGTGCGCGCATGGGCGAGGGGAAGAGCCCAACAGTCCGAGTTTCGAAGCGGGTGCTCTCACGCTGACGGCGGGTGTGTTTAGCCCGTTGGTGGTGCGTCTGGGCCGTGAAGACGCCTCGCAGAACTTCAGTCAGATCTCGGTGACGTTGCCGCCGGGCGAGACCGGGAAGCTAGCGGGGATCCCGAAGTGCAGCGATGCGGAGATCGCGGTGGCGCAGGCCCGTAATCATCCCGGTGAAGGCGTCCTGGAGGCCGTGAGCCCGTCTTGTCCGGCCTCCTCGGCGATCGGGACGGTTACGGTCGGTGCGGGTGCTGGGCCGAACCCGTTCCATGTCATGGGGCAGGCCTACCTCGCGGGGCCGTATAAGGGCGCGCCGTTCAGCGCGGTGTTCATCACCCCAGCGATAGCGGGACCGTTCGACCTCGGTGTGGTCGTCGTTCGTGCGGGCCTGTATATCGATCCGGCTACTGCGCGGGTCACGACGAAGTCCGATCCGATTCCGAGCATCTTGCAGGGCATCCCGCTGGATGTCCGCTCGATCGCGGTGACGGTGGATCGGTCGCAGTTCATCCTGAATCCCACCAACTGCAACCCGTTGACGGTCACCGGGGAAGAGGTCTCGACACTCAGCCAGACCGCACCACTATCAACTCGGTTCCAGGTGGGTGCTTGTCAGAACCTGAAGTTCACGCCGCGGTTCACGGTCTCAACAACAGGATCGACGTCGAAAGCGAAGGGTGCGAGCCTTAGCGTGAAGGTTGCCTACCCCGCGGGGTCGGTGGGTTCGCAGGCGAACATCGGCCGGGTCGATCTGCAACTACCCAAGCAGCTCCCGGCGCGACTGTCGACGTTGCAGAAGGCGTGTACTGAAGCGCAGTTCAACGCGAACCCGGCGGGGTGTCCGGTAGCGTCGATGATCGGTACCGCGAAGGCGATCACACCCTTGTTGAGTAGTCCCCTCACGGGTCCCGCGATACTCGTGTCCCATGGTGGCGCGGCGTTCCCGGATGTGGAGTTCTTGTTGCAGGGTGAAGGCGTGATGGTGGTCTTGGATGGTAAGACGCAGATCAAGAAAGGGATCACGTACAGTCATTTCGAAACGGTCCCCGATCAGCCCATCACCCTGTTCGAAACGACGTTCCCCGAGGGTCCCTACTCTGTTCTGGCGACAAACCTCCCTGTGAGGGCGAAGAACAGCCTCTGCGGACAAGCACTGACGCTACCCACTACCCTCACCGCCCAGAACGGTGCGGTGATCAAGCAGACCACCAAGGCAACCATCACCGGGTGCGCGAAGACCAAGACCCTCACCCGCGCCCAAAAACTCACCAAAGCACTCAAGGCCTGCCACAGGGACAAGAAGAGGGTCAAGCGCGAAACCTGCCAAAAGCAGGTCCGCAAGCGCTACGGCCCCACAAAGAAGAAGGCCAGTCGCAAGAAAAGTGGAACCTGGCTTTCTCTGTCTTTACCTCGGCGTGAGCAACGTGAACCTCAACGGTCTTCAAGGCAGATCTCAAAAGCCCAGGCGTTGACACGAGTGACGCTTTCATTTTCTACGAAAACTACGACTCGCCCCAGCATCAGGGCGGCAGCTTTGCGATAACGGCCCCTGACGCAACACACTGACACAGACCAAGAGAAGCGAGATAAGCAAATGATCAACGCCCCGAACTCCCCAAACAAGCAGCAGGCCCGGACAGCCATCAAAACCGTCCGGGGTCGGATCCGGCTCCTCATGCCGCTGCTAGTATCGGCGCTGTTCCTCCTCGTCCTCGCCCCTGCGACCTTTGCCTTCAGCGTGATCAGTGAACCAGGCGAAGGCGCCGGCGAGAACGATACCTCAACGGGGCTCGCGGTTGACTACGAAACCGGTCGTCTCTACGTCGCCGACAGGGCAAACAACCGCGTCGATGTCTTCGATTCGACCGGTGCGTTTGAAAAAGCGTTTGGTTGGGGGGTCGATAACGGGGCGAACAAACCCGAGACCTGTACTGTCGCGACCACGTGCCGGAAGGGCCTGGGAGGCGAAGAAAATGGGGAGTTCAGCGGCAAGACCGCGATCTGGCCCGGCGGCCCGACGGCAATCGCGGTTGACAACTCGTGCTTCCTGCACAAGCCGGAACCGTTGACCGGGGCGGCGTGCGCGGCCTATGATCCGTCTGACGGTGATGTGTACGTCGTCGATCAGGCGAGCCAGCGTGTGGAGAAGTTCGACTCGGAAGGCGGCTTCATCCTCACGATCGGCGGCGGGGTCGATAAGACCGTGCCCGGGAACCTCTGCACGGAGGAATCGAAACACATTTGTGGTGCCGGAGCCGATGGTTTCGGGGAAGGCGAATTCTCCTCGAGCGCCGGGATCTTCGTCGGTGTTGGCCCCGGCGGCGTTGTCTATGTCGTCGACAGTCTCCAGCCCCCGCTCCAGGGCAACCCATTGCAGGACAGCAAGTCTCGCCTACAGAAGTTTGAACCGTCTGGGGGCGAGATCACGCCGGAACATGTTTTTGTCGAAGAAGAATTTGCAGCAATCGCGTTCGCGGTCAACTCGGCCGGCGATTTCTACGTCGCGTGGGGGTACAATCTGATTCGTGAGTACGGGCCGACGGGCGGGCCCCCTATCGATGAAATCGAAGAGCCAGAAACTCTCGGGGAACCAGGGATCGGCGCGGCGCTCACAGTCGATTCTGAAGATAACCTCTTTGCTGCCTCCTTCGGTTCGCCAGACCAGGTCAGCGTCATGGAGTTGGACCCCGCGGGTAACCCGTTGAGCCGTTTTGGGTATGGCTCGTTCCTTCGTGTTCCGTTGGCACTCGCCCCGTATCATTCCGCTAGCGGCGATATCTACGCGAGCGAACTCATGGATGAATTTATCCCTTTCGGCGGTAGGGTGGTTCACCTCGAGCTGCCGAAGCCCGGTCCGCTCGTCTTCCCAGAACCGTGCCAGGCCAGCCCGCTCAGCAATACCACGGCCACCTTGAGCGCTAGGGTTAATCCGGAGGGAAAAGCTAGCACCTACCACTTCGAGTACGTCACCGACCCAGTCTTTCAGGAAGACGTCGCCAAACTTGGCGCTGGTCATGGCTTCGATGATGCTACGCGACTGCCCGCACATGAAGGCGAAGATCCGTCGCTGACCGCTGACTTCACACTTCATCCGGTCAGCGCAACGGCCGCCTTGGTACCGGAAACCAAATATCACTGCCGAGTCGTCGCCACCAACTCTGACGGCACCGCAACCGGCGAAGAAGGAACATTTACATCACTGCCGCCAGTCGAAATTGGCCCCGGCTGGACGTCCGATGTCGGAGCGGAAACCGCGACCATGAACGCCACGGTCAACCCGCTGGGCATCTCGACCACCGGGTTCTTCGAGTATGTCGACCAGGCCACCTATGAAAGCGACGTCGCCGAGTTGGGCGCGACCCACGGCTTCGATCACGCCATCAAGGTCCCTGACGCGGGTGAACCGATCGACTTCGGTGAAGAAAGCGGCTTCAAGGCCGGCGCTACCACGGTCTCGGGCTTGAAAGTCGGGACCTCGTATCGCTACCGCCTGATTGCCGCCGACTCCTATTTCCCGGCCGGTTTTGCCGGTCCGACCGAGGTATTCCGCACCTACGGCGCCGGCGAAGGACCCTTGCCCGACAGTCGCGCGTACGAGTTGGTCTCACCCGCGGAGAAGAACGGCGCCGAAGTGGCTGTGCCGGGCAGCGCCGGCGGCCTCTTCAATGAACTGGGCTTCATCAGGATCCAGGCCGCCGCGGGTTCGGGCGAAGCGGTCTCCTACACTTCGTGGACGTCCTTCGCTGACGCGAAAGGCGCGTCCGGCGCTAGCCAGTATCTCTCTAAGCGTACGTCGAGCGGTTGGGGTACGGCAAATCTCTCGCCCTTCGGTTCTGCCGGCGAATCGTTGGCAGTGCCCTACCGCGGCTTTACCCCGGATCTTGGCTTCGGAGCGCTCGTCACCGAAGATCCGCCGCTCACCTCCGAAGCCCAGCAGGGTTTTCAAAACCTCTACCTGCGCGATAACTCGACAGGCCACATCCAGGCACTGACGATCGAGATGCCCCAGCCGGAAGAAAACGAAGGCTTCTGCACGAGCTACGCCGGCGCCTCTGCCGACGGCTCCCGCGCCTTCTTCGCCGGAGATGGGGCGATGGCCGGCGCCCCCATGGGCAAAGGCTTTAGCCTCTATGAATGGTCTGCCGCCGGCGGCCTGGCCCTGGTCAGCGTCCTCCCTGACGGCATCCCCGCCACACCGACCAGATACACCGGCTTTGGAGCCGTCGGTGAAAACTGCCACATGGACCAGGTGGTCGTCCACAATGCGGTCTCCGCTGATGGTCGGACCGCCTTTTGGAGTTATGGTGGCGAATACGAAGGCACTAAACAGCCGTTGTTCGCTCGTATCGACGGCAAAGAAACGATCGAGCTTGACGGCAAACCCACAATCAAGGCTGGTATCGGTCCGTTCGGGCAGGGCACGTTCAAGGCGGCTACCAGCGACGGTTCCAAGGCGTTCTTCACCGCTCCCGGGAAGCTCACCGTTGGCGCTACCAAAGGCGATCTCTACCGCTATGACACCGTCACACACACTCTCACCGACCTGATTCCTGGCACGGTCGCGCCTGAAATCGATGGGGTCATCGGCGCAAGCGAAGACGGTACCTACGCCTACTTCGTTGCCCAGGGCGTGCTTACCGGCGAAGAAACAAATGCCGCCGGTGAGAAGGCTACGCAAGACCTGGGGCGCTCCAACCTGTATGTCTGGCACGAAGGTCAAGGGTTGCGCTTCATCGCTACCCTGGGTGCCGACGAAAGCGACTGGCAGTCGGTCCCGGAAAGGCTGAGTGCTCGCCTCACGCCCGACGGGCGTCATCTTGCGTTTCTCTCGGTCGAAACCGAAGCGCTATCCGGGTACAACAACACGATCTTCCCCGCAGGGCCCTGCCATCCTGTGTTCTATTCGAGCGGGCTGATCGGTGGGCCGAAGTGCGAGGAGGCCTACCTCTATGACGCGGAAGCCAACAAGCTTGTTTGTGCCTCGTGCAATCCTGCGGGGTCCAGGCCGGCCGGGCCGACTCAGCTACCGGGGTGGTCAAACCCCTACGAAGGCCCCCGTTATCTCTCTGATGATGGTTCGCGGCTTTACTTCGAATCCCGTGATGCTCTCACCGCGGCCGACAAAAACGCCAAGCGCGACGTCTATGAGTTCGAGCAAGCCGGCACGGGTAGCTGCACTACCGGGAATCCTGGGTTCGATCCTGCCACCGGCGGATGTCACTTCCTGATCTCCAGTGGCAAGAGCGAGGACGAAAGCTATCTCATAGATGCCTCTGCAGATGGTCGCGACGTGTTCTTCTCCACACGCCAACCCCTCCTTGGCTGGGACACCAACGAAAACTACGACGTCTATGACGCCCGCGAAAACGGTGGTTTCCCCGAACCCCCCGAACAACAATCAGCATGCCTCGACGAAAACTGCAAAGCACCCGCAGCGGGCACGTCTCTGTTCTCCCCGCTGGCGAGCGCCACCTTCTCCGGCGTGGGCAACCTCTCACCGAACATCACGAGACCAGCGGTGAAACCGAAACCTAAGTCGTTGACGCGTGCGCGGAAGCTCACCAAAGCCCTGAAGCGATGCGAGAGCGACAAGCTCAGGAAGAGGCGGGCCGCGTGTATCAAGGCTGCTCGCAAACACTACGGGAGGAGCAAGTGATGCCCACTCTGACATGCTGCTCTCGAGTCAAGGCGCGTTCAGTGGCGATCAGTGTCGTAGTCGCGAGCACCATCGCGGTAACCGGGTTTGGCGTGAGCGTCGCCTCCGCCGCGGCTCCGTCGCCTGCCTGGAACATCCAGACGTCGGCAGCGCCGACCAACTTCCTGCCGGGCGATAACAGCGGAACTGACCAATACGAAGTGTTCGTCACGAACAGCGGAGGGGAGGCCACCGACGGAGGCGCGGTCACGATCGTCGACACTCTCCCCATCGGGCTAGGGGTCCAGAGCATTCAATTTCGGACGACGAGGCAAGCAAACAAAGCATTCGGCGCCGGGCCCTGCAAAACGGCGATCTCAGGCGAAGTCTCCACCGTCACCTGTACGGTTGAAGAAGGCGTGCTTCCAGGCGCAGAAGAACCTGCGCTGCTTTACCCTGGCGAAGCGCTGCTGGTCAAGATCAACGTCACGGTGCCACCAACCGCAACGGGGCCACTCGCCAACCAGGTGGACGTGCAAGGCGGCGGCGCCGAGGAAGCCTCCGAGGAATCTCACAACCAGGCGATCGGGGAAGAAGGAAAGCCTGTCCAAGCACCGGCCGGCCTCCAGGAGTTCCACGCCGCCCTCACGGGCTCCGACGGGCGGCCAAGCACCGGAGCGGACACCCACCCGTACCAGTACATAACGTCCTTCGCCGTCAACCTCAACCTGCCCCCGGTGCCCCCAACGCCCACGCTTCCGTTCGTGCCTGCCGGCGGAGACTTCAAGGACATCGAAGTGGCACTGCCGCCGGGATTGGTCGGCAACCCGAATGCGGCACAGCGCTGCACCGCTCAGCAGTTCAACACGGTTGAGGGCGCCACGAATCCCCATGGCATCAACTACGCTCACAACGAATGCCCTGTCGGCTCGGTGGTCGGGCTGGCAAACGTGCAACAACTCGAGGGTAAGGGAAGCCTCGAACTCCACGCGCCGGTCTATAACCTCGTGCCACCGCCAGGGATGCCAGCTCAGCTCGGCTTCGAGCCGACCCTGGGCCTCCCTGTCTACATCAACACCAAGATCAGGAGCAACGGTGACTACGGCGTGACGGCCTACCTGCCCGATGTCACCGAGGTTGAAAGGCTCACTGCGGCGCTGGTGACGATCTGGGGAACACCGGCGGACCCCAGCCACGACCGCGAGCGTGGAATCTGCGCCAATCAGGGTGGCGTCTGTCCAGCAGGGGTCAACGAACGGCCGTTCCTGCGTCTGCCGAGCTCCTGCGCGAATCCGCTCGTCTCGACGATGAGCTTTGACACCTGGACAGACCCTGGCACCTTCCTTAGCGCCAGCAACACGGAACCGGCTCCGATCGGCTGTGAGCTGCCGGATTTCAGTCCGTCGGTTGAAGCAGAGCCGACGACGGGTGTTGCTGATAGTCCGTCGGGGTTGCATGTTGATGTGCATTTGCCGCAGGCTGCGCACGAAGACCCCGAAGGGCTGGGAGAGGCTGATTTGCGTGATGCGACGGTGGCGTTGCCTGAAGGGTTGCTGGTGAACCCGGCTTCGGCTGATGGTCTGGCTGGCTGCTCGGAGCAGCAGGTAGGGTATGAGGGGGTCAAGGAAGGGCGCCAGAGTTTCTCGACAAGCCCCGCGGAGTGTCCTGATGCGTCGAAGCTTGGGACGGTCGAGGTTGATACGCCGCTGCTTGATCATCCGCTGCCTGGGGCTGTGTATTTGGCGAGGCAGACGGAAAACCCGTTTGGGTCACTGTTGGCGATCTACATCACTGTCGATGATCCGATTTCCAGTGTCGTGGTGAAGCTTCCCGGTGAGGTCGAGGCGAACCCGGTGACGGGGCAGCTCACGACGACTGTGCAGGAGAGTCCGCAGTTGCCCTTTGAAGACTTCAAGCTCGATTTCTTCGAAGGTCCCCGTGCGCCGTTGCGGACCCCCGCGACGTGCGGCACGCATACCACGACGACGTCGCTGACGCCGTGGACAACGCCGGCCTCGGGGCCTCCGGTGACTCCCTCCAGTGCCTTCGTGGTTACCCAGGCCCCGGGCGGCGGAGTGTGCCCGAGTACTTCTGCGGCTGAGCCCAACACGCCGAGCTTTGAAGCGGGGACCGTCAATCCTGCTGCGGGTGTGTTCAGCCCGTTGGTGGTGCGTCTGAGTCGTGAAGATGGTTCGCAGAACTTCAGTGCGGTGGACGTGACGTTGCCGCCGGGTGAGACGGGGAAGCTAGCAGGCATCCCGCAGTGCTCTGACGCTGAGATCGCGGTGGCGCGGGCGCGTAGTCGTCCCGGCGAAGGTGCTCTGGAGGCCGCGAGCCCGTCTTGCCCGGCCTCGTCGGTGATCGGGACGGTTACGGTCGGTGCGGGTGCTGGGCCGAGCCCGTTCCATGTCACGGGCAAGGCTTATTTGGCGGGTCCGTATAAGGGTGCGCCGTTCAGCGCGGTGTTCATTACCCCAGCGATCGCGGGCCCGTTCGACCTCGGCACGGTCGTCGTTCGCGCCGGCCTTTACATCGACCCGAACACGGCGCGGGTTACGACGAAGTCCGATCCGATCCCGAGCATCCTGCAGGGCATACCCTTGGACGTGCGCTCGATCACCGTCACAGTTGATCGGTCGCAGTTCATCCTGAACCCCACCAATTGCAACCCGTTGACGGTCACCGGTGAAGAGATCTCAACCCTCAACCAGACCGCACCATTGTCAGGTCGTTTCCAGGTCGGGGCTTGTCAGGGTCTGAAGTTCACGCCGCGGTTCACGGTCTCAACGACAGGAAGCACGTCGAAAGCGAAGGGCGCGAGTCTCAGCGTGAAGGTTGCCTATCCCAGTGGGGCGCTGGGTTCGCAGGCGAACATCGGCCGGGTCGATCTGCAGCTACCTAAGCAGCTGCCAGCGAGGTTGTCGACGTTGCAGAAAGCGTGTACCGAAGCGCAGTTCAACACGAACCCGGCGGGATGCCCGGTAGCGTCGATGATCGGTACCGCGAAAGCGATCACACCACTATTGAACAGTCCCCTCACGGGTCCCGCGATACTCGTCTCCCACGGTGGCGCGGCGTTCCCCGACGTGGAGTTCCTGCTGCAGGGCGAAGGCGTGATGGTGGTCCTGGATGGTAAGACGCAGATCAAGAAAGGGATCACCTACAGTCATTTCGAAACGGTCCCCGATCAGCCCATCACTCTGTTCGAAACGACGTTCCCCGAGGGCCCCTACTCCGTCCTGGCGACAAACCTCCCCGCGAGCGCGAAGAACAGCCTCTGCGGACAAGCACTGACGCTACCCACCACGCTCACCGCCCAGAACGGCGCGGTCATCCGGCAGACCACTAAAGCGACCGTCACCGGGTGCGCGAAGACTAAGGCCCTCACCCGCGCGCACAAGTTTGCGCTCGCGCTCAAGGCCTGCCACGAGAAGCCAAAGGGCGCTAAGCGCAAAACCTGTGAACGCCAAGCACGCAAAAAATACGGGCCGGTCAAGAACAAGCGGAAGCGTTAGATCTGTGCGATCGGTACGTCACGGCGTTGACACATGCTCGAAAATTTGTGTATGGCAATTCAAAGGATTTACAACGGATTCGCGTCCTGATACGGTCGCGTTTGTAGGCTAAACGCAAGGTAAGGCGATTCGGGCGACCTCGGGGGGAAGCCCCGATCGTGGCGTGTGGCCGCAGTGGCAAAAATTACTAGGAGGGGTATTTAAATGGACATGCGGCTTGTATCGCGGTCATTGCTGGTGTGCGTCATAAGCGTTGCGTTTGGAGTCTGCTCGCAGTCGGTTGTCGCCGCGGCCACGGAATCGCATGGTGAAGAAGGTGCGTCGCCGGTGGGTTCGCTGACGGGTGCTCCATTGGTGGTGGCTGGGGCCGACCAGATGTTCCTGGGCGGAGAAGAGATGCAGGCGGCGCGGGAAGCGAGACGCAGCAATCCCGTGGCGGTCGCGGCCCGCCAGGCGTCGCGTACGAGCTTTGAGGGCTTCTCGCCCGGGCAGGCGGCGGACGAGGCGAGGGTCGCATTTCCGGACCTGATCGAGCAGCCCGCCGCCGCTCCGCCGCAGCTGCCCGCCGGGCAGCACATCGTACGCTATGCGACCGACAACGCGGCGCAGGTCGCGCTCCCCGGGGGCCAGGTCGGGCTGATCGAATCGCTCGCGCCGATCGCGGCCAGGACGCCGCACGGCGGCCACGCGCCGCTCGACCTACGCCTCGAAGAAGCCGACGGACACTTCCAGCCAGTTCTCTCCGACGTCGGCGTCAAGGTGCCGAAGGACCTCGCCAACGGCGTATCGCTGACCGGGACGGGCGTGTCGTTGACCCCGGTCGACGAGCACAGTGGGTCGCTCGCGGCCTCGGAAGGCGCGCTGGACGGCGACGCCGTGTTGTGGAGCGACGCCGAAGGCGGCGCGACGGACGGTGTGCACGATCTGGCGACGGTGGCCAAGCCCTCGCAGGGCGGCTTCGATCTCACGAGCATGCTGCTCTCCCAGCGCAGCCCGGGAGTGCTCTATTTCCGGGTCGGGATGCCCGCCGGCGCGCGTTTGCAGAGCGGCGAAGATGGATCGGAGCGGGTCGTCAAGGACGGCTCCACGCTGGCGATCGTTTCGCCCGTGAGCGCTGAGGACGCTGAAGGATCGGAAGTTCCCGTGTCGACGGCCGTCCGCGGGGACGTTCTCGTTGTGAGTGTCGATCGGTCGGGTGATTATCTTTATCCAATCGCGGTCGATCCGGAAGTCGTGGGCGTCGATGCGCAGCTCGTGAAAAGCGGGGGCAAGCTCTCGAATTGGATATTTGAAACCAATGCTCCCAGTAAGTACGAAGGTAGTGCCATTGAAGGCGCTAAAGAATATTTGGAAACGAAAGGTAAGGCGGAATACCGGCCGGGGGAAGTGGCGTATTGGAGGTATCAGACGCAGGGTGTGTCCAAGATTTATGGGATCACTACGACGACTTCGGCTAAAAACAAAAACGCGAAGATAGCAAGCTATTTGGAATTCGAGAATTCGGCTGGTTTTGAAGAAACCAGGAAGACGCTGTCCACGGAACCAATGGAACCCGAATACGAAAACAAGCCGGCGGGATTGTGTGCGGCTAACGGGGCTAAAAAAGAAGAACCCGTGTGTTTGTCGAGCTATGGCTCGGCGCATAATGTGGTGCATTTTGAGCAGTCGCCGTCGGGTGAACCGGGCAGCAATTACAAATTCTCCGATTCAATGTCGCAAGGGACCGTGTCGATCTCGGAGCCTGAAGGTACGCATTCGACGACGAGCTTCAACGAAGGGTCCGAAAAGATCAAAGTCAAAATTGAAAACGCGAAAAAAGAAACAGAAGAAGTCGAACGCACAAACGTGTTGCACGGCACAGGCCACTGGTTGAGTGGATACGAAGGAGCGTTTGAAACGATCGCCAAAGACACCGGCATCGGCGTGGCCGCGACGAAGCTTGAATACGAACGGTCCGCGGGGAAATGGGAACCGGTCGCCGAACACAACTATCTCGAAAAAGAAAACGGATGCTCGGGCGTCCAATGCTACGAAAAACACAACGAAGCCTGGGCGCTCCCGAACCTGCCGGACGGCGAAGACAAAATCCGCTACAGCGCCAAAGAGGCGATGTCGGGAACCGAATCCCTGCCCACCGAAGGACTAGCGACGGTCAAAGTCGACACGACGCGACCGTACGCCGTCGAACTTGAAGGACTGCCGGGCGGCAACGAATTGAGCGAACGGCCCTATGAACTGACCGCCGAAGCAACGGACGGCGAAGGCGCGACCATCCCGAGCTCGGGAATGAAGTCGATCAAGCTGCTCGTGGATGGCCACTCGCTCAAAAACAAAGAAGAAAAGGAAATAGAAGAAGGAAAAGCAGGAAAAGAAGCGGGCAAAAAGGAAGGCGAATGCTCGACGCCCAAAGGCGCCTGCACCGCGAGCGCCAGATATACGATCAACGGGGCCGAACTGGGCGCCGGCCATCACTCGATCCAGATCGAGGCGTTCGACAACGCGGGCAACGAAGCCGGACTCTCGGGCGGAGGCACCCAGATTTCGATCCGCCACTCCACGCCCGTGGCGCTCGGCCCCGGCTCGGTCGATCTCCAGTCGGGCGACTACAGCCTCGGCGCGAGCGACGTCTCGCTCGGCTCGGGTCTGACGGTCAGCCGCAACTACAGCTCGCGCGCCACCGAGGAGGGAATCGAAGGCCCTCTGGGTCCCCAGTGGAACATGAGCCTGGGCAACAGCGAGTCGCTCACGGAACTGATCGACGGCGCCGTGATGCTGACCGCGTCGAATGGCAAGCAGACGATCTTTGCGAACCTCGGAGGAGGAAAATTCGAATCTCCGACCGGCGACTCGAACCTCGTGCTGGAATTTGAAGAAAACAAAACCACCAAAGAAAACGCTTACTATCTAAAGGATCCGGCGGCCGGGACGTCGGACAAGTTCACACGGCCCACCGGTTCAAAGGTGTGGGTGCCGACGAAGCAGGCAGGCACGGTCGCCACCGATACGGTTACATATGCTTATGAAACAGTCGAACATCAGGATCAGTTCCCGGTTGAATCATCCGAACCCCAGCTTTCCGGAATCGACGCCGGTCCGGATGGCAACATTTGGTTCACCGACGAACACAACAACAAGATCGGGAAGATGAGCCTGTCGGGATCGGTGCTCGCCGAATACGCGACACACGAATCTCCCGGCGTGCCGGGTTCTGACATAGTCAGCGGCTCAGATGGCAACCTTTGGTTCCTGGAGGGATCAGCCACCCTCGGACAGAAGTGGCAAATCGTCAAGATGACGACTTCGGGCAGTCAGACCGCATACTCGCTGCCCGCGGGGGCAGCCCGTCTGGCTGCCGGTCCCGACGGAAACATGTGGTTCACTGAGCCGGCCGCGAAAAAGGTCGCAAAGATCACGCCCACGGGCACGATCACCCAATACGCGGTGCCGAAAGGCGAACCGTTTCCGATCGTGTCGGGAACCGAAGGACATCTTTGGTTCATGACAAGCTCGCCGAACAAGATCGATATGATCACGACCTCGGGCACTGTCACAGAATACGCGGCGCCGTCAGAAAGCGCTGGTTTGATAGCGGTTGGCGTGATAGCGGCGAGTCCCGACGGGGACGCGTGGTTCACCGAACCGGGTAAGATCGATAAGATTACGCCCGGCGGAGTGATCACTTCGTACCCGCTGGCTACGTCTGGTGATTTGGCGACGGCGATGACGGTCGGTCCAGATAAAAACATCTGGTTTACACAGTACACGACCGCCGGTTTTAAGGAACTTGGCAAGATAACTCCGAGCGGAGTCATCACGGAATACACCGCTGGGAAAGGCTATGGGATAACGACCGGACCCGACGGCAATATTTGGTACACAGAGTCCTTCCAAAAAAAGATAGGCAGGTCGACGACGTCCGGGACGATCACCAGGCCGAGTGAAATCTTTGCGCCGATACCCAGTGGCGTATCCTGCTCGCCGGAAATGAAAGCGGGATGCCGAGCGCTGAAGTTCTCCTACGAAGGGTCTGGGGGATTGCTGACGACCGTCTCGCTGAAGGCCTACAATCCTACGAGCAAAAAAATTGAATCGTCCGGAGTCGCCAGTTATTCCTACAACGAACGGGACCAGTTGGTGACCGAGAAGGACCCTCGGCATAAAGCGCTGGTAACCACCTACGGCTATGACCCCGAAGGGCATGTCACGGCGCTGACCGCTCCCGGGCAGGAGACGTGGGCGTTCACATATGGAGCGATCAGCGGTGACACGGGCACGGGTCGCCTGCTCAAGGCTGCGATAGCGCCGGCCTCGGAAAGCTTATGGAATGGCGAAACGGTCAAAAACACCGGAACGCCTACGATCTCCGGCTCGCCGATCGTCGGCTCCCGAATGGGGGTGTCCGACGGCGCCTGGTCGGGGAGCCCGATCGCGCATGGCTATCAGTGGGCGCGCTGCACCAGTCTCGGTGTCTGCACAGTCATCGCAGGCGCCACGAGCGCGAACTACATTCCGACCGTCGGCGACGAAGGGCATATGCTGGTCGCTTTCGTGACGGCGACAAACGGCGGGGGTTCGGCTGTCGCGGAGAGCGGCGCCACCACCGCAGTACAGGCGTTTTCGTCGGCCCAGTTCACGGAATACGCATTGCCGACCGGAAGCGGGCCCTCCGGGATCACGCCCGGCCCAGACGGAAACGTCTGGTTCACAGATTCACACACTGCAAAGGCCGGCAAGATTACCTCGAGTGGAACCGTCACCGAATACGCGTCCACATCAGGGACTTGGCCGGAAGGCATAACGTCCGGTCCGGACGGCAACCTTTGGTTCGTCAACAATGCGGGAAATCTGGTGAATCACATGACGACTTCGGGCGCACTCACCACGTACAGCCTGTTGTGGAAAAAACCAACCCAAGTAGGCATCGCGGCTGGCCCCGACCAAAACCTGTGGTTCACAGAGTCAGGAACCGGCTATATCGGCAAGATCACGACAGGTGACGAAGTTCTGGGCGAATACGCGCTGCCGTATGAAAGCGCTCCGTATGGAATCGCGACTGGTCCCGATGGGAACCTGTGGTTCACGGACAATGGCACGAGCAAGATCGGGAAGATCACGACGTCAGGCGCGATCACCGAATACGGTCTACCCTCCGGGGGCAAACCGTATGGAATCGCGACTGGTCCCGATGGGAACCTGTGGTTCACGGACAATGGCACGAGCAAGATCGGGAAGATCACGACGTCGGGCGCGGTCACCGAATATGCATTGCCGAGTGGCAGTGCACCGCGAGGGATCGCGATGGGACCGGGCGGAACCATCTGGTTCACGGACTACGGCACGAACAAGATCGGCCGGATCTCCACTACCGGCGTGATCGCCGAATATGCGCTTCCCGCCGGCAGTCGTCCGCAGGGGATCGCGGAGGGACCGGATGGGAACATGTGGTATACGGACAACGAAACGAGCAAGATCGGAAAGATCAACCTCACGTCGGGCGAATATCGCGCGCCGCAATCAGGTTCGACGATCGACTACAGCGTACCGCTGCAGGGCGCGACTGCGCCAAATCAGATGGGGACGAACGCGACGACGCACAAACCCGAACCGGAAAAATGGGGACAGTCGGACGATCCCGTCGAAGCCACGGCGATCTTTCCGCCGGACGAATCGCAGGGTTGGCCGGCATCAGGTTACAAACGCGCGAGCGTCTACTACCTGGACGAACAGGGCCGGGAGGTCAACGTCGCAAGCCCCAGCACATCCGCCAACGGCTCGATCACGACGACCGAATACAACGAATACAACGACGTGGTGCGCACGCTCTCACCCGACAATCGCCAGGCGGCGCTGGTAGCGGGCGGCAAATCGGTCGAAGTCTCGAAACTGCTCGACACGCAGAGCACGTACAACGGCGAAGGTGAAAAAGAAGGCACAGTCAAAGAACCGGGCACACGGTTGATCAAAGTGCTGGGGCCGCAACATGAGATCAAGTACATGGAAGGTGCAGTACAAAAAGAATCGCTTGCTCGTTTGAATACCAAGTATTTCTATGATGAAGGCGCGCCTGAAGGAACCTATGACCTTGTGACGAAGACGAGCAGTCTTGCGCAGCTCGCCAACGAAGAAGAACGCGAAGTGCGCAAAACGATCACGTCATACTCCGGTCAGAGCGGCCTCGGCTGGGAATTGCGTGCGCCGACATCGGTGACGAATGATCCCGAAGGCAAAAAAATTACGCATACGACGCTGTACAACGTCGTGACCAACAAAGTAGCGCCCGGGCAGATCATCGAAACCAGGGGATCCGCGGGCGCGGGCGGAGGATCCGCGCACGACGCGAGGGTCATCTACTACGGCGCCGAAGCGAACACGGAAGGGTTCGCGGCGTGCGGTAGCCATCCGGAATGGGCGGGGTTGGTATGCGAGACGCTTCCTGCCAAACAGCCCGCGGGCAGCCCGGCGCCGCAACTGCCGGTCACGACCAAGACGTACAACATCTGGAACGAGCCGCTCGTGATCACCGAAACGTTCGGGACGACCGTCCGCACAAAGACCGAGACCTACGACGAAGCGGGCAGGCTGAAAACCAGCGAAACGACGTCCACCGCGGACACGGCGTTGCCGAAGGTGACCAACGAATACAACTCGACAACCGGTGCGCTCGAAAAGCAGAGCACGACCGTCGAAGGTAAAACCAAGACGGTCACGAGCAAGTACAACACGCTCGGTCAGCGCACGGAATACACCGACGCTGACGGCAACACCGCGAAATACAAATACGCGGGCCCCGAAAACGACGGTCTGCTCGAAGAAGTGAGCGATGCCAGCGGCGCCGGCACCGGCAAACAGACCTATACGTACAACGCGACGACGAAGCAGATGGAAACACTGACCGACTCCTCGGCGGGGACGTTCACGGCGTCACATGACGTCGAAGGGAAGCTGACGAGCGAGACCTACCCGAACGGGATGTGCGCAAACGACACGTACAACGCCGCCGGTGAAGCGACACACGTCGAATACATCAAGACCAGCAACTGCGCCGAACACGAACCGGGCGTGTGGTTCAGCGAAACGCGCACACCGTCCGTGCGCGGCGAAACGTTCAGCCGCGCGAGCACGCTCGCGAGCGAGGAATACTTCTACGACACGATCGGGCGGCTCACCGAAGCGCAGGAAACCCCCGCCGGAGAAGGCTGCACGAAGCGCCTGTACGGCTACGACGAAGAATCCAACCGCACGAGCCAGACCACGCGCACTCCCGGCACCGAAGGCAAATGCGCGACCACGGGCGGCACCACCCTCGCACACACCTACGATGAAGGCAATCGGCTGACGGACACCGGGATCGCGTATGACGCGTTTGGAAATGTCACGAAACTGCCCGCCGTGGACGCCGAAGGCCACGAACTGGTCAGCACCTTCTACGTCGACGGAGCGGTCGCCACGCAATCCCAAAACGGCGTGAGCAACAGCTACTACCTCGACCCCGAAGGACGTGTCCGCGAAACGATCTCCGGTACCACCACGACGATCAACCACTACGACGGGCCCGGCGAAGCCGTTGCGTGGACGAGTGAAGGCGAAGGCAAATCCAAGCGCAACATCCCCGGGATCGACGGCGCGCTCGCGGCGACGCAGACAAACAGCGAAACACCGGTGCTGCAGCTGCACGACATGCAGGGCGACGTGGTCGCCACGATCGGCGACAAAACCGGCGAAACAAAACTGCTGTCCACGTACAACAGCACCGAATTCGGGGTACCCAACGGCGGCAAAACACCACCAAAGTTCGCGTGGCTCGGCAGCATGGGCATCGAAAGCTCACTGTCCTCGGGCGTGATCACCTACGGCGCGACCTCCTATGTGCCGCAGACCGGCATGGCGCTGCAGAGCGAACAGGTGGAAGCCCCGGGACGGTCCGGCGGCTCGGGCGCCGGTGCGGCGTACGTCATGCAGGCGGACCCGTGGAACATGTGGGGCGCCGAACGCGCAGGGGCCGAAATGGTCGCGGTAGTGGCCGCGGAAGAACGGGCTGCAGCGGAAGCCGCGAGAAAAGCCGCGATGGAAGCCGCCCTCGAAGGCGAAGGCATCGACCCCGAAGGTTACGTTACCCGCGGTCAAGCCAATTGGGGTGGCAACAGACTCAAGATTGATGCGGAGGGCGAGCAAGCTTATACCGACGCGACCCTGGTGCTGGGGCTCATGGACGACGCCATAGAATGGCTGGCAGGCCAGATCGTTGATGAATTTGTCGGCACCGCCAAGATCATCGACTGGACTCACAAATTCGGCGCAAAACTATCCGGATGCTCCAAAGCGGTAGTGTTCTCATTTTGTAGAGTGCATTGGAAACTACGGCACGTCGAAATCTCCACACCCTTCGGGGGCATCAAACTCTTCGAGTTCCCCGACTACGACTACGTACCAGAAGTCGAAGAGTGCAGTAGCAATATCTCAGGTCCTTTTCAAGTCTGCACAAGGATCCCACACAAATAACCGGCCCATGCGTGCGCCTGCCGTTTGTGACTATATGAACGTAGAATTAACGCTCTGCGGCGAGACGGCCGCCTTGCTTGCCCATGCCATTCACGGGCAAGAAGACATCGCGCCGATCGTCGCTGTCCCGAGGTGGTTAAGCGAGACGCTCCGGCACGGGACGACGCAAGACCTGAGAACGCGCGCGGCCGCGCGACTGCTCGCGGCCGCGCACAACCCATACCGCGACGGTCCGATTACAGTGCACGTCTGGGGCGAGGCGCCCGCCCTGGACGGACGTATCGACTACAGCTGCGGCCAGATCAGCGAGGCAGCATCCGCAGCGCGCCGTCCAACCTGATCGTCTCGTCTCACAGCCAGTACCGTGAGCTCGTCGTCGCCTCCTCGGGATGCTCGCCCAGCAGCCGGTCGAGTGCGGCGACCATGCGCCCGATCGTCGCCGGGCTGCCGCGCGGGTAGGCGCCGGATGGGACGAGGACGAGGCCGCAGTGCGATTGACCGCGCAGGTCGTAGCCGTCCGCGATGACGCTGAAGTCGGCGACGTCCTCGGTGACGACGACGCGCTGCTCGGTCTGGGCCACCGCGAAGAGGTCGGCGTCCGCGAGCGCGCGCAGCTCCGGGCGCTCGGTCACCGCGATGGTGTCACGATCGCGCTCGCGCAGCTGCTCGGCGATCGCGGGCGGGTACATCTCGTCGACGAGCAGCTTCAAGCTTATACAAGCGCTTCCCGCGTCCTGAGCCAGGCTGCGTGTAGGCGTTCTGACTCATTGCGGTTGTGGGCGATCTTCTCGTCTACCTCCTCGCGAAAGTCGACGTAGTAGCGCAGGGCCGTATTGACCTGCGCGTGTGACAGGTTGCCCCACTCGGCCGTGGCGGCGATCGCTTGCTCGCCCGCGAGGCCAGTGCCATTAAGCGTCTCGATAACCTCCCACACGTCCGGACCGACCGCAAGCGCCGCGCGGCGTCCGGCGGGGCCGTCCCGGAACACGATGCCCGGGTGATCCGCCATGCGGAGCCCCTCATCAATGAGCCGCTCCGCTGTCCTTGACTTGGCCTCGCCGCGCCGTTGTGCGCCCACGTCCAGACGAGCGAGCGTACTCTCACTCATGCGGATGGAGAACGGCTTTTGGGCTGCCTGGCGGGCCATGTAGTCGTATGTAGTCTAGCGCACTACCTCGCGGCGAAATCAGCGCGGCGGCATTCGCAGCGCGCCGTCCAACCTGATCGTCTCGCCGTTCAACATCCGGTTCTCGACGATCTGGCAGGCGAGCTGCGCGTACTCCGCGGGCTGGCCTAGGCGCTGGGGAAAGGGGACGCCCGCGCCGAGTTTCTGGCGGGCCTCCTCAGGTAGCGCCGCCAACAGCGGCGTGTCGAACAGGCCCGGGGCGATCGTGTTGACCCTGATCCCGTACTGCGCCAGGTCGCGCGCGGCCGGCAGCGTCAATGAGACGATCCCGCCCTTGGAGGCGGCGTAGGAGATCTGGCCGACCTGGCCGTCGTAGGCGGCGATCGAGGCGGTGCACACGAAGACGCCGCGTTCGCCGTCCTCCGAGGGCTCGTTTGCGATCATCGCCGCGGCCGCGTAGCGCAGCGCGTTGAACGTGCCGATCAAGTTGATCTGGATCACCGTCTCAAACGGCAGCAACGGGTGCGGGCCCTTCGAGCCCGCGACCTTCTGCGCCCAGCCGATGCCCGCGCAGCACGCGGCGATTCGCAGCCCGCCCGGTGCCTTCGCGGCCTGCTCGACGGCGGCCTGCACCTGCTCCTCCTCGCGCACGTCGCACACCACGAACTCCGCGCCCAGCTCGCTCGCCAGCGCCGCGCCTTTCTCGGCGTTGAGGTCCGCGATCGTCACGAGCGCGCCCTGCGCCTGCAAACGGCGCGCGGTCGCCTCGCCGAGCCCCGAGGCTCCGCCGACGACGATCGCTGAGCTGCCCTCGATCTGCATGGGGCGGGAGCCTATCGCGGCGCGCGCGCAGGTGGCTTGCGGCGCGGCGGAGGAGCGTGGTAGCCTGGCGTTATGGCTACAACGACCACGCGCAAGACCAAGTCCGCATTCAGGCCTAGCGGCTATTCAACCGCAAGCAGTCCTGGACGGATTCGCTCCAGGGCTCGTCGCGAAAAGATCGAGGCTCTGATCGAGCGGACGACGAAAGACCAGGGGTTCAGCCCAGAGGTGGAAGCGTCGTTCAAGGATGATGCCTGGGGCAAGCACCTCGTCGATCCGTGACGCTGCCCGACGGACGTATCTATCTGATCGATACGTCCGTTTGGGTCCGCACGAAGCATCCGCTGATCGCTGGCGACTGGGAGCAGGCTCTCCTGAACGATCAGCTGGCCGTCTCGCCGATCGTCGCCTTCGAGGTTCTCTACGGAGCAAAGAACCGGGCCGACTTCGAGGAGCTTGAAGGACAGTTGGACGCGTTGCGCCAGGTGCCGTTGACGCAGGGAATCGTTCGCGATGCCCGCCGCGCGCTGCACGCGTTGTCGGCGACGGGCCAACACCGGCTGCCCTTCCAGGATGCGTTGACCGCGGCGTCGGCAGCGCGGAAGAACGCGGGGGTGCTGCATTACGACGGCCACTTCGACGTGCTCAGCAAGGTACTCGGCTTCGAGAGCCGCTGGATCGCTGCTCCGGGATCGCTGTAGGTCGAGGCAGTCATCGATCGACCTGCGTAAAGAGCGGTGCCGCGTGTGTGAGTTCGCTGGAGCCAGATCAGCACGAACCAACCGTGCAATTGTAAACCTCTGCTGGAGATTTACACGGTTATGGCTGATATGCAACGGACTCTGCACTATCAGATGCGGTGTTCGCGGGCGTAAGATCTCCTCATCGCACCGTCAGCGACCCCTAACGAGCCCGCCAGCGTGCCCGCACCGCGCGTCTGGAGCGTCGTCAAGGCCTCCATCTCCGACGCCGGCCGCTCGCGCGAGGAGGAGTTCAACGCCTGGTACAACCAGCAGCACGTGCCCGAATGGGTCGCCCAGCCCGGCTTCGAGCGCGGCTGGCGACTGCGCGCGCTCGAGCACCCCACCCAGACCCAGCCGCACGAGCACGGCTACTACGCCGTCTACGAGCTCGACTCCGTCGCGGCGTTCAACGACGCGCTCGCGCGCTCGCACGGCGCCCCCTGGGGCGAGTGGCAGGAGTACGTCGGCAGTCACCTGATCGACTGGGAGCGCACCTACTACCGCACGCTCGCCGCGATCGCCCCCGACGAGGTCGACGCACCCTACTGGGCGATCGTCAAGACCGACTTCCAGGGCTCGGAGGATGAGGAGCGCGAGTTCAACCGCTGGTATGACGAGGTGCACTTCCCCGAACTCATCTCCCACCCCGGCTTCCAGGGCGGGTGGCGCCTTGCGGTTCTGCCCGACGCCGGCGATCTCGGTCCCCGCCGTCAGCGCTACTGGGCCGTCTACCGCGTGCGCTCGATCGATGACTTCGCCGCCGCCCGTGCTTCGCGGGCGCAGCTCGGCCTGCCGCCGTGGGACGGGCTGTGGAAAGAGAATCTCCTCAACACGCGCATCGACTGCTACGCGATGGTCCACCACGAGGCGCCGCACGCGCGCGTCGCAAGCGAGGCGGACGTCGCCTCCGGTGGTCGGCCATGAACGCGGACAGCGGCTCGTGGTGGTGGCAGGAGCGCTGGGAATCCATCCGCCGCGGCGACACTCCCATCTCGCTCTCCTGGGAGGGGGGCACCGCTACCGGCGTGCTGTTCGACCAGGGCGCGCCGCGCACCGCCGCTGCCGTACTCGCCGCATTGCCGCTTGCGGTGCCCGTCGTCCATGTCGCCTGGAGCGGGGAGATGGTCATGAGCGCGCGCACCTACGAGCTCGGCGTCGAGCGCGAGAACGCCGTACGCCTGCCCCGTCCCGGCGACCTGACCTGGGACCCCGCAGCCGGCGAGCTCGCCTTCGCCTACGGCACCGCCGAGTGCCGCCTTCCCTCCGGTGAGAACAACGTCGTCGTCTATGGGGCGGTGGTTGACGGACTCGACGCGTTCGCCGAGTTCTGCCGGCGGCGGCGTTTCGAGGGCGTGGGCGAGTTGCGCATGGAGCCCGCATGAGCGGCGGTCGGTACTCGCCGCGCCTCTTCCGTCCGGCCTGATACTGGCTTTACAGAGCCGATTGTTGCTGTCAAGATCGGGTCCGATGGTTGGGGGCTTGACATTGGCTTCCCGTGAATGTATATTGCTTCTTGTCATGACATCCCTGTGTGGGTGTCGGGTCATAGATAGATCGGGTTTGGGTCTTCCTTTGGTGGTCGACCTTGTAGCGCAATAGAGGGTTCTTTTGGAGAGGGACCTTGATCGCTTCGATGAGGGAGCTGTTTTCGCGTGGTTTCATTGGGGAAATACGTGCCGGGAGTCTTTGCGTGCCTGAACAGGCCCGTCTGTAGATGCGTCAGCAGCGCTGACTCATCTCTCTCTCTCTCTCTCTCTCTCTTCTCCCAGTAGCAGCTCTGGCCTAAGCGCCAGAAAGCCGCTGGTTCCCGGCCCCCTCGCGGGGAGGGTTTCTGTATCTCGCGCGCGTGTAAGAGCACGCTGCGCTTCTCGTAGTTCAGTCCATTCCGCGTGCGCTGCGCTGGGCGCCGGCACGCTCGACTCTCAGGAGGAGAGGTAACCGATGCTCTCAGCTATACGCAGTCGTGTCACGTATGTAAACGTTGTCGCGACGCTCGTGTTGGTGTTTGCGATGACGGGTGGTGCTTATGCCGCGAAGAAGTACCTGATCACCTCGACGAAGCAGATCAGCCCGAGCGTGCTCAAGGCGTTGCAGGGTAAGAATGGTGCGGCGGGTCCGGCCGGTACGGCGGGAGTGGCTGGGGCGCAGGGTGCTCAGGGTCCTGCCGGCCCGGCTGGTGCCGCCGGCGCGAAAGGCGAAACGGGTCCGGCGGGTAAAGACGGTGCGGCGGGTAAAACCGGTGCGACCGGGAAAGAAGGCTCTGAAGGGCCTGAAGGCTCTCCCTGGGCCGTCGGTGGAACGCTCCCGAGCGGGAAGACCGAGACTGGCACTTGGTCCTTTGGCAAGCTCGCTGTAGCGGTCGAAGTTATGCGCCTGCCGCTCTCTTTCCCAGTACCACTCGCGGCGAATCTAGAACCGGCGGATGTTCACTACATCAACGCCGCCAACATGGAAGTGCTCTCAGGTGGCTCTGAAGTGGTCTCCGCGGTGTGCACCGGTAGCGCACTAGTCCCATCGGCAGTCAAAGGGCTCTGTATCTACACGAAGAGCCTCTCCGGGGTATCGAATCTCTCCAACTCAAGCATCAACAAGGGTGGTGGGGGAGGAGGGGGTCAAGGCGCCTTGACGGTCGGCGCCTTCTTGTCCATATCCAGTCCCGAAGAAGGCGCAGTGGGCGTCGGCACCTGGGCGGTGACCGCTCCGTAGAGGCAGTCCTGGACCGAGTGCGTCCACCCCGATTGGTGTGTAAGTCAGTTGGGGTGGACGACCGGATCCAGTCGCATAGCACACTCCAAGATAAGGCCCCAAACAAACCGACCCTGTTGACTTATGTCCAGGACAAGGAGAGCAAAGTGAGACGCCACCGTCATACGCAAATCCTCATCGTCGTCCTCGTGGCACTCTCTGCTTTGGCTGTTATCCCTACACCGTCTATGGCGGTCGAACCTCCTGGAGTTCTGTGGCAGACTCCCGAAGATGGCGTAGCGGGCGCCGGTGCTGGCCGTCTCCAAGGCCCGGTTGGCATAGCGGCTGATCCCGTCACGGGTCATGTGTATGTCGATGATGAGGAAAATAACCGTATCGATGAGTATACGTCTTGGGGTGGGTTTGTCGGGGCATTTGGTTGGGGTGTAGTGGACGGCAGTGATGTGTTGCAGACGTGTACCTCCGTTTGTTTGCGGGGTCTCACGGGTGGCGGTGCAGGTCAGTTTAGTGGCGAACCGAAAGGAATCAGCGTCGACTCCACCGGCGACGTTTATGTGTCTGAAGCAGGCAATCTTGAAGCAGGCAATCTGCGTGTGCAAAAGTTCGATCCCGCAACTGGTATCAGTGGAGACGAAGCTGCGTTTCTGTGGGCGATCGGTAAGGATGTCGACAAGACCAAGGTCGAAGCCGGTGGCTCGACTGAAGCCGAACGCGATCTTTGTACAGCCGCTTCGGGCGACGTTTGCCAGGCCGGAAGCGCCGGCTCGGGCACCGGCCAGTTCGATCTTCCGCAGGGAACTGGTCTTGCGGTCGCAGTCACTGCAACAGGTGATGTCTACGTCTCTGACAGGGGCGGTGAAGGAGGAACGCGCGGCCGGATACAGTCTTTCGACGCAAACGGTGGGTTCGTGTCGCAGTTCGACCTGCCCGAGTCTGGCTATAGCGGAGAAAATCGCAACAACACACCGTCTGCGCTTGCGCTGGACCCGAGCACCGGCAATCTCTACTTCGCCTTCTTCCAAAACGCGACCTCAGAACACTCTCCCGAGCCTGACGTTTACAAGTTGAGCCCGACGGGGGCTGTGCTGGGCAAGCTCGAAGTCGACACGCCAACGGCGGTGGCCGTCGCTACAGACGGCACCGTCTACGTAGTCGAAGGAGCTCGTCCAGGTCCTATAGGTCACAGGTTCGTTAGCGAAGTGTTTGAGTTCAATCCGAGCGGGAAACTGGTCACGGCTTTCGCACAGGCCGAAGCGTTTTCCGTGGGTCTCGCTACCAACCCGGTCGCTCCGAGCAGCGGCATTCCGGGCGACATCTACGTAACAGCCTCCGCCGATCTTGGTCAGCGGAGTTTTGTTACGGCGTACGGTCCGCCGGAGGAATTCGAATCGCCGCCTAAGGTGCCGCCGTCGATTGTGGACCAGTATGCCGCGTCGGTTGATCCCGAAGATGCGCTGGTGAAGGGGAGCATCAATCCTGAGTTTTGGAAAGACACGACGTACTATCTCGAATACGGTACGGGTAAGTGCTCGGAAGGTGGCTGTGTCTCCGAGAAGCCGGTGGCGCCTGGTGCGACGCTGACATCCAAGCTTGTCAGGGCGCCGGTTGGCGGAAGTGTGAGCTTGACGGGTCTCGTCTCCGGCACGACGTATCATTATCGTTTCGTTGCGGAGAGTGGCGGGTCTGAAGGTCAGTCAGTACACGGTGTCGGCGGCAAAGTCGGTGTCGCCGGTGAAGAAGGCGTGTTTATGACGCCGGCGTTGCCGGTGTCTCCGCCAAATCCTGATCCGTGTCCCAACGCGGGGTTCCGCGTCGGTCCTTCGGCGTTGCTGCCCGACTGTCGTGCGTATGAGATGGTCTCCCCGGTCGATAAGAACGGTGGTGATGTTCTCACTCTGCTCTCCGAACTGAACTTCAACGCTCGTTTGGATCAGAGTGCTGTGTCGGGTGAAGCGATCTCTTTCTCTTCTTATCGTGCGTTCGCGGGTGCTCAGAGCGGTGGTTGGAGTACCCAGTATCTGGCTCGTCGTGGCGCGGATGGTTGGTCGACCGAAGCTATCTCCCCGCCCAAAGGCGAAGCATCCGGTGCTGGCCGCCTTCCTCTCGACACTACGTTCGATGCATTCTCGGCGGATCTCTCCACGGCATGGCTCTACGACGAAGGTGGCGCCCTGGATCCCGGTGCTCCCGGTGGTTTCTATAATCTTTTCAGTCGTGACGGTGCGACTGGCGCGTATACCGCTCAGATTCGGGCAGTTTCTCCGCATCAGTTCAACGATAACGGAGAGGGGTTGCCCGAATTGCAGGGTATCTCTGCCGACGGGCGCCACATGATCTTCAAGGCTTCCGATAATCTCGTTGCTCCGGCGCCTGAAGTGAGTAAGACCCAGCTCTATGAGGCCGATCGTGAAGGCGAAGAGCCGCCCCAGTTGCGCTTGGTCAGCATTCTGCCGAATAATATGCCGGTGACGACTGGTGCCTCTGCGGGTATCAGCAACAGCGCCAGTCGGCGCACTGCCAACGTTAACCATGCGCTCTCCGAAGACGGTTCGCGTGTCTATTGGACCGCCTCCGAATCGGGACCTGGTCCGATCTATGTTCGTGCCGATGGTACGGAAACGCTTCCGGTTTCCGAAGCGATCAAACCGGTCGACTCTTCGCCCGCGCGTTTCTGGGCGGCGTCCGCTGATGGATCCCGGGCGCTTTATGATTACACGGCGGGGATCCATGCAGGCGATCTCTACGAATTCGATTTGGCGAAAGGTAAATCGAAATTGATCGCCGCAAAGTTTCTTGGTCTGCTGGGCGCCTCCGAAGACCTTTCGCGTTTCTACTTTCTTTCCGACGAAGCGCTCGCCGTGGGCGCGACCGTCGGCAAGCCTAACCTCTATCTCGATGAAGATGGCACTTTCACCTACATCGCGGCACTCTCGACCGACGATGCACGACCCGGCGCGGACAAGGTTTCTACGCCGGTCAACATTGAGCCGTACTTTCGCACCGCTCGAGTAAGTCCCGACGGTCGCTCGCTTGCTTTTACTTCTGATGGCATCGAACTGGCGGAGGCGGTCGCGGGATATGACAACACGGATCAGCAGAGTGGTGAAGCCGATGCCGAGGTCTACCATTATGCCGCTGGGCGACTGGTCTGCGTGTCCTGCAATCCGACGGGAGCCCGTCCCATCGGACGCGAAATCCTCTTCGGTAACCAGCACACGAGAGCGTGGGCCGCGGCTCGGCTTCCCGGCTATGCGATGCAGACCTACCAGCCGCGCTACCTGTCGGACGATGGGACGCGTTTGTACTTTGACAGTAGTGAAGCGTTGCTGCCGCGGGACACGAACGGTATGCAGGACGTCTATGAGTGGGAGGCGCTTGGCGCCGGCCCCGGACAGGCCAAGTGCAGTGAACAAAATCCCTCCTACAGTCCCCGTACCGGCGGTTGTCTTAGTCTGATCTCAACGGGAGCAAGCCCCCGGGATTCCGAATTCATCGACGCCTCTGCGACCGGTAAAGACGTCTTCTTTGTGACCCTTTCCAGTTTGGTGTCCCAGGACCCCGGGTTGATAGATCTCTATGACGCCCGTGAAGGTGGTGGGCTTCCCTCTCTTCTGGCCCCTCCAGCGTCGTGCGAAGGCGAAGCGTGTCAGGGCGCACCCGAACCACCTAACGACGCGAGTCCCGCGAGCGCGTCCTTCAGCGGTGCCGGAGATCTCGTGCCAGCCCTCACAGCAGTGGTGGTGCGGCCACGCAAGAAGAGCGCTTCCCAAGTTAGAGCGGAACAGTTTACGAAGGCGTTGAAGCAGTGCAGACGAATACACGGTGACGTGAAGCGCAAGAAATGCGAAGCCGCGGCACGAAAGCGATACCCCGCGACACCGAAGAGCAAGACCAAGAAGTCGAACAGGAGGGGCAAGTAATTATGTGGTCCCGTTCCCCCAGTCTGAGAGGCATGCTTGTGAGCTTGATAGGTTGCCTGATGGTTCTTGTAGCGGTTGTCGTTCCCGCTCGTGCGCAGGCATCGTTCGGCTTGGAAAGGTTCGATCTTGCGTTCACGAACGAAGATGGCTCGCCGGCGACGCAGGCCGGTTCGCATCCCTTCGCGGTCACGACCGACCTGGCGTTGAATACAGAACCAGGTAATCCGTTGAAGTTGGAAGGCGAAATAAAGGATCTCAATGTTTCTCAGATCCTCGGTCTCGTGGGCAATCCTGGAGTGACGCCGCGTTGTTCCACCGACAAGTTCCTCACCCGCCCAGGCGGCTCCCATGCTGAAGAGCTCGAAACGGACTGCCCGGATTCCACCGCGATCGGAACGATCGTCGCCGAAATCAGTACCGCCCGCACGAAGCACAGCGATGCTGTCTACAATCTGCAGCCGTCGCCGGGGTCTGTCGCCGAGATTGGCTTTGTGATCGCCACCGTGCCCGTCACGATTGACTTTGTCGTCAATTCCAAGGCTCCCTACAACATCATCGCGAGACTGCACAACATTGCTCAGCCGTTGCCACTCTTTGGCTCCAAGCTGACGTTGTGGGGCGTACCGGCGAGCAAAGCTCACGACCCATACAGGGGTGCCTGTGCGTCACTCGAAGCGCCGACTGGCGAAGTCACCTCCAGGGGCGATTGTCCCACCGGCGCTCCCGAAGTCCCGTTTCTGACGTTGCCTCGAGCGTGTCAGGGTCCCCTGCGCACGACCTATACGGCGGACTCGTGGGAGCATCCCGGCGCTGTCCTTCCCGATGGGGAACCGGATCTGTCCGACCCGTTGTGGGTCAGCGGCTTCTCCGAAACCAGCGACGGTTCAGAACCCCCCGTTCCGCTTGGGATGACCGGTTGCTCAAAGCTGGGGTTCAGCCCGACGGTCACGGCGCAACCTACCAGCGAGGCGGCGTCGAGCCCGACGGGTCTTGATTTCAGCCTGAATGTTCACGATGAAGGGTTGACGAGCGCTACTGGTTTGGCGCAATCGGATATCAAGAAGACGGTCGTGACGTTGCCGGAAGGGATGACGGCGAACCCGTCGTTGGCGGAAGGGTTGAGCGTGTGCAGCGAAGAAGACCTGGCGCGGGAGACGTTCAGTTCAGTACCGGGTGAAGGTTGTCCGAATGAATCGAAGATTGGGACGGTCGAAGTCGAAACACCATTGCTCGAAGAACCATTGAAGAGTTCCCTGTATATAGCTAAGCCCTACGCGAACCCGTTCAACAGTCTGTTGGCTTTGTATTTCGTGATCAAGGACCCGATGTTGGGGATCATCGTCAAGCAGCCTGCGGAGGTCGAGCCGGATCCGCGAACGGGGCGGCTGGTCACGGTCGTGGAAAACATTCCCCAACTACCGTTCAGTCACTTCACGCTGCACTTCCGCGAGGGCTCCCGTAGCCCCCTCGTGACACCGCCCGCGTGCGGGACCTATAACGCGACCGCGGAACTGACCCCGTGGTCCGGTGGAGCACCCATCACGACCACCTCGGCGTTTCAGATCGTCTCGGGTACGAACGCGGGTTCGTGTCCCGCGGGTGGTGTCTCACCCTTTGCTCCTCAGGCGATGACGGGGACGTTGAACAACGCGGCGGGGTCCTACTCTCAGTTTGATCTGCGTATTGCGCGTAAGGACGGAGAACAGGAGCTGACGCGGTTCTCGACGATCCTCCCTCCGGGTCTCACGGGGAACCTGACCGGGATCCCGTTCTGCGCGGATAGCGCGATCGAAGCGGCACGGCATAAGACAGGTGCGCAGGAGCAGAGCGAACCATCGTGCTCCGTCGCTAGCGAAATCGGGCACACGTTGGTCGGTGCGGGTGTCGGCGGGGTTCTCGCGTGGGCGCCGGGGAAGATCTACTTGGCGGGTCCGTATAACGGCTCACCGTTGTCGGTCGTGTCGATCACCTCGGCTAAGGTCGGCCCGTTCGATCTGGGAACGGTCGTCATACGGTTTGGGTTGCATATCGATCCGAATACAGCGCAGGTCAATATCGATTCTGCGGGTTCTGATCCGATTCCGCACATCATCGACGGGATCGTCGTCAACGTTCGTGAAATACACGCTTACATCGACCGGACCAAGTTCATTCTCAACCCCACCAACTGCAACCCCATGTCGATCCAGAACGCTGTTACCGGAGCGGGCGCCGATTTCGCGAGCCCCGCCGATGGCGTATCGGTCACGCTGAGCAGCCCCTTCCAAGCCGCGGACTGCTCGAACCTAGCGTTCAAGCCGTCCTTCGCGGTCTCAACATCAGGGAAAACCAGTAAAGCGAGCGGTGCGAGCCTGACCGTCAAGCTCGCCTACCCCAACGCACCACAAGGAACCCAGGCGAACATCCGCTCGGTCAAAGTCGACCTCCCCAAGCAACTCCCGTCGAGGTTGACGACGTTGCAGAAGGCGTGCACCGCCGCGCAGTTCCACACCAACCCCGCCGGGTGCCCCGCGGCGTCTGTCGTCGGTCACGCCAGAGCGATCACGCCGATCCTCCCGGTCCCGTTGGAAGGCCCGGCCTATTTCGTGTCCAATGGTGGGGAAGCGTTCCCGAACCTGATCATGGTGCTGCAGGGCTACGGTCTCACAATCGACCTGACGGGGAACACGTTCATCAGCAAAGCGGGCGTCACCAGCAGCACGTTCCCCGCGATCCCGGATCAGCCCGTCACGAGCTTCGAACTGATCCTCCCCGAGGGCCCCAACTCCGCGCTCGCAGCGAACGGCAACCTCTGCACCAGCAAACTCACCACCCCCAACGAATTCGTCGGACAGAACGGCATCACTTTCACTCAGAACACAAAGGTCACCGTCACCGGTTGCCCCAAGACCAAGACCCTCACCCGCGCCCAAAAACTCGCCATCGCCCTCAAGGCCTGCCACAAGAAGCACAATCACGCCAAACGCAAGACGTGCGAACGCCAAGCACGCAAGAAATACGGGCCGCTCAAGAAGGCCAAGAAGGCGAAGAGGCCATGATCGCGGCGCGGCGCAGTCCGGTACGGGCGCCACGTCGGTCACGGGCGGGTGTCAAGGGCGCGCCTCGTAATCGGATAAGCGAGGCGCAGCGAACCCGGATGCTGGCCGCTGCTGTGCAGGTCGTGGGGGAGGTGGGCTACGGCGGCATGAGCGTCGCCCGGGTCACAGATCGCGCGGGGGTGTCGCGGCGCACGTTCTACGAGCAGTTCGAGGACCGCGAAGGATGCTTTCTCACGCTTTTCGACGAAGCGCTGGAGTGCGCGACGGAGGTCGCACGTGAAGCCTCGGCCGCGGCTGTCGCCGCCGGAAGGGGCGCCTGGAGCGAGCGGATCAGAGCGGGGCTGCTGGCCTTGTTGGTGCTCCTCGAGGAGGAGCCGGGGCTTGGGTCGCTGCTGATCGTCGACGCGCTCGGGGGCGGCCCGAAGATCCTGGAGCGTCGGGCGCGGGCACTGGAAGCCGTGAAGGCGGCTGTCGATGGGGGCGGGGCCGAGGCGAAAAAGGGGAGCGATCCGCCGCCGCTGACCGCGGAGGGCGTCGTCGGCGCGGTCTTCAGCGTGGTCCACGCGCGCCTGCTCGAACAGGCCGGAAGCCTCTCTGCAAATGGGTCCGCGCGCCGGCGCTCCACACCCCAGCCCTTGATCGCACTGCTGAACCCCCTGATGGGGATGATCGTGCTGCCCTATCTCGGACAGGCGGCCGCCGCCAGGCAGCTGGAACGGCCCATGCCTAGAGCGGCCCGGGCGCCCAAAACCTCCCGCGCGCCCAAGCCCCTCGCCGATCCGCTGCAGGGTCTGGAGATGCGCCTGACGTACCGCACGCTGCTCGTCCTCTCCGCGATCGCCGAGCATCCCGGGGCGTCCAACAGGCGCATCGCCGACGTCGCCGAGATCCACGACCAGGGTCAGATGTCAAAGCTCCTCGGTCGCCTCGGACGCCTCGGCCTGATCGCCAACGCCGGCGCCGGCCAACCCAAGGGCGAGGCCAACGCCTGGGAGCTCACGCCCAAGGGGCGCGAGGTGGAGGCGGCGCTCAGCCCGAGCTCCGCCGGCTGAGCCGCCCCAGGTACTCCCAAGCCCCCATCCGTCCGGCCTGATATCGGCTTCACAGAGCCGATTCTCGCTGTCAAGGCAGGCCCCGACGCTAGGGGGCTTGACATTCGCAGCCCGTGAATGTATATTGCTCTTCGTCATGGCATCCGAGGTGGGTGCCGGCAAATAGATAGATCGGGTTTGGGTCTTCCCTTCGTGGTCGACCTGTTGTTCTTATAAGAGGGTTTCTTTGGAGAGGGACCTTGATCGCTTCGATGAGGGAGCTGTTTTCGCGTGAGTTCTTTGGGGACATACGTGCCGGGGGTTGCTGCGGGCTTGAACGTGCCCGTTGGTAGATGCGTCAGCAGCGCTGACACATCTCTCTCTCTCTCTCTCTCTCTTGTCCTGCTAGCGCCGCTGGTCTAACCGCTAGATCGTCGCTGGTTCCCGGCCCCCTCGCGGGGAGGGTTTCTGTATCTCGCGCGCGTGTAAGGACACGCTGTGCTTCTCGTAGGTCTGTCCAATCCGCGTGTACTGCGCTGGGCGCCGGCACGCTCGACTCTCAGGAGGAGAGGTAACCGATGCTCTCAGCTATACGCAGTCGTGTCACGTATGTAAACGTTGTCGCGACGCTCGTGTTGGTGTTTGCGATGACGGGTGGTGCTTATGCCGCGAAGAAGTATTTGATCACCTCGACGAAGCAGATCAGCCCGAGCGTGCTCAAGGCGTTGCAGGGTAAGAATGGTGCGGCGGGTCCGGCCGGTGTGGCGGGAGCGGCGGGAGTGGCTGGGGCGCAGGGTCCTGCCGGTCCGGCTGGTGCCGCCGGCGCGAAAGGCGAAACGGGTTCGGCGGGTAAAGATGGTGCTGCGGGCAAAACCGGTGTGACCGGGAAAGAAGGTCCTGAAGGTCCTGAAGGTCCCAAAGGCGAACCTTGGTCCGTGGGTGGCACGCTTCCCTCTAAAGCGACCGAGACCGGCACGTGGTCTTTCGGCAAGCTCGCGCGGGTAGAAGAAGTGGAAGGCAAACGCCCGGCTCAACTCACTGTGGAATCGATGCGTATCTCGATCTCCTTCCCAATACCGCTTGCCGCGGCCTTGACTTCAGGAGGATGCGAAACCAATCCCGTACCGACAACCTGCCAGGTTCACTACATCAACTCGTCCACCCAAGAAGTCCTGACCGGCGGAACCGAAGTGGCTTCGACCGCGTGCCCGGGCACTGCGCTTGAACCGAAGGCAGAACCGGGAAATCTGTGCATTTACACAAAAACTCTCTCCGGAACCATTACGCCCAGCAACGGGAATATCAATAAGGGCGGTGGCTCCGGAGGCGGCGGCGGTGCCCTGCCGGTCGGTGCCTTCTTGACCCTCACGGATATCGAAGAAAGTGCAGTGGGTGTCGGCACTTGGGCGGTGACCGCCCCTTAGAGGAGAGTCCCAGTCCGAGCCTCCAGCCCGGTTGGTGTGAACCCGGCCGGGCTAGATGCTTCGGCCGTGATCCGTGTGCTCTACGGATCAGGCCGAATTTCAAGCAGTATCCGCAGATTTCCGCAGAGCAAAGGAGAACACAGTGAGAAGACATCGTCATACGCAGATCCTCATCGTGGCCACCGCGGCTCTCGCTGTTCTCTGCATTGTGCCCGCCGTATCTGTGGCGGTCGAACCTCCTAATGCTCTGTGGCATACGCCGGAAGACGGCATAGCCGGTACCGGCGCCGGACGTCTCCAAGGCCCTATCGGTCTCGCGGCTGATCCTGTCACGGGCCATGTGTATGTCGCCGACACCGAAAATAATCGTGTCGATGAGTTCACGTCTTGGGGTGGATTCGTCAAGGCGTTTGGGTGGGGTGTGTTGGATGGCAGTGAGGTATTGCAGACGTGTACCACCATGTGTCTCAAGGGGCTCGCGGGTGACGGTGCGGGCCAATTCACAGAACCTGAAGGAATCGCGGTCGATTCCAGCGGCGATGTTTATGTCTCTGACGCGGAAAATCTGCGTGTGCAGAAGTTCGATCCCGCCGCTGGGCTCGGTGGGGATGAAGTGGAATTTCTGTGGGCGATTGGTGGGGATGTCGACAGGACGAAGGTCGAAGCGGGTGCTTCCACTGAAGCCGAACGCGATCTCTGCACCGCCTCCTCGGGCGATGTCTGTCAGGCGGGGAGCCCCGGCTCTGGTGAAAGCCAGTTCGATCTGGAACAGGTCGGTGGCATTCGCCGTGGTCTCAGGGTTGCTGTGGCTCCTGGTGGCGATCTCTATGTCGCTGACAGGGGTGGTGAAGGAGGAACGCGCGGTCGCATTCAGGCCTTCGATGGGGATGGTGGGTTCGTATCGCAGTTCGATCTGCCGGCGACCGGTTATAGCGGAGATTCTAGTGACCCGAGGAACAACTTGCCGTTCGCGCTTGCCGTCGACCCCAATAGTGGCGATCTCTACTTCGCCTTCCGCCAAAGCGGGACCAAAGAACACTCTCCCGAGCCTGACGTTTACAAGTTGAACCCAGCGGGCGCGGTGCTGGGCAAACTCGAAGTCGATACGCCGGGAGCGGTTGCCGTCGATGTGCACGGAAATGTCTATGTGGTCGAAGCGGGGCACGGAACCGCCCAGCCCAACAGCGAAGTGCTCGAGTTCGATGCGAGCGGCAATCGGGTGGCGGCTTTTGCTCAGACCAAAGCATTCGTGCTAATTGGTCTCGCCACCAACACGATCGCTCCGGGCAGCGGCGTCCCGGGCGATCTCTACGTTATCTCTGATGGCGGTGATGGCAGCAGCTATGAAAGTCTCGTCGCGGCGTACGGTCCACCGGAGGAATTCGAGTTGCCGCCCAAGGTCGCGCCGTCGATTCTAGACCAGTATGCCGCGTCGGTGGATCCAGAAGACGCGGTCGTGAAGGGGGATATCAACCCCGAGTTTTGGAAGGACACGACGTATCATCTCGAATACGGTACGGGTAGGTGCTCGGAAGGCGGCTGCGCGTCCGAGTGGCCGGCGGCGCCTGGTTCGACGCTGACGTCTATGCTCGTCAGGGCTCCTGTCACCGGGAGTGTGAGGCTGACTGGTCTCGCGCCCGACACCATCTACCATTTTAGATTTGTCGCTGAGAGCGGCGGGTCTGAAGGTCAGCCGGTGCGCGGCGTCGGTGGCAAAGTTGGTCTTGCCGGTGAAGAAAGCGCCTTTATGACGCCGGCGCTGCCGGTGCCCCCACCAAGTCCCGATCCGTGCCCCAACGCAGGGTTTCGTACAGGACCGTCGGCGTCGCTGCCTGATTGTCGCGCGTACGAGATGGTCTCGCCGGTCGACAAGAACGGCGGAGACGTCCTCACACTGCTTTCCGACCTCAACTTCAATGCTCGTCTCGACCAGAGCGCCGCCTCTGGCGAAGCGATCGCCTTCTCGTCCTATCGTGCCTTCGCCGGTGCTCTGAGCGCCGATTGGAGCACTCAGTACCTCGCACGTCGTGGCGCCGGTGGCTGGTCCACCGAAGCGGTCTCTCCACCCAAGGGCGAAAAGTCAGGGAATGGCCACTTCACTTTGGATACTCCGTTTCGCGCCTTCTCGGCCGATCTTTCGACGGCGTGGCTATTCGACGAAGGCGGCGCTTTGGATCCTGGTGCCCCTGGTGGTTTCTACAACCTTTTCAGCCGCAACGATGCGACCGGCGCGTATACCGCTCAGATTGGGGCGGTGCCTCCGCACCAGTTCAACAACGACGGTAGTGGTCTGCCCGAATTGGAGGGTGTCTCCGCTGATGGACGTCACATGGTCTTCACGGCGTCCGATAATCTCACCCCTGACGCGCCCGCGGTGAGTGTGACCCAGCTCTATGAGGCCTACCGCGAAGGCACAGAACCGCCCCAGTTGCGTTTGGTCAGCATCCTGCCCAATAAAGCGCCGGCGACGAGTGGTGCCTCGGCGGGCATCGGCGGCGAAATCAGCGGCCGCCGCGCCAACGTCGACCATGCGATCTCAGAAGATGGCTCGCGTGTCTACTGGACAGCGGCCGGTGCGGGCCCGGGCAAGATCTACGTTCGTGTGGAAGGCGAAAGAACCCTCGCCGTCTCAGAACCGGTCGATCCCTCGCCCGCGCGTTTCTGGGCCGCTTCCACCGACGGCTCCAGCGCCCTTTACGACTTCACCGCGGGCGCCCGCTCGGGCGACTTGTATGAGTACGGATTGGCTAGCAAAAAATCAGTCCTGATCGCTCCCAAGTTCCTCGGATTGCTCGGGGCGTCCGATGATCTTTCGCGTTTTTACTTCCTCTCCGGAGAATCCCTTGCCGCGGGCGCGATCGCGGGCAAGGCCAACCTCTACTCCTACGATGAAGGAGCTCTCGTCTACATCGCGGCGCTCTCAACTGACGATGCGCAGATCGCAACGAGCAAGATTCCCACCCCGGTGAATATCCAGCCTTACTTTCATACCGCCCGGGTCAGTCCTGACGGTCGCTCGCTGGCTTTCACCTCCGACAGTGCGGAACTGGCTGAGGCGGTCGACGGGTATGACAACACCGATCAGCAGAGCGGTAAGCCCGACGTCGAGGTCTACCACTACGCTGCTGGGCGACTGGTCTGTGTCTCCTGCAACCCGACGGACGCCCGCCCCAGTGGGCGGGAAATCCTCTTCGGCAACAACCATACCTCCGCGTGGGCCGCAGCCCGGATCCCCGGTTACGCGATGCAGACATATCAGCCGCGTTATCTTTCCGATGATGGGACCCGTCTTTACTTCGACAGTTACGAAGCATTGCTGCCGCAGGACACGAACGGTATGCAAGACGTTTATGAGTGGGAGGCGCTTGGTGGCGGTCCCGAACAGGCGAGGTGCAGCGAAACAAGTGCGTCCTACGATGCTCATACGGAGGGTTGTCTCAGCCTGATCTCCACGGGGGAAAGCCCGCGGGATTCCGAATTCATCGATGCTTCGCCTACGGGTAGGGATGTGTTCCTCGTGACGCTGTCGAGTCTGGTGTCGCAGGATCCTGGCTTGATCGATCTCTACGACGCCCGCGAAGACGGCGGTCTCCCGTCTCCCCAGACTGTTCCTGCCTCGTGTGAAGGCGAAGCGTGTCAGGGAGCTCCCGAAGGGCCTAACGATGCCAGTCCGGCGAGTACGGTTTTCAGTGGTCCCGGCGATCTCGTGCCCGCGCTCACACAGGTTGTGCAACCGCGGGAGAAGACCGCTTCTCAGGTCGAACAGCTCACAAAGGCGTTGAAGAAGTGCAGGAAGATGCACGGTGCTGTGAAGCGCAAGAGATGTGAAGCCACGGCGCGAAAGCGGTATGGCGCGAAGTCGAAAAGCAAGGTCAAGAAGTCGAATAGGAGGGGCAAGTGATCATGCGGTTCCATCCCTCAAGTTTGAGAAGCACTTGTGTGAGCATGACCGGTTGCCTAATGGTCCTCGTGGTTCTCATGGCGGTCCTAGTTCCTGCGTGTGCGCAGGCTTCGTTCGGTTTGGAAACGTTTGACCTTGCGTTCACCAACGAAGACGGTTCGCCGGCGACGCAGGCCGGTTCGCATCCTTTCGCGGTCACTGCTGACCTGTCGCTGAATACTGAACCGGGTGATCCCCTCAAGCTGGAAGGCGAAATCAAGGATCTCAACGTTTCCCAGATCACTGGTTTGGTGGGTGATCCGGGTGTGACGCCGCGCTGTCCCACCGATAAGTTCCTGACCCGTCCCGGTGGCAGTCCTGCTGGAGCGCTCGAAACGGAATGCCCGGATGCGACCGCGATCGGGACTATCGTCGCCGAAATCGACGTCGGGCGCACGAAACAAAGCGGCGCGGTCTACAACCTGCCACCGTCGCCGGGGACTGTCGCAAAGATCGGATTCGTGATCGCCACGGTCCCGGTCACGATCGATTTCGTGGTCAATCCCAAGCCTCCCTATAACGTCATCGCGAGACTGCACAATATCGCTCAGCCGTTGCCTCTCTTCGGCTCCAAGCTGACGTTGTGGGGTGTCCCGGCGAGCAAAGTCCACGACCCCTACAGAGGCGACTGCGCGTCGATCAGCGCGCCGACGGGTGAGGTCACCTCCAGGGGCGATTGTCCCACCGGTGCTCCCGAAGTCCCCTTCCTCACGCTTCCACGTGCCTGTCAGGGTCCCCTGCGGACCACATACACCGCGGACTCCTGGGAGCATCCCGGCGCAGTACTGCCCGATGGCGAACCGGACCCGTCCGACCCGTTGTGGGTCAGCGGCTTCTCCGAAACCAACGACGGTTCAGAACACCCCGTCCCGCCTGGGATGACCGGTTGCTCAAAGCTGGGGTTCAGCCCGACGGTAGCGGCGTTGCCGACCGCGAAGGCGGCGTCGAGCCCGACGGGTCTCGATTTCAGCCTGAACGTTCACGACGAGGGGTTGACGAGCGCTACTGGTTTGGCGCAGTCGGATATCAAGAAGACGGTCGTGACGTTGCCGGAAGGGATGACGGCGAACCCGTCGTTGGCGGAAGGGTTGAGCGTGTGCAGCGAAGAAGACCTGGCGCGTGAGACGTTCAGCTCGGCGCCGGGTGAAGGTTGTCCGAACGAATCGAAGATCGGTACCGTCGAAGTCGAAACACCGTTGCTCGAAGAACCATTGAAGGGTTCTCTGTATATAGCTAAGCCCTACGCGAACCCCTTCAACAGTCTGTTGGCGTTGTATTTCGTGATCAAGAATCCGACGCTGGGGATCATCATTAAGCAGCCCGCGAAGGTCGAGCCCGATCCTCGGACGGGACGGTTGGTGACGGTTGTGGAAAACATTCCCCAGTTGCCGTTCAGTCATTTCACGCTGCACTTCCGTGAGGGGTCACGCAGTCCGCTGGTGACACCGCCCGCGTGCGGGGCGTATAACGCGAAGGCCGTCCTGACACCATGGGCTGGTGGCGAACCCATCACGACCACCTCGGTGTTCCAGATCATCTCGGGGACGAACGCGGGTTCGTGTCCCGCGGGTGGTGTCCCACCCTTTGCTCCCCAGGCGACGACGGGGACGTTGAACAACGCGGCGGGGTCCTACTCCCCGTTCGACCTGCATATCACGCGTAAGGACGGCGAACAGGAGCTGACGCGCTTCTCGACGATTATGCCCCCGGGTTTGACGGGGAACCTGTCCGGGGTCCCGTTCTGTCCGGACAGCGCGATCGAAGCGGCGAGGCACAAGACCGGGGCGCAGGAGAGCAATGAACCCTCCTGTCCCGCCGTGAGCCAGATCGGGCATACGCTCGTCGGGGCGGGTGTCGGCGGGGTTCTCGCGTGGGCTCCGGGGAAGCTCTATCTGGCTGGCCCGTATAACGGGGCGCCATTGTCGATCGTGTCGGTCACGTCGGCGACGGTGGGTCCGTTTGATCTTGGGACGGTCGTGATCCGGTTTGCGTTGCGGGTCAACTCGATGACGGCGCAGGTCGAAATCGATAGTGCGGGGTCTGATCCGATCCCGCACATCATCGATGGGATCGTCGTCAACGTTCGTGAGATACACGCCTACGTCGACCGGACTAAGTTCATTATCAACCCCACGAACTGCAATCCCCTCTCGATACGGGACGCAGTCAACGGAGCGGGAACGGACCTTACGACACCCGCGGATGACGTCATGGTCGCGTTGACGAGTCCGTTCCAGGCCGCGGACTGCGCGAACCTGAGCTTCAAACCGGGCTTCCGGGTCACGACCTCCGGGAAAACCTCGAAAGCTAACGGTGCCAGCCTCGCGGTGAAACTTTCGTTCCCCAACGCACCCCAAGGCACACAATCGAACATCCGCACGGTCAAAGTCGACCTACCCAAGCAGCTGCCGTCCCGCTTGACGACGTTGCAGAAGGCGTGCACCGCTGCCCAGTTCCGCATCAACCCTGCGGGATGTCCGGCAGCATCGGTTGTGGGTCACGCACGGGCGATCACACCGATACTCCCCGTCCCGATCGAAGGTCCGGCGTATTTCGTCTCTAACGGTGGGGAAGCGTTCCCGAACCTGATCATGGTGCTGCAGGGGTATGGCATCACGATCGATCTCGTCGGCGACACGTTCATCAGCAAAACAGGGATCACCTCGAGCACGTTCAAGACGGTCCCCGACCAGCCCGTCACAAGCTTCGAACTCGTGCTGCCTCAGGGCCCTTACTCCGCCCTCACAGCGAACGGGAACCTCTGCACCAGCAAACTCACGATGCCGACCGAATTCGTCGGGCAAAACGGGATGCTGCTCAACCAGACCACGAAGGTCAACGTCACGGGTTGTCCCAAGACCAAGATCCTCACCCGAGCACAGAAACTAGCGCTAGCCCTAAAGGCCTGCCACAAGAAGCCCAAGAGCGCCAAGCGCAAAACCTGCGAACGCCAAGCCCGCAAGAAATACGGGCCAATCAAGCACAAGAGCAAGGCAAAGAAGAGGGGTTAGGCGCCGGATGATCACGGAGCGCAACAGCTCTGTGCGTGCGCGACGCGGCTCGCGCGCTCGCATCACAGAGGCCCAGCGCACGAGGATGCTCGGTGCGGCCGCGCTCGTGCTCGATGAGGTTGGCTACGGCGGGATGAGCGTCGCTCGGATCACCAGTCGCGCCAGCGTTTCGAGGCGGACATTCTACGACCAGTTCGAGGATCGCGAAGACTGCTTTCTAGCGCTGTTCGACGAAGCGCTGAAGCGCGCTGAGCAAGTCGCAGAAGAGGCCGCGGCCGCGGTCGCCGCGATGGCAGGAAAGAGGGGTTGTGGCTGGCACGAGCGTGTCAGGGCAGGGCTTCACGCGCTGCTCGTGCTCGTTGACGACGAGCCGGCGCTGGGATCGCTGTTGATCGTGGAGGCGCTCAGCGGTGGTCCCAGGGTTCTAGAGCGCAGGGCTCTGGCGCTCGAGGCCGTGAATGAGGTCATCGACGCGGGCAGAGCGCAGGCAAGGGCAGGCAGCAGTCTTCCGCCTCTGACCGCCGAGGGTGTCGTCGGCGCGGTGCTGAGCGTGGTCCACGCGCGTCTGGTCGCGCGGGGCGCGAGATCTTCCGCGAACGGGTCCTCGCGCTCACGCCCTCAGAAGGGGTCGCTGATGGATCTGCTCAATCCCCTGATGGGGATGATCGTGCTCCCCTACCTTGGGCAGGCCGCCGCCTCCAAAGAGCTCGCGCGTCCGACACCGAAGGGCCGCCGCGCCCCCGCACGCCCACGTGCGTCGCGAGAGTCCACCGCAGATCCGCTGCAGGGTCTGGATATGCGCCTCACATATCGCACGCTGTTGGTCCTCTCCGCGATCGCCGAGTACCCAGGCGCCTCCAACAGACAGGTCGCCGAAATCGCGGGTGTCCACGATCAGGGCCAGATCTCCAAGCTCCTCGGTCGGTTGGGACGTCTCGAGCTGGTTCACAACGCAGGCGCCGGACAACCAAAGGGCGAACCAAACGCCTGGGAACTTACCCAAAAGGGGCAAAAGGTCGAGGCTGCACTCAGTCCACCGCCCGGCCGTCGTTGAACCTGTTTGTGTGAAATGAGACCGAGCTGAGCACCTGAATGCTTGGTGGTTTGGTCATGTGATGATAGGTGAATATGCCGACTCGTCTCTTGACACATCGGCCGGTATTAAGTCTGAAATCCATCTTCCCAGCGAGTTTGCGTCCTGATACGGTCTTCCGCAATGAGGCCGGACGAGCGGTAAGGCGGTTGGGGCTCCGCGGTTTCAGCGGGGATCTCGATCGGGCGTGCGGCCGTAGCGCAAATACGCATAAGGGAGATAGTGGGCATGCGGGTGATTTCGCGGTCGGTGCTGGTGTGCGTCTTGGGGGTCGTGCTTGGAGGTTTTTCGCAGGCGGTCGTCGCCGTGGCGGCGGAATCGCATGGTGAAGAAACGCTGCAGGGTGGCTCGCTGCTGGGCGCTCCTTTGGTGGTGTCCTCGGCCGATCGGCTCCTTTTGGGCGGAGAGGAGAGTCAGGCCGCACGGGAAGCGACGCACAGCAATCCCGAAGCGGTCGCGGCGCGCCAGGCGTCGCGTACGGACTTCGAGAGTCTCGCGCCGGCGCAGGCGGCGAGTGAGGCGAAGGCCGCATTTCCCAGTCTGATCGAGCATCCCGCCGGTGGCCCTCCGCGACTGCCTGCCGGTCAGCGGATTGTGGATTATGCGACCGACAATGCCGCGCGGGTGTCGCTGCCTGGCGGCATCGGGGTGATCGAATCGCTGCAGCCAATCGCCGCCAGGACCTCGCACGGTCATCACGCGCCACTCGACCTGCGTCTGACGGATGCCGGGGCGCATTTTGAGCCCGTCCTCTCGGACGTCGGTGTCGACGTGCCCAAGGATCTCTCCAACGGTGTGTCGTTGTCCGGTACGGATGTCTCGTTGACGCCGGTGGACGGGCATGGTTCGCCGCTCGCTGCCTCCGAAGGCGCACTCGACGATTCCGCCGTCCTCTGGAGCGATTCCGAAGACGGCGCCGCCGGCGTGCACGATCTCTCCACGTTGGCCAAGCCCTCGCCCGAGGGGTTTGATCTGACGAGCATACTGCTCTCCCAACGCAGCCCCGGGACGCTGTATTTCCGGGTCGGCATGCCTTCCGGTGCCCGTCTTGAGAGCGTGGAGGGCGGATCGGCGAGGGTCGTGAAGGACGGCGTCACGCTGGCGATCGTCTCGTCCGTGAGCGCGCAGGACGCTGAAGGCTCCGATGTCCCCGTGTCGATGGATGTCCACGGGGACGTGCTCACGCTGACGGTCGATCAGTCGGGAGATTACTTGTATCCGATCGCGGTCGATCCGGAAGTCAACGACGGGCAGCTCACGACGACGACTGCCGGCAAGCGTTCAAATTGGGAATTCCACACCAGCAACAGCGGCAAGTTCGCGGGCAGCGCCGTGTATGAAGGCGTTGGCAAAGAACATTTGGAAACGAAGGGGATCGCCGAATACAAAGCCGCGGAATGGGCATACTGGGGCTATCAGACCAAGGGCAACTCCAAAATCTACGAGCTGAAAACGGAAACGTCGGCTAAAAACAAAAACGCGAAGATCGAAAGCTTTCTCGAATTTGAGGAACCGAGTGGAGCTCAGGAAACAAAGAAGCTTTTGTCCACTGAAGGCGCGGAACCGGAATACGAAAAAAAGGCGTCGGTGTTGTGCGCGGCGAACACGTCCAAAGTCGAAGAATGCCTGCCGGCGGCGGGTAAAGAACACAACGCGGTGCATTTCCAGCAGTCGGCAACCGCATCGCCGGGCAGTAACTACAAATTCTCGGACACGATGTCGCAGGGCATCGTGTCGATCTCCGAGCCGTCGGGCACGCACTCAACGACCAGCTTCAACACGACTTCCTCAGAACTCGAACTCGAACTCGAAAACGAAAAAAAAGAAAAAGAAAAAGTCAAACGAGTCAACGCGCTCTATGGCGCCGGCAACTGGTTGACCAAATTCAAGGGAGCGTTCGAATCGATTGCCAAAGACCCGGGCATTGGGGTTGCCGCGACGAAGCTCGAATACGAAAGCTCGGCGGGGAAATGGGAACAGATCGCTGAACATAGCTATCTCGAAAAAGAAAACGCTTGTCAGGGTGTCCAGTGCTATGAAACGCACGGTGAAGGCTGGGCGCTCCCGAAACTTCCTGACGGGGAAGACAAGATTCGCTACAAAGCGGAAGAGGCGATGTCCGGGACGCGGTCCTTGGAATCCGAAGGCCTGGCGACGGTCAAAGTCGACACAACGGCGCCGCACGCCATCGAACTCGAAGGACTGCCCTACGGCAGCGAATTGAGCGAAAAGTCCTATGAACTGACAGCCGAAGCGACCGACGGAGAAGGCGCGACGATCGCGAGCTCTGGGATGAAGTCGATAGCGTTGTTTATCGATGGCAAATCGATCAAAGATAAAGAAGAAAAGGAAATAGCAGAAGGAAAAACAGGAAAAGAAGCGGGCAAAAAGGAAGGCGAATGCGCGGTCGCAAAAGGTGGATGTACTGTGACCGCCAAATGGACGATCAATGGCGCCGAACTCGGCGCCGGTCACCACGCCATCCAGGTCGTCGCGCTCGACAAGGCCGGCAACGAAGGCAGGCTCCCCGGCGGAGCCACACAGATCTCGATTCGCCACTCCACGCCCGTGGCGCTCGGCCCAGGTTCGGTCGACCTCCAGTCCGGTGACTACAGTCTCGGCGCCACCGACGTCTCACTTGGTTCGGGTCTCACGGTCGGACGCAACTACAGTTCGCGCGCCACGGGGGCCGGCGCTGGGGGGCCGCTCGGACCGGAGTGGAGTCTCAGCCTGGGTAGCACCGAGTCGCTTGTTGAAATGGTTGACGGCAGCGTGCTGATGACGGCCGCGAACGGCAGTCAGACGATCTTTGCGGCCATTCCAGGCGAACCAGGGAAGTTCGAATCGCCGCCAGGGGACTCGAACCTCACGCTTACGCTCGAAGAAAACGCGGAAAAGCAGAAGATCGCTTACTACATTAAGAACGCGGCAGCGGGTACGTCAGTCAAGTTTACACAACCGACGGGCTCGACGAGTTCAACGACATGGATGCCCACCAAGCAGGAAGGGACGGCGGCGACTGACACGGTAACGTACGCCTACCAACCTGCACCGTTTGCCGAATATCCGCTACCGAGCGAAAGTCGTCCGCATGGTATTACCGCAGGGCCAGACGGCAATCTCTGGTTTGCTGAGGGTGGAACAAACAAGATTGGCAAGCTCACTAGGACCGGAATACTTAAGGAATATTCGAGTAATGCGATTGAACCAGAGGACATCACCACCGGCCCGGACGGCAACCTGTGGTTCACCTCAACTGTGGGCGGCAAGATATCAAAGATGACGCCGTCGGGTACCGTGACAGGTGCGTTCACCTTGTATCCCGCAGATCCACGTGAGATTACTTCGGGCCCGGATGGAAAGCTATGGTTCGTCGAGCCGGCTCGAGACAAGGTTGGCAAGTTAAGCACGTCGGGTGTACCCACCGAATATTCGCTACCGAGCGGTAGCCAGCCGACTGACATTACGGCAGGCCCCGACGGAAACCTATGGTACACAGAGTCCGGCAGCAGCAAGATTGGAAAGATCACTACGTCAGGTACGATCATCAACGAATATTCCCTGCCTGAAAAAAGCGAACCCGAAGGGATTACCGCGGGTCCGGAAGGAAATATGTGGTTTGTGGCGTCGAAAAAGATCGGTAAGATCACTACGTCAGGTACGATCAATGAATATCCTCTGCCAAGTGGAGTAAAAGCGGGAGAACCGATGGTCGCGGGATCGGACGGGAACCTATGGTTCCTGGAGTACGCTGGCAGTAAGATCGATAAGATCACCACGGCGGGAGTGGTCACCCAGTATGCGCTACCGGAAGCAAGCTATCCCGATGGGCTGGCTTCAGGACCAGACGGCAATCTATGGTTTTCAGGCAACTACAGCGAGAAGATCGGCATGGTGCCTATATCGGGTCATATCAGCGAGCCGACCGAAGAGCTCGCCCCCGTGCCGGCGAAAGTTTCGTGTGCGCCGGAACTTAAACCCGGATGCCGCGCTCTGAAGTTTAGGTACGCTACTGAAACCACGGCCAAAGGTGAAAGCACCGGCGAATGGGGTACATACAAAGGGAATCTTGCAAAGGTGGTACTTGATGCGTATAACCCGTCAAGTAAAACGATGCAGGAAACCGCGGTTGCCGAATATTCTTACGACCAGCGTGGGCAGTTGCGCGCCGAGTGGGATCCGCGCGTCTCTCCCGCGCTGAAGACGGCCTACGGTTATGACGAAGAAGGTCATCTCACGGCGTTGACCCCGCCGGGGGAGGAGTCGTGGGCATTCACGTATGGACCGGTCGCGGGCGATTCCGGTACGGGGCGTTTGCTTAGGGCTGCACAGGCGCCGGCCTCGGCGCCATTGTGGAAAGGGGAAGCCCTTACTGAGGCCAGCACACCAGGTGTGTGGGGATCGAGTACGGAAGGTGTGAGGCTGTCGGTATCTAAAGGTGGATGGTTTGGGAGTCCGACGTCCTATGGATATCAATGGGAAGACTGTGATGCCACGGACGAAGTGTGCAAACCCATTATGGGAGCGACGAATGCCAATTACACGCCGACGGCGGCCGATGTCGGTTACAAGCTCAGGGCTGTCGTGACGGCGACAAACGGCGACGGGTCGGTCACGGCCAATAGCGGCACGACAGCCGTCGTCCAGACAATGTCTTCGCAAACCACGGGATATGCGCTTCCGCGAGAAAGCGATCCCCTGGGTATCGCCGCGGGTCCCGACGGGAATCTGTGGTACGCCGATTTCGCCAGCAGCAAGATCGGGAAGATTACGACGTCGGGCACGATCATCGAATACGCGCTGCCCAAAGGGAGTGATCCCAAGGGCATTGTGGCGGGTCCTGATGGGAAGCTGTGGTATACCGACTACGTGACAAATAAGATCGGGAAGATCACGACGGGGGGCACGATTACGGAATACGCGCTGCCCAGTGGCAGCAGTCCCACGAGTATCACGGCAGGTCCGGATGGAAACCTGTGGTACACCAACTCCGTCAGTAATAAGATTGGGAAGATCACGACGTCGGGCACGATCACGGAATACGCGCTGCCCTCGGGTAGCCAACCGACACGTATCACGGCGGGCCCCGACGGGAATCTATGGTATACCGACTACGTCAGTAATAAGGTTGGGAAGATCACGACGTCGGGCACGATCACGGAATACGCGCTGCCCTCAGGTAGTCGTCCCGTCGGTATCGCGGCGGGCCCCGACGGGAAGCTATGGTACACCGACGACTACAGTAATAAGATCGGGAAGATTACGACGTCGGGGTCGATCACTGAATACGCGCTTCCCGCGGGTGGTGCGGAATACCCCCAGAGCATTGTGGCGGGCAGCGATGGGAGTCTCTGGTTCGCCGCGTACGGCAGCGAAAAAGTCAGTAGGATCACAACGTCGGGCGCGATCTCTGAATATGAATCACCGGGGATGAGCAGTCTTGAGGAGATCACAGCCGGTCCCGATGGCGATCTTTGGTACACGGGGCACGGCGATAGGATCGGCAAGCTCAATCCCAGCGGGCTGGTCGAAGGCGAAGCCAGGTCCCCCGAACCGGGTTTGACTCTGGAGTACAACGTACCCCTCACGGGTAGCAGCGCTCCGCATAAAATGAGTGGAACTGAAGTCGCGAAATGGGGCCAGAAAGACGACCCGGTCGAAGCGACGGCGATATTGCCGCCAGACGCGGATCAGGGCTGGCCGGCGGCGAGCTACGCTCGCGCGACCGTCCACTACCTGGACGAACAGGGGCGGCAGGTCAACGTCGCGAGTCCGAGCACGTCGTCGAATGGCTCGGTCTCGACGACGGAATACAACGAATTCAATGATGTCATACGTACGTTGTCGTCCAGTAATCGTCAGGTAGCGCTGGAAGCGGGCAGTAGCAAATCGGTGGAAGTCTCGAAATTGCTGGACACGCAGAGCACGTACAACGGCGAAGGCGCGAAAGAAGGCGAAGTCGAAGAACCGGGGACGAGACTGATTGAAACCTTGGGCCCGCAACATCAGATCAAGTACGTGGCGGGCAAAGAACAGAAAGAATCGTTGGCTCGCAGCCATACGAAGTTTTTCTATGACGAAGGGGCGCCGGGTGGCGAAAAGTACGATCTGGTGACGAAGACGTCAAGTTTGGCGCAGTTGGCCAACGAAGAAGAAGTTGAAGTGCGCAAAACCACGACGTCGTATTCGGGTCAGAGTAATCTTGGCTGGAAACTACGTGCGCCGACGTCGGTGACGTCCGATCCTGAAGGCAAAAAAGTCACGAGCACGACGTTGTACAACGCGGCGACGGCGCAGGTCACTGAAACCAGGGGCCCGGAGGGTTCCGGTGGGGAATCCGCGCATGATTGGACGACGATCTACTACACCGCGGAAGCGAACACGGAAGGGTTCGCGGCTTGTGGCAGTCATCCCGAATGGTCAGGGTTGGTGTGCGAGACGCTGCCCGCTAAACAACCTGCGAGTGGCGTGGCGCCGAAACTGCCTGTGGCGACGGTGACGTACAACATGTTCAACGAGCCGTTGGTGATGACCGAAACGTTCGGTTCGACCGTCCGTACGAAGACGGAAACCTATGACGAAGCGGGCAGGCTCACGAGCAGCGAAACGACATCCACGGCGAACACCGCGTTGCCGAAGGTCACGAACGAATACAATTCGACGACGGGCGTACTCGAAAAGCAGAGCACGACGGTCGAAGGGAAAACAAAGACGGTCACGAGCAAGTACAACACGCTCGGTCAAAGGACCGAATACACCGACGCGGACGGTAACACCGCGAAATATAAATACGCCGGTCCCGAAAACGACGGGCTGCTCGAAGAAATCAGCGACGGCAGTAGCGCGGGCACGGGTAAACAGACCTATTCGTATAACGCGACGACGAAGCTGATGGAAAAACTGACGGACTCCTCGGCGGGGACGTTCACGGCGTCCTACGATGTCGAAGGGAAGCTGACGAGCGAGGTGTATCCGAACGGGATGTGCGCGAACAATGCATACAACTCGGTCGGTGAAGCCACCCATGTCGAATACATCAAGACGACTAATTGTGCTGAACACGAACCGGGGGTGTGGTTCAGCGAAACGCGCAGCCCCTCGGTGCGCGGCGAAACGCTCGGCCGCACGAGCACGCTCGCGAGCGAGAGCTACACGTATGACACGCTCGGGCGGTTGACCGAAGCGCAGGAAACGCCGTCCGGTGAAGGTTGCACGACGCGGCTGTACGCTTATGACGAAGAATCCAACCGTACGAGCCAGACCACGCGTGTTCCCGGTGGTGGAGGCAAATGCGCGAGCGAAGGCGGCACGGTCCAAGAACACACCTACGACGAAGCCAACCGGATGACGGACACCGGCATCGCCTACGACAGTTTCGGTAACGTCACGAAACTACCGGCGGCGGACGCCGAAGGCCACGAACTGGCAAGCACGTTCTATGTCGACGGGGCGGTCGCGACGCAGTCCCAGAATGGTGTGAGCAACAGTTACTATCTCGATCCCGAAGGACGGGTCCGCGAAACGATCTCCGGTGCGAGTACGACGGTCGAGCACTACGACGGTCCCGGTGAAGCGGTCGCGTGGACCAGCGAAGGCGAAGGCAAAACCAAGCGCAACATCCCCGGCATCGACGGCACGCTCGCCGCCACGCAGACAAACAGTGAAACCCCGGTGATGCAGCTGCACGACCTCCAAGGTGACGTGGTCGCCACGATCGGCGATAAAACGGGCGAAACGAAACTATTGTCGACGTATAACAGCACCGAATTCGGGGTGCCCAACGCGGGTAAAGCACCTCCGACGTTCGCGTGGTTGGGCGCCGCGGATGTCGCCAGCTCGCTGTCGTCTGGTGTGATCACCTACGGCGCGACGTCATACGTGCCGCAGACCGGCCGATCGCTGCAGAGCGAAGCGGTCGAACCCCCAGGCCTGTCGGGAGGTTCCGGCGCCGGCGCGGCGTACACGATGCAGGAGGAACCATGGAACATGCAGGGCGCCGCACGCGAGGGCGCCGAAGCACCAGGGTTGGAAGCGGCACGAGAACTGGCCGCAGAGGAAGCCGCGATCAGGGCGGCGATCGCGGCGGCCGGAGAAGGAGTGGATCCGATCCAGTGGTACAAGAAGGGAGAAGCACGCGAACGTGGCAGGAAGTTCCTGGAAATCGCGACGTGGACCGAAGTGATCAACAGTATCGAGTTCCTCGGAGATATCCCGTCTGAGGTGTTGAAGGCGGCCGAAGGAGCCATCGCCGACACGTTCACGGTCGATTTTGCTCTGGACTGGTTTCACAAAGCGGGTCAGAAATTGACGCAGTGCGGGAACGAAGGGAAACACTGGGCGAGCTGCAAGTTCACATACAAGAACTGGCACATCGGCTTTGAAATCCCAATCGTCGACACCGAAATCGGCGCAACCCTCGTCAACCTCTTCTCAGCCCCCGAAACCGAAAAGTGCACCGCCAAGCCAATCGTCGCATGCAGCAGGCTGAACTCGTAAGGGCATGGTAGATCGACGCGAGGTTCGATCGAGGCTTTCGCGGCTCGCCGGATCGGGATTGTCCACAGTGGACGGAGCTGGCCGAGTGTCCGATGAGGTGGACATAAGGCTCGAGTTGAACGGAGAGACGGCTGCGCTGCTGGCGCACGCCATTCACGCCCAAGGTGGATGTGCAGTTAAGATCGGTTATACCCCGAAAGGGTTCAGTGAGACCCTCCGATACGCGGCTTCGGAGGAGCAGAGAACGAATGTGGCCGCGCGCTTACTGGCGGCCGCGCACAATCCGTACCGGGACGGCGCGATCCGGATTCATATCTGGGGCGAGATCCCCGATTGCGAGGGCCACATCGACTACTGCTGCGGTAATCCCTACGACGAGCGACTGTCATCCGCAGCGTCGCTCAGCGCCGCGACCACGACGGTGCCCATCGCTTCGGCGGCCTCCAGCAGGGCGTGATCGTCGATGTGCGTACGCGCGCCGGCGGCGTCGAACGTGTCGGAGACGACGAGGACGCAGCCGACGGGAACGCCGGCCCGGGCGCCGACGGCGAACAGGGTCGCGGCCTCCATCTCGATCGCGAGCGCGGCGGAGGCGGCGTCGGGCAGGCGGGTGGAGTCGGCGTAGAAGAGGTCGACGCTGACGACTGCGCCGTGATGCGCGTCGCTGGGCGCGGCGTTCCTCAGCGCGTCGGTGAGCCGGGGATCGGCCAATACACGCTCGCCGCCCCCGAGCGCGCGAGAGGTCCCGTCGAGGCCGATCGACTCGCGCGCGATCACGAGGTCGCCGAGCGCGAGGTGGGGCTGCAGCGCGCCGCAGGTCCCCACGCGCACGGCGCGTCGCGCCCCGAGGGCGATGAGTTCGTGCAGGACGATCGCGGCGGAGGGACCGCCCATGCCGGTGGACTGGATCGTCAGGGGCTCGCCGTCGGCGCGGGCGGGACCGGTGTAGCCCCAGAGGCCGCGGTGGTGGTTGAACATGAGCGGGGCGTCGATCAAGACCTGCGCGAGCGCGAGCGCGCGCCCGGGATCGCCGGGCAAGAGGACGCGCTCGGCGAGCTTGGCGGTGGGGCGCAGGTGGATCGTGGCGGGCGCGGGCGGATGGGCGGGATCGGCCGGGTGAGCGGGCTCGGGCTGCACGGGCCGCGACTTTAGATCACGTTGAATGGCGTGCCGCGACATCCACGTCAGTGTCCCAGCAGCCAAGCCAGGATACCGGCGGGGACCGCCCAGATCGACTCCTCGGCGCCGATGACGAGGGGCGAACGGGTGACCATCACGCCGCGACCGTGGCGAGCCCTTAGCGTGAGGGCCTCCTTGCGCCAGCTGCCGTCGGTGTACTTGCACTCGAACGGGATACCCAGGTCCTGGCCGACGAAGTCGATCTCCGCGCCGGTGTCGGTGCGCTCGTACATGACCCTGTCGGTCTGCACGAACGCGGCCGGCGCGTGCAGCGACACCGCGCGTGCCAGGGCGAGGCCGATCTGTTGTTGTGTCAGCTTCGCGGTGTCCGGGGTGGAGAAGCGTGGGTCGCGACGGTGGGCCAGCTGGGCGACGAGCGGATCTACGAAATACAGCTTGCGCTGAGCTGCGGTGTTGGGCCGGCCGTCGCGGATGCGATGGCAGCGCCAGGCGAGAAATGCGCGAACGAGATCCTCGATGCGATTCATGGTCGCCTGGTGTCCGGGGAGGCCGACGTCTCGGGCGATGCGTGAGGCGTTGATCGGGCTGCACAGATTCTGGGACAGTCGGTCGAGCAGCGACGCCACGTCGGCTTCGGACACCGGCGCTGCTCGGATGGCGTCGCCGAGCACGACGTCCCACAGACCCTGGACGAAGCCGTCGCTCACTGCGCCTGTGCCCACGTACTCGCCGACGGCGCGCGGGAATCCGCCGACGTCTAGGAACAGCTCCCACGCGTCGGACAGTGCGTCGCTCCACGGCTCCAGGGCCGATATCGCGCGTTCGGCTTCGGGACTCGGGAAGTCCTTGGGACGGACGATCTCCCTGGGCGGCTCGTTGAGATCCCCCAGCGCTCGGCAGAACGCGCGGAAGCCCATCGGGAGCAGCAGCCGGTCGGAATCGGCGATGCCTCCGCGGCGGTCGGCTAGATTCTTGCGCGCCTGCTCCAGATCACGGGCGGAGGATCCCGTCAGTACGACGCAAGCCTCGCGGAAGGCGGTGTCCTGGTCGCGCAGCTCCTTGATCGCCTGCGACCAGCCGGGTACAGCGGTGACCTCGTCGAGCAGCCAGTGACGGGGTCCGGGGAGCGTGCGGGTGACGCTGTGCCCCTGTGCCACGAGGCGTCTCAGATCCTGTTTCGTGAGCCCGTCGCAGGAGCAATAGAACACCGTCCTTGGATCAGTGCCCCGCGCCAGCAGACCGGCGATGGCGCGCTTGAGCTCAAGGCTCTTGCCGACGCGGCGCGGACCCCGCAGAACGTAGAGCCCCGGCGCGTGGATATCCGTGAGCGGTTTGGGCTCGTAGTCCAAGGGAAGCCGTCCCGCCGCGCGCAGGTCCGGGTCGTCGACCTCCCAGCCGGCTCGCGCCCTCCAGGGGCTGCGCTCAGTCAGTAGGCGCCTTAGCGTGGAGTCGTTCACACCACGATGGTAGCGAAATGCTATGGATTTTTGAACGTTTGATAGCGAAAAAGTATAGATTTTCGCTATCGAGTTACACCGATGGGCGGCCGTGCGAACTCAGTCAGCCCGCCCCCGGGGCGCAGTTACAGAGGCGCCGACGGCTCAGCGGGATCGGCCGGGTGAGCGGGCTCGGGCTGCGACACGGGCCGCGACTTTAGACTGCCCGGCGATGGCCACGTCCCCCGATACACCACCCGAGGAGGCTCCCGGCGAGGAGAGCGCTCCCGTGGCGACGCTGAGGTTGGGGCAGGTCGCGGCGCGGGCGGGCGTGAGCGCGGCGACGGTCAGGCGCTGGGTGAAGGAGGGGCTCGTCCCCCAGTACGAGGGCGAGTGGACCCCGGCCGCGGCCTCGCACGTGCGGATCGTCGCGCGGCTGCGCGAGCGCGGGCACACGGTGCAGAAGATCAAGGAGGCGAGCCAGAGCGGGAAGCTGGCGTTTGGGTACATCGACGAACTGCTGCCCAGCACCGAGGCGCGTTACACGCTCAAGGAGGCCTCGCGCGAGATCGGACTGGAGCCTGCGCTGATCGAACGCATCGTCGGCGCGTTGGGGCTGAACGCGCTCTCGACGGAGGAGATCTCCGAGGAAGATCTGCAAGTGCTGCGCTACGGCGCCGAGGTTATCGCTGCGGGCCTGCCGCTGCCGGCGCTGCTGCAGCTCGCGCGCGTGTACGGGCAGGCGATGGCGCAGATCGCCGACGCCGAGGTGCGGCTGTTTCACCTGTATCTGCACGAACCGCTGATGCGCGACGGGGTGCCGGGGACGGAGATCGCGCGGGCGATGGAGGGGATGACGCGCGAGATGCTGCCGTTCGCGGCACCGATCATCAACTACCTGCACGGGCGCATGCTGGGGTATTTCGTGGAGCAGGACGTGATCGGCCACATCGAGTCGGATTTGAACGACGAGGAGACCGCGGAGGAGGGCCGGATGCGCGTGGCGATCGCCTTCGCGGACCTGGCGGGCTACACCAAATTGACCGAGGAAGCCGGCGAGGCGCGGGCGGTCGACGCGGTGGAGCGGTTCGTGGAGACGGTCGAGCACACGCTACCGATCGACGCGCGCGTGATCAAGACGCTGGGCGATGAGGTGATGGTCGTGGGCGCGGACGCGGGCGCGCTGACGCGCTGGGCGGTGGGCCTGCACGGGGAGCTGCCGGAGGGCTCGCCCCCGCCGCGGATCGGCATCCATAGCGGGGCGGCGCTGTATCGCGACGGCGACTACTACGGCCGCGAGGTCAATCGCGCGGCGCGGGTGGTGGCGCGGGCGGCGGGCGGCGAGGTGCTCGTGACGCACCCGGTCGTGGATGCCGCCGGTAGGCAGGACGGGTTGGAGTTCGAGCTGATCGGCGAGGTGGTGCTGAAGGGGTTCAACCATCCGACCGAGCTGTTCCTGGCCCGCGCGCGCGGAGAGTAGGAGGCGTGATGTTTACGGCGACGGGTTGTCTATGGGTGGGTGAGCCGATAGCCAGTCCACCGAACACCGTTGCCGGCGCCGCTCTCCCTTGCCGGCGACGCGAAGGGGGCGCTTTAGGGCTGTGACACCGGAGGGGCTGCATGAGCGGGTGCGGGCGGAGGGGCTGCTCGGAAGGGATGATTTGCCCACCCGCCCGGTGGTGGTGATGATCTCCGGCGGGCGCGACTCGGTGTGCTTGCTGGATGTCGCCGTGGCGGTGCGGGGGGCGGAGAACGTGCGGGCGCTGCACGTCAACTACGGGCTGCGCGGGCGGGCGTCCTATGAAGACGAGCGCTACTGCGCGGAGCTGTGCTCGCAGTTGGGGGTGTGGCTGGAGCTGGTGCGCGTGGGGGAGGAGGAACGCGGCGCGGGCAACCTGCAGGCGTGGGCGCGCGAGCGCCGCTACGAGGTGGCGAGGAGGCTGGGGGCCGAACTGGACGCGCCCGTGGCGACGGGGCACACGGCGAGCGATCAGGTCGAGACGATCCTGTATCGGTTGGCGGCATCGCCGGGGAGGCGCGCGCTGCTGGGCATGTCCGCGCGCGAGGGGTGGCTCGTGCGGCCGCTGCTGGGCGTGACGCGCGAGCAGACGGCCGAGTATTGCCAAGCGCGAGGGCTTGCGTGGCGCGAAGACACGAGCAACGACGACATCCAGTTCGCGCGTGTGCGCGTGCGTAAGCTGCTCGTGCCGGCCCTGCGCGCGGTGCACCCCGCGGCCGAGGAGAGCGTGCGGCGCACGGCGGCGCTGTTGCGCGAGGAGACCGACCTGCTGGATGGGCTCGTCGCGGCGGAGCTGGGTGGAAAGGACGCGATTGCGGTGGCCCGCCTGGCCGAGCTGCACCCGGCGCTTCAGCGACTCGTGGTCGTGCGGTTGGCGGAGGAGGCCGCGGGCGCGCTGGTGCCGCAGGCCGGCCGGCGGGTCGGGGAGATCCTCGCGCTCGGCGCGCGCGGGGGCGTGGCGGAACTGCACGTCGGCGGCAACGTCGGTGCGCGGATCACCGGAGGCGAGCTGCGGATGGTCAAGCTCGCCTCCCGCGAGCAGGCGCCCGAGGAGTTGGGGGACTGGGGATCGGGGGGAGCAGGCCCTCGCGACGCTCCGGAGGAGTGGGGGGACTGGGGCTCCGGCGAGGGGGAGTCCGGGAGCGCCCCGGACGGCGACTGACGCGCGGCGTACACTCCCGCTGGTGAGCGTCCCGACCACGGCGAACGTCCCGCCCCCCGTCCCGGCGGGCGGCGCGCCGGCAGGCGAGATCGGCGAGGTGCTCGTCAGCGAGCAGGAGCTGCAGGCGCGTGTGCGTGACCTGGGGGCGGAGATCTCGCGCGACTACGCCGGCCGGGGGCTGCTGCTCGTGGGCGTGCTGAAGGGCGCGGTGTTCTTCCTGAGCGACCTGATGCGCTTCATCGAGATCCCGGTGGAGGTCGATTTCATGGCCGTCGCCTCATACGGCTCGGCGACGGATTCCTCGGGCGTGGTGCGGATCTTGAAGGATCTCGACGCAGCGATTGAGGACCGCGACGTGCTGATCGTCGAGGACATCGTCGACTCGGGGCTGACGTTGCAGTATCTGTTGCGCAACCTCGGCTCGCGCAACCCGCGGACGCTGGAGGTATGCGCGCTGCTGACCAAGCCCTCGCGGCGGAAGGTGGAGCTGCAGGCGAAGTACGTGGGGTTCGAGATCGAGGACAAATTCGTCGTCGGGTACGGGTTGGACTACGCCGAGCGCCACCGCAACTTGCCATTCGTGGCGGCGTTGCAGAGGTAGGCGCCGCACCGTAACACCCGGAAAATCGGACGTTGCGTGGTACGCTAGGGAACTGGCGGCCACGACGACAACCGGAGCCAGAAACCACGTGATATCGCCATGAGCCGTTCATTCAAGAGCGCCGCATTCCCAATCCTCATCGTGTTGGTGCTGGCGTTCCTGGCCGTGAAACTGGTCAGCCCGAGCTCGAATAACTCGCGCCCGCACAGCTATCAGACGCTGGTCGCCAAAGAGATTCCGCAGAGCGAAGTCAAGTCGGTCGAGTTCAAGAACAAGGGCAAGGCGCTGCAGGTCCAGCTGAACAGCAAGGGCAACAAGGAAAAGTACGAAATCGGCTTCGTCGAACAGGCCGCGCCGCAGCTGATCTCACAGCTCGAAAAGGCCGGGGTCAGCTTCAACGTCGAATCGGAAAAGAGCAGCGTGCTGCTGTCGCTGCTGACGTACATCCTCCCGTTCGTGATCTTCCTGGGGTTCTGGATCTTCCTGATGAACCAGGTCCAGGGGGGCGGCTCGAAAGTGATGTCGTTCGGCAAGTCGCGCGCCAAGCGCCTGTCGGCCGACTCGCCGAAGATCACCTTCCGCGACGTCGCCGGCGTGGACGAGGCCGTGGAGGAGCTGCACGAGATCAAGGAGTTCCTGGAGAACCCCAAGAAGTTCCAGGCGCTCGGCGCGCGTATACCCACGGGCGTGCTGCTGTACGGGCCGCCGGGCACCGGCAAGACGCTGCTCGCGCGCGCGGTCGCCGGCGAGGCGGGCGTGCCGTTCTTCTCGATCTCGGGATCGGACTTTGTTGAGATGTTCGTCGGGGTGGGCGCATCGCGTGTACGGGACCTGTTCGAGCAGGCCAAGCAGAACAGCCCGTGCATCATTTTCATGGACGAGATCGACGCCGTCGGAAGGCATCGCGGCGCCGGTCTCGGCGGGGGCCATGACGAGCGCGAGCAGACGCTGAACCAGCTGTTGGTCGAGATGGACGGGTTCGAGGCGAAGGACAACATCATCATGATCGCCGCCACCAACCGGCCCGACATCCTCGACCCGGCGCTGCTGCGTCCCGGGCGCTTCGACCGCCAGATCGCGGTCGATCGGCCCGATCGCAAGGGCAGGGCGAAGATCCTCGAGGTGCACACGCGCGGCAAGCCGCTGGCGAAGGTGATCGACATCGACGCCCTCGCCGGGCAGACGCCGGGCTTTACCGGCGCGGACCTGTCCAACCTGATCAACGAGGCCGCGCTGCTGTCCGCGCGGACGGGCAAGCGCGAGATCGGCCAGGAAGAGCTCGAGGAGGGGATCATGCGCGTGATCGCCGGCCCCGAGAAGAAGACGCGGGTGATGAGCGAGAAAGAGCGGCTGATCACCGCTTACCACGAGATGGGCCACGCGCTCGTCGGCCACTTCCTGGAGTTCGCCGACCCGGTGCACAAGATCTCGGTGATCTCGCGTGGGCAGGCGCTCGGCTACACGATCTCGATGCCCCAAGAAGACCGCTTCCTGACGACGCGGGCGGAGCTGAAGGACACGATGGCGATGACCCTCGGCGGTCGCGCCGCGGAGGAAATCGTGTTCGGCGAGATCACCACGGGCGCCTCGAACGACATCGAGAAGGTGACGCAGACGGCCAAGCAGATGGTGATGCGCTTCGGCATGTCAGAGCGCCTCGGCCCGCGCGTGTTCGGCCACGACCACGGCCAGCCGTTCCTGGGCCGCGAGTTCTCGACCGAGCCCGACTACTCCGACGAGATCGCCCGCGAGATCGATGATGAGGTCAGGCGCATCATCGAGGCCGCGCACCAGCGCGCCACGGACATCCTGACCGAGCACCGGCACGACCTCGAGAAAATCTCCGAGATTCTGGTCAAGCGCGAGACGATCGAGAAGGAGGAGTTCCTCGCCCTGCTCGACGGCAAGAGCGAGGAGGAGGTGTTCGGCGTGGAAGAGGAGTCCAAGCCCGAGCTGCCCGCCCCGCCCACGCCCGCGGACAGGCCCGAGCGCGAAACCCCGCGCGTGTCACCGCGTCCGGGATTGGCCGGAGGTACCGCGGAGATCCGTGGGGCGGACCCAGAGCGCCCCGAGCTCGCCTGAGAACGCGACTGACTGTCCGCCGCGCTGATTCGTCCGGCGGTAGGTTGAGCCGATGACGCTGCCGTTCCGCTTGATGGGGGTCGTGAACGTGACCCCGGACTCGTTCTCCGACGGTGGCTTATTTCTCGACGCGCACGCGGCGATCGCGCACGCGCGTGAGCTGGTCGGCGAAGGCGCGGAGATCGTGGACGTCGGCGGGGAGTCCACCCGGCCGGGCGCCGAGCCGGTGTCGGCCGAGGAGGAGCTGCGACGGGTGCTGCCGGTCATTGAGGGGATCGTCGCTGGCAACAGGACACCCACCCGCCCGCAGGTCTCGATCGACACGTCCAAGGCGGCGGTCGCGCGCGCCTGTATCGACGCCGGCGCGACGTTGGTCAACGACGTGACGGCCTTGCGTGGCGATCCAGAGATGGCGGGGCTCGTGGGTGAGAGCGGGGCGGAGTGCTGCCTGATGCACATGCGCGGCGAGCCCCGCACGATGCAGGCCGATCCCCGCTACGGCGACGTCGTGGACGACGTGCGAGCGTTCCTGGAGGAGCGGATGGCGTATGCCGTGCGTGAGGGCGTGAGCGAGGAGCGAATCATGCTCGACCCGGGCATCGGATTCGGCAAGACGGTCGCTCACAATCTCACGCTGCTGCGCCGCCTGGACGAGCTCGCGTCGCTGGGGCGCCCGCTCGTCGTGGGCACCTCGCGCAAGAGCTTCCTCGGGCGCGTCCTCGCCGACGCCGCCGGTCAGACCGAGCCCGTGGCGGCCGCGGAGCGGCTTGAGGGGACGATCGCGACGAACGTGCTCGCGTACGAGCGCGGAGCGAGCGTGTTCAGGGTCCATGACGTCGCGCCGGTACGCGCTGCGCTCACGGTGGCGGCTGCTACGTTGAGCGAACGATGGGACCCGGGCGAGACGAGGACCCCGACGAGCTGACCGGAGCCGACGTTCCGGACGGCGGCGAGCAGGGCGGTGAGGGACTGGACCAGCCGGCGGGCGCCGGCGCGCACGGAGTCGGCGAGGAGCCCGGCTACATGGACCGACCGGAGGAGGAACCCGGCGACCCGTACCCGCTCGAGGACGAGGACGACGAGGACGAGTTCGACGCCGAACGCGAGGAAACGGGCGAGTCGGTCACGATCGAGATCGCCGGCCTGTCGCTGTACACCCACCACGGCGTCAGCGAGGCCGAGCGCGACGTCGGCCAGCGGCTCGTGCTCGATCTGCGCCTTGACCTCGGTGAAACCGACGCGACCGTGACGGATGCGATCGAGGATACGGTCGACTATGGCGAGGTCTGTCAGCTGGTCGCGCTGATCGCCCAGCAGCGCTCGCACAAAACGCTGGAGCGGCTGTGCGGCACGATCGCCGACCGGCTGCTCGGCGACTACGAGCTGGAAGGCGTGTGGGTCAAGGCGACCAAGCCCGAGCCGCCGATCGCGCTGCACGTGGACGAGGTGTCGGTCGAGGTCTGGCGCGAGGCCGAGGAGTAGTCGCCCCGCCAGGTTCGCTCCGGCTCATCCGCGAGCAGCCGAGCATGTCCGCCGGGCCTATCTCTCGCTGGACTAGATGCGCGCACGTCAGCCCTCTGATCCAGCCGTTTTCCGAACTCCCCAAGCAATTTCGCAATTTCCCTTGACATTAGTTAGCACTAACTTATAATCCCGCCAGGGAGTGGAGCGGTGCTGACAGCGGCAACGTTCGAGGAAGCGGAGGCACGATGATCGACCAGTTTGCACGGCTCGCCACCGAGCGCACGCGGCGTATCCTGCTGATCGCGGGCGCCGTGTTCCTACTCGCGGCGGCGATCGGCGTCCCCGTCGTCACGATCCTCAAGAGCGAATCCTCGGACTTCCAGGACCCCCAGGCGCAGAATCAGCAGGTCCTGCGCGCGGTCGAACACGCCACCGGCCAGTCCGCCTATTACGGCGTCGCCGCGCTCGTCTCCAGCCACACCGACGTGCGCACCGACCCGGCCGCGCAGGCGCAGGCCGCGCACGTGGTCGCGCTGCTCTCCCGCCAGCCCGGGTTTCAGCGCGCGCTGGACTACTCCACCACGCACCTGCCGGTGCTCGTCTCGCGCAACGGCCACGAGACGCTCGTGCTCGCCGCGTTCGCCACGCGCGAACGCTCGGCCGAGGCCGTCGAACATATCCGCCCGCAGCTATCCGGCGGCAATGTGCGTCTGGGTGGCAACGACGTGGCGTTCAACGAAATCAACAAACGCACCTCCTCCGATCTGGCGCGCGCGGAGATGTTCGCGCTGCCGATCCTGCTGCTGCTCTCCTTCTGGGTGTTCCGCGGTCTGGTCGCAGCCGCCCTGCCGCTGATCGTGGGCGGGTTCGCGATCGTGATCACGTTCCTGCTGCTGCGCCTGATCGACCAGTTCGCGGGTCTGTCGGTGTTCGCCGTCAACCTCGTCACCGGCATCGGACTGGGCCTGGGCATCGACTACAGCCTGTTCATCCTCTCCCGCTACCGCGAGGAGCTCGCGCGCGGGCTGGATACGCACGCGGCGATCCGGCGCACGCTGCAGACCGCCGGGCGCACCGTCCTGTTCGGCTCGCTGACGGTCGCCGGGGCGCTCGCCTCGCTGCTCGTGTTCCCGCTGCGATTCCTCTACTCGATGGGGATCGGCGGGGCGCTCGTGACGCTGTCGGCGGGCGCCGTCTCGCTGATCGTGCTGCCGGCCGTGCTCGTCGCGCTGGGGCCGCGCATCAACGCGCTGTCGCCCGCGCGCCTGCAGCGCAACGCCGCGCAGTCCGCGCAGCCGGCCGAGCGCGGCGCCTGGTACCGGCTCGCGCGTGCGGTCATGCGCCGCCCGGGCGCCGTCGCGCTGGGCACCGCCGCGGTTCTGATCGTGCTGACCCTGCCCGCCCTGCGCCTGCAGTTGACCCCGGCCGACGCGCACGTGCTGCCCACCTCCGCGCAGCCCCGCCAGGTGGCCGAAGCGATCACCCACGACTTCGCCGTCGACGGCTCGCAGACGGTCAGCCTGGTCGTACGCGCCCCCCAGAACGGCGTGCAAACCGTGGCGGCGCTCGCGCACCGCGCCCAGGTCGTTGCCGGCGCCCAGGCGAGCCTCACCGGGGCGCCGCGCTACCTCGGACGCGATGCGTGGGAGATCGAAATGCTGCCCCGAGGCGCCGACGGCTCGCCCGCCAACCAACGGCTGATTGAGCATCTGCACGCCCTCGCCAGCCCGCCCACGCTGCTCGTCGGGGGCGCCACCGCGTGGTTCGTCGATCAGAAGTCCGCGATCTCCGCCAGCACGCCGCTGGTGCTGCTGATACTCGCGCTCGTCACGGGCGGATTCCTGTTCCTGATGACTGGCTCGCTCGTGCTGCCACTGGTCGCGCTGCTGATGAACCTGCTCACGGTCGCCGTCGGCGCCGGGCTGCTCGTGCTGATCTTCCAGGACGGCGATATGGCGAGCCTGCTCGGGTTCAGCCCGATCGGCGGCCTGGAGGAGTCCAACCTCGTGTTGCTGTTCGTCGCCGCGTTCGCGCTGTCCACCGACTACGGCGTGTTCCTGTTCGGGCGTATCAAGGAGGCCCACGACAGCGGTATGCCCACGCGCGACGCGGTCGCCTACGGTGTGGAGCGCACCGGCCGGCTGATCACCGCCGCCGCGCTGCTGTTCTGTGTCGCCGTCGGCGCGTTCGTGACCTCGCACATCTTCTTCGTCAAGCAGTTCGGTCTCGGCACCGCGCTAGCGGTCGCGATCGACGCGACGTTCGTACGCGCGCTGCTCGTACCCGCGCTGATGGGCCGTCTCGGCGAGAGCGTCTGGTGGGCGCCCCGCCCGTTGCGCCGCCTGCACGCACGTGTGGGGTTGGGCGAGGGGCTCAGCGAGCCCACGGGCGCGTAACCGGGCCACGGAGCGGCCACTCGCATCGGCGCAAGCGCCTCCTACGCGTCGCCGGCAATCGAGAGCGGCGCCGGCAGGGGCGTTCGGTCGACTGGCTCCCGGCTCACCCATCCCAAACCATTACCGTGCTGATCCGTGAGCGCCCAGACAGGACTACTCGGCCTCGGATCGAACGTCGGCGAACGCCGTGCACAGCTCCAGCGCGCAGTCGATGCGCTCCCGGGTGTGGGCGTCGATGTGCTCGCGTGCTCCTCGACGTATGACACCGATCCCGTCGGCGAGGTGCCTGAGCAGGCGAGCTTCCTGAACGCGTGCGTCCTAGTGGCGACCGGGCTCGAACCGCTGGAGTTGCTCGACGCCGCAAAGGGACTGGAGCGGACGTTGGGTCGCCAGGAGGGTGGCCTTCGCCACGGTCCGCGCGCGATCGACATCGACATCCTGCTGCTCGGCGCGCACGAGCTTTCGCACCCGCACATGACGCTCCCGCACCAGCAGCTGCTGAGTCGCCGCTTCGTGCTGATCCCCGCGCTGGAGCTCGACTTCGCGCTGCGCACGCCCTCCGGGGCCGGCCTCGCCGACGCCCTGGCGGTGCTCCCGCTCGATGAGGGCGTGCGCTGGGCCGGACCGTCGTTGACGGTCCCCGAGCGCGGGTCCTGAGGCCCTGAGCCTCCCGCGCGCGCGTCCTGGGTTCCGGCCGGCGCCGCGGGTCCTGAATCCCAGGCCGGCGGCTAGGTGGCCGTACCGCTCTCGCTCCAACTGGCGAGCCGCACGAGCGTTGCACCGCTGACGCCCCGGCCCGAGAGCACGCACAGCCTGCCCTCGCGCTGCCAGGTGATGAGTGGGACGCCGCCCACCCGTTGCAGCCGGTAGGCCACGCCGCGATGCCACACGATCGTCCCGCCGCCCGTCGCCGGCGCGGGCGCGCCGCCGACGATCGCATACCCGACCCGGCGCCCGCGCGGACCGGAGTAGAACACGGTCGTCACGCTCCGCCCACCGATCGTGTCCGTGCGCGTTCCGGTCGCGCGCCACCCGAACCGCTCCTCCCAGTAGGGGAACGCGACGCCGTCGACCGCCATGTTCAGCTGGGCGGCGTGCGCATGACTCTCCCGCGGTGCGCCCGTGCTCGCCGCGCTCAACGTCAGCCGCGAGGCGGCGCTCACGCTCGGACCGACCGGCTGTACGGCGCGATGTGTGCCGCCGCCCGTCAGCAGCGCGAGCGCCGCCCCGATGACCGCGGCGAGGGCCATCGCCGCGAGTGTCGGTCGCAGCCGGCCGCTCAGTGCGCCGGCCCGATCACCCTTGCGCGCCCGCCGGCGCGACGCGGGGTGGGTGTCCACCATCTCTGCGACCCGACGGTGCAGTGTCTCCGGAGCCCGCACGTCCACGGCGCGCACCAACTCGGCCACGCGCCGCTCGGCCGCGCGGTCGCGCTCAGCCTGTTCTGCTCCGGCGGGTGCCTGTGGATCGCCCATCATCATGTGCTCCTACTCGGCAAGACTCCGCTCGCGCGCGTCTCTTCCCGAGGAGACTGCTCTGTGCGCGTACCCAGTCGCGACACGTCCCCGTCGGACGCAAGTGGCTGCGTGGCCCGCGCGCGGGCCGTACCCCCCGGCGCGGTGCTCGCCGGCGCGGGGGGCGCGGCGTCCTCCGCGAGCTCAGGATCGAGCGCGCGCGCGATGAGTCTGCGCGCGCGAAACAGCCGTGTCGTGATCGTCGCCTCGCGCACCTTCAGCGCACGCGCGGCCTCCCGGTATGACAGTCCGAGCACATCCACCGCCACCAGCGCCAGGCGAAAGTCCTCCGGCAGCCGCGCGATCGTCGCGTACAGCTCCTGCACCTCGATCGCCCGCTCCGGACGGCTCGTCGGCCGCGGGTCGGCCGCGACGACGTCCTCCAGCGCGGCGCCCGTCAGCGGGCGGCGACTCGCGGTGCGCCTGCTCGTGTAGAAGGTATTGCGCAGCGCGCGCATCAGGTAGTACGCCTCGTCCTCGCCCCGCACCACCCGCGGGCGCGCCAGTACCCGCGCGAACGTCTCCTGCACGAGATCCTCCGCGTCCTCCTTGCGTCCGCACAATGCCCACGCCGCGCGATACATGCGGTCCACGTGCTGCGTCAGCGATTGCGGGTCGAGCGTGCGGATGACCTTGCGACTGTAGCGCCGGGAAGGGTCCACGTGGGGCGGGCGCCCGCGCTCGACCACGCTCGCATACGGCCCGCGAGCGGCTCGGCGGCGGCCCGTGTGTGGCCCGTGTGCGGCTCATCGGGGAGGGTTGTGAGCGGCTGCCTCGCGAGTTTTCGATCCGCCGGGAAGGATCGGCGCGCGGTGGCGTCCTTGCAGGCTAAGGGGGCCGCGCGCGGCACGAGGAGAGGCCGCGTTCGTGGTCCGGGGTTGAGCGAGCGAAGGGCGGGTGGAGATCGTGATCGGCAGAATGCGCAGGAGCTATCTAGGAGCCGCGGCGCTGCTCGGCCTGGCCGTGGTGCTGCTTCCGGCTGTAGCCGCCTCGGAAACGGGCGCCGCGATCGAAGCGGTGAACAAACCCGGGGGTGGGTTGTATGGGGAAGAAACCCATGCGTGGTCGCCCACGGCGGCCACGGTGAGCACGGGCGCGACGGTGACGCTCAGTAATCACACGGCGATCGAACATGGCGTTCACTGGGTGGGTGGTCCGGAAACTCCTGGGTGCAGCGGGATTCCGGTCGGCACGACCTCGGCTACCAAGGGCGCGAACTGGAGCGGCACGTGCACGTTCACGAAACCGGGCACGTACACGTTCTACTGCACCGTCCACGGACCGGAAATGACCGGCACGATCACGGTCTCCGCCGTGGGTACGCCGGCACCGCCTCCAACTCCGCCTCCCACCACTCCGATCGAACCGAGTCCGGAAAGTCCGTCCGGCCAGCCGCTCCTCGGCGGATCCAAGGGCGTCAAGCTGGCGAGCAGCCAGCACGGATCATCGATCCACGGTTCGGTTGCCGTCGCTCAGGCCGGGGCAGGCGGGCGGCTCGAAATCGGCGTGTACGCGACCGGCGCGTCGCTGGCCAAGACCAGGCACTCGACACTGCTGCGTGTCGGGCGTCTGGTCCATACCCGCGTGGCCGCCGGCAACGTGCCGTTCGTCGTGAAGCTCGACGCCAGGGCTCGGAGCGCACTCAAGCGCCACCGGCGCTTGCGGCTCAACCTGAAGATCACACTCACGCCGTTCTACGGCCAACCGTTCACCGTCACACGCACCGTCATCGAGCACGTCTAAGTGCACGAACAGGGAAAGGGAGAGGGGTAGTAGTGGTTGCGGTCATGACAAAGCGTAGGCGTTGCCTCTGGTCGATCGTCGTTGTGAGCGCGGTCGTCGTGATGCTTCCAGCGGTGGCGGGCTCGGACACGGGTGCCGCGATCGAAGCGGTGAACAAACCCGGGGGTGGGTTGTATGGGGAAGAAACCCATGCGTGGTCGCCCACGGCGGCCACGGTCAGCACGGGCGCGACGGTGACGCTCAGTAATCACACGGCGATCGAACACGGCGTGCACTGGGTGGGCGGTCCGGAAACGCCTGGGTGCAGCGGGATTCCGGTCGGCACGACTTCGGCTACCAAGGGCGCGAACTGGAGCGGCACGTGCACGTTCACGAAACCGGGCACGTACACGTTCTACTGCACCGTCCACGGACCGGAAATGACCGGCACGATCACCGTCAAAAACCCCGGAACGCCCATCGTCACCACCGAACCATCCACAGAACTTACGCAGGCCACCGCGCGTCTCAATGGCGCCGTCAACCCTGAAGGCAACGCGACGGAATATCGCTTCGACTATGGCACGAGCACGGTCTCTGAACATATGACGAGCACCCTGAGCCTCGGCTCGGAAGACTTCAGCAGGCATTTCGTGTCGGCCGCGCTGACGGGTCTCACGCCCGGCACGAGCTATCACGTCCAGCTGGTCGCGATCTACGGCGTCGGCAAAACCACGGCGCTGGGCGGCGAACAGATGTTCACCGCCCCGGTCCCGGCCGCCCCGACGGTCACAACCGGTCAAGCCACTGCGCTGAGAGAAACCGAAGCCACGCTCAAAGGCGCCGTCGATCCAAACGAAGGTGAAGCGACGGAATACTCATTCGACTATGGGAGCACTCCGAGCTACGGGCAGTCCACCGAACCCAAGAGCTTGCCGGCGGATCGCGTCAACCGGACGGTATCGGCGACGCTGACCGGCTTGGCGCCGGGGACCGAATATCACTTCCGGCTGATCGCGCACAACAAAGTGGGACCCGTCACGGGCGAAGACCATACTTTCACCACCGCCTCACCGCCGCCTCCGACGCAAGAAACGCCGCCATCCCAGCCGCCAATGTCGGGGCCGTCGGATACGAGCACGTCATTGGGCACACCCAGCCTGATCGCGGTCGCGCCGATCTCACCCACCGGCCCGGTCCCGATCGGCGGCTCGCCGCTGGTCGGGGGTACGCACGCGCTCACGCTCGCCGCCTCCCAGCACGGCTCCTCGGTGCACGGCTCGATCCACGTCTCCTCAGCCGGGGCGGGCGGCAAGCTCGAAGTCGCCGTGTTCGCGCCAGGCGCCTCGCTGGCCGCCGTTCGACACCCCGCGGGGGTGCGCGTGGGGCGCCTGCTGCGCTCTGCGGTACGCGCCGGAGTCGTCTCGTTCACGGCGCCGTTGAGCGCCCGCGCGCGCACCGCGCTGCGCCATCGTCACCGCCTTGGGTTGACGGTGCAGATCGTGCTCACGCCCCTCGCAGGCGTGCCGGCGAGCGTGACGCGGAGCGTGGTGTTGCGCGGCGGCTGAGGCCGAGGGCAAGGCCGTCTACGCCGCGACGGGCGCGGCGGGGAACCACTCGGCCGGCAGCACGCCGGCCTCGATCCCGCCGACGAGCGGCGGGAACCAGTTCGCGAGCTTCGCCGCGGGGCGGTCGGCGATCAGGGGGCGAATGTCGCCGATGCTCATCAGCAGGCGAATCGTGCTGCCGATCTGCAGGTCGGCAGCGTTGGGCCGCTCGCCGCCGATGAGACCCTCGGCGATCCAGCGGTCCACGCGGTCGAGTTGGGCGGGGAGCGCCGCGATGTCCGCTCTTGCGGTGGTGTCGCGGGCCTTGTTTCTGAACGCCATAAGTTTGGCCGTAAGCGGCGTGGCGGGCTTCATCAGCGCGCTCGGCATCGGCAGCTTGGCATCGCTCGCGTAGCTCAGCATCGCGTGCGGCCGGCGCAGGAAACCGACGTCGAGGATCCTGCGCGGCACGCTCTGCAGGACCTCATCGCCCCAGCGCTCGGCCTCCAGCACGGGCGCGTAGCGCTCGTCTCCCGGGGGCGGCAGCAGTGGCGGCTCGGGTACTAGCTCGTCCAGCCGGCGCATGATCGTGCGCGAGCCCACGAGCTTCTCGCCGTCGATGCGCATGCCCGGAACCGTCGGTCCGCCGTAGCGCAACGGCCCGATCATCATCTGGGTCATGGGCACGAGGTCCACGCGATCGAACTCGATGCCCTTCAGCCTCAGCGTCTGTTCGACCGCGGCGCACGGGTGCGACCCCGGCAGCACATACAGCTTCACGTTCATCCGCCTCGACGCCTCCTCGCCATGGTCCTCAGCATAATGCCTCGTTCACGCTCGCGCAGGCGAGCCTCTGATTCGTCTCCTACCCGCACCCTCTGCCCATGCTCCTGGTCGTCGACGTCGGCAACACCCAAACTCACTTCGGCACGTTCCGCGACGATGAGCTCGTGGAGCACTGGCGGTTCGCCACCGTGCGCGAGTCCACGGCCGACCAGCTGGGCGCCGCCCTTGGCAACCTGCTCGGCTTGCGCGGCCTGTCGTTCGCGGACATCGACGCCTCGATCGTCTCCTCGACGGTGCCGCAGCTCGAGCCCGAGTGGGCGACGATGGCTTCACGATATCTGGGCCACGAGACGCACATCGTCGGCCCAGGCACGAAGACGGGCATGGCGATCCGCTACGACAACCCGCGCGAGATCGGCGCTGACCGGCTCGTCAACGCGGTCGCTCTGCGCGAGCGCTTCGGCGGCCCGGCGGTGTGCGTGGACTTCGGCACTGCCACCACGTTCGACGTGATCTCCGCCGACGGCGACTATCTCGGCGGCTCGCTGATGACCGGCATCGAGGTCTCCCTGGAAGCACTCTCCGAGCGCGGCGCGCGCCTGCCCAAGGTCGATCTCGCCCCTCCCAAGAGCGTGATCGGCAAGAACACGATCGACGCGATCCGCTCGGGCGTCGTGTTCGGCTACGCCGGCGCGATCGACGCGATCCTCAGACGGCTCTACGACGAGCTAGGCCAGCGCGCGCCGGCGATCGCCACGGGCGGACTCTCCCCCCTGGTAGTGCCGTATACAGAGGAGATCGAGGAGGTCGACGACCTCTTGACGCTCACCGGGTTGCGGCTGTTGCACGAGCGTAACGCCTGAACTGCGCGACAATGCCTGTCATGACGCGCATGTCTATGACAGATCCATGGATGCTGGGACCGCTGCGCGTGCCTAACCGCGTGCTGCTGGCGCCGCTGGCGGGGATCGGCAACTGGTTCGTGCGACTGCAGGCCTCGCGCTACGGCGCAGGGATGACGGTGTCGGAGATGGTCTCTTCGCACGCGATTCATTACGGCAACGAGAAAACGTGTGTGGAGATGCTGAGCATCCATCCGGACGAGCGCGCTCCCGGGCCCGATGGGACGGGCGGCGGCGGGCCGGTGTCGATCCAGCTGTTCGGCGAGAACCCGACGATCATGCGCTCGGCCGCGGCGCATGTGGCGGCGAGTACGACGGCCGATGCGATCGACATCAACATGGGCTGCCCGGTGCCGAAGGTACGTAAGACGGGCGCGGGCGCGGGGATGCTCGCCGACCCCGATCTGGCCGTCGCGGTCGCGCGTGCGGCGGGGGAGGGCGCCGCGGACGCCGGGCGCGAGCTGCCGATCACGGTGAAGCTGCGCTCGGGGCTGCGAGCCGGAGACACCAGCGGCTTTGTGCTCGCGCACCGCCTGGTGGAAGAGGCGGGGGTCGCGGCGATCGCGTTCCATCCCCGTACGGCGGCGGTGCACCATAAGGGCGTTCCTGACTACCAGCTCGCCGCCCGCCTGGTCGGGTCGTTGCCCGCGCCCGTGATCCTCACGGGCGGCCTCAGCGACGCCGCGCACGCGCGCGCGGCGTTCGAATCGACTGGCGTGAGCGCGGTGATGCTCGCGCGCGGAGCGCTCGGCAACCCGTGGCTGTTTCGCGAGCTGCTCTCGGATGACACGCACGAACCCACCCGGAGCGAGATCCTGGATGAGCTCGCCTGGACGATCGACCGCGCGGTCGAGCACCTTGGCGAACCGCGAGCCACTCGCTACCTGCGCAAGTTCTATCCCTGGTACGTGACTCGACTCGACCTCGATCCCGCCGTGGGCAAGCGCCTAAGCGAGTCGCTGCAGCACACGCACACGCTCGATGCGGTGCGCGACCTGCTTGAGCCGGTCGGGCTCCGCTCGCGCGCGGTCCTCGCTTGAGTCGGCGGATCTTCAACTCATCGCCGTGCGGGCGGGGTGTTAGCGGCCGGCCGAGAAGGGGCAAGCGGCTTTCCGACCGACTGAGAATGCCATTCCGGAGCCCGCTATACTGCTGCGCTCGCCGAGCCCAGTGGCCGCCGAAACCGCCCGCTTACGAGCGGGTTTTGCGTGCCGGCGGTCAACCTCTACCCCGCGATCGAGGCAGCATGCAGAAGGACGTCATCCTCACCCCCGAAGGCCTGGAGAAGCTCAACCAGGAGCTCGAGCATCTGTCCACGGCCAAGCGCCGTGAGATCGCCGAGCGCATCAAGGAGGCGCGCGAGTTCGGAGACATCAGCGAGAACTCCGAGTACGACGACGCGAAGAATGAGCAGGCGATGATCGAGAGTCGCATCGCGCAGATCCAGGAGAAGCTGCGCATGGCGACGGTGATCGAGACGAAGGACCTCTCCACCGACGTGGTGCAGGTCGGCTCGGTCGTGCACGTGAAGGACGAAAAGACCGGCAAGTCGGTCAAGTACACGATCGTCGGCTCGGCCGAGGCGAAGCCACTGGAAAACAAGCTCTCCAACGAGTCCCCCGTCGGGCGCGCGCTGCTCGGGCACAAGCGCAACGACACCGTCGCCGTGAAGGTCCCGCGCGGACCGGCGCGCAAGCTGAAGATCACGAAGATCGACGTCGGGCTCAAGTAGTCTCGCCGCTGTGAGCGGAACCGAGGAGCCCAGCCCCACGGCCGGGGAGCCCGCGAGTCACGGCCTGCCCGAGCTGATCGCCGAGCGCCGCGCGAAGGCCGAGCGCCTGAAGCAGGCCGACCCGGACTCGTTCCCCTACTCCTACGAGCGCGTTGAGCCGATCGCGGACGTGCTCGCCGCCTACGAGCACCTCCAGGCCGGCGCGGAGACGGAGGAGCGCCACCGCGTCGCCGGGCGCCTGGCGGCGAGGCGCGGCTCGGGCGGCGCGGCGTTCCTCGACCTCGTCGACCGCACCGGCAAGATGCAGCTGCACGCGCGCCGCGATGTGCTTGGCGAGGATTCCTTCGCCCGTCTGACCTCGCTCGACATAGGCGATCTGATCGGCGTCGACGGCGCGGCGCTGCGCTCCAAGCGCGGCGAGATCTCGCTGCGGGTAGAGGAGTTCGCGGTCCTCGCGAAGGCGCTGCGCCCGCCGCCCGACAAGTATCACGGGCTCAGCGACGTCGAGATCCGCTATCGCCGGCGTGAGCTCGACCTGATCGCCAACGATGATGCCCGTAGGCTGTTCATGGACCGCGCGAAGATCATCTCGGCGGTGCGCGCCTACCTGGACGCTAACGGCTTCGTGGAGGTCGAGACGCCGGTGCTGCAGCCGCTGTACGGGGGGGCGCTGGCGCGTCCCTTCACTACCCACCACAACGCGCTCGACCGCGACCTCTACCTGCGCATCGCCACCGAGCTGTACCTCAAGCGGCTGATCGTCGGCGGGTTGGAGCGGGTGTACGAGCTGGGCAAGGACTTCCGCAACGAGGGCGTCTCGACTAAACACAATCCGGAGTTCACGATGGTCGAGTTCTACGAGGCCTACGCCGACTACGAGGTCGCGGCCAGGCGCCTGGAAGAGCTGGTCCGCGGCGCGGCTGCGGCGGTCGAGCACGCCGGCGAGCCGGATTTCGCAGGTCCGTGGCGGCGAGTGGGCTTCATCGAGGCGATCGCGCAGGCCACTGGGATCGACCTGAGGACGACCGGCCATGAGGATGCCGCGCTGGCCGGGGCGATCCGCGAGCGGGGCGTCGAGGTGGCCACCGAGGGCGCGAGCTGGGCGCAGATGGCCGACGCGCTGCTGTCGAAGTTCGTCGAGCCGACCCTGATCGAGCCGACGTTCGTGTTCGACTACCCGGTCGAGCTCTCGCCCTTCGCGCGCGCGCATCGCTCTGAGCCGGGGCTGGTCGAGCGCTGGGAGGCCTTCGTGGGCGGCATGGAGATCGCGAACGCCTTCAGCGAGCTCACCGACCCGGACATCCAGCGCGAGCGCTTCGAGGCCCAGGCGCGACTGGCCGGCATGGGCGACGAGGAGGCGCAGCCCTACGACGAGCTGTTCGTGCAGGCCCTGGAACAGGGTATGCCTCCCGCGGGCGGTGTCGGCCTGGGCATCGACCGTCTTGTGATGCTGCTGATGGGCGCCGATTCGATCCGCGAGGTCGTGTTGTTCCCGGCGCTGCGATCCTGACCAGCGAGTGGCCGGGGGACCGGTTGGTAGACTGCGCATGAAGCCAGACGAGACGACATAGCGCTTGAGGCACCGTCCTCGCAGGAAGGAATCACACCATGTTCGAGCGATTTACAGAACGGGCCCGGCAGGTGGTCGTTCTCGCGCAGGAGGAGGCGCGGACGCTCAAGCACAATTACATCGGCACCGAGCACATCCTGCTCGGGCTGCTGCGTGAGGAGGAGGGCCTGGCCGCGCGCGTGTTGGAGTCGCTCGACATCACCGTCGAGCGCGTGCGTGCGCAGGTCGTGCGCATCGTCGGTTCCGGCGAGGAGGTCACCTCCGGGCAGATCCCCTTCACGCCGCGCGCGAAGAAGGTCCTGGAGCTCGCCCTGCGCGAGGCGCTCTCGCTGGGCCACAATTACATCGGCACCGAGCACATCCTGCTCGGGCTCGTGCGCGAGAACGAGGGCGTGGCCGCGCGCATCCTGCTCGACTTCGACGCCGACTCCGAGAAGATCCGCAACGAGGTCATCCGCATGCTCTCCGGCCCCGGCGGTCGCCGCCAGGGACAGGGCGCGGGCGCAGGAGCGGGCTCCGGCCCCGGTCCGGCCGAGGGTAAGAAGTCTTCGAAGCTGCTCGACCAGTTCGGGCGCAACCTCACGAAGCTCGCCGCCGAAGGCAAGCTCGACCCCTGCGTCGGGCGCGAGACTGAGATCGAGCGGATCATGCAGATCCTCTCGCGGCGCACCAAGAACAACCCCGTGCTGATCGGTGAGCCCGGCGTGGGCAAGACCGCCGTCGTCGAGGGCCTGGCGCAGCGCATCACCGCCGCCGACGTGCCCGAGCTGCTGAAGAACAAGCAGATCTACACGCTCGACCTGGCTGCGCTCGTGGCCGGCTCGAAGTACCGGGGAGAGTTTGAGGAGCGCCTGAAGAAGGTGATGAAGGAGATCACCCAGCGCGGCGACATCATCCTGTTCATCGACGAGCTCCACAATCTCGTCGGCGCCGGCGCCGCCGAGGGCGCGATCGACGCCGCCTCGATCCTCAAGCCCGCGCTCGCGCGCGGCGAGCTGCAGACGATCGGCGCGACGACGCTCGACGAGTACCGCAAGTACCTGGAGCGCGACTCCGCGCTGGAGCGTCGCTTCCAGCAGATTCGCGTGGAGGAGCCGACGATCGATCAGACCGTCGAAATTCTCAAGGGCCTGCGCGACCGCTACGAGCAGCACCACAAGGTGCAGATCACCGACGAGGCCTTGCGCGCCGCCGGCGAACTCGCCAGCCGCTACATCTCCGACCGCTTCCTGCCCGACAAGGCGATCGACCTGATCGACGAGGCCGCCTCGCGCATGCGCATCAAGTCGATGACCTCGCCGCCCGCCAACCGCGAGCTCGAGACCGAAGTCGAGACCACGCGGCGCGAGAAGGAGGCCGCGATCGAGGCCCAAGAGTTCGAGAAGGCCGCCGCGCTGCGCGACCAGGAGCGCAAGCTGACCAACCGCAAACGCGAGCTCGAGGAAGAGTGGGAAGCCGGCGAGTCCGGCGAGCGCCCCTCGATCGGCGAGGAGGAGATCGCCGACATCGTCTCGATGTGGACCGGCATCCCCGTCTTCAAGCTGACCGAGGCCGAGACGCAGAAGCTGATGCGCATGGAGGAGGAACTGCACAAGCGCGTGATCGGCCAGCACCCCGCCGTCGAGGTCATCTCCAAGGCGATCCGCCGCTCGCGCGCGGGTCTGAAGGACCCCAAGCGCCCCACCGGCTCGTTCATCTTCCTCGGCCCCTCCGGCGTGGGCAAGACCGAGCTCGCGCGCACGCTCGCCGAGTTCCTCTTCGGCGACGACGACGCGATGATCCGCATCGACATGAGCGAGTACATGGAGAAGCACGCCGTCTCGCGCCTAGTCGGCTCGCCCCCTGGCTACATCGGCTATGACGAGGGCGGTCAGCTGACCGAGGCCGTGCGGCGCAAGCCCTACTCGGTGCTGCTGCTCGACGAGATCGAGAAGGCCCACCCGGACGTCTTCAACATCCTCCTGCAGATCCTCGAGGACGGTCGCCTCACCGACGCCCAAGGACGCACTGTGGACTTCCGCCACGCGATCGTGATCATGACCTCGAACATCGGCGCCGCGGAGATCGCGCGCAACACGCCCCTGGGCTTCGCCGTCTCCGATGACGAGACCGGCATCACCTACGACGACATGAAGAACCGCATCATGGGCGAGCTCAAGAAGGTCTTCCGACCCGAGTTCCTCAACCGCATCGACGACGTGATCGTCTTCCACAAGCTGCAAAAGGACGAGATCAAGCAGATCGTCGAGCTGCTGTTGCTGCGCATCCGCGAGTCGATGGCCGAACGCGAGCTGCAACTGGAGCTAACCGATCCCGCCAAGGACATGCTCGTCGAGAAGGGCTGGGACCCCTCGATGGGCGCGCGCCCGCTGCGCCGCGCGATCCAGCGCTACATCGAGGACCCGCTCGCGGACTTCGTGCTGCGCGAGCAGCTCATGCCGGGCGCCACAGTCGTCGTCGACCCCGCCCCCGAGGGCGAGGAGAACGAGGTGCGCCTGACGATCGTCAAGCCCAAGAAGCAGAAGACCCCCGTCGCCGTCGGCGGCGGCGAGGGCGATGATCCCGAGCTCGTCGAGGGCGAGGGTGATGACAGCACGCCCGTCTCGGATCCGCCCGCGGATCAATAGGCGCTCGCTTTGACATCTCGCCGCTGACAGAGGCCGACTGGCCGACGGTCGCGCGCATCTATCGGGCGGGCATCGAAGCGGGCGACGCGACCTTCGAGCGCGACGTGCCCTCGTGGGAGGACTGGTCGCACGCGCGCCTGCCCGCGCCGCGTCTGGTGGCGCGCGCGGATCTGCACGATCGCTCGGGAGATGGAGCGCACTACGGTGAGCCGAGCGCCGGCGCGGGCGAGGTGTGCGGCTGGGCCGCTCTCAGTCCCGTGTCCGGGCGAGCGGTCTATCGCGGGGTGGGCTCGGTCAGCATCTACGTCGATCCGGCGTGCGCCCGTCAGGGGGTCGGTCGGGCGCTGCTGAGCGCCCTGATAGAGGCCTCCGAGCAGGTCGGGCTATGGACCCTGGAGGCCGGCATCTTCCCCGAGAACCGCGCCTCCGTCGCGTTGCACGAGCGCTGTGGCTTTACGCTCGTGGGCGTGCGCCGACGCATCGGACAGATGGCCGACGGGCGCTGGCGCGACGTCGCGCTATATGAGCGGCGCAGCCCTATCGTGGGCGGTCCAGGGAAATGATCGACGAGATGTGCGGCGACGGTCACCAATGCGAAGTCGCGCTCGATCAGCTCGATCGGCCGGTCTTGCTCCTCGGCGATGTCCTGAAGGTCGTACTCGTTGTGGATCAGGCGGCGAGGAAGGCTCATCCGACCAGCCGGTGCGCGAGTAGGGCGTCGGGATCGACATTGATACGCAGACCCCAGCGGGAGCTGGTCGGCCCCTGGTTCGGCGCCGAGGACGAGAGCAGAACGTGAGCATGGCTGCGCCCCCGTAGCGGCTGCAAAGGCACAGCGGCGTCAGGACCGTGCAGAAGCTCGAGCAGATAGCCAAGTCGCCGTGCCACTGCAGCACTACCGTAGCGCTCGGCCGCCTGGGCGAGACGTTCAGGGCTCGTGAGGTCGGGTACGGCTCGATCGAGTGCCTCGGCGGTTTGCGCCATTGTCACTCCCCAGCGTGGGTTCGCCAGACAGTCGAGGATCGCTCTCTCGGGCAGAGCTACCGAAGGGCCGTCGTGTGTGCTCAGGCCCCATATCCGCTCGGGTGCGAGGAGGGCGTAGCGGACTTCGTCGCCCTGCCAACTCCAGTCGCCTAGACGGTGAGTGCTCAGGACGATCACACGAAAGAAGTGCTGGTCTGAGAGGCCGAGCTCCGCCAGGGCTCGACCTGCGGTGATGAGGTAGGGCCTCGGAGTCACCGCGTCTATGAGCGGTAGAACACGAGCGTCAGTCGAGCCCGTCGGCGCGACCAGGAGATACACGCCTCGCCGCACCCGCCGCAAGCGACCATCGCGCGTTAGTTGGCGCAGCGCGTCTTGGCTGCGTCGCCGAGACCCGGTGGCCGCATCCAGCGCCTGCATATCCTCGTCGAGGCGGACGACTGGATGCCGCTCGGCCTCCAAGGCCCTACGGTTGAGCGCGACGAATGCTCGCTCACTCAGCGGGCGCTCGGAGATGGGGATAGCGGAGGAAGCCATAGCGAATCCCTACTATCCGAGCGATTTTACAACATTCTTGTTGTTTTACTCAAACAAACGGGGGTCAACACAACCCTTTCGAGGCGTCCCCGCCGGCGCGTAGGCTGGATGCCCATGTCCCGCGACGCAACTATTCACGCCTGCTCTGAGTGTGCCTTCCAGTCGCCGCAGTGGCATGGGCGTTGCCCCGGATGTGAAGCTTGGGGGACGCTCGTGGAGGAACGGGTAATCGCTCGTGCGGGCGGTTCGGCTAAGAGCGGCGGGAAACGCGCGGGTGCTCGCGCGGGGGGACACGCCGGCGCCGAGGGCGAGGTTGCGCCCGGTCCCCGCCCGTTGCGCGAGGTGACGGCGACCGCGGCGCAACGCCTGTCCACGGGCATTGGCGAGCTCGATCGCGTGCTCGGCGGCGGTCTCGTCCCTGGCTCGCTGGTGCTGCTCGGCGGTTCGCCCGGCATCGGCAAGTCGACGCTCACGAACATGGCGCTGGGCAATCTCGCCGGCGCCGGTCACACGACGCTGTATGTCAGCGGCGAGGAGTCCGCCGAGCAGGTCAGGCTGCGCGCCGAGCGCCTTGATTTGGGCCCCACCCACCCCGCTCTGGAGGTCCCGATCCTCGCCGAGACCGATCTCGAGACGGTGCTCGAGACGCTCGCCTCACACTCCCCGCGCGTGTGCGTGATCGACTCGGTGCAGACACTGCGCTCCGGTGAGCTCTCCGGCGCGCCGGGCGCGGTCGGACAGGTGCGCGAGGTGACCGGGCGGATCATGGAGCTGGCCAAGGAGCGCTCGATCGCGGTGGTGCTCGTCGGACATGTGACCAAGGACGGCGCGCTGGCCGGACCGCGCGTGCTCGAGCACCTCGTCGACTGCGTGCTGCAGTTCGAGGGCGAGCGCGAGCGGCCCTACCGCGAGCTGCGCGCGTTGAAGAATCGCTTCGGCTCGACCAACGAGGCGGGCCTGTTCGAGATGCGCCAAGGTGGGCTCGTGGAGGTGCTCGACGCCTCCGCGCGCTTCGTCGCCGGGGCCACTCGCGCTGCTGGGAGTGTGGTGCTGGCCGCGATGGAGGGCTCGAGGCCACTGCTCGTGGAGGTCCAGGCGCTGGTCGCCCCCTCCGAGCTCGAGCAGCCGCGCCGGGTCGTCTCGGGCCTGGATCGCAACCGCATGGCGCTGGTTCTGGCGATCCTCGGCCGTCACGGAGGCGTCGCGGTGGGGGGCTCGGATGTGTTCGTGAACGTCGTCGGGGGTGTGCGCGTGGACGAGCCCGGCTGTGATCTGGCGGTCGCGCTTGCCGTCGCGAGCGCGGCGCGGGGAGTGCCGCTGCGAGGAACGCCGCGAGCCTGCTTCGGCGAGCTGGGCCTCACGGGCGAGCTGCGCTGGGTAGGCCATCCCGAGCGTCGCCTTTCAGAGGCCGCCAAGCATGGTCTACAGGCCACGATCGCCCCCGCCGAGAGCGGTTCGGGAGCCTGCGAGGTCGCAACCCTGCGCGAGGCTCTCACCGCGGCCTTTTCTGCTGAGGAGAATCGGCCGGCCAGAGTCGCCGCGTAGGGACGTATTCCGATCGCGCGGCCTCCGACGGTGATGTTTCCATTGAGGCGAATCGGCCGCGGCAAGCCGGCCGCACAGCGCCTGGGCGGCGGCTCGCCGGCATCGCGCCGAGTCCCTCAGAAGGCCGAAAAATGGCTCAATGCCGTAGAATAGGCCCCTGTGGCTCCACGATCCGGTGACGAATTCGATACAGACGTAGTAGCAAGACCGGAGCCGGGGCTGATGAAGGCGCTGGAGATGATCGCTCCCGGCACCGCGTTGCGCGAGGGCATCGAGAGCATCCTGCACGCCCGCACCGGCGGTCTGATTGTGATCGGCGAGCCCGAGGACCTCAGCTTCCTGAACTCCGGCGGGATCAAGCTCGAGATCGACTACACCCCGGCATTCCTCTACCAGGTCGCGAAGATGGACGGGGCGATCATTCTCAACGCCAATGCGACCAAGATCGCTATGGCCAACGTCCAGCTGATGCCCGACCCGACGATCCTCTCGCACGAGACGGGCACTCGCCACCGCACCGCCGAGCGCGTGTCCAAGCAGACCGACGCGCTGGTGATCGCGGTATCCCAGCGGCGTGAGGTCGTCTCGTTGTATGTGGACGGCGTCAAGTACATCCTCGCCGACATCCCCGTGGTGCTCGCCAAGGCCAACCAGGCGCTGGCGACGCTCGACAAGTACCGCACCCGTCTGGATCAGGTCTCCACGCGCCTGACCGCCCTGGAGTTCGAGGGCGGGGCGACGCTGCATGACGTCCTCACCGTGCTGCAGCGCTCGGAGCTGGTCACGCGCATGGCGGTGGAGATCGAGCGCTACATCGTCGAGCTCGGCTCGGAGGGGCGATTGATCGAGATGCAGCTGGAGGAGACGATGGTCGGCGCCGCAGCGGAGAAGGCGGCGCTCGTGCGCGACTATCTCTCCGCCTACTCCGACGAGGCGTTCGCGCTGGCGCTGGAGGAGATCGGGCGACTCGCTCACCAGGACCTGCTCGACTTCGGCCGCCTGGCCGAGCTGCTGTCCTACGACCGCAAGCTCAACACGCTCGACTATCCCGTCTCTCCGCGCGGCTACCGCGTGCTGGGGCGGATCCCCAGGCTGCCGAAGCTAGTGGTGAGCCAGATCGTCGTGGAGTTCGGGGGGCTGGATGAGCTGCTGGCCGCGACCGACTCCGAGTTGGAGGCCGTTGAGGGCGTGGGGGAGATCAGGGCGAAAGACATCCGCGAGGGGATGCGACGGCTGCAGGAGATCAACCTCGTGGACCGCTATCTGCAGACCTAGCAGTACAGACTTGACAGGGCAGCCCGACGGGCGGCCACAAACGAAGGAGGACACCATTCCCGCACAAGCAATCGAGGCCCCATCCACAGACGTCGACTCCGAGGAGACCGCCGAGGCGCTGCTCGAGCAGATCGAGGCTACCCGCGAAGTAGAGCTCATCGAGTTCGAGCTCGGCGACAACGTCGTCTACCCCCACCATGGCGCAGGGAAGGTGGAGGGCAAGGAGGATATGGAGATGCTCGGCGAAACACGCGAGTATCTGACGATCAAGATCCTCCACAACGACATGACGGTCAAGGTGCCGACCGAAAACGCCGCGCTCGCCGGTCTGCGCAGGGTGATCGACGAAGAGACGGTCAAAAAAGTGCTGGATGTGCTCCAGGCAGCGGTCTCGGAGATGCCCAAGAACTGGAACCGCCGCTTCAAGCACAACCGCGACAAGATCAAGACCGGCGACATCTACGAGCTGGCCGAGGTCGTACGCAACCTCTCGCTGCGCGAGTCCGAGAAGGGCCTCTCGACCGGCGAGAAGCAGATGTTCACCAGGGCCAAGAAGATCCTCGCCTCCGAGCTGATGTACGCGCTCGACAAGGACGAGGAAGAGGCGGAGAGCTATCTCGACGAGCTGCTCGCCACCTCGGCCTCCAGCCAGATGGCGATGGCCGAGTAGCGAGGCTTGGCCTCGCTTGCACTGATTGTTGCCGCCGGGCGCGGCGAGCGTCTCGGGGCCAATGGTCCCAAGGCGCTCGTCGAGCTCGCCGGTCGATCGCTGTTGCAGTGGAGCGTCGATCTGATGCTCGCCGTGAGTGAGATCGACCGCATCGTCGTCGCGCTGCCGCCAGGAGTTTCCGCGCCCACAGGCACGATCGGTGTGGAGGGTGGCGCCGTGCGCTCGGAGTCGGTCGCGCGTGCGCTTGAGGTAGCCGGCCCCGGCGATCCTGAGGACATGATCGTGGTGCATGACGCGGCGCGGCCGCTGGCCTCACCCGAGCTCGTGCGGCGTTCGCTTGCGATGCTGCGCGACGCGCAAGGCGAGGAGGGGGAGAGCCTCGACGCGGCGATCGCGGCCGCACCCGTCGCCGACACGATCAAGCGGGTGGGAGTCGCACCTGGTGGTGTGCAGTCAGGCGGTACCGGCTTGACCTATGACGGGGCCAGTGTTGTGGTCGAGACGCTCGACCGCTCGGCGCTATGGGCCGTGCAGACACCCCAGGTCTTCCGCCGCGGCGCCCTGCAGCGAGCCCTCGACGTGCCGGGCGAGATCCTTGCGCAGGCGACCGACGACGCCTGGCTGGTAGAGCGCCTCGGAGGTCGCGTGGCGATCGTGCCCTCCGGCAGCGAGAATCTTAAGATCACCACCCCTCTGGACCTCGCGCTCGCCGAGCTATTGATCGCCTCTGCTTGAATCGCGCCATGCTCACTGACTACCACCTGCACCTGCGCCCGGACGACCTCGACGCCCGCCCCGGGGATCACTTCACCGAGGAGAACGTCTCCCGCTACCGCGCCGTCGCCGACGAGCGCGGGGTCACCGAGTTGGGCGTCTCCGAGCACGTCTACCGCTTCGAGCAGGCGCTGACCGTGTGGCAGCACCCGCTGTGGCGCGAATTCGCGATCGACGACATCGACGCCTACTGCGAGTTCGTACGCGCGCGCACCGACCTGAGGCTCGGGATCGAGGCCGACTTCGTCGCCGGCGCCGAGGACCGCATGGCCAATCTGCTCCAGGAGCGCGACTTCGACTACGTCGTCGGCTCCGTCCACTTCCTACGCGAGCACTCGATCGACATGGATGACTACAGCGTGTGGGACCGCGGGCACAGCGCCGAGGAGATCTGGGAGCGTTACTTCCAGACGCTCGCCGAGGCGGCGCGCAGCGGTCTGTTCGACATCCTCGCCCACCCAGACCTGGTCAAGGTGTGGGGAGCTGATCGGCCGCGCCCGGAGGGCGACCTGCGCCGCTATTACGAGCCGGCAATCGAGGCGATCGCCGAAGCGGGCATCGCGGTGGAGGTTTCCACTGCCGGCCTGCGCAAGCGCACGCGCGAGCTCTATCCCGCGCAGGCGTTTCTGGAGATGTGCGTCGAAGCCGGCGCTCCCATCGCGCTCTCCAGCGACGCCCATCGGCCCGAGGACGTCGGCGCGGACTATGACCAGGCACTGGAGCTGCTCGACCGCGTCGGGATCTCAGAGCTGTGTGTATTCGAACAGCGCACGCGCCGGCTGGAGCCGATCGGGGCGGTCCTCGCATGAGGTCCCTCGTCGGCATCGGCTATGACACCCATCGCCTCGCCACCGGTCGTAGGCTGATCCTCGGCGGCGTCGAGATCCCCTACGAGCGGGGCCTGGAGGGGCATTCCGACGCCGACGTGCTGACGCACGCTGTGATCGACGCGCTGCTCGGCGCCGCCGGCCTCGGAGACATCGGCGAGCACTTCCCCGACTCCGAGGAGCGCTGGCGCGACGCCGACTCGATCGAGCTGCTCCAGACCGTCGTGGCGACCGTCGTCGACGCGGGCTATGAGATCGTCAACGTAGATTGCACGGTCCTCATGGAGGTGCCTCGACTTGCGCCGCACAAGCAGGCGATCCGCGCGCGGCTGGCCGCCGCGCTGGGCCTGTCCGCGTCGCGCGTGAACGTCAAGGCCACCACCGGCGAGACGATCGGCTTCGTCGGACGCGGTGAGGGCGTCGCGGCGTTGGCCACCGCCGGCCTCAGCCACGCCGACTGAGATACCCCACGGCCGACGGGTGGGCGAGTCCGTCTCGGGTAGGAGCGTGGACGGCGGCGGGCGCCGGGCGCGGGCGCTAGGGTTGCCCGGCGATGCGCGAGATCCGCCTGCACGACACCCGTAGCGGCGAACTGCAGCCGCTACGCCCCCGCGATCCCGGCAGGGTCGGAATCTACGCGTGCGGACCCACCGTATACAGCCGCATCCACATCGGCAACGCCCGTCCGTTCGCCGTGTTCAGCCTGCTCGCGCGGTTCCTCGCGCACGAGGGATACGAGACGATGCTCGTCGTGAATGTGACCGACGTCAACGACAAGATCTATGACGCCGCCCGCGCGCAGGATCGCCCCAGTGAAGCGCTCGCGAATGAGATGACCGTCCTCTATTTCGCCGACACCGACGCGCTGATGCTCGGGCGTCCCGACCACGAGCCGCTGGCGTCGCAGACGATGGGTCCGATCGTCGACTACATCTTCGCGCTGATCGATGCCGGGCACGCGTATGAGAGCGGTGGCGATGTGTTCTTCCGCGTGCGCTCCGATCCCGGCTACGGATCGCTCTCGCACCGCAACATCCAGGACATGGACCAGGGCGAGGACGTGGAGGGCTCAGAGCGCAAGGACGATCCGCTGGACTTCGCGCTGTGGAAGGCGCACAAGCCCGGGGAGGACACCAGCTGGGATTCCCCCTGGGGTCCGGGTCGTCCGGGCTGGCACATCGAGTGCTCGGCGATGGCCGAGGACGCGCTCGGCGTCGGGTTCGACATCCATGGCGGCGGCTCGGACCTGGTGTTTCCCCATCACGAGAACGAGGCCGCTCAGACCCGCGCCGCCCGTGGGGAGGAGCTCGCGCGCATCTGGATGCACAACGGCATGATCCAGTTCACCGGCGAGAAGATGGCCAAGTCCGTCGGCAACATCGCCCCCTTGCACGGAGTCATCGATCAGTACGGTCGCGATGCCGTCATCATGTATCTGGCTTCCGGGCACTATCGCCAGCCGCTGGCGTTCTCGCCCTCGGAGCTCGACGATGCCGAGCGGCGGGTGCGGCGCATCCGTGACGCGCTCGGGCGTCTGGACGCGGATCGGCCCAGCCCATCGGACATGGCCCACCATCGCGACGCGTTCTTCGATGCGCTCGCCGAAGACTTCAACACGCCGATGGCGCTCGCATCGCTGTTCGAGTGGGTGCGCGAGGCCAACCGTCGCACCGGCAAGGGCGCCGAGGGCGAACGGGTCGGCGACACCGACCTGCGCGAGATGCTCGCCGTGCTCGGATTGGGCGAACTTGCGCCCGCGGGCGTGGCCGGTGATCTGGCGGCGATCGACCCCGAGGCGGTGGCGCTGCTGCAGCAACGCGAGCAGGCGCGTGCCGAGCGCGATTTCCAGACGGCCGACCGTCTGCGCGAGGAGTTGCGCGCGCGCGGGTGGGAGATTCGCGACGGCTCTGACGGCGCCGAGCTGATCCAGACCGGCCAGCGGTGATCCTGTACGGGCGCAACGCCGTCCGCGAGGCGCTGCGCGGGCGCCGCGCGCACAGCATGGGTGAGGTATGGGCTACGCAGAGCACCGCGCGCGAGTCGTGGTTGACCGGCGTGCGTGTGCAGACGAGCTCGGCCGCGGACATCGAGCGCCGCTGTGGTTCCCCCGCCCATCAGGGCGTGTGCGCGCAGGCCGGGGGCTACCCGTATGTCTCAGCCGAGGAGTTGCTGGCGGGACCGGAGCCGCTGGTGGTCGCACTCGACGAGGTGCAAGATCCGCAAAACCTCGGCTCGATCTGCCGCACCGCCGAGTGCGCGGGGTGCAGCGGCGTGGCGATCCCTGAGCGGCGCTCGGCCGAGGTGACCCCGGCCGCGTGCAAGGCCTCGTCCGGGGCGCTCGAGCATCTGCGCGTCGCGCGGGTGCGCAACCTCGCCGATTTCCTCGCGCAGGCACGCGAGGCCGGGTGCTGGTGCTACGGCGCCAGCGCTGAGGCCGCCGGCAAGCACACGCCGATTCCCTATGACGCCCCCGACTATCGCGGCGCCGGGCTCGTGCTCGTGCTCGGTAGTGAGGGCCGCGGCCTGCGGCCACGGGTGGCCAGCGCGTGCGACGAGCTGATCGCCCTGCCGTTGCGCGGGCGGGTGGGATCGCTCGGGGTCAGCGCCGCAGCCGCGGCCATGCTGTACGAGATCTTGCAGAATCGCGATCGCGCCCCTTGACAACACTCCACAACTGTGCAACGCTCGCGCTCACATAACGCTGAACCTAAGGTTCAGTGATGATAAGCATTGGCGCCAGGGGAGGAGTGCGCCACTGAGCAAATTTGGGCTGTCCGCGCATGCGGAGAGCTCCAAGAAAGGATCTGCTCGTGGCACTGAGAATCTCCCGCAACCCTAACTCTGAAGTCAAGGTCGATGACGGCTTCTTGATCGCGCTCGCCAAGCAGGGCGATCGCAACGCATACGACCGGCTTGTCAGGCGCTACCACGGGTTCGTGCGCCTGAAGGCCTCCTCCTACTTCCTCGCCGGCGGCGACTCCGACGATCTCATCCAGGAGGGGCTAGTCGGGCTCTACAAGGCGATTCGCGACTATCGCACCGATCGCGAGTCGAGCTTTCGCAACTTCGCCGAGCTCTGCATCACTCGCCAGATCATCACCGCGGTCAAGACCGCGACCCGCAACAAGCACACCCCGCTGAACCAGTACGTCTCGTTCTCCTCGACCCCCGCGGCGGCCGGCGACGACGTGCCGACGCTCGACCAGATGCTCCCCGGCCCGACCGTGCACGACCCCGTCAACCAAGTCATCTCCTCCGAGGAGTTGCGCTCGCTCGTCGGCTGCCTGTCGACGGCGCTCTCAGAGCTCGAGAGCCGCGTGCTGGGGCTCTACCTCGACGGTTGCTCCTACGAGCAGGTCGGCGAGCAGCTCTCCTGCGACACCAAGACCGTCGACAATGCGCTGCAACGTGTCAAGCGCAAGGTCGGAGCGCACCTGGATGCGCGGGCGGTGGCTGCGTAGACGCGCCGTGGCCGCCCCGCAAGGGGACGGCCACGGGCATCGTTGGGCATCCCCGCCTCGCGAAGCCGGCCGGTGCGTTCGCGGCTAGCTTTCGCCTTCGGCCGGCAGCCCCGAGTTACCCGGTCCTTCCGGTGGCAGCAAGAAAGCCGGGGCGGGGGTTACCTGGATCGTGAACGGTGCGCTTGCCGCGCCCTCGTTCTCCGGGCCGCCCGGAATGCGCACACGGAACACCTTCGTGCCGGGTGCGTAGACGGTGTGGGCGATCGAGTACGCCGAGCCGGCGCCCACCGTCGCCACCTCCACGACGTGGAAGTTGCCGTTTCCGACGTTCTGGCGTTCCAGGTAGATGATGTGTCCGGTGTGATCCGGCGCGACCGTGCCCGTGAACGTGAGCGTTTGGCCGGCCTGGATCGTGCTCTGTGACACCGCTGCGGTGAGCACGTCCTTGACTCCCTCATACAGCGCGGCCGACTTGTTGACGACCGCCTTGCATGCGTGCGGGTGGGGATCAGCGGCGCAGGGTGCTTCGGTTGCGGCGACCTCGTAGAACGTGCTGTTCACGGGCGACTGCGCCGGGAACGTGTATTCGCCGCTCGCGTTGGTGCTGACCTCGGCGACCGGCGCGAACCCGCGCTGGCGCACGGTTCGCGCGAGCAGCGTCACCGGCTGACTTGTAACGCCCGCGGCGACACCGCTGATCGTCACCGACTGCCCAAAGAAGATCGGGTCAGAGGAGGCATTGATCGTCAGCTGTGGGTTCTGCGCCTGGGAAATCTCATAGGTGAGGACGTTCGATGGACTCGGGATGTTCACGCCGTGACTGCGCACGATCACGCGCAGGTTCGCGTCGCCCGGCACGATGAACCTGTGCACGATCGAGAAGGTGCCATTCGGAGCCACGACGCCACGGTCGATTCGCCGCCATTCGTTTCCGGTGAGCGCGTTCTGTCGCTGCAGGGTCACGCGCGCACCGACGTCGGCCGGACTGACCGTGCCGGTGAACGTGACCTGATTGGGGCGACCGGTGAGCAGCTGCGTGCCTTCGGGCGGGCCGCTGAGCGTGACCTGCGCGGCGACCCGCACGTGTCGGCGTCCGCTCTGGGCACGATGCGAGCGTACGTAGAACGAGCTGTCGCTCTGCACTCCGGCCTGCGTCATCTCGTAGAACCCACGCGCGTCGGTCGTCGTGCTCTGCGTGAGCGCATAGCCAGGGGTGCCGTGGGCATGCTCGAATAGCTGCACCGTCTGTCCCGCCGCATTCGCACGGCGTGTGCAGTCGAGTCGTCCGAACGCAACAACCGGGTCGCCCGCGGTGATCTGGCGGGGCGCCACATTGAGATTGACGCTGCACCGACCGCTGGGGTTCGAATGCTTGTGTGCGCTCGCGCCGGCCGGGGCCAGTGCGAGCAATGAGGCCGCGGCCACGATGGCCGGGACTAGCCTGACTGAACGCATGAATGCCTCTCCCTGTGTGCGGTTTACCTGTGCCTTGCGGAACTTCCGTCGGTCCGTGCCCCCTGCGGACCCATATGCGCAAACCCACATGAGCGCCCTTCGATGCGGTCGCGTGCCGGCGGCTGGACACATGAATCTGCGGGCACACAATGCCCGATGCACGCCCGATTGAGCGCTGTGCAAGCTGCCGTCCACTGCGGATTTCTACGGTCGCCGCCGTTCCGACATGCGCCTAGGGTTCAATCCCACCGGGAAGATGGACCGCCGAACGGGCGGCGAACGTGCTCGCATCGCGGGCACCGACCACAGGGAGGCAGCGATGAGCACGGCATTCGAGAGTGAGGCTTCGGAGTGGGAGGCGGTCGAGGCGGTAGGGCGGGCCTGGTGGCTTGGCCTGATCGTCGGCCTGATCTCGCTCGTCGGCGGCATCGTTCTGATCGCCTACCCCGGTCCCACGCTCACCGTCGTCGCGCTGCTTGTGGGCATCGAGCTTTTGATCGGTGGCGTCTTCTTGATCGTCGGCGCGCTCGGCCAACCGTCCGGATCGCGCATCGGCGGCGTGCTCGGCGGCGCTCTGGCGATGATCGCCGGGGTGATCGTCCTGCGTCACCCGAGCGGCAGCATCCTCGTCGTCGCACTCGCGGTCGGCCTCTACCTGATCCTCGCCGGCGTCCTGCGTCTCGTCGGCGCCTTCGAGACCCGCGAGGGCCGGGGCTGGCTGCTGCTGGCCTCGCTCGTCGACCTGGCGCTCGGGATCCTGATCGTCTCCTGGCCGGAATTCGGGATCAAGACGCTCGCGGTTGTGTTCGGCATCGTCCTGATCGTGCGCGGCCTCGCGCTGGTCCTGATCGCGTTCGCGCTGCGCGCCGCCGCGCGCGAAATCAAGGCGGCCGGCCCTCCTGTGCATACGGCCTGAGGCGGCCAGCCCTCTCGCGCAAGCGGTCCGAGGCGGCTGGCCCTCCCGTTCACGCGGCCTGAGGTTCTGGCTCTGGTTCTCGCTCTGGTTCTCGCGTCGCGGCCGGCTGCTCGGTCGGGATGCCGCGACTGAACAGCAGCGCGAGCACCGCGATCACCGCCAGCACCGACAGCGACGAGCGCAGCGCCGACAGGCGCGCCGTCTCGTTCTCTTCGACGATCGCGTCGGTGGCCTGCGGTGTCGTCCCCGCCTTCTCGAGAGCGCTGCGCAGTTCGGTGTCCGAGACGAACGGCACTCCGCCGGCCAGCTCCACGCCGACCTTCGATTTGACATCGCTCGGTACGGCCGCGTTCTGCTGCACTCCCGTCAGGAACGACGTGCTCAGGGCGGCGATCAACACGGCCCCCGCCAGCGCTGTCCCGATCGATGCGCCGAGGTTGGTGACGGTGTTCTGCAATCCGCCCACCTCGCCGCTCTGCTCGTCCGAGACCGAGGACACCGTGACGCTCCCGAGCTGTGACGCCAGCGCCCCCACGCCCAGACCGGCCAGCAGCATCGGCCAGGTCACGATGTCGGCGCCGGCCCCGGCTTCCAGCGCGGCGACCATCACCACGATGCCGGCGAACAGCGCCAGGAACCCAAGCTGCACGACCCTGCGCGGCGAGGCGTTCGGCCACACCTTCGGGATCCCCGCCGCCGCCAGCAGCAGCGTGATCGACAGCGGCAGCAGTCGTACGCCCGTTTCGATCGCCGACAGCCCCAGCGCGACCGACAGGAACAGCGGCACCGCAAAGAACAGGCCCGCCTGCAGGAGGTATTGGAAGAAGAACGAGATCAGCCCGCCGCGCAACGTCACGTTGCGCAAGATCGCGGGGTTGACCAGCGGCTCCTGTCCCCGATCCAGGCGCCGGTTCTCCCACTGCAAGAACAGCCACACGACCAGCCCGCCCCCAAGCATCAGCCAGATTGTCGGGGACAGGCCGAACCACTCCGGAGCCCCTGGCTTGGGCTGCACGAACCCCCAGGCCCCCGAGCGCAAGATCCCGAACACGATCAAGCCCAGCCCGAGCGCTGACAGCGCCGTCCCGACCAGGTCGAGCCGCACCCCCGACTCGGCCGGCGAGTCCTCCATACGGCGGGTGAGCGCGAGGATTACGAGCACGATCATCACCTCGCCCGCGAACACCCAGCGCCAGGACAGGTACGTGGTGAACAGCCCGCCGATCAGCGGGCCGGCGGCGACGGCGATCGCGCCGGCCGAGGCGACGAGGCCGTACGCGCGCGGGCGTTCTGGGCGTGTGAAGTTGGACGCGACCAGCGCGACGATCGCGGGCAGGATCAGCGCGGCGCCGACCCCCTCCAGCAAGGACCATCCGAGCATCAGCACGCCGAGGCTGGGCGAGATCGCGGTGGTGAACGACCCGCAGCCGTAGATCACACATCCGATCGCGAACGCCCGCTTGCGGCCGAGGATCTGACCGAGCTTGCCGCCGGTGATCATCAGCGAGGCCATCACCAACGTGTAGAGCGTGATCGCCGTCTGGATCCCGGTCACGGTCGTGCCCACGTCTTTGGCGACCGTGGCGATCGACACGTTCATGACCGAGCTGTCGAGGGTCATCAGGAACTGACCCGCGGCGAGGGTCACCAGAACGATGCCCGCCGCCCCCGCTCGGCGATCCGTCGTGTCGGCCACGGCGCCAAGCTAACAGAACGACCGTCGTCGGCGAGCGCGCCGGTAGTGCGCCCGACGAACACGCGGAATCGTGTCAGCAGGAAGCATGTCAGTAGTTATCCGCAATCCCGAGCGTATTGAGTCCCGATGGCGCGGTTCGCGGGCAGCCGTAGGCTCGACATACGCGCGATCTGGTTTCAGCTCGGCACGTTGGTTATTTGCCGTCACAGGCAGGACGACTCTCACCCGAGGCCGAACTACATCGAGCATACAAATCGCCGAAAGGAGTGAGGCATGGCTACGAGTTCGTACGAGTCCGGCGGCGTGGGGGAAAAGTCCGGCGCCGGTTGGGTGGTGTTCGCTGGGATCATGCTCTTGATCGCCGGTGTGCTGAACGTGATCTACGGGATCGCCGCGGTCGACGATTCGAAGTTCTTCGTGCATGAAACCCAGTACATCCTCAGCGGGCTCAACACCTGGGGGTGGGTGACGATCATCCTCGGGGCGCTCCAGATCCTCGCCGCCTTCTCGATCTGGTCCGGTGGAGGGTTCGGACGCTGGTTCGGGATCTTCGCCGCGAGCCTCAGCGCGATCGCGGCGCTGATGTATATGCCCGCCTATCCGTTCTGGTCGCTCGCGGTCTTCGCGATCGACATCCTGATCATCTACGGACTGGCCGCCTACGGAGGCCGTCCCATCGAGGCCTAAGGAACCACGACTTGCTTGGAGTAGCCAAGTCCGGTAGGGGGGCGTCGTCGTCCATCGCGGCGTCCCCCTCTGCCGTGCCTGTCCGCAAGCTGATCGCGAGCGTTCCCATGCTGCTCGTGACCCTGACGATCCCACTGACGGGTTGCGGCGAATCCAAGCAGGAGCAGGCCAAGAAGTCGGTTTGCAGTGCCCGATCCGACATAAAGAGTAGGATCGCCACCTTGCAGACACTGACGCCGTCAATCGCGACACTGCCGCAGGTCAAGACCGAAGTGACCGCGATCGCAGACGACCTCAAACAGATCCACGGCGCCCAGAGCGATCTGCAACCCGCGCGCAAGCAGCAGGTCCAACAGGCCACTCAGACCTTCGAACAGCAGCTCAAAGCAGTGCTCTCGAACCTGACCACCAACTTTTCCATCAGCGGCGCCGGCACACAGCTGGAAGGCGCTCTCAAGCAGCTAGCGAGCAGCTACACCCAAGCGCTGCAGCCGATCGAATGCAGTTGATCGCAGAGAAGGGGGGACCAAAATGCTGACGACGATTGTTCCGCTCGCGGTCTCCTCGGGGGGCTATGTCGGTTTTGGGATCCTGTACCTCGTCCTGCTGATCGTGCTCGGTCTCACCGCGATCAAAAAGGGTCACTGGATCATGTTCCTGATTGGGATCTTCATACCCCTCTTCTGGCTGATCGGCGCACTCTTGCCCCCGACCGAGCCCGCCGAGTGAGATGACATGTCGATGAATGACGAGTCGCCCCAGGGCCCCTCCGACGCGGCGGCGCACTCGCCCACCGAGCCCCCGACGGCTCAGATGCCGGCGAAGCCATCGCCGTCGCCTGGGTCCTCGGCGCCACCCGGTGCTCCACCGTCCGACCCACCGCCCGACGGCACGTCGGCGCCGCTGAGCTCGCACAAGTGGCTCGTCAGGAGCATGCTCGGCCTGGCCGCCGTGCTCAGCGTGATCGGCATCTTCGCCGTCTGGGCCAACCGTCAGCTGCTCGACACCTCCTACTGGACCGAAACCAACACCGCCCTGCTGGAGAACCACGCGATCCAGGAACAGCTCTCCTCCTACCTCACCGACCAGATCTACGCCAACGTCGACGTCGCCGGAGAAATCCGCTCGGGGTTGCCCTCCGAACTAAAGCCGCTCGCCGGGCCCGCCGCCGGCGGGCTGCGCAGCCTCGTCGAAAAAGGCATCGTCATCGCCCTGCAGCGCCCGCGCGTGCAACAGCTGTGGAAGACCGCCAACGAGGTCACCCACAAACAGTTCGTCAACCTGATCGAGAACAAGGGCCGGGCGATCCGCACCCCGGGCGGCGGCGCGGTGATCCTCGACCTCAGACCGATCGTCTCAGACCTCGCCACGCGCCTCGGCGCGCCTGCCTCCACAGCCGAAAAAATCCCGGCCAACGTCGCCGAAATCAAGATCGTCAGCTCTAAATCCTTGGAAACCGCGCAGGCGGGCGTGCGCGTGCTCAGAGGTCTCGCGGTGATCCTGCCGCTGCTCGTCCTGCTCCTGTTCGCCGGCGCGATCGGTCTGGCGCGGGGCCGGCGCAGCCGCACCCTGCTGAACGTCGGCCTCGTTTGCGTCGGCGCCGGGCTGGTCGCGCTCGTCGCCCGCACGCTCATCGGCAATCAGGTCGTAGACACGCTCGCCACCACCGAAGCCATCCGTCCGGCCGCCAGCGCCGCGTGGTCGATCTCCACAAGCGTGCTCGTGGACGTCGCCGACGCGCTGGTGTTCATCGGCGTCGTCGTCGTGCTCGCCGGCCTGCTCGGCGGACGCTCGCGCTGGGCCACATCCACACGCCGGGCCATGGCCCCCTATCTGCGCGACCGCCCCGACATCACCTTCGGCGTCGTCGCCGTCGCGCTGCTGATCCTGTTCGCCTGGGGCCCGATCGACGCGACTCAGAAACTGATCGGCATCCTCTTGATCACCGTCCTGTCGCTGTTCGGCGCCCAAATGCTGCGCCGTCAAGCCGCCGGTGAATTCCCCGACGCCCAACCCGCCGGTGGTATGGACGCGATCCGCAAGGGCATGGCCGACGTCCGCGGCTCGCTCGCGCGGGGAGGCGCCAGCCTGCGCGCCGGCATAGCCGGACATACCGGCGGTGGACATCAGGGCGATGAGCAGAGCGGTTCAGTCGGGGGCCTCGAGCGCCTGGCTGCGTTGCACGCGAGGGGCGCCCTGACAGACGAGGAGTTTGCTGCCGCCAAGCGCGAACTGCTCTCGTCCTAATGGCAGACCTCGACATGGGGACATAACCTTGGGCTCGGTCGCGCCAACGGCGGACGGTCGTCCCAACGGCGAAGCCTCGACCGCCCCCGCGCGGCAGGGACTCGTCCTGACGACGTTGATCCTCGTCGCGGCGGTCGCCAACCTCAACCTCACGGTCGCGAACACGGCCTTGCCGGATATCGGCAAGGCGTTCAATGCTTCACAGACCGCACTCGACCTGATCGCGGTCGGCTTCTCACTCGGCCTCGCCGCCTCGGTGCTCTATCTCGGGGCGCTGGGCGATCGCTACGGGCGCAAGCTCATGCTCGTCCTGGGGACGGCCCTGTCGATCCCAGCGGCGATCCTCGCAGCGACCGCCTCGAGCGTCGGGGTGTTGATCGGCGCCCGTATCTTCGGCGGCCTGGCGGCGGGCATGGCCTTCCCCACGACGCTGGCGCTGATCACCGCCCTGTGGTCGGGGCCGAACCGCACCAAACCGATCGCGCTGTGGTCGGGCATCGGCGCGTCGATGTCGGCGCTCGGCCCACTGCTTTCGGGGGCGTTGTTGTTGCATCACGCATGGGGCTCGGTATTTCTGCTCACGCTGCCATTCGCGGTGCTGGCGCTCACGATGGCGATCCTGTTCGTGCCCAGCCATGTCAACGAGACCTCCGACCCGGTCGACAACCTCGGTGGCGTCCTCTCGATCGTGCTCGTCGCCGGGCTCGTGCTGGGGATCAACTTCGCGCCGGTCCCCGAAAAGGGGACGCTCGCGCTCGCGCTCGGGGGGGTGGCCGTGATCGCGCTGATCGCCTTCTACCTGCGCCAGCGCAGCACGCGGTTCCCGCTGTACGACCTCCATGTGGCGTCACGGCGGGTGTTCTGGGTCGCCGCGGTGGGCGGGATCGTCGTGTTCGGCAGCCTGATGGGCGCGATCTTCGTCGGTCAGCAGTTTCTACAGAACGTGCTCCACTACTCCACGCTCGGCGCCGGGGCCTCGATCCTGCCGGCGGCCTTCCTGCTGGTTGCGATCGCGCCGCGCTCGGCCAAGCTCGTGGAGACGCGCGGCGCGCGGTTCACCCTGCTGCTCGGCTACTTCTTCTGCCTGCTCGGGTTCATCACAATGCTGTTGCTGTGGCGGTCGGGCATCCCCTACTGGAAGGTCGGTCTCGCCTACGCGTTCATCGGCGCCGGCGTCGGCTTCGCGGGCACACCCGCCTCGCACTCGCTGACCGGCTCGGTCCCGGTCAGGCGCGCGGGGATGGCGTCGGGGACCTCCGACCTGCAACGCGACCTCGGCGGCGCGATCATGCAGTCGATCATGGGCGCCCTTCTGACCGCGGGCTTCGCCAGCTCCATCTCGAGCGCAATCGCCGCGGCGCCCAACAAGGCGCTGATCACGAACAACATCGAAAACGCGCTGACCAAGTCCTTCTCGAGCGCCGAAGCGGTCGCCCATCAGTACCCGCACTACGCGGGCGCGATCACCGCCGCGGCGAGCTCCTCGTTCGTGTCCGGGTCAAACTGGGCCTACGGGGCCGGCGCGATCGCGATCGTGGTCGGCGCAGCGCTGATCTTCTTCATGTTCCCGGGCAAAGAGGACGAGCGGCGGCTGCTGGCCGAGTATCAGGCCGCAGACGCCTCCGCGGCAGTGACCACCGCCGGCTGAACTCTCGTCGACTGACCGATCTCCCTAACGAGCAATCACATGCGAGGTCGCGAGCGTCTGCCCGGACGCTCCCAGCGCCTGCACGGCGAAGTCCGGCTCAGGGCTCTGCACCGAGATCGCCGTCTCAAACGACGCTCGCGGCACGCTCGCGATCGCCGACAGGTGCGCCGGATCTGCTCCCGCCAGCACCCGCCAGCCGCTCACGCCGGTGGCGCCGTTCCAGCTCGCATACACCATGCTCGCTTCAGCCCCCGTCGTAGTCACCGCCAGCGCTGGTGGGCTCGCCGGCGTCGCCGTCCACGGGTATGTGTATGCGCGATACGACTCTCCCGGATAAGGGATGTTCGCTTCGAACACCGTCTGACCCGACGCGCTGAATTCGGTGAAATAAGGCCGTTCGCCCCAGCCCACGAACGAGCCACCCCCCGGCAACGCCTGGTCGTTGCCCTGACTGCCCGTCAACAGCGCGGGCGTGCGCACCTCACGACCCGCGAGGTGGACCGTGCGATGAGCCCAGTCGATCCGCTCGTGGATCGCGCGCGACTGCGAGTGAACGCCCGGAACGGCGCCGTCGTCGAACAGCGTGATCGTGCCATCTGGCTGCCAGCGGATGTCGTGCTGCCACGCCGTTCCCGTCCCCGCTCCCATGTGAAAGCTCGCATGCTTGCCGCCGAGGCGCCACAGGACTTGTCCCGTATGTCCGTCGATCTCATATCCAGCCCACGTATTCCGCGAGGAGATCAGGAAGTTCCCGTCATTCGAGGGGTCCAGTGAGATCGAGTTGACGTGAAAGTAATCCCACGGGATGCTGTGTGAGATCGGGCCCTCGGCGTAGGAGTCGTCCAATGCCACGTGACCGTCGACGTGCCACTCGAACATCACCAACCCCGTCTTCACGTCGACCTCCTGCACGAGTGCATCCTGCAGCGCTCCTTCATGCGCTCCCCCGACCGAAGACAGATCCGCCTCCACCAACGAATACGCGGTGATGAACGCCGCGCCCTTAGGCGTGATCTGGATGTCGTGCAGGTCCGCCCAGTAGCCATTTCCAGCCCTCACCGACGCAACGGGCTTATACGCCGAGCTGTAGATCTCATCCGTGCCGAATCCGATCCCGAGGTTCGGGGTGAAGCCCTGCCACCACACCAGCACCGGCTTGCCCTTATAGCTCTGCACCTGCAGATCCATCGCCGTTTCGCCCCGCGGCACCGGCTTGAACCACACGAGCGCCCCGGCGCGATCGAAGATCATCGGACCCCACTGCCCGTAACCGTGGTTGGCGGTTACGAACACGTCGTCATACGACGACCCCGGCGAGCGATTCGTCACGCGCACGCTCGGCGGAGTCAGTCCGGGTTGGGAGGCGAACTTCTGCACCGTCCCCGGCCTCGCCGCCGGTGGAGAACCCATCGGCGTGAACCCATAGTGAGCCAGACGTGCGACCGTGAACGTGCTGCCGACGCGATGCTCGTGGTGTGAGCTCCCCACGATCGCGCTCACGCTTACCCGCTCGCCTTCGCTAAACCCGCGCGCCGGCAGAAAGCTGGCGCCCGGCGAGCTCGCGTAGGACTTCAAGCGACCGCCATGAGACCCGCTGCGCGAGCCCACGACCGTGACGTCATGGATCTCGCCCGGGTCGATCCCCAGAAAGCTGATCTGCGTGTGCGGCGACGCGTCGGGCATGCCGTTCAGCGGCGAGATCGTCAGCGCTCGCGCCGCCGGTGCGCTCACCAAAACGACCGCCATAACCAGAAACGTCGCAACCATCAGAGTGCATCTCGGCCCCATCCGTGTCTGCTCGTCGCCCGCCCGCGCGCGGGGCGCCTGCGCACCTGTGATTGCCATGCTCTCGCTCTCACCCCTCCGTTGCCTGTTGCCCCAACCGCGCCGGCCGGTGCACGAACCGCCCGGCGACGCTACCAACACCCGCGCGACCGGGCCGGTTGCGGCCAGGTATCGAAGGATTGACGAAGGTCTGCCACGACCCTCAAGCGCTCCCAACTATGCCAACGGCTGCGGTGAGCGGCGCCGACTGCGTCCTACGAAGCCGCGGAGCTATGGCTCACCCACTCCGACAACCCCCGCCTGATCCCGGGCGAATGGCTCTCACCGCTACGCCACGGCGGGCTGTGAGGCGTGACGGTCCGCCGGCTCGACCCTTTCGCGAATCAGATCCGCCGCGCGCTCTGCGATCGCGATCGTCGGTGCGTTCGTGTTCCCGCGCGGCACCGCCGGCATCACCGACGCATCGACCACGCGCAACCCCTCGACCCCGCGCACGCGCAGCTGCTCGTCCACGACCGCGTCCTCGTCCGCGCCCATCCGACACGTGCCCACCGGGTGATACACCGAGAACGTCGTCCGCGCGATATGCGCGCGCAACGCGTCCTCGCTCTCCCCCTCGGGCGTCGTGAACCGCCCCGCGCAGTACGGCCGCATCGCCGGCTGATCACATATCTGGAGCGCCAGCTCCAACGCTGCGACCATTCTCTGCAGATCCTCCCGCTCCGCATAGAACGCGTTGTGCACGATCGGCTTGGCCGTCGGATCGTTCGAGGCCAGCCGCACCGAACCCCGGCTGCGCGGCGTCAGCAGGCACGGCGAGACCCACACCCCGTGGCCCTGCGGATCGCTCATCCCCTCGTCCACGATGTGCACCGGCGCGACGTGAAACTGCACGTCCGGCGCAGGCGCGTCCTGGCCGACCCGCGCGAACCCGCCGGCCTCCGCCAGATTCGACGCGAACGGCCCCGTCTGCGTCGCTTCATACTCCGCCAGCGCCGCCGGCTCCAGCGCCAGCAGCAAACTCTGCGGTTCCTCAGTCGTCCACACCAGCTGCGTCCCCGCGTGGTCTGACAGATTCTCTCCCACCGCCGGGCGATCGAGCAGCACCTCGACTTCGCGCAACCCCAGGTGCTCGGCCGGGCCGATCCCCGACAGCATCAGCAGCTGCGGCGAGTTATACGCGCCGCCGCACACGATCACCTCGCGCTCGGCCCTCAGCTCTTGGGTCTCGCCCAGCTGCACCGCCTGCACGCCGACCGCGCGCCCACCCTCGATCAGGAGCCTATGTACCTGCATATACGGCATCACCGTCAGGTTCGCCCGCTCCATCGCCGGATGTAGATACGCCACCGCCGTGCTCGCGCGCAACCCTCCGCGCTGAGTCAGCTGATACATGCCGACGCCGTCCTGCTCACCGTCGTTGAAATCGTCGTTGCGCTGCAGCCCCGCCTGCACGCCCGCGTCCACCCACGCGCGCGAGATCAGGTTGCCCGAGCGCTGCTCGCTCACCGGCAGCGGGCCGCCCACACCGTGCCACCGCGAGGCGCCACGCTCATTGTCCTCGGCCTTCAGGTGATACGGCAGCATGTCCTGCCACGACCACCCGCTCACACCCCACTCATCGTAATCCCGCGGGTTGCCGCGGATGTAGACCATCGCATTGATCGACGAGCTCCCGCCCAGCACCTTCCCGCGCGGCAGCGGAATCCGCCGATGCCCGCACCCCGGCTCCGGCGCCGAGTAGTAATCCCAGTCGACCTCCGTCCGCCCCAGCTTCAAATACCCCAACGGCACATGGATGTTCTGCTTGACGTCCGGCGGACCCGCCTCCAGCAGCAGCACCCTCACGTCCGGATCCTCGCTCAGCCTGCTCGCGAGCACACACCCAGCCGACCCCGCGCCCACGATCACATAGTCATACATCGCATCCCCGCTTCCGCTTATGCGAGCTCGACCCAGCCCGCTCGATTAGTGCGAACTTGCACTAACGTACATCAACTGGTGCGCTTGTGCACGAACAGCCGTGTTGCGAATCGCTCGCGCGCTGATGGCCCGCTTGCCGGCGACTCGGCACGACGCGCGCGATCTGTGTGAGCGCGGCGCATGAGCGCGGTTGCAGCGCCGGTGTGACCGGTGCGGTCGGTGTGTCGGTGCGGCGAGCCTGAGCGCAACCGTCAGCGGGCGGCAGGTAGTATCGCCCCGCCGCCCATCCGGGGCGCGTACTCTCTGGAGCGCACCGGCGGACGGGAACACGATGAGCTCTGTCGCAATCACATGACCCGCCAAGGATGGCTCGCGGTCGCGAGTGCGACGCTGATGCTCGCCTGCATCACCCCCGCCGCCGGGGGCGCCCGCTCGGTATGGACCATCGAGTGCCAGCACCCGATCGTCACCGGGGTAGAAATCTATGGCCTGCGCCACATCTCCATCGCCCGCGCCTGTCCCGTCGCGCTCGCATTCTTTCGCTGGGAGATCGACGGCAAGCACCGGCTCTCGCTCTACCGCTGCCACGAGCTCGGCCAGCGCCATCCCCATCCTCACTTGCGGCTGCAAACCTTCCGCGGCTGGCGCCTGTCGTTGACGCCCGAATTCGTCATGTCGCGCCACAGCGCCTCGTTCGCCGTCGTCGGCAACGACTTTCCGATCGACTGTCCCTGAGTCACGCCGGGAGTCCTAGCTCGGCCGCGAGCAACGCACTACCACCCACGGTTTGAGATGCCGTTTAGCGTCGAAGGTAGGTGTTCACGGAGAGCCGACGGCCGGGATCGAACCGGCGACATCCGCTTTACAAGAGCGGTGCTCTACCAGCTGAGCTACGTCGGCGGGGCTTGGATAGTATCGCCGGGCGCACTCGGTGAGGCGGAGATCTCCACAGGAGGTCTGTTCGACCAGGCGGCGTGACATGCCGCAGTCATCTGCGCTATGTTGCGGGCGCTTGCGGTGGCGGAACTCCGGTGTGATTCCGGGGCTGACGCGCAGCGGTGTGGGTGACGAACGGATCGTGGTTCCACTGAGCTCCTAGAGCTTGGGAAGGAGATCCGGGAGATCGATCCCGAGCCCGAATACGCCCCGTATTCAGTGCCCCGATGGTAAGCCTCGCGTATAGGCGGCCGGTGCGCCGCCTATGAATGCGTGCGTGTCGCCGCCCCTAATAAGGAGATGGCGACATGAAGCACCCCCTCAGAGTCAACGGGCTCGCGGCTACAGCGCTCGTGATCCTAGGCTTGGCCTCGCTCGGTCAAGCTGCCGCACCCGCCGCCGCCGCAGTCACTGAAGCCGAAGAGACGGCCGCCGCCAAACGCGGCGCGGAATGGATGACCTTGCTGCAGGAACCCAGCGGCGAACTTGCCTCCTTCGGCGGGGACTGGTCGATGATCAGCCTGGCGTCCGTGGGTATCAACGCGGCGGACGTGCGCGTCTCACCGTCCGAACCGAGCGCGCAGGACTTCTACCTCTCGCTGTGGACGGGGGAACCCCCAGCGCTGTTCTCGGCGACCGATTTTGAGCGGGCGATCCTCACCGGCTACGCGGGGGGCCTTGAACCTTCGCGTCTGGATGCTCAGACGAACCTCGTCGCCGACCTCGCCGCGCAGTTCAATGGGCACGAATTCGGCGAAAAGGGCGCGACCAACGCGGATGTCTTCGGGGTGCTCGCACTCGCGGCGGTCGGTGCGCCGCGTGACGTGATCGACACGCTCGCGCAGACCGTGCGCGACCAGCAGGACGCCGATGGTGGCTGGAACTTCGCCGCGGGCACGAAAAAATCCGAAGCGGACCTGACGGGTGCCGCGATGGCGGCCCTTTGCACGGCCGGGGTGCCCAACACGGACCCAGCGATCGTCCAGGCCGAGAGCTACCTGCACACCGTCCAAGACAGCGCCACGGGCGGGTTCGTCAACCCGACGGTCAACACCGACTCGACGGCCTGGGTCGTGAGCGGGTTCGACGCCTGCAAGATCGATCCGCAGAGCGCCGAATGGACGACAACGGCGGCCAAGACGCCGATCGACTTCCTGATCGCCCAGCAGAACGAAGACGGCAGCTTCCAGCGCCATGCCCACGACGAAGAAGAGGACTTCTACGCGACCCAGGACGCGGTGCGGGCGCTGAGCGGCACGGGGTTCATCGCACCTGCACCGGCGCGTAGTGAAAGCAGCGAGCCGAAGGTGCGAGCAGCTCCCACGGTTGCCGCTGGCACGCCAGTCCCGATGACGCTGGTGATCGACAGCGCCGGTCATGTCACGGGCGGCAGCTCGATCCGGATGTGCAAGGTCATCGCACCGGTCGGAGCCACCGTTGCGCAGATGCTGACGGATGCCCTCGCGGACTCCTCGCCCGCCTATTGCCTCAGCGACCTCGCGCTGCAGGGCGGGCGGATCGCACGGGTCAACGGCGTCAGCGCCGAACCGGGGAAGTCCATCTGGGAGGTGCGCAGAGAAGGCGCCGCCGGCGAAGACCAAGTCAACGGAACGCTCGGTCTGGGAGCGCTGGTGCAGGTGCAACTGGTTGCTTCCGGTGAAACGCCGCCGGCGCCCGGTGAAACACCGGGCGCTTCCGGCGGACCGCCGGCTGCCTCATCTAATGCGCCTGCCCCGGCGGGTGACTCGACATCGCCCGTGCAGGCTGCATCGACCGGCAAAAAAGACAATCCAAAAGGAGCAGGCCATGCGAAAAAGACACATCGCGACGTTCGCAGTTGTCCCCGTACTCGTCGCACTCACGGCAAGCACCCCGGCGCTCGCCGGAACCCCGGCCACCGTCAGCGTACGCGTCGAGGGCGCAACCTCCACGCTGCTGCCGTTGAGCACCGTAACCACAACCACCACGCCAACGCCCGCCCCAGGAAACTGCCCGGGAACAACAGCTGCGGGCGCCCTGCAGCTCGCCACCGAAGGTAACTGGGATCACGAAGCCTACATCCAGACGATCCTCGGCGAGACGCATGAATGGACGATCAGCGACCCTCGCTACTGGGCGGTCTGGATCAACGACAAATACGCCGAAGAAGGTGCTTGTTCGCTGCAGCTCGCCGAAGGAGATCGACTGCTGTTCCTCGTCGACAAAGCCACTGCACCTGAATACAATCCAACGGTCTTCCCGCTCGAGCTGAGCGGAGCGCCCACGGAAATCACCCAAGGCGAAGCGGCCACCGTGACGGTCGATAAGTACAGCGTCGCTGGTGTCGGCAGCGCCGCGAACGGTGTTGCGGTGAAAGGTGGCGAAGCGACGGTGACAACCAACGCCTCCGGCCAAGCGACCGTCAAATTCAACACCCTCGGGACTGCTCACCTGAGGGGGACCAAGAGCGGGTTCGCGCCGACCGCAAGCGTCGCGGTCTGCGTGCACGTCTCGGGCGGGCACTGCTGAGCCAAGATAGTCGGCTATTGCGCCGCCCGGACTCGCGGGCGGAGCAATAGATCTTGCCAATGACGAGCCCACATTTGGAAAGGAGCCTGCACATGCGCATCTTTGTCGCGGCGCTCGTTGCTGCCTTCCTGATACTCATCATCGTATCTATTGCCCAAGCGTCGCCGACGCAGGTCAACGTGCGGATCGAGGGCAAGAGTGAAACCCTGTTCGAGGGTCCGGTCTGGACCGAAGGCCACGAAGTGAAGGCGTCTTCGGACACCCAGGCGCGTCCATGCGACGGGACCAACAACCACCAGCATGCAATTCCTGGACCCACTCCGACGGCCTCCGCCGTGGACGCGATGCGCATCATCGAAGAAACATTCGACGCGCAGTGGTACGGCTCGTCGTTTGACGATTATTTCCTGACGCGCTTCGGGCCGGACGAACAGAGCATCACAGAAGGCGCCTACTGGGGCATCCTCGTAAACAACGTCTTCACGAGCGTCGGTGGTTGCCAGTATGAGCTGGGGCCAGGCAACGAAGTCCTCTGGGTCTATGACGCCTTCAAAGCAAGACCATTCCTAGCGCTCCTACCCGTGACTGCTGGTTACACCTCTGGCGTGCGTCCGTTGACGGCGACCGCGGAATTCGGCAAGCCCTTTGCAGTCGAAGTTATCAACTACGCCGACGACAACGAAGACACCCCGCCTTCTACCCCCGAATGGACGGGTGCCGCTCCAGAGCCGGGCGCAAGGGTCTCTCCGGTCCACACCGCCGCGGACGGGTTTGAGAAGATCGAAACCGAAAGCTCCCCCTCCGTCGTCACAGACGCGCAGGGCAAGGCAAGCATCGCCTTCACCACACCCGGCTGGCACAGGATCAAGGCGACGGTCGTGACCCCGCAGGGCATGGAAGTCGCGGTTCGCTCCAACCGTCTTGACGTGTGCGTCCCAGCGGAAGGCCAAAGCACCTGTGGAGAACCACCCGCTGAAGACCAGGTCCGTACCCCACCACCCACCGATGAAGATGGCGAAGAAGAAGAAGTCACCCCACCCACAGAACCGATCCACATTCCGCCCACAGAAGCCGGGAGTCCGGTCGGTGCACAGCCGAGTCCGTCAGATACGCCCTCATCCACCTCGTTGCCAATGCTGCCGACGACGCTCCTCGGCGGGGTCGTCTCGCCGGTGCTGAACGGCCACAGTGCAAAGCCATCGAGACGGCCGGTGACAAAGAAATCTCTGCGCGTTCGCTGCCGCCGTGTGCCTGCACGACGCACAGCCAAGCACCCTGCGCCGCGCAAGTGCAAGCTCACCAGAAAACCGTCGCCTAAGCCCAAGCGCCGTCCCCGACCCCAGCGGCGTGCTCGTTGAGTTGCCTGGTCATGCCTGTCCCTCACCTCATGCCGGCAGCGACGCTCGTCCTGTGCGCGATGCTCGTGAGCTGTCTGTCGGCCCCAGCTTTGGCCGCGCCGAATCATCCAACCAACAAAGGGCGACTCGAAAGCACCGTGAGGTTCCTGCAAAACGCACAGAACCCCGACGGTGGGTTCGGCGGAAACCTCGGCGGAGAATCCAATCAGGACTTCAGCGCATGGGTCACCTTCGCGCTGGCCGCCGACTCGATCAACCCCCAGGACCAAGCCACCGGCGGGGGCGTCGACGCATACGCCTACTTGACGACCCACGCCGCCCAAGCCCTACGCCAAGAACTCTGCCGGCCGATCATCTGCACGACCTCCCTGGAGCGCGAACTGCTCGTTGCTGACGCCGCCGGCACATCGCCACACGACTACGGCGGCATCGACCTTTCAAGCGAACTGCTGGCGCGCAAGCTCCCCGACGGGTCCTTCCCGTTCGTGCCGGGCGGCCACGGTGAAATCAACGACACGATCTACGCGATCCTCTCCCTCAGCCTAGTTGCAGAACCCGCCGCGCAGAGTGCCGTCAAGCACGCCACCGAATGGCTGATCGCCGCACAGAACCCCGACGGCAGCTGGTCTCCGCAGAACGCAAAGACCGAAGCCGGCGAAGTGGACATGACAGGTGCGGCGCTCCAGGCGCTCGACGCTCCCGGACAACCCGCCCCCGGCGAATCCCAGCAGAAGGCCCTCAAATATCTGCACCAAGCCCAGGAACCGGACGGGGGTTTCCCGGAGAGGCCAGGTGAAAGCGAATCGAACGTGGCCTCCACCGCCTGGGCGGTACAGGGTCTGTGGGCCGCAGGGGAAAACCCCGAAAACTGGGTGAAGGGCTCAGGCCGCGAACCCCTGGACTACATGCAATCCCTACAGCAGCCCGACGGTCATATCCGCTACCGGGCGCGCGAAGAACTCAACGGTGTATGGATGACCGCATATGTAGCACCGGCGTTCGCCGGGCAGCCACTGCCGATCCCACCCGGGGTAGACCCCCTTCGCGTTGACCCTGTGAATCCGCCTCCACCCAACGCAGGGTCGACAACCCCACCAGCGCAAGGGTCGGCCGAACCAGGTCAAGGTGGAGAGTCCTCGCAGCCCGGCGGCGGCGTGATCGCCGGCAACGGTGGAGCAGGCGCCCCTCTGTTCAGCCGCCCGCAGCCCCAGAGTGGGGGCGAGAAGCCTGGCGGTCGACGCGAACTGCGCAGCACCCACGCTCGCGCAGCCCACAAGAACACCAAACAGCGTCGAAACCCAGGCGCCCGGCGCCTAACCACAGATTCCACTGTCGTAGCCCCGGCACCTGAACAGAGCAGCAACCACTACGGGACGGGAGCAGGATCGCCCGCCAAAGGCGTGGGCGCCGCCGCGAGTGGCGCCGGCCTATCAACGTTCACCGCGAACGCCAAGAACACACAAGGTCCAGGGTCTGCCTCAGCGGGAGCAGGCTCCGGCGGCTCTGCGGGAATCCGCGGGCTCTCCGCCACCACCGGCAGCGTCCGGCAGCCCGATGGGCAGGAGGTCAAAGGTGTGCTGATCGGAGCGCCGGGGGGCTCAGATGCTCAAAACGCGCTCGAACCGGGCGCTCCCGGCCTGCATGGCGCGGGGGCAGGGGGCAATCAGGCTCCGTGGCCGGCGATCGGTATCGCGGGCGCGCTCCTCCTATCCGCCTTCGCCGGCATGCAGATCGAGCGGCGGCGGCCCGAGTTGGTCCTGTGAGTACGCCCGCAGCGACGGACGGCCTCGCTGAAGCGTTGGCGCGGATCGCCTCCTCGCTGCGTATCCCCGTCCTGATCCTTGCGCTGTTGGTACTCCTCATCTGCGCGGTCGAGGTGGGACGCTTCGCGATCGAGCTGTGGTCTCGAACACGCGCCGGACGCAGCGCCCTGCGAAGCCTCGCCCGCCAGGTCATCGCTAACCCCGAGCAGGCCGCGGCACTCTCAGCCCGCGCACCAAGCTCGTTCGCGCGAGACGCACTCCTGGAGATAGCCAGAGCGACCCTTGCCGACGAACAGGCCGGTATCGAGCATGCGCTCGCCGACTACGAGCTCGCGGTCCAGCGGCGTCTGGATCACACTCGCATCCTCGTGCGTGCAGGCCCAGCGCTGGGCCTGATGGGCACCCTGATCCCACTGGCACCAGGACTGGCGGCGCTTGGCCGCGGCGAAGTGGCCACGCTCGCGACGGACCTGCGCACGGCTTTCGCCGCAACGACGATCGGGCTGCTCGTCGGCACCGTCGCGTTCGCGCTGACACTCACGCGCACCCGCATGTACAGCGAAGACCTCACGGCACTGGAGCGGGCAACGACCGCACCGGCGACCCACATATGACCCGGCGCACAGGACTCGGCCGCCACGGTCGCATCGAAGATGCCGCCGGAGACCCGCTCGACGGTCTCGTCAACTTGTTCGACATCGGCATCGTCCTCGCGGTCGCGTTCCTGATCGCCGGGCTCGGCCTGACGCTCGATCAGCACACCCACCGTCTGCAAGCACGCACACCGACCACAGCGCACGCTCAGGAGACGCTCCCTGCGCCATCTTCAAGTGCTCCGGCCGCGAGTGGCCACGGCCGGCCCGTCGGGACCGTCTACCGTCTGAGCGACGGGCAGCTTGTGCTTGTGCCGAAGGGGCGATGAGTCGCCGGCCACGCGACTGCCGGAGTGGCCCGTCGGCTGGCCGTTGCGGAGTGCTCGAACGGGTGAGGACCAGGTCTGCGACCGTGTAACGGTGCAGAGAGGAGTGGGGTATCGGAATGTATGGGCACACCTCATCTGCGACTGAGTCAGAAGCCGGCTTCGCTCGCCGGGCCCGCCGCGGATGTCGAAGGTCGATCGGCAGATGCATCCACGGGAGGCCATGACACCGACGCGGCGCGACCGCAGTCCGCCGCACGCGAGCTGAACGATTTCCGCGAGCGCGCTCTGAACAAGGGTGTGAACCCAGTCCTGTACTGGGCCGCGCGAGCGGTGCTGGTGCCGTTTTTCCTGGTCTACCTGCGCATGAGCAGGATCGGTCGCGAGCACCTGCCGCGCAGTGGGCCGCTGTTGTTGGCAGCCAACCACCGCAGCTTCCTGGACCCGTTCGTGATCGGCACGCTCGTGCGCCGGCCCGTCTACTACATGGCCAAGCGCGAGCTGTTCGAGCGATGCTGGCAGGCGTGGGTGTTGAACGCGCTCGGCGCCTTCCCCGTCAATCGCGGAGCCGGCGACCGCGACGCGATGAGAACCGCCAGAGCGATTCTCGAACGTGGGGATTGTGTGGTCATCTTCCCCGAGGGCACCCGCACGCGACGGGGGCCGCTCGGCGAACCCCATCGCGGAGTGGGACGACTCGCGTTGGAGACCGGCGCACCCGTCGCGCCGGTCTCGGTCATCGGCACCGAACACGTCCGTCGCGGTTGGCGGATCCGTCCGCGCAAGGTGCGCCTGCGGGTCGGCAGGCCACTGCGGTTTCCGACCGTGACAGAGCCCTCTCGGAAACTGGCCGCCGGGATGACGCGGCGGATCTGGGCGTGCGTGAGCCTGCAGTGGGAGTGGCTCGGCGGCGAGAGCGATCGCGTCGAGATCGACCGCCGGGCGCCCGGCGCGGCGCACGAGACCTCGAACCCAGCCGGCGCGGTCCGGGCCGCGTGAGCGATCGCCAAGCGTGGAGGGATAGTGTGCGATGAGTGAGCGAGAAGGACAGTCACAAGCCCAAGGCGCAGCTCGACGCGGAGTTCTCCGACCTGTACCGAGCACACCTGCGCGACGTGTACAGCTACGCCTACTATCGGGTCGGCAACCATCACGACGCGGAGGATCTGACCGAGCAGACATTCCTGCAGGCATACCGGCACTTCGAGCGCGCTCAACGCGAATCCGACGGCCGGCCGCTGCGGCCGTGGTTGATCAGAATCGCGCACAACCTGGCCGCGAACCTGTATCGCGACCGCTCGCGCAAGCCGGCCTCGCCGATCGACGATACGACGACGCTGATCGCGCCGCACACCACCGAGCAGCTGGTCGAGGGTCGCGAGCAGGCACGACAGGTACTCGACGGCGTCAGCCGCCTGCCGGAGGACCGGCGCGAGGCGCTGATCATGCGCTTCGCGCTGGGGATGGACAATCGCGAGATCGCGCGCGCCCTCGGCCGTTCGGACGGGGCGACGAAGGTACTGATCCATCGCGCAATCAAACAGCTGCAGGGGCTCGTCAACGAGGCGGATGGGGAGGACGTCGGCGCTGATGAGTGAGGCGGCGCCCAACTTCGAGCGCCTGCTGCGCGAAGCGCTCTCGCCGGTGGAGCCGCCGGAGGATCTCACGCTGCGCCTGGAGGGCGCGCTGCAGAGCATCACCGAGTTGGCGGCCGACGAGTTGGAGGCGTGGGAGCTCTCGGCGATGCGCGATCCCCGCAACTGGGCGCGTCCCGCGGCGGCCGTTGTGGTGGGAGGCGCCGCGGGCACGGCGCTGGTGCTGCTGCGCGCTAGACAGCGCGCGCACGTGAACGTCTCCCGCGGCGGAGTCCTCGGTGGCACGCGGGAGACGGCCGAGCGCGCGCTGAGGGATGTGCGTCGCGAGACCCGCAGGCTGTTCGGCGGGCGCTGAGTCGGCTCGGCGGCGGCGGCGAGCGGCGAGATCGGCGACCGGCATCGGTGTTTGCACCTCCTCGCGAGCCTCGTCTGTAGATCATGCTGACTCGTTTGGACACTCGGGATCACGTCCGGACGCGCTGATGCAATACGCAGTGCGGGCGCGTGATCCACTGCGCAAGCCCCCCGCGTATCAATGTCCGACATGCCCCTGTACAGACGCTCCGCGGAATCTGCCTCCGCCTCGCTGCGCCGGCTCGCCGACGAGGATCTGATGCAGCTCGTGGCCGAGAGCGACGCCGGTGCGTTCGCCGTGTTGTACGAGCGCCACACCAATGTCGCGTTCTCGCTGGCGTTTCGCATGTGCGGCAAGCGGGGGATCGCCGAAGAGGTCGTGCAGGACGCGTTCCTGTCGTTGTGGCGCGGGGGCTCGCGCTATGACCGCACGCGCGGGAGCGTGCGCACATGGGTGCTCGGAATCGTGCACAACCGTGCGATCGACGCGCTGCGCCGAGGCACGGTGCACGACCGGGGCAGGGTCAGCGACGAGGGCATCGAGGAACGGCTGGAGGCGCCCGAGCGCACCGACCAGGAGGTCTCTCGCCGCGACGAGGCGCGCGAGATTCGGGCGGCCCTGGAAGGTTTGCCCGCCGAGCAGAGTCATGTCATAGAGCTGGCCTACTACGGCGGGTTCACCCACAGCGAGATTGCCACCATGCTTGATACACCGATCGGGACGATCAAGGGACGTATGCGACTGGGGCTGCAAAAGCTGCGCTCCCAGCTGGGCCCGGCGGAGGCGGCGCGATGAGCTTTCCCACGGATCCCCACGGGTGCGAGCGGCGCACGCAGGACGCAGCCGCATACGTGCTCGGCGCCCTGCCTGAGTACGAGCTCGAGTCCTACCGCGAGCATCTCAGCGACTGCGCCGAGTGCGCCGCCGAGATCCTTGCCCTGCAGCCGGCCGCCGACTCGCTGGCGCTGGGTGTGGTGCGCGTGGAGGCGCCGTCCGAGTTGCGGACGCGGCTGATGGCCGTCGTCGGCGGTGAGGCCGAGCTGCTGCACGCCGCGGGACTACAAGCCGATCTGCCTCCACGCGGGAGAGCCGGGTGGAGAGCGCGTCTCGCGCCCGCGCTGGGTGCGGCGACCGCGCTCGCCGCCGGCCTGGCGATCGGTGCGCTGGCGATCGGTGGGAGCACCAACACCGTCACGAAGACGCAGACGATCGAGGCCACCGTCGCCGCGCCCGGCTACGACGCGACGGCCGCCTTGGAGAAATCGGGCTCGCACGTGGTGCTGGTGCTCAGCGGAATGCCCGCGCCGCCGCCCGGGCATATCTATGAGGTGTGGCTCGAGCGCGGTACGCGGGCGCCGCAGCCGACCGACGTGCTGTTCTCCGTAACCCACTCCGGCGGAGGCTCGGTCGGCGTGCCCGGAATCCTCCAGGGCGTGAGCAAAGTGCTGGTCACCGCTGAGCCCCTCGGCGGCAGCCTGAAACCGACGCGCGAACCCGTGATCGTCGCCTCGATCTGAGGATCTTCCACTCGCTGCGCAGCGAGTCCTCGTGCGGACGACGCCCAAACGACAGCCGGCGTGCGCGGGGAGCAACCGCACGGATGAACTCGATCGCGACATAGATAGGCTCTGCGCGGAGATGGCAACCTGCTACCGCCACCCATCGCGTGAGACGGGCGTCTCGTGTTCGTCATGTGGGCGACCGATCTGCCCGGATTGCATGACGACGACGCCGGTCGGTATGCGCTGCCCTGAGTGCGCCAAGCAGCGCACCAAAGTCGTGCGCATGCGGGAGATGCCGACCGGGCCGCAGGTGACGTACGCGCTGATCGCGATCAACGTGATCGCGTTTCTCGCTGAGGGCAGGCTGACCGGAGGTAGTGGTGGGGGAGCGGGCAATCTGTTCAACCGCGGCGCATTGCTTGGCAGCGGCATCGAAGCTGGGCCGGCCGGCCACGGTCTGACGTACGTGGGCGTCGCCTACGGAGAGTGGTGGCGGATCGTGACCGGAGGGTTCCTGCACGTGAACCTCATCCACATCGGCTTCAACATGTACCTGCTCTACCTCCTCGGCCAGATCCTCGAGCCGGCGCTGGGAAGCGTCAGGTTCGCGGTTCTCTATTTCGTTTCGCTGTTGACGGGGTCGTTGGTTGCACTGCTCGTCTCTCCCCACGAGCTGACCGTCGGCGCCTCCGGCGCCGTGTTCGGGTTGATGGCGGCGGTGCTGCTCGAGGCCCGCGCTCGCCAGATACCGGAGCTGCAACGCTGGGTCACCGGGCTCATCGTCTTCAATCTTGCATTCAGCTTTCTATTCCCAGACATCTCCTGGGGAGGCCACGTCGGCGGTCTGATCGGCGGCGCGCTGGCCACGCTCGTCCTGCAATACGGCGACCGCCACCGTCAGCGGGCGCTCGCGCTCGTCGGCTGTGCGGCGATCGGCGCCGGCGCATTCGCGGGCGCGATCGCCGTCTCGAAGTCCAGCGAACTCCAGCAGTTGCCGGCGGGTGGCGAAACCTCGCTGACGCCGCCCGGCCAGCAACCGTGAGATGGCCCGCAATCGGCGATAACCTCTGAATCGGGCCGATTCCATGCCACTGCTGAGCAAAGAGGAGATAGACAGACGACTCGCCGAGGGCGACTGGACTCGCGAGGGAGACGCGATCGTGCGCGAGTGGAAGCTGGGCGACTTCGCTGAGGCGATCGCGTTCGTGAACCGTGTAGCTGACCTCGCCGAGCGGGCCAACCATCATCCCGACGTACTCCTGCACGGCTGGAACCACGTGCGCTTGAAGCTCTCGACCCACTCCCAAGGCGGTCTCACCGACGCCGACTTCAAGCTCGCGGGCGAGATCGATCGTCTGCAGTGAGCGTTGCGGTCTCGCCCGCCCTCCTCGTCGGGCGTTGGCCGGGTCCGACCATCACCCTTGCTACGGTTGCCTAGTCGGCACCAGATGAACGACGACGAAGAACTTCCCCGAAGTAGCGCGGCCCCGATCGGGCGCCGCGACGCTCAGCGCCTGCGGGCGTGGGGCGACTGCGCGGGGCGCTCCGGCGCCGCCGATATGGCGTGAACGGGCTGAAGCTCATATTCGCCGCGGTGCTGATCGCGATCAACGCGTTCTTCGTGATCGCCGAGTACGCGCTCGTGCGCTCCCGTCGAGCGCGCCTGGAACTGATGCGCGAGGAAGGCGCGAAAGGCGCGGGGCTGGCGCTGGAGCAGCTCGGAAACATCAACGAGTACATCTCCGCCGTCCAGATCGGGGTCACGATGACCTCGATCGGCATCGGCGCGCTCGGCGAGCCCGCGCTGGCGAACCTGCTGAAAGGCGCCCTCGGAGACACGCTCAGTCACGGAGTCGCGGTCGCCGTGTCGGCGGTCATGGCATTCCTGATCATCGCCTCCGCACAGCTGATCGCCGGCGAGATGGTCCCCAAGTTCTACGCGATCGACCGCGCCGAGTCGGTCGCCCGCCGCGTCGCCCGTCCGCTGCAGGCGTTCAGCGTCCTGTTCCGTCCGTTTATTCTCGCCCTGACGGCCGTCGCCGACCGCATCCTGCGCCTGCTCGGCGTCGACATGAGCCTCGAGCGCCGCGGCGGCTCACCGGACGAGCTCAAGCGCCTGATCGCCGAGTCGCACGCGGGTGGGCACATCGACCTGGGGGAGGCGGGCATGCTCACCGGCGTGTTCCACCTGCACGAGCAGGAGGCCCGTCAGGTGATGACCCCGATCCCGGCCGTTGTCACGATCGACCTCTCCCAGGACGTGGAGCAGGCGCTGCAGCTATGCGTCTCCAGCGGTCACACACGGCTGGTGGTGACCGAGGAGGAAGATCGCGATCGCGTGCGGGGGATCGTCCACGCCAGCACGCTCATCGGCCAGCTCATGCAGGACGGTCCACACGCACCGGTGCAGCCGCTCGTGCACGACGCTCCGATCGTGCCCGAGACTAAGCCGCTCGATGACCTCCTGGCCGACCTGCAGCGCCAGCGCACCTCGATGGCGGTGGTGGTGGACGAGTACGGTCGCGTCGTGGGGATCGTGACAGTCGAGGACATCATCGAGGAGGTCGTCGGTGAGATCGCCGACGAGACCGACCCGGCCGCCGGGGAGATTCGCAAGCTCGCCGACGGCGACTGGTTTGTACGCGGGCACGTGGCCGTCACCGACCTGGCCGACTACGGTCTGCACCTGCCGGTTGACAGCGACGCCTACAACTCCGTCGGAGGCTTCGTGTTCGCTGAGCTGGGGCGACTGCCCCGCCGAGGTGACACCGTGTCCGCAAACGGCTTCTCGATCAGAGTCGAGTCGGTGCGCGACAACCGCATCGAGGCGGTCCGCATCCGCGAGCGCCGTCCTGTGCAGCCGGGCGAGGGTCGCGAGCCGCAGGGCGACTGAGCCACTCGCTCGACCGAACCCAATGTGAGCTGCCCGCCGGTGCGGCTTTGCCGACATGCGATGACCCCATAAACACGTCCGGCCCGCGGGGGGAGCGGGCCGGATCGTGTGCACTGGGAGGAGGCGGGTGTGCATTGCGACTGTGTCGCATGAACAAGTATCTACACGGGGATGAACGCCAGTTAAAAGTCACATCAGGCTAAATAAATTCTCACGTGCGGAATGTCACACGCTCGCCTGGCGCGCATCGCGCCGATGAGCGCGGGCGGGCGGCCCGTCATACACACACCTGCTTGGCGCCATGCGTGACGCACCTCGTGGGTCTCAGTAGGTGAGGAAGCCGCGCCCGCTCTTGCGCCCAAGGGACCCCTCGGCGATGAGCTGGGCAATGCGCTCGGGCACGGGCTCGCCGATCGTCTCCCCGATCGCCGCGGACACATCCAGGCCGACAAGATCGAGCAGCGCGAGCGGGCCCATCGGATGACCGGCTCCTAGCCGCATGCACGTGTCGATGCCGGTCGGCTCCATGCCGGTCTGTTCGAGCAGTCGCACCGCGCTGAACAGATACGGGAACAGCAGCCTGTTGACGACGAACCCGGGCACGTCCGGGACCTCGACCGGGGTCTTCTCGAACGCGTTGCACAGCGCCAGCGCACGCGCACGTGTCTCAGCGGTGGCCGCGGCGGGGAAGATCAGCTCGACCAGCTGCATGCGGGTGACGGGGTTGAACACGTGCAGCCCGACAAACCGCTCGGCCCGCCCGCTCTCCGCGGCCAGCCGCTCGATCGACAAGGACGAGGTGGTGCTCGCGAGAATCGCCTCGGCGGCGAGCATGCCGTGCAGCTCGGACAGCAGACCGGCCTTGACGTCGTGGTCCTCGACGATCGCCTCGACCACGAACTCGGCCTCGGACAGCGCCTCGCGGTCGGTCACGATCTGCACATGCTTCGGGTCGACCTCGGCGCCCAGGCGGGCGAGGGTCTTCTCGACCGTCTGTCTGGCCCGATCAGCCGAGTCCTCAGAGCGTGCGAGCAGCAGCACCGGTCCGTGATGGGCGGCGGTGGCGGCCAGCCCGCAGGCGATCGCGCCGCTGCCGACAATCGCCAGGCGCTCCTCCAATGGTTCCGGTGGTTGGGTTGACTGACTGGTCAATCTAGTCCTCGTTGCGGCGCGATAGAGTAGTGGACACGGAGCCGGGCATACTCGCACAAGTATCGCTCTCGCACTCCATGCAAACGCCGCGTTAGAGACCTTAATTAGGAGGCTGTTCAGTCATGAGGCAACCAGAGGGCCGCGAGGTCGTGATCGTCGAGGCGGTGCGCACGCCGATCGGCCGCGGACACAAGGAAAAGGGCTACTACAAGGACACCCATCCCAACGAGCTGCTCGGTAAGTGCTACAGCGAGGTCATCTCGCGCGCGGGCATCGACGCCGGCGAGGTCGAGGACGTGATCGCCGGATGCGTGCAGCAGTTCGGCGAGCAGGGCTTCAACATCGCGCGCAACGCCTGGCTGCAGGAGGGCCTGCCGATCGAGACTCCCGGCACCACCGTCGATCGCCAGTGCGGCTCCGCTCAGCAGGCCGTCAACTTCTCCGCGGCGCTGATCGCCGCGGGCGTGCACGACGCGATGATCGGCTCGGGCGTCGAGCACATGGGCCACCTGCCGTTCGCGGCCGGGATGAAGACCCAGGAGGACTTCGGCTTCGCGTTTACACCGGAGCTGATGGCCAAGCACAACATCGTCGGCCAGGGCCTCGGCGCGGAGATGATCGCCGACCAGTGGGAGATCTCCCGCTCAGAGCTCGATGAGCTGGCGGTGCGCTCGCACCGGCTGGCCCATCAGGCCACCGAGGAGGGCCGCTTCGAGCGCGAGATCGTGCCCGTGTCAGTGGACGGCCAGGAGTTTGTCTCCGATCAGGGTATCCGCCCCGAAACGAGCCTCGAGACGCTCTCGCAGCTGAAGCCCGCGTTCAAGCCCGACGGCAAGATCACGGCCGGCAACGCCTCGCAGATCTCCGATGGCGCGGCGGCGGTGCTGCTGATGTCCGCGGAGAAGGCCAAAGAGCTAGGGCTCACACCCCGCGCGCGAATCATCGACCAGACGACCGTCGGCTGTGACCCGGTCAAAATGCTCGAGGGCCCGATCCCGGCGACGCGCAAGATCCTCGACCGCAACTCGATGTCGATCAATGACATCGACCTGTTCGAGATCAACGAGGCGTTCGCGCCCGTCGTCGCAGCTTGGCGGCGCGAGCACAATCCGGACATGGATCGCGTCAACGTCAACGGCGGCGCGATGGCGCTCGGCCACCCGCTCGGCTCCACCGGCGCGCGGCTGATCACGACACTGCTGCACGAGCTCGAGCGCTCCGACAAGGAGATCGGCTTCGTGACCATGTGCTGCGGCGGGGGGCTCGGAACGGGCACCCTCATTCAGCGCGTCTGATTCATCCCTGCGGTCCCCCGCCGGTCCAGTTCACTGCGACCGGCGGGACGGCCAGCAGCGCCTGCCAGGTCGCAGCTTCGGTCTTGCCGGTCGGCGCGATTCCATGCGCTGACTGAAACTGCTTGAGGTTGGCGGCCGTGGTCGCGTCGAAGATTCCGCTCGTGGCCTGAGTCGGGATCGCACCCGCGAGGTGCTCCTGCATCCACAGCACCGGATCGCCACGGCTGCCCTGCGCAAGTTCGGTGTAGCCGGGGTTCGGGGTCACGCTCGTCAGTGGCGCCAGGGGTGCCGCCAGCGCGGTCCAGGCGGCAGCGGGGGTTTCCTGCCAATCCCACCAGGACAGACCGGACGCGCCGTAGTCGAGGGCCTCCTCGCGGAACCGCACGAGTTCGGCGCTGGAGGGGTGGTTGTAGGTCTGGCCGAGCGGGTAGATCGGGCGGCCGTAGACGCGGTTGGCGATGTAAGTGTTGGCGTAGACGGTGTCGACCGATGTGCCGATGTCCTTCCAGTACATCTGCGGCGCGTTGAACTGGGCGCCGTTCGGCCCCAGGAACACCGAGTAGGGGAACGAGGTGTGATAGCCGACGTAGGGGAACGAGGCCAGCCCGAGAGGGTAGGAGGGTCCGATCTGTGTACGCAGATCGGCGATGTATGTCTGGGCGGAGCCATAACGCCCTTCGTACTCCGCCTCGGCGTCGATCACCAGACAGTCGGCGCCGCTCGCGACCGCTTTCGCGCCCAGGTTCGCCTCGCCGGCGGGGCCGGTGCCGTAGACGTACTGCCAAGCGCACACGTGCAGGCCGGCGGCGTGCAGCTGCGCCACGAGTTCGGGGCTGAACTGGCTCCAGTAGTTGGTCGAGCCGTCGGAGCTCTTGACGAACACAGTGCTCACGTCGGCGGCGTGCGCCTGAGCGACGATCGCGGCGACGTTGCCGCCGTCAGACTGGCTGACATACCAGATCCACATGCCCTGACCTTCGAATGCGCTGGCGCCGGTCGCTCCGGCGACGGGCGCGACTGATATGCGCGGCGCGGGCGGGTGCAGTGCGTAACGCACGACGTTGATCGGTCCGTAGGAGCTCGAATGGCGCCCGTGGCTGAGCAGCACCATGATGTTGCCCGTATGCGCGTTCTTGGGGACCGTCACCTCCAGCCCGCCCGGGGTCTTGCGCAGATGTGCGGCCGGGGAGACGCTGCTAATGCGCGCTCGCGGCTTACTGGGAAACGCGACGGTCAGCCCCGAGGTGACGCCTCTGCCGCCGACCAGCAGGCTTCCGTGAAGCGAGACCTGGTGGGGGTTGGCGCTGCAGCGGCTCACCGGGACGCACCGCACACTCGTGATCCGCACGGTGCTGACGTGCGAGCTGGAGGTCGGCCTGCTACCGCCGGTCGTGTGCGCGTCGGCGGCCCCTCCGCCGGGCGCCGTGGCTCCGCCCGGGTTCGCCGTGGCGGCAAGCGCCGAGGCGCCGTTGAGCGGGAACGGCGTGAGGCTGCTCGGGCCGAAAGCGCCCAGCACTAGGGCACACAGTGAGGTGAACGCTGCGGCGATGGGTCCGAATCGCTTGGGGGCGGCTGCGCTTGTCAACAGAACTCCAATCGCGCCTGGAAAGCGGCACCGACCTTAGCCGGTCTGTCTGCGCAAACCAGCCGGCGGGCCGGAAGTTGCGTCCTTGCGGCCTTCCCGCGTGCGCTGGGCAGAAGCTTGCGCCCATGCAGCTTGCGCCCATGCATCGCGCTCCGAACTTATCGCCGACCCTACCCCCAGCGAAAGCCCAGCTGCGACGGCACGGGGGCGAGCGGGCTGGAGGGCAGGTCCGCAGGCGGCTCGGGCAGGTTGAAGCCCGCCGGCGCGACGTCGTTGGGCGCGTCGGGATGAAACAGCGAGGCCAGATACTGGATCTGACCGCGCCCGACGCTCAGCTCCGACTGCCCACCGCCGTAGCAGCCGATGTCGTGCGCCGCACAGTAGTCGTACACGTCCAGCAACGACCGCAACCCGCCGAGTCGCGAGGGCTTGATGTTGAGTGTGCGCGGCGCGAACGGCAGTGCTTCGATGTCCGCGATGGAGTGGATCGGTGCATCCCACGTGATCCGCTCGCGGTGGGGGAGCAGGATCGGTTCGGTCTCTGCCGTCAGCTTCGGATCCTCGATCCAGGCATTCCCGAACGCCTCCACCACGCGGCGATACAGCTGCGGATCGGCTGGGTTGTCGACGATCGTGCCCTCGTACTGCCCCTTGAGGTCGACCGACTCGACCGCGCCCAACTCGACGAGCCCCGCGATCAACTCCTCATCCCACGACGGCGTGGGGTCGAGCTTGAACTGCAATCCGGGTGCGATTCGCAGACGCGCCAGCAACGGCTCAAGCGTCGGCGGCTCGCCCAGGCGCAGCGAGGCGACGAAGCTCAGTGGCTTGCACTCGCGCCCCAGTGCTGCATACAGCGTCGTCCCAGCCTGGCGCAACGCGAGGTCGAGCGCGGCGGAGTCGAACGCCCAGTTGCGATACAGGTGAAACTCCGACCGGTCGGTCGGCTGGGGGAAGAGGTCCAGTGAGCGCAGGTGCTCGGCGAACGACCCAAGCGTCCACTGGCCGCCCAGCGCCCAGCGCCCAGCGCCTTCTCGCTGCAGCGCCTCCTGATCCTCGACGGCATACGTGACGTCCTCGCCAAGACCCTCGACACCTGAGCCGCGCAGTCGGATGACGGTCGTCTTGCGGATGAACTCGCTCGATAGGGCGACCTCGTGGCCTTCAAGCTCATATCCCTCGACGAGTAGTGGGAGGTCGGCGAGCAGCTCGTAGGTGCTCACGACTCGGCCACCTGACTTTCGAGCCTGGCTACGAGCTCGTCCAGACGCAGCTCCTCCAGGGCGCCCGATACAGCCTGCAGCTCGCGCGCGCACAGCTCGATCAGAACCTTGCCCTCGCCCACCAGTTCGAGTGTCTCGTTCAGGCTGGCCTCGCCGGAGTCCAGGCGACGGATGATCTCCTCCACGCGCGCGGCCGCGGTCTCGTAGGTCTGAGGGGACTCGCTCGCGCTGGTCCGAGGCTCGCCTTGCGCGCCGGCATTGGGCCCGGGTGCAGGTAGAGGACTATCGCTCATGGTTCGCGTACCTTCGCCCCGACCGTGTCGTCAGCGAACCGTAGTTCTAGCTCGCGCGCGGCCCTGGCCTCCGTCGCCGAGGCGATCGGTTCGCCCGTGCGCGACTGTACGAGTGCGTATCCGCGTTCCAGTGTGCGTTGGGGGTCGTGCCCGGCCAATGCCAGCGCCAGCCCCTTCAGCTCCTGAGGGCGGCGCGTGCGACAGTCACGCACGGTCGAGCTCGCCTTGCGCTCCAGCACGATCGCGCGTCGCTGCGTCAACTCGCGCTCGGCCTGCACTCGCCGACGCGAACCGGCCCGGACCTCGCGCAGGCGCTGGTGCAGCCGCGCGCGCTGGCGCTCGATGTGGGCGGCAGGCGCGCGCGAGAGCGTCGTCAGCGTGCGTGCGCGCGAGAGCACCGCGCGGCGGCCGTGCTCGCGCATGCGTGAGGCCGTTCTCTGAAGCTCGGCGCGCGCGCCGGCGCAATCCAGCCCCACGGCTACCTCGGCAGCGTGCGTGGGGGTGGAGCAGCTGACGGCCGCGACATCGTCGAGCACCGTTCGGTCGGTGTGATGACCGACGGAGGCGATCACGGGCACGGCCAGCAGCGCGACCGTGCGGCATAGACCCTCGTCACAAAAGCACAGCAGGTCGGCGAGCGAACCGCCCCCCCGCGCGACGATCGCCACGTCGACCTCGCCGACGGCGGCGAGGTCGGTGAGCGCGCGCGCGATCAGCGGGGCGGCATGGCGATCCTGCACGGGAGCGAACCCCCAGACGATCCGCCCAGCCCAGCCGCGACGCGTCAGGCCGGCGAGGATGTCCTCGCGCGCCTTGCCGTTCTGGGCGGTCACGACCCCGATCGTGCGGGGCAGCAGCGGTCGAGACAGCAGCTTCTGCGGCGCCAGCAGGCCCTCGGCGTCGAGCTGCTTGCGCAGCCGCTCGATGCGGGCCAGCAGGTCGCCCTCACCGGCGACGCGCAGGTCGGCGACCGAGAACGAGAAGCCGGGGGATGAGGTGGCGCTGCCCGGATAGAAATCACAGCCTCCCGCGACTACGACCTGCATGCCCTCCACGGGCGCTGCGCCGCCGCCGCGAGCGAGGATCGCTTCCCAGTCGGTGAGCCACACCGCGCAGGGGATCGCGCCCGAGGCGTCGCGCAACTCGAAGTACACGCGCGCCCGTGATGGACGCAGGTTGACGAGCTCCCCGACGAGCTGTACGCGTGCGAACGAGCGCAGCTGTGTGCGTAGCGCCGAGGCGTACTCGCCGACTCCGTATGGTCCGGGCAGGTCGCTGCCGGGGATGCCGGTTTGCTCGGGGGCGGGGATGTGCGTTGACACGCTTCTCAGCATAGGGCTCGCCCCCGATAGGGTCTGTGTGATGGCCAACAGCCGCAGCAAGAGTCGTAGCACTCGTCGAGGTCGAGGACGATCGCGCAAGCGCCGCCCCGAGCCGGGCGCGGCCGTCGTGGACAGCGCCGCGCGCGCGGCTGATCCAGGGGCGCGCGAGGCGGGTCAAAAAAAAGCCGTCAAAGCGCGTGCACGTGCACACGCGCGCACTAAGAACGACTTTCGAGACCCTCTATCGGTCGGTGAGCGTCCGCAGGCGCCCTGGCACCCATGGCCGCTGTCGGAGATGCTGATCCTCATCGGCGGGGTTGGCGCGGCCATCGGGTTCGCGCGGCTGGGCCACGGCGGTATCACCAACGGCGGACCCGTACTGTTCGCGGGCCTCGTGGCGGTCGTGCTCGGCACGCTCGAGATCACCTGGCGCGAGCACAACGCCGGATACCGTTCGCACACGCTGATCCTGGCGCTGCTGCCGGTCGTCGTGTTCCACTCCGTCCTAGCGCTGGTACTGGCCGCGTTCACGACCGTCCCGCGTCTGCTCAACGTCGGGCTGCTGTTCGTCGACGCGGCGATATTCGCGATTCTGTTCAAACTGCTGCGCGCCCGCTTTCTGGACGCACGCGCCCGCGTCGTCAGCCGACTCTGAGTTCAGTCGGCTCTGGGCTCAGCCGCCGCTGAGCGAGGGCAGCGGGCGCTCGCCCGTGTCCGCCGCCTCGCCCCGGGTCTCACCTTCGAGCCCAAGGCGCTCCAGGCGTGCGATCTCGCGCTCGCCTTCCAAGCGCGCCGGGTGCTCGGCGGGCAGGTCTGAGATCAGGCGCGCGATGCGGTTGCGCAGCTGCAACGCGAAGTGGGGGGTAGATGCGCCCATCAGCCGGCGCACGTCCTCGACGCTCACCTCGTGGGAGCGCTCTCTGCTCAGCAGGATCGGGTCCTCTGCCTGGCTCATGCCGTCTCCGGCGCAGGCGCCAGTCGACGGAAGTAGGGAGGCTGGTCGGAGGAGGACGTTGGGATCATTCGACGGGCAGGCTGGAGGATTCTTCAGAGGGAGGAGCGTGCGGGGAGATCTCGAGCGCCCCGTCGAGTTCGGCTTGAGTGCCAGCCGAGATCGCACGTTCGTCGCCGATCAGCCAGCCGTGATTGTAGACGCCCTTGACCGGCTGTGAGCGTGGCGAGGCGGGTCGAATGTCGTTCAGGTAAGAGCTCAGCACGCGCGGCACACCAGTGGAATCGTTGAGCAGCAAGAGCGGTGCGTAGTCGCCGGTAGCGGACAGGATCGCGGCAGCCGGGGCGTCGAACGGGCGCGTCGCGTTGGCGAACGCGAGTCCGTGGCCCGGTTCGCGCACGCCCCACCCGAACACGCCATCGGCGAACCGCGCGACGGCGATCGCGTTGCCCGCAGGCGTGGCGTCTTCCCCGGCGTGCACCTCGGCGCGCGAGACAGGGCCGAAGCGTTGCAATTCGGCGAGCGTCCGTTCGCTGATCGCCGTGGACCCGACCGTGTAGATCGAGGGTCTACCCAGGCTGCTGAGCTCAGTGGCGGTGGCGGCGGGCACGCCCGAGGACGTGACGAACAGGATCGGCGCTCCACTCTGGGCGGACAGACCCGCGGCGGGCATCGCCAGTGCCGGCGGTCCATCCGCGGCGACGACGATCGCCTGATGGGGGCTTGTGCCCCGCACGATGCTCAGCAGCTTGGCGACCGAGGCGGCCAGCGAGTAGGCATCGGCGGGGGCGGTACCCCGCGCGCGGTAGCCGGAGGGTGCTTCGATCGAGGATCCGAGCAGCAGCAGCTGCGCTCCTCCGAGCGCGCTCGCGCCGGTGGGGTGCATCGCGCGCAACGCCAGTTCGCTGGCCCGCGGCAGGCTGTGGCCTTCGGCGTAAAGCAGCGGCGCCCCCAGCGGAGCGCTCGCCAGCGCGGAGGCGATGAGCGCCTCGGGCCAATTGTTTACGTCCGCGATCGCCACCGCCTGCGGGCGCGTATCTGCGGTCAGGCCCGGGTACGCCGCCCGCGCCACCGCGGCCGCGGTGCTCACCGCATCGGCGCCGCCCAGCCGCGTCGTGTTGCGCGTGACGGTGGCAGCGGTCCCGGCCGCGCCGGTGTGCACCACGATCGTTTCGACGCCCGCGCTCGCCTGTTCGGCGGAGGTCTTGCCACAACCCACCGCGACGATCGCAAGCGCCGCGGTGACGAGCACGGCCACCGTCGTTCGTTCAGCCGCCGCTCGCCGGGTCTTCGCTCGCTGAGGAGCCTGCGCTGAGCGGAGAGGGCCGCCTCGCGGAAGAGCTCTCTCGGGGTGGGCCACAGGCGGACAGTAGCGAGCCCGTCGGAGCGCGCACGCTCTCGGCGCTCGCGCCGGCGGGTGATCCGGCAGCGGGGCGATTCGCGGATCCTGCCTGGGCGCGATGGCGCGGCTCGTACAACGAAACCCGGGAGCGTGCTCCAAGCTGGACAGCCGAAATTGCTGCGCAAATGCCCGCCCGGCGGGCCTCTGAGGTGCGGATAATGCGCAAAATGCAGGGAAAACCTGCCAAACGTCGTACACCTGGTGCAACCGTCGTTGCACTTTGCTAGGGTGCCGCGATCAACGCCGAATCCCTGGTCAGACATCAGGGAACGGGGGACCCAGTTTGTTGGGGCGAATCCCACGGTGGAACCGTGAGAAGCGCAGGCTCTTTCAGCGCTAGCCCGTCAGCTAACCCCGCAGGCCGACGAAAGAGGTCGACGAAGTGCGGTTGCGAACACTCAGTGTGGCGCTTTGCTCAAGCTTGACGGTCGCAGTCGGCGCCGCTCCGGCCCTGGCCGGCACGACCAGTTCGGCGGCCATCGCCGGCGGCGTCGCCGCCGAGTCCACCTCCACCTCCGCCAGCGGTGGCGCCACGCCGACGGCCAAAACCAAGCCCAAGCCACCGAAGAAGCCGCTGCACCTGTCGCCGATCACGGCCAAGACGACGAACATCGCCTACAGCGGCCCGGTCTACGAAAAGACCGCCACGGGCCAGGTGATCCCCTACGTGCCGCCCGTCGCGCCCAGTCAGGCGAGCGGAGCCACCGGCGGCAGCGCCGTCGCGGCCACAGCCACGACCAAGCCCGATCTGCTCGTCCCGGGCTCGCTGGCGCGCTACGTCAACGGGCTCGCCGCGGCGCCGATGTCCGTACCCGCAGTCATCCAGCAGGTCATCTGGGCCGGCAACCAGATCATCGGGCTGCCTTACATCTTCGGGGGCGGTCACGCCTCGTTCATCTCCCCCGGCTATGACTGCTCGGGCACCGTCTCCTTCGCTCTGCATGGCGGCAGCCTCCTGCAGAGCCCCGAGGACTCCTCCGAATTCGAAGGTTGGGGCTCGCACGGCGCCGGACGCTGGATCGCGGTGTTCGCGAATCCCGGCCACGCCTACATGACGGTCGCCGGACTGCGCCTGGACACGAGCGCCGCCGACGACCCGTCCAATCAGCAGGGCCCTCGCTGGCGTCCGCTGCGCCCGGAAAACTCCGGGTTCGTCGTACGCCACCCGCTCGGGCTGTAGTCCCGCGGCGCGCGCGACGTTCGCGACGCCCGGCCGCTACCGGTCTGTGCAGTCCGAGGGATCTGGAGGCGGGTTGGGATTTATGGTGGCTCGGATGCGGGACAAGGTTCGGCTACGCTTGGACGAACCGTACGCGCGAAACCGCAATAGGAGGACTCACAGATGGCCGGTCTGACCGGGCGCATGTCAACCGTCGTTAAGGCGAAGGTCTCGAAACTGCTGGATCGCGCGGAAGATCCCGCGGAGACGCTGGACTACAGCTACCAGAAGCAGGTCGAACAGCTGCAGAACGTCAAGAAGGGGATCGCGGACGTCGTCACCGCGAAGAAGCGTTTGCAGATGCAGGAGACGTCACTCAAGCAGAGCGTGGTCAAGCTCGACACGCAGGCCCGCCAGGCGCTCTCCTCCGGGCAGGAGGATCTCGCGCGGACCGCGCTGGAGCGCAAGAACGTCGCCCAGACCGAGCTGCAGGGACTCGACACTCAGGTCACCGAACTGGAAGCCCAGCAAGAGAAGCTGACCGACTCCGAGAAGAAGCTGCGCGCGAAGATCGAGGCGTTCCGCACCAAGAAGGAGGTCATCAAGGCGCAGTACTCCGCCGCAGAGGCGCAGGTGCGCATCTCCGAGGCGGCGACGGGCGTGGGCGAGCAGATGGCCGATGTCGGCCTGGCGATGCAGCGCGCGGTCGACAAGACCGAAAACATGAAAGCCCGCGCCGACGCCGTCTCCGAGCTGGAAGCGGCGGGTACCTTCGATGACATCACCGCGCTGGGCTCCGGCGAAGACGACATCGACAAGCAGCTGAAGGAACTTTCCAGCTCCTCGGCCGTCGATGGCGATCTCGCCAAGATGCGAGCCGAAATCGGCGCCGGGGACGGTGGTGGCGCGCCCGCGGGTGAGATTTCCGCTCCGAGTGAGACTGCCGCGCCGAGCGAGCCTGCGCAGACCCCGCCGGCCGAGGGTCAGTCATGATCGTGCGCATCTCCGGCGAGGACCAGTATCGCCTCGCCGACAGCGACGCGGCTCGACTGAACGAGATGGAGAACGCGGTCATCGCGCTCGTCAACGAGGGTCGAGAGGACGGCTTCGCCGATACATACGCGGCGCTGCTCGACTATGTGCGCGCGCAAGGCGAGCGTGTCGGCGACGACGAGATCGAGACCTCCGAGGTGATCCTGCCGCCCTCGGACCTGACGTTTGCCGAGGCCGGGCGTGAATTCACGGGCGAGGGGCTAATACCGGACTGATCGCGGAGTCTCGCTCGCGCGAGAGCTGTCGCGAGGAGCCGATCCAGATCAATCCCGGCGAGGCGTATCGCCCGCGCGGGCTTCGCGCTCGCGCTTACGCTCCTCGCGCTGCTGTTGGGTGAGGATAAATCCCACGCAGAACACGGCGAGGATCACCATGAGCGTGGGGATCCAGCCGGCGTAAAGCAGTAGCACGAGCAGTACCAGGGCGACTACGAGCCAGCCGGGAACGATGCGGCGCCGGTGCGGATCTCCGCCCGCGGGGAGCTCGGGGTAGGGCGACATCAGATCGGGATCCCCCACAGCGGGAACCAGCGCTCGAGCTCGGGCTCGATCGGCAGCTCGCCGGACATCTGCGCCTTCAGCTGCAACTCGCGCTCGGTCGCGCGCTCATTGGCGCCGCCGGGCGCCGGCACGAATGGATACCAGTGGCCGCGCTTATAGTTGTAGATCATGTACACGGGCCGCCGTTGGGCGTCGGTGAACGCGAACACCGCGCACAGCAGCCGCTCGCCGTGCCCTGCCGTCTCGATCGAGCTCGAGACGGCGTTGATACCGACCGCGAGGTCTTCCACGCTGGGGGCGCCGTCGGGGTTGCGCAGCACCATCCAGCGGTAGCCGTAGGAGTCATCCTGTGTGGAGACCGCCGTGCCGCTGTCTCCGCCGGTGGCGCGGACGACCTCCTCCATGTCGCGCAGCGTGGCTTCGAACTCGCTCGTGGCCAGCGCCTGGAACACGATCGCCGCGACTCCGGCCGGGTCGATGGAGTGTTCGGACTGCAGCGCGATGTAAGCGGTCGTGATCGCGAACAGCCTGTCGGGCGCCGGCCCGGCGACCTGGTGGCGGCCCGTGATGATGTCGCGCAGGCCCACGCGCGATTACGCGATGACGGCGCCGGTCGTGCCCTGCAGCTGGGACTCCAGCCGCTCCAGCGCCGCGAGACGCTGCTCCAGTGGCGGGTGGTCGGCGAAGATGTTCATCAGCGACTTCTTGGCGCGCGCGGGAATGATGAAGAAGGCGCTCATCCCTTCGGCGGTGCGCATGTCCTGGCTGGGGATGCGCTCCATCGTGCCGCTGATCTTCAAGAGCGCCGAGGCCAGCGCCGAGGGCCGTCCGGTCAGCACCGCCGAGCCGCGGTCGGCGGCGAACTCGCGGTAGCGCGAGAGCGCGCGCAGCAAGAGGAAGGAGATCGCGTAGACGAGCACCGAGACGAGCACCACGATCATGATGTCGTTCTCTTCTTCGCGATTGCCGTAGCCGCCGCCGAAGAAGAGGGCGAACTGGGCGATCGTGGAGGCGAGCGTGGCGAAGAAGCTCGCGAGCGTCATCACCATCACGTCGCGGTTGATCACGTGGGTGAGCTCGTGCGCCATCACGCCTTCGAGCTCGGCGGGGTCGAGCAGCTCGAGGATGCCCCGCGTCGCGCACACGGTGGTGGCCTTCTTCGAGCGACCCATCGCGCAGGCGTTCGGCATCGAGGTCTCGATCACGCCGATGCGCGGCTTGGGTAGGTTGGCCTGCACGCACAGTCGCTCAACGATCCCGTGCAGCTCGGGCTCCTGCGCGGGGGTCACCTCCTTGACCCCCATCGTCGCCAGCGCGATCTTGTCGGAGGCGAAGAACTGCACGAGCAGTATCCCCGCCGCGAAGACCACGATCACCCCGGCCCCGGCGCCGGCGGCGAAAAGCACGCCGACGAACACCACATAGACGAGCCCGAGCAGGAACATCGTCAGCACCATGCGGGCCTGCAGGCCCGTGTCGCGGCCGAACTTTTCAGGGCGTTTAGCCATAACCGGCATTGTCGCAGACGGGGCTCACGGTCCCATAAATTCAGTCACGCTCGGCGGCGCGCGCCGGGGCGGAATCTCCATAGAGTGCGACGCACGATGACCCACGAAGAGGATCACCGGCGATGAAGCCCGAAGTGCACGTGCTCGGCATCTCGATCAAGACGTTCGGGGTGGCCTTCGCGCTCGCGTTCCTGGCCTGCGGGCTGGTGATCGCGCGGCGGCTGCGCGAGCTGGAGAAGCCCGTGGACTGGGCGTATGAGATCGTGTTCGCCGCGCTGCTTGGGGGCGTGATCGGCGCGCGCGGGTACTACCTCATCCAGAACTATTCCACCGTCGAACACGACCTGCTTGGCTCGATCTTCTCCGGCTCGGGTCTGGTCTGGTACGGCGGGGCGATCGGCGGTGCGATCGGGGTGCTTCTGTGGATGCGCTGGCGCGATGCGATGCAGCTGCAGATGTTCGACATGTGCGCGACCGCGCTCGCGCTCGGCTATGCGATCGGGCGCATCGGCTGTCAGGTCTCGGGCGACGGCGACTACGGGATCAGGTCGAGCCTGCCCTGGGCGATGGGCTATCCACACGGCACCGTTCCGACCCCGCCGGGCGTGACGGTGCAGCCGACGCCGATCTACGAGACGGTCGCGATGTGCCTCGTGGCTTACCTGTTGTGGCAGTTGCGCGACCGCGTGCGCCCGGGGGTGGTGTTCGCGCTCTACCTGGTGCTGAGTGGGCTGGAGCGGCTGCTGGTGGAGTTCATCCGCCGCAACGCCGAGGTATGGGCGGGGCTGACGGCGCCGCAGTTGGAGAGCATCGGTTTGATGATCGTCGGGCTCGTATGGCTCGCGTGGATGGCGCGCGAGGATGGCCTGTCGGGGCTGCGCACGGGGGCCGGCCGCGGTGCCCAGCCGGCCCGAGCCTGACGCGCCAGCGATAATCAGCGGATGGCCACCGGAACGACTTCCTCACAGACCGCTCTCAGTCCGGCATTCCCGCTCGGCAGCCGCCTGAACGAGCGCGGCCGATTGGAGATCGGCGGGTGCGACACGATCGAGCTTGCGCGCGAGTACGGAACGCCTGCTTATATCGTCGCCGAGGACGATCTGCGCGCGCGCGCGCGGGCGTTCGTGGACGCCGGCCGGGGGACTGGGCACGAAGACTTCAATGTGGTGTTCGCCTCCAAGTCGTTCCCCTGCACGGCTGTCCTGAGTCTGTTCGCGCAGGAGGGGCTGTGGTGCGACGTGGCATCGGCCGGCGAGCTGCACCTGGCGTTGAACGCCGGCTATGCGCCCGAGCGGATCGTGATGCACGGCAACGCCAAGTCAGAAGTGGAGCTGCGGATGGCGCTGGAGTGCGCAGTGGGGCTGATCGTGGTGGACAACTTCGATGAGATCGACCGTCTGGCGAGTTTGCTGGAGCAGTTCCACCCGGCGCATGCGCCGGGTGGGGAGGCCGCGCATGCGCGGCCTCCGGAGGAGCCGCATGCGGCTCCTCCGACCGGGTCGCATGCGACCCGGTCCGGGGCGGCACATGTGCCGCCCCGCCCGTCGGCGCATGCGCCGACGGGACAACAAGACGTCCTCATCCGCGTAACCCCCGACGTGCGGGGTGAGACCCACGATCACATCTCCACCGGGCAGGCCGACTCGAAGTTCGGGTTCGCCATGAGCGACGCTCCCGAGGCGATCGCGCGAATCGAAGGAGTGCCGGGGCTGCGCTTGGTGGGGCTGCACGCGCACATCGGATCACAGCTGCTCGAGCTCAACCCCTTTCGTCGCGAGGTCTCAGAGCTGGCGCGACTCGGCGACTACCCCGTGTGGGATCTCGGTGGCGGCCTCGGCGTGCAGTACACCGCCGATCAGCCCGCCCCGCCCTCGATCGATTCATATGTCGCCACGCTCGTCGACGGCGCGCGCACGCACGGCATGGGCGAGCCGGGCCGACGTTTGCTGATCGAGCCCGGGCGCGCGCTCGTGGCGAACGCCTGCGTGACGCTCTATACGGTCGAGTCGCTCAAGCGCAACGTCTCGCGCTGGGTGGGCGTCGATGGCGGGATGTCCGACAATCTGCGCCCGATGCTCTACGGCGCGCGCTATGAAGCCCACGTGGCCGACCGCATGGGCGGCGATATGGAGTGCGTGCTCGCGGGCAAGCACTGCGAGTCCGGCGATGTGATCGTGCGCCGTGCGCTGCTCGACGATCCGCGCCCGGGCGATGTGATCGTTACGCCCGCCACTGGCGCCTACGGGCACGCGATGGCCTCCAACTACAACGGCGTCCCGCGCCCGCCCGTGATCTTCTGCCGCGATGGTCACGCCCGGGTGGTCGTGCGTCGGGAGACGCTCGAGGATCTGACGGTGCGCGATGTCTGACCCGCTGCGCATCGGCCTGCTCGGCCACGGCACCGTCGGCTCGGCGTTCGCCGCGCTGCTGGACGAACGCGCCGCGGAGATCGAGCGGGTCAACGGCCGCGCGCCGGTGATCACGGGCGTGCTGACGCGCTCGCGAGGCGACTTTCAGGAGATTCTCGCCGAGGCGGACCTGATCGTCGAGCTGATCGGTGGCACCGAGCCCGCGCGGGAGTACCTGCTGAGCGCGATGCGTGCCGGGCGCGACGTGGTGAGCGCCAACAAGCAGCTGCTCTCTCAGCACGGCGAGGAGCTGTTCTCCATCGCGCGCGAGCAGGATGTGCGCCTGCGCTTCGAGGCTGCCGTCGCCGGCGCCGTGCCGGTCGTGCGCGTGCTCGAGGAATCGCTCGCCGTCACACCGATCGAGCGCATCCACGGGATCGTCAACGGCACCACCAACTTCATCCTCTCCGAGATGACCGCCGGGCGCACATACCCAGAGGCGCTCGCCGAGGCTCAGCGCCTGGGCTACGCCGAGGCCGACCCCACCGACGACGTCACCGGCCGCGACGCCGCGGCGAAGATGGCGATTCTCGCGCGCCTGGCCTTCGGCGCGCCGGTGCGTCTGGAGGACGTTCCCTATGAGGGCATCGAGCACCTCGAGCCCGATGACATGGAGTACGCCCGCGAGCTCGGCCTCGGGTTGAAGCTGATCGGCACGGCCGAGCGTCGCGACGGTGGACTGTCGGTGCGCGTGCACCCCGCGTTCCTCTACGCCGGGCACCCGCTCTCCTCGGTGTCGGGCCCGTTCAACGCGGTCACGGTCGAATCCGAGGCGATCACCGAGATCACCATGTCCGGTCCCGGCGCCGGCGGCCGGCAGACCGCGAGCGCAGTGCTGGGCGACGTCGTCAGCGTGATGACCGGCGGCGCCCGCCCGCCCGCGCCACCGCTGCAGCTGCGCCTGCTCGAGGACGTCCCGAGCGCCTTCTACCTGCACCTGGACGTCGCCGACGAGCCCGGCGTGCTCGCGTCGGTCACGCGCGTGCTGGGCGAGCAGGAGGTCTCGATCCGCTCGGTCGTCCAGCGCGGCATGGGCGAGGGCGCGCGTCTGGTGATGGTCACCCACGCCGTGCCCGAGTCGTGCCTGCGCGCCGCGGTGGCGCTGCTGGAGGAGTTCGACTTTGTCCGCTCCCCGCCACGCACCATTCGCGTAATCGAAGAGGAGTTCACATGAGCCCGACACCGCCCGTCGAGGAGCTCCCGCGCGTGCCCCTGCCGAAGGTCGAAGGGTCGGCGTTCTCGGGCACGCACGTGCCGCTGATCGAGCGCTACCACGAGCGCCTGCCGTTCGAGCCCGGTGACAAGCTGGTCAGCCTGCAGGAGGGCTCCACGCCGCTGCTGCGCGCGCCCGTGCTCTCGGAGATGGTTGGCGCATCGGTGCGCTTGAAGCTCGAGGGCGCCAACCCGACGGGCTCCTTCAAGGACCGCGGCATGACGTGCGCCGTCTCCGCCGCGGTGCGCGACGGGGCCAAGGCCGTGATCTGTGCCTCCACGGGCAACACTGCCGCGAGCGCCGCCGCCTACGCGGCGCGCGCGGGCATCACCTGCGCGGTGATCGTCCCCGACGGCAAGATCGCGCAGGGAAAGATGGCCCAGACGCTCGTCCACGGCGCCCGCGTCATCTCCCTGGCGGGCAACTTCGATCAGGCGCTCACGCTCGTGCGCGAGCTCACCGACGCGCATCCGATCGTGCTCGTGAACTCGGTCAACAACTACCGCATCGAAGGCCAGAAGACAGCCGCGTTCGAGATCCACGAGGGTCTCGACGGGGGGCTGGAAGCGCTCTGCATCCCCGTGGGTAACGCCGGCAACATCACCTCCTACTGGCGCGGCTTTCAAGAGCTGGGCGCCGCACCGCGCATGTACGGGTTTCAGGCCGCCGGCGCCGCGCCGCTCGTGCGGGGCAGGCCCGTGGAGCACCCCGAAACGGTGGCGTCGGCGATTCGCATCGGCAATCCCGTGCGCTGGGAGGACGCGATGGCCGCCGCGACCGATTCGCGCGGCTCGATCCGCGAGGTCAGCGATGAGGAGATCCTCACCGCCTTCAAGCTGCTGGCCTCTCGCGAAGGCATGTTCTGTGAGCCCGCCTCCGCCGCCTCGGTCGCGGGCCTGCTCAAGTACGGCGCCGAGGGCGCCGAGCAGATCGTGTGCGTGCTCACCGGCCGCGGTCTCAAGGACCCCGAGACTGCGATCGCCCACAACGACGGGCGCATCATCAGCTGTCCCGTCGAGATAGCCGCGATCGAGGAGGCGGTGCTGGGTGATCCGTAGGCCCGGCCGGCATCCGGCGGCCGGCACCATGCGGGGGCGGGACAGTGTGCTCGGCGGCCGGCCCGAGGAGGCGTTCACCGATGGACCGTAGGCGGGTAGTGCGCGTGCCCGCGTCCTCGGCCAACCTCGGCCCGGGCTTCGACTGCATGGCCGCCGCCGTCGGTCTGCACCTGCAACTGGAGGTGCGCGAGACCGGGCAGTTCTCCGTCGAGACCGACCTGCCCGTCGCGCACGGGCGTGAGAACCTGTGCGTGCGCGCCTTCGAGGCGCTGCACCCAGCCGACGGGTTCACGTTCCAGATCGCCTCCGACATCCCCCTGTCCGGAGGTCTCGGGTCGAGCGCCGCGGCGATCGTCGCGGGTTTGATGGCCGCCGATCACCTGTTCGAGCTCGACGCCGACCTACTCGCGCTCGCCACCGAGCTGGAGGGCCATCCCGACAACGTCGCCGCAGCGCTAAACGGCGGGTTCGTCATCTGCGCCGACGGCACCGCCACGCGCTTCGATCCGCCCACGGGCCTGGAGGCGATCGCGGTCGTGCCGGAGCAGTCAGTGCGCACCCAGGCCGCCCGCGAAGCGCTGCCCGAGGAGGTGCCGTTCAGCGACGCCGTCTACAACGTCGCCCACACCGCGCTGCTCACGCTCGGTCTGTCGCGCGGCGACTGGGACCTTGTCGCGCGCGGCCTGCACGACCGCCTGCACCAGTCCCGCCGCGCGCCCCTTTTCCCCCGCTCCTACGAGCTCGCGCTGCGCGCCCCCGAGCTGGGAGCGCTCGGAGCGACCATCTCCGGCGCCGGCCCCACCGTGCTCGTGTGGTGCTTCTACGAGCACACCGGCGCCGTCGTCGAGGCCCTGCGCTCAGATATCGAGGGCTGGGCGAGCCTGCTGCGGGCTCCGTTTGAGGTGCAGGGGGCTTTCGTCGGGGAGATGTAGGGCTCAGCCAGAGCCGAGCGTTGCCAACCGCCCGCGCGCTCCGTCGAACCCGTCCAGCCGCGCGAGCGTTTCCTGCGCGACCGCCAGGTAGTCGGCGCCGAGATCGGGCCGGTGGTCGAGGATCGACTTGGCCCGCTCGGCCGACTCGGCATACGCGATCGAGGAGCGGATCGGGGTGTCGAACACGCGATCGCCGAATCGCTCCTTCAGCGAGACGAGCGCCTCGCGCGAGTGGACCGTGCGCATGTCGGCGAGGTTCAACAGCACTCCGAGCAGCTCCAGCTTCGGGTTGAGGCTGTCGCGCGCGAGCTCGATCACCTCCATCGCCTGCTCGACGCCCTGCAGCGCGAAGTACTGGGCCTCGGCGGTCACCAGCGCGCGATCGGCCGCGACCAGCGCGTTGACGGTCAGCAGCCCGAGCGAGGGTGGGCAGTCGATCAGGATCAGCTCGTAGGAGTCGGACGCCTCGGTCAGGGCGCGGCGCAACGTCAACTCGCGGCCCATCTTTGCGCCCAGCATCAGCTCGGCCTCGGCAAGGCTGAGGTTGGCGGGGATCAGGTCGTCGTGGATCGCCTCGACGGCAGTGCTCCGGCCGGAGAGCACGTCGGCAATCGTCGGCTGCACGTCGGGCGGCAGGTCGAAATAGTCCGAGAGGTTGCCCTGCGGATCCAGATCGACGGCGAGCGTACTCACGCCCGCCCGACGGAACGCGTCTGCCAGCGTGCGAACCGCGGTCGTCTTGCCGGTCCCGCCCTTCTGCGACAGCACGGCGATGGTCGTCGTCTGGGTGGCTGTCATGTGAGGCGCGATACTACGCGGCGCGCGCCCGCGCCGGAATGCCGCCCGGCTCAGCCGGCGCCGTGCAGGGTCTGCACGCCCCGAGCGCTGTCCAACTGGGGGGGAATGCTGAGAAACCGCAGCCGGTAGCGGCCGACGAGGATCTCATCGCCGTCCTCGAGCACCTTCCACTCGATCCGCGAGCCGTTCACGAACACACCGTTGAGGCTGCGGTCGTCGAGCACCCTGACGCCGTCGGCCTGACGCACGACCAGAGCGTGGCGGCGGGAAACGGTCGGGTCATCGAAGCGTACGTCTGCCGCGAGGCTGCGCCCGATGCGCGTCCACTCGCGTGTCAGCGCCACCGTCTTCAGCTCATCGCCATCTTCGTAGGCGAGGTACTCGCCTGGCTCCTCCAGCTGCTCGCGGGCGTCCTTCAGCCACGCGTCGCTGTCGACTGGCTCGGGCCGCGACAGCGCGCCGCCGCCGACGGCGCCCGTCCTGAGTGTGTCCGCATAGCTCACTCGCCTGCCGGAGCCGGTGGCGCTCGCCTTGCCGGCGCCCAGGCGCCCAGCGACGATCGGGTCGCCTGCGCCAGATGCGACCGACCGGGTCGGGCCGGTGATGCGGCCACGGGCCAGTCCGCCGGAGCTGAACAGCGACGCCCTCACGAAGTCATGCCCGCCGCAGCCCGGACAGTCGCTCAGCGTGTCGGTGCCCGCGAGCGTCAGCATGTATCCGCAGTGCCTGCACCGGAATGAGCCAGCGCCGGCCATTGTGCCCGAAGTAAGCGATTCCATCCTGTGCTTACGCCCCTTTCTGCTTTCTGGTTTCCCCAGGGTGCTGCGCCAGTCAGGACGAACTCATGGCGATCATAACAAGCCCGTCAACTTTATGTAAGCCGCGGTCACGAGTTCTGGTAGGAGAAATCTAGCATTTGGTCTCCGACTATGAATCTGCGGGCGCTCGACGAACGCCCATCGCTTTTCTACCCCCGTGCGAGTACATGTAAACGCGCGGCTTACGGCCTTCCGCCGGGGGCTCACCGGCTTTCGCCCGCGGCTCGCAGGCCCCCTTTGGCAGGAGTGCGAGACTCTTCGGCGAACCCAGCCTCCATGAGTCGTCCCGCCGAGCGTGACATCGAGCAGTTCGAGCGCTTCCTGCTGCGTCGAGGCGTCGGTGCGTTGGAGGCCGATCGGGATCACTGCTCGGACTGCGGCCGCACGCCACTCGTGGGCGAGTACGTCCACCTGCACGCTCACGTTCAGGGCATAGTCTGCGAGCTGTGCAGTCCGTTGCGCCGTGAGCATCCGGTCGCGACCGAGCTCGTGCGCCACTCCGAGCACGGTCAGACCGTGCGGTTGACCCGCGCCGCGTAGTTCGAGGCCGGAGCGATTCTTCGCCGTGGCAGTCGGGGGACGCGCCAATTAGACTGGCGGACCCCATGGACCCCATGACCGTGTCGATCGTCGTCGACCGCCCGCGCGAGCAGGTGTTCGACTACCTGCAGGACATCGCCAACCACCCGGAGTTCACCGACCACTACCTGGTCGACTGGCGTCTGACGCGCATCGACTCGGTCGGCCGCGGCGCCGGTGCGCGCTTTCGCGTCAAGGCCCCCGGCGCCCGATTCGCGTGGGGCGATGTCACGTTCGTCGAGGTAGATCGACCCCACCGCATCGTCGAGGCTGGCCGGACGGGCAAGAACAATCGTGTGCGCACGCGTGGGGTCTATGAGCTCGCGTCGGCTGCCTCGGGGACGACGCGGGTCCAGTTCACGGTGCAGACCCAGCCAGCAACGCTCGCCGATCGCCTGCTGGAGGGGTTCGGCGCGCGCAGCTGGATGCGCCGTCAGAACACCCACGCGATGCGCCGGCTGCGCACGATCCTCGAGCGTGACGAAGGCCGCGGCGGGCGCGTCACGGTCGCCGGTGGATAGACTGCCGCGCGCATGTTCAGCCGCCGCCTGCGCAAGCCGTCGCTAACCCTCGCCCTATTGCTGCTCGCGGCGCTCGCGCTGAGTGCGTGCGGGAACTCCGAAACGAAGGTCACGACCGGTACCTACGCCGGCGAGTCCGGCCAGAACGCTCCGTACCTGAACGTCGGCCCGCTCGTATACGAGGTTCAGCTCTCGCGTGAGCTCAATCCCGCCAACGTCGAAGACGCCGCCTATCTGCAGGGCCTGACGCCTCTGCAGCGCAGGCTTGCGCCCGGGCAGGAGTGGTTCGGCGTGTTCGTCCAGGTCTACAACCACACCTCCGTGCCGCACCTGGGCGCGAGCGCGATCACGATCAGCGACACCCAGAACAATTTCTACGCCCCGATCGTCCCCGACCAGACCAACCAGTTCGCCTACCGTGGCGGGTTCATCCCCGCCGAAAGCCAGATCCCGGTGGCGAGCTCGATCGCCGCCAACGGCGGTACGCAGGGGGCGCTGCTGCTCTACAAGATCCGGGTCGTCTCGCTCGACAACCGGCCACTGACGATCCATATCGTCGATCCCAAAGACACGACGCAAAGAGCGTCGGCCGAGCTCGACGTCTAATCTGACGGTGCCTCGTCGTCCCTGGCTGTGTCCTCACCAACGGCTTCGCCGTCGGTGCCGGCTCGCGTACGTAGTACGCCACGCTCCCTGCGTCCTTGCCAGTAACGACGATCCATCCGTCAGATGATTCTCACCTGACGAGGTGGTTTCAGCGGCTCGCCTGGAGTCCCGCTTCGAGCACCTGTCGTGCCACAGGCGCCGCGGTGTCTCCGCCGGCGCCGTCTTTGACCATCAGCACGCAGACCGCGATGCGCGAATGCAAGGCGGGCGCGAAGGCCGCGAACCAGGCGTCGGTGTTGCTGGGATCGCTGGGCGCGCCCTCACAGCTTCTGCCGTGCGCTTCTTCGGAATTTGAGCTTTCGCTCGCCCCGCCTTCTTCGCTGGCGCCCGAGCATGAGCTGGCGGTACCCAGTTCGGCGGTGCCGGTCTTGCCGGCGACCGTCACACCGGGGATCGCGGCTGAGGTGCCGGTGCCTTCGCGTACGACGCCGATCATCAGGCGCCTGACGGTGCGCGCGACGCTTGCGCTGGTGACGCTTGCTACCGAGTGGGGGTGGGCGTCGAGCATGAACGTAGGTTGCGGACGGCGTCCGCCGTCGGCGATCGTGGCCGCCACGGTCGCCATCTGCAGAGGGCTTGCCTGCACCTCGCCCTGGCCGATGGCGGTCGAGCCGACTTCTAGTTCGCCCTGGATCCGCGACGCCGCCGGCAGTGTGCTTTCCACCGCCCCGGAGACCCCCGGCGGGTGGTTGAAACCGTACGCTTCGGCCATCGCCACCAGCCGCGGCGCGCCCAGCTTGACCCCGAGCGGAGTGAACACCGAGTTGCACGAGACCGCGAACGCCAGCGCCAGCGAGCCACCGCATTCCTCGCCGTTGGCGTTGCTGAGCTTGACCCCATCCAGGGTCGCGTAGGTCGCGTAGGGAAACGTCGTGCGCGGGTTGGCGATACCGGCCTGCAGGACGCCGCTGAGCGTGATCATCTTGAACGTCGAGCCCGGCGGTTGCAGATCGTCGATGCCCAGGCCGGCGACCGCGAGGATCTGTCCGGTGCCTGGCTGCAGCGCCACGACTCCGCCGAGCTGGCCGCCCAGCGCCGTGACAGCCGCGCGCTGTACTTGCGGGGAGATCGTCGTGTGCACCGCGGGTGCGGCTTTCGGAGCGGCGATCGCCAGCACGCGGGTCGGCCCTCCCGATTGCGAGCCGTCGGCGAGCAGTTCCCCTCCGGGCGTACCGCGCAGGCGGGCGTCCAGGGCCGCCTCGATGCCGCTGACCCCGACGATCGCGTCCGCGGAGACGCCTTCGGCTTCCAGTTGGGGGGCGCGTGCAGACGGGACGGTCCCGACTTCGCCCAACACAGCACCGGCCGCGGCGCCGAGCGGTGACTCCCGCTGACCGGCTTCGGTGGCCGCGCCTTCGCCCAGCACCGATCCGTCTCGCGCCAGGATGGTCGCGCGGCGGGGCAGGGTCGTCTTGCGAGTGAGCACCTCGCCGGCGCGCAGGCCGGGGAACTCCAGGGAGCGCGACCACACGACTCCACCGCTTTCCCCGCTCCCACTGGCGATCTTCAGTACGAACGCTAGCTGCAGCGTTCCGAACAGGCGGGTGTGCACTCGCACCGGCACCGCCACCAGCCCTCCGGGCGCGGCGTGCGGCTTGCCGGTCACCCGCAGACGCGTGGCGGTCGCGGTCTTCAGGGCGTGCCGGTAGGCGTCGGCCAGCTCTTGCGGGGAGACGGTTCGTTTCGAGTGCGCATCGATGTCGCCGTACATCGTCGCGTAGTCACCGTCCGCCCACGCGTCCACGAACCGACCCGCGAGTGCCTGCGCGGCGTTGGAGCCGTGTCCAGCGCCGACGATCGCCCCAATGACGAACGCGACCGCGGCGAGTGCGATCACCGGCCGGGCCCGCATGGCGCGCCGGCGGCGACGATAATCGTTGTGAGGTGGGCCGGAGCCCGCCGTGCCGGGACGCTCGCTGGCGGACGTCGCGTTCACGGTCGATCCCACCGGCGAGTGTCCACGTCGCAGAACGGTAGAACATGGCTTGGTGAACCTGCTTTTGGGTGGCAACGACGGTCGCGATCGGCGCGTGGGAACGTGAGCACACTCGACTGGCTGATCATCGGATTCGCGGCGCTGCTGGCGGGGTTTGGGTTCCGGCGAGGGTTCATCGTGGGCGCGCTCTCGTTCGCGGGTTTTGCACTGGGTGCATTCCTCGGAACTCGCCTCGGTCCTCTACTGCTGCCGCGAGGATCGGCCTCGCCGTACGCGCCCGCGTTCGGGCTGATCGGGGCACTGCTGGCCGGCGCGATCCTCGCGACTGGCCTGGAGGGTCTCGGGTTCAGGCTGCTACGTCGCACGCTGATCGTCCCGGGCGTCGGCCTGCTCGACGGTCTGTTCGGCGCGGCGCTCGGCGCCGCGCTGGGACTGGGGGTCGTCTGGGTCGTGGCAGCGGTGGTAGCGCAGACTCCGGGCGCCGGGCAGCTGCGCGCTGACATCCAGCGCTCGATCATTCTGAGCGAACTCAATCGGCTGCTGCCACCGTCGGGCCCGATCCTGAACGCGCTCTCGCGCTTGGATCCGTTGCCGCAGCTCGCGGGTCCCTCGCCGGATGTGGCGGCGCCGCTGCCGCGGATCGGTCGTGCTCGGGGTGTGCGCGCGGCCTCACGCGGGGTGGTGCGTGTGCTCGGCACCGCCTGTGGCCTGGCGATCGAGGGTTCGGGCTGGGTCGCTCGCCCGGATGAGATCGTCACGAACGCACATGTCGTAGCCGGCGAGCGGGACACGACCGTCGAGGTCGGCGGCCATCCGCCCGCGCTGGGAGCGCAGGTGATTGCTTTCGATCCGACCGAGGACCTTGCGCTGCTGCGAGTTCCCGGGCTGGCCGGCGTCCCGTCGCTGCGCGTCGTGAACGAACCGGCGGCCGGCAGCGCCGGCGCGATCCTCGGCTATCCCGAGAACGGACCGTATGACGTGCGGCCGGGTCGTATCGGTCGTACACAGACGGTGCTCACCGACAACGCCTATGGACAGGGGCCCGTGCGCCGGCTGCTCACGCCATTGCGCGGCCGCGTGCGGCCGGGCAACTCCGGCGGCCCGCTCGTGGACTCGAGCGGAGCGGTGCTGACGACGGTGTTCGCCGGGACCGTCGGCGGCCATCCCGCCGGCGGCTACGGCGTGGCCAACGCGACCGTCGTGCGTCTCCTGGCCGGCGCCGGCTCGGCCGCGGTCTCGACGGGGCCCTGCGCGGCCGGATGAGTCAGGTGCCGGCGGCTGCTGGGCGCGCGGTGGAGCGGGGTCTGGCTGGACGTTTGGAGGGGGCGGGCGCCGTGTCCGTGGCGGATGTCGACTCTTCGCCGGTCGCCTCGCCGGCCGCTCGCTCGTCGATCGCGCTCTGCACCTGCGCGAGCCGGTGTACGAGCCCGGAGCGAACCCCCTCCAGCTCCTGTGCGCTCAGCAGCGTCGGACCGGGTCCGCGGCGGGTGGCGGTCGGTCGCGGCGCGACGCCGGGATGTTCGGCTTCCATCTCGGCGATCGCCCGCTCGAGCGTCGCGATCTGGGCTCGCAGCGTGCGCCTGCGCGCCGCCGCTCCGCCGGTTGCCACGTCATCGCCTTGCGCTTCTGAGGTCGTGGGGCCACTAGCCGGTGCCTCGACCGGGTCGCTCGCCGGTGCGCCGGCGGTGCTCGGTGCATCGTGGGGCATGGCTACATACAGCGCGGCGGCGACCTCACGCGGGTCCACGCCGATCGCCTCGGCTTCGCGGGCCGCGTCGGCGGCGATCGTGCCGATGGCCGAAGGTCGCGGGAGGGTGGGGGCGACGAACGTGCCGCTGCCCTGGCGGCTTTCGAGCAGGCCCCGCTGCTCCAGGCGCTGATAGACGGCGCGCACGGTGTTGACGTTCAGGCCGCTCGCCTGCGCCATCTCGCGCAGGCCCGGCAGGCGCTGGCCGGGTCGAAACTCGCCGTCGTGTATGCGCGCGCACAGCGCCCAGCCGAGCTGCAGTCCAATCGGGACCTCGGCGTCGCGGTCGATCGTCGCGGCGAACTCCTCCAGGCCGTGCGCGTCCGGCGTTGGCGCGTCCGGCGTGGACGTATCCGGATGGGCGGTCACAGGTGTGGGTGTTTCCAGCGGAGTGCTCACACTCCAACGGTAGCGCCTCCCATGCACGGTCCACCAGTGTTCTGGTCAACTAGTACACTGGCAGAATGAATCGGGCGTTCTTGCCGGCGCGGGGATTGATGGAGGAAGTCGGGGACATGGTGCTCCTGGCCGGTCGGACCGCGATGTCGGCGCTGCGCCCGCCATATCCGTTCGGTGGAGAGTTCGTCTCGCAGTTCCTGTTCGCGCTGCGTCTGTGCTGGCTGCCGCTGCTGCTCTCGACCGTCGCCATCAGCTACGGCGCGCCGGGTCTGGAGGCGGACAACTTTCTGACGATCTTCGGCGCGACCGATCGCCTCGGCGGGTTTTTCGTCGTGTTCGCCATCCGCGAAATCGGCCCCCTGATAACGGCAATCGTGCTCGCCGGGGTCGCGGGCACGGCGATCACGGCGGATCTGGGGGCGCGCAAGATCCGTGAGGAGCTCGACGCCCTGCAGGTGCTGGGCGTCGACCCCGTCAAGAACCTCGTCGTGCCCCGGTTCCTGGCGCTGATGCTGGTGACGGGGCTGTTCAACCTGTACGCGATCCTGTTCGGGCTGTTCGGTGGCATCCTCGCCTCGATCACCTACGCGCAGCCGCTGGGGCCGTTCTGGAACACGCTGTTCGCCAACGCCACCGTCACCGACCTGTGGGGGTCGGTGCTGAAGACGACGATCTTCGGGGCGATCATCGCGATCGTCTGCTGTTACAAGGGCATGACCGCCTCTGGCGGCGCCGAGGGCGTCGGCCGGGCGGTCAACCAGGCGGTGGTGGTCACGTTCCTGGGGATCGGCGCGTTCAACGCCGTCTTCACGTCCACGCTGCTCGCCACCCACCCGAGCATCCTGGTGATCAAGTGAACGAACTGCTGGCGATGCCGCGCGAATGGGTCGCCGCGACCGGGGAGATCGCGGGGTTCACGGGCAACGTAGTGCGCGACGTGTGGGGGTTGCGCGTGTTCAGGTTCTTCGGCGAGGCGCTGCGCCAGTCGGGCATCATGATCGTCTCCTCGACGCTCGTCATCTGGGGACTGGTGTTCATCATCGGCTTGGGCACGTGCGGCGTGCAGGGCGCCTACTTCACCGAGGCACAGGGCGCGCCCGCCTACGCGGGCGTGTTCGCCGCGTGGTGCGACCTGCGCGAGGCTGTGCCGCTGACGTTCGGTTACATGCTCTCGGCGAAGGTCGGCACCGGGATCGTGGCCGAGCTCGGCGCGATGCGCATCAGCGAGGAGATCGACGCGCTGGAGGTGATGGGCATCGACTCGATGACCTTCCTCTGCGCGACGCGCCTGCTGGCGGCATGGCTGGTGTTGCCGTTCATGTACCTGTCGGCGATCGGCGTGGCCTACTTCGGCTCCTACCTGGCGGTCGTGCAGCAGATCGGATACGTCTCCTCGGGCGGATATTTCCTGGTCTTCTGGCAGTTCCAGAACCCGCCGGACTTCCTCTTCAGCCTGATCAAGGGGATGACGATGGCCACGGCGATCGTGCTGGTGGGCTGCTACTACGGCTACAACGCCAGCGGCGGCCCGGTCGGAGTGGGCACTGCCACGGCCAAGTCGATGGTGCTCAACCTCGTGCTCGTGAACCTCATCGGCATGCTCGGTACGCAAGTGTTTTGGGGCGCCAAACCGAGGGCGCCGATCGGCGGATAGCCGGGGCCGCTACGCTGAGCGCCGTGGCGAAGACCCTCCTGATAGCCGAGAAGCCCTCCGTGGGGCAGGACCTCGCGCGCGTGCTGAAGGGTCCGTTCCAGAAGAAGGAGGGGTGGCTGGAGGGGCCCGAGCACGTCGTCACGTGGGCGGTCGGCCACCTCGTGCAGCTGGCGGAGCCCGACGAGTACGACAAGAAGTTCAAGCGCTGGCGGATGGAGGACCTGCCGATCGTGCCCGATCGGTTCAAACTCGTGATCCGTGACGAACGCTCGCGCAAGCAGATGTCGGTCGTCACCGCCCAGCTGGGGCGCGAGGACGTCGATCTGGTCGTGAACGCCTGCGATGCCGGGCGCGAGGGCGAGCTGATATTTGCCTACCTGTATGAGAAGGCGAAAGGCGACAAGCCGATCAAACGGCTGTGGTTGAGCTCGATGACGAACGCGGCGATGAAAGCGGCGCTCGACTCGCTGCGCCCCGCCGAGGAGCTCGCCTCGCTGGAGCAGGCGGCGCGCTCGCGCTCGGAGGCGGACTGGATCGTGGGCATGAACGCCACGCGCGCGGCGACGATCAGGCTGCGCAGCTCGTTCGACGGCGCGGTGTCACTGGGGCGGGTGCAGACCCCGACGCTCGCGATCGTCGCGCGGCGCGAGGAGGAAATCAAGGCGTTCAAACCGGAGCCCTACTGGCTGGTCGACGCGACGTTCGCGGCAGGTCCACTGGCGGACGCGGGCGCCGAGGACGGCGAGCGTGTCTACCGCGGCCGGTTCCACGCGGGCGCGAAGCCGCGGATCGCGACGGAGGCCGAGGCGGTGGCGATCGTCGAGGCGTGCGAGGGCAGCACGGCGACGATCACGAAGCTGGAGACGAAAGAGCAGCGTGAGAAAGCGCCGATGCTGTACGACCTGACGACGCTCCAGCGCGAGGCGAACACGCGCTACGGATTCTCGGCGAAACGGACGCTGGCGGCGGCGCAGCGCTGCTACGAGGAGCACAAGGCGCTGACCTATCCGCGCACGAACTCCAGGTACCTGACCAAAGACATGGTCGCGGAGATCAAGCCGACGGCCGAGCTGGTGGGGGGGCGCGCGGAGTACGCGAAGGCGGCCGCGTATGTCACCGGCCTGGACCTGCTGCCGCTGGGTAGGGTCGTCAACGACGCGAAGGTGACCGACCACCACGCGATCATCCCGACCAAGTCAGAGCACGACTTGGACCGGATGGGCTCGGACGACAAACGCATCTACGACATGGTCGCGCGACGGTTCCTGGCGGTATTCCATCCGGAGGCGGTGTTCGAGAACACGCGTGTGGAGAGCACCGTGCCGGCGGGCGAGGACGAGCGCGACGGCGGGTACGTGTTTCGTACGCGCGGGCGCCTGCTGCTGGTGCCGGGTTGGCGCGGTGTGTATGACGAGGTCTCCACGGCGAGCACGGCGAAGACGAGTGGCGCGAGGGCCGAGGGCGAGGAGGACGAGGGGGCCGACCAGCAGCTGCCGAAGTTGGAGAAGGGCGAGAGCGTGAAGACGCGCGAGATCAAGAGCGCGCGCAAGGAAACGAAACCTCCGCGGCGCTACTCAGACGCATCGCTGCTGGGCGCGATGGAGACGGCGGGCAAGCTCGTTGACGACGACGAGCTGCGCGAGGCGATGAAGGACTCGGGCATCGGCACGCCGGCGACGCGGGCGGCGATCATCGAGCGGCTGATCACTGTCGGCTATATCGAACGCGATGGGCGTTCGCTGGTGGCCAGCGAGAAGGGCGTGAACGTGATCAGGCTGCTGAACGAGCACGCGCTGACCTCGCCAGGACTGACGGGGGATTGGGAGAACCGCCTGGGCAAGATCGAGCGCGGGGAGGACTCGCGGGAGAAGTTCATGGGCGACATCGCGGGGTTCGCGAAAGAGACGATCGCGGAGCTGGACGAGAAGCTGAAGGACGTGCGCATCCCCCGCGCGAACCTCGGCCCATGCCCGGTGTGCGGGCACGAGATCATGGAAAATCGCAAGGGGTATTCGTGCTGGGCGCGCAACGATCCGGGCTGCGGGTTCGTGATCTGGAAGGGCAAAGCCGGCAAGCAGCTGCCCGCGGAAGTCGCGCGCGAGCTGATCAAGACGGGCTACACCGCCCGCGCGATCACCGGGTTCAAAGGGCGCAGCGGGCGCAGCTTCAAAGCTCACCTCGCGCTCGAGCAGACCGAGGAGGGCAAATGGCGGGTCGAGTTCGACGAGCCCTGGGCCAAGGCGGGCGCCAAGCCGCCCGAGGCCGAGGCCGAGGTCGAGACGCCCACAGCCGAGCCGGTGGCGAGCGACATCGAGGCTCGCACTGCCGCCTAGCGGGTTGATATTGGGGGGAGACACGCCGGCCAGTCGGTTCGACCACCCGTAGTGGCGCCGGCCACCGCACCTGTCGGCGTATCGGGAGCAGCGCCCAAAGCGCAGCACGCGGGCCCGGCGCCGTTGCGCGATGCACAGGTGCTCGAGGAACTGCGCGTCCGCCCATGGTCGGCCTCGTCGCTGGAGCTGTGGATCGCATGTCCGGCGCGGTGGTTCGTCGAGCGGATGCTGCGCCCGGACAGCCCCGAGCCTGACCCTGAGCCGCTGACGCGTGGGGGGTTGGCGCACGCGGCGTTGCGCGACACGCTGGAGGGGTTGCGCGAGCGCACGGGCTCAGCCCGGGTGACACCGGCGCGGCTGGGGCTCGCGCGCGAGCTGCTTGGTGAGGCGCTGGTGCGCCACGAGCACGAGTTTCCGCTGTCGGTGCGCGCGGAGCGCGTGCCGAGCGCGCGTCGTCGCCTGGAGGCCGATCTGGAGCGCTACCTGGAGCACGCGGCCGGCGTTGCAGCCGGTGATGGCGCTGAGGGCGCCCCGTTGGAGCCCAAGTGGTTGGAGCTGGGGTTTGGATTCGATGAGGAGGGTTCTCTGCCGGCGCTGGATCTCGGCGACGGGGTGATGCTGCGTGGGCGCATCGACCGCATCGACGTCACGCCCGCCGGGGAGGCTGTCGTCTACGACTACAAGGGCGCGCGCGTTACGCCGGGGGCGAGGTGGATCGAGGACGGCAAGATTCAGCTCGCGCTGTATATGCGCGCGGCGCAGCGGCTGCTCGGGGTGCGGGTGGTGGGAGGGCTGTATCAGCCGCTGGGGGGCCTCGATCTACGCGCGCGGGGCGTTCTGGACGCGGGAGCGGGCGTGGGGGTGGAGTGCGTGCGCACCGACCTGTTGGAGACAGCGGAGATCGAGGCGCTCGTGCAGGAGGCGGTCGCGCTCGCGCGCGCGGCGGCGGCGCAGGCGGTGGCCGGGGAGATTGAGGCCCGACCGCTGACGTGCGCGTTCACGGGCGGGTGCTCACATCCCGCGATCTGCCGGAATGGACGGTGATCGTGGAGCGCCTGACGGGATGGGAGCTGGTCGACCCCGAAGCGTCTGCGATCGAGCAGGGGGACGCAACGGAGCCCGTGTCCGGAGGTGCGCCGGCGCCGAGGACGCTGACAGTGGAGCAGGAGCACGCCGTCGGGCGGCGGACCGAGCCGCTGCTGCTGGCTGCCGGCGCCGGCAGCGGCAAGACCTCGGTGCTGGTCGAGCGGTTCGTGCGGGCCGTGCGCGAGGACGGGATCGCGCCCGGACGGATCCTGGCGATCACGTTCACTGAGCGCGCCGCGGGCGAGCTGCGCGAGCGTGTGCGCGCGCGGCTGCTGCAGCTGGGGGAGACGGCCGCAGCGCGCGCGAGCGACGGCGCGTTCATCGGCACGTTCCACGGGTTCTGCGCGCGGGTCCTGCGCGAGCACGCGCGCGATGCGGGGCTGGTGGAGGAGCACGAGATCCTCGACGAGGGTCTCGCGGGGCGACTGCGACGACAGGCGTTCGCCGAGGCGCTTGGGGAGTTCGTGGCGGACGGACGTGGCGAGGCGGTCGATTTGATCGCCGCATATACCGCTGACCGTGCGCGGGCGACGGTGCTCGGCGTGTACGCGGAGCTGCGCAGCCGCGGACAGCGCGTGCCGCGACTGCCACCGCCCCAGCCCGGGCGTGCACCGGTGGGTCAGGCGGAGCTTTTGCGTGCCGCCGAGTTGGATGAGACGGCCGCGCGAGATGCGCGCGGCGCGGATGAGGCCGGCGCTCGCACGATCGCGTTGTGGGACGAGCTGCTGGCCCTGTTCGGCGAGCGCTACGACGCCGCCAAGCGGGCCCGCGCTGGAGTGGACTTCGATGATCTCGAGCTGCTGGCAGGAGAGCTGCTCGCCGGCGATGAACAGATCTGCAGGACCTGGGCGGAGCGCTTTGAGCTGCTGATGGTGGACGAGCTGCAGGACGTCAACCCCCGTCAGCTGACGCTCGTGAACATGCTGGAGCGCGAGAACCTCTTCACCGTGGGCGATGAGTGGCAGTCGATCTATGGGTTCCGCCATGCGGACGTGGGCCTGTTCAGAGAGCGCGACGCGCGGTTGGCGCCGCTGGGGCAGAGCCTGCGGCTGGCGCACAACTTCCGCGGCCGGCCGGAGCTGCTCGGAGCCGTGAATGCCGTGTTCGCCAGGCGGTTCGGCGAGACCTACATCCCTCTGCGCGCGGGCCGCGAGAGCGAGCGCGAGTCCTCAGCGCACCGCGAACCTCACGTCGAGCTGCTGCTCACCAACCGGCGCGGCTGGAGCCGCGCGCATGCGTCGATGGCGCCGGTCGGTGGAGCGAGCTCAGGCGCGGCGGACTGGCGGGAGGCGGAGGCGCTCGCGCTGGCGCAACGGGTGCGTGAGCTGATCGATGATGGGCGCACGAGCGCGGGTCAGGTGGCGGTGCTGCTGCGGGGGATGGGGGACATGGACTGCTACGAGCAGGCCCTGCGCGCTCAGGGTCTGCAGACGCTCGCGAGCGCCGGGTCGTTCTGGGCGCGCCAGGAGGTGGCCGACCTGCTCGCGTACCTGCGCGCGCTGGCCGATCCCGGTGATGAGCTGGCGCTGTATGGGGTGTTGGCCGCCCCGCCGGTGGGCCTGTCGAGCGACGCGCTGGCGCTACTGGCGCGCGCGGCCCGGGAGCGTGAGTGCGGCGTGTGGGAGGTGGCGCGCCACCCCGACGTTCGCGCGCCGGCCGCCGGCGTCGCGGGCGCCGGCGCGGGCGATCCCCTTACGGGCGGTGGGCGTGAGCGCGCGGCCGCGTACTGCGCGTGGCTGGAACGAGAGCGTGAGCAGGCGGAGGAGTTGACGCTCACGCAGTTGCTGGACCGGACGATCGAGCACGGCGCTCATATGACGCGTATGCGCGCGGAAGAGGACGGACCGCGTAGGCTCGCGAATGTGCACAAGCTGATCGGGCTGGTGGGGGAGTGGGAACGCAGCGAAGGGCGCGACCTGCGCGGGTTCCTGGATGAGGCCGCGTTTCAGCAGGGCGCCGGCGGCACGGGATTTTTCGCGAGCGCCGAGACGACCGCCGAGCCCGACGCGTCCGTGGAGGGGCAGGCTTCGGTGGACGCCGTGCGCCTGATGAGCGTGCACGCCGCCAAGGGACTGGAGTTCGACGTGGTGTGCGTGGCCGACCTCGGTCGCGCGCCGAGCGTCGGCGTGCCCGACCTGCTCGTCGAGGACGATCGCGTCGGGGTGCGGCTGCTGGAGCTCGCCGATCCCGAACCGCGTGCGGCGCTGGACTATGCGCAGCTGGCTGAGGAGCGCCGCGAAGCTCAGGCGCAGGAGGAGGACAGGATCGTGTATGTCGCGCTGACTCGCGCGCGCGAGCGACTGCTGCTCAGCGGGGCGGTGGACTTCTCCAGCTGGCCGCGCGAACGCCCCGGCGCGCCGCCGATCGCATGGCTGGGGCCGGCGCTGGCGCCCGAGTTGCCCGCGCTGTGCGCGGAGGCCGCACGGCATGTCTGTGAGAATGCCCGCTCCTCCACGAACGCCGCCGATCCGGCGGATGGGGATCGAACGGCGGGCGATCGTCTGTCGCCCGTGCTGAGCGTGGAGGGGACCGACGTGCCTATCCGCTGCCGCCTGAACACACCAATGGCGGCGGTATGAGCCAGGCGCTGCCTTCCGACGGGGAGCTGTTCGCCCGTGTGCGCGAGGGCGACGAGCGCGCGCGCGAGGAGCTGATCGAGCGTTACCTGCCGCTGGCGCGGAGGCTGGCACGCCGCTACCAGCGCAGCGAGGAGCCGCTGGAGGATCTGACGCAGGTCGCTGCGCTGGGGCTGCTGAAGGCGGTCGACCGCTACGACGCCAGCCGCGATACGGCGTTCTCGAGCTTCGCGGTGCCGACGATCCTCGGCGAGCTGCGCCGACATTTTCGCGATCGCACGTGGTCGGTGCGGGTCCCGCGCGAGCTGCAGGAGTTGGCGCTGCGCGTGGACAAAACGGCCGCGGCGCTGTCCTCTGAGCATGGCCGAGCTCCGACGGTCGGTGAGATCGCCGTGGCGATGGATGTCAGCGAAGAGCAGGTGCTGGAGGCGCTGCAGGCCGCCGGCGCGTATCGCGCAGGCTCGCTGGACGCCCCGCGATCGGGGGCCGGGGAAGACTCGCCGGGGGAGAGCGTCGGCGATGCGATCGGCGTCGAGGAGGGCGGGTTCGAGCGCGCGGAGGAGCGCGCGACGCTTGGACCGATGTTCGCCCGCATCACCGAGCGCGAGCGGCTGGTGTTGACGCTGCGCTTCGTCGAGGATTTGACCCAGGCCGAGATCGGCGAGCGGATCGGCGTGTCCCAGATGCAGGTCTCGCGTCTGATCCGCCAGGCGCTCGCGCGGCTGCGTGAGACCCTGCAGGAGGGCCCTTCACGAGAGGATCCGCCCGCGGGTTGACATCGGCGGGCGGAGAGCCGACACTGTGATGATGCCCCGATCGATGTGGATGGGCACGCTCAACTTCGGTTTGGTGAGCATGCCCGTGAAGCTCTACAGCGCCGTCACGAACAAGAGCGTGCACTTCAACCAGCTGCACGGCGCCGATCACGCGCGCATCCAGCAGAAGCGCGTGTGCTCGGCCGACGGCGAGGAGGTCCCGTTCGAGGAGATCATCAAGGGCTACGAACTGGCGCCCGAACGATATGTCGTGATCGAGGACGCAGAGCTTGCGGCGCTCGCCCCCGAGGCGACGCGCACGATCGAGATCGAGGACTTCGTCGAGATCGACGAGATCGACCGCATCTACTTCGACCAGCCGTACTACATCGTCCCCAACCGCGGTGGCGCGCGCTCATACAAGCTGCTGCTGCAGGCGATGCGCGAAACCGGCAAGGTCGCGATCGCGCGGGTGGTGTTGCGCTCCCGCGAGCGGCTGGTCGCGGTGCACCCGCGTGAGGACGTGCTGATGATGACGACGCTGACCTATGCCGACGAGGTCAACCCGACGAGCGAGCTGCGCGAGCTCGGCGGCGAGGAGGAGTCCGCCGCCGTGGGCGAGCGCGAGCTGGACGTCGCGCGACGGCTGGTGCAGTCGCTGGCCGAGCCGTTTGACATCACTCGCTACCGCGACACCTACCGTGAGGCCGTGCTCGACCTGATCGACCGCAAGGCCAGCGGCGAGGAAATCGTGGTGCAGCCGCGTCCCGCGGTGGAGACGCTGCAGTCGCCGGACCTGATGGGCGCCCTGCAGGCGAGCCTGGAGCGCGCTCGCGAGCGCGGTGCGGGCGTGGTGGGGGCCAACGGCAAGGATGGGGCTGGGAAGAAGGCTCCCGCCAAAAAGGCCTCAGCCAAGAAAGCTCCGGCCAAGCCTGCAGCGAAGACAAAGGCCGGCTGACGGTCCGTCGACCCTGATCAGGCGAATGGGATGGTGAGGACGAGCTCCTCGCCGGCGCCGTCGGAGGCGGGCTCGACGTGGCGTCGCTCGGAGTAGCGCTCGATCACGTTACCGACGTCGGGGAGCTGGGCGTCGTTCATGAGTCCTGCCGCGCCGCCCGTGCGCAGCTCGGCGACACGTAGCTCGACTGCGTGCTCCTGCGCGGTCAGCGTGTAGGCGAGGTGACTGTCGCGCACGTGGGCGGGAGCGTACGCGGAGATGGCGTCGCACAGGATCAGCGCGTCGTCGAACCGATCCAGTGGGCATGAGGCGCGGGCGAGGATCATCGCGACGACGCGGTTCAGCACGGGCCCCGCGAGCGGGCCGCTCACCACGCGCAGCGACACTGGACCGGGCGGCCCAGGGGACGATGAGGCGTCCGGCTCGGACTTCCTCGCTGCGCTCACGTCCGCGGGGGAGGGTCGATCTGATCGCTCTGCCCGTCTGTCGAGGGGTCATCCTCCGCCGGGAGGGTCGATGAGGCCCCGTTGGTAATGCCGCCTGACAGCAGGAACGTCATGCACACCTCGGTGCGCTCCTGCTCGTCGCGCCCGAGCTGCACGGACTCCGCCAGCGAGGCGATCAGGGGCAGACCCAGGCCGAGACCGGGGCTGTCTGGGTGTGGTGCGATGCCGGGTCCTTCGTCGCGCACGACCACGGTGAGGGTGCCGTCATCCAGCGTGGCGAGAACTTCCAGTGGCCCGGGGGCGCCGTCGGCGTAGGCGTGGACGACCACGTTGGAGCAGGCCTCGGTGACCGCCAGGCGCACGTCGGAGAGCAACTCCTCGTCTACCGCGAACGTCTCGCCGAGCGCACCGAACGCGTGGCGGATCAGCGCGATGTTCTCTGCTCGAGCCGGGAGCGCTAGCTCCATGTCCGGCGTCATACTCGCTCCTGGGGTACTCGAGATGCTTTTGTCATCGCTAATGGTGCCCGCAACCGGCAATTCTCACACGCCGAGCATACGCCAGCTACCCGGCCGCCACCCGCCCGAACCGGCCGCGGCCTGACGGGCCGGGTTCGCCACGGCCGCAGGAGTGGACGCGAGCTCGTGTGGATCCCCTCGTGAAGCATGTGCGCAAATGGCTGAGAGGACGCGCGCACTGATACCCTTTCGGGCTCCGCCTCAGGTGTCCGCCCGTGCCCGCGCGATGAGTGTTCGTGCGGGCTGCACCGCCCCTCAGGGAGCACTTCCATGACTACGCACACCATGCAGCCGCCCAAGGCCGTCGGTCTCTACGACCCCCGCTTCGAGCACGACGCGTGCGGCGTGGGGATGGTCGCGCGTCTGGACAACACGCCGACGCACGAGGTCGTGGAGCGGGGGATCGCCGCGCTGAAGAATCTCGAGCACCGGGGCGCCTCCGGCGCGGACCCGTGCACGGGCGATGGCGCGGGGATCCTGATGCAGATGCCCGACGAGCTGCTGCGCGCGGTGGTCGAGTTCGAGCTGCCGCCGGCGGGTCGCTACGGGGTGCTGATGTGCTTCCTGCCCGCCGGGGACGGGTCCCGTCGTACGCGGCTACAGGAACTGCTGGAGCGGACCGTCCTCGCAGAGGGCCAGACGGTACTCGGCTGGCGCGAGGTGCCGGTGGCGCCGGAGCACACCGGCGAGGTCGCCGGCGCCTGCCGACCGGAGATCCGCCAGCTGTTCGTTGGCGCGGGGCCAGAGCAGGCCTCAGACCAGGATGCGTTCGAGCGCAAGCTGTATGTGATCCGACGCGTGTGCGAGCTGAGTCCGGAGGGCGAGGGGCTGTATGTCGCGTCGAGCTCCTCGCGGACGCTCAACTACAAGGGCATGCTGATCAGCTGGCAGCTGGCCGAGTTTTATCCTGACCTGCAGGACGAGCGCTGTGCCAGTGCGCTGGCGCTCGTGCACTCGCGGTTCTCGACTAACACGTTCCCCAGTTGGGAGCTCGCCCACCCTTACCGGACGATCTGCCACAACGGTGAGATCAACACGGTGATGGGAAACGTCAACTGGATGCGCGCGCGCGAGTCCGAGCTCTCGAGCGAGCTGTTCGGGTCCGACCTGCAGAAGATCCTGCCGGTTGTGACGCCGGGCAACTCCGACTCGGCGACGTTCGACAACGTGATGGAGCTGCTGCTGCTCGCCGGGCGCTCCCCGGCGCACGCGGCGATGATGATGATCCCCGAGGCATACCGCGATCGCGAGGACCTGCCCGCGGACCTGGTCGGGTTCTACGCCTACCACGCCTGTCTGATGGAGCCATGGGACGGACCGGCATCGGTCGCGTTCACCGACGGGCGCGTCGTCGGCGCGACGCTCGACCGCAACGGGCTGCGACCGGGGCGCTGGGTGGAGACGGCCGACGGGCACGTCGTGCTCGGTTCGGAGACGGGCATGCTCGATGTCGCGCCGTCGGAGATCAAGCGGCTGGGACGGTTGCAGCCAGGCAAGCTGTTCCTCGTGGACCTGCAGCGCGGGCGGATCGTCGAGGACGGCGAGGTCAAGCGCGCCCTCTCCACGCGCAGGCCCTACCGCGAGTGGTTTCAGCGCAGCTCGGTGGCGTTCGACGAGCTGGACCCCTCCGAACAGGTCACGATCTCCGATCAGCCGCTGCACCGCCGCCAGCGCGCGTTCGGCTTTACCCAGGAGGATCTGCGCGTGCTGCTGAGCCCGATGGCGCGCGACGGGGCCGAGCCGATCGGCTCGATGGGCAACGACATCTCGCTGGCCGTCCTCTCCGACCAGGCGCCGCCGCTGTTCTCCTACTTCAAGCAGCTGTTCGCGCAGGTCACCAACCCGCCGATCGATCCGATCCGCGAGGAAATCGTGATGAGCCTGGAGACGACTCTCGGCAGTGAGCGCAACCTGTTCGAGGAGACGCCCGCGCACGCGCACAAGCTCGTGCTGGAGCGCCCGATCCTGCTCAACCGCGAGCTGGAGACGCTCAGGCACGTCTCGCACGAGCTTTTCAAGGCCACGACGATAGACATCACCTTTTCCGTCGCCGAGGGCGCGGACGGCATGCTCACGGCGCTGGATCGCGTGTGCGAGCAGGCGCACGACGCGATCTCCGAGGGCGTCAACATCATCGTGCTGTCTGACCGCTCGATCGGACCGCGCCGCGCGCCGATCCCGTCGCTGCTGGCTGTGGCCTCCGTGCACCACCACCTCGTGCGTGAGGGCACGCGCCTGCGCGTGGGGATCGTGCTGGAGTCCGGCGAGCCGCGCGAGGTGCACCACTTCGCGACGCTGATCGGCTACGGCGCGAGCGCGATCAACCCGTATCTGATGCTGGAGACGCTCGACGAGCTGGTGATCGAGGGCCGGATCGCGCCGGCGGACGCGGACGGCGCAGGGCCGCCCAGAGGCGAAGAGCTAAACGCCCAGCTGGAGCAGGCGGCACAGAACACGATCAAGGCGATCGGCAAAGGCTTGCTGAAGACGATCTCCAAGATGGGCATCTCCACGATCCAGTCCTACCGCGGCGCGCAGATCTTCGAGGCGGTTGGGCTGGAGCGCGAGCTGATCGAGCGGCATTTCACCGGCACCGCCTCGCGCATCGGCGGGGTCGGTCTTGAGGTGCTCGCGACCGAGGCGCTGGAGCGCCACGCGCGCGCGTATCCGGCGCCCGAGGACGACCTGCTGCCGGTCGGCGGGGTGTATGCGTGGCGGCGCGACGGCGAGCACCACATGTGGAACCCCGAGACGATCGCGCTCGTCCAGCACGCCGTGCGCGCGGCTAACGGCAACGTCGCCGCGGCGCTGACCGGTGAGGCGCAGGCACTGGAGGAGGTGCGCTCCAGCGACGCGTATGCGAAGTATCAGGAGTACGCGCGCGCGATCAACGAGGACGCGGCGCGCAAGGCGACGCTGCGTGGCCTGCTCGAGTTCGGGCCGCGCGAGGACGGCGCCGCTGTGCGTGAGCCGATTGTGTTGGAGGAGGTCGAGCCCGCGAGTGAGATCGTGCGGCGCTTCTGCACAGGCGCGATGAGCCTCGGCTCGATCTCGCGTGAGGCGCACGAGACGCTGGCGATCGCGATGAATCGCCTCGGCGGGCGCTCGAACACCGGCGAGGGCGGGGAGGACCCCGCTCGCTTCACGCCCGACCCCAACGGCGACCGTCGCCGCTCGGCGATCAAGCAGGTCGCCTCGGGACGGTTTGGGGTGACGATCAACTACCTCGTCAACGCGGACGAGCTGCAGATCAAGATGGCCCAAGGCGCCAAGCCCGGCGAGGGCGGCCAGCTGCCGGGCGGCAAGGTCGATTCCTACATCGGCTCGATCCGCCACACGACGCCCGGCGTGGGCCTGATCTCACCGCCGCCCCATCACGACATCTACTCGATCGAGGACCTCAAGCAGCTGATCTACGACCTGCGCTGCTCCAACCCCCCAACCGACGAGAGCCTCGGAGCGCAGGTATCGGTCAAGCTCGTCGCCGAGGTCGGCGTCGGCACGGTCGCCGCGGGCGTGTCCAAGGCCAACGCCGACCGCGTGCTGATCTCGGGGCACGACGGTGGCACCGGCGCCTCGCCGCTGTCCTCGATCCAGGCCGCGGGTGTGCCGTGGGAGATCGGACTGGCCGAGACCCAGCAGACGCTGCTGCTCAACGATCTGCGCTCGCGCATCGTGGTGCAGACCGACGGTCAGCTGAAGACCGGACGCGATGTGGTGATCGCGGCGATGCTCGGCGCGGATGAGATGGGCTTCTCGACCGCACCGCTAATTGCCACTGGCTGCATCATGATGCGCGCCTGCCACCTGAACACCTGTCCGGTCGGCATCGCCACCCAGGATCCGGTGCTGCGCGAACGGTTCAAGGGCACACCCGAGCATGTCGTGAACTTCTTCTTCTTCGTCGCCGAGGAAGTGCGCGAGATCCTCGCCGCGCTGGGACTGCGCTCGCTGGACGAGGCGATCGGCCGTGTCGACCTGCTGCACGCCCAGCCCGCGATTGAGCACTGGAAGGCGCGCGGGGTCGACCTCACGCACATCCTCACTCACATCGAGCTCTCCGAGGACGCTCCCAGGCGGCGCATCGAACCGCCCCCGGCGGTGCTGGCCGACGCGCTGGACTGGGAGCTCGTACGGCGCTCGGCGGGGGCGATCGAGCGCGGCGAGCGGGTGCGCATCGAGCTGCCGATCCGCAACGTCAACCGCTGTGTCGGCGGCATCCTCTCAAGTCACATCGCCCGCGCGCACGGCGCCGCTGGGTTGCCGGAGGGCTCGATCGAGGTCGAGTTCGAGGGCTCGGCCGGGCAGAGCTTCGGCGGGTGGCTGGCCCCGGGCGTGACGTTCACGCTGCGCGGGGACGCAAACGACTACACCGGCAAGGGCCTCTCCGGGGGCGTGCTGGCCGTGCGCCCGCGCGAGGGCATGGCGAGCGAGTTCGTGGCCGAGGAGAACGTGATCGTCGGTAACACGCTGCTCTACGGGGCAACCGGCGGGCGCGCGTTCTTCCGCGGCCTGGCGGGTGAGCGCTTCGCGGTGCGCAACTCCGGCGCGAGCGCGGTCGTGGAGGGCGTCGGCGACCACGGCTGCGAGTACATGACGGGCGGTTGCGTGGTGGTGCTCGGTCTGACCGGGCGCAACTTCGCCGCGGGTATGAGCGGCGGGATCGCATACGTGCTCGATCAGGACGGAGACTTCGCCAAGCGCTGCAACATGGGCATGGTCGGGTTTGAAGTGCCGAGCCCAGAGGACGCGGCCGAGTTGCGGGCGCTGATCTCCGAGCACGGCGAGCGCACAGACTCGCCGGTCGCGGCCCGGGTCCTGGCGGAGTTCGACGAGCTCCTTGCGAAGGGCGCGTTCGTGAAGGTGATGCCCCACGACTACAAGCGTGTGCTGGCCGAACAGGCAGTCGAGGCGCAGACCCCGTCACCGGCGGTTGCCGCCTGATGCGTATGCTCGCTACCACCGACGCCCGCCGAGTCTCGCCGCGTCTGCCCATCGCGGTCGCGCGTAGAGGATGCTTCGCGAGCGCGCTCGGAGTGGCCGCCTGATGGGCAAGCTCGGCGGGTTTCTGCAGATCGAGCGCCACGGGATCCCCTATCGGGACGCCGACGAGCGCGCGCACGACTATCGCGAGTTCCTGCTCACTCGCCCGACCGAGGAGTTGCGCGAGCAGGGCGCGCGCTGCATGGACTGCGGCGTGCCGTTCTGCCACAACGGCTGCCCACTCGGCAACCTGATCCCCGACTGGAACGACCTCGTCTACCGCGACCGCTTCAAGGACGCGATCGCGCAGCTGCACGCGACGAACAACTTCCCCGAGTTGACCGGGCGCTTGTGCCCCGCGCCGTGCGAGGCGGCGTGCGTGCTGGAGATCCGCGAGAACGACGCGGTCACGATCAAACAGATCGAGCTCGCGATCGTCGATCGCGCCTGGGATGAGGGCTGGATCGTTCCCCGCCCGCCCCGGCACGAGACCGGACAGTCGGTCGCGGTTGTCGGCTCGGGACCGGCGGGCATGGCTGCCGCGCAGCAATTGCGTCGCGCCGGTCATAGCGTGACGCTGTTCGAGCGCGACGAGGCCGCCGGAGGCCTGGCGCGCTTCGGTGTGCCGGACTTCAAGATCGAAAAGCGGATCGTGCAGCGGCGCGTGGAGCAGCTGGTCGCCGAGGGCGTGGAGCTGCGCTGTGGAGTGGAGGTCGGCGGGGACGGAGTTGCGGACCCGAGCGTGGACGGCGCCGGCCCCGGGCGTGAGGTCGTGTCCGTCGAGGAGCTGCGGGGCTCGTTCGACGCGGTCGTGCTCGCCACTGGCTCGCGTGTGCCGCGCGACCTGCCGGTCCCCGGCCGCGAGCTCGACGGGGTGCACTTCGCGATGGACTACCTGTATCAGCGCAACCGTTGGGCCGCGCGCGAGTTCGGCCCCGCTCCGGACGCTGGCCAGCCGGACGAGGTCATGCCGATCAGCGCGGCGGGCAAGGACGTGGTCGTGATCGGTGGCGGCGATACGGGCGCGGACTGCGTCGGCAACGCGCTGCGCGAGGGCGCGCGCTCGATCGTCCAGCTGGAGCTCCTGCCCGAGCCCCCGCCCAAGCGCCCGGACGATCGCACACCGTGGCCGGAGTGGCCGCTGAAGTACCGCATGAGCTACGCGATGGAGGAGGCGCTGCGCGAGGGTGTGGGCGAGCAGGACTACTCGATCGTCACCACCCACTTCTCCGCTGACGCCGAGGGCCGGGTCGCGGCGCTGCACATCGCTCAAGCCGAGCCGGCGCCGCCGTTCGGCCCGGTCGCGGGTACCGAGCGAGAGCTTCCCGCCCAGCTGGTGCTGCTGGCGATGGGCTTCCTGTACCCCGAGCCCGCGCTGCTCGACGGGCTCGGTGTGGAGAAGGACCCACGCGGCAACGTCAAGGCCGTCAAGCCCTACACGACCTCCGTCGAGGGTGTGTTCGCCGCCGGCGATGCTCGCCGCGGGCAGTCGCTGATCGTGTGGGCGATCAACGAGGGACGCCAGTGCGCGCGGATGGTCGATCGTTACCTGGCGGGCAGGCGCAACGGCACGGCCGCGGGGGTGGAAACCTTGCCCGAAGACCAGGCGATCGCCGGTCACGCCGACGCGGACGACGGTCCCGAGGGTCCACCGACACACGTCACACCCGGCGTACCCGCCGAATAGACCTCGAACGCGTCCGGCTGTCGGAGTGGCAGCGGGAGTCTAGGGCGATCCGCCCGTGGCGCCATCCTGCTCGAACCGGGCGGCGAGTGTCCAGTTTGGAGTGCGAGGCGAGATGCCCGTAAGCCCGAGTCTTTCGCTGCCCGATGCGGTGTGCAAAGTGCCGAGCGTGTGTTGTGGGGGGCGTGTGTTGGTTCGCTCTTGACAAGCCGGAGTGTTGACGCTATGTTCTTGAGTGTTCATGGTTTCCCAGTGTGGGGATGCCACTAAATAGATCGGGTTTGGGTCGGTCCAGGGATCGATGTCAAGCGCTTTTGCAGTTGGACTCTTGGGAGAGGGGCCAGATCGCAAGATGAGGGGTTGTTTTCGCGTGTTTTCTTTGGGGACAGACGTGCTGGGAGTCTTTGCGGGCCCGGATGGGCCCGTAGGTAGATGTGTCAGCAGCGCTGACACATCTCTCTCTCTCTCTCTCTCTCTCTTGTCCCAGTAGTGCCCCTGGTCTAGCGGCCAAATTTGGCCGTGTCGCAGCTCCGTCCGCGGGGAGGGTGGCGTGATGGCCTCTTCGCGTTCCGCGGCGCGTGCTCATGAGGGCGTGAGGCCTGCGGCAGTGCGCACGCGGCAACGCTCGGGCGAGGCTCCGCGTGTGCGCGTAGCGGGGATGCAGCGTTCGCGGTTGTTGAGTGCGGCTGCGGCTGTTGTGAACGAGGAGGGGTATGCGCGTGTGACTGTTGCGCATATCACTGAGCGTGCGAGGGTTTCGCGGCGCACGTTCTATGACCTGTTCGAGAATCGCGAGGCGTGTCTCGGGGCGTTGATCGAGGACGTCGTCGCGACGGTCGAAGGGGAGATCGCGCGCGCCGGGCTTGACGGTCTGGTCTGGCGTGAGCGTGTGCGTGGGGGTTTGTTGGCGATCTTGTCGTTTTTTGATCGCGAGCCCGCTCTGGCTCAGGTGTGCGTGGTGCAGTCGCTGCGTGGCGGTTCGGCAGTGTTGAAGCGTCGCGAGGAAATCCTTGCGGGTCTGGTTGCGGTGTTGGATGAAGGTCGCAGCGAGAACACTGCCTCTTCACGCGGAAGTGGCGTCACCGAGCTGACGGCCGAGGGTTTGATCGGCGCTTCGCTGGCGATCGTCTACGCGCGTCTGCAACGCCGCGAGAGCACACCGCCGCTGACGAGTCTCACGGGCGAGTTGATGAGCATGATCGTGCTGCCCTACCAGGGCGCCGCGGCCGCGCGCCGTGAGCTTACCCGTCCCGTACCGGCAGTCGTGCCTATGGCTGCGCGTGGTGGATCGTCGTCTGGTGGTGATCCTCTTGCGGATGTTCCGATGCGTTTGACGTATCGCACGGCGCTGGTGTTGGGGTGCATAGCGGATCAGCCGGGTGCGAGCAATCGCGTGATCGGCGATCACGCCGGTGTCAGCGATCAGGGTCAGATCTCGAAGCTCTTGGCGCGGTTGGAGCGCCTGGGTCTTGCCGCCAACACGGGGGACGGCCATTTGAAGGGTGAGCCCAACGCGTGGCGGCTGACACCCAAGGGCGTCCAGGTCGAGCTCGGCATCCGCGCGCACACCCATACCCACGACAACGGGGTCACGGCATGAAACCGCAGGCCTTTCAGATTTTCAGTTCGTCTGTTCAATCCGCGTGCGCTGCGCTGAGCGCCGGCACGCTCGACTCCCAGGAGGAGAGGTAACCGATGCTCTCAGCAATACGCAGTCGCCTCACGTACGTCAACGTCATAGCGACGCTCGTGCTCGTGTTCGCGATGACCGGCGGCGCTTATGCCGCAAAGAAGTATCTGATCACCTCGACCAAGCAGATCAGCCCAAGCGTGCTCAAGGCACTGCAGGGCAAGGTTGGGGCGAAAGGTGCTCAGGGTCTGGCCGGTCCCGTCGGCGCTCAGGGTCCGGCTGGGGCTAACGGTAAAGACGGTGCTGCGGGCGCGAAAGGCGAAACGGGTGCGGTCGGTAAAGAAGGCCCTCAGGGTAAACAGGGCGCTACAGGAGCTACCGGTGCCAAAGGCGCCAATGGAACCACCGGATTTACCGAAACCCTGCCTTCTGGAAAGACCGAGACGGGGACCTGGGGGATCCCGCTTGCGTCCCCGGCGGGCAAGTACGCCGTCAACATTTCGTTTCCGATACCGACTACGGATGCGCCGGAACCGATCATCGTTGGAGCAACAGAACAGAGCGAGCCAGGCTGTCCGGGACGCGGTGGTGGCGCTCTCGGCAAAGGGGGGGTCGCCGGTCCAGGTGACAAACCCACGATTCCTATGGCCGAACCCGGCAAGCTCTGCGTCTACGAGACGGAGTCCCCAGAAGTCACCCAGACTTTCATAAGTTTCGAATTCAACTCAGAAGAAGAATCTTGGGAACCGGTGCCGGGCGCTTCCCAGACCGGAACGCTACTCACTTTTCGCTGCGAAGGTCTCTGTAGTGCTGAGGGTACTTGGGCGGTGACGTCCGAATAGTCGCCCGACACCGAGATTGCCACCGCATGTCTGGGCGACTGCTACCACGCTCGGGGTGACAACCAGCCTATGCCGCAGCGGATAGCGCTCTTTGGGGGTGCAAGCTCAATTGTCAATCGAACAACGTCTGAGGCAAAAGATGAGTTATGTAAACATCGGTGCAGTGAAACGTTCCATATTCATGTCGGTGACGACTGCGGTGCTTGCGATGCTCACGGTCTCATCGGCCTACGCGGCTACTGAAGGAGAACTGCTTACCCAGTTCGGCAGCCACGGCTCTGGGGCGGGTCAACTCAACATTGTCCGCGCCATGGCGAGCGATGCGTCGACTGGGCACGTGTATATGGCTGATCTAGGAAACCATCGTGTCGATGAGTTCACTGCTTTGGGCAAATTCGTCAAGGCCTTTGGCTGGGATGTTGCCCCTGGAGCCGTCAGCGAGGAACAGGAAGTCAGGGTAAGGGCCGCCACGGGTCAGTTCAGACTCTCTTTCGGTGCGTCGAGCACCGGCGATCTAGCCTACGGCGCTCCGGCAAGCGCGACAGAAGGCGCGGGCAGCGTCGAAGCGGCTCTCGATGCGTTGCCCTCGATCTTCTCTAGCGGTGGCAGCGTCAGCGTCAGTGGGGTGAAGGGCAACACTCTCGGAACACCCTACGTTTACGTAGTAACTTTCAACGGCTCTCTGGCCGGTGCCAACGTGGCACAGTTCGTGGCGGGCAACGGATCGACCCCGCTCGGTGGCGGGACTCCCTCGACTAGTTTGGAAGTGCGTACCCGCGCCGACGGTACATCCGGTGGCTCCGGTCTTGAGTCCTGCACCGCCGCCAGCGCCTGCAAGACGGGCACAGAGGGTCCTAGTTCCGGGCAGATCGGTTCTCCGTCAGGTATTGCAGTCGATGCCAGTGGTGACATCTACGTCAGAGAACCTAGCAACAACCGCGTGCAAAAGTTCGACTCCGCCGGTCGCTTCCTGCTTATGTTTGGTGGCGAAGTCGACAAGACGACCGGCGAAGACGTCTGCACGATCGCTTCCGGCGATGAATGTGGCGTCGGCGTCTCGGGTACCGGTCACGGCCAGCTCAGCGGAGGTTCGAGCATCGCGATTGACCCGACCGGCACGGTCTTCGTCGCCGACACAAATCGGATCGAGGAGTTCGAACCCGACGGGGCTTACAAGACCGAAATCTCTCTCTCGGGTCAGAGCAACCCGATGCTTGCTCTGGATGCAACGAGCGGCGACTTCTATATTTTGAATTTCAACAAAGCCAGCATGTCCGGTGCGACCGGCGTTGGCAAGTTCAGTGCGGACGGCGTTGGTCTCGGCGGTATCGAAGTCGCAACCCCGACAGCGCTTGCTACCGATTCCGATGGCAATCTCTACGTGGTTGACGCATACGATCACGTAACGGAAGAACCTGGGCGGGTGCTGGAGTTCAACCCTAGTGGCGTCCTAATCTCCGCGATCATCCCGCCGACACGCACTGAATTCTCGGAAGTCGCTTCGATCGGTACCAACACGGCCGGTGACCTCTATGCCGCCAGATTGAACAACGGGAGCTACGACGAAATCCTCGCATACGGTCCTGCTCCCGTCAGCTTCGAAAGCCCCGCAGAAGTACCGCCGAGCATCATATCTCAGTACGCCGTTTCCGTGGACACCACTGACGCGACGCTGCAGGCGCAGATCAATCCTCAATTCTGGCAGGACGCTCGCTACTACGTTGAATACGGTACTGGCAAGTGTTCCGAAGGGGGCTGCGACCAGACCCAGCCGGCGCTTCCGGGAGTGGCGCTGACGACCAAATCGACGGGTGCACCCTTTACCAGTAGCGGTGTTCTGCTCTACGGCTTGCAGCCAGGTACCACCTATCACTACCGCTTCGTCGTACGCAGCAGTGGCGGCGGTCCTGTCCGCGGCGTTGGCGGTGAAGTGGGCGCGGACGGGGAAGAAGGCGCCTTCCGTACGTTTGCGCTCTCGGGCGGGTCCGAGACCGGCTGTCCCAATCAAGCTTTCCGGGCCGGTCCATCGGCACAGCTTCCTGATTGTCGCGCGTATGAGATGGTCAGCCCGATCGACAAGAACAACGGAGACATCCTTACCCCGCTCGATGTCAGCGGCTATCCCACCGGTCTCTACCAGAGCTCGCTCAGCGGTGAAGGGTTCACCTACTCTTCCTATCGTGCATTTGGTGATGCCGTGAGTGCTCCTATTCCGAATCAGTATGTCGCTTCGCGCGGGAGCGCTGGATGGTCGAGTCAGGCGATTGCTCCTCCAAGAGAAGTAACACAAACAGGAGAAGATCCTTTGTTCGAGCCCGAATACCAGGGTTTCTCAACTGATCTCTCTGAGGGCTGGCTGCTATTTGGCAACGAACCACCGCTGGTACCGGGTGTGGCTAAAGGGTCGAGTGATCTCTACCGCCGCGACAACCAGACAGCCGGCTACGAAGCGCTGATTCCGGAAGGCATCTCGAGTGCGATCGACCGGACGGTGCTTCAAGGTCACTCAGCGGACGGATCGGAGGCGATCTTCCAGACGGGTGCCAAACTGACCACCGATGCGGTGGCCGGCGTCGACCAACTGTACTACGCCAGCGCCGGACAGTTGCGTCTGGTCTGCGTGCTACCAAACGGGAGCCCGAATGATGGCAATTGCTCCGCAGGCTCGCCACCCACAGGAGTGGCCTCAAGTCGCACCCGTACCGCGAGCCTGACCTACGCGATCTCTGCCGACGGCTCGCGCGTATACTGGAGCGCATCGCCTAACGCTACAAGTCCCGGCAAGCTCTACCTGCGCCTGAATCCAGGTCAGGCTCAGAGCTCGCTTGACAGCGAAGATCACTGCGAAGACCCCTCCGCTGCGTGCACGCTTGCGGTCACCAGCAAGGCCGCCCAGTTCTGGGCCGCCAACGCCGACGGCTCAAAGGCTCTCTATGCGATCACTGAAGGAGCCAAAACGGGTGATCTTGAAGAGTTCGACCTGGAAGAAGACACCTCCAGCTTGATAGCTCACAAGGTCGTCGGTGTCTTCGGTCAGAGCGAAGATCTTTCCTATGTTTACTTTGTGTCGTCCGAAGCACTGGGTGTCGCAAACACGGAAGGAAAGACCCCGAACGTCGGCAAACCGAACCTCTACCTGTACCACGAAGGGGTTGATACTTTCATCGCGACGCTTTCAGGTCAGGATGTAAGGCTGCAAAGCGGTCTTTCCGACGCAGAGTCCCAGCCATTCTTGCATGTGGCCGCCGCCTCGCCTGACGGTCAATATCTTACCTTCCTCTCGAACGAATCGTTGACTGGTTACGACAGCCTCGATGTTGTCACTGGCCAGCCCGACTCCGAGGTCTATATCTACGATGCTGGCGCAGGCAAGCTCGACTGTGCATCCTGCAACCCATCGGGCGCCCGACCGATAGGGCGAGTACTGGAAGAAAATAAGGTGCAGGAGTTCCTGCGGGCTGCTGCTCTGCTTCCTGCCGCCTACAATCAGCTGACCTATCCTCGTGTCCTTTCCGAAAACGGTTCGCGTCTCTTCTTCGACAGCTATGATGCTCTGCTCCCGGCTGACACCAACGGTCAGGAGGACGTGTATGAGTGGGAGCGCGCGGGTGCGGGGAACTGCGTTGAATCCGGTCCTGTCTTCAGCGCCCAAGACGGTGGCTGCATCTACCTGATCTCGAGCGGCGAAAGCACGTCAGACTCTCAGTTGCTCGACATCAGCCCCAGCGGCCACGACGCATTCTTCACCACCAACGCCAGTCTCGTGCCGCAGGACCCAGGCCTGGTGGATGTTTACGACGCCCGCGAAAACGGCGGCTTCCCGGTCTCTGCGGGGGCGCCGGCTGTCTGTGAAGGCGAAGCGTGTCAGGGCACGGCGGTCCCGCCGAATGCTGTGACGCCGGATTCATCGCAGTTCTCGGGCGCCGGCAACCTATTGCTGTCGTCACCATCGCTGGGCATGTCTGTGAAGCCGAAGCCGAAGACGAAGGCGTTGACCCGTGCTCAGAAGCTGGCCAGAGCGCTGAAGGCATGCCGCTCAAAGCCGAGGCGTAAACGGGCTGGTTGTGAAGCTCAAGCGCACAAGAAATATGGCGCGACAAAGGCATCCCACGGTGCGTCTAAGGCACGGGCAAAGACTGGGAAGACGACGAAGGGTGGGAAGTGATCATGCTCAAGAGATTTCTACCGACCCTCCTGGTCTTTATGGTCTCACACATTGTGGGGGTATCGCCCGCGATCGCGGGATTTGGTCTCAAGGAATTCGACGTCGCTTATACCAATCAGGATGGTTCTCCGGCGACTCAGGCGGGCTCGCACCCTTTCGCGATGACCACGACCGTTCATCTCAACGAAAAGGAAGGTCCCTTGGGGGGAGGGGAAGTGAGTCCGGACGGGGAAGCTAAGGACCTGATCGTCAATCTGCCGCCCGGTTTCGTAGGCGATCCCTCGGCGACACCGACCTGTGCGACCTCCGATTTCCTAGCGCTCAACCCGGTCACCAGCACGCCGGATTGTCCTGACAGCACGGCGATCGGGATCGTCCGGCCCGAGATCATTAATACGGAATTTGGTCACCTGCGAGCGGTCTTCAACCTGACTCGCCCCCCGGGAGTGGCCTCGAAGATCGGCTTCGTCATTGTTGGAGTGCCGGTGACGATCGAAGTCGGCGTCAACCAGCACCCTCCCTACAATGTTGTCGCCGAGCTGCACAACATCCCTCAACCAGTCAAGCTCTACGCCTCCGAACTGACCCTCTGGGGGAATCCAGCCAGTCCCGCGCATGACGACCAACGAGGAGCCTGCATCGTCCTGACCGGTGCGAGTTGTTCCACCAACGCTCCCGAAAAGGCATTCCTCACGCTTCCGACCAGCTGTAACGGAGCGCTTGTCACCAGTTATGAAGCCGACTCGTGGCAAGACCCCGGGGTGCTGTTGCCCAGCGGCGAACCAGATCTCGCCGATCCGGCATGGGTGACGGGGTTCTCCGAAACGCACGACAACGACGAACCTCCCAGTCCGATAGGCACGACGGGTTGCAGCAAGCTCGCGTTCAAGCCGACGATCGCCGCCAAGCCGACCTCGGTGGCGGCGGCGTCCCCGACAGGACTGAACTTCAGTCTGGATGTAGACAGCGAAGGATTGACCTCCCCTGGGGGTATCTCCCAATCGGATATCAAGAAGGTCACTGTCGCACTACCCGAAGCGATGACGGTCAATCCCGCGCTTGCGGAAGGGCTTAGTGCCTGCAGTGAAACGGATCTCACGCACGAAACAATCAGCTCTGCCCCTGGGGAAGGCTGTCCCAACGGATCGAAGATCGGGTCCGTCGAAGTCGAAACGCCGGTGCTCGAACAGACACTGAAGGGCTCGTTGTTCCTGGCGAAGCCTTACGAAAACCCGTTCAGTTCGCTGCTGGCGTTGTATGTAGTCGTCAAGGATCCGGAAACGGGGATCCTGTTGAAGATCCCCGGGAAGGTCGAACCTAACGAAACAACGGGGCAACTCGTCAGCGTATTCGACAATCTCCCGGAGCTGCCTTTCAGTCACTTCCGGTTGAGCTTTCGTCAGGGTCAGCGCAGTCCCCTTGTGACCCCACCGGCGTGTGGGACCTATACCACCCAAGCGGAACTCACCCCGTGGTCCGGCGGAGCGCCACTGACGACGACCTCGACGTTCCAGGTCACCGCGGGGATCAACGGTGGCCCATGCCCCAGCGGTGGTGCCCCGGCGTTTAATCCCGATCTGATCGCGGGCACGGAGAATAACGCTGCCGGTGCTTACAGCCCTCTGGACATCCAGATCACTCGCAATGACGGGGAACAGGAGATCACGGGGCTATCCACGCAACTGCCCCCGGGACTGACTGCGAACCTGAACGGCGTCCCGTTCTGCACTGAAGCGGACATCGTACTGGCGAAGACGAAGACGGGTGCGCGGGAGGAAAGCGAACCGTCGTGCCCGCCGGCGAGCCAGATCGGGCATACCCTTGTCGGTGTCGGGGTGGGGTCGGTGTTGGCGTACACCCCGGGGCGGCTGTACATGGCCGGCCCCTATGAAGGCGCACCGTTCTCGGTCGTGGCGATCACATCCGCGAAGGTGGGCCCATTCGATCTGGGGACAGTGATCGTGCACCTCCCCTTGCAGATCGACCCGGCCACAGCGACGGTGAGTATTCCCGCGGGCGCTGCGGATCAGATTCCGCACATCGTCAAGGGCGTCGTCGTCCATGCCCGCGACATTCGTGTCTACGTGGACAGGCCCAACTTCACCTTGAATCCGACCAACTGTAGCCCGTTGTCGTTCACGGCTGGCGTGGTCGGCTCGGGACAGAACTTCGCCAGTCCCTCCGATGACGTCTTGGTGGGAGTGAGCAACCCGTTCGAGGTCTCCAACTGTGCGAACCTGGCGTTCAAACCGTCTTTCGGCATCTCAACCTCAGGGAAAACGTCGAAAGCGAGCGGCGCGAGCCTGACCGTCAAACTCGCCTACCCCAACGCTCCCCAAGGCACGCAGGCGAACATTCGCTCGGTCAAAGTCGATCTCCCCAAGCAGCTCCCGTCAAGGTTAACGACGTTGCAGAAGGCGTGCACGGCGGCGCAGTTCCACACCAACCCGGCCGGTTGTCCAGCGGCGTCTGTCGTGGGTCACGCCAGAGCGATCACACCGATCCTCCCGGTCCCGTTGGAAGGTCCGGCGTATTTCGTCTCCAATGGTGGGGAAGCGTTCCCGAATCTGATCATGGTCCTGCAGGGCTATGGCATCACGATCGACCTGACGGGGAACACGTTCATAAGCAAAGCGGGGGTCACCAGTTCGACGTTCCCCGCGATCCCGGATCAGCCCGTCACGAGCTTCGAACTGATCCTCCCCGAGGGCCCATACTCCGCCCTCGCGGCCAACGGCAATCTCTGCACCAGCAAACTCTCATCCCCAGACGAATTCACGGGACAGAACGGCGCCATGTTCACCCAGAACACGAAGGTCACCGTCACCGGCTGCCCCAAGGCCAAGACCCTCACGCGCGCCCAGAAACTCGCCCTCGCGCTGAAGGCCTGCCACAAGAAGCCCAAAGGCACCAAGCGCAAGACCTGCGAACGCCAAGCACGCAAGAAATACGGACCCGTCAAGAAGCAGGGGAGGGCGAAGAAGTAGGGTCGTCTCGCGGTCCGGAGCGGTGCTCATACGGTGGACAGTCCGCGTCCGGTGGACAGCTCGCGTCTAGCGCGAGCCGGTTGGCGGTGGAATCCTCAGATCGCGGCAGATGCTGCGCGCAACCGGATAGGCGATCTCGCGATGACGCGGCACGGCAGCCGAGCGTTCGGCGTCAATGCCCCAGTAGCTGTGGTTGCCGCCCTCGCGCAGGAGTCTTGCTCCGTTCCCTGTCAGGTGGCGTTCGAGGTCGCGTCGCTTCACGTCGCGACGATTGCAAGCGACTCGCTGGCCATCGTCTCGCCGATCGGCTCGTGTTCTTTGGCGCGCAGCTCGAGCATCCCTGCGAGTGCGTCGAGCACCATCTCCCGTGCTTCCTTGCGAGTCCGCCCCTGACTGTGTACCCCGGGCACCTCAGGGATCGAGACGACGATCCAATCACTGTCGGGATCTTGCTCATAGACGATCGTCAGATTGAGTGCATCGCTCACAGAATCAGCGTACCGCAAGCAATGCTCGGGCTACGCAACAGGCAGCGTCAAGGACCTACGGCCCCGTCCCGCTTCCGCGGCGCCGACCCGCTGCGGTGACCGGCGCCGACAACGCCGTCGGTGGGACTGGCTCTGGGTCACCCATCAAAGCCCGCCCGCGCGCACATCCGCGCCGCATCTTCTACGCTAGAGCAGGGATGGCTGCGACAGTCACACACGGCGACGGGGGCGCGAACGGCGCTTCGGGGCACTTGCCGCGCGCGTGCGTCATCGGCGCCGGCTCCTCCGGCATCGCCGTCGTGAAGGCGCTGCACGAGCGCGGGATTCCCTTCGACTGCTACGAGAAGTCCGATCAGGTCGGCGGCAACTGGGTCTTCGGCAATCGCAACGGCATGTCCGCCGCCTACCGCGACCTGTTCATCAACGTCTCCCGCGAGCGCATGGCCTACTCGGACTTCCCCATGCCCACCACCTATCCCGACTTCCCGCACCACACCCACATCCGCGAGTACTTCAACGACTACGTCGACCACTTCGGCCTGCGCCCGCACATCACCTTTCAGACCGGCGTGCAGCACGCCGACCGCCGCGCGGACGGCACCTGGGAGATCACGCTCGACACCGGCGAGACCCGCACCTACGACGCCCTGCTCGTCGCCAACGGCCACCACTGGGACCCTCGCTGGCCCGAACCGGCCTTCCCCGGCTCAGACACCTTCTCAGGCGTTCAGCTGCATGCCCACTCCTACGTCGACAACTCCCTCTTCGCCGGGCGCAACGTCGTCATCCTCGGGATGGGCAACTCCGCCATGGACATCGCCGTCGAGTCCTCCTACGTCGCCGCCAACACCTATCTCTCCGCCCGCCACGGCGCCTGGATCATCCCCAAGTACGTCTTCGGCAAACCCGTCGACCAGCTCCCCAACGACCCCCGCGTCCCCTTCGCCATCCGCCAGCGCATGATCCACCAGGTCATCCGCTCCTACACCGGCGACCCCGAGCGCTACGGCCTGCCCAAACCCGACCACAAGTTCGGCGAGTCCCATCCCACCGTCTCCGGGCGCATCCTCGACCGCATCGCCCACGGCACGATCGCGCCCGTCCCTAACATTGAGGCCCTGGAGGGCTCGCAGGTGCGCTTCACCGACGGGCGCACCGTCGACGCCGACGTCGTCGTCTACTGCACCGGCTACCGCATCACCTTCCCCTTCCTCGACCCCGACCTCGTCTCCGCGCCCGACAACCACATCGAGCTCTTCCGGCGCGTCTTCCACCCGGACATCCCCGGTCTCTACTTCATCGGGCTGCTCCAACCGCTCGGCGCGATCATGCCGCTCGCCGAGGCTCAGGGCCAATGGGTCGGCGACCACCTGCTCGGCGACTACGTGCTCCCGTCTGCATCCGAGGTGCGCGCCGACATCGCCGCCGACCAGGCCGCCATGGCCAAGCGCTACGTCGCCTCCAAGCGCCACACCATCCAAGTCGACTTCAACGACTACCTGCGCGACCTCGACATCGAGCGCCGCGCCGGCGCGCAGCGGGCCCGCGTCCGCCTGCTGCCGGCGTAAAGCGGTCAATCGCGCCGCAACCGGGGGATGCCTCGACGGCGTTCTTCTACGCTGTTTCTCACAGCCATGCCCACCTTCTGCCGGCACAACCGCTTCATCGAGCGCTGCCCCATCTGCAGCAAGACGCTGCCCGGCGCCGAGCCCGCGACCGGTACCGGCAAGCGCCAATCCTCGCGCGGCGCCAGCGGAGGGTCCTCGCCTTCCTTGCGTGGTGCCTCTGCCACCGCCCGCAATCGACGCCTGCGCGCCGGCGGGCGCGAAGTGCGTGTCCACCGCGAGACCCGTGCCCAGGACGACGGTTACGAGAACCCGCTCGTGCCCGGCCTGCACGCCTCCGATGACGCCGCCCGTCTCGCCGAGGAGATCGCCTTCGCCAGCGGGCGCCTGCTGCGCATGCATGCCGCGCCGCCCGGCCTCTTCAACGAGATCCGTGCGCTCGCCGGCAATGGTGAGCTGGAGCGCGCAACCTGGCTGTGCTTCCTCACCGTCTACCTCTCGCCGCTGCAAGGGGATGATCCCTTCGCGGGCGTGCGCCTCGTGCTGGATCGCGAGGGCGACGGCAGTGGGTCGCAGGACGCGGCTCGACGCGAGGGCTCCCCACTCGACGGCGTCCCACTCGGGCCACGCACCTCCCATGATCCCGCGCGTGGATCCGAGACGGTCCACGCCTACCGTCAATGGGCACTGCACTCAGGCTCCCAAGTCCAGGGGCTCCTCGGCGAGACCTCCTGGACGCCCCAACGGCGCTTCGAGCGCGCGTTCGAGCGGCTCGCCCTGCCCGGCTTCGGGCGCATGGGCCGCTACGAGCTGCTCGTCACCCTCGGACGGCTCGGGCTGTATGAGATGCAAGCCGACTCACTGCACCTGGCCGCAGGGCGCACCGGACTCGAGGATTTGACGACGATCGCCGCCAAGCGCGTGCTCGCCGTCGGCGATCCCATCTATCTGGAGCGCCGCGCCTCCGCGTTCGCACAAGAGCTCGACGTCCCGATCGACGTACTCGACCTCGCATTCGCCAACTGGGGCACCGGCGAACGCGCGACCCTCGGATTCAAGTCCGACGTCACCGATCGCCACGCGCTCGAGCGCGCCCGCGAGGCGTTCGACCTCGACCCGCCGATCACGGACTAGCGCCCGTTTTGCAGCGCATTTCCGACGCTCGCGGACCCAGGCACCATAGGTGTCGCGTGGCGCAAAAATGTCGTCCACCCCGCCGCCTACAGTCTGCGCAATGGCGCTGTGTTTCATCGAGCCGCAGGACGCAATCCGTGTGATCGCCGAGTCCGTCGGCCGTGAGGCTCGCCGCCAACTCGTGGGCGAGGTCGTGCGCGCCTGGGTCGACGACATCCCCGACCAGGAGCTCTCCGTCCACTACGCCCGCGCGATCGCCGATCTCGACCAGGATGACCTGCACCTGCTCGCCGCCTGGCACGCCTCACTGGAGGTCGGCCAGCCGATCCCCAACACCGACTTCCTCGTCGGTGTGTTCTCGAGCCTCGGCGACAACCGCCGCGAGGCTCTCAAGATCGCCGCCGGGTTCCGCGGCGAGGAAGCCTTCCAGGCCGGCGTCTCCGAGGAGCAGGCGCTCGACACCGTGCTCCCCTGCCTCTCCCGCGAGCGGGCGATCGAGCTCGCGCACGAGTGCATCCAGCTGTATGCCTGGGACCGCCTCGGCTCAGACAACTGAGTTTTCAGTAGGTGCTCGCTCCGCGAGCTAGACTCCCGAGCATGTCTGATCTTGCCGCCGCACCCACGGTTGATGATGTCATGGACGCCCTGTCCAACGTGATCGATCCCGAGCTCGGGCTCGATTTTGTCGAGCTCGGCCTGATCTACGGCGTCGAGGTCAACGACGGCAATGTGAACGTCACCTTCACCCTGACCACGCCCGGCTGTCCCATCGGCCCACAGGTGACTGAACAGATCGACGAGTTCGTCGGCGAACTCGACGGCGTCAAGACGATCGATTCCGAGATGGTGTTCACGCCGCCATGGTCCCCGGACAAGATGTCCGAGGACGCGAAGTTCGCTCTGGGTTACTGACGCCCGGGTTCTGAGTTAGGCCGGTGCCGCGACCGACTCGCGCGCGAGCGCTACGAGCGTGGCGAGTTCCCCGGCGATCGTCTCGCCGAGCAGGTCGATGTCAGGCAGGGCGTCATAGTCGCCGAGCAGCCCGAAGTTCATCTGGCCGTTGTAGGACATGATCGCGATCGCCAACGCGTGGTTTTCAGGCAGGAACGCAACCGGATAGGCGGCGAGCATCTCGCGTCCGAGCACATACAACGGAAACTGCGGTCCCGGAACGTTCGTCACGAGCAGGTTGAACAGGCGCGTGGAGAAGTTCAGGCGAGATGCCTGCGCCAGGATCGTCGGCGGCGCGAAGTTCTGCGCGCCCGCGATCACCTCTGCGCCGAGCGCCTGCTTGGACTCCTTCAACCCGTCCATCGCATGTGAGACGAACCGCAGCCGCTGCACCGGGTCGGCGATGTAGACCGGCAGGGGACCGCGCATCACGACGATACGGTTGCCCATCTGGTCGTGCTCGTCTGCCGCCCGTACCGACACCGGCACGAGCGCGCGCAGCTCCACGCCCTCGGTGCGCAGGCCGCGAGCGATCAGGAACTCGCGCAGCGCGCCCGCGACGACCGCGAGCACGACGTCGTTGACGGTGCCGCCGAACGCGTTCTTGACGAGCTTGAAGTCATCCAGGCGACTACCGATACCCATAAAGCGCCGGTGCGGGCCGATGTGCACGTTCAGCGGTGTCTCCGGCGCCGGATTCAACCCAGCCCACACAATCTCGCCGATGCCCTCCGCCGCCTCGCGCGTGCGCGCCAGTGCGCGATCGGGGTGCGCCAGCGCGTCCAGAGCGCCCTCCGCCAACTCGATCCCGGCCCGGACCGCTCCCTTCAGGCCGGCCGCGACCAGCTCCGGCGTGCCCGGTTCGGGGTGCGGGCGCCAAGCGCGCCCGGAGTGCTTGATCGGCGGCGGGTCGGGGCTGAGGTCGAACAGCACCGTCGCCAGATCGATCCCCGCGATGCCGTCGATCAGGGAGTGATGGGTCTTCGAGATCAGCGCGAACCGATCGTCTTTGAGCCCCTCGATCAGCCACATCTCCCACAGCGGCTTCGAACGGTCCAACTGCTGAGAGAAGATGCGCGCCGTCAGGCTGCGCAGCTGCTCGGGCTCGCCCGGAGTCGGCAGTGCGGTGTGGCGCACGTGATACTCGAGGTTGAAGTTCGGATCGTCGATCCACACAGGTCGCCCGCTGTCGAGCGCGGTGTGCGCGAGCTTGTGGCGGTAGCGCGGCACGAGATGCAACCGCATGCGGATCTGTTCGAGGAACTCCTCCATCGGCGGTGGAGGCCCTTCGACGATCGTCAGCCCACCCACGTGCATGTGCGAGTTCGCTCCCTCCTGGTGCAGGAACGACGCGTCCACCGGGGTGAGCCTGTCGAGGTGCTTTTGCGCCATCGCGTCTAGCGTATCCACCCGCCAAGATTTGCGCCAGAAATAGATAGCGGGTTAAGAGATGACGCGAGTCCATACAATGGGTAACGTGCCCAACACCGTCGAGAAGCTGCTGCTGGCCGCGCCGCGCGGGTACTGCGCCGGCGTCGATCGCGCCGTGCAGACCGTCGAACGCACGCTGGACGAGCACGGCCCGCCCGTCTACGTGCGCAAGCAGATCGTCCATAACCGGCACGTTGTCGAGCTGCTCACCGAACGTGGCGCCGTGTTCGTAGAGGACATCGGCGAAGTCCCCGAGGGCGCCATCACGGTCTTCTCTGCCCACGGCGTCGCCCCGAGCGTGCGCACGGCCGCAGACGAGCGCGGGTTGCAGACGATCGACGCCACCTGCCCGCTCGTGACGAAGGTCCATCGCGAGGCCGCGCACTTCGCTCGAGACGGCTACACGATCGTGCTCGTCGGCCACGAAGGCCACGAGGAGGTCGAAGGCACGATGGGAGAGGCGCCCGAGCGGATCGTGCTCGTGCAGGACGAGGCCGACGTCGACGCGCTCCAGGTCGAGGATCCCAAGCGGATCGCCTACGTCACCCAGACGACCCTCTCGGTGGACGAAACCGACTCGATCGTCGCACGCCTGCGCGAACGCTTCCCCGCGATCACCGGTCCCCGTACAGACGACATCTGCTACGCCACGACCAACCGTCAGGCCGCCGTCAAGCAGCTCGCCGGCGACTGCGACCTGATGCTCGTGATCGGCTCGCGCAACTCCTCCAACTCCGTGCGTCTCGTCGAGGTCGCCCAAGACTGCGGCACCGACGCCCACCTCATCGACAACGCCTCCGAAGTGCGCGAGGAGTGGCTCGCCGGCAAGCGCGTCGTTGGCATTTCCTCCGGCGCCAGCGCGCCCGAGAACCTCGTCTCAGAGCTCGTCGACTACTTCCGCGCGCGCGGCGTCAAAGACATCTCCGAGGTCGACGTGATCCGCGAGGACGTCCGCTTCATGCTCCCCAAGCCGGTACGCGAGTTCGCCGCCTCCGGCACCGCGTCCTGAGCCGACACCGCCTTCGTGACGCGCACCCTGATCGTCTCCGACCTGCACCTCGGCGGGCTGTCCGGGATCGATCTGCTGCGTCGCCCCGAGCTGCGCGCAGCGCTGCTGGACGAGCTCGACGGCGTCGACCGCCTCGTGCTGCTCGGCGACGTGCTCGAGCTGCGCCACGGACCGCCGCACGATGCGCTGCTCGCGGCGCGCTCGTTCTTCGAGGATGTCGGTCGTGCACTCGGCGGCGACCGCGAGCTGGTCGTGACCGCGGGCAACCACGACCACCTGATGGTGTCCACCTGGCTGGATGCGCGCGCACTGCGCGAACCATCGCCCGAGCCGCTGCGCACCGAGCAGCGCTTCGACCCCGCCGAGGCCTCGCCGATGCTGGCCCAGATCGCCCGCTGGGCGTCCCCGGCCCGTGTCACCGTCGCCTACCCGGGCCTGTGGGTGCGCCCGGACGTGTATGCGATGCACGGTCACTTCCTCGACGCCCACCTGACCGTCCCCACCCTGGAGCGCATCGGAGTCGGCGTGATGGGGCGGTTGCTCGAACGCCCGCCCGACGTGCTTGCCGATGTCGAGGACTACGAGGCGGTGACCGCCCCAATCTATGCCTGGCGCGACGCGATCACGCGCTATGCGGCCGCCGGTCCCGTGCTCAACGGCCTGGCCACCGCCCGCGCCTGGCGCGCGCTGGGCGGCAGCCGCAACGGGACCGGGAGTCGGCGACCGCGTAACCGCAGTCAGATGCTGCGGGTGGCACGCGTCGCGGCGACCGGGACAGCGGTCAAGCGCGCGTTCCCGCTCATGGTCGCCGGTCTGAACCGTGCCGGGCTCGGGCCCGTGAACGCGGACATCTCACGCAATGAGCTGCGCCGCTCCGGGCTGCTCGCGATGGGTGAGGTCGCCGCGCGGCTGGACCTCGGCGACGCCTACGTCGTCTTCGGCCACACCCACCGCGCGGGCCCGTTCCCCGCCGATCCCGACTCCGAGTGGCGCGGGCGCGGCGGCGCGCGTCTCGTCAACTCGGGCTGCTGGACGTATGACTCGATCTTCCTCACGCCCACGCCCGGTGAATCCCCTTATTGGCCCGGCACGTGCGTGCTGGTGGAGGACTCCGGTCCGCCGGTGCTCAGGCGGCTGCTGCTCGACCGCTCGCATGCTGAGCTGAAGCCGGTCCCGGCGTAGATGTGAACCGCGGGCCGCGGGCGCCGATCGCCCTGAGGGTTACGCTGGCTGCGCGCCCAGTTCCAGCTTTTGGCCCTTGCTGTTGACGTACTTGTCGGGATCCCATTCGTCGAGGAATTTCCTCGCCGCCCCTTGGCCGGATTCGAGTAGCCCCTGCTTCTGCGTTTCGGTCAGGTTGAACTCGGTCGTCCCGATGTCGCCGGTGGAGATCGCGCACGTTCGCACGTAGGTCGAATGGAATACCCAGTATTTGTCCCACGCCTCGGTAGTGGTGTGAAAGATGTCGGCGCCCATCCCCACGGGCCAGCCAAACGCCCGGACGATTTTGTTCAGGCCGTCACCGACGCTCTTGCCACCGACGAGCTTGAAGCCGAACGTCGGTCTGATCGGGTCGTGGTCCTCGACGTCGAAGATCCACACCGGGAAATTCGACAGCACGCCCCCGTCCACGATCGTGGACGCGACGCCCGTTTCGGCGTGGATCAGTTCGACCGGCTGAAAGAAGTAGGGGATCGACATACTCATGCGAACCGCGTCGGCAATCCGAAACTCTTTCGGATCGATCGCGCGGCCGTCCTTGCTCGTCCGATAGTTCTGCAGATCCGTAGGCAGGACGAGCATTTCTCGGCGCGTGATGTCGGTGGCGATCAGCTTGAGTGTGCGACCTTCTTGCTCGATCTCGCCAAAACTCTTATCGTGGATCCGGTCGCGAAACCAGTCGTGGAACGCCTTGCCGTGAGCAAGGCCGTGATGGAGGGCGAGGTTGATCGCTCCACCCAGGATCTTTCCGCCCCGACCCCAGTCCTCAAACTGGGTGAAGTCCGTTTCGTCGATCAGCGTGGCGGTCTCCTCGACGGTGTGCCCGCAGGCGAGATATGCGGCGACGATCGCGCCCGCGCTGGTCCCGGCCAGCTGGACCCACTCCTGCACGTAATTCTGCGGGTGTCGGGTGCTGTCGGCGAACTCCTTGAGCGCTCCGGCGAGCGCGATGCCCTTGACCCCGCCACCCTGAAACACCCCGTCTGCCTGGTGAGCCGTCACGCTCGACGCACTCTGCGATTTGGATGTCTGCCCAGCCTCAGAGGCCATATCATCGAGATCCGCCATGCTGAAACCATACCGGCTTGTGAAGATCTGTGCGGATCGGCGGATCGTTACTCGGACGTCGCTAAATGGACCCGGCACCCGGCGACCGCTTGAGCCGTGTCGCTGATACTGTTCGCCGATGGCGAACATCGAGGGCAAGGCGACAGCGATCACCGTCTTGAATCCGGTGAAGCGCTGGGGTCCCATTTGGTTGTGGCTGGTGTTCTGGATAGGACGCCACGTGCCCGCGACGCTGCGCAGCCTCGAGCGTCTGTCGTTCATCCACTACGCACGCTGGGTGGTCATCAAACGCTTCCCGGGCGAGGATGGCGGTCAGCGGCTGAACTACTCCTATCTGATGTTCGAAAGCAACTTCAACGGCACCTGGGACCAGTACATCGACGCATTCTCGGAGGTCGTCGCGTTCTCGATGCGGGCGATCTGGGGGAGCTCCTTCGGCTTCCCGGGACCGCTGCCGGTCGAGCCTTTCAAGGCGTACATCAGACACAACGAGCTCGTGGCCAACCACTACTGGTCTGCCTATCCGGGGGCGACCACCACCGAGATCCTTTCGGCGGCACGCGTGCAGAGCACGCTCGACGATTTCATCCGCAGCTCCGCGGGACTGGAGCCAGAGGCGTTCAAGGCCTCCTATGAGTCGCTCCTCGTCGCGCTGCAGGGAGATCTGTGAAAGACGGGCGCAACAAATGCGGGCGGGCGTACGGGCTGACGGTCTTCACACCGATCCTGCGCGGACGCGAAAGCAGTCTGGTGCGGTTGCTCGACGCGCTGGAGTCTGGCGCCAAAAGCCCCCTCGCGGGGGTTCCCGGCACTCACTTCGCGCGCTGGGTCGTGATCGGGGATGTGGTGTACGAGGGCCCGCCCCAGCGCCGAGACCATCTCGACCTCGGCAGGCTGCTGTTCACGAGCAACTTCGACGGTCAGCCGGCTCCCTACCTGGAGGCGCTGCGGGTCGGCCTCGGCGGGCACGCCGACGTCGTCTGGGGCCACTGCGCCGGCTATCCAGGAAGCGCCGACGCGAGCGCGTTCGCCGCCTACATGCGCGCCCACCAGGTGGATAGCTCGCTGTTCTTCGCCGCCTACGGCGAGCGCACCGTGGAGCAGGTCACGGGCAGTCTGCAGACTCGCCGGCATTTGATCGAGTTCGCCCTGGGAGCACAACGCATGACTCCCGCCGAGCTGCAGAGCGCCTTCCTGGCGGAGTTCGAGCAGTGAGCGAGCTCGACCTGGCGCGCATCCAGGGCTTCGTGGTTCGCGGATACAGGCTTCCGTGCGCCGGCTACCTGTTCCTGCGGATCGTGGACGTGCAGCGCGCCGGAGGCTGGCTCGCCGAGATCGCCGAGGAGACGTTGATCGCGGCAGAGTGGTCACAGAAGCCCGAAGCGGGCGTGAACGTGGCGCTTACATTCGCGGGGCTGCGCATGCTGGGCCTACCGGACGCTACGTTGGCGGGATTTCCGGAGGAGTTCCGCCAGGGCATGGCAGCCCGCGCCGCGCTGCTGGGCGACACCGGTGAGAGCGCCCCCGAACACTGGGAGGGCGGGCTCGGCACCCCCGACATTCACGTGCTCATGATGATCAGCGCCGTACACCGCGAGGCGCTAGAAGCCCACGATCGACGGGTACGCGCGCAGCTGGAGCGAAACGGCGGGCTGACAGTCGTATACGAAGATCTCGGCGCGGCGCTCCCGGACGGCGTGGAGCACTTCGGCTACGCCGATGGCTTCGCCCAACCCACGATCGAGGGCAGCCCTGCGGGCGACACGCCCGGCGGCGGTGCAGTGCGACCTGGCGGGGGATGGAGGCCGATACGCGCCGGCGAGTTCATCCTCGGTTACGAGGACGAGGAGGGCGTGCTGCCGAGCGCGCCGCCACCCGACGAGCTGAGCTGCAACGGCTCGTTCCTGGCATATCGCAAGCTCCACCAGAACGTCGCCGCCTTCCGCGCCACGCTCGCCGACGCGGCTGCGCTCTATCCAGGAGGCGAAGAGTTGCTCGCCGCCAAGGCGGTCGGTCGCTGGCGCGACGGCACGCCGCTGGACCTCTCGCCCGCGACGCCCGATCCGGCGATCGCGGGCGATGAACAGCGCAACAACGCCTTCTCCTACGGCGGGGATGCGAGCGGCGCGCGCTGTCCGATCGGCAGTCATATTCGCCGCGCCAACCCGCGTGACAGCCTGCCATTCGAGGGCAAGCTGGTCAACCGCCACCGCCTGATGCGCCGAGGGATTCCCTACGGCGATCCGCTGCCGCCGGGAGCGGCGGACGACGGGGCCGATAGGGGCGTGTTGTTCATGTGCCTGCAGGCGAGCATCGCGCGTCAGTTCGAGTTCGTGCAGTCGCAGTGGCTAGGACAGGGCAACACCCTCGGCCTGGGAGAGGATCAGGATATGCTGCTCGGTCCCCAGGATGGTCAGGCGCCGCGCAAGATGACGATCCCGGGAGAACCCCCCTTCCTGTTGGGGCCGCTCTCGCGGATGGTGACGGTACGGGGCGGCGAGTACTTCTTCGTGCCGGGCATCAACGGCCTGCACTACCTGGCCGGCGCGGCAGGTGGTGGCGCGGCATGAGTCTCGCATCTGAGTTGGACCACTTCGCCGGAAGACTCGCCGCCGACGTCGACAGGTTCGTGAGCGAGGGCGTGCACGCGCTCGAGCACCACGTCGAAGAACACCCCCAACCGCTTTTCATGCTCCTACGCCGGGTGCGCCCGGTGCTGCTGATACACGACATAGCGATCGTCACGCGCTACACCGACGTCGTCGGGGTCCTCGCCGACGAGCAGGCTTTCGGAGTCGAGCCTTACGGCGCCAAGATGCGGGCATTGACGGGAGACTTCATCCTCGGGCTCGACGACTCGGTGCAGTACAAACGGGCGGTGTCGATCCTGCGGCTGGCGGCGCCCCGCTCGGACCTGGCGACGCTCGCCGCCTTCGCGAATGGGACGGCCGAGGCGCTCGTCGCGGAAGGGGCAAGGACAGGCCGGATCGACGTGGTGGAGATCTCCAAGCGCCTGCCGGCACGATTGATGGGACGCTGGTTCGGCACGCCCGGACCAAGCGAGGACACGATGATTGCCTCAGCGATGGCGATGTTCGAGGACATCTTCGTGAACCTCAAGAATGATCCGGCCATTCACGCGGCCGCACAAAGAGCCGCCGAGGAGCTGCTGTCCTACATGAGGCAGCAGGTCTCCGAGCGTAAGGCAGCTTCCGCACCTGGCGAGGGCACGGACGTCCTCGGGCGACTGATTGCGATGCAATCGGTCGAGGAGACCGCGTTCACCGACGAGGAAATAGTGACCAACCTGATCGGGTTGATCGTGGGGTTCATCCCGACGGTGGCGAGCACCACCACCCTCGCGATCGACGCGCTCATGGACCGTCCAGAAGCCCTCGCGGCGGCGCAGCGCGCTGCCCGGGCCGACGACGACGAGGCGGTGCGAGCTCACATGTGGGAGGCGATGCGCCTCGCGCCCCAGGGACCGGGGTTGCTCCGCCGTGCGCGCACCGACCGCGTCGTCGGCGAGGGCACCCACCACGCGACCAACGTACCCGCGGGCACGATCGTGTTCGCGGCCACCGAGTCGGCGATGCTCGACGGAGACGCGGTCGAGGATCCCGATGATTTCAGAGTGCCGCGCCCCGCGCACGACTACCTGCACTTCGGCGTCGGGATGCACGAGTGCTTCGGGCGGTTCGCCAACGAGATGCAGATTCCCGCGATCGCAAAGGCCATCCTGCGGCTGCCCGGCCTTACGAGGGCGTCCGGCGAGGAGGGCAAGCTCGTCAGGGAAGGGCCATATCCCAAGGCACTGCTGCTCGACACCGACGCCACGGCCGTGTGATCGAGAGACTCCCGGAGATCCACGGGCGCTGAGGATCAAGTCCCCTACAGTTGGTGGCGTCGCATCCACATCCATTCGCGGCACGTACGAGAAGACCCATGCGGCAAACCCAGCACAAGAGCTTCGAGGAGGCGTCATGAGCTTCAGCCTCGCCCATCGAGAGGACTGCGAGACGACCGGCGACTGGCAGCTCGTTCGCCGCACGCTCGAGCTGCGGGCATTCGGCATCAACGTCGTCGAGATCCCCCCGGGCGGGCAGATCCCCGAGCACGACGAGCTCGACCGCGACCAGGAGGAGGTCTTCTACATCCTCAGCGGCAGCCCGACGCTGGTCATCGACGGCGAGGACCATCCGACGCGCGCCGAGACGTTCGCGCGGCTTGACCCCGCGCATCGGCGCACGGTCCGCAACGACGGCGATGAGCCGACGAGCGTGCTCATCGTCTCCGCCCCTAGGTCGAGCGGGTATGAGCCGATGAGTTGGGCGTAATGAGTGGCGAGCCCACGCAGCTGCACGAGACGATCGCCGCCTACAACGACGCCTGGAACGCTCACGACGTGGAGCGGATCGCCTCGATGCACGCACCGGACATGGTGTTCGAGAACCACACGGCCGGCGAGCGCGCCGAGGGCGCCGAGGCGCTTGCGCACATCGCCCAGATCTTCGAGTCCTGGCCCGACATCGAGTTCGAGACGCGCAGGCTCTACGTGCGCGAGGATCTCGTCGTACAGGAGTGGACCGCCCAGGCGACCATGTCAAGCCACTCAGTCGAGGGGACCTGGTGGTCGAGCCCTCGGGCAAGCGCATCGCGTGGAACGGCATGGACGTGATCCCGTTCGAGGGGGACAAGGTCAAGCGCAAGGACGTCTACTCCGACTCAGTCTCGATCCTCCGCCAGGTTGGTCTGCTGTAGCTCTTCGTCCTAAGCCCGACCGAGCGCGCGCGCCTGCTTGAGGCCGCGTCGTGCCATCAGGCCGTTGGCGAGCAGCAGCAGCGTCTTGTTCGCGGGCGCGCGAAACCCGTTCTCGGTGTGCGGGGCGTACACGCCGTCCTGCAGCCAGCCAGTGTGCTGGCGCGTCTCCAGTCCGATCAGCTTCGGCTCGTAGCGGTGGGCCAGCACGCCCGCGCGGCGAGCACCGGGGGCGAGCGGACCGGTCAGTGCAATGCCGGCAGGGTTCTCGACGCCAACAGCCACCGGCACGATCGTCGGAAACCCGTCGGCGCCGAGGTAGGCGACCAGCACGTGCGGCAGACCGCGCAGTCGCCGTGCGGCACGGGTCACGTCCACACGCGGTCCTGCACCCTTCTTCGGCGGAGTCTGCGAGTCCGAATCGCCGGACGGTAGCGGACTGCCGGTGACCCTCCGCTCTCCCGCGCACGACAGGTCGGGCCATGACACGACGCGCTCGACGTTCACCGTCACCAGCACACGATCGCTGTAGTAGGCGCTGAGCCAGCGATCCCAGAACGGGCCCGTTCGCGGCGGTCCCATGAATCGCGTCGACGCCGGCTGCACGTGCTCGGCGAGAACCTTGGGATCGGGATCGGCGTCGTAGCTCGCGATGCCCTGCACGAGCACAAACCACGGCTCGATCGCGAATCCATGCTCGCGCGCGTGAAACGCCAGTGCGACCCGTGGGTTCTCAGCGATGCGGTCAAGCTTGCGCCCGAACCCCAGCGAGGTTGTGAAGCCGACCGTCCCGGCCGCTCGATCGCGTAGGCCGATCGGTGCGACGGGAGTGACGACCGCACCGCCCGCCGGAGTTGCGTATGCGAGCGCGGCGGTCAGATCGCCGCCGATGATCCCGTCCTCGACATCGGACCACATGAGACGACCCCTATCCCAGACCGCGAGGGTTGGTCGCTCGCCTCGCCTAGCGCTTGACGATGTTGTGAATGTCCATCAGCTCGGGCTCGCCGGGCTCTATTCCCACCTCGGCCAGCACCGGCATGAGACGCTCACCAAACGCGTCAAGCTGCTCTTGCGAGTCCCAGATCTCGCTGACCCGGAGGTTATTGCCTGAGCCAAAGCAGACGTGGTAATCGAGTCCGTCGGGAGGCCAGGCGCCGGCCTGTTCAAGCCTTCGTACAGACTCGTCGTATTGCTGAGCGGTCAGAGACGCGGGAGCGAAGCGGATAAGGACACTCATGGCGAAGATCCTCCAGGTTCGGGTGACCTGACTCTAACCGAGCGATCGAGGCGCGTCAAAGAACATTTCCACGTGAATGGTTAGGCGGCGACTCCCGGCGTGAAGCAAGTCGCATGACAGCGCACGCCAGGGCCGATCTCCAGCCCGAGGATACCCGCGGTGTGATGGTCGTGCTCGATCAATTGGTAGGCGCCCGGGTGGGTGACCGTCAACTCTGTCACGGTGGCAGGCTTCGACCGATCGCCGGGGTCACGATCGACGCTCGCGTTGGTGACATTCACAGTACCGCTCCCGTCGAGCACAGCCCATACGCCGCCGGCCTCGTACGGCCCTGAGTAGGCGTCGGGCTGGTCCTCGGTCTGGGGCGTCAGGCTTGCACCGGGGGCGTCCTCGGGGCGCAGCGGCGCCAGCGGCTCGCGCTCTACGCCCATCAGCTCCTGGATCGCCAGCTCGGTTTCGGCGTACGCACCCTCTCCATAGTGGTACTCGAACAGGCGCGCGTGGCCATCGAACAGGTAGCGCGCGGGCCAGCCGGCGTTCTCATACTCCTGCCACACTGCCAGATCGCTGTCGATCAGCACCGGGTACTCGATACCCAACCGCGCAACCGCGCCCCTGACCGCCTGCTCCTCGCGCGAGGCGTCGAATCCGGGAGAGTGCACTCCGATCGTGCGCAGCCCATGCTCGGCGTAGCGCTCGTGCCACGCCTTCACATAAGGCAGCGTGCGCAACGAGTTCGGGCGGCAAAAATCCCAGAACTCGACCAGCATCGGCCGCCCTCTTTGAATGATGCTCGCCTGAGCGCCCTTACCGCCAGGGACGTTGACCCACGACATCTTCGTCGGGAACAGCGGTGCTGCGATCGTGTCTACGGGAGCGCGTATCTCATATCACCTTGGAAGTGAGACCTGGGCGTCGAGGACCAAGGATGGCAAGGACGCAGGGAGCGTGGCGTACTACGTACGCGAGCGACTGAGGACGCAGCCAGCCGCCGGTCATCGGCGTCCAGGTCAGCCGATTGAGCCGACCATCTCAAGCTGGATTAGCCGGTTGAGCTCGACCGCGTACTCCATCGGCAGCTCCTTGGTCACCGGCTCGATGAACCCATTGACGATCATCGCCGCGGCCTCGTCCTCGGTGAACCCGCGCGAGCCCATGTAGAACAGCTGGTCGTCGGAGATGCGCCCGACGGTGGCCTCGTGGGCGACGGTCACGTGCGGGTTCTGGATCTGGATGTCCGGCCAGGTGTCGGATTTCGATTCGCCGTCCATCATCAAGCCGTCGCACTGCACGCGCGATTTCGAGCCGGCGGAGTTGTGGCCCATCTTGACCAGGCCCCGGTAGCCCATGATGCCGCCGTCCTTGGAGATCGACTTGGCGAGGATGTTCGAGGTCGTGTTCGGCGCGAGGTGCACGACCTTGGCGCCCGTGTCCTTATGCACGCCCTTGCCCGCGACACCCACGTTGAGGTGGTCTGCGCGCGCGCCCTCGCCCATCAGATAGGAGCCTGGGTAGAGCATCACGTACTTGGCGCCCATCGACCCGCCGACCCACTCGACCGTGCCGTTCGCGTCGACCATCGCGCGCTTGGTGTTGAGGTTGTAGACGTCCTTCGACCAGTTCTGCACGGTCGTGTAGCGGGCCTTCGCGCCCTCGTGCACGAAGATCTCGACCACCGCAGAGTGCATCGAGTTGACGCTGTACGTCTGCGCGGTGCAGCCCTCGATGTAGTTCACCTCGGCGCCCTCGTCGGCGACGATCAGCGTGTGCTCGAACGTGCCCTCGCCCGCGCCCTCCATGCGGAAGTAGGACTGCAGCGGCAGGTCGCACTTGACGCCCTTCGGGATGTAACAGAACGCTCCACCCGACCACACCGCGCCGTGCAGGGCGCTGAACTTGTTGTCCTGTGCGGGCACGCACTTGGTCATGAAGTATTTCTGCACCAGCTCGGGGTACTCGGTGATCGCCGTGTCCATCGAGCAGAACAGAATCCCCTGCTTGGCGTACTCCTCCTTCAGGCCCTCATACACCGGCTCCTGGCGCCACACCCCGACGACGCCCGCTAGGTGCTCGCGCTCGGCCTGGGGGATGCCGAGATCCTCGTAGGTCTGCTTCATCTCCTCCGGCACGTCGTCCCAGCTGTTGAAGCGGCCGGCCGTCGGCGGCGAGTACAGCACGAGATCGTCCAGGTTCAACCCGCCTAGATCCGGACCCCACGTCGGGATCGGCTTGCGTTCGAAGATTTCCAGCGACTTGATCCGTTTCTCGGCCATCCAGTCAGGCTCGCCCTTGATCCGCGAAAGCTCGCTGACAACCTCGCGCGAGATCCCCTGGCGGGCGTGCAGCTGCCCCTGGTCGTCCTCGACGATCGGGCTGGGCTTGGCGATCCTGGTGCGGTCAATCGTGGCCATGAGGCTCCTTACCGGGGGGTCTGGCGAATCCTGTGCGCTGAACTAGGAATTGTATCGCGGGCGGCAGGCGGGTCGGGGTCGGTCGGCGTTTGGGTGCGAGCGTCGGGCGAGCCCATGGGGACGTGGGCGCACCGGCACTCATGCCGGCCAGGCATTATCGCCCGTGACCGCGCCGCGGACGACCTTCAGATTCAGCAGCGCGCACTTGCGCCGGGTAGCCGACACGGGGATGCCCAGTAGCTCGATCATCCAGTCTGCATTGAGCTCGCCGACCTCGCCCAGCTCCATCCCGATCAGCTCCTCCGAGGCGATCGACGCTGACGCCTGGGAGATCGCGCAGCCGTGGCCATGGAACTTCAGGTCCTCGATGCGGCCGTCGGCGACGCGGATGTGCACGCCCAGCTCATCGCCGCACAGCGGGTTGTGCTCGAGCGCCTCGAAGTCGTGCGGGTCGAGCTCGCCGAAGTTGTGCGGGCGCTTGTAGTGCTCGAGGATGTAGTCGCGATAGAGGTCGTCCATGTCAGGGTTCCTCTCGGATCTCAGAGCCCAAACACTTTGCGCCCGGTCAGCAGCGCGTCGACGAGCGCATCGATGTCAGAGGGCTCGTTGTAGACGCCCACACTCGCCCGCGCGGTCGCGCCGACTCCAAGGCAGCGCATCAGCGGCTGCGCGCAGTGGTGGCCGGCGCGGATGCACACTCCTCCGCGATCGGCCAGCTCGGCGACGTCGTGGGGATGGATGCCCTCGATCGTGAACGACGCGAGGCCACCGCGGCGCTCGGCCTCGGGCGGGCCGACGACGCGCAGTCCCGGAACCTCGGCGAGACGCTCGAGCATGTAGGCGGTCAGGGCCTGCTCGTGTGCGCGCACCTGCTCCATTCCCAGCGCTGACAGGTAGTCGACGGCGGCGCCCAGCCCGACGGCCTCTGCGATCGGGGGCGTGCCGGCCTCGAACTTGTACGGGAGCTCGTTCCAGGTGGCCGTCTGAAAGTCGACCGAAGAGATCATGTCGCCGCCGGTCATGAACGGTTCCATCGCCTCCATGATCTCCGCGCGGCCGTGCAGCACGCCGATGCCGGTGGGGCCTAGCGCCTTGTGGCCGGTCCAGGCATAGAAGTCCGCGCCGATCGCATCGACGTCCACGGGCATGTGCGGGACCGCCTGCGCCCCGTCTATCAGCGAGACGGCGCCGGCCGCGCGGATGCGGGCTGTCATCTCTGCGACCGGGACGATCGTGCCGAGCACGTTGGAGACGTGCGAGCAGGCCACGAGCCGCACGTCGCCCCGTGCGAGCTCCGCGTCGAGCTGCTCCAGCGACAGTTCGCCGCGCTCGTCGACCTCCAGATAGCGCAGCGTGGTGCCGCGCTCGTGGCACAGCATCTGCCAGGGGACGATGTTCGCATGATGCTCGAGCTGGGTGATCAGGATCGCGTCGCCCGGGCCGACGTTTGGCCGCCCCGCGACATTCCCGCGTCCCCAGGCGTAAGCGACTAGGTTGATCGCCTCGGTCACGTTCTTCGTGAACACCGTCGTCCGCGGTGACGCCCCGACGAACGCGGCGACGCGACGGCGCGCGCCGTCATAGGCGGCGTCAGCCTCCTGCGCCAGCGCGTAGACGCCGCGATGGACGTTTGCGTTGTGTGAGCGCAGGTGCTCGGCGAGCACATCGATTACGACCGCGGGCTTTTGCGAGGTGGCGCCCGAGTCGAGGTAGATCAGCGGACGGCCGTCGAAGCGGCGACCAAAGATCGGGAAGTCGGATCTGACGTCGAGCGAGGTGGGGGGGCTAGCGACTGGTGGCATACGTCTCGATGTCCTCGCGAGCGGAGGCCAACTTGGCCGCGAGCTTCGTGCGGATCAACTCTTCCAAGGGCTCGTCGTTCAGCTGTGCGAGCACCGGCTCGAAGAATCCCTCGACGAGCAGCCGCACCGCCGCGGGCCGGTCCAGGCCGCGCGATTGCATGTAGAAGATCGCCGCCTCGTCGAGCTCGCCGACCGTGCCGCCGTGCGAGGCGGAGACGTCGTCGGCGGAGACGAGCACCGAGGGGATCGCGTCCAGACGGGCCTTCGGCGAGAGCATCATCGTGTGGATCTGCAGGTAGGTGTGGGTCTGCTGGGCGCCGGGGTCGATCTGGATCAGACCCTCGAACGACGCACGGCTCTCGCCGGTGGCGGCGCCACGCCAGTGCACGTCCCCGCCGGAGGGGCCGGTCTCGTGTAGGTCCACGGCGAACGCGTCGAGGTGCTCGTCGGCCTCGGTGAAGAACAGGCCGCGGAAGGCCATGTCGCCGCCGGGTTCGGTCACGGCCAGCTCCAGATGCTGGCGCACGAGATGGCCGCCCAGCAGTGAGGGCAGCCAGTGGCAATACGCATCGCGCCCGACGCCGACGTAGCGGGTGGAGACGTCGTAAACCTCGCCAGAACCCCAATCCTGAAACTGCGCGAGACGACAGCGTGCGCCGTCGCTCAGATACAGCTCGAACGCGCCCGCGTGCAGCGCTTGGCCTTTGGAGAAGTCCTCGGCCAGGTCGTACTCGTGCACGCGGAACTCGCTCGTGCGGTCGCCGACGACGAGCGTACGCCCGTACTGGGCCACGCCGGGACGGTCGATCGCGTAGACGATCTCGAACGGATCCTCGACGACGACCCCGGGCGGCACGTACAGGAACGCCCCGCCGGTCCAGAACGCAGCGTTGGCCGCCTCGAGCTTGTGGCGGTCGATCGTCAGGCGTCGGGAGTAGTGCGCGGAGACGAGCTCGCCGTGGTCGCGGAAGGCGTCCTCCAACGAGCACAGGATCACGCCGCGCTCGGCCAGCGCCGGGTCGAGCTCGACGTGGACGACCGCGCCGGCGCACTGCACGATCCGCCCCGCACGGGCACGCTCGGGAAGCGTGCGCGTCACGACGTCCGGCACGACCTCCGGCTCGACTCCCTCGGGAGCGGTCTCCAGGGCATCCAGATCGAGGGTCTGCAGGCTGGTGGTCCAGAACCCCGAGCGCCGCCACACGGGCAGCTCAGAGGTGTAGAAGTGAGCGAGCGCGGCCTCGCGCAGCTGCGCGAGTGTGCGATGGGACCCATGGCCCGCTCCGGCGCCGTGGAGCGCGTGGTAGAGGGTTGCCTCGCGGTGGCGACCGGGCTTGACCGCCACGGGCTGCGCCGCCGACTCAGGCACCTGCGCCGACCTCCTGGCGGATCTGGTCATAGCCCTCGCGCTCCAGGCGCTCGACCAGCTCGACGCCGCCCTGGAGCACGATGCGCCCGTCCATCAGGATGTGCACGAACTCCGGCTTGACGTAGTGCAGGATGCGCTGGTAATGGGTGATGATCAGCGCGCCTAGCCCCTGCTCATCGTGCAGGCGCTGGACGCCCTCGGCGACCGTGCGCAGCGCGTCGATATCAAGGCCCGAGTCGGTCTCGTCGAGGATCGCGATGTCCGGTTTGAGCATCGCCATCTGCAGGATCTCCGCGCGCTTCTTCTCGCCGCCGGAGAAGCCGTCGTTGAGGTGGCGCGAGGTGAAGGAGCGATCGACGTCGAGCAGCTCGATCGCGTGTTGGAGCTGGGTGCGGAACTCCTTGACCTGGATCGGCTCCTCGCGCTGGGCGTTGATCGCCATGCGCAGGAAGTTGGCGACCGAGACGCCTGGGATCGAGACGGGGTACTGGAAGGCGAGGAAGAGGCCCGCGTGGGCGCGCTCGTGGGGCTCGGCCTCGGTGATGTCCTCGCCCTTGAAGACGATCGTGCCCTCGGTGATCTCATAGGAGGGATGGCCGAGGAGGGTGCTGGCGAGGGTGGACTTGCCCGAGCCGTTGGGGCCCATCAGCGCGTGGATCTCCCCGCGCGAGATGTCGAGGTCGACGCCTCGCAGGATCTCGCGCTCCTCGATGCGCACGTGCAGGTCTCTGATCTCTAGGTCGGCCATGTCGCTGGTTCGGGCTCCGGTCGTCGGGGGTTGGATGGGTCAGTCGGCCAGCGCGGCGGCGCGGGCCGAGGCAGCGGCGGGCAGCGTGGGCAGGGTCGCCGCGGCGCTCGTGCCGGCAGGCAGCCCGGCGGCCAGGCCGAGGGACGGCCCGAGCACGAGGTCCGCGAGGGTGGTGTCCTGCAGCGTACGCACGATCGCGCCGCGCACGCGCGTCCACAAGAGCTTGGTCGGGCAGACATGGGGTGGATGGGACCCCGAATCGGTCGACTCGCGCGAGCACACGATCGAGCCGTCGGCCGCCTGGGAAATGCACTCAATCGGCGCGATCGAGCCCTCGAGGGCCTCGACGACCTCGGCCATCGTGATCTCGGTGGGCGAGCGCGCGAGCAGATAGCCGCCGCGCGAGCCCCGCCGCGAATCGACCAGGCCGGCCTTGCGCAGCCGCGCGACGAGATGCTCCAGATAGGCGAGCGGCATGCCGTCGTGCTCGGCGATCTCCGCCAGAGAGATGGGACCCCCGCCCACCCCCTCATCGCCGGCTCGCCGAGCCAGCTCCACCATCACGCGTACGCCGTACTCGGCCTTGGTTGAGAACATCATCGTCAAATACCTACCTGCGCGCTAGGGTATCAGCCGGCGACTTACTCCTCCGGGGCATATGAGGGCCAGTTGCGTCCGCTGCCTATCCACAGATTGAAGAGGGGATCCACGAGTCGCCACCCGGCGGCGGCGCCTTTCTCGGGAAGGATGTGGCCGTCGCGCTCGAGCTGTTCGATCGCCTTTTGCGTGTTGCTACCGCTCTTGACCAAGCCGAAGCGGCGAGTGGCCTCGGCGCTGTTGAGCTTGACGGTACGAGATGCGATGACGCTCACCAACCGTTGCTGAGTCGTGGAGAAACTGTGCCAGGCGGTCTGCACTTCCTCACCGGTCTCCGTGAACACGTCTGCGAGCGCGTCCTGCCAGCTGTCGGTACTCGCTCGGCTCGTGCGGCGTGTGCGTGTATAGAGATGGTGGGCGAGTTGCATGGAGCGCTGGGGATGTCCCTCGGCAAGGTCCAGGAGCGGCCCCAAGCCCTCGCCCGGGTCACGCGCGCCCTTGGCGAAGCGCGCGGAGATGAACTGCTCCAGCGCGTCAGCCGGTAGCTCGCGTAGGGGCACGGCCGCGGCCTGCGCGAAGAACGAATGGCGGCGATCGGCGAACGTGTCACGCATAAGGCCCGGGTGCGAGCCGGAGAAGATGTATGCGGCGGCGGTGCCGTGCTGCTCGAGCTCTGAGCGAAATGTGGCGGCTGCGCCCGGGATCCTGATGACGTCCTGGAACTCATCGAAAGCGATTACGCACTGCCCGCCGTGACGTTCGTGCAGGCGCTGGGGCAGCGCGAGACGCTCCAGCAGGGCGGTGGTTCGCGCTCGGGGCGCGACGCTGACGCCGACACCACCCGGTGTCGCGCTGAACGTCGGGGCAAGCGTGCGAATTACGCCTGTGTACCAGCGCTTGAGCGGTCCATCGAGCTGGCGTCCGTACGCGCGCTCGATGCGCTCTGAGACATCATCTACGGTCAGGACCCCGAGAAAATTGACCGAGATAGGCACGCATCCCTGCATGTCACAGTGGGCCAGCACGGCACGCAAGAGAGAGGTCTTCCCGTAGCGCCTAGGTCCCTCCAGTCGGCTGTTGCGGGCATCGAGCGCCCTCTCTATCAACGTTTCGAGCTCGGCCTCTCGATCCACGAGGTTATCTGGATCGACCGGCTCCTCGTAGATGAATGGACTGAGCACGTGATTGACTATATCACTTTATAGTGATGTCTTAGATCACCTTTTTGTGATGCGAATGTTCACCTGAGATGCGACGTTGGAGGTCATTCCCCTTGGAGCTTCCCGATGTCATGCGCGAGCGCTTCGGGGGTGAGCACTTCGGGCTGGAACAACACCCGCTCACGTCCGCGGGCGTCGAGCAGCAGTAGAAACGCATAGCGGTCGAATGCGGCGCGTCCGGCGCTGGCCGGATGCACGCGATACGCGCGCCAGATCGGGCGCAGCTGGGCGAGCGAGCCGGTGAGGTACCGGACGCGACCCGTGAGTGATACCTGAGCGAGGAATCGGGAGACGCTCGCGGGTGTGTCGGCGCTCGGGTCGGCGCTGACGATCAGGACGGGCACGGGGTGGGGAAGTTCGTCGAGCGCTCCGCGTATCTGCTGGACGATGAGGACGCACGTGGCTCCGCAGGTCGAGTACAGAAACGTGACCACCGCGACATGTCCGCGCATGCTGCTCAGCGAGACCGCGCGGCCATTCTGATCGGTGAGCGTGAAGTCGGAGGCGAGGGGGCTGGGGGGGATTGCCGCACCGTCGAACCCCGAGGAGTTCGTAGCCTCCGAGCCTGGCACGGTGGACGAGGCGCCGTGGTGGTCGGAGGGTGAGGCCAGGAGCGCAACAAGCGCGATGGCCACGGCGAGCACGGCGAGGAGCACGAGCAGGAGGAGGGGGGGACGCCGACGCATGCGCGGCCAAGGGTAGAGAAGCTTGAAAGAGCGTCGAGCGGCGCTATACTTTGTGAAGTCTCCCCGAATCCCGACCATGATTTAGGAGTATCGCGATGACCCCGTCAGGCGCGGAGCTGCTCAAACAAGTCAAGAGCCAGATAGACGAGATCGACCCGTCGAAGGTGCGCGAGCTGATCGGCGAGGGCGTGGCGATCATCGATGTGCGCGAGACCGAGGAGTTCGCCGCCGGGCATCTGCCCGGCGCCAAGCATGTGCCCAGGAGCTACCTCGAGACCCGCATCGAGGGGGTAGTCCCGGATCGTGATGCGCAGATCGTGTTGTACTGCCAGTCCGGCAACCGCTCGGCATACGGCGCGCGCACGCTCACCGAGGATCTGGGGTACACGAACGTCACCTCGATGACAGGCGGCATCACTCTGTGGAAGGACCGCGGCTATGACGTGGTCGTACCCCGCGCGCTGAGTCCCGAACAGCGCGAGCGCTACTCGCGCCACATGCTCGTGCCCGAGATCGGCGCCGAGGGCCAGCAGAGGCTGCTCGACGCGAAGGTGCTGCTGCTCGGCGCCGGTGGCCTGGGCTCGCCCACCGCTCTGTATCTGGCGGCGGCCGGCGTGGGCACGCTGGGGATCGTCGACGACGACGTCGTTGACCTGTCCAATCTCCAGCGCCAGGTGATCCACACGACCGAGCGCGTGGGCGTGCCGAAGGTGGACTCCGCCGAGGAGTCGATCGTGGCGCTGAACCCGGATGTAAAGGTCGTCAAGTACCCGGTGCGGATCGACTCCTCGAACATCATGGAGATCATCGAGGGCTACGACGTGATCGTCGACGGCGTCGACAACTTCCCCACGCGCTATCTGCTCAACGACGCGACCGTGCGGCTGAAGATACCGGTCGTCTCCGCCTCGATCCTCGGGTTTGACGGCCAGCTGTCGGTGTTCAAGCCCTACGATGGTCCCTGCTATCGCTGCCTGTTCCGCGAGCCCCCGCCGGCGGAGCTCGCGCCTTCATGCGGCGCCAACGGCGTGCTCGGGGTGCTGCCCGGCACGATGGGGCTGCTGCAGGCGACCGAGGTAGTCAAGCTGATCCTCGGCATCGGCGAGCCCGCGATTGGCAGGCTGCTGCTGTATGACGCGCTGGGGGCGACGCTGACCGAGGTCAAGGTGCATCGCGACCCCGACTGCCCGATCTGCTCGCGCGAGCCCGAGGAGATCGCCGACGAGGAGATGGGCGTGTTCCCCGACTACGAGGCGTTCTGCGCCGCAGCCGGATAGTCTGCCCGTCCAGCAATGGCGACGATCAAGATTCCCCCAGTCCTGCGCGCGTCGGTCGGTGGCGAGAAGCAGGTCAGCGCCTCCGGCGAGAACGTCGGCGACGTGCTGCGTGACCTCGCCTCCAGCCACCCGGCGACCCGCGAGCAGCTGTTCGCGGCCGACGGCGAGCTGAACCGCTACGTCAACGTGTATCTCAACGACGAGGACGTGCGCGTGCTGGGCGGGCTGGACACGGCCGTGGGGGAGACGGATACGTTGGTCATCCTGCCGGCGATGGCCGGCGGTTGACGGTAGTGCCCTCACGCAGGTTTTTCCGCCGCCGCCGCGTCTAGCCTTCGCGTCCACGTTTGCTGCCGAGCCTAAGTCTCGGGAGCTCCTCGGACGATGGGATTGCGCTCTATGAGAACCAGCATCGATTTTGTGCGCGGTCTGCGAGTCATTCACGGGCGAATCGGCTTGACCGGAGGGGCCCTGCTCCTCGCGCTGGTCGTGACCGGCGTTGCTGCCGCGCCCGCGGGGGCCAGATCGCCCTCGCCGAAGTACACGCTGTCGGTCACGGAGGGCGAGACGACCCAGCCCGAACACAGCATCATCTCGACCGTAGGCAGGGTCGAATCGGAAGAAGAACAGCACGCCTCGGTGGCCGTGTCGATCATCCGCGGTGGCCTGGAAGTGTCCAGGAGCAGCGGCGATGACGGCTACGCCGGGATGTCATCCATTCCCGCTCCCGGCGACGTGGTGAACTTGGAATCGCCGACCGGCCCCAAAGGCCATCCGGGTGGCAGGATCATCGGGTCGTTCGTGTATGACGGCAAGCCCTCGATCGATCCGACTGTGTGCGCGGGCTCGGTCAACTTCTCGGGCCAGCGGTCGACCGGCCAGACGATCCAAGGCGGCAACTTCTTGGACGTGCCCGGGCCCTATGGCAACTTCGAGCGCTGGAACGCGCTCCAGGCTCAGATCACGCTGCTGTCGGGGTCGACCTTCGGCGGCAGCTTCCTGACTCCGCTGGCGTTCGGGGAGACGGTGTGGGCAAACGAGTCGCTGGAAACGCCGCTCTCAGGCGGAGCCGTCTTCATCTACGAAAGCGAAAACGTGCGCCCCGTGGGTACGTGCCCGCCGCCGCCACCACCTCCACCTTCGCCTCCTGCACCACCGGCTCTGCAGGGCTCGATCTTCAAGCTCGCGGCGATCACGATCCACCGGTTGCTGAAGTCAGGCTGGCGCGATCAGGTGACGATTAATCAGCCGGGTACGGTCGTCCAGGATCTCTACCTCCAGGATGGCAAACTGCCGGCGTTCGCGGCGAGCAAGAAGGGCAAGCATCGCGCGCACAAGATCCCACCTGCCCAACTGGTGGCGCGCGGATCGGCGATCGCCAAGGTTCCCGGCACGGTCAGCGTCCTGATCCGCGTGAGCGGAAAAGGTCGTCACCTGCTGAGTCATCGCAGCCGGGTACGGCTGGTGCTGGTGACGACATTGCGCAGCAAAACCGGCGCCAAGCTGAACCTGCCGCGCCGCACGGTCACGCTACATCGCTAGGCGCCTCGAGATCGCTCCACGGGCGCTCGGGTTTGCCCGGTGATTCAGGCTGCGGCGATCGTCTCTGAAGCTGCCGGCTGGTCAGCCGCACCCGCCGCTGGCACATGGCTCATCGCGTGCTCGGCCAGAGCGGTGATCGTCAGCGAGGGGTTGACGCCGACGTTGGCCGGGATCGCGGAGCCGTCGCAGACGAGCAGGTTCTCGTAACCGAACACGCGCTGTTGGGCGTCGACGACGCCGCGCGAGGGGTCGGAGGCGATCACGGCGCCGCCAAGGATGTGGGCGGTCGTGGGGATGTTGAACAGCGCCTCGCTGATGGAGCTCTGGGCGACCCCGCCGGTGCGCTGCGCGAGCCATTCGGCGGCCTGATTGGCGACCGGGATGAACGTCGGGTTGGGCTTGTTCGGGTCTTGTTCGGTGCTCAAGAAAAACGAGCCGAACGGTCCCCGGCGGGGACGCAGCGCGATCGCGTTGTCGAGCGTCTGCATCACCAGCACGATGATCGTGCGCCGCGACCAGTGTTTCGGGAACATCACCTGCGCGAAGCGCTTGGGGTGCAGCAGGATCTGTGAGAGTAGCTTCAGCGGGCGCGTCAGGCGCGTGCCGTCGCCGACGAGCAGGGTGTACAGGCGGTGCATCGAGTCGCCCTCGTCGCCGTAGGTGACGGTCTCGATATGGGTGTTCGGGTCGGGGTAGATGCTGGAGGTGATTGCCACACGCTTGATTAGGTCCTCCGGATAGTCCTCGGGCACGGTGACGGTCAAGATCGACTCGCTGTTCGTGCGCACGAGCTCTCCCAGGCGGGCGGAGATCTTCCCCAGCGAGCCGTTCAGGCGGCAGCGCTGCAGCAGCTTGTTCGTGCCCAGCGGGCCGGCGGCGACGACGACGCCGCGCGCGCGCTGGACCTGGCGGTCCTTGCGCAGCCACGCGCCCGAGCGCACCGATTCGACCTCATACCCTTCGGCGCCATCGGCGCCGCCCAGCGGGCGAACGTCCACGACGGTGCGTTCCGCCATCACGCGCGCGCCGCGCTTCTCGGCGAGGTAGAGGTAGTTCTTGACGAGCGTGTTCTTCGATCCGTGCGGGCAGCCGACCATGCAGCGCCCGCATTCCCGACAGCCGGTGCGGTCCGGTCCTTCGCCGCCGAAGAAGGGGTCGGAGACGGTCACGCCGGGCTCGCCGAAGTAGACCCCGACGGGTGTCTTTTTGTACGTGTCGCCCACGCCCAGCTCCTCGCCGAGCTCGCGCAGCAGCTGGTCGGCGGGGTCGTCGTTTGGCGTCTGCACGACGCCGAGCATCCGTTGCGCTTCGGCGTAGTGTGGCGCCAGATCGGACTCCCAGTCGTTCATGTCAGCCCACTGTGGATCCTCGAAAAACTGCTTCGGCGGCACATACAGCGTGTTCGCGTATCCGAGGCTGCCGCCCCCGACACCGCAGCCGGAAACAACCGAGACGTCCTTGAAGAAGGTCAGACGGAAGATCCCCTTCATGCCGAGCAAGGGGCTCCAGAAGTAGCGCTTCAGGTCCGCGGTCGAGCTGGGCAGCTCGTTGTCGGCGAATCGCCGTCCGCACTCCAACACGCCCACGGAGTGGCCTTTCTCGGACAGGCGCAGCGCCGAGACACTGCCACCGAAGCCCGAGCCGATGACCAGCCAGTCGAAGTCGTAGTTGTCCGTCGCGCCCACGTTCGTCCCTCCTGACCCATGCTACCGGTAGGTGCGCTCGAGGTGGGTGGCGATGTTCTGCGCAGCGTGCGCTCGCGGGGGCGTACGGCAGTCGCTATATTCCGTGAAGTAATGGCCGTTCAGCCGCTGAAGAACCGGCCCTGTGGAGGGCGCTACGGGGACATCGTGCAGTCGATCGGCAACACGCCGCTGATCGAGCTGCCGCGTCTCTCGCCCAAGCCGTGTGTGCGCATCTGGGCCAAGCTCGAGTCGCGCAATCCGACCGGCTCGGTCAAGGATCGCGTCGCGCGAGCGCTGATCGAGGACGCCGAGGAGAAAGGCGCGCTCTCGCCCGGACAGACGATCCTCGAACCGACCTCCGGCAACACCGGTATCTCGCTGGCGATGATCGCCGCGCGTAAGGGCTACAAGCTGAAGGTGGTGATGCCGGAGAACGTCACGCCCGAGCGCACGCAGCTGCTGGGGATGTATGGCGCGGAGATCGTCTACTCCGAGGGTTCGCTGGGGTCCAACGGCGCCGTCGAAAAGGCGCTGGAGATGGCCCAGGCCGATTCTTCGGTCTACATGCCCTACCAGTACGGCAACGAGGCCAATCCACTGGCGCACTACAACGGCACGGCGCTGGAGATCCTCGACGAGCTCGACGAGGTCTCCGCTTTTGTCGCCGGCCTCGGCACCGGTGGCACGCTGATGGGCAATGGGCGGCGGCTGAAGGAGACGTTCGGCGAGAACGTCAAGATCGTCGCCGCGGAGCCGATGCAGGGCGAGCCCGTCCAGGGACTGCGCTCGCTGGACGATGGGTTCATCCCGCCGATCATCGATATCTCGCTGCTGGACCGCAAGATCTTCGTCACCAACCGCGACGCGATCATCTGGACGCGCAAGCTGCTCGACGAGGAGGGCGTGTTCGCGGGCGTCTCTAGCGGCGCGATCGCCAGCATCGCCGTGCGCATCGCCGGCGAGCTGGACGAGGGCAACGTCGTGTTCGTCGTCGCCGACGACGGCTGGAAGTACCTCTCGAGCGGCATCTACACGCTCCCGGTCGACGAGGTCGAGAACCTCGACGCCACCGTCTGGTGGTAGACCCCCCACTCAGGCCGCCGTGGTGGCCTCGGCCGTCCGTCCGATTCGTGGCCGTGAACGCGCGCACGCGCATGGTGCGGTTCGCATAGACATGGACATCTCCCGCGCCCTGCTGGACGACGTGATCGCGCACGCGCGCGAGGAGTACGACGCCGAGTGCTGCGGCATGATCGCCTACGCCCCAACCGCATTCGACGGCGAGCCGATAGCGACGCTGGTGCATCGCGCGACGAACGTATTCGCCTCGCGTAAGCGCTTCGAGATCGACGGCAAAGAGGTGCTGCGGACGATCGACGAATTCGAGGACGAAGACGCAGAGCTCGGCGCGATCTATCACTCCCACACCCACACTGCCCCGTATCCGTCTCAGACGGACATCAACTTCGCGGCCAACTGGCCGGGGCTTGAGTGGGTGATCGTCGGGCTCGCCGGCGAGGAGCCCGAGGTCCGTTGCTATCTGATCGAGGATGGCGCCGTTCGGGAGGTAGAGCTCCAGGTGCGGTGATGGACGTCACGGCAGCCGACGACCACCTCCTGTGCCCGTCCTGCGGACGGGAGCACCCTCCGAACGAGCGCTTCTGTGCCGCGTGCGGGATGCCACTCGTCCGTCCCCCGGGCGCGGACGACACCGACGAGCCCGACGAGCGTCGCGAACATGCGCGCAAGATTAAGCCGCAATACAGCGAGGGCCGGCTCGTGAAAGTCGCCTACGCGCAGAACCTGCCGGAGGCGCAGCTGATTCAGGGGCTGCTACTGGAGGAGGGTATTCCCAGCATGGCCCGCCGCGCGCGCGGATTCGACGTCCCCGACTTCCTGGCGGCCGGTCCACGCGACATCCTCGTGCCCGAATCGGGTTACCAGGCCGCGCGCGAAGCCCTGCAGGCGCCACCCGCAGAGTAGTAGCGAGATGCGTCGGTGTGGGACAAGCTACCTAGACGCTCGCTGGGCAAGCAGGTCAAGGACGCAGGGAGCGTGGCGTGCTCTCGGCACGCGAGCGACTGAGGGACGCAGACCGATCGTCCGGGATCGGCCAGCACCGCTCAGCGACCGTCTAGGCGAGGACGGGCTGGCCGGCCTCGCTGTTGGCAATCGCTTCGATCTCCTCCGAAGCACGCTCGAACTCGGCGTCGGATAGCACCGGAGTGCCCTCGAACGGCAGTTCGCGCTGGAGCTCGACCCAGGCCTGGGAGGCGTTGTACTCGTCCTTGACCTTCACCGTCACCGGTCGCGGGATGCGATATGTGCGCAGCAGCAGCACGTGCAACGGCTGCTGGCGGCGCCAGCCCAGGCGCCGTTCGGCATAGCTCGGCGTCCAGACGTAGAACGGGGACAGCGCGTCGACGCAGCGCGGGTCGGTGATCGTGAAATGCCCGGCCACCTCGGCCCAGGCGCGGATGCGCACGCGGTCGGGCTGCTGGATCGGCACGCCGGAGGTGAACGCGTGCATCGGCGGCTCGCCGTCGCTCCAGACGCCCTCCTCGAGCGCGCGGCGCAGCTCGGGCTGGTGGGACTCGCGCACGAGGTCGCCACTCTGGTTGTCGAAGGTGGGATATAGGAAGAAACGCTCGTGGGCGAGCCGGAACGGCTTGCCGGAGTCGCGCAAGATTCCCTTGCGGAGCGTCAGTAGCTGCTCACCTTCCGCTAGGGCGCGGACGGTGACAGCCCACTCTTTGAAAGCAATTGGCATGGGGTTAAGAACCGGTGATGATTGAGGGGGACTTCTTGATGTATGCCCTGTGTGCCGCCCGCGCTAACAGGACGGCCAGCACTTAAAAGATACGAAATCCTGGCGGAAATCCCAAATCCCCTGCAAATGGCCTGCTTTTTTGGGCACAGCCGGCAGTTGAGCGTGCTCTGCCGTCGCTCAGGGCGCGCCGAACCCGCCGCCGCCGGGGGTCTCGATGCGCAGGCGCTGACCGGGCTCCAACGTGCCGGTGAGCTTGCCCGGAACCCGCCGGCCGTCGATCGAATCGGCTCCCGGCAGACCCGGCCTGCCTCCGCCGGCGCCGCGCGGTGCGTGTCGGCGGCGCTCGGCGATCAGCGAGAATGTCATCTCGCGTAGCGCCTGCAGCTCGCGCACGACCCCGTCCCCGCCACGATGTGCGCCCGCGCCGCCGGAGTCGCGGCGCAGCGCGTACTCGATCACGCGAACCGGGAATTCGCGCTCGAGCGCCTCGATGGGCGTGTTCAGGGTGTTGCTCATCGCGACGTGCACACCGCTCGGCCCATCCGCGTCGGGGCATGCGCCCTGGCCGCCGCCGAGCGTCTCGTAGTAGGAGAACCCATCCTCGCCGTCCCCGGCGAGGTCCGCGGGCGCCGAGTCCGCGCCCGCGGGGTTGCCGCCCGCGGCAGTGCGTGCGGGGGCGCCGAGCGTGAGGTTGTTCATCGTGCCCTGTCCCTGCGCGCGGCCGAACGCGGCGAGCACCAGGTCGGCCACGCGCGAGCTCGTCTCCACGTTGCCCGCCGCCACCGCCGGCCTGTGCGTCGCGGTCGCGCGGGCGTTCAGGATCGAACCCTCGGGCACGACGATCTCGATCGGCCGGTAGGCCCCTGCCGAGGGGGGGATGTCCGGGTCGGTGAGCACGCGCGCGGCGAACAGGCAGGCCGAGCGCGTGACCGCGAGCGGGCAGTTGAGGTTGCCCGGATGCTGGGGCGCGCTGCCGCTGAAGTCGAGGGTTAGCCGCTCGCCGGCGATGCTCGCGCGCAGGCGCAGCAACAGATCGCCCTCGGGGGCCTCGAGCACGTCCTGCGCCTCGAACTCGCCGTCCTCGAGCGCCTGCAGGCAGGCGCGGGCGCGGCGCTCGGCGTAGTCGAGCACCTCGCGAAACGCCTCGCGCAGCCCATCCGCTCCGACCGCGCGCGCGAGCTCGCTCAGGCGCATTGCGCCCATGCGGTTGGCGGCCAGCTGCGCGCGCAGGTCGGCTTCGCGCTCGCCCGGCTGGCGCATCCGCGCGGACAGTCCTTTCAGGGCCGCCTCGTCCAGGCGGGTCGGGCCGATCACGACGCCCTCCTCCTCCAGCGTGCGGCTGTCGGCGGGCATCGACCCCGGGATGCGACCGCCGACGTCGGCGTGGTGTGCGCGGCTGGCGGCGAACCCGAGTAGGGACCCGTCCGCGAGCACGGGCGTGACCACGGTGATGTCGGGCAGGTGCGTACCGCCCGCGAAGGGATCGTTCAGGACCCACGACGTTCCCTGCGCGTGATCCTCCTCCAGTACGGCTTCCACCGCCGCGGGCATCGAACCGAGGTGCACGGGGATGTGCTCGGCCTGCATCACCATCTCGCCCCGGCGATCGAACAGTGCGGTGGAGGCATCGTGGCGCTCCTTGATGTTGGACGAGCGGGCCGAGCGGATCAGCACAGCGCCCATCTCCTCGCACGCCGCGCGCAGCGCGCCGGTGAGGACCTGGAGTTCGACTGGGTCCAGCCGTCTCATGTCGCGCCTCCTCGCAGCTGCACCGTACCCCACTCATCCACCTCGCCGGACCAGCCGGGCGGGATGTACAGGGTGGCCTCGGGCAGGGGATACACGAGTGGCCCTTCGATCCGGCGTGGCCCCTCGATCGGCTCGCGCTCGGCATCGTCGGCGCCCTGCAGGCTCAGCGGCGGCGCCGCACCCCATGCCGAGGCGCGTATCGTCACGAGCTCCACCTCGCCGGAGTCGTCGCGGTAGCCGTAGCGCCGCTCGTGCGCCCGGGCGAACTGCTCGCGCAGAATCTCCGGATTGGTGGAGTGCGACTCGACCGCAAGCTCATGGGACTGACCGCGGTAGCGCAGCTCATAGACCGTTCGTCGGCGGGCGTCGAGATGCGCGGGCGCGGGTCCTTGCGCAGCGGCGTGCGGGGGATCGACGCCGCTGATAGCCATGCGCTGATCCTCGCTCTGCGTCGAGCCGGCTTGCGCGAGCGCGAGCAATTCCTCGCGCGCTCGCGCGAGGGCCTCTTCGGTGAGCGCCGACCCACGCAGCATGACCGTGCGCGAGACGTCGCGTCTGGGCGCGGCGGCGGCCAATCCGAGCGCGCACAGCACGCCGGAGGTGCGTGGGCAGACGACACGTTCGATGCCCAACTCCGCGGCGAGCGCGCACGCGTGCAGCGGTCCGGCGCCTCCGAACGGCAGCAGCGCATACTCGCGCGGGTCGATGCCGCGCTCGACGGTCATCACGCGCAACGCCCGCAGCATCTCGGCCTCGGCGACGCGCACGATCCCGGCGGCGCACTCGCGCGTATCCAACCCCAGCTCCCCCGCGAGCCGGGCGACCGCGCGCTCGGCTGCGGCGACGTCCAGTCTCAGCCCGCCCGCCAGCGGCCTCTCAACGGGCAGTCGTCCCAACAGGAGGTTGGCGTCGGTGACCGTCGCCCGCTCGCCGCCCTGTCCGTAGCACGCCGGCCCGGGCACTGCGCCCGCCGACTCGGGGCCGACCCGTAGTGCGCCCCCGCCGTCGCGCCAGGCGATCGAACCTCCGCCCGCGCCGACCGTGTGGATGTCGAGCGCCGGCAGTGCCAGCGGCCGGCCGGCGACGGTGCGCTGCGCGGTCTCGGCGACCTGTCCGCCGGTGATCAGGCAGACGTCGCAGGAGGTGCCGCCCATGTCGAAGCACAACACGTTCTCCTCGCCCGCCATCTCCGCCAGCAACAGCGCGCCGCCGACTCCCCCGGCCGGTCCGGAGAGGACCGTCAAGGCCGCGTGTGAGGCCGCACGGGACGTCGAGGTGAGACCGCCCGAGGACTGCATGATCTCTGGCTCCACGAGTCCCCGCGCGGAGGACTCTGTGGACAGCCGGCGCAGATAGGAGCCCACGAGCGGGCTCAGCGCCGCGTCGAGCACGGTCGTGGCCGTGCGCTCGTACTCGCGGAACGTCCCCACGAGCTCGCTCGACACCGATACGTGCGTCTCGTGAGGAAGGCGCTCGACGAGCAAGCGCTGCAGTAGGCGCTCGTGCTCGGGGTGGGCGTAGGAGTGCAACAGCGCCACCGCAACCGCCTCGGGCTCGGCCGCGGCGACCTCCGCGATCAGCTCGTCCGCCGCGACAGGATCGAGCACGAGCAGCGGACCGTCGGGGCCGCAGCGCTCGGGCGCGGCAAAGCGCAGCTCGGGCGCAACCAGCGGTGCGGGCGCGGCGTCGCAGAGCCTGTACAGGTGTACCCGCGCCTGGCGGCCCAGCTCGATCACGTCCGTGAACCCGGCGGTGGCGATCAGCGCGGTGCGCGCCGCGCGGCCCTCCAGCAGCGCGTTCGTCGCGACCGTCATGCCGTGCGCGAATCCCGTCACCTCTCGCGGCGTCGCGTCCGCCCGCGCGAGCACCTCACCGACGGCCTCGAGTACGCCGACCGCCTGATCAGACGGCGTCGTGGGGACCTTCGCGGTGTGCACCGTCCCGTCGGCGCCCACGAGCACCGCGTCGGTGAACGTCCCGCCTACGTCTACGCCGAGAAGCATTCACGAGAGGGTATGCGGGACCGGATGTCCCGCGCCCACGGCCGCTGTCCGCGCACCGATCCTGCGCGGACGCGACCCAACCCCAACCCCACACTCAGGCCGCCGCGAGCTCCCGATCCTCGGTCTCGGCGAGGTGTTGATGGGAGGGGCAGTAACCGTTGTGAGGGAGCGGCACGCGCTGACAGGCCGAACCCTTGCGGGTCGTCGCGCGGCACCGCGGCGCCTGGCCGCTGACGGCTGTGTACGCCGCCACGGGGTTCTCGACGAGGAAGCGCTGGGCGTAGCCGATGTAGCGGTTGACGACGCGGTGGACGTGACCCTGCTCGCTCATCGCGAAGTAGCTGCGGATGTCGCAGTAGAGCGTGCGGGCGGGGTAGGCGAAATAGTGGCGATCGGTCGCCATCCGCTCGACTACCGCCTCGCAGGCGTGCAGCACATGCTCGTGGTTCGCACTCCCGCTCGCTCCGTTCTGGGGCGCAAGGATGTGCGGCGCAAGCTCTCTGTAAATGGCCCGGCTGAATTGGTACATGGCGTGGTCTAACCCCTCTCCTTGTCGATCTGACTTTGAGCACACCCGCCGTATCCAAAGACTCCGATCGTCCCCCGTTCTTCCACCCCTAGAACACCTCGCGTACCAAAAAAGATGCGGTATCGCGCCGGCAGGTTTTTTTTGGGGGGGGTGACCCATAGCCCGGCGGTTCCGACGGCCTTGCCGGCGCCGGTCACCGCAGCGGCCGGCATGGTTGGAAGCGCTTTCGCGCGGGGGCGGTCCACGGCGGCGCGACCCGCCGGGCGCCTGCTCGCCCGAGGGTCCTACTCCCAGGTCTCCCAGCTGACCTGGTCCTCGCCCGCGACGACCGCGTGACGGTGATCCAGCGCCGGATCAGGCTCGGGGTGATCCAGGCGCAGATGTGCGCCGCGGCTCTCCTCGCGCGCGAGCGCGCAGCGCGCGATCAGCCGGGCCAGGGGGTGAGGATCATCGAGCAACCGGCGCAGGCCCTCGCCCGTGCGCTCGATGCCCGCATCGCGCCACAGCGCCGCGCGCGTACCGGGCTCGGCGCCGGGGATCGGTGGCGCCTGCAGCAGCCTGTCGATCTCAGCGGGCGTGGGGGGTGCCGGGGCGGGCTCGGTGAGGGCGGCGCCGACGGCGCGGCGCGCGAACACGAAGCACTCGCTGAGTGAGTTCGATGCGAGCCGGTTCGCTCCGTGCAGCCCCGTGCAGGAGGCCTCTCCGACGGCATACAGCCCCGCGACGCTCGAGCGCGCGTGCAGGTCCACCGCGATCCCGCCCATCGCGTAATGCGCAGCCGGGGCGACCGGCACCAGCTCGCGTGTGGGGTCAAGGCCCGCGTCGCGCAGGGCGGCGACGACGTTCGGAAAGAGGGCCGGATCGATCGCGCGCATGTCCAGCCCGACCGCGCTCGCGCCGGTCTCGCGCAGTCGCGCCTGGATCGCGCGCGAGACCTCGTCGCGGGGGGCGAGCTCATCGACGAAGCGCTCACCGGTGCGCTCGTCGTGCAGCGTGGCGCCCTCGCCGCGGATCGCCTCGGTCACGAGAAAACCTTCGCGTCCGCGCACGCCGATCGCGGCGGTGGGATGGAACTGCAGCAGCTCCAGATCCGCCAGCCGCGCGCCGGCGGCGTGCGCGAGCAGCAACCCGACTCCCTGCGAGCCGGGCGGGTTGGTCGTGCGCGCCCACAGTGCCGCGGCGCCGCCCGTGGCGAGCACGACTCCGCGTGCGGAGACGATGCCCGTACGTGCACCCTCCGGCTGGCCGTTGCGTCCGTTGCGCAAGTCCTCGTACAACAGGCCGCGGCAGCGCCCGGCTGCGCCCGGCTGCGCGTCCGGATCTGTCCACAGGACGCGCGCGCGGGCGCCCTCGAGCACCGTTATGCGCTCCTCGGCGGCGGCCAACGCCGATAGCTGCCGCACGACGCGCCGCCCGGTCGCGCTGCCCCCGGCGTGCACGATGCGCCTGATCGAATGCCCGCCCTCCAGCCCCAGCGCGAGCCGGCCGAAGCGGTCGGCGTCGAAGCGCACTCCCAGCGATTGCAGGTCCTCGACGCACGCGGGCGCCTCGCGCACGAGGATCTCCGCCGCCGAACGCCTGACGAGGTTGCGCCCGGCGCGCTCGGTATCGGCGAGGTGGCGCTCGGGGGTGTCATCGGCGGCGAGTGCCGCGGCGAGACCGCCCTGTGCCCAGTAGCTCGCGGTCTGCGCCAGCGGGGTGGCCGAGACCAGGACGACTCGCGCGCCCTCCCGGGCGGCGCACAGCGCCGCATACAGCCCGGCCGCGCCCGCGCCCACAACCGCGAGATCGGCCTCCGTGCTCGACGGCTGGATGGTCTGAGGCATGGGCGGTCGGTCTGAGCCTGGCGGGCGGCTATTTTTTGGTGCGCGGCAAGAACCCGGCTTTGCGCAGCGCTTCTTCGCCCGAGGACGAGGAGCCCGTGCCGGTATTGGTCGGCGTGGTAGCGGTCGGAGTGGTGGCCGTAGCGGTGGGACTACCGGTCGTCGCCGTGGATGGACTGATCGTCGTCGGCGTGCCCGGTGTGACGGCGCCGGTGGTCGTGGGCGCGACCACCCCGCCGAGGCCTGTCGCCCCCGTGGTCGCCGTCGTCGTGGTGGGGATCGTCCCCGGGACCGCGCCTGGGACGATCGGCGCGGCGGTGGTGATGGTCCGCGTGACGGGCGCGACCGTCGTCGGCGTGTTCGAGCCGCCGCTGAGCTTGACGAGTGCAGCCGCGAGCACTCCCAGCGCGAGCACGGCGATAGCGGCGATCGCGACGATCGGGGCCTTCCAGTTGGTCGGAGCCGCCAGGCGCGTACGCGCGGCGGCGCCGCAGTTCAGACACCACTCCTGCCAGGGGTCGAGCGGTGCGCCGCACAGTGGGCAGGCCGCGTCCACCGGCGGAGTCGAGTGCGCGCCGGATGTGCTCGGCGGAGGGGTGGCGACGGCGCTCAAGGGTCCTGGATGGGTGGACGGACGATCTCGGTCGGCTGGTCCACTGTCGGCGCCGGTCCTGCCGGCTGGGTTGTGACGGGTGGCGGGGACGGAGTCGGTGCGGGTGCTGGAGTCGGCGCCGGTGCGGGGGTCTGCTGCGGCGCCGGGGTGGGAGCGGGCGGCGGTGATGGGGTCGGCGCCGTTGCGGCGGCTGGGGGCGGCGCAGGGGCTGGAGCCGGAGCAGGAGCTAGGGAGGGGGGCGTGGGAGCCGGCGCGGGCGCGGCCTGGGCCGCGGTCTGAGGACCGGCCATCGGGCGCTCGGCGCGAAGGTCCATCGCCAGGCCACAGTTGGGGCAGAAGCGATCGTCGCTGCCGTGGATCGCGGCGCAGCGTGGGCATGCCGCCACGCCCGCCTCGCGCAGCACGGTCACTCCCCGACGCTCGGCGAGGGTGACTTCCAGGGCGCGCAGCTCGGTATCGATGCGCCCGATCGTCTCGAGCTTGGCGAGTACGAGCGTGTCGTTGCGTCGGCCGAACCGGTGCAGGTCGAAGACGAGCCCGCCGAGGTCGCGGTAGGCCAGCTCGCGCGCCTTGCGCAGGAAGCGCATGCGCCGGCGCATGCGTCCGCGCTCGCTGAACCCGGGCGGGCCGCTCGAGGCTTCGGGCTGGCCGCTCGGGGCCTCCGGCTGGCGACTCGAGACGTCCTCGCCCGCGATCGGCGTCTGGGCGTTCTCCTCCTGGGTCGCCGGACTGGTGGTCTGCGTGTCGTCCATTGACCGATCCATGCTACTTGGTGGATCCGGCGTGCTCCAGGGCCGTGCGCCATACCTCCAGTACGCGCTGGGCCATGCGCGGCGCGGAGAATGGCTCGGCGTGGGCGCGACCGGCAATACGTGGGTCCGGATCGCGCAGGTGTGGCGCGAGCGCGTCGCGCCAGACGGCCAACTCGAACGGTGCACACAGCGTGCCGGCCACGTCGCGCAGGGCCTGCGGGTGGATGCCCACGGGCGTGGCGAGCACCGGTACGTCGCACGCCAGCGCCTCCAGCACGGCCAACCCGAACCCCTCGCGCGCGCTGGGGACGATCACGGCGTTGGACGCGTTGACCCACTGAGCGACGAGCTCGGGATCGACGTCGTAGAGCGCGCGCACTTCGACGTTCGCGTCGCGCGCCAGTATCAGCGCCTGGTCGTAATGCTTCTCCTTGCGCGACGGGCTGGCGAGAAACAGCACGAACGGCTCATCGGCGTCGAGCTTCAGCTGCGCGCGAGCCTGCGCGCGGGGGAGCGGGTGAAAACGCACAAGATCCACGCCGCAAGGCAGCACCAGCGCGCGCTCCTCACCGACCGGCAGCCGCTGCGCCAGCGAAGCCGACGCCGCCGCGAGGATGTCCATGCGCGGGATGACCCTCGCGGTCAGTCTGCGCGTACGAGGATGGCTGAGGTCGGTGCCGTGCACGGTCAGCGCGCGCACCCTGGCGCGTAGCGCCAGCGCCGGCCAGGCGGTGAGGCCGTAATGGGCGTGCACGACGTCCCATCGCTCGCGCCCGTAGCGGCGGCGCAGATCCCAGGCGGCGCGCACGAGCTCACGCTTGCCGGGCGCGAACTCATACAGCTCCACGTCCAGCCCGTCGATCCCGCGCAGTGCGTCTACCTGGTCGCGCACGAACCGCCCCCGCTGGGGATGGGCCCGGTCGGGCTGCATGTTCGAGACGACGAGCGCGCGCACGGGCGTCGCTCAAGGTAGCGCTCTGAGATGATGGCGCGCATGAACAGCGCTTCCACCGGCCGTGACCCGCGCGCGCGGCCGATCGCCGTGTTCGACTCGGGCGTGGGCGGGTTGACGGTGTTGCACGAGCTGCTCGTGCGCTTGCCCCGGGAGGATTTCGTATATCTGGGCGACACCGCCCGGTTCCCCTACGGCGAGCGCTCGCCCGAGGAGATCGAGCGCTTCGCCGCGGAGATCGCCGAGGAGCTCTTGCGCCGGCGGGCGAAGCTGCTGGTCGTCGCGTGCAACTCCGCCACCTCTGCGGCCCTGCCGAGCCTGAGCGCGCGCATGCGACAGACGACGCTCGGCATCGACGTGATGGGCGTCGTTCGCCCGGAGGCGCTGCGTGCCGTCGCCGCCACTCACAGCGGGCGCATCGGCCTGCTGGCGACGCCCACGACGGTGGCCAGCGGCGCGTACGAGCGGGCGGTCGCCGCGGTCGATCCGCACGTGGCGCTGCACGCGGTCCCGTGTCCGACGCTGGCGTCGATCATCCAAGCGGGAGAACAGTTCGACGAGCAGGCCGTTGCCACGGTCCGCGCCGCATGCGAGCCGTTGCGGCGCGCGGGCGTGGACACGGTGATCCTCGGGTGTACGCACTACCCCCTGATCAGCCCCATGCTGCAACGCACGCTCGGCCCGGAGGTGGCGCTCATCACCTCCGGAGCGGCGCTCGCGCGTCAGGTCGAGCACGCGCTCAGCACACGCGAATTGCGCAACCCACGCGCCGAGGGCGAGGGCGAGTACCGGTTTCTGTGCACCGGCGACGTCGACACGTTCCGCGAGCTGGGGACGCGCTTTTTGCAGATGCCACTGGGCGCGATCGAGCACGTCGAGCTGGCAGGCGTGGAGGCGATCGCTTGAGCCGCGCGGGGTGTCGGTTCGACGCGAGGCAGCGGGCCGGCGGGGACCGGTCGCTGCGCAGGTGCTCGGCGTGAGCAAACGCAGCTATGACCGCGAGCCCGACGGCTTGCGCCCGACGACGATCGAGCCCGGGTTCGTGCGTGCCGCGACCGGCTCCGCGCTGATCTCGATCGGCGGTACGCGCGTGATCTGCACCGCGGCCGCCCAAGAGACGGTGCCGCGGTGGATGGCCGGCAAGGGCAAGGGTTGGGTCACGGCCGAGTACGCGATGCTGCCCGCCTCCACAGGCGATCGCAAGCCGCGCGACATCGCCAAGGGCCGCCCGGACGGGCGCAGCGTCGAGATCCAACGCCTGATCGGACGCTCGCTGCGCGGCGTCGTGGACTTCAAAGCGCTCGGCGAACGCACGATCTACCTCGACTGCGACGTGCTCGAAGCCGACGGCGGCACGCGCTGCGCGTCGATCACGGGTGCGTATGTGGCCCTGGCGCTTGCTTGCGCCAAGCTGCGGGAGAAGGGTCGCCTGCAGGAGAGCCCGCTGACGGGCTCGGTCGCGGCGGTCTCCTGTGGAATCGTCGACGGCCAGCCGCGACTGGACCTCGACTATGGCGAGGACTCCAACGCCGAGGTCGACGCGAACGTCGTGATGACCGGCGACGGTGGCCTGGTCGAGGTGCAGGCGACGGCCGAGCGCACGCCTCTGTCGCGCGCTCATCTGGACGAGCTGCTTGTGCTCGCTGCGGGCGGCATCGAGACGCTGCGCGAACTCCAGGCGCTAGCGATCGCCCAGGCGACCGTCGCCGCGTGAAGATGCCGCGATTGCTGCTCGCCACACGCAATGAGCACAAGCGCCGCGAGTTCGCGCGGTTGCTGGGAGGCTGGGAGATAGACCCGCTACCCGACGATGTCGAGCTGCCGCCGGAGGACGGCGCGACGTTCGCGGATAACGCGCTCGGTAAGGCGCGCGCCGCCGCGGCCGCGACCGGAAGGGCGAGCATCGCCGATGACTCCGGCATCGAAGCCGCTGCGCTCGGCGGGCGCCCAGGTGTGCGCTCCGCTCGCTACGCCGGAGAGCACGCAACCGACGAGGAGAACCTCGCCCTGCTGCTACGCGAGGCGCCGGCCGGCAGCGCGCTGGAGTACGTGTGCGCGCTCGCCTACGTCGATCCCGCGCGAACGGGGGAGGACCATCGTCTGTTCGAGGGTCGCTGCGCGGGCGTCCTCACATCCGAGCCCCGTGGTGAGCGGGGGTTCGGCTATGACCCCGCGTTCGTCCCCGACGATCGGTCCGAGACGGAAACGATGGCCGAGCTGAGCGACGAGCAGAAGGACGAGATCAGCCACCGTGCTCGTGCCGTTCGGGCGCTGCTGGAGTGGCTGGGGACTACGACAGATTGATCGCGGCAGCAGCGGCCACTGCCGCGGAGAGCCCTGCGTAGCCGGTGTAACCGGCGAGCAGCAGCAGAAAGGCCGTGAGCAGAGCCACAAGCACGGTCAGGATCCAGGCGACGCGTTCGAATGTCATCGCCGCCATTGTCGCCGATGTGGTGGTCGCGTCGGTCTCGCGGGGCGAAATCGTCCGCAAACGCTGTTAGCGTCAGGGAAAACCTACTACTAGTAGTCAGCCATCAACGAGGAGGACGAAGTGACGAAGTCCGAGCTGGTCGATCAGGTGGCCGATCGCGCCGGCCTGACCAAAGGCGAGGCCGCGCGCGCGGTCGAGGCGGTGCTGGGCACCGTCCAAGACACGCTGCGGCGCGGCAGCGAGATAACCCTGTCGGGATTCGGCAAGTTTCATGTGGGGGAGCGCGGGGCACGCCAGGGCGTCAATCCGCGCACAGGCGAGCGCATTCAGATCGCCGCCGCGCGCGTGCCGCGGTTTACGGCCGGTACCGGCCTGAAGGCCGCGGTCAAGGGCCGCTGAGGTCGCGTATGGGCCCCACGCATGCGGCGGGAGGTCGATGACGGCGGGACAGTCTGCCAATGGCGGCCCTTCCTCGAGGCTGCCCCGATCGGCGCTGCTGGCAGGCGAGACGCAACCGTTCGCCGATCTCCTCGCCGCGCGTGTGCATCAGCGCGAGTCCCAGGTCGTACTCGGGCTCGACCCCGACCCGAGCATGCTGTGGCCGGGGGTGGACGAGTCGTGGGGGCGAGGGCCCAACGAGGAGTACGCCGATCGTGCGGAACGGATCGCCTTCCCGGTGTTTCAGCATTGTCTGATGGCGATCGACGCGGTCGCAGAGGCGTGCGTCGCGGTCAAGATCCAGCTCGCGTGTTTCGAGCGGCTGGGATTGGCGGGGCGGATAGGCCTTGATGAGTTGATTTCGCACGCGCGCGGGTGTGGCTTGCTTGTGATCGCCGACGGCAAGCGTGGTGACATCGACGTCAGCGCGCAGGCTTACGCTCAGGCGCTGTTCGGCGGCGTGGAGACCTCGTTCGGGCATGTGCAGGGATTCGAAGCCGATCTTGCCACGGTGAATCCGCTGATGGGCAAGGACGCCGTCGCTCCGTTCGTGACCGCCGCACGCGAGAACCGCGCCGGCGTGCTGATGCTCGTGCGCACGTCCAACCCGGGCGCGTCCGACGTGCAGGACCTCGAGCTCGCGGGTGGAGGGACCGTGTGGGAGCGGCTGGCGGGCATCGTGGACGAGCTGGGCGAGCAGGGCGTGGGGGAGAGCGGCCTCAGCGACGTAGGCGCCGTCGTCGGCGCTACCGCTCCCGGCCATCTCGAGCGGGCGCGCGAGCTGATGCCGCACGCCGTGTTCCTGCTGCCCGGCGTCGGCGCTCAGGGCGGGCGGGTGGAGGATCTCGCGCCCGCGTTCGCCCCTGATCGCGCGGGCGGTCTGGTCACTGCCTCGCGCAGCATCGTGGGCGCATATCTCGCCGACGGGGGGGGTGGCTCCGATCCCGCCGGGGCGGCCCGCGCCGAGGCCGAGCGACTGCGCACGCTCGCCTGGGAGTTGGCGTAGTAGTCTGAACCCGCAATGATCATCACGGTCACGCTCAACGCGGCGATCGACAAGTCCCTCTCGGTTCCGAACTTCCGGCTCGGACGTAGACATCGCACCGTCGAGCAGCGCACGATGGCCGGTGGCAAGGGCGTTAACGTCGCACGCACCCTCAAGGCTCTCGGCCAGCCCGTGATCGCTACGGGGTTCGCCGGCGGAGTCACCGGTACACACATCGTCGAGCAGCTAACCGACGAGGCGGTCCTCAACGATTTCGTGCGCATCCGCGAGGAGTCGCGCACGAACACCTCCGTGCTCGATCCGACGACCGGAGAGCAGACCGAGATCAACGAACGCGGACCGTCGGTGTCCGAGCGCGAGGTCGAACTGTTCGCGGACAAGCTTCTGTATCTCGCTCGCGGAGCCGCGATCGTCGTGTTCGCCGGCTCGCTGCCGCGAGGCGTGGAGCCCGAGATATATGCCTCGCTGATCCGCGACCTCGCGCGGATGGATGTCACGACAGTGGTCGACACCGACGGCGAGCCGCTGCATCACGCGGTCCGCGCCGAGCCCGATGTCGTCTCGCCCAACGTACTGGAGGCCGAGGAGCTCGTTGGCCACGAGTTCGCGAACGATGATGAGCGCTCGCTGGCCGTACGCGAGATCGCCGTGCTCGGGCCTCGCGAGGCGATCATGACGCTCCCCGACGGCTGTTATGCGCAGGTGCTCGTCGATGGTCAGCCCTCGCTGAAGCGCGCGCGGGTGCAGCCGCGCGAGCCTGTCGCGAAGAGCGGCTCGGGCGACGCGTTCCTTGCGGGATATCTCGCCGCACGTTACGAATCGCGCGCTCCCGACCAATGTCTGCGCTTCGGAGTGGCCTGCGGCGCGGAGTCCACCGCCCGCCTTGGGGCCGGTCTGATCGACCCGCGCGAGGCGCGGCGGCTGATCGGCGAGGTGGAGCTCACCGAGGTCGAGCTGCCGGCCAAGGTTGGCTGAGGGCCTATCCCCTGAGCACCCGGCACGTGTCACGACCGGCGCGGATGTGCCGTCGGACTTGTATAGTGCCGACCTTCTGAATATCAGAAGGTCTCTGGCAGGAGGGCGAAATGGGGCGCAGGTTCGATGGGCAGGATGGGTCAGGTAGCGGCGGTGTGTCGCGCCTGGCATGGTTGGTCGGTGTAGCGGCGTGTCTGTGTGCTCTAGTCGTGATTGCCGGCTGCGGCGAAGGGTCGGGTGGTGGGTCGGCGAGTGTGGCCTCGGCCACTACCGCCGCGACCACGGCCACCGGGCCGACAACGCCGACGACACCGACTACGCCTGCGACCACTTCCACGGCGGCCAAGCCACCGGCGTCGAAGCCCTCCAAATCGTCCACGACCACGACGAAATCGACGACCACGCCCTCCACGCCGCCGCCGGCGGCGAAAAGCTCGACCGGACAGACCAAACCAGCGACCAAAGAAAAAACGTTCGGCAAGATCAAAGTCACCAGCACCGCGTTTAAAGCGGGCGGGCCGATCGCCGTCAAGTACACCTGCGATGGCGCCGGCATCTCACCACCGTTGCAGTGGCAGGGGGTGCCGAGCGGCACCGCGGAAGTGCTCGTGCTCGCGATCGATCTCAGTGGCAGATCCCGCGACGTGGTCCAGTGGGCCATCGCGGGCATCCCTCCGACCACGACCAGCATCCCGGAAGGGAGTCTGCCCGCCGGGGCGATCGCGGGGGTAAACAGCGCCGGCAAGATCGGCTGGGGCGGGATTTGCGGCGCCAAGGGCCAGCTGCAACACGTCGGGTTTCTGTTCTATGCGCTCAGGCAGAAGCTAAAACTGAAGTCGGGCTTCAACCCAATCGAAGTCCGTGGCGGGCTCAAGGGCGTGACGCTGGCAACCGGATTGACGCTGGCGACGTATCAGCGCCATTGACGTCCAGAGCGGATGATTGAGGCGCGAGACCGGCGGTAGTCTGTCCGTCGAGCCCACGATCGGAGGACGATGATGGCCGAAATACCGACGCTGTACGTTTGCCACGGCGATGACGGCGGCCCGAAGATTCATCCGTGTCGTCGCGTGCAGGAGGCGCTGCGCGCCGCGAACATCGAGTACGACAAGGTGGTTGCCGCTCACGGGAGCCCAATCCCGTTTCTGCGCAAAGGCTCGCGGGAGGAGTTGCGCGCGGCGACCGGAGCGACGAAACTGCCGGCGCTCAAGCTGCCGGACGGAACCGTCATAACCCACTCACGCGCGATATTCGCCTGGATCGACGAGCAGAAGTGAGCGTGATGGCTTGGGAGGCAGGCCGTGCGGGAGCGGTCATTCCGCGTTCGTGTCGGCCCTCCTCAGCGGCGGATCTGCTTGATCTGGCTGCGCATGAACCCGGGCCACGCCCGGGGACGCCGCATCAGCGTCAGCACCAGCGGCAGGGAGTCGAAGTAGGTGAACCGCTCAGTGGCGAGTCCGTTCTCGTCGAGGACGAACCGGTCGACCGACTGCCAGGAGATGGGACCTGCGCCCGCCGTACCGCGCACCGTGAACTCGATCAGGACTCCGTCGGAGGTCGTGCCCCAGCGGTGGACCTCGGCGGTCATGTCGGGGATCAGCTCGAATAGATCGGCGAAGACCTGCTTGCCTGCGTCCAGCCCGTATGTCGTCGGAACCATCGGTGCGGACAGGCGGGTATTGGGCGCCAGCACCGTGTCCAGGTGCTCCGGCGTAGGCGCCCTCCAGAACTCCGCGAAGCGCCTGACGAAGTCCGCGGCTACGCCTTGATCCATGCCCGCACCATACCGGGACGTCGGCGTTGCGAGTCCACGATCGGCGCGTCCTGTCGCTCGACTATTTTGCTTAGCCCATAATCCTAGGATGTCCGGATCGCGGCGCCCGAACCGCATCTTCGGTGTGACTGCGGTCGCGCTGCTCCTGCTCGCGACGCTAATGGCCGGCTGCGGTGAATCGACCCCGGGGGCCGGTGCGCACGTCTCTCAGAGCGCGGCTTCTGCGGTGCCACAGATCACTGCGTCACAGAGCAGCTCGCGTCAGCCTGCTGAGCCGGCGGTGAGCACTCCACCGGTGACCGGTGCCTCGAGGACAGTCACTCTCGCGGGGACACGGCCGTCCCGCCCGGTAGCGCCCGCGCACCCGGTTCCGGCCGCGTTCCGGCCCGCGGCTGGAGCGCCATCGGATGCCGAGGTAGCACGCGAGCTGGCGCAGATGGCCGCAGTGCAGCGCCGGCAGGAGCAGCAGGCGCTCAGTGCCGCCGCGGCGAACCTGGCAGGACTGCTGCCGTGGTCGCTGGAGTCCAAGTCGGGGGTCCAGTCGAGCGTCGCATCGGTGTTCACCGACTATGGCCTCGGGCTCGCGTGCGGCGGCGTGCTGGGGCGCAACCAGCTCGGGGTGGCTCACAAGACGGCGCCCTGCGGCACGCTCATCACCTTCACCTATGCAGGCCGCAGTCTGACGGTCCCGGTAATCGACCGCGGACCCTACATCGTGGGGCGGGAGTGGGACCTGACCGGTGCGACGGCCGCCGCGCTCGCCTTTCCCGGGCTCGGGCAGATCCAGTGGTCGGTTGCCAGCTGAATGACGTCAGGTGCGAATGGCTGATCACCGAAGTGGAGCCGCGACCGTGGCAGTCCGCGTCATCGTGCGCGGAGAGGTGCAGGGTGTCGGGTTTCGCGACGCGACCGTCAGGTGGGCGCGTGAGCTCGGGGCATTCGGCTGGGTGCGCAACGGCGAGGACAGCGCAGTGCTCATCCACGCCGAGGGCACCGAGCTGGCGGTCGAGCAGCTGATCACCTTTCTGCATGACGGTCCACCGCTGGCACGGGTCTCGGGGGTCGCGGTCGACAAGGTCGCGGTCGAGGGCCACGAGCAGTTCGCGATCCGCGGCGTCAGCGCCGGCGTGTTCGTCGTCCAGGAGCACGCCGCGACCGCGCACCATTTCGATCTGCGCCTGCAAGTCGACGGCGTCATGCGCTCCTGGGCGGTCCCGAAGGGTCCCTCGCTTGACCCCGCTGTCAAGCGCCTCGCCGTCGAGGTCGCCGATCACGCCATGGATCACAACACGTTCGAGGGGGCGCTCGGAGCAGGAGGTGTGATCGTCTGGGACCACGGAACCTACGAGCAGGGTGGGCGCGTAGCGTGGCCGCAGGCGCTCACCCGCGGTCACGCCGTCTTCGTCCTGCACGGTCAGAAGCTGTGCGGAGGCTTCGCCCTACAGCGCACCCGACCGGGCGCCAAGGCGCAATGGTTGCTGATCAAGCGCCGCGACGAGCACGCGCGGCCCGGCTCGGATGTCGTCGCCGAGCAGCCGCGCTCGGTGCTCAGCGGGCGCACGCTCGAGGAGATCGTCGGGTGAGCTCGTGACCGCAATCCACGACTACATCGAGATCTGGCACAACACCAAACGGCGCCACAGCAGCATATGGTGGGGTAGTTCAGCTTGTTTATACAAAGCCCCGCGCTGATGCTTCAAGTCACTTATGCCCTTGCATGAGTGCCCGCAGGCGCGGTTCGCGCCCAGCGGACCAAGGAGTGCATCTTCGAGTTGTTCCTGGGCGGCGAGAGCGATACCGCTTCTAACGAGGCGCGGGTCAGGATTGTGGAAGCTCGACGTTCTCGAATGTGAGGACTTCGGCGAGCTTGTCGAAGTGGGTGTCGCGGTGAAGTAGTGCGATGCCACCGTGCTCGGCAGCGGCTGCTGCAATCAGCGCGTCGGTCAGTGGCACGCGGTGATACCCGTCGCTGTGTCCGGCCAGCTCGCCGACAGCGCTCATCGCAGCGTCGGCGACGGCGCGATCGTTGCGCAGGATCCGGAACCCGTCAAGCTCTGTCTCGACTGCGGTGTACTCAGAGGCGCTGCGAGCCGAGTAGAGGATCTCCATCCGGACGATCGGCGTAATCCACAGCCGGTCGTCACCCATCGCTTGCTTGACGAGCCCAGCAAGCTCAGCGGGAAAGGACGAGAACCGCCACCATGCCGATGTGTCGGCGATGAACGGCGAATCGCCTTCCAACAGCTCGACAGCGTCCACCGCAAGGTCGCTTACGACTCGCTATCCGTCAGCTGCTCGATGTGCTCGAGCGTGTCCCGATCCAGCCCGTCCGGGCTAAACACGCGCTCGGCGAGCCGCCGCCGCCGGTCGGCACGCTCCTCGTCGCTCAGCGCTGGCTTCTCAGCCGTCGGTGTGGTGCTCAAAACAGAATGTCTCACGAGTCCAAGGGTAGCGCCCGACACAACAGGAACCCCGGCACCGCATATACCGCGCGGCGAGTGTCTCGGTAAGCAATCACGCTCACCCCAGGACGGCGCCGAGGCGCCTCGGAGAAGATCGATGGCCAAACGCAGCGCTCGAGAAGCGAGCCCCGTCTCGCGACTCAGCCCCCAGCCACGTCCCGCCGCAGAAACACCAGATAGGCCGCGAACAGGGCCGGAGCGGCATACAGCGCGCAGACCCAGGCGGAGTGTCCGATTGGAGCCCAGTCGGTGGGGGTGCGCAGGAGGCCGTGCCAGTTCTCGAACTGTTCGGTGAGCAGGTAGGGCTTGATGCCTTCCAAGCCCGGGATGCTTGCGAGGATGAAGAGCAGGATCACGAAGCCGACCGTGCCGACCACGGAGGCTGTGCTGTTGCGCGTTGTGGTGGACAGCAACACGCCGATGCAGGCCACCGTCAGCAGCGGGATCAGGTAACAGGCGTTGGCTGCGAACACGAGCAGCAGGCCTTCGGGTGCGGAGACGATGCTCCCCGAGAAGGTCTTAATCGGGTCAAAGCCCCAGGAGGCCACCCCACCGACCGTCGCCACGGTGGCCGACAAGAATACGGCGATCGCACCGTAGGTGAGCGCCGCCAGCGTCTTTGCGGCAAACACCTGCCCACGATTGACCGAGCGCGTGAGGATCGTCTTCAGCGTGCCGTTGCCGTCCTCGGCCGCGACGATGTCCCCGGCCACGAGCGAGGCGATCAACGGCAGAAAGAAGACCGACTCGAACAGCAGCATCAATACCGGCGTGGCAAGCCCCGACTGGATGATCTGGGCGGCGAAGATGCTGTCGCCTCCTCCGTGATCGTGATGTTGGTGGACGTTCTGGACGATCACGAAGATCAGCGGCAGAATCACCGCCAGGCCGAGGCCCATGTATGTGCGCTTCTGTGAGACGAGCTTGCGCAGCTCCCAGCGATAGGCCGTGAGTGTCGAGGGCCGTCGCATGTGGGCGAGGGCGGGGGTCTCGGCGGCGGGTGGGACCAGCGGCGGTGTCGCGGCTGCGCTGCTCATGTGATGGCCCCTGCGCCGATCGGCGTCTCGGGCCGGGCGCCGTTGGTCTCGGTCAATCTGAAGAACAGATCCTCGAGCGTCGCCAGCTCGGGGGTCAGCGTGAGGATGCCGATGTCCTCCCGCGCGAGTGCCAGCGACAATGCGCCGACATCGGACTCCTGGGCCTGAAAGCTCAGCCCGTGCTCGCCGCTGGTCGCGTGCTCGACGCCGGGTTGGGCGCTCAGCAGCGCAAGCGCGCGTATGTCGTCGGTACTGCGCAGCCGGTAGCCGGCTCCACCCTGGCGGCGCAGGTCCGCCAGTGCGCCCTCGTAGACGACGCGACCGCGATCGACGATCGCGACGCGGTCGCACAGTTCCTGCACCTCGGGCAGCTGGTGGCTTGAGAGCAGCACCGTGATGCCTTCATTGGCGAGGCGGCGGATCAGCTCGCGCATGTCGCGCATGCCGGCCGGGTCCAGACCGGTCGCGGGCTCGTCGAGAATCAACAATCGCGGGCTGCGCAACAGCGCCGCGGCGATCCCGAGCCGCTGGCGCATCCCGTGGGAGTAGCCGCCCACCCGGTGTCCGGCGCGGGGGCTCAGCTCGACGATCTCCAGCACCTCCGGTATCCGCTCCTTCGCGCCGCCGCCGTCCAGTGCCGCCAGCAGTTCCAGGTTCTTGCGCGCGCTCAGGTACGGGTAGAACCGTGGCGCCTCTACGAACCCGGCGACGCCCTCCAGGGCGCGCGCGCCCATGCGTATCGGGTCGCGTCCGAACAGCTCGACCGTACCCTCGCTCGGCATGATCAGGCCCAGCGCCATGCGCAATGTCGTCGTCTTGCCCGCCCCGTTGGGGCCCAAGAATCCGTACACATCCCCCGCGCGCACGTTCAGGTCGATGTGATCGACCGCCAGGACCTCCTTGTAGCGCTTTACGAGGCCACGGGCTCTGACGGGCGCCGCCGCCTCGTCGTCGGTCACGTTTAAAGACCCTTGGCGACCGCTTCGACCGTCGCTGGGCTGACCGCGCCGACGAGCATGTAGCGAACGCCCGCGCGCTCGAAGCTGAGCAGCGTGCCGAGCTCGGTCGGCAGCTCGGTCGCTTCGACGCCGCCTATTTTGACCTTCTGCAGGCCTTCGGGCAGCGTCGAGGAGGATTCGCCGGCGCCCGCCTTCGTCTTGCCTGCGATCACCGCCACCGAGGCGATGCCATGGCCGTGGGTGGTGATCTTCGGGTGTTCGTCGTGCGCGCCGGGATTGGACGTACCGTCTTCCTTGCTGGGCGCGACGATTTCCTGGACCTTCGCGTTCGCCGGCGGCTTGAAGTCGAACACCGATCCATCCACCGCGCCGTAGGAGACTTCGGTGGCCGCCAGTTCGATCGCCGGCGTGGCGCTTGTCGTGGAGTAGATCGCGGCGCGCAGCGGGACGCCGTGCACGGCGTCCCAGGAGAGCTCGGCGCCGCCGATCAGACTGCCACCTTCCTTGGGGGTGATACGCACTGTGTAGGCGGCCTGGCCGGCGACGTCGGTCGGCGTGGCGCCGGACACGTTCACATGGCGCAGATGGGAGATCGCTTCTTCGATCTTGGCGACGCTCGGGGGTTCGTGCGGAGCGGTCGCTGTGCCCGCGCCAGAGCTCCCGTCCGAGCCGCCTTCGTGAGCGGGCGCCGCGTATCGGTAGAGCGTGTTCGAGGAGGCGTCATACACCGACACGGTGTGCCCGTCGTAGTAGATCTGGGTGTCGCCCTGTTCGGACTGCAATTCCAGGCGCACGCGGCCGTCCTTGGCGACCCACAGCCGGCCTGAACCGCCATTCAGCAATGGGCTGGAGGACAGCTGCCCGGCGGTGCCGGCGCTGCCGGAGGCGAGGTTGGCGCCTTCGAGCAGGTGGTCGGTCAGCTGGATGCGCGCCGTAACCCCCTCCACCGGTGGGGCGACGAGGGCCTGATGGACCGCGTCGGCGAGCGGCTTGGGCGGCGGCGTGGGTCCCGAGTCGAGCGCCAGCGCGAGCGCGGTCACCGAGGCCCCAAGAACGACCACGAGCCCGCATACGAGCAGCAGGCGTGAGAGGGGAAGTCTGCGCAGAAAGTAGGTCATTGGACTCCCACGTTCAGAGTAGCGCCGCACCTTGCGCCAGCCTAAATGTCGGGCACCCGAGCGTGATAATGCTCTCATCGTGTCGTCCGGGATCGTCCGGCCCCGCCAGACGATATGGTCCCCGCCTGCATGGTCTACGCGTTCATCGCATTCTGGGTGCTGCTCGGCCTCGGCGTGTTCTTCGTCGCGATGCGCGGCGGTCCGCGCGGAGCGCGAGAGTCTCTGCATACGGAGTCAAAAGCCGGCCAGCGCGCCGTCACGATCGGGATCGTGCTGCTGTTCGCGTTCGGTCTGATCGTGCCCGGGTTTGTGCTCGCCCTCAACGCCGAGCACAAGGCGGGCGTGACGGTCGGCGGGCTGCATCTCACCGCCGAACAGCAGAAAGGCCGCGAACTGTTCGCGCACACGTGCGCGGTCTGCCACACGCTGTCGGCCACCAACTCCGTCGGTCGTGTCGGCCCCAACCTCGACGTGCGCGTCGGCGATGACATCTCCACTCCAGCGGGGCGCAAGGCACTTGTGCTGAACGCGATCGCCGAAGGTCGCGCGCGCGGCCTCGGTCAGATGCCCGCCCTGCTGTATCAGGGCAAGGAAGCCGAAGAGGTCGCCTCGTTTGTCGCCGCGGTGGCGGGTCACTGAGCCGCTGAGCGGTTTGGCCAAAAGTCGATAGCGGTTAGCTGGGCCATCTACTAAGGTCCGCTCAGATGGCCGAGCAGGCGAAACCGGAGCAGGCGCAGACCGCGGAGGACGTCAAGGCGCTCGTGGCCGAGCACGACATCCGCTTTATCCGCTTCTGGTTCACGGACATCCTCGGTCAGCTGAAGTCGTTCTCGATCAATGCCGCCGAGCTCGACGACGCGTTCGAGGCGGGGATGGGCTTCGACGGGTCCTCGATCACGGGGTTCAACGCGATCGAGGAGTCCGACATGATCGCGATGCCCGATCCGGCGACGTTCGCGGTGCTGCCGTGGCGCCCGGAGGAGCAGGGCGTGGGGAGGATGTTCTGCGATGTCGTCACACCCGAGCGCACGCCATATGAGGGCGATCCTCGCCACGTGCTGCGCCGCGCGCTCGAGCGCGCGCAGACGATGGGGTTCGACACGTTCAACGTGGGGCCTGAGCTCGAGTACTTCCTGTTCCGCGACAGCAAAGGCACCGAGGTTCTCGACCAGGGCGGCTACTTCGACCTGACGACGCTGGACGCCGGCTCGGACGTGCGCCGCGAGACCGTGCTCGCGCTAGAGCAGCTCGGCATCCACGTCGAGTACACCCACCACGAGGTCGGTCCCTCACAGCACGAGATCGACATGCGCTACGCCGGTGCGCTGAAGATGGCCGACGACTGCATGACCTACAGGATCACGGTCAAGGAGTACGCGATGAAGTACGGCTGGCACGCGACGTTCATGCCCAAGCCGCTGTTCGGCGAGAACGGCTCGGGCATGCACACCCACCAGTCGCTGTTCTCCGAGGGTCGCAACGCGTTCTATGACCCCGACGACCAGTACTTCCTCTCAGACGTCGGCAAGGCGTTCATCGCCGGCCAGCTCAAGCACGCGCGGGAGATCTGCGCGGTGTTCGCGCAGTGGGTCAACTCCTACAAGCGTCTCGTCCCCGGGTTCGAGGCGCCCGTCTACGTCGCCTGGTCGCGGCGCAACCGCTCGGCGCTCGTGCGCGTGCCGCTGTATCACCCAGGGCGGGAGAAGGCGACCCGCATGGAGTTGCGCTGCCCCGACCCGGCGTGCAACCCCTACCTCACGTTCGCGGCGCTGTTGCAGGCGGGCCTCGAGGGGATCGAGAAGGGGTACGAGCTGCCCGAGCCGATGGAGAAGAACCTCTACCACCTCTCCAACGAGGAGCGCCGCCGCCTGGGCGTCGAGCAGCTGCCCGAGTCCCTCGGCGAGGCGATCGAGCTCGCGGCCGAGTCAGAGTTGCTGTTGCGCACGCTCGGCGAGCACATGTTCAACCGCTACGTGGAGATCAAGCGCCAGGAGTGGGAGGACTACCGGGTGCACGTCACCCAGTGGGAGCTCGACCGCTACCTGTCTATTTTGTAGGCCCGACGAGCGCCGCTCCGGCGACGCGCGGAGTGATACTCGGCCGGTGTCACGCGAGCCGACACGGTCAATCGACTTCCACCCTTCGGGCGTGCTTATAGTCTGTACCACGGGTAAGTCGGGTTCGTCTAATCGGACAATAACCCGCTAGTTGCGAATAAAACAGTCGTGCCATTCATTGACATCCCCTGGAGAAAGGGTTAAGGTTCCGTCCTCTCAATCGAGCAGGATCACGAGCAGGGTGCGCCGGGAGGCGACATGTTCTTGAAGGAGCGTCGGTGTGGCTATGGGCGTGAAGGTGGGTCGTTGCGTCCCCGTCGGCTTGCGGATGTCGATGGCGGTGAGATCGTGTGCGATGCGGATGGAACGCTGGTACGAGTGCTTAGCCTGGTGGCGAAACGATCGTCTCGATTGATTATTGGCTGTTTGTTGGTCGTGGCTTGTGGGGTCGCGCTCTCGTTGCCTGCGGCGTCGTCGGCCAGTTTGTCTGCAATTGAGGCCGAACACATCACCGAAATCGAGGAATGGGTTTATCGGAATGGGGCAGTAGAAAGTCCGCTCGGTTGCGCGGAAATGTGTAAACGGCTTTGGACGGCCGAGAATCGTCTTTCGAGATCCCCTACTGCACAGGAAGTATGGCAATCAATTGGTGAACTTGAGACATCAGGTACAGGTTTGTGGGGTGATTTGAGTAGCCTTAAGGCAGAACTCGGCGCGGTCGCGCTTGGTACTAAACCACTCAGGGTGGGGTGGCATATTGCTCGGGGTGGTCTTGGCCCTGATAAGTGGCTTGAAGTGATTGGTCCAGCTGAACCGTTGACATGCGGTACCTCGCGGACACGTTTGAAGCTCCCGGGTGAAGAAGTCCAGCCCACTTTTCATGCGGTTGTCAAATCGCCTGGAACTGAGTGGTACTTGTTGGCTTGTGGTAGTCCGTCGGAAATGGTTGTTCAGCAGGTCAAGGAAAAGGCCAATCCCGAAGGTACTGCTTGTGGTGATACTGAACCGCCTCCGGTCCTTCCCGGGTGGACAGGGGAGGAATGGTGGTGGAATGACTGTTATGAAGGCTTCTACAAAGGTCACGAAGAGTTCTCACAGGTCTTCGCGACGGCCTACTATGCGCCGCTTCATTTTTCGCCTATAAAGGAATGGGCTGGGCAGAAACTCGAAGGTGAAGCCACCGACAACGTGGAGACCGCTACGGCCGGCGATCCTGGTAGCGCAGCGGTGAAAATAGCCACCGAACATGCGCTTGAATCTTCGCCTAGCCTTGGTACCTGGATCGAATGGGTCATTGGAGGGGAATCTGGTCCGAATCCGGCAGTGGTATCGCCCGGCGAAGAATACGGGCCTGGTAGCGAAGCCGCGCCGCATAAGACGAAATGTATGCTCGGGCATCCGGTAAACTGTGCGACCGGGAATCAGGTTGAGACCCAAACCGATCTCAGCGTGGGAGGGAGAGGCCCGGGACTTAAGCTCATGCGGGCCTATAACTCTCAGCTTGCTGCCACACAGTCGGCACCGGGACCTTTCGGCTATGGTTGGACAGCTTCATATAGCGCTCACCTGGAAGTAAATGAAGAACAGGGAAAGGCGACGGTTTACCAGGACGACGGCAGTACAGTTGGGTTCTTGCGCTCTGAAGAACAGTGGGTTGCCTCTGGTCCGCTGGTACAGGCGACGCTGACAAAAGAAGGAGCGGAATACCGGTACACGCTGCCGAATCAAAAGACCTTGTTCTTCAACAGCACAGGACAACTTACGAGCATCGTGGATCGTAACGGCAACACGCTGACTATGAACCGCGGCACGGAAGGACGACTTGAATCGGTCAGTGATCCCGCTGGGCGCAAACTCACGTTCTCATATAACGCCGAAGGGTTCGTCAAAAGCGTCACCGATCCGATGAGCCACGTAGTCAAATACGCTTACGAAAGCGGAAATCTCGCGAGCGTAACCGAGCCCGGTGAAAGCAGCCCGCGCTGGCAGTTCAAATACAACGCATCACACGAGTTGACCACCGAGACCGATGGGCTCGCCCACTTGGTCACCACCGAATATGATAGTTCCCACCGCGTGACGGCACAAACGGACGCGCTTGAACACAAACGCACATGGGAATACGCCGCCACGGAATCAGGTCCACGAACGACTGTGATCGAACCAAACGGCTCAACTACCGTCGAGCAGTTCAACGCGGCCGGACTGCCAACCAGCGTCACACACGCGTCGGGAACGGCATCCGCGGCGACCACGACAGACGAATACGACGAAGCGTACAACTTGAAATCGGCCACCGACCCTGACAAACACACAGTCAAATACGCTTACAACAGCGCGGGTGATCGGACCAGCGAAACGGACGCACTCGGGCAAGAAACAAAATGGGCATACAACTCCACACATGACGTCGTGAGTACAACGACGCCTACTGGTGAGACCACAACCATCGAACGAGATAGCCACGGTAACGCGACATCCATATCGCGACCGGCGCCAGGAAGTACAACCCAAACCACCAGTTACGAATACAACAGCCACGGGCAGCCTACGAACATGACCGACCCACTCGAACATAAATGGGTTTACGGTTATGACAGCCAGGGCGACCGTACCAGCGAAAAAGATCCTGAAGGCAACAAGGCGACTTGGGAATACAACGAAGACTCCCAGATGACGGCGACAATCAGCCCGCGAGGTAACGCCGAAGGAGCCGAAGCCGCCAAGTTCACAACAACGATCGAAAGGGACCCGCAGGGACGGCCGCTACTCGTGACCGGACCGGAAGCGAACGGTACCAGCGCTCCGATCGACAAGACGGCAGCATCGATTTCCGGCGCCGCGAGGGAAACACAGACCCTCAGCGCCGCCGCAGGTATCTGGGAAGGCACTCCGTCCTTGAGCTATGCCTACCAGTGGCAGCACTGCAACAGTTCGGGCGGTAGTTGTACCAACATCTCCGGTGCCACCAGTTCCACGTATGCTTTGACCAGTGGTGACGTCGGCGCGACGCTTCGCGTCGTGGTTACAGCGACCAACTCATGGGGCTCGGCGTCGAGCACGTCCGCTGCGACGGCGGTAGTCGTAAAAGCTGCTGCTTTTGGTGCAGAATATCCTCCGCAGTTTTCTCTAAAATTCGGTTCGGAAGGTTCGGGCAACAGTCAGTTCAAACGACCTCGTGACCTTGCTATCGACTCAAGCGGAAATGTTTGGGTGGTCGATACGAAAAACAATTGTGTCAAGGAGTTCACGTCATCGGGTGAATATCTCATGAAATTCGGTTCAGAAGGGACCGGCAACGGACAATTCAAGTCACCGGCGAGTATCGCGTTCGCTGCAAACGGCGATTTGTGGGTCACGGATTCGCTCAATGACCGCGTCGAGGAGTTCTCGCCCACTGGCGAATATCTCGCAAAGTTTGGTTCAGAAGGCACCGGCAATGGGCAATTCACAGAACCAGTTGGAATTGCGATTGCGCCAAACGGCCATATCTGGGTAACGGACACCCGCTTTTATCGAGTCGAGGAGTTCTCGTCCTCCGGAGAATACATTGCAAAGATCGGTACATTTGGTTCCGGCAATGGTCAGTTCTTTGGTCCGAGCGGTATCGCTGCCGACTCCAATAACGATATTTGGGTAGCCGATACGCGTAATAATCGCGTGCAAGAGCTATCCGCCACCGGCACGTATCTAAGCAAGTTCGGCTCCGAAGGCACGGGCAATGGACAGTTCAAAGAACCCGCTGGCATTGCCGTCGATCTGTCCGGAAACGTGTGGGTCGTCGACACCAGGAATAACCGCGTTGAGGGGTTCACGAGCACGGGTGAATACGTCACGCAGTTCGGTACAAAAGGTTCCGGCACCGGACAGTTCTCTGAACCGGAAGGCATGGTGGCTGATCCGAAATACAACTTGTGGATCGTCGATCGAGTCAACAGTCGCATACAAGAGTGGAAAGCTGCCGTCGCGCCGACGGATGCGGCCACTCCTGGTGTGTCCGGTGAGACCCTAGTCGGTCAGACACTGAGCGCCAGCGCAGGCACATGGACGGCAATACCCAACCCGACCTACACATACCAATGGCGACGCTGCAATACCACGGGCGGCGAATGCAGCAACATCTCCGGTGCGACCAGCGCTGCTTACGTTCTCGCTCACGCCGATGTTGGGAGTACGATAAGAGTCGTGGTGACGGCTACGAACTCCGCAGGATCTGCCGAAAGCACGTCTGCTGCCACCGAAGTGGTGTCCCGGGTGGGCGCTACCGAATACACCTACGACGCAAACGGCGATCTCCTCAGCGCAAACAATCCCGACGGACACAAGACGACATACACCTACGACGCCGACAGTGAGCGGACGAAGGTGGAAGCGCCCAACAAAACCATCGCCGAAACAGAATACGACGCCGATGGAGACGTGATCGCCCAGATCGACGGCAACAAACACACCACCAAATGCAAACGCAACGCGTTGGAGGAGGTCATCGAAGTCGTCGATCCGCTTGGGCATAAAACGCTCAAGGAATACGATACGGCAGGTAGCCTTCTCAAAATCACCGATCCCAAAGGGCGCACCACGACCTACAGCTACGATTCCGCGAATCGCCTCACCGAAGTCAGCTACTCCAGCGGGAACCCTTCGACAGTCAAATACGAATACAACAAAGACGGCCAGCGCACAAAAATGGTCGATGGTACAGGCACGACCACTTACACCTACGATCAGCTAGACCGGCTGACCGAAAGCGAAAACGGCCACAAAGACGTAATCAAATACGAATACAACCTCGGCGACGAGCGGACCAAGATCACGTACCCCAACGAAAAAAGCGTGACACGAGGATTCGACAAAGACGGACGGCTTGAAAAAATCACCGACTGGTCATCGAACGTCACCAAATTCACGTACGACGCGGACTCCGACCTCGCGACGACACTCTTCCCCGGCGCGACTGAAGATAAAGACACCTACACCTACAATAACGCGGACCGCGTGACCGAAATCAAGATGGCCAAAGGCAGCGAAACACTAGCGACTCTCGCCTACTCACGAGACGACGAAGGACAGGTCAAGACAACCACCTCCAAAGGTCTGCCCGGCACAGAAGTCACCGAACACACCTACGACGAAAACAACCGCCTCACAAAATCCGGCAGCACCGAATACAAATACGACGCCGCGAACAACCCCACCACCGAGGGATCGAGCACGAACACGTATAACGAAGGCAACGAGCTCGAAAAAGGCACCGGCGTTACGTACTCCTACGACGAACTCGGAGAGCGCACCAAAACCACTCCCGAAACAGGCCCGGCAACCACCTACGGTTACGACCAAGCCGGCAACCTCATCTCCGTCGAACGACCCAAAGAAGGCGAAACCGCAGAAATCAAAGACACCTACGCCTACAATGGCGAAGGGCTACGCACATCGCAGACGATTTCCGGTGCTACAACCTATATGGCCTGGGATACAACGGAAGCATTGCCGCTGATACTTGGCGATGGCACCAACAGCTACATCTACGGCCCCGGCCGCATCCCTGTCGAGCAAGTCAACAACTCGACCGGCGCCGTTACGTATCTGCACCACGACCAGGCCGGGTCCACGCGCCTCCTGACGGGCTCGACAGGCACCGTCACGGGTAAATGCACCTACGGGGCCTACGGAACCCAGACTTGCGAAGGGACTGCAACCACGCCGCTTGGCTACGACGCCCAGTACACCAGCCCGGACGCTGGCCTCATCTACATGCGGGCGCGCACCTACGATCCGGTAACCGCGCAGTTCCTGAGCGTTGATCCGTTCGTGAGTGTTACGCAAGTACCCTACAATTACGCGGGTGACAACCCGGTCAACAAGGCGGACCCGACAGGGCTCTCATCGATAGCCGAAGGACTAGGTGAAGGTGGCGTTCCGTGTGTCTTCCCGCTCTGCGGACCTTCCCCGGCGGCGGAAGAAGCGCTCGGGCACGGCATCGAAAAGATCGAACACGGCGTCGAAAGCGTGTGGAACACGATCAACGAAAACGAAGCACCAAACGACGAAGGCGAAGCCGAACTCCACGCAAAAGAGGCCGAAAGAGAGAGCTGCGGCAACCCAGCTGCATCGCCCGGATCGAAATTCGAATGGAAGGGCAAAGGGGAGGCAGGGAGCGAAGAAGGATCGTGGTTCGACCCGGAAACCCGCGAATACCTGCGGCCTGATTTCAAGCCAAGCTCGCACGGCCCACATTACGACTATAGGGCTCCGGACGAATCAACGTGGCGCATCTACCCGGATGGACGGATCGAACCGAAGCAACCATGACCAACCTTCCCGTTCCCATCGAGATAGATAAGACGATCGCGTTTGACTGGCTGCGGTACTCGCTCGGCCAAGGCGAGGTGATCTCACCTGCAGCGCTTAAGTTCATCGAGGGGCACGAGGGGCACGGCTACGCGCTCGTACCGGAGACGGTTGATCCTGCTCGGTTGGCGAATCCTCATGACGGGGCAGTGATCACCCCAGGAACGGGCTCGCCAAGGGAGGCTCTCGCGCGAGTGCTCACCACGCTCGCCGAGCGTGACGGGGCGTGCGTGTTGGTCGAGGACGAGATGTCCGAGAAGGGAGACGCAAATCCTAGTTGGGGAGGACGGCTGCTGACTGGGTTCGTCGGCGAAAAGGTGATCCATTGGGCGAGCCTCGCGGGTGGCACGGACGACGCGGTCGTTGCAGTGAATCGCGGCTCGGGTGACTATCCGACAAACGCCTTTGTCACGTCGGCGTCGGCGGAGGAGCTTGGGTTGATGGATAGTGCTGACCTTGATTCCAACATCGCCGGCCGGGTGGTTGGATCGCTGTTGGCGGTAATCATGGCTGCCTACGACGCCGAGACGTACATCATCTGGGAACCGAGCTGAGCCGACCGGGGACCGTCCTGGTTATGAGAGCTACTGCCCCAAGCCACACATGTCAGTGACGACCGTCATGGACGATGCGTGGGTGGCGCGACGTTAACACCGGACCTGGAGCCCGCAGGCAGCGGTGGCACGGCGCACGCGATCGGGCGCGCCGGAGCGAAGTGCCAGTGCAGCGCTTGCAGGAGGTGCCCGAACGAGTTCGGGTGGCGAGGCGCGATCTCCGCGAGCAGGCGCAGGGCCGAGACGGCGTGGCGCTCGTACTCTTCCTCACCCGTGAGTTGAGCCAGGCGCAGCAAACCCATCGCGGCACTCGAGGCGCCTGACGGGATGGGGGAGTCCTCCAGATCCTTGCGCCGCACGACCAGCTGCTCACCGTCTGACGCGGTGGAAAAGAAGCCGCCGCGCTCCGGGTCGGCGAAGCGCGCGATCAGCGTGTAGGCGAGCGCTACGGCCTCGCTGAACCAGCGCTCCTCGCAGGTGGCTTCGAACAGCAGGATCAGCGCCTCGAGCAGGAAGGCATGATCCTCCAGGTAAGCGCCGATCCGGGCTTGCCCGTCGTTGTAGGTGCGCAGCAACTGACCCTGCGCGTCGCGCATCTCGTCAAGCAGGAAATCCGCGCAGCCGACCGCGGCGTCGAGGTAGCGGGACTCCTCCAGTGTCGCCCCGGCGTCGGCGAGCGCGCAGATCATCAGAGCGTTCCAGCTCGTCAGGCGCTTGTCGTCGAGCCCAGGGCGCGTCCGCCCGGCCCGCACCTCCAATAGGCGCGCGCGCACCCGCTCGCGCTGCTCTGCCGGCGGGCGCGGGCCTCGTGCCTGGAGTACGTTCAGCCCCGGCTCGGGATGGTGAGGATCGACGAAGTTGCCCTGCTCGGTGGCTCCGAGCCAAGCGATCGCGGCATCGGCGTCCTCACCCAGCGCGGCTCGCAGTTGGGGGAGCGTCCAGACATAGAACCGGCCCTCGACGCCTTCGGAGTCGGCGTCCAGCGCGGCGTAGAACGCTCCCTCTGGGCCGCGCATCTCGCGCAGCGCCCAGTCGAGCGTCTCGCGGCAGACCTCCGCCAGGCGAGGGTCATCGCTCGCCCGATGACCGTGCAGGTAGGCGCGGGCGAGCAGCGCGTTGTCATAGAGCATCTTCTCGAAATGGGGCACCGTCCACGTGGCGTCGACGCTGTAGCGCGCGAATCCGCCACCGAGCTGGTCATATATCCCGCCGCCTGCCATCGCGCGCAACGTTCCCAGTGCCATCTCGCTCGCGCCCGCGTGCGCGGCATGCTCGCTCTCTTGAAGCTCTCCATCGCCACCGACGTCTGTCACTCGCCCGGGGAGCTCAGCGTCCCGCAACAACAGGAACTCGATCGCCGAGGCCTGCGGGAACTTGGGTGCGCCGCCGAACCCGCCGTTGCGAGCGTCATATGTCGCCGCCAGTCCCGTGATGGCGCGATCGAGCGCGTCCTCGCGCAGCGGCTCGTCCGAGGGCTGCAGCTGCGCGCCGCCGGACAGGCGCTCGCGCAGGCGCTCGCCGCCGGCTCGGACCTCCTCGCGGCGCTCGCTCCACGCCTCGGCGATCGCCTGCAGCACCTGCGTCCACGCGGGCATTCCATGGCGAGGGTCGGGCGGGAAGTAGGTGCCGCCGTAGAACGGCAGCTGCTCGGGAGTCAGGAACACGTTCAGCGGCCAGCCCCCGTGGCCGGTCATGGTTTGCACCGCCTCCATGTACAGCGCGTCGACGTCCGGGCGCTCCTCGCGGTCGACCTTCACGCATACGAACTCCTCGTTCATCAGCGCCGCCGTGCGCTCGTCCTCGAAGGACTCGCGCTCCATCACATGGCACCAATGGCAGGCCGAGTACCCGATCGAGACGAGTAGAGGCTTGTCCTGCGCGCGTGCTCGCGCCAGCGCCTCAGGCCCCCACGGCAGCCAGTCGACGGGGTTCGAGGCGTGCTGGCGCAGGTAGGGCGAGGTCTCGGTGGCCAGCGCGTTGGTCATCACTCCAGCCTATCCGTGGTGTGACGCGCCGACCGTCGTGGAGTGGCTTAAAGTGCCTGGACAGCGCCAGGGCGCGTTGGTGGCGGACTCAGCGCACGTGGGCCAGACCGGGCAGCGGGAACGCCACCCTGCCCGTGGGCCATTCGCCGTCGCCGGAACCCGAGCGCGCGAGTTTGACCTTGGCGATGCTCACATCGAAGCGCCGGCCGCCAAGGGTGCCGCTGACGGTTTTGCTCGAGCCGATTCTGACCGACCCGGGCGCGGCCGCCGACCCGGAGATGCGGATCGTGGCCGTCTGTAGCTGGCCTTCTTTGACGGGGAACACCCCGCTCAGCCGCACGCCTGACACGAACGAGAGATTGTGCAGCACAACTTTGGAGGGCTCCAGCCGCGCATAACCCCCGTGCAACCCGCCGAAGCTCGAGCCGACCGGCAGTTCGGCGTTGGCCTGCAACGTCGCGCCGATCACCTGGCGGTTGAGGTCGAGGATCGTGTCGAGCACGGCCGTCAGCGTCTGTCCCGCCTTGCCCGGCAGGACGGATGGCGGATGGATGTAGGCGAGCCTGGTCGGGGTGACGGGTGTGGGGCTGAAGATGTTCGGCGTCGATCCGCACGGCTGCACCGGTGTGCCGCCGAAGAACGCGCCGACGGCCTGCTCGGCGCAGCCACTGAAGTCGCTGCCGAGGACCGAGTGGCCGGTGAACGGGACGACGAGCAGATTTGAGCCCGGGATCAGCGCGGCGACACTGCGGGCATTCGCGGTCGGCGTGCGCAGGTCTTGGGCGCCGGACAGGATCAACGTCGGCACGCTCGGCAGGGGAGCTTGGGCCGGTGGTGGGGGAGAGGCGTCGGGCCAGCTCGCGCAGACCGATACGAGGCTCGCGCTCAGCGCCGTGCTCGTGTCGAACGGGTAGAACGTTCGGCTCGGCATGCCGCGCAGCGAGGTGAGCGCTTCGGTCAGTCGCGTCGGCGCGGCGGCGGAGCGCTGCCAGGGGAACGGGAGCTCCTCGCAGGAGGTGTCCACGAACAGCGTTTCATCGATCGACTCCGAGCTTTCAACCGGTCGTTTGCCGGGCACGTTCGGGATCAGGCCCTCGGACAAGAGCTCTAGGCGCAGCAATGGGTCGGGGTCGTGGCGCAGCGCCGAGACGACCGCCGCCGGCAGCAGGGCGCGCAGCGCCGGGTTCAGGTCGCCGGCCTGCAGGATCCCCAACAGCCCGGTCTCATTCAGCCTGCTGGAGTGCCGATGCCCAGAGCCGTCGTAGACCGAGCCGCTGAGGGCGTGCTTGCGCAGCCGCGCGATCAGGCGCGCGAGATCGGCGAGTGGGTTGGACGTGATTCCGGCGCAGGCGCGGTTCGAGCACAGCTCGCCCAGCGCGCCGCCGATCGCCTGGAACGTTCCTGCCGCGAACGCTTCCGGGCCAGTGGTCGGCACGACGGAGTCGAGCACCAGCGCTTCCACGTGCTGGGGGTAGCGTTCGGCGTACTCGAGTGCCACCTTCGTGCCGTAGGACGTCCCATACAGCACGAGCTTTTCGTATCCGCCGGCACGCCGCAGCGCCTCGATGTCCGCCACAGATTCCTGGCTGGTGTAGTCGCCGCGCGTGGGTCCCAGCTGCTGCGCGCAGCGACCCACGAGTTCGCCGATCGAGTGCGCGTGTTCGAGTTCACTCGGGCTGCTCAGTGCGGGACAGCTCAACGGGCTGGATTCGCCGGTTCCGCGCTGATCGAACACCAGCAGGTCGCGCGAGCCAAGCGCCGGGGAGATCGCTTTGGCGATGAATTCGCCAAGCCCCAACGCAGACTGTCCCGGGCCGCCCGCGAGTGCGACCACGGCGTTCCTGCTGGGGTTCAACCCCGCCAGCTTGCGCTCCAGCTTCAACCCCACCGTTCCCGGAACCTGGCCGCTGCGGTCCAGTGGCACAGTCACGGTCGCGCAGGCAAACGCCGCGTCGATAGTGCCCGGGCAGGGACCGAATTCAGGAGAGGCGAGCGAGGAGGCGGGCCAGCTTGCGAGCAACAGTGCGGGCAGCAGAGCCACCAGGAGCAATGGGATGGCTGGCCTGCGCATCCATGCGGACAATAGCGGCACTCACGGCAACCAAGTCGAGGCTGTGGCTGGTGCTCACGCGCCGGTCGCCCAGCGTACCGGTGAGCGTCTGGTGGGCTCTCAGGTGCAGCGTGCCGTGGGCGGCCGCCGACCCGCCGATCCGCAGCACGGCGTCGCCTTCGACGATCTTCCCCGATACGAGGACCCCCGGTACGTAGGAGTAGTCGTGCAGCATCAGCGCCTTGCTTGTGGCGTGCGCCCAGCCGGCACGCAGCCCCCCGAAGCGCAGTTCACCTTCAAGGGTCAGTCCGCTGAGTGCGTGCACCGTCTCCTGGCGGACTAGGTCCGCCAGCGTCAGCTCGACGGCCCGCAGCGTGCGCCCCGGCCGTCCGCCGGAGTCATGCGCGGGCGCGACATCCGACAGGCGCGCCGGCGCCAGCGGCGCTAGCCCGAGCAGGTTCAGCAACTGTGCGCCGCCGCTGCAGGGCTTGATCGGCGCGGGCTTGAACAGCGCCTGCAGCGCCTTGCTCGCGCACCCGCTGAAATCGCTGCTGAGGACCGAGTGCCCCACTTCCGCCACCACCAGCAGGTGGGAGCCCGGGATCCGCGCGGCGACTTCGCGCGCGTTCGCGGTCGGCGTGCGCAGGTCCTCAGCGCCACTCAGGATCAGCGTGGGAACGCTCGGCAGTGGCGCTTGCACAGATCCGGGTGCGGGCGAGGTATAAGGCCAGGACGCGCACTCCGGGATGTCGCTGATACCGAGCACGTTGCTGCGTAGGAACGGCGCGAACCGATTCGCGGGCAGCCCTACGATCACGGCGCGCGCTTCGGACAGGCGCCTGCTCGGACTGGAGGCTCGCCTCCAGGGGAACAACTCCTCTTCGCAACTCGTGGTGAAGTACAGCGGCGCGTCGAAGCTCTCGCTCGGGCTTTCTTCTTCGGCGCCCCCGCCCCGTTCGAAGGCGTCGCGTAGCAGGCGCGCAAACGGCGCCCCGTCGCCACTCGCGGCTGAGCGCACCGCCGCCGGAAATTCGGCGCGCAGCACCGGTTCGAGGTCACCGGCGATCAGCACGGTGAGCAGCTCGTTTGCGGAGACGCGAAGCGTGTGGGACCGACCTTCTGCGTCGATCCAGCGCCCGCTGATGGCGCCCCCGCCGATCCGCCGCACGAGCTTCGCGACGTCGCCGACGGGATGGCGCGTGATGTGCGCACACGCGCCATGAGCGCACAGCTCACCCAACACGCGCGGGATCGCCGCGAACGTCGGCAGGTTCAGTGGTTCGGGCCCGTTCGGGGGCACGACCGAGTCGAGCACGAGCGCCGAGACGTGATCCGGGTAGGTCTGTGCGTAGCGCTCTGCCACCTTCGTGCCATACGAGGTCCCGTACAGCACTAGCTTTTCGTACCCGCCCGCTTGCCGTATCGCCTCGATGTCGGCGACGGTCTGGTTGGTCGTGTAGTCGCCACGGGTCGGACCGATCTGGGCGGCGCATTCGGCAAGCTGCCGGCCGGCCGGACCATCCGCTTCGAGTTCGAACCGGTGACACGACAGCGGGTGCGACAGGCCGATGCCGCGCTGGTCGAACACGATCAGATCGCGCGTGGCCGCGATCGGACCGAGCAGGTGCGCGAACTGTTCGCTGAACGGGATCGCCGCCTGCCCCGGCCCGCCCGCGAGGGCGATCACCGCTTCGCGCGGTTCGCCGACCGGCGCGCGGTGACGACGCATCGCCAGCGTGATCGTGCCCGGGGTGGCGCCGCTCGGGTCCAGTGCAACCGTCAAGTGCCCGCACGCGTAGTCGTTGCTATCGCCGCACGGCGCCCAGGCGATTTGGGCCTGCGCGGTCGCCGTCCAGGCACACGCGGCGGCCGCCAGAAGCACGGCAGCGAAAGCCCCCCTGAGTCGCATACATGGAATCTATTGGATCGGGCTGGGGGGCGCGCTAGTGTCGATCGATCGCAGGATCTCGTGACATCGTCTCAGCCGCCGGCGCACCACCCGCGATTGGCCCCTACAGCCACGCCGTCAGCGCCGGCGGGCTGCTGTTCTGCTCGGGCCAGATCCCGCTCGATCCCGTCACGGGCGAGATCGTGGGCGACACGGCGCCCGAGCAGGCGCGCAGGTGTTTGCAGAACCTGCAGGCGGTGTGCGAGGCCGCCGGCGCCTCACTGGCACGGGCTGTGCGCCTGACCGTATACATGACAGATCTCGGCGAGTTCCCTCAGGTCAACGAGGTGTACGGGTCGTTCTTCGCAGGTGAGGAGCCGCCCGCGCGCGTAACGGTGGAGGTCTCCGCGCTGCCCAAGGAGGCACTCGTCGAGATCGACGCGGTCGTCGCTATCTAGCGCGGGAGTGGAAGTGCGTGAACGGGCGCGGGCGACGATGACCTATGTGGAGATCGACGCAAGCGGCGGGGTGTCGCCCGCGTCCGCGGCGCAGTCGCCGTCGGCCGGCTCGACGCCGCGCAGCGCCCGCGTGAGCAGCTGCCAGAGCGTCGCGCGCTCCTGGCCGTCGAGAGCCTGCAAGATGTCGTCCTCGATCGCTTCCTGAGCGCGCTCGGCGAGGCTCAGCGCCTCGGCGCCCGCGGGGGTGAGCTGCACGAGGTGGCGGCGACGGTCGCTGGGGTCGCGCAGACGCGTGACATAACTCAGCTGCTCGATCTCGTTGAGCAGCAGGACGACATTGTTGGCGTCCATGCAGAAGGCCTCAGCCAGCTCGTGCTGCGGGCAGGCGTCGTGGTCGCGCACGTAGCTGAGCGCGACCAGGTGGCGTAGCTGCATCCCCAGCAGCTCGTCGCTGCTGCGTCGGTACACCTGCTTGGCCAGGCGGGTCAGCAGGACCATCGAGCCTGGAGCACATGATGAGGCCATCTCAGCACCCATTTCGCGTGATTTTACACTATTTCGCATCTGTTGTCACTTTAGCAACGATCATAAATTTTATGTAGATCATCCTTGAAACATGGATGATCATTGCTATGGTGTGCCCCACGCAAACGAAGGGAGCCACGCCATGAGCGCCACAGCCGCACAGACCGAGACCCGCATCGCCCGAGCCGCCCGTAGCGCCGGCCGCAACGTCCGCCGCACGTACCGACCGGAAGGCCGGGCGCAAGCCGCCGTCGCCAACCCGCCCGCAAAGAGGGGCGACTCCTTCGCAAAGAGCGAGGACTCCTCCGCGGCCTCCCCGGGCGCTTCGAGCGCGGGCGGCGGCGAGCGCCGCCGCTGGATCGCGCTGGCGGTGCTGTGCCTGGGTCAGCTGATGATGGTGCTCGACGCGACGATCGTGAACGTCGCGCTGCCCTCGATCCAGCACGACCTGCACTTCTCTCAGGGCAACCTGACGTGGGTGATCGACGCCTACCTGATTACCTTCGGCGGCTTCCTGCTGCTCGCCGGCAGGATGGGCGACCTGGTCGGGCGCAAGAAAATCTTCCTCTCCGGGCTCGTCCTGTTCACCGCCGCCTCGGTGTTCTGCGGCGTCGCGGACAGTCAGACAATGCTGATCGCCGGCCGCTTCGTCCAGGGTATCGGCGGCGCCGTGGCCTCGGCGGTGATCCTTGCGATCATCGTCACGGAGTTCCCCGAGAAAGCCGAGCAGGCGAAGGCGATGGGTATGTACGCGTTCGTCTCCGCCGGGGGCGGCTCGATCGGGCTGCTCGCCGGGGGTGCGCTGACGCAGTCGCTGAGCTGGCACTGGATCTTCTTCGTGAACGTGCCGATCGGCGTGTTCGCGTTCGTGCTCGGCTCGGTGCTGATCGAGGAGAACCGTGGCATCGGCCTCGCCGGCGGCGTCGACATCGCCGGGTCGGTTCTGATCACGCTGGCGACGATGCTCGGCGCCTTCGCGATCGTTAAGTCGACCGAATACGGCCTGCTCTCGGCCCGCACGCTCGGGGTCGGCGGGGCCGCGCTCCTGCTGCTTGGCGCGTTCTTCTGGCTGGAGTCGCGCATCTCCAACCCGATCATGCCGCTGCGGATCCTGCGCCTGCGGATGCTGATGGGATCGAGCCTCGTCCGCGGATTGCTCGTGACGGGGATGTTCTCGGCCTTCTTCCTTGGGGCGCTGTATCTCGAGCGGGTGCTGGGGTACGACGCGATCGATACCGGTCTCGCGTTCATGCCGTTGACGATCGCGATCGCCGCGCTGTCGATGGGGCTCGCGGTGAAGGCGGTCAATCGCTTCGGTCCGCTGAACACGCTGGCGGCCGGTCTCAGCGCGATCGCCGCCGGCCTGCTGCTGCTCGCCACTCAGGGCGTCCATGCGGGCTACTTCCCCGGCCTGTTCGGCGCGTTCCTGCTGATCGGGCTCGGCGCGGGCGCCTCGTTCCTGCCGTTGCTGACGATGGGCATGGCCGACGCACCGCCGAAGGACGCCGGGCTCGCCTCCGGGATCATCAACGTCTCGGTGCAGCTGTTCGGTGCGATCGGCCTGGCGACGCTCGGCACGATCGCGACCGATCACACGAAGGCGTTGAGCGCCAGTGGGCACTCGCTCGCCACCGCGCTCACCGGCGGGTATCACCTCGCCTACGTGGTCGCCGCCGTGTGCGTGGGGCTCGGCATCCTCGCCGCGCTGCTGATCCTGCGCCCGCCCGCGAGCACGGTCGCGCAGGAGGTCGAGGAGCTCGAGCGCGACTTCGGCCGTGCAAGTGCAACCGCCCAGACCGCAGAGCAGCTCGCCTGATCCGGCCCGCCGTCTGCCGCCCATCCCCCGGGGCGGCGGACGGCCGAGCCCTATGGCTCGGCCCGTAGTTGCGCCCGCTTGACCTTGCCGCTGGCCGTCTTGGGCAGATCGCGCGCGAACTCGACGATGCGGGGATACTTGTACGGCGCGGTCTCGCGCTTGACGTGATCCTGCAGCTCGCGCCCAAGCGCGGGGGAGGGGTCATAGCCGTTGCACAACACCACGACCGCGCGCACCACCGAGCCGCGCTCGGGGTCGGGCGCCGCTACGGCCGCCGCCTCGGCCACGGCCGGATGGGCCACGAGCGCGGACTCGACCTCGAACGGCCCGATGCGATAGCCGGCGGAGACGATCACATCGTCGCCCCGACCCTCGAACCACAGGTAGCCGTCCTCGTCCTCGTGTACCCGATCGCCCGTGTGCCACATCCCGCCCGCGCGGCGATCGGACACGTGCCACGACCCGTCTTCTTCGCGCCGGACGTCCTCGCCGAGGTAGCCGAGGCAGAACGTCGGCACCGTCCGCGGGTCGGCGATCAGCTCGCCATTGTCGATCGTCAACGCAACTCCCGGCAACGGCCTGCCCATCGAGCCCGGGCGGGCCTCCTCTTCGGCCGCCATGCCCGTCAGCTGCCCGGTCTCGGTCTGACCGTACCCGTCGCGGATCTGAAGGCCCGTAACCTCCTGCCAGGCGCGCTGCACCTCCGGGTTGAGCGCCTCGCCGGCAGCTACCATCGTGCGCAGATCCGGCAGGGCACGCAGGGTCGCGCGGGCGGCGATCACGCGGTACTCGGTTGGCGCCATGCACAGGACGTTCACGCGCTCGCGCTCGCACAGCTCCAACCGCTCTGAGGGGTCGAACCGAGCGTCGTGCAACAGCGCGCTCGCGCCGCGCAACCAGGGGGAGATGAAAACATTCCGCGCCGACTTGCTCCAGCCTGAGGCGGCGGTACACCACACCAGCTCGCCCGTGTGTGCGCCCAGCCAGTGTGTGGCCTGCACGTGCTGGCCGGGAAGGTAGCGCTGCGCATGCAGGACCGCCTTGGGCTCGCCCGCGGTGCCGCTCGTGAACGTGATCAGGCACGGCTCGCTCTCGTCCAGATCGACCGCGGGCGCGGGCTCGCCCGCGAACAGCGTCTCGTCGGGCACGAGCACGACCTCGATCTCCGAGTCGGCGTGTCCGCCGCGGGCATCCGAGTCGACCGGAACATGGCTACCGGTTCCCGAGCCACTCGCGCCGTGCGCGAGCGCGCTCTCCAGCTCGGCGCGGTTGCGCTCGTCGGCGACGATCAGCGACGGTCGCGCCACTGCGATGCGCAAGCGCAGGTCTTTGGCGCGCAGCTGCTCGGTACACGGCAACGCCACGGCGCCGATGCGCATGCACGCGCACATCGCCATGACCCACTCCGGGCGATTGCCGATCAGCGTCATCACCACGTCGCCCTGCTTCACGCCGCGCGCGCCCAACGCCCCCGCCATGCGCGCGCTGCGATCGGCCACTTCCCCGAACGTCCACTCGCGCCGCGTGCCGTCGCGGGCCAGCTCCACGAGCGCGCGGTCCGCGGGCGGCAGGCGATCGAGCACGTCGCGGGCGAAGTTCACGCCGGTATTCTCTCTGAGCACGCCCAAAAACGACCTTTGGAGCATTGATCAGATGGCCGTAGCCCCCGCCCAGTACACCGAGAAGACCGACGAGCAGCAGGCGATCACCGAGATGGTCCACCAGTTTGTGGACGAGCAGATCCTGCCGCAGGCCGAGCACTACGACCACGAGGATTCCTTCCCGGAGCCGATCGTCGAGCAGATGAAGGAGCTGGGGCTGTTCGGGGTGACGATCCCCGAGGAGTACGGCGGGATGGGCCTGGATCTGACGACCTACTCGATGATTGTCGAAGAGCTCTCGCGCGGCTGGATCTCGATCTCGGGCATCGTCAACACCCACTTCATCGGCTCCTATCTGCTGATGCACTTCGGTACCGAGGAGCAGAAGCAGAAGTACCTGCCACGGTTGGCGACCGGCGAGATCCGGGCCGCGTTCTCGCTGTCCGAGCCCGAGCTCGGCTCCGACGTTCAGGCGATCAAGACGGCGGCCAAGAAGACGGCCGACGGCGACTACGAGATCAACGGCCAGAAGATGTGGGTCACCAATGGTCTGCTCTCGACGCTGGTCTTCACGCTCGTCAAGACCGATCCCGAGGCCGACCCGCGCTACAAGGGCATGACCTGCTTCATCTGCGAGAAGGAGCCGGGCGTCGAAACGAACACGGGCGCCTACGCCGGCTTCAACGTGCCGCCGAAGCTGAAGAAGATGGGCTACAAGGGCGTCGAGTCGACCGAGCTGGTCTTCGACGGCTATCGCTGCCCCGCCGAGAACATCCTCGGTGGCGAGCAGGAGGGCCTCAACAAGGGCTTCGTGCAGATGATGGACGCGCTCGACCTGGGCCGCGTCAACGTCGCCGCCCGCGGCGTCGGCCTCGCGCAACGTGCCCTGGAGCTCGCGCTCAAATACTCACAGGAGCGTAAGACCTTCGGGAAGCCGATCGCCGAGCACCAGGCGATCCAGTTCAAGCTCGCCGACATGGCCACGCAGGTCGATGCGGCCCGGCTGCTGGTTCGTCGTGCCGCGCGCATGAAGGACGCCGGCGAGCGCTCGGACCTGGAGGCCGGGATGGCGAAGCTGTTCGCCTCCGAGGCAGGCCGGTTCTGCGCCGAGGAGTGCCTGCGCATCCACGGCGGCTACGGCTACTCCAAGGAGTATGAGATCGAGCGGATCTACCGTGATGCGCCGCTGCTCCTGATCGGCGAGGGCACTTCGGAGATTCAGCGCATGGTCATCGGGCGCAAGCTGCTGCAACGTCATAAGATTTGAGTCGATCGATTATCTGTGGGGTCCCCTTCCCACTCTGGCGGGGGCAACGGGCCGGGAGAGAGGTAGTGTGAGATGGCAGAAGACGCCAAGGCTCTGATCGAGCTTGCCGTGCGCCGATTCATCGGCGAAGTACCCGCATTGGAGCCGATACGGCTAGTTGTCGGCGTCGAACTACGGGGACGCGGTGACGTACAGCACTTTCGACTGGAGATGCCCGACCTGAAGGTCACCAAGGGGCCCGCGGCCGACGCGCGTGTGCGCGTGGACATGCGCCGCGAGTTCTTCAACGTGATGGCTCGCGAGGCCAAAGTGGCCGATTGGGTGGAGGCCTTCACCTACGGGCAGGCCAAGGCCTCGGGCCCGGAGCAGTTCTTGCGGTTGATCGTCAACGTCGTCGACAAGCATCTGGAGCGCCAGCGCGTGCGCAAGGCGCGAGACGTCCACTGAGCTGCGCGATGCGGCGTCCTCTCGCAGGGTGAGGATGGATTAGTGGTAGGAGGTGAGCTGCTGCGCCAAGAACGCCAGCGACGCGAGCAGGAACAGGCACATTACGATGAGTGAGAAATTTTCGTTCATGCTCTGCGAGCCCTCCTACAGACAGGATAGGGCACGCGCTGGTCGCTCGTGAGCAGATCCCCCGCCCGGGCTCAGGCGAGGACGGCGTCGTTGTCGTAGAGCTTGACGATCTTGACCGTCTGATCTGGACCCCACCCACCCGCTGCGTCGAGGCACAGCCGGCAGAGGACGCACTCGTCGAGGTTCTGCTCCACGATCTCCAAGCTGCCGTCGGGCTTCTGGGCGAAGATGTCGACCGGGCAGGCCTCGGTCAGCCGTCTCGCCAGCTCGGTGTCGGCAGCTGCCTGGTCATCGACCTCGACCGCGATGAAGAGGGCGTCCTTTCTCATGCCGCGCTACTCCGCTCCGCGAGCTTGGCCTTGACCAGCTCGGGAATCTCGTCGATCCGCTGCACGACGGGGATGCCGGCCGCCTCCAGGCGGGCGATCTTCTCGGTCGCGCTGTCCTCCTTGCCCTCGACGATCGTGCCGGCGTGCCCGAAGGACATGCCCTGCATCTCCTCGTCGTCCATGAACTTGCCGGCCATGAAGGCGATGATCGGCAGGCGCGAGTCGTTGTCCTTGACCCACTGCGCCAACTGAGCCTCCATGCGCCCGCCGGGCTCGGTGTAGATGACGATCGCCTGGGTCTGCTCGTCGGCCTCGAAGTAGGGCATCAGCTCGGCGTAGGTCGAGCCGATGATCGCGTCGCCGCCGATCGAGACGGCCGTGGAGACGCCGAGTCCCGCGGCGGTCAGGGTGGAGGAGATCTCGGTGGTCATGCCGCCGGAGCGACTCATCACGCCGACCGCGCCGGGCTGGTAGGCGACCGCGGCGTTGCGCGCCGGGCCGCCGATGCCGCCCATCTTGGCGACGCCCGGGACGATCACGCCGAGACAGTTGGGGCCGATGATCCGCGCGCCCTTGGCGTCGGCGAGCTCGACCATCATCGCGACGTCGCGGCGGGGGATGCGCTCGGTGACGATCACGATCGTCTTGATGCCCGCGTGCAGCGCCTCGAAGACGGCATCGCGCGTACCCGCGGGCGGGACGGTGACGACCGAGCCGTCGGGCACGACGCCGCCATTGTGCTCGACGACCTGCTCGACCGTGTCGAACACCGGCACGCCGTGCACCTCGCGGCCCTTGCGCCCGGGGGTCACGCCGCCGACGATCTTCGAGCCGTAATCCAGGCACTCGCGCGTGAGGTTCACGGCCTCGCGCCCGGTGATGCCCTGGATGATGAACGTCGTGTCCTGGTCGATCAGAATGGACATGGCTAGGCCGCTGCTCCCTGGATCTTTGAGACCGCCCGCCCGGCGGCCTCCCACAACGACACGGAGCGGTCGCAGTACTCGATCCCGTAGGAGTCGAGGATCTTGAAGCCCTCCTCCTCCCACGCGCCGGGGATGCGGAAGATCGCGATCGTCTCGCCGGGGTCCTTGCCGAGCTCCAGGCAGGCCTTGATCACGCCGCGCGCGACGATGTCCACGCGCGTGTTCGAGACGATCGACATCATCACGGCGATCTTCTCCACGCCGTCTTTCTGGAGGACCTGCTTGGCCAAGCCGCAGGCCTTGGCGACGGATGGGTTGCCGCCGATCTCGGAGTAGTTGGCGGGCCTGCCGCCCTGCTGGCGCACAGCGTCGGTGAGCGTCAGCGAGCCGCCGCCCGCGCCGATCACGAGGCCGATGTTGCCGTTGAAGCCGGTGTCCTTGCCCTGGATCACGCCACGGTGGTCGGCGGCATCGATCGCCTTGACGGCCTCCTCGAACGGGGTTGGGGTATAGCTCTCGCGGGTGCCCTCCTCGGCGCCGATGCCCAGCGCCTTGATCAGACCCTTCTGACGGGGCATGCCCTCGTTCTCCATCTCCATGTGCGCGTCGAGCGCGACGAATGAGCCGTCCTTCAGCTGCGCCAGCGGGTTGATCTCGGCGAGCGTCATGTCGTCGTCGAGGAACAGCCGGGCCAGGCGCGCGAGTACGGGGGTGGCGCGCTGCAGAGCCTTGCCGGTGACGCCGGCGGCGGCGATGACCTGCTTGGCCTGGAAGTCGGAGAAGGGCTCGAGCGTGGAGAAGTGGCCGCGGCCGACGTGATCGGGGTGCTCTTCGGCGACTTGCTCGATGTCGATGCCGCCCATATCGCTGAACAGCATCAGCGGCTTCTTCGCGGTGCCGTCCCAGACGACGCCGGCGTAGTACTCCTGCTCGACCTCCGCCTTCGGGTCGACCAAGACCCCGCGCGGCATGTGCCCGCCGATCTCCAGTTGGAGGATGTCCTTGGTGTAGGACTCGGCTTCCGCGGGCGTGTCGGCGAACTTGACGCCGCCAGCCTTCATTCGCCCGCCGGACAAAACCTGCGACTTGATCACGGTCGGACCGTCGATCCGCCGCGCGATCTCGGCCGCCTGCGCGGGGTCGGTGGTGAAGCCGTAGTCGGTGACGGGGATGCCGGCGCGCTTGACGATCTCGCGCGCCTCGAACTCGAAAAAGCGCATATGCGGCGCGGAAGCCTATACGGCGGCGGGCTCGGGCGAGGCCAGCCCGTAGGCCTCCGCCAGCTCCGGATCCTTCTTGGCGAGCATTTCCGCGAGGTTGACCATCACCTGGCACTGCTTCCAGGTGGCGTCGTCCTGCATCTTGCCGTCGATCATGTGCACGCCGCGGCCGTCGGGGATCGCCTCGATGACCTTTTTGGCGAAGGCGACCTCGTCGGGGTCGGGCGAGTAGACCTTCTTGGCGATCGCGATCTGCGCGGGGTGCAGCGACCAGGCGCCGACGCAGCCGAGCAGGAAGGAGGCGCGGAACTGCGTTTCGCAGCCCTCGGTGTCCTTGATGTCGCCGTAGGGGCCATAGAAGGGCAGTGCGCCGACGGCGGTGCAGGCGTCGACCATGCGCGCGATCGAGTAGTGCCATGGGTCCTGCTGGTAGCTGGGGCGCGGTGCGTCGGGATGCTCCGGGTCGGGGTCGGCGATCGTGCGGTAGCCGGGGTGACCGCCGCCGACGCGGGTGGTCTTCATGCGCCGCGAGGCCGCGAGGTCGGCGGGACCGAAGGACATCCCCTGGATGCGCGGCGAGGCGGCGGCGATCTCCTCGAGGTTGGCCACACCGAGGTGGGTCTCCAGGACGCAATGGATCAGCAATGGTCGCTGCAGCCCGGCTTTGGCCTCCAGCTGTGCGAGTAGCCGGTCGGCATAGTGGATGTCCCAGGGCCCCTCGACCTTGGGGATCATGATCACCTCGAGCTTGTCTCCGATCTCGGCGACGAGCTGGGTGATGTCGTCGAGGAAGTAGGGCGAGGCGAGCTCGTTCACGCGCGTCCACAGTGCGGTGTCGCCCATCTCCATTTCCTTGCCCACGCGGATCAGCCCCGCGCGCGCGGCCTCCTTCTTTTCCAGCGGCACGGCGTCCTCGAGGTTGCCGAGCAGGATGTCCACCTGCGGGGCGATGTCGGGGACCTTCGCGACCATCTTCTCGTTGGAGAAGTCGAGGAAGTGGATCATCCGGGAGGGCTTGAAGGGGATCTCGCGCGCGGGCTCTGGGGCGTCGATCGCGAGGGGCTTGAAGAAGTCGCGGGGGTTGCGCAAGTCTGTGTCGTCTCCTGTGCAGGGGGTCGTCTCGGGGTCTCAAACCGTACAGCCTGGGCGCTGCGCACTAGAGTTTGGGTAAGACAGCATCCATCCGATCAGGACGACAGGAGACTCCGAGAGACCCCATGATGATGAGCCCGACCGCCACCGAGACCACAGAGACCACCGAGACCGTCGAGACAGAGCAGGCCGCGCGCGAGGCGAGCGGCGCCCACCCGTATGGCCGCTACCTGGAGGAGTTCGAGGTCGGGGACGTCTACAAGCATTGGCCCGCCAAGACCGTGACCGAGTCCGACGATCACCTGTTCTGCCTGATCACGATGAACCACCATCCGCTGCACTTGAACGACGTGTATGCGGCAAAATCTCAGCAAGGACGCAACGTGGTGGTGGGGCCGCTCGTGTATTCGCTCGCGCTGGGGATGTCCGTGAGCGACGTCAGCGGCAAGGCGATCGCGAACCTGGCGACCGAGGAGCTCAAGCACCCGGCGCCGGTGTTCCATGGCGACACGCTGTACTGCGAGTCGGAGGTGCTGGAGAAGCGCGAGTCCCAATCGAAGCCCGACCGCGGCACCGTGCGCGTGCATACACGCGTGCTCAACCAGGATGGGGTGCTCGTGGCTGAGTTCAAGCGGCTGGTGCTCGTGCCGCGCCGCAATCCCGGTGGGGGCGAGGCGGAGGGGAACGTCGAGTAGGGAAAGGGGTCCCGGGAGGCGTATACGCCTCCCGGCGGGGCCTTGCATGCAAGGCCCCGTGACGGGTCGCATGCGACCCGTCAACCGACGGCGCATGCGCCGTCGGCGGAGCCGTACATGTACGGCTCCGGTCAGAGCCGCATGCGGCTCTGACGACCGAATCAGCCATCTATAAGTCCAGACGGCCATAGGCATATCGCGGCGTGCGATAGGCTTTCAGGGTCGCCCCGCCAGGGCGTTTTTCTGTTTCCCGGCGCCAAACTTGGCCCGGCAGCCGCGTTATTAAGATGACGCGCGCCGATCACGATCGACACCGAGGAGCCGCATCCAGCCCATGAACACCACCGCTTCCGCCCCCACCACCAACGAGCGCCTGCTGGCCTGGGTCGGGGAGGTCGCGGCGCTGACCGAACCCGACGACATCCACTGGTGTGATGGTTCGGCCGAGGAGTACGACAGTCTCTGTCAGACGCTCGTGGATGCGGGCACGTTCGAGCGGCTGTCCGACGCGAAGCGGCCCAACTCGTATCTGGCGCTGTCCGATCCGGGCGACGTGGCGCGCGTGGAAGATCGCACGTTCATCTGCTCGGCCACCGAGGCGCAGGCGGGACCGACGAACAACTGGCGCGATCCCGCCGAGATGCGCGAGACGCTCACCGAGCTGTTCAGCGGCGCGATGAGCGGGCGCACGATGTATGTGGTGCCGTTCTCGATGGGTCCCTTGGGCTCGGACAAGAGCCACGTCGGCGTGCAGCTCACCGACTCCCCGTATGTGGCCGTGAGCATGCGGATCATGACGCGCATGGGCCAAGGCGCCCTCGACGCGCTGGGCTCGGAAGGCGAGTTCGTGCCCTGCCTGCACTCGGTCGGCATGCCGCTCTCAGGCGGCGTGCAGGACGTTGCCTGGCCGTGTAACGCCGAGAACAAGTACATCGTGCACTTCCCCGACACGCGCGAGATCTGGTCGTTCGGCTCGGGCTACGGCGGCAACGCGCTACTGGGCAAGAAGTGCTTCGCGCTGCGCATCGCCTCGGTGATGGCGCGCGACGAGGGCTGGATGGCCGAGCACATGCTGATCCTCAAGCTCACCTCGCCCGAGGGCGAGGTCAAGTACATCACCGGCGCCTTCCCCAGCGCCTGCGGCAAGACGAATCTGGCGATGCTCATCCCCACGCTCGAGGGCTGGAAGGTGGAGACGATCGGCGATGACATCGCCTGGATGAAGTTCGGCGAGGATGGCCGGCTGTACGCGATCAACCCCGAGTACGGTTTCTTCGGCGTCGCGCCGGGCACGGGCGAGCACACGAACCCGAACGCGATCGCCACGATCGCGCGCAACTCGATCTTCACCAACTGCGCGCGCACCGACGACGGCGACGTCTGGTGGGAGGGCCTCACCGAGGAGCCGCCCGCGCACCTGATCGACTGGCACGGCAACGACTGGACCCCGGATTCGGATAAGCCCGCGGCGCACCCCAACGCCCGCTTCACGACGCCGGCCGCCCAGGACCCGGCGATCGCCCCCGAGTGGGAGGACCCGGCCGGTGTGCCGATCGACGCGATGCTGTTCGGCGGTCGACGCTCGACGGTCGTGCCGCTCGTCACCGAGGCGCTCGACTGGGAGCACGGCGTGTTCATGGGGTCGATCATGAGCTCGGAGAAGACGGCAGCCGCCGCAGGCACCGTCGGCGAACTGCGCTTCGACCCGTTCGCGATGCTGCCGTTCTGCGGCTACAACATGGCCGACTACTTCGCTCATTGGTTGGAGATGGGCCGCCGCGAGGGCGCGGTGCTGCCGAAGATCTTCTACGTCAACTGGTTCCGCAAGGACTCCTCCGGTCGCTTCCTGTGGCCGGGCTTTGGCGAGAACTCCCGCGTGCTGTCATGGGTGTTCGCGCGCTGCGCCGGTCACGGCGCGGCGACCGAGACCCCGATCGGCATGATTCCGCCGGTCGGTGGCGAGGGCATCGACACTCGCGGCCTGGACGTCTCCGACGAGGACATGGCCGAGCTATTGCGCGTCGAGACGGAGGAGTGGCGCGCTCAGCTGCCCCAGTTCCGTGAGCACCTCGCGAAGTTCGATCGTCTGCCGGCCGAGCTCGACGCGCAGCTGCAGGCGCTCGAGCAGCGGTTGAGCTAGCCACCGCGCGCGCCCGCCCGGGCGCCGGACCTCCGCAGACCCTGGAGAGCGTTCGCGCGCGCGAAGCCCACGGATCGCGGGCCGGCGGCGGGATGGCGGCGATGATCGATCGCCCGTCAGCGCAGTGCGATGAGGCTCACGGGTGCGATGAGGCTCACGGGCGCGCGGGCGGCGGCCCGGGAACGCAAAAGGGGAGACCCATGATCGTGGGCCTCCCCTTCGCGCCTCTCCTGGGCGATGCGCTCCCTCGGTTAGGAGATGACCGGGTTCCCGTACGTGTAGACCGACGTCCAGGTCGCGGTCGTGGTGGTCGGGCTGCCGCTCGAGAGCTCGGCCTCGATCGCCACCGTGTCGCCGCTCACGAACGTGTTCGGCGAGACCGTGATCGTGCAGGTGCTTGCGTTTTTCTGAACCGTGCACGAGCCGAGGTTCGTCGCCCCGTTCTTGATGAGCTCGAACAGCCACGTCCTCGTGCTGGAGGACGAGCTGACTTTCACTTCGATGCTCGACAGCGTTCCCCCGACGTTGAGCGTACGCGGGGTCACCGCACCGGCCGTCGTCGAGTGGTTCGCCACAGCGTCCAGCGGCCAGAACTGGAGCGTGCTAGTCAGAGCGTCGCTCGTTCCTCCGTTGAATTCGATCGTGCCGCCACTAAAGCCCGCAGCCCCTTCTTTACCTTCTTTGCCGTCGGCTCCTTTGGCGCCTTCCAGGCCTTTTTCGCCTTTAGCTCCGGTTTCGCCTTTGGCGCCATTTTCGCCTTTAGGCCCGGTGGCCCCGGTTTCGCCTTTGGCGCCTTTGGCTCCGGTGGCTCCTGTTGCGCCTTCTTTGCCTTCGGGGCCTGTAGCGCCAGTTGCGCCTTCAGCTCCTGTTGCGCCCGTGTCGCCAGCGGCTCCGGTGGCGCCGGTGACTCCTTGGAGTCCGGTTTCGCCGGTGGCGCCGGTGGCGCCTTCTTTGCCTTCGGCTCCGGTTGCACCGGTGGCTCCAGTTTCGCCTTGTGTGCCTTGTGCGCCTGTGGCACCGGTTTCGCCGTTGGCTCCGTCTTTGCCGTCTGCGCCTGTGGCGCCCGTGGCTCCAGTTTCGCCCTGTGCGCCGGTTTCCCCTTTGGCTCCGGTGGTTCCTGTTGCGCCTTCTTTGCCTTCAGCGCCCGTAGCGCCGGTGGCTCCAGCTTCGCCTTTGGCTCCGGTGGCGCCGGTGGCGCCTTCTTTGCCTTCAGCGCCGGTTTCGCCGTTGGCTCCGTCTTTGCCTGCGGCGCCGGTTGCGCCGGTGACGCCTTGTAGTCCGGTTTCGCCTTGTGCGCCTGTGGCTCCGGTTTCGCCCTGTGCTCCTGTTTCGCCGTTGGCTCCGTCTTTGCCGTCTGCGCCGGTGGCTCCGGTTGCGCCGGTTTCGCCTTTGGCTCCTTCGGCTCCGGTGGTTCCTGTTGCGCCTTCTTTGCCTTCAGCGCCCGTAGCGCCGGTGGCTCCAGCTTCGCCTTTGGCTCCGGTGGCGCCGGCAGCGCCGGTGGCGCCTTCTTTGCCTGCGGCTCCGTTGGCTCCGTCTTTGCCCGCGGCGCCGGTTGCGCCTGCCGCGCCGGCTTCGCCTTTAGCTCCAGGCGCGCCCGGAGTTCCGGGTGTCCCCGGTGCGCCGGTTTCGCCTTTGACACCCTGGAGACCCTGTGGTCCAGCGGTCCCCGCGAGACCGGTGGTGCCCGTGGCATTCCACTGAATAGCGATCTCGTTGTGCCGGCATTTTGCGTTCCCGTTGATGATGCGAAGTGCGCCGTTGCCGGCGTTGTAACACCCACGGATCACAGCGCTGCTGGCAGTCGCGCTTTTCGAGGCGGCCAACGATGTCGTGGCAAATGTAAGGCAAGTGAGTGCAACAAGCGTCCCCGCCAGGAGGACCGCAAGCATGCCTATGCCCTCTGTGGTGGGCGACGGCATCGTGCCGATAGATGAGGCTCGGCGTGCCGAGTCTGGGTGTCGCATGGTGTCGGATCCTTCCGGTTAGGTGCCCCCCTCTTTGCCTCATGGGCCTTCCGTGGCAAAGATGGGCCTTTAGCTAGCGCAGTAGCTTACGAACATATGTCCAGTCGCGGTATCGAACATTCGTCCAGTTGCTCGAAACTCACTCAAGATGGAGAGATGTGGTTGGGTGCGGGTGGAGTAGGTGCGTCTGGGCAACCGGTTAGCCTGCCGTCTATGAACATAAGATCCAGCGCAGCGACACCGATCAGCGGCATCCGACGCCTCCGTGGATACACCACCGCACTCGTGGCCGCCACCGTGACGATTAGCGCGTGCGGCTCGTCCGGCTCATCCAGTTCTTCGAGCAGCTCCACGGCAAAGACCAACCTGAACACGCCTCATGTCGAGCGGGCGATCGAGCAGAGCATCCTCCGTGAGCGTCACGTCCACGCCAAGGTCATCTGCCCCAAGGTGGTGCCGCAGGAGAAGGGGCACAACTTCACGTGCATCGCCAAGGTCGGCAAGAACACGACGCCGTTCACCGTCGTGCAGCAGAACAACAGCGGCTACGTCACCTATCAGGCTAAGTAGGCGTCAGGGCCTACCCCTGTACGCCACAACGCTTGTCCGAATCGCTGCGCCAATAGGACGTCGCTGGGCATGCTGGCCGATTGGAGATCCCGTCGATCTCCAATCGGTAAAGGACGCAGGAGGCGTGGCGTACTACGTACGCGAGCCGACGAGGACGCAGTATCGAGCAGGCCAGCGGCGTCCTATTCGTGGCCGTGCAGCTCGCCGGCCGCAGCCGGCGGGCGTGACTCCTCGGCCAGCGATGTGATCGTCAGCACCCCGCGAGCCGAGGACTCGAGTACCTCGGTGGCCTCCTCCAGCGAGCGCGCGTACAGCTCGACGAGCAGGTGCACGATGATGCGTGCGTCCTCTTCGTGCTTGTGGAACCGCACATGCGTGAAGAACTCGCGCACTCCATGGTCGCCGAACGCGGCGTAGGACAGCGCATCGCCCGCCTCCGGCCCGGAGCAGCTCTCGACGTCGTCGGCGTCCACCGACACAGTGCACGAGGCGACCCAGGGGGTGCCCGCGATCATGCGCTCCCAGCGGTCCTCGATCGGTTCGACGCGGCCGTTGTTGAAGCCCAGGTGGGGTTGGTCGTGCATGCAGTCCAGACACTGCACGACCGCCTCCTGCAGCTCGTCCACCACTTCCGAGCGCTCGCCCGAGTCGGGGTCGATCTTGTGGATCCCCTCGTAGTGGACCTGAACCTCGAGGTCCTGCGACCAGCAGCGGTAGCAGCGCAGCCAGCTGCGGGCGCTCGTCTCGGACAGTGAGCCCTCCATCGGGTCCATTGTAGGCCGGATGCCCGGCCGGGCCCTTACCCGAACGTGAAGGCGTACCCAGTGACCCCCGGCGCGAACCGCAGCGTCAAGCGGTGCTGTTCGTCGCGGGGGAGGGAGGCCAGCGTGTACAGGCGCTGTCCGCGTACCGTCACGACGCCGCCGTGCACATCGGCGCCGGCCTCGGCGGCGGGGATCGGGCGCCCGTCGAGCAGCACCTGCACTCCCAGCGGACGTTCGCCTGCTGAGCTGAGCACCAGGTAGACGTTCTTCGCCTGAAAATGCACTTCGATGCCCGCGTTCGACACGGCACGGGCGGGCTGTTCGGCGATGTTCCAAGTGCCGGTGTAGGCGAATTCGCTGAGGCCGAGGTGCGGGTACGGGCCGGGACCGTAGTCGTGCGTGCCGGCGTGGGGTCCATTGACCCAGCCCTGCGCGCGTGCGGTCCCGAGGTAGGTCTCGGGCGTCGCCTGTTCAGAGGGCACGATCACGTCGGTTGGCCGGCTCATGCCGCCGACCTGCGCGCCGGCTTCGGCGAGCAGCGCGCGGATCGCGGTCTCGGTCTTGTCGTAGTCGCCCTCGCCGAACGCGGCGTAACGAACATGACCGGTCGCATCGATCAGGTAGTCGGCCGGCCAGTACTCGTTGCCGTACGCGTTCCAGGTGCCCATTTCGTTGTCTTGCACGACCGGATAGCGGATGCCGAACTGGTCGATCGCGTGAGCGACGTTGCCGGCGTCGTGCTCGAACGCGAACTCGGGTGTCTCGACACCGACGATCGTCAAGCCGTCATGGCGGTAGGCGGCGTTCCATGCCTTCAGATAGGGGAGGGTACGAATGCAGTTGATGCACGTGTACGTCCAGAAGTCGACCAGCACCACGTGACCGCGCAGTCCGGCGAGGGAGAGCGGCTTGTTTTGGTGCCTGCCCACCCCCGTGTTGAACCAGTCCTCGGTTTCCGTGAATTCGGGAGCGGGGCCGAGATCTTTAAGTCCGTGGGCGTCAGCCAGCAGTTTCGCCTGGCTGGCGTCGTGTGGCTCCGACGGGGCCGTGGTGCTCGCCTGGAACTTCGCGCTGTGGCCACTGAGCTCGTGCAGGCGACTTTCGACGGCGTGCGATTTCTCGAGCGACGCCGTGAGGTTGACTTCGGGGATGTGCTGGGCGACGTACTGGTCGAAGTTGACGTCGAGTTCGGTCGCGATCGCGACCGCGGTGATGACCATGATCGCGCCGAGCGCGCGCTGCAGCGCAGGGCCGCGACCGGCACGGCGGACTCGGTCGAACAGGCTGCGTCCGCCGAGCGTGAGCGCCAGCAGCACGACCCCGGAGCCGAATGCGTAGGCGATCGCGACCGCAACCGTGCGACCCGACGCCGCGCTGACCGAGATGACGGCCGCCAAGATCGGCCCGGCGCAGGGCGTGTACACGAACCCGAGCGCGGCGCCTACCAGCAGCCCGGAGGCGAACCCGTCGCCGCTGGTGCGCGGACCGTAACGCGCAAGCCGGGACATACGCGCCTCCAGGCCGTCGGCGAGCCCCGGCACGATCAGGGTCAGGCCGGTTATGAGCAGTACCGCGACGGCGAGATCGCGCAGCGGGTCCGAGCCCAGGCCCACCCCGCCGACGACCTCGGCGATACCAACGATCGTGATCGTGAACGTGACCATCAGCCCGAGCACGACCCCCAGCGGCCGTCGCCGGCCGCCGACGCCGCCGGCCGACAGCAGCGCAGGCAGCACCGGCAACACACACGGGGACAGCGCGGTACCGGCCCCGGCGAGGGTGGCGAAGAGGATCAGGATCGGCATCGGCGAGAAAGAAACTAGTGCAGCTTCCTTAACGTCTCATGACGCCGAACGGACGCTCGACCTTCCGAGGGTGCGGTCAGCACTTATTCGGCGGCACGCTCCTGACGTTCGAGAGCCAAGCGAGACAAGGACGCAGGGAGCGTGGCGTACTACGTACGCGAGCGACTGAGGACGCAGTATCGCGCCGGCTATCGGACGTCAGCGCTTGACGATGACGTAGACGGTGGCGATCGCAAACGCGATCTGGCCGAACGCCAGCGCCGTGCCTAGGTTGGTGGCGCCCAGTGCGCCTGCCAGTGCGCTGGCGAGCACGAGCGCGCCGAACATTGTCACCAGGTCGCGCCCCATCTCAGCCCGCCGCTCGTCGTTCCAGTGCGGCTACGAGCGAGGGCACGTCGGCTCCCGGGTCCTGTTTGGCCAGCGCCGCCTGCGCGGCGCGGCGCCCCCCGAGGGCGCTCAGACCGCGCTCACCATGCTCGCGCGCATAGTCGGCTAGTGCGCTGGCTCTGCGGGCGTGCAGACGGCGCGAGGCGAGGTCGAGGTCCGAGCGGTGCTCATCCAGTGCCGCGACGAGATCTTCGACGCCCGTGGGTGGGGACAGCGATGAGACGGCTATCACCCGTGTCGAGCGTGAGCCGAGCGAGCGTAGCGCCGCGGTCAGGTCGCGTCTGGTGCGTACCGCCACCTGTCCCAGGTCGGCCTTGGTGACGACGAGCACGTCAGGAATCTCCATGATTCCCGACTTCAGGAACTGCAGCACGTCGCCGCTACCTGGCTGCACGACCACGACGATGGTGTCGGCGACATCGGCGATGTCGGTCTCGGCCTGGCCCACGCCGACGGTCTCGATCACGACCACGTCGAACGCAGCCGCCAGCGCCTGGGCGGCGGAGCGGGTCGCCGAGGCCAGCCCGCCGAGTTGCTCGCCGGCGGAGGTCGAGCGGATGAACACGCCCGCGTCGGAGGGATCGAAGTCGATGCGCGCGCGGTCGCCCAGCAGCGAGCCGCCCGAGCGGCGCGAGCTCGGATCGACCGCGAGCATCGCCACTGTCCTGCCGTCATCGCGCCAGGTGCGCAGCAGCGCCGACAGCAGCGTCGACTTGCCGGCTCCGGGCGGTCCCGTCACGCCGACGATGTGCCCCGGAGCCTCGCTCCCGAGCGCGGCGGGGGAGACCGCGCCCAGCAGCGCCGCCGCCTGCTCCCGGTCCTCCGAAGTGGTGCTCTCCAGCAGGTTGAGCGCGTCCGGCGCGGCGCGCAGCTCGCGTGCGCGCAAACGCGCGCCGATCGCGGCTCCGGCCACACGGGCACCCAGCCCGGAGGGCTGGGTCGGGCGCGGCGCCTCGCTCACGCTACGGTGGCGGGCGCGTCGCTGCGCGATCGCTCGGCGTCCGCTGCGACGAGCTCGACGATGTCGCTGACGATCTCGGTGATGTCGAAGTCCTTCGGCGTGTACACGGCCGCGACGCCCACCTGCTTCAGCGGCGCGACGTCCTGGTCGGGGATGATTCCGCCGACGACCACCGGAGCGCTGACGCCCGCGTCGCGCAGGGCTTCCATCACCGCCGGAATGAGCTCGCGGTGGGAGCCCGACAGGATCGACAGGCCGATTACGTGCACGCCCTCCTGGCGCGCGGACGCGGCGATCTGGGCGGGAGTCAGACGGATACCCTCATACACCACGTCCATGCCGGCGTCGCGCGCGCGTACGGCGATCTGCTCGGCGCCGTTGGAGTGTCCGTCCAGACCCGGCTTGCCCACGAGGATCTTCGGTCGACGCCCCAACCGCTCGCCCAACGTCGCGACCCGATCGCGCAGCTCGCCGAGCTCAGTGTCCCCGGACGCCGGCGCGGCCTCACCCACGCCGGTGGGGGCGCGGTAGCTGCCGAAGACCTCGCGCAGCGCGCGCGCCCACTCGCCCGTCGTGGCGCCCGCGCGTGCCGCGGCGATCGTCGGGATCATCAGGTTCTCGGTGTCCGCGGTATGCGCTGGGTCCGTCCCACCGTCTGCCTGTGCGCCCTCCAGCGCGGCCACTTGCGCCAGCTCAGCCAGCGCGGCATCGACAGCGGCCTGATCGCGCTCAGAGCGCCAGCGGCGCACCGCCTGCACCTGTTCGGCTTCCACGGCCGGGTCCACGACCAGGATCCCGCCGTCTCCATCGGAGGTCAGCGGCGAGTCCTCGGTCTCGGTAAAACGATTCTGCCCGACGACGGTCTGCTCGCCCGACTCGATCCGCTGGATGCGCTCGCGGTGGGCATCCACGAGTGCGCCCTTCATATAGGGGACGGCTTCGACTGCGCCGCCGTGCTCGGCGACGACCGCCATCTCCGCGCGCGCGCCCTCCAGCAGCTCGGCCACAAGCCCGTCCATCACGTGCGAGCCCTCGAAGATGTCGGGGTACTCGAGGATGTCGGTCTCATACGCGAGCACCTGCTGGATGCGCAGCGACCATTGCTGATCCCACGGACGCGGCAATCCCAACGCCTCGTTCCACGCGGGCAGCTGCATCGCGCGCGCACGCGCATCGCGCCCGAGCGTGACCGCCAGCGCCTCCAGCACGATCCGCTGCACGTTGTTCTCCGGCTGAGCCTCGGTCAGTCCGAGCGAGTTCACCTGCACGCCGTAGCGAAACCGCAGGTGCTTGGGATCGCTCACGCCGTAGCGCTCGCGCCCGAGCTCCTCCCACAGAATGCCCATCGCGCGCAGCTTCGCGTGCTCCTCCACAAAGCGCACTCCCGCATTGACGAAGAACGAAATGCGACCGAACACCTGGCCCATTCGCTCCACCGGTACGCGCTCGCGCACGGCGTCGAGCACCGCGATCGCGTTGCTCATCGAGTAGGCGATCTCCTGCACGGGCGTCGCACCCGCCTCCTGCAGGTGGTAGGAGCAGATGTTGATCGGATTCCACTTCGGGACGTGCTCGACCGTATAGGCGATCATGTCGGCGATCAGTCGCAGCGACGGTGCCGGTCCGAACGCGTAGGTGCCGCGCGCGAGGAACTCCTTGACGATGTCGTTCTGCGTCGTGCCCTGCAGCTGCTCTTGTTCGACGCCCTGCTCCTCGGCAGCGACGATATACAGCGCCAACAGCCACGCCGCGGTCGCATTGATCGTCATCGAAGTGTTCATCTCATCGAGTGGGATGCCGTCCATCAGCGCCGCCATGTCGCCGCGGTGAGACACGGGCACGCCGACCTTCCCAACCTCGCCTCGCGCGAGCTCATCGTCGGGGTCATAGCCGGTCTGCGTCGGCAGGTCGAACGCGACCGACAACCCCGTCTGGCCCTTTTGGAGATTGCGCCGGTACAGCTCGTTCGAGGCCTTCGCCGTGGAGTGTCCGGCGTAGGTGCGCATCATCCACGGCCGGTCGCGCTCGGGCAGGCGCGGGTTGCGAATATCGTCCATGCAGCCATTGTACGGACGGGTCGCGCCCATTATCCTCCGGTCGATGAGCCAGACGATCGAGCTACCCCGCGTAGGCCCGCCCGCAGGACGCCTGGGCGAATCCTGGAAGGTGATCGTGCGTAACGACGATCACAACACGTTCGACCATGTGGCACGCACGCTCGCGCGCTACATCCCTGGTACCACCTTGGAGCGCGGACACGAGATCGCCAACGTAATCCACAATGCGGGTAAGGCGATCGTCTTCAGCGGTCACCAGGAGCGCGCCGAGCACTACTGGGAGCAACTCAAGGGCGCGGGGCTGACAATGGCCCCACTCGCCAGGTAGCGGCTAGGCGACCTCGCGGGCGCTCACGCCATTGGTGTGGCCGTTGGTCTGACCGTTGCCCGCGGTCACTGGCTCGGCGGCCAATCCGCCGCTGACAGTCTCCTCCCACCACCCATACAGCACCGGCACCTGGTAGGCGCCGGAGTAGCGCGTGCGCAGCTCGATCATCTCCGGGCCTTCCCAGTAGCGTTCCCAGTCGAGATTGCGCTCGAAGTGGGCGAGCTGCTGCAGCTTGTAGCGATCGTCGCGGGCGCGGTAGACGGCGTATGAGCCGGCGCCATAGCGCAGCGCGAGCGGGGCGACCTCGTTCACCGCTGCCTCCAGCGCGTCACCCTTGAAGCCCGTGGCATACCACGGGATGATCACCGTTCCGGGCTTGTCGATTCCGCCTGCCATCAGGCCCCGACCTCCGCGCGGATGGCGCCCGGTCCCTCGGCGGTCTTGCCCTGACCCTCGGCCTCGGCGCCGACGAGGATCGAGATCTTGCCCAGATGCTTGTTTTCGAGCATCAGCTGATGGGCTTCGGCGACGCCCTCGAAACCGAGCGTGCGCCACAGCACGGGACGGATCTGACCGGACTCGATCAGCTCGTTGGCCTTCGTGCACTCATACGCGTTGGCGAAGTGCGAGCCGAGGATCTCCTTCTGGCGCATCCACAGGTAGGCGACGTTGAAGTCGAGGTCGATACCGGTCGTGCCGGCGCAGATCACGATTTTGCCGAACGTCTTGGCGGTGAACACCGAGGTCGGGAAGGTCGCTTTGCCGACGTGCTCGAAGACGATGTCAGGAGCGTCCCCAAGGATCTCCTTGACGCGCTTGGCGAAGCCGAGGGAGACCTTGAAGCGGGCCTTCTCCTCCTCGGCGCTCTCGCCGCCCTTGCGCATCATGCCAGCGAACTCGCCGCGGTCTATGTAGTCCACGGCGCCCAGCCGCTTGACGAGCTCGCCCTTCTCGGGCGATGAGACGACCCCCACGCAGTTGGCGCCCGCGGCGGCGCAGATCTGCGTGGCGAACACGCCCAGCCCGCCCGCGGCGCCCCAGATCAGCACGTTCGCGCCGGCCTGCAGCTGACAGCGCGTGATCAGCATGCGATAGGCGGTGAAATACACCAGGCCGTAGGACGCCGCCTCCTCCCAGGTCAGCGCGTGGGGCTTGGGCAGCAGCTGCTGGGCCTGCACCTTCGTGAACTGTGCGAACGAGCCCCACGTCGTCTCATATCCCCAGATCTTCTGCGACGGCGCCGCCATCGGGTCGAGGCCGTGCACCTCGGGGTCCTCGTAGGATGCCTGGTTGCAGTGCACGACGACCTCGTCGCCGACCTTCCAGCGGGTCACGCCGGCGCCGACCTTCCATACGATCCCCGACGCGTCCGAGCCGCCGATGTGGTGGCCGAACTCGGGATGATCGCCGTACTTCATCACCGACACGGGCTTGCCGAGCGCGGCCCATACGTTGTTGTAGTTCACGCCCGCGGCCATCACACGCACGATCACCTCGAAGGCGCCCGGCTCGGGCACCTCGATCTCCTCAAGCTGGAACGCGTCCTTCGGGTCGCCGAAGCGCTCCTCGCGGATGACCCAGGCGGCCATCGTCTTGGGCAGCTCGCCCGGCTCGGCGCTTACCTCGGATACTCGTTGCAGATCGATCGCGGCCACGTGTTCTTGAACCTCGCGTGTGGGGGACGGTTACCGGGCAAACATCCTATCCGGGCGCGGGCTCCTGTGAGGGTCCCGCTCGGGGGCGACGGGCGCTACAACGCCGGTTCAGGCCAGAAAGGGCAGATCGACGACGGTCGCGCTCTGATGGCCGTCTCCGACCGACAGGCTCGCTCCAGCCTGCGCCTCGCGGCGCACGAGCGCCAGGCCGATCGGACCGAACGCGGGGGAGACCGCGACGCTGCTCAACCGTCCCACCGTCTTCTCTCCCAAGTGCAGCTCCGTGCCCGGCGATGCCGGCTGCGACAGGCGCAGACCGCGAAGCAGGCGGTTCGGCTTGCCCCTGTAGTACAGGCGCGCGACCGTCTCCTGGCCGACGTAGCAGCCCTTCGTAAAGCTCACCGCGCGCTCGTTCAAGCCTGCCTCCTGCGGGATCGTGCTCTCGTCTATGTCCACTCCATAGCGCGGACGGCCGTGCTCGACGCGTACGATCTCCGCGGCATCCCCGGAGACCTCCTCGGCGCCGCGCTCGCACAAGGCGTGGGTCAGCGCCTGCGTGTCGGCGGCGTCACAGATCAGATCCACACCCGTATCGGTGCGCGCGGCGAGTGTCGCGATGCCCCCGATCTCGATGGGCGCGTTTGCGTGCTCGACGTCCGGCAGCGCTTCGGCCGACGCCACGCGCGTGGCGTCGGGGCCGATCAGCGACAGCAACCCGCGCTCGACCGTGCGCTTGTGCAGCTCCAGCTTGTAACCGACCTTGAACCGGCGGATCATGTCGAACAGCGCCTGCAGCGCCACGCGCTCGGTGTCGAGCAACAGCTCCTCGCCGACGTCGAGCACGCGCAGGTCTCCGAGCATCTTGCCCTTATGTGTCAGGAATGCCGCGTAGCACCCATCTCCCGGCTGGAGCGCCTCGGTGTCGTTGGTCACCTGACCGGCCAGGAACGTCTTCGCGTCGGCGCCGCTCAGCGCCAGCTTGCCCCGCTCGGAACGGTCGACCAAGCCACAACGCTCGGCGAGCGTCGCGTACTCGGCGCCCAGACGCGCCGCATCGGTGAGGAGATCGGTAGTAGCGGCCACTGGGTTTGAGGATAGCCACGCTAGGCTTTGTCTCGATGGGCCTTCTTGCCGCCGACTTCCAGCAAATCGTGGACTCGCTCCCGGACGACTGGACCGACTTGGAGCTCGATTTTCGTCTTACCGACGAGTCCCGCTACGTCGAAGCGGCCGTCTACCTTGTCGCCTGTAACGCGCGGCCCTATTCGCACAACGACTGGCATTGGCGCCTGCTGGTCGCCCACCGCTTCGGACACGCTGCCTCGGCGCCCACCGTGCACGGCACGTTGGCGTTGCTCGACGACGCCGGAATCGAGGGCGAGATGGCTGTGCGCGAGCTGCGCTCTGGTCGCGTGGAGGTCACCCAGATGTGGGGCCGCCCGCAGTCCGCGCGTGAAGAGTTCCAGCGCCTGCGCGCACAGTAACGATGGCGCGGGTACTCGCGCTCACGGCCGATCTGCTGTTCGGATCGCGTGTTCAGGGCGATCTCAGCGCGGCCGGCAACGAGGTCGAGCTGATCGCGGACGAGGCGCGGCTGCGCACGCGACTCGGGGACGAGGACAAGCCCGTGGCGGACGTGCTCGTGGTGGACCTGACCGATGCAGAACTTGACGGGGAGCTGATCGTGGAAGCCTTGGCCGGTGAGGGCCTGCTGAACTCAGTCGCGACGCTCGGCTTCTACTCGCACGTCGATGTGCAGGCGCGCGAACGGGCGGAGCGCGCCGGATTCGACCGGGTAGTTCCCCGTTCGCGCATGTCCCGCGAGGGTGCTGAGCTTGTCAGTGCCTTGGCGGGTTAGCGTGCGAGATCGGCGAACGTAACCTGCGACGAAATCCATCGATCCGGATTCCGGCGCTCGGCGGCGCCATTGCGCGCCATGTGCCGAGTCCCGCCAGGAAAAGGCACGCGGCAACGTAGCACCCGTGTGTCGCGTGTACCCGGGCAAGGAAGACGCCGGTGGGCGGCCCCAAAATGCACATCGCAAAGATAGATACCAAGAACATCTTCAGTCGCTCCATGCTCGACATCTTAGACATTTGTCGTCACCTGTGCGAGCAGGTAAGCCACAAAGGAGATCAGGCATCCCAAAAAGCTGCCTATTGCCGCGCCCAGCGCAATATCCTCGAGTGATCGACGCGATCTCGGTGCTCCGCTTAGGACCAGACCGATGACCCCTCCGATGACGGTCGCTCCCGCGCCCACTTCGGCAAGGAGGTCGGGAAGCGGAGTGACTGCGATGACAGCCTTGAGCATGCCCCCAATGCTGAACGGCCATGTGTGACAGGAGAATCACAAATGTGCCAACTTTGTGACACGCGAGCGACGATTTCCTGACTTCCGGCTCCCGTAGGCTCAGCTCGCTTGCGTCGTGCCTTCCTCGCCGAGATCCGTGCGAGCGAGCTCCTCGGGGTCCAGCGGTACGAGCGCGCCGTTGGGGACGCGCTGACCGTTGGGCAGCCAGTGTCCGGTGCGCCCCGAGAGCGCCGCGCGGATGACCATGCCGTGACAGACCACCAGTGCCGGCAGCGGACCCCGTTCGACATCGTCGAGCGCTGCTCCGACGCGCATCTCCTGCTGGGCGAAGGACTCACCGCCCGGGAAGGCGAAGGTGGGGTCGCCGGCGATGAACTTGGCGAACAGCTCCGGCGCTTCCCCCTGCACCTCTCCGAACGGTCGATCCGTCCAGTCGCCGGCGTCGGTCTCCATCAGCCGCGCGTCTTCTTTCGGCTCCAGCCCGATCCGGGCGGCGACGATCTCCGCCGTTTCCCGCGCGCGCAGCAGCGTGCTGCACCACAGTGCCTTGAACCCGCGCTCGGCGACGCGCTCGGCCAGTTCGGCGGCCTGCGCACGGCCCTTCTCGTCAAGCGGGACGGGCAACTGGCCTTGAAACCGACCCTCGAGGTTGTACGCCGTCTGTCCGTGGCGGGCGAGGTAGACCTGCGCCGCCACCTAAGCGGTCTCGCCGGCCCTGGGCTCGAGGACGCCGCTGTCGGATGATCCGACGGCCTCCAGTTCGGCGGGGCGCAGGTACAGAAACTCGTACAGGATCGCGGCGACGGCGGCGCCGGCGATCGGCCCGGCGTACCAGACCCAGGCGTTGGACCAGTAGTCGCCGATGAGCTGCGGACCGAAAGCGCGGGCGGGGTTCATCGCGGCGCCGGTGAATGGGCCGCCGAAGAGGACGTCGATGGTGATCGTCAGGCCGATCGCCAGGCCGGCGATCGACTTGAACGTGCCGCGCTCGTCGACGGCGCTCGCGAACACCACCCACGCCAGGAAGAACGTCATGATCGCCTCCAGGCCGAACGCCGATGCGGCATCTACGCCGTTGCCGATCGCCGGGACGCCCAGCTTCACGGCTTCGGTGGTCGCGTGAGGAATCAGATCGTGCACGAGCAGCGCGGCGAGCGCCGCGCCGGCCAGCTGGGCGACCCAGTAGAGGATTCCGAGCGCAGGCTTGATGCGCCGTGTTATGAGAAAGCCGAAGGTGATCGCCGGGTTGAAGTGCGCGCCGGAGATGTGTCCCATGGCCGAGACCATCACGCCGATCGCCAGGCCGTTTGCGATCGCCACACCGATCAGACTCGGGTCGTGGATCTGGTTGGCGGCGACGGCCGCGCCGGCGCCGATGAAGATCAGCGTGAAGGCGCCGATGAACTCGGCCACCGCTCGCCGTAGAGCATCCTCGAACATGGAAAAAACCTACGATCCCGATCGGACGGACACTTTGGTGGTTTTGCTCAGTTGATCCGTTCGTCTGCCCCGTGGTACATGTCGCTCTCCATGGCTGTGTGAACACGCGTTCGCGCGCACGCGCGCTAGCCCGGCGGCCGCAGCCCCTGCGGATACTGCACACATCGCCGGGGCGGCCAGCGGATAGCGCATACACTGCGGAGGGTGCGCCGCAGAGTCACCTTCTCGCGCAACCTGACGCTGTCGCTGTCGCGAACCTGCCAGTGCTACTGCAAGTACTGCGCGTTTGCGACGCACCGGGCGCACCTGTATGCGCCCGAAGAAGTCATTGAGATCCTCGACGGCGCCGCCAAGCGCCAGGTCAAGGAGCTGCTGGTGCTCACCGGCGAGAAGCCCGAGGTCAACCCGGAGGTGGGCGCGCGGCTGGCCGAGTACGGCCACGCGGACTTCACCGCCTACGTCGTGTGGACTTGCGAGCGCGCACTCGAGCGAGGTCTGCTGCCGCACACGAACCTGGGCGTACTCTCGCTTGAGGACCTCGCGCGACTGCGCGAGGTGACGGCTTCGCAGGGGCTAATGCTCGAGTCGGTCTCCGAGCGGCTGATGCAGACGGTCCACGCGGGCTCGCCGACGAAGCACCCGGCGCGTCGGCTGGAGACGATCCGCGCGGCCGGCGAGCTGAGGATCCCGTTCACGAGCGGCATTCTCGTGGGGATCGGCGAGAGCGAGGAAGAGCGCGTCGCCTCGCTCGAGGCGATTGCGGCCGTGCACGCTGAGCACGGGCACATTCAGGAGGTGATCCTGCAGAACTTCGTCCCGCACCAGCGCTACTACGGCGAAGAGCCGGCCGAGATCGCCGACGCAGCCGCGCGCGCATACTGGCGGACGGGCGTAGTCGCCGACGGTCGCCCGAATCTGCCGCTGCCCGACTGGGCCTGCCCGGTGTCGATCGAGGACATGAAGCGGCTGATCGCGCAGACGCGCCGTCTGATGCCCGACATTGGCATCCAGATTCCCCCCAACCTCGCGGACTGGTGGGGCGAGCTCGTGGCCGCCGGCGCGACCGACCTCGGCGGCTTGAGCGCGAACGGCGATCACATCTCGCCCGAGCACCCCTTTCCCTCGCCGCATCAGGTGCGCAAGGAGCTGCAGCGCGACGGCGTCGCGCTGACCGAGCGTCTATGCGTCTACCCACGCTACATCGACCCCGGGTGGATCGCCCCGGGCGTGCTCGACACGATCAAGGTCAAGTATTGGAGCTTCATCCCGCGCCGGGGATCTGGAGGCCCGCCCACCCGCACCGAGCCGCCCGCGCCGATCCGGGCCGACCTCGTGTCGGGGGCGATCGAGAAGGGGCGCGACGGCATCGCGCTCACCCCCGACGAGCTGACGGCATTGTTCGCCGAGACGCGTCCCGAGGCGATCGAGGCGATGCGCGAGGCCGCCAACGAGCTACGTGCGGAGCTCGCCGGGGACACGGTGACGTTCGTGGTCAACCGCAACATCAACGTCTCGAACGTCTGCACGGTCGGCTGCGCGTTCTGCGGCTTCGGTCAGGGCAAGCGTTCGCCCGACGCCTACGAGCACGACCGCGAGGAGTTCGCCGGGCGCGTACACGAGGCGGTCGAGTACGGCGCGAGCGAGCTGTGCATCCAGTCGGGCATCCATCCCGACTGGCAGCTCGAGGACTACCTCGGCTGGCTGCGCTTCGCGAAGGAGCTCGCGCCGCAACTGCACCTGCACGCTTACAGTCCGATGGAGATCGCGCACATGTGCGACATCTCCGGCCTGCCGCCGTCGGAGGTCTTCGCGCAACTGCGCGACGCCGGCCTTGGCTCGACGCCGGGCACGGCCGCGGAGGTGCTGCACGACGGTGTACGCGAGCGCATCTCGCCGAACAAGCTGCCCGTCGCGCGCTGGGTGCAGATCATCGAAGCCTCGCACCGCGCCGGCCTGCACTCGACCTCGACGGTCATGTTCGGTCATATCGAGGAGCCGTGGGAGCTCGCCGAGCACATGCGTGTCGTGCGCGAGCTGCAGGAACGAACCGGCGGCATCACCGAGTTCGTGCCGCTCTCGTTCATTCCATTCCAGACGCTGCTCGGGCGTACGCATGGGGTGGAGGAGATCTCGCGCGAGGAGAACCTCAAGCACACCGCTGTCTTCCGCCTCGCGCTCGGGCGCACGATTCCAAGCCTGCAGGCGTCATGGGTCAAGATGGGCCTCGACGCGGCGACCGAGTCGCTGCGCTGGGGTGTCAACGATCTCGGCGGCACGCTGATGGAGGAGTCGATCAGCCGCCTCGCCGGCAGTTATCACGGCACGAAGCTCGACCCGGACGAGCTCATCGCCGCCGCGCACCGGGCGGGTCGAGGAGCGGCCGAGCGCACGACGCTGTACGAGATCGTCCGCCACTGCGAGCTGCCGGTCGCCGTCGCGGCCTCCTGAGCATCGAGTCGGTCGATCAGAAACGACGCAGGGCCCGCACACGGTACGGGCACGCGTAGGCGGCGGCACGCGTAGGCGGCGCGTGAGGGTCGAAGCAGGAGAAGCATCACCGTGCCGGCCGACCCCTGCTAACGGAACATGTCCTCCTCCAACGGACGCACTAGCGCCGCCGCACCCGGACCGTCCTCGACTGTGACGAAACGCTCCAGGCCGTCGATCAGCACGACGGGCTCGCGCGAATCCTTAGCGCGTGCCAGGTCGGCGGTCGCCGCCGCGGCGTCGGCGACGGCCAGCCAGGTCGCCCGCAGCTGTAAGCCCGCGGCGTCGGTCCGTTCGCGCCAGTCATCCAGGGGGACTATTCCGGCGCAGCCGATCGCGATGTCGCACTGTCCGTGACGCCACGCGCGTCCGAAGCTGTCGGTGATGATCACGGCGACGGTCGCGCCGGTCAGTGCGTGCAGACGTGCGCGCAGTCCTCGTGCGGAGGCATCGGGGTCGCGGGGGAGGACCACCAAAGTGTCGGCGTCCGACGCGTTGGAAGCGTCCACGCCGGCGTTGGCGCAGACGAACCCGTGATGGGTGCGACAGATCAGCACGTCACGCTCGGCGCGCACGATCTCGTGGGACTGGTCGAGCACGACCTGGACCGCGCGCGGGTCCTTGCCATGTGCCTCAGCCAGCTCGCGGGCGCGCGGGCCGGGCTGGACGCCGGCCAGTGCGACGACCGCGCCCTCGGCCTTGGAGATGACCTTGTGTGCGACCACGACGATCTGACCGTCTCGCATGGGTCCGGGCGGTCGCTCCTCACCGAGCGCTGCGAGTATCAGCCCGCCGAGGTCGTCTCCCGGGTGCACCTCGGGGAGACCGCTCAAAGCGGTGGCACGCAGATGGTGATGTTCCCCCACGCCTGTCACGCTGGACGCTCGGTCAGCCGGTCTCGGAGACGGGGGCGATGTCCGCGTGCTGGGAGAGGTCGAGCACGGCTCGCGTCCGCGGTGCGCCCGTAAGAGCGTCGGGCAGACGCTCCCGCAGCGCGGCGAGGTCTGCGCCGGTATCGATGTCGAGCAGCAGCGAGGGTGGGCGCTCGATCCGGCAGGTCGCGCCGGCCGCGAGTGCGAGCGCGAGATGACGCTCGCAGCTGTCGGGTCCGAAGCTCGGGGCGATGGCGTTCGGGGGCGAAAGCAACAGTCCGTTGGTGCCCGTACCGTGGCGGTCGGGGACGATCACCACCTCGGGTCCGGCGCCCTCCAGTAGCGAGTCGAGCTCCGCCGGGTCAAGGGCGGGGCAATCGCCGGGGACGCAGAGGACGCGCTCGAACCCCTCAACGAGGGCGCGCTCGACGCCCAGGGTGACCGCCGCGCTCTGGCTCTCCTCGGCGCTGTCCTTTACTACGAGCGCGCCCAGGTAGAGCGCCGCCGCGGCGACCGAATCCTCGCGCGTGACGACGATCGTGCGTTGGATCGAGGCGGTCTCGCTGAGGGCGACGAGCACGTCGCCAACCATCGCCCGCGCCAGATCCTCGCGTAGCGGATCGGCGACGCTAATGCCGAGGCGTTGCTTGGCGCGGGCAAAATGCTTGACGGGCAGGATCGCGGCCGTGCGGGGCAGGATTGCGGTGGTGCGCATGCCGCAGACGATAGTGCGCTACGAGCGGCGATTCGGGTCGCGTACTACTCCGTTAGCGCTAGCACGAAGTCGAGCGTCTGTCGCGCGACGTGGGCGCGCGCGGGAGGGTCGTCCATGCGCGTGTCGATCTGCAGGGTGGGCAGGCGCGCGACGTTCTCATCGGCGATGATCCCGTCCAGCAGCTCGCCGTAGAAGTCGGCGATGCCGTCGGCGTTGCACTCCAGCGCGGCGAAGGCCATGAACGCGGCGGTGGGCCCCTTCAGGATCTGCCCCCCGACGACCGGGCTCACCGCGACGACGGGCGCGGGGGCGTCCGCGAGCGCCTCTCGAACGCCGGGCACGGCGAGGATCGGTGCGATCGAGGCGAGCGGGTTGGACGGTCCGATCACGATCGCGTGGGCGCCCGCGATCGCGGCGAGCGCTCGCTCGCTCGGCTGGGCCTGCTCGGCGCCGCGAAATTCGAGACCCTCGACGATGCCCTGCGCGCGCTCGCGGATCATGAACTCCTGGAACGAACACCAGCCGGAGGGGTTGCGCACCCATGTGCGCACGGGGTCGTCGCTCATCGGCAGCACGTGTGAGCGCACGCCGATCGCCTCATTCAGACGCGCCAGCACCGCGGTCGGAGAGATTCCCTCGGTCAGCGCTCGCGTGCGCTCCAGACACCAGGCGAGGTCGCGATCGCCGAGGTTGAACCACACGTCGTGCCCGAGCTCGCGCAGACCGCCCATGACCGCGAAGGTGTCCTCGCGCAGACCCCAGCCGCGCTCGTCAATCAGATCGGCGAGCCAGAACGACACGAGATCCGGGTCGGGGGAGACGTGGGCGCCGTAGATCTCGATGTCGTCGCCGGTGTTGGCGATTACCGTCAGGCGCTCGGGTGCGCCGAGCGCATCGAGCATGCCTCGCGCCAGCTTGGCACCCCCGGTGCCCCCGGCGAGCACCACCACGTCTGCGTCTGCCTTCTCGCCTTCGCTGCTCATCGCATCCATCCGTCGCTCCTGCGTCAGCGGGGACGTTACTCCCAGGAGGGATCGGGCAGACCCGCCAGGCGGATGCCGGCATGGACCTTATAGCGGGCGTTCACGCCGATCAGCAGAGCGGTCAGCGACTCGGTGGTACGCGACATCTCTAGGCGCCCGCAGTCCACGCAGCGCAGACCCTCGATCCGTTCGATCAGCAGGGCCGCCTCGCGCTTGTCCGCGCGCGCGTCGCCGCACACGAGCACGTCCTCGTCGAGCGCGCGATCCAGCTCGCTCAACTTGGCGGCGCTGACGGTGTGCAACGCCGAGACGACACGTACGCCCTCGGGCGCCATCTCGGCCGCCTGCTCGGCGGCGGAGCCCTGCCACACGCCGAGCATCCGCGTCGCCTTGCCACTCACCGCCGCCGCGAGCGGAACTGTCGCGTCGATCAATAGCTGACCGGGGCGCAAGGCATCGCGAAGGTTGGTGAGCGTCTCGGATTGGTTGCGAAAGGGCACGCTCAGGATCACCGTGCTCGCCTCACGTACGGCGCCGGCGTTGTCGTAACCGGCGAACGAACCGTCGGGGATCGCGGCGGCCGCGCGAATCGCGGTTTCCGCGCCGCGCTCGTGATCGCGCGAACCGATCGCGATTGGGACGCCCGTGCGGGCGAGCCGGATGGCGAGACCGAAGCCGAGCGAGCCCGAGGCGCCGACTACGGCGACCGGATCGTGGGGAGAGGACGGCACGGCGGCCGAGTATAAGCTGCGAGGAATGAGGCTCGAGGGAAAGACCGCGCTCGTCACGGGCGGCGCGTCGGGCATCGGCGCCGCGACCGCACGCCGGTTGGCTGCCGAGGGCGCGCGTGTGGCGATTGGGGATCTCGACGTGGATGGCGCGCGTGCGGTCGCCGGGGAGTTGGATGGGTTCGCGTGCGCGCTCGACGTGGCGGACACGGGTTCAGTGCGCGCTGGGGTCGTGGCCGCCGTGCAGGCGCTCGGCGAGATCGACGTGCTCGTCAATAACGCCGGCACCGATCGGTTCGCGTTCTTCGTCAACTCCGACGAGGAGCTGTGGGACTTCGTGCTGGGCGTCAACCTCCGCGGGGTGCTCGCTGTCACGCACGCCGTGTTGCCCCGGATGCAGGAGCGTCGCAGCGGCTGTGCGATCGTGAACGTAGCCAGCGAGGCCGGCCGCGTCGGCTCGCAGGGGTCGGTCGTCTACTCGGCCGCGAAGGCCGGCGTGATCGGATTCACGAAGGCGATCGCTCGCGAGTCCGCCCGTTACCGCGTGCGCTGCAACGCCGTCGCGCCGGGACCGATCGAGACGCCGCTGCTGAACAATGCGCCGAAGCTCCTGGGGGAGATCGGCGAGCGGCTGAAGCAGGGCATGGTCGACGCTACCGTGATGGGGCGCTCGGGCGAGCCCGAGGAGGTCGCCGCCGCGATCGCGTTCCTGGCAAGCGAGGACGCGTCGTATGTGACTGGGCAGACGCTGAACGTCAGTGGCGGACTGTCGATGTGGTGATGGCGGGTTGCGCCGCATGCTTGATAAAGGCTGATTGGGTGGGCCGCATCGCATGCGATACGGCCGGGGGACGTGCATGCACGTCCCCCACGGGCCTGCACATGTGCAGGCCCGCCGTTGGCGCATGCGCCAACGGTATGAGGGGCCGCATGCGGCCCCTCACGGAGCCGCACATGTGCGGCTCCGCCCTTCGGCGCATGCGCCGAAGGGAACAGATCTATCGAGTGATACGGATATAGAGATGGTGGACACCGTCAAGATCAGGGAGGTCGGGCCGCGTGACGGTTTTCAGAACGAGCCCGAGGTGATCCCGACCGAGCGTAAGGTCGAGCTGATCGACGCGCTCGCGCGCACGGGTGTCAAGCGGCTGGAGGTGACGAGCTTTGTGCGTCCCGACGTGATCCCTCAGCTGGCGGACGCGGAGGAGGTGCTGACGCGGATCGACGTGCCCGAGGACGTGGCCGTGAGCGTGCTGATCCCCAACGAGCGCGGCCTGGATCGGGCGCTCGCGCTACGTGAGGATCTGGCCGCGCGCGGCGGCAGGGAGGTGTTCGACGAGATCAACGTGTTCATGTCCGCCTCGGAGACGCACAACCGCAAGAACGTGAACCGCTCGATCGCTGAGTCTCTGGCGGGGTTGGAGGTCGTACTGGGACGCGCTCATGCCGAGGGGCTGCGCTGCGAGGGCGTGATCTCGACCGCCTTCGGATGTCCCTACGAGGGGTATGTGCCCCCCGAGCGGGTGCTCGACATCGCAGCGCGCCTGCGTGACGCGGGCGCCCAGGAGATCGGGTTCGGCGACACGACTGGCATGGCCAACCCACGCCAGGTGCGCGAGCTGTTCGCACAGTGGCGCGAGGGACTGCCGGGGGTCGAGCTGACGGCGCATTTCCACAACACGCGCGGGCAGGGTCTCGCGAACGTCCTTGCCGCGCTGGAGGTCGATGTGGACAGCTTCGAGTCGAGCTTCGGCGAGCTGGGGGGATGCCCGGTGCCGGCGGGAGCGACGGGCAATATCGCCAGCGAGGATCTCGTCTCGATGCTGGAGGAGATGGGCATCGAGACGGGCATCGACCTGGACGCGCTCATCACCTGCGCACGGCGGGCGCAGGAGGTGCTGGGCCGGCCGCTGGGGAGCCACACGCTGGTGGCGGGACCGGTGGGGTGGGGTGAAGCGAGGGGAGGGGACGCTGGGAGTAGCGAAGGACCCTGAGCAAGACGTCGGCCGACCTCTCTAGCATGAGGTTCGATGGGGATTCCACCAGCAGTGTGGACTGTGGGGCATTCAAACCACGATGTCGAGGTGCTCCTTGCCTTGGTGCGGCGTCACCGCATCGCGCATGTGGTGGACGTACGGTCTCATCCCTACTCTCGCTACGCGTCGCACTTCAACCGCGACGAGCTGCAGGCCTCGATCGAGGGGTGCGGCATTCGCTACACGTTCCTCGGCTCCGCGCTCGGTGGTCGTCCTCAGCGCGAAGATCAGCTCGACGCCGACGGTCATGCCCTGTACGACAGGATGGCCACGGAGCCCGCCTTCGGCGAGGCGATCGAGGCGATCCTGCGCGGCGTGTCCGAGCATCGCATCGCGTTGCTGTGCAGCTGCGGGCAGCCACACGAGTGCCATCGCCGGCTCCTGGTGGGCAAGGTCCTGTGTGAACGGGGCGCGGAGCTGCGCCACATACTCCCGGACGGGGATGTGCTGAGCGAGCGCTCGGTGCAGCTGAGAGACGATCACGCACAGGACATGCTGTTCGGGCATGATGAACTGCCGTGGAGATCTACACGATCGGTTTCACCCAGACGACGGCTGAGCGTTTCTTCACCCGGCTAGCGCACGCGCGTGTCGAGCGCCTGCTCGACGTACGGTTGAACAACACCTCGCAGCTCGCCGGCTTCGCCAAGGCGCAGGATCTTCCCTACTTCGCGCGCGAGCTCGCGGGAGCCGTCTACAAGCACGAGCCCCTGCTCGCGCCCACTCAGGAGATCCTCGACGCGTACAAGAAGCGCAAAGGAGATTGGGAGGCGTACGAGTGGGGGTTTCGAGCGTTGATGGAGAGCCGCCGCATCCACGAGGCGCTCTCGCCCTCGACCTTCGCGCAGCGCACGGCACTGCTCTGCAGCGAGGCCGATGCCGAGCACTGCCACCGTCGCCTGGTCGCGGAGTTCCTCGCCGAGCGTTGGCCTGACGTGGAGATCGTGCACCTCTGAGAGGCTGCCCGAGGTGGACTGTGCGGATCGTCGTCAACCACGTAACGCGCATGGCCGGCTCGCGTATCTGTGTGGCCGGAATCGATACCACGACCTATCACCACGTCCGTCCTGTGACACCGCCGGGCGATCTGCTCACGCGCGTGCTCCTGCGCGAAAATGGTGGACCGTTCGGCGCGGGTGCGCTCGTCGACGTTGGGAGCGTCGCGGCCTGTCCCTGCGCGCCTGAGACGGAGGACCACGCGTTTGACATGACGCGCGCCAAGCGTGTGAGCGACGTCGAGGAGGCGGCCTATCTCGAACTGCTGACCGCGATGCACGCTGCCGATCTCGGAAGCGCCTTCGGTCCCGAGCTCGAGCGGGTCGGCCGGACGTACGCCGTGAAGCCCGGCAGCGGCGGCAGTTCGCTGGCGGTGTTGCACGCCGAGAGCCGCCCAGTCCTCGAGATCAACGGGTACGGCGAGCTCCGTCTCTGGTACAACGATGCCGAACCGCCGGCCTATCTATCGGTCAAAGACGTCAGGTTCTTCGAGGACGACAACGAAACGATCAAGACGAGGGCGGTCGAAGAGGTCAACCGACGCCTACGCCGAGGTGTCGATGCCTTCCTGATGCTCGGCCTAACGCGCCCTTGGTTGAAGCCCGGCGAGGCTTACGAGCGACACTGGCTTCAGCTGAACGGCCTCTGTCTCGCTGATCGAGCGGTGGGTGACCTGCCGTAGGCCGCTCGTCAGCCCGCCGTAGCGGACTCGACCTGCGCGGCGGTGGCGTCTGGGTCGGAAGCGGCCGCTTCGCTCTGCTTGGCCGCCTCGCGCATGGCCGCCACGCAGTACTCCTGAACGGCGACCTCCATCTCCAGGGTCCGCGAGAGCGTGGGGCGGGCCGAGGCGTCCATCACGAGCTTGGCGCGCCCGACCGCGACATGAGAGTTGGCGAGCAGTTCGTCCACGAGCGTCTGGGTGGCCGCCTCGAGCTCCTCGGCGGGCACGACGCGATTGACCAACCCGATCCGATGGGCCTCGGCGGCGTCGATCATGCCCGCGGTCATGATCAGCTCCTTCGCTCGCCCGAGCCCGACGACGGCGGGTAGGCGCGAGGAGCCGCCGACGTCGGGGATGATCCCGAAACGGACCTCGGGGAGGCCGAACTGGGAGCCCTCCGAGGCGATGCGCAGGTCGCAGCCGAGCGCGACCTCCAGGGCGCCGCCGACGCAGGTGTGGTGAATCTGGCAGACGACGGGCTTGGGCATCTGCTCGCAGAGGTTGGCGCAGTCCAGGAACACACCGCGGAAGGGGCGCAGGACGGAGGGATCGCCGGCGAAGGCCGCGAGCTCGTTCAGGTCCACGCCTGCGGAGAACACGCGGCCCTCGCCGCGCAGCACGACGCAATGCACGGAGGCGTCGGCCGCCGCCCCGCTCAGAGCGTCGCGGAGCTCCACGAGCAGGGCCTGGCTCATCGCGTTGCGCTTGTCGGGGCGGTTGAGGACGACGTGGCGGACGGGGCCGCGGTCTTCGGTGCTGACTAGGCTCATGTCAGGGTGTCTCCTGGTTTGGCGGGTCGGGGGTCAACGACCTGCATGCCTGGTGTGGCTCAGCTCAGGTCGAGCACGGTGGTGGGCGGTTGGATCTCCTCGTCATGGCCCTCGCGGGGTACGATCGCGGTGCCTACGGCGAAGAACTCGATCGTGTGGCTGCCCCAGCCGTGGCTGGTCTCGTGGAGGTTCACGCCGACGATGCCCTCGGCGCCGGTTTCCTGGGCCTCGGACTGCATGCGCTCCATCGCCAACTCGCGCGCGTCATAGAGCGCCTGGGTGAAGTTCGAGAGCTCGACGTTGCGTCCGGTCTGGGCCATCGACTGGAGCATGCCGCGGTGGGCGACGTGGTAGACGCAGCTGCCCATGACCATGCCGACGGGGCGGTGGCCGGTGTGCAGGAGCGTCCAGAAGTCCTGGCCGGAGAGGTCGCTCGTGAAGGGGCGTCCGCTGGGAGCGCGGTGCAGGACGCCGTCGCGGTGCTTGACCGCGGTGCCGATGGCGATGAACTCGGCCATGTCCTGGCCCCACTCGTAGCGGCCGATGTCCAGGCGCACGCCCACGACGCCGTCGGCGCCCAGCTGGTCGGCCTCCTCCTCCATGCGCGTCATCGCGAGCTGGCGCGCGCCGTACATGGCCTCGGAGAGGACCGTCATCTCCTGCGATTTCTTCCAGCCCGAGAGCTGCATGCCAATGTGGTAGATCGAGCTGCCGACGACCAGGCCGAGCGGCTCGAAACCGGCCTGCTTGACGAGCAGGAACTCGTTGACGGAGAGGTCGGAGGTGAACAGGCCGGCGCGGTTCTGCTCCAGGCGTGCGCGACCGGCCTCGGGCACGCCCTCCAGGGAGGATGGGTCGTAGGCGGTCTCGTGCTCGTCGGTCATCTCGGGCTCCTTGTCGGGGAAGAGTGTCGTCGGTCGCGGGCGGTCGTCGGGAGAGTCGGTCGTAAAGGGTGGGTCGAGGAGGGTCGTTCAGGCGAACAGGTCCACGACCGGTTCGGGGGCTTGGACGGCGGCGTTCTCGTGCTGATGGATGGCGGTGCCGATCGCGTTGAAGGTCACCATCAGCCCTTGGATCTCGCGTCCACCGAAACCGCCGACGGCGCCGCCGATGCCGCCTCTGAGCGTGTGCGGCCGGGCGGTGTGCCCGATGCGCACGCCGACCACGCCGGCGGCGCCGAGCGAGTCGGCCTGGCGGGTGATCTGCGTCATGACCGACTCGCGGGCGCTGTAGAAGGCCTGCGTGAAGTCGCTCAGCTCGAAGTTCTGCGTCGCTCCGCCGACACCCATGCTCATCATTGCTCCACCGGCGCCGAAGGAGTAGCCGGCGAAGAAGACCGAGCTCCACGCGACGATCCCGGCGGGCTCGATGCCGGCTCGCAGCAGCAAGGCGTAGTCGGCGACCGACAGCTCCGTCAGGACGGGAATCTCGCGGCGGGAGTCGGCGCGGCGCACGGCCGTGCCGAGCACCATGTGCTCGAGTGCGAGCTGGCCGCCCCCGGCGCCCGAACCCAGTTCGGATTCGCCCGCGCGTGTTTCCACGCCGACAACGGCGTCGGCGTCGATGCGCAGCGCCTCCTCAGCGAGTCGATTCAGTGCCCGCCCGCGCACCTCGTTGAGTGCTTGTGAGAGTGTGTCGAGCTCGATCATGAACGTGCCGCCGACGCCGAGAGGTCCCCATCCTCCCGGCTGAGCCCACGCTTCCTGGTAGCCCATCTGGTAGATCGAGCTGCCCATCACCTGTGAGAGTGGCGTCAAGCCAAGCTGATGGCAGAGGGCGAAGCCGTTGATGGAGAGGTCCGATGTGAAGGACCCGACGCCGCCACGCTCGCGCAGCTCGTCCAGGCGCCGCTCGGCCGAGAGGGGGATGTGTCCGGCTTCGATGCGCGCCAGCGACTCCGCCTGCTCGCGCTCCTGCTGTGCATCCTGCGTCGGTTCGGGCATATCAGCCGAGCAGTCCCTGCAGCGCGGAGCGTGCCTCGGCGCTGCGCTGCGCCTCGCTCTGAAGCTCGGCGGTGAGCGCGGCGATCCAGGCGTCGGGGGTCAGGGGCTCGTGCTTGATGGAGATGCCGCCGACCTCGCGTCCGCGGAAGCCCTCGATCTGCTCGTCGGAGACGTTCAGCTCATAGGTGCTGCCGCCGAGGTCGACTGTCAGCCGGCGCACGCGCTTGGCGCCGCGGCCCAGCAGTCCGCCGCCGTGGCGCTCGACGCGACAGCGCCCGGGCAGCGAGGACTCGAGCTTGGCGGCGAGCACCTCGACCGAGACGCGCAGATCGCCGCCGTCGGCGCGCAGGCCGGACGCGGCGAGATTGAACGTCTCCTCGGAATCCACGAGACGGAGGCTACCTGGACTCGGCGGCGTGGGTGGGGATATAGGCTGCGCTCACAAAACGGAGATCAAACGGAGGGCAAATGGCGCAGCAGCTGAAGCAGGTGGGCGTGCTCGGAGCGGGGCTGATGGGGCACGGGATCGCGCAGGTGGCAGCGCAGAGTGGGTATGAGGTGGTGCTGCGCGAGGTCGACGAGGCGACGCTTCAGAAGGGGATCGGCAAGATCGAGAAGCAGCTCGCGCGCGCGGTGGAGAAGGGGAAGTCATCACTCCAGGACGCCGACGCGGTGCGCGGGCGCATCCGGGGAACGACCGACTACAAGGACCTCGCTGATTGCGACCTGGTGATCGAGGCGATCACCGAGAACTTGGGGCTGAAGCTCGAGATGTGGAAGGAGCTCGATCAGATCGTCAAGCCGGAGGCGGTGTTCGCGACGAACACGTCCTCGCTGGCGGTGATCGATCAGGCGGCCGTGACGAGCCGACCGGAGAAGTTCGTGGGGCTGCATTACTTCAACCCTGCGCAGGTGATGAAGCTGGTCGAGGTCGTGCGCTGCGTGACGACCTCGGATGAGGCGCTGGAGACCGCCCGGGAGTTCGCGAAGTCTGAGGGCAAGCTGGCGATCGCCACGAAAGACCGGGCGGGTTTCATCGTCAACCGGCTGCTGGTGCCCTACCTGCTCGACGGGATGCGGGGGTATGAAGAGGGCGTGGGCTCAGTGAGCGAGATCGACGAGGCGATGAAGGCCGGGGCGGGGCACCCGATGGGGCCGTTGGCGCTGTCGGACTTCGTCGGGTTGGACACGCTCGGATCGATCTGCGACGTGCTGTTCGACGAGTTCCGCGAGCGGCGGTTCGCGCGCCCTCCGGTGCTGCGCAAGATGCTGAGCGCGGGCTGGTACGGGCGCAAGTCGGGGATGGGCTTCTATGACTATTCAGGCGACGCGCCGGTCGAGAACCCCGGCGTCTAGCGGCGAAGGGCGCTGGCCGGCTGATGAGCGATCTGGGGGCGGCGGTTGGCAAAGCGCTAGAAGGCGGGCCCGAGCGTCACCGCGATAAGGCCGCCGAGCAGGGCAAGCTGCCGGTCCGTGAGCGGATTGCGCTGCTGCTGGACGAGGGTAGCCTGGCGGAGGAGGGGCTGCTGGCGAACTGGCAGGAGCAGGGGCTGGGCGCCGACGGGGTCGTGACGGGCGTGGGCACTGTGGAGGGCAGGACGGTCGCGCTGATGGCGAACGACCCGACCGTGAAGGCGGGCTCGTGGGGCCCCAAGACGGTGGAGAAGATATTGCGCATCCAGGAACGGGCGCTGGAGCTGAGGGTGCCGATGGTGTATCTGGTGGACTCCGCGGGGGCGCGGATCACCGAGCAGGTGCAGATGTTCCCGGGTCGCCGCGGGGCGGGCAGGATCTTTTACAACGAGGTGCGCATGTCGGGTGTGGTGCCGCAGGTGTGCGTGCTGTTCGGCCCGAGCGCCGCGGGCGGCGCCTACATCCCGGCGTTCTGCGACATCGTGATCATGCGCGAGGGCAACGCCTCGATGTATCTCGGCTCGCCGCGGATGGCGGAGATGGTGATCGGGGAGAAGGTAAGTCTGGAGGAGATGGGCGGCGCAAGGATGCACACGGGCGTGAGCGGGTGCGGGCATCAGCTGGTGTCCTCGGACGAGGATGGGATCGCGCTTGCAAGGCGCTATCTCGGCTACATGCCGGGTAACTGGCAACAGAGTCCGCCGCCGGCAGCGGCGGCAGAGCCCGCGTCGAGCACCCCGATCGAGGAGATCGTGCCCGAGGATGAGAACAAGCCGTTTGACATGAAGGCGCTGATCGAGGCGGTGGTGGACGCGGGCTCGCTGCTGGAGGTGCATCCGCGCTGGGCGAAGGAGATCGTCGTTGGGTACGCGCGACTGGACGGAAGCGCGATCGGGATCGTGGCCAACCAGCCGAAGCAGAAGGGGGGCGTGCTGTTCAGCGACTCAGCCGACAAGGCCGCGCGGTTCATCTGGACGTGCAACGCGTTCAACGTGCCGCTGCTGTTTCTGGCGGACGTGCCGGGGTTCATGATCGGCACGAAGGTGGAGCGCGAAGGCATCATCCGCCACGGCGCGAAGATGATCAGCGCGGTCAGCGAGGCGACCGTGCCGAAGGTGTCGGTGATCATCAGGAAGGCCTACGGGGCGGGGCTGTATGCGATGGCGGGACCGGCCTTCGAGCCGGACTGCTGCATCGCGCTGCCGAGCGCCTCGATCGCGGTGATGGGCCCGCAGGCGGCGATCAACGCCGTGTACTACAACCAGCTGCAGGCGATCGAGGATGAGGGTGAGCGCGCACAAAAGACGGAGGAGCTGCGCAGGGAGTACGGCGAGGACATCGACATCCTGCATCTCGCCTCCGAAATGGTCGTGGACGCGGTCGTCGAGCCGCGAGAGCTGCGCGCCGATCTGGTGCGGCGGTTCGCGCACGCACAGTCAAAGCAGCGCGCGTGGCCTGAAAAGCACAACGGGGTGACACCCGTCTAGGTGCGGGCCCGCCCGGCGCATGCGCCGCATAAGCAAGGGGCGCACATGGCTTGTAAAGCTGATGTCGTGCCACCGGCGCATGCGCGCCATAAAGCGGTGGGCCGCACATGGCTTATAAAAGCTGATGTTGTCCCGGGCGGCGCATGCGAGCCTCCGAAGCAGGGCCGCATGCGGCCCTGCTGCCGTGCCGCATGCGGCACGGCGCCGACGGGCGCATGCGCCCGTCGGCGGGACCGCGCATGCGCGGTCCCGTTCCATCGTCCTCGCTCTCAGTGCGCGCTACGAAGCCGACGGATACTCCGGCGCGGAGGGCGACGCCGGGGGCGTCTGAGTCCCAGCGGTGCGCGTCTGCTCATCCTGGAACGGGGGATAGGTCTCGCTCAGGAGGTAGATGTAGGCGTCCGAGCGCGCGGTGTAGGAGTTGGCCAGCACCATCAGATCGAACAGGCCGCGCGGCATCTTGCCCGTGACGAGAATCACGAACCAGGCCGCTACCGCGCCGATCTCCAGCAGCAGACCCATGACGTAGCGCACGACCAGAATCGGGATCGCGAGGATGATGCGGAAGAGCGTGCGCAGGCGGCTGTACTGCTCCAGCCGCGCGAACTGCATCCGCACGGGATAGGCCGGGTCGTCCGAACCCCCGAACGACGGGTAGGGGTCGCACAGCAGCACCGTGTATGCGGTGAAGCGCGTGAGAAAGCGCGTGTAGCCCGCGGCGAAGTCGTAGAGACCCTCGGGGTAGCGGCCGGTGATCACGATCGCGAACCAGGCGATCACGATCACGATGCCGGCGACGATCGCGTAGATGTACAGCCAGATCATCAGCGGGATCGCGAGGATCAGGCGGAAGAAGGTTGTGAGGCGGTTACGGGACTCGACGTAGTCGGCCTCGAAGGTGACGGGATAGGACACGAGAATGTTCCCCTTTGGGTCGTAATGCAGCGGTTGCTCCTCCGAGGCCATCCTAAAGCGCGGAACGGCGGGGTAGGTCGATTTCCATGCCTGTTGGCCGGATGGCCGATGCGCGGTCCGATCGACTAGATTCCAGAGCATGGACGCGGCCGACCTTGCATACGCTGGAATCGCCAGGCAGGCCGAGCTGATCGCGGGTGGCGAGGTGAGCTCGCGCGAGCTGGTGGACGTGTGCCTGGAGCGGATCGAGCGGTTGAATCCTCAGCTGAACGCGTTTCGCGTCGTGTTCGACGAGCGCGCGCGGATGGAAGCCGACCAGGCCGACGCCAGGAGGGGAGCCGGGGGAGAGCGCCCACTGCTGGGCGTGCCGATCGCCGTGAAGGACGAATTCGACGTGGCCGGCGAGGTGACGACGTTTGGCACGAACGCCTACGGTGAGCCCGCGCGCGAGGATTCGGAGATCGTGCGGCGTGCGCGCGCGGCGGGGGCGATCGTGATCGGCAAGACGCACATGCCCGAGCTGGGCGCGGTCCCATGGACCGAGTCGCCCACCTGGGGAGTGACGCGCAACCCGTGGTCTCTGCAGCACAGCCCCGGTGGCTCAAGCGGTGGCAGTGCAGCGGCGGTCGCCGCCGGCCTCGTGGGCGCCGCGCTGGCGGGCGACGGCGGGGGTTCGATCCGCTTTCCCTCGGCCTACTGCGGCCTGTTCGGGCTGAAGACTCAGCGCGGGCGCGTGCCGCTGGCGCCGCACCTGGATGCCTGGCACCGTCTGATCGTCAACGGCGTGGTGGCGCGCTCGGTGCGTGACAACGCTCTGTTCTACGACGCGATCGCCGATGGGCCGCCGGACCCCGGCGCGCCCGCGGTCCCGGCGAGTTCGCTCACGGCCGCGCTCAGGCACGCGGCGAGCGGCACGTCCGGCGGGTCGGCCAATGGCGGCGCCGGCGGACGTGCGCTGCGGATTGCGGTCTCCAGCAAGCTGCCGCCCTCGCCGCTGACGAAGCTTCATCCTGAGAATCAGGCCGCGCTGTCAGAGACAGTGGATCTGTTGCGCGCGCTCGGCCATGAGGTCTACGAGCGCGAGGTGGACCACGGTCCGCTGGCGCCATCGGCCGAGTTCACGGCCATCTACCTGCGCAGCCTCCACGAGGAGGCCGCCACGTTCGCGCATCCCGAGCGCCTGGAACGACGCATCCGCTCGCTCGCACGCCTCGGAGGGATGCTGCCGCCGGCAGCGCTCGATTGGGCGCTCGGGCGCCAGGCGGCGTATGCGGCGAGGCTGAACGAGCCGCTGGCCGACCACGACGTGCTGCTTACGCCCGTGACCCCGGCTCCCCCGCCGAAGATCGGCGCCTGCGAGGGCCGCGGCTGGCTGTGGACGACCGCCGTCGCCGCCGCGACCGTCTCGCACGCGGCGTGCTGGAACGTCACCGGCCAGCCCGCGTGCTCGGTCCCCGCGGGGTTCGCCGCGGACGGTCTGCCGCGCGCGGTGCAGCTCGTGGGCAGGCCCGACGACGAGGCGACGCTGATCGCGCTCGCCGCGCAGATCGAAGCCGAGCGCCCGTGGGCGGGCGAGCGCCCGCCGGGGTTCGGCTGATCTCAAGGCCCGCTCCGCCGCTTCCAGGAGGTTGCGTCCGCGGTGACGCTAACTCCCGGGACGGCCGAGTTGAAAGTGCGGCGGGTGGGAGTCGAACCCACACGCCCTTGCGGACAGAGGCTTTTGAGGCCTCCGCGTCTACCGTTCCGCCACCGCCGCAACGACCGCCAACTATACGGCCGAACAGGCCACACGGTAGGCCCGAATGGGCCACACGGCCAGTGGGCGCCGCGGAGCGGCTCAGGCGGGGTGCGGCGGGGGCGTGTCCGGATAGGCGCGCCCGCCGGACATCGGCGCGGGGCGCTCCAGCTCGACGTTCCAGCCCTGTGAGAAGCCGCGCATCGCGAAGGCGATCAGGAGCATCTGCACGGGCACGATCAGCAGCGTGACCGTGCCCAACAGCCCCGCGTTGATCGCCGGCTGGGAAAAGCCGGATTTATCACGCGCGAACCAGAAGGGGCCGGCGACGAGCGCGAACACGAGCAGGATCACGGCCAGGGCCGCGGCGACGGGCAGAATGCCCCGGCTCCAGCGCGCGGCGAAGAACGCGAGCACGAGGTAGACGAGGATGTAGCCGACCTGGATGAACCAGGCGCCCTGCAGGACCGACCAGCCACCCGCGGTCACGATCAGCACGAGCCCGGCGGAGATCAGCAGCAGCAGCACGACCGTCACGCGCGTGGCCTGTACGACCGGCTTGTCGCGGTTGGGATGCGTGATCACCGTCTCGCCCGAGGGCGCCAAAAGGCCTGCCGCTGAAGACATCGTGACGATGACCATACAATCTCAGGCGGTCCCCGTGTGTACCGATCGTGGATCGACGCGATTCACGATCGGCCAGCGCGCGAGATGGCCGACACGCGCGCGTGGTGGAATTGGCAGACACGCCGGCTTTAGGTGCCGGTGGGCGCAAGCCCATGGGGGTTCAAGTCCCTCCGCGCGCATGCCGGGAGCGCGCCGGCTGCATGCCGGGACGATCCGCCGGAGATCCGCACTCACGCCGTGTCCAGACCCAGAGCACACCGCCCGCCCGCTCTGTTCTGATGGCGGGCGGACGTTGCGGGCGCGTGCATGCGCAGGTGCTAGCCGGTGTAGCCGTTTTTGACTTCGGTGACGCGGGAGAGTTTGAGCGAGCTGCTGGTGGGGGCCAGGAAGTCCGGTGGCTGCAGGGTCTGCAGGCGATCGTCGTAGTTGTAGTTCTTGGTGTAGCCGCTGCCGCCGCCGCCTCCGGTACCGACGGGTCCGCGCCAGAATTGGGCGATCGATCCCCAGACGTTGAGGAACCCCATGTGGGTGCCGCACTTGAAGTTGTCGACGATGAACGAGTGGGCGGTGCTGAGGATCGCGGCGTCGATGGTCGGTTCGAGGGGTTCGGTGTTTTCAGCGTCGCACCCCGACGACGTATTCTGGTATTCGCATTTGCTTTCACCAGCGTATGTGTCGTTCGATGCACATTTGGCGCATTTTTTTTCGGAAGAAAGGTATGTTTCTCCAGTGGGACAGCCTTCACATTTGCCTTCTCCCACATACGTATAGTTGGAGCTACATGTGCTTGTAAGGCATTCTTTTTTACTTGTGAGAAAGAATTCGCCTTGCGCGCACGATGCGCATTTGTATTCGCCGGTAAGATAAAATTCACTCCCGAGAACACAAGTCGCACTTCCGCATTTTTTTTCGCTGACAAAATAAGGATCAGTTCCGGTGCACTTAGCGCATTTCCCTTCCCCGGTCATGTAAGTGCCACCAGACGTACAAATCGTACCGGCGCATTTTTCTTCGCCCGTCAGACCAGATATGTATTCCCATTCAGATGAAGGACTGCATGTCTTTTTTTGCCCGCCTGTTCCGACCTTCCTAGCGGTATTGTAGCTGCTAATCAGTGCATATCTTACGGAAGCCAATATTTTTGTAGTACCAGAGTTAGAGTTGGCTTCGTGCGCTGTTCCGAGGGTCGCCGTATAGGTTTTTGCCACGGGATGGTAAATCCTCACAAAATTAGTGGCGATCAGGCCGAGTGTCGCCGAGCCCGTGGGTTTGCCGGACGATTCGTGCGTGGTCGTCAGGCTGCCGTTAACGATCAGGTCGTTCGCCGCGGCTATCGTTAGCGATTCGGTGTATTCGCCCTTTACGTAGACGTTTCCACAGGTGGTGTCGCTGGCGTAGTTGGTCCCGTAAGGTGAGTATTTGATCGGGCAGCTGCCTTCGTTTTCGACGTAGATCAGACCGTTGGAGGGGAAGTTTTTGGAGGCCAGTTTTTCCCCTTTGTTGTTGGTCACGGAGATCGTGTTGGGCGTGCCGGCTTTGAGTTCGAGGTACGTCCTGCCTTTGAGCTTGTATCCCGATTCTGCGGCTTCGATGAGTTCGCTGTCCGATTCGGGCGGTGTGAGCGTAGGTCCTTTTGTGGTGTATTCGCCGAGGATTTCGGGCGAATCTTCGCAACCGCCCGCGGCATAATGGCCGCCGTTCATTTCGACTTTGTCTTCTTTGTTACGCCCAAACACAGGTTTAGAACCTTCTGCCGCGCAGATCGCGGCGGCATCGTTCGTATGCATCGGGCCGTTGACTTTGTCGGTGGGCGCGAACTCGATCGTCCCGCAGGTGCCAAGCAGGCCGTGTGCTTTTCTTTCCGCGTAGTACTGATTGCACCCGACCGGTTCGGGGTTTTGCGCCGCCGGGTCGAGGACCTCAAAGTTCGTGAGGTAGACGTAGTTGATAAACCCCGGATGGGTGAACGTCGCCACGAGCGTGCGCGTGGTCGTTTTGGTGCCTTCCACGGCTGTTCCCGTCGACTCGATCCTGAATGTTCCGATCGCTGAGCCGGTCGTCTGGAGGATGGCGGCCTGTTTGCCGGTCTTGCATTCGGCTTCGGTGTGCCCTTCGGAGTGCAGAGTGACTACCTTGTACTTCTCGTCTGTCGTACCGGCTACGTTGACTGCTTCTTCGTTGGCGTTGGCGATGGTCGGGCATTTTTTCCAGTAGTTGGATTCTGACGCCAGGTGATATTTATATGTGGAAATGCCGGCCAGGGCGGCGTAGTAGGCCTTCTTCTGGGCGGTATCAGTACGGGTGAGGCCGATGTCGCCGTTGGCGGCGACGAACACCACGGCCAGGAGCAGCGAGGTCACGAACATCACGCCGAGCGCGATGATCATCGTGAAGCCGTCCTCGCGCGATGCAGAGCGGAATATAGGCAGTCTTGTCATTCGCATGGGGCCACTTCTTCGCTGGTCGTGGGGTCGAGTCGCATGAGGACGGAGTCGCTGAAGGAGACCGTCCGATCGGCTCGCGTGTCTTTACCTTCGGGCGCCTGGGAGAAGCCGATGGTCACCTGGACGACGCTTTCTGCCGCTTTCGCCGAGGTGAGCGGAAGTTCGCTAGGTTCCAGTGCGGTCCCGCTGGTGTTGTACTTGTAGTATTTGAAGACCGAACCGGATTCCGGAAGGAGCACGTTCTTGGCGATGATCCGGGTTTTGCCAGTGGTTCCGGTGGCTTTGCCGGTGCCGAGCGGTGTCGGGAACGTCCAGCCTTCCTGCGAATTGCCGGAGCTGCTCTTGAAGCTGTAATCGGTGAGCGTGCCAAGTTGTTTGTTGGTATTGCTTTTTTCCGTTGCTTTCCAGCTAATATCGTGCTGATAGACTTCTTTGATCAGCGGTTCTCCGCTGTTGGCCGTTCCATATGAGCTGATGAACCACAGGTTCGTCCCGTTGCTTTTTTCGAGCGGACTTTCCGGCGTTGTACTCGGCTCCTGTATCGGCGTTGCTCCGGTGCAACTGGAGTGCAGCTCATCGACGATGTTGCTCATCGCGACGCGACCAAGCTGGTTGGCCTGCGTTCGATCGGTGATCTGCGTCTGCTCGCGTAGGGAGAACTCGAGGATCGCCAGAAGTGCACCCGTCACGACGATCCCGGTGAGCATCGCTACGAGGGCCTCCATCAAGGTGAAGCCGTGCTCGGAGGGCAGGCTGGGGAACGGCGGCAGACGGTGGGTTGTCATGGGCATGTGAGCGGAGAGCTGCTGGGGGTTGCGTAACCCGAGCCAGCCGATTCTTTCATGTAAAACGGACCGATTTTCATGCCGGCCTTGACCTTGTTTTCAAAAGGCGTTGGGCTCTTGTACTTGTAGTATTTGCCGCCGATCAGCGCCACGATGCAGAATTCGAGCTTTTTTGCGTAAGGCTGATACTCCTGTTCCACTTCACCGGAGGCATTGAGTTTCACTTTGTGCTGGTATGACGGCGCGGACGAGCATTCGGTGTTGATGAACATTGCCGTCTGGAGGTTGGCGGTGAGAGGCTGCCCTTTAGAGCCGGACGTGCCTTCGTAGACGGTGGCTTGAACGGCCGGCACTTCGACGTTCACTGGTTCGGTGACGCCCGACTTGACTTCGACGGTGGGATCTTCTTTGACTTCGCCTTTCGTCACTTCGACGGGATCGTTTTTGCTGCAGTCGCCAGCATAGACTGCGTACTTGTTCGGCGTCGGCGGTTTGCCGGGCGTCACGAACGGGAACAGGCCCGTCAGCGTGGCGCTGGTGTGGGCCGTGTTGGCTTCGCCGCCGACAAAGCCCGAGGGGGTTTCGGTCTGGTAGGCGAAAAACGTGAACCCCTGGACGGAAACGCCGTTGCTGACGAAGTTGGCGGTGATTGCTCCGGGACTGTCGAGCGTGAATTTGGCTTCGGCCAATGAGGTGCCCGTGATTGTGACTGACTTTTCGGGATGTTTGCTGCCGTTGTGGTCGACCCATTCGCCCTTGGAGACGACGATCTTGGTGGTACCGGTCGCCAGCCCGCCGAAGGTCATGCAGCCGGCTTCGGAGGTCGTCCCTTCGGCGGTGGGGATGGAGGCGGTCGAAGGGTCGAAGACTTCGACTTTCGCGCCTGAGACCGCTTCGTTGTTGTGGTTCTGCACGGAGACCATCAGCGACGTGGAGGTTGAGGCACGCACATTGCTCGACTGACTCACAGCCTTGCGTTTGCCGAGTGCGTTCCAGGTCACCGACGAAGTTGTCTGGATGTAGGTGGCAGTCCCTTTTTCGGTCGCGCAGGTAAGCGTGTCTTCGTTGTTGGCGCCGGCGGTCACGAACTGGGCCGTTGAGGTGATCGTGTAGGTCGTGCCGCCTTCGGTCACGGTGCTGACTTTGGTGCCGACGAGCTGCAGTGCGGACGCCGACATCCCGCGTAGCCGCTCCTCGTCCTGCTGCGCAAGAGCGGTGGCCTGGTTGTGCGCGCGCTCGTCGGCAGTTACTTTCTGGGTTACGTCGAAGCCGTTGAACGTGGCCACCGCGATCAGCGCGACGAGCAGTGAGCTGATCAGCACCTCGATCAGCATGAAGCCGTCCTGCGAGCCGGGGCGGGGCAGTCTGGAGAGAAACGTATCAATCATCACAAGGCCATGGGCAGAGGTCCACCCATGGCTTCGGCATCCGCCTCGTTTGGCTTTAGGGAGCGGAGGACGCTTGTACTACGTGTGTCTCTACGGGGCAGTTGGCGCGGGCGCCTCGATGTCGCCGGCGTGTGGCCGATCGACGGCGGGCTTACGAGGACAACGGCGGGGTCCGGGCCTTGCTGGATGGGCGAGCCCTGTGGGGCCCGCCCATCGCTCATACGGCGTTGGCTATGAGACGGCGACCCGCGTGTCGGCGGGTGAGCCCGTGCGCCGATACATCAGGATTGACGCGACGATCGTCCAGATCACGAACCCGAGCAGGGCGAAGAAGCCCGTGGGCGGGATCAGCGCGAGAATCCCGAGCACGACCGCGACCCAGCCCAGCCACTTCGGCAGCGCCGCGCCACGCAGGATCGCCAGGCCGCTGGAGATTCCGAACACGAACGCTCCGGCGAGGACCGGCAGAAACAGTTCGTTGTCGAGAAAGTTGAGCGTCTGTGCGACTTCCGGCCCGAGATGGTGGAGTTGGTGGGCGAGCCCATATTCGACCCCGGTGTCTATGAGAGCACCAGCGGCCATCAGTACGGCGCCCGCCAGCGCCAGCGAGCCGAGACCCTCTGCCGCGGGTGTGCGGCGCAGATACGAGCGCAACGCGCCGGCGAACAGCAACAGCACCAGGAACGCCAGTGCAAACAGGATCGCGGATGTCTCCACTTCTGAGCGGTGCGTCCCGTAATACGCGATCACCCGTGCCGGTCGTGCGTTCGCGTCGGGCGTTTCCCCGCCGCCCGTGACGATCGCGACCACCACGATGATGCCGAACAGCACGCCTGTCAGCGGCGCGAGCTTGCTCCAACGATCAGCCATCCCTCATGACCCCCCTAGCTAGAACAATGAGCCTTGTCGCGCGCGACTCTACACCGGCGAGCCCCTAGAATCCCCGTTCCTTGACGGTTCGCGCGGGCTGGACACGGTCGGCGGTTCGGGCGCGTACGGCCATGGGGGACTGGTGTAGTGGTAACACGTGGGTCTCCAAAACCCGAGCTCGAGGTTCGATTCCTCGGTCCCCCGCTTCAGTCTGGCCCCGGATTTCTGGATTTTGGCTTTCTGAGCGCTTCTTGACCGCCGTGGTTGTGGCCCGCACCTGGCGGCGCTCAGCCGCGTCCGCTGGGCTCGACACGTAGTGCGAGCAGCGGATCTTCCGGCACGTCGAGGCGGCGCAGCAGCAAGAGTGTCGCCCCGCCCGGCAATGGGCCCGCTCGTACGATTGCGGGTGTCGAATGGGCGGGTTCCGGCCGATTGGGCCCGAGCCATACGAGCACTCGCGCGGCCTCGCCCGGGGTTCGCACGGGGGCTAGCTCCACGACCAGCGGGTCCTGCCCCCTGCGCCGAAGTGTCACCGCCACGAGGTTGCCGGCTACACCCGCCTTGTCGTCCCCGACGTCGTCCGACCCGCCCGTTTCCAGTTCTGAGAGGCCGGTTCTCAGCAACCGCCGGCTCGGCAGCCCCGTCAAGTCGTTCCGGCACTCTACGCCCTGTATGTCGAACTCGCACACAGCGCCGTCGGTGAGCGCGAGTTCGGGATTCTGAAAGCCAAGCTCGCTCCAGCGCGGTCGTCCGTCGCGAGCGTCGAGGGCGAGCAGCATTTCGTCGCCTTCCGGGCCGAGCGCCGGCGGCCAACGGCGCGCATTCGGGAGGGTCCGCACGTAGCGCCCGGGGTTGCTCACCTGCCCCTGCAGAAACACGATCTCGCCCGCCGAGGCCACACCGACGACCCCCAAGCCGATGAACGAGCCCGGGTTTCCCGCCCCGACCGAGACCGTTCGCCATTGCCACACCGGCTTGCCGCTGCCCGGCGAGAGCCGCTCGACGAGCACATACGATCCACCGCCCCGTTCGCACGGGTAGGAGGCGATCAACAGGCTGCCGTCCGCCGCCACGCGCGCGTCGCCGCCGGCTTCGTCACCGCCACCCTGCGGACACGACCGTGGCCGGCTCGCGCGCCAGACGACGCCTCCCGTCGCCGCCCGGCGAGCGATGAGTTCTCCACCAGGTTCGGCGAACACGATCGTCCTCGCCACGTACGCACGCTGGTTGCCCGGCAGGTAGTCCGGCCCGACAGCCACCGGCGTGTGCCAGAGCGAGCGGCCGTCGGCGAGCGAGTACACGGCGATTTCTTTGACGACGATCTGCCCCGCTGGATCGTCGAGCTCTCTGCCGGCTTCCACAATGACCACCGAGCCCTCGAGCGAGACTCCCAGCACCTCGGGTTCGGCAGGCGTCGGGACAGTCCACCGCGGCTGGCCGGTCAGTGACGAGACGGCCTCGATACGAGCCGCCGGCCCCTTTCCCGCCAAGCCCACGACCGTGCCGCCGGCGATGGCCGGGTAGACGAGCTGCCGCTGCCACAGCGCGCTTACCGTTCCCCCGCTGGCGCTCACCCGCGGCAGAGTCGCTTCGGGGCCTGGCCCCTGCGACCTCGTGACCGGTGGATGCCGCCCGTCCGGCGCACCTGACGCAGCGTTCGTTCGACCGCGTGGGGATGAGCCAGCGGCGGACTGCCCACACGCTGTGAACGCAAGGACGATCAGAGCCGCGATCGCCAGCACGACCGCAGGCTGACGACAGTTCCCCGAGCCGAGAGCTCTCACGGGTTCACGTGGACGTAGACAGCGTTGCTTGCACCGGACGCGTATGGATATTCGCCTGATCCCGTCGCCGGCAACGCAACGCGGAACGCATACGTGATCGGCTCTGAGGCTTTCAGGAACCGATAGTCATAGACGTGACTCGTGCCTTCCTGGTAAACGCGGAACTGGTCAAAGGTCTGCCACTTGCGTCCCTCTTTGACCTGTGGGTCAAGCGTGATGCCCTGTGCTGGAAATGGGCCACCGAGCACCCCGACGGTCCAGTAGATCGTGTGCTTGTTGCGGACGACGCGTGGCTGGATCTGCAATCGCAGTTGCGGGCGTACGCGCAGCGTCGCCAGCGCGGCCACCGATGGCCCCGGATCATCGCGAAAGGAGGTGTAGCTGAAGCTGAGCAGACGGCTCGGGCCGGGAGGAACGTCGTAAAGAAACGAGCCGTCGAGCCCGGTCGTGACCGTGTCCACGATCGACTGAACGCCCGGTGCCAGACAGCCCACCGATGCGACCGCTAGCTGTGCGTTGCGAATCGGCACAGTTCCGCAGTGGAGGACGCCCGTGATCGTCGCCGGTCCGTAGGGGATCACCGGCGCACCCTCCTTGCCATCGATCTTGAGGTTCAGTTCTTGCCCCGCGCAGGGTTCGCCGTTGGGGACATGAGCTGCAGCTTCAGCCTGGTCGCGAGTGGCCCCGCTGGCAACTCCCAGAGCGCTGGCCACCATCCAAGCCGCGATGACGCCGAAACCTACGCCAGCGGCGAATCCTCGTGCACGCATCATCATCTTTTGCTCCTTTCCACGCGATGTCAGAACGGGCCCTGCCGTTACGGCAGCTAACCCATTGTTTGCCCAAAATGAGGCCCTGCCTCCCGTTGCCGGCACGACCACGCTGTCGGTGAGCCCACCCTGGTCCTTATCGTCGCCGGCCGTTCAGCGTCGGGCCGACCGACTCCCTGTATCGGCAAGCGCCGCCGCTCGGTTTGTCGCACCACAAGGCGAGCGCCCGCAATCGAGACTTTCCGCTTTACCGAGCCGATCACGGGGTTATGTCCCGCTGAGCGAGGTTTCGCCCGCGCGCCGGAGCGCAGTCCGTGGCGCTGCATCTATGAACGCGGCACCAGCATGCACTAAGCCTATACATCAGTTATGATGGATTATCGCGTATATCGAGCTTAAAGCATCATAGGTGATTTCAATATATCAATCATCTGTGCTATTATGTCCATCAGATCCGATGTATTACCTAGATATTTCGATATAACCCATTAGCACTGATGCACTTTGATGAAATCACCACGGACGCGGCCGTTCTTGCTGAGCTTGGTCGCAGGCTGGAGCGTCATCGCCTCGAGCGCAACTTGACTCAAGCCGAGATGGCGATCGAGGCCGGGATCGGTCAGGCAACCGTACAGCGGGCTGAGCGAGGACGGTCAGTGCAGATGACCTCGATGATCAAGCTGCTGCGGACCCTCGGACTGCTAGCCGGGCTGGACCTCGCCGTGCCTGAGTCGATCGACCTCCCGATCGCGCAACTGGAGCGCGAGCAGCGCAAGATCCGACGGCGTGCCCGCGGCCGCCGCGGTGGCCGGTCAGCGGAGTCCACCGAGGCCACGCAGCCGTGGAGGTGGGGCGGCGAGCCGGGGTCGGGGCTTTGACTGTCGCGGCGGTGACGCTCTGGGGATCTCGCATCGCTGCCGTCTCGATCGATCCAGGCGCGCGCTACGCGACGTTCCAGTACGACCCGGCCTTTGTCCGCAGTGGCATAGAGATCGCCCCGATCAGAATGCCCCTGCGCCTCGAGCCTTACAGGTTTCCAGGCCTGCCGCAGGACGCCTTCAGAGGTCTGCCGGGGCTGTTGGCTGACTCCCTGCCCGATCGGTGGGGCACGGCACTCGTCAACGCCTGGCTGGCCTCGCAGGGGCGCGATGAGTCGAGCTTCGACGTCGTTGAGCGGCTCTGCTACGTTGGCACCCGCGGCGTGGGTGCGTTGGAGTTTCAGCCGGCCCACGAGTCGGCGCTCCCGGCTGGCGCAGACCTGCACCTCGACGCGCTCGTGCGTCTGGCCAGCGAGGTACTCGCAGAGCGCACCGAGTTCGTGACCGAGCTGAGCGAAAGCCCTGACGAGGAGGCAATGAAGGCGATCCTTGCCGTGGGCAGCTCTGCGGGCGGCGCGCGCCCGAAGGCATTCATCGCCTACAACGACGCTACCGGCCAGGTCCGGTCGGGGCAGGTCCAGGTCGGTGCCGGTTTTCGCCAATGGCTATTGAAGTTCGACGGCGTCTCGCGCGCCGGCGATCACGGACTCACCGATCCGGAGGGCTGGGGCGCGGTGGAGTACGCGTACTCGAAAATGGCGAGGGCGGCCGGAATTGACATGGCCGAGTGCCGGCTCTTGGAGGAGAACGGCCGCAGGCATTTCATGACCCGTCGTTTTGACCGACCGGAGGATGGCGAGAACCTGCACATGCAGACCGTCGGCGCACTGGAGCACGTCAGCTACAACGAGCCCGGCACCTACAGCTATGAGCAGCTTCTGCAGTTGATCCGCCGGCTCGGGCTCGGGACGCCTGTCGTCGAGCAGCAGTTCCGGCGCATGGTCTTCAACGTCGTCGCCCGCAATCAAGATGACCACGTCAAGAATGTCGCGTTTCTCATGGACCGCGAAGGTGCGTGGTCATTGGCTCCCGCCTATGACGTCATCTGGGCCTGGAAGCCCGGCAACCCGTGGCTCGACAGCCACCAGATGTCGATCAATGGGAAGCGCACAGAGTTCACAGTGGCCGACCTGCGCGACGTCGCCGCTGTGGCGGGTCTGACGCGTGGCCGTGCTGAAACCATCCTCCTGGAGGTCGCCGCCGTCGTTTCGGGCTGGAGAGAGGTCGCCGACGAAGTAGGCGTGGACGACCATATGGCTGAGCAGATTGCCCACTCGCACCGTCTCAAGCTGCCGCCGCTCTGAAAGTCCGGTTGGCCACGCTGGGTGGGGCGACATCAGCCGCGTAGCAATGCTGTGGCCCGTCCCAAGCCGGTCTCCAGAACCGCCGCATCTAGAGGTTCGATTCCTCGGTCCCGTCAAGAAGGGCAGCGTGCGATATGCTAAAGTCCATAAAATCGATCAACAATCTCTAGATTAGGCGCGACATTGATCCGGGTTCATCCGCAGAGCCCGGCAAACCAGACCGACATGCGCATCGACATTCATCAGCACTACTGGACGGAGCCGCTCATCGAGGCGTTGTCGCGCCGGCGCGAGCTGCCGTTCGTGCGCAGCGAGCATGGCCTCAGCATGCTGTATCTGGCGGGCGAGCGACCGTTTGTGCTGGACCTTTCGACCGAGACCATCGAACAGCGTGCCGTGCTCGTGGAGCTGGACGGGCTCGACCGGGCGCTCGTCTGCCTGTCCAGCCCGCTGGGGATCGAGTCGCTCCCGCGCGCTCAGGCGCTGGGGCTGATCGACGCCTATCACGACGGCGCGTTCGCGCTCGGCTCGCCGTTCGGTGTGTGGGGAGCGCTCCCCCTGGACTCGCCCGATCCGGAGGACGTCGACCGGGCGCTCGATCGCGGCTGCGTGGGCGTGTCCTTGCCTGCGGGCGCGCTCGCATCGGTCGAAGCGCATGCGCGCCTGCACCCGCTGCTCGCGCGCTTGGAATCGCGCGATGCGCCGCTCTTCGTCCACCCCGGGCCCGGCCTTGGCGCGTCCCCTCGCGCGCACGAGTGCTCGCTGGAGGATCCCCTATGGTGGCCCGCGCTCACGCGTTACGTCTTCGACATGCAGGCCGCCTGGCTCTCGTTCCGAGCCGCAGGCCGCGTTGCGCATCCGCGCCTGCGGGTTGTGTTCGCGATGTTGGCCGGCCTCGCCCCGCTGCACGCCGAGCGGTTGGAATCGCGCGGAGGGCCATCGCCGGACGAGCACGATCCACTGGCGTTCTTCGACACCTCCTCCTACGGTCCCGCGGCCATCCGCGCGCTCGCCGAGCGCGTCGGACCCGCCCAACTTCTGTATGGCTCGGACCGGCCGGTCGTCGAGCCAGACCCGTATCCCGACCCCGAGCTGCTCGGGTTCGACCTGCGCGCTGACGCCGCCTCCGCCGCGCGGCGGGTGTTCGCATTCGCCACGGGTTCGCGGGGGGAGGCGGCAGAGCGTGGGGAGGACCGGGCACGCCGGGCGCCGGAGGTCGCTCTGCGATGACCCGCTCTATCTCCAGGATTCGCCGCCCGCGTGATCGCGACCTCACTCCTCCCGAGCTCGCGGAGTTCGTCGCGGAGCTCGCCGACCGTCCCGAGCTGTGGATTCATCTGGTTCGCCACGACTACTCCCAGCGCGTCTACGAGGAGCTGTTCAGTGACGCACACATCACCGCCTGGTTGATCTGCTGGTCCGAAGATCACGACACTGGCTACCACGACCACGACGTCTCCTCGGGCGCGGTCTCGGTCGTCGGTGGGCGCGTGCGCGAGGAGCGCCTGAGGATCGATGGTCCGGGCGGGCGGGCCGCTGTTCGCACGTTCGCGGCGGGCGACTCGTTCCACTTCTCCGCAGCCGACATCCACCGCGTCCGTCACGCCGGCGCCGATCCCGCCGTCACGCTCCATGTCTACTCTCCGCCGCTGGCTCGCATGGGCTCGTATGTGATCGGCGAGGACGGCGTCCTTGCGCGCCATCCCGTCTCATCCGGCGAGGAGCTCAGGCCGCTTGTCCCTGCCCGTTAGGCGCGCTTGCCGCCCGCCCGGCGTCGTACGCCGTCCGTGCCCGCGACAAAGATCTCGCTGACGATCTCGGGCGGGAACAGCCCGTGCTCGACCACGCCGACTGTCCCGCTCAGGCGCTCGGCCAGCGCGCGCGCATGCTCGACCGGGCCGAGATAGTCGGCGATCAGGTTGCCGTCCGGGCTCGCGCCGACGTCCCGCGGTCGCGCATCCCCGAGCGCAATCAGCGTTCGGCGCGCGCCGAACCGCAGCACCTCCACCGGCACCGGCGGCCCGAGCCGCGAGACCTCCTTCTCGGCCGAGACGATCACGACGAACCGTCGCGCTGAGGTCGCCACGATCTTCTCGCGCGTGTGGGCTCCGCCGCCGCCCTTGATCAGCCACCCGTCGGGATCGACTTGATCGGCGCCGTCGATGGCAACATCCAGCTCGCCTACCTCGTCGAGCTCTGCGACGGTCAGCCCGCGCTCGCGCGCGATCGCGGCGGTCGCCGGCGAGGTGGCCACGCAGCGGGCGCCTCGCAGCTCCTTGGCGCGCTCGCCGAGAGCCGTGAGCAGATATGCGACGGTCGAGCCGGTCCCCAACCCGACGCTCATGCCGTCCTGCACCAGCTCGGCGGCGGCCCGCGCCGCGGCGTCCTTGTGGCGCTCGATCGTGGTTGGGTCGAGGTCTGCGCCGCTCAGCGGTGGCGGTGTCTCAGGCGCGCGATCGGATGCCATGGCGCGTGCGAGCGTATCGACCCCGACGGCGCTTCGCCACGCTTGGTCGACCGATCGGAGATCGAATCGGAATCTCCGAGCGGCGAGCGTCGCAGCTCCTCATCGAACAGTTCCAGTCGATGTCCCCCCGCGCGCTTGGCGCGATACATCGCCACGTCGGCCTCACGCAGCAGATCCTCGGGGTCGGCGTCGGCGTCGCGTGAGATCGACACGCCCACACTCGCGAACATGGCCACCTCGATCGACCCTACCTCGAACGGCGCCTCCAACCCGTGCACGACCCGTTCGGCGACGGCGAGCGCTTCCCGGTCGGACTCGAGATCCTCGGCCAGGATCACGAACTCGTCTCCGCCCAGACGCGCGACCGTGTCGCTGTCGCGGAGTGTCTGCGCAAGGCGCTCTGCGACCGACACGAGCAGCAGGTCGCCGACGGCGTGTCCGAGGCTGTCGTTGATCGCCTTGAGACCATCGAGGTCGATGAACAGCAGCGCGATCGGTCCCTTGCTGCGAGGTAGTCGGGCGAGCGCCTGATGGGCGCGGTCCATCAGCAGCAGGCGGTTGGGCAACTTCGTCAGCGGGTCGTGCAGCGCCTGGCGCTCCAGCCACATGCGGTCGGTCACGTCGCGTGCCGCGGCGTACCACACTTCCCCGTCACAGCGCGCGCTCCACAGCAGCCACCGCCACGAGCCATCCTTGTGGCGGTAGCGGTTGGTGAAGTTCACGAGTTGCGCGCTGCGGTTGCGTCCGGCGAGCGTCAGTGCGAGCGTTTGCTCGAGATCGTCCGGGTGTACGCGTGCCTGCATCGGTTGGGCCACCAGCTCCTCGATGCTCCAACCGAGCGCGTCCGCCCACGCGGGGTTCAGCAGCGTGAACCGTCCGTCGAGCGAGATCGCGGCCAGCAGGTCGCTGGTCATCTCGAACAGTCGTTCTATGCCGTTCGCATCGGCGTTCGCGCCGACGCCCACACCGGTCGCGCCGGCGAGGATCCCCATGTTCGCATCGGGGCGAGTCGTCGCTTCCGAGTCGACGCGTTCGGGGATCGGGGATGGGTCGGGCGTATGCGGGTGCGCGCGCATCACCAATCAAGTCGGCGTGCGTACCCCGTTTCGGGGGTCCGTATTCCCGCGCTGGACGAATGATGTAGCGGCCGTTTTTGCCACGGACCGCCGCGGGCGGGTCCTGCCACGGCCCCGAGCGTCCTCAGCGAAGGCCGGTGGCGAGTATCACGATGGTGCCGCGCCGAGCGGCGGCGCGGCCGGCTCGGGTTCGTCTGTCTGCGCGAGCGCCCGCGCCCGCGCGTCGATGTCGCCGCGCAAAAAGCGCCATACCGACAGGCACACCATGATCGTCATGAGGACGGCGCTGCCGACGCACCACTCGCAGATTTTGTGCAGCGTGAACACCTCACGGTAGGTCAGGTAGGCGCTGAACCCGAGCCCGCCGAGCGTCAGTGCCACCGTCGCGAACCTCGTCTGCTCGCTTTCGGGGGCCAGCAGCGATCCGAGGATGGCGATGTAGCCCAGCAGGCCAATCAGTGCGACGGGAACGCCGACGAGCTCGGAGTAGCGGGATTTCTGGACCTGGCTGCAGGGGTTGCCCTTGATCGAGCAGGGGGGCGTCGTGCCGGAGTAGTGGAGGTACGTGAGGTATCCGGCCAGGGCGATGCCCAGGGCGGCGAGCACGATCAGCGTGGTCCTGAGAGCACGCGCGCTCATGACGCTATTCCTTGAGCAGCTTTTCGATCGCTTCGTTGAACGACGTGGGGTCGGTCAGCGAGCTGTATTCGAGCTTGCTCGGCGTCCCGCCGGTCTTGCCGATCAAGAAGGACGGCGTGCCTGTGAACCCGGCGTTGTTGGCCGCCTGCGCGTCGGTGGCGATCTGGTTGACCAGTTCGGCGTTGGAGCGGTCGTTCGTCCAGGTCGTCAGGTTCAGGCCGGGCACCTGCTGGGCGAGACCCTGGAGGTAGCTTTCGGTGACATAGCCGCTGTCCTCTTCGCCCTGCTCGTGGTAGAAGGTCTCGAGGTAGTTCCACATCTTCTGCTGCTTGCCCGCGGCGAGTGCGGCGACCTGCTGCGTCTTGAACGTTTCCGGTTCGCGCGTGGCGGTCTCCAACGAGCGGTATTCGATCTTGACCTTGCCCGTGCGCACCCACTTCTGGATGATCGGCGGCAGCGCCCCCAGCGTGAAGCTCTTGCAGATCGGACACTCCAGGTCGCCGAAGTACTGCAGCGTCACGGGCGCGTTTGGGTTGCCGAGCGTGTTCCCGTTCTGGGGGATGCCGCCGACGAGCGTGTTGACCGCCGCCGTCGTCTTAGTAGCTTCGGCGCTGTGCGGAGCGACTTTCTTCGTGCCGCCCCCGCCCGTGGCGATCAAGATCACGACGACGGCCGCCACGACCACCGCCAGGACGATGCCTAGTTGGGTCAGCCGCGCTTTGCGTTTGGCGTCGGCCGCCGCTTCCTCCTCGAGGGCCTTACGCTGTTCGCGCGCCTGTTCGCGGCGCTGCTTGCGCGTCAGGTCGGCCTCGTCGTCCTCCACACCCGGATGGCTCATGCCCACTTTCTACACGTTTTTGCTCAATCTTGTCTAAGTAGACCCTCGCCTAGCGTCCATGCGACGATTCAGGGTGCCGCCCGCCCCCGTAGCTCAGCTGGATAGAGCAGCGGACTTCTAATCCGCAGGTCGCTGGTTCGAATCCAGCCGGGGGCGTCAACCAGTGTCCTGTTGGTCGTGGGGGGGCTCATGGGAGGAGCCTGCTCCCCCCATGCTGTTCGCATGGTCGCTGGTTCGAATCCAACCGGGGGCGTTGTTTCTGACGGACCCGTGGGCAATGCGTCGGGTCTACCCTGGTCATGTGGCGCCCAATCGCTACAACGTCCCCGGCGGCGCGAGCCAGACGCTCGCGAATGTCAGCGCGGTGTGCTCGGCGAGGATGTCGTAGTCGGCGTCGTAGTGCAGCACGTCCGCTTCGGCGCGGTGCGCGCAAGCGGCGATCACCACATCAATGGGTGCGAGGCGGTGGTGGCCGACCTCGGCGAGTTCTCGTTGGGCCTGTAGCGCCATGCGCTCGACCTCGCCGTCGATCGCGACTCGGGGAAGCTGGTTGAGGCGAGCCATCAACGCCACGCGATCCGCCGCCGAACGAGCGGAGTATCCGGCCTCCAGCAGGAACGGCAGGGAGACCGCGACCTCGTCTCGCTCCATCCACTTTGCGATCGTTTTGGCCCGGTCTCTGGGTACGACCTGCTGGATCAGCCGCGCCCAGGCTGAGTTGTCGAGCAGCAGCACGCTACTCGTCGTCGTAGTTGGCGATCAACCCGAGATGCTTGACTTCTTCGGCCGCCTTGATGTCAACCATTGGACCATTGCCGTTGACGATCCATTCAGCGAGCTCATGACGGGCCTGGCGTGCTTTATCACTGTCCCCCTGGGGGGGCAGCCGGCGCGCCTTCGCTTCGGCGCCGAGGATCATCAGCTCGGCGAAGTCGATCCGCTCGCCGTTCATCCTCGCGCGCAGTGCGTCGAGCGCCTTCTGCACGGGTGGAGTCTCGGTGATCGTATGGCGGGGCCTGGTCGTCGGCACCAGGCCAGTGTAGCACGGTGCAGCACCTTGGCTTTCGCCCGATTGATGCTGTGGTGCGTATGTCCTGTCAGGAACCCCATTCGATGACCCTTCCTTGACATCCCACTCGGTATGTGATTGGATACTCTCCGGTATGCGAGAAGCATCCTCCTCCACACCGGCCCTGCCCCCCGGACCCCATATGCCGCGGGCTGTGCAGTCCGTCATCTGGTACCGCCGCGCGCAGTGGCTGATGGATCAGTGCCAGGCGCGCTTCGGCGACATGTTCACGCTGCGTATCGCCAACGAGGGCGAGTGGGTGCTGACGTCCGATCCGGAGACGATCAAGCAGGTCTTCACGGGCGACCCGCAGCTTCTGCACGCGGGCGAGGCGAACCGCATCCTGCTGCCCGTGCTCGGCCCCGACTCGGTACTGCTGCTCGACGATGCTCCCCATCTGCGCCAGCGCCGGCTGGTGCTGCCGGCCTTTCACGGCGAGCGCATGCAGCGCTACGGGGCGCTGATGGCCGAGATCACCGCGAGCGAGATCGAGCGCTGGCCGATCGGCGAGCCCTATCCGCTGCGCCCGCGCATGCAGGCGCTGACGCTTGAGATCATCTTGCGCGCCGTGTTCGGAGTCTCCACGGGCGCGCGCATGGACGAGTTGCGTGCCGAGCTGCGTCGTCTGCTCGACATCGTCACGAACCCGCTCGGCGGTATCGCACTGGTGACGCTTGGACCTGAACGCGTCGCGCGAATGGGAAGGTTCCAGCGCGAGATCGACCGTGTGAATCGACCGATCTACGAGGAGATCGCCGAGCGGCGCACCGCCTCGGACCTGGCTGAGCGCGACGACATCATGTCGCTGTTGCTGCAGGCCACCCACGAGGATGGCTCGCCGATGAGCGACTCGGAGTTGCGCGACGAGCTCGTCACGTTGCTGGTCGCTGGGCACGAGACGACCGCCAATGCGCTCGCCTGGGCGGTCGAGCGGCTATGCCGGCACCCCGAGCAAATGTGCCGCCTGACCGAGGAGGTGCGCGCCGGTCAGGACACCTATCTGCAGGCCACGATCCAGGAGACACTGCGCCTGCGCCCGGTGATCTCGATCGTGCTGCGCCGTCTACAGGAGCCGATGGAGTTCGGTGGACGTTTGCTCCCCGCCGGGGCCTCGATCGTGCCCTCGATCCACCTAGTGCATCGCCGCGCCGACATCTACCCCGAACCGGACGAGTTCCGGCCCGAGCGCTTCATCGAGGCCGAGGGCGGCCACGCGCCGGGGACGTACACATGGATCCCCTTCGGCGGTGGCATCCACCGCTGCCTGGGCGCGGCCTTCGCCCAGTTTGAGATGGAGGTCGTGCTGCGTGAGCTGGTCCTGCGGCGCACTCTCGCTCCGTCGCGTCCGGACTCCGAGCGTGTCTATCGCCGCGCGATCACCGAGACACCGCGCCATGACGCCGAGGTGCTGGTAGGCCGCTGTCCGGTGGCCGCCGCTCCCGCGGTCGAGCTCGCGGCCGAGTCCCGCGCTCCGGCAGAGTCACAGGCCGGCGACGGGAGTGGGAGAGGGGCCTCGCCCGACACTGGACCCGGGGCTGGGACCGAGACAACTGCCCAGCGCGAGGCGACTCCCGCTTGAGCGCAGCCACCGCCCGCCGTATCGCCTCTGCTCGCGCCGCCCGGCAGACCCGGATCCAGCGTAGCGACGCCACCCGCGCGGCGCTGCTACGCGCGGCCTCGCGCCTGATCTGCGAGCTCGGTATGCATGGCGCCTCGATCGATCGCATCGCCGCTGATGCCGGCTACACCAAGGGCGCCTTCTACTCGCACTTCGCCAGCAAGGAGGACATGTTCCTGGCGGTGCTCGACGAGCACTTCGCCGCGGAGATCGCTCGCCTGGACTCGGTGCTCGTGGGCGCGGGCCACCCCGCGCAGGAGGCCCGGCACGCGGCCGAGGGGTTTCTGGCGAACGTCGACGCCGATCCGAACTGGCGCGGGCTCTACCAGGAGTTCGCGCTTCACGCAACCCGCAACGAGGCGTTTCGCCTCGAGTTCATCGCCCGTCAGCGCGGCCTGCGCGAGCGCATGGCCGCCGTTTTTTCGCGCTGGGCCTCGGATCTCGGGGTCATGCCGCCGGTTCCACCGGGCGACGTCGCCGCGATGACGTTCTTCATGGCCGACGGCTTCCTACTCGACCGGCTCGTCGACCCCGAGCTCGACGACGCGCTGTACGGCAGGATGTTCGAGGTGTTCCTGCACGGCCTGGTGGCGATGGCCGACGCACAGCGCCACGATCCTGCTTGACAGATCTGGGTGGTCGTGTAAACTAGACGGACACATACCGTCTGAGCGACTGCGGAGGATACATACACCATGGCGTCTGTAACGAGCATGCCTGACCACGACCTCGCGTCCGGACTCGGCGGGGAGGCGCTGCGGCAGACACGCTGGCGCGATCGCAAGCGCTACGCCTGGCTGCTCGGGCTGATCGTGCCGCTGCTGCCGTTCATCTCCTGGGGCCTCGTGGAGCTCACCGGCCTGGGCGTGTTCTGGTTCTACGGTCCGGTGCTCATCTTCGGCGTGTTTCCGCTGCTCGACCTGCTCGTCGGGCTGGACGCCTCCAACCCGCCTGACAGCGTCATCAAGTGGCTCGAGCAGGACCGTTACTACCGCTGGTGCACCTACCTGTTCCTGCCGTTGCAGTACGCCGGACTGGTGTTCGCCTGCTGGATGTGGTCGCACGGCGGCCTGTCCGTCTTTGAATCGCTCGGGTTGGCGCTGACGGTCGCGATGGTCGCGGGCGTGGCGATCAACACCGCGCACGAGCTCGGTCACAAGCGCGCTTCCTCCGAGCGCTGGCTCAGCCGCGTTGCGCTCGCGCAGACCGGGTACGGGCACTTCTTCATCGAGCACAATCGCGGCCACCACGTACGCGTGGCCACACCCGAGGACCCAGCCAGCGCGCGCATGGGCGAGTCCTTCTACGCGTTCTGGCCGCGCACCGTCTCGGGCAGCCTGCGCTCGGCGTGGGGACTCGAGCGCGTCCGTCTGGCGCGCATGGGTCGGGGGCCGTGGACGATCCGCAACGACGCGCTAAGCGCGTGGGCGATGACCGTCGCGCTGTTCGCCGCGCTCGCGCTCGTGTTCGGGCCGGTCGTGCTGCCCTACCTGCTGATTCAGGCCGTCGTCGGGTTCTCGTTGCTGGAGGTCGTCAACTACCTGGAGCACTATGGCCTGCGGCGCTCGCGACGCGAGGACGGCCGCTATGAGCGCACCGCGCCCGAGCACAGCTGGAACTCCAACAACGTCGCCTCCAACGTGCTGCTCTACCACCTGCAGCGCCACTCCGACCACCACGCCAACCCGCTGCGCCGCTACCAGGCGTTGCGCCACTACGACGAAGCCCCACAGCTGCCCACCGGCTATGCGGGCATGATCCTCGCCGCGGTGTTCCCTCCGGTGTGGCGGCGGGTGATGGACCCTCGCGTGGTCGAGCATTACGAGGGCGATCTCGCCCGCGCCAACATCAGCCCGCGCGCGTACAACCGCGTGCTCGCGCGTTACGGCGCGCCCGCGCTGCCGGCCACGGGCGCCGGCGGCGGCCCGTCGACTGGGGACCTCGCGCGATGAGCCGCTACCGCTGCCCGGCCTGCGGGTACGTGTATGACGAGCAGCTCGGCCATCCCCACGAGGGCTTTCCGGCGGGCACGCCCTTCAGCGAGGTGCCCGAGGAGTGGCACTGTCCGGACTGCGGGGTGCGCGACAAGGTCGACTTCGAGCCCGTCTCGTGAGCGTCGCCACGCCCATCCCGACCGCGACTGCGAGACGGACGCCGACGCCGACGCCCTATGCGGTCGCGGCCCGCGCGCTGCTGCGTGACACGTTGCTCGACGCGGCGCGGCGCGAGCTCGAGCAGCGCGCCTGGAGCGAGGTGACGATGGCCGACATCGCGCTCGCCGCGGGCGTCAGTCGCCAGACTCTGTACAAGGAGTTCGGTTCGCGCGAGGCGTTCGCGCAGGCGTTTGTCCTGCGTGAGGCCGAGCGCTTCATCGCCGCGGTTGAGACGGCGCTGGACGCCCATCTCGACGATCCGATCGCGGCGCTGACGGCGGCGTTCGGGCTGTTCCTCTCGGCGGCTGCCGAGGATCCGCTGATCCGCGCCGCGATCGCCGGCTCGGGGGAGATGCTGCCGTTCGTCACCACCCAGGGCCAGCCGCTCGTGCAGGGCGCCGCCGAGCAGCTCTCGGTGGCGATCCTTGCGCGCTGGCCGCAGGCCGCCCCGCACGATGCCGCGCTGCTCGCCGAGTGCCTCGTGCGGCTGGGGATCAGCTACGTCGCGCTCCCCGTAGGCCCCGCCGGGATGACGGCCGCCTCGATCGCGGAGCTGCTCGGCCCCTACATCGAGCGCGCGCTGCAGCCCTGACTTGCGGCCCGTCGACACCCCGGTCAGCGGGGTCCTTGTCGGCGGTGCCCGTTCGGGACGCCGGTCACCGCCCGGGCACGCGTGGCTCGATCGAAACTGCCGGTGCGCCGATTAGCCTTGCCGTTCGTGGAGCTCACTCCCGTTCAGCCCGACGCGGACGCGATCCTGCTCGGCGACAACCTCGAGCTGCTTCCGCGCTATGCCGACGGGTCGTTTCAGCTGATCTACATCGACCCGCCGTTCAATACCGGCCGCGCTCAGACACGCCGAGTGCTCAGCACGGTCCCCGACCCCGACGGCGATCGCGTCGGGTTTCAGGATCGGCGCTACACCACGCGGTTGCTCGCCGAGTCCTCCTACCGCGACTCCTTCGACGACTACCTCGCGTTCCTGCACCCGCGCCTGCTGCACGCCCGCCGACTGCTCGCGCGCGAGGGAACGCTGTACTTTCACATCGACTACCGCGAGTCCCACTACTGCCGGCTGCTGCTCGACGAGATCTTCGGCCGCGACTGCTTTCTCAACGAGATCGTCTGGGCGTATGACTACGGCGCGCGCACGCGCCGGCGCTGGCCACCCAAGCACGACACGATCCTCGTCTACGTCGCCGACCCTGCCGCCTACCACTTCGACTCCGCCGCGGTCGACCGTGAGCCCTACATGGCGCCAGGCCTGGTGACCGCCGAGAAGGCCGCGCGCGGCAAGTTGCCGACGGACGTGTGGTGGCACACGATCGTCCCCACCCGCGGACGCGAGAAGACCGGCTACCCGACGCAAAAGCCCGAGGGCATCGTGCGGCGCATGGTCCAGGCTTCCACCCGCCCGGGCGACTGGTGCCTGGACTTCTTCGCCGGCTCCGGCACGCTCGGAGCGGTCGCCGCGGCGCTCGGTCGCCGCTACGTGCTGATCGACTCCAACCCCGAGGCCGTGCGCATCATGCGCGCGCGCCTACACCCCGGCGGCGAGCGCTCCGCGGCGGACTCCGCCGCGGCGAGCACCGGCGGGATCTGAAGCACCTCGGCTACTGTCACGGCCACACACGACCGGAGGATGATGATGACCGAACTGGCCACCTACGAGCTCGACGGACCGATCGCGACAATCACGATGGACGACGGGAAGGTCAACGCCTTCTCCATCGACATGCTGACGGCCCTCCATGCGGCGTTCGATCGAGCCGAGGAGGATGGCGCGGTTGTCGTGCTGAGCGGCCGGGAGGGCTACTTCTCGGCGGGGTTTGACCTGAAGGTCTTCTCGGCAGGAGATCCCGATCGGGTGGTCGAGATGCTGCGCCTGGGCGCGACCCTGACCGAGCGGATGCTGTCGTTCCCGACCCCCGTCATCGCCGCCTGCTCCGGTCATGCGATCGCGGCGGGTTCGTTCGTGCTGCTGGCCGCCGACGTGCGTATCGGAGTGGACGGGCCTTTCCAGATGGGCCTCAACGAGGTCAAGATCGGCCTCACGGTTCCCTGGTTCGCGATCGAGCTCGCGCGCGGGCGTTTGAGCCCGGCTCACTACAACCGTGCGGTCATCACCGGTGCGATTTACAGCCCGGCTGAGGGGGTCGTGGCGGGCTTTCTCGACCAGGTCGTCGCTCCGGAGGGGCTACGCGCCGCGAGTCAGCAAGCAGCCCAGACGATGGCTGCGCTCAACCTGCCCGCGCACGCTGCAACCAAGCTCCGTGCGCGTGGCGCTCAGCTGACGGCGCTGCGCGCCGGTATCGACGCCGAGCTCACGGTCGCGGCCCTCACAGGGACACAGCCCCCGTCGTAGCGCTCGGTGTCGAGCGCAAGGAAACGAAGTTCGAAATCTGTGAAATATCCTTGCCTCTTGATCGGCTGTTTGTTAGGGTCGTGACCCGCCCAGGCGAATACACGCTCGCCGACATCGTCACCGACCTAAGGAGGCAAGATCGATGGCTCTCATCACGATCAATGGCGTTTCGCTGGACCCGGTCGCCCACGTCGCGGAACTGCAGGCCGCGTCGCTGGAGTCCAAGGACGCTGCGGACTCCAACTACATCCTGATCCAGACCGACGGGGTGCTGTCGGAGGAGCAGCAGGCGCAGCTCACCGAGCTCGGTGTCGTCATCCACGAGTACGTGCCCGAGGAGACGTACATCTGCGGCTATCAGCCGAGCGACCTGAAAGCGATTCGCGAGCTGCCGTTCGTGACCTGGGTGAACGTCTACCTCAAGGGCTTCAAGATTGCGCCCTCGCTGCGAGGAGACACCCCCGAGGTGAGCGCCTCGATCCTGGCGGTGGCGCCGCTGCAGACTCCCTCACGCAAGCTGCACGAGGTCGATGTCGTGTTGCACGAGGGCGTGGACGCCGGCTCCGCGGAGGTCGCCGACCAGGTTGCCGCGGCGGCGGGGTTGGACCCGTCGAGCCTGCACACCGGACAGCGCAAGGTGCGGCTGAAGGTGCAGGAGAACCGACTCGACAGGCTCGCGGATCTGGATGCGGTGCGCCAGATCGAGGAGGTGCCTGAGCGCCAGCTGTTCAACAACGTCGCGAGGCCGATTCTGGCCGCGGATGTCAGCGTCAACGGAACCCAATACAGGGGCGAGGGCCAGGTCGTCGCTGTGGCCGACACCGGATTCGACCGTGGCTCGACCAAAGACGTCCACCCAGCGTTCACGGGGCGCGTGGCGAAGCTGTACGCGCTCGGTAGAAAGAATCCAGCCAAGAGCGACGACCCCAACGGTCACGGAACCCACGTCGCGGGATCGGTGCTGGGGGACGGTAAATCGGCGACGATGGGCGGAGCGATCCAGGGCACCGCGCCCCGCGCCACGCTCGTGCTGCAGTCGACGCTCGACTCCTCGGGTCACCTCGGCGGGCTGCCCACGGACCTCCACGATCTCTTCGAATCGCCCTACCACAACGATTCCGCGCACGTTCACACGAACTCCTGGGGTGCCACCAAAGCAGGCCTCTCCTACGATGCGAGCGCGACCGAGATCGACGATGTCGTCTGGAAACACCAGGATCTCGCGATCTGCTTCGCCGCGGGCAACGAGGGCGTGGACGGAGACGGCAACGGCATCATCGACCGCGGCTCGATCGGATCGCAGTCCGCTGCCAAGAACTGCATCACGGTCGGCGCGAGCGAGAGCGTCCGGCGCGACTTCCCGCTCACCTACGGTCAGGGGTGGCCCAGCGAATTCTCCGCCAATCCGATCTACTCCGACCATATCGCCGACAAGGCCGAGGGCATGGTCGCGTTCAGCAGCCGCGGGCCGACCAAAGAGCGCCGAATCAAGCCGGATGTCGTCGCTCCGGGGACCTGCATCCTGTCCACGCTCTCACGCGCCGTCGTGCACCCGTCGACCGAATACGGAAAATCCAGCGACAAACTGTTCTTCTTCGACAGCGGGACGAGCATGGCCACACCGCTCGTCGCGGGGTGCGTGGCGGTGCTGCGCGAGACGCTCGTCAAAAACGGCACGCCAAAGCCAAGCGCAGCGCTGCTGAAGGCCCTGCTGATCAACGGCGCCGTGGAACTCGCCGGGCAGTATTCCCCCACGGAGGCCGGTGCATCGCCGAACAACAGCTCCGGCTTCGGACGCGTGGACCTCGCGGGCTCGGTGATCATCCCCGGACCCAACCCCGACAGCGGTCTCGGCGAAGGCGGTCCCCTGAAGCAGGGCGGAGAAGACACGATCGGCCTGACGATCCCCAAGCGCGCGCCCGCCGGCGAGCCACACGATCAGGGGCAGGAGGTCGACGCCCCGACGGCATCGGCCGGGGTCACGTTGAAGGTGACGCTCGTCTGGAGCGACCCCCCGGGCGCCGCGTTGCAGAACGATCTCGACCTGATCGTGCGGAGTGCGAACGGGCAGGAGCGCCACGGGAACATGGGCACCTCCAAGGCGTTCGACCGGCAGAACAACGTCGAGCAGATCGTGTGGACCGGTATCCCTCCGGGCAAAGCCGAGATCGTGATACGGGCCCACCGCATCACGCAATACCCCCAGCCGTACGCCTACGCGTGGCGTCTAGGCTGAGAGCCGCTTTCGCGCGAAGGGTCGCCGCTGGGCATATTTGCGGTTGACGCCACCTGTGGGGCCACAACCCAACGGGACTCCCGGTCAGGGACGTCGCGTCACCTCGATCCAGTCGAACCGCCCACCGCACAGCATCCGCCAGTGAGCAGGCGGCGTGACGCGCAGCGTGTCCACATCCGGCGCCCCCGTCGGTGTGAGGAAGATTTCATGCAGGATCGCCCAGCCGCCGGCGCCCGGTGTCAGGAGCGAATCTCCGCGTGAGATCGTCAGGCGGTGGCGCCCGGCTGACAGCGCTACGCGCAGTGGAGTCAGGACCTCGGGGTTGTGAGGGTTGCCGTCCAGCTGCCCTGCGATCGAACCGATCGAGCGTCCGTCCACGCTCACGTTCGTGCTCGGCATCAGCTGCCCCTTGAGCCATACGTCCCACTCGCCGGCATGTGGCGCCGAAAATCCGCTCTGCAGCTGACCAGCGCCCTTCATCACGAGCCCCGGGTGCGTATAGCGCCAGTCGGGATGGGAGCCGTGGGCGATCTCGACCCTCATCACGCGCGGGGGGACCGCGGCGAGGATGTGCGCGCCGTGTGCCTGGGCGATTCGTGCGAGGCGTTTGACGCGCGCACATTTGACCGGGCGTTTGCTGGAGAGGCCGAGATGAACGATCGCCGCGGGCGCGCCCGGCCGATGGGCCCACACCTGGTAGTAGGTCCCTTGCCAGACCACGCGATAGGCCGACGGGGGCTCGCTGGCGGTGGGGTCGCGACGCGTGAGCACCAGCGGATAGGCCGACCACGCCCGCGGCGGGACGCGATCGAGGTCGACGGGATAGCCGTGTCCCTCCATCAGCGCGATGCCGGCCGGTGGATACATGAAGTCGACGCCCCCGAGATCGAGGTCGCGCAGCTGGTAGAGCGCGTATTCGTCGAAACCCCCGTAGAGCATCGGCCCGTGCCCGGCAAAGCGCGTATTGATCGTGGCGAGCTCGTCGTAGCGAGCGGTGGGCGCGAGGTTGGAGTTGTGGTACTGCATCGCGTCCGACATCGCGACCCCGACCACGAGCGCCAGCGCGAGCAGGGGGGCGGCGCGCAGTGCCCAACGCGCGCGCGCCGAGCGCAGCGCCATGAACCCGCTCCACGCGAGCAGCACGATCACCGGCGAGGTGAGCAGCAGCGCCTTGGCGCCCACCCACGTGCTCGCCAGCAGTTGCAGCGCCAACCCGAGGGCGATCATCGCTGCGATCCACCACACGAGCGCGGACTCGCCCAGGTGGAAGATGCGCAGAGCGCCCAGCACGGCCGCGATCAGCGTGATCGCCACGATCGCGTAGGAGACCGGCAGCAGAGCCCCGGTCGGCACGTTCTCGTAGCTGCCCGCGAGCCAGGTCCCGAACACCTGCGCGACGTGCAATGGCGCGTGCAGGTTGCCCGGGTTGGTCGTCGTGGCGATGCCCTGCGCGACATGCACCGAGCGCGACAGGCCCGTCCATGTGCCGAGCGCCCCCACGAGCACGATCGCAGCGCCCGTCCCGATCGGGCCGAACAGCTCGCCGGCCCGCCGCCGGCCCGCCCGGATCTCGCCGGCCGCGATCGTCGCCAGGACGAGGACCGCCGCCAGCGCCCAGGCGCCGAACCCCACGCCGAGCGTGGCCACCCCGCCTGCGAGCACGAGCGCGAATGGGATCGCGCCTGGCGCTCCCCGCCACAGCCACCGCGGATGCAGCACGACGAGCGCGCCCAGCGTGAGGATCATGCCCAGCGCGACGATCTCCTTGATCGATGCGACCAACTCGTACCCATACACGAGCGCGGGCAAGGTGGCGGTCAGCGTAGCCAGCGCCGCCCACCCGCCGGTGAGCCCGATGCGCCGCGCCAGCACCCACGTCGGGCCGGCGGCGATGGCAAGCATGAATGCGTTAAACGGCTGCATCATCCAGATCAGCGGCGCTCCCAGGATGAACGCGCTGCCGCCGAACAGCGTGTCCGCGCCGGAGGGGTAGCCGGTGGCGTAGTAGGCGTGGATGTACTGGCCGTAGGAGTTGCGCAGGTCCAGGTGCGAGTAATCCTGTCCGTGGCGCATCAGGTAGTCGGCGCCGAGCAGGTGAAACGCCGAGTCGTCGAGGATCCCGAAGGAGGAGAACGACGGCCGGCCCGAGAGCAGCACCGGGGCGAGCGCCGCTAGATATGCCAGGACGAGCACGGCGAGTTGCCAGCGCCACTCCCGCCACCCCCGTGCGAACGCCCGCGCCTTGGCCCATCCGAGCGCCCACCCCGCCAGCGCGAGAATCGTCAGCGCGTAGGGTGTGGCAGGAGCGATCGTCGCCCAATAGGTGCTCAGCTGGGACACCGCGATCAGCGCCGCCGCCCCGACGACCGCCAGCAGCATGCCCGGCAGCCACCCTCCGCCGGCGCGGTCCACGAGCAACCCCGCCCCCACGCACAGGAGCGCGAGCACGCACGGGTACACCAAGGTCGCCTGCAGGAACATCGGGACGCTCAGCCTTGGCGGCGCAGCGAGATCGCCGCGGGGGATGGGAGAGAGGGATCTGGCACCGTGACGAGCTTTTCGTCGCTGCTTGAGCCGACTATGTTTACCTGATGGCGTCCGACTCGCATCCCGACTCGGTTCCGCCGGGCGCAGGGGACGGTCAGGCTCCGGGGGAGGACCGGACCCCGGGCGAGCCTCCGACGGCGCGCACGCCGCTGTGGCTCAAGCTCCTGTTGGGGCTGGCCCTGCTGCTCGGGATCGTCGGCGGCCTGAGCTTCGCGCTGCTACGTTCCTCGCCCTCCTCGACGCTGCCCGCCGGCGCGCGGGAAGCCGGATCGGGCCAGGGCTTCTACGGGACCCTGGCGCTCCCCTCCCATCCGGCGCCGCCGATCCATCTGCACAATTACCTCGGTCACCCGGTCACGTTGAGCCAGTATCGCGGCAGGGCCGTGCTCGTCACGTTCCTGTATACGAACTGCCCGGACGTGTGCCCCCTGATCGCCTCCAAGCTGAAGGCGTCCCTGGACATGCTCGGCGTGGAGGCCCGCACCGTTCAGGTGATCGCCGTCTCCGTCGATCCTCGTGGCGACACCCCGGCGTCCGTGGCCAGGTTCTTGCGAGTGCATCGTATGGCGGGACGGATGCAGTACCTAATCGGCTCCCCGTCCCAGCTGGTCGCCACATGGAAGGCGTGGAGCGTGGGTTCGACGCGAGAAGTCAACCAGCCGCAGCGCGTGGCTCACTCGGCATTGGTGTATGGGATAACCGCCGGCGGGCGCATCAAGACCATCTATCCGGACAGCTTCGAACCTGGAGAGATCGCCCACGACGTGCCCAAGCTCGCGGCGCTGCAGCGGTAGTTCAGCGTTCGCCGGCGCCGCGACTCCACAGCACCACATACCACACGGCGACCACGATCAGCACGCCCAGCGGGAGCACGATCGTCAGGACCGATCCGGTGCTGGCGGCGATCGGGATTGCGATGTCTGGCATGGATCCTCCTCGTTCTCCTGTTAGTGCTCTCTCGCCAACCGGGGCGTCGGGGCTTGCGCCGCGGGCGGCGCGAGCCAGCGATGGACATAGACGAATACCACGACCAGGAACGTGATCGAGCCCGGCACCCACATGACGCCCGCGGCGAGCGCCTGATCGGCCAGTGCCGAGATGCCGCCCGGACGGCTGGGCAGGTGGGCGTAGTGCCCGTACAGCGGCTGGGGGGCGAACGCGAGCACGACCGCCAGCGTCCAACTGACGATCATCCCCCCGATCGCATACACGGCGCGCTGCGCGGCCACGAGGCTCGTGTGCAGCGGCGGGGACGGAATCACCTGCTTCCAAAACATGATCGCGGTGAGAAAGAACAGCGTGTGCTCCAGTGCGTGCAGCGCGCCGGAGCGCAGCGTCGCGTCGAACAGCGCGGGTACGTGCCAAGCCAGCAGCACGACCGAGAACGCGAGGAAGCTCGGCACCGGCCTGCCGAGCGTGCGGCTGACCGCCCGCAACGGAGCCGTGCGCCGACCATGGCTGAGATCGCGCGCGAGTCGCCTGCGGGCATCGAGCGGCAGGCAGCGCCACAGGCGGATCCACGGGCAGGCGAGCACGATCAGTGGCGCGGCGACCGCGAGCAGCAGGATGTGTTGGATCATGTGCACCCAGAACAGCTGCTCGCTCAGCGGCTCGATCGGCGAGGCCAGCGCGATCGCCAGCACGGCCAGACCGGTGTAGAAGCACGCGCTGCGCCAGCGCTGCGCCACTTGCTTGCGCGCCGGCGTCACGGTGCGCCGAGCGCCGATCCAGTACAGGATCGCCAGGTCCACGGTCAGGACGAGCGGCGGATCGACCGACCAGTCCCAGAACCCCGGCGTCGTCGTGGCCGTCGCCGTGGCGAGCATCAGCGGACCGTCGCTTGCGGGACCGTCCCCCGGCGGACTGGCGCCCGGGCGAGCATCACACCAGGTACAGCGTCACGTAGGCGATCGCGCCGATGCCCGCGAGGTATGCCCAGTAGAACACGCACGCATCCAATCCCGGGGCGATCAGCCGATCGGGATCGCGAATGTCGCCGTGCTCCGCGGGCGCGCGCCGCGCGCGGATCTCGGTCGCGATCTGGGTCTCCAGCCAGTACATCGTGGCGAGCACCGCGATCGCGTAGAAGGCCGTCCACGCGCAGTACACGCTGGCGTACGCCCCGTTGGTGGGGCCGAAGTGCTGGACGGTGTAGGCGATGCACTGCAGCACCACCGCCGCCAGCCCCAACACCAGAGCGAAGATCGCGGGGGCCGTCCAGCCACGCGACTGCCCTTTCATCTGCCGTCCGGCGAGGATCGCGAGCGCGGCGCTGATCAGCACGCACGCCACGATCGCCGCGCCGAGCCCGGAGTCTGGATTGATGTGAGGCGGGCGCCACATGTTGTCCTGGTTGAGCGAGCGCAGATAGAAGTAGGCGAACAGGAATGCCAGAAAGAAGAACGTGGTGGCGCCGGCGAGCAGGCGGCTCGCCACATACAGCGCCCGCGCGCCCACGTCCGGAGGCTCGGGAGGAATCTCCACCCCGCGCGGGACGGGCGGGATCAGCTTGCCCAACGGCTGCTCTTCTCTGCTCGAAGCCTCCATCGTCAAGCTCCCGCCGGCGTCGGCTGTACGCCGCCGATGCTCGGCGGCGTGCCGTAGTCGTAAGGATCGGAGTCGAACACCGGGATCCGCTCGAAGTTGTTGACCGGCACCGGCGTCGGTATCTGCCACTCGATCGACTTCGACCGCCACGGGTTGGACTCGGCGGGCCGGCGCACGAAAATCAATGAGTAGACGGTGTTGAACAGGAATATGAGCATCGAGAATCCGAGCACGAACGCCGAGATCGACACCCACACGTTGAGTCCTTGCAGGTTCGGCGCATATTCGCTCACGCGCCTGGGCATGCCTTTCATGCCGAGCACGAACAGGGGCAGGAACGTCGAGTTGAACGCCACGAACATCAGCCAGAAGTGCCATTTGGCCAGCCGCTCGTTGAAGCGCAGACCGGTCATCTTCGGGACCCAGTAGTAGATCGCGGCAAAGAACGTGAATATCAGCCCGCCCATGATCGTGTAGTGAAAGTGCGCCATCACGAAAAAGCTGCCGTGCGTGTCGGTGTCGCTGGGGGTGTCCGAGAGAAACACTCCCGACAGTCCGCCGAGCAGGAAGTTGAACGCCCACGCCATGCAGAAGAGCATTGGCACGGTGAACGTGGTGCGTGCCCTCCACATCGTTCCGATGAAGCACAGGAAGATGAATCCGGTGGGTATCGAGATGATCTCGGTGGAGAGCATGTAGAACGGACGCAGGTCGGCGTTGATCCCGCTCACGAACAGGTGGTGCTGCCACACGAAGAAGCTCAGCAGGGTAACCCCGAGCATGCCCGAGACGGCCAGCCGGTAGCCCCACAGCGGCTTGCGTGTGAACACCGGCAGCAGCTCGAGCACGATTCCGAACCCGGGCAGGGCGAGGACGTACACCTCCGGATGCCCAAAGAACCAGAACAGGTTCTGGAACAGGTAGGAGCTGCCGCCTCCGCCGACGATGAAGAACGAGGTGCTGATCGTGCGGTCCAGCGCCGCCATCGACAGCGTCGCGATCAGCATCGGCGCGGCTAGCACCATCAGGATCGAGGTGGCGAACACCGACCACACGAATATCGGCAACCGCCCCCAGTTCAGCCCGGGGGCGCGCATCGTGATGATCGTGGCCATCATGTTCAATCCGAGCAGCGCCATCGAGATCCCGACCAGGGCGAAGAAGATGATGTAGGAGTCCATGCCCATCACGGCTTGGTCGTTGAGCGGCTCATAGCCGGTCCAGCCGGTGGGAAATCCGCCGAAGAAGATCGTCGAGGTGAGGATGAACCCGGCCGCCATCAGTAGCCAGAACGTGAGCGCCTCGATGCGCGGGAACGCCATCCGTCTGGCGCCGATCATGATCGGCACGAAGTAGTTGGCGAACGGGCCCATGATGCCCGAGGTCATCATCCCCATCATCATCGTCCCGTGCATGCCCACCAGCGACAGGTATTGGTTGGGACCGACAACGGTCGGGGTCGGGTGTAGAAGCTCGGTGCGAATCAACATCGCGTTCAACCCACCGATGAAGAAGAACACCCCGATCCCCACCAGATACTGGATGCCCACGACCTTGTGATCGGTGCACAGCCCGAAGTAGCGCCCGATCCCCTCGTGCTCCTTCTCGCGCAGCGACGCCGGCCGTCCCAATAGCCGCGAAAGCGGATAGTTGGCGAAGCCCAACCCAATCAAAAAGCCGATCACGCCGAACACGTATGCGAGCAGCAGCGCGACGTCGTTCTCGTCGCTCGCCGCTTGGTATTCGAAGCTTTTGCCGCCGTTGATCTGATGTCCGATGAACCAGCCCAGGTAGTAGCCGCCCACGCCGAGCAGCACCGCGGTAAGCAGGTTAAAGCCGATAAGCCGTCGCCACAGCGGCCGATAGACGGGCGCGGGGGTTGGCGCGGGTTGGGCGACAGTGCTCACGGCGCCTCCTTTGGTCTCGTTCTCCGGTGGCGCGCGCGCGGGCGCCCGGTGGGAGCGATGAGGGTGGCGGGCGTCATTCGCCACGCCTCGTCGGTTCGGGCAGGTAGGTCTTGCTGTACGGCGGCAGCACCTTCGTCGCCGGGGCGAACGCCACCTCCTGCTGGTGGATCCAGGTGTTGAACGCGGGTCCGCTCACCACATGGCCATGGTCGAACATCTCACCGTGCCAAATGCCGCACAGCTCGGCGCAGCGCACTTCGAACGTCTGCAGCTTGGTGGGCTTGACGAACACGACGTTGTCGACGTTCGGGTTGGCGTCCGCCTTGACGCCGAGCTGGTAGGCCCAGAACGAGTGGATCACGTCCAGTGAGGTGACGTGCAGTTCGACCATCCGATTAACCGGCAGGACCAGATGCGGGGTCTCGACGCCGCCGTAGGTCGGGTAGCGGTAGGTGAACGCCCACTGCTGGGCGATCACCTGCACCGGCAGCTTCGGCCCGCTCGGCACGACCAGCGGGTTCGCGCCCGCCCCCGAGCCGGCGCCGTCTTCCTCCAGGCGCACCGTCCCGTATGCCGCGAGCGCCAGCACGAGCACGGAGGTGATGACTATCCAGGTGGTCTGCACCCGCGCGTCACCGCGCACCGGTGGACCTTCCAGTGCCGCCCCTCGCGGTTGACGGAAGTAGATCGTGGCATAAATGAGATAGATCACGATCAACAGCAGCACCGGCGTGGCCATCGCGAGCAGTACGGTGTTGTCGGTGACGTGGCCGGAGGCCTGTTCGGAGCCGTTGCCGGGTGGCAGGATCGGACCGACTAGGAAGACCACCAGCGGTGTGGCGATCAGCGAGGCGATCACCCAGATCGCGCCGAACCGGCGCGCGTGGTTGGGCTCGGTAGGCGCGGGCGCTGGGGCTGAATGGGGCTCAGCGGACATGGCTAGGGCCTGCTCCAGGTCGGCGTCCAGGCACCCGGTGGGCTCGGGCGCCGCGTTTGCGTTCGCCTGCGTCGCAGCGAGGCCCGGAGCGGGTTCGACCGCTAAACGACATCGATGAACCCGTCCATGTAGCCAAGCGTCTGCATCGGCCCGCCGTTGCCGTTGAGCCAGCCGGCCGCACACGGGACGAAGCACTGCCAGCGGTAGCGCCCCTTGCCGCCGGTGCGGATGTCGAATTCGATCGTACGATGTGCCGCGCCTTCGCACGGCGCGAATTCACATTGGTTCTTGGCTTCTTCGGGCACTCCGGGCAGCGGTACGAACACGCCGAGGCCGGGTACGACGAACGTGTGCGAGGCTTCTTCGGGGTCGATCGCGTTGGTCGTCTTGCCGTCCACCGTCATCGTCCCGCCGATCGTCCCCTGAACTTGCGACAGGAACGGGTTGCGCAGGCCGCTGTCGCCGTCGTACTGGTAGATCGTGACGTGCACGATCGAATGGGCGGGCACGGTGTAGATCGTGCTGTGCACCCACTTGCCGCCGCTATGGACCAGATAGGAGACCCAGTCAGGATGGGCCGGGCTGTACTTCGGGCCGATCGCGGCGACGGTCTCGAGCGTCAGCTTATTGCCGCCGGTGCCGGCGCGTTCGGGACTGCGGACGGCCGCGACGGACTGGGGCATGCTCGTCGCCCAGCTGCCGACGTACAGGCCGATCAACACTCCCACCGCGATTACCGCGGCGCCCACCCCAATTAGCTTCTTGACCAGCAGGCTCACGTCACAACGCCCACCTTCGGTCTGCTCCCTCGTTGACGTAAAGGCAATATAAAGTTTACAGATCGTGGCGGCAAGCGGCAGGCAGCGTGCGGACGGGAGTGCGGGGGCCGGGGATGCGGCAGGCAGACACGTGGCGTTCCTGCGCGCCGTGAACGTCGGAGGCCGCAACCGCATCGCGATGGCGCACCTGCGCGAGCTGCTGGAGGGGCTCGGCTATGGCGAGGTGCGCACGCATCTGCAGAGCGGCAACGCCGTGTTCACGGCTGCCGGGACATCGCCGCGGCGAGTCGAGGAGGAGATCGAACGCGCGCTGGCCGACGAGCTCGGGCTTGCGGCCAGGGTACTCGTGCGCACGCAGGCCGAGTTGGCACGAGTGGTCGCCGAGAACCCGCTGCTGGACGTCGCGAACGATCATGCGCGCCTGCTCGTCACGTTCCTCTCCGATGCACCCGCCCGGGAGGCGCTGAGTGAGCTGGCGCCCGCGGACTTCGAGCCCGACGTGTTCGCCTTCGGCGAGCGGGAGATCTATGTGTGGTATCCGGACGGGGTACGCGCCACGCGACTGAGCAACGCCTTCTGGGAGCGCCGCCTCGGCGTGGTCGCGACGGGCCGCAACTGGAACACCGTCACGCGGCTGCAGGAGTTGGCCGGGGCGTAGGGGGCCGGGTGGGGGCCGGTCGCGGAGCAGCGGGCAGAGGCTTGATCACGACATCCCGTTCTCGTCTTCTGATGACGACATACCGTTCTGAGGTTCCCTGAGTCTCGTGTCGCACGACCACGGAGTGCATCGCGGTCGGCGCTACTAATCCCCGAGTGTTGGAACGGCACGGAATGGCTGCCCCAGACAACTACGTGTCGAGCAGTCTCCACCCGTTTTGCAGGGGCTTTGCCCCCGAAACACCCTAGAACGGTGGTAGCCCCACGCTGAAATCTCGCAAATAGCAGAGCGCTTTTGTCGCCCGTGTCAGAAGTATCCCCGCCCTGTCGTATGGTTTCTACTGCCCCACGGAAGGGTCGGATACAGGCCCGGCGCAAGGCTCTCAATCCAGGGAGACCAGATGCTGGGTCGCCGTGTCTTCTGAGGGCATTGAAGGAAGCCACCGGCCCGGTACGGGCAAAGCTCTCAATCCAGGGAGACCCCGTACCGGGCCAGCCTTACTACCGTGTCGAAGCCTACCGTCTCCACCTACGGCATCGGCAGTTTGGTCATCAACACAGGTAGCTACCGCGCAAACTGGCGCTTTTTCGTTTTAGGTGTTCTCTAATGGTTCTTACCTGCCGGGTAGCTAGGTCATCTAGGGCACCGGGGAATACCGGGCGGTAGGTAGCTACCCCCGGTTGGGCACTCTTGCCGGGCGGTAGTTAGGTGCCGTGGCGCTGGACCCTTCTGCTGGCGCGGGCACCTTCTTGTTGGCGGCCCGCCGTATGTGGCTTAGCTTGCCTACGCCGCTAGGGCTGGGGGCGGGAAGCGAAGCCTCATCCGTCGTCTCGTCGGCTCGCGCGGATGCCGAAGCTGACGCGAGAGATTGGCGGTAGAACCAGCGCTTGCCTTTGGAGAGATGGCGACGGAAAAATGACGGAGGGCGGCCGGCCGTTCCATGAGCGCGGCGGGAGGCCGAGGATCGGCGCCGGAGCGGGCGGGCGAGACGAAGGGTGGGGGCCGGCGATCCGCCGGCCCCCACTTGTCCAACCCCGGTTCAGAGGGTCTCGGTTGTGTGCGTTCCCCGGCTCAGCGCATGCGCGGGTCGACGAACACGTCGTCGATGCGCGAGCTGCCGGTGAGCGCCGTGAATCGCAGCGCCGCCTGGGCCGTTCCGCCGGACAGCAGGCCGCCGACGAGCGAGCCGGTGAGCATCGGCAGGGTGGGCTGCCACTCGCCGCTCAGGGCGACGGTGCCGAGCGGCAGCGCGACCGTGCCGAGGGCGGTCTTGTAGACGACCTGCACGAGCACTGTGGAGAGCAACCCGCTGTTGCGCGCAAAGAAGCGGAACGTGGGGTAGCTCGCGTTGACGCACACATACGGCGACTGCGCCGAGGCGCCCGCTCCCAGCGCCAGCGAGTCCACGCCGAGCGCGCCCGTGGCGCCAAAAGGCTCGCTGCCGGCGACACGCGTGGCGCCGCCGCTAAGCGTCCAGCCCGAGAGCGAGCCCTCGAAGTCGCCGCCGGGGACGAGCTCGTAAGTGCTCGCGTCGCCCCATCGTGCGAACGGCTGGGTCAGCGCCGCGTCGCTGCACGCGCCGGTGCTGAGAAGCGCCGCTCCCGCGGGAGCGGCGGAGAACGCGGTCATGACGATGCCCGCGCAAGCGGATGCCAGCGCTACCGACAGGCTCGAACGGCCGAGCCATCGAGCGGGAGTGAAAAGGAACGAGTATGAGAACACAAGTAGCCTCCGTGCTTGACTGGCGGCCGAGCCATCTCGTGTTCGAGACCTCTAACTTTGCGTCCCCGCCTCGCGACGGGTTTGCCCTTTTCAGTTTTGATTTGGTGATTCGATCCGCGGGCAGCATGCACGACCGGCGGGCGCAGCGGAAGCGCTTTGGACACTTGTTGGAGCTTCGGACTGCTCGACGGCCCCCAGTATTCCAACTGTGGGTATTTCTGGGTGAAATCGGAGACAAATTCCGCGAAGGGCTCGGCTCGGGATGTGCGCGTGACGATATGCGCAGGTAGGTGTCCACCCACGCATACATCGAATCCGAGCGCGTGCGCGAGTCCTTCGCCGACCGCGCGCGGCGCATGGCGCCGGCCGAGCTGCGCGCGGAGCTATGGGTCGGCGGCGGCTTTCTGATCGCGGCCGTGGCGCTCCTCGCGCTCGCGGGCACGGGCGCGCGCGTGTCACTGGGGCTGGCGGCGCTGTATGTCCTCGGCGTGGCGGCCGTCGGGCACGTGCGGTTCGATATCGGCGCCGGCTTCACGGTGCCGACGCAGGCGGTGTTCGTGCCGATGTTGTTCGCGCTGCCCGTCGCGCTGGTGCCCCTGCTGGTCGCGCTGGCGCTGGCGTTGGGGATGGTCCCGGCGATCCTCACCGGACGGGCGCCCGCGAGCAGGGTGCTGACGGTGCCGGGCAACAGTTGGTTCGCGTGGGGGCCGGCGGTCGTGCTGGCGCTCGCCCACGATCACACTCCGACCGCCCGCCCAGCGGTGCTGCTGCTCGCGCTGGCCGCGCAGTTCGCGTGCGACTTCAGCGCTAACGCTGCACGCGAACGGCTGCGCGGCGGGATCTCCGTGCGGGAGCTGGCCGGGGAGTGCCGGCAGGTCTACCTCATCGACCTCGCGCTCGCGCCGCTCGGTCTGGTCGTGGCGCTCGCCGCCATGCAAAACCAGTGGGCGGTGCTGCTGATCGCCCCGCTGTTCGGCGTGCTGCGCTGGTTCTCCAAAGAGCGCCGCGCGCGCCTGGAGCAGCTGGTGGAGCTCAACGACGCCTACCGCGGCACGGCGCTCGTGCTGGGCGACGTGGTCGAGGCCGACGACACCTACACGGGCGAGCACTGCAAGGACGTCGTGCGATTGGCGCTCGACGTCGCGCGCGAGCTGGGCCTGGACGCGAGCCGCCTACGCAACGTCGAGTTCGGCGCGCTGCTGCACGACGTCGGCAAGATCGCCGTGCCGAAGGAGATTGTGAACAAGCCCGGCAAGCTCGATGAGCGCGAGTGGGAGATCATCAAGACGCACACCGTCGAGGGTCAGCGCATGCTCGAGCGCGTCGGTGGCTTCATGGGCGAGGTCGGCCAGATCGTGCGCTCCCACCACGAGCGCTGGGACGGCGGCGGCTACCCGGACGAACTGCGCGGCGAGCAGATCCCGCTGGAGGCGCGGATCATCTCCTGTTGCGACGCCTTCAACGCGATGACCACCACGCGCTCCTATCGCAAGGCGATGCCGCAGTCGGTGGCCGTGGCGGAGCTGGTGAAGAACTCGGGGGCGCAGTTCGACCCGGATGTGGTCGCGGCGATGGTGGCGGTGGTCGCGAAGGGGTGAGGGAGACGGCGGGGCACATGCTTGAGGGACGGGCTGATGTGGTCCCGGGCGGCACATGTGCCGCCCGGCGGGACTGCGCATGCGCAGTCCCGAGGAAGGGCCGCATGCGGCCCTTCCAGACGAGCCGCATGCGGCTCGTCTTCTGGACGGTGCATGCACCGTCCAGCGAGGCCGCACATGTGCGGCCTCGGCCCTCGCCGCTTGCGGCGAGGGCAACCCAATCAGCTTTCTTCAAGCATGCGCACTGCGTTCCTCGACGCATGGCGCACGTCCTGTCTCCTTGCATGCCCCGCGGGGGATCGCCGGTCAGCCGAGCATCGGGGAGGTGAGGATCACTCCTCGCGCGGCAAATACGGCGCGAGCTCGCGCCGGGCGATCGAAAGCTTGTGCACCTCATCCGGCCCATCCGCCAGGCGCAGCGTGCGCAGGTGCGCGTACATCCACGCCAGCGGGAAGTCGTCGCTCACGCCCCCGCCCCCGTGTACTTGAATCGCCCGGTCGATCACCTTCAGGGCGATGTTCGGAGCGGCCACCTTGATCGCCGCGATCTCCGTGCGGGCGTGGCGGTTGCCGACCGTGTCCATCAGCCACGCCGCCTTCAGCGTCAGCAGGCGCGCCATCTCGATCTCGATGCGCGACTCCGCGATCCAATCCTGCACGTTGCCGCGCGCGGCCACCGGCTGACCGAACGTGACGCGCGAGACCGCCCGGCGGCACATCGCCTCCAGCGCCCGCTCAGCCGCGCCGATCGAGCGCATGCAGTGATGGATGCGTCCCGGCCCGAGCCGGGCCTGGGCGATCATGAAGCCGTCGCCCTCGCCCGCGATCAGGTTCGACGCGGGCACGCGCACGTCGGCGAACTCGACTTCGGCGTGACCCTCGTGGTCGTAGTAGCCGAACACCGGCAGGCCCCGCACGATCCTCACGCCGGGGGTGTCCAGCGGCACGAGGATCTGGCTCTGCTGGCGGTGCTTCGGCCCGGGATCCGATCCCCGCCCGCCCGTCTTGCCCATCACGATCATGATCTTGCAGTTGGGGTGCAGGGCGTTTGAGGTCCACCACTTGCGCCCGTTCAGCACGTACTCCTCGCCGTCACGCTCGATCCGCAGCGCGATGTTGGTCGCGTCCGAGGAGGCCACGTCGGGCTCGGTCATCGCGAACGCCGAGCGGATCTCGCCCTCCAGCAGCGGCACCAGCCAGCGCTCCTTCTGCTCAGGCGTGGCGAACTGGTGCAGCACCTCCATGTTGCCCGTGTCCGGCGCCGCGCAGTTGCACGCCTCCGAGGCGATGTGCGAGCGCCCGAGGATCTCCGCCAGGGGCGCGTAGTCGCTGTTGGACAAGCCCGCGCCGTGCTCGGGGTCGGGCAGGAACATATTCCACAGCCCCGCCTCGCGCGCGCGCACCTTCAGCTCCTCCATCACCGGCGGCTGGCTGTGGGCGTCGCCCGACTCGCGCAGCTGGCGCTCGTACACCTCCTCCGCGGGGTGGATGTGCTCGTCCATGAACGCGCTCAGGCGCTCCTTGAACTCGGTGCAGCGCTCGCTTGGCTGAAAGTCCATCGGTCCTCCTCGGTGACGGCAATGGGCTGGGGCACTTAGGATCATCCCCGATGACGCAACCACGAGCCAGCTACCGCGATGCGGGCGTGGATTACGAGACGCTCGATGCGGGCAAGCGACTGGCGATGGCCAATGCGCTGTCCACCTCCTCACTGCTGCCCGCGCACGGCGCCCGCGCGCTCGATGCCTCTCGGGGCGAGCCCGCGTTCGTGTTCGAGCTGGACGAGCGCACGCTGGCGTTCGTGGTCGAGGGATTGGGCACGAAGTCGATCATCGCCCGTCAGGTGCTGGCCGAGCAGGGGATCGACCGCTTCGGCGACGTCGCCTACGACACGGTCGCGGCGATCGTCAACGACCTGTGCTGCGTCGGAGCGCTGCCGCTGGTCGTGAACGCCTACTTCGCCACGGGCTCATCTGACTGGTACCGCGAGGCGGATCGCTCACGCTCGCTCGTCGAGGGTTGGCGCCGGGCGTGCATGGACGCCGGCTGCGCGTGGGGTGGGGGAGAGTCGCCCTCGCTGGCGGGGCTCGTGGACGAGCAGGAGATCGAGCTCGCGGGAGCGGCCGTCGGCGCCGTGCCGCAGGGGCGCGTGCCGATCCTCGGCGATCGGCTGGGTCCAGGCGATGAGATCGTGCTCGTTGACTCCAGCGGACTGCACGCCAACGGGGCGTCGCTGGCGCGGTTGGTCGCGGGCCGGCTGAACGAGGGGTATGCCACCGTGCTACCGAGCGGGGCGAGTTTGGGCGAGGCGCTGCTCGAGCCCTCGGTCATGTATGTCGGGCTGGTGGCCGAGCTGCTCTCCCGTGGTACGCCGCTGACGTACATAAGCCATATCACCGGTCATGGACTGCTCAAGCTGATGCGCCGGCCGACCGAGCTGAGATACCGGATTTGGAAGTTGCCGGAGGTACCGGAGGTGTTGAGCCTGCTCGTAGCCGAAGCCGGGTTGGACACTAAGGCGGCCTACTCGACGTTCAACATGGGGGCAGGCTACGCCCTCTACTGCACTGCCGGCGCCGGCGGCGAAATCGTCGAGGTTGCAGCGGGATTGGGTCTGCGCGCCGGCATCGCCGGGGGCGTCGAGGAGGGGCCACGCGAAGTGCTGCTGGAGCCGATCGACGTGCGCTTCGACGGCCGCGAGTTGGAGCTGTCGACGTGATCTCAGGGCCGGCTCTAAGCCTCGATTGTAGGTTGAGAGTTCTACTCAGTGGGCTATCCGCGACTGCAATCCCACTCGCGTAATGGTCATGATCTTGAATGCATCGCCCGCGACAGCTAAGGTTTCCGGTGGAAATCGCCACTGTTCTCCGGCGTGGGTCGCCGGAGATCTCGATATCGCCGGACCGGCATGGTTCCGGAGCTACCCGGATCGAGGCGGACCTGTCCATCAACAAGAGGAGAGAAACTGATGCGCAGAGCATCCACCTGTCTGGCCTTGCTCGGCCTTGCCGTTCTGAGCCTTACCGGCGTCGCCTCGGCCGCGCCGACCGTCTCACTCGTAGCCAAAGCAGTCCCGATCCCCGGGTTCCCGGGTACCGGCAACATCCTCGGCGCGGGCGCCGCGGTCGAAGCGAAATACACAATCAAAGGCACCGAATCGACCGGCGGCGTGCCCTCGCAGATCACGCACGTCAACTTCTTCCTGCCGGCCGGCGCGAAGATCAACCAGACCGGCTTCGTGACCTGCACGCCGGCGACGCTCGAAAACATCGGTCCGAGCGGCTGTCCCAAAAAGTCACAGGCGAGCCCCGTGGGCACCGCGGGCGTGGTCGATCCGATCGGCGGCGAACTCGTCAAAGAGAACGCGACACTGCAGGCGTTCTTCGCCCCCGGCGGCGGTCTGCAGTTCTACGCCAACGCGGCCTCGCCGATCTCCGCGCAGCTGCTGGTCGCCAAAGGCACCTTCATCAAAGCTGCTGCGCCTTACGGCCTGGAGCTCAGCACCGAAGTCCAGCTGGTCCAGTCGGTTCCCGGCGCCCCGCCGGTGTCGACCGAATCGATCACGATCAAGGTCGGCGCCGCCTACAAGAAGGGCAAGAAGACGATCTCCTACGGCACCCTGCCGAAGAAGTGCCCGAAGGGCGGCTTCCCCGTGAAGTCGGAAATCACGTTCGCCACCGGCGAAACCTCGACGGCCGCGTACAAGGCGCCCTGCCCGAAGAAGTAGACGCAGATTGACAGCGGCGGGCGCGACTCGCCGCAGGAAAGCAAGAGGGGGCGGCCCCGTCGAATCGGCGGGGTCGCCCTGATTCGCTGTTGAGAAGGTAAGGAAGAATCATTAGGTTGAGTCAGACCAGTGGGTGGAGGAGAGGGCCGGCCGCCGTCATGGGCGCCCTCGGCATGGCCGCGCTGGTCGCGGTCATGCTGCTGGTCGTCTCCGGCTGCGGCAGCTCGGGTGGGGGCTACACCGTGCGCGCGGTCTTCGACGACGCCGCCAACATCATTCCCGGCGAGGACGTGAAGATCGAGGGCACCAAAGTCGGCGTCGTCGGACCGGTCACGCCCACGCCGACGGCGAAGGCGGCGGTCGTACTCGACATCGAAAACTCGGGCTTCCAGGACTTCCGCTCCGACGCGAGCTGCACGATCGAACCCGAGGCGCTGATCGGCGAGAAGTTCGTCAACTGCCTGCCCACCCAGCCGCGTCCCGAAGGCACGCCGCTGCCGCCGCCGCTGCACAAGATCCCCAGCGGTCATGAAGGAGAAGGGCAGTACCTGCTGCCGGTGGCGAACACCTCCAGCCCGGTCGACGTCGATCTGCTCGGCGATCTCAATCGGCTGCCCGAGCGTCAGCGGTTCGCGATCATCATCAACGAACTCGGCGCCGGTCTGGCCGGGCGCGGCAGCGACCTGAACGCGGTCATCCGCCGTGCGGACCCGGCGCTGCGCGAACTCGACAAGGTGCTCGGCATCCTCGCCGCGCAGAACAAGACGCTCGTCAACCTCGCCGAAGAAGGCGACCGCGCGCTGGCGCCCGTCGCCGGGGTCAAACAGCAGATCTCGAACTTCATCGTCGGAGTCGACACCGTCTCCCGCGCGTCAGCCAATCAGCGCGGCGCGCTCGCGCGCAACCTCGCCGGGTTCCCACCATTCCTGGAACAGCTGGGGCCGGCGATGGAACGCTTCGGGCGCTTCGCCGAACAGACCACGCCGACGTTCACCGACCTCAAAGCGGCCGCGCCCGGGATCAATCAGTTGTTCACCTCGCTCCCCGCGTTCGCCAACAGTCAGACCGCGTTCTTCCAGAGCCTCGGCAAGACCGCGAAGACATCCGGGCCGGCGCTCTCCTCGCTGCAGCCGCTGCTGGCGCACGTGAAAACGCTCGGCAACGTCGCCCAGCCATTCAGCGTGAACCTCTCCGAACTGTTCACGAGCCTGCGCGACACCGGTGGCCTGGAGCGCTTCATGGACTTCATCTTCCTCGGCGCCGGCACGACGAACGGCTATGACGCGCTCGGCCACTTCCTGCGCACCGAAGGCGTCGCCGCTGCCACCTGTCTGACCTATGCGATCGCCCCGGCGGGCGGCTGCCACGGCAACTTCTTCAGCACATCCGGCACGAGCGCCGGCTCCGCCAGCGCCCACACCAGCGCCAATGCCGGCGCGGCCGGCTCCACGAGCCTTGTGATGGAGCGCACGCTCGCGGTGCTCAAGGGCGCGACGCCGGCGCAGGCGATCGCCAAATACCCCGGCTCGATCTCGACCGCGGGCGCGCTCGGAGGTTTGGGCGCCGCGGGAGAAGGTACGGGCAGCGCTCAGCCGGTCGGCGGATCGAGCGCCGGCACCACCTACTACGCGCCCTCGCCCGAATCCGGCGCGGGTGGCATGCTCCTCAACTACCTGCTGGGCAACTGATGATCGTGACGACGATGACGACGCCACTGATAGGACGCTTGCCCCTCAGGGCGCTTGTGCGGGATGCGCTGAGCGCACGGTCGGGTGTCTTCGGGGTAACGCTCGCGATAGTCCTCGCACTGGCGTTTGCGCAGGCGTCCATCGCGAGCGCCGAAGAACCGGCGCCGACGACGCCAACGACCCCGCCCGCGGGCGAAACCACCCCGGCTGCAGGGGCGCCGACTCCAGCGGGAGCGCCCACACCGTCCGCGGCTCCGACGGGACCGACCGAATCGGCCGAAGCAAGCGCAGGACCGCAGGTGCAGGCGCAGCACCTGCAGCACACATCCACCGGCTCTGGCAAGCGCGGGACACACGCCACAACGCACCACGCGGGCGCGGGCGGCGCAGCGGAAGGCACCGGCTCACAGACGCAGAGCACCGGCGGTACACCCGGTTCGGGACTGCACACCGGTAAGCGCGCTCCGTCCCCCTCGGCGCTGACGCCGGGCCTGCCGCTGTCGCTGGGCAGCTCGATCGCGGGCGTGCCGGGGTTCTTCATCGAAAGCTTCCGCATCCCACCGTTCCTGCTGCCGATCTACCAGGCGGCCGGTACGGCTTATGGCATCCCCTGGCAGGTGCTCGCGGCGATCAACGAGGTCGAGACCGATTACGGGCGGGATCTGAGTGTCTCCAGCGCCGGCGCGGAGGGCTGGATGCAGTTCCTGCCCTCGACCTGGACCCAATACGGCGTCGACGCCAACGGGGACGGATTCAAGGACCCCTACAACCCGGCCGACGCGATCTTCGCCGCCGCGCGCTACCTGCGCGCCGCCGGAGGGGATAAGAACGTCAGAGCGGCCGTGTACTCCTACAACCACTCTCAGGCGTACGTCGACTCGGTGCTGTTGCGCGCGCAGTTGCTCGGCGGCACGCCCCCGGAACTGCTCGGGGCGATCACCGGGCTGACCGAGGCGCGGTTCCCCGTCCACGCCCCCTCGCGCTTCGGCGATGGGTTCGCGACGCTCTCCGCTCACGGATCGAGTCCCGCAAAGATGCTCGCCGGCACGACGATCTACTCGCAGGCCGGGGCACCCGTGATCGCCGTACAGGACGGCAAAATCGTGCAGATCGGTCGCTCGGCCTCGCTCGGACGCTACGTGTCGCTGCGTGACGCCTACGGCAACACATACGTGTATGCCCAGCTGGGCAACGTCGCCTCGCTGTATCCGGTGCTGGCACCGCGCGAGCAGACCGCCGTGAGCGCTCGCATCGCGCATGCGACCGGCACCTCCGAACCGGCGCCCAGCGGTCCCGCGACGGCCGGAGCCCAGCAGCGCTCGCCGCTGTCCGCCGGCGCGGCGGAGTCGGGGCTCGCGCTCGGGGCGGCCGCGGGTCTGGAACCGCCCCCCACACCCCCTGTGCCAGCCCCCGTGCCATCCCCGTCATCCACGCCGCCGGTTGCGCCGGTCTCACCGGCGCTCGGGACGGCGCGGGTGTTCCAGTCCGGTCCGAACGATGTCTACCTGCACCCACTGCGTGCGGGCGTGCAGGTGATCGCGGGAACCGTCCTCGGCCACGTCGGCGCTGAACCGAGCGGCGCGGGCGCTCCGGCCCCGAGCGCGGACGCCGGGCTGGCTGGCCCGCACATGTTCTTCCAGATCAAACCGGCCGGGATCGGCGCCCCGCCGATCGACCCCAAGCCGATCCTCGACGGTTGGGTGGCGCTGGAGAACACCTCGATCTTCAGGGCCAAGGGCGAGAACCCGTTCCTTGCGACCTCGCCGAGCGTCGGGCAGGTGCTGTTGGAGTCCAAGCGAGCGCTCGAGCAGCAGGTGGCGCACGACGCGAGCGTTCACATGCACGCCTGCGAGCGCGAGGACGTGCAGACCGGTCGTGTCGACAGGCGCGTGTTGGCGATGCTCGAGTTCCTGGCGGTGTCGGGTCTGAAGCCGACCGTGACGGGGCTACGGTGTGCGACCGCGCCGGCCCCCCTCGCAGGCAACGTGTCAGCGGGCGCGGGCGGTTACGCCGTCAAGATCACCGCCATCAACGGCACCCCGATCGCCGGCCACCAGGGGCAGGGCTCGATCGCCGATACGACCATTCGCAAGCTGCTGACGTTGCAGGGTGTCAACCGTCCGCTGCGGATCGTCAGCCAGACGAACGTCCCCGGCACCACCAACACGCTCGTCAAGTCGAGCGCGCACGACTACGTGTACGTCACGTTCAGCTCCCCCAGCGGGGGCGGCGCGCACGCCGCGAGCGCGTTCGGCTCGGTGCTGAGCGCCAAGGAGTGGATCAAGCTGATCGCCCGCCTGGGCGAGATCCCCGATCCGACGGTCGCCGGTGGACCCTCGTCCGCGGCGGTCGCGGACAAGCCTGGCACGACGCCCGTGCCCGGCAGTGGATCGACCGGGGTCGCCGGCGCGGCGACCCCGGGCGGCAGTGGCGCAGGAGCGAACGGCGCTGGAACCAGTGAAGGTGGAGCCGGTGGCCACGGTTAGCCCCCCCAACCCGTCGGCCCCACCGCCGCCGCCTCCTCCAAGCGAGAACCCGCCTCGTCCCACCCGTGGCGCGCGGGCCGTGCCTCCGCGCGTGGGCCGCATGCTTGCCATCGGGGCGCTCGGGGTCGTGGTGCTGGTCGCGGCGTATCTCGTGTTCTCCGGCGGCGGCGGCGCCGACTACCACCTGGAAATGAAAGAAGCGGGCCAGCTCGTCCGTGGCGATCAGGTGCAGGTCGGCGGAGTGCCCGTGGGCAGCGTCACCGACATCGCGCTCACTAAAGACTTCAAAGCGCGCATCACGATCCACGTCGACTCCTCCCTCGCGCCGCTGCACGCGGGCACGATCTCCGAAATCAGGGTGCCGTCGCTGACGGGTGTCGCCAACCGGTTTGTGGCGCTGACGCCCGGCCCCAACAACCGCCCCGCGTTGGCGCCCGGAACGACGCTGCCGGCGAGCAAGACGCGCGAAGTCGTCGATCTCGACCAGCTGTTCAACACGCTCAACCCCAAGACGCGCACGGGGTTGAAAGAGCTCATCCAGGGCTCGGCCGAACAGTACGCGGGCGCCGGGCCCGCACTGGGCAAGGCGACCGAATACTTCGCGCCCTCGTTCGCCGCGATCGACCACTTCTTCACCGAGCTCACCCGCGACCAGTCGACGTTCACGAGCTTCCTCGTCGAATCCGCGAAGGCGCTGACGACGCTCGCGGCGCACAAGGAAGCGCTCAGCGGTGTGGTCGAACACGGCGATCAGACCTTCCAGGCGATCGGCTCGCAGCAGAGCAGCCTCGCGCGCGGCCTGCGCCAGCTGCCGGTGGCGCTGAATGAGGGCAACAAGACGTTCACCCAGATACCGCCCACGCTGACGGCGCTCACCAACCTCGTGAACGCCCAGCAGCCGAACACGCAGGCCCTGACGACGCTGTTCGCCCGGCTGCGTCCGCTCGTGACCACCGCCACGCCGGTCGTGAACAACTTCAGCCAAGCGATCTCACGGCCGGGGGCGAACAATGACCTGACCGATGCGTTCGCGGCGCTGCCAGCGCTGGCGCGAGAGTTGACGACAGCCTCGCCCAACGGCGTGCGAGCGCTGCAGGAAGCGGTGCCGATGACCGCGTTCTTCGGCCCGTACGCGCCGGAGCTGCAGGGCGCCGTGCGTGCCTTCGGACAGACGACTGCCTACTACGACGCCAACGGGCATTACGCGCGCATCAGCCCGGTCACGCCCTCGTTCACGCTCGGCGCGAACAACAACCTCACGCCCGCCTCGAGCCCGCAGCAGGTGCTGCAGGCGCTGCAGACCGGTCAGCTGCGCCGTTGTCCGGGCGCTGCCACCCAGCCCTCGGCCGACGGCTCGGCGCCATTCACGAACAACGGCCAGCTCGGTTGCGATCCCACGGAGACGCCGAAATGAACCCACGCCGCCGCGGATCCCTGGCCGGAAACCCGCTCTTGATCGGGGCGCTGACGACGCTGATCGTCGTCGTCGCCGTGTTCCTGTCGTTCAACGCGAACAACGGGCTGCCGTTCGTTCCGACCTACGACATCAAGGTCGAACTGCCCGAAACCTCCGGTCTGCAGAAGGCCAACCAGGTGCGCATCGCGGGCACGCGCGTCGGGATCATCAGCTCGCTGACGCCCCACCAGAACCCCAACACAGGTCGTATCACCGCGACCGCCGAACTGAAGCTCGAAAAGGGCATCGAACCGCTGCCGGCCGACACCAAAGCGATCGTGCAGTCGGTCTCGGCGATCGGGCTCAAGTACCTGGAACTGGAAAAGGGGACCTCCAGCCGGCCGCTGAAGGCCGGTGGAGCGATCCCGATGGCGCAGACGCGCGAACCCGTGGACATCGTCTCGCTGTTCAACATGTTCGATCAAAAGACGAGGACCGCGATCCAGCACAACACGATCAACTTCGGCGATGGCCTCGCCGGCAGAGGGATAGGCCTAAATGAAACGATCGCCACGCTGCGACCATTGGTGACCGACGCCATCCCGGTGCTGCACAACCTCGGCTCGCCGCAGACGGGCTTTCAAAAACTGTTCCCCGCGCTCGACCGGCTCGCCTCGCAGGTCGCGCCGGTAGCAAACACGCAGGCCGCCTGGTTCAGAGAGCTCGACACCTTCTTCTCGGCCTGGGCCGGCGTGGCGCCCTCACTGGAACAGACGATCGCGGGCGGGCCGGCGGCGCTCGCACAGGCGACGCACTCGTTCGCCTACGAGGCGCCCTTCATCGAAAACGCCACCGAGTTCATGCACCTGCTGCGTCCCAGTGCGAGCGCACTGGTAACCGTCGCCCCGCAGCTGGGACACGCGTTCGCGGTGGGCGCCGTCAACCTGCGCGCGGCCACCGCCCTGAACTCGGGCGTGGCCGAAGCCGCACAAGCGTTCCAGTCCTTCGCCCAGAACCCGATCGTGACGCTCAGTCTCGAAGACCTCACACAGACAGCGGAACTCGGTGGGCCGCTGTTCGCGGGGCTCGCTCCCGCGCAGGCGTACTGCAACTACGTGACGCTGATGCTCCGCAACGTCTCCAACCTGCAGGCCGAGAACATCGGCAACGGCACGCTCGCGCAAGCCGCGATCGTGCTCTCCCCGAACGGCCCCGGCGCCGAGGGCTTCCCGTCCACGGGTCCGGCCAACGGTCCCTCGATCGAAAAGAACAGCTTCGGCAAGCCGGTCGACAACAACTTCCTGCACGCCAACCCCTACCCGAACGTCGCCGGTCCCGGACAGCCACGACTGTGCGAAGCCGGCAACGAGAAGTTCGTGGCGGGCAAAATGGTCGTCGGCAACCTGCCGCCGGGCGGCAGCACGAACAACCGCGAACTGACCTCGCGCGAACAGAACCTGTTCGGCGAAAAATATCCGAGCGCTACGCTCCAGGCGCTCGGGCTGGGCAAGGGGAAGAAGGGATCATGAGCCGTCTGCGCTTCTGGCGCCGCCACGACGAGATCCCCGTGGTCGAGCTGCGCCGCTCCAATCCGGTGCGGGTCGGTATCACGTTCCTGGTGATCCTCGTGATCGCCGTGTTCTTCGGCTTCACCAAGCGCATCCCGTTCAAACACGGCTTCCGCCTGAAGGCGGTGTTCGCCACCGCCGTCAACATCCACCCGAAGTCGCCCGTGCGCATCGCCGGTGTCGATGTGGGAGTGGTCACCTCGATTCACCGCGAGGGCAACACCGGCGTGGTGAGCATGGAAATAGAACCCAAAGGCCTGCCGCTGCACACCGACGCGACGTTGAAGATCAGACCGCGGATCTTCCTGGAAGGCAACTGGTTCGTCGACATGCAGCCGGGTAGTCCGACGGCGAAGACGATCTCCTCGGGCTACACGATCCCGATCACCCAGACCTCCGACCCAGTGCAGCTCGACCAGGTGCTCAATGCGCTCAACACCGACACACGCGCCAACCTCCAGGACTTCCTGCAGGGCTACGGCGACGGGCTGACGCGCAAGCCCGACGCCGCCGAAAACGCCGCACAGGACCCTGATGTATATGGGCTGAACGCCGCGCAAGCGTTGAACAAGACCTACCATCGCGCGCCCGCGGCGCTGCGCAATTCGGCGATCGTCAACCAGGCGATCGGCGGCACCGAACCCCACGATCTCTCCGAGCTGTTCACGGCGATCAGCAAGGTGACCGGGGCGTTGAACTTGCACGAGCAGCAGTTGGGCGAATGGGCGCCCAACTTCAACGCGTTCTTCGCGGCGTTCGCCGCCCAATCTTCCAGCCTGAGCACGGCGATCGCTCACCTGCCCGGGGCACTGACCAACGCCGACCGGGCATTCACCGCGCTGAACGCCTCGCTTGCGCCGACGCGCGCGTTCGCGCAAGCGCTCCTCCCCGGCGTCCAGCAGCAGGGGCCGACGATCAGCGCGGCGCTGCCATGGATCGAACAGGTGCAGGCTTCGCTGGCGCCGAACGAGCTCGGTGGGGTCGCCAAGGGCCTGAACGAAGCGGCGCCGACGATCGGTCAGCTGATCGGCGAACAGGTCCCGTTCTTCAAGCAGACCGACGAATTCAGCCAGTGCCTGAGCAAGCTGTTCTTCCCGGGCGCGAATACCAAGCTCCAGGATGGGGCGAGCACCTCGGGCGTGGAAGTGTATAAGGAGTTCTGGTCCTCGCTGACGGGCCTGGCGGGCTTCAGTCAGGCCTTCTCCGGCAACGGCACGATGGCGCACGCCCTGCTCGGCAACAGCGGTCAGGTCGTTCGTTCCGGTCACACTTCGATCCTCGGCACCAAATTGCAGGGCCAGCAGCTGCTCGCCCATTCACCGTTGCCGCCACTCGGCACCCGCCCGGCATATCCGGCCGAAGAGCCCCCATACAAGCCGCTGGTGGCGTGCAACACCCAGACGTTGCCCGACTTCAACGGGCCGTTGGCGCAAGGCCCCGCCGATGGGAGCAACGGATGACCCCCGGTGAGAGCCACGAGGGCGGGCTGAGTGTCCGCGAACAGATCGCGCGCTACCAGAAAGCGTTCATCGCGGTCGTGACGATGATCGTGATCGCCGCACTGGTCGGCGGCTACATCCTCGCGCACGAGAACCTCAAGCTGCCGGGCTGGGTGCCCGTGCTGGGGCGCAACTACTTCGTGCTCAACGGCGAATTCCAGACCGCCCAGGCGGTCACGCCGGGGCAGGGGCAGGCCGTCACGATCGCCGGGGCGAAGATCGGTGAAATCGCCAGCGTGGATCTGCGCAACGGGGTGGCGGTCGTGACAATGCATCTCGTCCCCAAATACTCCGAAGGGCGCCTCTACCACAACGCGACGATGTTGCTGCGCCCGAAGACCCAGCTCAAGGACATGACCGTGGAGGTCGACCCGGGATCTCCCACGAGCGGACAGCTGCACAGCGGCGCGACGATCCCGCAGTCCCAGACGGCGCCCGACGTCAACTTCGACGAATTCCTCTCGACCCTCGATGCGGACACGCGCGCTTACCTGCAGGAGCTGCTTGCGGGCGCCGGCGAGGGTCTGAAGAACAACGGCAAGGCGCTCTCGGCGACGCTCAAGCGCTTCGATCCGACCGCCCGCGACGCCGAGCTGATCACCCGGGAACTGCACTTCCGCCACGCGAACATCGCGCACGCCATCCACAACTTCAAGCTGCTGATGGAAGCCTTCGGCAACAAGGATCAGCAGCTGGCGGATCTGATCCAGTCCTCCAACGCGGTGTTCGCGACGTTCGCACAGGAGAACCAGAGCGTTCAGCGCACGCTGCAGCTGCTGCCCGGCGCCCTGAGCAAGACCGAACAGGGACTCGGCAAGCTCGCCACGGCGTTCAACGTCGTGGGACCGACGCTCACAGCCCTGCATCCGTTCGCCAGTGCGGTAGCCCCGGCCGAGGAAGCGCTGCGGCCATCGTTCAAAACGACGACCCCGATCTTCAAGAACGAAATCCGACCGTTCGCGCGCGAAATCCTACCGACGGTCAACTCACTGCAGCCCAGCCTGAAGGGGCTCGCCGCGTCCTTCCCGCACCTGGCCACCAGCTTCTCGGTGCTGAACGAACTCTTCAACGAGCTCGCCTACAACCCAGGGAAAACCCGCCCCAGCTTCGGGTTCTTCGCCGCCTGGGCAGCCCACAACCTCAACAGCGTCGTCAGCTCGGCCGACGCGCACGGCGTGCTGGCACGCAGCCTTACCTATCTGAACTGCGGCGTGCTGCCGCTGCTTGCGCCGGCCGGAACGATCAACCCGACGGTGAACATCATCGTCGGCCTGATCAACCCGCCGACGAAGGCCGCGTGTCAAGCGGCCGGCATCCTCAAAAGCGCGACGGTCGCCTCCGCCGCACATGCATCCAAGCAGTCGACGGCCGGTCCGTTCTCCGGCCTGAGCCAAGACCCGTTTGGAGAGAAACGCTAAATGCAAAAGCGCGCGCCCACGTTCGGCAACATCCTCGTGATCATCCTGTTCACGCTCAGCTGCTTCGGTCTGCTGCTGTTCCTGTGGGAGTCCTTCGGCGGGCCGGTGCCGCTGAAACCCAAGGGGTATCAGTTCACGGTCGCGTTCCCGCGCTCGCTGGCGCTGGCCGAACAGTCTGATGTGCGCATCAGCGGAGTCGACGTCGGGCACGTGGTCGCGCTCAAGCTGGGCGACGAAGGCCGCACTATCGCGACGGTCGAACTGTCCAGTCAGTACGCGCCGATTCGCGCCGATATGCACGCAATCCTGCGCCAAAAGACGCTGCTGGGTGAGACCTATGTGCAGTTGATTCCCAAGAGCCGGACCGGACCGTATCTGGCCGACGGCGGTAGGCTCTCCGAGAGTCAGGTCGAACCGTCGGTGACGCTCGACGATATCCTCTCGGCGCTCGATCCCAAGACGCGCAAGAGCTTCCAAGTGTGGATGCAGTCGGTCGCGGTCGGGATCACCGGTCGCGGCGAACAGATCAATTCCGACTTCGCCGAGCTGCACCCATTCGCCGAACACGCCAACGAGCTGGTGAGCATTCTCGCCTCCCAGGAAGGCGCGTTGACGGGAGTGGTGAAAGGCACCGGGGAAGTGTTCGACGCGCTCTCCGAACGCGATCATCAGTTCCAGAGCTTCATCGTCAACGGTGAGCGCACGTTCCGCGCGGCCGCCTCGGAGAGCCAGGCGTTCGCCGAAGCCTTCAAGGTGCTGCCCTCGTTCGAGCACAACTCGCAGGTGGCGTTCAAAGAACTCGACAGCTTCGCCAAGGTCACGAGCCCATTCCTCGAAGAATTCCGCCCGGCCGAGCGCCAGTTGTCGGCGCTACTGGGAGCGACGAAGCCGTTCGCGCCCGCGTTCAACAGCTTCCTGACCTCGCTCGGACCGTTGACGCAGGCCGCGAAGAAGGGGCTGCCGGTGGTCAAGCCGGAGCTCGAATTGACCGTGCCGCTGCTGGAAAACTTCAGGCCGGTGCTGCACAACTTCGATCCCTTCTTGCAGTTCACCGACCAGAACATCCCCGAGCTGCAGGCGTTCTTCGCCAACTTCGCCGCGGCGACGCAGACCAAGGCGCAGAACAGCAACTTCGCGATCAACGGGGAAAGCAAGGGCCCCCAGTTGCACTTCCTGAAGACGATGCTCGTGCTGGGCCCCGAAAGCCTGACGGTCTACAGCAAACGAATCGGCACGAACCGAGCCAACCCCTACTTCCAGCCCGGGGCCTTCCGAGCCCTCGCCAACGGCGGGCTGAAAGTCTTCGAAGGCGGCTCTTGCGCGAACTCAGCGCCATCGGTGAGCGGGCCGGCGAACGAAACGATCTCCAAGACGCTGATCGAACAGCTGATCCAATTCCATATCGCCAATGCGCCCGAAACCCCCAACGCGGTCCCCGCGCCGGGCTGCAACCAGCAGGGTCCGTTCACGTTCAACGGTCAGAGCAGCCAGTATCCGCACGTGACCTACAGCGGGAAATAGGCCCCCTGTCAGTGGGCCTGCGGCCTGCGTGCTGCGTGACTGGCCAGGGTCAGGTTCGAGCGGAGGCGGACTCGGAGGCCGCGAGCGCACGCTCATGGCCGAGGTAGGGCATCAGGGCGAAGTAGAGAAGATCCGGCAGCAACGCAGGAAGCCCCGATGTGTGGCCTTCCAGGACGCGACGGTGCAGGATCGATGCGATCCCGCCGGCGACGGCTTCGGAGGTCTGCGCAGGCAGGTGAGTTGTGTCTGGAGCCGACGCCCCGGCGTCGCTCTCGCCACGACGTCCCCCCTCGAGCACGGGGATCGTCCGTGCGATCGCCGAGCGCACGCGCGCGATCGCGTCCTCTCCGGCGCCGAGGCACTCCACGAGCGCCACGCGCGCCCCATCGGGATGGCTGGCGAACGCCGCGAGCAAAGTCTCCAGGCCGATGAGCACACGCTCGGACCAGCACGCCGCGCCGTCGATCCGCTCGGAGATGGCGCCTTCGATCCCCGCGATCAACTCGTCGAGCGCCGCGAGCAGGCAGTCCTGCTTGTCTTCGAAGTGCTCGTCGAACACGGGCGCCGGAACTTCGGCCGCCAGCAACACGCGGTCGATCGTGGTGCGGTCGTAGCCCCTGAGCGCGATCGTCCGTACGAGCGCCTCGAGAATGTCTCGACGCGGGTCGGCCGAGCGGACGTGCGCGGACGGCTCGAACACGACCGCGAGATCCCTACGATCCAACATCTGGCCTCCTGACCCCCTCCCTCGGTGCTCCCCCTCCGGCTATAAACCGATTCTGACGCCATATCGTAGACTGAGCGACGGTAGAATGTCAAGCCGAAGGCCAAGAGTTTGACGGCACTCTCGGCGGACGGCGCGGAAAGCCGGTTCCGAGCGTGCCACGGCCCAGGCGCCGGCGGCCTGGTGCGGGGCGGTTGCCGACGGGGGAGCGGACGACTAGTATCCGGGGTGGAGATGACCGACGGCACGCCACAGGACTCCGAAAAGGGTCTCGATCCAGGCCTAGAGCGCGGTGAGGCCGCGGGAGTGAGCCAGGTCGCCGGCGGGGACGGAGATCTCCTCGCACATCAGCGGGATGGCGGCGAGTTCGAGTATCACTCCAGCGATGTCGACCTGCTCGGCGACCCCGACGATGAGCGCTGGTCGATCCGCTGCCTGGACGTCCACAAGCGCTTGGGAGGAGCGCCCGTTCTCAACGGCCTGAACGTGGCGATCCCCGATGAGACGATCACGGTGGTCCTGGGTCCGTCTGGCACCGGTAAGAGCGTGCTGATCAAGCACCTGATCGGACTGATGTTTCCGGATTCGGGAGACATCATCGTCAAAGGCCAGTCCGTACCGGGCCTGACGTTGCCGAAGCTGCTTGCCCTACGCCGCAAGGTCGGCGTGCTGTTCCAGGACGGCGCCCTGTTTGGATCGATGTCGGTGTATGACAACGTCGCGTTCCCGCTGCGTCAGCACACGGACATGTCCGAGGCCCAGATTTCCGAGATCGTCAGGCAGCGCCTGTCAGACGTCGGTCTGACGGAAGCGATCGACTACATGCCCAATCAACTCTCCGGCGGCATGCGCAAGCGCGCCGGATTCGCTCGCGCGCTCGTGATGGAGCCCGAGATTGTGATCTTCGACGAGCCCGACTCGGGCTTGGACCCGGTGCGCACCGCGCTGTTGTGTGACCTGATTCAGGAGATGCACCACCTCTACGGGGGGACGTACATCGTGGTGACCCACAACATCGCCTCGGCGCGGCAGATCGGCGAGTACATCGCGCTGCTGTGGCGAGGGCGAATCGTGGAGGCGGGCGATGCGGAGCGGATGTTCTCCTCGGAAAACCCGTTCGTGCGCCAGTTCCTCAGCGGATCGGCCGAGGGTCCGCTGACAATGGATTGAGAGAGCCCTCTTCTTCTTCCTCCTTCGGCCCTCCGGCGCTATATGAGCGGCGAGGGGCATGTCTCTGTTCTCATACCAGGCCAAGCGCCTGGTTCAGCTTCATCGAGCGAGGGCAGCTCAGGTCTGGCGCCCCATACCTTGCCAGGATCGCCGCGCGCTCGACCATATACCCTGGATCACTTGCTCCAGCTGCGTCCGACCATCGTGCGCGTCTCATTAGGACTCTTTCCGTGACTCAGTATACAGGCAACACCTGATCGTAATTCTGCTGGGTGGCCTGCCCTAGCCGGGCGGATCGGTGGCGCTCGTTCACAGTCGCTCGCTAAGGGGATTGTCAGATATTCAAATTTCGTGAGCTGAAGTGGCTAATCGGGATCCTGCGCGCCTTGACATGTGTCGATTGGATCTGTTACTAATCGGGACCGTACAACTTGCGCTACGGGTTCTGGCGACCGTCGAGATGCGAAGACAGGAGAGCATGAAAGACATGCAAGTGGGCCGTGCGTGATTTTTTGTGAACTCTTCGAAAATGTGAGATTTTTTCCCCCGGGTACCGCGCGGGCGCCGATGTGGCGTGGCGGTAGTCAATGAGTCGGGTTGCTCGAGGAGGCGGTGGTAAGTCGCTTGAGTGGGTACGCACGGGTCTGGTTGCCCGGTTGCGTGCCAGGCGCTCAGAGCTCGAAGAAGCGATCGTGGCGCGTGTGCTCGCCATGTCCGAGCCGGTGGGGGATGAAGACGCCGAGTACGTCACCGGACTGCGCGCGGCGATCACCGCGGCCGTGGATCTCAGCTTCACGGGCATCGAGCACGGCGAGGAATGGTCGGGTCCGCCTCCGCAGGCGGCGGCGGCCCAAGCCCGTCGCGCGGCACGCTACGGCGTGAGCTTGGACACCGTGCTGCGTCGCTACGCGGCCGGCGAGCGGCTCATCGCGGACTTCGTCATGGAGGAGGATGACCACTTTCCAAGCACTGCACTGCGCCACGTACTCAGGACGCAGGGGGAGCTGATCGATCGCGTCATGGCCTCGATCGCGACCGAATACATGCAGGAGGTCAATCGCGTCAGGCGCTCGCCTGAGCAGCGCCGCTCCGAACGTGTGCAGGCCTTGCTGGCCGGCGCGCCGACCGGGTCGGCCGGCTTGGACTACGAGCTGGAGGCATGGCACGTCGGCATCATCGCGGCGGGGGTCGGCGCGGCCGCCGTCGTCGAGGACTTGGGTAGAGGCCTCGGTTGCCAGCTCCTATCCATTCCACGCTGGGATGAGCCCGTATGGGCGTGGCTCGGCTCCCAGCGCAAGCTTTCGGTCTCGGACATCGAGCGCCTGCACTTGGACAAAGGCAATGCGGGCGTTTCGCTGGCGGTCGGTGAGGTGGCCCGAGGAGTCGACGGATGGCGCATGACACACTGGCAGGCCCAGCGGGCCCTGTGGGTCGCGCTGCGCAGCCCACAGGCCCTCACGCGGTATGCCGACGTCCTGCTGCTGGCGCCCGTCCTCCGGGACGACGTGCTCGCCAGATCCTTGAAAGAGATCTATCTAGCGCCGCTTGGCAGTAGTCAGAAAGATGGAGGGGCAGCGTCGCGGGAGACGCTGCGTACTTACTTTGCGGTCGGGCGCAACGCCGCCACGGCGGCAGCTGTGCTCAAGGTCGACCGGCATACCGTCAAACGCCGCTTGCACAGGATCGAGGAGAGTCTCGGCCGTGCACTTCACACATGTCAGGCGGAGTTGGAACTGGCGCTTCGCCTAGAGGCACTCGGCGACGTCAGCGAGATCGAGACGCCCTCGATCGAAGAGTGAGCGGCCTCCGAGCCCGGTGTGGCTCGGTAGGACTATGTGGCGCACTATCGATGGCGCACCACGCCATATTGGCGCACCATGGATTCGATCGGGGGTGATACTACTTAGGGCCGCTGGAAGCAGCACCGAACGGTCGTGGTAAGACGGCCGCTGTTTTCATATCACAAGCCACCGTCCTGGCTTCAGGGGGTCCCATGGCCGCGAGCGGGTCCGAAGCCGGGTGCGATGGATGCTGGTCTATGCCTGCGACTCCATTCACTTCAACAACCCTGTATGCAACCTCTCACACGGTTTTGGTGTGGACGTTGACGACCGAGTTGGCCATGCCGCGCTCTGAAAAAGAGAGCGCCGCATTGACCATCCCCGGCCTTGCATCGACGCCAACGCACCGAGGGGGCCAGGCCGCAATCATGCCCCAACCGGGCACCGGAACTGTCTCGGTGACGGGGTCACGCTGTGTGAGCAGGACATCGATTCCGGCCCACGATCACCTCGACTCCGTGTGGTCATGAGCGAGCTCTCCCAGACACTGTCCGGAGACAGAGTAAACGGGGAGGTCGCGGGCGCAAGCTCCAGCGCCGTGGTGGAGTTGGCGCCAAAGGCGGTCAGCCTCGCGGTCGCACGTCTGCAGGCGCTGCTCGACTGCGACACATTTCACCCGTGGCGCTCGGCGGTCGGCGACGGTGTCGTTGCAGGCTCAGGCCGGGTGCATGGTCGCCCGGTATGCGTATGGGCACAGGAAGTAAGTCATCGAGGTGGCTCTCTGGGTCGCGCCGGTGGCGAGACGATCGCGCGCACGATTCGTTATGCCAGTCGCGCCGGTGTACCGGTCATCGGCGTTCCCCATTCAGGCGGGGCGCGGCTGCAAGAGGGTGTCGCCGCCCTCGGGGCGTATGGCGCGATCTTCCGCGAGCAGGCGCTGGCGCCCGTGCCGCAGATCACTGTTATTCCGGGCGCCTGTGCCGGCGGAGCGGCCTACTCCTCGGCGCTCGGAGACTTCGTCGTGATGGTGCGTCCGGATGGGCGCCTGTTCCTGACCGGTCCTAAGGTCGTCGAACAGGTAACGCGCGAACAGATCAGCGCCGAGAAGCTTGGGGGACCGCGGGTTCATGCCGCCAATGGCGTCTCGCACCTCACGGCCGATGACGACCACTCAGCCGCGGAGTTGGTGCGCGAACTGCTGAGCTACCTCCCATCGACGATCGGCGGGCCGCTGCCGCTCGTTCCGGCCGTCGATCCGCCGCCGGGAAGCCCGGTGGACAGCATCCCGTCTTCCACACGCCAGGTGTATGACGTGCGGGACGTGGTCACGCTGATGGTCGACGGCGGAGGCCATCTGGAGCTTGCGGGCCGGTGGGCGCGCAACCTAGTCACCACCCTTGCCCGTCTCGACGGGCGTCCGGTCGGTGTCATCGCGAATCAGCCGCTTCACCTTGGAGGCACGATCGACAGCGCCGCGTCCGAGAAGGGGCGCTGGTTCGTCGACATGTGCGATCGCCTCGCGCTGCCGATCGTGGTGCTGGTCGACACGCCCGGGTTTCTCCCGGGCGCGAACCAGGAGCGGGCGGGCGTCATTCGCCACGGCGCCTCTCTGCTGCGCGCGTTCGCACGCGCGACCACGCCAAAGGTCACCGTCACATTGCGTCAGGCCTACGGCGGCGCGCACATCGTGATGAATTCACGCGACCTCGGGGCGGATCTGACGCTTGCCTGGCCAGACTCACGGATCGGCGTCATGGGGGCGCCCCAGGCAGTTGCGATCATCGAGCGCAGAGCGATCACCGATGGAGCGGACGCCGCTCAGCTGGCCGAGCTGTACGCATCCGAGCGACTTGGAGTCGATGTGGCTGCGGCCGATGGCTTTGTCGATGAGATCGTCGCGCCGCATGAGACGCGAGACCGTCTCATCCGCGCGTTGGAGCTGCGAGCGTGAGGATCAGGCCGGCGGGTTACTCACAGAGCGTGCAAGCGGCCGTCCGGGGTTGGTCGGGCATGACGAGAAGGTCGGCCGATGTCATGATCGACCATGATCGAGCGATTCCGGTCGCTGTATCCGAAGCGACGATCACATGAGCGCAGACGTCCCCGTGGGCGACCGTGGAGTCGTGTTCGTGTTCTCAGGCCACGGCTCTCAGTGGGACGGCATGGCGCTCGAGCTATTGGACCGCGCGCCGGTGTTCGCCGAGCGTCTGCGCGCCTGCGAGGAGGCGCTCGCGCCCTACGTCGACTGGTCGCTGGAGGACGTCTTGCGCGCTCGCAACGGCGCTCCCGCGCTTGAGCGGGTAGACGTGGTGCAGCCGGCCCTGTTCGGTGTGACCGTGTCATTGGCCGCGCTGTGGCGCGCCTGCGGCGTGTCGCCCTCCGCCGTCGTCGGCCACTCCCAGGGCGAGATCGCTGCGGCGCATGTGGCGGGAGGGCTCTCGCTCGAGGATGGGGCGCGAGTGGTCGCGCTGCGCAGTCGAGCCCTGGCCAGGCTCTCCGGGAGAGGTGGCGTGGCGTCTGTCCTGCTGGGAGTCGAGCAGGTTCATGCGCGTCTGGAGCGCTGGGAGGGTCGCATCGCCCTAGCGGCGCTGAACGGACCGTCTTCGATCGCGGTATCCGGAGAGAGCGACGCGCTGGGAGAGCTAATTGAGGAATGTGAAGCCGACGGCGTGCGCATACGAAAAGTCCCGATGGACTACGCCGCGCACTCGGCGCAGGTGGCAGAGATCCGCGAGGAGCTAAGCGACGCGCTGTCGCCCGTGACTCCGTGTCCTGGCGAGGTGCCGCTTTATTCCACGGTGACAGGCGATCTGCTGGATTGCGCGGAGCTCGGCGCCGAGCACTGGTATCGAGGCGAGCGCGAACCCGTCCAGTTCGAGCGGACCGTCCGTGCCCTGCTTCGGGATGGGTACCGCACCTTCATCGAGATCGGTCCCCATCCGGTGCTGACAGCAGGGGTGCAGGAAATCCTCGACGAATCCGGTGAGTGGAGTGACGCCGTCGCACTCGGTTCGTTGCGACGCCGTCAAGGCGGCCCCGAGCGCTTCGCGACCTCGCTCGCCGAGGCGTGCGGGGCCGGAGTGGACGTCGATTGGGAGATGGCCGAGCGTCAGGGCCTACCGCGAGCGCCCGACGGCTTCGAGCAGACCGGTGCGGCCCGCCCGAGCGGGCTCGCCGGCATCGCTGCAGACGCCCCCCTCGCGAGACGACTGGCCGCGATACCCGCCAGCGAGCACGTGTACGCGATGCTGGAGTTGGTGCGCGGCGAGGTCGCCATCGTCGCCGGCCACGACTCCTCCGCGACGGTACCGGCCAACCGTGCGTTCAAAGAGCTCGGGTTCGACTCCTCGGCGGCGGTCGAGTTGCGCAATCGACTGAAGTCGCTCACCGGACTGCGCTTGCCGACCACGCTGCTGTTCGATCACGCCACGCCCGAGGCGCTGGCCGACTATCTGGCGCAGCGAATCGCGGGTGCTCACGGTGAGGATCGGGACTGGACGTCGACGGTCGCGGTCGAGGAGCCGATCGCGATCGTGGGAATGGTCTGCCGCTATCCCGGCGGGGTGAGCTCGGCGGAGCAGTTGTGGGATCTCGTCGCCGAGGGCACCGACGCCATCTCGGGTTTCCCCACCGATCGGGGCTGGGATCTGGAGCATCTCTACAACCCCGATCCCGACCATCCCGGCACCAGCTATACGCGCGAGGGCGGATTTCTCCATGACGCTGGAGAGTTCGACGCGGAGTTCTTCGGGATCGGTCCGCGCGAGGCGCTGGCGATGGACCCTCAGCAGCGGCTGCTGCTGGAAGCCTCATGGGAGGCGTTCGAAGACGCCGGCATCGATACCGCTCCGCTGCGAGGCAGCAGGACCGGAGTGTTCATAGGCGCGATGACCCAGGACTACGGCTCGCGCCTGCACGAGTCGCTGGAGGGTCAGGGTGGCTACGCCCTCACGGGCACCACCGCGAGCGTCGTTTCCGGTCGGGTCTCCTATGCGTTTGGCCTCGAGGGTCCAGCGGTTACGGTGGACACGGCCTGCTCGTCATCGCTCGTGGCGCTGCATCTGGCCTGCCAGTCACTGCGCAAGCGGGAGTGCACGCTCGCGCTCGCCGGAGGCGCGGCGGTCATGGCGAGCCCGGGCATGTTCGTCGAGTTCGCCCGCCAGCGCGGCCTGGCCGCGGATGGGCGGTGCAAGTCCTTTGGCGCAGGCGCCGACGGCACGGCCTGGTCTGAGGGGGTGGGCTTGCTGGCGCTCGAGCGTCTGGATGACGCTAGGCGCAACGGACATCGCGTGCTCGCACTGGTCCGCGGCAGCGCCGTGAATCAGGATGGAGCGTCGAACGGGTTGACGGCTCCCAGCGGGCCGTCGCAGGAACGCGTGATCGGGCAGGCACTAGCCAGCGCCGGGCTCACCGCAGATCAGATCGATGTGGTGGAGGCGCATGGCACGGGGACCGCGCTGGGCGATCCGATCGAGGCGCAGGCGCTGCTGGCGAGCTACGGACAGGACAGAGAGCGTCCACTGTGGCTGGGGTCGATCAAGTCGAACATCGGTCACGCCCAGGCCGCCGCCGGGGTGGCGGGCGTGATCAAGATGGTGATGGCGATGCGCCATGGGATAGCGCCCCGGACATTGCACGCCGAGGAGCCCTCGCCCCACGTGGACTGGTCGCAAGGGGATGTGGCGCTTCTCTCAGAGCCAGTCAGCTGGGAGGGCGATCATCGCGGACCGCGCCGCGCCGGCGTGTCTTCCTTTGGGATCAGCGGCACGAACGCACACGTGATCCTCGAGGAGGCGCCGGCGCCGGTGGTCTCTGCGGGCGTTGACGGCCGCGACGTGCTCGCGGAACAGCGCGCGGCTACTGGTGCAGGGGATATCCAGGTATCCGGTTCGAGACCGTGGCTGCTTACGGCCAAGAGCGAGGCGGCGTTGCGCGATCAGGCGCGACGCTTGCTAGAGCGCGTCGAAACCGATCCCGAGCCAAGGGCGAACGACATCGGATACTCGCTGGCGCACCGCACGATGCTCGAGCATCGTGCGGTGCTGCTCGGCGACGATCGTGAGTCGCTGCTGGAGGGTCTTGCGGTGCTCTCAAGCGGCGAGGACGACGAATCCACCCCGGGCATCACCCGAGGCGTCGCCGATGCCTCGTCTCGTCTGGCTCTGCTCTTTACCGGACAGGGCTCACAACGGTCCGGCATGGGTCGTGAGCTGTATGGGGCGTTCCCGCTTTTCAGAGAGTCCCTGGACCGATGCTGCGCAGAGCTCGACAAGCACCTCGAGCGTCCGTTGCGTGAGGTGCTCCTCGCGGATGGTGAGGACAAAGGCGCTTCCGGGGACGGACCGCTGGACCGAACGGTCTTCTCTCAGCCCGGGCTGTTCGCGCTGGAGGTATCGCTGTTCAGGTTGATCGAGGCGTGGGGGGTGCGCCCAGAGTTTCTGATGGGTCACTCGGTCGGCGAGCTCGCCGCGGCGCACGTCGCCGGTGTGTTCTCACTTGAGGATGCATGCATGCTGGTGGCGGCCCGTGGTCGTCTGATGGGAGATCTGCCCGAAGGGGGCGCGATGATCTCATTGCAGGTCTCCGAGACCGAAGCGCTCAGAACGCTCGCGGGTCTCGAGGACCGCGTCGCTCTGGCAGCGGTCAACGGTCCTTCGTCGGTTGTGATCTCGGGCGATGAGGATGCGGTCCTCGAGCTCGAGCGCGTATGGGCTCGGGAGGGTCGCAAGACCAAGCGCCTGCGCGTCAGCCACGCCTTTCACTCGCCGCGGATGGACGACATGCTGGTTGAGTTTGCCGCGATCGCCGAGCGCGTCGCATACACCGAGCCGCGCATACCGATCGTGTCCAATCTCACCGGCCAGCTCGTCTCCGCCGAGCTGGTGTGCAGCCCCGACTACTGGGTGCGTCACGTCAGGGAGCCGGTGCGGTTCTACGACGGTATGCGCCGGCTACAGGCGCAGGGAGTCGAGAGCTTTCTCGAGCTCGGCCCCGATGGCGTGCTGAGCGCGATGGGTCAGGACTGTCTCCTGGAGTCGGAGAACGTCGATGACCAAGCGCGAGCGAGCGAAGCGCGAGCAAGACCTCTCGCCGTGCTGGTCCCGGCGTTGCGCGCCGGGCGTCCAGAGGTCGAGTCCCTGTTCGGCGCCATCGCCCGGATATGGGCGAACGGCGCCGGCGTGAGCTGGACAGGAGTGTTCACCGACTCGGACGCCGTACGAGTGGGATTGCCCGCCTATGCATTCCAGCGCGAGCGCTACTGGCTGGCGGCTTCGGCGGGCGCGGGAGACGTCACATCGGCTGGACTGCTGCCAACAGGCCACCCGCTGCTCGCCGCCGCCACCGCCCTGGCCGACGATCGCGGCTGGATCTTCACCGGCCGTCTGTCCCTGCAGTCTCAACCGTGGCTGGCGGATCACGTGGTGCTGGGCGTCTGTGTGGTTCCGGGCGCGGCGTTTGCCGAGCTGGCGCTGCACGTAGCCGGCCAGATCGAGTCGCTCTTCGTCGAGGAGTTGAACCTGGAGGTTCCGCTCGTGCTCGCCGAGCAGATGGAGGTGCAGCTCCAGGTCTCGGTTGGCGAGGTCGACGAGTCGGGACGACGGTCGCTGCAAATCTATTCGCGCCCGCGGGGCGCCCTCGACGAAGGTCTACGTACCGAAGGTTCTTGGACGCGCCACGCCGGCGGCGTGCTCGCACCCGCTTCGGTGGAGGCGGACGACGTGGCGAGGTTGGAAGATCGAGCGCGGTCTCTTGCCGGAAGTGCCTGGCTACCGGCGGGCGCCGTCGCCGTCGAGCGCGAGGACTTCTACAGCTACATGACCGAGATCGGGTTCGACTACGGCCCGGCGTTCGCATGTGTGAGGGGTGTGTGGCGATCGGAGGGCGAGACGTTCGCCGAACTGTCGCTGTCCGAGCACGAGCGGGTGCAGGCCGCCCGCTTCGGCTTGCACCCGGCGCTGCTTGACGCTGGACTCCAAGTGATCGCGGCGAGCTCGAACAGCGCCAACGAAGACGCCCGCGAGCAGGACGGCCGTCTGCGACTACCGTTCTCCTTCGCCGGCGTCGGCCTGTATGCAAAAGGCGCCTCCGCCCTGCGTGTTCGTTTGTCCCCCACGGGGGCAGACAGCAGCTCGCTGCTGGCGGCCGATGAGAGCGGGGTGCTGGTGGCGTCGGTGCAGTCGCTGGTCCTACGTCCGGCGTCCCGTGAGCAACTCGTGAGTCCTCACAGCGGCTATCGGGAGTCGCTGTTTCGCCTGGACTGGAGCCCGGTTGCGAGCTCGTCGTCGACGGGCGCGGCGTCGACGGGAGACTGGGCGCTGCTGGGTGTCGAGCAAGCCGGGTTCGCCACGACCCTGCGGAATGCAGGCGTGCGCTTGGAAGTCCACCAGGACCTGAGTGCGTTGCGCGAGGCCGCCGACCGCGATGAGTACGCGCCCAAGATGGTGCTCGTCGAGCTCGGCTCCTATGTGGGTGCAGCGGGCGGCGAAGGCGGCGAACGTGGCGGTGCGACAGTCGCGGCGGCGCGTGCGATCACGCATCGAGTCCTGGAGTTGCTGCAGGGCTGGCTCTCCGACGAGCGCCTGGCCGACTCACGACTGGCGATCCTCACCCGCAATGCGGTGGCCGTGAATGCCCAGGAGGACGTTTCGGGTCTGTCCCAGGCGCCGGTTTGGGGCCTGGTGCGCTCTGCCCAGTCGGAGAATCCGGGGCGATTCGTGCTGATCGACCTCGACGGCGATGACGATGACAGCGCTTGCGCAGCGTTGCCCGCCGCACTGGCGAGCGAGGAGTCGCAAATGGCGATCCGCGCCGGCTGCGTAGTCTCGCCGCGACTCGGGCGAGTGGACCTCTCCTCCAGCGGGGATTCGGCCGAGCTGAGCGTCGGCGCGCTCGACACTGCCGGCACGGTCCTCATCACCGGTGGCACAGGCGACCTGGGTGCCCTGCTGGCAAAGCACCTGGTCACATCGCACGGCGTCAGCCATCTGCTGCTCGCCAGCCGGCGCGGGCTCGACGCGGCGGGCGCCGTCGAGCTCGAGGCCGAGTTGACGGAGCTGGGCGCCCAGGTGAAGATCGCAGCATGTGACGTGGCTGACCGTGAGCAGTTGCGCCACCTGCTCGATTCGCTGCCCGACGCGCATCCGCTCAGCGCCGTGGTGCATACGGCCGGCGTGCTCGACGACGGGGTGATCGAGTCGCTCAGCAGCGAGCGAGTCGATCGCGTGATGCGCCCCAAGCTCGACGCCGCGATGCTCCTGCACGAACTGACCGCCGATCTCGAGCTGTCGGCGTTCATTCTGTTCTCCTCGGTCACCGCGACCTTCGGCGCCCCCGGTCAGGGCAACTACGCGGCCGCGAACGCGTTCCTCGATGCGCTGGCCGCGCATCGCCGGGCACGAGGCCTGCCCGGGACCGCGATGGCGTGGGGGCTGTGGGCACAGACGGGTGGCATGAGCGGTGAGCTCGACGAGGCCGATCTGACGCGGATGGCGCGCTCGGGGATGGGGGCGTTGTCGAGCGAGGAGGGCATCGAGCTGTTCGACCTCGCCCGAGTCTGCGACGAGGCGCTGGTGTTCCCGGTGCGACTCGAAACCGCCGCTCTGCGCGCGCAGGCCGAAGACGGAGTGCTGCCGGCACTATTTGGAAGCCTGTTCCGCGCTCGCCCGCGCCGTGTCAGCGAGATTGCCGGATCACTGGCGAAGCGTCTGTCGGGCGTCCCCGAGGGCGAGCGCGATGGCGTCGTGCTCGAGCTGGTTCGCACAGAGGTGGCGATCGTGCTGGGGCACGCCTCGCCCGAGGCGATCCGTGCGACCCAGGCCTTCAAGGAGCTCGGCTTTGACTCGCTGGCCGGAGTGGAGTTGCGTAATCGCCTGAACCGAGTGACGGGGCTGCGTTTGCCCACGACGATTGTCTTCGACTACCCCAATCCCGTCGCCCTCGCCGGCTACCTGCTGGGTGAGGTCGCGGGCTCACACGTAAGCGCGGTCGCGACTCGACCCGTGCCGGTGATGACGGTGGATGAGCCGATCGCGATCGTGGGGATGAGCTGTCGCTATCCGGGCGGGGTCTCCTCGCCTGAGGAGCTGTGGGAGCTGGTCGCCCAGGGCGCTGATGCGATCGGTGGATTTCCCGAGGATCGTGGTTGGGGGGTCGAGCGTCTGTTCGATCCCGATCCCGACAGTCCTGGGAAGAGCTACACGCGCGAGGGCGGCTTCTTGTACGACGCCGGTGATTTCGACGCCGAGTTCTTTGGGATCAGTCCGCGCGAGGCGCTGGCGATGGACCCTCAGCAGCGGTTGCTCCTGGAATGCGCCTGGGAGGCCTTTGAGTACGCGGGGATCGACCCCGCCTCGCTGCGTGGCAGTCAAGCCGGTGTGTTCGCCGGCGTGATGTACCACGATTACGGAACGGGTCGAGACTCCATACCCGACGGCTACCTGGACACGGGCGGCAGCGTCGTATCGGGTCGCGTGGCGTACTCGTTCGGTTTGGAGGGCCCGGCGGTGACGGTCGACACGGCCTGCTCGTCTTCGCTTGTCGCGATGCATCTTGCAGCTGCAGCGCTGCGCTCCGGCGAGTGTTCGCTGGCGCTCGTCGGGGGTGTCACGGTGCTCTCGACGCCCGGAGTTTTCATCGAGTTTTCCCGTCAGCGTGGCCTATCGGCGGACGGACGCTGCAAGTCCTTCGGCGCCGACGCCGACGGCACCGGCTGGTCGGAGGGCGCCGGCCTGCTGCTGCTCGAGCCGCTTTCACAAGCACGCGCACACGGTCACCGTGTGCTGGCGCTGATGCGAGGGTCGGCGGTGAATCAGGACGGCGCGTCCAATGGTCTAACCGCGCCCAATGGACCTTCCCAGGAGCGGGTAATCGCTCAGGCGCTGGCCAGCGCGGGGCTGTCCTCACCCGAGGTCGACGTGGTCGAGGCGCACGGCACGGGGACCGCGCTGGGCGATCCGATCGAGGCGCAGGCGCTGCTGGCGACCTACGGGCGGGAACGGCAACGCCCTCTGTGGCTCGGGTCGATCAAGTCGAACATCGGTCACACACAGGCGGCGGCAGGGGTCGCCGGGGTGATCAAGATGGTGATGGCGATGCGTCACGGCACGCTGCCCAGGACGCTGCACAGCGAGCAGCCCTCGCCGCACGTGGATTGGTCGGGTGGAAACGTTGCGCTTCTGCGCGAGGCGGTCCCATGGGAGTCGGATGCCCGACCCAGGCGTGCCGGCGTGTCCTCGTTCGGCGTCTCCGGCACCAACGCCCACGTGATCCTCGAGGAGCCTCCCAACGAGGATGCTTCTGCGATCGAGGGGGATCTGACGCCAGGTGTCCTCGGGTCTGGAGATCTGCCATTTCTGCTTTCCGCCGCCAGTGAGCCTGCCCTTGCGGCTCAGGCCGGCCGTCTTCGCTCCCACCTCATCGCGCAGCCGCAGACCGAGCTCTATGACATCGCTTCTGCGCTCGCGCTGGATCGTGCGCGACTCTCGCATCGGGCGGCCATCGTGGCCGTCGATCGCGACGACCTATACGCCGGACTGCTCGCTCTAGAGCGCGGCGAGGCCGCGGATGGCGTGCTGGGAGCAATGACGGGTGACGGAGGCAAGGTGGCGTTCCTGTTCTCCGGACAAGGCTCTCAATGGGGTGGGATGGGCAGCGGGCTGTATGACACCTTCCCGGTGTTCGCTCGAGCATTGGATGAAGTCTGTGGGGAGCTCGACGGCCACTTGGGACGGTCACTGCAGGAGCTCCTCTTCACTTCTGCGGAGGGCTCAGAGGAGGAGGGCGCCCCTTCCTTGTTGGATCGGACGGAGTTCACCCAGGCGGCCCTGTTTGCGCTCGAGGTCGCGCTGTTCAGGCTCGTCTCCGCGTGCGGCCTGACCGCCGACTATCTGATCGGCCATTCGGTCGGCGAGCTGTCCGCTGCGCATGTGGCGGGAGTGCTCTCGCTGCCGGACGCCTGTGCGCTGGTGGCAGCGCGGGGACGTTTGATGGGGGCGCTGCCCGATGGGGGCGGGATGACCGCCGTGAGGGCCAGCGAGAGCGACGTCCTGGAGAGCCTTGCGTGCTTGGAGGACGTCGCCCTCTCCGTGGCCGCCGTAAACGGCCCCGAGGCGGTGGTCGTCTCGGGTGATCTGGAGGCGCTTGAGCGCTGGGAACGCGCCTTCGGGAATGGCGCAGAGCACAAGATGACTCGGCTGCGTGTCAGTCACGCTTTCCACTCACAGCTGATGGAGCCGATGCTCGAGGAGTTCAGAACGCTCGCCGAGAGCATGTCGTTCTCCGAGCCCTCGTTGCCGATCGTCTCGAACCTGACCGGTGAGATCGCAAGCGTCGAGCTGACCCGACCCGAGTACTGGGTGTCGCAGGTGCGGGGCGCCGTCCGTTTCTTCGACGGCGTGCGGTGTTTGCAAGACGCCGGCGTGAACCGCTTTCTGGAGCTCGGTCCCGACGGTGTCCTAAGTGGGCTGACGCATGAGTGCGTCAGCGATGTAGAGGCCGGCGATGAGGTGCTCGTCGCCGCGAGTCTCCGCGCGCGCCGTCCCGAAGCCAAGGCGTTCCTCAGTTTCCTCGCGCAAACCCACGTCGACGGCCTCGACGTCGCGTGGGGATCGCTCTTCGATCGCCCAGGCGCCCAGACAGTGACGCTGCCGACATACGCTTTTCAGCGCCGCCGCTACTGGCTGGAGGCTGGGGCTGGAGCCACGGACGCCGGCTCGCTTGGGCAGTCATCGGCCGAGCATCCCCTGCTGGGGGCGGAGCTGCACCTCGCGGGCGATCAGGACGGCTGGGTTTTCACCGGACGACTGTCACTGCAGAGCCATCCTTGGCTAAAAGACCACGCTGTCATGGACACGGTGCTGATGCCGGGCACCGGGTTTGTCGAGTTGGCGTTGGCGGCCGGGCAACGGGTCGGCGCGGAGGACATCGAGGAGTTGACGTTGCAAGCGCCGCTGCTGTTCACCGACGACCGGATCGTCCAGCTACAGGTCACCATCTCTGAGCCCGACTCTCAGCGAGGCAGGGAGCTTGCGATCTACTCTCGCTCGCACGCGCATTCCGCGGATGAGCCGGGCGAGGAGGAGTGGACTCTCCATGCGTCCGGCATCCTCCGCGAGGCGCAAGATGCGATCGACCATGAGCCGGAGGCCTTTGGCGATGAGTGGCCACCGGCAGGCGCTCGCGAGCTCGACAGCGAGTTCCTCTATGACCGCCTGGCGGAGGCCGGCTATAGCTATGGGCCATCGTTCCAAGGTCTGCGCCGAGCGTTCGAGTCCGAGGATGGGCTGTTCGCCGAGATCGCTTTGAGTGAGGAGCGTGAAAGCGAAGCGCAGGGCTTCTGCATCCATCCAGCGCTGTCCGACGCGGCGCTCCACGCGACGTTGCTCGGCGACGAGCGGACGGCGGATGTCGCGGTCACGATCCCCTTCTCTTTTTCCGAGGTGCGCCTGTTCGGTCGTGGTGCCGGAGCGTTGCGCGTGCGCGTGGTCCGAGAGGCCGGCGATGGTGGAACGCTGAGCCTGTCGGCGGTCGACGAGCAGGGCGCCCCCGTCTTCGCCGTCCGGGCGCTGCAGACCCGGGCGGTCGATCAGGGACAGCTGAACGTTGCACAGAACGCGCACAACGATGCGCTCTATGACCTCGAGTGGGTGGAGCTTTCCGCGCCTTCCATCACCGATTCGTCGCCACTTACAGTCGTCGTTGGCTCGGGCGAGGCGATCCAGATACCCGGGAGCGAAATCGAGGTCTATACCGATGTCTCCGCGCTAGGAGACGCGATTGCCGCTGGCGTCGCCGCACCAGAGGTGGTGCTCCTCGAAGCCGGGGCGATGATCGCGGGCACGAGCGAGGACGGTCCCCTCCCCGGGTCACGAAAGGGCGGTCGGGAGTTGGCCAGGGTCGTTCACCAAGCCACCCGGCGCACGCTCGAGTTGCTGCAGGCGTGGCTCAGCTCGATACCGCTGTCGGAGGCGAAGCTGTTACTGGTCACAGACAGCGCCCTCGGCGTGACCGAGGGGGAACCCAACCTGGCGCAGGCCGCGCTCGTGGGGCTGATGCGCTCGGCGCAGTCGGAGCATCCCGGGCGTTTCGGCGTGATCGACCTCGACGAGAGCGAGACCTCCAGGCGCACGCTGCACGATGTCCTCTCGCTGCAGGAGCCGGAGCTCGCGATCAGATTGGGCTCGGTGTACGCGCCTCGATTCGCGCGTATGCAGGCCGGAGATTACGATCCGCCAGAGCCCTTTGACTGCAACGGCACGGTGTTGATCACCGGCGGCACGGGCGGTTTGGGGGCACTGGTAGCGCGCCATCTGGCAGTCGCTCAGGGCGCCAAGCGACTGCTGCTCGTAAGCCGTCGCGGCCTTCACGCTGACGGCGCTGATGAGCTGCTGCAGGCCCTCCAGGCGCTTGGTTGTGAGGTGCGGATAGCCGCCTGCGATGTATCTGACCGTGCGCAGCTGGAAGAGCTCTTCGACTCGATACCCGGCGAGCACCCGCTGACGGCAGTCATTCACGCCGCCGGCGTGCTCGATGACGGTCTGATCGAGTCCCTCGACGGCGAGCGCCTGCAACGAGTCATGGTTCCCAAGGTCGACGCCGCGATCAACCTGCACGAGCTCACAGAGCGCACGGGGCTTCACGAGTTCGTGCTGTTCTCTTCCATCGCGGCTTCGATGGGCACTCCGGGGCAGGGCAACTACGCGGCCGCCAACGCCTTCCTCGACGCGCTGGCCGCCCACCGTCGCGCGAAGGGTCTGCCCGCGACATCGCTGGCTTGGGGCGCGTGGGATCAGGTCGCAGGTATGGCGGGAACTCTCAGCGAGACAGACCGCGCGCGTCTGCGGCGGATGGGTATCGCTCCCCTCTCGCAGGAGCGCGGTCTCGAGCTGCTCGACCTCGCACGCGGCATGGACGAGCCGCTCGTGCTCCCGGTGCGTTTGGACATGGTCGCTCTTCGTGCTCAGGCGAAGACAGGGATGCTGCCCGCGATCTTGCGCGGGCTCGTCCGCGTCCCGACCCGTCGAGCGTCTGACGCGGGAGGCTCGCTGGCGAGGCGCTTGGCGTCCTCACCGGAGTCCGAGTGGGACGCCATCGTCGCCGAGCTGGTCGCAGGACACGTCGCCGGCGTGCTGGGACACGCCTCCCCCGACTCGATCGACCCGCGGCAGGCCTTCAAGGAGCTCGGGTTTGATTCGCTCGCGGCCGTCGAACTGAGGAATCGCCTAGGCCAGGCCACCGGTCTAAAGCTCCCGTCCACGCTCGTCTTCGACCATCCCACCGCGGCTGCCGTCGCGGAGTATGTGCGTTCCAGGGTGGAGGGCGCCAAGCCCGAGGTGAAGATCGCCAGGCGATCGTCGACGCACGCCGATGAGCCGATCGCGATCGTGGGGATGAGTTGCCGCTATCCCGGCGGGGTCTCCTCTCCCGGCGAGCTGTGGGAGCTGGTCGCCGCGGGCGCCGATGCGATATCCGAGTTCCCCGAGGATCGTGGTTGGGGCGTCGAGCGGTTGTTCGACCCTGATCCCGACAGTCCCGGCAGAAGCTATACGCGTCATGGCGGTTTTCTTGATGACGCGGGCGGCTTCGACGCGGAGTTCTTCGGGATCAGCCCGCGGGAGGCGCTAGCGATGGACCCTCAGCAGCGCCTGCTGCTGGAAGGCGCGTGGGAGGCATTCGAGGACGCAGGCATCGCTCCAGCGTCGCTTGCGGGGAGCGATACCGGGGTCTTTGCCGGAGTCATGTATCAGGACTACGGCCTGAACGTCGGCGCCGTCTCAGCCGAGGTCGAGGGATACATCGGCACCGGCAATGCGGGGAGCGTGGTGTCGGGGCGTTTGGCGTACACCTTCGGTCTGGAGGGTCCTGCCGTGACCGTCAACACGGCCTGCTCGTCCTCGCTGGTGGCATTGCATTCGGCGTCCCAGGCGCTTCGTTCGGGCGAGTGCTCTTTGGCCCTGGCGGGCGGCGTGACCGTGCTCGTAACGCCGGGCGTATTCATCGCCTTTGCGCGTCAGCGTGGCCTATCGGTGGATGGACGTTGTAGATCCTTTGGCGCCGGCGCCGATGGCACGGGTTGGTCTGAGGGCATGGGCCTATTGCTGCTCGAGCGCCTGTCAGACGCCGAACGTCGCGGCCATGAGGTGTTGGCCGTAGTGCGGGGCTCCGCGGTCAACCAGGACGGCGCCAGCAACGGCTTGACGGCGCCAAATGGTCCCTCCCAGCAACGCGTGATTCAACAGGCCCTTGCCGGTGTGGGTCTGTCACCCGCCGAGGTCGATGCGGTCGAGGCGCACGGCACAGGTACGACCTTGGGCGATCCGATCGAGGCGCAGGCGCTGCTGGCGACCTACGGGCAGGATCGTCCGCAAGGGCGGCCGCTGTGGTTGGGGTCGATCAAGTCGAACATGGGACATACCCAGGCCGCCGCCGGTGTGGCCGGCGTGATCAAGATGGTGATGGCGATGCGCAACGACCTGTTGCCGCGCACCCTGCATGCCGATGAGCCCTCGCCGCATGTGGACTGGTCCGAGGGCGACGTCGCGCTGTTGACCGAGCCGGTGTCATGGCAAGCCAACGGCAGACCGCGCCGCGCCGGCGTCTCTTCGTTTGGCATCTCCGGCACGAACGCACATGTGATCTTGGAGGAGGCGCCGCGCGTCGAACGGGTCTCCGATACCGGGGAGGACAGAGGCGATGACGTCCACAGCGCCGCTGCCGGCCCCATCCAGAGATCCGGAGTGGCGCCGTTTTTCGTCTCCGCGGCGAACGATGTGGCGCTGGCTGAGCAGGCTGCGCGTTTGCGGTCGTTTATCGAAGAAGAGGTCAAACTTGATCTGGATCGGGTCGGAAGTGCCCTAGCTTTTCGTCGGGAGTCGTTGTCGCACCGTGCGGTCGTCGTCGCCGAGGATCGTGAAGATTTTCTGGCATCGCTGAGTGCCCTTGAGCGTGGCGACGCTATTGAGGGTGTTGTGAGTGGTGTTGTCGCTGGTGGGGGTCGGTTGGCGTTTTTGTTTTCGGGTCAGGGTTCGCAGTGGGCTGGGATGGGTCGCGAGTTGTATGAGGCATTCCCTGTTTTCGCCAGTGAGCTTGATTTGTTGTGTGGTGAGCTTGATCCTCTTTCGGGGCGTTCGTTGAAGGGGTTGTTGTTTGCTGAAGAGGGTTCTGAGGGGGCTGTTCAACTAAGCCGGACGGAGTTCACGCAGCCAGCGCTGTTTGCACTGGAGGTGGCGTTGTATCGGTTGGCAGGTAGTTTTGGTTTGAAGCCTGATTTTTTGGTTGGTCATTCGATCGGTGAGCTCTCGGCGGCGTATGTGGCTGGTGTGTTTTCGCTTGAGGATGCGTGTCGTTTGGTGGTGGGGCGTGGGCGTTTGATGGGTGCATTGGATGGTGTTGGGGCGATGGCAGCGGTACGGGTATCGGAGCGGCTGGTGTTGGAGAGCCTCGCGGGGTTTGAGGATCGTTTGGCGCTCGCAGCTGTGAACGCTCCTGAAGCGGTCGTGGTCTCTGGTGATGAGTTGGCGTTGGGTGAGTGGGAAGCGGCGTTTGGTAAGGGTGAGGGTGAGGGTGAGGTGGAGCGCAAGATCACGCGTTTGCGTGTGAGTAACGCGTTTCATTCGGTGCTGATGGATCCGATGCTCGAGGAGTTCAGGGTTCTTGCTGAGGGTGTGTCGTTTTCTGAGCCGGCGATCCCGATCGTTGCGAATGTCACGGGCGCTCTGGCGGGTGACGAGTTGTGTAGTGCGGAGTATTGGGTTTCGCAGGTGCGCGGCACGGTGCGTTTCGCGGATGGCATCCAGTGTCTGCGTGATGCGGGCGTGACACGCTTTTTGGAGCTTGGTCCCGATGGTGTGTTGAGCGGGATGACCCTTGAGTGTCTTGGTGAGGACGAAGGTGAGCCCGATGGTGTGCTCGTCGCGGCGAGTTTGCGAAAGCGCCGGCCGGAAGCCAGGGCGTTCCTCGATTTCCTCGGACGAGCTCATGTCAACGGCGTGGATGTCGACTGGGACTCGTTCTTCGATGAGCAGGGCGCAAAGGGTGTGACGCTCCCGACATACGCCTTCCAGCGCAGTCGTTACTGGCTGTCCTCCGGAGCGGGATCGACCGATGCGGGGTCGCTCGGGCAGTCCTCCGCGGAGCATCCGCTGTTGGGCGCCGCACTACACGTCGCGGGAGAGCAGGACGAGGGCTGGATCTTCACCGGACGCCTCTCGCTCGAGGACCACCCCTGGCTGCGGGACCACGCAATCATGGGCTCGGTGCTCGTACCGGGAACAGGTCTGGTCGAGCTGGCGCTCGCGGCAGGACACCGCGTCGGCTCGGAGGCCGTGGAGGAGCTGACCCTTCACGCGCCCCTGTTGCTCAACGACGGTGACGCCGTGCAGTTGCAGGTCATGGTGTCCGAGCCCGATCCCGGGGGCCGCAGGGAGCTCGAGATCTACTCACGGCGCCAGCAGGAATCAGAGGAGGAGTTGGGGCTCGACGGAGGGTGGATACGGCATGCGTCGGGAGCCCTATGTAGGGGAGAGGACATCACGGACTCGCAACCCGGCGCATTCGAGCAGATGTCATCGTGGCCGCCGCCCCACGCTCAAGAGCTCGACCACGAGTTCTTCTATGACCGCCTGGCGGAGGCGGGCTATAGCTACGGACCCGCATTCAGGGGTCTGCGCAGGGTGTTTGGGGCGGGAGACGAACTGTTCGCCGAGGTCGCGCTGGAGGAGGAGCACACAAGCGCAGCGCAGGGCTTCTGTATCCACCCCGCGTTGTCGGACGCCGCGCTGCACGCCGCGCTACTGAACTCCGAGAGGGCGAGCGAGGTCGGTGTTCCGTTCACCTTCTCCGGTGTGCGTCTGTTTGGTCGGGGCGCTCGCTCGTTGCGGGTGCGCTTGACCGAAACAGCCGGAACGCTGAGCGTCTCCGCGGTCGATGAGCAGGGCGACCCGGTGTTTTCGATCCAAGCGCTACAGACGCGCGCCATCGACCAGGGCCGGCTGAGCGCTGCGCCCGATGCGAGTCACGACTCGCTTTATGAGCTCGAGTGGGTCGAGCTCGTCCCGTCCTCCACCAACGGCTCACTGCCTCGCGTGGCGAGTATCGGTGCCGGTGTGCAGGTCGACGGGATGATGAGCCTCGCCGGGGTCGAGGTAGAAGACCATCGCGACCTGGCGGCGCTGGTCGAGGCGATCGAGGGGAGCGCTCCCGTGCCCGACATCGTGCTCCTGCACGCCGCGGGCATTGTCGCCGAGTGCGTCTCACAGAGCGGCCAGGACAGGGAAACGAGATCTCCACCAGAACTACTCCTACCCTCCTCTCGGACTCTTGCGGAGACGGTTCACCTGGCCACGCTGCGCACGCTGGAGTTGTTGCAGGCGTGGATCGCCTCCACCGAGCTGCTGGAGGCGAGGCTGGTGTTGATTACAGAACGCGCCGTGGCTGCGGCGAAGGATGAGGTGCCAAACCTGGCCCAGGCTGCATTGGTCGGGCTCGTGCGCTCGGCCCAATCGGAGCACCCCGGGCGTTTTGGGGTGATCGACCTTGACGATGACGAGCAGTCCAAGGGCTCGCTCCACGATGCGCTGACGCTCGCAGGGCCCGAGCTCGCGATCAGAGCAGGCGTGCTCCACGCGCCACGGCTCGCCCGTCTGCAGGCCGGTGCACACGACCCGCCCGAGTTGTTCGACTGCAGCGGCACGGTGTTGATCACCGGTGGTACGAGCGGACTCGGCGCATTGGTAGCACGCCGCTTGGCGGTCGAGCATGGCGCCGAGAGGCTTCTGCTGGTGAGTCGCAGCGGGCCAGAGGCCGAGGGCGCCGAACAGCTACGAGATGCGCTCGGTGAAATTGGCTGTGAGGCGCGGATCGCGGCCTGTGACGCCACCGACCTGGCTCAGCTGCAGGAGTTGATTGCCTCGATCCCAGACGAGCACCCGCTGACCGCCGTTGTACACGCCGCCGGCGTTTTCGACGATGGCTCGATCGAGTCGTTGGACGGTGAACGTCTCGCTCGGGTCCTGGCTCCCAAGGTCGACGCCGCCCTCAACTTGCACGAGCTGACAGAGCGCATGGGCCTCCGCGAGTTCGTGCTGTTCTCCTCCGTCTCCGGCACGCTCGGCAGTCCCAGGCTGGGCAGCTACGCGGCCGCCAATGCGTTTCTGGACGCACTCGGCGCATACCGCCGCGCACAAGGCCTGCCATGCGTTTCGCTCGCCTTTGGCGTGTGGGACAGCGCGACCGGTCTGAGCAACAAGCTGAGCGAGGCATCCGATCGTGCAGATGTGGTCACGCGCCTGCGCCGCTCGGAAGGCTTGATCGCGCTGTCGGAGGAGCAGGGGCTCGAGCTGTTCGACATCGCCCGTGGCATCAACAAGCCGTTGTTGATGGGAGTGCGTTTGGATAGCGCGGTCCTGCGCACCCAGGCCAAGGCGGGGATGTTGCCCGCGGTCTTGAGTGGTCTGATTCGTACACCGACCCGTTTGGCCTCCGATACGGGCGGCTCGCTGGCGAGGCGGCTCGCGGCGGCGCCCGAGCCTGAGTGGGATGAGATCGTCTCGGGACTGGTCAGAGAGCACGTGGCCGGCGTGCTGGGACACGCCTCCCCAGAGACGATCGATCCTCAGCGCGCGTTCAAGGATCTGGGGTTCGACTCCCTCGCGGCCGTGGATCTCAGAAACCGTCTGGGTCAGGCCACGGGTTTGAAGCTCCCCTCCACGCTCGTCTTCGACTATCCCAGTTCGGCGGCAGTTGCCGACTACGTTCGCTCCAGAGTGGAAGGCGCAGATCAGGAGGTAAAGGCGACCACGCGGTTGCGCGCGCACACCGACGAGCCGATCGCGATCGTGGGGATGAGCTGCCGCTACCCAGGCGAGGTCTCATCTCCTGAGGCGTTGTGGGGGCTTGTCGCATCCGGCACGGACGCGATCTCCAGTTTTCCCGACGATCGCGGGTGGGGGCTCGAACGTCTGTTCCACCCCGATCCAGACAGCCCGGGGACGAGCTATGCACGTCATGGCGGTTTTCTTGAGACCGCGGGCGATTTCGACGCTGACTTCTTTGAGATCAGTCCACGCGAGGCGCTGGCGATGGATCCCCAGCAGCGTCTGTTGCTGGAAGGTGCCTGGGAGGCGTTTGAGGATGCCGGCATCGACCCCGTGTCGCTCGCCGGCAGTCAGACCGGAGTCTTTGCGGGCGCCATGACCTACGACTACGGAGCGGGCTCGACATCTGAAATGCTCGACGGCTTCGGTACCGCGAGCGTCGGCGGCGGCGTGGTATCAGGGCGCGTGTCCTATGTATTCGGTCTTGAGGGCCCGGCGATGACGGTGGACACAGCCTGCTCGTCCTCACTGGTGGCGTTGCACTCCGCCTGTCAGGCACTACGTTCGGGGGAGTGCTCGCTGGCACTTGCCGGAGGGGTAACAGTGCTCTCCACGCCGGGCATGTTCCGTTTCTTCAGCCGTCAACGTGGCCTGGCTCCAGACGGGCGTTGCAAGTCCTTCAGCGAGAGCGCCGACGGAACCGGATTCTCCGAGGGTGTGGGCGTGCTGTTGCTCGAGCGACTCTCAGAGGCCCGCCGCAACGGACATGAGGTGTTGGCTCTCGTGCGGGGCTCGGCGGTCAATCAGGACGGCGCCAGCAACGGTTTGACAGCTCCGAGCGGCCCCTCCCAGCAACGTGTGATCCGCCAAGCACTGGCCAGCGCCGGTCTTGCGTCCGCGGATGTGGATGCGATCGAGGCGCACGGTACGGGCACTACCCTAGGCGACCCGATTGAGGCGCAGGCACTGCTGGCGACCTACGGGCAGGACCGCCCGGAGGGACGGCCGTTGTGGCTTGGGTCGATCAAGTCCAACATCGGGCATACCCAGGCCGCGTCCGGTGTCGCGGGAGTGATCAAGATGGTGATGGCGATGCGCCATGGCGTGCTGCCGCCGACGCTGCATGTCGATGAGCCCACATCGCACGTCGACTGGAAGTCGGGGGAGGTGGAGTTGCTCACCGAGCCCATCGACTGGCCTGCGACTTCGCATCCCCGACGCTGCGGTGTGTCCTCTTTTGGAGCCAGCGGGACCAACGCCCATCTCATCCTCGAGCACGCGCCCGAGATCATCCAGACCCCGCAGGCGGATCGCGCTCCCACAGAGCCGTCGCTCATGCCCTACCTGGTATCGGCCAAGAGCCCAGCGGCGCTGCACTCCCAGGCCGGACGACTACGGTCGCATCTGGCCGAGAACCTCGAGTTCGATCCGGCGGGCGTCGCTGCCGCGTTGCGCGCACGTCGGTCGCGCTTTGATCATCGTGCGGTCATCGTTGCCGGGGGTGGTGAGGAGTTGTTGGCGGGGCTCGATGTTCTTGAGCGTGGTGGGGTTGTGGATGGTGTTGTGAGCGGTGTTGTTGCTGGTGGGGGCCGGTTGGCGTTTTTGTTTTCGGGTCAGGGTTCGCAGTGGGCGGGTATGGGTCGTGGGTTGTATGAGGTGTTTCCTGTGTTTGCTGGTGAGCTTGATGTGTTGTGTGGTGAGCTCGATCCGCTTTTGGGGTGTTCGTTGAAGGGGTTGTTGTTTGCTGAGGAGGGTTCTGAGGATGATGCTCGACTAGATCGGACGGAGTTCACGCAGCCGGCGCTGTTTGCGCTGGAGGTGGCGTTGTATCGGTTGATGAGTAGTTTTGGTTTGAAGCCTGATTTTTTGGTTGGTCATTCGATTGGTGAGTTGTCGGCGGCGTTTGTGGCTGGGGTGTTTTCGCTTGAGGATGCGTGTCGGTTGGTGGTGGGTCGTGGGCGTTTGATGGGTGGGTTGGATGGTGTTGGGGCGATGGCGGCGGTACGCGCGTCAGAGCAAGAGGTGCTGGGGAGCTTGGTTGGGTTTGAGGATCGTTTGGCGTTGGCGGCGGTGAATGCTCCGGAAGCGGTCGTGGTCTCTGGAGATGAGGCGGCGCTTGGGGCATGGGAAGCCGCGTTCGGTAAGACTGATAGTGGGGCCGAGCGCAAGATCACGCGTTTGCGCGTGAGTAACGCCTTTCACTCGGTGCTGATGGACCCAATGCTCGAGGAGTTCAGGGCGTTGGCTGAGAGCGTGTCGTTCTCGGAGCCCGCGATCCCGATCGTTTCGAATGTCACGGGTGCTCTGGTGGATTCTGAGTTGTGCAGTGCGGAGTATTGGGTTTCGCAGGTGCGTGGCACGGTGCGTTTCGCCGACGACGTTCGAGCATTGCGCGATGCGGGTGTGACGCGTTTCCTGGAGCTTGGTCCTGATGGCGTGTTGAGCGGGATGACCCTTGAGTGTCTCGGTGAGGATGAAGGTGAGCCCGATGGTGTGCTCGTCGCGGCCAGTTTGCGTAAGCGCCGGCCGGAAACCAGGGCGTTCCTTGATTTCCTCGCGCAAGCTCATGTCAACGGTGTGGACATCGACTGGGACTCGTTCTTCGATAGGCGCCGCGCGAAGGGTGTGACGCTCCCGACATACGCCTTCCAGCGCCGCCGCTACTGGCTCGCCCCCGGTGGTCCCACAGAAGAGGGCGCGTGGGCGCAATCCTCAGAGCGCTCCTCCTTGGAGGCGGACGAGGAAAATGAACCGGCGCCCGCGGGAGACCTGTCGCCCGATGTCGAGGAGTCATTGGCGGAAATACTTGCGTCCACCTCGCGAGAGGAGTGGGCGCAGACCGTCTTGGACCTAGTCAAAGAGCGCGTCGCGAGCGTGTTGGGACATGCCTCGGCGGAAGAGGTCGATGCTCAGCGGGCTTTCAAGGAGCTGGGATTCGACTCGCTCACGGCCGTGCAATTGAGAAATCTCCTGAGCCGAGCCACCGGGCTGCAGCTTCCCGCCACGCTCGTCTTCGATCACCCCAACTCGAGCGTGGTCGCCGATTACATCCTCTCCAGAATCGAAGGCGCCAAGTACGAGGTAACCATCGCCAAGCGCTCATCGGTATATCCCGACGAGCCGATCGCGATCGTGGGCATGAGCTGTCGCTACCCCGGAGGAGTGTCCTCGCCCGCTGATCTGTGGGATCTAGTCGTGCGTGGCGGGGAGGGGATCGGCGAGTTCCCCGACGATCGCGGGTGGGGAGTCGAGCGTCTCTTCGATCCCGATCCCGACAACCTCGGGACGAGTTACACACGCCATGGTGGTTTTCTCTACGACGCCGGTGACTTCGACGCCGAGTTCTTCGGGATCAGCCCGCGCGAGGCGCTGGCGATGGATCCCCAGCAGCGTCTGTTGCTGGAGGGGGCCTGGGAGGCCTTCGAAGACGCGGGCATCGACCCGGCCTCGCTCGCGAGCACCCCGACGGGTGTCTTCGCGGGGGTGATCTCCACGATCTATGGCCTGGATCTGCAACCGCCCGAGGGAATCGAGGGCCTGCGTCTAACCGGTAACACCGCGAGCGTGGCCTCGGGACGGTTGTCCTACGTATTCGGCCTCGAGGGCCCGGCGATGACGGTCGATACGGCGTGCTCCTCATCTTTGGTGGCGCTGCATCTGGCGTCGCAGGCGCTTCGTTCGGGCGAGTGTTCTCTGGCGTTGGCCGGTGGGGCCACCGTGATAACGAATCCCGCTCTGTTCGTTGAGTTCTCCCGTCAGCGTGGCCTGTCGGTGGATGGGCGCTGCAAGCCTTTCTCGGCGGACGCCGACGGCACAGGCTGGTCAGAGGGTATGGGTCTGCTGTTGCTCGAACGACTCTCCGATGCCCAACGCAACGGTCGTGAGGTGCTGGCGGTGCTGCGAGGTTCGGCGGTGAATCAGGATGGCGCAAGCAACGGCTTGACAGCCCCGAATGGCCCCTCCCAGCAGCGTGTGATTCTGCAGGCGCTGGCTAGTGTCGGCCTGGCGCCCGCGGATGTGGATGCGGTCGAGGCGCACGGCACGGGTACCAGGCTTGGCGATCCGATTGAGGCGCAGGCACTGCTGGCGACCTACGGGCAGGACCGACCGGAGAACCGGCCGTTGTGGCTTGGGTCGATCAAGTCCAACATCGGGCACACGCAGGCTGCGTCCGGTGTCGCGGGAGTGATCAAGATGGTGATGGCGATGCGCAACGATCTGCTGCCGCGCACGCTGCACGCCGAGGAGCCGTCACCTCATGTCGATTGGTCGCAGGGCGACGTCGCGCTGTTGACCGAGCCGGTGTCATGGGAGGCGAGCGGCAGGCCTCGGCGTGCCGGCGTGTCTTCGTTCGGGGTCTCTGGCACGAACGCGCACGTGATCATCGAGGAGGCGCCGCGCGTCGAGAATGCTCTCGACGCCGGAGATGAGTCGGGTGTCGATGGGGCCGCCGAGTCCCTGACAGCCAGCGTGACGCCATTCCTGGTGTCGGCGTCGAGCGCCGAGGCATTGGCGGACCAGGCTGGGCGCTTGCGTTCGTTTGTCGAGGGCGACCCGCAGCTCGATCTGTACGCAGCCGGGGGCGCGCTGGCGTTGCGGCGTGGGTCGTTGTCACATCGCGCAGTGGTCATCGCAGACGATCGTGTCGAGCTGCTCGCGTCGTTGGACGCCCTCGAGCGTGGAGAGATTGTGGATGGTGTCATGAGCGGCGCTGTCGGTGGTGGGGGCAGGTCGGCGTTCCTGTTCTCCGGTCAGGGCTCTCAGTGGGCTGGGATGGGACGGGAGTTGTATGAGGCGTTCCCTGTTTTTGCTAGCGAGTTCGATCTGTTGTGCGGTGAGCTCGACCCTCTCTTGGAATGCTCTCTGAAGGACCTCCTGTTCACAAAGGAAGGGTCAGAGGAAGCGGTACGGCTTGACCTGACTGAGTTCACTCAGCCTGGGTTGTTCGCTTTGGAGGTCGCCCTCTATCGGCTCGTGAGGAGCTTCGGGCTGAAGCCAGATTTCTTGATCGGCCATTCGATTGGGGAGCTTTCGGCCGCGTTTGTCGCCGGTGTGCTCTCGCTGGAGGATGCCTGCCGGTTGGTCGTCGGGCGCGGGCGTCTGATGGGGGCGTTGGCCGGCGTCGGGGCAATGGCCGCGGTGAGGGCCTCCGAGCGGGAGGTGCTGGAGAGCTTGGCCGGGTTTGAAGATCGGTTGTCGCTGGCCGCGGTGAATGCTCCGGAAGCGGTTGTTGTATCCGGTGATGCGACCGCGCTGGGAGAGTGGGAAGCAGGGTTCGGGAACGGGAGCGGCGAGGAAGCTCAGCGCAAGATCACGCGCTTGCGAGTGAGTAACGCGTTTCACTCGGCGCTGATGGACCCGATGCTCGAGGAGTTCAGGGCTCTCGCCCAGGGTGTGTCGTTCTCGGAGCCGGCGATCCCGATCGTCTCGAACGTCACGGGCGTGCTTGCGGGCGATGAGTTGTGCAGTGCCGAGTATTGGGTTTCGCAGGTGCGTGGCACGGTGCGTTTCGCCGACGGCGTTCGCTGTTTGCGCGACGCGGGCGTGGCACGCTTTTTGGAGCTCGGTCCCGATGGGGTCTTGAGCGGGATGACACACGAGTGCCTCGGCGAGGACGTTGATAAGCCCCACGGGATTTTGGTCGCGGCGAGCCTGCGCAAGGGCCGCCCGCAAGCCAGGGCATTCCTCGGCTTCCTCGGGCAAGCCCACGTAAACGGTGTCGGCGTGGACTGGAGCTCGCTCTTCGACGAGCGGCGCGCGAAGGGCGTGGCGCTCCCGACATATGCGTTTCAGCGCCGTCGTTACTGGCTGTCCCCCGGGGCGGGCGTCACGGACGCAAGCTCGCTCGGGCAGTCCTCCGCGGAGCATCCGCTGTTGGGCGCCGCGCTGCACCTCGCCGGCGAGGAGGATGGCTGGCTGTTCACCGGCCGTCTCTCGACCGAGACTCATCCGTGGTTGAAGGACCACGCGATCATGGACTCGGTGCTGGTGCCGGGCACCGGTCTGGTCGAGCTCGCGCTCGCGGCGGGGCAGCGCGTCGGTTCAGAGGTCGTCGAGGAGCTGATGTTGCAGGCGCCGTTGCTGCTGGCCGACGATGGCGCGGTGCAGTTGCAGGTAACGGTGTCTGAGCCGGACGCAGAGGGGCGCCGAGAGCTGGTGATCTACTCCCGCTCGCAGGTCGGAACCGATGAGGACGAGTTCGGGGTCGGCGGGGAGTGGACACGTCACGCCTCGGGCGTCCTGTGCTCGGTGGAGGGTTCGCCGGGCGTCGAGTTCGAGCGCTTTGGGCCTGCGGGCGAGTGGCCGCCCTCCGGAGCCGAGGAGGTCGACATCGAGTTCTTCTACGATCGTTTGGCGGAGGCGGGTTACAGCTACGGGCCGGCATTCCAAGGCCTGCGCAGGGTCTTCGGCTTGGGAGACGAGCTCTTCGCCGAGGTGGCGTTGGCGGAGGAGCACGCCGGTCAAGCGCAAGGCTTCTGCGTGCATCCAGCCCTGGCCGACGCAGCCCAGCACGCCGCCCTGTTGGGCGGCGATCAGGTCACCGAGCTTGGCGTGCCCTTCGCTTTCTCGGGCGTCCGCCTGTTTGCGCGTGGCGCCGGCGCCGTGCGTGTGCGTCTGGTGAGGAATGCGGAAACGCTGAGTGTGTCCGCGACCGATGAGCGGGGCGACCCGGTGTTCTCCGTCGAGGCGTTGCAGATGCGCGCGGTCGATGAGAGCCAGTTGAAAACCATGCGGGACGCGAGCCACGACTCGCTGTATAGGCTCGAGTGGACCGAGATATCTCCGCCATCCACCAACGGTTCGCGGCTCCATATAGCGGTAATCGGCTCCGGCGAGCGCATCCGGGCTATGGGCATCGAACCGGAAGTCTATGAGGACATCCAGGCTCTTGAAGACGCGATCGAGCAGGGTTCTGCCGTACCCGAGGTGGTCCTTGCGGAAGCGGCCGCGATGGTCGCGTTGGGTGAGGCCGATACAGCGACCGCAGATGCGGCGGGCAGCGATCGCGATCTGGCGAGCACGGTCCATCAGATCACGCGAGGAACGCTCGATCTGCTGCAGGCGTGGATCGCATCGCAGCGTCTGCCGGAGAGTCGGCTGCTGCTCCTCACCGATAACGCGGTGGCCGTCGGGACGCGCTCCGAGGCGGCTCACGAGGCGCCAAACCTGGCCCAGGCCGCATTGGTGGGGCTCGTGCGCTCGGCTCAATCGGAGCATCCCGGGCGTTTCGGCACGATCGACCTCGACGACAGCGAGGCCTCCATGAAAACATCATCGCTTTACGGCGTGGTGTCGCTCGGAGAGCCGGAGCTCGCGATCCGACAGGGTGTTTTGTATGCGCCGCGGTTCGCTCGCGTAAAGGCCGGCGAGGACGATCGCCCGGAGCCTTTCGATGCCGATGGCACCGTGCTGATCACCGGTGGCACGGGCGGCTTGGGGGCACTGGTGGCACGCCATCTGGCGGTTGGCCGGACCGCCACGAGACTGTTGCTGGTGAGCCGTAGTGGCATGGGGGCCGCGGGTGCGACCGAGCTCTTGGAGGAGCTCGGCGAGCTGGGTTGTGAGGCACACATAGCGGCCTGCGACGTCTCCGACCGCTCGCAACTCGAGGAGCTGATCTCCTCGATTCCCGAGGAGCATCCCCTAACCGCCGTGATCCACACGGCCGGCGTGCTCGACGACGGCTTGGTCGAATCGCTCGACGGTGAGCGCCTCTCCCGGGTCCTTGAGCCCAAGGTCGATGCTGCCATCAACCTGCACGAGCTCACAGAGCACGCCGGCCTGCGCGAGTTTGTCCTGTTCTCCTCGGCCGCTGCCTCGGTCGGCAGCCCCGGGCAGGGCAATTACGCTGCAGCCAACGCCTTTCTGGACGCGCTGGGCACATACCGTCGCGCACACGGGCTACCCGGCCTCACGCTCGCATGGGGCGCGTGGGATCGGGCGACCGGCATGGCCGGGACGCTCAGCGAGTCCGATCGCGCGCGTCTGCACCGAGTGGGAATCTTCCCTCTGTCCGATCAGCAGGGGGTCGAGCTGTTCGACCTTGCGCGTGGCGTCGACGAGCCGATGCTGTTGCCGGTGCGCCTGGACATGGCTCTCCTGCGAGCCCACGCCAAGGCCGGGATGCTGCCCGCCGTCTTGCACGGGCTCGTCCGCACGCCGACCCGTCAGGCCGCCGATGGGGGCGACTCGCTCGCCAAGCGGCTGGGGTCCGCGCCCCAGACGGAGTGGGATGGCATCGTCGCGGAGCTGGTGCGCAGCCATGTCGCCGGCGTACTGGGGCACAGTTCCTCGGAGGCGGTCGATCTCCAGCGCCCCTTCAAGGACCTCGGGTTCGATTCGCTCGCGGCCGTGGAGCTCAGAAACCGTCTGGGTCAAGCCGCCGCTCTGAAGTTGCCCTCCACGCTCGTCTTCGACTACCCGACGCCGGCTGCCGTGGCGGATTACGTGCGCTCAAAGGTGGAAGGGGCCGCGGCGGCGCAGTCCCCGATTGACGAGCAAATCGACAAGCTGGAGGCAGAGCTGGCGGCGATCACGGAGGACGATCACGCGAGAAGACGCGCGGATGCGCGTTTGCGCGCGCTCAATGTGCGTTTGCGGTCGTTCTTGAGCGGCGCGTCGAACGGTGGCTCCGCCGGTGAGGAGCAACCCGACGACGATGATCTTGACGCGGCCTCCGACGATGAGCTGTTCGAGATCATCGAGCGAGAGTTCGGGGCGACATGACCGCCGCGGCGCAACGGTCCACCCCGCACCTGAGAGGACGGGCGCAGAGATGAGCGAGGCAAGCGTCCACATGGGCGAGGACAAGCTGCGGCGGTATCTGCGCAAAGTCACCGCCGACCTGCGCGAGGCCCGCCGGCATATCGACGAGATGGAGCAGCGCGAACGCGAGCCGATCGCGATCATCGGGATGGCCTGTCGTTACCCCGGCGGTGTGGCATCGCCCGAGCAGCTCTGGGAGCTCGTCGACTCGGGAACCGATGCGATCGGAGAGTTCCCCAACGATCGCGGTTGGGATGTCGAGCGCCTGTACGACCCCGACCCGGATCACACGGGCACCACTTACAGCCGTCACGGCGGCTTCCTATATGACTCCGGCGAGTTCGACGCCGACTTCTTCTCGATCGGCCCCCGCGAGGCGTTGGCGATGGATCCCCAGCAGCGGATCTTGCTGGAATGCGCCTGGGAGACGTTCGAAGACGCCGGCATCGATCCGGGCTCGCTGGTGGGCAGTCAGACCGGGGTGTTCGCGGGTGTGATGCACAACGACTATGGCGTGGGTGCGGGCCCGGCGCTCGCGGAACTCGAGGGCTACAGAGCCACCGGCATCGAGGACAGCGTCATCTCCGGTCGTCTGTCGTACACCTTCGGCCTCGAGGGCCCGGCCGTCTCGCTGGACACGGCCTGCTCCTCATCGCTCGTGACCATCCACCTCGCGAGCCAGGCGCTGCGGCTGGGGGAGTGCGAGCTGGCCCTGGCCGGCGGGGTGACCGTGTTCGCCACCCCCACCGCATTCATCGAGTTCTCACGCCAGCGCGGTCTTGCCGCCGACGGACGTTGCAAGTCATTCAGCTCGGGCGCCAACGGCATCGGTTGGGCCGAGGGCGTTGGTCTAGTCATGCTCGAGCGCCTGTCCCAGGCACGCAAGAACGGGCACAGGGTGCTGGCGCTCGTGCGTGGGTCGGCCGTAAACCAGGATGGCGCGTCAAATGGTTTGACGGCGCCGAACGGACCTTCTCAGGAACGGGTGATCCGCCAGGCGTTGGCCAGCGCCGGCCTGTCTTCCGCTGAGGTGGACGCTGTCGAGGCGCACGGGACGGGCACTCCGTTGGGTGATCCGATCGAGGCGCAGGCGCTGCTGGCGACCTACGGGCAGGGGCGACCCGATGGGAGGCCGCTTCGGCTCGGGGCACTGAAGTCCAACATCGGACACTCGGCTGCCGCGGCCGGCGTGGCTGGAGTTATCAAGACGGTGCAGGCGATGCGTCACGGCAAGTTGCCGAGGACGTTGCACGTGGAGGAGCCCTCGTCGCATGTGGATTGGTCGGAGGGCGATGTTGAGCTGCTGACCGAAGCGATGCCGTGGGAGGCAAACGGTAGGCCACGTCGTGCGGGTGTCTCGTCGTTTGGCGTATCCGGCACGAACGCACACGTGATCCTGGAGGAGGCGCCCCTGGTTGAGGGTGCTGCTGCCGTCGAGGGCGAGGGAGATTTCGACGGCCACGCCGTGGACACTGCTACCACGCCGACAGCGATCGCCACCAGGCCTGTCGTGAGGTCTGAGGTGTTGCCGTTCCTGGTGTCGGGATTCGGTGGCGATGCTCTTGGTGCGCAGGCAGGGAGTTTGCGTTCGTTCGTGGAGGGTGAGTCGGGGCTAGATCTGCATGGGGTTGGGTGTGAGCTGGCTTTGCACCGGGGGTCGTTGTCGCATCGCGCGGTGGTTGTCGCGGAGGGTCGTGAGGATCTGCTCGAGGGGCTTTTGTCGCTTGAGCGTGGTGGGGTTGTGGATGGTGTTGTGAGCGGTGTTGTTGCCGCTGGGGGTCGGCTGGCGTTTTTGTTTTCGGGTCAGGGTTCGCAGTGGGCGGGTATGGGTCGTGGGTTGTATGAGGTGTTTCCTGTGTTTGCTGGTGAGCTTGATGTGTTGTGTGGTGAGCTCGATCCGCTTTTGGGGTGTTCGTTGAAGGGGTTGTTGTTTGCTGAGGAGGGTTCTGAGGGGGCTGCTCGACTAGATCGGACGGAGTTCACGCAGCCGGCGCTGTTTGCGCTGGAGGTGGCGTTGTATCGGTTGGTGACGGGTTTGGGTTTGAAGCCTGATTTTTTGGTTGGTCATTCGATTGGTGAGTTGTCGGCGGCGTTTGTGGCTGGGGTGTTTTCGCTTGAGGATGCGTGTCGGTTGGTGGTGGGTCGTGGGCGTTTGATGGGTGGGTTGGATGGTGTTGGGGCGATGGCGGCGGTACGCGCGTCAGAGCAAAAGGTGCTGGAGAGCTTGGTTGGGTTTGGGGATCGTTTGGCGTTGGCGGCGGTGAATGCGCCGGAAGCGGTCGTGGTGTCTGGTGATGCGACGGCGTTGGCGGAGTGGGAAGCCTCGTTTGGTAAGAGTGAGAGTGGGGTGGAGCGCAAGATCACGCGTTTGCGTGTGAGTAACGCGTTTCACTCGGTGCTGATGGACCCGATGTTGGAGGAGTTCGGGGCGTTGGCTGAGGGTGTGTCGTTTTCTGAGCCGGCGATCCCGATCGTTTCGAATGTGACGGGTGTGCTTGCGGGTGACGAGTTGTGTAGTGCGGAGTATTGGGTTTCGCAGGTGCGTGGCACGGTGCGTTTCGCCGATGATGTTCAGTGTTTGCGTGATGCGGGAGTGACACGCTTTTTGGAGCTTGGTCCTGATGGTGTGTTGACCGGGATGACCCTTGAGTGTCTCGGTGAGGGTGAGACTGAGACCAGTGATGTGCTGGTCGCAGCGAGTTTGCGTAAGCGCCGACCGGAAACCAGGGCATTCCTTGATTTCCTCGGGCGAGCTCATGTCAACGGTCTGGACATCGACTGGAGCTCGTTCTTCGACACGCAGGGCGTCGAGCGGGTGGCGCTCCCGACGTACGCCTTTCAGCGCAGTCGCTACTGGCTGTCCTCGGGAGCCGGCGTCACCGACGCCAGCACACTGGGACAGGCCTCGGCTGATCATCCCCTGCTGGGCGCCGCGCTGCATCTCGCGGGTGAGGAGGACGGCTGGTTGTTCACCGGACGACTCTCCCTCGAGACGCACCCCTGGTTGAGAGATCACGCGGTGATGGGCACAGTGCTGATGCCTGGCACCGGTTTTGTCGAGCTGGCATTGGCGGCGGGACAGCGCGTCGGCTCGGAGGTCATCGAGGAGCTGACTCTGCAGGCGCCGCTGTTGCTCGCCGACGATGGCGCCGTGCAGTTGCAGGTCACGGTCTCCGAGCCCGATCCCGAGGGGCGCAGGGAGCTCGAGATCTACTCCCGCTCGCAAGACGCCTCAGGAGAAGCCTCCGAAGAGGAGTGGACCTGCCACGCATCCGGCGCTCTTTGTTCGGAAGAGGGAATGCCGGATCTAGAATCGCCGGCGCTCGAAGAGCAGTGGCCGCCATCTGGGTCTCAGGAACTCGATATCGAGCTCTTCTACGAGCGGTTGGCGGAAGCCGGTTACAACTACGGTCCGTCGTTCCAAGGAATGCGCAGGGTGTTCGAGGTGGGGGACGATCTGTTCGCCGAGATCGCGCTGGGGGAGGAGCGCGCGAGCGAAGCGCAGGCGTTCTGTGCTCATCCTGCGCTGTCTGACGCGGCGCTGCATCCGGCGTTGCTGCGCGCCGAGCAGGGAGGCGAGGTAGGTGTGCCGTTCTCCTTCTCCGGTGTGCGTCTGCTCGGACGCGGGGCAGGAGCGTTGCGTTTGCGTCTTACCGCCGGCGGTGAGGGCGCCGGCACACTCAGCCTGTCCGCCGTCGACGAGCAGGGCCAGCCGGTGCTCATGATCCAGTCGCTACAGACACGGGCGGTCGATCAGAGCCAGCTGAAGGCGGCTCAGGATGCGAACAACGACTCGCTTTACGAGCTCGATTGGGTGGAGCTTCCCCTCGCTGCCACCGATGACGCGCCCGCTTTCCTGGCAGTACTTGGCTCCGGCGAAGCGATCCGGTCCCCGGGAATCGAACTGGAGAGCTACCCGGACCTGGCGGCGTTGGAGAGTGCGATCGAGCAGGGCTCGCCCGCTCCCGAGGCCGTGCTGGTGCCGGCTGGCGCGATGGTCGAGGGTGGTGGAGGCGAAGGCGCCGAGTTGACCAACACGATCCATCAAACCGCGGAGCGCACGCTCGAGCTCCTGCAAGGGTGGATCGCCTCGACGAGCCTCTCGGAAGCGAAGCTCCTACTCGTCACAGACGGCGCTATGGCGGCAGCCAAGGGCGAGGCGCCGAACCTCGACCAGGCAGCGCTCGTGGGGATGATGAACTCGGCTCAGTCGGAGCATCCAGGGCGCTTCGGGGTGATCGATCTCGACGCGAGCGAAGCATCGAAGGAGTCGCTCTACGGCGCTCTGGCGATCGACGAGCCGAGGCTCGCGATCAGAGACGGATCGCTGTATGCGCCACGATTCGTTCGCCTGAAGACGAAAGAGCACGAGCCGCCGGAGTTGTTCGACACAGACGGCACGGTCTTGATCACTGGTGGCACGGGCGGTCTCGGCGCGTTGGTCGCGCACCATCTGGCGGCCGATCAGGGCGCAAGAAGACTGCTCCTCGTGAGCCGCAGCGGTCTTCAGGCCAACGGCGCGGAGGAGTTGCGGGACTCACTCACCGAGCTCGGCTGTGAGGCTCGGGTAGCGGCATGTGACGTTTCGGACCGCGCAGCGCTCCAGGAGCTCTTGGACTCGATTCCCCAGGAGCATCCCCTGACCATGGTCGTGCACGCGGCCGGGGTGCTCGACGACAGCTTGATCGAATTGATGGATGGCGAGCGCCTCAGGCGGGTCATGGCGCCCAAGATCGATGCCGCCATCCATCTACACGAGCTCACCGCGCAGACAGGGCTCCGCGAGTTCGTCTTGTTCTCCTCGGCGGTGGCCCCGATGGGCAGTCCAGGCCAGAGCAACTACGCCGCCGCCAATGGTTTCCTCGACGCGCTCGCCGCTCGCCGTCATGCGATGGGCCTGCCCGCGGTCTCGCTCGGGTGGGGTGCATGGGAGCAGTCCACCGGCATGACCGGCACTCTCAGCGAGTCAGACCGGGCACGTCTTGAGCGCTTTGGCATCGCCTCCCTGTCCGATCAGCACGGGCTCGAAATGCTCGACATCGCGCGCGGGATCGGCGAGCCGCTGCTGATGCCCGTGCCACTGGATGTGGTCGCGCTACGGACGCTGGCGAAGACTGGGATGCTGCCGGCGGTCCTGCGCGGGCTCGTGCGCGTCCCGACGCGTCAGGCGTCGGACACCGGGGGTTCGCTGGCGCGAACGCTCGCGGCCTCTCCGGAGTCGGAGTGGGATGGCATCGTCGCCGAGCTCGTCCGCGGTCATGTCGCCGGCGTGCTGGGACACTCCTCTTCCGAGGCGATCGATCCGCAGCGCGCGTTCAAGGATCTCGGGTTCGACTCGCTGGCGGCCGTCGAGCTCAGGAACCGCCTGAATCAAGACACGGGCTTGAAGCTTCCCTCGACGCTCGTCTTCGATCATCCGACCTCGGTCGCCGTGGCCGAGTACGTGCGTTCCAAGGTGGAAGGCGCCAAGCGCGAGGTGAAAGTGACTAGGCGCTCCTCGATCCAGAACGATGAGCCGATCGCGATCGTGGGGATGAGCTGTCGCTATCCGGGCGGAGTCTCCTCGCCGCAGGAGCTGTGGGAGCTGGTCGCCTCCGGTCGGGATGCGATCTCGGAGTTTCCCCAGGACCGCGGCTGGGGGGTCGAGCGTCTGTATGACACCGATCCAGACAGTCCCGGGACGACATACACGCGCCACGGCGGCTTCGTGTATGACGCGGGCGATTTCGACGCGGAGTTCTTCGGGATCAGCCCCCGCGAGGCGCTGGCGATGGATCCTCAGCAGCGCCTGCTGTTGGAAGGCGCCTGGGAGGTCTTCGAGGATGCAGGGATCGCGCCGGTGTCGCTTGCGGGGAGCGAGACGGGGGTCTTTGCAGGAGTGATGTATCAGGACTATGGCTTGAATGTGGGCTCCGTCTCCGCGGAGGTCGAGGGATATATCGGCACCGGTAACGCCGGGAGCGTGGTGTCGGGGCGTTTGGCCTACACATTCGGCCTGGAGGGTCCGGCGGTGACGTTCAACACGGCCTGCTCGTCCTCGCTCGTGGCGTTGCACTCGGCGTGCCAGGCACTGCGCTCCGGGGAGTGCTCGCTGGCGTTGGCGGGTGGCGTGACGGTGCTCGTCACGCCCGGCGTATTCATCGCGTTCGCCCGTCAGCGCGGCCTGGCGGTCGATGGGCGTTGCAAGTCATTCGGCGCCGGCGCTGACGGCACCGGTTGGTCTGAGGGGATGGGTCTGCTGCTGCTCGAGCGCTTGTCCGATGCCGAGCGTAACGGTCATGACGTACTGGCCGTTGTGCGTGGCGCCGCAGTGAACCAGGATGGCGCTTCCAACGGTTTGACGGCCCCGAACGGTCCGTCTCAGCAGCGCGTGATCGGTCAGGCGCTGGCGAGCGTAGGTCTGGCGCCGGCTGAGGTCGATGCGGTCGAGGCACATGGCACGGGCACCTCGTTGGGTGATCCGATCGAGGCGCAGGCGCTGCTGGCGACCTATGGGCAGGATCGGCCGGACGATCGCCCGCTGTGGCTGGGATCGATCAAGTCGAACATGGGTCATACGCAGGCCGCCGCCGGTGTCGCCGGTGTGATCAAGATGGTGATGGCGATGCGTCACGGCGTGCTGCCCAAGACATTGCACGCCGAGGAACCGTCGCCGCTGATCGACTGGTCGGAAGGAGACGTCTCGCTGTTGACCGAGCCCGTGCCGTGGGAGCGCAACGGTGAGCCACGGCGCGCCGGAGTGTCCTCGTTCGGGATCTCCGGCACGAACGCTCACGTAATCCTGGAGGAAGCTCCAAGTGGCGCGCGGGACGACACCGCGAACGCCGGAGAAGACAAGGATCCCGGCGAGGAGAGCGCAACGGCCGCGGCCGCGAGGTCCGGCGTGTTGCCGTTCCTCGTCTCGGCTTCCAGCGATGAGGCGCTGGCGGGTCAGGCCGCTCGTCTACGGTCGTTTGCGACCGACGGCCTTGACGTCGAGCTGCATCGGGTTGGCTCGGCCCTCGCGTTGCATCGTGGGTTGTTGTCGCATCGCGCCGTGGTGTTGGCTGAGGGTGTTGAGGGTCTTGTCGAGTCATTGGGCGCTCTTGAGCGTGGTGTGGTTGTGGATGGTGTTGTGAGTGGTGTTGCTTCTGGTGGGGGTCGGTTGGCGTTTTTGTTTTCGGGTCAGGGTTCGCAGTGGGCGGGGATGGGTCGTGGGTTGTATGAGGCGTTCCCGATTTTTGCGGGCGAGCTTGATGTGTTGTGTGGTGAGCTCGATCCGCTTTTGGGGTGTTCGTTGAAGGATCTTCTGTTTGCCGAGGATGACTCCGAGGGAGCCTCTCGACTCGATCTGACGGCGTTTACGCAGCCGGCGTTGTTCGCTTTGGAGGTGGCGCTGTACCGGCTCGTGAGCAATTTTGGTGTGAAGCCGGACTTCTTGGTTGGTCATTCGATTGGTGAGCTCTCGGCGGCGTATGTGGCTGGGGTGTTCTCGCTTGAGGATGTGTGCCGGTTGGTGGTGGGGCGTGGTCGTTTGATGGGCGCCTTGGATGGTGTTGGGGCGATGGCGGCGGTACGCGCGTCAGAGCAAGATGTGCTGGGGAGCTTGGTCGGGTTTGGGGATCGGTTGGCGCTCGCGGCGGTGAATGCTCCTGAAGCGGTCGTTGTCTCTGGTGATGAGACAGCTCTTGGGGAGTGGGAAGCGGCGTTTGGCAAGGCTGAGGGTGGAGCGGAGCGCAAGATCACGCGTTTGCGGGTGAGTAACGCTTTTCACTCTGCGCTGATGGACCCGATGCTCGATGAGTTCAGGATGCTGGCTGAGGGTGTGTCGTTTTCTGAGCCCGCGATCCCGATCGTTTCGAACGTGACGGGTGCTCTGGTGGGCGCCGAGCTGTCCAGTGCGGAGTATTGGGTTTCCCAGGTGCGGAGTACGGTCCGGTTCGCGGATGGCATCCAGTGTCTGCGTGATGCGGGAGTGACACGCTTTTTGGAGCTTGGTCCCGATGGTGTGTTGAGCGGGATGACGCTCGAACGCCTTGGCGAGGAAAATGGTGAGCGTGAGGACCTGCTGGTCACGGCGAGTCTGCGTAAGCGTTGGCCGGAAGCCAGGGCGTTCCTTAGCTTCCTGGCGCAAGCCCACGTCAACGGTGTCGATATCGACTGGAGCGGGTTCTTCGACGCCAAGGGCGTTGACCGGGTGGCGCTGCCGACCTACGCCTTCCAGCGCCGTCGCTACTGGCTGGCGTCTGGAGCGCAGGGCGCCGACGCGAGCGCGCTCGGGCAATCCATCGCCGAGCATCCGCTGCTGGGCGCCGCTCTGCACCTCGCGGGCGCGGATGACGCATGGCTGTTCACCGGCCGGCTTTCCGCCGAGGGTCATCCGTGGCTGAGAGACCACGCCGTGATGGATTCGATGCTGATGCCCGGCACGGGTTTTCTCGAGTTGGCGCTGGCGGCGGGACAGCACGTCGGAGCCGAGATGGTCGAGGAGCTGACATTGCAGGCGCCGCTGCTGCTGAGCGAGGACGGCGCCGCGCAATTGCAGATCACGGTGTCTGAGCCCGATCCCGAGGGGCGCAGGGAGCTTGAGATCTACTCTCGCCCGCACGATTCCTCAGAGGATGCATCAAGGAGCGATGAGTGGACTCGTCATGCTGTGGGCGTCCTTTGCTCGGGCGCGGGAACGCCCGCCCCCGACCTCGCGGGTTTTGCCAGCGCAGGTGAGTGGCCACCGGCCGGCTCTCAGGAACTCGACAGCGAGTACTTCTACGATCGCCTGGCCGAGGCCGGTTACAACTATGGCCCGTCGTTTCGGGGGCTTCGCAAGGTGTTCGGTGAGGGCGAGGATCTGTTCGCCGAGGTCGAGTTGGAGGAAGATCGCAGGAGCGAGGCGCAGGCTTTTTGCATTCATCCAGCGCTCTCGGACTCGGCGCTGCACGCGGCTTTGCTGAACGCCGATCAGCTTGCCGAGGTCGAGGTTCCCTTCGCGTTCTCCGGCGTGCGTCTGTTCGGTCGTGGCGCCGGCGCTCTACGGGTCCGCCTCGCCGGTGATGGGGAGGGTTCGATCGCGAGCCTGTTTGCGGTCGACGAGCTGGGCGATCCGGTGTTCTCCATTCAGGGGCTGCAGACCCGGGCGATCGATCAAAGCCAGCTGAAAGTTGCAGCGAGCAGCGCTGGCAGCAACGACGCGTTGCACGGAGTTGAGTGGGTGGAGCTCCTTGCGCCCTCCGCCAATGGATCGCAGCCCCGCGTGGTCGTGCTCGGCGCCGGCGCGGCGCTAGGACGGTCGAAGATCGACCTGGAGAGCCATGCGGACCTTGCGGCGCTGAAAGACGCAATCGAGCAGGGCGCGGCCCCGCCCGAATTCGTGCTCGTGGAGGCAGCCCAGGTGGTCGCGGAGCGAACCGAGCTGGGCGATGGGTCTCAGAAGACCGAGGGAGATGCGTCGTCGCCGATGCTCGCCGAGACCGTTCATCAGAGCACGCATCGGATGCTCGAGCTGTTGCAGGAGTGGGTTTCCTCGGAGGGCTTGTCCGACGCGAAGTTGGTGCTCGTGACAGACCGCGCACTGGCAGTGCTCGAGGGTGATGTGCCGAACCTCGCCCAGGCGGCGCTCGTGGGGTTGATGCGATCGGCGCAATCGGAGCACCCCGGGCGCTTCGGCGTGATCGATCTCGACGCGAGCGAGACCTCCGCGGATGTGCTGCAAGGCGCGCTGTCGCTAGATGAGACCGAGCTCGCTATCCGGCAGGGCTCGGTCCGGGCGCCGCGACTCGCTCGTCTGTCACTCGAGGACCGTGACGAGAGAGCCTTCGATTGCGCGGGCACGGTCTTGATCACCGGCGGCACCGGTGGCCTGGGGGCGCTGATGGCGCACCACCTCGCAGCCGAGCATGGCGCCAAGCGGTTGTTGCTCGTGAGTCGCAGTGGCTCGCAAGCCACGGGAGTCGAAGCCCTGTGCGATTCGCTGAGCGAGCTCGGTTGCGAGACTCAGATCGTCGGCTGCGACGTCGCTGATCGCGGACAGCTGCAGGAGCTGCTCGCGACGATCCCGCCGGAGTACCCGTTGACCGCGGTCATCCACGCGGCCGGCGTCATCGACGACGGCTTGATCGAGTCGCTGGACGCCGAGAGCTTCTCGCGGGTCCTCACACCAAAGGTCGATGCTGCCATCAACCTGCACGAGCTCACAGTGCACGCGGGGCTCAGCGAGTTCGTGCTGTTCTCCTCCATCGCGGCATCCATCGGCAGCCCGGGGCAGGGCAACTATGCGGCCGCCAACGCGTTCCTGGACGCGCTGGCCGCGCATCGGCGCGCGCAAGGTCTGCCGTGTGTCTCGTTGGCGTGGAGCGCATGGGATCGGGCGACGGGCATGACCGGAGCTCTCAGTGAGTCCGACCGTGCCCGGTTTGAGCGCGTCGGCATCGTTCCCCTGTCCGACGAGCAGGGGCTGGAGCTGTTCGACATTGCATGTGGCGCCGATGAGGCGCTGGTATTGCCGGTGCGTTTGGACATAGGCTCGCTGCGTGCTCAGGCGAAGGCCGGGATGCTGCCCATGGTCCTGCGTGGTCTGGTGCGTGTCCCGACCCGCCAGGCCTCCGACACGGGAGGATCGCTGCAGAGGCGACTCGCGGACTCGCCGGAGACCGAGTGGGACGGCATCGTCCTGGAGCTGGTCAGGGGTCATGTCGCTGGAGTGTTGGGGTATGCCTCGCCCGAGGAGGTCGATCCGCGGCGTGCTTTCAAAGAGCTCGGGTTTGACTCACTCGCTGCCGTGGAGCTGAGAAACCGCCTCGGACAGGCCACGGGCATGAAACTCCCATCCACGCTCGTTTTCGATCATCCCACCCCAGCAGCGGTGGCTGAGTACACCCGCTCCAAGGTCTCGGTCAACGGAGCGGGGACACCCGCGATCGACGAGCAACTGGACAAGCTCGAGGCCGCGCTTGCCTCGATCGCCGAGGACGACGGCGAGCGAACACGGATCAAAGGGCGGTTGCAGGGCTTGACCCGGCGTGTTCAGTCGTTGCTTGCAGATGACTCTTACGTACTTGCAGCGGTCGGGGCCGAGGCGGAGGACGCGCTGGAGTCGGCCACCGACGACGAGGTCTTCGAGCTGCTCGACAAGCGCCGCGACGACCTTGGCTACACCGACGACGAGAGCGAGCCGCGATGACCGACAAAGCGGCCGATCAAGAGAGGCTTCGCACCTATCTGAGAAAGGCCGCCGCCGATCTCAGCCGGGCCGATCGCCGCGTACACGAACTCGAGGAGCGCGATCGGGAGCCGATCGCGATCGTCGGGATGAGCTGTCGCTACCCCGGTGGAGTCACATCGCCTCAAGAGCTGTGGGAGCTGGTCGCATCCGGCACCGATGCGATATCCGAGTTTCCGGGGGATCGTGGCTGGGGTCTTGAGCGTCTGTTCGATCCCAATCCCGACAGTCCCGGGACGAGCTATGCCCGTCATGGCGGCTTTCTCGAGGACGTCGGCGAGTTCGACGCCGAGTTCTTCGGGATCGGTCCACGTGAGGCACTGGCGATGGATCCACAGCAGCGTCTGATGCTCGAAGGCGCTTGGGAGGTCTTTGAAGATGCAGGTATCGACCCGTCCACGCTCGTGGGCACCCAAACGGGGGTGTTCACGGGCGTCATGTACCAGGACTACGGCCTCAATGCCGGCCCTGTATCCGCTGAGCTCGAGGGGTATCTGGGCACCGGCAGCGCGCCGAGTGTGATCTCGGGTCGTGTGGCGTATGTCTACGGTCTCGAGGGTCCCGCCGTGACGGTGGATACCGCGTGCTCCTCGTCGCTGGTGGCCTTGCATTCGGCGTGCCAGGCGCTGCGTTCGGGTGAATGCTCGATGGCGCTCGCTGGCGGCGTGACGGTGCTGTCCACGCCGAACGTGTACATCTCCTTCGCTCGTCAGCGCGGGCTGTCGGTCGATGGGCGCTGTAAGTCGTTTGGCGCCGGCGCCGACGGAGCGGGATTCTCCGAGGGCGCGGGCCTGTTGCTGCTCGAGCGCCTGTCGAACGCGCGCAGGAACGGTCATGAGGTGTTGGCGGTGATTCGGGGCTCAGCGGTCAACCAGGATGGCGCGAGCAATGGCTTGACGGCGCCGAACGGCCCCTCACAGCAGCGTGTGATTCGTCAGGCGCTGGATGGCGTGGGCCTCGCACCCGCCGAGGTCGATGTGGTCGAGGCGCACGGTACCGGGACGACTTTGGGCGATCCGATCGAGGCGCAGGCGCTGCTGGCCACTTACGGGCAGGATCGCCCCGACGGCCGTCCGCTGTGGTTGGGGTCGGTCAAGTCCAATATCGGACATACGCAGGCCGCCGCGGGCGTCGCCGGAGTGATCAAGATGGTGATGGCAATGCGCAATGGCGTGTTGCCCAGGACGTTGCACGCGGATGAGCCCTCACCGCATGTGGACTGGTCGGAGGGAGATATCTCGCTCCTGACTGACGAGGTGCCGTGGGAGAAGAACGGCAGACCGCGCCGCGCGGGTGTGTCGTCGTTCGGTGTCTCCGGCACGAATGCACACGTTGTTTTGGAGGAGGCGACCCCGGTCGAGGATGTGCTTGTTGCTGAGGGTGAGATGGATGGCGCTGGTGCTAGCGAGCGTTTGACGCGGGGAGTGGCGCCGTATCTGGTGTCGGCTTCGAGTGCTGAGGCTTTGGCGGGGCAGGCCGGGCGTCTGCGGTCGTTTGTGGAAGGCGAGTCGGAGCTCGATCTGGATGGGGTTGGGTGTGAGCTTGCGTTGCGTCGTGGGTCGTTGTCGCATCGCGCTGTCGTGTTGGCGGAGGGTTCTGAGGATCTGCTCGCGTCGCTTGGCACCCTCGAGCGTGGTGGGGTTGTGGATGGTGTTGTGAGCGGTGTTGTCGGGGGTGGAGGCAGGTCGGCGTTCTTGTTTTCGGGTCAGGGTTCGCAGTGGGGCGGGATGGGTCGTGATTTGTATGAGGCGTTCCCGGCTTTTGCGAGTGAGCTTGATGTGTTGTGTGGTGAGTTGGATGTCCTCTCGGGGTGTTCGTTGAAGGAATTGTTGTTTGCCGAGGATGGTTCTGAGGGGGCTTCTCAACTCGACCGGACGGAGTTCACCCAGCCGGCGCTGTTTGCACTTGAGGTAGCGCTGTACAGGCTCGTGAGTAGTTTTGGCTTGAAGCCAGACTTCTTGGTTGGTCATTCGATCGGTGAGCTCTCGGCGGCGTATGTGGCCGGGGTGTTCTCGTTGGAGGATGCATGTCGTTTGGTCGTGGGGCGTGGTCGTTTGATGGGCGCCTTGGATGGTGTTGGGGCGATGGCGGCGGTACGCGCTTCAGAGCAAGAGGTGCTGGGAAGCATGGATGGGTTTGGGGATCGTTTGGCGCTCGCGGCGGTGAATGCGCCGGAAGCGGTTGTGGTGTCTGGTGATGAGACGGCGCTTGGGGAGTGGGAAGCGGCGTTCGGCAGGGGTGAGGGTGGGGCTGGGCGCAAGATCACGCGTTTGCGTGTGAGTAACGCTTTTCACTCGGCGCTGATGGATCCGATGCTGGAGGAGTTCAGGGCGCTGGCTGAGGGTGTGTCGTTTTCGGAGCCTGCGATCCCGATTGTTTCGAATGTCACAGGCGCTCTGGCGGGCTCTGAGTTGTGCAGTGCGGGGTATTGGGTTTCGCAGGTGCGTGGCACGGTGCGTTTCGCGGATGACATTCAGTCTTTGCGTGAGGCGGGTGTTACGCGTTTCTTGGAGCTCGGTCCCGATGGCGTGTTGAGCGGGATGACACACGAGTGCCTCGGCTCGGAAGACAGTGATCCCGACGGGGTGCTCATCGCGGCGAGTTTGCGCAAGCGCCGACCGGCGACCAGGGCGTTCTTGGGTTTCCTCGCCCAGGCCCACGTCAACGGCATGGACGTCGACTGGAGCGCGTTCTTCGATGCCAAGGGCGTCGACCGGGTGGCGCTGCCGAGATACGCCTTCCAGCGTCGTCGCTACTGGCTGTCCTCCGTGGGGGGATCGACCGACGCGAGCTCGCTCGGGCAGTTCTCGGCGGAGCATCCGCTGCTGGGCGCCGCGCTGCACCTCGCGGGGGAGGAGGATGGCTGGGTCTTCACCGGACGGCTCGCGGTCGAGAACCATCCGTGGTTGAAGGATCACGAGATCATGGGCTCGACGCTGATGCCCGGCACCGGCTTTGTCGAGCTGGCTCTCGCAGCCGGACAGCGCGTCGGCTCGGAGGTGATCGAGGAGCTGACGCTCCGAGCGCCACTGTTGCTGTCCGACGACGGCGTCCGGTTGCAGCTCACCGTGTCCGAACCCGACCCGGAGGGGCGCAGGGAGCTCGAAATCTACTCGCGCTCGCTGGAAGGTCCGGCCGATGAGACCGGCGGCGAAGGGGAGTGGACCAGGCATGCTTCAGGTGTCCTGCGCTCGGGAGGGGGAGAGCAGGGCTTCGCGATGGAGGGGTTCGGGGCAGGAGCGCAGTGGCCGCCGGCTGAAGCGCAGGAGCTCGATGTCGAGGACTTCTACGATCGCCTGGCGGAGCAGGGCTACAACTACGGTCCGTCGTTTCGGGGTCTGCGGAGAGTCTTTGGCGTTGGCGAGGAGCTGTTCGCCGAGGTGGCGTTGGAAGAGGAGCACGCCGATGAGGCACAGAGTTTCTGCGTGCATCCCGCACTATCAGACTCGGCTTTGCACGCAGCACTGTTGAGCGACCGGGGGGAGGGCGTCGGTGTTCCCTTCGCCTTTTCCGACGTGCGCCTGTTCGGGCGCGGCGCGGGCGCCTTGCGCGTCCGCCTTGCCGGCGACGTCGATGACGCGACGACATTGAGTCTGTCGGCGGTCGATGAACAGGGCGATCCGGTGTTCTCCATCGGGGCCCTGCGGACACGAGCGATCGATCCAAGCCAGTTGCAGGCCACGCCAGAGACGAGCAGCGAGGAGCTCTACGAGCTCGAGTGGGTTGAGATCCCCCCTTCGTCGGACAATGATTCACAGCGCGTCGCGGCGCTCGCGGCGCTCGGGCCCGATGGCGCCTTCGGCGCCTCGGTGCGGGCAGGGGGAATCGAGCTGGAGGGCCGTTACCCGGACCTTGCGGCGCTGGAGGCTGTCGTGGGGCAGGACTCCCCGCCGCCGGACGCAGTGTTGGTCGACGTCGCCGGGATGACCGAGAAGGAGGAGAAAGAGGGGACGACGGCGCACGGGGGGCTGGCCGCGTCGGTGCACGATCTTCTCGCGCGGACGCTCGAGCTGTTGCAAGGATGGATCGCCTCGGAGGATCTGTCGACGTCGCGATTGCTGTTCGTAACGGAACGTGCGATCGTCGCATCCCGGGGCGAAGCTCCGAACCTGGTTCAGGCGGGCCTGGTGGGCCTCGTGCGCTCGGCGCAGTCCGAGCACCCCGGGCGGTTCGGTGTGATCGATCTCGACGGGAGTGAGATTTCCGTGGGCGCGGTCGTGGCCGCGCTGGCGGTCGGTGAACCGGAGCTCGCCGTGAGGGAGGGCGTGCTGCTCGCGCCGCGACTTGCGCGACTCGGCGCCGGCGGCTCGCTCATACCACCGCCCGATGGTGCGGCATGGCGGATGGGCACCCGGTCGCCCGGCACGCTCGAGGGCCTGGCGCTGCTTCAGAGCCCCCTCGCCGCCGAGCCGCTCACCGCCGGGCAGGTGCGTATCGAGATGCACGCGGCGGGATTGAACTTCCGCGACGTGTTGATCGCGTTGGGAATGTACCCCGGTGAGGCCCCGATCGGCGGCGAGGGCGCCGGGGTCGTCATCGAGGTCGCCGAGGACGTCAGCGATTTGGCCGCCGGCGATCGGGTAATGGGCCTGATGTCTGACGCGTTCGGACCGGTCGCGGTGGCCGATTCGCGTTATCTGGTGAAGATGCCCGAGGTCTGGTCCTTCGTCCAAGGGGCGTCGGTGCCGATCGTGTTCCTGACGGCCTATTACGGGCTGTCGGACCTGGCGAGGCTGAAAGCGGGCGAGCGGCTGCTCGTGCACGGCGCCGCCGGGGGCGTGGGGACGGCGGCGTTGCAGTTGGCCGCTCACTTCGGCGCGGAGGTGTTCGCCACCGCGCATCCGGACAAGTGGGGCGCGCTCAAGGAGTTGGGTGTGGACGAGACGCACATCTCCTCTTCGCGAACCCTGGAGTTCAAGGACAAGTTCCTGGACGGCACCGACGGGGCGGGCGTGGACGTGGTGCTCGACTCTCTGGCCGGAGAGTTCGTGGATGCGTCTCTGGAGCTGCTGCCTCGTGGCGGGCGCTTCCTGGAGATGGGCAAGACCGACATACGTGATCCCGATGAGGTGGCTGCCGAGTGTGAGGACGTGCGCTATCGCGCGTTCGATCTCCTCGAAGCTCCTCCCGAGCGGGTGCAAGAGATGCTCCTGGAGCTGGTGGGTCTGTTCCAGTGCGGTGTCCTCAGACATGCTCCGATCGCCGTCGAGGACGTCCGCCACGGCGTCGACGCCTTCCGACTCCTGCGGGAGTCGCGGCATATCGGCAAGCTCGTGCTGAGCATCCCGCAGCCCTTCGCCTCTCATGGCACGGTGTTGATCACCGGCGGGACCGGCGGGCTGGGGGCGCTGGTGGCGCGCCATCTCGCGACCGAGCATCGCGCCGAGAGGTTGTTGTTGGTGAGCCGTCGCGGTCTGGAGGTCGACGGCGCCGAGGAGTTGCGCGACGCGCTGAGAGAGCTTGGCTGCGAGGCGCAGGTTGCCGCGTGCGACGTGGCGGACCGCGACCAGCTGCGGGAGTTGATCGCGGCGATCCCCGACGAACATCCCTTGACGATGGTGGTCCACGCGGCCGGGGTGCTCGACGACGGTTTGATCGAGTCCCTGGATGGCGAGCGCCTCTCTCGCGTGCTGGCTCCGAAGGTCGACGCCGCCGTCAACCTGCACGAGCTCACAGAGCGGATGGAGTTGCGCGAGTTCGTTTTGTTCTCCTCCATCGCTTCCTCGATGGGGAGCCCCGGGCAGGGCAACTATGCCGCCGCCAACGCCTTTCTGGATGCGCTGGCAGCCCACCGTCGCGCCAAGGGCCTGCCGGGCGTCTCGTTGGGTTGGGGCGCATGGGATCAGGCCGCAGGTATGACCGGAACCCTCAGCGAGTCCGATCGTGCGCGCTTCGAGCGCATCGGCATCGTCCCGCTCTCGCAGGAGCAGGGCCTTGAGTTGTTCGACCTCGCGCGTGGTGTCGACGCTTCATTGCTGTTGCCTGTGCCGCTGCAGATGACGGTCCTCCGCGGCCAAGCGAAGGCCGGCATGTTGCCGGCGATCCTGCGTGGCCTCGTTCGGACCCCGATTCGACAGGCCTCCGATGCGGGCGGATCGCTGGCACGGCGACTGGCGGGCACGCCGGAGTCCGAGTGGGAGAACATCGTCACCGAGTTGGTCGGGGGTCACGTCGCGGGCGTGCTGGGACACGCATCTCCCGACGCGATCGACCCGGAGCGCGCGTTCAAGGATCTCGGGTTTGACTCGCTCGCGGCCGTGGAGCTCAGAAACCGCCTCGGCAAAGCCACGGGACTCAGGCTCCCATCCACGCTGGTCTTCGATCACCCCACCCCGACGGCGGTAACGGAATACGTGCTCGCAAGCGTCGAGGGTCCGAAGACCGGGGCCGGCAATGAAGTCGACGAGATTGCCAGACGCTTGCCCGCGCGGAGCGACGAGCCGATCGCGATCGTGGGGATGAGCTGCCGCTATCCGGGTGGAGTGACCTCGCCGGAGGGTCTGTGGGACCTGGTTGCGCGGGGCGTGGATGGGATCGGTGAATTCCCCGACAATCGCGGCTGGAGACTCGAAAGCCTGTTCGATCCAGACCCGGACAGCCCTGGGACGAGCTATACGCGACACGGTGGGTTTCTCTATGACGTCGGCGAGTTCGACGCCGAGTTCTTTGGGATCAGTCCACGCGAGGCACTGGCGATGGACCCTCAACAGCGCCTCGCGTTGGAAGGCGCCTGGGAGGCGTTCGAGAACGCCGGTATCGATCCCGCGTTGCTTGTTGGGAGCAGGACCGGAGTTTTTGCTGGATCGGGATCCTCGATCTACGGCCTCGGCGCGCACCCGCCGGAGCTGGAGGGCCTGCGGTTGACCGGTACCACCGGGAGCGTGGCATCGGGCCGCGTGGCGTACACCTTTGGTCTGGAGGGTCCGGCCGTGACGGTGGATACGGCATGCTCGTCTTCGCTCGTCGCGTTGCATCTCGCGTGCCAGTCGCTTCGCTCGGGGGAGTGCTCGATGGCCCTTGCCGGTGGGGTGACGGTGATGACGAGCCCCGACCTGTTCATAGAGTTCTCTCGTCAGCGCGGTCTGTCGGCCGATGGGCGCTGCAAGTCCTTTGGAGCGGAGGCCGACGGCACCGGCTGGTCGGAGGGCATGGGCATGTTGTTGCTGCAGCGCCTGTCCGAGGCCGAGCGTGATCGCCACGACGTGTTGGCGGTCGTGCGGGGTTCGGCGGTGAATCAGGATGGCGCCAGCAACGGTTTGACGGCGCCGAATGGCCCCTCTCAGCAGCGTGTCATTCGCGAGGCGCTGTCAGCCGTGGGTCTGTCGCCGGCCGACGTGGATGCCGTTGAGGCGCATGGCACGGGAACGGTGTTGGGCGATCCGATCGAGGCGCAGGCACTGCTTGCCACCTATGGACAGGACCGACCCGACGGACGCCCATTGTGGTTGGGCTCGATCAAGTCGAATATCGGACACACGTTGACCGCCGCTGGCGTCGCCGGTGTGATCAAGATGGTGATGGCGATGCGTCACGGCGTGTTGCCGAAGACGTTGCACGCCGGTGAACCTTCGCCGCATGTGGATTGGTCAGAAGGCGATGTCGCGCTCTTGACCGAGCCGGTGTCGTGGGAGGCGAACGGCAGGCCGCGACGCGCGGGCGTCTCGTCGTTCGGGATTTCTGGCACGAACGCGCATGTGATCTTGGAGGAGGCGCCTCGCGTCGAGGGAGCGCGTGCTGTCGAGGGTGAGCCGGGAGTAAATGGTGTCCTCGAGCGTTCGACACCCAGAGTGTCGCCATTTTTGGTGTCGGCCTCGAGCGCTGAGGCGTTGATGGGGCAGGCTGGACGTCTGCGGTCGTTTGTCGAGGGTGAGCCGGAGCTCGACTTGCATGAGGTTGGGGGGGCGCTGGCTTTGCGGCGTGGATCGTTGTCACATCGCGCGGTGGTTGTTGCGGAGGGTCGCGAGGATCTGCTTGGAGGGCTTTTGTCGCTTGAGCAGGGTGAGGTTGTGGATGGTGTTGTGAGCGGTGTTGTTGGTGGGGGGCGGTTGGCGTTCTTGTTCTCAGGCCAGGGCTCTCAGTGGGCTGGGATGGGCCGGGAGCTGTATGACGCGTTCCCGGTGTTCGCTGGCGAGCTCGATGTTTTGTGTGGCGAGTTTGATCCCCTTTTGGGATGTTCGTTGAAGGATCTCCTGTTCGCGGAGGAGGGTTCTGAGGATGCGTTGCGGCTTGACCGGACGCAGTTCACGCAGCCGGGGTTGTTTGCGTTGGAGGTAGCGCTCTCTCGGTTGGTGATGAGTTTTGGTGTGAAGCCAGATTTCTTGGTCGGTCATTCGATTGGTGAGTTGTCCGCCGCGTATGTGGCTGGGGTGTTCTCGCTTGAGGATGCGTGTCGTTTGGTGGCGGGTCGTGGTCGTTTGATGGGCGCCTTGGATGGTGTTGGGGCGATGGCGGCAGTACGCGCTTCAGAGCAACTGGTGTTGAAGAGCTTGGTTCAATTTGAGGATCGTTTGGCACTGGCGGCGGTGAACGCTCCTGAGGCTGTCGTGGTCTCTGGTGATGAGACGGCGCTTGGAGCGTGGGAAGCGGCGTTCGGTGAGGCTGAGGATCGGACGGAGCGCAAGATCACGCGCTTGCGTGTGAGCAACGCCTTCCACTCGGCGCTGATGGATCCGATGCTCGAGGAGTTCAGGACCCTCGCCGAGAGTGTGTCGTTTTCGGACCCCGTGATCCCGATTGTTTCGAACGTCACGGGTGCTATGGCGGGTTCTGAGTGCTCCAATGCGGAGCACTGGGTTTCGCAGGTGCGTGGCACAGTGCGTTTCGCCGATGGTGTCCAGTGTCTGCGTGAGGCGGGAGTGACACGCTTCATGGAGCTTGGTCCCGATGGTGTGTTGAGCGGGATGACGCTCGAGTGTCTTGGTGAGGATGAGAGTGAGCCCGAGGACGTGCTCGTCGCGGCGAGTTTGCGTAAGCGCCGTCCCGAAGCGAGGGGGTTCCTCGGTTTCCTCGCGCAAGCCCAAGTCAACGGAGTGAGCATCGACTGGAGCTCGTTCTTCAGTGAGCAGAGCGCGAAGGGCGTGACGCTCCCGACATACGCTTTTCAGCGCAGTCGCTACTGGCTGTCCCCATACGCTGGATCGACCGACGCGAGCTCGCTCGGGCAGTCCTCGGCGGAGCATCCCCTGCTGGGCGCCGCGCTGCACCTCGCCGGCGAGGAGGACGAAGGTTGGATCTTCACCGGACGCCTCTCGACCGAGGCTCATCCGTGGCTGAAAGATCACGCCGTCATGGATTCGGTGTTGATGCCGGGGACTGGTTTTGTCGAGTTGGCGTTGGCGGCGGGACAGCGGGTCGGCTCTGAGGCCATTGAGGAGCTGACCCTGTATGCGCCGCTGCTGCTGAGCGACGACGACGCCGTGCAGTTGCAGATCACGGTCTCCGAGAGCGATCCAGAAGGTCGCCGAGAGCTGTCGATCTACTCCTGTCCACAACAGGAGTACGAGGATTCCGCCGGGAAGGAATGGACCCGTCATGCCGCGGGTGTCCTCTGCTCGGGGGAGGACATGCCGGCCCTAACAGCCTTCGAATTCGGGCAGGAGTGGCCGCCGCCCGAGGCCGAGGAGCTCGACAGCGAGTTCTTCTATGACCGGCTGGCCGAGGCGGGCTATGGGTATGGCCCGTCGTTCCAAGGTCTTCGCAGGGTGTTCGGGATGGGCGATGAGCTGTTCGCCGAGGTGGCATTGGACGCCGAGCGCGCGAGTGAAGCGCACGCATTCTGCGTGCATCCCGCACTGTCGGACTCCGCGCTGCACGCCGCGCTGCTGAGCGCCGGTCAGTCCGGTGAGGTGGGAGTTCCCTTCTCCTTCTCCGGTGTGCGGTTGTTCGGGCGAGGCGCGGGCGCCGTGCGAGTGCGTCTTGCCAGGGACACGCAGGACGCGCAGACGATGACTCTTTCCGCCATCGATGAGCAGGGCGACCCGGTGTTCGCCATCGGAGCATTGCAGACACGAGCGATCGACCAGAGTCAGCTGCGGGTAGCCCAAGGCGCAGGCCATGACTCGCTGTACGAGCTGGAGTGGGCGGAGGTCCCGACTCCATCCCTCAATGGTTCGCGGCCACGCGTCGCGGTGCTCGGGTTCGCCGGCGAGACCATGCGGGTGTCGGGCATGGAGCTGGAGAGCCACCCCGATCTTTCGGCGCTGGAGCACGCGATTGAGCAGGGCGCACCCGTCCCGGACGTCGTGCTCCTAGGAGCTGCCGGGACGATCGCCGCGCAGGCGGGAGAGAATGGCCAGGTTCCTCCAGGTGTAGGTGGGCAGACCTTGGCTGGGATCGTCCATCGGATCGCCGAGAGCGTGCTCGGATCCGTGCAGTCGTGGCTCGCCTCGGAACGCTTGTTGGATGCAAGGCTGCTGGTCGTGACCGATCGCGCCGTGGCGGTGGCAGACGACGAGACTCCGAATCTGGCGCAGGCGGCGCTCCTCGGGCTGTTGCGTTCGGCGCAATCTGAGCATCCCGGGCGTTTCGGCGTGATCGATCTCGATGAGAGCGAGGTCTCTCGGGACGCGCTCTACGGCGCGCTGGCGACCGAGGAGCCGGAGCTCGCGATCAGGCGGGGCGTGCTCCACGTACCGCGGCTCATGCGCGCAAAGGCGGGTGGCGAGGCGGACGTGTCGCAGCCCGTCGATTTCGGTGGCACGGTGCTGATCACCGGCGGCACCGGTGGTCTGGGGGCGTTGATGGCGCGCCATCTGGTGAAAGAGCGAGGTGCCGAGCGGCTGTTGTTGGCGAGTCGTCGGGGCGATGAAGCTGAAGGCGCGAGCGGTCTGGAGGCGGAGCTGCGGGAGCTCGGCTGTGACGTGCAGATAGTCGCCTGCGACGTCTCGGACAAGGAACGGCTGGGGGAGTTGCTTGCGTCGATTCCCGACGAGCAGCCCCTGAGCGCGGTGATCCACACGGCCGGTGTGATCGATGACGGGGTGGTCGAATCGTTGGACGGCGGACGTCTGTCTGGTGTGATGGCTCCGAAGGTCGACGCCGCCCTGCACCTGCATGAGCTCGCCGGGCAGGCGGAGCTCATCTTTTTCTCCTCGGCCGCGGCCACCGTCGGCAGCCCGGGACAGGGCAACTATGCAGCCGCCAATGCCTTCCTGGATGCGCTCGCTCTGTATCGCCGCGCGAGCGGTCTGCCGGGAGCGTCGCTGGCGTGGGGCGCGTGGGATCAGGCCGGTGGCATGACGGGAGAGTTGAGCAAGGCCGATCGCTCGCGGCTTGTGCGCATGGGCATGAAGCCTCTCTCCGGGGAGCAGGGGTTGGAGCTGTTCGATCTCGCACGCGCTCGTAAACGACCTCTCCTCATACCGATGGGCCTGGACACGACTTCGCTGCGAGCTCAGGCGAAGGCGGGGCTGCTGCCCGCAGTTCTGCGCGGGCTGATCCGCACACCGACCCGCCGCGCCTCGGACACGAAGGGCTCGCTCGTCATGAAGCTCGCGCAGGCGCCCGAGTCGGAGTGGGACAACGTCATCGCCGAGCTGGTCAGGGGGCAGGTGGCGGATGTTCTTGGGCACGCCTCCTCCACGGCGATCGATCCACAGCGTCCCTTCCAAGAGCTCGGCTTTGACTCGCTCGCGGCGGTGGAGCTGAAAAACCGCCTGGGCCGGGCGAGTGGACTCAAACTTCCGTCGACCCTGATCTTCGATCACCCCACGCCCGCCGCCGTAGCGCAATACCTGCGAGGAGCGGTCGCCCCGGGGGATGGCAAGCAATCTGGGCTGGAGCCCGGCGAGACGGAGATCCGGGAGGTGCTCTCCTCGATCCCGCTCGCGCAGTTGCGGAGAGCCGGGCTGATGGAGGCGCTCATGGAACTCGCCGACGCTGACGGCGACACGCCGCTGAGTGACGAAGTCGAGCAGATAGACGCGTTGGACGTCGCCGGACTCGTGCGGCGCAGCGTCGAAAAACAAGCCGATTTCGAGACTCAGGCGGTCGAGCCTGACGAGTGGGGGTTGTGATGGATACGTCCCAAGAGGAGGTCGTCGAGGCGCTGCGCGCGACCCTCAAGGAAGCCGATCAGCTGCGGCTGCAGAACCGACGACTTCGCGCCGCCTCCAAAGAGCCGATCGCGATCGTGGGCATGAGCTGCCGCTACCCGGGAGGCGTGAGCTCGCCGGGGGATATGTGGAACCTCCTCAGCGAGGGTAAGGATGCGATCGGGGAGTTCCCCACCGATCGGGGGTGGGATGTCGAGCAATTGTTCGACGTGGATCCGGATGCCCCCGGGAAGAGCTACACGCGCCACGGTGGCTTTGTCTACGACGCCGGTGAGTTCGATGCCGAGTTCTTCTCGATCGGCCCGCGCGAGGCGTTGGCGATGGACCCTCAGCAGCGGCTGTTGCTGCAGGGCGCCTGGGAGGCCTTCGAGGATGCGGGGATCGATCCGGGGTCGTTGCGGGGCAGCAAAACAGGCGTGTTCATGGGCGTGATGTATGGGGATTACGGGTCGAATGCAGACCCTCTATCAGCCGAGCTCGAGGGCTATCTCGGGACGGGCAGCACCGGCAGTGTGATCTCTGGACGCCTGGCGTATACGTTCGGCCTCGAGGGTCCCGCGGTGACGGTGGATACGGCTTGCTCGTCATCGCTCGTGACGACGCATCTGGCGTGTCAGGCTTTGCGTGCGGGGGAGTGTGAGATGGCTCTGGCCGGCGGGGTGACGGTGCTGGCCACGCCGGGCACGTTCGTCGTCTTCAGCCGCCAGCGCGGGTTGGCGCCCGACGGGCGATGCAAGTCTTTCGGGATGGGCGCCGACGGTGTCGGCTGGGCCGAGGGTGTGGGCCTGTTGTTGCTCGAGCGGCTGTCGGTGGCACGCGAGAACGGCCATCGGATTTTGGGGCTCGTGCGAGGATCGGCGGTGAACCAGGATGGAGCGTCCAACGGTCTGACGGCGCCGAACGGTCCCGCGCAGGAACGAGTTATTCGCCAGGCGCTGGCCAGCGCCGGATTGTCTGCCGCCGATGTGGGCGTCGTCGAGGCGCACGGGACGGGAACGGTGTTGGGCGATCCGATCGAGGCGCAGGCGTTGCTGGCGACATATGGGCAGGAACGTCCGGATGGGCGTCCGTTGTGGCTGGGGTCGATCAAGTCGAACATCGGTCATACGCAGGCCGCCGCCGGCGCGGCCGGGGTGATCAAGATGGTGCAGGCGATGCGCCATGGGGTCCTGCCCAAGACGCTGCACGCGGACGAACCCTCGCCGCACGTGGACTGGTCGCAGGGAGCTGTCGAGCTGCTGAGAGAGCCTGCACTGTGGGAGCCGGGCGGTTCTCCGCGGCGGGCGGCTGTGTCCTCGTTTGGGATCTCAGGTACGAACGCGCACGTGATCCTGGAGGAGGCTCCGAGGGTCGAGAAGGATGAGGTTCCCGGCATTGAAGGAGAGCGCCACCTCACCGGGGATGCCGCATCCGTCATGCAACCCGGAGCGCTGCCGTTCTTGGTGTCCGCGGCGAGTGAGGTGGCCTTGGCGGGACAGGCCGCACGTTTGCGGTCGTTCCTGGAAAGTGAGCCGGACGTTAATCCCGGTGAGGTCGGTTGGGCGCTCGCGCTGGGTCGTGCGTCTCTGTCGCATCGGGCTGTGGTGCTGGCTGAGGATGTTGAAGATCTCGCTGGGTCGTTGGCTGCGCTCGAGCGCGGGGAGGTTCCGGATGGTGTCGTGCAGGGGGTCGCCGGCGGCGCGGGCAGGTTGGCGTTCCTGTTCTCCGGTCAGGGTTCGCAGTGGGCGGGAATGGGTCGGGAGTTGTACGACGTGTTCCCGGTATTCGCGAGCGAGCTCGACGTGCTGTGCGGCGAGCTGGATGGTCATCTGGGACGTTCGCTGCGGGATCTGCTGTTCGCCGAAGACGGTTCTGAGGACGCGGCCCTGCTTGACCGGACGGAGTTCACCCAGCCCGCGCTGTTCGCCTTGGAGGTGGCTCTTTACAGACTCGTGACGAGCTTTGGATTGAAGCCCGATCTCTTGATCGGCCATTCGGTCGGGGAGTTGTCCGCGGCGTATGTGGCCGGAGTGTTCTCGTTGGAAGATGCGTGTCGGCTGGTCGCGGGGCGCGGGCGCTCGATGGGCGCTTTGGAGGGTGTTGGCGCGATGGCCGCGGTGAGAGCCTCCGAGGGGGAAGTGATGGAGGGTCTGTCTGGCTTTGCGGAACGGTTGACGCTCGCGGCGGTGAATGGTCCTGACGCGGTCGTCGTCTCCGGCGATGAGGTCGCGCTCGGGGAATGGGAAGCGTCGTTTGCGCCGGCGGGAGACGATGAACAAGAGCGCAAGATTACCCGTCTGCGTGTGAGCAACGCGTTTCACTCGGCTTTGATGGATCCGATGCTCGACGAGTTCAGGGCGTTGGCTGAAGGTGTGTCTTTTTCTGAGCCAAAAATCCCCGTCGTCTCCAATCTCACCGGCAGCGTGGCCGGCGAGGAAATGACGGGCGCCGAGTACTGGGTGTCGCAGGTTCGGAGCACCGTGCGTTTTGCCGACGGTGTGCGTTGTCTGCGTGACGCGGGCGTGACGCGTTTCTTGGAGCTCGGCCCCGACGGTGTGCTGAGCGGGATGGCGCACGAATGTTTGAGCGAGGATGAGGAAGACGGGATACTCGTGGCGGCAAGTTTGCGCAAGCGCCCCCGTGGGGGTGGGAGCAGTCCAGAAGCCAGGGTGTTTGTCGATTTCCTCGCACGGGCTCATGTGAACGGCGTCAGCGTCGATTGGCGGCCGTTCTTCGATGAGGGCGGCGTCGAGCGCGTCGAGCTTCCGAGCTATGCATTCCAACGCCGTCACTATTGGCTCTTCTCCAGGAGGTCAGGCGCCGCAGATGCCGGCTTGCTGGGGCAGTCCTCGATCGAGCACCCGCTCCTGAGCGCGGCTTTGCACCTGGTGGGCGAAGAGGATGGTTGGCTTTTCACCGGAAGGCTTTCTGTCGAGAATCAACCCTGGCTGAAGGACCACGCAGTGATGGACTCGGTGCTGATGCCGGGCACGGGCTTCCTCGAGTTGGCGCTGGCGGTCGGACAGCGCGTCGGTTCGGAGGTCATCGAGGAGCTCACGTTGCAGGCGCCATTGTTGTTCGACGATCGAGGTGGCGCCGTGCAGTTGCAGATCACCGTGTCTGAGCCCGACCCGGAGGGACATAGGCAGTTGGGGATCTATTCGCGCTCGCAGGAGGCCTCCGAGGATGAGTCTGGGTACGTGGAGTGGACGTGTCATGCGGTTGGTGCTCTTGGCTCGGTGCAGGGCGCACCGGACCCTGAGCCTGAGCGGCTCCTTGTGAGTGGGCAGTGGCCGCCGGCGGGAGCCCGGGAGCAGGACAGCGAGTTCTTCTATGACCGTTTGGCGGAGGCGGGTTATAACTACGGGCCCTCGTTCCAGGGTCTTCGCAAGGTGTTCGCGACGGAGGATGCGCTGTTCGCGGAGGTGGTGCTGGAGGAAGAGCACACGAGCGAGGCGCAGAGTTTTTGTATTCATCCCGCTTTGTCGGACGCGTCACTGCATGCGGCGGTGCTGGCGTCGCTGGATGGCGAGGACGCGGAGGTCGGTGTTCCGTTTGCCTTCTCTGGCGTGCGCCTATTCGGGCGAGGTGCGAGCGCTTTGCGCGTGTGCCTGCGCAGAGAGGCGGGCGACGGGAAAGCGCTGAGCCTGTTCGCGGTCGATGAGCAGGGCGATGCGGTGTTCGCGATCGGTTCGCTGCAAGCGCGAGCCATCGATCGGAGTCAGCTGAACGCGGCCAAGGGCGCGGGCCATGACTCGCTATACGGGCTCGACTGGGTCGAGCTCGCGGCGGTTTCGAGCAACGGCTCGCTGTCTCACGTCGCACTGCTGGGCGCCCACGACGATTCCAGTGGCAGTGGTGAGCGCGACGGAGCGGGCGAGGGGATCCGGGTACCCGAGATCGAGATGGATGGTTATCCGGACCTCTCGGCGCTGGAGAGCGCCATCGAGCAGGGCGCATCGACACCCGAGATCGTGCTCGTAAACGCCGCCTCGATGGAAGGCGGCGGGAACGACTTCGACGATGGCGAGATAACCGAGGACGTGAGTGAGGACGATCGGACGCTGACGGGGACCGTCCATCGAAACGCGCGGCGGACGCTCGAGTTGTTGCAGGCGTGGCTGGCCTCGGAGTGTTTGGCGCAGGCCAAGCTCGTGCTCGTGACCGACCGCGCGGTGGCGGCGGCCAAGGACGAGGCCCCGAACCTCTCCCAGGCCGCGCTCGTGGGGCTGATGCGCTCGGCTCAATCGGAGCATCCGGATCGTCTCGGCCTGATCGACCTCGACGGTAGCGAGGCGTCCCGGGCCTCGTTGCATGGCGCCTTGTCGGTTCAGGAGCCGGATCTCGCGATCAGGCAGGGCACGATCTACGCACGGCGACTCGCTCGTCTGCAGGCCGACGGGGACAAGGACCGCGTGCCGGTCGATTCAGCTGGCACTGTGCTGATCACCGGTGGCACCGGTGGCCTGGGGGCGTTGGTAGCGCGCCACCTAGTCGCGGACAGGGGCGTCGAGAGGCTGCTACTCGTGAGCCGCCACGGCCCGGAGGCGGATGGCGCGGCAGAGCTGCAGGACTCGCTCGGCGAGCTCGGCGCTCAGGTGCGGATAGTCGCATGCGACGTCTCAGACCGAGCCGAGCTGAAGGCGTTGATCGACTCCGTCCCCGACGAGCATCCGCTGAGGGCAATCGTCCACGCGGCCGGCGCGTTTGACGCCGGCTCGATCGAGTCTTTGGACGGTGAGCGTCTGGCCCGGGTGTTGACTCCTAAGGTCGATGCTGCCGTCAATCTGCACGAGCTCACCAAGGAAACAGATCTCCGTGAGCTCATCCTGTTCTCCTCCGTCTCCGGCACGGTGGGCAGTCCCAGGCTCGGCAGCTACGCGGCCGCCAACTCATTCCTGGATGCGCTGGCGGCTCACCGTCGCGCCCAAGGCCTGCCCTGTACCTCGCTGGCCTTCGGGATATGGGATCGGACCACCGGTTTCAACGAGATGCTGAGCGAGGCCGATCGTGCGAGCGTCGCGGATCGCGTCAGGCGCTCAGAAGGCCTCGTCGCCCTCTCCGACGAGCTGGGTCTCGAGCTGTTTGACCTGGCGCTCGAAGTCGACGAGCCGATGGTCGTCCCGGTGCGTGCGGATATGGGTGTCCTGCGCGGCCAGGCGAAGACGGGGATGCTCCCCGCGGTCTGGCGTGGGCTCGTGCGTGTCCCGGTTCGTCAGGCCTCTGACGCCGGCGGTTCGCTGGCGAGGCGACTTGCGGTGGCGCCCGAGCCCGAATGGGATGGCATCGTGCTTGAGCTCGTCGGCGGTCATGTCGCCGGAGTGCTGGGGTATGACTCCTCCGAGGCGCTCGATGCGCAACGCAACTTCAAAGATCTCGGATTTGACTCACTCGCGGCGGTGGAGCTCAAAAACCGCTTGGGTCAAGCGACGGGACTCAAACTTCCCTCCACCCTGATCTTCGATCATCCGACCCCCGCGGCGGTGGCGGCCTACTTGCGAGATGAGGTTGTGGTCGAAGGGACAGAGAAGGTCGTCGTAGCGCTCGAGCCCGGTGAGGCGGAGATTCGCCAGGTGCTGGCCTCGATCCCGCTCGCTCATCTACGCCGAGCCGGGTTGATGCAGGCGCTGATGGAGCTCGCGGACTCCGGCGGTGAGCTACCGCCGAGCGATGCAGGTGAAGACACTGACCAGGTCGACGCGATGGACGTCGCCACCCTCGTTCAACGCACGCTCGAAAAGCGGGCCGATTTCGAGAGCCAGGCCATCGAGACCGACGGATCGAGGTCGTGATGGAGACCTCTCAGGATCAGGTCGTCGAGGCTCTGCGCGCATCCGTCAAGGAAGCCGACCAGCTGCGGCTGCAGAATCGACGGCTGCTCGCGGCACCCAGAGAGCCGATCGCGATCGTGGGGATGAGCTGTCGCTATCCGGGGGGCGTGTCCTCGCCGGAGGAGCTGTGGGAGCTCCTCAGCGAGGGCAGAGACGCGATCGGCGAGTTTCCCGGCGATCGCGACTGGGACTTGGAGTCCCTGTTTGACCCGGACCCCGATAACGCGGGGACCAGCTATACGCGTCGGGGCGGATTTCTTCATGACGCCACCGAGTTTGATCCAGAGTTCTTCGGGATCAGTCCGCGCGAGGCGTTGACGATGGATCCTCAACAGCGTCTGCTGTTGGAAGGCGTGTGGGAGGTCCTCGAGGACGCGGGCATCGATCCGGCGTCATTGCTGGGGACCCGGACAGGGGTCTTCACGGGGGTCATGCATCACGACTATGGGCGCAACACCGGTCAGGTCTCCGCGGAGCTCGAGGGTTATCTCGCGACCGGCGCCGCCGCAAGCGTGGTCTCCGGGCGCCTGGCCTATGTATTCGGTCTGGAGGGACCGGCCGTGACGGTGGATACGGCGTGCTCGTCATCGCTGGTGACTCTGCATTTGGCCTGCCAGGCGCTGCGCTCGGGGGAGTGCTCGCTGGCTCTGGCCGGCGGCGTGACGGTCATGACGACACCCGGCCTGTTCGTCATCTTCTCGCGTCAGCGCGGTTTGTCGGTGGACGGGCGGTGCAGATCTTTCGGCGCTGGAGCTGACGGCACGGGTTGGTCTGAGGGCATGGGATTGCTGCTGTTGGAGCGCTTGTCAGACGCCGAACGCAACGGGCACGAGGTGTTGGCGGTGGTCCGTGGCTCGGCCGTTAACCAGGACGGCGCCAGCAATGGCTTGACGGCGCCGAACGGCCCGTCGCAACAGCGCGTCATTCAGCAGGCGTTGGCCGGTGGAGGTCTGTCTCCGAGTGATGTGGACGTGGTAGAGGCGCATGGTACGGGCACGCCGCTGGGCGATCCGATCGAGGCGCAGGCGTTGCTGGCGACGTACGGGCAGGGGCGCCCGGACGGGCGTCCGCTGTGGTTGGGGTCGATCAAGTCGAACATCGCTCATGCCCAGGCCGCTGCTGGTGTGGCCGGGGTGATCAAGATCGTCCAGGCAATGCGCCATGGCGTGCTGCCCAGGACATTGCACGCGGATGAGCTCTCTCCGCACGTGGACTGGTCGAGCGGGGACATCGAGTTGCTGAGGGAGGCGGTGGCGTGGGAGCGCAACGGCAGTCCAAGACGGGCCGGGGTGTCGTCGTTCGGCATCTCCGGCACGAACGCTCATGTGATCCTGGAGGAGGCTCCGCGAGGCGAGGGCGCCGCCGCTTCAGACATAGGGCAGGGGAATGCTCATCCGAGCGCCGTCGACGGCGCGGGCGAGGCGGGCGTTGCCGGGAGCGTCGCGGAGTCCGGGGTGTTGCCGTTCTTGGTGTCCGCGGCGAGTGGTGAAGCCTTGGCGGGACAGGCCGGACGGCTGCGGTCATTTGTGGAGGGTGGATTGGATCTCGACCTGTTGGGGGTTGGCGGTGCGCTTGCGTTGCGGCGCGCATCGCTGTCGCACCGTGCCGTCGTCGTAGGGGGCGATCGTGAGGATCTGCTGCGGGGGTTGTCGGCGGTTGAGCGCGGCGAGCTCGACGATGGTGTGATCAGCGGTGTTGCCGGTGGTGGTGGAGTGGCGTTCTTGTTTTCGGGCCAAGGTTCGCAGTGGGCAGGCATGGGTCGAGGTCTGTATGACGCGTTCCCGCTGTTCGCAAATGAGCTCGATGGCTTGTGCGCCGAGCTCGACGGTCACCTGGGGTGTTCGTTGAAGGAGTTGCTGTTCGCCGAGAACGCTGCCGGGGAGGCGCCGTCGTCGCTTGACCGGACGGAGTTCACCCAGCCTGCGTTGTTCGCGCTCGAGGTTGCGCTCTACAGGCTCGTGACGAGCTTTGGTCTGAAGCCCGACTTCTTGATTGGTCATTCGATCGGCGAGTTGTCTGCGGCGTTTGTGGCCGGTGTGTTCTCGTTGGAGGATGCGTGCCGGTTGGTGGCGGGGCGTGGGCGGTTGATGGGCGCGTTGGATGGTGTTGGTGCGATGGCGGCGGTGAGGGCCTCAGAGCAAGAGGTGCTGGAGAGCTTGATCGGGTTTGAGGATCGTCTGTCGCTTGCGGCCGTGAATGCTCCCGAAGCGGTCGTTGTCTCTGGTGATGAGACGGTACTTGGGAAGTGGGAAGCGACGTTCGGCGAGGCCGAGGACGAGGGGCGGCGCAAGATCACGCGCCTACGTGTGAGTAACGCCTTCCATTCGGCGCTGATGGATCCGATGCTTGAGGAGTTCAGGGAACTGGCCGAGAGTGTGTCGTTCTCGGAGCCCACGATCCCGATCGTCTCGAACGTCACCGGTGATCTGGCCGGCGGCGAGTTGGCGCGCCCCGAGCACTGGGTGACGCAGGTACGTGGAACGGTGCGTTTCGCCGATGGTGTGCGGTGCTTGCGTGAGAGGGGCGTGACGCGACTGTTGGAGATCGGTCCCGACGGCGTGCTGAGTGGATTGGCGCACGAATGCCTTAGCGATGGCGAGAATCAGGGTGAGGAGCCGGGCGCCGTCCTGATCGCTCCGGTGTTGCGTAAGCAGCGCGCGGAAGATAGAGCGCTCCTCGGGTTTCTCGCGCACGCTCATGTCAATGGGCTGAAGATGGAGTGGGGCTCGTTCTTTGACGAGCAGAGCGCGAAGGGGGTGACGCTCCCGACGTATGCCTTCCAGCGCCAGCACTACTGGCTTGCCTCGCGTGCGGCGGTCACGGATGCGGGCACGCTCGGGCAGTCACCGATAGAGCATCCGCTCCTGAGTGCCGCACTGCATCTTGCCGGCGAAGACGATGCGTGGCTTTTCACCGGACGGCTGTCTGTCGAGAGTCAGCCGTGGCTGAAGGATCACGCCGTCATGGGTTCGGTGCTGATGCCTGGTACCGGTTTTGTCGAGTTGGCGCTGGCGGTCGGGCAGCGGGTGGGCTCGGATGTGGTCGAGGAGTTGACGTTGCAGGCGCCGTTGCTGCTCACCGACGATGGTGCGGCGCGATTGCAGGTCACCGTCTCAGAGTCAGATCCCGAGGGGCGTAGGGAGCTTCAGATCTACTCTCGTCCACAGGACGGCGCAGAAGAGGACTCAGTGGGCGTGGAGTGGACGCGCCATGCTGCAGGCGTGCTCTGCTCAGGAGCGGACGGCCCCGCATCCGATCCGGGGTTCGCCACCGGAGGCGAGTGGCCGCCGGCCGGCGCCCAAGAGCTCGACAGCGAGTCCTTCTACGATCGCCTCGCCGAGGCGGGCTATGACTATGGTCCCTCGTTCAGGGGTCTGCGCAGGGCGTTCGCGGTGGGTGAGGATCTGTTCGCCGAGGTCGAGCTGGAGGACGAGCGCAAGAGCGAAGCACAGGGTTTTTGCATTCACCCGGCGCTCTCGGACGCGGCTCTGCACGCCGCGTTGCTTAGCGCCGATCAGGCGGGTGAGGTCGAGGTCCCCTTCTCGTTCTCCGGGGTACGTCTGTTCGGGCGTGGCGCCGGTGCGCTGCGCGTCCGCTTGGGCAGAGATCCCGGCGACGCGCAGAGACTGAACCTGTTCGCGGTCGACCAGCAGGGCGATCCGGTTTTCACGGTTCAGTCGCTGCGTGCGCGGGCGATCGACCGAAGTCAGTTGAATGCCGTGGGCAGCACGAGCCAGGATGCGCTCTACCGACTCGAGTGGGTTGAGTCCCCCGCGGTCTCCGCCAACGGCTCGGGCTTGCGCGTGGCGGGGCTCGGCGCTGAGCGAGGTGAGGGCGATGACGTCGGTTTGGGAATCTCGGCGGCGGGGATTGAGACGGAGCAGCATCTGGATCTCGCGGCGCTCGAGCGCGCGATCGAGCAGGGTTCGCCGGCTCCCGAGGTTGTGCTGGTCAGGGCCACGGCAATGGTCGCCGCCGACGCGGGTGGTGAGAATGGCCTGCTCGCGCGGACCGGTGGCGAGGATCGGGGGCTGGCAGAGATCGTTCACCGCGGTACGCGCGGCGTGCTGGAGCTGCTGCGGGCATGGGTCGCGTCGGAGGCGTTGGCGCAGTCAAGGCTTGTGCTTGTGACCGATCAGGCGCTGGCGGTCGGTGACGAGGAGGCCCCAAACCTGACTCAGGCGGCGCTCATTGGGCTCATGCGTTCGGCGCAATCAGAGCATCCTGAGCGTTTCGGTGTGATCGATCTCGGCGCCGGTGAAACTCCTGGAGACTCACTGCGCGATGCGCTCTCGGCACGGGAGCCGGAGTTGGCGCTCAGGCAGGGCGCCCTCCTCGCGCGGCGTGTGGCACGCGTGAAGGACATCGGCGGGGATGACGAGCACGAGTCTTTTGATCCCGCCGGCACGGTCTTGATTACCGGCGGTACAGGTGGGCTGGGTGCGCTGGTGGCGCGACATTTGGCGGGCGAGTACGGCGCTGAGAAGCTGCTGCTCGTGAGCCGTCGCGGTCCGGAGGCCGACGGTGCGCAGGAGCTACGCGGCGCGTTGGAGGAGCTTGGTGCTCAAGCACAAATAGTGGCCTGCGACGTCTCAGATCGTGCGCAACTCAAAGAGCTGATCGACTGCATACCCGACGAGCATCCCCTGACGATGGTCGTGCACGCCGCCGGCGTGTTGGACGACGGGCTGATCGAGTCTTTGGATGGTGAGCGCCTCGACCGTGTGCTGAGGCCGAAGGTGGACGCTGCCGTGCATTTGCACGAGCTCACAGAGGACATGGCGTTGCGTGAGTTCGTGCTGTTCTCGTCGGTGGCGTCTGCCATGGGCAGTCCTGGGCAGGGCAACTATGCGGCGGCGAACTCCTTCCTGGACGCTTTGGGCGCCTATCGTCGTGCGCGGGGCCTGCCCGGAGTGTCACTGGGCTGGGGCGCGTGGGACCGCGCCGCTGGGATGACTGGGACCCTTAGCGATTCCGACCTTGCGCGGTTTGAGCGCATTGGCATCGTTCCCCTGTCCGAGCAACAGGGACTCGAGCTATTCGACCTCGCGCGCCACATCGATGAGGCGTTGGTGTTGCCGGTGGGGTTGCGGATGGCGGCATTGCGTGCACAGGCGAAAGCGGGCGTGCTGCCCTCGGTCCTGAGCGGCCTGGTTCGCATCCCTATCCGTCAGGCGTCTGACGCGGGGGGCGTACTGTCAAGACAACTGGCGTCCTCGCCGGAATCGGAGTGGGATGAGATCGTCTCGACGCTGGTCGGCACGCACGTCGCCGGCGTGCTCGGCCATGCTTCCCCCGATGCGATCGACCCGCAACGCACGTTCAAGGACCTCGGGTTTGACTCGCTCGCCGCCGTCGAGCTCAGAAATAGGCTCGGTCAGGCCACTGGACTGAAGCTCCCGTCCACCCTCGTCTTCGACTATCCCACCACGGCAGCCGTCGCAACCTACGTCCGCTCCAAAGTGGAAGGCACGACGAGCAAGACAAAGTCGAGCAGGCTTTCATCCACGCCGACCGATGAGCCGATCGCGATTGTCGGCATGAGCTGTCGCTATCCCGGGGGTGTGTCCTCGCCCGATGAGCTGTGGGAGCTCGTCGCATCAGGCTCGGATGCGATATCCGAGTTTCCCGACAATCGCGGCTGGGAAGTCGAGCGGCTGTTCAACCCCGACCCCAACAATCCAGGCACGAGCTACACCCGTCATGGAGGCTTTATCCACGATGCCGGTGAATTCGACGCCGACTTCTTCGGCATCGGTCCACGAGAGGCGTTGGCCATGGACCCTCAGCAGCGTTTGCTGCTAGAAGGCGCCTGGGAGGCTTTTGAGGACGCCGGCATCGTGCCCTCGGCGCTTGCCGGGAGCCGAACGGGAGTCTTCACCGGACTCATGTATCAGGATTACGGTCTCAGAGCCGGGTCCGTGTCCGCCGAGGTCGAAGGCTATCTCGTCACCGGCACCGCGGGAAGCGTCGTATCCGGACGCTTGGCTTACAACTTCGGTCTCGAGGGGCCGGCGATGACGGTGGATACCGCGTGCTCGTCCTCGCTCGTGACGCTGCATCTGGCCTGTCAAGCGCTCCGCTCGGGTGAATGTTCGTTGGCGTTGGCGGGTGGCGTGACGGTGCTGGTCTCACCCGCGGTGTTCGTGGCCTTCTCCCGTCAGCGTGGTCTGGCGGTCGATGGGAGGTGCAAGCCGTTTGGCGCGGGCGCCGACGGCACGAGCTGGTCCGAGGGCATGGGGTTGTTGTTGCTGGAGCGTCTATCCGACGCGCGACGCAACGGACACGAGGTGTTGGCGGTGGTCCGGGGTTCGGCGGTGAACCAGGACGGCGCCAGCAATGGTTTGACGGCCCCGAACGGTCCCTCACAGCAGCGCGTGATTCAGGAGGCATTGGCCGGGGTGGGATTGTCTGCCGCGGACGTGGATGTGGTGGAGGCCCACGGGACAGGTACACCGTTGGGCGATCCGATCGAGGCGCAAGCGCTGCTGGCGACGTATGGGCAAGGACGTCCGGAGGGGCGTAGCCCCTTGTGGTTGGGGTCGATCAAGTCGAATATGGGGCATACGCAGGCCGCCGCCGGCGTCGCCGGAGTGATCAAGGTGGTGCAGGCGTTGCGCCACGGCATGCTGCCGAAGACGCTGCACGCGGATGAGCCCTCGCCACACGTGGACTGGTCGGAGGGGGATGTCGCGTTGTTGACTGAAGAGGTTGCGTGGGAGCGCAATGGTCGCCCACGGCGCGCAGGGGTGTCGTCGTTTGGGATCTCAGGCACCAATGCGCACGTGATTTTGGAGGAGGCGCCCCTTATCGAGGGGGCCGCCCTCGAGAATGAGGACGGCCCCGTCGGTGCTCTAACTAGTTCCGCGGTATTGCCGTTCGTGTTGTCCGCGTCGAGCGGTGAGGCTTTGGTGGGACAGGCCGGTCGTTTGCGGTCATTTGTGGAGGATGAGCCGGGAGTCGATCTCAGTGGGGTGGTGGGCGCTCTCGCGTCGCGGCGGGCGTCGTTGTCACATCGTGCTGTGGTCTTGGCGGAGAGCCTTGACGGTCTAGTTGGTTCGCTGGGCGCACTTGAGCGTGGAGAGGTCGAGGAGGGTGTTGTGAGCGGCGTCCTCGGCGGGGGCGGGGTGGCATTCTCGTTCTCGGGACAGGGCTCGCAATGGGCCGGGATGGGGCGGGGGTGCTATGAGGCGTTTCCGGTGTTCGCGAGTGAGCTCGATGGGCTGTGTCAAGGGTTTGACGGTCTGCTGGGGCATTCGCTGAAGGAGTTGTTGTTCGCCGAGGATGATTCTGAGCTGGCGGGGCTGCTCGACCGTACGGAGTACACCCAACCGGCGTTGTTCGCGCTCGAGGTCGCGCTTTATCGACTTGTGGAGAGTTTTGGGCTCAGGCCGGACTATCTGGTCGGCCATTCGATTGGGGAGTTGGCGGCGGCGTTTGTGGCTGGGGTGTTCTCGTTGGAAGATGCCTGCCGGTTGGTGGCCGGGCGTGGGCAGTTGATGGGCGCCTTGGACGGTGTCGGTGCGATGGCCGCGGTGAGGGCTTCTGAGAACGAGGTCGTGGAAAGCCTGACTGGGTTTGAAGATCGTTTGGCGCTGGCGGCGGTGAATGCTCCCGCCGCGGTCGTTGTCTCGGGTGAGGAGATGGCTTTGGGGGAGTGGGAAACCGAGTTTGCGGCGACGACGAACGGTGGTGGTGTGCGTAAGGTGACGCGGTTGCGTGTGAGCAACGCGTTTCACTCGGTGTTGATGGATCCGATGCTCGACGAGTTCCGGGCTCTCGCCGAGAGCGTCGTGTTTGCCGAGCCGAGCATCCCGATCGTCTCGAACGTGTCCGGAAATGTCGCCGGCGTTGGCGAGTTGACGAACCCCGAGTATTGGGTTTCGCAGGTTCGTGGGACAGTGCGTTTCGCCGCCGGTGTGCGTTGCCTACGCGAGCGGGGCGTGACGCGTTTCCTTGAGATCGGCCCCGACGGTGTCCTGAGCGGAATGACGCACGAGTGCCTGAGCGACGGCGATGAGGGTCTCGAGGAGACCGGTGTGGTGATTGTTGCGGCGTTGCGCAGACAGCGTCCGGAAGACCGAGCGTTCCTACGTTTTCTCGCGCAGGCGCATGTCAACGGGATGGACGTGGACTGGGGACCATTCTTCGACGAGCGTCGCGCCAAGGGTGTCGCGCTTCCCACGTATGCATTTCAACGCCGTCAGTACTGGCTTAACGCCCAGGCCGGTGTCACGGATGCGAGCACGCTCGGGCAGTCGCCATCCGAGCATCCGCTGTTGAGCGCCGCGCTGCATCTTGCGGGCGAGGATGACGGCTGGGTCTTGACGGGGCGACTCTCGAGTGAGACCCACCCCTGGATCAAGGATCACGCCGTGATGGGCACCGTGCTGATGCCGGGAACCGGCCTCGTCGAGCTGGCTCTCGCAGCAGGTCAACATGTCGGCTCAGGGGTCGTGGAGGAGCTCACGTTGCAGACGCCGATGCTCCTGCCCGAGGATCGCACCGTGCAGCTGCAGGTCACGGTGTCCGAGCCCGATTCCGAGATGCGCAGGCAGATCGAGATCTACTCACACTCGCGAGATGGCGAGCCCGAGAGCGAGGAAGTGTGGGTCCGTCACGCCACCGGCACGCTCTGCGAAGAGCAGGGTGCGGCCTCGCTCGGGGCGTTCGCGGGCGGCGAGTGGCCGCCGGTGGGGGCGCAAGAGCTGGATATTGAGTTCTTTTACGATCGCCTGGCCGAGGCGGGCTACGCCTACGGTCCCACATTCCGGGGTTTGCGTCGCGCGTTTCAAAGCGGCGAGGAGTTTTTCGCCGAGATCGCGTTGGATGAGGAGCGGGTGGGCGAGGCACAGAGCTATTGCGTTCATCCAGCCCTCTCTGACGCGGCACTGCACGTGGGGTTGCTGGCCTCAGAGGCGCAGGGCGAGGTGAAGGTTCCCTTCTCCTTTGCGGGGGTGCGGCTGTATGGACGAGGCGCAGGTGCGTTGCGGGTGCGCCTGGGTCGGGCGGGCGAGGGGGATGGGAGTAGCGCGGCGAGCCTCTCGGCTTTCGACGCACAGGGTGACGCGGTGTTCACGATCGAGGAGCTGCGTACGCAGGCGATCGACCTGTCGCAAATGAAGGCCGCCGGAGCGACCGGCAACGATGCGCTGTATGAGCTTGGGTGGACGGAGATCCAGCCGCCCGCCCGCGACGGTGCCGGACCACACGTCGCGGTGCTCGAGCCCTCCGACGAGCCGTCTCGGCCCCTCGGGGCGGAGCTCGAGAGCTATCCCGATCTGGCTGCGCTTGAAGACACCGCCGAACAAGGTGCTCCTACACCCGAGGTGGTATTGCTGAACGTTGCCGCGATGGTCGCGCAGACCGACGGCGACGGACGGGCCGAGGGCGCCGAACAAAAGACGCTCGCGGCGGATATTCACAGGCTTACGGCGAGAGTGCTCGAGGTATTGCAGGCTTGGGCCGCCTCGGAGCGCCTGCTGGAAGCGCGATTGCTGGTCGTGACGGCGCACGCGGTCGCGGCGACCCGGAACGAGGCGCCGAATTTGCTCGAGGCGGCGCTCGTCGGACTCGTGCGCTCAGCACAGTCAGAGCACCCAGAGCGGTTTGGTTTGATCGACCTCGATGGCAGCGAGGAGTCCGCCGCGGCGATGCTCGGCGCTGTCTCGATCGAGGAGCCTGAGATCGCGATCAGGGCTGGGGCTCTGTTCGTGCCGCGACTCGCGCGCGCCGGTGCGGGCGGTTCGCTGCTGGCGCCCGCAGACGGGTCGGCCTGGCACGTCGGCACCGATTCTCCGGGGACACTCGAGAGTCTTGCGCTGCGCCCGAGTCAGTTGGCCGCCGCGCCACTCGGTCCCGGACAGGTTCGGGTGGCGATTCACGCGGCGGGCTTGAACTTCCGCGACGTGTTGATCGCGTTGGGGATGTATCCCGGGGAGGCTCCGATCGGTAGCGAGGGAGCGGGGATCGTCCTGGAGGTGGCGCCGGACGTGAGCGAGCTAGCGGTGGGTGATCGCGTGATGGGGTTGCTGGCAGATGCGTTCGGGCAGACCTCCATCACTGATGCGCGGTCGCTCGTAAAGATACCCGGGGACTGGTCGTTCACAGCGGGCGCCGCTGTGCCGCTCGTATTCTTGACGGCCTACTACGGGCTGGTCGATCTCGCGGGGTTGAAAGCGGGTGAGCGGTTGTTGGTGCATGGTGCCGCGGGCGGTGTGGGGATGGCGGCGTTGCAGATCGCGTCTCACCTGGGTGTCGAGGTGTTCGCCACGGCGCACCCCGACAAGTGGGAGGCGCTGAAGGGATTGGGGATAGACGAGACGCATATCGCATCCTCGCGCAGCCTCGATTTCAGGGAGAAGTTTCTCGGTGTGACGGATGGCGGGGGCGTGGACGTAGTGCTGGATTCGCTGGCGGGAGAGTTCGTGGACGCCTCGCTGCAGTTGCTGCCGCGCGGTGGGCGCTTCGTGGAGATGGGCAAGACCGACGTTCGCGATCCGGATGAGGTGGCGGCACGGCACGAGGGCGTTCGCTACCAGGCGTTCGATCTCCTCGAGGCGGGCCCCGAGCGGATTCAGGAGATGCTTGGCGAAATTGTGGGGCTCTTCCAGGCCGGCGCGTTCGAGCACCCGCCGGTGGCGGTCCACGACGTACGTCGTGGTGTCGATGCGTTCCGGTTGTTGCGGGAGTCACGGCACATCGGCAAGGTCGTACTGAGCGTGCCCCAATCCTTCGATCCTCATGGGACTGTGCTGATCACCGGTGGCACGGGTGGGCTGGGGGCGCTGGTGGCGCGCCATCTCGTGGTAGAGCACGGCGCGGAGCGACTGCTGCTCGTGAGTCGCAGCGGCGTCCGGGCCCGGGGTGCTGAAGCGCTGAGGGACGAGTTGACGGGCTTGGGCTGTGATGTGCAGGTGGCCGCCTGTGACGTATCCGATCGCGACGAGCTAAAAGCGCTGATCGAGGCGGTTCCCGGGGGACATCCGTTGACGATGGTGGTGCACGCCGCGGGTGTGTTGGACGACGGTCTGATCGAGTCGTTGGATGGTGATCGCCTCTCGCGCGTGTTGGCGCCGAAGGTAGACGCGGCCATCAATCTGCACGAGCTCACCGACGGTTTGGGGTTGCGCGAGTTCGTGCTGTTCTCTTCGGTCGCCTCCTCGATGGGCAATCCGGGACAGGGCAACTATGCCGCGGCGAACGCGTTCCTCGACGCGCTGGCTGCATACCGGCGTGCCGAAGGTCTGCCGGGAGTGTCGTTGGGCTGGGGCGCTTGGGATCAGGCCGCCGGGATGACGGGCACCCTCAGCGAGGCCGACGTCGCGCGCTTTGAACGCATCGGAATCGTGCCTCTGTCCGAGCAGCAGGGCCTCGAGCTGTTCGACATCGCGCGCGCCGTGGATGAGGCCTTGGTGCTGCCCGTGCCGTTGCAGATGACGGTCCTGCGCGCGCAGGCCAAAGCGGGCACGCTGCCGTCGATCGTGCGCGGTCTCGTTCGCACCCCGATCCGGCAGGCATCTGACGCGGGCGGCTCGCTCGAACGACAGCTGTCCTGCGCACCGGAGTCGGAGTGGGATGAGATCGTGGCCAAGTTGGTGGGGACCCATGTCGCCGGTGTGCTCGGCCATGCCTCCGCGGACGGGATCGACCCGCAACGCGCGTTCAAGGATCTCGGGTTTGACTCGCTCGCCGCTGTGGAGTTGAGAAACCGTCTGGGGCAAGCCACCGGACTGAAACTGCCCTCGACGCTCGTCTTCGATCACCCCACGCCCGCGGCCACGGCGCAATACATACGTGGACGGCTTGCGCCAGATGCCGGCGCGGCCGATCGAGATCCCCGCGAAGCCGAGATTCGGCGAGCGATCGCCGCCGTCCCGATCGCGCGCCTGCGCAGCGCCGGGGTGCTCGACGTCCTGCTGGCCCTGAGTGGCGCCGAGGGCTCAGGCGAGGATGCGCCACAAGCGCCCGCTGATGAGGCAAGCCTCATCAAGGACATGGATGTGGACAGCCTCATCGACCGGGCTCTGCAGATCGGCACAGCGGCCGGCGAAGGGACGTCCGATGGCAGCTGACAACGAGCAGATCGTCGAGGCGCTGCGCACATCGCTTGTCGAGCTGGAGCGCGTGCGCGAGGTCAACCGCCAATTGCTCTCCAGATCCGAGGAGCCGGTCGCGATCGTGGGGATGAGCTGTCGCTATCCCGGAGGAGTGTCCTCGCCCGGGGAGTTGTGGGAGTTGGTGGCATCGGGCACGGACGCGATCGCGGAGTTCCCGGAGGATCGCGGCTGGGAGGTGGGGCGGCTGTTCGATCCGAACCCTGACAGCCTCGGCAAGAGCTACACCCGGCACGGCGGATTCGTCTATGACGCCACGGACTTCGACGCCGAGTTCTTCGGGATCAGCCCGCGCGAGGCGTTGGCGATGGACCCGCAGCAGCGTCTGCTGCTCGAAGGCGCCTGGGAGAGCATCGAGCATGCAGGCATCGATCCGGCGTCGCTGCAGGGGAGCAGGATGGGCGTCTTCGTTGGGGTCAGCTCGTCCTCCTATGGAATCGGACTGGACCATCCGGAGCTTGAGGGGCTGCGTTTGACCGGCACGATCACGAGCGTGGCATCGGGGCGCATGGCGTACTTCTTGGGCGTCGAGGGTCCCGCCGTAACGATCGACACAGCCTGCTCGTCCTCGCTCGTGGCTTTGCACATGGCCTGTCAGGCGCTTCGCTCAGATGAATGCTCGCTCGCGCTGGCCGGTGGAGCGACGGTTCTGACGAACGCCGCCCTGTTCGTGGAGTTCTCGCGCCAGCGTGGCCTGTCGGCGGACGGACGGTGCAAGTCTTTCGGTGCGGGGGCTGACGGCACGGGCTGGTCAGAGGGGATGGGTCTGCTCTTGCTCGAGCGCCTATCGGATGCGCAGCGCAACGGCCACGAAATCCTGGCCGTGGTCCGCAGCGGGGCGGTCAATCAGGATGGCGCCTCGAACGGCCTGACGGCGCCGAACGGTCCCTCTCAGCAGCGAGTCATTCGCGATGCGCTGGACGGCGCGGGCCTGTCGCCCGCCGACGTCGACGTCGTCGAGGCGCATGGTACGGGCACGCCGCTGGGCGATCCGATCGAGGCCCAGGCATTGCTGGCCACCTATGGTCAGGACCGCCCGGAGGGGTGTCCGTTGTGGCTGGGATCGGTCAAGTCGAACATGGGACATACGTTGGCCGCGGCCGGGGTCGCCGGGGTGATCAAGATGGTGCAAGCGCTACGCCACGGCATGTTGCCACGGACGCTGCACGCCGAGGAGCCCTCGCCGCACGTCGACTGGACGGAGGGCGAGGTGACGTTGCTGAGCGAGGAGGTTGCTTGGGAGCGCAATGGCCGCCCGCGCCGCGCGGGGGTGTCGTCGTTCGGAATCTCTGGGACGAACGCGCACGTGATCTTGGAGGAGGCGCCGACGGTCTCCCAGGACGATGCCATAGATGCCGCAGGTGGGCACGGCGCGAACGATGACGTCGAGTCGCCGGTGCGGTCCGGTGCGATGCCGTTTGTCCTATCGGCGTCGAGCGCCGCGGCGCTGGCGGGGCAGGCAGCGCGGCTGCGGTCGTTCGTGGAGCATGGCCCGGCACATGAGCTTTACGCCATCGGCGCTGCGCTGGCGATGCGGCGCGGGTCGTTGCCCCATCGGGCGGTGACGGTGGCGGACGGTCTCGAGGACTTGGTGAGCGAGTTGGCCGTGATCGAGCGGGGCGAGCTCGGCGAAGGCGTCGTGAGCGGTGTGGCCGCAAGTGGTGGCGGAGTGGCGTTTTTGTTTTCGGGTCAGGGTTCGCAGTGGGCGGGGATGGGTCACGGTTGCTATGAGGCGTTCCCAGTGTTCGCGAGTGAGCTAGACCGGTTGTGCGAGGGGTTTGATGAGTCGCTGGATCGTCCACTGAAGGATCTCCTGTTTGCCGAGGATGGTTCTGTCGAGGCGGAGTCACTCGACCGGACCGAGTACACCCAGCCCGCGTTGTTTGCTCTGGAGGTGGCGCTTTATCGCCTGGTGGAGAGCTTTGGCCTCAGGCCGGACTACCTGGTCGGCCATTCGATCGGGGAGTTGGCGGGCGCGTTCGTTGCCGGGGTATTCTCGCTCGAGGACGCGTGTCGTCTGGTTGCCGGACGGGGCCGCTTGATGGGTGCTTTGGAGGGCGCCGGCGCGATGGCAGCGGTTAGGGCTTCCGAGCGCGAGGTCGTGGAGAGCTTGAGCGGGTTCGAGGACCGACTGGCTCTCGCGGCCGTGAACGCGCCGAGTGCGGTGGTCGTGTCCGGTGACGAGACGGTTTTGGGTGAGTGGGAAGCGGCGTTTGGGGCTGGCGCCAACGGTGGCGGTAAACCGAAGGTGACGCGGTTGCGTGTGAGCAATGCGTTTCATTCGGTGTTGATGGACCCCATGTTGGAGGAGTTCAGGGCCATGGCCGAGGGCGTGAAGTATGCCGAGCCGCGTGTACCGATCGTCTCGAACGTGTCCGGTGAGCTCGCGGGCACCGAGGTGTGCAGCGCGGATTACTGGGTCTCGCAGGTGCGTGGAACGGTGCGTTTCGCCGATGGTGTGCGGTGCCTGCGCGAGCAGGGCGTGACGCGTTTCCTGGAGATCGGTCCCGATGGTGTGCTCAGCAGCCTGACACACGAGTGTCTGAGCGACGGTGAAGATGACGCAGACGGCATCGGCGCGGTGACGATCGCCCCGACGTTGCGCAGGCGCCGCCCGGAAGAGAGGGCGTTCCTCGGTTTCCTCGGGCAGGCGCATGTCAGTGGGCTGAGGGTCGACTGGGGCGCGTTCTTTGAAGGGCGGAGCGCAAAGCGCGTGACGCTGCCGACGTATGCGTTCCAGCGCAATCGCTACTGGCTCTCCCCGCAGGTGGGCGGCGCCGACGCGAGCATGCTCGGACAAGCGCACGCCGAGAGTCCGCTGCTGGGCGCGGCGCTGAATCTCGCGGGCGAGCACGGCGGTTGCCTGTTCACCGGCCGACTCTCAGTCCAAGACATTGCGTGGCTGAAGGACCACAGGGTCATGGATGCGGTCCTGATGCCCGGTACCGGGTTTCTCGAGCTGGCGCTGGCAGCGGGACAGCACGTCGGTGCCGAGATCGTCGAGGAGCTCATGCTGCAGGCGCCGCTGCTGCTTGCAGACGACGGTGCTGTGAAGTTGCAGGTCACGGTGTCTGAGCCCGATGCGGACGGTCGCCGAGAGATCGGGATCTACTCCGGTGCGCAAGCGGACGGCGAGGAGGCGCTTGCCGGTGAATGGACCTGTCACGCCACCGGGACGTTGTGTGCCGCAGACGACGCCTCCGGCGGGCACGGGCGTGCGCTGGAAGGGCAGTGGCCGCCGGCCGGAGCCCAGGAGCTCGACAGTGAGCTCTTCTATGAGGACCTCGCCGAAGCCGGCTACGGCTATGGCCCCGCGTTTCGCGGTATGAGCAGAGCGTTCTCCCTGAACGAGGAGCTGTTCGCGGAGGTCGCGTTGGATCAGGAGCGAGCGGAGGAAGCGCCCGGCTTCTGCGTCCATCCGGCGTTGTCGGACGCCGCGTTGCACGTTGCCCTGCTGAGCGCCGATCGCGGTACGGAGGTCAGCGTTCCGTTTGCGTTCTCCGGCGTGCGTCTGCACGCGCGTGGCGCGGGCGCTTTGCGTGTACGTCTCGGTAGGCACGCTGAGGATGCCAACACGTTGACTCTCTCGGCAGTCGACCAGCGGGGCGATCGCGTTTTCTCGATCGAAGCACTACACACACGCGCGATCGATCAGTCCCAGTTCACACCGATCGCCGACGCGAGCCGCGATTGGCTGTATGCATCCGAGTGGGCCGACCTGCCCTTGCCCTCGGGTGATGATGGGGTGCGGCCGCGTCTTGCGACACTGGGCGATGGTCCCGACATCGGCACAGTGGAGACGGAGAGGTACTCGGACCTGTCGGCATTGGAGGAGGCGGTCGCGCGGGGCGCGTCGGTACCGGAGGTGGTGCTCGTGCAGGCGCCCGCCCAGGTCGACGGTGACGCAGACGAGCAGCTGCCGGGAGTCGTGCATGCACTTACGCAGCGGGCGCTCGAATTGGCGCAGGCCTGGCTCGCCTGCGAGAGCATGGAGCAGGCCAGGCTGGTGTTTCTCACCGATCGTGCCATGGCTGTGGTTGACGAGGAGGTACCGAACCTCTCGCAGGCCGCGCTGGTCGGTCTGCTGCGATCGGCGCAGGCCGAGCACCCCGGACGTTTCGGCGTCATCGACCTCGACCGCACTGAAGGGGCGGCCGATCTCATCTCCGGCGTGCTGTCGATCGACGAGCCCGAGGTCGCGATCAGGGGGAGCTCCGCCTACGTGCGGCGACTGGCTCGCCCGCCGGCACGCAAAGAGGAGCGCTCGGCGTCTCATGAGCCACACGGGACGGTGCTGGTCACGGGTGGCACCGGTGGGCTGGGTGCGCTGGTGGCGCGCCATCTCGTGGCTGAGCACGGCGCCGAAAGGCTGCTGCTCGTGAGTCGTCGTGGTCCGCAGGCAGAAGGCGCAAACGATCTGCGAGAGGCGCTGGGCGAGCTGGGTTGCGAGGTGCAGATCAGCGCATGCGACGTATCCGATCGCGACGAGCTGAAAAGCCTGATCGACTCGATTCCCGGCGAGCACCCCTTGACGATGGTGGTGCACGCGGCCGGAGTCTTGGACGACGGGTTGATCGAGTCCCTCGACGGTGAGCGCCTCTCGCGGGTGCTTGCGCCGAAGGTCGACGCCGCTGTTCACCTGCACGAGCTCACGAAGGACATGGATTTGCGTGAGTTCGTGCTGTTCTCCTCGGTAGCGTCCTCGATGGGAAGCCCTGGGCAGGGCAACTACGCGGCTGCGAACGCATTCCTCGATGCCCTGGCCGCCCATCGGCATGCTGAAGGTCTGCCCGGACTGTCGCTCGGATGGGGCGCGTGGAACCAGGCTGCCGGCATGACCGGAACGCTCAGCGACGCCGATCGTGCGCGCTTTGAACGCGTCGGCGTCATCCCCCTGTCCGAGGAGCACGGCCTTGAGCTGTTCGACCTCGCGCGTGGTGTCGATGAACCGCTCCTGTTGCCGGTCCATCTGCAGATGACGGTCCTGCGTGCGCAGGCGAACGCGGGCGTGCTGCCAAAGGTGCTGCATGGCTTGGTGCGCGTGCCCGTCCGTCAAGCCTCCGACGCTGGAGGTGCTCTGTCAAGGCAACTGGCGGCCGCGCCCGAGTCTGAGTGGGATGACATCGTCGCGACGCTGGTGAGGACCCACGTCGCAGGCGTGCTCGGTCATTCCTCGCCCACCGCGATCGACCCGCAAAGCACGTTCAACGACCTCGGATTCGATTCGCTCGCGGCCGTCGAGTTCCGGAATCGACTCGGTCAAGCGGTGGGTCTTAAGCTCCCCGCGACACTCGTCTTCGACTATCCCACGACCGCGGCCGTCGCCGCGTATGTGCGCTCCAAAGTCTCCGGAGAGGGGACGGCGCGACCCGCCGTGGACGAGCAACTCGACAAGCTGGAGGCGGCGCTGTCCTCACTCCAGCAAGACCCCGGCGCTCGCGCACAGGTAAAGGCGCGGTTGCGCTGGCTCCTGACCCAGCTGGCCGACGAGGAGGGGACGGAGAGCGCCTCTGTCGCCGAGAGGATTCACTCCGCGACGGAGGACAGCATCTTCGAGCTCATTGACGAACAACTCGGAAAGCGGTGAGCGAATGCCGGATGAGAACAAACTGCTCGAGTACCTGAAGCGCGTCTCGCTGGAGCTGCACGAGACGACCGATCGCCTGCACGAGCTCGAAGCGCGCGAACACGAGCCGATCGCCATCGTGGGAATGAGTTGCCGTTACCCGGGTGGAGTGTCCTCGCCCAGCGGCTTGTGGGAGCTGGTCGCCGGGGGTAGGGATGCGATATCCGAGTTTCCCGAGGACCGCGGTTGGGAAGTCGACCGCCTGTTTAGCGCAGATCCCGAAATGGCGGGAACGAGCTACACCCGCTACGGGGGCTTCCTCTATGACGTCGCCGAGTTCGACTCGGGGTTCTTCGGCATCGGGCCGCGCGAGGCGCTGGCGATGGATCCCCAGCAGCGTCTGCTGTTGGAAGGCGCCTGGGAGGCCTTCGAGGACGCGGGGATCACTCCGAGATCCCTGACGGGAAGCAGGACGGGCGTCTTCACCGGGGTCATGCACTATGACTACGGAAGAAGCGCCGGGCGAGTGTCGGCGGAGATCGAGGGTTACCTTGCCACCGGCGGGTCGCCGAGTGTGCTTTCCGGGCGCTTGGCTTACACGTTCGGCCTGGAGGGTCCGGCGGTGACGGTGGACACCGCCTGCTCGTCCTCGCTGGTGACCCTGCATCTGGCGTGTCAGGCGCTTCGTCGTGGCGAGTGCTCATTGGCGCTGGCGGGTGGTGTGACGGTGCTCGTCACACCGGCGGTGTTCGTGGCCTTTTCGCGCCAGCGTGGCCTGTCAGCCGACGGGCGGTGCAAGTCCTTTGGCGCGGGCGCCGACGGCACTGGCTGGTCTGAGGGGATGGGGATGCTGGTGCTGGAGCGCCTATCCGACGCGGAGCGCAACGGACACGAGGTGCTCGGCCTGGTACGCAGCTCAGCCGTCAATCAGGACGGCGCATCCAACGGGTTGACGGCGCCGAACGGCCCCTCACAGCAGCGTGTCATTCAGGAAGCGCTAGCCGGCGCCGGTCTCTCACCGACGGATGTGGATGTGGTGGAGGCGCATGGTACGGGTACTCCGCTGGGCGATCCGATCGAGGCGCAGGCGCTGCTCGCGACCTACGGGCAAGGTCGTCCGGAGGGGCATCCGCTGTGGTTGGGGTCGGTCAAGTCGAACATGGGACATACGCAGGCCGCCGCCGGGGTCGCCGGGGTGATCAAGATGGTGCAGGCGCTGCGTCATGGGGTACTGCCGCCCACGCTGCACGCCGATGAGGCCTCGCCGTATGTCGATTGGTCGGAAGGCGATGTGTCGCTGTTGCGCGAGGAGGTGGCATGGGGGCGCAATGGCCGGCCGCGCCGCGCCGGTGTTTCGTCGTTCGGGATCTCCGGTACGAACGCGCACGTGATCTTGGAAGAAGCTCCAGCGGGCGATAGCGCCGAGACCGGCGAGGATGGGGATGCGTCGGGCGGGGCGGAGATGGAGGATCACGCGGAGCTGGGCGTCGCTTCAGTAGTGAATCCCGGTGTGTTGCCGTTTCTGGTGTCGGCTTCGAGCGCCGAGGCGTTGATGGGCCAGGCCGGTCGTCTGCGGTCATTCATCGAGGGCGATCGTGATGTGGATCTCGGTGGGGTGGGTGGTGCGCTGGCGTTGCGGCGCGGAGTGCTGTCGCACCGTGCGATCGTGTTGGCGGAGGGCGTCGAAGAATTGCTGGGTGGACTGGATGCCCTCGGGCGCGGCGAGACGGCTGATGGTGTCCTAAGCGGTGTCGCAGTGAGTGGTGGCGGGGTGGCGTTTTTGTTCTCGGGTCAGGGTTCGCAGTGGGCGGGGATGGGCCGTGGTTTGTGTGAGGTGTTTCCTGTGTTTGCGCGTGAGCTTGATGGTGTATGTGAGGGTTTTGATGAGTTGTTGGATCGTCCGTTGAAGGGCCTCTTGTTTACCGAGGATGGTTCTGTAGAGGCGGGGTTGCTCGACCGGACGGAGTTCACCCAGCCCGCGTTGTTCGCTTTGGAGGTGGCGCTTTACCGTCTGGTGGAGAGTTTTGGGCTGCGGCCGGACTATCTGGTTGGTCATTCGATTGGGGAGTTGGCGGCGGCGTTTGTGGCCGGTGTGTTTTCGCTTGAGGATGCGTGTCGGCTGGTGGCTGGTCGCGGCCGTTTGATGGGGGCGTTGGAGGGTATGGGCGCGATGGCGGCGGTAAGGGCTTCCGAGGGCGAGGTCGTGGAGAGCTTGAGTGGCTTCGAGGATCGGTTGGCCCTCGCGGCGGTGAACGCGCCGACCGCGATGGTTGTGTCAGGTGATGAGGCGGTGTTGAGTGAGTGGGAAGTGGCGTTTGGGACGGGAGCGAATGGTGGTGGTGCGCGGAAGGTGACGCGTTTGCGGGTGAGTAACGCGTTTCATTCGGTGTTGATGGACCCGATGCTCGAGGAGTTCAGGGCATTGGCTGAGAGCGTGGAGTTCTCCGAGCCGCGTGTGCCGATCGTCTCGAATGTGTCCGGTGGACTTGGTGGCGCCGAACTGTGCACCGCGGAGTATTGGGTCTCGCAGGTGCGGGGGACGGTGCGTTTTGCCGATGGTGTGCGGTATCTACATGAGCAGGGTGTCACGCGTTTCCTGGAGATCGGCCCCGATGGTGTGCTCAGCAGCCTGACTCATGAATGCCTCGGCGGTGAGAGCGACGGCGATGGCGAGACGCATGGGCCCGGTGTGACGATCGCCTCGACGTTGCGCAGACAGCGTCCGCAAGACAGGGCGTTCCTGAGCTTTCTTGCGCAGGCGCATGTCACGGGACTGGATGTGGACTGGGGTGCGTTCTTTGACGAGCAGAGCGCGAAGCGCGTGACGCTGCCGACCTATGCGTTTCAGCGTAGCCGCTACTGGCTCTCTCCGCAGATCGGCGGCACCGACGCGAGCACGCTCGGACAATCCTCGACCGATCATCCCCTGCTGAGCGCGGCGCTCCATCTCGCCGGTGAAGACGAAGGCTGGGTCTTCACCGGACGACTGGCCATCGACACACACCCGTGGATCGCAGACCACGCGGTGATGGACACCGTGTTGATGCCCGGCACGGGCCTGTTGGAGTTGGCGCTCGCAGCGGGTCAGCACGTCGGCGCGGAGAGCGTCCAGGAGCTCACGCTGCAGGCGCCGTTGCTCCTGCCGCAGGACGGCGCCGTGCAGGTACAGGTCACCGTTGCCGAGCCCGATCCCGAGGGTGCACGGAAGATCGAGATCTACTCGTGCCTGCACACGGAGATCGAGCATCAGTCAGTGAGCATGGAGTGGACGCTGCATGCCGCTGGAGTGATAGGCGCAGCCAAGGCTGCTGATGAGCAACTTCCCTGGCAAGGATTGGCGGGGGAGTGGCCGCCTCCGGGTTCGCGTGAGCTCGACGGTGAGTATTTCTACGATCGCCTGGCGGAGGCCGGATACAACTACGGCCCATCCTTTCAAGCGCTGCGCCGAGTGTTCGCCACTGAGAAGGAGCTGTTTGCCGAGGTCGTCCTCGACGAGCAGCGGGCGAAGGAGGCGGAGGACTTCTGCATTCATCCCGCGCTGTCGGACGCTTCGTTGCACGCGGCCATCCTGGCGTCGATGAGCGACGAGCGCGCGATGGAGGTGGGGGTGCCGTTCGCCTTCTCCGGAGTGCGCCTGTTCGGGCGTGGCGCCGGCTCGTTGCGCGTGTGTCTGTACACCGATGCCGATGAGGCGGAGAGGATCAGTCTGTTCGCCGTCGATGAGCAGGGCGATCCGGTGTTCTCTGTCCAATCGCTACGGGCGCGAGCGATCGACCAGAGCCAGCTGCGTGCGCCGGCAAGCTCAGGCCTGGAGTCGCTGTACAGGGTCGAGTGGAGCGAGCTTCCGCCGGCTCCCGCGAACGACTCGCCGATACACGTGGCGGCGGTCGGCCTGGGGGAGGCGCTGAGCCGATCCGGGGTCGAGATCGAGAGCCACGCAGATCTTGCCGAGCTCAAGCAGGCAATCGAGCAGGGCTCGCCAGTGCCCGAGGTGGTGCTCGTGAGGGCCCCGGGGATGACGGGAGCAGACGCGAGCAGCGATGGGGCCGGCGCCTCGGTGAGTGGGGAGGAGTCATCGCCGGCCCGGGCCGCTCATCGCAACACGCAGAGCGTGCTCGATCTGCTGCAGGAGTGGATCGCCTGCGAGCGTTTGGCGCAGACGAAGCTTCTGCTCGTCACCGATCGTGCGCTGGCGGTGAGCGGCGAGGATCTGCCCAATCTCAGCCAATCGCCGCTGGTGGGACTGGTGCGTTCTGCTCAGACCGAGCATCCCGAGCGCATTGGCCTGATCGACCTCGACGAGTACGAAGCTCTCGGCGAGCGGCTGCCGGCCATCCTGTCGGCGCACGAGCCGGAGCTTGCGATCAGGCGCGGCACAGTGTATGTGCGACGGCTTGTCCGCGCGAAGGCAGTCGGGGCGCAGGTGCCTGAATCGTTCGATCCGACCGGCACCGTGTTGATCACCGGTGGCACCGGCGGGCTGGGCGCGCTCGTGGCCCGGCACTTGGCGACTGAGCATGGTGCGGAGCATCTCCTGCTGGTGAGTCGTCGCGGGCCCGAAGCCGACGGTTCAGAGGAGCTGCGTGGGGAGCTTGGCGAGCTTGGCTGTCAGGCGCAGATCGCCGCTTGTGACGTCTCGGATCGGGGGCAGTTGAAGGGCCTGATCGACGCCATTCCCGGCGAGCGTCCCCTGACGGCGGTGGTTCACGCCGCCGGAGCGTTCGACGTCGGCGCGATCGACGCGTTGGACGGCGAGCGTCTCGCGCGAGTGCTGAGGCCGAAGGTCGACGCGGCCGTCAATCTGCACGAGCTCACCAAGCAGTTGGATCTCCGTGAGTTCGTGCTGTTCTCGTCCATCTCCGGGACGTTGGGCAGCCCAAGGCTGGGCGCCTACGCGGCCGCGAACACGTTCCTGGATGCCCTTGCGGCTCGCCGCCGCGCCGAAGGTCTCCCGGGGCTTTCACTGGCGTTCGGGATCTGGGATCGCGCCACCGGATTCACCGACATGCTCAGCGACGACGATCGTGCCGACATCGCCGCGAGGGTAAGACGCTCCGAAGGTCTGATCTCCCTGTCAGACGAGCACGGCCTCGAGTTGTTCGACAGCGCTCGGGCGATCGAGGAGCCGGCGCTCGCGCCGGTCGATCTGGACATGGGAGTCCTGCGTGGACAGGCAAAGACGGGGATCCTGCCTGCGGTGATGCGCGGGCTCATCCGCGTCCCCGTGCGTCAAGCCTCCGACGTGGGAGGCTCCCTCGCGAGGAGGCTAGCGGGGGCGCCGGAGTCGGAGTGGGGAGGCATCGTCCTGGGGCTGGTCAGCGACCACGTCGCCGGCGTGTTGGGGTACTCCTCCGCGGACGCGATCGATCCACAGATGGACTTCAAGGAGCTTGGGTTTGATTCGCTCGCCGCCGTCGAGCTGAGGAACCGCCTGAATCAAGCCACCGGGCTCAACCTGCAGCCGACGATGGTCTTTGACCATCCCACCACGGCTGCGGTGGCGGAGCTGATCGTCGCGCAGTCTGAGCAGATACAGCCCCAGAACGGAGCCGCGCGCGAGCAGGAGCGCCCCGGAATCATCAGCGAGCTGATCGTGCAATCGGCGCAGCGGCTGCGGTTGCAGGAGATGGTGTCCGTGCTGATGGGGGCCTCAGCGTTCCTGCCCACGTTCGAATCGCTTGACGCGATCTCCCAGCTGCCTCGTGTGAGGACGGTCGCGCGTGGGCTCGATGTTCCTGAGCTCGTCTGTGTGCCGTCGTTTGCCAATCCGCTGGGGCCACACCAGTTCCTACGGCTAGCGGGCGCCCTCGACGGCAGGAGAACCGTCTCGGTGGTCTCGCTCCCCGGGCTCGAAGGGGAGCAGGAAACACTCCCCGCTTCGCTCGCGCTCGCCTCCGAGGCCATCGCCGCAGCCATCGAGCTGGCAGTGCAGGACAGGCCGTTCGTGTTGCTTGGTTACTCCACCGGAGGGGATGTCGCTCACGGCGTAACCGAGGCGCTCGAGCGCGATGGCGCCGCGCCCATGGCCCTCATGCTGCTGGATACCTATCTACGCGACAGATCAGAACCAAAGCGGATGTTCGCGGCCATGATGAGCCATCTCCTGAGCGAGAACCGCGTCGATGCGGTGGTTGGCGATCGCCAGGTCCTGGCGATGGGCGCCTACATGCGCCTGCTACACGAAGGAGCGCCGGTCTCGATCGACACACCGTCGGTCATGGTCCTGGCAGAGGAAAGTTTGGGCGGCGACATGGGCAAAGAGGTACGTCTGACGGCGGACAGCACGCTCCAGGTCGTCGGCGATCACTTCACGATCGTCGAAGATCACGCCGAGCCGACCGCTCTAGCCATCGACTCCTGGCTGTCGGAGATGGCGCTGTCCCTCCCGAGCACATAAGAGCAACACATGAACGACGAGACACCGGCGAGCCAAAAAGAACAGGAAGTGTGAATCGCATGAACGAATACGACGTCGCAATAGTGGGAGCGAGCGTCGCGGGTTGTGCCGCGGCCACGTTGTTGGGTCGCCAGGGCGCTCGGGTCGCGCTGATCGAGAGTCACAGCGATCCGATGACGTTCAAGCGCATGTGCACGCACCTCATCCAGCCGAGCGCGGTACCGACGATCGAACGCCTCGGACTGCTAGAGCCAATCATCCAGGCGGGTGGGCAGCCAAGCGAGACCTACACGTGGACGCGCTACGGCTGGTTTACCTTCTCGCGTGAGGACGCAGCGGCGCCCGAGTCCGAATACTGCGGTTGGAACGTCCGGCGCGAGACGCTTGACCCGATGATCCGCGCACTCGCCGCCGGCACCGAGGGAGTGCAGGCGATGCTGGGTCACACAGTAACGGCGCTGTTGCATGAGGGCAAGCGGGTGAGTGGTGTTGTGACGCGCGAGCGCGACGGCAGCGAGCACGAGCTGCGCGCGCAGGTCGTGGTGGGGGCGGATGGGCGCTCCTCGCAGGTCGCGAAGCTGGCGGGCGTGCCCGCGAAGGTGAAGGAGAACAACCGTTTCATCTACTTCGCCTACTACCGCGACACGCCACTGGTCACTCAGAGCAACCCACAGATGTGGATGCTCGACCCGAACGTCGCCTACGCGTTCCCCACCGACGCAGGCTTGACATTGATGGCGTGCATGCCCCACAAGGACATGCTTCAGGGCTTCAAGGAGGACCCTGAACGTGAAATGACGCGTCTGTTCGAGGGGCTGCCCGACGGCCCGGAACTCGACCCGGACAAGCGCGAGTCCAAAGTGCTGGGCATGCTCGACGTCCCCAACATCACTCGCCGGTCGGCATCTGCCGGCCTGGCGCTCATCGGCGACGCGGCCACGGCCTCCGACCCGTTGCCGGGTGTGGGATGCGGCTGGGCGCTGCAATCGGCCGAGTGGCTGGCGGATGCCCTGACACCGGTCCTCGCGGACGGGCCCGCGGCGATTGACGGCGGCCTGAAGGCCTACGCACGACGGCATCGTAAGAGCCTGATGATGCACGAGCGGACGATCGCTAGGGTCTCCGGAGGGGGCGGGTTCGACCCGCTGTTCAAGCTGCTGGTCCGCGGTTCGGCCAGAGATCAGCAGGTGGCCAATCTGACGATGCTCGTCGCGGGACGTTGGATCTCGCCGCTGCGGGCGCTGACGCCGAGCAGACTCGGACACCTCGCGCGCGTGAACCTGCGTCGCGACGCACGTCCACTTGGCCTGATCACGCCGCAACCGTTCGTGCGGGCGACGGGTGAGCCGACCACGACGGCGCAGCGACCGATCGCGGTGAGACCTTGAGCGAGCGCCGGCGGGCGTTTCATGCAGACGGGGGCGCGGCCGCGAGCGCGATCGCGGTGAGCACCAGCCCCTCGCGCATGAGCCAGCGTCCGGAGAACCCCTCCAAGGGAAGTCCTGCGAACGTCGGCCCGGGGACGAGCAGCCGCGCGGAGAACGTGTGCCGTGCCGGATCGACGGTCACGATCGCGTCCTCGAATCCGAGCCAGCGTCGCGCCAGGGGAAACCACGCCTTGTACACCGACTCCTTGGCGCTGAACAGCAACCGGTCCCAGTGCACCGCGGGTTCCTCGCGGTGCAGTCGTTCCAGCCAGGGGAGCTCCTCTGCGCGGGCGATGTCTTCCAGCACGCCGTCGGGCAGCGGGGCATTCGGCTCGGCATCGATTCCCACCGTCGCGATCTCCCGCGAGCGCGCCAGCGCACAGGCGCGATAGCTCTCGCAATGCGTGATGCTGCCAACGACGCCGGAGGGCCATTGCGGCTCGCCGCGCTCACCGCTCGTGACGGGTGCGGCCGGCAGGCCCAGACGCGCGAATGCCTCGCGTGCACAGGCGCGGACAGTGGTGAACTCCCTGCGTCGCTTCTCCACGGCCCGCCTGACAAGGACCTCCTCGGTCGGGAACAGCACCAGGTCCATGGCGTCCTCGCGCGTCTCGACCGCGACGACCTCGTTGGGCAGGAGCTCCTCGAGCATCAGTTCGTCGTCGGCAGTATCTGTCGGGGCACGCTTCGGGAAGCGCGAAAGTACCGCTCTCGCGGGTATCCGAGCGAAACCTCCTCGAATCTCACGCCGTCATGCCAGGTGGTGCGGGGAATATGAAGATGGCCATACACGACGACGCTCGCGCGAAACCGCCGATGCCAGTCAGCGGTGTGGACGGTGCCGCACCATTGCGCGAACTCCGGATGCCACAACGTGCGAGTCACATCGGAGATGAGGGGAAAATGATTGACCAACACCGTCGGAATATCGGGATCGCACGCTGTCAGTCGACGCTCCGTCTCCCGCACCCGGATATGGCACCACTCCTCTCTGCTCGGATATGGGTCGGGGTGCAACAGAAACTCATCGCTGCACACGACTCCCGCCTCCTGCGCTCGCGCCAGCGACTCCTCCTTGGTCGGCGCGATATTGCGCCCGAACGTGTAGTCATACAACACGAACAGAGGTGCAATTATCAGAGGACCTCCTGCTCCTTCCCAAATGGGGTAAGGGTCCTCTGGCGTGAGCACGCCAAAGCGTCGACAAATATCGACCAGATGTCGATAACGCGGCTCCCCGCGGAGCTTCGTCCGGTCGTCGGGGAAAGACCAGAGCTCGTGGTTGCCGGGCACCCACACGACGGTGTCAAACCGCTCGGCGAGCAGGCCCAGCGCCCACTCCACATCCTCGAGCGTCTCGCCGACGTCGCCACACGCAAGCAGCCAGTCGGACTCCGACAGAGGGTGCATATCTTCCACAACGCGTCGATTCTCGGGATGGTTGACGTGCAGGTCGCTGACACCGAAGAGGTTCCCGTGGGGCGTGCGCGGAGTATGCACGCCCGCAAGCATACTGTCGTCAAGCCATGCCCGGATTTGACCGGGATGGATATTAAATGGAGCCCACCCAATGAATAGGCAGCTCGATCCAGATGCTCAGGCCCTGCTCGACGTAATAGCTGCGATGGGCTCGGCTCCTCCATACACCCTGCCGGTCGATGTGGCGCGAGAGCGCATGCGTGCTGCGTTTGTCACTAAAGATGAGCCGCTGGCCCTAGAGCGGGTGCAAGACGTGTCGGTACCGACACCGGCTGGAACGCGCCCGTGCCGCATATACCGTCCCGGCGAGGGCACATTGCCACTGGCTATGTTTTTTCACGGCGGCGGTTGGACGCTCAACGATATCGACACGCATGACGCGCTGTGTCGTCGCATCGCCAAGCAGTCGGGTTGGCTATTGGCATCGCTCGACTACAGGCGAGCCCCCGAGCACAAGTACCCGGCCGCCCTGGAGGATGCGTACTTTGGATATCGCTGGCTGCTGGATAATGCCGAGCGTATTGGTGCAGACGCAAGCTCTCGCGCTCTCGTCGGCGAGAGCTCCGGGGGTACGCTGGCCGCCGGGTTGACACTGCTCCTGCGTGACATGAATGGGCCCCTGCCCACCTATCAGATAATGGCGTATCCGATGACCGATCTGTACGATCGCTGGCCTTCCTATCAAGAGCGCGGAACCGGCTATGCGCTCGATCGCGACTTCATGCATTGGTATCTGGACAACTACCTGCCCTCGTCGTGGGACCCGCAGGATCCCTATTTGTTTCCCGTCACCTCAACCGATCTGGAGGGATTTCCGCCGACCCTGATTATGACCGCGGAGTTCGATCCGCTGCGAGACGAGGGCGTCGCCTACGCCGAGAAGCTCGCAAGCGCTGGTGTAACCGTCGAGCATGTGCACGCCGAGGACCAGATGCATGGCTTCCTGATGATGGATCGAGCCGTGCGCAGGGCCGGCGAGCTGATCGACGAGCTGGCGCGGGCCCTGGCTGCGCACGGGCCGCAGCAGGGACCTGTTTGACGGCCGCTAGGTCGTCTGTCGAGCCGATTCGTGTGTGGGCTGCAGGCCGTGCTCGACCACACCGAAGGCCTTGCCTGCCCGACGGTGCGGTGCGCCGCCGTCCCGATCCGCAGCTCTGGTGCTAGGCCCGTGGAGGGCGCGGCGCGTAGCGGTGGTGCAGCATCAGCCGGTTGCCGTCGGGATCGCTGAACAGCGCCATGTGGCACACGCCCGTATCGAATGTGTCGCCGCGGAAGGCAACCCCTCGCGATTCCAGCGTCTTGCGCGTGGCCTCCACATCGTCGACGTGCAGCGCGATCTCATGCCCGCGCACCTGATGCTCCATCCCCATCTTCGCCGCGTCGATCACGCTCAGCGTCAGGTTCCCCGTCTCGAACTCGGCGTAGTTGCGCTCCTGCAGGTGTACGGACATCGGCAGTCCGAGCGTCTCGCCGTAGAACTTCACGGCGGTATCGAGGTCGGCCGTGGAGATGGCGAGGAAATCCACTCCGGTGACGAGTTGCTCTGAAGCGGTGTCGGTGGCTGACATATGTGTCGCTCCTGTGCTCGTGGTGGTGGCGCTGTAGAGAGCGGCTGAAGGGACTCGAACCCTCGACCTTCTGCATGGCAAGCAGACGCTCTAGCCAACTGAGCTACAGCCGCATATGGCCGCAACTATACCCGGCTCGGCTCGTCTGGATCGCCTCAGAAGGCCCCGCCGAGCGCCCGCCCCAGCACCACCGCTCCGAGCCCGACGGCAACGCTAACGAGCACGTTCGCGACGCCGGCCGTCCGCCGTTCGTCCTCGGCGAGGCTGTGGGTCTCGAGCATCCAGGTGGAGAAGGTGGTGTAGGAGCCGATCGTCGCGCCGCCGGCCAACACCAGCGCGTTGCCGGTCAGGGCGATGCCCGCGAGCAGGCCGAGGATGAAGGTGCCGCTCAGGTTCACCGCCAGCGTGCCCACGGGGAACGCGAGCGGAAGCCGGGAGGAGACGACGTCCTCCACCAGCAGTCTGACTACGGCCCCGAGCGCGCCCAACGCTGCGACGGCTATCCAGATGGGCGCGCTCATCACGTCTCGACCTCGACCGGGGCGCCGATGGTCGCTCGCGCAGTCAGTCGCGCCGCGACCGACACCGCCGCGTAGCCGCATACGACGCTCGCGCCGATGTACCCGAGCGCGAGGTCGTAGCGCGCGCGGTCGAGCATTTGCAGCAGCTCGAGTTGCATCGTGGAGAACGTCGTCAGCGCCCCGCAGAACCCGGTGCCGAGCAGCCGGTAGGTGGGGATCGAGACCGGTCCGTGGCGCAGTCCGGTCATCAGGCTGCCGAGCAGGAACGCGCCGAGGATGTTCACCACGAACGTCGCCCACGGCCAGTTCCCCGCCGCGGTGGGCCATGCCTGCTCCAGTCCGACGCGACCCAGGGCGCCGACGGCTCCGCCGGCGCCGACCGCCACGAGCTCCAATCGGCTGATCTGGGGATGCGCGGCGCGGAACGACTCGGGCAGTTCGCCGACGTCCTCGATCGGCGTGCTTGGATGTGGCGTGTCGGTGTCCACCGGAGTAAGTTCTATCCGTCGAGGCTCTGGCGAGGTACGTACCGCCCGCCGTCGCCTCGGCCGAGCAGGCCCATCAACTCCAACTCGGTGAGCGCCAGCAGCGTCTCGCCGGGGTCGTCTCCAGCGCGGGCCAGCTTGCTGGGGGTGTCCTCGCCGGCGCCCACCCGTTCCAGCGTCGCGCGCAGGTCTCCTCGCAGCTTGCTCGGTAGCGAGGAAGCATCGAGTTGTCCCGGGCGCACTCCATACAGGAGGTCCAGCGCGTCGGCGGCTCCCCGCACGAGCGGCGCGCCCTCGGCCAGCAGCGCATTCGTGCCCCTGCTCGCTGGCGAGGTGACCCGGCCGGGGATGGCCGCCACCGTGCGGCCGAGCGTCCGGGCGAAGTGTGCGATGCGCAGTTCCCACGGCTGCTCGTCGGCCTCGACCACGATCGTCAGCGCGGCCAGCGCCGCTACCGTGCGCGCCCGGTTGATGGCGCCCCAGCGGCCCTGCGCCATGCCGCAGGGCGCCTCGGCGATGGCGCAGCCGCCGGCGATCACGCGCTCATACACCCCGCGCCTGTTCGCCGGTTGCACAACGTCCACGCCGCCGGCCATCGCCGTAAAGGTCGGGCCATCCGTCTCCAGCGCTCCCGCGTGCGCGGCGGCGGCAATCCCGTTGGCGAAGCCGCTTACGACCGTGACGCCGGCAACGGCCAAGCCGCGGGCGAGGCTGCGGGCTATCTCCATCCCGTAGTCCGTCGGTCGCTCGCTGCCCACGATCGCGACCACCGGCCCGGCCGTAAGGCGAGCCAGGCGCTCTGAGCCGCCGACCACGTAGAGCGTCCTCGGCGAGCCTGGACTCTCTTCCAGCGCCGGCGGATAGCCAGGGGAGCGCCGACCGACCGTCTCCACGCCTGCCGGCAGGATGGTGGCGCTTGTCTCATCGCGCATTCTCACACCGCCCTTTACGCCGCCCGGCTGCCACGCAGCCCGGTCTCTGCTCGCAGCGACAGCGCTACACCGACGTCGCGCATCCGCACTCGCTCGCATCCGTTGAGGTCGGCGATCGTGCGTGCCACGCGCAGCGTGCGGTGCTGCCCGCGCGCGCTCAGCGTCCCTCGCGATTGGGCATCGCTCAGCATCCGCTGGCCGGACTCGTCCAGCCGCGCGTGCCGTTCGAGCATGTTCACGTCCATGTGCGCGTTCACGGTCGTGCACTCGTCGCGCAACCGTCGCGCCTGGCGTTGGCGGGCTTCGGTCACGCGCTCGCGGGCCTTGCACGAGCTCGTCCACGGCTCGGCGCCAAGTCCCTCGCTGCCGGCGTTCTCGAGCTTGGCCTGCAGGTCGATCCGGTCCAGCAGCGGCCCGCTCAGCTTGCGCCGGTGGCGCGCCATGTCGGTTTCGCTGCATCGGCACAGCTCGCGCTCGCCGGCATACCCGCAGGGGCACGGGTTGGTCGCGGCGAGCAGCATGAACCGCGCGGGGTAAACCGCCGAGTGCTTGGCCCTGACGATCGCCACGCGTCCGTCCTCCAGGGGCTGGCGCAGCGCCTCGAGGGTCGGCTTGGCGAACTCCGAGAGCTCGTCCAGGAACAGGACGCCGCGGTGGGCCAGCACGACCTCGCCGACCCACCCCTTGCGCGCGCCGCCGACCAGTCCGGCGGTCGTGATCGAGTGGTGCGGCGCCCTGAACGGCCTGGTCTGAGCCAGTGCGCCTTCGTGCTCGCCGGCGATGCTGTGGATGCGCGTTACCTCGATCGCCTCCGTGCGGCTGAGCGCCGGCAGGATCGACGGGATTCGCTGGGCGAGCATCGTCTTGCCCGTCCCGGGCGAGCCGCTCAACAGGCAGTTGTGCCCGCCGGCCGCCGCCACGATCAGCGCTCTCACCGCGTGGTGCTGGCCGCGCACCTCGCTCAGGTCCGGTTCGTGCGCGCCGGTTGCTCCGCCGTCTGGTGCGGGATCCTGCGGCGCGGGCAGCGGATCGGGTGCACCGCCACTCAGCACGCGCACGGCGCTCCTGAGCTGTCCTGCCGCGGCGATCGTCAGCCCGTCGACCAGCATCGCCTCCCGCGCCCGCTCTGGGGCCAGCACTAGCGTCGCCGCTCGTTCCTCGGCGCAGGCCTGCGCCACCGCGAGCGTCCCCTGACATGCGCGCACGCCGCCGTCTAGCGCGAGCTCGCCGAACAGGGCGTGCGTGTCCAGGCGCTCCTTGGGCAGCTGCTCGCTGGCCGCGAGCACTCCGCAGGCCAGCGCCAGGTCCAATCCTGGGCCGACCTTGGGCACGTCCCCGGGAGCGAGATTGACCGTGATCCGCCGCGCAGGGAACTCATACCCGGAGTTCAGGATCGCCGCCTGCACCCGCTCGCGCGCCTCGCGCACCGACGCGTCGGCGAGCCCGACGATCGCAAACGCGGGCAGGCCCGGCCGGATGTCGACCTCGACCGTCACCGGTCGTGTCTGCAATCCCTCGATCGTGAACGTCCTCGTGCGTGCCAGCATCGCCTGTGCCTCCTTCGTCGTGGAGACATCCAAGCTAGGCGGGACTTAGGACGAAATTCTCTGGGCAGGGTTCGACTATGGATCGGGCTGGCCCTTAGGGCCAGCCCGCCGGAAGTCCCTACATCCCGTCAGGGTGGCGAGCGACGTAGCCCGCCGTGGACATCATCGAGCTCGACCACCGCGTGCCGGTCTCCTGCTGGGCGATCGTGTCAAAGCGTTTGCCGTCCACGACCATCCAGGCGTGTTCGGAGTTGGCGTAGATCGTTATGTACTTGCCCGGACCTGCTTCGCCGTAGGACTCGAGCGCCGAGGAGTCCTCGGGTGAGCTCAAGAGGCCGCCACCGTGCAGCGCATAGGACACCGATCCCGAGCAGTCATAGCCGGTCGACTGGAAGGAGCCGTGCCCGCCGCCGAAGACGTACGGCCGCGTGGCGATTTCATCGCCCGCGGCGATCACCCGCGAGACGACGCTCGATCCGCCGCCGGCGGTGCTCGAGGAGCCGCCGAGCGCCGAGCGCGGGGGCTTCAGTGTCTGTCCGCCGCTGATGCCGATCAGGCTCCATGTCGCCGGTCCGACGACGCCGTCGACGGTCAGTCCGTGTCGGGCCTGCAACCGCTTGACGGCGGCCTCAGTTTCGGGGCCGAAGTTCCCGTCGGCGGTGAGATGTAGCGCGCTCTGCAGCCTCGCCACCCCATCGCCGCTCGTGCCTTCGTCTCCTTCAGAGGACGCTTCGCCCGAGGAGCTCGGGGGGGCGCTGTGGTGATGGCTGTGGTGAGCGCCGGCGAGCGCCGATGCGGGCGGCGTCAATGTTTCCTGGCCGCTGATGCCGATCAGGCTCCATGTCGCCGGTCCGACGACGCCGTCGACGGTCAGCCCGTGTCGCGCCTGCAGCCGCCTGATCGCGGCCTCAGTTTCGGGGCCGAAGTTCCCGTCGGCGGTGAGGTGCAGCGCGCTCTGCAGCCGCGCCACCGCGCCGCCTTCTGAGCCTTCGCCCGACGAGGAGGATTCGCCGCTGGAGACGTCCGCCACCGACGCTCGCGCCGGTGTGCGCCCGCGCAGCGCGGCCCAAGTCTGCGAACCGACGACCCCGTCGATCGTCAGCCCGTGATGGGCCTGGAAGTGCTGCACGGCTTCCTCGGTTTCTGCTCCGAACACACCGTCGACGCCGATGCCCAATGCCTGCTGCAGAAGTTCGACCTGCCGGCCTTCGTCGCCTTCGCTCAGTTCGACTACGTGTTCGGTCGTCGTCGGTGCTTCCGCGGGGGAGACATGGCCGCTGGCGTCCGCCAGACCGGCGGCCGGACCGGCGCTCAGCGCCACGAGCGCACCCAGCGAGATCCGCTTCGCGCGCGTTCCCGCCGGCACGAACCGCAGCTCGCGCGCACGTCTGCGCGCTCGGGAACGGCCCAGCGAGAGCTCCCACGGGTCGGCCGCGGCTAGGTCGCGGGCGCTCGCGCCGCGCTGTGCGGGAATGCCGAGCAGCGCCGTCAGCGACGGGGGAGACAGGGGAGAGCGCTTGACGGCGGTGCCAACACGGCGTTTGCTCTGAGACCGCTCGCGACGCGCGCGAGAGCGGGAATAGGAGGCCTCCCAGGGGTCGAGTACGGCAAGATCACGCGACGGCAATCCCGGCATGCGCTACATCCTTTCGACTTCGCGGTGGCGCCTACGGGGTTAGCTGTCGGGCTCGCGCACTTGCGCTACGCCACGCTGTGGTGGCGATTCGCCCCCGCGGCCCTCTCCGGCCGCAACTGGGTCCCCCGCTCCCCGACCCCGTAAGGTCAAGGATTAGGCACGAACGCGGGGCAACCTAACAGGTCGGTCTGCAATTTGCATCACATCGGGAGGTCTGCAACGTTTCTTGCCGACGTGGCGCCACGCGCGATCTCCGTTCAGCAGGATGCGTGTCGAAAGCGCTGCCTTCCACGCCCGCGCACGACCGCGGTCACTACGCGCTCGCCCTGCGCGCCGCCCGGTCTCGCCCCCCGGCAGCCCGCGAAACCGGACCACCCGGCCGTAGATCGGCTCCCCGAGGCGCGGAGAACCGGGACACGGACCCACCGTGCGTTGGTAACGTCGCTCATCGATGCGCTCACGCGGACTGAACCCTCGCATACTGCTCGCCCTGCTCGTGCTGGTCGTCGTGGCCGGCGGTGTCGCGGTGCTCCTGATCGGCGGCTCCTCGCGCCAGCAGGCGACCGGCGCGATCTCGGCGCACGGCCAGTTCCGCGCCGCGGAGGTGTTCTCTCCGCCCTCGCCCGCACCGCCGCTACAGCTGCACAACTACCTGGGCCAGCCCGTGAACATCGCCTCCTATCGAGGTCGTGCGGTGCTCGTGACGTTCCTCTACACCAACTGTCCTGATGTCTGTCCGCTGATCACCGCGAGCCTGCACTCGAGCCTGGAACTGCTGGGATCGCGCTCTTCGCAGGTGCAGATCATCGCCGTCTCGGTCGATCCCCGGGGCGATACGAAGAAGGCCGTGGCGGCGTTCCTGGCCCGCCACCATATGACGGGGCGGATGCTGTATCTGACGGGCACCGCTCACGAACTCGCCCATGTGTGGAAGGCCTGGGGGGTCGGCTCTGAACGCGACGTGCAGCAGCCGCAGTTCATCAACCACTCGGGCTTGGTCTACGGCATCTCGGCCTCCGGCAAGCGCACCACCATCTACGCCTCGAACTTCATCCCCGCCGAACTCGCGCACGACGTGCCGCTGCTGGCGGCTCAGTAGCTCAGGGGGCTAGTCGGAACTCTCCAACTTGTGCCTGCGGCGCAGCGGCAGGATGAACCACAGCAGAGCAAACGGAATTGTGGCGCCAAGCACGGTGAGCACGCCGGCGAGCACTCCGAACAGTGTGCTCGCCACCAGCAGGAGCGCGCCGCACATCGCCAGCGCGAGGGAGGACAGACCAACGATGACAATGCGGTTCGATGAGGTGACGAGATACTGCTTATCGTCATGGCGAAACAGAAACCGATGCTGTGCGGAAGGCGCGATCGTGCAGGCGGCCGCTAGCGCCGCCAACAGTAGGGTCACGAAGTAGACGGCACGCTCGAAATCGCCGATGTCGGCGAAGCCCGTGTTGAAAGGGACGATCAATAGGAACGCGAACAGCACCTGCACACCGGTGACGACGACCCGCAGCTCTCCCGTTAGCTCCTCGAGGTTGCGGTCAAGACGTTCGCGTGAGGTCTCCCGGCGCCCGTCCTCGCTTCGATTGGGCTCAATCGCCGGCGCCACATATCACCTGAGCGTCTGCAAGAGAGGGAAACCAAAGTGTGCTCAGCGCTTCTTGTTATCCACGGCGCGTTGCAGCTGGGCCTTGTTCATGCGCGAGCGTCCTTCCACGCCGAGGTGGCGTGCCTCCTGGTAGAGCTGTTCGCGCGTGCGACCTCGCGGACCGGGCTTGCCCGAGCGCAGGCCTCCGCGCCGGCCAGAGGAGATGTCCTTGGTCGAGGAACTCGAACTGGAACGGGATTCGCCGCTGCGGGCGCGCTCCTTGTTGACCGTGCGCGCCGCGATCTCCTCTGCGCGTCGCTCTGAGACGCCACGCTCGCGCTCGCTGTCTCTGATGTGTCGGTACTGGCGGTCGCGCTTACTGCCTTGTTTCGTCCCGCTGGGGGGCATGTCGCACCTCCGTTGTTGCGCTTGCTGGCTCTGTATACGTCAGATGAGGGGAGGATTCGGGCTCGGGGTTGGCGGTGTAGGCGGTTGCGGGCTTGGAGGAGCCGGGCTGGGATCGGGATTTGGTGTCGGCGGTCTGGGGTCCGGCTGCGGAGGCGGCTGTCCTGGTGGAATCGGTTGCGGCGGAACCTCGCACTGATGCGGGACCGGTGAGACGTATGCCCTCGCCCACATAGGGGGCATATGGAGAATTGTCATGTCCAGTTCCTACCCGTATGAACTATGGTCAAACGGAAGCGCGGTCAACTGTCTGTGCCAAACAGAAACACGACCAGCCCCGTGCGCACGGCATGTACCGCAAATGACGGAATTCACAAGGAGACAGGCCGTTTGATCGCGCGCCAGCCGGGTAGATGTGTGTACAACCAAAAAGGGGGTACACAACATGGTCGCGCTAATCGTTCTGCTGTTGATCCTCGCCATATTTGGTGGTTTGGGCTTCGCGGCCCACCTTCTGTGGCTCGTTTTGTTGATCGCCGTTGCACTATGGCTGCTCGGGTTCGTGATCGGGGGCGTGGACGCGGGAGTCGGTGGTCGCCGACGCTGGTACGGCCGCTGGTAGCGAAAGCGAGCAGGGCGCCCGCGCCGACACGTTCATCACCGGCGCGGGTGGGGATGGTGGGGGGATGGTGTGGGCGTGTGACGGAGGCGGTTTTGGTGGGTGAGCCATAGCCGGGTATCTGCGTCTGGTTGCTGTCGGCGCCGCTCACCGCAGCGGTCGGCACTGAGGAAGCGCTTTTAGTGGCGTTCTTCGCGCGAGCGCACATCCGAGGTTCACGACTTTGACACGGCTCGTTTACATCTCGGATACGCGACTGCGCGTGGGGTCCGCCTAGCGTTCACGCTCACTGAGCCCGTGTTGCGGCTCGCCCAAAACATTCCTACAGGGGGCGGTTGTTGTGCCAAAGATGGTTGCTGCGCGGTGGTATCGACGTTGGTCTCGTCCCGTGCTGGTCGCGCTTGCGGGCGCGGTCATGGCGACGGCGTTTGCGATCGAGGAGTCCTCGCCCGGGGTGGCGATCGGCTCCCCGACGCCGGACCTGCTCGACGTCGTTCAGGTCGGGACGGGCGGTGCGCCGCTGAGCAACGCCGCGACGGCCTCGTTCGTCGTGCCGCTGCTGGGCAGCGGCGGCACGGGCACGCCGATCGCGCTGCCGACGGCGGCTGCGGGCAAACAGCACCCGATCGGGATTAGCGGCACGGCAACCTCTGAGGGGGCGTTGGAGCTCTCGGCTGACGGTAACTACCTGACGCTCGCGGGCTATGGCGCGACGCCGGGTACGACCGGACCGGGCGGAGGCACGATCAACGGCAGCACCAGCGCGGAAGTGCCGCGTGTGGTCGCGCGGATCGACGGAGCGGGCGAAGTGGACACCTCGACGGCGCTCTCGGATGCGTTTAGCGCGAGCAACGTGCGCGGCGCCGTCAGCAACGACGGCTCGGAGTTCTGGGTCACGGGAGACGGCGGCTCGACCACGAGCGGGACCGTCAAGAACGCTTCGATCGCATACGCGTCGAGTCTCGGTGCGAGCACCTCGACGGGCCTGACGAGCTCGCCCAAGCAGGGGCGGGTTCCGGTCATCGCCGGCGGCAACTTGTATATGAGCACGAGCAAGTCGCCCGGCCCGGGAGTGTTCAAGGTCGGCAGTGGCCTGCCCACGACTACGGGGCAGAGCGTCGCGAGCATCGGCGCGGAGGCCGATCCGTACGGGTTTGTGCTGCTCAAATTGAACCCGGCCAGTCCCGGCCCGGACACGTTGTACGTGGCCGACGGGACTGCTGGGGGGATATTCAAGTACTCGCTCGTCGGCTCCTCGTGGGTCGCGGAGGGCAGTGCGCCTGGACCGGGGCTCGGCTCGCTGACGGGGAAGGTGGAGGGCTCGGCGGTGCAGCTGTATGCGACTACGAACGACGGTCTGGACGTGCTCTCGTTCAGCGACTCGAGCGGCGCTGAAGCACCGATCTCGGGCGGATCGTTCGCGACGATCGCGACGGCACCGTTGAACACGGTCTACCGCGGCATCGCCTTCGCCCCGGCCGGCCAGGTCCCACCGCCCCCGCCGACGCCGGCGCCCACGGTGGCGCTGAGCGAAAGCGCGCTCGGGGCTACGATCGGCGACTCCTTCAACCCGAGCATTGACGCGGTCGTGAGCGATGAAACGGTGAGCGCCGACGAACTGAAAGTCACCGCGACGTCCTCCAACCAGGCGGTCGTGCCGGACGCGAACATCACGCTCGTGGGCAGTGGCGGCTCGCGCGCGTTGACGCTGGAACCGGTCGGCGTGGGGCTCTCGACGATTACGGTGACCGCGACGACGCCCGATGGGGTCTCCGGTCAGGCCCAGTTCGAGTACGGCGCCTCGGCGGTGGCGCCGGACGCGACGAGCACCTATCTGTATGGATCAGGCGATGCTTCTTCGGCGATTGACGTGGGCGACGGCTATTCGATCGTGGCTGACGATGAGAACTCGACGCTGCGTCTGTATGACGGTGCGCACTCGGGCCTGCCGGTGAAGAGCTGGAACTTCGACACGCAGATGGGCAACCCGGCCGAGCTCGACCTCGAGTGGTCGGCGCGTCACGGCGACACGCTCGTGTGGGGCGGCTCGGAGAGCAACTCGAAGACCGGTGATCTGCGCCCGAGCGCCTCGATCGTGTTCGCCACGACGGTGAGCGGCTCTGGCGCGAGCACCGAACTGTCATTCGCCGGCTACTACGCCGGCCTGCGCGAAGACTTGCTGGCGTGGGACGCGGGCAACGGCAACGCGTACGGCTTTGCTGCGGCAGCCGCGGATGGCGTACAGCCCAAGCAGGACGGTGGTTACAACATCGAGGGCATGGAGTTCGGCCCGGGTGGCTCGATGACCGCGTACCTCGGGTTTCGCGCGCCGATCGTGCCGCCGTCAGGCCGCCAGGACGCGCTTGTGGTGCCGGTTACGAACCTGCTCGAAGTGCTGAGCGGCACGGCTCCGCACGCGACGTTCGGGACACCGATGGAATGGGATCTCGGCGGTCAGGGCGTGCGCGAGATCCGCAAGAACGCTGAGGACGAATATCTTGTGATCGCGGGCGACTCGGGTGAGGGCGGCGAACAGCACCTCTACACGTGGGACGGCAACCCGGCTCACCAGCCGGTGGCGACAGAAACGGTGCTGCCCGACCCAACCACGATCGAAGGCGCGTGGGAGTCGATCGTGCACATGCCCGACCCGCTCGCCGACGGCGATGCGATCCCGCTGATCGAGGACAACGGTGACACCGTCTGGTACGGCGGCTCCACGATCGGCAAGGACCTGCCGCTTGGCCTCGAGAAGGACTGGGCGGACAGCTTCGCGCTCGAGCTGCCGGCGCCGACGGTGACACCCGTCATCACCGGCACGCTTGGTGAAAACGGCTGGTACGTGTCGAACGTGACGGTTTCCTGGAACATCGGTTCGTCCGTGTCCGCGTCGAGCTGCGCGCCGACGACGCTGTCGAGCGACACCGTTGGCACGGTCGTGAGCTGCACATCCACCTCGGGCGGCGGTTCGACTACGAACAGCGTGACGATCAAGCTCGATAAGACCAAGCCGGTCGTGAGCTTCACGGGCGACGCGGGCAGCTATGCGGTCACGCAGACGGTCGCGATCGCGTGCTCGGCGAGTGATCCCGCGCCCGGTTCGGGGCTTGCGTCGAGCACCTGTCCGAGCGTGAACGCACCCGCCTGGTCGCTCGGGCTTGGTGCACACACGCTGTCGGCGAGCGCGAAGGACAATGCCGGCAACACGCAGACGGCTTCGGCGAGCTACAACGTGACGGTGACGTCGGCGAGCCTGTGCACGCTCACCGACCAGTTCGTGCAGGGCTCGGCCAAGTATCGGGCGCTGGGATCGCTCGCGCGGCTCGTCGTCGACGCGCTCGTGAACGTCGACTGCCAGATCCTCACTGGGATCGGGCCGAAGCTCGCGCCGGCACAGAAGACGTCGTTCATCGCGGCATATCGACAGGCGGCCCAGACTCTCGCCACGCAGGGCTGGCTGACGTCCGCGCAGGCGAGCACGCTCGGCACGCTCGCTGGAGGGTTGTAGATCGCAGGCGGCCGTGAGTCCCAGAGGTTTGTGCAGGCCCCGCCGCGACTGGGAGCAGATGGCGCATATCGCCGGCGTGGCTGTAGCGTGAGCGGGCGATGCGACGCTTCAGGAGCTGGGACGGGCTTGAGATCGCCTACCGGGAGTGGGGCGGAGAGACGGTGTCGCCGCCCGTCGTTCTGCACCACGGCTTCGCCGCCACCGCAGAGGCAAACTGGGTCGCCACCGGCGTCGTCGAGACGCTCACGGCCGCCGGACGGCAGGTACTGGCCCCTGACGCCCGAGGCCATGGTCAGTCTGAGAAGCCGCACGACCCGGATCGCTACGGCGAGCAGCACATGGCGCGCGACCTCGCCGTGCTGCTCGACACGATCGGCGCCGAGGAGGTCGATCTCGTCGGCTACTCGATGGGAGCGGTCGTCGCGTTGATCTTGTCCAGCGAGGATGAGCGGGTACGAAGGCTGGTCATCGGAGGCGTGGGCGCGGGTGTGGTCGAGTGCGGAGGCGTGGACCGGCGGACGGTCTCCAACGAGGCGATCATCGATGCGCTCAGCGTTGCGGATCCCTCCACGCTGTCCGAGCCGCGGGCGATGGCGTTTCGCATGTTGGCGGACGCGCTGAACGCCGATCGGGAGGCGCTCGTCGCGCAGGCGAGGTCGGTGTACAGAGGCGGAGTCGCGCTCGAGCGTATCTCGGCGCCGACGCTGCTCCTGGCCGGGGCTGACGATCCGATGGCGGTGCGTCCAGAGGTCTTGGCAGACGCGATCCCCGACTCCGAGCTGCGGATACTGAACGGGAATCACATCGAAACGCTCGGCGAGCCACGCTTCGCATCGTCGATCGTCGGCTTCCTGGCGTGAACAACGCCAGCCGGGGGGCCACCTCACCCGAGACTGACGCCGCCGTCGGACGTGAGTGTCCAGTGCGGGTTGTGGGCGATCTCCCAGGGATGCCCCTCGGGGTCGATGAACACCGAGCTGTAACCGCCCCAGAACGTCTCGGCGGGCTCACGTCCGATCGTCGCCCCTGCGGCCCGCGCCTGCTCGGTCGCCTCGTCAACTTCCTCGGGCGAGCCAAGATTGAGGGCGAGCGTGACTCCGCCCCAGCCCGGCGCGTCCTGCACACAACTATCCTCGGCCAGGCGGGAGCGGTCCCACAGCGACAGGACCATGTCGCCGACCTGGAAGAACACGACATCGTCGTCGGCCTTGGCGCCGGTCTGCCAGCCGAGCGCTTCGTAGAAACGGCGTGCCCGGGCGAGATCGCGTACTCCCAGGGTGATGACGGTGACTCGTTGGCGCATGTGCAGTTAGGCGACTTGCTTCGAGGTCACGCGACTTACTCTACCGCCACATCTTGGATCGCCCAGCACCGGCGGCGGCTCGATACTGTTGAGCTTCACGGCGACGTGGCGGAGTGGCTACGCAGCGGCCTGCAAAGCCGTCTACACCGGTTCGATTCCGGTCGTCGCCTCTCTCTGCAGGTTCCCGAAGCCGTCCTCCTGTTCGGACTTATGCACAATTTCTCGCTCCGTTAGCGGCGCTTTGGGACATTGTTAGCGCCTCCATAGCGAGCACTCGCATCATGACCTCACCCTATTTGAACTCTGGAGGTGGTCGTGAAACGTCTATTCGCACCCATACTGCTTGCGGCGATCGCCGGAGCAACAGTGGCGCTCGTGGCAGTGCTCGCGCTCGGCTCCGGCAGTGGACGGTCCACGCCCGCCGTGCGCGCGACCAGCGCCTCGGCCGCAGGTAACACTTCGGCCGGAACCCGCCGAGAGGTCGCCTCCACAGGCCTGACGGCAACCCAGATCTACCAGCGCGACTCCTCGGGCGTAGTGGCGATCAAGGCGGTCACCTCCGAGGGTGAAGACAGCGGCACTGGCATTGTGCTTGACGACAAAGGTCTGATCCTCACAAACGACCATGTGGTCGCGGGGGCGAGCAGCATCGTGGCTGGCCCGGGCAAGTCCTCGAGCGTGACCCGCACGGCGACACTCGTCGGTGAGGAAGCCAATCAGGATCTCGCGCTCATCCGCATCGACCCGTCCGGCCTGAACCTGCATCCGTTGAACCTCGTGAGCTCGAGCTCCGTGCAGGTGGGCGACCCGGTGTATGCGATCGGCAATCCTTATGGCCTCGATGAGACCCTCACCCGCGGCATCGTCTCAGCGCTCAACCGTGAAATCGCCGCACCGAACGGCTCGAAGATCACTGGCGCGCTCCAGACCGACGCGGCGCTCAACCCGGGCAACTCGGGCGGACCGTTGCTGAACGAACAGGGCGAAGTGATCGGCGTCAACTCTCAGATCGCCAGCGACGCGGCCCGCTCCGAAGGTTCCCAGCCCGGCAGCACCGGCGTCGGATTTGCAGTCGCCTCGGACACCGTCGCACAGGCGGTCAAGAAGATCGAGGCCGGCGAAGGCGTCGCCTCGGCGTCCGCGAGCCAGAGCGCGGTCCAGACCGAAGGCGGCGCCCAATCGCCGAATGGCGGCCGCTCGCCGTACGGTTCGCAGAGCCCCTACGGAGAAGCTGAAGCGGGCGGTCCCGGCGCTGAAGGCAGTGTCGAAGGCTCCGGCTCGAGCGGCGTTGTTGTCCCTGGCGAAGCGGGCTCCGAATCGCCCAGCGGGAGCGACGAAGGCCAGACAATCATCGTCCCCTGAACTTGCGAGGCCCGGGTGTGCTGGGAGGCTCCGCCCGGGCCTTGTGTTGCGGACGACACGCCGTCAGACGCTCCGGTGCGCCAAGGTCATCGCCGCCGTTGCGCGTTGATAGGCTTGGAAATCGATCCCAGGGCGATTAGCTCAGCTGGGAGAGCGCCGCCTCGACAAGGCGGAGGTCACTGGTTCGAGCCCAGTATCGCCCATCATCCAAAACCCCTGCTAACGAGGCTGTTGCGCAAAGGTCGCTGTGAGGCGGCCTTTGTCGTTTGTGGGGATCGGGACGGGTCGTGTCGAGAGCGGAACTCCTGACTAGTGCCGGAAACGTGCCAGCTCAGGCGGCTGAGGGCCGATCCCGGTGCGATAGAGCTTGAGGAGGTTGTGAGTGGCTGCGATCAGGCGCCATTCGGCGCGGCAGGCGGCTAACCCGCGTCGGTGGAACCTGGTGATCCCGCGGTTGAACTTGGTGTTAGCGAACACGGGCTCGATCATCTGTTGTCGACGCTGGTAGAGCGCCTTCCCGTCTGGGGTATCGAGCAGCCTGTCGATCCGTTCGGCCTCGGGTCCCTGCTTCGGTGACAGCTTCCGCGGTTTCGTTCGATGGGAGGCGCTTGTCGGGACGATCACGTTGATGCCGTCCTGTCCGAGCGCGGTGATCTGCGGTGAGTTCCAGTAGCCGCCGTCCGCGAGCACCGTTCCAACCGCCCGATCAACGCCCGCGGCCACAACGGTCGTGAGCGCCTGTCGGATCATCGGTTCCAGTTGCCCGCCGTCGCTTGAGTCCTGAGTGATATCGGCAGCAACGATGATCTGGCCGGTCGTCGCGACAGCCTGGGCGTTATAGCCCTGGACGGGGGCTCGTCCTCTGCGGGCGATCAGCCGCGAGTCCGGATCGGTCGTATTGATCGACGCCGACTCAAGCGCCGCCGGGTCGGGCGGGAACGGCTTGCGTCCGCCGAGCTTGCGGCCATGTTCCGCCTCCCACTCAGCACGACGTCGCAAGTGCTCTTGGTGGGCCTGCTCAGCACGAGCCTGCTCGGCCTCGAGCTCCTCGCGGCAACGACGCAACCGAGCAAGCCTGGAGCGACGGTCGCTCAGCTCGGCCGGCATCTCGTCACCGCGGGCCTCACCGAACTGCTCGTCTTCGCGTGCGTCCGTTTCGGCAGCCTCACCAAGGATCCGCTCGACCTCTTCCCGGATAGACGCGTGCGTCCGCGTCGACGCCCACGCCGCATTCGCCGCGATCGCGGTGCCATCCACCGCCAGCAGCCCAACCGACACCAAGCCAGCCCGCCCACACAACTCGAGCACCTGCGTAAAGATCTGCGCAAGCGCCGTCTGATGACGCACGCGGAACCGCGCGATCGTGGTGTGATCCGGCGCTCGATTAGCGCAAATCACCCTGCTCGGAACGTCCTCCCGACAACGCCGCTCGATCGCCCTGGAGGACCGCTCGCCCACGGCGTAGCTATAGAGCAACAACGCGACCATCATCGCCGGATCGTGCGCCGCGCGACCGTGCCCGTCAGCCCGATAAGCGCCATAGAACCCCGCGAGATCAAGCGTCTCGACGGCGTCCAACACGAACCACGCGACATGGTCCTCATCCAGCCAGTCCCGCAAGCTGGGCGGCAACAACAGCTCCTGCTCACGATCACACAACAAGAAGTTCTGAGCCATACCCGAGAAGTCTTAACCCCACCCCGGACGCAACAAACCCCGCTTACACGGGGTTTGCGCAACAGCCTCTAACGCGAGGGTTTTGCGTGTTAGGGGTGCGACGCCAGGGCGACCAAAAGGGCTGCGACCGTGAGGGGGACCGCGCGGACGCGCGAGTGAGCGGAGACGTCCACCTCCTGGCGGATGATGGAGTGCATGGAGAGCTTGCTCAAAGCTGCTTCGGAGCTACTTGCGACAGTCCTCCGTGCTGTTGGCTTCGTGGGGCAACCCGCCGCCGTGCGGCGATCAGCAGCGATCTGGAACTCCTGCGTTCACTACAGGCGACTGACGGCTTCGGTACCGATAGTCATGCACACCGGTCGCTTATGCGACACATCGAGCTCGAAATCGACCAGTTCACTGGTTCTAGGAAAGAATGGAGGAAGCGGTCCTGGGGGACGATCGTGGCCTTTGTGATCCTCAGTGCGGTATTCGTATATCCCACTTATCTTCTCAACCGAGACGGCTTTGCTTGGTATTCGGTGCCCTTGGGCCTCCTGGCTGGCCTGATGATTATGGGTCTGATGAGTTCGCTGTTCAACCCCGAAGTCCCCGCCAGCACGGAAGAATTGGCCGCTGCCCAGCCAGGGAGCACTGGCAGCTCGTAGCGCCTGCGAAACGGCGAAGCTGTGGGTAGCCCTCCGGCAAGCTGTGACCTCGTGCCGCTAGCCCTTGCGCAGAGATCATTCCTGGGGGAATCGTTTGTGGCTTGCTATTGCTCGCCGGTCGCTGTCTGATCTTCAGGAGAATCGGACGATGGTTCTGAGCGCTTCCCGCTGATCGCCTTCTCGGCCCACTGCCTTACGGCGGCCACGGTCGCCAGCGCCTCGGTGCGATCGAGTGGGTTGGGTGCGAAGGGATCTGTGTAGCGAAACTCGACGGCCCAGGGAGTCAGCGAGACGGCGGCCTTCAAGTCGTGGGTGAGATCCAGTCCGTCGTCCTCGATCAAACCGCATAGGTAGTCGATGTCATGGCTGCGCTCGAAGTGCATCCCGCGCGCTGTGAGGACTGCCTTGAGGGACTTCTCAATCGCCTGCTGGGCGAGGAAGCCCACGACGTGATCGGGTACGTCACTATGGTCTGCGAGCGCGCACAGTCCCGCTTCGTCGCCAGCGGCCTTGGCGAGCAGCGCATTGGCTACGTCGAGTTCGTCACGCTTCGACAAGCACCCGACCCTCGGTGAGTGCAGTGTGGAGAGCGGTGCCGGGTGCCTCGCCCCATTCCTCAACCTGCGCGTCGCTGTAGACCAGCACGTCGATCGGTCTGCGCATGTCGTGCAGGGCGCTGCGTAGGCGCACCATCTCAGCGTGCCGGTCGGGCACGTTAGGCTCGATCACGAGGAAGTCGAGGTCACTTCCCGGGCGCGCCTCGTTACGAGCGTGCGATCCGAAGAGGATCACGCGCACGGGTGAGCCTGCCGTCTCGGCAAGCCTGCGGGCGGCACGGTCGATGTCTCGGTCTGTCTCCACGGAAAGGACGCTAGCGGAAGAGGCCGACACATCGCGGATGAGTCAAGGGCTCTGAAGGTCCCAGCTGGATCGAGGGTCGTGGTGATCGACCAGCATCTCGAGCGCAGCCGCCCTAACTCGATCGGCTCGATGGCGGACCTCTTGATGCTCGCCGTGTGTGAGGGCGGGCGGGAGCGATCACCCGAGGAGGTGCACGGCCTGATGCGTGACGCCGGGCTTACTCCCGGTAAGGTTCGACATGCAGGACTGCACATGATTGTTGAGGGCATCGCGCAGTAGGGCGAGGCTCGGCCGAGCGCTCTGCAAGCTGCACACCTACCCTTGCGGAGTCCTGGCGAGGAACAGCGTGAGGTCGGTCCAGTCGGCCTCGTCGAGGCGGTTGGCCAGCTCGCGGGCGATCGTGTCGAGGATCGTTCCGAACTCGCCGTGGTCGATGCCGACCACGATTGCGCAGCCCGCGTGCGCTCGTCCGGCCTCCGCCCAGCGGCGTGCGATTACGGGGAAGTCCTTGACGTCGAACGTGACGAATATCCGCTCTTCCGCTGCGGCGATCGACAGCAGTTCCTCGTCGGTGAGACCGTCGAGCTCGCGCTCCTCGTCTGCTGCTCGAACGTCATGGTCGGCCTCGCGTAGCGCCCGGGCGATTCGCGGGCCCGAGATGTGCGCGTCGAGGAACAGCCTCACGGAGCGTCTGTCATCTGTCAGGCGTCGATGTGGCTGACGGTTATGAACGGAAATTCCTCTTTGAGTTGCTCGATCGGCCGCCGGTTATCGGCTACGGCCGCGTCGATCTCCTCGGGAAACAGCTCGTAGTAGTCCAGAGCAAGCTGGATCTGACGCTCGTTGGCCGAGCCGCCCTCAGCCATGCGCTCGATCGAGCTGATGTCGCGGTGGGCGTCGACGATCTGCCATACGTCGAGCGCCGTTCCGATCACCCATGCGCGCCGCTCCCAGTCCACACCGCGGAAGGCGATCCCCGGGAACAACCTCATCCGCAACGCCTCATCCGCCAGTGCCTCGACGATCGCGCCCTTACTGCGGCCGGTACGTTGCGCCTCCCGATCGACAAGCGTCTCCATCCGCTTGGACAGGCGCATGCTGAACGGAGCCGACTTGGTAGCCATCGTTACTGATGGTATCACGACAATTACGTTGTAATCATTCCGTGCAGCCGTCAAGATTTATCAGGGTTCGTCAGGCATGGCGAGCAACTCGCTCACGCGACGCTCGATCTCATTCCGGGTCGCTCGAACCTCGCCAAGCGGGCGTCCCTTGGGGTCGGGTAGCTCCCAGTCGATGTAGCGCTTGCCGGGGATATAGGGGCATTGATCGCCGCAGCCCATGGTCACAATCACGTCGGCGCGTTCGGCGAGCTGGCGGGTGAGCAGTTGCGGGGTGCGATCGGACAGCTCGATGTCCAGCTCGCGCATGACTTCGACTACCTCGGGGTGTACGTGTTCTGCAGGCGTGGTCCCTGCGGAGAGGGCTGTATGTGTGCCGTCGGCTGCGCGCTCGAATAGCGCTTGGCTCATCTGTGAGCGCCCGGCGTTATGCAGGCAGACGAACAGGACGGTCGCCATCGGCGGTCTTCCCCTCGGTGTTGGTGGTAGCGGTGGTCGGTGGATTCGGTTGACGGACGAGCTGGTAGGCGAACACGCCGATCGCGGCTCCGATGAGTGGTCCGGCTAGATAGATCCAGAGGTCGTGCCAGGTGCCTGAGGCGAGCGCTGGGCCGAAGGAACGGGCTGGGTTCATCGACGCGCCCGTGATCGGACCGCCGAAGAGCGCGTCGAGGCCCACCGTGCCGCCGATGGCGATGGCTGCTGCGGCTCCCACTGCGCGGGTGTCAGTTGCTACCGCGGTGATGACGAACATCAGGAAGGCCGTCAGGACGATCTCGTAGGACAGCGCTGTCGTGGTATTGACGCTTGGCAGCGTGGCTCCCAGGTGTGCGGGCTTGCCGGGCCATGCCGCGAGGAGTAGAAGCGCCGCGGTGCTCGCGCCCGCGAGCTGGGCGGCGATGTAGGCGAGCGCGTCGCGTAGCGGGAAGTGGCGGGCGAGGGTGAACGCGACCGTGACGCTCGGGTTGTAGTGAGCGCCGGACAGGTGCCCGCCCGCGTAGATCATCACCATGATGACCAGGCCGAACACCAGGCTGATGCCGACGCCGCCGAGCGAGCCGGGGTGGACGGTGTTGGTGATGATCGCTCCGCACCCGGCGGTCACGAGCGCGAACGTCCCGATCGCCTCCATGAGAGCGCGACGGGGGAGGCCGGGTCGATCCGTCATGCGATCACCGGCGGGTTCATGCCCGCGATCTTATTACATTGACAAAGATTGCTTCAATAGATATATATAGATCGATGAGCGTCGATTTGGAGCTTGCGCCCAAGCAGAAGCGCGCTGCCGGTGAGCGTTGTTGTGAGCCGGTCGTCTATCCCGATGTCGCCCGCGAGGACGCGCTGCGGATGGCAGAGGTCGCCAAGGCCCTCGGCGACCCGATCCGCCTGCAGCTCGTAGACGTGTTGCGCCGCCATGCCGGCAAGGTCTGTGTCTGCGAGCTGGTGCCCCTGTTTGATATCGCCCAACCGACGCTTTCTCATCATCTGGGCAAGCTGCGCGCCGCCGGGATCGTGGACTCAGAGCGTCAAGGCTTGTGGGCCTACTACTACGTGATCCCCGGTGCGCTCGAGGAGCTGTCCGCTTGGCTGACCTAGCTCCGGAGTGGGTCGGTCCCGGAGCTGTCCAGCTCAGCGAGGAAGCGATCGATCTGCTCGTTGACGGCTCGGGGGCGCTCGAGCGTCATCAGGTGGCCTGAGTCCTCGAGCAGGACGGTCCTCGCGGTTGGGGCGATGCGATCGAAGGCTTCGAGGTCCGCGATCGAGACGATGCGATCGTGGGTGGCGCCGATGGAGAGGATCGGACAATGGATCTGATCGAGGTCCTGGTAGGGGTGCGATCGGGCGATCGCACGGGCGGTGGGTATAGCTCCGCGCGCGCCGGCTCCGGCGAGGATCGTGGCAACCGTGTCGGGCTGCAGGCTCGCGGGTCTGTGCACGTACGGCCACAGTGCCGGGCCTCGCAGCGCCTTGTGTCGAGCGATCGTCCGCTTCATGTGTCTCGGGATGGGGATGCCGCACGTCAACATCTCGGTGTAGATGGCGGCTGTGTCCAATGGTCGTTCGCGCGCGATCCGCATTACGTCGCGCAGGCCGAGCAGTGTGCTGAACGTCTCTACGGCGCCCGCGAGCAGGATCAGGCTGGCAGTCAGTTGCGGATGGCGGGTTGCGAAGCGCAGTGCGATCGGGCCGCCCATCGAGTGACCGACGCAAACCACCCGCTCGAGCCCGAGATCGCGGGCGAGGGTTGCCGCCGTGTCGGCGAACAACTCCAGCGTGATCGGCTCGGCCGGCATTTGTGATGCTCCGAAACCGGGTAGGTCGAGGGCGATCGCCCGGCCGTGTCTTGCCAGTGCGGGGAGGGTCTGGGAGAAGTGCTGCCAGCAGCCGCCCATGCCGTGCACGCAGATGAACCCGAACGTGCCCGCACCGATATCCACGTAGCGCACCCGGCGGCTGCCGATCAGCGTGTCGTGTTCGTGGGCGCTCCAGTCGATCGTCGGTTCCGTCGGGTCCGCCGGACGACCGTAGTCGCCGCCGGCGGGAATCCGGATCACGGCTCTTGGCCGGGGTGGGGTGGGGCGAGTAGGCCGAGCGCGAAGAATTCCCGTGCCCTGTTCAGCACCGCCTCGAATTGCGTGTCGGTGAGGCCGAGGTTGCTCGGGCCGACGTGGCTGCAGATCACGCCGTCCCAGGCCGCCCACAGGAACCTCGCGGTGCTCTCGGCATCCACGTGCCGTCCGAGGCCTTCGTCGATCATCAGACGGATCTCGCCGGCCATGCGCTCGGTCTCGTCGCGGATGCGCTGCGCCACCCTGGCGGTCGCCGTCGGTGTCAGCTCCGCGCCGGGGCGGTCCGGTGGGGGGAAGCGAAACAGCTGGAAGTAGCCGGGATGCTCGCGCGCGAAGCGCAGGTAGCCCTCGGCCAGGCCGAACAGTCGTTCGGCGGGGGAGTTCCCCGCGTGAAAGCCCTCGTCGCAGTACTGCTTGTCAAGCTCCAGCGCCCGCTCGATCAGGGCGCCATATACGCCCTCCTTGCTGCCGAAGTGCGCATAGATCGAGCCGACCGCCACGTCCGCCTCCTCGGCCAGGTCCTCCATCGTCGTCGCCGAGTACCCACGGCCGATGAAGAGCCGCTCACCGGCATCCCTGATCGCGTTCGCGGTGCGCGCTCTGCGCCGATCTGAACGCGATCCCTCGCGGTCCTTTGCCTTGGCCGGTGTCTGCTCGACGGGGCTCATTTGCAATATCCTAGCATTAGTGTAGTCTCATTCTAGTTTTAGAACGAGACTTTAGAAAACGGGGTGAGGTAGGTGGCATTGCTTGTGAAGCTCGGCATCTGTGAGCTGGCCGTCGCGGCGCTCTCGGGCTGGGCGATGGTCGCGATCGTCGAATGGCCCGAGGCGCTCAAGCGTGCCGGGTTTCGCCATCTCGGCCGCATCCGCCAGGCCCACCTCGATCTGCTGTTCATGGGCACGATCGTCACCGTCGTCGGCCTGGCCGTGAACCCAGTTCCCACCTGGGTCGCGGCGCTGCTGGTGTTCGGGGCGTTCCTGCAGCCCCTGATGTTCCTGCCCCTCGGCGTGCGCCCCGAGTTGGCGCAAACACTCGCCTACCGGGGCTTCACCGGCCTGCTGTTCAGCGCCTCATCGGTCGCGTGGGTCTCACTCGCGCTCATTTCGCTATCGCGATAAGTGGAGCGGGGTGTCGGTTCTCGTCCCTGCCTAGAACGGCCTCGTTGGTGTAGCACCAAGGTGTTACCATAAGATCGATGCCCACACGATTTGCTCGCATACCGATTACGAAGGACCTTGCGCTTGCCGAGGCCTTGGAGCGCGTTGCGCCCCTCGTCGAGCCCGGTCAGCCGGCGGCGACATTGGTGCACGATCTCGCGATTCGTGGCGCCGAAGCTCTGATCGTCGAGCACGGGCGAGACTCTGATGCCCTCGAGCGCCTAATTCAGCGCTCGACCTCGGTCGACCCCGGGTTTGACGTCGACGTCGCTCAGCGGATCGACGAGCTCGCCTGGGGTATGTAGCGGTGAGCGAGGGGCCTCCGTATGGGGGCAGAGTGTTGATCGCCGACACCTCGGCCTGGGTACGCGCGTCACACCCTCTAGTTCGAGATCGATGGGCCCAGGCACTGCGTGGCGGACAGGTCGCTACCTGCTCGATCGTGACACTGGAGTTGTTGTATTCCGCGCGTAATGCCGAGGAGCTAGCGGCCATTGAGGCCGAGCAGGCACTCCTGCGTGAGGTGCCGGTTGCCGTTTCGGCGCAGCGTGCCGCGATCGGATCGCTTCGCGAGCTTGCGACGGGCGGCCCTGGGCAACATCGCGTTCCTCTGGCAGACGCATGGATCGCCGCAGCCGCGCAGGACGCGGGCGTCGATGTGCTCCACTACGACCGTCACTACGATCGCCTCGCGCGCGTCCTCGGCTTCGTGAGCGTCTGGATCGCGCCCGCGGGGTCACTGGAGTAGGGCGACAATGGCCTGAACGCTCACGCCCGAGGAGATGCCTCAGGGCAGCGAGCGAGTTCACATCAGCAGAACGATTGCGATCCTGTAGAGTGCCATCCCATGCGAACCCAGTTGCGAGTGGTCACGGCGATACTGCTGGCAGCGGTTGCGGTGGCGCTTCCAACTGGCGCCCAAGCGACTGCGACCCCAGTCGCGACAGGGGCGAAGGTCTGCCATCGCGGCACGCCGGCTCGGATCGGCGGCGCCCAGAAGTGCCTGCAGGCAGGCGAGTACTGCGCCACGCGCTACGAGCGCCAGTACGAACGGTACGGCTACGAATGCAGCACCCGCTATCGCCCCCCACGCCTGCGGCGCGAGTGAACGGCGAGCCTGAGGGATCATCAAAAAGCGGTGGTTCGAACTCCCTGCGAATCGGCCCAGGCCCAGGCCGCGACGGCCATCCCCGCGGCGACAACCAGCACGGCGGGCCAGGCGCCGATGGCCAGTGCCAGCAGGTGTGAGATGACGAACGCGAACAGTCCTACGCCGACGAGCGTCATCGCCGTTCGCGGTCCGTGGCGACGCATCCAGATCCGCGCGCACCAGAGCCCGCCGATCAGCAGCACCATGCCGCCGAGCGGGCGTGAGCCGGTGCTCACCGCGACCGCATAGCCGGCGATCAGGGTGCCGGCCGCGACGGGCGCTGTGGGGATGCTGCGCACAGAGGGGAGCGTAGCGCTCACAAGGGGAGCGGGGGCGAGCCTCTGGGTGATCAGTAGCGGGGGCGCATGCGCCCCCGCCGGAGCCTCGCATGCGAGGCTCCGAGACGAGCCGCATGCGGCTCGTCTTTCCGTTGGCGCATGCGCCAACGGCGGAGCCGCACATGTGCGGCTCCGAGGGAGGGTCGCATGCGACCCTCCCGGACAGGCCGCATGCGGCCTGTCCCTTCACATCAGCCTTAATCAAGTCATGCGGCCCTGGGGGTTGCGACATGCTGCCTGACCCACCCAATCAGCTTCGATCGGTCATGCGGCCTGGTGGGTTACGTCAGCCAGGCAACCGGTACTTCCTCGTGTCCGGACAGCGCTCCAGCAGGCCCAACTCGACCAGCGTGATCGCGTACCGATGCGTCGTCGATGGGCTCATGCCGAGGTCCTCGGCGATTTCGACGATCCCGCGCGAGTCCCCGTCCGGGCCGAAGCACGTGAGGATCGACAGGCCGCGCAGCAGCGAGCGCGACAGGCGTGGGTCGACCGTCCCGATCGGCATGTACCCGCTCAGTCGGGAGGTCTTCTGCGACTTGGCCGAGCGCTTGGCGCCGTTGGCGGGGAGGGGAGCGTTGAGGCTGTCGGCGATCAGCGTGGAAATGCTCGGCGCGCGGCTGCGAGAGGCCGCGCGCATCACCTCGTCGATCTGGGTGGGGGACAGCTTGATGGAGATTGAGATCGGCTCGTCTTTGGTCATGAGGCGATGCTGGCATATGCAGACGAATGTCTCAACCCCGTGTTTCTCAGTCGGGCTGCCCGATCGCGCGGGGAGGTAGCCTCCAGCGCGCGATGTCGATCACGGTCACACTCCCCGACGGAACGCCGCTACAGCTTCCCGATGGCGCCACCGGCGCCGACGCTGCCGCGGCGATCGGTCCCGGCTTGGCGCGCGCCGCGCTCGCGATCGAGATCAGCCGCCCGGACGCGCCCGACGGCGACGGCGGCGAACCCGAGGTCCGCGACCTGGCGCGACCCCTGCCCGACGGGGCGCGCATCTCGATCCTCACGAAGAAGAGCGGCACGCCGGCGCTGCAGATGATCCGTCACGACGCCGCCCATGTGCTCGCCGCGGCCGTCATGGAGCTCTATCCCGGCGTGCGCATCTCGATCGGGCCGCCGATCGAGCAGGGCTTCTACTACGACTTCGAGTTTCCCTCCGGTGTCACCCTCTCCGAGGAGCAGTTCCCGGAGATCGAAGAGCGCATGCGCGCGCACGTCAGCGCGGGGGAGACCTTCGAGCGCCAAGATGTATCGCCCGCGCAGGCTCGCGAGCGGTTCGTGGGGGAGGGGCAGGACTACAAGGTCGAGCTGATCGACGACCTCGTTCGTGCCGCCCCCGCGGACCATCCGCTGGAGACGGTGTCGCTGTATACGAACGGGTCCTTCACCGATCTCTGCCGCGGACCGCACGCGCCGAGCACCCGCTCGATCGGCGCCTTCGCGCTGCAGTCGGTCGCGGGCGCCTACTGGCGCGGGGACTCCACCCGCACGATGCTCACGCGCATCTACGGCACCGCCTTTCACTCCGCCGGTGAACTGGCCGAGCACCTCGAGCGCCTGGAGCAGGCCCGTGCGCGCGACCATCGCAAGCTCGGGCGCGAGCTCGACCTGTTCACCTTCTCCGAGGTCTCGCCCGGCGCGGCCTTCTGGCTGCCCGCCGGGACCCGCCTGTGGAACAAGCTCGTCGCCGTCTCGCGCGAGATGGGCGCCGCGCGCGGCTACACCGAGGTCAAGACGCCGCTCATCTACGACGCCGAGCTGTGGAAGACCTCCGGGCACTGGGGCAAGTACCGCGAGAACATGTTCCTCGCCGTCGACTCCGAGGGCGAGGAGATGGGCGCGGTCAAGCCGATGAACTGCCCCGGTCACGCCCACCTGTTCGCGATGCGCCGCCATTCTTACCGTGACCTGCCCGTGCGCTACTCAGAGCCCGGCCTGCTGCACCGCAACGAGCCCTCGGGCGTGCTGCACGGTCTGCTGCGGGTGCGCCACTTCGCCCAGGACGACGCCCACATCTTCTGCACCGAGGAGCAGGTCCAGGCCGAGGTCGCCGGCTGCCTGGAGCTGGCGTTCGCCACGTATGCCCTGTTCGACCTCGATGTGCGCCTGGAGCTCTCCACCCGTCCGAATGAGCGCATCGGCGACGATCAGATGTGGGACCGCGCCGAGGGCGCCCTCACCACGGCGCTCGCCGAGCAAGGTCTCGAGTACGAGCTGAACCCAGGAGATGGCGCTTTTTACGGCCCCAAGATCGACATGCACATGACCGACTCGCTCGGGCGCTCGTGGCAGTTGGGAACAGTCCAGCTGGACTACTCGATGCCCGCGCGGTTCGGTCTCACCTATACCGGCGCAGATAACTCAGAGCACACGCCCGTGATGATCCACCGCGCCTGCTTCGGCTCCTACGAGCGCTTCATCGGGATCATGCTCGAGCACTACGCGGGCGAGCTGCCGCTGTGGCTCGCCCCGGTGCAGGCGATCGTGCTGCCCGTCTCAGACCACTACAACGACTACGCCCACAGCGTCGCGCAGGAGCTGCGCACGAGCGGCGCATACGTCGAGTGCGATGATCGCGGCGAGTCGGTCGGACGCAAGATCCGCGACTCAGAGCTGCGCAAGATCCCCTACATGCTGATCGTCGGCGAACGCGAGCAGGCCGATCGCAACGTGTCGGTTCGCGAGCACCGCGGCGGCGACACCGGCGCGGTCGCGTTGACGAGCTTCGGCGAGCGGTTGCGCGGAGAGCTATACTCGGCCCCGTTGAAACCCCGCCCATCCTCAGAGCGCGACGCCTAGAGCTTGAGCTTGACGCGTAGCAGCCACGACAGCTAGTGCCGGTACCTCGCAGGTTCGACCGGCGCCCGCCCGAGCGGGACCAGACCAGGGTCAACGAGCGCATCCGCGTGCCCGAGGTGCGCGTGATCGACGACGAGGGCAATCAGATCGGCGTGATGAAGACGCCCGACGCGCTCAGCTTCGCCCAGGAACGCGACCTCGACCTCGTCGAGGTCGCCCCCGAGGCCCGCCCGCCCGTGTGTCGCGTGCTCGACTACTCCAAGTACAAGTACGAGCAGGCCCAAAAGCTCAAGCAGGCGCGCAAGCACCAGCAGCAGATCACCGTGCGCGAGATCAAGTTCCGCCCGAAGATCGCCCAGCACGACTACGACACCAAGAAGCACCACGTCGAGCGCTTCCTCAAGCACAAGGACAAGGTCAAGGTCACGATCATGTTCCGCGGGCGCGAGGTCACCCACCCCGAGCGCGGCACGATGATCCTCGATCGCCTCGCCGAGGAGCTCTCCGAGCTCGGCGTCGTCGAGCAGCGCCCGATGCAGGAAGGGCGCAACATGACGATGATGATGGCCCCCTCCAAAGCCGTGCTCGCGGGCCGGGTGGACGGGGCCACCACGACGGACGACGCATCGCCCGACGGGGCCGTTCCCACCGAGCCGGCAGCGTCCGAGAACGGCGCGGACGGCGCCGTGTCATAATCATCGGCTCGACATGCCCAAGATGAAGACACACTCCGGCGCCAAGAAGCGCTTCAAAGTCACCGCCTCCGGCAAGGTGCGCGGCAGGCACGCCTTCACGAGCCACATCCTCGAGAAGAAGTCGCCCAAGCACAAGCGCGCGCTGGGCCGCCCGGTGATCCTCTCCGCGCACGACACGCCGCGTGTCAAGAAGCTTTTGGGAGCAGGCAAATGACCAGGGTGAAGCGCTCGCTGAACGCGCGCAAGAAGCGTCGCTCGACGCTCGAACAGACGAAGGGTTTCCGCGGCCAGGCGCACTCGAATTACAAGCGCGCCAAGGAGGCCTTGATGAAGGCCGACTCCTACGCCTACAGGGATCGGCGCAACCGCAAGCGCGACTTCCGCCGGCTGTGGATCACGCGCATCAACGCCGCCGCCCGCCTCAACGGGATGAGCTACTCGCAGTTCATGCACGGCCTCTCGCTCGCCGGGATCGAGCTGGACCGCAAGGTGCTGGCCGACATCGCCGTGCGCGACGCCGACACGTTCCGACGTTTCGCCGAGACCGCCCGTGAGGCGTCGTCGGCGTCGGCCGCCTGAGTACCCCACCGACATCGACACGCTCCGGGCGTCGCTCCTAACGGACGGCGCCTTTTTTGTGCTCCCACTCGGAATCGCCGCCCGACCGCTCAACCTTCATATCCATCGCACATAGACCACATCCACCACACAGGTCACACGACCACCGACCACAGCCGACCACTCACCACATCAGCCCGCGATGACAATCACCTCCCCGCACAACCCGCACCTCAAGGACCTGCGCCGGCTTGCGCGCCGGCGCGAGCGTGAGCGCGCCGGGCGCTTCACCGCCGAGGGCGAGGATCTGATCCTCGCCGCCGAGCGCGCCGGGTGGCCGGCCATCGAGGGATACCGCGTGGCCGGTTCTGAGCTCGGCGGGACACGCTTCACCGACGTCGCACCCGAGGCGCTCGCCGCCGTCTCGGCGCTCGGCTCGGGCACGCGCGCGATCGGCGTCTACGAGCAGCGCTGGCTGGATGCGCCCGTGGGTCCGTTGTGCGTGTATCTGCACGGCGTGCGCGACCCCGGCAACGTCGGCACGGTGCTGCGCGCCGCGCTCGCCTTCGGCGCCTCCTGTGTGGCGCTCGGGCCGGACTGCGCCGATCCATACTCGCCCAAGGCCGTGCGAGCGAGCATGGGCGCCGTGTTCGCCGTTGCGCTCGTGCGGGTGGTCGATACCGCTGGATCGTCGGATACCGCCGGGCCGTTCGGCATCGCGTCGCTGCCGGGCGGGCGTGTCGCGCTCGTCGCCGGCGCGGGCGAGCCGCTAGCGGAGCTATGTGCGTGGCTCGGCGATGCGAACGAAGGCTCGGGAGCGCTCACGCTGCTCGTCGGCTCAGAGCGCACCGGGTTGCCCGAGGAAGTCGTAAGCGCGTGCGAGCACGTCGCCCACATCCCCATCGCCGCCGAGTCGCTCAACGCCGCCATGGCCGCGACCGTCGCGCTGTACGAGACTACGACCCGCCGCTCGACTAGGGTCCGGGCGTCATGATCGAGCGGATCGACGAGCTGAGCGGGCAGGCACGGGCGGCAATCGCGGGAGCCGACAGCGGTAATGCCTTGGAGGAGCTGCGGGTGCACTATCTCGGGCGCAAGGCCGAGCTGCCCCAGCTACTGCGCGGCGTGGCCGAACTTCCGCCCGAGCAGCGCGCGGCGGTCGGCAAGGCCGCCAACCAGGCGCGCCAAGAGCTGGAGGGCTTGATCGAGGCGCGCGCGGACGAGCTGAGCGGCGCCGAGCTGGAGCGCCAACTGCGCGAGGACGCCGTCGACGTGACGCTGCCCGGGGCGCCCTCGCAGCCGCTCGGGCGGCTGCACGTGCTCACGAGCACGCGCCGGCGCCTGGAAGACATCTTTCTCGGGCTCGGCTTTACCGTCATGGAGGGTCCCGAGATCGAGACCGTCCACTACAACTTCGACGCACTCAACCACTCCCCGACGCACCCCGCGCGCGCGCGGACCGACACGTTCTACGTGGCGGGTGCGCGGGAACCTAATTATGTGCTGCGGACGCACACCTCGCCGATGCAGATCCGCGCGATGGAGGCCCATCCGCCGCCGCTCTACGTCGTCATCCCCGGACGTGTCTACCGCCCCGACTCCGACGCCACGCACACGCCCCAGTTTCACCAGATCGAGGGGCTGGCCGTGGACGAGGACATCACGCTCGCCGACCTCAAGGGCACGCTGCTCGTGTTCGCGCGCGAGATGTTCGGAGACGAGCGCAAGGTGCGCCTGCGTCCCCACTTCTTTCCCTTCACCGAGCCGAGCGTCGAGGTCGACGTCTCCTGCTTTCACTGTGACGGCCGGGGCCATCTGCGCGATGGCTCGCGCTGCTACCTGTGCAAGGGCGAGGGCTGGCTGGAGGTGCTCGGCGCGGGCGAGGTCGATCCCAACGTGTACTCGTATGTGGACACCACCGAGGCCAACGCTCCGGGCTATGACCCCGAGCGCGTGCAGGGCTTTGCCTGGGGCATGGGCATCGAGCGGATCGCAATGCTCATGCACGGCATCCCCGACCTGCGGCTGTACTACGAGAACGATCTGCGCTTCCTGGAGCAGTTCTGATGCGCGTTCCCGAGACATGGCTGCGCGAATACTGCGACCCCGACCTCGACGTCGCCGGCGTGGAGGAGCGCTTGACGATGACCGGCACCAAGGTCGAGGCGATTCACCACCACGGGGTTCCCTCGACGGAGAACTTCGTCGTGGGGCGTGTGCTGAGCGCCGAGCAGCACCCTGACGCGGATCGGCTGAAGGTCTGCGCCGTCGACCTCGGCGAGGAGTCGCCCGCGAGGATCGTCTGCGGCGCGCCGAACGTCGTGGCCGGACAGACCGTCGCCGTGGCCAGGCCCGGCGCTGTTATGCCCGACGGCAGCAAGCTGAAGCAGGCCAAGCTGCGCGGCGTCGTCTCCGAAGGCATGATCCTCGCCGCCTCCGAGCTGGAGATCGGCCCGGGCAGCGAGGGCATCATGGTCCTCGACGACGCCCAGCTCGACGCCGAGCTAGCGCCCGGCACGCCGCTGGCCGACGTCCTGCCGATCTCAACCGAGGTGATCGAGCTGGAGATCACCCCCAACCGCCCCGACTGTCTCGGTGTCTACGGGGTCGCGCGCGAGCTGCACGCCGCCACCGGAGCGCCGCTCGCGCTCGAGCCCTGGCGCGAGGACCTGGGCTCGCCCGGCGCTGTGAGCGACGCGGAGGTGACCGTCGAGTGTCCCGATCTCTGCCCCCGCTTCACCGCACGCGTGTTCGAGAATGTCACGATCGCCCCCTCACCGCCGTGGCTGGCCGCGCGGCTGAGCGCCGCCGGTCAGCGGCCGATCAACAACGTGGTGGACATCACCAACTACGCCATGCTGCTCACCGGCCAGCCGTTGCACGCCTTCGACCTCGATCGCGTCGCCGGCGCGCGCCTGACGGTACGCCGCGCCGGCGCAGGTGAGCAGGTCACCACGCTCGACGGGCAGACACGCACGCTCGATGCGGAGATGGTCGTGATCGAGGACGCCGACGGGCCGACCTCGATCGCCGGGCTGATGGGCGGCGCTCGCTCGGAGGTTCAGCCGGAGACGACGCGCGTGCTGCTGGAGGTCGCCAACTGGCACGGGCCCAACATCCACCGCTCCTCCTGGGCACTCGGGCTGCGCAGCGAGGCGTCCGGGCGCTTCGAGAAGGGCCTCGCGCCCGAGCAGTGCCTGTGGGCGCAAGCGATCGCCACCAGGCTAATGATCGAGTGCTGCGGCGCGAGCGTCGCACCCGGCACGATCGACGTCGGCGGAGAGGGTCCGCCGCCGCCCGCGATCGTCCTGCGCGAGGCGCGTGTCCGCGCGATCCTCGGCATCGAGGTTTCCCGCGTCCGCCAGACGGAGATCCTGAACGCGCTCGATTTCCACACTGTCGAGGTGGACGACGGTCTGCAGGCGACTCCGCCGCCTGTCCGGCGCGAGGACGTCACCCGCGAGATCGACCTGATCGAGGAGGTCGCCCGCATCGACGGCCTCGAGCGCCTACCGATCACCCTGCCCGCACGCCGCGGTGCCGCGGGCAGGTTGACGCACGCCCAGCGGGTGCGTCGCGTCGCTGAGGACGCGCTCGTCGGGCGCGGCCTGCACGAGATCGTCGGCTGGAGCTTCGCCGAGCCCGCGCTGCTGGACCGACTGCTGCTGGGGCCCGAGCATCCCCTGCGCGGGGTGGTACGGATCGAAAACCCACTCTCGGAGGATCAGTCGATCATGCGCCCGACGCTGCTCGGCTCGCTGCTCGACACGGCGCGCCACAACGTTTCGCGCAACGGTCCTGACCTCGCGATCTTCGAGTCCGGCGCCGTCTACCGCGCGGCCGGCGAGGACCCCGACGGTGATCGCCCAGCCGACGAACACCACGCGCTCGGCGTGCTGTTGAGCGGTGAGCTGGAGCCTCCCTCCTGGCGCGGGCGCCGCGGCGAGGCCGACTTCTTCGCCGCCAAGGCGCTGCTCGGCTCGCTGCTCGACCGCTTCCACGTTCACTGGTCAGTGCGCGAGGCCGCGCACTGGCCGTTCCTGCACCCCGGTCGCAGCGCCGAAGTGCTCGTGCGCTCCGCCTCGAGCGAACCGCTGCGGCTTGGCTTCCTCGGCGAGGTGCACCCGCGCGTGGCCGAAAGCTGGGATCTCGGACGCACGACCGCGTTCGCGATCGACCTCGGCCTGCTTGCCACGGTCGCGCCCGAGGTCGTCTCGTTCACCGCCTTCGGGCCGTTCCCGGCGCTGCGCCAAGACCTCGCGGTCGTATTGCCCGTCGAGGTCTCCGCGCGCGAGCTGCTGCACCTCGTGCGCAAAGCGGGCGGGGAGACGCTCGACACGGCCGAGATCTTCGACGTCTACACCGGCGCTCAGGTGGGGGAGGGGCGGCGCTCGCTTGCCCTGACCATGTCCTTCCGCGCGCTCGAGCGCACGTTGACCGACGAGGACGTCGCACCTGTGCGCGAGCGGATCCTCTCCGCGCTCGGCGAGCTGGGAGGTGAGATCCGTGGCTGACACCGCGAACCTCCCGCAGACCTTCGCCGAGGGCTCGCCGCGGGTGCTCGTCGCCGGCGCCACGGGGTTCGCGGGCGCGCTCGCGGCGCACCTGCTCTGGCGCCACCCCCGCTTCGAGCTCGCCGGCGTGACCGGGCGCTCGGAGGTCGGCAGGCGCCTGGACGAGCTGTATCCCCGCTATCGCGTGCCACTGCAGATCGAACAGCTGGACCTCGATGTGCTCGCGATCGAGCGGAACACCGGCCGGCCCTTGGACGCGGCCGTCGTCGCCTATCCCCACGCGGCAGCCGCGCCCACCGTCGGCGCGCTGCGCGAGCTCGACGTGCGCGTCGTGGATCTCAGCGCCGACTTTCGCCTCTCCCGCATCGAGACATACGAGCAGTGGTACGGCCCGCACCCGCGTCCCGACCTGCTCGACCAGGCCGCGTACGGGCTGACCGAGCTGCACCGCGCACAGATCGCCGAGGCGGCGATCGTCGCCAACCCCGGCTGCTATCCGACCGCGGCCGTGCTCGGGCTCGCCCCGCTCGCCCGCGCTGGGTTGATCGCCGATGTCGTAATCGACGCCAAGCAGGGGATCTCCGGCGCCGGGCGCACGTTCGACGACACCACCCACCTGTCGATGGCCGGCGAGAACATCCTCCCGTACAAGGTCGCCTGCCACCGGCACACGCCCGAGATCGAGGAGCAGCTAGGGCTGCTCGGCGCGGACATGCCCGTTCAGTTCCAAGCGCATCTCGTCCCGCTTGATCAGGGCGAGCTGGCGAGTTGCTACGTGACCACCACCCGCACCGTGGCGCCGGCCGAGTTGGCGGAGCTCTACGCCGACGCCTACGCACACGAGCCGTTCATTGAGGTCGTCGCCGAGCCTCCCGGCACGCGCGACGTGCAGGAGACGAACTTCTGCCGCGTGTTCGCCGCCGCCGATGGGCACACCGGCAAGGTGGTCGTGCTCTCGGCGATCGACAACCTGTGGAAGGGCACCTCCTCGCAGGCCGTCCAGAACCTCAACCTGATGTTCGGCCTATCCGAGACCGAGGGACTGCTGTGAGCGCCGGCAACGACGTCTTCGGCGATCGGTCCTCCGCCGGCGCCCCGCAGCCGTTCTTTCACTCGCGCTGGGTGCCCGCGCCCGAGCACGTGCGCGATCTCGGACCAGGCGCGGGCCTGCCCGCCGGCTTTCGCGCCGCTGGAGTCGCGTGTGGGATCAAGCCCTCCGGCAACCCCGACCTCGGTCTGCTCGTGTGCGACGCCGAGACCCCCGTCAGCGCGGCGCGCTTCACCGCCACCGGCACACCCGCCGCGCCCGTGCTGCTCAGCCAGGAGCGCTGCCGACTCGATGCCCTGCGCGTGATCCTCGCCAACTCCGGCTGTGCCAACGCCGCCACTGGGCGGCGCGGGCTCGATGACGCCGCCAAGACCCAGGGCGCCGCCGCCCTGGCCGTGGGGGTGGAGGAGTCCACGGTCGCGCTCGCCTCCACCGGCGGCATCAGCTGGTACCTGCCCGTCGACGCGGTGCTGAAAGGCATCCTCGCCGTTCACGGTCAGCTGCGCCGCGAGGGCGACGCGGACTTCCAACAGGCGATCCAGACGACTGACGCGTTCGAGAAGCGCGCCTGCCTGCAGGTCGAGCTATCCGGCGGCCCCGTCCGTCTGACCGCGCAATGCAAGGGCGCGGGCATGATCTCTCCGAACTTCGCCACGATGTTCTGCTTCGTGCAGACCGACGCCGTGCTCGAGCCCCACACGGCCGACCTGCTGTTCGGAGTGTGTGTCAAGCGCTCCTTCGACCGCTGCTCGGTCGATGGGCAACTATCCACCAACGACACCGCCATCCTCATGTGCTCGGGTGCCTCCGGCGTGCGAATCGCTGCGGAGAGCGAGGACGAGCTGCGCTTCGGCGAGGCGCTCGACGCGCTGCTGCGCCAGCTCGCGATCCTGATGGTCGCCGATGGCGAGGGCGCCGCTCGGATCGCGCGCGTGGTCGTGCGCGGAGGTCACCTGGAGGGCGTCGAGGCCGCCGCGCGCGGCGTCGCCAACTCGCCGCTCGTCAAGACGGCGCTGCACAGCGCCGATCCCAACTGGGGGCGGATCGTCCAGGCCGTGGGAGCGGCCCTGCCCGGGACCGCTCCGTTGGCGGTTGACATAGCGCTTGAGGGCATCCCCGTCTGTTCGGCGGGTGTCGCGATTCCCTACGACGAGGCCGAGCTGGCCGAGGCGTTGAAGGCCAAGGAAGTCGAGTATGAGATCACGCTGCCGGGCGAGGGAGCCGAGACCGAGGTCTTCTTCTCCGACCTCTCGCATGAGTACGTAACCATCAACGCGGATTACACGACGTGAGGAGCGAATCATGCGCGACGTAGGCACGCTGCTGGAGGCGCTCCCGTACATCAGGGAGTTCCATGGCAAGACGGTCGTGATCAAGTACGGCGGCGCGGCAATGGAGGATCAGAGCCTACGCGAGGAGTTCGCGCGCGACGTCGTCCTGCTCAAGTACGTCGGCCTGAACCCGATCGTGGTGCACGGCGGCGGTCCCGACATCACCGCCTACATGCAGCGCCTCGGGTTGCCCGTCGAGTTCGTCGGCGGTCTGCGCGTCTCCGACGAGTCCACCGTCGAGGTCGCCAAGATGGTGCTCGTCGGCAAGGTCAACACCGAGATCGTGCTGCGCATCAACCGCCACGGCCAGCCCGCGATCGGGCTGTGTGGAGATGACGGCTCGCTGTTTCGCGTCTCCCGCCGCACCGCACCCGGCGGCGAGGACATCGGCTTCGTCGGACGTATCGACCACGTCGACGTCGACGTGCTTAACCACGTCGCCTCCGACTACATCCCTGTGATCGCCTCAGTCGGCGCCGACCGCGACGGGCACTCCTACAACGTCAACGCCGACGAGGCCGCCGGCGCCGTCGCCGGGGCACTAGGCGCTTACAAGGTCATCTTCCTGACCGATGTTCCCGGCTGGCTACGCGACCCCTCAGACCCCGACTCGCTGATCGGACAGGCCAGCACCGCGGAGATTCGCTCGGCGCTCGACACGTTGCAGGGCGGCATGCGCCCCAAGCTCCAAGCGTGCGTCGAGGCGATCGGGGCGGGTGTGTCCGCCGCGCACATCCTCGACGGGCGCCTCGCGCACTCGCTCCTGCTGGAGCTGTTCACCGACGCAGGGATCGGAACCAAGATCGAGGCAGCCGCCGCATGAAAACGCATGGCGGCGCTGGATCTGCGTCCTCGATCGTTCGTATGCCGAGCACACTTCACTCACTGCGTCCTTGCCCAGCTTGCCCTGCGTGTCCATGCGGGGGCGAGGTGATTCTCCGATGACCCTGGCAGAACTTCAGGCGCTCGAGCGCGAGCACGTCGTCCCATCCTACGCGCGCTCCCCGGTGCAGTTCGTGCGCGGCGAGGGCCCCTGGCTGTGGGATGAGCAGGGCAACGAGTACCTCGACTTCCTGTGCGGCATCTCGGTCACAAACGTCGGGCATTGCCACCCGCGCGTGGTCGCGGCCGTGCGCGAGCAGGTGGGCCGGCTGATGCACGTCTCCAACCTGTTCTACACCGAGCCCGCGATGCGCCTGGCCGAGCGCCTGTCGCAGTCCAGCCTGCAAGGGAAGGTCTACTTCTGCAACTCCGGCGCGGAGGCCAGCGAGGCCGCGATCAAGCTCGTGCGCAAGGCCCACCCAAGCGGCGATGTCGTAGTCGTGTACGGAGCGTTCCACGGGCGCACCTACGGCGCCCTGTCGGCCACGCCCCAGGAGGCCAAGCAGGCTCCGTTTGCCCCGCTCGTCCCTGGCTTTCGCGCCGTCGATCCAACCCCCGAGGCGATCGCCGGCGCCGTCGATGCGAACACCGCCGCGGTGCTGCTGGAGCCGATCCAGGGCGAGTCGGGCGTCAACGTGCTCTCGCAGGACACACTCCAGGCCGCGCGCGCGGCCTGCGACGAGCACGGCGCCGCGCTCGTATTCGACGAGGTCCAGTGCGGGATGGGTCGCACCGGCACGCTGTGGGCCTACGAGCAGACCGGCGTCATCCCGGACGCGATGACGGTCGCCAAGGCGCTCGGCGGCGGCCTGCCGATCGGGGCGCTCATAACCGCCCCGTGCCTGGGCGACGTGCTCCAGCCCGGCGACCACGGCTCCACGTTCTCCGGCGGTCCCGTCATCGCTGCCGCCGCGCTCGCCGCGCTCGATGTCATCGAAGATCCCGTGCTGCTCGGGCGCGTGACCGCGCTCGGCCACCGGTTGCACGCCGGACTGGAATCCCTCCCGCACGTACTGTCGGTACGGGGGCGCGGGTTGATGCTCGCGTGCGAGCTGGACGTTCCCGCGCCCGATGTCGTCCGCCGTGTACTGGTAGAGCAGCGCCTGATACTCAACGCCACCGGTCCCACCACCGTGCGCCTGCTGCCGCCGCTGATCGTCAGCGAGTCCGAGATCGACACGGCGCTCGAGCGCCTGGGCGCGGCGCTAGCCACAGGCGACGGCGGGTAGGGTTCGCGCCGATGAGCGCCGACGCACCCAAGCAGGGCTTTCCCCCGCGCACCGCCTCTTATGAGGCCGACCCCGAGCAGGTCGGTCGCGTGCTGCTGCTCTACTCGGGTGGCCTGGACACGAGTGTGATGCTCAAGTGGATCCAGGACCGCTACGACGCGGAGGTCGTGTGCCTGACCGTCAACCTCGGACAGCCCGGCGAGGACTACGAGGTGATTCGCGCCAAGGCTCTGCAGCTCGGTGCGCTGGACTGTCACGTTGTGGACGCGCGTGAGGAGTTCGCGCGCGAGTACTTGCTTCCGGCGATCAAGGCCAACGCGCTATATGGCGGCGGCTATCCGCTGTTCACCGCGCTCGGGCGCCCGCTGATCGCCAAGCTCGCGGTGCAGTACGCGCGCACCAGCGGGTGCGACACGATCGCCCACGGCTGCACCGGCAAGGGCAACGATCAGGTGCGCATCGAGGCGACCGTCGCCACGCTCGCGCCGGAGTTGCGCACGATCGCGCCGGTGCGCTCGTGGCAGATGGGCCGCGAGGAGGAGATCGCCTACGCGCGCGAGCACGGCATCCCGATCAAAGGCGGCGCCGAGACGGCCCCGTACTCGATCGACGACAACCTGTGGGGGCGCTCCTCGGAGGGCCGTTGGATCGAGGATCTCGCCCACGCGCCCGAGGACGACGTCTTCCAGCTCATCACCCGCCCCGAGGAGGCGCCCGATCGGGCGCAGACCGTCGAGGTCGAGTTCGAGCGCGGCGTGCCGGTCGCCCTCGACGGCGAGCGCATGGCGCCGGTGGCGCTGATCGAACGGGCGGCTGAGATCGCCGCGCGCCATGGCGTCGGGATCATCGACCACATCGAGGATCGCATCGTCGGGCTGAAGGTGCGCGACATCTACGAGGCGCCGGCCGCCGCGATCCTGCTTGCCGCCCACCAGGAGCTCGAGCGCTTGGTCTGCACGATTCACCAAAACCAGTTCAAGCCCCAACTCGACCATCAATGGGCCTACCTCGTCTACGCCGGTCTGTGGTGGGAGCCGCTGCGCACAGACCTCGACGCCTACATGGACAGCGTCAACGAGCAGGTGACGGGCACAATCGGGCTCAAGCTCTACCGCGGCAGCGTCCGCGTGGTCACACGCTCCTCGCCGAACGCTGTCTACGACGCGAGCCTCGCGTCGTTCTCGCAGTCCGGCGGCCTGTTCTCCCAGGCGGCCTCACCCGGATTCATCGAGCTGTTCTCGCTGCAATCGCGCATGGCCTGGCGACTGCGCAACGACTCCTGAGCGAGGTTCCGCGCGCGCGTCGGAGGCGTCCGGTCGGAGACATACGCTGGGGTAAGTCAATGATCGCCGAGGGATCTTCTTCATCGTCACAGACGCCCGTCCCGCGAGGAGGCTCCTCGCAGCCCCCGAGTGAGCGTGACCTGCTCGCCGAGCGGCGTGCGCGCCGGGCCGCGGAGTCCGGCGAGAACGCCCTTCTGCGTCGCGCCGAGATGGCCGAGGCGACCGTCAAGACGCTCGAGGGTCATGTCGCGAGCCTGCAGCGGCGCCTGGAGGAAGCCGAGCAGGACGGGCGGCGAACATCGGAGCTGGCCGAGCGCCTGGAGAACGTGGAGAGCGCACTCGCGGCGATACACGAGAGTCATCGTCGGATGGCCGGTACCGTCAGCGAGCTGAAGGGCGTGGCGATGAGGCTGCGGGTGGCCGTCGACGCCCAGCCCGCGAGGGAGTCCTCGTCGTCGCCGTCCCCATCAGCCCGCCCGCGCAGCGAGGAGATGGCCGACGCGCTGGCGGCTGCCGTCGAGCGCTTGCGCGCACGCGCACAGGAGAGCGCCGCGGTCGGACCGGATGCGACGCCAACGGTGCCGCCTGTCGTGCGCGTGTCGCACAAGCACAGTATGTCGCTGATCGGCCGCTGGCGGTTAAGACGCAAACAGCGGCGCGGGCGCTGAAGTCCGCCGCCGCGCGGCATAACATCGAGCCTCAGTGACCGTTCCAGCCTGCGCCCATCTGCACGTCCACTCCGAGTACTCGCTGCTCGACGGGGCGTGCAAGATCGAGGCGCTGGCCGCGCGCGCCGCGGAGTTCGACCAGCCCGCCCTCGGCCTCACCGACCACGGCGTGATGAACGGCGCCGTCGAGCTGCACAAGGCCTGCGCCAAGCACGGCGTCAAGCCGATCGTCGGCTGCGAGATTTACCTCGTCGACGACCATCTCGCGGCGTCCGCTGGTCCGGGGTCGCCGAAGGTGCAGCGCAACCACCTGACGCTGCTGGCCTCAAGCGATGCGGGCTATCGCAATCTGGTGAAGCTCTCCTCGGCGGGCTTTCTCGAAGGCCTGAACCGCGGCAAGCCCACGGTCGATCTCGGTCAGATCGAGCAGCACTCCGACGGTGTGATCGCCCTCACGGGCTGTCTGGCTTCGCGCTTCTGCCAGCGACTGCTCGAGGATCGCCCCGAGGATGCTCGCGCCCACGCCGACGATCTGCGCCGGATATTCGGCCCGGAGAACGTCTACTTCGAGGTGCAAAAGAACGGCCTCGCGCCGCAGGAGAAGTGCAACGAGGGGATCGTGCGCATCGCCGGCGAGCTCGGCGCCGGCCTGGTGGGCACAGGCGACGTCCACTACCTGCGTCGCGAGGATTACGACCACCACACCGCCCTGTTGTGCGTGCAGACCAAGAGCACGCTCGCCGCGCCGAAGCTTACGTTCGATACGAACGAGTTCTTTCTGCGCGACAACGCACAGATGGCCGACGCGTTCGCGCAGTGGCCCGAAGCGATCGCCAACACACTGGAGATCGCCGAGCGCTGCTCGGTCGAGCTGGAGCTGGGCAAGCAGCTGATTCCCAGCTACGACACGCCCGACGGCTCCAGCGAGCGCGACTATCTGCGCGCGCGCGTGCTCGAGGGTCTGACCTTGCGCTACGGCGATCCGCCCCCGGCCGAGGCGATCGAGCGCATGGAGATGGAGCTCGGCGTGATCGACCGGATGGGCTTCAACGCTTACTTCCTGATCGTGTGGGACTTCGTGCGCTACGCCAAGGAGAACGGCATCGCCGTCGGTCCGGGAAGAGGCTCAGCGGCCGGCTCGATCGTCGCCTACTGCCTGGCGATAACCGATGTCGACCCGTTGCGCTACGACCTGTTGTTCGAGCGGTTCCTGAACCCCGAGCGCGTGTCGATGCCCGACATCGACATCGACTTCTCCGTGCGCGGGCGCGAGCGGGTGATGAAATACGTGACCGAGAAGTACGGGCGCGAGTCGGTCGCGCAGATCGTCACGTTCGGCAAGATGTTCCCGCGCGCCGCCACGCGCGACGCGGCTCGGGTGCTGGGGCTGGACTACGGCACTGGCGACCGTCTGGCGAAGCTGATCCCCGACCCGATCATGGGTCGCTCGCCCTCCTTCGAGGACTGCTTGAAGCCCGGGCAGCCGCTGCGCAAGGCGTGCGACGAGGAGCCGGTCGCAAAGCAGATCATCGACGTCGCGCAGGGATTGGAGGGGATCGTGCGCAACAGCTCGATCCACGCCGCCGCCGTGGTGATCGCCGACCGCCCATTGACCGACATCGTGCCGCTACAGCTGGCTGACGCCGGCGCGGACGAGAATGGTGAGAAGGCGTATCGCACCGTCACCCAGTTCTCGATGAAGCCGATCGAGGACATTGGCCTGCTGAAGATGGATTTCCTCGGTCTGCGCAACCTCGACGTGATCGAGGACGCGCTGGACATCATCGAGCGCTCCATCGGGCAGCGCCCGGAGATGACGACGCTGCCGCTGGATGACGCGCGAACGTATGAGATGCTCGCGCGAGGCGACTCGACCGGCGTGTTTCAGTTCGAGTCCGAGGGCATGCGTGAGGCACTCAAGAAGGTGCGTCCGGACGAGTTCAATGATCTCGTCGCGCTCAACGCGCTCTACCGTCCGGGCGCGATGGACCAGATACCGGTGTACGCCAAGGGCAAGCACAACCCGCAGGCGATCTCCTATCCGGACGAGCGCCTGCGGCCGATCCTGGAGTCCTCCAACGGCGTGATCCTCTATCAGGAGCAGGCGATGCAGATCTCCAAGGAGCTCGCGGGCTTCTCCGGCGCGAAGGCCGACGATCTGCGCAAGGCGATCGGTAAGAAGAACCGGCAGGCGATGGCGGCGCTGAAGCCCGAGTTCGTGGAGGGCTGCCGCGCGTCCGGCACCAAGCCCGATGTGATCGAGTTCCTGTGGAACACCAACGAGAAGTCCGCCGACTACTCGTTCAACAAGAGTCACGCCGCCTGTTATGGGCTGATCGCCTATCGCACCGCTTGGCTGAAGGCCAACCACACCGCCGAGTACATGGCGGCGCTGATCTCCTCGGTGATGTCCACCAAGGACAAGGTCCCGTTCTTCGTCGCGCGCTGCGAGGAGATGGGGATCGAGATCCTGCCGCCTGACGTGAACCTCTCAGATCACCAGTTCACCGTCGGGGCGCCGAGCGTAAAGGGCGGAATCGGCAACATCCGTTTTGGCTTGGACGCGGTCAAGGGCGTCGGCTATCAGGCCGTGGAGGCGATCAAGCGCGCGCGCGAAGAGGGCGGAGAGTTCTCCTCGCTGTGGGACTTCTGCGAGCGAGTGGACAGCCGCGCGGTCAACAAGAAAGCGATCGAGGCGCTGGTTAAGTGTGGCGCGTTGGGCTCGACCGGAGCGAGTCGCAAGGGCATGCTCAGCGTGCTCGAGCAGGCCCAGGGCGCCGGCCAGAAGGCTCAACAGGACGCGCAGATCGGCCAGGGCTCGATCTTCGACCTCGCACCCGAACCCCCTGAGAGCGCCACCGGCGATGTGAGTGGGATCGGTGGGGGTGCGATCGCGGGCGCTGGCGCCCATGTGAGCGCGGCGTTCGCACGGCCAGCTCATCCGCCGATCCCCCTCGAGGAGTTCGATCAGGCGGAGCTGCTCGCGGTCGAGAAGGAGGCGATCGGGCTGTTCGTGTCCGCGCATCCGCTCAAGCCGCTGCGCGAGGCTCTGCGCGCGCGCACCGACTGTCAGCTGGCAGCGCTGGCGGACCGCCGCGACAAGGACTGGGTGACCGTCGGTGGGATCATCGTCGAGGCCAAGCGCATCCGCACTCGCTCCGGCGATCCGATGATGTTCGCCACGCTCGATGACCTCGGCGGCGCCGTCGAGATGCTTGTCTTCGGCAAGGCTCTGTCCGAGCACGAGGCCGCGCTCGCGATCGACCAGGTGGTGCTCGTGCGCGGGCGGGTCGATCACAAGGAAGCCGGCAAGACCTGTCTCATCGTCCAGACCGTCGAGGTGTTCGCCCCCTCAGAGCAGGAAATCGAGGACGCTCGCAAGCAGGCCGACGTGGACGCCCGTACGGCCGTCTCGCTCGCCAAGCCGATGTCGGTGCGCGTGGACCTCGCAGGTGTATCCCCGAGCGCGATCGAAGAGGTCAAGCAGCTCGCCGCCGACTATCCCGGGCCGGCCGAGATGTGGATCGAGATCGCCACTGCAGCGGGCATGCGGCGGCTGCGCTTGGGCGAGGCGTATCGCGTGCAGAACACGCCGAGCGTGCGGGCAGAGTTGGAGAGCATCTTCACCTCCACCTCCACTCCCGCAGTCGCCGAGGCGCTCGCCGGCTGATCCGGAGGCTCGCTGGCCCTAGCTGTAGGTACCGAGAGGGTTGGTTCGCTCGTTGAGTCGGGCGATTGGGGGCTTGTGGCTGAGGGCTGAGTGTTTTCGTTGGTGGTTGTAATACCAGAGCCATCCGTTGAGGGCTGCTGTGCGCTCGTGGCTGTCGTGGTAGATCGCGCCGTAGGCCCAGCCACCGAGCATGGTGCGGATGAATCGCTCTGCCTTCCCGTTGGTTTGGGGCCGGTAGGCGCGGGTGCGTATGTGGCGGATTCCCAGGGTGCGACAGGTGAGCGCGTGGATCATCGAGCGGTAAGCCCCGCCGTTATCCGTGAGTAGCTGCTGCACGGTCATGCCGTGACGCTCGAAGAACGCGACAGCGCGCCGCAGGAAGGCCACGACGGTGGTGGCCTTCTCGTCGCTGAGCACCTCGGCGTAAGCCAGACGTGTGCAGTCGTCGATCGCGATGTGCACGCACTCCCAGCCGACCTGCTTACGGCGTGTGCCGGAGCGATCCGAGCGCTCCCAGTTATGGCGCTGCTTGCCGGTGATGCGCTTGCCCGCTCCGCCCTGGATCCGGCCGAGCTTCTTGACGTCGATGTGGATCAGCTCACCCGGACGCTCGCGCTCATAGCGCACGGCGGGCTCGAGGCCGAGACGTCCGAGCTTGCCCATCCCGATCCTGGTGAGGATCCCCGAGACGGTAGAGAGTGCCATCCCGAGCGTCTCAGCGATCTCCGGGGCCGTGAACCGCAGCTGTCTGAGCGCCGCGATCGCCTGCACCCGCTCCTCACTGGTGCGGTGCGGGATCGAGCATGGCGCCGAAGAGCGGTCCAATAGCCCGAGCTCGCCCTCGGTGCGATAGCGCCCCACCCACTTGCGGGCACAGCGGACACTAATTTCAGCGGCCTCGGCCGCCTGCGTCACCGTCCACCGCTCGTCAACTACCCGCCGGCACAAGAGCCGACGTCGATTCAGACTGAGCGCAGCGTTAGCGTGCAGATTCATCCGGTGTCCTCCCTTGGGACTGAGTCGCTTGGCAGCTCTCAGCCTCCAAGGGGACCCGAATAGACCAACCTACTCAGGAACTACACCTGACATGGAGTAAAAAGTCAAGGGCCTGCGCGGGTTGGCGCTGAGCGGTTCGGGCGTGGGGTGGCGGGCGTCCCGGGGCAGCGACGGTGGGTCAGACTGACATTCGCGGGTTGGTGCCGCATGACTGGTATCCGTCGGGAGCTGCCTCGGTCTAGCGTCGCGGGTCGCCGGCAGGCCGGTGCCGCATAGGTGTTGCGAGGGTTCTCCTTCTGGGAGGGATCGCCCGCCACCCCACGCTCGAGCGCGATCGTGTTGTTCAGCGAGTCCGTAGTGGCTGCTCGGTCGCGATCGCCCACACGAACCCGGCGAGCTCTCGTGCGCAGGCGACAACGATCTTCTGGTGGGGCTTGCCGCGGCCTGCCATCCTTGCCCACCGCCTGTGCAGTCGTTGTTGGCAGCGCCACGCATGCTCGAGGACCTGGGGGTCCTGGCCACGTTGGCGGCGCGCGAGCTCATAGCCGACCGTCGGGCGCCGCCGCCCGTTCCATGCCGACTCGACGAGCAGCCGCCTGGCGTGCGCTGAACCGGCCTTGGTAATCGAGCCCTGCCTGCGACTCTCTCCCGAAGAACGCTCTGAAGGGACCAGTCCGACGAAGCTCATGAACTGCTCGGCCGTCTGAAACCTGCTGAAGTCCCCGGCCTCGGCGACCAGTCCGATCGCGGTCAGGGTGTCGATCCCGCGCATGCAGCGCAGCCGGGCAATCAGCTCACTGTGCGGCCCCTGGATCGCGAGGCGATCGAGCTCTGCCTCGAGCATCTCGATGCGCCGGTCGACCTGGTCGACAGCGAATAGGTAGTCATCGAACGCCTGCTGCTGGCCGGGGAGCTCGAACGCTTGACGGCCGAGCCATGCGCGCCGTGTGGTGCCCCAACAAGTCGTCGGCATCGTCCGCTCGTGACGCAGACAGAACTTCCCCAGCCTGTGACGGGCGCGCATCCTGTCCAAACGCGCGTCCTCCCTAGCCCGGACAAGATCACGCAACGCCTCATGCTCCGGTGTCGGGATGAAGATCTCCGTCAAAAGGCCCGCGGCGTGAAACCCTGCCAGCCGCCTGGCGTCACGCTTATCGGTCTTCACCCGGTCACCAGGACGCAAGGGCACCAGCCCAGGCGCCACGATCACGCTATCTACCCCCGCCGCAACCAACGCACGATGCAAACCGAACCCCGTCGGGCCGGCCTCCTGGCAAACCCGGACGCCCGGCCACGCCCCGACCTCTCCCAGCAGCTGCTCGTGGTCATAGCCAAGCGTCACCTCCCGCAAAAGCTCACCATCCCGCAGCGCCGCCAGCCTCACCGACGACTTATGCACATCCAACCCAACAACGACTCCCCTGCGATCCTCCACCATGGTCGGCGACCTCCGTATGTGGCTCGGCCGGGATCAAACCCAGCAACCCACGCAAATGCGCAGGCCGCCGGCCATCCTCACCGAGCACCCGGACCAACCCGGCCACTCCATCCTGTCTAGCTGGGCTTGCGCGCCGCGGCTACTTGCCTTTGCGGGCCTGCAGTCCCCGCTCGCGCAGCTTCATCGCCAGCGCGATTTCCTCGCGCGAGGGCCCTTCGCGATTCTCGCCCGGAGTCTCCAGTACGCACGGCAGCTTCTGCAGGCCCGGCGCCGACAGGAACGCGATGCAGCCCTCATCGCCGAGCTCGCCCGTGCCGACGTTCGCGTGACGGTCGCGGTTGGAGCCCAGCGGCGTCTGGGAGTCGTTCAGGTGCAGCGAGCGTACGCGACCACGGCCCAACGCGCGCGTACATTCGCGCTGCACCGAGCTCATGCCGGCAGTTGTGCGGATGTCATACCCAGAGGCGAGCAGATGACAGGAGTCCAAGCACACCCCCAGGCGCTCGTCCCCGCCGGCCGCCTCCAGTAGTTGCGCGAGCTCCTGAAACGAGCGCCCGAGCGTGCCGCCCGCGCCCGCCGTGTTCTCCAGGTGCAGCTCACAGCCCTCGCTGTCGGCGAGCGCCTGTGCGATCGTCTCCCCGGCGCGCGCGATCGCCTCGCCCACGTCCCCGGTCTTGGCCGAGCCGGGATGTAGCACGACACCGGCAGCGCCGATCGCCTCGCCCACGCGCAGCGAATGGGTCAGCGAGGCCAGCGATTTGGCGTGGATGTCGGGGTCGTCGCTGGCGCAGTTGAGCAGATACATCGCGTGGATAAGCACCGCGTCGATCGGGCTCGGGTCCATCGCCTCGCGAAACGCCGCGAAGTCCTCGTCGGTGTACGCGGTAGGGCGCCACATGCGCGGCGATTGGTTGAAGATCTGGATCGCCTCACAGCCGCGCTGCACTCCGCGTTCGATCGCTTTCGGCAGACCGCCGGCGGGCGAGACGTGCGCTCCGATTAGCATGGCGGCGATCTTATGGTTTCCGCCGCCCCCGGACAGGCCGATAGCACCGAGCGTCCCATGCGCGTGAGGTTCGCCCCATCGCCCACCGGGGCGCTGCATATCGGCGGCGCCCGCACTGCCCTGTTCAACTGGCTGCTGGCGCGCCATAACGGCGGCGAGCTGGTGCTGCGCATTGAGGACACCGACCGCGAGCGCTCGACTCCAGAGAACGTCGAGCAGATCCTGGATGCGCTGCGCTGGCTGGCACTCGACTGGGACGAGGGGCCGATCATGCAGACCGAGCGTTCTGAGCGGCACGCGCAGGCGCTACAGGCGCTACTCGACGGTGGGCATGCTTACCGCTCCAGCGCGACCGCCGAGGACGTCAAGGCATACAAGCAACGTCACGGCGCCGAGCGCGGGTTTCGGGGAGAGTCGGAGTCTGACGGGGCGATACGACTGCGCGTGCCAGAGGAGGGCGCGACGATCGTCCACGACGCCGTCCGCGGCGACACGCGCTTCGAGCACATTCACATGGACGACCCTGTGATCGCCCGCGCCGACGGTTCGGTGCTCTACAACTTCGCGGTCGCGATCGACGATCTCGACGCTCGCATCACGCACGTCGTCCGGGGTGAGGATCACCTGTCGAACACCCCCAAGCAGCTGCTCGTGTTGGAGGCAGCCCGGGCCGTAGGGTTTGGCCCACAGACATCCCCGCCTATCTACGCGCACCTGCCGCTGTTGCACGGTCCGGACGGCAAGAAGCTTTCCAAGCGCCACGGCGCGGCCTCCGTGCAGGAGCTGCGCGACGCCGGCTACCTGCCCGAGGCCGTGCGCAACTACCTGGCGCTGCTGGGCTGGGGGGCCGGCGACGATCAGACCGTGCTCGCAACCGAGGAGCTGGTCGCGCGCTTCGGGCTCGATCGTGTCAGCCGCAACCCGGCGCGCTTTGACGAGACGAAGCTGCGCTGGCTGAACGGCGTCTGGATACGCGACCTGTCCGCCGAGGAGCTCACCGGCCGGATCGCGACATTTCTGCGCGAAAGCGGCCACACCGACATGGCCGAGGATCGCAGGCTCGCTCGCGCCGTGCAGATCAGCCAGGAGAAGATTCATACGCTCGCGGACTTTTGGTCGCTAACAGGTCCTCTGCTCGATCGGCCTGTGGATGACCCTAAAGCGCGCGAGCGCTGGCTCGGCGCGGAGGGGACGACGGCGCTGAGGCAGGCGCGCGAGGCGCTGGCCGAGCTCGACGGGTTCTCCGAGGCCGACGTAGGGCGGGCGCTCGAAGCACTCGTCGCGCGCCTACAGGCCAAGCCGCGCGAGGTCTATCAGCCGTTGCGTGTGGCGATCGCCGGGACGACCGTCTCGCCCGGCATCTTCGAGAGCGTCGCGCTACTGGGGCGCGAGGAGACACTGCGCCGGATAGATCGAGCGCTGGATTCGGCGCTGCGCTGAATCCCCCGCAAGCCGGCTGACGCTCCATCCAGGCTCGTGGCATGGCGCGGCGCGGCAGCGCACGGTGCGGCGAGCATCACGCGCCACCTGGGCGCTGAGGCCGAGTGAAAGGTTTCTCTCAACGATTCGTCCAGGCCTGCCGATAGGGACACGACGATGCCTGCAGCAGCGACCAAGACCAAGAATGGGGCCAGCAAGGACGCCCCCACCGCCACGCGCAAGCGCCCCGCTCTCAAAGCGGTCGCTTCCGTGCCCGAGGTAGCCGTTGGGGCGCCTTCCACGCCTTCGACGCCCTCGGCAGCCCCATCGCGTCGCCAGGGCGAGGGCCACGGCCGGCGCCTGACGAGCGCGTTCAAGGCGCTTGAGGCGTTCCCTGCCCTCGCGGAGTCGCGAAACCGCCTGCTCGCGGTCGTCGAGAAAGACAACACAGCCACCGCCGACATCGTCACTACGGTTGAGTCAGACGTCGCGCTCAGCATCGCTGTGCTTCGCGTCGCCAATCAGGTGCAGGGTCGGCGCGGGCGCGTGGAGACGATCGTCGCGGCCGTCGAAGTGCTCAGCGAGCAGACCGTGCAGGCGCTCGCCTCGCATGTACGTACGTTCGACTTCTTCGAGCGCTCCAGCGTGTGGGACGCGGCGCCCGAGCGCTTCCGGCTGCACGCGCTGTCCACCCAGCATGCGGCCGACAGGCTCGCGGCCGAGGTGGGCTATGAGCATCGCGACCGCCTGAGCGTCACGAGCCTGCTGCACGACGTCGGCAAGCTGGTGCTGCTGCACGCCTATCCCGGCTATCCCGCGCAGGTCCACCGTGGCGCCAAGACACCCGAGGAGCGCATCCACCAAGAGCGTCGCGAGCTGGGCGTCGACCACGCGCTCGTCGGCGGCGTGCTGATTCGCCGTTGGGGACTGCCGAGCAACGTCGCGACCGCGATCGAGCGTCACCACAATCCCGACGTCGAGGGCGAGGTCGCGTTCGTACGCCTGGCGGACATGCTCGCCCACTACGAGCAGGGCTCGGTTGTCTCGCCCGGAGAGATGCTGCAGACCGCGCGTGTTCTCGGCCTCGGGGCGGACCAACTCAGGCGCGTGATGTATGAACTGCCGAGCATCACCGGTCAACGCCAGCGCCACGTCGACCCCTCGCCGCTGTCCGGACGCGAGCTCGGAGTGCTGCAACGCCTCGCCGAAGGCAAGGTCTACAAGCAGATCGCCCACGAGCTGACGCTTTCCACGAGCACGGTGCGCACGCACCTGCACAACATCTACGGCAAGCTCGGCGCAGTCGATCGCGCGCAGGCGGTATTGATCGCCACCGAGCGCGGTTGGCTCTGAGACAGCCGCTGGCCTGCGCGATGCGTTGTCCTCGGTCGCTCGCGTGCCTTTGCACGCCACGCTCCCTGCGTCCTCGCCTCGCTTGACCAGCGGCCGTCTCAGGGCGCTCTTCCCTAGAGTCGCTTGGGTGAAGGCGAGGGTTTCATGATCTCGATCACCAGCAAGTCTCCGTACGCCGTGCTCGCGCTCGCCGAGCTGGGACGCATGGCGGGCTCTGATCCGGTGCCGATCGGGGAGCTGGCGCGCCGACGCGAGGTGCCGGTGCAGTTCTTGGAGCAGCTGTTCGCCGTGCTCAGGCGCGCCGGGATCATCAGCTCTCAACGGGGCGTCAAGGGTGGCTACCGCTTCGCCCGCGAGCCTGCGAGCGTCACCGTCCTCGAGATCGTCGAGCTGCTCGACGGGCCCCTCGGTCGCGACGCCGAGGGCGTGTTCGCCGACGCCGCCGCCGCCGCGCGCAAGGTGCTCGCACAGACCACGATCGCCGACGTGATCGAGCGCGAGTCGCGCGAGGCCGGCGCGAGCATGTATTACATCTGAGTTGAGCCTCGACGCCCACCGAGCGCGCTCTGGACTATCTCGCCCACTATTGTCGTGAGCGATATGTCCCGAATCCCGATCAACATTGCGGAACTGGTGGGGGACACGCCGCTGATCGCGCTGCCTCAGTTGTTGGGTGGGCCGGCCGCAGACAGTGGCGTCGAACTGTTTGCCAAGCTCGAGTCTCACAATCCGGGCGGCTCGGTCAAGGACAGAATCGGCGTGGCGATGGTCGAGGCCGCCGAGCGGGAGGGCCTGATCGAGCCAGGGCGCACCACGATCGTGGAGGCGACCTCCGGCAACACCGGTATCGCGCTCGCGTTCGTGTGCGCCGCCAAGGGCTATGAGCTCGTGCTGACGCTCCCGCAGGGGATGAGCCGCGAGCGCGAGAGCCTGCTGCGTTTGTACGGCGCGCGTGTGAACATCACCGAGTCCCTGGGCGGGATGGGCGAGGCGGTGGCGGCCGCGCGCGCGATGGCCAGTGAACCCGACGTGTTTCTGCCCGACCAGTTCTCCAACCCCGCCAACCCGGAGGTCCACCGGCGCACCACGGGCCCGGAGATCGAGCGCGCGCTGGAGGGCCGCGTGGACGTGCTGGTGGCGGGAGTCGGCACGGGCGGCACGATCACCGGCGCCGGCGGCTACCTGCGCGAACGCAACCCCGACCTGCGCATCATCGCCGTCGAGCCCAGCGGCTCGGCCGTGCTGTCAGGCGGCGTGCCCGGTCCGCACCGCATTCAGGGCATCGGCGCGGGGTTCGTACCCGCCGTGCTCGACCGCGAGCTGCTCGACGAGGTGATCCCCGTCTCAGACGACGACGCGATCCACACCGCCTGGGACTGCGCACGGCGCGCGGGCGTGCTCGCCGGGATCTCCTGTGGCGCCGCGCTGTGGGGCGCGCTGCAGGTCGCCTCGCGCCCGGAGTCCAAGGGCAAGCGAGTAGTCGTGATCATGCCCGACTCCGGCGAGCGCTACGTCTCACAGGCATTTTTTGCACCCTGACGCCACCCGCCGTCCGTCCACGTGCAGCCAGCACGCGGCCGGCCGCCGTGCGGCGTCAGACTCGCTGTTCGGGACTGGCCCAGTGGTGATCCGGGGAGGAGAACAAACGACGACGCTACGCTGTGTGCATGCCCGGCCTTAGCGTGCTCGCACAGGTCGCGAAAGAGTTGCGTCGCGACATGGACGCCGCTCGCGCCCGCGATCCCGCGGCTCGCGGTGTGGGGCAGGTGGAGATACTTACGACCTGGCCCGGCATCCACGCGCTGCTGGCCCATCGCACCGCGCATGCGTTGCACGAGGCGGGTGTGTCGTTGTTGCCGCGCGCGATTTCGATGTGTTCACGCGCGCTGACCGGGATCGAGATCCATCCTGCCGCGCAGATCGGCGAGGGCCTGTTCATCGATCACGGCGCCGGTGTCGTGATCGGCGAGACGGCCGTCATCGGCAACGATGTGACGCTGTATCAGGGGGTGACGCTCGGCGGCACCGGATTCGCCACGGGCAAGCGCCATCCGACCGTGCAGGACAACGTCACGATCGGCTCGGGCGCGAAGCTCCTGGGGCCGATCACGATCGGTCACGGCGCGAAGATCGGCGCCAACAGCGTCGTGATCACCGATGTCCCTCCGAACTCGACCGTCGTCGGAAACCCGGGACATCCGGTGCGCGTTGACGGCCGGCGCGTGGAGGGCCCCGACGCCGACTGGATACACCTGCCCGACCCGATCGCCGAGGCGATTCAGGCGCTGGCGAGTCGTATCGGCGCGCTGGAGCGCGCCGTGGGCGAGCTCTCCGGAGAGGAGTCGGAGGCCCCGGTGGCGGAGGTCACACCCTTGCGTTCCGTTCGTGGACCCAACCCGGCGGGAGGATAAGTATGAAGCCGACTTTCAAAAGTCACAAGAGTTCCCGGCGTTGCGCTGCGTGCGGTCGACGCCACGACGCGCGTGCCCGGACCTCGCGAACGCAGGCGCTCGGGGCCGGATCGCTTGGCGCGCTTGCCGTCGGAGCATTCGCGCTGGGTAGCGGTGCGATCGGTGCTCTGGCGATCGGCAGGCTGGCGATCAAGCGCGGCGCGATCGGGCGTCTGCGGGTGGGAGAGCTGAGCGTCGGGCGTTTGACGGTCGAAGAACTGTCGATCGAGCGTCGCCAGTCCGAGTCGCCGAACGCGACCAAGGGTTAGCGATCGGTCGCAGCGGTCGTGCCGGCTCCGGCGTCGGGTCGCTCTGGTAGACATGGCGGTTCACGTGAGTTCGCATCTGTATTCAAATCACCCCGGTAAGCGCCTTGCGGTCCTGCTGACGCTGTTCGCTGCGACGACGGTCATGGCAGCTTGCTGTCAACAGGTAAAGGCCGCGTCCCTCGAGGACGGTAGCGCGCCGCTGGTCCCGTACATCATCAACGGACAGGAAGCCTCGATCTCTCAGTTCCCATGGCAGGTCTATGTGGAAGGCGGTCCGTTCAAAGAAGGCGGCATGACGTTCGCAATCTCATGTGGCGGATCGATCCTCGACTCCACCCACATCCTCACTGCCGGGCATTGTGTAGACGTCGAGGGGACGACGATTGAGCACTCCCCCGCGGCCTTCGTGGTCGTGAGCGGAGACTCGAACATCAATGAATTGTCTTCTACGATTCAGGTGAGGGGGGTCGCGAGCATCCGCGCACATCCCTATTACGCAGTCTCTCCGGAAATCAAGGACGACGTGGCGGTGCTGACGCTGGACACGCCGCTCGAACTCTCCCAAGCGATGGACGCCGAGCCGATACCGCTCGTGCCGGCGGGCGCCACCCCGGCGCCGGGCACGACGCTCAGCCTCAGTGGCTATGGCAAAGAGAACGGTGCCGTGCGCGAACAGTCGGATGGCAAGCTCCACTCGACCACGCTCACCGCCATCAGCAGCGATGCCTGTCGGAATGAGGTCGGGCTGAACTCGGCCGTACTGCTCTGCGCCGAATCGGCGAGCTCGTCGGGCTGTCAGGGAGACAGCGGCGGTCCGCTGACCGAGGGCAGTCCCGCGGTTGAGGTCGGTATCGTCGATTTCGGGGCCAAGGAATGCCCCGTCGGTCACCCGAGCGCCTTTACAAACATCGCCGCGCCCGAGATCCGCGACTTCATCGAAGGCAGCGAATCGCCTCCGGTCGCTCCGCGCCAGAGTGCGCCACCGGCGATGAAATGGTTTGGCAGTTCACCGATCGCGTTCATCCCGCTTACCTGCGAATCGGGCGGGTGGAGTGGTTCGCCGTCGTTTACCTATACGTTCCAGCTGGAAAACGCCTCCGCACAGATGCTCCAGAGCGGACCGGCCAACGTCTTCGCGCCCGCGGGCGGCCTGGTGGGCTCCACGGTCGTATGCGTCGTGCAGGCGAGCAATCCTGGCGGCACCAGCACCGGCAGGTCGGGAACGACGCCGACGATAGTGGCGGACACGACGCCGCCGAATGCCGCTATCAGAGCGTTGAAGTGCCATCTGCGGTCGTGCGTGCTGTCGTTTGCGGCGTGGGATCCCAACGGCGTCGCCGTGAGCGCGCAGCCGACCGCCTCCTACTCGGTCACGACCAAGTGTCCGAATCCGAAGAGAAAAGGCAAGCACGCGTCCAAGAAGCGGGTCTGTCACACGACGAAGACGTCGAGGCTGTCGGCGAAGACGCTTTCGGCCGGCTCGTTCCGTGCGACCGCTTCCAGGCTGCCGTATGGCGAGAAGATCACGTTCGCCGTCGCGGTCGTCAATGCCGCGGGTCTGAAGGCCAGGACGGCCACCGCCCACACAACGCTGCACAAGCCTAAACCTAAGCGTCGTCGCTAGCCGGTCGATCGGGACCGGGCCGGGGCCGACGGGGCGCCGGCCGGGCACGCATCTATCCTGAGGCTGGATGCCTGACGAAGCTCAAGCGGCGCTGATCCCAAGCGAGGACCCAGATGTGCCTCGTCCTCCGGGCCAGCAGTCTCCCGAGGAAGAAGGGCGGATCGAGCGCCTGCTGGCGGGGCTGAACGAGCCCCAGTGCGAGGCGGTCACGCATGGTGAGGGTCCGCTGCTGATCCTGGCTGGCGCCGGCAGTGGCAAGACGCGAGTGCTGACGCACAGGATCGCGTTCCTGATCTACACCGAGCAGGCAAACCCGCACGAGATCCTGGCGATCACGTTCACGAACAAGGCGGCGCAGGAGATGCGCTCCCGGGTCGAGCGACTGCTCGGGCGTAACACGCGCGGGATGTGGCTGATGACGTTCCACGCCGCGTGCGCGCGCATCCTGCGCTCCGAGGCCGAGCGGTTGGGGTATACGCGCCAGTTCACGATCTACGACCAGGCCGATGCGCGACGACTGACGCGTCGCTGCATCGACGAGCTGAGCATCGACCCCAAGCGGTTCACTCCAGCGGCGATCCACAGTCAGATCTCGGCGGCGAAGAACCGGCTGCAGTCCGCCGAGGAGTACCGGCAGACGGTCGGCTCGCAGTTCGAGGAGATGATCGCCGACGCCTACGAACTGTACGAGCGGGATCTGCTGCGCATGAACGCGATGGACTTCGACGATCTGTTGTTCCGCGCGGTGAATGTGCTGGAGTTGTACGAGGAGGTGCGCACCCGGTACGCGCGCGCGTTCAGACATGTGCTAGTCGACGAGTACCAGGACACGAACTATGCGCAGTACCGGCTGCTGCAGTTGCTCGTCGGCGGGGGGCGGGCGCCCAAGCGCGGGGAGCGCGTGCAGTTGGAGGGGCATCGCAACCTGGCGGTAGTGGGCGATGACTCACAGTCGATCTACGGGTTCCGCGGCGCGGACGTGCGCAACATCCTCGATTTCCAGGATGACTTTCCCGACGCGCGGGTGGTCAAGCTCGAGCAGAACTACCGCTCGACCCAGCGCATCCTGTCGGCCGCTAACGCGGTGATCGCGAACAACCGTGGAGGTATCGCCAAGCGGCTGTGGAGCGAGCGCGGCGACGGCGATCCGATCCACGTACGCGAGTTGGACGACGAGCATGGCGAGGCGCGGTTCGTCGTGGGCGAGATCGAGCGGCTCGTGGATGAGGGCGCCTCGCGCGCGGAGATCGCGGTGCTGTACCGGACGAACGCGATGTCGCGGGTGATCGAGGACACGCTCGTGCGTCGCGAGATCGCCTATCAGGTGATCGGCGGGACGAAGTTCTACGAGCGCGCGGAGATCAAGGATGCGATCGCCTACCTGTCGTGGCTGGCGAACCCTTACGACGTGGTGGCGTTCACGCGCATCGTCAACTCTCCCCGGCGCGGCCTTGGGCGCACGTCGCTGTCGCGCATCGTCGCCCACTCCGCCACGATCGGCGTGTCGGTGTGGGAGGCGGCCGCGGCGGCCGAGCGGATCCCTGGTCTGGGGGCCAAAGCGGTCAAGTCGCTGACGCGGTTTATGTCGACGATGGCAGGGCTCTCGGAGCTTGCCGAGCAGAGCGTTCCGGTCGGCGATCTGCTCGAAGCGGTGCTCTCGCGCACGGGCTATCTCGACGCACTGGAAGCGGAGGCGCTGGGGGGCGCGGAGAAGACGATCGAAGCACAGGGGCGCCTGGAAAACCTCGATCAGCTCGTGGAGGTGGCGCGGGAGTTCGACGCCGCGGCGAGCGAGGACGAGGACACGCTCGACCTGTTCCTGCAGCAGCTGGCGCTCGTCGCCGACGCGGACTCCCGTCGCGAGGACGACGGGCTGGTGACGTTGATGACGCTGCACAACGCCAAGGGCTTGGAGTACCCGGTCGTGTTCATCGCCGGCTGCGAGGACGGCGTGTTTCCCCACTCGCGCGCGCTGGATGAGGGTGGACTGGAGGAGGAGCGGCGGTTGTTCTATGTGGGGGTCACGCGCGCCAAGCGCGAGTTGTATCTGGCCTATGCGCGACGGCGCTCGGTGTTCGGACAGGCCACTTACGGTCTGCGCAGCCGCTTCCTGGATGAGATCCCGGCCGAGCTGACCGACCGTGAGGAGGAGATGGGGCTCAGCCCGGGTGCGGCGATCTCCGTGGGCGCCGGCGCGGGTGGGCGCACGATCGGCGGGCGCTCAGTACAGAGCTGGGCGGCTTCGCGCGCCGCCGAGACGGCCCCTGCCAAGACCTATCGCATGGGCGAGGACGTCGTGCATGCGGCCTTCGGCGAGGGCGTCGTCACCGGCGTGGAGCCGGGTGGCGTGATCGTCGTGCGCTTCGCGGCAGATGGGTCAGAACGCAAGCTGATGGCCGAGTACGCGCCGGTCAGCCGCCGCTGAGCATACGATCCACTCTGTGACAGCCACAATCATCGACGGCAAGGCCATCGCCGCGCGCGTGCGGGAGGAGGTCGCCGAGGGCGTGCGTTCGTTCAATGCACAGACCGGGCGCACGCCGGGTCTGGCGACGGTGCTCGTCGGCGACGATCCGGCGTCGGCGATCTACGTGGGCGGCAAGCAGCGGGCGAGCGCGCAGGCAGGGATGCAGGCGTTCGATGTGCGTCTGCCGGCGGACTCGACGCACGAGCAGGTCGCAGAGCGGTTGCACGAGCTCGCGGAGAACGAGGATGTAAGCGGGATCCTGCTGCAGCTGCCGGTGCCGGAGCCGCTCGACGGCCGGTCGCTGACGGAGTTGGTGCCCCCCGCGAAGGACGTGGACGGGCTGACGCCGGTGAACGCAGGCCTGCTGTCGCTGGGACGTCCCGGGCTCGTGTCGGCGACGCCGCTGGGCGTGCTCGAGCTGCTGCACCAGAGCGAGGTCGAGCTGGCGGGCGCAGAGGCCGTCGTGGTAGGGCGTTCCAACCTGTTCGGCAAGCCGATGGCGCAGCTGCTGCTCGCGCGCGACGCGACCGTGACCGTGTGCCACTCGCGCACGCGCGATCTGCGCGAGGTGTGCGCCCGCGCGGACGTGCTGATCGCAGCGGTCGGACGCCCGCGGTTGATCGAGGGCTCGTTCGTCAAACCGGGCGCGGTCGTGATCGACGTGGGTATGAACCGGCTGACGCCCGAGGAGGCTCACAACAAGAGTGGGCTGGTCGGCGACGTCGACTACGCTGCGGCCGTGGAGGTGGCCTCGGCGATCACACCGGTCCCCGGCGGCGTGGGTCCGACGACGATCGCGTTCCTGTTGCAAAACACGCTGAAGGCGGCGCGAATGCAGGCAGGCCTCACATGAGCCTCCGCCGACTGCGCCTCGGCGAGCTGCTCGCGCTGGCGGGCGCGATCTGCGTGATCGTCTCGCTGTTCTTGCCTTGGTATGAGAACTCGCTGGGTAAGCTCAGCGCGTGGGACACGTTCGGCCCGGCGCTGGTGCTGCTGATCGCCGCGGCCGCCGCGGCGCTTGGACTGGTTATCAGCACGATGACCGAGCGCAGCACGGCGCTGCCGGTCGCCGCGGGTGTGTGGAGCACGCTGTTCGGGATCGTCGCGGTGATCGCCGCGATCGTGCGGGTGCTCGAGCGGCCCGAACACGCGACGTCATTGTGCGCGGGCGCGTGGCTGGCGCTGGCGGGCGCGATCCTGATGCTGGTCGGCTCGTGGCAGTCGGTGCGCGACGAACGCCCGTCGCTGTATGAGCCGGCGGAACCACCGCCGCTGCCGCCTCCGGATCCTCACGCCAACGGCACGGGCGCGACGAGATAGAGCTCGCCGGCGAGGTTCTCGCATCGGCAGGGCAAGGGGTGTCACCGTGCGTGTCCCGGCGGACGGGCGCTCCCGCGGGCGCCCCGTAGAATGCGCCGCGTCATGATCGACCGCGAGGAAGTCCTGCACGTCGCGCGCTTGGCGCGGCTGAAGCTGCGCGAGGAGGAGATCGAGCCGCTGGCGCGAGAGCTGTCGGCGATCCTCGATCACGTCGCGCACATCGGCGAGCTCGACCTGGAGGGGGTGGCGCCGACGACACACGTGGTCGCTGATGCGATGCCCACCCAACTCGCGTTGCGCGCGGATGAGCCGTGGGAGTCCTTGCCGCGCGAGGTCGCGCTGGCGCAGGCGCCCGCGGTGAGCGGCAACGGTTTCTCAGTACCGAGTCCCCAGGCGTGAGCGCCGCCGAGATTATCGACCTGTCCGCCGCGCAGGCGGCGCGGAAGATCACCGCGGGTGAGCTGTCGAGTGGGGAGCTGTTCGACGCCTATCGCGCGCGCGCGGCGGCGGACGAGTTGAACTGCTTCACCTGGGTTGCGCCCGAGGGTTCGGGCGCAGCGAATGGCGACGCGAGCGCGCCCCTGGCGGGGGTGCCGCTGGCGGTCAAGGACCTGTTTTGCACGGAGGGCGTGCCCAGCCAGTCGGGCTCGCGCATCCTGGAGGGGTATGAGCCTCCGTACACCGCCACCGTCGTGCGCAAGCTGCAGGCGGCGGGCGCGAGCCTGCTGGGGAAGACCAACCAGGACGAGTTCGCGATGGGCTCCTCGAACGAGAACTCGGCGTATGGGCCGGTGCTCAACCCGTGGGATCGCACGCGCGTGCCGGGAGGCTCCTCGGGTGGGAGTGCCGCCGCGGTCGCGGCGGGATTGGCGCCGTGGGCGCTGGGGACGGACACCGGCGGCTCGATCCGCCAGCCGGCCGCCCTGTGCGGGATCGTGGGGCTCAAACCGACGTACGGGTCTGTGTCCCGGTACGGGATGATCGCATTCGCATCCTCGCTGGACCAGGCCGGGCCGTTGACGCGCGACGTGACCGACGCGGCGCTGCTGCTCAGGCACATGGTGGGTCGCGACCCGTGCGACGCCACCTCGCTGGAGTTTCCGCAGGCGATCGAGCTGCCAAGCGCCGAGCGCCTGGATGGGATCAGGCTGGGCGTGCCCGCGGAGCTGACCGGCGGCGCCGTAAGCACGGGTGGTGCCGGGGATGGCATGGGAGTCGAGAGCGAGGGGATCGAAGCGGGTGTGCTGGCGTCGTTCCAGGCCGCCCTGGAGCGAGCGGCGGATCTCGGCGCAGAGATCGTCGAGAGCGTCAGCCTGCCTCATGCCCCGCACGCGCTGTCGGCGTACTACGTGCTCGCACCCGCCGAGGCATCCTCGAACCTGGCACGGTTCGACGGAGTGCGCTACGGGCTGCGCGCCGAGGGCGCGGAGGATCTGTTGGAGATGTACGAGCGCACGCGCCATGACGGGTTTGGTGCGGAGGTCAAGCGGCGGATCATGCTCGGGACTTACGTGCTGTCGGCCGGTTACTACGACGCCTACTACGGCCGCGCGCAGCGGGTGAGGACGAAGATCGCCGAGGACTTCGCGAGCGCGTTCGCGGAGGTGGACTTCATCGTCACGCCGACCGCCCCGACGGTCGCGTTCAAGCTGGGCGAGAAGACGAGCGATCCGCTTCAGATGTACCTGAACGACTACTGCACGGTGCCGATGTCGCTCGCCGGGATTCCCGCCATCTCGATTCCGTGCGGGCTGAGCGGAGGACTGCCGGTCGGCATGCAGCTGGCCGGGCCGGCGTTCAGTGAGAACCGGCTGCTTGACGCCTCGTACGCGCTGGAGCAGGCGTTCGCGTTCGACGGGAGCGCCGCGCGTGTCTGAGCAGCTCGAACCGGTCATCGGCCTGGAGATTCATGTCCAGCTGAAGACCCGCACGAAGATGTTCTGCGGCTGCGAGCTGTCGTTCGGGGAGCCGGAGAACACGCGCACGTGCCCGGTCTGCCTGGGACTGCCGGGCGCACTGCCGGTGGCGAACGCGCAGGCGGTCCATCTCGGCCTGACGATCGGGCTGGCGCTCGGCTCCGAGCTCGCGCCTACGTCGGTGTTTCACCGCAAGAACTACTTCTACCCGGATCTGCCGAAGGGGTACCAGATCTCCCAGTACGACCAGCCACTGTGCAAAGGCGGAAACCTGGGGGAGGTGCGCATCCACCGGGTGCACCTGGAGGACGATGCGGCGAAGCTGACGCACCTCGGCGAGAGCGGGCGCATCCACGGCTCGCGGGAGAGCGTGGTGGACTTCAACCGCGGCGGCACGCCGCTGGCGGAGATCGTGACCGAGCCTGACCTGCGCAGCGCCGAGCAGGCGAGCGAGTGGTTGAAGCTGTTGCGCACGACGCTGCGCCAGCTTGCAGTCAGCGACGTGAACATGGAGGAGGGCTCGCTGCGCTGTGACGCGAACATCTCGCTGCGCCCGGCCGGCAGCGAGGAGTTGGGGACGAAGACGGAGCTGAAGAACATGAACTCGTTCCGGTTCATCGAGCGCGGGATCAAGGCCGAGATCGCTCGCCAGGAGGAGATTCTGCGGGGCGGGGGAGCGGTCGTCCAGGAGACGCTGCACTACGATCCGGCCTCGGGCGCGATCACCTCGTTGCGTAGCAAGGAGGAGGCGCACGACTACCGCTACTTCCCCGAGCCCGACCTCGTGCCGGTGCAGATCGACGAGCAGATGCTCGCGCGCGCGCAGGCCGCGCTGGGAGAGCTGCCGGCCGACCGGGCACAGCGGTATGAGCTTGCGTTCGGGGTGAGCGCTGACAGCGCGCGGCTGCTGGCGTTCAGGGCGGAGTTGGGCGACTACTTCGAGGCTGGGCTCGCGGCTGGCGCAGATCCGCCGGCGCCGGCGCAGGCGCTCGCGAACTGGATCGCCAGCGACCTGTTGAGCCGCATCCCGGAGGACGAAGATCCGGGCGAGTCGCAGGTGCAGGCGGGTGCGCTGGCCTCGCTCGTGGGACTCGTGGCGGCGAAGCGGGTCAGCGTCGGCGCGGGCCGGCAGGTGCTCGACAAGCTCGTGGCCGAGGGCGGCGACCCGGCGGAGATCGTGCGGGCGGAGGGCTTGGAGGCGATCGGCTCCGGAGACGAGCTGGGCGAGATCGTCGCGGCGGCGCTCGCGGCCAACCCCGAGGCGGCCGAGCGGATGCGTGAGGGCAACGCCAAGGCGATCGGTCCGATCGTGGGGCACGTGATGCGCGAGACCAAAGGCCGGGCCGACGGCGGCGAGGTCACGCGGTTGGTCCACGAGCAGTTGGGGGTCTAAACAGACGGCCCACATTTTGGACTGTGGGCCAAAGGCAGGACGGGCAGGGTGCGCCAATATGGTGGACATGAACCCACCAGTGGCCAATTCGATCGCCCACTCCCCGCGCCGGTTCGTGCTGTTGCCGGAGCAGGGGGAGGACGTGTCGAGCCGCGGGCCGCGGATGCGTCGCTATCGGCTGGCGAGTGTCGGCCGTCGCTCAGGGATGAGCGAGGTGGACGTGGCGAGCGCCCGTATCGCTCGCGAGCTTGGCCGTCTGGGACGTTCATGAGGAGCACCGGACCGGACAGGTCTATTTGTAAAGGTCTCTTTCCGGCTTCCCTCGGCTGGAAGTGAGCGGGGCGCAGCCGGGCGGGGTGGCGATTCCCGCCCGGCTGCACCGTTATTTGGGTGGTCGTCCACTCAAGCGATAACCGCCCCTGCCGTATCCTGGTTCGCCGATCGTCCTGCGAACCGTCTACCCTGATAGGCAATGAGTCGGTCTCCTTCAGAGTCAGCATCCAGCAGCTCGTTCGCCCGAACGGTCGTGGCGGTGCTCGTGTTGCTCGTCGTGGGGTATTTCCTGCTGCACGTGCTGATCGGCGTCGCCGTGGCGGTCGCGGGGTTTGTGCTCGTGATCGCGGCGATCGTCGCGATCATCTGGGCTGTGCGCGTCCTGCTCTGAGGCGAGAGGGCACGCGGACAAGATGGCCTACATCGTCATCGCGCTGTGCTTTGGTTTGGCGGGTGGGATCGTGGGCAAAGTCAAGGGCAGCTCGTTCTGGCTGTGGTTTTTGATCTCGGCGGTCGTGCCGATCATTGGCCTGGCTACGGCAATCGTGTATCGCTCTGAGCGCAACGAGCTTCGTCGGGCCTGCCCGCGGTGCGGACGGGTCACGAAGGTCTACGACGCGGTGTGTACGAAGTGTGGGACAGAGCTCGAGTATCCGGACGAGGTGATCACGCCGGAATCGGTGAGGTCCTACCGCTCACCGCCGCCTGCGCGGACCTGAAGGACGGCGTTTGTCGCTGGGCGTGGCGAGGGCGCTGAGATAAGGGAGCCCGAAGTTAGAGGCTGTCTATAAATGGTGGATGGACGCAGCCGACGCGACTAGCGCACCCATACGCGAAAGCCCGATCGCCCGTCTGATACGTCGGGCGGGGTTCACGGACGAGACCGACTTCGTGCTGCGCGTGGTGCAGCCGGCACTGGTGGGCATGATCGACGGAACGGTCTCTTCGCTGGCGCCGATATTCGCGGCGGCGATCTCCTCGAACTCGCATACAGCCCTGCTCGTGGGCTTCGCCACCGCGCTGGGAGCGGGCGTGAGCATGGGCTGGTCGGAGGCGCTGTCGGACACGGGCGAGGAGACCGGGCGCGGGTCGGCTGTCGTGCGCGGGTCGATCACAGGTGGGATGACGGCGCTGGGAGGCATCTTCCACACGCTGCCGTTCCTGATCTCCGATGTGCACAGGGCACTGATCGTTGCCGGATGCGTGGTCGCGGTGGAGCTGTTCGCGATCGCATGGATCAGGAAACGGTTCCTGCACGTGTCGATGCGCTCATCTCTGCTGGTCGTGACGGTGGGCGGCGCGATCGCGCTTGCCATCGGCGTCGCTATCGGCAGTTCCTGAGCACGAGCATCCGAGAGTCCTGAAAACCCGCTGGTAAACTGCCGATATGCGCGCGGTGGACGCAATCATGGAATGCCTGAAGGCCGAGGGCGTGGACGTGGTGTTCGGGCTTCCCGGGGGGGCGAACCTGCCGACGTACGACGCGTTCGTGAACGGCGGAATCAGGCACATCCTCGTCAGGCACGAGGCGGGCGGCGGGCACGCCGCGCAGGGGTACGCGAAGGCGACTGGCAAAGTGGGGGTGGCGTTCGCGACGAGCGGCCCGGGGGCGACGAACCTGATCACGCCGATAACGGACGCGATGATGGACTCGGTGCCGGTGGTGTTCATCACCGGGCAGGTCCGGACGGAGCTGCTGGGGACGGACGGGTTCCAGGAGGCGGACACGCTGGGGATCACGATCCCGATCGTGAAGCACTCGTTCATGATTCAGGACCCGAGGGAGATCCCGAGGGCGATTCACGAGGCGTTTCACATCGCCCGCACGGGCCGGCCGGGCCCGGTGTTGGTGGACATCCCCCAGGATCTGTCGCGCGCGGAGATCGAGTACGAGCCGGTGACGGACGTGCGACTGCCGGGGTATCAGCCGACGACGGAGGGCAACCAGAAGCAGATTCGCCAGGCCGCGAAGGCGCTGGCGTCGGCCAGACGCCCGGTGATCTATGCGGGCGGGGGCGTGGTGAACGCGAACGCGTCGCAGGAGCTGGTGGAGCTGGCGGCGTGCGACCGCTTCCCGGTGACGTGCACGCTGATGGGCCTGGGAGCGTTCCCGGCGCCGCACGAGCAGTGGCTGGGAATGCTGGGGATGCACGGGACGCGGGCGGCGAACTACGCGATGGACGAGGCAGACCTGATCTGCGCTGTAGGAGCGAGGTTCGACGATCGCATCACGGGCAAGCTGTCGGAGTTCGCGCCGAAGGCGAAGTTCATTCACATCGACATCGACCCGGCGGAGATCTCGAAGAACGTGCCGGCGCACATCCCGATCGTGGGTGACGCGAAAAATGTGTTGGCGAAGTTGGCGATTGAGTACCGGGCGCTAAGCGCCGACGGTGCGCGGCTGGGCGACTGGTGGCAGCGGATCGCGGGCTGGAAAGCGAAGTACCCGCTGGGGTATGAGGACTCGAGTGACAACGAGATCAAGCCGCAGTACATGATCCAGGCGCTGTATGAGGCTACGAAGGGCGAGGCGATCGTCAGCAGCGACGTGGGCCAGCATCAGATGTGGACGGCGCAGTACTACGACTTCCCGGCGCCGAGGCGCTGGATCAATTCGGGGGGGCTGGGCACGATGGGGTTCGGGCTGCCGGCGGCGATGGGCGCCGCGGTGGGCTGTCCCGACAAACTGGTGTGCTGCGTGGCGGGGGATGGCTCGGTGCAGATGAACGCGCAGGAGCTCGCGACGTGCGCGCAGGAGAAGATCCCGATCAAGGTGTTCATCATGAACAACGGCTACCTCGGCATGGTGCGCCAGTGGCAGGAGCTGTTCTGGGACGGCAAATACAGCCATGTGGAGACGGGTGAGTTCCCGGATTTCGTGAAGCTCGCGGAGGCGTACGGCGCGACGGGGATGCGCTTCGAGGACAAGACGACGCTGGTGGAGGACATGAAGCGCGCGATCGCGACGGACGGCCCGGTGTTCGTGGACGTGAGGGTGACGCGTGAGGAGAACACCTACCCGATGATCCCGGCGGGCCAGGCCGCGCGCGAGATGGTTGGGTGAACGCGGCGATGGGTGAGCCTGGAACGAAGGCGCCGCTGAGCCTCGAGGAGCTGCAGGCGTCCACGGGGCTGCGCACGGGACGCAAGCACGTGCTGTCGATCCTGGTGGAGAACAAGTCGGGCGTGCTGACGCGCATCGCGGGGCTGTTCGCGCGCCGGGGATTCAACATCGACACGCTGACGGTGGGCCCGACCGACGACGAGCAGATCTCGCGGGTGACGCTGACGGTGGACGGGGCGCTGCACCCGATCGATCAGGTCACGAAGCAGCTGCACAAGCTGGTGAACGTGCTGAAGATCCGGGACCTGGAGCCGACTGACACGGTCTCGCGCGAGCTGGCGCTGTTTAAGGTCTCCGCGGACGGTGCGCAGCGGGGCGAGCTGATGCAGATCACGGAGATATTCCGTGGGAAGGTCGTGGACGTGACGAAGCGTTCGGTGATCGTCGAGGTGACGGGCACGACGGAGAAGATCGAGGCGTTCGAGGGCATGGTGCGCCCGTTCGGATTGATCGAGATGATGCGCACTGGAGAGATAGCCATTTCCCGAGGACGTGTCGAGACATAGGAAGGCGCATAAAGAGGACGCGGGCTTGGGTGGGTAAGCCAGAGCCGGTCCTTGCATCGAGTTGCGGTCCAAGCCGCTTACCGCAGCTGTTGACATTGCGAGAGCTTTGAAGAACAGAGCGATAACCGATACGCAGCGCCTGGAGAGCCCGTTTGCGCTGAGCGAGCACGATCGCGAACGGATGGGTGCGCGGCTGGATCTGGCGCTGCGCAGGGCCAGGCGCAGCGGCGAGCCGACGCTGGCGACGAGCACGGTGAAACTCTCCGGCACGGTGGACCCGAGCGCCGTGGTGTGCGCGTCGCGCAGGGAGGGCGAGCCATGGTTCGCGTTCGAGCAGCCCGACAGGGGCGGGGCCGCGCTCGCGGCGCTGGGCGAGGCAGTGTGTCTGAAGAGCTCGGGCGAGGAGCGGTTTGCGAGCGTGGCCGACCGCTGGCGCGGGCTGGCGGCGACGGCGGTGGGAGATCCACTGGATGATCCGGACCGCTCGGGGCCGGTGGCGGTCGGCGGGTTCGCGTTCGCGCCGGAGGGCGGTCGCACGCCGGCGTGGGAGGGGTTCGATCCCGCGTCGCTGATCGTGCCGGAGGTGGCTATTAGGCGTGTCGCAAAGGGAGCGGGCGATCGCGACGGCGAAGAGCCGGGCGTGAGGCTGACGTTGGCGGCGTTGATGGCGCCCGATGACACTGCCGAAGAGGTGCTGGAGCGCTTGGAGGGCCGCTTAGCTGAGCTGAAGGAGCGGGCGCTGCCGATGCTCGACCCGGCGCCGACAGGCAGATACAGCGTGGGCAGCGCGATGCCGCCAGAGCACTACGAGGCGGCCGTGGAACATGCGACAGCGCTGATAAAGGCAGGCAAGCTGGAGAAGATCGTGCTCGCCCGCGAGGTGGAGGCGCATGCTCCGAAGAGGTATGACCCGGCGGCGATGCTGGGCGTGCTGCGGGAGGCGTTCCCGGCGTGCTACTGCTTCTGCGTTGGTCGCGGGGACGCGACGCTGATCGCGGCGAGCCCCGAGCTGCTGGTGCGCCGGGAGGGTCACCGCGTGAGCACGCTGGCGCTCGCGGGCTCGACCAGGCGCAGTGCCGATCCCGCGGTGGACGACCATCTGGGCGAGCAGCTGCTGCGTGATGAGAGCTATCGCGAGGAGCACGCGATCGTCGCGCGGCGGATCGAGCGCACGCTGCGCCCGCACGCGGTGTGGGTGGCGGCGGCGCCCGAGCCGGAGTTGGTGAAGATCGCGAACATCCAGCACCTGGCGACCCCTATCCGGGCGCAGCTTGCCGCCCCGATCGACGCGCTGGAGCTGGCGGGGCTGATGCATCCGACCCCGGCGGTAGGAGGAGAGCCGCGTGATGTCGCCACGCCGCTGATCCCGGCGCTTGAGGGGTTGGACCGCGGCTGGTACGCGGGTCCGATTGGCTGGACTGATGCGACGGGAGACGGCGAGTTCTGCGTCGCCCTGCGCTGTGCGCTGCTGCGCGAGAACGTCGCGCGGTGCTATGCGGGCAATGGGATCGTGCGCGACTCGAACCCCCAGGCGGAGTTGGCCGAGACGGAGGTCAAGCTGCAAGCCTTGCTGCCGCTGCTCGCGGGCTGAGCGTCATTGACCTGCTTGCTCAATGACGCTCAGGGGCGCTCTTTGCACCCGGAGCGAGAGCGGGCCGCTTGAGCGAGGGAAGCCACCAGTTGCGGGCGCCGAAGAGGCGCATGAGGGCGGGGACGAGGATGAAACGGATGAGGGTCGCGTCGATTGCTATGGCGAGGGCGAGGCCGAGGCCGAACTCCTTGAGTTCGAGCACGTTGGCGGTGGCGAAGCTGCCGAAGACGGCGACCATGATCGCGGCGGCGGCGGTGATCGGGCGGGCGGTGTGCTCGACCCCGCTCGCGACGGCCAGCTCGTTGTCGCCGGTTTGCATCCACGTCTCGCGCATGCGCCGGATCAGGAAGACCTCGTAGTCCATCGAGAGGCCGAACAACAGCGCGAAGATGGAGAGCGGCAGGAACACCTGGATGAAACCGGTGCTGGTGAAGCCAAGCAGGTGCTCGCCGTGGCCTTGTTGGAAGATGAAGATCACGATCCCGACTGTTGCGCCGGTCGCGAGCAGGTTCATCGCGACGGCCTTGACGGGCAGCACGAGGCTGCGGAAGACGATCGTGAGGAAGATCAGCGAGAGCGCGAGGATCAGGCCCAGGACGAGCGGGACCTTGGCGTGCGTTTCGTTGGAGAGGTCGACGATCTTTGCGCTCGCGCCGCCGACTGCGACCTCGAGTCGGCCGTCGGCCCTGATCGGTGCCGGCAGGCTCGCGCGGATGTGGCGCACGAGCTGTTCGGAGCGGTAGGAGTCGATCGCCGTCGCGGGCGCGACCGTTAGCAGCGTCGCGTCGCGGCCCGGTGTCGTGACGACGGCGGCTATGTCGTTGTGGGCGTTCGGGGCGAGTCGGCGTGTCAGCAGCGCAACGTGTGCGGCGGCGGCGCGTTCGAGTGGGCCGGGATCGTCGCGGCGGCCGGCGATCACGATCTCGATCGGCGCCAGCGTGCCCGCTCCGAAGGAGCGCGCCAGGACCTGCTCGCCCTTGCCCGAGGGCGTGCCCGAGAGCGAGGCGATGCCGAAGTCGACGCCCGTGCGCAGACCCAGCAGAGGCGCTGCGGCGAGGATCAGCACGGCCGCGATCGTGGACGCGGCGAGAATGGGGTGGCGCATTACGGCCAGCGCCCACCGCGCCCAGATCCCGTGTCCGTCGCTCGCGCCGGCTCGGGCGTCGCGTGGCTGGATCCGAGCGGGCAGCGCTCCCCGGTCGATGCGGGGTCCGAGCAGCGCCAGCACGGCCGGGAGGAGGGTCAGCGCGACGATCACCGTGCAGATCACCACCGAGACGGCGCCGAGTGCGAACTCGCGATAGATCGGCGCCCTGATAACTCCGAGCGTCGCCAGCGCGAGCGCGACGATCACGCCGGAGAAGAGGACGGTGCGCCCGGAGCTCGAGATCGCCGCGCCGACGGCCTCCTCGATCTGCTCACTCGTGACCGGCCGGTCGGTGCTCCTGCGCCGGGCGAGCTCCTCGCGGAAGCGGCTGACGACGAACAGGGCGTAGTCGATGCCGATGCCGACGCCGATCATCGTGACGATCGTCGTCAGGAAGCTATCGAACGTGAGCATCGTCGCGAGCAGCGCAAGAAACCCGAACGTCAACAGCAGCCCACTGCCGGCGATCGCCAGCGGCACGATCGCGGCGACCGCTGTGCCGAGCGCGAGCAGCAGGACCAGCAGCGCGATCGGCACCCCGATCGTCTCCGCGCGCTCGACGTCTGCGTTCTCCACGTTGGTGATGTCGACCGCGACGGGGGAGTAGCCCGTCAACCACACGTGCACGCCGGCGCCCGCGAGGGGATCGAGCGCGTGCTGCAGTTTGGTGGCGCGTTCGACGAGCTGTCGGGGGTCGCCGGCGATCCCCACGAGTGCTATCGCGGCGTGCCCGTCGCGTGAGATCTGCCCGTGGGCCCCCCGGTCGAAGGGACCGGCGACGCCCTTGACGTCGGCTTGACGGCGGGCCGTGGCGAGCGCGCGGGCCACGACCGCGCGATATGCGGGTTCGCCGGCGCGGTGCGTTGACGAGTTGAAGACAAGCACGTCCTGCTCGGCGCCGTGGCCGGCGAAGCGCTGTTCGAGCAGCTGCGCGGCACGCGAGGACTCTGCGCCATCGATCCCGTAGTTGGGCGCTCCGAGCGAGCTCTTCAGCGCCGGGTAGGCGGCGGCGCAGGCGATCAGCACGATCACCCACACCCCGAGCACGAGCCGTCGGCGGCGGGCGATCATCGCTCCCCAGCGGTAGGCGGCGGCGCTACTCATCGCCCGCGGCTGTCAGGTCTTCATTGGCGCCCGCGCGTGCGACGGCGCTCCAGACGCGGGCGTGGAGGGCCACGTTGGCGGCGCGGTCGGTGCGAACGTGGATGAACGTGGAGCCGGTTTGAGGTGAGAGCGCGCGCTCCAGGGCGGCGCGGAGGTCGGGGAGCGTGTCGACCGGCTCGTGTGCGAAGCCGTACAGGGCGGCGACTCGAGCGAAGTCGAGGCCGGTGGGTGTCGCTACGTGGCGGGTGTAGACGTGGTCGTCAGCGCGTGCCATCTCGGCTCGGGAGACGGGGAGGAAGTCGAAGATCCCGCCGCCGTCGTTGTCCAGGAGCACGATCGTGAGCTTCAGTCCGAGGCGTGTGGCGGCGAGCAGGCCGCCGATGTCATATGCGAGCGCGACGTCGCCGATCAGCAAGACGACCGGGCCGTCGCCGGCGGCTGCTGCCCCGAACGCGCTGGAGACGGTGCCGTCGATGCCGTTGGCGCCGCGGTTGCAGAGCACGCGCGGGGGATCGTCGCGGACGGGCCAGAAGGTCTCGATGTCGCGGACGGGCATCGAGGAGGCGACGAACAGGGTCGCCTCCTCTGAGAGCAGCACGCCCAGCTCGGCGGCGACGGACGGCTCATCGAGGCCGTCGTCGTGCAGGACACCCAAGATTGCCTCGGCCGCCCGCTCGTCGGCGCTGCGCCAGCTCGCAAGCCAGTCCGGGTCTGCGGGATGCAGGGGAAGGAACTCAGACTCGTCCGAGCGGTCGGGAGAACCGAATGTGGTGGGCACCCCTGCGGCGTCGATCAGGCCGGCAAGCGTCGCGGCGGGCTCCAGGGCGATGGAGTCGCTCAGCACTGACCCCGGATCCTGCCATGCGCCCTCGGGATCGAGTGTGACCTGACGCACATTCGCCATGTTCGCGAGCCACGTCCGCAGGGGCTTGGAGACCGGCAGATCTCCTACGCGCAGCACGAGGTCGGGGCGCTGGGAGGCGGCGAACGCATCGTCGCGCAGCAGCGCGTCGTAGTGGGCGATGGCGGCGCCGCCGCGCCGCGCGCCGGACAGGGGATCAGCCAGCAGGGGCCAGCCGATCGCCTCACAGAATGCGGCGGCGGCGATCCCGAGGGGGGTCTCGCGCTCGTGGCGCCCGGCGACCACGACTCCGCGCCGCGATTCGGCGACGAGTTCTCCCAGGCGCGTCTCGCCGACGGCGGGCGCTGGTGGGCGGCGCACGTACGGCCTGTCCCCGGCGCGGCCGGTGTCATCGGCCGGCAGCGCTTCATCGGTCACGAGCGGTTCGCGCAGCGGGAAGTTCAAGTGCACCGCCCCGGGGCGACCCTCGAGCGCGGTCCAGTAGGCGCGGCACGCGAGCGTCCTGATCCAGCGCACTCGCTCAGGGGTCGCGTCATGGGTCCCGACCTCGAAGAACCACTTGGCGGCGTCGCCGAAGATCTTCAGCTGGTCGATCGCCTGCCCCGCGCCGTTCTCGCGCAACTCCGGAGGGCGATCGGCCGTCAGGAGCAACAACGGGACACGCGCCTCGCGCGCCTCGATCGCGGCGGGCAGCAACTCGGCCACGGCGGTCCCCGAGGTGCAGGTCACGGCCACGGGCAGCCCCGAAGCCTTGGCGGCCCCGAGCGCGAAGAATCCTGCACAGCGCTCGTCGATGTGCGAGTGGCACGCCAGTCGCTGCTCGCGCGCAAACGTCAGCACCAAAGGAGCGCAGCGCGACCCGGGGGAGGTGCACGCCATGCGCATGCCGCAGCGAGTCAGCTCGTCAACGAACGCGCGCAGGAGGACGTACGTGTCGGTGGTGGGGGTCATAGGATCAAGAGGTGGCCGAGACGCTTGTTCTGCTGCACGGGTTCGCCGGCACGCATCGAGCGTGGGACGGCGTTGTCGAGCGTTTGGACCCCGAACGCTATCGCCCGCTGGCGCTGGACCTACCCGGGCATGGCGAGCAGGCCGATGCCGAGCGCCCGATCTCGTTTGCGGCGTGCGTTGAGCACGTGCTGGCTCGGGCGCCGGAGCGCTTTGCGTTGTGCGGCTACTCGCTGGGTGGGCGCGTCGCTTTGCACGTCGCGTTGGCGGCGCCCGAGCGCGTGTCCCGGCTCGTGCTCGTGTCCACGACGGCCGGGATCGAGGATGCGGACGAGCGGGCGCAGCGCAGCGCGGCCGACCACCATCTCGCGGGTGAGCTGGAAGGGGGATCGCAGGAGGACTTCGTCGCGCGCTGGTGCGCACAGCCGATGTTCGCCGAGGATCCCCCAGCGGTGGATGAGCTTGCGCGCGAGGATTATCGCCGCAACTCGCCGACCACGATCGCGGCGGTCCTGCGCGGGATCGGCACGGGGGAGATGGTCCCGCTCTGGGATCGACTGCATGAGCTGACGATGCTCGCCACGATCCTGGTCGGCGAACGCGATACGAAGTTCCTGGGCCTCGGGCGTCGCCTGGTCGAGCTGTTGCCCCAAGCCGTGATGACGACGGTTCCGAGCGGTCACCGCCTGCCATTGGAGGACCCCGGCGCGGTGGTGAACGCTCTCGCCTAAGACCGCAGAAGGTCAGGCTTTCAGCTCTGGGAGCGGCATTTCCCGGCACCGCCCATATGAATTAGAAGCTCATACGCGGTTGCCTCTTGACAAGCCCTACAGTTGACGCTATGTTCTTGAGTGTTCATGGCTTCCCTGTGTGGGAATGCCAACACCATAGATCGGGTTTGGGTCGGTCGTCTGGATCGATTTCGAGCGCTTGGCAGTAAAGACCTTGGGAGAGGGCTTTCCGATTCGCAGATGAGGGGTTGTTTTCGCGTGTTTTCTTCGGGGACAGATGTGACGGGAGTCGCTGTGCGTCAAGGCACGGCCGTAGGTAGATGCCTCAGCATCGCTGATGCATCTCTCTCTCTCTCTCTCTCTCTCTGTCCCAGTAGTACCCCTGATCTAGCCGGCAAATCTAGCCGGTTTTCACGTCCTCTCGCGGGGAGGGTCGCGTGATGTCTACGCGCACGACAAAGCGCGTGCGCTCGGGTGTGCCCGCTCGGCGTGGTTCGTCTCCCGCGCGAGTGCAGGTTTCCGAGATGCAACGCTCGCGACTGCTCGCCGCGGCCGCGGCCGCTGTGGACGAGGAGGGGTACGCGCGCACGACGGTCGCGCGGATCACCGAGCGCGCGCGGGTCTCGCGCCGGACCTTCTATGAATTGTTCGACGATCGCGAGGCGTGCCTGGACGCGCTGATCGAGGATGTCGTCGCGACGATCGAAGGTGAGATCGCACGGGCGAACCTCGCCGGCCTCGTCTGGCGTGAGCGCGTGCGCGGCGGGTTGCTGGCGATCCTGTCGTTCTTCGACCGCGAGCCCGCGCTTGCGCGCGTGTGCGTGGTGCAGTCGCTGCGCGGTGGCCCCACGGTATTGAAGCGTCGCGAGCAGGTCCTCGCGCGCCTGGCGGCCGTGCTCGACACAGGCCGTAGCGAGCGCACCGCAAAAGGAGGAGGTGGGGTGACGGAGTTGACGGCGGAAGGTCTGATCGGCGCTGCCCTGGCGATCGTTCACACGCGCCTGCAGCGCGGACAGGCTAACTCGCCGTTGACAAGCCTCACGGGCGAGCTGATGAGCATGATCGTGCTGCCTTACCTCGGTGTCGCGGCCGCACGTCGCGAGCAGAACCTTCCGGTTCCCGTGTCGTCGGTGGCGGTGCGCGACGACTCGCCTACCGCCGAGCCGACTAACGGCGATCCGCTCGCTGGCGTCCCGATGCGCTTGACGTATCGCACCGCGCTGGTGCTTGGCTGTATCGCCGAGGAGCCCGGCGCCAGCAATCGCGTGATCGGCGATCACGCCGGCGTCAGCGACCAGGGCCAGATCTCAAAGCTTCTCGCGCGCCTAGAGCGCCTCGGTCTCGCCGCCAACACGGGTGACGGTCACTTGAAGGGCGAGCGCAACGCATGGCGGCTGACCCCCAAGGGCGTGCAGGTCGAGCACAGCATCCGCACGCACACCCACGACCACGGGGCCACCGCATGACACACGGGTCTCCTCACATCGTCAGTTCGTCAGTTCAATCCGCGTGCGCTGCGCTGGGCGCCGGCACGCTCGACTCTAAGGAGGAGAGGTAACCGATGCTCTCAGCTATACGTAGACGTTTGCGCGTCACTCCCGCGACGGTGATCGCGGGCTTGGCTTTGGTGTTCGTTATGACGGGTGGCGCGTATGCCGCGAAGAAGTATCTGATCACTTCGGCCAAGCAGATCAGCCCGAGCGTGCTGAAGTCGTTGCAGGGTAGGGCCGGTCCGGCGGGCGCCAACGGCGCGCAGGGTCCGGCCGGCGCTCAGGGGTCCGCTGGCCCGCAGGGTCCTGCGGGGGTTGGGGGCGCGAAGGGTGATGCGGGCGCGGCCGGTAAAGATGGTTCGGCCGGTCCGGTTGGCGCCACCGGCGCGAAAGGGGAAACCGGGCTTAAAGGAGCGAACGGCGCCGCCGGTGCAACAGGTCCTGCCGGAGTGGCCGGTCCGACGGGTCCCGCTGGTCCGACGTGTCCGGGTGGGGAATGTCTGCTCCCGGTTGGGGCGACTGAGACCGGTGTCTGGTCGTTCACGGCCAAGGGCGTCGCAGAAACGTATGTGAACGTCTCCTTTCCTCTGAGGCTCGTGGCTGCGCCAGAATTTCATTATGTCACCAAGGAAGAATCGGGCACAGAACCCGCGATACTCGAGGGATGTCCTGGTAAGGCGACTAAGCCTGAAGCCGCGGCTGGACAGCTTTGTGTGTATGAAGGTCTCACGCTGACCAATGCGTCTCTGCCGGAACCTGTTGGTGGAGTTGATGCCAAGAGCGGTCTGGACCTGACGTTTGGGCTGGTCGTTGCCGAAAATGAAGCCTTTGGTGGCGGTAGTTGGGCGGTGGCTCGCTAGGGAGTCGCTCTTGTTGTGAAGTGTCAGAAGTCGATCTGGGTGTCCGATCATCCAGATCGACTTCGTATCACCTCGGCAGAGCCACTGGCCTCACACCTGTTCGCAGCGCGATTTCTATCTCGACCGCACACCGATTTTGACTCGATACTGGCAATGAAAGGGAAGTCACATGAGACCGCATATATCTCGAGCACCAGCCGCTGTGGTGTCGCGTTGGCGCCCGAGCTTTGGTGGTAGGCGTTCAGATTTTCTCGCTGTTGTCGTGACTGTGACGCTCGCTCTGTTCGTCTTTGCACCGGGCGCGTCGGCCGATCTCAGTTTTGGGTTCCTTGGTTCCGGTGCCGGTCAGACCGACAATTCGCCTGGTTTTCCACGGGGGATTGCGGTCGATACTTCCAATGGTCGTCTGTATGTCGCGGACGTTCAGAACAGTCGTGTCGATGTCTTCGAATCTTCTGGGGCGTTCCTGTTCGCGTTTGGTTGGGAGGTCAACGCGACGAGCCCTGAAGAACAGCTTCAGATGTGTACCGCTCTCACCGGTTGCCAGAAGGGTATGGCGGGTTCGGACGCGGGCCAGTTTGACCGTCCCGAGAAAGTCGCTGTCGACAGTGGTTCGCATGTGGTGTATGTCAGTGAAGGCGAGGACAATCATCGTGTGCAGAAGTTCGATTCCGAAGGCCATTTTATCTGGATGGCCGGTGGTGAAGTGGACAAGACCACGCACGCCGACCTCTGCACGGCAGCGTCACATGATGTCTGCGGCGTGGGCATCGAAGGCGACACAGAAGGCCGATTCTCGGAAACCCTTGGCGTCGGCCTTCCCGTAGCCGTTGGTCCCGGCGAAGTCCTCTATGTCGCGAACAGTCAAGAGATAGCGGGGTCGGCAGGGTTCAACACGCGCATCCAGAAATTCGAATCTTCAGGCGCCCATGCTGGTCAGGTCATCGTGCCCGGCAACAGTGTTATAGGACGTGTGAGGACCCTTGCCGTCGACTCCAGTGGGGATTTCTATTTTTCTACTGACGACGGTAGTGGAAACGGGGTGCGTAAGTTTGATTCGACCGGTAGTCTGGTCTCCAGTTGGGGTGCAGAGGGCAAGGTTGATGTAGCACATAACATATCGGGCGGCGGCAGTATCGAAGCCCTCGCGCTAGACCCGATGGACGACCTTTTTGTTAGCGATAGTCAATCAGTTAATATGATCAATGTTAATACCATCCGCGAGTATGATACGTCGGGTATTCAGGTACGGGCTTTCTATGGTTCCCTAAAGAACCCTGCGACAGGCTTGGCTGTCTATCATTCAGGTGGGAGTGATGTTTTTGCTGGGGAATCAGGCGGGCTTTTGCAGATTGCTTTTCCGCCGCCTGGTCCGGTGACCTTGTCGGGTTGTAGTGCGACTGGAGTTGGGAATTCGAGAGCTACGTTGAATTGCTTGGTGAATCCGGAGGGTAAGGCGACGGGATATCGTTTTCAGTATGTTGATGATGCGACGTTCCAGCACGATGTCGCGGAGTCTGGTGCTGGCCATGGTTTTGATCATGCGCAGGAGACGTCTTTGGAAGCTGTTCCTTTGCTGGGTGGTTCGAGTTTTGAGCCTCAGAGTGTGGTAAAGCAGTTGCCGCTTGAATCGTTGGCGCCGGAAACGACTTATCATTTTCGTTTGTTGGCGAGTAATGCGGATGCGCCGTCGGGTGATCCTGGTCCCGAAGGGTCCGTGTTTACGACGTTGGGTCCACCGGAAGTTTTGAGTTCGTGGGCGACCGATGTCGGTACCGATTCGGCGCGTGTGCATGCGGAGGTCAATCCGCTTCTGCTCGCCACGACGGGTTATTTTCAGTATGTCGATGATGCGACGTATCGTGCGGATGTGGAAGTGCTGGGTGCTGGTCATGGTTTTGATCATGCGTTGAGTGCTCCCGATGTTCCCGGTGGTGCTAAAGGGATCGATTTTGGGCATGGTGAAGGCGCGGTCGCGAACGCCTCGGAGTTGTATCCGCTCGAGCCGGGCACTGTGTATCACTATCGGTTGGTCGCGGAAGACCCGTTCGCTCCGGTGTTTGGTCCTGAACGTGTGTTGCGGACGTTCTCGTTGCCCGGCGTTAGTGGTGGGGGTTGTCCTAATCAGGCTTTTCGGGTTGGTCCGTCCGCCGGTCTGCCTGATTGTCGAGCGTTTGAGATGGTTTCTCCTTTGGACAAGAACAATGGTGATATTCGTTCGCTGGGTAATTTCACAGGTCATCCCACGGTTCTGGACCAGAGCTCGGTTGACGGGGCTGGTTTTGCTTACACTTCTTATCGTGCTTTTGGTGATCCGCAGAGCGCGCCTTACACCAACCAGTATCTGGCGCGCAGAGATCCCGAACGTGGCTGGTTGAGCGAAAACATCGATCCTCCCAGAGGCCCGCAGTTCTACACGGAACTGGAGGATGAGTACAAGGCGTTCTCACCCGATCTCTCCACCGCCTGGTTGTTGCAGGAAGGCGAACCGCCACTGGACTCATGCGCGCCAGCGGGCTATGCGGATCTCTATCATCGCGACAATAGCAGCGGTCTCTACCGCGCTCTGAGTTGTGCCCGGCCATCGCTGCAATCCAATGTGTTCATACCGGAACTGGAGGGCTTCTCCGCCGACGGCTCTCTGGCGGTCTTCCGCGTCAACGACGCGCTCACACCAGATGCATCGAGTACAGGCAACTATCAGGTTTATGAGTCTTCTGGTACGGGTCAGTTGCGTCTGGTGAGCGTGCTGCCCGATGGCGAAGCCAGCAGCGATGATTCCGGGGTTGGGACCTCCTCCAATGCTTTGAGTCATGATCGCTTCCAGAGCATCATTCACGCGGTCTCTGCGAATGGGTCGAAAGTATTCTGGAGTGCTCACGGGAGGATCTATTTGCGTGAGAACGCCGATCGTGAACAGAGCATGGATGGTGGTTGCGATGAACCGGAAAGAGCGTGCACGATCCCAGTCTCAGGATCGGTGACCAACGAATCGGTCTTCTTCCAGGCCGCAGACACGAACGACACAAAGGCGATCTTCACCGTCCAAGCGGGCCCGTCGAAAGGTGATCTTTACGAATTCGATGTTGCGACCGAAGAAACACATCTGATCGCGGGAAAGGTCATTAGAAATATTCTGGGTGCAAGCGATGATCTGTCGCGGGTCTATTTCGCCTCCGAAGAAGCATCAGTGCAAGCCCAGGCCGAAGGAGCCATCGAAAACGAGCCCAATATTTATTTTGACGATCAGGGCACGATCCACTTTGTGGGCACGCTCTCCAGCACTGAATTCGATGACACCTTTGGTTCGGCAATAGACGTGAGGCCGATCAACCGCGTCGCGCGGGTCAGTCCTGACGGTCTGCATCTCGTGTTCATGTCCCACGACAAGGCGTTGAGTGAGCGCACTGCGGGTTATGACAACACGGACGTGACGAGCGGGCAGGCCGACGCGGAGGTCTACCTATATGACGCGACCGCGAGCAATGGCACGGGGAAGCTGCGTTGCATCTCCTGCAACCCGACCAGGGCACGACCAAGCGGCCATGAAATCACGATAGGTATCAACAGCGGAATCGGCCCGTGGGCTGCCGCGACCGTTCCTCGGTTCGAGACCGATCTCTACCAGCCTCGTTATCTTTCGGACGACGGGAGCAGAGTTTTTTTCAACAGTTATGAAGCGCTTGTTCCCAGCGATACGAATGGTAAAGAGGACGTATATGAGTGGGAGGTCTCCGGGGCGGGTGATTGCACCACGGCCAACTCGTCCTACGTTCCTTCTGAGGAAGGCTGTCTCAGTCTGATCTCCTCCGGGCGCAGCAATGAGGATTCCGAATTCGTTGACGCCAGTCCTACGGGATCAGACGTCTTTTTCACAACCTCAGAGGGTCTGGTGCCACAAGACACTGGACTCGTCGACGTTTACGACGCTCGCATCGATGGAGGTTTCCCAGCGTCCGGTGTCTCTCCCGCGGCGTGCGAAGGCGAAGCGTGCCAGGGCGCGGCCGTGCCGCCACTGGACAGCACACCGGCATCGTTCACGTTCTCCGGTCCAGGAAACATCACGGCTCCCATCCCCGCCATGTCACGAGCGGCAATGGTGAAACCCAAGGTCAAGCCATGCAGGAAAGGCACCGTGCGCAAGAAAGGCAAGTGCGTCGCTGCCAAAGCAAAGAAGAAAACGAAGGCAAAGGCGAAGAAGGGGTCGGCAAAGGCCGGGAAATCATCGTTGCGAGCGATCAAACCTAACCGGAGGACAGCACGATGACAAAACGCAGCCTTTTGACCCCTATCTTCCTGGTGCTCCTAGCGTGCCTGGTGCTGGCTGCTCCCGCCGGCGCATCGTTCGGTCTTGAACATTTCGATGTGACGTTCACAAACCAGGATGGTTCCCCTGCGACGCAGGCGGGATCCCATCCCTTTCAGATGACGACGACCGTTGATCTGAGCAAGCTCTCACCCAACGCACCAGACGGGGAATTGAAGGATCTCTTCGCCGAACAGATCGAAGGACTGATAGCGGACCCGGCAACTGTTCCTCGCTGCTCCAACATTGACTTCCTGACGCTCATCCCGGGTGTCCGCAGCTCTGAATGTCCCGACAATACCGCTGTGGGAGCGATCGCGGTCCAAACATCACTGCTCATCAGTTACGGTCCCGTCTTTAACCTCGTACCACCGCCCGGTGTCGTCTTGAAGCTCGGCTTCATCGCCGGGAACACTCCCGTCACCATCGAAGTGGGATTGAAGAACGCCTACCCTTACAACGGTCGTGCAGTCCTGGCGAACATTCCTCAATCTCTTCCCGTGTTGAACTCCGTCCTCACGCTGTGGGGCGACCCAGCCGATCCCGCTCACGACCCCTACCGCGGCAACTGCGTATCAAACGCCGACACAGAAGCGACAGACAAAGAACCAATCTTCCCAGAACTGCCATCCTACGGTAACTGCCCCACCAGTGCACCGAACATCCCATTCCTGACCCTCCCCCGCGCCTGCGCGGGGCCGCTAAAGACGACTTATCAGATCGACTCATGGGAAAATCCCAACACGCTGGTTGAAGGATCATCCCTCACCCACGACAACGGCGAACCGTCTAACCCGTTTGGTTTCATCGGTTGCTCGAAGTTGGGCTTTGCTCCCACGACAACAGCGCAACCAACCAGCCAGGCAGCATCCTCACCGACCGGACTCGACTTCGGCCTAAACGTCCACGACGAAGGACTCACCAGCCCCACCGGCCTCGCACAATCAGACATCAAGAAGACCGTCGTCACCCTCCCCGAAGGAATGACAGCAAACCCCTCCCTCGCAGAAGGACTAAACGTCTGCAGCGAAGCAGACCTCACACGCGAGACGGCCAACTCCCAGCCCGGGGAAGGCTGCCCCAACGAATCAAAGATCGGCACCATCGAAGTCGAAACCCCACTGCTCGAAGAACCATTGAAAGGATCATTGTATATCGCCAAGCCCTACGCAAACCCCTTCAATTCGCTATTGGCGTTGTATTTCGTGATCAAGAACCCAACGTTGGGAATCATCGTCAAGCAGCCGGCGAAGGTCGTGCCTGACTCTCGGACGGGACGGTTGGTGACGGTCGTGGAAAACATTCCCCAATTGCCGTTCAGCCACTTCACGCTGCACTTCCGCGAGGGATCGCGCAGCCCGCTGGTGACACCGCCCGCATGCGGAACGTATAACGCTACGGCTGAACTGACACCGTGGTCCGGAGGATCGCCCGTCACGACAACCTCTGCCTTCCAGATCACCTCCGGCACGAACGCCGGTCCGTGTCCCGCAGGTGGTGTCCCACCGTTCACTCCGCAAGTCACGACGGGCACGTTGAACAACGCAGCCGGGTCCTATTCCGAGTTCGACCTGCGCATCGCCCGTAAAGACGGCGAACAAGAGCTCACTCGCTTCTCGACGATCATGCCCCCGGGCTTGACGGGGAACCTGACCGGAGTCCCGTTCTGCGCGGATGGCGCGATCGAAACGGCGAAGCACAAGACCGGGGCACAGGAGAAGAGCGAACCGTCGTGTTCGGCCGCGAGCGAAATCGGGCACACCCTCGTCGGGGCAGGTGTCGGCGGGGTTCTCGCATGGGCGCCCGGGAAGCTCTATCTCGCCGGCCCCTATAACGGCGCACCACTGTCGATCGTGTCGATCACCTCAGCCACGGTGGGCCCGTTTGATCTGGGGACGGTCGTGATCCGGTTCGCGCTACGCATCAACCCGACGACGGCACAGGTCGAAATCGATAGTGCGGGGTCTGATCCGATCCCACACATCATCCAGGGGATCGTCGTCAACGTCCGTGAGATACACGCCTACGTCGACCGGACCAAGTTCATCATCAACCCCACGAACTGCAACCCCCTCTCGATCCAGAACGCAGTCAACGGAGCAGGGACGGACCTCACGACACCCGCAGATGACGTCACGGTCGCGTTGACGAGCCCGTTCCAGGCCGCGGACTGCGCGAACCTATCATTCAAACCGGGCTTCCAGGTCACGACCTCCGGGAAAACCTCGAAAGCCAACGGTGCCAGCCTAGCGGTGAAACTTTCGTTCCCCAACGCACCCCAAGGCATGCAGGCGAACATCCGCACGGTCAAAGTCGACCTACCCAAGCAGCTACCGTCCCGCCTCACGACGTTGCAGAAGGCGTGCACCGCAGCACAGTTCCACACCAACCCGGCGGGCTGTCCCGCGGCGTCGGTAGTCGGTCACGCGCGCGCGATCACACCGATACTGCCCGTACCGTTGGAAGGACCCGCGTACTTCGTCAGCAATGGTGGGGAAGCGTTCCCGAACCTGATCATGGTCCTACAGGGGTATGGCATCACGATCGACCTCGTCGGCTCGACCTTCATCAACAAACAGGGGATCACCAGCAGCACGTTCAAGACAGTCCCCGACCAACCCGTCACAAGCTTTGAACTCGTGCTGCCCCAAGGCCCCTACTCCGCCCTCACAGCGAACGGGAACCTCTGCACCAGCAAACTCACGATGCCAACCGAATTCGTCGGACAAAACGGGATGCTGCTCAACCAGACCACGAAGGTCAACGTCACGGGATGTCCCAAGTCCAAGGTCCTCACCCGAGCGCAGAAACTAGCGCTAGCCCTGAAGGCCTGCCACAAGAAGCCCAAGGGCACCAAGCGCAAAACCTGCGAACGCCAAGCCCGCAAGAAATACGGGCCAATCAAGAAGAAGGCCAAGAAGAGCAAGAAGTAGGGAGAGCAACCTTGAGCAAGGCCGCCGAGGTGGGTGAGCCCCACGCGACGGTTTCGTGCGAGGTCGTGATAGACTAAGTCTATGACTAAGTCCGTTGGTGTGCACGAAGCGAAGACGCACCTGTCACGGCTGTTGGAGGACGTGGCGGCCGGCGAGGAGGTCGTGATCACGCGGCGCGGGGAGGAGGTGGCGAGCCTGGTGCCGGTACTCGGCTCGTCCGTCCGACGGTTGGGAGTCGATCGCGGGCGATTCGTCGTGCCTGACGATTTCGACGCGCCGCTGACAGACGAGCTGCTCGCGGCGTTCGAGCGTTGAGGCTGCTGCTCGATACGCACGTCTTCCTCTGGGTGCTCACGGAGCCCGAGCGTCTCGGTGAGCATCTGCCGCTGGTGGAAGATCCGCGTACTGATCTGCTTGTCTCGGCGGTCGTCTCATGGGAGATCGCGATCAAGTACGGGCTAGGTCGCCTCCCGCTCCCCGAACCGCCCGACCGCTACGTTCCCGAGCGCCTGCGTGCGATCGGCGCCCATCCGCTCCCGATCGAGCACACCCACACCCTGGCGGTCGCCGCGCTCCCACCGCTGCATCGCGATCCCTTCGATCGTCTGCTCGTGGCCCAAGCGGGACTGCTGGATGTTCCGATCCTGACCGCGGACCCCGCTATCGCCGGGTATGCGGTGGGCACGTTGATGGTGCCGTAAGTCAATTCCGGCGCATCGGGAAGCCCGTGTTTGGCTTCCCGGTACGGTGTTCGGCGTGTGGGGCATGTGTTGTGTGGGGTCGTTTGCGGTTCGCTCTTGACAAGCCTGGGAGTTGACGCTATGTTCTTGAGTGTTCATGGCTTCCCAGTGTGGGACGCCGACTAATAGATCGGGTTTGGGTCGGTCCTTTGCTGGATCGGATTTCAAGCGCTTTTGCAGTTAAAGACCTTGGGAGAGGGCTTTGCCAGATCGCAAGATGAGGGGTTGTTTTCGCGTGAGTCCGTTGGGGACAGATGTGAAGAGGGTCATTGCGCGCTGTGGTGCGCCCGTAGGTAGATGCCTCAGCATCGCTGATGCATCTCTCTCTCTCTCTCTCTCTCTCTTGTCCCAGTAGCGCCCCTGATCTAGCTGGTAGATACCGCCGGTTTTCAAGCCCTCTTGTGGGGAGGACGGCGTGATGGCCGCCACGCGTACGAACGCGCGTGTACGCGCGTCGACCGTGCGGCGTGGTTCGTCTCCTGCGCGGGTGCAGGTGTCGGAGATGCAGCGCTCGCGTCTTTTGAGCGCGGCTGTGGCGGCGGTGAACGAGGAGGGCTACGCGCATGTAACGGTCGCGCATATCACCGAGCGTGCGCGGGTTTCGCGGCGCACTTTCTATGACCTGTTCGAGAACCGTGATGCGTGTCTTGGCGCGTTGATCGAGGACGTCGTTGCGACGATCGAAAAGGAGATCGCGCGCGGGGACCTAGACGGCCTTGCTTGGCGTGAGCGCGTCCGTGGGGGTTTGCTGGCGATCCTGTCGTTCTTCGATCGCGAGCCCGCCCTTGCACAGGTGTGTGTCGTGCAGTCCTTGCGCGGCGGTCCGGACGTGTTGAAGCGTCGCGAGGAAATCCTTTCACGCCTGGCCGGCGTGCTCGACGAAGGTCGTCATGAGATCTCCCGCGGGGGAGGGATCACCGAGCTGACGGCCGAGGGCCTTATCGGCGCCTCGCTGGCGATTGTCTACGCGCGCCTGCAGCGCGGGGATGGCATGTCGCCTCTTAGGGGCCTCACGGGTGCGCTTATGAGCATGATCGTGCTGCCCTACCTAGGTTCGGCGGCGGCGCGTCGCGAGCTGACCCGTCCGGTCCCGGCAGAGGCACAATTGGCCGAGCGCGGTGAGTCCTCCGTATCGGCGCCGCCCAACGGCGATCCCCTCGCGGGCGTGCCGATGCGCCTGACGTATCGCACCGCGCTGGTATTGGGCTGCATCGCGGATGAACCGGGCGCCAGCAATCGCGTGATCGGCGACCACGCCGGTGTCAGCGACCAGGGGCAGATATCGAAGCTCCTCGCGCGTCTGGAGCGCCTGGGTCTGGCCGCCAACACGGGCGACGGCCATTTGAAGGGCGAGCCCAACGCGTGGTGGCTGACGCCCAAGGGCGTGCAGGTCGAGCACGGCATCCGTGCGCACACCCACACCCACAACAACGGGACCACGGCATGAAACACCCGACCATCCACATCTTCAGTACGTCAGTCCAATCCGCGTGCGCTGCGCTGGGCGCCGGCACGCTCGACTCTCAGGAGGAGAGGTAATCGATGCTCTCAGCACTACGCAGTCGCCTCACGTACACGAATGTCGCGGTCACGGTCGCGCTGTTGTTCGCGATGACCGGTGGGGCTTATGCCGCGAAGAAGTATGTGATCACTTCGGCCAAGCAGATCAGCCCGAGCGTGTTGAAGTCGTTGCAGGGTAAGGCCGGTCCGGCGGGCGCCGGTGGCGCGCAGGGTCCGGCTGGCGCTCAGGGGCCCGCGGGACCTCAGGGCGCAGCGGGTTCCGCGGGTGCGAAGGGTGATGCGGGCGCGGCCGGTAAAGATGGCTTGGCCGGTCCGGTTGGTGCCACTGGCGCGAGAGGGGAAACCGGTCTTAAAGGGGCGAACGGCGCTGCCGGTGCAACGGGTCCTGTCGGAGTGGCCGGTCCGACAGGTCCCGCTGGTCCGACGTGTCCGGGTGGGGAATGTCTGCTCCCGGTTGGGGCGACTGAGACCGGTGTCTGGTCGTTCACGGCTAAGGGCGTCGCAGAAACGTATGTGAACGTCTCCTTTCCCTTGAGGCTCGTGGCTGCGCCAGAATTTCATTATGTCACCAAGGAAGAATCGGGCACAGAACCCGCGATACTCGAGGGATGTCCTGGTAAGGCGACTAAGCCTGAAGCCGCGGCTGGACAGCTTTGTGTGTATGAAGGTCTCACGCTAGCCAATGCTTCTCTACCGGAACCTGTTGGTGGAGTTGATGCTAAGAGCGGTCTGGACCTGGCGTTTGGGCTGGTCGTTGCCGAAAATGAAGCCTTTGGTGGCGGTAGTTGGGCGGCGGCTCGCTAGGGCGTCGCTCTTGTTGTGAGGTATCAGAAGTCGATCTGGGTGTCCGATCACCCAGATCGACTTCGTATCACCTCCGCGGGATCGCTGGCTTCACATTTTGTTCGCAGCGCGATTTCTATCTCGACCGTCACACTGATTTGACTCGATATTGGCAATGAAAGGGAAAGTCACATGAGACCGCATATATCTCGAGCACCAACCGCTGTGGTGTCGCGTTGGCGCCTGAGCTCTGGTGGTAGGCGTTCAGACTTTCTCGCTGTTGTCGTGACCGTGACGCTCGCTCTACTCGTTCTTGCACCGGGCGCGTCGGCCGATCTCAGTTTTGGGTTCCTTGGTTCCGGTGCCGGTCAGACCGACAACTCACCTGGCTATCCACGAGGGATTGCGGTCGATGCTTCCAACGGTCGTCTGTATGTCGCGGACGTTCAGAACAATCGTGTCGATGTCTTTGAATCTTCTGGCGCGTTTCTGTTCGCGTTTGGTTGGGATGTCAACGCGACGAATCCCGAAGAACAGCTTCAGACGTGTACTGCTCTCACCGGCTGCCAGAAGGGCACGGCAGGTTCGAGCGCGGGCGAGTTCAGCCGACCTGAGAAAGTCGCTGTGGACAGTGGCTCTCATGTGGTGTATGTCAGTGAAGATGGCAACTATCGCGTGCAGAAGTTCGATTTCGAAGATCATTTCATCTGGATGGTTGGTGGTGAAGTGGACAAGACCACGCACGCCGACCTCTGCACGACAGCGTCACACGATGTCTGCGGTGCAGGCATCGAAGGCGATACAGAAGGCCGATTCCCGGAAACAGTTGGCAGCGGCTATCCCGTAGCCATCGGTCCCGATGAAGTCCTCTATGTCGCGACCAGTCAAAAAATAGGGTTGGCGACCTCGGAAGGGTTCAACATGCGCCTCCAGAAGTTCGAATCTTCAGGTGCCTATGTTGGCCAAGTCGTCGTGCCGGGGGTGTCCGGTGACAGTGTCACAAGGCGCGTACCGGATCTCGCCGTCGACTCCAGTGGGGATTTCTATTTCTCTACTGACGATCTCAGTGGAAACGGCGTGCGCAAGTTCGATCCGGCCGGTAATCTGGTCACCGGTTGGGGTGAAGGGGGCAAAGTTGATGCAGCGGGGGGCGCCAGCGCTGTCGCACTTGACTCGATTGGTGATCTTTTTGTCAGCGATGAAAAGCTAAATGAAGCTAATACGATCCGTGAGTATGATGCGTCGGGTGTTCAGGTGCGGGCTTTCTATGGTTCTCTAAAGCATGTTGCGACAGGTTTGGCTGTGTATCACACGAGTGAGGGTGATGTTTTTGCTGGTGAAGCTGAAGGGCTGTTGCAGATTGCTTTGCCGCCGCCTGGTCCGGTGACTTTGCCGGGTTGTCAAGCTAGTGGGGTGGGGAATTCGAGGGCCACGTTGAATTGTTCGGTGAATCCGGAGGGTAAGGCGACGGAGTATCGTTTTCAGTATGTCGATGATGCGACGTTTCAGCATGACGTCGCGGCGTCCGGTGCTGGCCATGGTTTTGATCACGCTCAGGAGACTTCCTTGGAAACTGTTCCTTTGCCGGGTGGTTCGAGTTTTGCTCCTCAGAGTGCAGTGAAGCAGTTGCCGCTTGAATCGTTGGCGCCGGAAACGATGTATCATTTTCGTTTGCTGGCGAGTAATGCGGATGCGCCGTTGGGTGATCCTGGTCCTGAAGGGTCTGTGTTCACGACGTTGGGTCCACCGGAAGTGTTGAGCTCGTGGGTGACCGATGTCGGTACCGATTCGGCGCGTGTGCACGCGGAAGTCGATCCGCTGTTGCTTGCTACGACGGGTTATTTTCAGTATGTTGATGATGCGACGTATCGTGCGGATGTGGAAGTGCTGGGTGCTGGTCATGGTTTTGATCATGCGTTGAGTGCGCCCGATGTTCCCGGTGGTGCCGAGGGGATCGATTTTGGAGATGGTGAAGGCGCGGTCGCGAACGCCTCGGAGTTGTATCCGCTTGAGCCGGGTACCGTGTATCACTACCGGTTGGTAGCGGAAGACCCGTTCGCACCGGTGCTTGGTCCTGAAGGTGTGTTGCGGACGTTCTCGTTGCCCGGCGTTGGTGGTGGGGGGTGTCCTAATCAGGTGTTTCGTGTTGGTTCGTCCGCCGGTTTGCCTGATTGTCGTGCGTTTGAGATGGTTTCTCCTTTGGATAAGAACAATGGTGATATTCGTTCGCTGGGTAATTTTACGGGTCATCCCACGGTTTTGGATCAGAGCTCGGTCGACGGTAGTGGTTTTGCTTATACTTCTTATCGTGCTTTTGGTGATCCGCAGAGCGCTCCTTATACCAATCAGTATTTGGCGCGCAGAGATCCCGAACGTGGCTGGTTGAGCGAAAACGTCGATCCGTCGCGGGGACCGCAGTTCTATACGGAATTGGAGGATGAGTACAAGGCGTTCTCGCCTGATCTCTCCACTGCCTGGTTGTTGCAGGAAGGCGAACCGCCACTGGACTCATGTGCACCGGCGGGCTACGCGGATCTTTATAGCCGCGACAACAGCAGCGGTGACTATCGCGCTTTGAGTTGTGCCCAGCCATCTCTGCAACCCAACGTGTTCATACCGGAACTGGAGGGTTTCTCCGCCGATGGCTCTCTGGCGGTCTTTCGTGTCGATGACGCGCTCACACCGGATGCGTCGAGCACGGGCAACTATCAGGTGTATGAGTCCTCTGGTACGGGGCAGTTGCGTCTGGTGAGTGTATTGCCGGACGGTGAAGCCAGCAGTGATGACTCCGGGGTTGGGACCTCCTCCAACGCTTTGAGTCATGATCGTTTCCAGAGCATTGTTCACGCGGTCTCTGTCGATGGGTCAAAGGTATTCTGGAGTGCTCACGGGAGGATCTATTTGCGTGAGAACGCCGATAGTGAACAGAGCATGGATGGTAGTTGTGATGAACCGGAAAGAGCGTGCACGATCCCGGTCTCGGGATCGGTGACCAACGAATCGGTCTTCTTCCAGGCCGCTAACACGAACGGGACTAAGGCGATCTTCACCGTAGAAGCGGGCCCGTCGAAAGGTGATCTTTACGAATTCGATGTTGCGACCGAAGAAGCGCATCTGATCGCGGGGAAGGTCATAAGAAATATTCTGGGTGCAAGCGATGATCTGTCACGGGTCTATTTCGCCTCCGAAGAAGCACCGGTGCAAGCACAGGCCGAAGGAGCCGTCGAAAACCAGCCTAACGTTTATTTTGACGATCAGGGCACGATCCGCTTTATCGGTGCGCTCTCCAGCACTGAATTCAGTGACACTTTTGGTTCGGCGATAGACACGAGGCCGATCAATCGTGTCGCGCGGGTCAGTCCTGACGGTTTGCGTCTCGTGTTCATGTCTCACAGTAAGGCGTTGAGTGAGCGTACCGCGGATTATGACAACACCGACATGACGAGCGGCCAGGCCGACGCAGAGGTGTACCTATATGACGCGACCGCGAACAATGGGACAGGAAAGCTGCGTTGCATCTCCTGCAACCCTACCGGCGCACAATCAAGCGGCCATGAAATCGCGACAGGTCTCAACAGCGCGATCGGTCCGTGGGCTGCCGCGACCGTTCCTCGGTTTGAGACCGATCTCTACCAGTCTCGTTATCTGTCAGACGACGGGAGCAGGGTCTTTTTCAACAGTTATGAAGCGCTCGTTCCGAGTGATACGAATGGTAGAGAGGACGTATATGAGTGGGAGGCCTCCGGGACGGGGGATTGCACGACAGCGAGCTCATTCTATGTTCCTTCTGAGGAAGGCTGTCTCAGCCTGATCTCCACCGGGCGTAGTAACGAGGACTCTGAATTCGTTGACGCCAGTCCCACCGGATCGGACGTCTTTTTCACGACCTCCGAAGGGTTGGTGCCACAGGACGCCGGACTGGTTGATGTTTACGACGCTCGTGTCGATGGGGGTTTTCCAGCGCCCGGCGTCCCTTCCGCGGCGTGTGAAGGCGAAGCGTGTCAGGGAGCGGTTGTCTCGCCACTAGACGCCACGCCGGCATCGTTCACGTTCTCCGGTCCCGGAAACATCACGGCTCCCATCCCCACCGTGTCACGAGCGGCAACGGTCAAACCCAAGATCAAGCCATGCAGGAAGGGCACGGTGCGAAAGAAAGGCAAGTGCGTCATTGCCAAAACAAAGAAGAAGAAAACGAAGGCGAAGAAGGGGTCGGCTAAGGCTGGGAAATCATCGTTGCGAAAGATCAAATCTAACCGGAGGACAGCACGATGACAAAGCACAGCCGTTTGACCCCCGCCCTCTTGGTGCTCGTAGTGTGCTTGGTGCTGGCTGCTCCCGCCGGTGCGTCGTTCGGTCTTGAACATTTCGATGTGACGTTCACGAACCAGGACGGTTCTCCCGCGACGCAGGCTGGATCGCATCCCTTTCAGATGACGACGACCGTTGATCTGAATAAGCTCTCACCGAACGTCCCAGACGGTGAATTGAAGGATCTCTTCGCTGAACAGATCGAAGGACTGATAGCCGACCCTGCGGCTGTTCCTCGCTGCTCCAACATTGACTTCCTGACGCTCATCCCGGGTGTCCGCAGCTCTGAATGTCCCGACAATACCGCCGTGGGGGCAATCGCGGTCCAAACATCACTGCTCATCAGTTACGGGCCCGTCTTCAATCTCGTACCACCGCCTGGTGTCGTGTTGAAGCTCGGCTTCATCGCGGGGAACACTCCCGTCACTATCGAAGTGGGATTGAAGAACTCCTACCCTTATAACGGTCGTGCGGTCCTGGCGAACATTCCTCAATCTCTTCCCGTGTTGAACTCCGTCCTCACGCTGTGGGGCGATCCAGCCGATCCCGCTCACGACCCCTACCGCGGCAACTGCGTATCAAACGCCGACGCAGAAGCGACAGGCAAAGAACCCACATTCCCAGAACTACCATCCTACGGAAACTGCCCCACCAGCGCTCCCAACATCCCGTTCCTGACCCTTCCTCGTGCCTGCGCGGGACCGCTGACAACGACTTATCAGATCGACTCATGGGAAAATCCCAACACACTGGTTGAAGGATCATCCCTCACTCACGACAACAACGAACCGTCTAACCCATTCGGTTTCATCGGCTGTTCAAAGCTGGGCTTTGCTCCCACGACAACCGCGCAACCAACCAGTCAGGCGGCATCCTCACCGACCGGACTCGACTTCGGTTTGAACGTTCACGACGAAGGACTCACCAGTCCCACCGGCCTCGCACAGTCAGACATCAAGAAGACCGTCGTCACCCTCCCCGAAGGAATGACAGCAAACCCCTCCCTGGCGGAAGGACTAAACGTCTGCAGCGAAGCAGATCTCGCACGTGAGACGGTCAACTCTCGGCCCGGGGAAGGCTGTCCCAACGAATCGAAGATCGGCACCGTCGAAGTAGAAACCCCGTTGTTGGAAGAACCCTTGAAGGGGTCGCTGTATATCGCCAAGCCCTACGCAAACCCGTTCAACAGTCTGTTGGCGTTGTATTTCGTGATCAAGAACCCGACGTTGGGGATCATCGTCAAGCAGCCGGCGGAGGTGGAGCCCGATCCGCAGACCGGACGGCTGGTCACGGTCGTGGAAAACATTCCGCAACTCCCGTTCAGTCACTTCACGCTGCACTTCCGCGAGGGATCGCGCAGCCCACTGGTGACGCCGCCCGCCTGTGGAACGTATAACGCGACGGCCGAACTGACACCGTGGTCCGGAGGTGCGCCCGTCACGACGATCTCGGCGTTCCAGATCATCTCCGGTACGAACGCCGGTCCGTGTCCCGCGGGTGGTGTCCCACCGTTCACTCCGCAAGTCACGACGGGCACGTTGAACAACGCCGCCGGGTCCTACTCCGAGTTCGACCTGCGCATAGCTCGTAAAGACGGAGAACAGGAGCTCACACGCTTCTCGACGATCATGCCCCCGGGTTTGACGGGGAACCTGTCCGGGATCCCGTTCTGCTCGGATGGCGCGATCGAAACGGCGAGGCACAAGACCGGGGCGCAGGAGCAAGGCGAACCGTCGTGTCCTGGGGCGAGTGAAATCGGACATACGTTGGTTGGCGCGGGTGTCGGTGGAGTCCTGGCGTGGGCTCCGGGGAAGATCTATTTGGCGGGCCCGTACAACGGCTCTCCGCTGTCGGTGGTGTCGATAACCTCGGCCAAGGTCGGTCCGTTTGACCTCGGGACTGTCGTGATTCGTTTCGGACTGCATATAAATCCGAATACTGCCCAGGTCAATCTGGACTCCGCAGGTTCTGATCCGATTCCGCACATCATCGATGGGATCGTCGTCAACGTTCGCGAAATACACGCCTACGTCGACCGCAGCAAGTTCATCCTCAACCCGACCAGCTGTAACCCCATGTCGATCCAGAACACCGTCAACGGTGCAGGGGCGAATCTCGCGAGCCCGATGGATGACGTGTCGGTCACGCTGAACAGTCCCTTCCAAGCAGCAGACTGCTCCAACCTCGCATTCAAACCGTCCTTCAACGTCTCGACCTCAGGCAAAACCTCGAAAGCGAGCGGGGCGAGCCTGACCGTCAAGCTCGCCTACCCCAACGCGCCACAAGGATCCCAGGCAAACATCCGCTCGGTCAAAGTGGACCTCCCCAAGCAGCTACCGTCAAGACTGACGACGTTGCAGAAGGCCTGCACTGCCGCACAGTTCCACACCAACCCCGCAGGGTGCCCAGCAGCATCCGTCGTGGGTCATGCCAGGGCGTTCACGCCGATACTCCCGGTGCCACTCGAAGGACCGGCGTATTTCGTCTCCAACGGTGGGGAAGCGTTTCCGAACCTGATCATGGTCCTGCAGGGCTATGGCATCACGATCGATCTCGTCGGCGACACGTTCATCAGCAAAACAGGGATCACCTCGAGCACGTTCAAGACGGTCCCCGACCAACCAGTCACAAGCTTTGAACTCGTGCTGCCCCAAGGCCCATACTCCGCGCTCACAGCGAACGGGAACCTCTGCACCAGCAAACTCACGATGCCGACCGAATTCGTCGGGCAAAACGGGATGCTGCTCGACCAGAACACGAAGGTCACCGTCACCGGCTGTCCCAAGGTCAAGACCCTCACTCGCGCCCAAAAACTCGCCATCGCACTGAAGGCCTGCCACAAGAAGCACAATCACGCCAAGCGCAAAGCCTGCGAACGCCAAGCCCGCAAGCAATACGGGCCCCTCAAGGCCAAGAAGGCCAAGAAGAAATAGCCGCGATCCTCACAACGGGTTGACGCCCAGGCCCGGTGACGAAGGCAGCGTGATCCTGCCTTTGTTCACCGGCAACTGGTCCTCGATGTCTTCGAACATTCCCAGCGTCGCCAACCCGCACGCCGGAACCGGGCCGCGCGAGGCGAGGGCCGCGACGGCGTGCAGCGCCGCGGCCACACCCAGCGGGCCGTCGAGCGTCGAGGCTACGTAGGGCTCCGCGCCCGAGGCGCGTACGAGCGTCGCTGCCGCCAGGAGGCCCGAGATCCCGCCGCAGCGGCCGATCTTCAGGCACACCGCGTCGGCCACGCCCGCACCCAAAGCGCCGTGCTCCGCCGCGGTCTCGTCGATCGCGATCCTCGTGCTGACGCGCTCGCGCACCTCCCTGATCGCGTGCAACCCGTGCGTCGGCTCCTCCACCAGCTCCAGCCCGGCGGGCGCCAGCGCTTCGATCGCTCTCACCGCGCCCTCCACCGTCCACGCTCCGTTTGCGTCCAAGCGCAGGGCGATCTCGGCGCCCGCCGCCGCGCGCACCGCCGCCACGCGCGCCGCGTCGTCTCCGATCCCCACCTTCACCTTGATGCACTCATATCCCGCTTTCGAGGCGGCCTGCGCCTGTTCGGCGGCGCCCACGCGGTCGGTCGCGCCGATCGTCGCGTTCACGCTCACCGCACGCGCCGGCTCGTCGGTGAGCAGCTCGGCGATCGGCCTGTTCGCGCGCCTGCCCGCGCGATCCCACAGCGCCATGTCGATCGCCGCCAGCGCCTGGGGTAGATCCTCCTCGCGTCGGCACGCTTCGATCAGCTGCACCCCCGTCTGGCCTTTCGCGCCGGCGAGCACCCGCCCGTATCGCTCCAACGCGTCGCTCACCCGCTCGACGCTCACGCCGTCGTATTGCTCCAGCGGCGCCGCCTCGCCGTATCCCGTCGGACCCTCCTCGTCCGCTGCGAGTGTCACCGCCACCAGCTCGCGCTCTCTCACCGTGCCGTGCGCGGTCTCAAGCGGTTTTCGCAGGCGCACCGTTTCTCGCTCGATGTTCAGTTTCACCTTGCGCGCCCACGCTCCCTCAACGCCAACCGGTGCGGTGAGCGGCGCCTACAGCAATCGACGCAGGCGCGGGGCTCTGGCTCACCCACCAAAAACGGCCCCATCCGCTTCACGACCGCTTTCAGATCCCGCCGCTCGCGAGGATTCCCGCCGCGAACAGCAGGCAGAACAGCAACTGCAACATGCCCGTCTTCGCCAGCGCGCCGTTCAAGGCCGGTCCGTCCACCCGCGTTCTCACCGTCCTCACGATCTGTGCCGCGAGCGGGATCACCGCCCAGCTCAACAGCAGCCACGGCGACATTCCCAGCGCCCACAACACCGGTGCGCTCACGAACGCGCCAGCCACCATCCCCGTGTACAGCACTCTCGTCCGCTCTCTACCCAGCCTCACCGCGAGCGTGCGCTTGCCCGCGCGCCTGTCCGTGTCGATGTCCCTGACGTTGTTCACCACCAGTATCGCGCTCGCCAGCAACCCCACCGGCACCGCGCATCCAAACGCCTGCCACGGCAACTCCTGCACCTGCACGAAATACGAGCCCGTCACCGCCACCACGCCAAAGAACAGGAACACGAACACCTCGCCCAGCCCCTCATATCCGTACGGCCGCGGTCCGCCCGTGTACAGCACGCCCGCCAGAATCGACGCCGCGCCGACCGCGATCAGCTCCGGCCCCGCCACCGCCACCAGATACACCCCGCACAGCACCGCCAGGCCAAACGTCGCATACGTCGCGATCAACACCTGCTTGGGCGGCACCAGCCCGCCGGCGGTAACTCTCACCGGTCCCAGTCGATCCTCAGTGTCCGCGCCCCTGCGTGCGTCCGAATAATCGTTCGACAGGTTCGTCCCCACCTGGATGAACACTGCTCCCAGCAGCGCCGCCACGAACGCGAGTGGGTGAAACACTCCCGCGCCCAATGCAAGAGAAGTGCCCACGAGCACCGGCGCGACCGCCGCCGGCAGCGTCCTTATCCGCGCGGCCATCACCCAGATCCGCACCATGCTCGGGCGCCCCGCGCCCGTACTGTTCGGCGCTGCGAGCGTCGTTGTCTGCGTCACCGTATTCACGCGCGCCTGGGAAACTTCTCGAACTCCGGTCTGCGCTTCTCCCGATAGGCGTTGCGCCCCTCCTGCGCCTCCTCGCTGCCGTAAAACAACAGGTTGGCGTCGTGTGCCAACTGCTGGATGCCCGTCAACCCATCCTCGGCGGCGTTAAAGCTCGCCTTCAGCAGCCTCAGTGCGAACGGGGACAGCGCCAGCATCTCCTCGCACCACCTCACCGTCTCCGCTTCCAGTTCAGCGAGCGGCACCACCGTGTTCACCATCCCCATCTCCAGCGCTTCCTGCGCCGAGTATTGGCGGCACAAAAACCAGATCTCCTTCGCCTTCTTCGGGCCCACCAAGTTCGCCAACAGACCCGCGCCGAAGCCCCCGTCGAACGACCCCACCTTCGGCCCCACCTGCCCGAACTTCGCGTTGTCCGCCGCGATCGTCAAGTCGCACACCAGGTGCAGCACGTGCCCGCCGCCGATCGCATACCCCGCGACCATCGCCACCACCGGCTTCGGCAGCCGCCGGATCTGCACATGCAGGTCGGTCACGTGAAACCTGCCGATCCCCGCCTTGCCCGCCTCGTCCTCGGCGAGATACCCCGAATCGCCGCGCACCCGCTGATCCCCGCCCGAGCAGAACGCCAGCTCGCCCGCGCCCGTCAGCACGATCACGCCGACCTGCGTGTCCTCGCGCGCGTCCTCGAGCGCCCGCGAGATCTCAATGATCGTCTGCGGCCGGAACGCGTTGCGGACCTCCGGGCGGTCGATCGTGATCTTTGCGATCCCCGTCGGCGCGTCCTTCGTCCCCGACTTCTCGTAACGGATGTCCTCGTACTCGCCCGCGCTTGTCCAGGTGGTTGGCATGGCGGACAAGGCTACAGCTAGCCTTTGCCCAATGGTCGTCGAGGGCTGGCTGCATCGCGCCGCGCGTACACACCCCGGGGCGAGCGCCGTCGAGGGCCCCGACGGCGCATCGTCATCGTGCTCCTACGCCGAGCTGCACGACGCCGCGCGTCGCGGCGCCAGGGCGCTGTCGACGCGCGGGGTGGGGCGGGGGGATCGTGTCGCGATCGCCTTGCCGCCAGGCCTGCAGTTCGCCGAAGCCCTCCATGCCTGCCTCCTGCTCGGCGCGGTGGCCGTGCCCGTAGATCTGCGCCTCGCCGATGCCGAACGCGCGCACATCTGCGACGGGGCGTCCCTTGTCGTGTCGGAGACATTGAGCGGCGCGCCCGACGCCGGCGCGGAGCCGGACTTCGCGCTCGACGAGCGTCACGATCTCGATGCCGTGGCCGCCGTCATCCACACTTCCGGCACGACCTCGGCGCCCCGCCCGATCGAGCTCTCCTACGGCAACTTCCTGTGGAGCGCCCTCGGCTCCGCCGTCGCGCTCGATCGTCACCCCGGCGAGCGCTGGCTGTGCGCGCTGCCGGTCTCCCACGTCGGCGGCCTCTCGATCCTCGTGCGCTCCGCGATCTACGCCACGACCGCCGTCGTCCACGAGCGTTTCGACACCGACCTCGTCCTGCACGCGCTGCGCGCCCAGGACGTCACGCTCGTCTCGCTCGTCTCCACGACCCTCGCGCGTCTCCTGGACGCCGGCCTGCACCGTCCTCCCGCCTTGCGTTATGCCCTCACCGGCGGCGGCCCCGTCCCCGACGCCCTCATCGAACGGGCTCGCGACGCCGGCGTCCCCGTCAGTTCGACGTATGGTCTGACCGAGGCCTGCTCACAGGTCAGCACCGGCGGTCCGCCGCTGTTCTGTACGCGCGTGCGCATCGACGGAGCGTCTGCGAGTCCGGCGGAAGAATCCGGAGCGGACGCGGACGTCGGTGAGATCCTCGTCTCCGGCCCCACCATCGCCCCGGGATCAGGCGACCCCGACGGCTGGCTTCACACCGGCGACCTCGGCTCGCTCGACGCGCGCGGCTTCCTGCGCGTTACCGGCCGCGTCGCCGACACGATCGTCAGCGGCGGTGAGAACGTCGCCCCGGCCGAGGTCGAGGCCGTGCTCGAATCCCACCCCGACGTACTGGAGGCGGCCGTCCTCGGACGCTCCGACCCGACGTGGGGGGAGGCCGTCGCCGCGATCGTCGTGCCCCGTTCCGGGGCTGCCCTCGATAGCGAGAGTCTGCGCGCCTATTGCGCCGAGCGCCTCGCCCGCTATAAGGTGCCCAAGCAGCTCGACATCGCCACTATGCCCCTGCCACGCACCAGGTCGGGCAAGCTGTTGCGCAGAGACCTCTCGTGAACGCGCGTCCCCACGACAACGACCCACCCGCCGCCGATTCCGCCGAGGACCCCGGCGAGGTGTCGCCGGCGTTCGACGCGAACGCCCACCGCGAGTCGAGCCTCGCCGGTTGGGAAGCCGCCGCCCCCGGCTGGACGCGCCGGCAGGAGGCGATCCGCGGGTTCGGCGCGCCCGTCTCCGCCTGGATGCTCGACGCGGTCGCCCTGCAACCCGGACAGCGTGTGCTCGAGCTCGCCGCCGGACTGGGGGAGACCGGCATGCTCGCCGCCGAACTAGTCGCGCCGATGGGCGGCGTGATCGTCTCCGACCAGGCCGACGGGATGCTCGACGGCGCCCGCGCCCGCGCCCTCGAGCTGGGGCTCAGCAACATCGAGTTCCAGGTCATCGGCGCCGAATGGATCGACCTGCCGCTCGCCAGCGTCGACGCCGTCCTCTGCCGCTGGGGCTACATGCTGCTCGCCGACCCGTCCGCCGCCTTGACTGAGACCCGCCGGGTGCTGCGACCCGGTGGGCGTGTCGCGCTGGCCGTATGGGACTCCGTCCAGCACAACCCCTGGGCATTGCTGCCGACCATGGAGCTGCTCGAGCGCGGGCTCACCTCTCCGCCCGCCGAGGGCACGCCTGGCCCTTTTACGCTCGGTGACCCCGAGCGCGTGCGCGAGCTGCTCCAGCAGACGGGTTTCGCCGACATCGACGTGCAGACACTTGAGGTCGAGCAGCGCCACGCCTCCTTCGACGCCTTCTGGGAGACCACGCTCGACATCGCGCGCCTCTTCCACGACGCCGTCCTCAGCCGTCCTGAGCCCGAGATCGCCGAAATCCGCGCCGGGCTGGCCGCGCGCCTAGAACCCTTCTCCGAACCCGACGGGACGCTCGCGATCCCCGGGCGCACGCTCGTCGCCTCCGCGAGCGCCTGAGCCAGCGCCTGGCGTTCACGTCCGCTCAGGCACGCGACTGCGTTGGCTTCGGGCCGGCCTGCCGGGGGTTCGGGATCAGGCGTCGAAGCGATAGCCTCCCGCCTCATGCTCTACGACGACGACGCAGATCTCACGCTCCTCGACGGCAAGACCGTCGCGATCATCGGCTACGGCTCCCAAGGCCACGCTCACGCCCTCAACCTGAAGGACTCCGGCGTCAAAGTCGTCGTCGGGCTGCGACCCGACTCCGCCTCCGTGGCGCAAGCACGCGAGCACGGCCTGGAGGTGCTCCCGGTCGTCGAGGCTGCCTCGCGCGGTGACCTCGTCATGATCCTGCTGCCCGACGAGCGCCACCACGACGTCTGGGAGTCAGACATCCGCGACGGCATCGCCGAGGGCAACATGATCCTCTTCGGCCACGGCTTCTCGATCCACTACAACGAGATCGAGCCGCCCCCCGGCGTCGACGTCGGCATGGTCGCGCCCAAGGGCCCCGGCCACCTCGTTCGCCGCCAGTTCACCGAGGGCAGCGGCGTGCCGGGACTGATCGCCGTCGCCCAGGACGCCACGGGCAATGCGCGCGGGCTCGCGCTCGCCTACGCCAAGGGGATCGGCTGCACCCGCGGCGGCGTGATCGAGACGACCTTCAAGGACGAGACCGAGACCGACCTCTTCGGCGAGCAGGCCGTCCTCTGCGGCGGTGCCTCCGAGCTCGTCCAGGCCGGATTCGAGACGCTCGTCGATGCCGGCTATGACCCCGAGATGGCCTACTTCGAGTGCCTGCACGAGCTCAAGCTGATCGCCGACCTGATGTATGAGAAGGGCCTCGCCGGGATGCGCTTCTCGATCTCCAACACCGCCGAGTACGGCGACTACACGCGTGGTAAGCGCGTGATCACCGACGAGACCCGCGCCGCCATGCGCCAGATCCTCTCCGAGATCCAGGCTGGCGACTTCGCCCGCGAGTGGATCGCCGAGAACCGCGCCGGGCAGGAGAACTTCCTGCGCATGCGCGCCGAACAGGCCGACACCCAGGTCGAGCATGTGGGTGGCGAGCTGCGCTCGCATATGGACTGGATCAAGCCCTCCTTCTGAGCGGCTGACGGCGACGAGGGCTTCGCACCGTGTTGGCCTACGTCTTCTGGCACCGCCCCCTGGACGATTCCGCGATCGCTGAGTACGAGCAAGCCCAGCTCGCGTTTCATCGCTCGCTGGCTCGCACTCCGCCGATGGGCTTCGCCGGTTCGGCCTGCTATCGCGCCGCCGGGCTGCCGTGGCTCGACGGCGACGGCTACGAGGACTGGTACTTCGTCGAGGACTACACCGCGCTCGGCGTCCTCAACGAGGCCGCCGTCGGACATGGCCACCGCACCCCGCACGACGCGCTCGCGCGGCGCTTCGGTTCCGGCGCTGGTGGTCTCTACGGCCTGGTCGAGGGCAGCGCGCATCTGGATGGGACGTCGGTCGTCTGGGTCGCCCGCCCGCCTGGCTCCGAACGCCGTCCGCTCGGCGAGCTGCTCGGCGACGGCATCGACCCGGCCGAGGCGGGCCTGTGGCGCCGCCAGTTCGTGTTCGGGCCCGCCCCGGAGTTCTGCCTGCTCGCTCCCCAGCCATCCGCTGGCGTCGCCGCGACCCGGCTGCCGGAGGGGTGGACGGCGCTCTCGACTACACACGAGCGTCTTACGAGTTCGTGAGCTACACTCGCCCTCTCGTCGCGACTGGCGTTCGGGTGGGCCTAACCACCGGGAAGCGACGTGGCAGTAGCAGGGTTTTCACCGCCGCACGCCTGGGCACCTCACATAATCGCCTGCCTCCACCCATGGAGGCCCCTCAACGCGAGAGGACCAGCCCATGACGACGAGCCCACCGACAGACTCCACGCAACTACTCATCCCCGACGAGCTGAAGCCCGCCGACGGGCGCTTCGGCTGTGGTCCCTCGCGAGTGCGCCCCGAGGCGCTCGCGCGCCTCGCCGGCGACGGCGCGGCCGTGATGGGAACATCTCATCGACAGAAGCCTGTGAAGGGACTCGTCGTAGACATCCGCGCCGGGCTGCGAGAGTTGTTCTCCGCGCCCGACGGCTATGAGGTCGCCCTGGGCAACGGTGGCGCCACCGCCTTCTGGGACGCCGCCGCCTTCGGTCTGATCGAGCGCCGCGCGCTGCACCTGACCTACGGGGAGTTCTCCGCCAAGTTCGCCACCGTCACCACTGGCGCGCCGTTCCTGGAGGACCCGATCGTCGTCTCCGCCGACCCCGGCGACGCTCCCGACCCGGGCGCGCTCGCCGCGCTCGATGGGCCGGTCGACGTTGTGACGTGGGCGCACAACGAGACCTCCACCGGCGTGATGGTCCCGGTGCAACGGGTGGGTGGGGCAGCCGCTCAAACCGGCGACGCGCTGGTGCTGATCGACGCGACCTCCGGCGCCGGCGGACTGCCGGTGAACGTCGCCGACGCCGACGCCTACTACTTCGCTCCGCAAAAGGCCTTCGCCGGCGACGGCGGGCTGTGGATCGCGCTGCTGAGCCCCGCCGCGCAGGAGCGGATCGCCGCGCTGGCCGCATCCGAGCGCTGGATCCCCGCGTTCCTGTCGCTCAACACGGCGCTGGAGAACTCGCTCAAAGACCAGACGTACAACACCCCCGCCGTCGCGACCCTGTTCCTGCTCGCCGACCAGATTCGCTGGATGCTCGACGGTGGCGGGTTGGACGGGTGTGTGGCGCGCACGCGCGAGTCCTCCGAGCACCTGTATGGCTGGGCTGAGAGCACCGCGTATACGACCCCGTTCGTCGCCGACCCGGCCAAGCGCTCGCTCGTCGTGGGGACGATCGACTTCGCCGATGAGGTCGACGCCGCTGCCGTCGCCGCGACCCTGCGCGCCAACGGGATCGTCGACGTCGAGCCCTACCGCAAGCTCGGGCGCAACCAGCTGCGGATCGGCATGTTCCCCGCCGTCGACCCGGATGACGTACGCGCCTTGACCGCGTGTATCGAGTGGACCGTTGAAAGGATTGCGTCATGAGCCCCGCCGCACCGGACACCGCCGAGCGTCTGAAAGTCCTCGTCAAGGAGAAGGTCGGCGACTCGGGCATCGAGCTGCTGCGCACCCGCTTCGACGTCGATCTCGGCATCGACTGGACCGATGAGGAGCTGAACGAGCGGATCGGCGCCTATCACGGCATCCTCATCCGCTCGGCCACGAAGATGACCTCAGAGCTGATCGAGCGCGCCGTCAACCTGCGCGTGATCGGACGCGCCGGCGTAGGCGTGGACAACGTCGACGTGCCCGCCGCCACCCGCCGCGGAATCGTCGTCGCCAACGCGCCCCAGTCGAACGTCGTCACCGCCGCCGAGCACACGCTCGCGCTGCTGCTCGCGCTCGCCCGCAACATTCCCCAGGCACACCAGTCGCTGCACGAAGGCAAATGGGATCGCTCGAAATACTCCGGCGTCGAGCTGTACGAGAAGACGCTCGGCATCCTCGGCTTCGGGCGCATCGGTCAGCTCGTCGCTCAGCGCGCACGCGGGTTCGGCATGCGCGTGCTCGCGTTCGACCCGTTCGTCAGCGCCGAGCGCTACCGCGAGCTCGGAGTGGACAAGGCCGACTCGCCCGAGGACGTGTATGCGCAAGCCGACTTCATCACCGTGCACCTGCCCAAGACACCCGAGACCGAAGGCTTCCTCGACGCCCAGGCGTTCGCCAAGATGCGCGACGGCGTGCGCGTGCTCAACGTCGCCCGCGGTGGGCTGATCGACGACGCCGCCCTGCAGGCCGCCCTGGACTCGGGCAAGGTCGCCGGGGCGGCGCTCGACGTGTTCCCCTCCGAGCCGATGACCGACTACCCGCTGTTCGACGGTTACTCCCAGGTAGTCGTCACCCCGCACCTGGGGGCCTCGACCGCCGAGGCCACCGACCGCGCGGGGTATCAGAGCGCCGAGCAGGTGCTCGCCGCGCTCACCGGCGGCGTCGTCTCCACGGCCGTGAACATCCCCGCGATCGGCGCCGAGGACATGGAGGTGCTCGGCCCGTTCCTCCCGCTCGCCACTCAGCTCGGGCGACTGGCGATGGAGCTCGCCGAGGGCAGCTCGGTCGAGCGCATCGAGGCCGCGTTCCTCGGGCGCATCGCCGACTTCGACACGCGCCTCTTGACGCTCGCCGTGATCCAGGGCGCGCTGCAGGGGCGCACCGAGGAGGACGTCAACCTCGTCAACGCCCCCACCATGGCCCAGCAGCGCGGGATCATCGTCGAGGAGAAGGCCGTCTCCGAGGCACAGGACTTCAACGAGCTGATCCGCGTCACCGTCGAGGCCGGGGATGAGCGCGTCGCGGTCGCCGGCACCGGCATCGGCCCCAACCGCGTGCCCCACCTCGTCGAGGTCCAGGGCCGGCGGCTGACGATCGAGCTGGAGCCCTACGTGACCGTCTTCCGCTACCAGGACCTGCCCGGGATGATCGGCCGCGTCGGCACAATCTTCGGCACGCACGGCATCAACATCTCCTCCGCCGCCGTCGGGCATGTCCCCGACGGCGCGGGCGAGGGCGGCGAGGACGGGCGCCTGGCCGCGATGGTCGTCACGACCGATGCGCGTGTGCCCTCCGAGGTCGTGCAAGAGATCGTCGCATCCGAGGGGTTTGTCAACGGCTGGTCGGTGCAACTGGACTGAAAGCGCCGACCGACCGCTTCTGGTCATCGGCCTACCGGGCGAGTCTGGGCCGGTGCTTAGTACTTGCTAAGCAAATCAGGTAGGCTGCCGCAACATGCGCGCGGTCGTCATCACCAAGCACGGGGGTCCGGGGGTCTTGAAGGTCGAGGAGCGCCCCGACCCGAGCCTCGGTCCGGGAGAGGTGCGCATCGACGTCGCCGCCGCAGGCATCAACTTCGCCGACGTGATGGCGCGCCTGGGCTTCTATCCCGACGCTCCCAAGCCGCCGTGCGTAGTCGGCTACGAGGTCGCGGGCACGATCCTCGAGCTGGGCGAGGGCGTCGAGGGGCTCAGCCCCGGCCAGCGCGTCGTGGCTGGCACGGAGTTCGGCGGCTACGCCTCGCAGGTCGTCGCGCCCGCAGACGGCGTGCTGGCGCTGCCCGATGGTCTCACGTTCGAGCAGGGCGCCGCGATTCCCGTCAACTACGGCACCGCCTGGATGGGGCTCCTGCGTTACGGCGGCCTGAGGGCTGGGGAACGCGTGTTGATTCAGGCCGCAGCCGGCGGCGTCGGCATCGCCGCCACGCAGGTCGCCAAGCGCGCCGGCGCCGAGATCTACGGGACCGCCTCGCCCGGCAAGCACGCGCGGATCTCCGAACTCGGCGTCGATCACCCTCTCGACTACACCAAGCCCGGATGGGAGCGCGGCCTGCCGCAGTTCGACGTGATCATGGACGCGATCGGCGGCAAGAGCTTTCGCCGCAGCTACGAGCTGCTCGGCGGCGGCGGGCGCCTGATCGCGTTCGGCGCCTCCGGTGTCGTCTCGGGCGAGCGGCGCAACCCGATCCCGGCGCTGAAAACCGCGCTGCGTATGCCCCGCTTCAACATGATCAAGCAGATGTCCGCCTCCAAGGCGGTGATCGGGCTGAACATGTACACGCTCTCCCAGGACGAGCGGCGTCGCGCCGAGGTCAGCGCGGCGCTGGCGGAAATGACGGCCGACGGAATCGTCCAGCCTGTCGTCGCCGGGACGTTCTCCTTCGAGGAAGCCGGCGCTGCGCAGAACATGATCACCGAACGGCGCAACGTGGGGAAGGTAGTACTCACGCCTTAACGGGCGGTGTCTGCGCGGCGAGTTCGTCGCCTCCAAAGCAGTTGCTTCTCGGCGTGTGAGTGCTAATCTGCGCCATAGATGTCGTTCCAGTTCTCGTCCCTTCTGCTTCTCCTGCTCCCCCCTCGGGGGGAATAGCGCGTGGCGGCCGCGTAGCCGCATACCGACGGAGAAGCTTCACCAGGTAGACGAGACTTCAGAAAGGAACTGGAACGACCATGAGTGACACACACGCATCATCAACCCCGGAGCGAACCGAGCAGGCGCGCGTCCGGATCTTCGACACAACGCTGCGCGACGGCGAGCAGTCGCCCGGCATCTCGCTGAACCGCCAGGAGAAGCTGGAGATCGCCCACCAGCTCGCGCGGCTGGGCGTGGACAGCATCGAGGCGGGCTTTCCGATCACCTCGCCGGGCGATTTCGAGTCGGTGCAGGCGATCGCGCGGGGGGTCGAAGGGCCCGTCATCTGCGGGCTCGCACGCACGTCCAAGCAGGACGTCGACGCTGCCTGGAACGCGGTCAGGGACTCGGAAAGGCCGTGCATCCACACATTCATCTCCACCTCGGATATTCACATCGTGCACCAGCTGCAGACCACGCGCGAGGACGTCAAGGGCCAGGCGCGGGCGGCCGTGGCGCAGGCCAAGCAGTACCTGGAGGATGTCGAGTTCTCGCCGATGGACGCCACTCGGGCGGAAGTCGAGTTCACGGCCGAGGTGATTCAGATCGCGCTGGAGGAGGGGGCCACGACGATCAATATCCCCGACACGGTCGGCTACACGATGCCTCAGGAGTTCACCGCTTTCCTGGGGCGACTGTATGAGCTGGTTCCCGGCCTGCGCGATGTTGTGCTGTCGGTTCACTGTCACGACGATCTTGGCTTGGCGGTGGCCAATTCGTTTGCCGGCGTGTTGGCTGGGGCCAGGCAGGTGGAGTGTGCGGTCAACGGGATCGGCGAGCGCGCGGGTAACGCCTCGCTCGAGGAGATCGTGATGTTGCTGCGTACACGCCGCGCCGACATAGGCATGGACACGGGCGTGAACTCCACGGAGTTGGCTCGTACGAGCCGGCTGGTTTCACGCTTGACCGGCTATCAGGTGCAGCCGAACAAGGCGATCGTTGGGCGCAACGCGTTCGCGCACGAGTCGGGGATCCACCAGGATGGCGTACTCAAGGAGCGCTCCACGTACGAGATCATGGACGCCACGACCGTGGGGCTGAAGAGCAACTCGCTCGTGCTGGGCAAGCACTCCGGCCGCCACGCGCTGCGCGACGCGCTGGAGGAGATGGGCTTCCAGCTTGACGGGCAGGCACTGAACACTGCGTTCAAGCGTTTCAAGGAGATCGCCGATCGCAAGAAGCAGGTGACGGCGATGGACCTGGAGGCGCTTGTGACCGACGAGCTGCGTGAGGAGATTCCCGGGTACGCGCTGGAGTGGTTCGAGGTCGAGGCATCCTCGCGCCGCCCCCCGCACGCGCGCGTGTCGGTAACGCTCCCCGACGGCGGCTCAGCCGAGGGGTCGTTCACGGGTGACGGGCCGATCGACGCCGTGTTCCGCGCGATCAACGCCGCCGCGGAGGTCGAGGCCAAGCTCGGCGAGTTCACGATCGGCGCGGTCACCGAGGGCCAGGACGCGCTCGGCGAGGTATCGGTCGTGGTCGAGGTGGACGGCATGTCCGGAGCGGGGCAGGGCGTCTCGACGGACATCATCGACGCGGCCGCACGAGCGTACGTGCGGGCGCTGTCGGTGGCGCGGGCCCGTTCGGAAGCGTCCGCGTCGGCGGTCGGGCTGCCCGAGCCGACGATCTAAAGAGCTCACGAGAGGCATTATCGTCGTCGTCGTCAGCGGCGGCGGCGGCGTGTGCCGAGCTCATCGAGAGCGCGCAGTTGGAAACAGGTTCGCGAGATCCTTGACTTGGACCCGGTGGTGCTGAGACAGTGCGACGCGATGTCACGGCGAGCGTCGACCCCCGTTTTGACCGCCGTCGCGGTCATGCTTGCGCTCGCGGTCGCGCTTGCGGCCGCAGGGTGCGGCGCGTCTGGGTCGGGATCCGCGTCTGGGTCGGGTGGCGGGTCTGGCACGACGGGCGAGTCCGCGAGCACGGGTTCCTCCCGCGCCAAGCTGATCGCCGCCGCCGACGCGATCTGTCAACGAGTCAACAATGAACTTGCCGCCTCGCAAAAACAGCAGAAAAGCCTCGAACCGAAGGAAATCGTGCGCTTCGCCCCCCGCAACGCGGCACTCGAGCTGAAGGCGCTGGCGGCATTGCACAAGCTCACGCCGCCTGCCTCGCTCGCGGCGCAATGGGGGCAGATCCTGGCGTACAAACGCGCGTTGGCGGAGGAACTGGCGAAGCTCGGCAGGGACGCGAGCAGCAACGACAGCGCGGGCATCGAAGCGCTCGCGACTTCGAAACGAGCTCTGCACGCGAAGCTGCTCGCGACCGCCTCGCGGCTGGGCTTCAAGGAATGCGCGCAGACGTAGCAGGACGTCTTGGCGGTCAGCTGTTTGCGGTGAGCTCCGCGGCGTGGCGCTCGGCGGCGTGGTGCTCCGCGGCGTGACGCCCCCCACGGCTGTCCGTGATAACATACATACGTATGTCAGCTATCGAGAGTGTAGACCTGTCTGTGGAGCCCGCCGGCGTACCTCCCCAGGTGGTGATCGGCGCACGCGTGAAAGCCCTGCGCGAGTCGGAGTCGCTGTCGTTGCGCGAGCTGGCGCTGCGCAGCGGCGTGAGCGCGCCGATGCTCTCGCAGGTCGAGCGGGGAGAGACCAGCCCGACGCTGACGGTCGCGGCGCGCATCGCCGCGGGGTTGGAATTGCGGCTCTCCCAGCTGCTGCGCCTGGATGAGGACGGTGCGGTGACGATCGTGCGCGCCGGGGAGCGCTCGCGCGGTGGCAACAAGCGACGGGGACACAGCTTCGAGGTGATGACCGCCGCGCAGCCCGGCCAGCGTGCCGAGCTCTCGCGCCACACGCTCGCGCCGGGCGGCGCCACCGGCGCCGCGGACGATCCGCCGATGCACGAGCCCGGCAGCCGCGAGACCGCGCTCGTGGAGCAGGGTTCGGTCGTGCTCGTATGCGACGCGCAGCGCTATGACCTGAAGGAGGGCGACTGTGTCACGTTCGACGCCGACCTGCCCCACCATTTTGAAAACCCCACCGGCGGGGAGGCGGCCTCGTTTCTGGCCGTCGTCAGCGCTGGTCTGAGACGGAGCTAGGAGGCCCGCGATGCCAAAGACGATGTTCGAGAAGATCTGGGAGAAGCACGAGGTCGCCCACGGGCTTCTGTATATAGATCTGCACCTCGTCCACGAGGTCACGAGCCCGCAGGCCTTCGATGGTCTGCGCCTGGCCGGCCGCACGGTGCGCCGTCCAGACCGCACGCTGGCGACGGCCGACCACAACACGCCGACCGACGGCACGCCCGTGGCAGCCCGCATCAAGGACGAACTCTCGCGCGTGCAGGTGGAAACACTCGAGCGCAACTGCGCGGAGTTCGGGGTGCCCGTGTACTCGCTCGGCTCCGACCGCCAGGGGATCGTGCACGTGATCGGCCCTGAGCTGGGCGTGACCCAGCCGGGCATGACGATCGTGTGCGGGGACTCGCACACCTCCACGCACGGCGCGTTCGGGGCGCTCGCGTTCGGGATCGGCACGAGCGAGGTCGAGCACGTGCTGGCGACGCAGTGCATGGTCCAGCACAAGCCGCGCTCGATGCGCATCGTCTACGCGGGCGAGCTGGGGTTCGGGGTCACCGCCAAGGATCTGATCTTGGGCACGCTCGGGCGTCTCGGCGTCGGTGGGATGACGGGCCACGTGGTCGAGTACGCCGGTCCGGCGATTGAGGCGCTGTCGATGGAGGGGCGGATGACCGTCTGCAACATGACGATCGAGGGCGGCGGTCGCGCCGGGATGATCGCTCCCGATGAGACGACGTTCGCGTGGTTTGGCGAGACCGAGCGTCCCGGTGCGCCCCAAGGCGAGGAGCTCGGCAAGGCGGTTGCGGCCTGGCGCGAGCTGCCTACCGAGGAAGGCGCCGAGTTCGACAGCGAGGTGGCGATCGACGCGAGCGCGATTTCTCCGCAGGTGACGTGGGGCACGAACCCGGGGATGGTGCGCGCGGTCACCGACAGCGTGCCCGCGCCGGAGGAGTTCGATACTCCCGCCGACCGCGAGGCGACCGAACGCGCGCTGGCCTACATGGCGCTGGAGCCCGGCACGCCGATCGAGCAGATCCCCCTCGATCGCGTGTTCATCGGCTCGTGCACGAACTCCCGCATCGGCGACCTGCGCGCCGCCGCCCAGGTCGTCGCCGGCCGCAAGGTCTCCTCCAGCGTCGACGCGATGGTCGTGCCAGGCTCTCAGCAGGTGAAGGCGCAGGCCGAGGCCGAGGGGCTGGACCGCGTGTTCCGCGAGGCCGGGTTCGATTGGCGGGTGGCGGGCTGTTCGATGTGTCTGGGGATGAACCCCGACACCTTGCAGCCCGGCGAGCGCTGCGCCTCCACGTCTAACCGCAACTTCGAGGGCCGGCAGGGCAGGGGCGGGCGCACGCACCTTGTCTCACCGCAGATGGCCGCCGCCGCGGCGATCGAGGGTCACTTCGTGGACATCAGGGATTGGAGCTGAATCGTGGACCCGATCAGCGTCATATCCGGAGCTGTGAGTCACCTCGACCGCGCGGACGTGGACACCGACCAGATCATGCCCAAGCAGTTCCTCAAGCGCGTGGAGCGCAGCGGGTTCGGCGAGTTCCTGTTCTATGACTGGGCGAAGGAGCCGGGGTGGGATCTGCCGGCGAACCCGATCCTCGTCGCGGGTGAGAACTTCGGTTGCGGCTCCTCGCGTGAGCACGCTCCGTGGGGGCTGCAGGATTACGGGTTTCAGGCGATCGTGGCGCCGAGCTTCGCGGACATCTTCTACTCCAACTGCACGAAGATCGGTCTGTTGCCGGTCGTGCTCGGCGCGGAGGACTGCCGCGCGTTCGCGCTCGCCGGCGCCGGCGAGGTCGATCTGCTCGAGCAGGAGGTCCGCTTCGCTGGGCGCGAGGTCTCTTTCGAGATCGACCACGAGATCCGCCATCGGCTGCTGAACGGTCTCGATGACATCGCGCTGACGCTCGAGCAAGCGGAGGAGATCGCCGAGTTCGAGCGGGTGCGCGAGGACGTCGGTTGGGCGAACGTCGCGACCACGGCGCTGTAGGCGCAGGGGCGAGGAATGAGTCATCGCATCGTCACGCTGCCCGGCGACGGGATCGGCCCGGAGATCATGGCCCCCGCGCTGGAGGTGCTGCAAAGGCTGGGGGAGTTCGAGTTCGAGGAGCACGCGTTCGGGGGCGCCAGCATCGACGCGCACGGAACCGCGCTCACCGATGAGGTGCTAACGGCCTGCAAAGCCGCCGATGCGGTGCTGCTGGCGGCCGTGGGGGGGCCGAAGTGGGACAGCACCGATCCGAGCGCGCCGCGCCCTGAGCAGGGATTGCTTGGACTACGCAAGGGGCTGGGGCTGTACGCGAACCTGCGCCCGGTCAAGCCGCTGCCTGCCCTGTACGACGCCTCGCCTTTGAAGCGCGAGCGGATCGAGGGGACCGATCTGCTGGTCGTGCGCGAGCTGACGGGCGGAATCTATTTCGGCGAGAAGACGCGCACGGCTGAGGCGGCCAGCGACGTGTGCGCATATACGACCGCGGAGATCGAGCGGATCGCGCGCGTCGCGTTCAAGGCGGCGCGCAGGAAGGTCTCGAGCGTCGACAAGGCCAACGTGTTGGAGACTTCGCGGCTGTGGCGGGAGGTCGTGATCGGCGTGCACGCGCGCGAGTTCCCGGGCATCGAGCTCGAGCACGTGCTCGTGGACAACGCCGCGATGCAGTTGGTGTCCGCGCCGCGGGAGTTCGACGTGATCCTGACCGAGAACATGTTCGGGGACATCCTCAGCGACGAGGCGGCGATGATCACCGGCTCGATCGGGTTGCTGCCGAGCGCCTCGCTGGGAGGGGAGGGATTGGGTCCCCACCCAGCCCTGTTCGAGCCCGTGCACGGCTCCGCGCCGGACATCGCGGGCACGGGCGCGGCCAATCCGCTGGCGATGCTGCTATCGGTGGCGATGATGCTCAGACACGGACTCGATTTGCCGGATGCGGCTACGGCGATAGAATCGGCCGTTGAGAAAGCGCTCGACGGTGGCCTGCGCACCCCCGATCTGGGTGGCGCGGATGGGACGGAGAGCGCGACCAGGGCAGTGCTCGACAACCTCGAATAGGAGTGAGATGACAGTGGACCCGACGGACCTCATATGGATGAACGGAGCATTCATCGCATGGGAGGACGCGAAGGTCCACGTCCTGACTCACGGTCTGCACTACGGCACGGGCGTGTTCGAGGGCGTGCGCTGTTACGACACGGAGCTCGGGCCGGCGGTGTTCCGCAACGCCGAGCACGTGGAGCGACTGCGGAAATCGGCCGAGCTGTTCTACATGCCGCTGCCTTACTCCGACGAGGAGCTGCGTGCCGCCACGCGCGAGCTCGTGGCGCGCAATGGGCTGAGCTCCTGCTACATCCGTCCGATCGTCTATCGCGGGTACGGCACGATGGGCCTGAACCCGGTCGATGCCCCCGTGGACGTGACGATCGCCTGCTGGGAGTGGGGCACGTATCTCGGCGAGGAGGGCATGCGCAACGGCGTGCGCGCGAAGGTCTCCTCGTGGGAGCGGATCGGTCCGCGCTCGCTGATCCCGCACGCGAAGGCCTCGGGCCAGTACCTCAACAACGTGCTCGCGAAGATCGAGTCGATCAAGTCAGGCTACGAAGAGGCGATTCTGCTCGATGAACATGGGTACGTGTGCGAGGGCACCGGTGAGAACATCTACATCGTGCGCGATGGCGTGATCGCCACGCCCGGACAGAGCAACTCGATCCTCGACGGGATCACGCGCCGCTCGGTGATGCAGATCGCCCAGGACCTCGGCTACACCGTCGTGGAGCGCGACGTGGCGCGCGCGGAGATGTACCTCGCCGACGAGGTGTTCATGTCGGGGACGGCAGCCGAGCTCGTGCCGGTGCGCGAAGTCGATGACCATCCCGTCGGCACGGGCGAGCCCGGCGAGATCACGCGCGTGCTGCAGGCCGCGTTTGACGACGCCATCCACGGTCGCACCGAACGCTACCGCGAGTGGCTGGACGTGGTCGCGCCCGAGGCGCTGCAGACGCCCAACGGCGCCGGCCCGGACGCAGGACAGGCCGTCGCGCCGAGCGGTACCACTACGGCCGGGTAGACCATGTCCCACATCCAGCTATACGACGCGACCCTGCGCGATGGTATGGGCGGCGGCGGGATGACGCTGACGGCCGCGGAGAAGGTACGAGTCGTGCACGCGCTCGACGCGCTCGGGGTGCACATGATCGAGGCGGGGTTTCCGGCGTCCAATCCGAAGGAGCTCGAGCTCTTCGAGCTGCTCGAGCGCGAGTCGTTGCAGAGCGCGGAGATCGTCGCGTTCGGGATGACGCGCCGGCGTGGTGTGGAAGCCGCCGAGGACAAGGGGCTGCGTGTGCTCGCGGAGTCGTTCGTGGGAGTGTGCACGCTTGTCGGTAAGAGCTCGGCGCTGCAGGCCGAGACCGTGCTGAAGGTGACGCGCGATGAGAACCTGAGAATGATCAGCGAGTCGATCGCGTATCTCCTCGCGCAGGGCAAGCGCGTGTTGTTCGACGCCGAGCACTTCTTCGACGGGATCGAGGAAGACGTCGGGTACGCCCTGGAATGCGTGCGACTCGCGGCGGACGCGGGGGCCGAGCGCGTCGTGCTGTGCGACACGAATGGGGGATCGTTGCCGCTGGACGTGCGCGAAGCGGTCGCTGCCGTGCGCGAGCAGATGCCGGACGTCGCGCTCGGGATTCACACCCATGACGACACTGGGTGCGGCGTCGCCAATACGCTCGTCGCCGTCGAGGCCGGCGCCACGCAGGTACAGGGGACGATCAACGGGATCGGCGAGCGTACGGGCAACGCTAACCTCGTCACGATCATCGCCGACCTGCAGTTGAAGTTGGGTCATGAGGTGCTGCCGGCAGAGCGCTTGGCGCGGCTGACGGAGACCGCGCACTTCGTCGACGAGTTGCTCAACCGCACGCCCGATCCGGCGCAGCCCTACGTCGGCAAGCATGCGTTCGCGCACAAGGCGGGGTTGCACGCCGCGGGGGTGCGCGAGTCGAGCGTTGCTTTCGAGCATGTCGATCCGGCGCTCGTCGGCAATCGCAGCGACGTGTTGATCTCTGAGCTTTCGGGGCGCGCGACGATCTTGGAGAAGGCTCGAGCGGCGGGTATCGCCGCCGATGAGGAGTTCACCCGGCGTGTGGTCGAGCGGGTGAAGGAGCTCGAGCACACGGGGTTTCAGTTCGAGGCGGCCGACGGGTCCTTCGAGCTGCTCATGCGGCGTGAGGCCGATCCTGAGTATGAGCCCCTGTTCAAGTTGGAGTCCTGGCGGGTGATCGTCGAAAAGCACGCCGATGGTCGCGCTACTACTGAGGCCACGATCAAGATTTGGGTCGGTGGCGAGCGCTATGTGCGCACCGCTGAGGGCAACGGGCCTGTGCATGCTCTCGATAAGGCTCTGCGCGATGCTATCGGGGAGATCCATCCGCATTTGAAGGACATCGACCTTGTGAACTTCAAGGTTCGGATTCTCGATGAGACCAAGGGGACCGGGGCTGTTACTCGCGTTTTGATCGATGCCTCTGATGGGAAGGATGTTTGGGGCTCTATTGGGGTTAGCGAGAATTTGATCGCCGCTTCTTGGGACGCTCTTGTTGATTCGTTGGAGCGCGGGATGTTGGGTGGCGCGCCCTCGTCGGTTGCGACGCTCCGCTCGGCCGGGACTGGGTAGTGCAGGGCTCGGGGGCGGCTTCGGGCTCGGTGCCGGCCGATCGGATGTCGAACCGCCGAGGACTGGAAGACAGCCCTGGTTACGCTGACGTTGACGGCCCTATTCCTTTGGCCAAACCTGTGCTTGGGGAGGCAGAGGAGCTGGCCGTGTTGGAGGTACTGCGCTCTGGGCAGCTTTCGCTTGGGCCTCGGGTGGGGGAGTTCGAGCGTTTGTTTGCTGCTCGGGTTGGGGTGGAGCACGCTTGTGCTGTTAGCAGTGGGACTGCTGGGTTGCATCTTGCTTTGCGGGCGGTGGGGGTTGAGGCTGGGGATGAGGTGATCACGAGCCCGTTCTCGTTTGTTGCCTCGGCTAACGCGGCTGTGTATGAGGGGGCTCGGCCTGTGTTTGCTGACATCGATCCGGTGACCCTCAATCTCGATCCGCCTGCTGCTGAGGCTGCCGTTACCTCGCGGACTAAGGCGATATTGCCGGTGCATATCTTTGGCTATCCCGCTGATATGCCCGCGTTCGAGGCGATCGCCGGGCGGCATGGGCTGGGGATTGTCGAGGATGCTTGTGAGGCTTTGGGGGGTGTGCACGGCGACGGTGGTGTGGCTGTGGGGGGGCGGGGGCATCTGGCGGTGTTTGGTTTTTATGCGAACAAGCAGATCACCACTGGGGAGGGGGGGATGGTTACGCTTGGCGATGGGGAGCTGAAGGAGCGGATCGACTCTGAGCGCAATCAAGGGCGCGCTCGGGACATGGGGTGGCTCGATCATGACCGGCTGGGGTTCAATTATCGGCTATCGGATATTGCTTGTGCGTTGGGGATCACTCAGCTGGGGCGGTTGGAGGAGATGCTCGCTGGGCGGGCTCGTGTGGCTGGGTGGTATCGGGAGGCGCTCGCCGGGGTGGAGGGGCTGGGGCTGCCCTGTGTGGACGCGGATGGTGACCGACGCGGGTGGTTTGTGTTCGTCGTGCAGTTGCCCGCTGAGGTGGAGCGAGACACGGTCCTACACCGGCTCGCCGAGCGTGGGGTTCAGAGCAAGCCGTATCTGCCCGCCATTCATCTGATGAGCTACTACCGCGAGCGCTTTGAATACAGGCCCGGGCAGTTCCCAGTGTGCGAGTCCGTCGCGGAGCGCTCGCTCGCGCTGCCGTTCTTTCCCGAGATGACCGCGAGCCAGGTTGAACGGGTCTCGCGGGAGCTGGTCAGCGCGCTGGGTCGCTAGACCCGGGCGCGCGTTTGCGGGTGACCCATAGCCCGCGGCTTCGTACTGCCTTGTCGGCGCCGGTCACCGCACTGGGTGGCATGGTTGGAGGGGCGTTTTTCGGGGTTCTGAGTCAGAGACAATCTTGGGGATCTGGGGCATCTGAATTGACATAGTTTCGGCATCTGGTAAGACTTGCTTTGCCCCCGACCTCCGGGCAACACCCGGCGCTGGAGCGTACTGATCGGATTCAGGCGCTCCGGCGTCGGTCTCGAGCGTCCTGCATACGAACACCGTTGTCGGCGCCGATCGCCGCGATAGGCGGAGTGGTTGGGAGGTCTTTCGGTGGTCGCCCTGGGGGAGTGGGAGACAATCGCGGAGGTCGGGATACCGGACTCGCTTGACACGGTTTGGGGATCTGGTAAGACCTGTGTGCCCCTGACCTCCGGGCGAAGTGCCGGCGCCGGGACAGCTCTGACCTGAAAGACGAGCGTCCCGGCGTCGGCTTACCAACCCCCAGCCGGTGTGGAGCCGGTTGGGATGGGGCACATGATACCCCAGATGCGCTTCGGCGCATCTGGGGTATTCCTTCTATTGCTGGGGAAAAGCGCGGATGTGGGCTGTTCGAATCCCGCTAGTTGGTGGCGATGTGGTTGGGGCCACCGCGGACGATCGTCTGCGGAGAATTGGGTGGAGCCCGGGTCGCGCGCCGCCGATTGTCCGGAAATGGAGGATTAGATCGCCTGATGCCGGTCGAGGGGCGTTTGGAGGAGTCGAGGAGGCCTAGTGAGAAACATGGGTCTACTTTGCGCTTGACAGCCGGGTAGAGTCTTTGCGAAGGTCCCGAATGAAGTCTCGCCCGTCGGGGTACCCGATAGGGCGACAAGGATCGGTCCCTGAGGTCTCTGACCTGAAAGACGAGCGCCTCTGGATTCGGTCATACCAACCCTCAAGGGATAAGGAGTTAGTAGCTAATGTCACAAACAAGAAAAGCAGTTCTCGTTGTCGCCATGTTTGTGGTGAGTGCCGTGGCTGTAGCTTCGGCGTCTGCGGCGTTGCCTGAATTCGAAGGTCCGTTTCCAAACAAATTCACCGCGTTACAGTTAACCGAAGGGGAACTCGAAACGGTAGGTAAAAGGGACGTAAGGTGTACTCACGGCTCCGCCTCAGGTACCATCAAGTCGGAAAAAGACGTTTTAGTCAACGGCATCACGTACACCGGATGCAAATCGACTAAATTCGGTGGTGAAGCATGTCAAAGCGGTGCCAAAGAAGGGGAAATAACTACGAAGCCCCTCTTAGGGTTACTAAATTACATCAAAAAAGCGGCCCCAATCGAAGTCGGCCTCTTATTTGAGTCGGATGAAGGTTTACATTTTGCGACGTTCAACTGTAAAACGCTCCTAGGATCCGAGTCGCTGTTAGTAAAGGGAGTCGTTATTTGTCCGCTTTCGCCGGTCAACACTATAACGAAAGAATATCATCTAAATTGTCTGGAGACGGGAGGAATACAAAAACCGTTATCTTTCGAAGGTGGTCCAAAGAACTTCCTTCAGACCGAAGGTAAAGGTCCGGAAAACTTCGCTTTCGAACAGTCAGGTGTAAAAGCGTTATCTGATGTCACACTTGAAAAAGCAGCGCAAATTAAAGCCTAAGCCCGTATAGATTAGTGTGGGGCCTCATACTGTAATGGGGTCCCACACTATGATTTTGATGACAAGGACTCACGAAGTGCGGCGAGCGTGCACCGGGGGTAAAGAGGAGGAGGAGGGAATGTTGTTCACGAGATGTTGCGGGATCGAAAAAAGGAGACGCCAGTTGGTACGGGCGATGACGGTCTGGCTGTCGTCTTTGGCGTGTGCCATTGCAGCTGGCGCCAGTCCCGCGCTGGCGGTCACGGGGCAGTTCGGTGAATCGGGTGACGAAGCGGGACAGTTCATAGAGCCCCAAGGTTTGGCCATTGATCAGGGCAGCGGCGATGTCTACGTCGTCGATAAAAACAACCAGCGGGTCGAGAAGTGGGACGGGACCGGCCGGTTCCTGCTCGCCTGGGGTTGGGGCGTGGCCGACGGCTTCACCGAAGCGCTGCAGACATGCACGAGTACGTGCTTCACAGGAACCCAAGGAGTGGGTGTTGGACAGTTCGACTTTCCAGATGGAGGGGATGCGGTCGATAATTCGAACCTCCTGGGCGAAGTGTATGTCGTCGATTCTCGCAACAAGCGGGTAGAGAAGTTCAACTCTGCTGGCGAATTTGAGCTTATGTTTGGCGGCGAAGTGAACGAAACGTCCAAAGGCGATGTGTGTCTCGTCGGCGAAAAATGCAAGGCCGGCGAGGCGGGGACTGAAAACGGTCAGTTCAACATAGGCCAGAGGGCGGGAGATTACGTAGCGGTCGGCGCTGCCGGCACGGTCTACGTCGGCGACGAAAATAGAGTGCAGGAGTTTAGTCCAGAAGGCGCCTATCAGTCTCAGGTTGCGTTGCCTTCGGAAGCTGGCAAAGAGCCGGGAGCCACGACCGGTTTGGTCGTCGATTCGACCGGAGACCTCTATGTGATCAGCGCAGAATTCAACGAGGGAGAAGGATTCACCGAAGGCTTGAGCGGTGTGCGCAAGTATGATTCCTCAGGGAAACTGCTCGAGGTACTGGATGCCAAAGGCGGTCCCAAGGCGGTGACACTCGACGCTTCCGACAATCTCTACATCGATGATGAGGGCGTATCGGGCCACCGTATTCTGGAGTACAATGCCTCTGGCAAGGAGATCAGCGTCTTGGACGCGGACGCGGAAGGTGGCGAACGGGGAATCGCGTTCAGCGATGTCGCAAAACAGCTGTATGTGCTCAGCACAGACCATGTACGCGTGGTCGTTCCGTCGGTTGGACCGCTGGTCGAAAGCGAGTCGGCGACGAGCGTTGGGCGGACCGAAGCGACGCTCAACGCGACGGTGAATCCGGAGGGTCAGGAAGAAAGCAGCAGCGAAGCGCTCACCTACCACTTCGAATACGGCGAAACGGCGGCGTACAGCGCAAGCACGGCCACGGAAACGTCGACCGGCGGCAGCTTCGAAGACCGTCAGCTGAGCGCGCAGCTGACGGGACTGCAACCCCGCACGACCTACCACTTCCGCGTAGTGGCGACGAACGCCGCGCATGAAACGATTGAAGGCCCCGACGACACGTTTCCGACGTTGCCGCCGACGTCGATCGACAGCGAGTCTGCAAGCGATGTCACGTCGAGCAGCGCCACGCTCGCCGCGCAGATCAACCCGTTGGGCTCGGATACGAAATTCCGTTTCGAATACGACACCACCCCCTATGCCGGCAGCGCCGAACACGGGAAGAAGGTACCGCTCCCGGAAGGCGACGTTGGCTCGGGCGAAAGCGACGTCGCGGTCGCCGAGCACGTGCAGGGCCTTGAACCCGATACCGTCTACCACTACCGTGTCGTCGCGGTCAACGGACTTGGGACCGTCGACGGCCCCGACCACGGCATCACGACGCAGTCAGTGGAGTCTGTCGCTGCGCTGCCGGACGGCCGCCGGTGGGAATTGGTGTCTCCACCGGACAAGCGCGGGGCGACGATTCAGAGCTTCGACCTGGATGGGGCTGTGATTCAGGCTTCTGAAAGCGGCGGTGCGATCACCTACGCGGCCAATGCGCCGACGGAAGCCACCCCTCCTGCGAATATCGGTCCAGAACGCGAGCAGGTACTCTCGACGAGGACGGCTGAAGGTTGGGAGTCGCGCGACATCGCCACCCCTCACAGCGTGCCGACCGCTGAAAATCAGACCGGTCACGAAACGGAATACCAGCTCTTCTCGGGCGATCTTTCATTCGGAGCCGTCGAGCCGGTGGGGGAAACGCAACTGTCTCCCGAAGCGTCCGAACCAACGCCATACCGCCGCGATAACACCGACAACACCTATCAGCCGCTGGTCACGGCGGCGAACTCGCTGGGCGCGAAATTTGGAAAACAGATCGAGTTCATCGGCGCCACGCCCGATCTGAGCCACATCGTCGTCGAATCGAGCGTGGCGCTGACCGCTCCGCCGTCGGGGGCAGGGATCTATGAGTGGGCGTCAGGCAAGCTGCAGCTTGCAAGCGTTCTGCCAGACAAAACACCGGCGACTGAAGCGCATCTCGGTAATGAAGGTCGCGTCGAAAGTGGCATCGTCAGGCACGCGATGTCAAACGACGGCTCCCGCGTGGTGTGGGACGCCGAAGGCCACCTGTACATGCGTGACATGGGCACAGAAGAAACCGTTCGGCTCGACACCGTCGAAAGTGGCGCGCAGGGCGGATTTGGCGGTCCAAGGTTCCAGACGGCAAGCGGCGACGAGTCAGAGGTGTTCTTCACCAGCAACCAGCGATTGACCGTTGGCGCGAAGGGGGAGACGGATCTCTACGAGTTCGGGTCGACTGGTAGTGGACTGGCGGGTAAGCTGACGGATCTGACAGCCGACCCCAACCCCGGCGAGCATGGCAGTGTGGAGGGCGTGGTGATGGGGGCAAGCGAAGACGGCTCATACGTCTACGTTGTCGACAGCGGCGCTCTGACCGCGGTCGAAAATAGTCAGGGAGAAAAAGCCGCCCCTGGTAGCAACAACCTCTATCTGCTGCATGAGAACGGGATGACGTGGACCACGACGTTCGTGGCGCAGCTCGCGGGCGAAGATCGGACAGACTGGGAAGCCACCGGCGCCAAAAAAGAACTGATTGAACTGACGTCGCGCGTGTCGCCGAACGGCCGTTGGCTGGCTTTCATGTCGAACAGGTCGCTGAGCGGATATGATAGTACCGACGCGAACCCCGAAGCTCAGGGCGCGCGTGACGAGGAGGTCTTCCTGTACGACGCGGGCTCAAACCGTTTGACGTGCACGTCTTGTAATCCGAGCGGCCAGCGCCCCGCCGGCCTCTTCGACAGCGGGCAAGTTCCAATCCCGCTGGTTGACGAACCTCAAATTTGGGGGGGGCGCTGGCTGGCTGGATTGGTCCCCGGATGGACGCCGGTCGCTCTACACCACGCCCTCTACCAGTCGCGCTACCTGTCCGACAGCGGCAGGTTGTTCTTCGATAGCCCGGAAGCGCTTGTGCCGCAGGACACGAACGCGAAGATGGACGTATATGAGTACGAGCCCGCCGACGTGGGGAGTTGCGGTCATGACAGCGGCTGTGTCGCCCTGATCTCGTCCGGGAGCTCGGGTGAAGAATCGGCGTTTCTGGATGCGAGCGAAAGTGGCGGTGACGTGTTCTTCCTGACGGCGGCGAAGCTCGCCCCCCGGGACTACGACACGAGCCTTGATGTATACGATGCGCATGAATGCGCTTCGCCATGCCCTCCGGTGGCGGCCGCGCAGCCGCCGCCGTGCACGACCGAAGCGTCGTGCAAACCCTCACCGACCCCACCACCGGCGATCTTCGGTTCGCCCCCGAGCGCGACGTTCTCCGGTGCGGGTAACGTCGCCCCCGAGGTTGTGCCGCCGCCGAAGAGGGTTACGAACAAAGCGGTCAAGTGCAAGCGCGGGTTTGTCAAGAGTAAGAAGAAGAAGGGTAAATGCGTACGACAAAAGCGCAAGGCACGGGCAAAGCGAGCCGGGCGCGACCGGAGGGGCAACCGATGAAGACCCAGGTGCAACAACAACCAGCGGCGAGTCTCAGGTCACCGCACGCGGGTGGAGTAGTAGGAAAAATTGCCATAGCGCTCGTAGCTCTCTGTGCCCTGTTTGCCGTCCTCGCTTTCTCGGTCTCTCCGGCCTTGGCCGAAGCGGAATGCTCCGGGTGCAAAGCATGGTGGGGACTTACGGCCAGCGCGTTGCCGACGAATCTGCACTCCGGAACGGCAACGGACGAGGTGCAGCAGCTGACGGTTCACGCCACAGAAGGCATATTTGCTCTTGTGGAAGTAAGCAACGGTGTCAAAAACCTCGAACACAAAACGATACTTCCCTATAATGCGACCGCCGCCGAAGTGCAAGAGCATCTCCAAGCCGAAGTCTACCCCTTCAGAAAGGTGACGGTGACAGGTGGACCGGGCGACGAAACAGGCAGCAAACCGTACATCATAACCTTTCCCGGCCAGTCAGTCGAACCAATGTTCGCGCTCTCGGGATTGAGCGGGGGAAACCCTGAATCAGAAGTGAAGGTCACGGAGCTGGCGCATGGCGCCGGCGACGGAAAGATCGTAGCGTTTGCGGAGAACCTCGGCGACGCAAATGCCGATGGCGAAGCCAGTCCGGTCACGATCGCCGACGAGGTCCCTCCGGGGATGGTCGTCACCGCGGTGGAAGGCTTTTATACGAGGACGACGCCGGAAGGCACCGTCAGCAAAGCCGAAAACATGGCGCTGAAATGCTCTATTGCCAGTGTAACCTGTAGTTTGTCGGAAGGACTGCCGCCGTATGAGCCCATCGAAATGGTTGTTTCGGTCAAGGTGGAAGAAGGCGCTCCGTCGGGAATGGATAACGAAGTGACGATCACCGGCGGTGGCGCTCCCGTGACAGCGGCGAGGCAGCCAATAACTGTCAGCGGCGCACCGGCGCAATTCGGGGTCTCGAGCTACGGGCTCGAGCTGGAAGATAAAAGCGGTATGCGCAACACTCAAGCGGGCTCTCATCCCTTTCAGCTGACCACTACGATCGCACTGAATCAGACGACCGACCCGCGCAAGCCCCCTGCGCCGGTCAAGGACCTACACTTCGACCTGCCTCCAGGATTGATCGGCAACCCGACTCCGCTGCCGCAGTGCACCGATCTCGAGTTCGACACCCCCATAGGCGGTGGCGCCAACGCGTGTCCAAGGGACACGGCGATTGGAGTGGCGTCGTCGACGATCAGCTTGAACGGCGTGTCCACATTCCCGGTGCCTCTGTTCAACCTGGTCCCAGGCCGTGGAGAGCCGGCGCGATTTGGATTCGAGGTGTCAGGAGCCCCGGTGATTCTTGACACATCTGTCCGGACGGGCGGAGATTATGGTGTTACAGTGAGCGTTAATAACATAACTGAGGCTGTCGGGTTTCTTTCCAGTCGCGTGACGGTCTGGGGTGTGCCTGGCGACCCACGTCACGACGCCTCGCGCGGTTGGGAATGCATTGGCGCCGGCCGCGACCGTGTTGAAACGACGCCGCCCTGTACTCCGCTGGGGCAGGCCCATCCACCGCCGTTCCTGACGCTCCCCACCTCGTGCGCAGGAACCTTGCGGACGACCGTCCAATTTGACTCGTGGGCGCAGCCGGGCGATCTCCTCGCGCCGCTCTCACCCTTCGAACCGCTGCAGAGCCTCGATGGCTGCAACCGTCTGCAGTTCGGACCGGAAATCAAGGTGGCACCGGATGTGCAGGAAGCGAGCAAGCCGAGCGGTCTGACGGTGGATGTACACGTTCCTCAGGAAGGGCAACTGAACCCGGCTGGGCTCGCGCAGTCGAACATCAGGGACATCGCGGTGAAGCTGCCGGCGGGTGTTGCGGTCAACCCGTCGAGCGCGGATGGGCTGGAAGCGTGCTCGGAGCGCCTGGTCGGCTTCACCGGCTTCGGCGAACTCGCCGGCGAGCCGGGCGTCAGCAACCCGCTTTTCTCGCCCTATTTGCCAGGCAGCATTGCGGCACTCGCTGCCGGTGACAACGAACCGCTGCAACCCGGCCAGAACTTCTGCGCGGACGCATCGAAGATCGGCGAAGTCACGATCAAGACACCATTGCTGCCGAATCCGCTGAAGGGCTTCGTGTATCTCGCTGGGCAGGAAGCAAACCCGTTCAATAGCGTCGTCGCGCTGTACGTCGTCGCCGAAGACCCCGTTTCGGGGTCGCTCGTGAAGCTCCCCGGCGAGGTGCAGCTCTGCCAGGCTCCTGGGCAGGTGCTCGCGGGCATGACGTGCGAAGTGGCAGGGCAGCTTGTCTCGACGTTTGAAAATACGCCGCAGCTCGCGTTCGAAGACGCCGAACTGCACTTTTTTGGCGGCGAACGCGCACCTTTGGCGAGCCCAACCCGCTGCGGGACCTACACGACCGAAGTGACGTTCACGCCATGGTCCGGTACCCCACCGATCAAATCGAGCTCGAGCTTCGAAATAAACTCGGGTCCGAACCACAGCCCGTGCGTGTATCCGGGGCAGGCGCTGCCGTTCAACCCGACGCTTACGGGAGGTGCTACGAATATCCAGGCCGGTGCGTTCTCGCCGTTCACACTGACGATGAGTCGTCTGCCCGGCGAACAAGACCTGCAGTCCGTCGAAGCGAAACTACCCCCAGGCCTCTCGGGGATTCTGTCCAACGTCGAACTGTGCCCGGAACCGCAAGCCAACGCGGGCGCGTGCGGACCGAACAGCCTGATCGGCGAAACGACGGTCTCAGTCGGCGTCGGTGGCAGCCCGTTCTCCGTCAAGGGCGGCAAGTTCTTCCTCACAGGCCCTTATAACGGAACTGGAGCCTGCACGGTCGGCAGTCCCGGTTGCGCGCCGTTCGGGATCACGTTCGAGGTCCCTGCGAAGGCGGGTCCGTTCGACTTTGCCAAAACGGCCCGCAATCACCCCGCATGCGACTGCGTACTGGTGCGCGGCAAGATCGAAATCGACCCGCACACCTCCGCCATCACGATCGTCTCAAACCCACCGGGGACACCCGATTCGATCCCGACCCATCTGGAAGGGATCCCGCTGGAAATCCAGCATGTCAACGCGATCACCACACGCTCGGACTTCCAGTTCAACCCGACGAACTGCAACAAGATGGCGATCACCGGGACAATCCGCTCCAGCGAAGGCGGCACGGGCACGATCGACGTCCCATTCCAGGTCACGAACTGTGCGACTCTCGGGTTCGCGCCAAAATTCGCCGTGTCCACATCCGGGAAGACCTCGAAAGCGAACGGCGCCAGCTTGTCAGTGAAACTCACCTATCCCAAAGCGGCATTTGGGTCTCAGGCGAACATCCGCTCGGTAAAGGTTGATCTGCCCAAGCAGCTGCCCTCGCGGTTGACGACATTGCAGAAGGCATGCACCGCGCACCAGTTCGAAAGCAATCCAGCCGGCTGTCCCGCAGCGTCGATCGTGGGGCACGCGAAGGCGACCACGCCGCTGCTGCCGGTACCGGTGGAAGGCCCGGCGTACTTCGTCTCGCACGGTGGGGAAGCGTTCCCGAGCCTGATCCTGGTGCTTCAGGGTTATGGCGTGACGGTCGACCTGGTGGGCACGACGTTCATCTCCAAAGCGGGGATCACGAGCTCCACGTTCAAGACGGTTCCGGACGTGCCGGTGGGCAGCTTCGAACTGACGTTGCCGCAGGGCAAGTTCTCCGCGCTGACCGCCAACGGGAGCTTGTGTCAGCCAACGAGCACGAAGACCGTCCGCAAGCGCGTTACCAAGCGTGTGCACGGGCGTGTCATTCACGTGGAACGCACTGTCAAGCAGACGGTCACCCAGCCGCTGTCGATGCCGACTGGGTTTGTCGCCCAGAACGGCGCCCAGTTCTCGCAGACGACGAAGATCGCCGTCACGGGATGTTCGAAGAAGAAAGCCAAGAAAGCGAAAAAGACTTCATCGACCCATCACGGGAAGGGGAAAGCTACGAAGAAGAGGTAGGGGCTTCTTCAACAGGCTCGGGCGCTGCTTTTCCTCCCCGGCGGCGCTTGGGAAAACCGGCGGCGGCGTACCCCGAGCCGCCGGCCGGGCACGGTGAACACGCAAGCGGGCGTCGCGAGACCACTCCCCAGAGGTCGCGCGGCGCCCGCGAAGTTTTGCAGGTCGCCGAGCGGGTGTCAGGACAGCGGGTCGAGATGCTTAGACCTATGGAGAGCCGCTCTCGTCTGCTCGTGTGTGGTTCTGTGCTGGCTTGCCGGACCTGACGAGGGTGGCGTATCGTATGAGGCGGGCTCCCACGGGTTCGCTCTGGCCAGGGCGCTGGGCGCGGCTGGTGTTGAGTGTGTGATCGCGGCTCCGGGGAAGATTGAGCGTCTGAACTCTGACCGGGTAAAGGCCGATGAGCGTGACGCGCAACGACTTTGCGTCTGTTGACGATCGACGCGCTGCACGCCGTGCGGGTCCCGAGCACCGAGGAAGAGGCACTGCGGGGTTCTTGCGATCTCCTGAGGAGCGCAGCAGCGCCTGCACCGGACCTGGCGGCGCCTGAACGGCGAACGCGGCAAGCACAGAACGATCGTCGCCCGGGAACTGGGTGGTATTGGGAGCGTTTTTGGGGGATCGCTGAGTCAGAGACAATCGCTGGGATCTGCGCCATTGACATAGTTTTGGCATGTGGTAAGACTTGCTTGCCCCCGACCTCCGGGCAAACAGCCGGCGTCGGTCTCTTGATGTCCCGCTCGAGGTCCGGGGGTTGGAAGCTGCCCTTTGACAGCCGCCCCCACTGTGTTCGTGGCGTCAAAGGCCAAATCGGTCGTTCCTAGAGCGCATGCCGAGAGGGTCATGCGATCGGATTGGGCATAGGCCACGGCGGGTATAGGCATGGACCATGGAGGCGGAGCGCCAGGAGTCCACTGGTTGCCGTCGGAGCGGGTCGGTCGGTCCGGATACACGGCGGGCATCTGCCGGTAGGTGAATCTGCCACCGAGCCTCGCTGGCTGTCTTTTCGGAGATGACTGCAAGTCAGGTTGGACGAGTGGTTGGCGAGTTGGTTCGGGCGGTGGGTCGGTAGAACATGGCGGATGTCTCTGGGTGACCCAGAGCCCGCGTCTGCGAACACCGTTGTCGGCGCCGGTCACCGCACTGGGCTGCATCGTTGGGAGCGCTTTGGGTTGCGTTATGGATGCCCGAAGCGTAAGTCGGAGACAGTTCTTGAGATGCTCACATCGGACTCGCTTGACACGGTTCGACGATCTGGTAAGACCTGTGTGCCCCTGACCTCCGGGCGAAGTGCCGGCGCCGGGACAGCTCTGACCTGAAAGACGAGCGTCCCGGCGTCGGCTTACCAACCCCCAGCCGGTGTGGAGCCGGTTGGGATGGAGCACATGATACCCCAGATGCGCTTCGGCGCATCTGGGGTATTCCTTTGTATTGCTGGGGAAAGGGCGGATGCAGGTTGTTGGAATTCCACCCGGGTGGGCGGCGAGGTTGTGGGGGACGCCGCGGACGATCGTCGCGGGAGATCGGGGAGAGCTCGAGTCTGACGTCGCCGATTGTCCGGAAACGGAGAATTGGAGCGCTTGTTGCCCGTCGGGGAGAGCGCAGGGAAGCTGAAGGGGTCTAGTGAGAAACACGGGTCTACTTTGTCCTTGACAGCGAGGTATGGTCTCTGCGACATTCCCGAATGCAGTTCCGCCCCTCCGAAGGGGACGGGCGGCAAGGATCGGCCCCGGAGGTCTCTGACCTGAAAGACGAGCGCCTCTGGATGTCGGTCATACCAACCCTCTATGGGATAAAGGAGTATGTTGCATATGTTACGTATACAAATGATAGGGCTTGCCCTCGTGGCCGTACTGGTCATGAGCGCCGCCGCCGCCGGGAGCGCGATGGCGGAACACCAGTGGTTAATCAACGGCGCGCCGATTGCGAGTGCGATCAAAGTTCACTCGTTAGCATTAGTGTTACTGGAAGACGAAAAAGCGACGGGTGGTGCCACGCAGGTTCACTGTCATGCCTATGACGCGGGAACCGTCGGCCCTGGTGCTTTAGATCTAATTGAATCGGTTACGACGGAATTATTAAAAGGAAGCGATAAGCTTCCCTGCAACTTTGTCAAGAAAGGGGCGTGTAATGCGAGCCCTGCCCCGTTAGCCTTAGCGATACACCTGCCATGGCATACATCAATCGTTTTAATTGAAAACGAAGTTCGTGACTTAATTTTATCGGACGGAAATGGTGCGCCGGGCTGGAGCGTTACCTGTAGCACAATTCTTGGCTCAGTGACAGACACGTGCGAAGAAGAACCGGGCAAAATGGGTACCACTGCGTTGTCAGAAGTGACTGAAGGGGTGTTGGCGACGTTTGACAAAGTAACCCCGCGTGCTAAATGCAGTATTGGCGGAGAAAAAGCCGGCGTTGTTACCGGGACCGATCTGACATACAGCCCATCAAGTACGCAACACTTGTTATTCGACTGACGGAAATGACATAAATGCGTTTGCCGTGACTTCGCGGTAAGCCTTGTCACGGGGTGGTGCGGCCCAGGCCGTACCACCCTCTAAGGCGATAGAGAGCAGCGCAGCTAGACGCTGAGAGGAGTTGGGGAGTTGAGGGAGGAGACTAATTCAATGGTGAGCAAAATTGATATGCGTGCCGACGTGACTGATTTCTGGCATTTGGGGTGGGCACGTTGCCGTCGCGCGCTGTTCGCGTTCGCGGTGGGCACGGGCTTCGTGCTGCTGTTTTACGGCGGCGTGGCGCGCGCCGAAGTCCAAGGAGTAGTCGCGGACGGCCAGTTCGAAGCCGAAGCCCAAGGAGCGCTCGGTGTCGCGGTGGACCAGTCGGCGACGGAATCCGACCCTTCGCGCGGCGATGTGTATGTGGCAGGCTTCTTTACCGAGCACGTGAACCTGGAAAATCCCGGGGTCTTTGGACAGATAAACAAGTTCGACGCGTCGGGTAAGCTCCTGTCGCCTCCGTCGCCGTTCGGCATTTCTTCCTCGTTCTTCGAACCGGGAGCGACCTACTCCGGTGCGGCGGTGAACCCCGTGAATGGGAATGTGTATGCGCTAGGCAATAAAATCAATAGCCAATTCAAAGCGGACGCCGAAATCGACGTTTATGACCCTGCCACTGGTGAACCTCTCGCGTCGTTTTCTGTGCCGCCTTCCAGAAATTTTCAATCCCTTGCTAATATTGGGTTTACAGTCGTCGGAATCGCTTCGGACTCGGCGGGCGACGTGTATGTGCCCGTCGCGCCCGAAAACAAGGTGCTTGAGTACGATCCCTCCACGTGTCCGAAACTCCCTGAACCTTGCGCACTGACACCAGTGAAAACGTTCACCGGTGGCTCCGGCGTTGGCGCTCTGAGGGGACCGAGCGGAGTCGCGGTTGACCCAGCTGGAAACGTATGGGTCGCCGATACGGGTAATGGGCGGATTGAGGAGCTGACGCCGTCTGACGAGCCCGTGCCCGGCAGTGAAATCGCTGCCGAAGGGGTTGGCTCGGTGGCGCTCGACTCTGACGGCGACGTGTTCGCGATCGTCAACAACGGCGTAGACCCGTGCGGGAAGGTCCAGCCGGCGTGCTCGCACCTACTCGAGTACAGCCCGACCGGCACGCGGATCGCAGACCTCGGCGCGGGGTCGATCGGGGCGGATCAGTTCAACGAAAGAGGCGTCCGTGAACCGGTGCCCGACATGGTGGCCGTCAGCGACTCGACCGGCCTCGTGTACGTGACCGAAGCCGTCTTCGCGCCGGCCCCGGGGCTGGGCTTCGGCCGCGTCCTGCGGTTCAGGCCGCCGGTCGCTCCGAAGCTCGAAGGCGAGACAGCGACCGAAGTCGGTGTCTCCGAAGCGAAGCTCGGCGCGGTCGTCAATCCGGGCGGCCTGAGCTCGGCGTACCGCTTCGAATACGGGCCCACGACCTCCTACGGTCGTGCTGTGCCTTTTCCTGAAGGCGACACGGGCGCGGGCTTCACCTCACGGACTGTATGGGCGAGCGCCTCAGGCCTCGCGCCGGGCACGACCTACCACTATCGGGTCGTTGTCACGAGTGCGGGCGGCGGCAGCATCGATGGGGAGGATCACACGTTCACCACCGGGACCGCGGCGCAGGCCGCATGCCCCAACGAACAGTTTCGCACGGGCTTCTCCGGCGCTCTGCCCGACTGTCGCGCCTACGAGCTGGTGACGCCACCGAACAACCAGAGCGCGCAGCCGGACGGAAATGTTGGCGGCAACGGCGGGGGCGAATTGGAATTGCCCAAAGTCCTCGCCGGCAATTTTGCGGCGGTGGACGGTAGCCGACTCTCGTTCAATGCACTGGACGTCCGGCCGGGCTCTCCGAGTGGCGGTGAGTCGTATGTCGCGACCCGTAGCGCGAGCGGATGGTCTGAGGAAAACATGTTCCCGTCGACGAACTACTACGGCTACAAATGTCCAGAAGCAGTACTGAGTCCAGCAGCAACCCATTACTCCGACGATCTCTCTCATGCGATCGTCTCGGTCCCGGCTGGCGGCGAATGCGGAGTGGAACCGGAACTGGTCGAAGGCGAACCGCGAGGCAGCAAGAACCTGTTCGTGCGCGATAATGCGACTGGCACCTACAGGCTGATCGACATACCCGAAGAAGGTGTGGCGGGTTTCGTTCCTGCGATTCCGACGTTGTTGGGGGAGTCGAGTGACTTCAGCCGCGTCGTCTTTGCCGAGGAAGCGAAACTCACCAAAGAAGCCCCGGCCGGCGCGAACGACGTCTACGAATGGAACGCCGGCCATGTTCGTCTCGCGAGCGTGCTGCCGGACGGCGCCCCGGTCGCAGGATCCTTCGTGGGCATGTCGAGCGATGGTTCGCGGGTGTTCTTCAGCGCCGCTGGTAGCCTTTATGTCCGCGTTGACGGTGCGGAAACGGTGCAGTTGGACGCTTCGCAGGCAGGCGGCGCTGGTGGCGGCAGCAGCTTCCTCGCGGCGAGCCACGACGGCTCGGTTGTGCTCTTCACCGACGACGCGTCGGCGGGCCTGACGGCAGACACCGTTCCGGGTAGCGGCACGAATCTCTACCGCTACGACGCGGGTGCCCCTGCCGGCCAGCGCCTGGCTGATCTCACTCCTGTAGCGCACGCCGAAGCGCCGGCCCTGGCGGGTGTCAGCAAGGACGGCTCGACCGTGTTCTTCACCGACGAGTCCCCGGCGGCGCTCACCGCCGACACCGTCTCGGGCAGCGGCACGAACCTTTACCGGTATGACGCGGGCGCCCCCGCCGGCGAGCGGCTCGCCGATCTCACCCCGACAGCGCCCGCGGAAGTAAAGGGGGTGCTCGGTGTCAGCGAAGACGGCTCTTCGGTGTATTTCAAGGCCGAAGGGGTGCTTACCTCCCAGCCCAACCAGTACGGCGAAACGGCGCAGGGCGGCCAGTCGAACCTGTATCTATTCCGCGGCGGCGCGAGCACCTTCATCACCGTTCTCGGCGGTGACACGTTCAGGCTGTCCGCTAACGGCGGGTTCCTGGCCTTCGAATCGACCGGGAAGCTCACCCCGTACGACAACGTCAACCCGAGCACCGGCCGGGCGGCTCTCGAGCTCTACCTCTACGACGCTGTCGCTAACAGCCTCGCCTGCGCCTCGTGCAACCCCAGCGGCGAGCCCCCAACCGCCGGTGGCGCCGGTCCGCAGGGGCCGAAAACAGAAGCGGCACTGGGAGACCTCTCGGAAAACGGCCAGGTGTTCTTCGACTCCCCAGAAGGGCTGCTGCCAGCGGACACGAACGCCAGCAGCGGCTGCTTGCGGGAAACCGGGTACCCCGCGTGTGATGATGTGTATGAGTTCGAGCCTTCGGGTGCCGGCAGCTGCTCTGAACCCGCGGGATGCCTGTCGCTGATCTCGACCGGCACTGGCAGCTCTGAAACGTTCCTTATCGATGCGAGCGCGAGCGGGAACGATGTGTTCATCCGCGAGTTTCAGAAGCTCGTCCCAGGCGACTCCCAGGACGGAGCGCCGTCCCTGTATGACGTGCGCGTCAACGGCGGGTTGCCGGAACCCTCGCCGCCACCCCCTTGCACGACGGCGGACGCGTGCCGTACGGCGCCCGCGCCGCAGCCCGGGGTCTTCGGCGCGCCCGCCAGCCAGACGTTCTCCGGTGCGGGGAACCTCGTTTCTGCCCTGCCCGCGGTGAGCACGCCGAAACCGAAGGCGAAGTGCAGGAAGGGCTACGTCAAAAACAAGAAGCATAAGTGCGTCAAAGCCAAGAGGAGCAGTAAGCGCAGGAACGCGAAGAAGACCAACCACAAGGGGAGCAAGTGATCATGCGTACTCTCAAGAAGGCTCCCCTGACGTTCGTCGTTCTCCTCGGGTTTCTGGTCTCAGCCTCCCCGGCGTTGGCTGTGACCAGCTTTGGCTCGTTCACGAACCCGAACGGTATCGCCGTCGCCGAAGCTACGGGGACTGTCTACGTGGCCGACCTCGGGACCGGCGATATCTCCAAGTTTGACGCCGCCGGCAACCCTCTCGAATTCGGTGGTGCAGGGAAATGCGAAGTCGAAAAATGCGGATACATAGAAAAGAACGAGATCCTGGGTACGCCGCCCGCGACACTCGGGGAACCGGCGGTTGCATTCGCGTTCCCCTCAACGGAACCCGGCAACCCTGCCGCGATCGCGGTCGACAACTCGACGGACCCCTCTGACCCGTCGAGAGGCGACCTGTACGTACTCGACGCAGGCCGTGAAACGATCGACAAGTTCAACGCCAACGGCGAAGCGCTGACCCCGATCACGGGCCCCTTCTCGGGCCCACCCGTCGGCGTCGGCGTCGACGCCAACGGCAACGTCCGCGTCGACGTCAGGCGCCCGGAAGCACGACCGGGGAACGGAGAAGAACTCGCCGTCGACGTGTTTGACGACTCCGCAGCGAACGGGTTCGTAAAGCTCCTTCTTGAAGGGGCTGAACGGCCGTCAGCCGGCAAACAGGAAGGCGCCACCCAGGAATACGGTTTCGCGACCGGCGGCCAGTCGGGGGACAGCTTCGCGCTCTTGTCGTGCGGCTGCGTGGCAAAGCTCGGGTCTGCCGGCGAGCAGATCGGTCGGGTCGATGACGGCGCCAGCGCTGTGGCGGCCGCGGTAGATCCCGCTACCGGCCACGTCTACGTCGATGAGCAGTCGGTGCTTGGGCACTCGGTCGGCGAGTGGGACACCGGGGAGATGAACGGCCCAGCCGAGCCCACCCCGGAACAGATCGAGGGCACCGGGACGCTCGTATCGAGCTTCGCCCTGCCGCAGCTGACGGCCCCCGCGGAACCGGAGCAGGGCGGGGTCGCGGTCAACGGCGCCACCGGCGCGGTGTACGTCTCCAGCCCCGCGGACGGCAAGGTGTACGTGTTTGCCAGCACCACCCCGGTCGCGGTGGCGGGCGCGACGGCGCACGTGACGCAGACGAGCGCGACGCTAAGCGGGACGGTCGACCCCCGCGGCGTGCCGCTGACGTCGTGCCGTTTCTACTACGCGCCCAGCTCGACGAACGACCTGACGATACCGCTCGCCAACCTGGGACGCAGCGTCGAATGCGTCGGTGAATCAGGCGAATCGGTTGTGGGAAGCACCTCGCCGGTGACGGTGCATGCCGAGGTCTCCAGCTTGCAGCCGGGGTCGCTGTACCACGTCCGTCTGGTGGTCGAAAACACGGGCGGCGTGACCCATAGCGGGAGCCTGTTCCCGACCGTCAGCGCGGGCTTCGGGATCAAGCAGTTCGAAGTGTCGTTCCTGAACCAGGACGGCACGCCGGATGTGCAGGCCGGCTCGCACCCGTACAAGATGGTCACGAACATCGTCTTCAACAAACAGGTCGTTTCGAGAGCCGCCGGTGATCCACGCTACGTCTCCCTGACGCAGGGCAACGCAAAGGACGTCACGGTCCATCTCCCGCCCGGCTTCTACGGCGACCCCAATGCAACCGCGAAGAAGTGCACCCTGCAAGAGCTGGTGACGGGCGCACTCGCCGACGCCTGTCCGGCCGAATCGGAAGTAGGCTTCCTCGAAGCGGAATACAAGCAGTTCGAACACGACCTCGGGATAGGGATCACGGGGCGCCGCGCGGTCAGTATCGTGCCGCCTCCGGGTGTGGCGTTTCAGATCGCCGCTCACATCCTCGCGCCCAACGCGTTTATCGACGTCGGTGTGCCGGCGGGGGGCGACTCGGGAGTGACCGCAACGGCAAAGGGCATCCCTGTGACCGTCCAGGTCTTCAGGAGTACGTTGACGGTGTTCGGTGTCCCGCCGATCGGTGGGACGAAGCCGTTGTTGACACTACCAACGTCGTGTAACGGGCCGTTGACATCGACGATCTCGGCGGACTCCTACCAGGACGCCGGTCATTTCGTGAGCGGGCCCCCCTCGGTCGCACCAGGGATGAGCAACTGTGCGCCGTTGCTGTTTCCGCCGTCGATCGAAACCAAACCTGATGTGTCGAACGCGAGCAGCGCGTCGGGGCTGAACGTGCATGTGCATGTATCGCAGAAAGCGGCGTTGAATCCCACGGGCCTCGCGGAGTCCTCGTTGCGTGACACGACCGTGGCGCTGCCGCCGGGCGTCGCGATCAACCCGTCGGGAGGCGGTGGGCTGGAAGGATGCTCGGAGGGGCTGGCGACGTTCACCGGCTTTGCACAGTTCAACGAAGCCTTCGAACCTGGAGATCTGACGCCAACGTTTACCGCGGAACTACCCCAACCGTTGCATCCCAGCGTGAACTTCTGCCCCGACTCCTCGAAGATTGCGACCGCGAAGCTGAAGACGCCGTTGTTGCCGAATCCGTTGGAAGGCTCGGTGTATCTTGCATCCCAGAACACGAACCCGTTTGGATCCCTGTTGGCGATGTACATGGTGATCGAAGACCCGGTGTCGGGAACGCTCGTCAAGCTCCCGTTCAAGGTGCAGTTGTGCAAGGTAGCCGGTGAAGTGATCGGCGGCCTCCCATGTCAGGCCCCGGGTCAGATCATCACGACGGCCCACAACACGCCGGAGCTGCCGTTCGAAGATCTCGAATTGCACTTCTTCGGCGGCGAACGCGCGCCGCTGACGACACCCTCGCATTGTGGGACGTACAAGACCGAAGCGCTGTTCACGCCATGGGACGGCAATGGTCCGGTGACCTCAACCTCGTCGTTCAACATCGGACACGGCCCGCACGGCGGCCCGTGTCCGGGCGCGCGCCTGCCGTTCAACGCGACGTTCACAGGCGGCTCGACGAACCTCCAGGCGGGGTCATTCACCCCCCTCACCGGCACCTTCAGTCGTGAGGACGGTGAACAGCAGATGAAGCGAGTGCACTTCGCTCTGCCTCCCGGCTTGTCCGGGATACTGACTGGAGTCAAGCTCTGCCCCGAAGCTCAGGCTAACGCCGGCGCCTGCGGTCCGGATAGTCTCATCGGGGAAACGACCGTTAGTGCTGGGGTCGGCTCCGAGCCCGTCTCGGTAGAAGGCGGTAAGGTCTACCTCACCGAAAAATATCATGGTTCTCCTTTTGGTTTGTCTGTTGTGGCTCCAGTCAAGGCCGGTCCGTTCGACCTGGAGCACGACACCGCGAATCCAAATCAGAACCCAGCCTGCGACTGCATTGTCGTACGGGCGAAGATAGATGTCAACCCTCTGACCTCCGCGTTGACGATCACGACCAATGCGGAAAGCGAAGGCTTTGCGATCCCGTCGTTCATCGACGGCGTCCCCGTGCAAATCAAGAAGATTAATTTCGCCACGACGCGGAGTGGGTTCCAGTTCAATCCCACGAACTGCGCGAAGATGGCCATCGCCGGGAGCGTGGAAAGCGACGAAGGCGAATCGCGTGCGGTCGAAGTACCGTTCCAGGTGACGAACTGCGCGACGCTCGGGTTCGCTCCAAAATTCACGGCCTCGACTTCCGGCAAGACGTCGAAAGCCAATGGCGCGAGCCTGAGCGTGAAGGTCGCGTATCCCAATGCGCCGTTCGGGTCGCAAGCGAATATCGCAAAGGTCAAGGTGGATTTGCCCAAGCAGTTGCCTTCGCGACTGACAACGCTGCAAAAGGCCTGCACGGCCGCGCAGTTCGATGCCAATCCGGCGGGCTGTCCGGCGGCGTCGATCGTGGGGCACGCCAAAGCGATCACGCCGTTGCTCCCCGTCCCGCTGGAAGGCCCCGCATACTTCGTCTCTCACGGTGGGGAAGCGTTCCCGAACCTGATCATGGTGCTGCAGGGCTACGGCATCACCATCGATCTCGTCGGCGATACATTCATCAGCAAAGCCGGGATCACCTCGAGCACGTTCAACGCGGTCCCCGACGCCCCCGTCAACAACTTCGAACTGACGTTGCCGCAGGGCAAGTTCTCGGCGCTGACAGCCAACAGCGCAAACCTCTGCACAAACGCAAAGATCACAAAGGTCCGCAAGCTCGTCACCCGGCGCGTGCACGGACGCGTCGTGCATGTGCGACGCACGGTCACCAAGAGCGTCGCTCAGCCGCTTTTGATGCCCACGGCGTTGACGGCTCAGAACGGCGCAGTGCTCAAACAGACGACCAAGATCGCTGTCACAGGGTGTCCCAAGAAAGGCAAAGTCAAGAAAGCGTCATCGTCAGCGCGACACGGGAAGGGGAAAGCCAAGAAGAAGAGGTAAGGCTTCTTCACCAGGCTTGAGCGTCGTTGCTCCTCTCCGGCGACGCTCGAGAAACCGGCGGCGGCGCACCCCGAGCCGCCAGCCGGGCACGGAGAACACGCAAGCGGGCGTCGCGGCCCATCCCCAGAGGCCGCGGCGCCCCGCGAAGCATGCGAGGGCTGATCGCGCAAACCGCGCCACCCGTTGTCTGCAAGCTCAGATGTCGTGGGCGGCGGTAGCTACGTGCCAGGCCTGTTCGGACCCGATGAACGGCGCTAGCGCGAAATAACTCGCGCGGGGCAGAATCTCCGACAATCGCTCTATTTGCCCCTGCAGAGCGTAGGTCAGGCACAGCTCGAACAGTCCGCCGGCGATGGCTTCGATCGTCACCGCGGGCGGCAGCACCAGGTCGGTCGCCTCTTCGGTTCCAGGGATCAGCATCTCGGCGTAGGCGGCGACACCGTCGGTCGCGCGCTCGTCCGTGCGGCGTGTCGCGGTCAGCGCATCCACGAGCGCCAAGTGTGCAAAGGCGGGCTCGGACGCGAGAAAGTCGAAGAGTGCGGAGATACCGTCACGCACACCCAATCGCCAATCGGATTGGGTTGCGAAGGCCCGTTCGACGATCGACAGGCCCTTGGCGTGACCGAGTTCGTAGGCGACTAGGAAGGCATCCTCCTTGTCCTTGAAATGCTCGTAGAAGGTGTGCAGCGAGACGGCGGCACGCTCTGCGATCCGCTCTACCGTGAGCGCGGTGTAACCGTCCTCGGCGACTATGTTCGCAACCGCGTCGAGGATGCGCTCACGCTGGCTGTGCACGACCATGCTGCGTGAGACGCCCCGGTTGCCTCGCGCAAGCCCCCGGCGACGTCCGACCGTCGTGACGGCGGCGCTCATGGTGAGCGTGCCCGGCGCTCTGCCGCCGATCAGTCTCGGGGGCGACGTGTGGCCGTTCGTGAGTTGGGTCAGCAAGGTCGGGGGTGGGTTATATGAGGTCGCCCAACCAACCATGTGCGGTATCAGCTCGCGCAGCTGCTCAAGCCTGCCGCTGCGCACGTGCGCGTGGAGCACGCCGTTGAGGCCGCCGACGATCCCTCGCAACACCGGGTTGGGGACCGCTCCCGGTCCGGGCGATAGTCCGAGCATGTCGCGCAACAGGCCTTCGTATTCGCTCATCAGTTGCTCGCGGCGCTCGATCCCGGCTTGGCCGACGACGCCGGCTTCCACGAGCACCAGGCGCACGTTGCCGGGGGTGTCGATCGCCCGTTCGAACAACTTTGCGATCGCCAGCTGCGCTCCTTCGGCGGGGTTGGCGGCGGCCTCATATGCGCGCGAGACTTCGCGCCTGCCTTCGGCCGCGATCGCGTCGTAGGCCGCAAGAAAGCACTCCTGCTTGTTGGCGAAATGTTGGTAGAAGGCCTTGCGTGAGACCCCGGCGAGCGCAAGCACTTTCGCGACGGTCGTGACCGTATAGCCGTCATGGCCGACGAGCTCGGCCATCGCGACGCTCAGGCGCTCACGCTGACTGACGGTCACCTGCTCGCGCGTAAGCGCGTGCGGCCCACGGGGAAGATGAGTCCCCGTAGAAGCGATCTCCTCGTACCGTGTCCTGTCCCCTGGTGACATCGTGGCGATTCAAGACGGCGTCCACGGACGCCTCGTTCAGGTCATGCTCCTCTTGCAGCAGTCTGCTGTCCATGATATCGGTTGTATGAACAATTCGCTACTCGGGTGGCGCGTTGGGGCCATGCTCATCTGGACCCGTGCACCCGGGCGGCTAGGGTTCTAGAGGTCCTAGTCCGGTGAGCAAGTCACGCTCCGTCCGCCGAGGAGACCGGCGACGGCCTCGCGTCCATAGACTCAGGGACATGTCCCGCTTTCGTGAGCCGCAGCATCCTGATTTTCAGCGGCTGAACTCCTCGATCGGCTTCGACCGGCGGTTGTGGCCCTACGACATCGCTCAATCACGCGCGCACGCACGCATGCTCGCTGCGCGTGCAATCGTCTCCGAAGGAGACCGTGACGCGCTGCTGCAGGGCTTGGACGCCGTCGAGCGCGAGCTCGCCGAGGACCGTTTCCCATTCGCGCAGGACGACGAGGACATCCACATGGCGATCGAGCGTCGCCTGACCGAGCTCGCCGGCCCGGTCGGCGGCAAGCTACACACCGCGCGCTCACGCAACGATCAGGTCGTCACCGATCTCGCCATGTACACGCGCGAGCGTGCCGGCGCTGCGGTGGCGGCGATCGACGTGTTGATGGCGGCGCTGCTGGACCGCGCGCAGGAGCATGTGGACTGGCCGATGCCCGGGTACACCCACCTGCAGCGCGCTCAGCCCGTGTATCTGGGGCACCATCTGCTTGCTTACTTCTGGATGCTCGCGCGCGACCGTGCGCGCTTTGAGTTCGCGCTGCGCGAGTCTTCGCGCCTGCCGCTCGGCTCGGGGGCGCTGGCCGGGGTGAGCTTCGACACTGACCGGCACATGCTCGCGCGCGAGCTCGGGTTCGCTGAGGTCTCGCCCAACTCGATCGACGCGGTCTCCGGCAGGGACTTCGTATTCGACTACCTGAACGCGGCTGCGACCTGCGCGACGCACCTGTCGCGGCTGGGGGCCGAGCTCGTGCTGTGGTCGAGCGTGGAGTTCGGCTTCTGCGAGCTGCCGGACGCCTGGAGCTCGGGCAGCTCGATCATGCCCCAGAAGAAGAATCCTGACGCGGCGGAGCTGTTGCGGGGCAAGGCGCCGCGTGTGGTCGGCCATCTCGGCGCGCTGCACGGCGTGATGCACGCGCTGCCGCTCACCTACAACAAGGATCTGCAGGAGGACAAGGAGCACCTGTTCGACGCCGTCGACACGATCGAGCTTTCGCTCGCGGCGGCGACCGGCATGATCGCGGGCGCACGCTTTGACCGTGAGCGCATGAGTGAGGCGGCCACGGATGAGTTGATCGCCGCGACCGACGTCGCCGATCTGCTCGTCGGACTCGGCGTTCCGTTCCGCGAGGCGCATGGCGTCGTCGCGGGCCTGGTGCGCACGGCGCTGGATGACGGCCGGCAGCTGTCGCAGCTGACCGTCGATGAGCTCGCGGCGCACAGTGAGACGTTGGCGGCGAACGAGACACGCTTTCGCGAGGTGCTCACGCAGAGCTCGTGGCTGGAGTCCAAGGTCTCGGAGGGCGGCACCGCGCTTGTGCGTGTGCGTGAGCAGATCGAGCTGGCCCGGGCGACCCTTGATGGCTCACTCGAGCGCTGAGGCGCTGGGAAGCGAGTTCTATGACCGCCCGGTCGTAGAGGTGGCCGAAGCGCTGATCGGCTGCATCGTCTCGTTTGGCCCTTCCGGCGGATCTCCGATCGGTGGAGTGATCGTCGAGACGGAGGCCTACCACGAGAGCGAGCCCGCGTGTCACGCGTTCGTCGGGTTGACCAGGCGTACGGAGACGCTGTTCGGCGCGCCCGGGCGCGCTTACGTGTATCGCTCTTACGGCATTCACGCGCTGCTCAACGCGGTCTGCGAGCCAGAGGGCATCGGCGCCGCGGTGTTGATCCGCGCGCTGCAGCCGCTTGAGGGACTCGAGGAGATGCGTACGCGTCGAGCGGCGAACGGCGCCCGCGCGAGCACCGATCGAAGGTCGTCGGATTTCCACTGGACCGGCAGGTCGATTAGCGACACCGAACTGTGCTCCGGCCCGGGCAAGCTCACTCAGGCGCTGGGCGTCGGGCTGTCGGAGAACGGCGGTGATCTGCGCACCGGTTCGGTCAAGATCAGCGCGCCCGCGGACGGGTGGCGGGAGCCGATCGTGGCCGGGAGGAGGGTGGGGATCACCAAGGCCGTCGAGCTGCCATGGCGTTTCTGCGTCGCCGGCAACCGCCACGTGTCCAGGCCGCGTCCTATGGGCTGGCGCTGACTCCGCCGGTCGCTTCGGGGCTCGCGCCGCCGCCGCCTTTGGGCGCGGGCGAGCTTTCCGCCGGGCTGGGGGCGGCCGGAGCAGGTGGCGAGGAGGGAGCCGGCGCCGAGGGGGAGGAGCTGTGTTCGCCCCCGCCACCCCCAGTGTTCGGGCTCGAATGGTGTTCCGCGGCGCCTTCTTCGCCGGACTGAGATGCCCCGGAAGGGCTACTAGAAGGCGTGAGCGTTTCTTCGGAGCCGCTTGTCGTGGGCTGCCCATGGGTCTTGCCGCCCGCCCGCGCCGCAGCCTGAGCCGCCGCCTGTTCGGCGCGGGTCTTGTCGACGTGCAGAGCCGAGGTCATGAAGTCATGCCAGATCAGCGCCGGGAAGGTGCCACCCAGCACCGGACCGCCGTTGAACTGGGTGGTCATCGGGACCAGGCCGTTCGGGTAGCCGACCCACACGGCGACCGTGTACTTGCTGTCCCAGCCGACGAACCAGGCATCGCCATAGTTGGAGGTCGTGCCCGTCTTGCCGGCCGCGAACTGGCCGATCGCGGCCGCGCGGGCAGTGCCGTACTGGAGCACCGTCTCGAGCACCGAGGTCTCGATGCTCGCGATGTCCGGCGGCAGCACCGGCTTGGTCACGACGCGGTTGACGTCGTGGCGGGAGCCGTCGGGGAGCGCGCGGGCGGGGGAGATGACTTCTTGAATGCCGACCGGTGAGCCGTCTAGTGCCAGCGTGCCGCTGACGCGCCGTCCGTCGTGGGCGATCGTCTCATAGGCGTGGGCCATGTCCAGCGGCGTGACGCCGACCTTCAGTCCGCCGATCGTCATCGCCGGGTTGGTCGAGATCGGCGTGGTGATGCCCATCCGGTGGGCCAGACGCGCGATGCGCTCGGTGCCGACCTGCAGACCGACTTCGGCGTAGATCGAGTTGTCGGAGTAGGCGGTGGCGCCGGTGAGAGTGTTCGAACCGGTGTAGGCGCCTTCGTCATTGTGGACGATGAACTTTTCGTGCCCGCCGGTGTGGGGAACGATGAATTCCTTCTGCTTGGAGGTCCAGGTCGAGTCCGGTGAGATGCCGTCCTCCAGCGCGCCCGCGAGGTCGAAGGCCTTGAACGAGGAGCCGGGCTGACGCTCACCCTCGGTGGCGAGGTTGAAGGGGCTGTCGTTGTAGTTGCGCCCGCCGACCATCGCGCGCACCTCCCCAGTCGAGTTTTCGATCGCCACCAGCGAGGCGGTCGGGCCCCCGGAGTAGGCGAGATAGCCTTCGATCGCGTGTTCGGCCGCACGCTGCAGTTCGAGGTCGAGCGTCGTCTTGATCTTCAGCCCCCCGTCGAACGCGCGCGGCGCGCCATAGCGTTCGATCACCTGCTGCTGCACCCAGCTCGTGAAGTAGCCGGCGTCGACCCCTTCGACCGTCGGCTCCTGGGGCGCCTGGATGTCCATCGCCGCGGGAAGCGACTGTTGGACGCTCTGTTCGTAAACCATCCTGGTCAGGTAGCCCTGTTCGAACATCTGTCGCAGCACGACGTCACGGCGCGTCCTGGCTGCCGCCGGATGGTTGGCGGGGTCATACGCGCTCGGATCCTGGATGATCCCCGCGAGCAGCGCCGCCTCCCACGGCTGCAGCTGTTCGACGCAGAGCTGATGGTTGGGCGTGCCGCAGCCGAGGTGGTTGACGTCGTGGCCGAAGTAGGTCTGCGCCGCGGCCTCGATCCCGTAAGCGCCGTTGCCGAAGTAGATCGTGTTCAAGTACGCCGTGATGATCTTTTCCTTCGACCACTTATGGGAGAGCTGATAGGCCAGGGCCGCCTCGCGGAGCTTCTCGAAGATCGTGCGATGCGACTGGGCCTGCAGCGCGTTCTTGATGAACTGCTGCTCGATCGTGGAAGCGCCCTGTACGGAGCCTTTGTGCAGGATGTCCTGGACGAACGCGCGCGCGATGCCGCGGACATCGACGCCGCTGTTGGTCTGAAAGCGCTTGTCCTCGATCGAGATCACCGCCTCCTTGACGATCTGCGGTATCCGCGAGGGCGTCACGATCACTCGGTTCTGCTGGCTGAGGACGCCGATCGGATGGCCGAGGTCGTCGAGCAGGGTCGAGCTCTGGGCGTCCTTCAGCTGGGAGAACCTCGTCAGCGACGGCAGGTCCGACGCGACAGCGACGAACATGCCGAACACGAAGGAGATGAGGCCGAGCAACAGCACGGCGAAGAGGATCGCCACGAAGCGCAGTCGCTTCAGGCGCGGCTTCGGCGGGGGCGGCGGGGAAGGTATGTCGGGGGCGACTGTCGCAGCCATGGGCAAAGACGCGGTCTGGGGCCGCTGCGCTTAGGGGCAAGGTGGGGCCTGATCCGACGGCAGGACCGCGCCGGATGCGTGCTGCGGACCTCCCCCGGTGCGGCGAGAGTCTAGCATTGGCTTCCCATGCCGAACGCCACCAATGCGGCTGCCGAGGATGCTGAGAAGGACGCCGCTCGGTTGAGCTCGGGCGCCGTGGACAGCCTGCCCGCAGGGGGGCTGGCGGACAAGCTGGCAGCCGCTCGCGTGGAGGGACGGCAGCTGCGGATCAAGCTCGGAATCGACCCGACCGCGCCCGACATCCATCTCGGGCATGCGGTCGTGCTGGGCAAGCTGCGTGAGTTTCAGGATGCAGGACACCGAGTGGTTTTGATCATCGGTGACTACACGGCGCGGGTGGGAGATCCATCGGGACGGTCGAGCCTGCGCCCGATGCTCTCCGCGCAGGAGATCGAAGCCAACGCGCAGACCTTTCAGGATCAGGCTGCGCGGATCCTCAACACCGATCCCGAGCGCCTGGAGGTACGCCACAACGGCGAGTGGCTGGAGATGGGGATGGCCGAGCTACTCTCGCTCGTGCGCACCACCACCGTCGCGCAGCTGCTCGAGCGCGAGGACTTCGCCAAACGCTTCACGGCGTCGGAGCCGATCTCGATGCTCGAGCTGATGTACCCGCTGCTGCAGGGCTATGACTCGGTCGCGGTGGCCGCCGACGTGGAGCTGGGAGGTACCGATCAGAAGTTCAACCTGCTGTTGGGGCGCGACATCCAGCGCGCGTACGGGCATCCCGAGCAGGCGATCATGACGATGCCGATCCTCGTGGGCGTTGACGGCCACCAGAAGATGTCCAAGTCGCTGGGCAACCAGATCGGGGTCACGGACACTCCCCAGGAGATGTACGGCAAGACGCTGAGCATCCCGGATGAGGCGATGGAGGACTACTACCGGCTGCTGTTGCACCAAGAGCCCCCGGGTGAGGAGATCTCGCCGCGCGATGCCAAGCGCGCGCTGGCGCGCGAGCTGGTCGGCTGGCTGCATTCGCCCGAGCAGGCGCTGGAGGCCGAGGTCCACTTCGATCGGGTATTCGTGGATCACCAGGCGCCCGAGCACGTGGATGAGGCGTTCGTCCAGGTGGGGGACGCTAGGACCGTGCACCTGCCCGAGATCATGGCCCAAGAGTTCGGCATGTCACGCTCGGAGGCCCGGCGGCTGATCGAGCAGGGCGCGGTGTCGCTGGATGACGCTATGCTTGGGCCTCAGGAGCACGACGTGGCTGCAGAGAGAGCCGACGGCGCGCTGCTGAAGGTGGGCAAGCGTCGCTTCAGGCGCCTGCGCGCCGGATAGCGCTATACTCCGCGGTCGGCCCAAAAACGCGTCTACGGACGCAGGGCCGATCGGTCTTCTCGGAAGGAAGCAACCCTGACGGAGAGGCATGATGACGGCGGTCTTTGAAAACTCAACAGCATGCGCACCTACGATCGACCTCGATCGTGGTGTGCGTCCAGGTTCGACCCGCCGGCGGGAGCGTTTTAGCATCCGTTGGCGGACCAAAGAGTCAAAGTAGGAAAGCAGTACCCCGTCATGGTGCCGGGACCACGGTGTATAGGTACCGGCTCCGTCTTCTGCCCTCGGGCAGGAGGCAACTCCATGACAGCTTTTCGTGAAGTTCTTCACGGAGAGTTTGATCCTGGCTCAGGACGAACGCTGGCGGCGTGCTTAACACATGCAAGTGGAGCGACGAACCAGGGCTTGCCCTGGGGCAGAGCCGCGAACGGGTGAGTAACACGTGGGTTACCTGCCTCGATGACCGGGACAACCCGAGGAAACTCGGGCTAATACCGGATGTGCCCGCAAGGGGAAAGGAAGCTTCGGCCTCCGCATCGAGATGGGCCCGCGGCCCATTAGCTTGTTGGTGAGGTAACGGCTCACCAAGGCTTCGATGGGTAGCTGGTCTGAGAGGACGATCAGCCACACTGGGACTGAGACACGGCCCAGACTCCTACGGGAGGCAGCAGTGGGGAATCTTGCGCAATGCGCGAAAGCGTGACGCAGCAACGCCGCGTGGGGGAAGAAGGCTTTCGGGTTGTAAACCCCTTTCAGTTGGGACGAAGCTTCTCCGGTGAATAGCCGGACGGAGTGACGGTACCTTCACAAGAAGCACCGGCTAACTACGTGCCAGCAGCCGCGGTAATACGTAGGGTGCAAGCGTTGTCCGGAATCATTGGGCGTAAAGAGCGTGTAGGCGGCCCGATTAGTCCGCTGTGAAAGTCCAGGGCTCAACCCTGGAATGCCGGTGGATACTGTCGGGCTAGAGTCCGGAAGGGGCGAGTGGAATTCCTGGTGTAGCGGTGAAATGCGCAGATATCAGGAGGAACACCAATGGCGAAGGCAGCTCGCTGGGACGTGACTGACGCTGAGACGCGAAAGCGTGGGGAGCAAACAGGATTAGATACCCTGGTAGTCCACGCTGTAAACGATGGCAACTAGATGTGGGGGGTGTCGACTCCCCCTGTGTCGAAGCTAACGCATTAAGTTGCCCGCCTGGGGAGTACGGCCGCAAGGCTAAAACTCAAAGGAATTGACGGGGGCCCGCACAAGCAGCGGAGCATGTGGTTTAATTCGACGCGACGCGAAGAACCTTACCTGGGCTTGACATGTGAGTGACCGGTGTGGAAACACACCTTCCCTTCGGGGCACTTTCACAGGTGGTGCATGGCTGTCGTCAGCTCGTGTCGTGAGATGTTGGGTTAAGTCCCGCAACGAGCGCAACCCCCGTCGCATGTTGCCAGCATTTAGTTGGGGACTCATGCGAGACTGCCGGTGACAAACCGGAGGAAGGTGGGGATGACGTCAAGTCCTCATGCCCCTTATGTCCAGGGCTACACACGTGCTACATTGGCGCATACAGAGGGCTGCGATACCGCGAGGTGGAGCGAATCCCTTAAAGTGCGTCTCGGTTCGGATTGCAGGCTGAAATTCGCCTGCATGAAGGCGGAGTTGCTAGTAATCGCGGATCAGCATTGCCGCGGTGAATACGTTCCCGGGCCTTGTACACACCGCCCGTCACACCACGGGAGTGAGCAACACCCGAAGCCGGTGGCCTAACCCGCAAGGGAGGGAGCCGTCGAAGGTGGGGCTCGTGACTGGGGTGAAGTCGTAAGCAAGTTGCGACCCGTGTCGGTAACGACACGTGAAAAACTCGGCTGTATGCTGGAAACTCCGAGTATCCCTTCGCTACTAGTTGTATCTGGCCGGAGCAGTTTTCCGTCCGGAGCAGCAGTGAAAATGCAAGGGTGCGGACAATCAGCAGGGAAGTCGTGTCTCCTCCTAACCTGGCGGAGGCATTGACCCCTCAGAGACTACACGCCGAGCTCCTGGCGACAAGCGCTTCAGGTGCTTGGAGCTATCTGTTCGGAGCAGCACACGATGCGACGATCAGTTCACGTCATGGCACTGTCCGTTTCGGGCAGGCGGATGTGGAGTGGCTAGATGTCCTTCGCTTGCTTCTGAAGGAGCGAGGACAGAAGGCTTGGATGTATCGCGAGGGCAGCGCCCGCAGGTTTTGGGTGCTCGAGACGTCGGCGAAGTGGCTGGCGGATCGGTCCTCATTCTCTACGCCGGAAGAGCGTCGTGCCTATGCACGCGGCTACTTCGACGCGGAGGGTGGCATTCCAAGGAATGCTGCCGCGAGGTTTTACATTCAGTTCGTCCAGAAGGACCGAGCAGATATCGTCAAGCTGCGGACGATCCTTGAAGAAGAGGGGATAGTCTGCGGCAAGCTGCACCGTCCGAGCCGCAATACGGACCATCCGGTCTGGCGGTTCTATGTTGCAGCTGCCTCGCAGCGGGATTTCGTGTCCCGTGTGGGGTCTTGGCATCCAAGGAAGCGCGGTCTGTTGGAAGCCCGCTTTGGGCAAATCCAGCAACCAGGATGAAGATATAGTCCACGCCTCATGGCGACATGGGGAACCACGTGAACAAGGTAGCCGTAGCGGAAGCTGCGGCTGGATCACCTCCTTTCTAGGGAGCACATAACAGTGCCCCGATCGCAGCGACCGTCCGGCGTCGCGCTCCTTGAGAGCACGAATGGCCGGCCGGTATACGAGCGGTCGGGCCTAGCATGTCGACCGAACCTGGCTGGATGACCGTACGCCGTGCGTGACCCTCCTACTTGGGAGCACAACCGGCCTCGGTCGCAAACGATCCCAGCATGCTGTTGAGTTTTGAGAGACCGGCATAGTCCGCCGGTCCCCGTGAGGCCATGTCGCAGATGACGTGACCAAACTAAGCACGGAGATCCGTTGGACTACGTAATGGTGACTCTCCACGGTCCTTGAAAACTGCACAGAAGCCACATCAGCCGCCATCGATAAGCGGCGGCTGAATAACGGGTATCACCGGGCCCTACAAGACCTCCGGGTCATGTTGGGCCAGATCACCGTCAAGATAGTAAGGGCACACGGTGGATGCCTTGGCACCAAGAGTCGATGAAGGGCGTGAACGGCTGCGATAAGCCACGGTTAGGCGCTGAATAGCCTTTGACCCGTGGATTCCCGAATGGGGAAACCCAGCGCTGGTAATGCGGCGTTATCCCCGGCTGAACACATAGGCCGGCGGAAGACAAGCGGGGGAAGTGAAACATCTCAGTACCCCGAGGAAAGGAAATCAACAGAGATTCCCTGAGTAGTGGCGAGCGAAAAGGGATCAGCCCAAACCTGGCAGGTGTAAGCGGACACGCGTTGTCTGTCAGGGGTTGTAGGGCGTTTGTTCCGAGCCGTGTCCGGCTCGGCGGAAGTTACAAAATCATGTGGTAGTCGAAGCGCGTGGAACCGCGCACCATAGAGGGCAATCGTCCCGTAGACGAAACTGCATGATCTTCCGTCAGACGTTCCTGAGTAAGTCCGCGCCCGTGAAACGCGGACTGAACCTGGGGGGACCACCCTCCAAGGCTAAGTACTACTTGGTGACCGATAGCGGACAAGTACCGTGAGGGAAAGGTGAAAAGTACCCCGGAAGGGGAGTGAAATAGTACCTGAAACCGCGTGCCTACAAGCGGTGGGAGCAGGCTTGTCCTGTGACCGCGTGCTTTTTGCATAACGAGCCGGCGAGTTACTCGTCTGCGGCAAGGTTAAGCGATGAGCGGAGCCGTAGCGAAAGCGAGTCCTAATAGGGCGATATAGTCGTAGGCGGTATACCCGAAACTGAGCGAGCTACCCATGGGCAGGCTGAAGCGGGGGTAAGACCTCGTGGAGGGCCGAACCGACCTAGGTTGAAAACTGGGCGGATGACCTGTGGGTCGGAGTGAAAGGCTAATCAAGCTCAGTGATATCTGGTTCTCTCCGAAATATATTTAGGTATAGCCTCGGATAAATTGCGTGTTGGCCGTAGAGCACTGTTTGGATTAGGGGCCCTACCAGGTTACCGACTTCAGGCAAACTCCGAAGACCATCACGTTTACTCCGGGAGTCAGTTGCTGGGGGATAAACTTCAGCGTCAAAAGGGAAACAGCCCAGACCGCCAGCTAAGGTCCCTAAGTACTAGCTAAGTGGGAAACGATGTTCGAGTGCATAGACAACCAGGAGGTTGGCTTAGAGGCAGCCATCCTTAAAAGAGTGCGTAACAGCTCACTGGTCAAGTGTTCGAGCGCGGACAATGTAACGGGGCTCAAGCTAGTCACCGAAGCTGCGGGTGCGTGAGACTTTCGAGTCGATCGCGCGGTAGGAGAGCGTTCCCATGCCAGTAAAGCGGCGGCGTAAGCCAGCCGTGGAGGCATGGGAAGTGAGAATGCCGGCATGAGTAACGAAAGAGGGGTGAGAATCCCCTCCACCGATTGCCCAAGGATTCCTGAGTAAAGTTCGTCTGCTCAGGGTTAGTCGGGACCTAAGGCGAGGCCGAAAGGCGTAGTCGATGGCCAACAGGTTGATATTCCTGTACCACGTCGCTTCCGTTTGACCGATGGGGGGACGAGGAAGGCTAAGGGAACCCAGGCGATGGTTGCCCTGGGGTAAGCATGTAGGGGCGGCCCCTGTTAAATGCGGGGCTGCATTCAACCCGAGGTGCGATGCCAGCTGGCTCTAAGCCGGCGAGTCCCCGACGCCATACCTCCAAGAAAATCCTCTAGGGAGGAAGCGCGTGCCCGTACCAAAACCGACACAGGTGGGCAAGTAGAGAATACTAAGGTGATCGAGATAACCATCGTTAAGGAACTCGGCAAAATTGCCCCGTAACTTCGGGATAAGGGGCGCCCCAGTAGGGTGAAGGACCTCGCGTCTGGAGCCCGAGGGGGCCGCAGTGAATAGGCTGAAGCGACTGTTTACCAAAAACACAGGTCTCTGCTAAGTCGTAAGACGACGTATAGGGGCTGACGCCTGCCCGGTGCCGGAAGGTTACGTGGAGTTGTTAGGGCTTGACCCGAAGCAGCGAAGCTAAGCCCCGGTAAACGGCGGCCGTAACTATCAGTTGACCGAGGTAGTTGTAAAACTTGGCTATATGCTGGAACATCCGAGTATCCCGCACTACGTATTCCGTCCGAAGGGGGCGGTATCGTGAAAATGTGTCGGGTGCGGACAATCAGCAGGAAAGGCCCAGTGTTCAGTCGGACCAGGACGGTCTATCGCGTGAGCGGTGTCCTGGACGGCGTCAAAGACGCTGGGAATCCTCAGAGACTATACGCCAAGCCCATCCTCCAAACCGAGGGCGGGATGAGATAGTCCGCTCTCATGGGCGACCATGAGAGTCGGCCAGAAATGTGCCGACCGCCTGGGTATAGAAACCCAGGTCGTAACAGTAAGGAACGGTCCTAAGGTAGCGAAATTCCTTGTCGGGTAAGCACAAACACTTGCCCCACCGCCTCGCGAGAGGCGATCGAGAACCGGCTCATATCGGGGAAACCCTCCCTGCCACGGTGGCAGCGGGCAATCCCGAGGGAAGTCCTAGTGACCCCCTAACGACTGATCCGAAAGGAGAGGCGTGTCATGCTTCGGAAAGTCCGAAAATCTATGTGACGCGCAATACGCCGGCCCTCATCGAAAGACAAGGCGCCTATGAAGTGGTAGTACCGCTGGATCCCTGGTATGTCACAGGTCTGACGGATGGCGAGGGATGCTTTTGCATCTCGTTGGCCATTCGTGCGAAGCTACGAACCGGTCTCGAGGTGAGACCATCGTTTTCGCTCTCGCTCAACGAGAAGGATCTGGGGCTGCTGGAAGATCTGCAAGCGTTCTTTGGTTGTGGTTGGATCCGTGAGTCCAAAAGTGATCGCACCTTCAAGTATGAGGCGCGTTCGATTGGGGATCTCACAAACAGGATCTTGCCTCACTTTGAACGTTTCCCTTTGCGGGGAGACAAGGCGAGAAGCTGTGCAGGCTTCTCCCGCGTCTGCCGGATGATCGAACAAGGAGATCATCTGCAGCGTGAAGGTCTGAGAGAGATTGTGGACATCGCCTACCAGATGAATTTGGGAAAGCGGCGTCACTCAAAGGCCACGCTTCTAAGGGTGCTGGATGAGGTGAAGGTATAGTCTGCGCTCTCGGGTGACGAGAGATTACGTGAAGTTCCGACCTGCACGAATGGCGTAACGACTTCAGCGCTGTCTCAACGATGGGCTCGGTGAAATTGCAGTCTCGGTGAAGATGCCGAGTACCCGCGGCTAGACGGAAAGACCCCGTGAACCTTTACTACAACTTGGTATTGGGATTCGGTGCATCTCGCTCAGGATAGGTGGGAGGCTTTGAAGCGCCGGTTGCGGCCGGCGTGGAGCCAACCTTTAGATACCACCCTTGGTGTATTGGATTTCTAACAGCATTCCGTGAATCCGGGTGCTGGACAGTTCCAGGCGGGTAGTTTGACTGGGGCGGTCGCCTCCCAAAATGTAACGGAGGCGCGCAAAGGTTCCCTCAGCACGGTTGGAAATCGTGCGTAGAGCGCAAAGGTAGCAAGGGAGCTTGACTGCGAGACTGACAAGTCGAGCAGGTGCGAAAGCAGGTCTTAGTGATCCGGCGGTAGCAAGTGGAAGTGCCGTCGCTCAACGGATAAAAGGTACTCCGGGGATAACAGGCTTATCGGGCCCAAGAGTCCACATCGACGGCCCGGTTTGGCACCTCGATGTCGGCTCGTCGCATCCTGGGGGTGGAGTCGCTCCCAAGGGTTGGGCTGTTCGCCCATTAAAGCGGTACGCGAGCTGGGTTCAGAACGTCGTGAGACAGTAAGTTAACCGTTGCTGTCTATAAATTCGGCTATATGCTGGAAAACCCGAGAATCCGACGCTACTCGCCTCGTAGAGGCAGTGACAATGCGTTCGGTGCGGACAATCAGCAGGAAAGGCCGGTCGAAGTGACCGGAATCCTCAGAGACTATACGCCGAACACGAAGAGTGATGCCTTCGTGAAGATATAGTCCGAGCTGCATGGCGACATGCAGAGTCAGGCAGAAATGACCTGGCCCACGCGGCTCTTAAAGAGTCGGTGGTAACAAAACTGTCGGTCCCTATCTGCCGTGGGCGTTGGAGAGTTGAGAGGATTTGTCCCTAGTACGAGAGGACCGGGATGAACGCACCTCTGGTGTATCTGTTGTCCTGCCAAGGGCATTGCAGGCTAGCTACGTGTGGATCGGATAACCGCTGAAGGCATCTAAGCGGGAAGCCGACCTCGAGATGAGCTCTCCCATCCCCTAGAGGGAGTAAGACCCCTGGTAGACCACCAGGTTGATAGGCCGGATCTGGAAGGACGGTAACGTCCGAAGGAGACCGGTACTAATTGGTCGAGGGCTTGACGGATTTTTTGATTCGCTCCCAATGCAGGGGGCGAAGTGATACTCGCTGTGGCGCTGTGCAGTTTTGAAGGACCGAGGAGGACTCCTCGGTCTCTCACCTTTTTCCGGTGGCTATTGCGAGGGGGAGACACCTCTTCCCATTCCGAACAGAGCAGTTAAGCCCCTCAGCGCCGATGGTACTTGGCTCGCAAGGGCCTGGGAGAGTAGGACGCCGCCGGTTTTTACTTACGGGCCGCCTGAGGGCGGCCCGTTTTCGTTGGCGCCATGCGCCCGACCGTCATTGCCGGAGAACGCTCAACGGGGCACAGGCAAACCTGTGAGGCTTGCGCCAGTGCTCCCGCGCGTACCCGTGCAGAGCGACCACGGAGGGTCGTGCGATGGGGATGGTGCATATGCGCCCGCTCACGCGCTGGCCGATCGGAGATCCCGTGGATCTTCGATCGGCCCTGACCGAGCTCGTCCTGGTCGACCTCCCAGTCGACGTCATAGTCGTCCTCGAGCAACAGAAACGAACGGGCCAAGGAGAGCGCATTGCGCGCTCGGCGCGTGAGCGGGGATGGAGTGCTCCGGGGGAACATGTGTTCGTAAAGATAGGCGTGTGAGCGGACGGATGCACGCGAACATACGTACGTATCCGCGCACGACCTCGTAAACCCGCATTCTAGAGCCGAACATGGGGAGAAAGACTGCAAGGAAAGTTGCGTTACGGGGGAGGTGGACACGTCGTGACGGCTCATGCAGGGTGATCGCCGCGGGGAGCGAACACCGCTGGAGATGGCTGTTACGCTTGGCATACGCTCCTCGGGTGGCCCGATCCTGGGCCGGCGAGCGCGCGTTCAGCCCATGGAGAAGTTCGTAATCGAAGGCGGCCTACCGCTGTCCGGCACGATGGTTCCCGCCGGGAACAAGAACAGCGCGCTGCCGATCCTTGCGTCGTCGATCCTCACCGAAGACGAGGTTGTCGTTCGCAACGTCCCACGCATCCGCGATGTCGACGCGATGCTGCGCATCCTCGAAGCGATTGGCGTTGCAGTCGCGTGGCGGGGACCCAACGAAGTCGCGCTGTGCGCCAGCTCGGTCCATGAGGTGGAGATCGACCCCGAGCTGGCGGAACGAATCAGGGCGTCGTTCCTGCTCGCCGGCCCGCTGCTCGCACGTTTTCGTCGCGCTGTGATGCCGCCCCCCGGCGGCGACGTGATCGGACGCCGGCGGCTTGATCCGCATCTGGACGCGTTTCGCGCGATGGGCGCGACGGCCGAATGCGCCCGCGAGATCGTGCTGAGCGCGCCGCGAGGGTTGCGCCCGACGGACGTATTCATGGACGAGCCCTCGGTGATGGCGACCGAGAACGCGCTGATGGCGGCGGCGCTCACGCCGGGGGCGACGGTCATCGGCAACGCCGCGAGCGAGCCCCACGTACAGGACCTCGCGCGCATGCTCGTGAAGATGGGCGCAGACATTCAGGGCATCGGCTCGAACCTGCTGACGGTCAATGGCGCGGAGCGGCTACACGGGTGCGAGCACGAAGTCGCACCCGACCACATCGAGATCGGCAGCTTCATCGCCTTGGCGGGCGTGACCGGTGGGGAACTGCGCATCAAGGACACCGTCCCGGGCGACCTGCGCATGATCCGGCTCGTGTTCGAGCGCCTGGGTCTGCGCACCGAGCTGGACGGAGCCGACGTGCTGGTGCCGGGCGAACAGAAGCTCGTCGTGCAGGCCGACGTGGGGGAGTACAAGAGCAAGATCCAGGACGGGCCATGGCCGGCCTTTCCCGCCGACCTGACGTCGATCGCGGTCGCGCTCGCCACCCAGGCGGAGGGGTCGATACTCGTGCACGAGTGGATGTTCGAGAACCGCCTGATCTTCACCGACAAGCTGATCCTGATGGGCGCCGATATCGTCATGTGCGACCCCCATCGTGCGATCGTCACCGGTCCGCGCAGGCTGCGCGGCGAGCGCGTGGAGTCACCGGACATTCGCGCCGGGATGGCGATGCTGTTGGCGGCGCTGTGCGCACAGGGACGCAGCGAGATCGGCAACATTCGCCAGATCGACCGCGGATACGAGCGCATCGACGAGCGCCTGCGCGAGCTCGGCGCCCGCATCGAGCGCGTCGCCACGGAGCCCGCCGTTCACGCCTGAGGTGTCCGTCTGCACGTGCGCGAGTGACGCCGGTTGTTTCCGCGACCACGAACTTCTTCGCGATCCGCACGCCGCCCGTCAGACCCCCGGATATCCTCCTGCAAACCCCAGCAATGGCGAGACCCATCATCTGATGATGCATTCGATCCCCAGTGGCACGCGCGACGTGCTGCCAGACGAGACGCGCGAGCTGCGCGCGATTACCGACGCTTTGCGCGGCGTGTTCGAGCGCCACGGCTACGGCGAGGTGTACACGCCGGCGCTCGAGTATGAGTCCGTGCTCGCACATGCCGGCATCGACGAAACGGGGCCAGTGCACCGGGTGTTCGACGAGAGCGGCGCCACGCTGGTGCTGCGCTCGGACATGACCGTGCCGATCGCGCGACTCGTCGCGACTCGCTACCCGGGAGTGAACGAACCGCTGCGGTTCTGCTACTTCGCGCACTGCTACCGCGGCACACGTCCCCAGTGGAGTCAGCCGCGGGAGTTGCTGCAGGCCGGCATCGAGCTGATCGGCTCCTCCGCCCCCGGTGGTACCGCGGAGGCGTTGACGGTCCTGTGCGACGCTCTGGACGCCACCGGCTTGAAGGACTACCGGATAGGCCTCGGCGACGCTTCGCTGTTCGCGACGCTGATGGACCGTCTGCAGATCGCTCCCGACGCCCGCGTCGGCCTGCTGGAGACGCTCGCGAGCAGGGACTTCGTCGAGCTCGAGCAGCGTCTGCGGGGGATCGGCGCCTCCGCAGAAGCCTCCGCACTGCTACTGAGCCTGTCCCAGCGCCGGGGCGGGCCCGAGGTGTTGGACGAGCCGCCGGGCCCGGTCGCCGATGCGGTCGCCGGCATGCGCCAGGTGAGCGAGCTGCTGGACGAGCGGGTCGCCGCGCGGGTGATCTTCGATCTCGGATTGGTGCGCAGCATCGGCTATTACACCGGCGCGGTGTTCGAGGTCTATGACCCGACGCTCGGCGTTCCGATCGGCGGCGGCGGACGCTATGACGATCTGCTGGGCAGCTTCGGCGCGGGACGGCCCGCCGTCGGCTTCGCGCTGGACGTCGAACGGCTGCACATCGCGCTCACGGGCGAGGAGCGCGGGACGGGCATCGTCGTGGTGGCGCCGGCGTGATGGCGATGCACGGGAAATCACGATGACCTGGCTCGATGACCTGACGATCGCCGTGCCGCGCGGAGCGCTGTTCGAGGGCACCGTCGAGCTGCTCGCCTCGCTCGGGCTGGACACGGCCGAGCTGCGCGGCAATGACCGCAAGCTGCTGTTCGAGGACATCGGCGTGATCACGATGCGCCCCTCGGACGTGCCGACATACGTCGAGGACGGCGCGGCGGACCTCGGGATCACCGGCAAGGATGTGCTGCTGGAGCGTCCGGGCGCCGGCGCGCGCGAGCGCGGGCGTCGGCAGATCTATGAGCTGCTCGACCTCGGCTATGGGCGCTGCACGATGGTGTTCGCCACCGCCGACCGCGTCAACGATCGTGGCGAGGACCCGGCCGCCGAGGCGCTGCGTCGGCTGGGCGCGATGAGCGTGGCGACCAAGTATCCGCGCATCGCCGCGCGCCACCTCCAGGAGACCGGCCGCCAGGGAGAGATCGTCGAGGTCAAAGGCTCCGTCGAGCTGGCCCCGCTGACGGGCCTGGCGGAGGCGATCGTCGACCTCACCGCAACCGGAACGACGCTGCGCGAGAACGGTCTGGTCGTGCGCGAAGAGATCGTGGAGTGCACCGCCCGACTGATCGCCAACCCGGTCGCCTACAAGCTCAAGGCGGCGCAGATAGATCAGCTGCTGGCGCGGCTGCGCGAGCGCATCCCCGCGCGCGGGACTTCGTGAGCGTGAGTCGATGCGTTTGCAGCGGCTGAGCATCGCTCAACTCGACGGTCTCGGCGGTCCGCTACCGGTTGCCGCCCACCTGCGTTCGCTGGTGCCCGCGGGCGAGAGTGTCGAAGGGGCCGTGCGCGAGATCGTCGCGAACGTGCGCGCACGCGGGGATGCGGCCGTGCTCGGGTACACCTCACGCTTCGACACCGACGGGGCGGCGCCCCAGGCGCTGCTCGTGCCCGCGCAGGAGCTGGACGAGGCCCTCAAGCTGCTGGACCTGGAGCTCGTGGCGGGGTTGCAGGTCGCGATCGCCAACGTCGCGCTCGTCGCGCAGGCCGGCGTGAGTGAGGACGTCGCGGTCGAGCTGCCACAGGGGCAGCAGGTCGTGCTGCGCGAGGTGCCCGTGCAGGCCGCCGCGGTGTATGTGCCGGGAGGACGTGCTCCGTACCCCAGTACGGTCGTCATGGGGGTTGTCACCGCGCGCGCGGCAGGCGTGATCGACGTCGCGGTGTGCGCTCCCCCCGGAGGAGACGGGCAGATCGATCCGGTGATCCTCGGCGCGTGCCGGCTGTGCGGGGTCGAGCGCGTGTACCGAATGGGCGGCGCCCAGGCGATTGCCGCGCTCGCCTATGGAACCGAGACGGTGCAGCGCGTCGATGTGATCGTGGGGCCTGGAAACCTGTATGTGCAGGAGGCCAAGCGACTGCTGTCGGGAACCGTCGGGATCGACGGATTCGCTGGCCCGAGCGACCTGGTGGTCGTGCTCGGCGAGGATGCGGGCGCCCGCGAGGTGCAGCTGGCGGCGCTCGACATGCTCGCGCAGGGTGAGCACGGCGCCGGCAGCCTCGTCATCGCGATCGCGCCGTCCGCGCGGGTCCTCGACGCGCTCGCTGAGGCGTTGGAGCGGCTCGTGGTTGAACATCCCACCGTCGCCGATGCGGCGTGTGCGCTGGTGCACGCCGCCGACGCGCGCGCGGCGATCGAGCTCGCTAATGCGATCGCTCCCGAGCATCTGCAGCTGATCGGCTCAGAGCCCGAGGCACTCGCGCGGATGGTGCGCTGCGCCGGCTGTGTGTTCGTCGGTGCGAGCGCGGGGACGGCCTTCGGCGACTATGTCGCCGGCTCCAACCACGTGCTGCCGACCGACGGTTCGGCTCGCTTCGGCTCGACGCTCTCGCCGCGGCAGTTTCGTCGGCGCATGAGCGAGGTCAGACTCGGCCCGGTGGGCGGTGAGACGGTGCGCAAGCTCACCGCAGCCGGGGCGCCGATCGCCCGCGCCGAGGGGTTTCAAGCGCACGCCGAGTCGATGGAGGCTCGCGTGCTGGACCCCGCGCCCGAGAGTACCGTCGCAGACGATGCGTAATCTGATGGGACGCCATGGGCCGCAGCGCCGGACCGGCTGAACTCGTCTTGACAGCCACCGAGACCAATGACCGACACCCAACCATCCCGCACAGCCACGATCGAGCGCCGGACCGGCGAGACGGACATATGTCTGTCTCTGACGCTGGGAGGCTCAGGCGCCGGTACACGCGACACGGGCGTAGGGTTTCTCGACCACATGCTCGACCTGTTGGCGCGGCACGGGCGACTGGACCTGGACGTGACCGTCAAGGGCGACCTGCAGACCGGAGCGCATCACACCGTCGAGGACACCGCGATCGTGCTCGGCCAAGCGCTCGATCGCGCGCTGGGCGACCGCGCGGGGATAGTGCGCTACGGGGCGATCGTCGCGCCGATGGATGAGGCCCGCGCGAGCTGCGCGATCGACATCTCCGGGCGTCCACTCACCGTTTTCGAGGCGCACCTGCCCCCGGGAGCGACCGGCGGGTTTGAGCACGAGCTGACCGAGGAGTTCTTCCGAGCTCTCGCCAACGCCGCGAAGCTGACATTGCACCTGCGGATCGAAGCCGGCACGAACGCCCATCACATGATCGAGGCGGCATTCAAGGCGTTCGCGCGGGCGCTGCGTCAGGCGGTCGCGATCGACCCTGCCGAGACCGGAGTGCCGAGCACCAAGGGAACACTGACATCATGATTCCCCCCAGCGGGGAGGCCGCGCGCATTGGGCTGGTCGACTACGGCATGGGTAACCGCCGCTCGGCCGAAAAGGCGTTCGAGCACGTCGGCGCGCGCGTGCAGGCCAGCAGCGATCCCGAGATTCTGCGCAGCATGGACGGTCTGGTGCTGCCCGGCGTAGGCGCCTTCCCCGCCGGGATGAGCGCGATCCATGCGCTCGGGCTCGACGAACTCCTGATCGAGCGGGCACAAGCAGGCGTTCCGTTGCTCGGGCTGTGTCTGGGCATGCAGCTGCTGTTCGAACACTCCGAGGAGCACGACGGCGCTGAGGGCCTGGGCCTGCTGGCGGGCACCGTGCGCCGGCTGAACGCACCCGGCTTGAAGCTGCCGCACATCGGTTGGAGCGAGGTGCATTGGCGCCGTGACACGCCGCTTGCCGATGGTCTGCCTGACCCGAGCTACCTGTACCACGTCCACAGCTTCGCGCCCCATCCCGCCGACGAGGATGCGGTGCTCGCCACCGCCGACTATGGCGAGCCGTTCGCGGCGGTTGTCGGGCAGGGCAACGTCTACGGCACTCAGTCGCACCCAGAGAAGTCCTCCGCGCACGGACTGGCGCTGCTGGCGAACTTCACGCGCCTGTGCGGCCGCGCGGCCGTCCCCGCATGAATCTCTATCCGGCGATCGACATCCTCGACGGTAACGCTGTCAGGCTCGTGAAGGGCGACTTCGACGCGAGCAAGGTCTACGACGAGGATCCGCTGGCGGCAGCCCGCGGCTGGACCGAGGCAGGCGCCCGCTATCTGCACGTGGTCGATCTCGACGGCGCGAAGTCGGGCGCGCCGGTCAATCTCGATCACCTGCGGCGCATCGCCGGCGAGCTGGGGGTGCCGGTGCAGTACGGCGGCGGGCTGCGCTCCGCTGCAGCCGTGCGCGACGCCCTCGACGCGGGAGCCACGCGCGTGATCCTGGGCACGGCCGCGTTCACGCAACCAGGCCTGCTCGAGCAGGCGCTAAGCGATCACGGCCCGGAGCGGGTGTTGGTATCGGTGGATGTGCGCGACGGCCACGTCACCACTGCCGGCTGGACGGAGACGACCGAGATCACGACCGCAGCGGTGATCGACAGCCTCGCGCGGCGTGGAGCGAGACAGCTGGTGTTCACGAACGTCGACCGCGACGGCATGCTTCAAGGACCGGACCTGGAAGAAGTGCGGCGCGTAGCGCGGGCGGCGCACGACGGCAGCGTGATCTACTCGGGCGGGATCGGGCAGCTGGCGGACCTCGAGGGCCTGGCCGGTCTGGGGGAGAGCAGTCTTGAGGGCGTGATCGTCGGCAAGGCGCTGTACGAGCGGCGCTTCACCGTCGCACAGGCCCGGGAGATCCTGACGGGGTAGGGGATGTTCCCGGTGGCGTATACGCCACCGGGCGGGGCCGCACATGTGCGGCCCCGAAGACACGCTGCATGCAGCGTGTCACGGTCGGCGCATGCGCCGACCGGCGCTGGGCACATGTGCCCAGCGCGAGGACCCGCACATGTGCGGGTCCCAGGGGGGCCGCATGCTGGCCGATCTTCGATCGGTCCGCGACCTCGCCACATGTGGCGAGGTCCATCGACCATCTAGGCTGGGCGGGTGCACCTCAAGCGCGTGATCCCCTGCCTCGACGTCGACGCCGGCCGCGTCGTAAAGGGTGTCGAATTCGTAGACATCCGCGACGCCGGCGACCCGGTGGAGCTGGCCGCGCACTACGACCGCGAGGGCGCCGACGAGCTCGTGTTCCTCGACATAACCGCCACGCACGAGCGCCGCGAGACGATCGCCCAACTCGCGCGGCGCACAGCCGACGAGGTGTTCGTGCCGTTCACGATCGGCGGCGGCATCCGCTCGGTGCAAGACGCCCAGATGGTGCTCGACGCCGGCGCCGACAAGGTCTCGATCAACAGCGCCGCGCTGCAACGCCCCGAGCTGATCGACGAGATGGCACGCGTATTCGGCTCGCAGTGCGTAGTTCTTGCCGTCGACGCCAAGTCCGTCGCCGCCGGAGATTTCTATCCCGATCGCGCCCCGTCCGCCGAGGCCGACGGCGAGTGCGCGGACGGGGCCGTGCCCGCGGCGCGCTGGGAGGCCTATCTGGCAGGCGGACGGACCCCAACCGGCCGCGATGTGATCGGCTGGACGCGCGAGGCGGTCGAGCGTGGGGCGGGGGAGATCCTGTTGACGAGCATGGACCGCGACGGCACGAGCGATGGCTATGACCTGCCACTGACGAGTGCGGTCAGCGGGGCGGTCGGTGTGCCCGTGATCGCCTCCGGCGGCGCCGGCGAGCTCGAGCATCTGGCTGAGGCTCTGCACGCCGGGGCGGACGCCGCGCTGTGCGCATCGATCTTTCACTACGGTCGGTTCACGATCGCCGAGGCGAAGGCGCACCTGGTCGCAGCAGGAGTGTCGGTGCGCGAGGGATGAGCGAGGTGGCATCGCTGCGCACCGGCGCCGAGGTGCTCGGGGCACTCCAAGATCAGCCGGGCGGTCAACAACTACTCGAGCTGGCAGATGGCCGCAGCGATGTGGAGCTAGTCGGCGGCGCCGTGCGCGATCTGATGCTCGGTCGCACTCCGCGCGAGCTGGACGTGGTGGTGGGCGACGACGCCGCCACGTTCGCCGGCGAGCTGGCGCGTCGCCTCAACGCTCTGGCCGGCCAGAGCGCGAGTGAGCGGCTCCAGTCGAGCTCCCACGAGCGCTTCCGCACGGCGCTGGTGTGGTGGAACGGCAGCCGGATCGACGTGGCGACACGGCGCTCCGAGCGCTATCCAGCGCCGGGGGCGCTGCCGGAGGTCATCGAGGGCACACCCGAGCAGGACCTGCAGCGTCGTGACTTCACAGTCAACGCGATCGCCCTATCTCTCGGTGGTGCGCAGCGAGGTGAGCTGCGCACCGCTCCCGGTGCTCTCGAGGATCTGTCGGCCGGCCGGTTGCGCGTGCTGCACGACCGCAGCTTCATCGATGACCCCACACGTCTGTTTCGCTTGGCCCGCTACCGCGCACGGCTGAGCTTTGCGATCGACGGGCACACCGCCGACCTGGCTGCCGCAGCGGTGAGTGCGGGCGCACTGGACACGGTCTCCCTGGCCCGCATCGGAGCAGAGCTGCGCCTTGCGCTCAGTGAAGCAGACATGGTGGGTGCAATCGCATCGATCGACCACATCGGCCTGCTGGGAGCAATATCCACAGAACCGAGCTTTGACGAGGAGACAGCTCGCGAGGCGCTCGCTCTCCTGTCCGAGGCGGGCACGGATACCCGCCCAGACCTGCTGCTACTCACCATGATGCTCGCGCCCGGGGGCTACCCCGAATGCCATTTCATCGACAATCAAGCCCGAGGACGGATCGCCCGAGTGCTGGACGACTTGGAATTCTCGGCGACCGATCGAGACCTGGTGCTGAAAGCGCTGACTGACGGGCCGGATATAGCCCCGGGGCTGGCTTTCGCGGAGACCCCCTCAGAAATCAACGAGATCGTCTCGCGCGCGTCACTGGAGGCCGTTGCCCTTGTGGGCGCAATGATCGCGCTGCCTGCAGGGGGCCACGACAACACCGTCACCGAAGCCGCCCGCCGCTGGCTAGCCGAACTGCACAACGTACGCCTGCAAATCACAGGTGAGGACCTGCTCGCGGCGGGCGTGCCGCAAGGCCCGGAGATCGGCCGTCGCCTGAATGCGGCTTTGATGCGCAAGCTCGACGGTGAGCTGGCCGACGATCGCGATGCTGAGCTGGTCGCAGCCCTGGAAGCGAGTCCATGAGCTCGCCCGCGACGAACATGGGCTCGAGTGAGCTGCTCTTCGACCTACCCGGTGGCGGCCATGCGCTGTTCACAACCCGCGCTCACGGCAACATGTCCTCCGTCGGCGGTCTCGAGCATGAGCACGGCCAACACGCACGCGAGCGCCTGCGCACTCAGCTCGGGCTGCGCCGTCTCGTACGGGGCTACCAGGTGCACGGCACGACCGTTCGGCGCATCCACAACGATGCAGACGTTCCCGCGCCCGACACCGACGCGGCACAATCCCCGGTCGAGGCCGATGGTCAGGCCACCTGCATTCCCGGCATCGGCGTGATGGCGCTCGCCGCCGACTGCCTTCCGGTCGCGCTCGGCGGCGCCGGCGCGGTCGCGATGGTCCACGCCGGTTGGCGCGGGCTTGCGGCGGGCGTCCTCGAGGAGGGCGTCCTGGCGCTGCGCACACTCGGCGTCGAGGGTGATATTGCGGCGATCGTCGGTCCCGGCGCCGGACCGTGCTGCTATGAGGTCGGCCCCGAGGTCCACTCCGCGTTCGCCTCCAAGGCCCTGGCCGCGGAGCCGAGCATCCTCGACAGCGCCGAAGCGGGTGGATCGCCGATCGACCTGCGCGCCATCGCCTGCGAGCGGCTGCACGCCGCCGGGGTCGCCGACGTGCAGGACGTCACGCTGTGCACGATCTGCGACGCCCGCTTCTACTCCCACCGACGCGAATCCACGCGCGCGGGACGCCAAGCGGGCATTGCGTGGCTGGCATGAGCGCTATCGGCCGACTGAATACATGCTCGGGGGCACGGTGCATGTCGGAGGTGCGCGGTGGTTGAGCCGATCCGTGTCACCGACCCCGAGCCCGTCCGCGCTCGCCTCGCCGCAGTGCGCGAGCAGATCTCCGACGCCGCATGTCAGGCCGGCACGGACCCGAGCGCGGTCGAGGTTCTCGCCGCGACCAAGTACGTGCTCAGCGAGGATCTCCCCACGCTCGCCGTGGCCGGAGTCCGCCTCGTAGGAGAGAATCGCGCACAGGATCTCGCCGCCCGCGCCACCGCCTATGGCGAGCTCTTCGAGTGGGACTTCATCGGCGCGCTGCAGTCTCGTCGCGTGCGCACGATCCTGCCCCACGTACGCCTAATCCACTCCGTCGCATCCACCTCGGCGCTGCGCGAGCTTGATCGCCACCGTGCGCTCGCTCGACCCGAGTTGGCGATCCTGATCGAGGTAAATGTCGCCCGCGAGCCCGGCAAGTCCGGCATCCCGCCCGAGGAGCTTGACTCCTATTTGGAACAAGCGTCCGTGCCTGTCGCCGGCCTGATGTGCATGCCGCCGCTCGCCTCCGACCCCGAGGACAGCCGCCGCTGGTTCGCCGCCCTGCGCGAGCTGGCCCACGCTCGCGATCTGCCCCAGCTGTCGATGGGCACATCTCAGGATTACCTCGTCGCGGTGCAAGAGGGCGCCACACTTGTGCGCATAGGCACGAGCTTGTACTCTTAGCTTTCTCGTCGGGCACGCCCGATGGTTAGCATTAGCAGGGATTCTCGCCCTCCGGGCGAACTCCGCACCTGTACCTATGGCTTTTCGAGACTCCTGGCATCGCGCGCTCGTCTACTTCGGCCTTGCCGAGGAGTATCACGACGACTACGACGACGAGCCCGGGGGTGCCGCCCCCGAACATGACGTCGAGGATCGCTATCGCGAGCGTCCCAACGTCCGCCGCCTGCGGCGCCGTCGCGACGAGTTCGACGATATCTTCGCCGACGACGACGAGCCCCGCGCGCGCTCGGCCACGGCCCTGCGCTCGGTGCGCAGCGGCGGTGGCAACGGCAACGGCGATGTCCGCGTGCACCTGGTCGTGCCCAAGTCCTTCAACGACGCCCAGCAGATAGCCGACCGCTTCAAGGACTCCGTCCCGGTGATCCTCAACCTGCAGTCCTCCGACACCGAACTCTCCAAGCGCCTCATCGACTTCGCCTCCGGTCTCACCTATGCGCTCGACGGCGGCATGCAGCGGATTGCCGACAAGGTCTTCATGCTCACTCCCCGCAACGTCGAGATCTCCGCCGAGGAGCGCGCGCGGTTGATCGAGAAGGGTTTCTTCAACCAAAGCTGACGGGCCTGTAGCCTGAGCCCCCTCATGAACGTAGGTCTTATTGGCTCAGGGAACATGGCGCGCGCACTCGCGCGCGGCTGGAATCTTCCCGTCCTCTGCTCCGACCCGCTGCCCGAGCGCGCCGCCGCGCTCGCCGCCGAGGTCGGAGGGGAGGCCCTTCAAAGCAACGTCGAGGTCGCCCAGCGCGCCGATCTCGTGGTGCTCTGCCACAAGCCCGCCCAACTCGACGAGGTAGCCGCCGACATCGCACCCCACGCGCGGGCGCTCGCCTCGATCCTCGCCGCCACCCCGCTCCCCGCGCTGCACGCCGCCTATCCCGACCGACCCGTCTACCGCTTCATCCCCTCACTTCCCGTCGAGGTACGCCAAGGCGCCGTCGTACAGGCGGAGGGTCCGCCCCAGGACGCCGTCCTCGACGCGCAGGTTCACGACCTGTTCGCCCAGCTCGGCACGCTCGTAGTCCTCCCCGACGCGCTCGTCGATGTCGCCATGGGCCTGATGTCCTGCGCGCCCGCCTACGTCGCCCTCGTCGCCGAGGCGCAGGTCGACGCCGGTGTCCGCCACGGCATCCCCGCCGCCCAGGGCGCCGAGCTGGTGGTGCAGACCCTCGCCGGCACCGCCGAGCTGCTGCACCGGCGCGCCAACGACACCCACGCCATCCGGCGCGAGGTCGCCTCGCCCGGAGGCGTCACCGCGCGCGGCCTCGACGCCCTGGAGCGCGCCGGTCTGCGCGCCGCCTTCAGCGACGCCCTCGACGCCGTCCTCGATGGCCGACCCACAGGTCGATGATCCTCACCGCCCGCACCCAGATCGCCGACTACCTGTCGACGCTCATCTACGTCTACACCCTCCTGATCATTCTCCACATAGTCGTCCAGCTCCTCTTCGCCGCCGGTCTGCGCCCGCCCTATTCGCGCACCACCGACGCGATCCTCGGCTTTCTGCGCGACATCTGCGAACCCTTCCTGCGCATCTTCCGCCGCGTGCTGCCCAGTTTCGGCGGCTTCGACTTCAGTCCGATCGTCGCCATTCTCGCGCTCGGTTTCTTCAACTCGATCGTCATCCAGGGCATCGTCCACGGCTGATCTGGCCCGTGCGCGCTGCCCTTTCAAGCGCATACGCCCGCGCCGCGCTCGTGCTCGTGGCGGTGCTCGCCCTCGACCAGCTCAGCAAGCGACTCGTCTCACACTCGATCACCCCGGGTGAACGCATCGCTGTCGTCCCAGGCATCCACCTCGTGCACACTCGCAACCACGGCGTCGCCTTCGGCCTGGAGGCCGATCACGGCACTCTTGTAGCCATTCTTGTAGGCCTCGCGCTGCTGGGATTGCTCGTCTACTTCGCCACCCACGCCTCCCGCCCGCTCATCTGGCTGGCGACCGGCCTGCTCCTCGGCGGCGCCCTCGGCAACCTCCTCGACCGCATCCGCACGGGCTCAGTCGTCGACTTCATCCAGTTGCCGCTGGGCTGGCCGCCGTTCAATCTCGCCGACGCCTCGATCGTGCTCGGCGTCGCCCTGCTGCTGTTCGCGATCGAGTCACCCCGCGGCGCATCGCACGAGCGCGTCCACCCAGGTGGATAATCGGCCCGGTGCGGTCGACCTCCCTAACGCCTACCACTGCGGTAAGCGGCTTGGACCGCAATCGATGCAACGACCGGCTCACGTCTTACCCACCCATCTCATGACCGAGAAATTCACGATCGCCTACGAAGACGAGCATCTGCTCGTGATCGACAAGCCGGCAGGTCTTGTCGTGCACCCCGCGCGCGGCCATCGCACCGGCACGCTCTCTCAGCTGCTCGGGGCCACCGTCGCCGGCGGTCCCGACCCGGAGCGCGCCGGCATCGTCCACCGCCTCGATCGCGACACCTCCGGGCTGCTCGTCGTCGCCCGTTCCGATGAGGCTCACCGCCGCCTGCAGCGCGCGCTCGCCGACCGTCACATCGTGCGCGAGTACCTCGCGCTTGTCCACGGTCGCCCGCCCGCCCGCACCGGCACGATCGAGGCCCCCATCGGCCGCGATCCGCGCATGCGCACCCGCATGGCCGTCGACGGCGCCCACCCGCGCGAGGCCCGCACCCACTTCGAGATCGAGCGCCCGCTCGGCCCATTCACGCTCCTGCGCCTGCGCCTCGACACCGGCCGCACCCATCAGATTCGCGTCCATCTGCAGGCGATCGGCCATCCCGTCGCAGGCGATCCTGAGTACGGCCCGCCGGCCGGCGGGGACGCTGCAGGCACGCTCGGACTGCAACGCCAATTCCTGCACGCCGCGCGCCTGTCTTTCGCGCATCCCTTCACCGCCGTTCCGATCGACGTGCTCTCGCCGCTGCCAGGAGACCTTCAGGGCGCATTGGAGCAGGCCGAACGGCTATCCTGACGGGTTCATTTCAACCTTCCACCCGCGCGGAGCACTCGATCGCGGCCCTGCCCGGACGGCGACTGCTAAGCCTCATGCAGCCATCTCCGGGTCCGCGGCGACCGCGCGGCAACACATCCACAATCACATACAAGGGAGCACCACTCGTGGCTCAAGCTCAGGTAGGCATAGCGGAGCTGTTGGAGGCCGGCGTTCATTTCGGCCACCAAACGCGTCGCTGGAACCCCAAGATGCGCCGCTTCATCCATGGTGAGCGCGGCGGCATCTACATCATCGACCTGCTCAAGACCTCCTCGCTGCTCAGCGCGGCCCAGGAGTTCGCCGGCACGCTCGCCCATCGCGGCGGCACCGTCCTGTTCGTCGGCACCAAGAAGCAGGCCCGCGACACGATCCGCGACGTCGCCGAGTCCGCCGGCATGCCCTACGTCAACCATCGCTGGCTGGGCGGGCTGCTCACCAACTTCCAGACGATCAACCAGCGCATCCGCCGGCTGCACGACCTCGAACGCTTCGAGGCCGAGGGTCAGCTCGCGCTGCTGCCGACCCGCGAGCGCATGGCCGCCCAGGCCGATCTCGCCAAGCTGCGGGCGAACCTCGGCGGCGTCAAGAACATGCAGCGCGTGCCCAACGCCATGTTCGTGATCGATCTCAAAACCGAGGTCATCGCCGTCAAAGAGGCTCAGCGGCTGCGTATCCCGATCATCGGTCTGGTCGACACTAACTGCGACCCCGACGGCATCGACTTCGTGATCCCCGGCAACGACGACGCGATCCGCTCGTGCGCGCTCATCACCCAGGCGATCGGTCAGGTCGTCGCCGAGGGCCACTCCGTCTTCCGCGCCGAGGAGGAACGCGCTCGCCAAGAGGCCGAGGAGCGCGCCCGACTCGAGGCCGAGGCTCGCGCGCGTCGTGAGGCCGAGGAACAGGCCAAGCGCGAGGCCGAGGAACAGGCCGCCCGCGAGGCCGCCGAGCGCCAGGCGGCCGCCGCAGCCGCCGCCGCGCAGGCTCAGAGCGCCGCGACACCCCCCGATCCCGCACCGGTATCCCCTGCACCGCCGCCGCCTGCACCGGCATCGCCACCGCCCGCATCCGCTCCTGCCCCGCAGGAGTCCGCTGCCGCTGCGACGCCGCCGCCGGCTGCCCCCGCCCCGCAGGAGCCCGAGGCTCCGCCGACGCCCGCGCCCGCTGAGTCCGCGGTTGTCGAGACACCCGCGCCGGCGGAGCCCGCTGTTGCCGCCGAGCCCCCCGCGGCCGAGCCGGCAGCCGAGACCGCCGAGACCGTCGAGGTCGCCGCTACAGAGGAGGCCGGCGCATCATGAGCACGGTCGAGATCTCAGCTAGCGACGTCAAGGCTCTGCGCGATCGCACCGGCGCGGGGATGATGGACTGCAAGAAGGCCCTCACCGAGGCCGAGGGCGACCTCGAGCAGGCGATCGAGCTCCTGCGTGTCAAGCAGGGCAAGAAGATTCAGGATCTCGGCGAGCGCACCGCGACCGAGGGCACCGTGCAGGCCTACATCCACGCCGGCGCCCGCGTCGGCGTGCTGATTGAGGTCGACTGCAACACCGACTTCGTCGCCACCAACGACGACTTCGTCGCCTTCGCCCGCGACGTCGCCATGCAGATCGCCGCCAGCCCGACGGTCCGCTACGTCAGTCGCGAGGACGTCCCGGACGCCACTCGCGACGCCGAGTCACGCATCTACGAGCAGGAAGCTTCTGAGAAGCCTGAGGCCGTGCGCGAGCGGATCGTCGCCGGCAAGCTCGACTCGTGGTACCAGACGATCGTCCTGCTCGAGCAGGAGATGCACAACCCCAAGTTCGAGGGCAAGACCGTCCAGCGGCTGCGCGACGAGCTCACCGCCACGACCGGCGAGAACATCGTCATACGCCGGTTCACGCGCTTTGCCGTAGGCCAGTAGCGCCCCGGGGCGGATAGGCTCTGCCAAGTGGCCGACCCAGCATTCAGACGCATCCTCCTGAAGCTCTCCGGCGAGGCCCTCATGGGCCGGTTGGAGTTCGGCACCGACCCCCAACGCGTCGCTGCGGTAGCCCAGCAGGTGAGCGCCGTGCGCGATCGTGGCGTGGAGGTCGCGATCGTCGTCGGCGCCGGCAACATCTACCGCGGCATGCAGGGCGCTGCCGCCGGGATGGACCGGGCGACCGCCGACTACATGGGCATGCTCGCAACCGTGCTCAACGCGCTGCCCCTGCAGGACGCCCTGGAGAAGATCGGCACCGATACGCGTGTCGTCTCCGCTCTGGGCGTCGCCGAGGTCGCCGAGCCCTACATCCGTCGCCGCGCGATGCGCCACCTCGAGAAGGGGCGCGTCGTCATCTTCGCGGCCGGCACCGGCAACCCGTTCTTCACGACCGACACCGCCGCCGCACTCCGCGCGGCCGAGATCCACGCGGAGATGATCCTGATGGCCAAGAACGGGGTGGAGGGCGTGTTCACGGCCGATCCCGCGACCGATCCGCAGGCCACGTTCATCCCCGAGATCACCCACATGGAGGCGATCGAGCGGCGGCTGCGGGTGATGGATTCCACGGCGCTGGCGCTCTGCATGGAGAACGGCATGCCGCTGAACGTATTCAACATGGACGATGACACGAGCATCGCGCGGATAATCTCCGGTGAGCGCGTGGGCACGCTCGTATCTACACCGACCGCAGACGAGGGAGACGGCGATGGCGGCTGAGATGATCGATGTGTTGCTCGAGGACGCGCGCGAGCGGATGGCCAAGTCCGTCGAGTCCGCCCAGCACGAGTTCTCGACGGTGCGCACGGGCCGCGCGAGCCCGTCACTGCTGGACCGCATCGTGGTCGACTACTACGGCGCCATGACCCCGCTGAACCAGCTAGCGACGATCTCCGCGCCCGAAGCGCGCCTGATCACCGTCCAGCCCTACGACAAGTCCTCGATCAAGATGATCGAGAAGGCGATCAACGAGTCCGACGTCGGCCTGAACCCCTCCAACGACGGCAACCTCGTCCGCCTGGCCGTACCCGAGCTGACCGAGGAGCGCCGGCACGAGCTCGTCAAAGTGGTGCGCAACCTCGCCGAGGAGGGACGCGTGGCGATCCGCAACGTCCGCCGCGACACCATGCAGCACCTGCGCGAGCTGAAGTCCGCGGGTGAAGCCTCCTCCGATGACGAGCACCGCGCCGAGGTGGAGCTGCAAAAGCTCACCGACGCACGCATCGGCGAACTCGACGGGGTGCTTGCCACCAAGGAGCAGGAGATCCTCGAAGTCTGATGGCCGACCCCCCGGCGAGCCAGAGGACGGGCGGGGAATCGGGCGCCAAATACGTCGCGATCATCACCGACGGCAACGGCCGCTGGGCCCGCGCGCGAGGCCTGCCGGTCAACGACGGTCACGACGCCGGCGCCGACATCGTCAAGGCTCGTCTGCGCGACGCCGTCGACCTCGGGGTGCGCGAGCTGACCGTCTACTCGTTCTCCACCGAGAACTGGTCGCGCCCCGTCGAGGAGGTGCAGGGCCTGATGGACATGTTCGCCCGGCGCATCGCCGGTGAGACGCCCGAGCTGCACTCCGAGGGCGTGCGCATGCGCTTCATCGGCCGGCGCGAGGGCGTCTCCGAGGATCTCGTACAGCGCATGGACTGGGCCGAATCCCTGACTGACGCCAACGAGCGGATCACGCTGTTCGTCGCCTTCAACTACGGCGGGCGCGCCGAGATCCTCGACGCCGCGCGCGCGTTTCAGGACGGCGATGAGGAGGACTTTCGCCGACTGCTCTACGCCCCAGAGATGCACGATCCCGACCTGATCATCCGCACCAGCGGCGAGCGGCGCCTGTCCAACTACCTGCTGTGGCAGTCCGCCTACTCCGAGCTCATCTTCCGCGACGAGCTCTGGCCGGACTTCACGCGCCAGGCGCTCGAGGAGTCCCTGGCCGAGTTCTCCGCGCGCCGGCGCAGGTTCGGCGGGCGGTGACGGTGCGAGCGTCTGGAGGCGCGCGGGCGTCGGGCTCGGGCGCGGGGCGGAGCACCGGGTCGCGCATGCGAGTCCCCTTCGGTGCTCCCCGCTCAGATCTGGGCGCGCGTGTGCTCGTGGCGCTGCCGGCGATCGCGCTGGCGCTGTTCCTCGTGATCGAGGGCGGTTCGATCTTCACACTCGGCCTGTTCGTGCTCGGGTGCCTGTGCATGCACGAGCTCTACTCCATGTATGCGCGCACACACCCCGCCCGCCTCGCGGGCTTCCTCGCGCTCGCCGGACTGCTCCTGGCGGCCCAGTACGGAGGCCAGTTCCAGATCCTGCTCGTCGCCGTCGCCGCGCTGCCCGTCCTGTTCGCGTTCACGCTCCTGCAGCCCAGACCGAGCGTCGCCGGATTGGCGGTCACGCTGCTGGGGATCTACTGGATCGGCTTCGCGCTCGCCCACGCGGTCCTGCTGCGCGGCCTGCCGCACGGCGAGGGCATCGTGATCGACGTACTCGTCGGCACCTTCCTCGGCGACACCGGCGCCTATCTCGGAGGTCGCATGTTCGGACGCCGGCCGCTCGCGCCGCGCATCTCTCCGAACAAGACCATCGAGGGACTCCTCGCCGGCGTGGCCTTCACGATCGCCGGGGTCTGGCTCGCCGGGCGCTATCAGGACTGGCTCCCCGGCACGCACGCGCTCGTCCTCGGCCTCGGCGTCGCCCTTGTGGCACCCGTCGGCGACCTGTTCGAGTCCTTCGTCAAGCGCGACGCCGGCGTCAAGGACTCCGGTGGCGTCTTCGGCGCCCACGGCGGGGCGCTGGACCGGCTCGACGCCGTCCTCTTTGCGGCCGTCGCCGGCTATTACATTTGGTTTGCCTATGTCCACTGAGCCTGGGTGGCCGGCCTCCGACTTGGGTTCCGGGCTCATGCCAAGCGCCTGTTGATCCTCGGCTCGACCCGGCTCAGGCGGCGTCTGCTTGCTGACGCTCAGCGCGCTCTGCTTCGGCGACCATTGCGGCGGCGCGCTTGGGATCGCCGAGGGCCAGTAGGTGCGCCTGCTGGGAGATGCGACGGGCAGCCTTATAGTCGAGCGGCACCCGCTTGCCGTCGACGACGGCGTAATGACGGTGGGAACTGTTGTCGGACTGCTTGCTCATAGTTGCAGGATAGGACAGGCGTCAAGCGGTTCTAGCGCCACCGATCATCTCGGCGATGTATTCGGCGAGTGGGCGGTAAGGATCGTTTCTGCCGACAAACGCAACGCCGAGCAACTCGTCGTGCAGGGCGATGTTGCTGAAGCTGACTATGTCGAAGGCAAGCGTGACCAGCCCCGCGTTGAGCGCGACGGTCGCGCCTCGGAGGTTGCCGTCGACCCAAGGATGGGCGCGCAATAGCTTGGCGTATAGGCGTGTGGCGGCGTGAACGGCATCGAAACTGTGGGTGTTCTCCGAGACCCGAATGGCGGCAGCAGCAGTGTTGAACTCGATGCAGATCTTGTGCAATCGTCGGGGGAGTTCTCGTGGTGTCGTGCCCCGATAGCCACGGTTGCTCACGCCGAAGTAGACGTGCTCTCTCTGGCCGTCGCGGATGCTGCGCATGCGCCCTGCATGCTCCGGGAAGAGCGAGCCAAAGATCTCGCGATGCCAGGAGCAGAGCAGTGTGGGGGACATCTCGATCGGGCCGGTGTCCGCGAGTGGGCCGAGTCTCACCAGCAATTGGGCGAGCCGGTCGACGCTGACGTCCCAGGTTTCCTCGGGCGTACGTCCCGAGGCACAGAAGAACGGCGACTCGGCGTCATCGCGGAATCCGCGGAACGGCGTGCCAAGACTGGGGGTCACCGCTCGACAGCCGCGTACGGGGTGATTACAGAAGTCATCGTTCCTTTTCCCGACGGAGCCTCCAAAGCCGGACAGAAAAGCAGAAGCTTTCGCCGCTTCGTGCCGGTGCCACTTGCAGAAACACGACTGCCGCCCCAACCTACGGCCTGAAGACAAACGTCTTCATTTTGAGCTAGTATGCCGTACATGGATCACACTGCCGAACCGGATAATCCCCTGGGTGCTTCGGGTGCCCGTCAGATGGCGGCTTGGACGCTCCGTTTGGCCGAGAGCGAGACTTTTGGCTGGCTGCTCCCCGCCGATCCGCACCTGTTCGCGCTCTTTTATGCGACCTGTGCAGCGGTCGTGCTGGCCCCCGAGCCGCTAGCGGGCAAGCCCGAGGTCCATGGCGAGGTCTCCGAGAAGTTGTTGCCCACACTCAAGGATCTGCAGCGCCAGTTCGGCGGGGGGACCAGCGGGCGGTTCGCCCGCTTGTATCTGCAGGGTGTCAACACGTTCTCCGTCATCGAGGACGACGACAGCGCCTACCGCAGGGGTATAGGCGAATGGAGACAGGCGGCCGAGATCGGAGCCGCACAGGCCATCACGTCACAAGAGCAGAACATCGACTGGATCACCGACCTCCTGGATCTCGAGGAGGTCGAGCGCAAGCTGCTGATCTTCCAGCTCAACCGGCATCGCCCCGGGTTCTCGCAGCTGTTCGAGTTGCTGACGACCTCCGATCACACGACGGCGCTGATTCTGGCCGCCGCCTTCGACGTAGGCGAGCAGCAGGTCATCGCAGCGCTGTCAGAGAGCTCGAAGCTGGTGCATTCCGGTCTGCTCAGCGTCCACGAGCGTCCTCTGCGGATCGGCGAGCCGTCCGTGCATCTGCGCGCGACCTTGACTGAAACCGCAGACAACGAGGCCGAATTCCTCGAACGCTTCGTCAAGTCGCTCGCACCCAAGCCGTCGACGGGTTCGCTTGCGCGTCTGCACGAGGACGACAGGAAGATCCTGCTCGGCATCCTGCGGCTGCCAATGCCCGAGGATCATGGTTTGCACAGCCTCGTCTATGCCCCAAAATCGGTCGACAAGCACGACATGCTTGCCAGGTTGTTGCAGGATGAGGCCATTGATGCCTATGCGGTCGTCACCAAGCATGTGCCGGATGAGAATCTGCCGACCTGGACTTACATCGCGCAGCGTCACCTTGAGAGTTCGGACCCGGATGGCGTGCTGGTCGTCGATCGCGCACATGAGGCGCTTGCCTCGCGTCGTGTCAGCATGCTCAGCATCTTTGGGATCAATGACGAGGACTCCACGGAGGAGGACGGGCGCGCGTCCGACGCGGGGCTGACCGGCAGCCGCGTGCGCTGCGTGTGGCTGACTGATCGTGCGGAACTTCTGTCGGAGCGCAACCTCGGCGCATTCCTGTTCCATTGTGAGGCACTGCTTGGTTCGCGGACCGACCGTCGTGAGCGCGTCGGGCAGGTAATCGCGGACTTCGGGCTCTCAGAGCAGCTGGGCCTGCATCTGGCCAAGTACGACCTGCTCGGCGAGCAGCAGGTCCGGCAGGCTGCAGAGCTCGCTCGCCTGCTCTCTGCAACGCAGTCCGCGACCGACGAAGACCCTGTCGCGGACCGGGAGCGCGTTATAAAGCGCGCGGTCGCTCAGAGTCAAAAAGTGCTCGGGCGCGATCACATCGAGGGGCTGCGTGACTCCGTCACCCACTACAGCCTCGACCACCTCAATATCGCGGGACGATTCACCCCCCAGCAGATCATCGAGGCGCTGCGCAAGCGCCCGAAGGGCTCGCTCTGCTTCTGGGGCATCCCCGGTGCGGGCAAGACGCAGTTGGCCGAGCACATCGCCGTAGAGCTCGACTTGCCGATTCTGCTGCGTTCGGCTTCGGATCTGCTCTCCAAGTGGCTGGGAGAGACCGAGCAGCAGATCTCCGCGATGTTCACCGAGGCCGATGCCGAAGGAGCGCTGCTGTTTCTGGACGAGGCCGACTCGTTTCTGCGCGATCGCACGCTGGCCCGCGCAGAGTGGTCCGTGACACAGGTCAATGAGTTGCTGCAGAGCATGGAGCGTTTCGACGGCATCTTCATAGCTGCCACCAACCTGATGGACTCGATCGATGCTGCGGCGATGCGTCGCTTCACCTGGAAGCTCGAGTTCAAGGCGCTTGAGACTGAGCAGGCGTGGTCGATGTTCTGCGCTGAGACCGAGTTTGACGCTGCTGCTGAGCCGGAGCGTGAGCAAGAACTCCAGGAGCAGCTTGCCGCCATCGCCGACTTGACTCCGGGCGATTTCGCGACAGTGAAGCGTCAGGCGAACATGCTTGGTGAGCAGCTGTCTCCCGATGCCTGGCTCGAGCAGCTCGCCGCTGAGGCCAAGGCGAAGATGTTTGGCCTCAAGCGTCAGAAGTTCGGCTTCGAGAGCTGAGCCGTTGCCTCGGCCTATCTGCGCGACGTGGGGGCTGCGGTCGTGCATTCTTGGGTCAGCTTCTGCGAGCATCGCACCGTGCGCAAGCTCCTCATCCTCGGCTCGACCGGCTCGATCGGCACGCAAGCGCTCGACGTCTGCGCGCGAGAGACCGAGCAGTTCGAGCTAGTCGGCCTCTCTGCCGAGCGCTCCTGGGAGGCGCTCGTCGAACAGGCCCGGACCCACGGCGTGCGGCGGATCGCGCTCGCCGATGAGCACGCAGCCGCGCGCGCGTCTGAGGCTTGGACGGACGGCGAGGTGTTCGGCGGTGCCGAGGGTTTGGTCCGGCTTGTCGTCGAGTCCGGCGCCGATCTCGTCCTGAACGCGCTCGTTGGCTCGGCTGGCCTCGGGCCGACCGTTGCCACGCTCGGCGAGGGAATCGACCTGGCCCTCGCCAACAAGGAGTCCCTCGTCGTCGGCGGCGAGCTCGTGAGTGCGCTTGCGGAAGCCACCGGCGCGCAGATCGTGCCGGTCGACTCCGAGCACACAGCCCTGCACCAACTGCTCGCCGGGCAACCCCCGGGCGCGGTCGAGCGCCTGACGATCACCGCCAGCGGAGGTCCCTTCCGTGGGCGCACGCGCGCCCAACTGGAGGGAGTGACCGTCGAGCAGGCACTCGCCCACCCGACCTGGGAGATGGGGAGCATGAACACGATCGGTTCGGCCACGCTGATGAACAAGGGGCTCGAGCTGATGGAGGCCCACCACCTGTTCGGTCTGCCCTATGACCGGATCGACGTCCTCGTGCACCCCCAGTCGCTCGTGCACGGCTTGATCCAGCTAGCGGACGGAGCGATGCTCGCCCATCTCGGTCCCCGCGACATGCGCGTCGCGATCTCCTACGCGCTGCACTCCGGCGAATCCGTGGGATTGCCGATCGAACCGCTCGATCTCGCAGCGGTAGGCACGCTCACGTTCGAGCCCGTCGATCTCGATGCGTTCCCCTGCCTGCGCCTCGCGCGCGAGGCAGCCCTCGCCGGCGGCACCGCCCCGTGCATTCTCAACGCCGCCAACGAGATCGCCGTCCACGCCTTTCTCGCCGGACGCCTGTCCTTCACCGCGATCGCCGAGACGATCGAGCGGACCCTCTCCGAACTGCCCACCGAGCCGGTCCGCGCGTTTGAGTCGTTGTACGAGGCCGATCGTTCGGCTCGGGGTGTTGCCGGGGAGGCTGTGGCCGCTCTGGGATAAGACTACGCTACGGCCAACCGGCGGGAACCGTCCAGACGCCTGCCAAACTGAGCTCATGAGCTGGGTTCTGACGATCCTCGGCATCGTGGCGCTGATCGTGCTGCACGAGCTGGGGCACTTTCTCGCCGCGAAGGCGGTGGGGATGCGCGTTGAGCGGTTCTCGCTGTTCTTTCCGCCCAAGCTCGTGGGCATCCGCAGGGGGGAGACCGAGTACATGATCGGCGCGATCCCCGCGGGGGGCTACGTGAAGATCACGGGGATGAATCCCGAAGAACTCGAGGACATGGACCCGGAGGTCGCCGCCCGCGCCTACTGCAACCAGCCGCCGTGGAAGCGGATCGTCGTGATCCTCGCCGGTCCGGGCATGAACCTGCTGATCGCGTTCGTGATCTTCTGGGCGATCCTCGTGAGCTCCAGCTACAACGGCGATCTGACGCTCGGCAACCTCAACCCGTCGATCAAGACGCTCATCCCGACGACGTCCGTGTTGGCGACTCAGAAAGGCTCGCCTGCTCACGGTGTGCTCGAGCACGGCGATCGGATTATCGCCGTGGACGGACAGCCGGCAACGGTCTCATCCGCGATGCGCGCGATCGCCGCTCATCGTTGCCCGGGCACCCAGACGGCCGGATGCAGGGCCGCCACGCCCGTGCTGCTGACGGTGAGGCGTGCAGGGCACGAGCTCACGCTGTCGGTATATCCCCGCTACAGCAAGGAAGCGAAACGGATGCTCGTCGGCTTCAACTTCGGCGCGGCGCCCAAACACTTCGGCGCGCTCGCCGCCGCGGGCGTTGCGGCGCACGAGATGTGGAGTGGGACGGGCAACCTGATATCGGGAATCGGGCGCGCGTTCACGAGCTCCAAGGCGCGCCACGAAGTCCATACGATCGTCGGCATCGCCGAAGTCGACCATGAAGCGGTCTCCGCGGGGGCGGGCTTCGGGCTCGTGATCCTCGGTCTGATCTCGCTGATCCTCGCGGTCGTCAACCTGTTCCCGTTCCTGCCGCTCGACGGCGGCCACGTCGCATGGGCGCTGGCCGAAAAGGTGCGCGGACGACGGATCTCGGTCGCCGCGATGTGGCGCTACAGCACCGTCGGCATCCTGCTGTTCGCGTTCCTGTTCTTTAACGGCCTGAGCAACGACATCACCCGCCTGGGCGGGTAGGTATCCCGTCAACCGAACCGGACGGCCTTGCGAATGCCCAGACCCTCGGAGATCTCTCTGCGCAGGCCGTCAATTCGGCGGGCGCACGCACACCCAGCTCTTGACCAGCCCGCCGGCGCGCTCTGCCAGCGCCGGGCCGAACAGCGACTCCATCTCCGCTCGGCGCAACAGTTCGATCTGCTCCCACTCGCCGGCCGCCCCCAGCCGCCAGTAGGGCCTGCGCATGCGCGGTGGCAACCAGTGCGCGAACGGCAATAGTGAGTGGGGCTCCAGCGGAAACGAATAGGCGGGGGTCTGCACAAACCAGCCGCGCCCCACCCGACGAACTTCCGCGGCGAACGCGGCGCGGCGCGGCGGGGGTACGTGCTCGATCACGCTCGAGCAGTACACGAGGTCGAACTCCCCGTCCGCGAATGGCAGGCCTGCTGCTGCGTCCGCGCGCACGAACGGTCCCGGATAGTCCGGGCGCGCGGCTAGATCGACGCCGGTGATGTCCAGGTCGGGCTCCAGCGCGCGCAATCCGAGCGCTCCGCAGCCGACATCCAGCACGCGGGCCCCCTCCGGCAGCTGCGCCAGCGCGAAGAACCGCTCGTGTCGACCCGCGCGGGCGCGGGCGGCGAATGGGGAGGCCAGGCGTGCGAGCGGGCCGTGCGCGGTGGCATAGACATCGTCGGGCATCGTAGAATCAGGCTATATGGCCTCTGAGCGGCAGATTCAGGTGGGTGCGGTTGCGGTCGGCGGTGGCGCACCGGTCGCCGTGCAGACGATGACCAAGACCGAGACCGCGAACCTCGCGGCGACGATGGATCAGATTCGCACGGTCGCCGAGGCGGGCGCGGACATCGTGCGCGTGGCGGTGCCGCGCGAGCAGGACGCGGAGGCGCTGAAGACGATCGTCGCGCAGTCGCCGATCCCGATCATCGCGGACATCCATTTCAACCACACGCTCGCGCTGAAGGCGATCGAAGCGGGCGCACACTGCGTCAGGCTCAACCCCGGCAACATCGGCGGGCCGGAGAAGGTCGCCGAGGTGATCGCGCTGGCCCGCGAGCACGGAACGCCACTGCGGGTGGGTGTGAACTCGGGCTCGCTGCCCAAGCACCTGCGTCAGCTGGAGTACGACAACCCCGTCGAGGCGCTCGTGACTGCCGCGATCGAGACGGTGGCGCTGATGGAGCGCCTGCAGTTCGAGAACTTCAAGGTCTCGATGAAGTCGACCTCGGTACCGAACACGATCGCCTCCAACCGGATGCTCTCGCAGCGGATCCCCTATCCGCTGCACCTGGGCGTGACTGAGGCCGGCACGAAGTGGTCGGGCTCGCTGAAGTCGGCCGTCGGCTTGGGCACCCTGCTCGCGGACGGGATCGGCGACACGATCCGCATCTCGCTCTCGACCTTCCACGCCGAGGAGGAGGTGAAGGTCGCCTGGGAGATCCTCAAGGCGCTGAAGCTGCGCGAGCGCGGCCCGGACCTGATCGCCTGTCCGACCTGCGGACGCTTGCAGTTCGACATGGACAGCGTCGTCGTGGAAGTCGAGCGGCGTCTGGAAGCGTACGAGGACCCGATCGAGGTCTCCGTGTTGGGCTGCGCGGTCAACGGCATCGGCGAGGCGCGCCACGCGGACTTCGGCATCACCGGTGCGAAAGACATGGGCATGATCTACTCCAAGGGCGAGCCGTTGAAGAAGGTGCCGACCGATCAGCTCGTCGACGAGCTGTTCAAGGAGATCGACCGCTACTACGCCGCCGGCAAGACGGTGCAGCGCGACGAGACGGCCGCGGCCGAGGCGCGCCGCTGGCTGGAGGAGAACGAGGACGCCACAGCCATGACGCCCGAGCGCATCGCCGCGCTGGAAGCGGCGGCTGCGGAGAACGACGCGAGCGCCGCGGAGGTGCTCGCGTCGATGCTCGAGCCGCCGGCGGGGACAGCGAGCGGCTCGAACGGGGGGGCTGCACCGGCCCTCGATGAGGCGGTCTCGCCGGTGGCGGGGCGTCGCTTCAGCCGCAGCTAGCGCGCGCCCCGCCGGTGTTTCAGTCGTATCTAGTGCTCAGCCCGCTGCTGAAAAGCGCTCGGCGACCTTGTCCCAGTTGACGACGTTCCACCAAGCGTCGATGTAGTCAGGGCGCTTGTTCTGGTACTTCAGGTAGTAGGCGTGCTCCCATACATCCACGCCGAGCAGCGGCGTCTTGCCATTAGAGATGGGGGAGTCCTGGTTGGCGCTGCCGACGATCTGAAGGCCCGAGCCGTCGTGCACGAGCCATGACCAGCCCGAGCCGAACTGGTTGATGCCGGTTTCCTTGAGCTTCGCCTGGAAGTCCGCGAACGAGCCGAACGTCGCGGAGATCGCATCGCCGAGTGCGCCTGAGGGCTCACCGCCACCGTCGGGGCTCATGTTCTCCCAGAACAGCGAATGGTTGTAGTGGCCGCCGCCGTTGTTTTTGACGGGACCCTTCTTGTCGCCGAGGCTGTCGAGGTTCTTCAAAACCTCCTCGACGGGCTTATCGGCCCACTCGGTGCCCTGGAGTGCAGCATTCGCCTTGTCGACATACGCCTGATGGTGCTTGTCGTGATGGAATTCCATCGTCGCCTTGTCGATGTGCGGCTCGAGCGCGTCGTAGGCGTAGGGGAGCGGCGGAACGGTGTAGGCCATGGTGGCTCCTTGTCGAGGTTTCGTCGATGTATGTGGGCTGTTCTATCAAAGGCAGTTCGTATCGCTCGCACCGATGGCGGCAGGCATTCGTCGGAAGTGATCCGGTATAGAGATATCCGATTTCGGACGTCCGCAATCGGATAGTCCCCTGGCGGAATATCCGTAATCGGATGGTGGCCCGTAGGATGTTGCCGCATGCCCCGCCTGTCCCAGTACATGCTGCCGACCGAGAAGCAGGCGCCCGCCGACGCGGAGGCGATCTCGCACAAGCTGATGGTCAGGGCAGGGTTGATCCGCCAGATGGGCGCCGGTATGTGGACGTGGCTGCCGGCGGGCTGGCGCGTGCACCAGAACGTCGTTCGGATCGTGCGCGAGGAGATGGACGCGATCGGTGGGCAGGAGATGTTGATGCCCGTGCTCCAGCCCGCGGAGCCGTGGCGCAAGACCGGACGGATCGAGATCGACGAGCTGTTCAAGCTGAACGATCGCAAGGGCTCGGAGCTCGTGCTCGCGATGACCCACGAGGAGGCGGTCACGTTCCACGCCGCGCAGACGATTCGCTCCTACCGCGATCTGCCGCAGATCGTCTACCACTTCCAGGTCAAGGAGCGCGACGAGCCGCGCCCGCGTGCGGGCGTGCTACGGACACGGGAGTTCGTGATGAAGGACTCCTACAGCTTCGACCGCGACCAGGCGGGGATGGAAGAGAACTACCAGCTGCACGTGGGCGCGTATGACCGCATGATGGAGCGCACCGGCCTGCGCTGGTATCGCGTGGAGGGCGACGTGGGCATGATGGGAGGACTCGGCGCCCACGAGTACATGGCGCCGTGTCCGGCCGGCGAGGACGAGGTCATACTCGCCGATGGCTACGCGGCCAACGTCGAGGTCGCGACCAACAGCCCGGACGTGGAGAAGATCGGCGAGGAGTACTTCAAAAACGGCGAGCGACTGACGGTAGAGCCGGCGATCGAGGTCGGCAACATCTTCAAGCTCGGCACGCGCTACTCGGTCCCGCTCGGCGCCACATATCTGGACGAACAGGGTAACGAGCAGCCCGTGTGGATGGCCTCCTATGGCATCGGCCCGGCACGGATCGTCGCGGCTGCGGTCGAGCAGTACGCCGACGAGCACGGCATCTCCTGGCCGCGCGCGCTGGCGCCGTTTCAGGTGCACCTGGTAGGGCTCGGCAAGCCCGGTACGCCCGAGCGTGAAGCCGCCGAGACGGTCTTCCAGAGGCTGAGCGATGGTGGTATCGACACGCTGTATGACGACCGCGATCTCGGTCCGGGCGAGAAGTTCGCCGAGGCCGAGCTGCTCGGATGCCCGCTGCGGCTGACCGTCGGGCGGCGAACCCTGGAGTCCGGCGAGATCGAGGTCCAGGTCCGCCGCGGTCGCGTGCAGGCTCCCGGGATACCGCTGGAGGGCGAGCCGGAGGGGCTGGTTCGGGCGGTGGACGAGCTGTGGCGGAGCCTCCCCTAGAGCGAGGACCGGGGGGCCGGGCAGGATCTGCGCCGGACCCCGGCGGCGCCCCGGCGGCGCACGAACACGAACCCGGGAGCGGTCCCGCCCTCACCTTGCGCCGGCTGGTGGGTCTGGACCGCTCCGGCCCCCCGCCACCGCAGACGCTGGCAGGGCAGCCATTGCGTCCGTGGACGATCCCGAACGCGATCGGGTTCGTCAGGCTCGCGCTGATCCCGGTGTTTCTGATCGTCGCGCTCTCCAGCGCAGACGGCACGGGCGCTGCGCCGGCCGTGCTATTCGCCGTCATCGGCTGGGGCGATTACGCCGACGGGATCGCTGCACGCGTAACCCGGCAGTACAGCCGACTGGGGACACTGATGGACCCGATCACAGATCGGCTGTTGGTGATCTCGGGTGTGGTCGTGTGCTGGAACTTCCAGCTGCTGCCTCGCTGGGCGCTGGCGGTGCTGATCGCGCGCGAGCTCACGATGCTCGTCCTGGGACGCTATGCGCAGACGCACGGCGTGGAGCTGCGCATCAACTGGCCGGGACGGATCGGCGTGGCGCCGGTGATGGGTTCGTTCTTCTTCGCGATGGCGGGCCTACAGACCCTCGGCGAGGTACTGCTGTACATCGGGCTGGCGCTCGCGCTGACGGCGACCGTGATGTACGCGCGCTCAGGGCTGGCACAGCTGCGAGCATCTTCCCAGCCCTAACGCGCGCTCGGCCCCTTACCCGAACCCTAACCTCAAGCTCAGGTTTACGGTACAGTCTGCAGGGCAAGTGTGGGATGTCGCCTGCGCACCGAGCAGGCCCGACTCGGGAAAGCCGGATAGGAGAAATCGAACTCATGGATACGTTCCCAGACCTCGGCTCGCTGGACGACAGCGAGCTGAAGAACCTCATCAAAGAGCTGACCGATGAAGAGACCGAGATCTCCTACAAGCGCAGAATTCTGCACGGCAAGATCGACATCCTGCGCGCCGAGCTGGTGAACAGGCTGCGCCATAAGCACGACGGCGGCGACGCCCCGGTGATCACCGGAGATGACGTGCAGCAGCTGACCGACATCCTCGCCAGTCGCCAGACCACCGTCCCCACCGACGCCGAGTAGAAGCAGGACGGGACGGAAAAGAGAGGGATCGTCAAAATGGCTCTGCACTGCACCGAGTGCGGGTTCGTCAACGTCGAGGGCGCCAACTACTGCCAGCGTTGCGGCGCCCTGCTGCCGCGCGCGGAGGGCGCCGGCGAGCCGGTCACCGCCACGTATCGGATAGACGAGGCGGGCGAGCTGGTGCCGGTCGAGCTGGAGGACGTCAGAGCCCACGGTCCGGCGCTCGTGATTCGCAGCGGCGGAGGGCGCGTCGGCGAGAGCTTTCCGATCGCGGGCGAGCGCATGAGCATCGGCCGCCGGCCGGACTCCGACGTGTTTCTCGATGACGTGACCGTATCGCGCGATCACGCGTTGCTGATCGAGCGTGCGGGTCAATGGCACCTCGACGACTGCGGTTCGCTGAACGGGACCTATGTCAATCGCGAGCGGATCGAGTCCCAGCGCCTGGATGAGGGCGACGAGGTGCAGATCGGCAAGTACAAGCTCACCTTCCACGCGCGTTAGGGATCGCTGATGGCCGTCACCCAGACCCAGACACCCCAGACAGACGTCGAGCGGCTGAACGCCGAGCTGGAGCAGACCGACGGCGCGGCCGGGGCGCCACGGCAGAAGTCGATCACGATCGGCGCCGTGTGCAAGGCGCTGGCGCAGGAGTTCCCGGACATCTCGATCTCCAAGATCCGTTACCTGGAGGACCAGAAGCTGCTCACCCCACGGCGCACCCCCGGCGGCTATCGCCTCTATACCCAGGGGGACGTAGCGCGTCTGCGCACGATCCTGCGGATGCAGCGCGATGAGTTCTTGCCATTGCGCGTGATCCGTCAAGAGCTCGCGACCGGGCGCGCGGGGGACGGCGCCGCGACCGCCACGCCCACACCGGGTAAGCGGGGTGGACGCGAGGGGATGCGACCGTGGCGCACGAGCGTGAGCGTGCGCGAGGCGACCGGGGCGCTGTACTCGCTGGAGGACGTGCTGGAGGAGACCAACGCGGACGGCAAGCTGGTGGGTGAGCTGGAGGAGTACGGCGTCATCAAGGGCGAGCTGCGCGGGGGCGTGCGCTACTTCGACGAGACCGAACGCGAGATCATCGGCGCGGTGGCCGAGCTGGCGCGTTACGGCGTGGGCGGGCGCAACCTGCGCGTGTTTCGCTCCTCGGCCGATCGCGAGGCGACGCTGCTGCAACAGATCCTCGCGCCGGCCCTGCGTTCGCGCAACCCCCAACGGCGTAAGGAGGCGGTCGAAGCGCTGGAGAACCTGGCGGCGGTCGCCACGCACCTGAAGCACCTGCTGCTAGTGCGCGACCTGCGCAAGATCGTCCGCTGACGCACGATGACCTGCGCATCTCTGCGTCCTCAGTCGCTCGCGAACGTAGTACGCCACGCTCCCTGCGTCCTTGATCTGCTTGATCCTCGTGCGTCAGGGCGCTGTGGGGTTGAATCGTGATGACCCAGGCATCGGCCGATCTGCGGGCGCTCGTGCGGGAGATCCCGGACTTCCCGAAGGAGGGCGTGGGGTTCAAGGACATCACGCCGCTGCTGGCCGACCCGCGCGCACTGAAAGCCGCCGTGCGCGGCCTTGCGGATTACGCGCGGCCACTGCACGTCGATTGCGTGATCGCCGCGGAGGCGCGCGGGTTCCTGCTCGGGCCGGCGCTCGCGTTGGAGCTCGGAGCCGGGTTCGTGTTGGCGCGCAAGCCGGGCAAGCTGCCGTATGAGACGGTCAGCGCCGAGTACCTGCTCGAGTATGGGGCGGGCGAGCTGGAGCTGCACACCGATGCGCTCGGCGCCGGCCGGCGGGTGCTGGTGCACGACGATCTGCTCGCCACGGGTGGCACCGCGCGGGCGCTGTGCGAGCTCGTCGAGAGCCTCGGCGGGGAGGTCGCCGGCTGTGGGTTTTTGATCGAGCTCGAGTTTCTCGGCGGGCGTGCGCGGCTGGCACCCCACGACGCGCACGCGCTGATCTCCTACGAGTCCTCCTGACGGCCGGCGGGACGCCAGATCGATGCCGACTGCGAGCCGCACCCGTACGATCGCCGCCCCGGCGGGCGAGTTGTGGGAGACGATCCGCGACCCCCACCATCTGCCGCGATGGTGGCCGCGGGTGAACCGCGTGGAGGACGTGACCGACACTGAGTTCACCGAGGTGCTGATCACGGGCGCCGGTAAATACGTGCGCGCGGACTTCACGCTGGCGGTACGTGACGAGCGCGAGCGACGGCTGTGCTGGGAGCAGCGCCTGGAGGGCAGTCCGTTCGCGCGGCTGTTGAAATCGGCCGAGACCGAGGTGCACCTGAAGGATCTCACCGGCGAGCCCGGGGCTGAAGCGAGCACGGAGGTGACGATCGAGTTGCGCCAGGCGCTGAATGGGTTCTTTTCACGCTTCGGCGCCTACATGGTCCGCCGAGCGGCGACCAAGACTGTCGATGAGGCGCTCGACGGCCTGGAGCGGATCGGTGGCTCGTGAGCGCGTATGGCTGCGCTGGATCGGCGTCCTCAGTCGCTCGCGTACGTAGTACGCCACGCGGGGTGGGCGGGCCTTCCAATCCTTGCCCAGCTTGCCCTACGCCCTCACGACAGGCGATGGCGCTTACGGAGGATGTCCAATGACCGAGCCGCCGCGGATGCGCTGGTGGGGATGGGGCGATCCGGAGCACGGTCCGGCGCTGAACCAGCACACGCTGGAGCTGCTGCGCGAGACCGTCGGGATCTCGGTGCAGCCGCGGCCACCGGTCGCGCTCGATGCCGTGAGGTTGCCGCAGACGCGCCTGGATCAGGACGCGAAGGCGGCCCTGGCGGCGATCGTCGGCGCCGGGGCGGTCAGGGACGATCGCCTCGAACGCGTAGCGCACGCTGCCGGCAAGGGGTATGTGGATCTCGTGCGCATGCGCGCGGGTATGCCCGCGGGGGCGCCCGATGCGGTCGTGCTGCCGGATGGTCACGAGCAGTTGCGGGCCGTGCTCGAGCTGTGTGCGAGCCGGGGTCTGGCGGTCGTGCCGTTCGGTGGAGGCACGAGCGTCGTGGGCGGCGTCGAGCCGCTGTCGGGCGGGCACGGCGCGGCGATCGCCCTGGACACGCGTCGGATGGCGCAGATCACAGAGCTCGACCGGGAGTCGCGGATCGTGACGGTCGGGGCGGGCATGCGCGGTCCGGACCTGGAGCGAGCGCTTGCGGCGGAGGGGCTGACGCTCGGGCACTGGCCACAGTCCTATGAGTATGTGACGCTCGGAGGGTGTGCGGCGAGCCGCTCCGCGGGACAGGCCTCCAGCGGCTACGGCAGCATCGCCAAGATGGTGCTCGGCCTGCGCATGGCGGCGCCGGCAGGGGATATCGCGCTCGCTCCGCTACCCGCGAGCGCGGCCGGACCTGGGGTACGCGAGCTGATCGTGGGCTCGGAGGGGACGCTGGGTGTGATCGACGAGGTCTCGCTGCGGGTGCGCCGCGCGCCCGCGCGGCGCCGATACGAGGGTGTCATGTTCGAGAGCTTCGCCGCCGGCGTGCAGGCGTTGAGGGCGATGGCTCAGGAGCATGCGATGCCCGAGGTTGCGCGGCTGTCTGACGAGGCGGAGACGCGCATGTCGATGGCGCTGGCCGGCGGGGGCGGGGTGAAGGGGCGGCTGGGACGCGCGTATCTCAGCGCGCGCGGACGCGGAGAGTCTCGGACGGAGCGCTGCATCGCGATCCTCGGGTTCGAGGGCGAGGAGGATGAGCTCAAGAGCAGGCGTGCGCGTGCGATCGGGCTGGCGCGCCACAGCGGCGGGGTCGCGCTCGGGGGCTCGCCTGGGAGGGCTTGGGTTGCGGGGCGCTTCCAGGCGCCGTACCTGCGCGACGATCTGCTGAACCACGGCGTGATGGTCGAGACGCTCGAGACGGCGACGCGATGGTCGAACGTGCAGCGGCTGCACGACGCGGTGGCGGGCGCGATCGAACGCGCGCTGACAGCCGAGGGGACACCCGGCATCGTGATGTGTCACGTCTCGCACCTGTATGAGACGGGCGCGTCGCTGTACTACACGCTGATCGCCCGCCAGCGCGAGGACTCAGAGATCGAGCAATGGCGCGCGGTCAAGCGCGCGGCGAGCGAGGCGATCGTCACGGGCGGCGGCACGATCACCCACCATCACGCGGTCGGGCGCGACCATGCGCCGTGGCTGATCCGCGAGATCGGCGCGCAGGGCGTGGCAGCGCTCGGGGCGTTGAAGGCGGAGCTGGACCCGGCGGGGATCATGAACCCGGGCAAGCTGTTGCCGTCAGCGAGTGAGATGGATGGGTAAGCCATAGCCCGCTGCTGCGTCTGGTTGCTGTCGGCGCCGCTTTCGATTGCAGTCGGCGTTGCGAGAGCGCCTTCGACTGCGGGTCTATTTGTTGAGGCTGAACGCGCCCGAGAGGACAGTAGTGCCCGGCTGGGGGGGGCGTTCGGCGGTCTCGCGAGTGAGCAGCAGCTGGTGATAGTTACTGGCGTTCGCGGGCAACAGCGCGCCCGCCTGCATGCGGCCGGTCGAGTTGACCGTCGTCTTGCCGATCGCCTGAGCGCTGGAAGGCGAGTTATAGAGCCAGAGGACGTAGAAGAACCCGTGTGTCGGCGGGAGGTGTTCGGCGGCCACGTAGATGGCGTGCTGGGCGCCTTCCGCGAGGACCTCGGCGATGCCGATCGATTTGCTGGAGGGTTCGGGTGGCGTGAGCGTCAGCTGATTGGTGACCTTGGCTTTGGCGCCGGTCGTGGAGCCAGATTTTGTCGTTTTCGCGGAGCTCGACGTGGTGTGCCCGCCGGTGCTGGTGGTCGCGGACGCGCTCGTACCGGTGCTCGTGTTCGAGCCTCCGCCGCCGCTCGTCAGCAAGACCACTACCACGATCACCACCACGACGATCCCGGCCAGCAGCAGCGCACCCCCGCGCCTGGACACCGGCAGACCCGAGGCGGCAGCGGTCACGCCCGAGGCTGTCCTGCGGGGCGCCCGTGCGCTCGAGCGCCCGGCGCGCGGGTCGGAGCCTTGAGCGGGCGGGGCGGGGGCCTCGCCGGGGGTGCCCGCGAGCGCGTCGAGCGCGGCATGCGCGCGGTCGCGGACTGCCTGCTCGGGAATGCCGAGCAGCTCGGCGACCTGGGCGTAGCTCTTGCCGCGATCGACGAGCAGCGACAGGGTCGCGCGCAGGTCGGGAGGGAGATCGTCCAGTCGGGGCATGGTCGGGGGGCTTAGGCTATCGTGGCGCCGCGATGACCACTCCACTCCTGCCCACTGCCGAGCAGCTGAACGAGATGGTGACAGGGTTCGACCGTCACTACGGGCTGGAGTTCGTGGCGTTCTCCGACACCGAGGTGCGTGCGCAGGTCCTCGTACGTGATGAGGTCAAGCAGCCGATGGGGTTGGTGCACGGTGGGCTGTACGCGTCGATCGCTGAGGCGATGGCTTCACTGGCGACCGCCGCATCGGTGATGGGCGAGGGCAACATGGCCACGGGCATGTCCAACAGCACGAGCTTTCTGCGGCCGATCCTCGCGGGGACCGTGCACGCGCGGGCGGTGCGGTTGCACCGCGGTCGCACGACGTGGGTGTGGGACGTGACGTTCAGCGACGACGAGGGGCGCACGTGCGCGGTTACGCGCATGACGATCGCGGTGCGCCCGCAGCCCGCCGCCGGCTGACGCTAACGCTCGCGCTCGGAAACTCGCCCGGGAGCCTCGAGCCGAGGATCAGCGCACGGCGCGCAGCGGACTCGGCGTCTGCGAAGGCAGCGGACGCTCGCCGAAGCCCGTGTTGGGCAGCGGCGCGGCCAGCGGCGCGCCGGGCGCACCGGGAGAGTTGATCGGCACGGCCGTCTGCGCGGCCGCGCGAGCGAGCGCCGGAGTGTGGGCGTAGACGTCGAGCACCACCCCGCCGGTCGGGATCGAGATGGCTTTGCCCTGTGCGGCGAGATAGCCGGGGACGCCGCGCAGGGAGATCGCGGTGCGCGAGGTGTGCGAGCCTTCGCCGGGGACGAAACCGTTGTCGGGAGAGGTGATCACCTTCAGCGGCGGCACGCACGTGGACTGGCCGCCTTCCAGACAGTCGCCGTACTGGACCGTGAACGCCCCGCTGGGATCGTGCGAGGCTTCGGTTATCTGCATGCCACGGAACGTACCGCCGAGCCAGTACACCGGGTAGGGCGCCAGCAGCATGCTCTCGAGTGAGTTGTGCGGGATCGGCTGATCCTGGATCGTGTTCCCGCACGCGCCGAGGCACAGCGCGCACAGCACGGCGGCGAGCGCAACGGACACTCGGATGTACGCACGGGGCATGATGCTCAACCCCGGTATCTGTTCGTGATCGGCATGCGCCTGTCCCGTCCGAACGCGCGCGTCGTGACCTTGATCCCCGGCGGCGCCTGGCGGCGCTTGTACTCGGCGAGGTCGACGAGGCGGATCGTGCGGTCCACCTCCTCGGGGGGTAGCCCGTCGGCGATCAGCCGCTCGCGGCCGTGGTCGAGCTCGATGTAGCCGTGCAGGATGCGGTCGAGCAGCTCGTACGGCGGCAGCGAGTCCTCGTCGCGCTGGTCGTGGCGCAGCTCGGCGGTGGGGGGCCGCGTGATGATCGAGGCGGGGATCGGCGACGAGGCGCGCGGCGGGGCGACCTCGCTGGCGATCACGCCTGCAGGCGAATTGCGCCACTCGCACAAGCGATAGACGAGCGTCTTGGGGACGTCCTTGATGACCGCGAACCCGCCGGCCAGATCCCCATAAAGAGTGGTGTAGCCAACCGACATCTCGGACTTGTTGCCGGTTGCCAGCACCAGCCACCCGAACTTATTGGACAGCGCCATCAGCAGGTTGCCGCGAATGCGCGCCTGGAGGTTCTCCTCGGTCAAATCCGGGGGCAGCCCGTCGAAGTCGGTGTGCAGGGTGTGGGTGTAGGCGTCCATGACCGCCTTAATCGCCAGCTCGTGCGCGTGGACCTCCAGCGCCGCCGCCAGCGCGTGGGCGTCGGACTGGGTAGCGGTGGAGGAATAGGGGGAGGGCATGATCGCGACGTTGACGCGTTCGGGACCGAGGGCATCGGCGGCGAGGCAGGCCACGAGCGCGGAATCGATCCCGCCCGAGAGTCCCAGCACAACGCAGGCGAACCCGTTCTTCTCGACGTAGTCGCGCAATCCGAGTTCGAGCGCGCCATACACCTCGGCCTCGACCGGCGCGAGCGCCGGACGCGGAGGGTTCGTGGCGCCAGGCGGCGAAAGGGTTGTGGCGGAAGCCGACGATTGCGCGGCAGCGGGCGGCGCCGGTGGCCGATCGCCGGCCGGTGGAAGATCGAGGTCGCACACGAGCACATCCTCGGCGAACTGGCCGGCGCGGGCGATCGGGGCGCCGGTCGGGTCCAGCACGAACGAGTGACCGTCGAACACGAGCTCGTCCTGGCCGCCGACGAGTGCACAGAACGCTACGTACGCGCCAGACTCCACCGCGCGATGGGCGAACAGCCGCTCCCGTTCTGCGCCCTTGCCGGCGTGGTAGGGAGAGGCGGAGATGTTGACCAACAGACTCGCGCCGGCCGCGGACTCCTCGGTCGCGGGCGAGCCCGGCTGCCACAGGTCCTCGCACACCGTCAGTCCGATGCGGTGGCCGGCAATGTCGATCGTCGCTCCCGCGGCGCCCGACGTGAAGTAGCGGCGCTCGTCGAACACGCCGTAGTTGGGGAGATGGAGCTTGCGATAGACGTACTGGACGGCGCCATCTCCCAGCACGGCCGCGGCGTTGTAGACGCGACCGTCCGCCAGCTCGGGAAACCCGATGATCGCGGTCGCGCTCGTGCCGGTGATCTCGTGCGCCAGATCCTCCAGCGCCGCGCGAGTGTCGGCGAGGAAGTGCTCGCGCAGGAGCAGGTCCTCCGGGGGGTAGCCGGTGAGCGCCAGCTCTGGAAACAGCACGAGCTCGGCCCCCGCGGCGCGCGCTGAGCTCAGGCCGTCGAGGATGCGGTGTGCGTTGCCGGCGATGTCGCCGACGGTGGCATTGATCTGGCAGAGGGCAAGGCGCAACGTCAGGGGATCGTATCCGCGCTCCGAGCGGGCTCGCCGCGGCCGCGGTGCAGCCGTTCAGCCGGTGCGCGCGCGCTTGCCCGCGGGGCTCTTGCGCACAGCGCGCTTGCCGCGCGCGGGCGAGCCGTTAGCCGAGGCCGTCTTCGTCGAGCCGGCTTGCTTTGGAGGCTTACCCGGCGGCCGCACACCCGCGGCGCGAGCCAGCGAGGCGATTGCCCGGTCGAGGTCGCGCGCGATCGACTCGAGCTCGGGGACGGCGTCATAGTCGGCGAGCAGCCCGAAGCCGAGATGGCCGTCATAGCTCATTACCGCGATCCCCAGCGCTTGGCGGCGAGCGAGGGGCACGACGGGATACAGCCCGCGCAGGCGCCGGCCGAGTAGATACAGCGGGAACTGCGGGCCGGGGACGTTCGTGACGACGAGGTTGAAGTAGCGCTGACGGGCCTGCAAGCGCGCGGCCTGGCTCAGGATCGTGGGCGGCGCGAAGCCAGCAAGGCTGGTGAGTACCTGCGCGCCCACGGCCTGCCCCGACTCCTTGAGATGCTCCATCGCGTCACGGATCTGCGCCAGGCAGTCGGTGGGATTCTCGACGCCGACCGGCAGCGGCGCCCACATCGCGGCGACCTGATTGCCGAGCGCGCCGCGCTGGGAGTCGGCGCGCACGGAGACGGGAACCATCGCCTTCAGCACGAGTCCCTCGGTGTCGAGCCCCTGACCGCGCAGGTAGCGGCCCAGCGCGAGGCTGACCGAGGCGAGCACGACGTCGTTGAGCGTGCCTCCTAGCGAGTCCTTGATCGCCTTGAACACCGGAAGCTCGGTATCGACCCAGGTGTAGCGGCGGTGCGGGCCGATGTCGACGTTGAACGGGCTCGGGGGAGCGGGCGCGCTGATACCCGCCAGGGTGGTCGCGCCGACGCTCACGACGTTGTCCTTCACCTGCGCCACGGCCCTGCGCGGCGCGCGCAGCAGCGCGCGCGTGCCCCGGCCCATCTCCGCGGGGACGGTCGCGCGCTCCATCAGCGCCTCGCCGAGCAGCTTGGCCGAGCCGGGTAGCGGCTTGGCCGTCCACGGCGCCGGCGGGCGCGACGTGCCGGCTGGCTCGGGCGAAGTGTCGAACAGGACGGTCGTGATGTCGACGCCCGAGATGCCATCCACGAGCGCGTGATGGGTCTTGGCGATCAATGCAAACCGTTTGCCCGCCATCCGCTGCACCAGCCAGATCTCCCACAACGGCTTCGAGCGGTCCAGGCGCTGAGAGAACAGCCGCCCCGCGAGCTGCTTCAGTGCCTTCTCATCAGCGGGACGCGGCAGCGCGGTATGACGGATGTGGTAGCGCGGGTTGAAGTGCGGATCGTCGGTCCACAGCGGCCGTCCCTGCCCGAGCGGCACGTACGCCAGGCGCTGGCGATAGCGCGGCACCAGGTGCAGGCGGCTGAGCACATGGTCGATCAGCTCCTTGGGTGTCGGCGCGAGCCCCTCGAACACCATCACCGAGGCGACGTGCATGTGCGCGGTCGAGTCGTCCTCGAGGTGCAGGAACGCGGTGTCGAGGGCGGACAGGCGGTCGGGGTTGGCCATCGCGTTGATTGTCGCGGGTCCGGGCGTCCGCGTCAACGCGCGCGTCGTGCCTGCCGGCGAAAGCGCTCCCAACTATGCCAACCGCTGCGGTGAGCGGCGCCTACCGCAAACCGATGCAAGGACTCGCTATGGCTCACCCACAAACACCACCCACATGCGACATACCGCATGGTTGACACACATCCGCTCCTGATCGTGTGTGACTCATAACACACAGAACCGTGTCCAAAACCGTCTAGTCTCGAATGCGTTCGACCCTGCCGAGTCGTGCCCGTGGATGGGCGCGAGCGGGGGACCCACTGCCGGATCGCCTCACCGAGGCCGGTCTGGATGGGGCGAACGGCCGCTGCTGCGGCTGTAACGCCCGGTCGATGTGCGCTCGTTGCGTGTGTCGCCGCTCGTGAGCCCGACAGCTAACCCCGTAGGCGGACACCCAGGAGGTTCTACCTCGATGTACGTCCCCGCGACGTCAGCGCAGCCCGCTGCGCCCGCAACGCCGCTTGCTTCTGATATCGAAATCGCCACCGGCGGATCCTCGCCGGGTATGGCCGGGCTCGCCGGGCTCGCCGCCACCTCGGTGCACGACTCGTTCGCGGTGCGCCGTCCCGACCTGAACGTGCTCACCGACCACACGAGCACGATCGCCGGCGCTCTGCGCCCCGGTCTCGCCGGCCGATTGGTCACGCTGCAGGCGCTCGGCGCCCACGGCTGGAGCAAGCTCGCGAGCACCCACACCGGGCGCGCCGGACGCTTTCGCCTGCGCTACACACCGCACCGCGCCGGCAGCGAGCGCGTGCGGCTGCGCTTCGCCGGCGACGCCTCCGATCCCGACGCGCACCGCGCTCTGGGGCGCCTGAACGTGTATCGCCTCGCCGGGGCCTCCTGGTATGGCGGCGGTGGTGGGCTGGCGTGCGGAGGACAGTTGACGAGCGCGACCATGGGCGTCGCCAACAAGACGCTCCCGTGCGGATCTCAGGTGACGCTGCGCTACGGCGATCGCACGGTGCGGGTGCGCGTGATCGACCGCGGGCCCTACGTCGCCGGGCGCGAATTCGACCTCACCGAAGCGACCAAGCGCGCGCTCGGATTCGGCGACACCGGTCAGGTATGGAGCACGCGCTGAGGGCCCAGCGAGAGATAGGCCCTAAGTCGCCCGACCGGCTCGCCGTGATGACGGCCCCGGCGGTCGTGATGTCCTTTCGTGAGCGCCCGCCTTGCTGGGAGCGTTCGTGCAGAACTTGGCATTCACGTCCGCCGGTCGTTCAATGCACCACGTGAGAGGTACGCGTGCAAACGTATGGCTCGACGGGACCGGCGATTGGGCCTGGCCCGGCGCTCGCGGGGGCGAAGCGGCGGCTGAGCTGCTGCCGCCCCCGTGGGTCCCAACACTCCCACGCCGTACGGCAACGTCCGCGGACGAGGCGAGCCTGGCCGGGGCCAGACGTTCACAGCGAGCTCTGCGGTGGCGGTACGGAACGAGCCTGCTGCTGGCGGCCCTGGTGGCTGTATGTGTCGGGTTGGCCCTTGACGGTCGCACCAACTTCGAACGCCTCATCGGGATGCGCGCGACGGCCGCCCAGTCCGCCGCCGCGAGCGCGCTCGCGCGCTCGGTCGCCGTCTCCCCGCAACCACTGCCGAGGGTTGCGCTCGTCAGCCGCGACCCGGCCGGCAGCTCGATCGACTCCAGCAGCTACACCTCCACGGCGCTGCACGGCGAAGGCTCCTTCCTGGTCTACCTGCCGCCGGGCTACGCGAACACCGCTGCGCGCTATCCCGTCATCTACCTGCTGCACGGCAACGAACAGACCGACGAATCCTTCCTGCGGATCGGCCTGCAGGAAACGCTCGACCGGTTGATCGCCCGCCGCGCGATCCCGCCGACGATCGCGGTCATGATCCAGGGCGGGCGCGGGACCAACGAATGGTTGAACCACGGCACCGCCAACTACGAAACCTATGTGCTCGAAGTACAGCGCCTCATCGATCGCATGCTGCCCACTAATCCCACCCGCGACGCCCGCGCGATCGCCGGTTACTCGATGGGCGGCTACGGAGCGATGCACCTCGCCCTGACGCACCCGCAGACCTTCTCAGCCGTCGAGAGCTGGCTCGGCTTCTTCAACGGCCTCGACGGCCGGTTGCGCGCCGACCATCCCACGATCTCACACCTGGGCCTACGCGCTTACGTCTACGGAGCGGCCTCGGACTACATCGCCAACCCCTCCGAGAACGCACCCTTCGCCGCCGCCCTACGCGCTGCCGGCGCCAACGCCCACAGCGCCGTCTACCCCGGCGAACACGACTTCGAAACGCTCGAAGCCCATCTCGAACACATGCTCGCGTTCGCCGGCCGCAAGTTGTCGTAATTCGCTGAGTCGGTCGTTACTCGTCCTCGGCGACCTGCAGCACGAGCTTGCCGATGTTCTTGCCTTCGAACAGGCGCAGGAAGGTCTCGGGGAAGCGCTCCAGACCGCCAGTGACGATGTCCTCGCGAGAGACGATCTCGCCGGCGGCGAGCCAGCCGGCCATCTCGCGAGCACCGTCGAGGTAGCGCTCACCGTAGTCGGAGACGACGAAGCCGGTCATGGTGGCATGGTTGACGAGCAGCGACAGGTAGTTGGCCGGGCCCGCCATCTGGTCGGTGGCGTTGTACTGCGAAATCGCCCCGCAGATGATCACGCGGGCGTGGCGAGCCAGACGCGCGAGCGCGGCGTCGAGTATCTCCCCGCCGACGTTGTCGAAGTACACGTCGATGCCCTTGGGGCAGTGCTCGCGCAGCGCCTCTCGGATGTCCTGCGTCTTGTAGTCGATCGCGGCGTCGAACCCGAGCTCCTCGACCACGTAGCGACACTTCTCCGCTCCACCGGCGATACCGACCGCGCGGGCTCCCTTCAGCTTGGTGATCTGACCGACGACCCCGCCGACAGCGCCAGCCGCACCGGAGACCACAACGGTCTCACCCTCGGTGGGCCTGCCAATTTCGAGCAGGCCGAAGTATGCGGTCATGCCGGGCATGCCGAGCGTGCCGAGGTATGTCGGCAGCGGGGCGAGGCCCGGATCGATCTTGCCGAGCCCGTCGCCGTTGACTGCAGCGTACTCCTGCGCGCCGAGCATGCCCGTGACGTAATCGCCGACGGCGAGCCCGGGGTGATTGGATACGACCACACGCCCGGCGGTGAGAGCGCGCATCGTCTTGCCGATGCCGACCGGGGCGATGTATGACCGGGCGTCGTTCATCCAGCCGCGCATCGCCGGATCCAGCGACACATACAGCACCTTCACGAGCACCTGCCCCTCGCCGGGCTCAGGAACCGGCTCCTCGGTGTAGGACCAATCGCTCGGCTTGGGCAGCCCAACGGGGCGGGCGGCGAGTCTGACCTGGTGATTCACGGCATCCATCTGCTTACACCCTTCGTCGGTATCGCCGCGAACCATACGCGTCTGACACTCGCGACCGGGCGCGGCGAGATCGGGTTCGACCAGTGTTGGGCGATCGACCGGTCTCGGTAGGTGTGAGAGAATCCGTCCGATGGAGGTCGCTCGCACCCCTATGCTCGCGGCTCGGTGCTCACGCTCGATGGTGTGGCTCGCCGTTGGTGTGCTGTGCCTGGTGTGCTCGCTGGGCGCTGCCGCACTGGTCTCCAGCTGGGCGGTGGCCTCGGGAACACGAGCCGTGCCGGCCAGCTTTCCCTGCAGTGGGCCAAACAGCTTGAAAACGCCCTGCCATTTCTCCACACCGAGCGGCAACATCCGCTGCCTATGGACGCCATCTCCAAACAACATCGCCTGTGATCTGGCCGCTTCCGGGCGAGCCTACCGACTGCGTCCAACGGGCCACGCGAAAACGATCAAACTAAAACTGGCACGCCGCGGCCAAACCCTGCCGAGAGGTCAACAGATCGTATTCCCGCAAAGCCTGTCTTGCCGGGACACACGCACGACGATGACTTGCAACCAGGACTTCGGCACGGGCGCGTTCAAGCTGGCGCCGAAAGGCTCGCACAGCTCCTGAGGACCAATACCATTAGGTCTTGAGTTGTGCAAGAAACCCGAGCAGCTCCGGTTGCACGGTACTCGGGTTCTCACGGTGAGGCCAGTGGCCGGCATGGGGGACGATCAACGCTCGACTCGGTGGGCCGAGGAGCTCGGCGGTGCGCGTGAGCATCGCGCTCTCGCCCAGGTCGTGCTCTCCGCCTATGACCAGCCCGGGTACGGTCGGGACGCGGCGCAGAGCCGGGGGTTGGCCGCCGAGGGGCAGGTCGCGGTAGTAGGCGATCGCGCCTTCGAGCGTCGCCTGCGAGGACAGCGCCTCCTTGGCCAGGCGTACAGTCTCATCGCGCTCGGGACCAGACCAGCCAGGCGACCAGCGCCGGTAGAGCCCGTCCAGGTAGGCGAAGTCGTTACGACGGCAGGTCCGTGCCGCCCAAGGAAGCTTCAATCCGAGGAAGTGCCGGACCGCCCACATCGAGGCAGGCGTGCGCTTCAGCAGGCTGGGGTGGGGGATACCGAGCGTCGCGATCGCCGGCACTCGCTCGGGCGCCAACGCGGCGGCGACGTATGTGATCAGCGCGCCCCAGTCATGGCCGATAAGCACCGCCTGAGATACGCCGATCGCGTCGAGCAAACCCAGTCCGTCGCGTCCGAGCGTTTCTGGGTCATAACCGCGGCCGGGGACGATCGTCTCCTCGTGATACCCGCGCAGCCATGGCACCGTGACGCGCCAGCCGGCGTCCACGAGCGTGGCCTCTATGTCCGACCACGAGTAGGGCGTGTCGGGAAACCCGTGCAACAGCACCACGTCAGGACCCTCGCCTCGTTGCGAGACGACGTACCGCTGCTCCTCGCCCATGATCGTGCGGAACTCCATCGGCGGAGTGTATGGAAGCGCTAGCGTATGCGGATGTCCTCGCAGTGGCCGGCACTGTCATACAAGGAGTGGCACGAGACCTGCGACACGCTGCACGCGCACACTCAGCTCCTGGGCAAGCTCGCCGTCGCGCTTGCTCCACCCGAGCCACAGCTGCAACACGCCGCGCTGCGCCTCACCGCGCGCGGCTGGGAGACGCTCGCGCTGCCGGCGCCCGATGGTTCCGGGGTGATCGTCGTCGGGCTCGACCTGCACACGCACGAGGCGCTTGTCGAGCACAGTGACGGCGTCGCGCGTCGCGTTGCCCTCGCTCCCGACAGGCCGGTGGGAGAAGTCACGCGTGAAGTGCTCGCGGCCGTCCGCGCCTTGGCGGGCGCGGTCGAGATCGACCCGACGCCGCAAGAGGTGGCCTGGAGCGTGCCGCTGGACGAGGACGACGAGCACACCCGCTACGAGCCGGCCCAGGTCGTCTCCTACTTCGCCGCTGCCACGCAGGCCGCACTCGTCCTGGCGGCGCTGCGCGCGCCCTATCGCGGGCGCAGCACGCCCGTGAACGCGTGGTGGGGCTCGTTCGACCTTGCCGTGAACCTCTTCTCCGGCCTGTCCGCCGAGCCCCCGTCTCGAGACTTCATCATGCGCAACGCCATGAACGTGCAGGAGGTCGCGGTGGGGTGGTGGCCCGGTGACGCGCGCTACGAACAGGCGGCCTTCTACGCGTATGCGCATCCCGCTCCCGAGGGCTTTGCCGCGGCGACGCTCGCTCCGGCGCCGGCGCGCTGGGAGGACGCACTCGGTGAGTACGTCCTCGATTGGCAAGACGTCCGCTCGGCGCCGGACCCGCACGCGCTCGCACTCGAGTTCGCCCGCTCGGCTGTCACGCACGCCTGCACCGTCTGCGACTGGGACCCGGCCCTCGCCGCCAGCGTTCAGGGGGCACCGCCGCCCGTGGCCTGAGGGTCGGTGTTGTTTCACCCGCGAGTCGCTCAGACAGATGATGGAAGGCTTCCGGGCGGCATCCGACGATCTGGCATAGCCGGCGCTTGGGCGGTGTGGCCTACGGTAATGCGACGCCGCGTTCGGCGCTAGATTCGATACAGAATGTCCGCCGAGCATGTTGAGCTGAAGGTCGCCCATTTGGACGCTGACGCGTTCTACGTCTCGATCGAGCTGCGGCGCCGTCCGGAGCTGCGGGGATTGCCGGTGATCGTGGCTGGGAGTGGGCCACGGGCGGTGGTGACGACCGCGAGCTATGAGGCTCGGAAGTACGGGGTGGGGTCGGCGATGCCGGCCGCTCGGGCGCGGCGGCTGTGCCCGCAGGCGGTCGTGCTGGCGCCCGACTTCACGACCTACCGGGAGGCCTCGCGCGAGGTGATGGAGATCGTGCGCGGGCACGTCGAGCGGGTGGAGGTGGTGGGTCTCGACGAGGCCTACCTCGACCTGAGCGGGCTCTACTCCCCGCGTGCGGCGATGCGTCGCCTGATCGCGGAGATCGGCGCTCGGACCGAATTGACCTGCTCGGTGGGGATCGGGCCGAACAAGCTCGTCGCGAAGGTCGCATCCGACGCGGAGAAGCCCGCCGGGTTCGTCGTGCTCACGCGCGAGCAGGCGTGTGCGCGGTTCGCGCAGGCTGCACCTGGACTGGTGCCGGGGATCGGGCCGAAGACCGCAGCGCGGCTGGCCGAGCTGGGGTTGACGACGCTCGGCGCCGTCGGCGCGGCGCCCGAACGCGTGCTGGTCGAGCGGTTCGGACCGAACCTGGGGGTCGAGCTGGGCCGGCGCGCGCGATTCGAACACGACGGCGTTATCGGCGCCGCGCGCAAGGTCGTCTCGGAGTCGCGCGAGCGGACGTTCGACTATGACGTCGCCGATCCCGCGCAGCTGCGCGAGTCGCTGCAGACGATGGCCGACGAGCTGTGTGCGAGCCTCCTCGCGCACGGGCGCAGCGGGCGCACGATCGGGATCAAGGTGCGCCTCGACGACTTCACGACCGCCACTCGCGCGCACACGATCGAGGTGCCCACCAACGACGTCGAGCGAGTTACGTCCGTCGCGCTGCGCCTGCTCGCCGAGTATGCGCCCGTGCGTCCGGTGCGCCTGCTGGGCGTGCGGGTCGCCGGATTGACATCCGATGCGCCTGTGATGCCCGCCGCGGACACCGACGCTGACGCCGACGGCGACAACGACTCAAACGAGGTGCTGGACCAACTGTCGCTGCGGGTATAGGATCGAGCGATGCCGCAGGCAAAGGTGGGGGAGATCGAGCTCAGCTACGAGCGCGCCGGCTCGGGCCCGCCGCTGCTGATGATCATGGGGATGAGCGGCACGTTCGACCACTGGGACGCCGAGTTTCTCGCCGACCTGCGCCGCGACTTCGAGACGATCCTCTACGACCACCGCGGTGTCGGCGCCAGCAGCCGTCTGGAGGGGCCGACGACGATCGCCCGGCTCGCCGAGGATGCCGCGGGCTTGCTCTCCGCTCTCGAGCTCGAGTCCGCCCACGTGCTGGGCATCTCGATGGGCGGGATGGTCGCCCAGGAGCTCGCGCTGAACCACCCGGAGCGCATCCGCGCGCTCGCCCTCGGCTGCACCTACTGCGGCGGCGAGGGCAGCGCGGTGGCCTCCGAAGACGTCATGCGCCGGCTTGCGGAAGGGATGATGTCGGGCGACCGCGAACGCGCCCTGCGGACCGGCTGGGAGGTCAATGTCTCTCCCGAGTTCGCAGCCAACGAAGAGGCGTATGCGCGTTTTCGGGAGATCGGCATGCGCCGAGCCGTACCGGTCGAGGTGATCATGGAGCAGATGCGCGCGATCACCGAACACGACACCTCCGCGCGGTTGCCCGAGATCGCGCTGCCGACGCTCGTCATCCACGGCACGCTCGATCAGATGCTCCCGGTGCAGAACGGCCGCATGATCGCCGGGCTGATCCCCGACTCGCATCCGGAGATCTTTGAGGGAGTCGGCCACCTGTTCTTCTGGGAGCAGCCGGAGCGCTCGGCCGAGCTGGTGCGCGCCCACGCCGCGGTGCATGCCTGAGGGCTCGCGCCCAGGCGCCGCCGAACTGCGGATTACGACCGACGACGGGGTCGAGCTGGCCGGCGAGCAGGCCGGGGCGGGACCGCCGATTGTGCTGCTGCACGGCCTGACCGCTACGCGCCGGTATGTCGTGATGGGCTCGCGCCTGCTGGAGCGTTCGGGCCGGCATGTGATCGCCTACGACGCGCGCGGCCATGGTCGTTCCGCCCCGGCGGGCGATGCAGACGAGTATGGATACGACCGCCTGGCGCGCGATCTGCTGGCAGTGATGGACTCGCTCGACATCGAACGAGCGACGCTGGCCGGCGCCTCGATGGGGGCACAGACGATCATCCGCTTCACGTTGGACCACCCTGAGCGTGTGGCGGCGCTGGGGTTGATCACGCCCGCATATGACCCGGACACCCATATGACCGGAGGAGAGAATGAGTTCGCGGCATGGGATGCGCTCGCGCAAGGACTGCGCCTGGGTGGGGTTGAGGGGTTCATGGCGGCATATGACTTCACACCCGTGCCCGACGCGTGGCGAGCGACCGTGGAAAAGGTCGTCCAGCAGCGACTGTCCGTCCACGACCATCCCGAGGCGGTCGCCGACGCGCTTGCAGTAGTGCCGCGCTCGCGCGCGTTTGAGCGCTTCGAGGAGCTGGCGAGGATCGAGGCGCCCACGGTCGTGATCGCCTCCCGTGACGAGGCCGATCCCGGACATCCGCTGGCGGTGGGCGAACGCTATGCACAGACAATTCCCGGCGCGGGCCTGCTGGTGGAGGAGCCTGGCCACTCGCCGTTGGCGTGGCAGGGGGGACGGGTCTCGCGCGCGCTGCTCGACCTCTCTGAGCGCGCGGACATAATCACGCGTTCGTGATAACGTACGTTCGTATGCTAGAGGTGCGCGAGTGGGACGGCAAGACGTATGACCGGATATCCGGTCCGATGCAGGCGCTGGGACAGGTCGTCCTCGACCGCCTGCCGCTGCGCGGAGATGAGACGGTGCTCGACGCCGGCTGCGGGTCGGGGCGGATCACCGAAGCGTTGATTCGGCGACTCCCGCACGGGCGGGTCATCGGGGTGGATGTCTCCGAGTCGATGGTCGTCGCTGCGCGCGAGCGACTCGGCCCCGACGCGGACATTCGCCGCGCGGACCTGCTGGAGCTGGAACGCGAGCTGGATGAGCCGGTCGACGCGATCCTGTCGACCGCCACGTTTCACTGGGTCGCCGACCACGCGGCGCTATTTCGCTCTCTGCACGGCGTGCTACGTCCAGGCGGGAGACTGGTGGCGCAGTGCGGGGGCGAGGGCAACATCACGGGTCTGCGCGGACGGGCGGGCGTCGTCATGGAACGCGAGCCTTACGCCGAGCATTTCCGCGATTTTCGGCCACCGTGGAACTACGCCAACCCCGTGGACACGCAATCACGGCTGCTCGCGGCCGGGTTTGCGACGGCCGAGTGCCGGCTGCAGCCGGCGCCGACCGAGCCCGGACACCCGCGCGAGTTCCTGTCGACGATTGTGCTCGGCCCGCATGTGCAACACCTGCCGGAGTCGCTGCGTGAACCGTTCATGGACGAGGTGATGGCCGCGCTGGGCGAGCCGGTCGTAGTTGACTACGTGCGGCTGAACATCGACGCGATCGCCTGACCGCGCCGGCTCACGCGAGCGCCGCGCCCGAGTCCGCGATCTGTTCGTCGCCGACCTCGGCGCCACTTAGCAGCGCGGCATAGCGGCCGTCGCGCTCGAGCAGCTCCTCATGCGTACCGCGCTCGACGATGCGGCCGGAGTCGAGCACAAGGATCTGGTCGGCGTCGCGAATGGTGGAGAGGCGGTGGGCGATCGCGATCGTCGTGCGCCCGCGCGAGAGCTCGTCCAGCGCCTGCTGCACGGCGCGCTCGGTCTCGGTGTCAAGCGCGGAGGTCGCCTCGTCGAGGATCAGCACGGGCGGGTTGCGCAGGACGGTGCGGGCGATCGCCATGCGCTGCTTCTCGCCGCCGGAGAAGCGGTAGCCGCGCTCGCCCACCGGCGTGTCGTAGCCATCGGGCAATCCTGAGATCAGCTCGTGGATCTGCGCGGCGCGGGCGGCGTCCTCGATCTGCTCGTCGCTGGCGTCCGGGCAGGCGAAGCGCAGGTTCTCGCGGATGGAGGCGTGGAACAGATAGGTCTCTTGGGAGACGAGCCCGACAGTGGCCGCGAGCGAGGCGAGGGTCATGTCGCGGATGTCGACCCCGTCGATGGACACACAGCCCCGTTCCGGCTCGTACAGTCGCGCGACGAGATAGGCGAGCGTTGTCTTGCCCGAGCCGGTCTCGCCCACGAGCGCGGTGCGGGTGCCCGCCGGAACCTCGGCCGCGATCGATTCGAGCGTCCAGGGCGCGTCGGGGGCGTAGCGAAACCACACGTTGTCCAGTCGCACGTCGCCGCGCACGCCGCTCAGCGGGCGGGCGTCGGGGCGCTCGACGATGTCGATGGGCAGGTCGAGATACTCGAAGATGCGCCCGAACAGGGCGAGCGAGGTCTGGACTTCGAGGCCGACCGACAGCAGCGATTGGATCGGGAACAGCAGCCGCGTCTGCAGCGTCGTGAACGCGACGAGCGTGCCGATCGTGATCGCTTGGCTGCCGGAGGCGATCGACTCGCCGGCGAACCAGTAGACGGCGGCGGGCATGATCGCGAAGCTCATCTGCACCGAGGCCATGCGCCAGCGTCCGGCCATGCGCGCGCGCACCTCCAGGTCGGCGAGCTCGCCGGACTCATCGCCGAAGCGCCGCACGAGCTCGGGCGAGCGGCCCATCGTCTTGCCGAGCAGGATGCCCGACACCGACAGCGACTCCTCCACGAGCGTGGACATGTCCGCCAGGCGCGACTGGCGGACGGATTGGATGCGCCGGCGCTCGTTGCCGACGCGCCGGGTCAGCCACACGAAGAACGGCAGCAGGAAGAGCGAGAACGCGGCCAGGCGCCAGTCGAGCAGCACCATCGCCACGACAACGGCGACGACCGTCGTCACGTTCTGCACGATCGAGGTGGCGGTGGAGGTGACGACGCTGTCGATTCCGCCGATGTCATTGGCGATCCGCGACTGCACCTCGCCCGTGCGGGTGCGCGTGAAGAAGGCGAGCGACATGCGCTGCAGGTGCGCGTACACGGCGGCGCGCAGGTCGTGCATGACGCGCTGGCCGACCTGGTTTGAGATCCACGTCTGCGCGACGCCGATCACGCCGCCGATGACCGACAGCGCGATCATCCCGCCGACGAGCAGGCTCAGTAGCGCGGTGTTGTGATCGGGGATCGCCTTGTCGAGCACTTCGCGCAGCAGGAACGGGCTGATCACGCCCAGACCGGCGGAGAGGAAGATGAGCGTCAGCAGTCCGCTCAGACGCGCGCGGTAGGGCCTGAACAGCGCGCCGATCCGCCGCAGGGAAACCGGAGGCCCGCCCGCCCCCGCGGGGATGTCCTCGGGGCGCAGCTCCGGTTGCCGCGAGCGGCGGCCACCGCCACCGCCGTGTCCTTGGGCGAAGGGCTGGGCGCTCACGCCAGAAGACTTTAGAAGGTGACCGCGGTCCTGCAACGGTGGTGGTACGCGGCGCGGTGGGCGTGTCGCGTCGTAGGCTTAACGCGATGAACCTGTCCACCTCGGAGACGCGCGTGCTCGGGTGCATGCTCGAAAAGCAGCTGACGACGCCCGACAGCTACCCGCTTACGCTCAACAGCTTGCGGCTGGCGTGCAACCAGTCGACCAACCGCGACCCGGTTGTGGACTACGACGACGCGGTATTGCGCGACGCGATGCACCGGCTGGAGCGACGCGGGTACGCGCGCCTGGCCAGCGGACGGGGCAGCCGCGCGCCGAAGTACCGCCACCTGCTGGCCGAGGCGCTGCCGCTCACGGGCGACGAGCACGCGGTGCTGTGCGTGCTGCTGCTGCGCGGGTCCCAGACTCCCGGCGAGCTCAAGCAGCGGGGCGAGCGGATGCACGCGTTCGCCGACCTGGATGCCGTACACGACACACTCGAGCGGTTGATTTCGCGCGAGCTCGTCACCCGGCTGGAGCGCCGACCGGGGCAGAAGGAGGAGCGCTACGAGCACCTCCTCAGCGCCGACGTGGACGAGTCGTGGGCCGGAAGTACGGTGGCATCGCCGGAGGTCGTGCGCGCGTCCGCGCTGCAGGGTCCGTCCGTGGGGGAACCAAATGGGGGGGACTTGCTCGCGCAGGCGCCGACCCAGCCGCAGAGCGGCCTGGAGGAGCGGGTGGCGAGACTGGAGCGCGCGGTGGAGGAACTCCGGGCGACGGTGGGGGCATGATCGCGACTGCGACCGATGCCGCGGGCGGAGTGGGCATCCCGATCGCGCTGGCGGCGGGGTTCGTGTCGTTCATGTCCCCGTGCGTGCTGCCGCTGGTGCCGGGGTATCTGTCGACGGTCGTGGGGGTCGCGCCGGCGGACATGCAGCACGCGGGGGCGCGGCGGGTGCTCGTGCCGAGCCTGTTGTTCATCGCGAGCTTCTCCTCCATCTTCATCCTGCTGGGCCTCACCGCGACGGCTCTTGGTTCGACGCTGCACGACCACAAACAGACCCTCGAACAGGTCGGCGGTGTTGTGATTGTGCTGATGGGTGTGGTGTTCTTGGCCACGCCGTTCGTCGATCGACTGAACTTCGAGTGGCACTCCGCTTCTCTACAGCGGCTCGCGGGGCGGGGGGGACCGCTGGTCGCAGGGGCGGCGTTCGCGATCGCGTGGGCGCCGTGCACGAGCATTACGCTCGGTGCGATCCTCACGCAGGCGGCGATCTCCAACTCGGCCGCGCACGCGGCGCTGCTGCTCGCGTTCTACTCGGCCGGCCTGGCGATCCCGTTCCTGTTGATCGCACTCGCGTTTGAGCGGGCAACGAATGCGCTGACGGTCGTCAAGCGCCATTTTCCGATCGTGATCGGTGTGGGTGGAGCGATCATGATCGCCCTCGGATTGCTGATCCTGACGGGCGAGTTCACGACGCTCAATTCCCAAGCGAATCAATTGCTTCAAGGCACGGGCCTTGACGTCTCGAACATCTGAGGCCGCACAGCGCACTGCGCTGATGTCGGTCGCCGCCGCCGCGGCGCTGGTGGCGATCAAGCTCGTAGTCGGGTTGCTCGCGCACAGCCTGGGGCTGGTCGCGGAGGCGATTCACTCGGCCACCGACCTGGTCGCGGCGCTGCTGACATTCTTCGCCGTCCGCGTCGCGGGGCGTCCGGCCGACCGCGAGCACCCGTACGGTCACGGCAAGGCCGAGCACCTGTCGGCGCTCGGCGAGTCCGCGATCCTGATCCTCGCGAGCGTCGCGATCGCGTATGAGGCGATCCGCCGCCTCGCCGGCCACGGCCCGACGGCGGACGCGCGCTGGTACGTGCTGGCGGTCGTGGGCGCGGTGATCCTGATCGACCTGGGCCGCTCGCGCACGCTGCACCGCGCCGCGCACGAGCACTCAAGCGCCGCGCTGAGCGCGAACGCGCTGCATTTCACGCTCGACTTGGTCGGCTCGATCGCAGTGCTGATCGGGCTCGTGCTCGTGCGGGCGGGCTACACCCAGGCGGATTCGATCGCGGCGCTGCTCGTCGCCGGGCTGGTGCTGTTCTCGGCGGGCAGGCTGATGCGCGGCAACATTCGCGTGCTGATGGACACCGCCTCGGGCCCTGCCGAGCAGACCGCGCGCGCGGCGATCGCTGGGATCGAGGAGTCGGTCACGCTCAGCCGTCTACGCATGCGCGAGTCCGGCGGGCGTCACTTCGTCGACGTGGTCGTCGGCGTGGAGCCGGACGCGGATCTTGCCCATGGCCATGCGGTCGCCAGCGCGATCGAGGAGGCGATTGGGCGCGACCTGCCGGGCAGCGACGTGATCGTGCACGTCGAGCCCGATACCGCGCTCGGCTCGCGCCACCTCAGCCATGGGCCGCGCGCGGTGCTGACGGTGTGCCTGGGAGCGGACCGCACACTCGCGGACGCGCGCGCGCTGGCGGATCGGCTGGAGCGCGAGATCAGGGACGAGCACCCGGACATCGTGGACGTGTCCGTGCACACCGACCACGACTAACCGGCAGCTATCCGCTCCTGCGTGCGCTCCCGGTAGCGTCGTTCCCAGGCCTCCTGATTGTGCTTGGCGTCGAGCACGAACGGTGAGTAGGAGATCGCCTTGACGATCGCCCTGTTGATCTGCGACCACGGGGAGGGGAGGGGGCGCAGAACGTCCACGAACAGCACCACGCGCGTCTCGTCGGTGTCGTTCCACACCTCGTGGTTGAACGTGTCGTCGAAGATCATGCTCTGACCCTCCTGCCAGTGCCGGAAGTCATCGCCGACCCTGATCCGGCAGGACTCGGCGTCGCGCGGCACGATCAGGCCGAGGTGGTAGCGCAGTACGCCCTTGTATGGGCCGCGGTGGTCGAGGATGTGCTTACGCGGCGAGAGGATCGAGAACATCGCGGTTGTCATTCCCGGGATTTCGCGCATCAGTGCCGCCGTGCGCGGGCACATCTCGACGCCGAGCTTCGCTTCGAAACCGTAGCCGTACAGGAAGAAGGTCTTCCAGCGGTCGTCGTCGGTGATCTCGATCTGGTCCTTGGAGATGTCCTGGAAGTTGGCGAGATCGTTGCGGTTCTCGAGCAGGCGCTCGGCCTCCTCGCGAATCGTCTGCCAGTTCTGCTCGATGTGCTCTACCCACGGGAAGCGCTCGAGCGGGAAGAACGTCGCGTCGCCCACGAGCGAGCGCCGGCCGATGAACCGCTCGATTGGCGCGAGTACACGTTCACCGACGGCGATCGTCAACTCGACCGTGCGCTCCCACGCTGACTTGGGCGTGTCTGCCATGGCGTGCTCCTATCCGTGCAGTCGGAACTTCAGCACAGCAGTCTAGGACCCCCGCCAGACACGTTGTCTGGCGGGGGTCCTGGCGCGAAATGCTTAGGCAGCCTCTCTCAAGGCGGCCATCTCCGGCGACTCGGCGAGCTTCTTCAACGCGCGCTGCTCGAGCTGGGAGGCGCGCTCTGCGGAGAAACCGAGCCGTTTGCCGATCGCGGTCAGCGTCTGCGGCTCCTCGCGACCGGTGCCGAAGCGCAGCGTCAGCACGGTGCGCTCGGTGTCGGGCAGCTGCGAGATTGCCTCGTGGACGATCCGCTCGCGCTCGTTCTCCCAAGCGGTCTCCTCGGGCACCTCGGCGTCGGCGGGCAGCAGATCTCCGAGGGCGGTGTCGCCGTCCTCGCCGACCTGCTGATCGAGGCTGACCAGGGCGGCACGCTGGTGGCGCACCTCCTCGACCTGCTCGATCTCAAGGCCCGTCTCCGCGGCCAGCTCCTCGACAGTCGGCTCGCGCCCGAGCCTGACCGACAGCTCGCGCTCGACCCGTCCGACCTTGCGCGAGCGCTGGGCGACGTGCACAGGCAGCCTGATGGTGCGTCCGGAGTTCTCCAGCCCGCGCTGGATCGCCTGCCTGATCCACAGCGTGGCGTAGGTGGAGAAGCGGAAGCCCTTGCGCCAGTCGAACTTCTCGCTGGCGCGGATCAGGCCGAGCATGCCCTCTTGTACGAGGTCGGCGAGAGGCAGTCCTTGGTTCTGATAGCGCCGCGCGTTGGAGGCGACCAGGCGTAGGTTGGAGTTGACGAGCAGTTCCTTGGCCTGCAGGTCGCCGCGCTCGATCTTCTGCGCCAGTTCGATCTCCTGAGCCGGAGTGAGCAGGGGGTAGCGCCGCGAGTGCGCGAGCAGCTGGTCGACGGACTCGGGTATGAAGCTGTCCAGCGCGGCAAGGGCGGCGCTGTCAGCCGGTTTTGCTGGGGTTTTGGGGGTTTTGCGAATGTTGTCTGCCATGTGAGGCCCTTCTAATCCGATGCTTGCAGTCGGAATTATACGCCGCGATAGTTGCGTTGTCAATTATTCTTTGTGGACCGTCGATCGGGGTGTCGTTCGACACTGTGTACGCCGCGTCCTGCCGTTCGGTTTGCCTATCAGCACTCTTTCTGTCGGCTTTTCTTCCCGTCTGCCCATCTTTTGGGGTCGTTTTGGACGTCCGTGTGCGTGCTCGCGCACGTGCGTTCACGCCCCCAGGAGCACCTACAACCCATCAGACCTGCCCAAGTCTCGTCTAACTACCCACTTTCGAGCCTGTCCTATCGCCCACATCGAGGGTAGGCGGCGTGGCGGACGACGGATGGGCTGCGCCCGGACCTTCTCGGAGGCCGGAGATGTCGAGTGCGTCGATGAGGTCCTAGACTCTCGACCGATGAGCTCCGCAGACCTCTCCGGTCAGGTCATCGCCGTCACCGGCGCCTCGTCGGGCATCGGCGAGGCCACCGCTCTGGCATGTGCTCGCGCAGGCGCGGCCGTCGCCCTCGCTGCCCGTCGTATCGATCGCATCCAGGAGTTGGCCGAGCGGATCGTCGCCGACGGCGGTCGCGCGGTCGTGATCGCCACCGACGTGGGGGAGGAGGATCAGGCGGGCGAGTTCGTGCGGCGCGCTCACGCAGAGCTCGGCCGGTTGGACGTGCTCGTCAACAACGCCGGCGTGATGCTGCTTGGGCCGATCGCCGACGCGCCCACCGAGGAGTGGCGCCGGATGATTCACGCCAACGTGTTCGGCGTGCTCTACTGCACCCACGCGGCGCTGCCGCTGATGCGCGAGCAGGGCTCGGGGCACATCGTCAACGTCAGCTCCGTCGCGGGCCGCGTCGCCCGGATGGGTTCGGGCGTCTACAACCTCACCAAGTTCGGCGTGGGTGCGTTCTCGGAGTCGCTGCGCCAGGAGGCCGTTCCACTCGGCATCCGCGTCACCCTGATCGAGCCCGGCGCCGTCGCCACCGAGCTCGCCGGCCACAATCGCCCCGAGGTGCTCGCGCAGATGGCCAAGCGCTTCGAGGGCGTCACCCGCATGACCTCGGAGGACATCGCCACCGCGATCCTCTACGCAATCGGCCAGCCGCCGAACGTCAGCATCAACGAGATCCTGGTTCGTCCCAGCGGACAAGTCGGGTAGCGGCTCACGCGCCGTAGCTGATCCGCTCCGTCGCCGATTTCCCAAAACGACCGACCGCGCGCCAGCAGGGCCAAATTACGCGCGGGAGGTGGTGGTCGACCGGAGCCTATGCGAACATACGTTCGTGCGCTGGTCGAATCTAACGCTGAGCGAGGATGAGCAGCGACGGCTGCCGGGATATCGCGACGAGGCGATCGTGCGCCGGTTTGATGCGCCCGAGGCGCTGGAGACGCGCTTTTATGAGGTGCGCGCCCGCTCGGTGCTCAACCGCGTGCCAGGCACTTCACGGATGCCGTTTCGCTGGACGATCAACCCATACAGGGGATGTGCTCATGCGTGCGTTTATTGCTTTGCCCGGCCAACCCACCGTTACCTGGACTTCGACGCGGGCCGAGACTTCGAGCGGGAGATCATCGTCAAGGTCAACGCGCCGGAGGTGTTGCGAGCCGAGCTTGCGCGACCCTCGTGGAAAGGAGAGCACGTCGCGCTGGGCACTAACACCGACCCCTACCAGTGGGTCGAGGGTCGCTACCGGTTGATGGAGGGAATCTGGGAGGCGTTGCGCGACGCCGCGGGCGGGGCGGGTAATCCCTGTTCAGTGCTGACGAAGTCGCCACTGTTGCTGCGTGACCTCTCGCTGATGCTCGAAATCGCGCAGCGCACGCAGATCAGCGCGAGCCTGTCGATCCCGACGCTCGACGAGCGCGCATGGCGCGCCACCGAGCCGCACACCCCGAACCCCCGCGCGCGACTGGAGGCGGTCGCCGAGCTCAACCGCGCGGGTATTCCCACGGGCGTACTGATCGCACCGCTAATGCCGGGGATCAACGACGCGCCCCACCAGGTCGAGCCGTTGCTAGCGCAGGCCGCGGAGGCGGGCGCCACGAGCATCGGCGGCGTGGCGCTGCACCTACGCGGGGAGGTACGCGACGTGTTCATGGGCTGGCTGGGAGCTGAACGCCCGGATCTGATCGAGCGCTACGAGCAGCTCTACCGCCGCGGCGCCTACGCGCCGCGCGAGGAACGCGAGCGCCTGGCAGGGCTCGTGCGACGCGGGCGCAATCCGCTCGGCGGGTTCAGGCGCGTGCAAAGACCCATCCAGGATGAGCCGGTCGCGCCCGAGGTATCACGCTCGCCACCGCAGACATCCCTGTTCTGAGGTGGCGATGAGGCGCAATGTCGCACCGCGGGAAGGTTCTCCGATACGCGGCGTCTGAGGGCTTGAACGCGCTTGCGTCGATACACCTAACGATCAGGAGACCATCGTGAGAAGCCCCATTGCGCTTGCCGCCGTCGCATCGACAGCCGCCCTGTTCGCCGCCGGCTGTGGCGGCAGCAGCTACTCCAGCGGCGGCACGAGCACCGGCAGCAGCACGAAAAGCGCAAGCGCGACTAACAGCTCCGCCTACCCTGAAACCAAGAGCACCTCCGCGGCCGCGAGCACAACCGGATCCACCTCGACCGCAGCGAGCACGGGAGTGGTGGTCGTGAGTAAGCACAGCCATGATGACGGCACGATCCTCGCGGCCGGCCCGAAGCGGCTCACGGTCTACCTGTTCGAGGGCGATCATGGTTCGACGTCGGCCTGTACGGGCACGTGCGCGCAGGTGTGGCCCCCGGTGACGAGCGCGGCCGCGGCCACTGCCGCCAGCGGGGCAGTCACCGCCGACCTGGGCACGATCACCCGCTCGGATGGCACCACCCAGGTCACCTACAAGGGTCACCCGCTCTACTTCTACGCCAAGGACAAGGACGACGGCGACGCCTATGGCCAGGGCGTTCACGGTTTCGGGGCCGACTGGTATGTGCTGAAGCCGAGCGGCGCGAAGGTCGACAATTCCTGAGCAGCGATTGTGCCCTCGCAGCGTCACAAGACCTAATTCACAAATATGAAATGATCTGGCGGACTGCCGCCGAGACAAGGAGAATGCGATGACGAGCGCAACCCCCACCGATAGGCCGATCACACGGATGGTCCGAGGCCGATCGCTCGTGCTGAGCGTCGCGTTCGCCGCGCTGTTGATCGCGGGCTGCGGCTCCTCGAGCAGCAGTTCGACGTCGAGCTCATCCTCCACGCCCGCGGCCCCGGCGGAAACTCCGACGAAGTCGACCTCCTCGACTCCGGCGCCGGCCGGCGGCACGAGCGCGGGTCAGACTCTGAGCCTGGCCGCGAACCCCGAAGGCGAACTCAAATACAACACCACCTCGCTGACCGCGAAAGCCGGCAAGGTTTCGATCGACTTCACGAACATGGCTTCACTGGCTCACAACGTCACGATCGAATCGTCCTCGGGCGCCCAGGTCGGCGCGACACCCACGTTCCAAGGCGGCTCGAAGACCCTGTCGGTAAACCTCAAACCGGGCACCTACAAGTTCTTCTGCTCAGTCCCCGGACATCGCCAGGCGGGCATGGAAGGCACTTTGACCGTGCAGTAGCGCCACGTGGGGCCCCCGCGCGCCCAAACTGATCCTTACGTGACCGTAAGGTTGCTAGCGTGGGGGGATGGCTGCCGTCGCCGCACCGCGCGCCTCCCCGCGCTCACGCGACCCGAACGACAAATACAAGTGGATCGCCCTGTCGAACGTGACGCTGGGCGTGCTGCTGGCGGTGCTCGACGGGTCGATCGTGCTGATCGCGATGCCGAGCATCTTCAGGGGCATCCACCTCGATCCGCTGGTGCCGGCGAACAGCTTCTACCTGCTGTGGATGATCCTCGGCTTCCTCGTCGTCACGAGCGTCCTGATTGTCAGCCTCGGACGGCTCGGGGACATGTACGGGCGGGTGAAGATGTACAACCTCGGCTTCCTCGTATACACGATCGCCTCGCTGTTCTTGACCGTCGACTGGATGACCGGGCGCGCCGGGGCGCTGTACCTGATCGTCTTCCGCATCGTGCAGGGCGTCGGCGCGGCTTTCCTGCTTGCTAACTCGGCTGCGATCCTGACCGACGCGTTTCCCGCCAACCAGCGCGGGATGGCGCTCGGGATCAACAACATCGTGGGCGTCTCCGGCGTCTTCATCGGGCTCGTGCTCGGCGGCCTGCTGGCGCCGATCGACTGGCGCGCGGTGTTCCTGATCTCCGTCCCAATCGGCCTGTTCGGGACGGTGTGGGCGTATCTGAAGCTCGAGGAGCGCAGCACGCCTAAACGCGCGCGGGTCGACTGGTGGGGCAACCTCACCTTTGCCCTCGGCCTGATCCTGATCATGGTCTCGGTCACCTACGGCATCCGCCCTTATGGCGGGCACGCAACCGGTTGGACGAGTCCGAAGGTGCTCGCGCTGATGGGCGCGGGCCTGGCCTCGCTCGTGGCGTTTGCACTGATCGAGTGGCGGGTTGCAGATCCGATGTTTCGGCTGCCGCTGTTCCGGATCAGAGCGTTCACGTTCGGCACGCTCTCCACGTTCCTCTCCGCGGTCGCTCGCGGGGGCTTGATGTTCATGTTGATCATCTGGCTGCAGGGCATCTGGCTGCCCCAGCACGGCTACGACTTCACCGAAACGCCGCTGTGGGCGGGCATCTACATGCTGCCCCTGATCGTCGGCATGCTCCTTGCCGGCCCGACCTCGGGCTACCTCTCCGACCGCTTCGGCGCGCGCTGGTTCGCGACCGGCGGGATGCTCGGCGCGGCGCTCAGCTTCTTCCTGCTCGCGCTACTGCCGATCGACTTCCCCTATCCGCTGTTCGCCGCGATCCTGTTTCTCAATGGCGTCTCGATGGGCATGTTCGCCTCGCCCAACCGTGCGGCCGTGATGAACAGTCTCCCGGCAGGCGACCGGGGCGCCGGCGGGGGCATGAACCAGACCTTCCAGAACTCCGCTCAGGTGCTCTCGATCGGGATCTTCTTCACGCTGATGATCTTCGGCCTGTCCTCCAGCCTCCCTGCGGCACTGACCGCCGGGCTGAAGGCCCACGGCGTTGCCGCCGCCACCGCCGCCGGCGTCGCGCACCTGCCTCCTGTGTCGATCCTGTTCGCCGCGTTCCTCGGCTACAACCCGATCCAGCACCTCGTGGGCGCCCATGCGCTGAGCGCGCTGTCGCCGGCGAACCGCGCGGCGCTCGTCGGCCACTCGTTCTTCCCGCACCTGATCTCAGCGCCGTTTCGCGCCGGTCTGCACGAGGCGTTCGCCTTCGCGATCGTCGCCTGTTTGATCGCCGCGGCCGCGTCGCTGATGCGAGGCGGCAAATATCACGCCTCCGAGGACCCGATCGCCGCCGGCGACGGGCAGGCACAGACCGATGCGAACGGAGCATCGGCGAGCGCAGGGGCGGACTCGGGGAACGGGGCGGCCACGCGGAACGGCGGTTCGCCGTCGGGCAACGAGACGGGGCACGGCAACGGACCGACGCCGGGCAGCGGAGAAAACACGATCATCCCAACCCCCACCCGAGAGGAACAGCATGCAAGTTGAGTGGTACGGACAGTCCGCCTTTCTCCTCACCGCCGGAGACACGACGGTGGCGATCGACCCGTTCGCGGACATGTCGGAGATGGCGGCGAGTCGCGGTATGCAGTTCGACTATCCGCCGATCGAGGGCGTCGAGGCGAACCTGCTGCTGGTGACGCACGAGCACATCGATCACAACGGCGTCGATGCGATCGGGGGCGACCCCGCGATCCTGCGCTCGACCGCGGGCCGCCTGGAGTCTCCGATTGGCGAGATCGTCGCGATCGCGTCCGAGCACGACGAGCAGGCGGGGACCGCGCGCGGTCCCAACACCATTTTCGTGTTCGAGCTCGACGGGTTGAGGGTGTCTCACTTCGGCGACTTCGGTCAATCCACATTGCGTGAGGAGCAGGCCGAGGCGATCGGCGAGATCGACCTGCTGTTCATCCCCGTCGGCGGCGGCCCGACGATCGGGGCCGATCAGGCCACAGCCGTGATCGAGCGCCTGTCGCCACGCTGGGTTGTCCCGATGCACTACCGCACGCCGCGGATCGGCTTTCTGGAAACGGCCGACGCGTTCCTGGAGGGCTCCACCCACGTGGAGCGCCTGCCCGAGGCCGCCTTCGACACGGACAAGCTCCTGGTCGCCGACGGACCGCTGATCGTGGTCCCGGCGGTGCCGTGAACGCGGACCAGACAGACGATCGAAACGGCGCTCCAGGGCGAGATGTGTGGCCCGGAGCCCCGCTAGCCGGTCTCGACCCGACGGCGTTCAGGGGCGCGTCCAGGGCGCGTCCGAGCGTGAGGCGAGATGATCGGCGAGCGCGACGAGCAGCACCAGGGCGAGCGCGAGCGCGATGTCGGCTGCGACGGATACGTGCAGCACGAGCACCGCGCCGATCAGCGCCCCGGCCAGCATCGCCGTGACCGCGATGCTCCTGCGCCCGAGCTTGGAGCCGGCTCCGCCCAGGATGCCGGCCTCCGAGGCGATCCCCGTCAGCGTTTTCGTCAGCACGCTCGTGGTCAGCTCGGGTACTGCCAGACGTTGCGCGGCGGCGTTCTGCACGCCCATCGCGAGTGCCAGCAGGGCGATCATCGCCAGGCGCACGCTCCGGTCGGGGGGCGTGGCGCCAAGCGCCGCCACCAGCAGAGCCGCGGTCATCAACAGCGCCTGCGCGACACCCGCGGCACGCAGCAGGCGTCCGCGATGCTCGGAGTGACGCCCGCCCAGCCACCCTCCGCCGAACGCCCCGAGCAGGAACGCTCCGAGCGCGACCAGCGATGAGCCCGCCGACAGCCCGCTCGCGCCCGCCAGCGCGAAGCCGAGGAACACGACGTTGCCGGTCATGTTCGCGACGAACACATGCCCGAGCTTCAGATAGCTGGCGGCGTCCACCAGGCCGGTGACGATCGTCAGCGCCACGAGCATCGGCGCCAGCGGCCCGTGCCGATCTCCGACGGGAGGCCACAGCGTGTGTCTGGCCTCCTGCAGGACGCGCATCGGGCTAGGCCGTCAGGACCGTCTTGACACCCTCACCGCTGGTGAAATGCTCGCGCAGCACGCCAACGGCGTCGTCGAGTGGCGCGACGTTCATAGGGATGTACTCGGGGTGCAGACGTCCGTCGGTCATCATGCCGAGCACCTCCGGGATGAGGGCTCGCGCGTGTGTGCGCCCGACATGGAAGGTGGCGTTGCGGACATACATCCGCAGCATGGGGATGCCGGCGCTGCGGTGTAGTCCTCCCGCGCTCGAGCAGACGCCGTCGGGCGCCGTGTTGGCGAGCGCCAGGCCCGGGTTGGTGTTGACGTCCGCGACCAGCGGGGCTGGACGGCGCCGGCGCAGCTCGCGCGGGCGCACGGCGTCAAAACCGAGCTGTCGGGCATGCTCGCGGATTCGTGGCCGGGCATCGGCGAGCGTGATGTTGCGGGCGCCATAGGCGCGGGCGATCAGGCCCGTGTAGAGCGGCAGGCTTGCCGTGAACAGGGTCTTGCGGATGGTGGCCGCGAGGATCAGGACCTCGGCTGAGGGATCTTTCTGCAGCAGCAACGGCAGATAGGGCGCGACGTGCCGGTAGGCGTCGCAGACGTTGTCGGCGACGCTCGCGGCGGCGATCGGGTCGATGCCGTCGGGGAGCGCGACGAGCATCGCATCGGCATACGGCACCGCGAGCTGATCGGAGAACGCGCCGCCCCAATGGCCGGCCGTGACGCCCATGCCATACATCGAGATCGGCGGCACGCCTGTGCAGCTACCGGTTAGCCCGTCCCGGCACGGCCGGCAGGCACCGCAGTTGATCTGAAACGGCACGACCACCCGATCCCCGACCCGCACGGTGCTGACGCGCTCGCCCACTGCGATGACCTCAGCTACGCATTCATGCCCGAGATGGAGCGGCAACGCGAGTTGTGTAGCGCCGAGCGTGAGCGGACAGTCGAGGTCGCACGTCGAAGCCGCGATCGGGTGCACGATCGCGCCGAGCGGCCCGGGTGCGGCAGGCGCGGGCACATCGCGCCAGCGCAGGCGCCCGCCGGCGGAGGCGATCAGCGCGCGCATCCGCGGGCGGGTCGGTCTGACCCGCTGGCCGGCGCGATCGCCGACGGTCACTGCCAGCCGGCGCAGACGCAGCAGGTTGTCGCGTTCGAGCACGACTGGCATCGCGGCGGCAGCATCGGGCGAGAGGAACCCCGCGTAATGGCGCATACGACCGTAAGGACGATGGCGAGTGCTTCGCTTCACGGCAATCCGCAGGGATCTTACCGTCGCGACATCAAGCCGCTCGGCGCGGGGGTCGAGGACCGGCGCTCTCAGAGGCGGTCGGGGCCCGGGCCGAAAAGGCTCAGCTCACAACGACGATGTCGCCCAACTGCAACATGCCGAACACTGCGCGCGCGGTTTCGATCGGAAGCTCGACGCAGCCGTTGGACTGGGGGGTGCCATAGGACCCCCGCGGAAAGCCGTGGACGGCATCGCCGCCGTTGAAGTAATTCACCCACGGCACGCCCGGATCGCTGTAGTGGGAGCCGTCCGGATTCGTACCGGTCATCGTGGTCGATTCCAAGCGCGAGAAGATCGGGAAGATCCCCTGCGCCGTTTCCGCGCCGGGTACCCCCGTGTTGGCCGGAGTGCTCAGGACGACATGGTGTCCGCGATGAACCTCCAGCGTCTCGGGAATCGACTCGGAGACCGTCACCCACGTGTAGGGGCTCGGGTTGCGGTGGTACCCGCTCTCGGCCGCGAGCAGCGATGCCCAGGTCGCGTAGTTCGGTTCGCCGGTCGGTTCGAGTCCGTGGTGGGCCTGGTAGACGGTTAGCGCTCCGCGCGTGGTCTCATCCAGCCGGCCGGTTTCCACGGCCGGCGCGTCGGCGGGGACCGGCACCAGCACGCCCCGGGGCGAATGGAACACGTGCACCGCGGCTTCGCGGCGAGTCTCCGGTCCGTCCGCTATATGCACGGCGTAGAGCGGGTGAAAGCGCGCGCCCATGTATCCCAGCCGGGCGAGGCTCTGCTGCAGTGCGGCCGTCGATGGGCACGGCACGTTCAGGCCGATCGTATGGCGCTTGCCCAGGCGTGAATGACCGGTGGCGATCGTGTTCGCCCAGACGGTCAGGGTGTACGTCGAGCAGGGCATCAGGGTCGAGGCCGGCGTGAACACGGCGGAGTTGCCCACGGTGCGCCACGTACCGGCGACGGCAGGCCTGAGCGTGGGCGCCGGCGAGTCCGCGGCGGGCACAGCGGACAGCGTCACCGTCAGTGACTCGGCGCCGTTGATGATCGTATGGGCCGGTGCCGCCACGAGCCGGGTGGGGGTGAGCGGTTCGGCCGCTGCCGCGGCGCTCGCTGGACGAGATGAGCCCAGCAGGTCGCCGGCGCTGTGATCGCGAGCGAGCAGTACCGCTCCGACGGCGCCGGTGGCGATGACCATCAGCAGAACGCTCACCGAGATGATGGTCCCGTGGGGCCTGTGCTCGGAAGGTGAATCGTCGTCGTCGGCTCGCTCACCGTGGGAACTGCGACCGGGAAGATGCTCGCCCATCGCTTTCATACGACCGACAAACGCGCCCATAGCGCAAAGGCTAACGCATGGATACGACATGATTGAATCTTTCTGGACGTATTGCGGAGGCTTGCAAGCTGGCGCCCGGCGGGTAGGATCGGGCCGGCGCGTATGAGCCTTGGCGAGGTGATCACGATCGCCCTCGCCGGACTGGCGGCGGGGACGATCAACACGGTTGTCGGCAGCGGCACACTGATCACCTTTCCGGTGCTGCTCGCGTTCGGCTACGCGCCGGTGACGGCGAACGTTTCGAACACGGTCGGTCTGGTGCCCGGGTCGGTCTCCGGTGCGATCGGTTATCGACGCGAGCTTTCAGGTCAGCGCGCCCGGGCTGTACGGCTTGGCACGATGTCGGTGCTGGGCGGCGTCACCGGGGCGGTGCTGCTGCTGGTGTTGCCGGCGGCCGCGTTCAAGGCGATCGTTCCCGTGTTCATCGCGCTGGCGCTCGTGCTGACGCTGCTGCAGCCGCGCCTGAACGCGTGGTTGGTCAAGCGCGAGATCGACCTCGACCGCCATGGCGCGATCCCGACTGCTTTCGCGGTCTACGCGATCGGGGTCTACGGCGGCTATTTCGGCGCCGCACAGGGGATTCTGCTGCTGGCGGTGCTCGGCGTGGCGCTCACGCAGGACCTGCACCGTACGAACGCGCTGAAGAACGTGCTCGCGGGCCTCACGAACGGTGTGGCGGGCCTGTATTTCGTGTTCGCCGCGCACGTCGAGTGGGCTCCCGCGGCGATCATCGCGGTTACCTCGATCCTCGGCGCGCAGCTCGGAGCGCGCTACGGGCGGCGCCTGCACCCGGATGCGCTGCGCGCGCTGATCCTAGTCGTGGGGATCTCAGCGATCGTGCGGCTGGTGGCCTGAAGGCGCTCAATGAGCTGAGGACGGCCACGGACGCTGCTATTCTGACACCGTATGCGGTGTAGAACTGGTGCATCGACGCTGTTGCGCGAAGCAAGAACGCGCCAAGGCATCAGTCAGCGAAGGCTGGCGCTGCGCGCGGGTACCAGCCAGGACGCGATCAGCCGCATAGAGCGTGGGGTGGAGGCGCCGACGCTCGAGCGGCTCGCCAACCTGCTGATGGTGCTGGGCGAGCGCCTCGAGCTCGACAGCGTGCCGCTACGTGAGTCCGATGAGGGGCATGCTGTGCCGCTGACCGTGCGTGAGCGGTTGCGCGAGGCGGCATCGTGGAATCTGGTCGCGACCAAGCTGGAGATCGCAGGGGCGCAGGCACGGAAGGTCGGCCATCCTGCGACACGCCACTCGCGGTCATGAGCGATTCTCCCGAGCGGCCGCTGGACCTCCGAGAGCTGTTTCGAGTGCTCGACGAGTACGGCGTGGACTATCTGGTCATCGGTGGAGTTGCCGCACAGGTGCACGGACGCCGACGGACGACCAAGGATCTCGATGTCACGCCGGCACCCGATCCGGAGAACTTCACACGCCTGGCGGCCGCGCTCGTGGCGCTTGATGCCCGCCAGGCCCAACTGGGGCCAAACGCCTCGACGCCCACTGCAGAGCAGCTCCGTCTCGCGCCTGTCGTACCGCCGCTCACCACTCGACACGGGGAGTTGCATATCCTCAACGATGTCCCCGGCGCCACCGTCTATGCGGAGATGCGCACACGCGCGCTGAGCACCGACCTCGACGGGATCGCCATGCACATAGTCGCCGTAGACGATCTCATTCGGATGAAGCAGGCGGTCGGCAGACCAAGCGACATCGAGGACATCGAAGCCCTGACGCTCGTTGCGCGACGGGAGACAAGCCAGAGCACCCCTTCGCGCTCTACTGCCAGAAGGTCCTGATCGCGCTGGGCGAGCAGGGCGTTGCCTACGACGTTCTCGAGGAGCAGCGCGACTTCGACCGCGCCGAGCTGGCCGAGCTATGGCCGCCAGCGTCGATTCCGGTGTTGCCCACGCGCGCGGCCGGCTCGACATGGCCTATGGCATATTGAGCGCATGACAGTCCAACGCATGGACCACGTGGGCATCGTGGTCGACGACCTCGCCGCCGCGACGGCGTTCTTTGTCGAGCTCGGACTCAAGCTGCAGGGCGAGAGTCCGGTCGAGGGCGGTTGGGTGGACCGCGTGGTGGGGCTCGAGGGCGTCCGGGCGGAGATCGCGATGATGGAGACCCCGGATGGCCACGGACGGATTGAGCTGGCGAAGTTTCATGCCCCGTCGGGCCGGGGCGGTGAGCGGCACGCGCCGGCGAACACCCCGGGCATCCGCCACATCACATTTGCGGTCGACGACATCGACGACGTCGTCGCCAGGTTGCAAGCCCGCGGCGCCGAGCTCGTCGGTGAGGTAGAGCGCTACAAGGACATTTATCGGCTCTGCTACGTCCGCGGCCCGGAGGGGATCATCGTCGAGCTGGCGGAGAAGATCGGCTGAGCGGTCTCAAGTTGTCCGCTCGTCAGCGAGCTGCCGACGGAGCTCGAGACCCACGTACACCGGCAGACACGTTCTGACCTGACCTGACCTGCTGTTATGCGGATGCCCCGGCTCCCGATGTGATGTGCTTGATCACGGGCGTGAACTGCTCGGTCGGCGAGAAGTCGACGTATTCAGAGTCCTCGAGTGCCTCGGGAGCATGGCCAGCGGCCCAGTAGAACGCTTCGCCAGCGGCGAAGTCCTGATGCCCGTCCAGTGTGTGCATACGGACCCGGCCCTTGATCATGTACCCCCAGTGCGGACACGGGCAGAGGTCGTGCGGCAGACCCTTGGTGGCAGGGCGCAGGTCGGCGCCGGCTGGCAGCCGCACGAACCCGACAGAGAGACCGTCCTCGTCGCGCAGGCGGACCTCGACGCCGTTGTCGCCGATGACGACCGGAACGTCCTCACGTGGAATGGGTCTCATGTTGTGTTCTCCTCCTGTTAGTTGAGCAGCGTGGCGATGTGACGGGCCGCCGTGGCGGCACCGTCGATCTCTACGTCGCGGTAGTCCACCTCGCGGCCTATCTCCTGCGCGATCGCCGCCGCGATCGCCTCCGGCGGGGAGTCCTCGTAGTCCATGCGCCGGCCTGCGCCGTAGCGTTCGAGGCGGTGGCGGACGTGGAAGTTCTGCTCGAAGTGGTGGCGTAGCGGGAAGTAAAGAAACGGCCGCTTCTGCGCCGTGAGCTCCATCGAGGTGGTCAGGCCGCCCTGCACGACGGCCAGGTCGCAGGCGGCCAGGTGTCGGTAGAGGTTGTGCACGTAGGGGACCACCTCGAGGCCGTCATGTGAGGGGAGCGACCGGGGGTCGATGCGCGGGCCGGCGACGACGATCATGCGCAGCTCCGGAACGCGCTCCTTCGCCGCGGGGAAGGCGGCGATCACGCGCCGCAGCAGGTCGGCGCCAACGCCGGAGCCGCCGACGGTGACGATGCAGACACGCTCGCCGTCGTCGTAGCCGAGCTCGGCGCGCAGCTTGGTGCGATCGCTTAGATCGGCAGGGTCAAAGCCGGTGACGTAACCAGTGAAGGAGTAGTTGCGTTCGGTCCAGTCACGGATCATCGGCAGTTCGGGCCCGAGGCGCTTGGGGACGATGTCCTCGGGGTTGCCCACGAACAGCGAGAGGTCCCGGATCTCGGGGTGCTCGGCGATGTGCTCGACCTTCTGGGCGTTGTGGTCGGCGGCCAGGAAGCGCTCGCGCGCGTCGCCGTCGTCCATCGGCAGGAAGCCGACGAAATCCGACAGCCACGCGTACGGCGTGCGCTTCTCCCGCGGGTTCTCGTGCAGGTAGTAGTCGAGCTCCCACGCCTCATCCCCGATCCACAGGTCGTAGCCATCCTCGCGAACGACGTCGTGGAAGAGCATGAAATTGGCTGCGAGGATCTCGTCCATGCGGCGTATCGCATGGAAGCAGTGCAGATCATGCTCGGCGGACTCCGACTCGATGTGCTTGGACTCGTTGGCCAGGTGAGGGCTGGCGGGGTGGATTCGCTCGCCCTCCTTTTCCAGCATCCGTGTGACTGGGTCCTGGGCGAGCCAGTCGACCTGCAGGTCTGGGTGAAGGCGGCGCAGCTCGCGGGCGATCGCGACATCGCGCTGCGCATGTCCGAGCCCGATCGGCGAGGAGATGAAGAGCGCACGGGGGCGGCCATCGGGCCGGTACACCGTCGGATCACGCGGCGTGCGCGTGCGCCCGAAGGCATACTCGGCAAAATCGCGCAGCGCCAGGTTGAACCCGACCGGCTTGCGCGCGTGTGGAAGGTGCCCCGCGCCGGCCACCAGCTCGAGCTCTCCGCCGCTGAGTCGTGCCAGCGCCCTCCCGTCGCGAGGCGAGGAGATCTTGTCGCGCTCGCCGTGGACGACCAGTACCGGGCAGTCCAACTTCTGTGCCGCCCCGCGCAGGGTGCGCCGGCCGCGAATGAACTCACCGTGTGCGACCGTGGCGGTGAGTGTCACCGGATCGGTGTCGAGCATCCATCCCACGCCGTCTTCGATGGGCTTAGGGGAGTGGGGCTCGGGCAGGCATCGCGCCATGAACCAGTCGGCGAACCGGCGGTGATTCTGACGCCAGTAGACCGGGTTCATGTGCGCCCACGAGATGGGAGTGGGTAGATGAAGCTTGCGCGTGACCCGTTGCACCAGCGGATCGGTAAGGAGCGTGTTCTGAGAGAGGGTGTAGGGGAACAGCGGGCCGACGAAGACCGCACCCACGACCCGCTCCGGTGCCAGGCGCGCCAGCTCGAATTGGTACTGCGCGCCAGTGGAGAGACTCGCCATCACCGCTCGCTCGGTGCCTGTCTCATCCATCACGGCCAAGCAATCACGAGCGAATTCCACCGGTGCGTAGCGCTTCGGGTCCCGGCAGCGATCGGAGCGTCCGTTGCCGAGACCGTCCATGCTCAACACACGGAAGTGGCGCGCGAGGTAGGCGATCTGCATCTTCCAGTGACGCGAGTGAACGATCGACCAGGTCGGCAGGAGGAAGATCGTCTCCTCACCCTCGCCGTAGAGCTCGTAGAAGAGTCGCTGGCGATCGCGCTCGACGAAGCCTTCGATGTCGGGATAGCGAGCGCGGCTTTGCTCACCGTCACGGCCGATCGCTCGCTCGGCTGGCGCGGCTGCGAGCGCCGTATTCGTGACGGTGTTCATGCGTTTGCCCCTAGATCGATCCTAGAGCTCACGGCCGCGCTTCGAAGACGAGGTTGAAGGGCGTCTCCGCGGCCCGGCGGAAGCGAGTGAAACCGCCACCCGCGACGACGTCGCCGATCCTGGCCTCGCCTGCCTGTGCTCCGAGCGCGAGCCCGACCTCCTGCGACAGCGAGGCAGGCGTGCAGAGGAACGTCGAGAACCCGTAGTAGGCACGCCCGACGGGGTTGAGGTTGTCCTCGACGCGGTCGCCCGCCATCGGCTCGACGATCATCCATGTGCCGTCTGTCGCGAGCATCCGGTGAACCTGTCGTGCGGCGCCGACCGGATCGCCCATGTCGTGCAGGCAGTCGAACATCGTCACGAGGTCATAGCCCTCGCCGTGGTCGGAGACGGCGGCGGCCGTCTCGAAGCGCACGCGATCGGAGACGCCCGCGTCCCGTGCACGGTTGCGGGCGGTCTCGATCGAGCCCTCGTGGTAGTCGGAGCCGACGAACGTGCAGGCCGGAAACGCCTGTGCCATCAGGATCGTCGAGGAGCCGTGCCCGCAGCCGATGTCCGCGACCTTGGCTCCGGCCTGCAGCTTCGCGATAACGCCGTCGAGCGCCGGCAGCCACGAGGGGATGAGGCTCGCGTTGTAGCCGGGCCGGAAGAAGCGCTCGCAGCCGTCGAACACGTCGTGGTTGTGCTCGTGCCAGCCGACGCCCTCGCCGCTGCGGGCCGCCTCGGTGATCCGCGGCGAGTCGATCACAGTGCCCAGCGCGATCTGAAAGAAGCCGGGGAGGAACGCGGGGCTGGACTCGTCGGTGAGGGCGACCGTCTGCTCGGGCGGGAGTGTGTAGGTGCCGCCGATCGGGTCGTACTCCACGTAGCCGCCCGCGGCCTGCGCATTCAGCCACTCGCGGACGTAGCGCTCGCTGACGGCGGTCCGCCGCGCGAGCTCGACCGGTGTAAGCCCCCCGGCGCCCGCAAGGGCACGGTAGAGCCCCAGCTTGTCTCCCATCACGACAAGCGCCGCGCCCAGGGTCGCTCCGACCTCCCCGACGGCGCGGAATACAAACTGCTCGAGCTTCTCAGGCTCGACCTCGACGGGCTGCTGAACGGTTGCCATGTTTGACCTCCTTGGATGGACTGCCGTGACGGTAACTCCGCGTCCCTCGAGATCGCATCAGGGGGCCCTACCTAGTCTTTCGGCACGCGGGACCCGGCCGCACAGGGAATGGAGACTCGTAAGAATCGGCTGATGTTGCTTGGCCGCGAAGATGAGCAGCTGGCGCTCGATCGGCTGTTTGCACAGGCCCGCGAGGGCCGTAGCGGCGTGCTCGCGCTCGTCGGCGAGCCTGGGATCGGCAAGACTGCCCTGCTTGAGCATGCGGCCGAGAGCGCCGACGGAATGCGGATCCTGCGAGCCCGCGGGGTCGAGGCCGAGGCGGTGATCCCGTTTGCGGGCCTGGCCGAGCTGCTGCGCCCGATTCTCGATGCGGTAGATCGGATCCCGGCGCCACAGGCGAGTGCGCTTGGCGGCGCGCTCGCGCTCGGCCCGGCGAGCGCCCGGGATCGCTTCGCGATCGGGGCCGCGACACTGAGCCTGCTGTCTGCAAGCGCAGAGGAGGGTCCGCTCGCGCTGCTCGTGGACGACGCGCATTGGCTCGATCGCTCCAGCGCAGAGACGCTGCTGTTCGCCGCCCGGCGCCTGCTGGCGGATCCGATCGCGCTTGTTCTCACCGTGCGCGAGGGTCATGCTTCGCTGCTGGACGGCACCGACCTGCGAACGCTGCGAATGGCTGGGCTGAACCGCTCAGACGCGACGGAACTGCTCGCCCGCGCGGATGTTCCCAACGACCTGCTGGAGCGCTTGTATCGCGCCACCGGCGGCAATCCGCTCGCGCTGCTCGAGCTCGCGCCAGAGGCCTCTCGACTCCTCAGCCTGCCAAGCGATGCTCCGGTACCGATCTCGACGAGCATCGCCACAGCGTTCCTACGCCGCTTCGGCCGCCTCTCCGAGCCGACCCGTCGCGTGCTGGTCATCGCGGCGGCGAGCGACCCGTGCAGCCTCGCCGTGCTCGCACGCGCCGTCTCTCGGATCGGCCTGAACCTCAGCGATCTCGCGCCGGCGGAGGAGGCAAGCCTCATCAGGGTCGCTCACGCCGCCATCGAGTTCACCCACCCACTCGCGCGTGCGGCGATGTACGCCAATGCGTCCGCGGCGGAGCGCCGCGAGGCGCATGCGGCGCTGGCAGCGGCGCTCCCCGACCGAGATGCAGACCAGCGGGCGTGGCACCTGGCGGCGGCGAGCGTCGGCCTTGACGACCGCGCGGCCGATGCGCTGGCGCAGGCCGGCGCGCGGGCGCGCGAGCGAAGCGCCTACGCCATCGCCGCGGCGGCGTTCGCGCGCGCCGCCGAGCTGCGCTCGACCGACACTACCCGCGCCCCGTTGCTGGTGGCAGCCGCGCAAGCGGCGTGGCCGGCCGGCGATGTGCAGGGCACGCTCGGGCTGCTCGATGAAGCACAGGCCCAAGAACCCGCTCCCGCCGTCAGGGCACACATCGACCACCTCCGCGGCCAGGTGGCGATTCGATGCGGGCCGGTCATGGCGGCATACCCGCTGATCGTCGGAGCGGCCGCGAAGATCGCTGACACCGACCCGCAGCTCGCCGTCGAGATGCTCGCCCAGGCAGTCCACGGATGCTTCTGCACGGGAGATACGCCGGCGATGATCGCGGCTGCTGAGCGGGCTGTCGCGCTGGCCAACGGGCAAGACTCCAACCGCGCGACATTCTTCGCGGCGATGTCACGTGGCATGGCTCTCGTCGCCGACGGCCAGGGTGAGGCCGGCGCCGCCTCGGCACGCCAGGCGGTCGAGACCCTGCAGAAGTCGGACGAGCTGCGCGATGACCCGGAGCTGCTCGTCTGGGCCGCGATCGGGCCGCTGTGGCTGCGCGAGGCCGACACGGGACGCGGGCTGATCGAGCGAGCGTCAAAGCTGGCGCGCGAGCAGGCGGCCGTTGGCGCGTTGCCGAATCTCCTCCATCTGCTCGCGCGCGACCAAGCGACGACCGACCAATGGACGGCCGCCGAGACGAGCTATGACGAAGCGATCAGCCTGGCGCGGGAGACCGGCCAGCGGGTCGAGGTGGCGGCATCGATGGCAGGGCTGGCCTGCGTGGAAGCACGGAAGGGGCGCGAGGCAAGCTGCCGCGAACGAGCCGCCGAGGCGATCAAGATGTGCGAGGAGCTTGGCATCGCCCTATACGGGATCTGGGCAATCCAAGCTCTCGGTGACCTCGAGCTCGGACTCGGCCGCCCCGCGGAGGCGATCGAGCATTACCAGGCCCAGACGGACGCCTTGCGCTCGCACGGTATCGCCGACGTCGACCTCTCACCGGCGCCTGAGCTCGTCGACGCGTTCCTGCGCCTCGGCCGCGACGAGGACGCCGCCCGCGTCGCTGCCGATTTCGTTGCACAGGCAACAGCGAAGGGGCAACCGTGGGCGCTGGCCCGCGCCGCCCGTTGCCGCGGGCTCCTCGCCGGGGCAGGCGACCTGGAAGCCTGTTTCGAGGAGGCGCTGCAACTCCACGAACGGACACCTGACGCCTTCGAGACCGCCCGCACACGACTGGCCTACGGGGGGTGCCTGCGCCGGGCCCGCAAACGCGCACGGGCGCGGGAGGAGCTCCGAGCGGCGGCTGGAATCTTCCAGCGTCTCGGCGCGCAGCCGTGGGTCCACCAAGCAGACGCGGAGCTTGCGGCTACGGGCGAGACAGCGCGACGCCGTGACGTGAGCACACTCGACCAGCTCACCCCCCAAGAGTTGCGCATAGCCCGCCTCCTGGCTGACGGGATGACCACGAGGGAGACCGCCGCCGCCATCTTCGTTAGCCCAAAGACCGTCGAATACCACCTCGGGCACGTCTACCAAAAGCTCGGGATCCACTCGCGCAACGAGCTGGCCGCTGCCTTCAAGAAGCCCGCATGAGCGGGATCGGCCAGTCTCAGATGGCCGGTTGTCCTTCCTGCAGTCAGTGCTGGTCGTGGAGCACAGGAGCGTACGAGATTCCGACGATCGCGCCCTCCGGTGACTGCAGTCTGGCTACGGTCTGACCCCACGGCTCCTCGCGCGGCGGGTGCAGCAGCTCGTAGCCGGCCTGCTCCAGCTCCCGTGCCGCCGGGGTCACCGCTGCGGCGTCCGCGACATCGAACTCGATGCTGACCTGCGGCACTGGCCGCTCCGCCGGCCACTGGGACGTCCCGAAGCATGCCTCCGCTGCCTGGGACAGCGGCCAGATGCCGAAGGACTTGCAGCCCGCGATGTTCTCGCTGTGGTGATAGTCGTCGCCGTGGCTCTCGAGCGGGAGCCCGAGCGTGTCAACGTAGAGCTTGCGACTGGCGGCCGGATCGGGCGCGATCACCGCGAGAGTTGAGAGGAACTCTATGTTCATTCCACCTACCTCCTCGTTCGCTGTGTACTCGTTCTTCGATCCAAGCAGGTTCCGCAAGCCGTGCCACTTCGCGGCAAAATGCGTTCGACGCTTCCGGCCTGATGGGGGAGGGGACACTTGGCCACCGCGGGCGTCGCCAGAGCGCTGCCCGTTGCTCCTATGTCGAGCGAGGCTCGGAAATTGCGGAGAAGTGTCCTGCTCATCATTGTCTGCGATAGGGCGACCATCAGAGCGGCGCGACTCTTATCGCTGGTCCCGCCCCAAGGTGCGCGAGTGGGGACGATCACCTACAGGCCGTCTGGCACGCGCCTGTAACGAAGGTAAACGAGGCGAGAGCTAAACGTCTTCGTCTCGACCAACTCCAGGTTGATCTTTTCGTCCAGGGTCGGGAAGTAGGGCGTGCCGCCGCCGAGTAGGACCGGGCTAACGAACAGCCGCCACTCGTCGATCAGCTCCAGCTTCATACACGCATGGGCGAGCCCGGCGCCGCCGACGGCGATGTCCTTTCCGGGCTGCTCCTTGAGCTTTGAGACCTCCTCGCCGACACCGTCCCTGGCCAGCCTGGTGTTGCCCACCACGCTCTGAAGCGTCGTGGAGAACACGACCTTCGGCAGGGCCTTCCAGGTCCGGGCGAACTCGACGTGCTCCGCGGCCAGCGGACTCTCCTCAGCGGTCTCCCAGTAGACCATCGTTTCATAGAGCCGCCGTCCGCAGAGGTGCACACCGATTTCCTGCACCTGTTGGTGGTGGAACCGAAACAGCTCCTCGTCGGGCACCGACCAGTCAATCGCGCCATCGGGTCCGGCGATGTAGCCGTCCAGCGACACAGTCATCGAGTAGATCAGCTTCCGCATCACGGTCCTCGTTCGGTTATGTGGGTGCTCTTGTGGACATCCGCCCCGGAGCAGCTGCTCGCCCGGGGAGTGTGCCCGCCCGAGACGCGAAGCGCTATTAGTCGGCCCACCAGTCTCGCTGACCCTCCACGTCTTCCCGCGGGTTCTCGCCGAGGTTGGGCGCGCCGAAGACGAGGATCTCAAGGCCTTCCGGTCCGGCCTCGTACCCTCGCCATGTACCGGGTGGAACGCGCACGGCGTCCCACTTCTTGACCTCGACGATCTCGTTGTCGAGCTTCATCCGCCCGCTCCCGCCCACGACGACGAACACCTCCTCCTGCTCCTTGTGCGTGTGGCCGTAGGGGAACCGGTAGTCGGCTGGGATGCGTTGATAGCTGAGGCCGGACTGCTCGAGCTCGAGCGCCGTACCCACCAGGCGGAACTCCAGGCCCGGCGCACCGTCGAAGTTAGACCCGACATCGACCGGATCCTCTCTGAGGTTCGTGAGCGTGAACGACACGGCCGCGATTCTATGGCTCAGGAGGCCGCACCGCCGCCGGTGCGGCGGCGCTGACAGCATTCATCTGAGACCGTGACGTCCCGTCCATATGAGACTGGGCGGCGGAGTAGCCACGTCCCCGCCTGGCAGTAGGCTGGTCGCGGGGTGACTGCAGTAATCGACTTGCGTGGTTTGCCGGCGCCGATTGTTCAGGCGGGGATGGGCGCTGTAGCTCGTCATGAGATCGCTGCGGCTGTATCGGAGGCCGGCGGTCTGGGGACGATCGGGGGCGCTCGCGCACCGATCGCCAGGGAGCTCGCTGCGGCTCGGAGGCTCACCGGTCGCCCAATCGCGGTCAACCTTGTACTGCCGCTTCTTCGGCCGGGCGATGTGGAGGCGGCGGCCGACGCCGACGTGATCGTCACCTTCTGGGGCAAGCCATGCAGGCTTGCTGGGGGTACGTGGGTCCACCAGTGCGGCTCGGTCGAGGAAGCAAGAGCTGCGGAGGCAGCTGGAGCCGACGCGGTAATAGCGCAGGGCGTCGAGGCCGGCGGGCACGTTCGCGGCACGACGCCGGTGCTCGAATTGGTCGAGCGCGTTCGGGCTGCGGTCAAGGTCCCAGTTCTGGCGGCCGGAGGGATCGTTGACCGCGAGGGTGTGAGCCAGGCGCTCGATGCCGGCGCGGTCGCTGCCGTCTCGGGCACGCGCTTTCTGCTCAGCGATGAGAGCCGCGCGCACCCTGATTACAAGCGACGCTGCCTTGAGGCGGACGAAACAGTGCTAACCGAGCTATTCGGGCTTGGGTGGGCCGACGCGCCGCATCGGGTGATCCCGAACGCTGCTACCCGCCGCTGGATCGGCGACGACCCGCGCGGACCTGGCTGGATCAGGCTCGTCAACCGGCTTACCGCACCACTCGTGCTGCGCGTCCCCGAAGGGCTCCAGGATCGCGGGCTTGCGATCCAGCGACCGTCGCTGCCCTTTCTCAGCCCGCCAATGGCTCTGTACGATGGGCCGCCGAGCCTCCTGGACTCGGGGCCGCTTTACGCGGGCGCGAACGTGACCCGGATAACCGACATCCGCCCAGCGGCGCAAATAGTCAACGATCTCACCCCCTGACGCCGCCCGCTGGTGCCGATTCTCACTTTGGAGGAGAGTAATGGCCGACACCACTTGCCACATGTCGATCTCCCTGGACGGCTTCGTCGCCGGGCCGGATCAGAGCCGCGAAGACCCGCTCGGCAAGCGGGGCCGCGAGCTTCACGGCTGGCACCTTGGCGACGAGCGCGCGAACGAGGCGGACGCCACCGCCGAGCGCCGTTTGCTGCGCCCCCGCGGCGCCTACGTCATGGGCCGCAACATGTTTGGTCCGATCCGTGGCGAGTGGGACGAGGAGTGGTCGGGCTGGTGGGGGCCCGAGCCGCCGTACCACGCGCCCGTGTTCGTCCTAACCCATCACACTCACGCGCCGATCGAGATGGAGGGCGGGACGACGTTTCACTTCGTCACCGATGGCTTTGACGCCGCCTACGCCCAGGCCAGCGAGACTGCCGGCGCAGACGGCATCGACATCGCGGGCGGCGCCTCGACCGTCCGCCAAGCGCTGCTGGCGGGTGTCATCGACGAGCTCTGGCTCGACATCGTCCCCGTTCTACTCGGGTCCGGCGAGGGGGTATTCAACGGCGTCGCCGAATTCGATTTCGAGCCCGCCGAGGTCCTCCATTCTCCACTGGCAACGCACATCTGCTATCGCCGGGCGGGATGAGATGGGTACCGCAACCCGTGCAAGTACCTGCGTAGTAGCGGGCAGAGTCATGTGAGACCGCAGGCGTCTCATCCATATGAGACCGGCGTCGCCTTCCGCGAAGGCTCCCTCACCTAGGGTGCGGCTGGCCGGCGTAGGGTCTCGCTTTTGGCGACGAGCAGGGAAGCGACGTATCGTCGCCGCGAGACGGTTACGGACCGGTCCCGGCCGGGCGTTGGGCGCTGACACCCCGCGCGACGCGGAACTCCGCGGCGACCTCGCGTGTCGCCGCCTCGGCCCCGAGCGGAAATACGTGAAGCGCATCAACGCGCGAGATACTGGCAAGGTCGGCCGCCAGTTCGCGCGCTAGGTCGATGCCGCCGCCGCGACTGATCTGCGCCAGGGCTCGCTGAGGAATTGCGACCCCTGGTAGCGCGCAGGCGCGCTCTGCCATGCGCGTGCTGCGGAGCAGCGCGACGCTTGCGTAGAACCGCACGTCCGCGAGGATGTCCTCGGCGGCCGAGAGGAACGCTTCGAGGCGCCCGAGGTCGAAGATCATCTGCGACTGCAGGAACGTTGCTCCACCGGCGATCTTGCGCCGCAGGAGCCGCAACTCCCGGTCGACGTCCTCGGCGAAGGGATTGACGACCGCCCCGACGGCCAGCGGGTGCGGGGCGCTCCATGGCGATGCGCTCGCAATGAGCTGCGTGGCAGTCATGTCGGCCACACGCTCGATGCCAGGCACCGGATCGCCCTGCATGCAGAGGACCGCCTCAGCGCCGAGCGCCGCCGCGCCCACGACCTGAGACTGCAGGGCAAGCCGGTTGCGATCGCGGCAGGAAACGTGGACGATTGTCCCCACACCCTGCTCCCGCGCGAGCGCCACCGCAGCCAGCGGCGACATCCGCGGCTGGCCGGCGTGATTGTCGGTCAACCCGACGACGTCGACGGTGTCGGCCAGAACAGCAATCCGGTCGCTGACGCGCGCGCCATCGGCCTGGGCCGGCAGCGAGATCTCCGCGGACGTCAGGGCGATCAGCGACACGATTGCTGAAGCCTAACTCGTCGGTCCCTCAGGCCGACCCATGCCTCGTTCGAGGATCGGCAAACGAACCGTCGTCGGCCAGTCTCACATGGATGAGACAGAGCTGTCTCAGATGACTGAGATTTCTGTCTCACATGGATGAGACGACGCACCGCACGAACCCCCAAACTGATGCACTACCCTGGAACGCTCGATAATCTATGTTATGTCAACTAACTAGCTAGTTTCGTGCGCGCAGGTCCTCAACTGGACATGGAAGTTCGTCGCTTTCCAGGATCTCTGGATCTCCCGTCAGCAGGACGGCCTTATGAGCGGACGCGGTGGCGATTGCGAAACAATCGGCGAGTGCGATTGACTTGATGGCCTTCAAGCGAGCGGCCTCGATCATTCTCGAGACGCCCGGCAAGTCGAACTCCAGTTTGCTCCGTAGCTGATGCAGGATCTCGTCCGCTTGAGTCCGTCCGTGATCGCGCTCGATCCGGTAGTAGACCTCGACGGCATTCACCCAGTTGATCGACGGCCGACTGACGAGCAGCTCCTCGACGCGATCTTGCGCCGGTTGCTCTCCGTCGAGCCAGGCCAACACGGCCCACGAGTCGAGACAGGCGTTGCCGTTCAACGAGGCTCACGTGCGCGATCTTCGAGCAGGCGTGCAGCCATGCCGCTGCCGGCAAACCGTCCCCCGAGTATCGAGCGATGGCTGGCGGCGATCATCGTCACGCGATTCCCATTCAGTTCGAACTCGACGTCCGTCCCAGGCTGCAGACCCGCACGCTCTCGCACATCCTTTGGAATGACGACTTGTCCCTTAGCGCCTACACGATAAGTCATACCCGACGAGTATAACATCTATGTTCGCCTTGCGGGTTAGTACGGAGCGGCGTTCACGAAGGTCTCCGGATGTGGAGGCGGTCGCGATGCGAAACGCTGCGGCTCGAACATGATGTTTCGTTCCGTGATCATCACCAGAGGGAGATCGAGATGGATGGCGGCCACGAGTCTCAGCCCGCGATCATCGAGCGAAGCGCCGAAAAGGCGAACATCTGGCTGAAAGACATCGCGACCGAGCTGGGCGATGGCGATCTTCAGTACGCGTATCGCGTGCTACGAGCCGTCTTGCACGTTCTCCGCGATCGGCTGACGATCGACGTGGCCGCGAAGCTCGCCGCGCAGCTACCGACCTTGATCCGCGGCATCTATTACGAGGGCTGGGATCCGAGTCGCACGCCGATGCCGCCCTACACCGTCGATACGTTCATCGAGCACGTCGTCAGCGAGGGTCGCTTTTCCGGTGAGACCGAGGCATCCGTCGCAGTCACAGCCGTCGCGGCTGTTCTAAGCAAGCGCCTCACGCTGGATGAGGTCGACGTGATCCTGGCGGTCATGCCGGAGACGCTCCGCGTGCTGATCGAAGCCTGACCACCACTACTAGCCGGGCGGTGCGCCGGCCAGATCGCGGGCACGCGCGAACACGGCGTCGATCATCGGTTCGGTCAGCCTGCCCGTGAACGTGTTCTGTTGGCTCGGGTGGTAGCAGCCGAGCAGCATGTATCGAGCGCCTTGATACTCGGCGCCGTGCGCAAACCGCGGGCGCGGGCGCGGCATCACAGCCTCGAGATTGCCCGCCGGCTTCTCGGCGGGGCCGCTGGATGCGACCGCGGCGCTCAGACGCAGCGCAGCATCCCATGCAAAGGCCCCCAGGCAAACGATCACCGACACGCGGCGTAGCAACTTCAGCTCGCGCACGCTCCACGGCAGACATGCGTCGCGCTCATCCGGCGCGGGCTTGTTCGCCGGTGGCGCACACCGCACCGCTGCGGTCACCCAGGCGCCGCGCAGCCCCAGACCGTCATTGCGTGCCGTCGAGTTCGGCTGGCTGGCCAGACCGGCGCGCCACATCGCCGCGTACAGGAAATCCCCCGAGCGGTCACCAGTGAACATCCTGCCGGTCCGGTTCGCGCCGTGTGCTGCCGGGGCCAGTCCCAATACCAACAGGCGTGCCCGTGGGTCGCCAAAGCCGGGGAGTGGCCTGCCCCAATACTCCTGCTCGGCGAACGCGGCTTTGCGCTCGTGTGCCACCTGCTCGCGCCAGGCCACCAGCCGAGGGCAGCGCCGGCAGTCGACAACTTCCCGCTGCAGGGCATCCAACTCCTTGCTCATGTCCGCCTCGGAGCCTGTGTCACGGCGCCCATGCTGATCGTCAGGCATTCGCACCCGGCGGTAGTAGCATCGCAGGGAGTATGTCGTTGTGGATGGTGATCGTCCTGCTCGGACTGGTGAAGCTGCCGGTGGCGGCGCTCATGCTGTGGCTCCCGTTCCGCAACGACCAGGCGATGAGCGTCAGTGTCGTCGGCGGCGATGCCGACGGGGCCGGCGACTCAGAGGACGACGGCGGCAGTATTGCGCTCGGAGCCTCGCCGCTGGATCCCCACCCGCGGTCTCCCCTCCCGCGCCCACGCCGGCGCGGGCCGCACGGTTCAGGTGCACCCCCCTCCCCACGGCGGATACGCCGGCCGGCTGTATCCGGCCGGCTCAGGACAACGACGACGCCAGCGCGCGTACGCAGCCCCGCGGCTCAGAGGACGCAGTCTCAGCGGTTGCGCTTGCGCTGACGGCGCGCGGCCTTCGCTTTTGCGCGACGCTTGCGCATCATCGCGGCGACGTCGCGCGCGGGACGTCCCTCGGCGGTCACCTGTCCGTCGGGAACCGGCGCGACCCGGTGCGCGTCGCGCAGGATCATAAACCCGATCCCGGCGATCAACGCGCAGGCGGCGATGAGTCCCAGCAGCAATACGCTGCTCGTATTCGAGTTCGACGTTGTGGTCGAGGCTGTCGATTCCGTCGTCTTGGTAGTGGGAGTCGGAGTTGTCGCCGTCGTCGTCTGCTTTCCGCCGCCGGCCAGTTCGCTGAAGGCACTACCGTTTGCGGCGCTCGCTGCGCTTGCGGTGCTAGCTGCCGCGGAGGTCGAGGTCGCGGCGGAGGCAGATGCACAGATGATCGCGGGAACCAGCGCCGTGACCGCGCATAGGCAGCCGAGACGGACCCGCAATTGAGCTATGAGGCTGACAGACACGCGATCGAGAATATCGCCTCACGTGCTCCTCGGACCAAGTCCGCGCGCCCGCCGATAGTCCTTCCTCGCCGTCGGGCAAGCATTCGAAGCCATCGCCGACACCCCCGCGGCCGCCGATCGCCGCCCAGACCGTAGAATGACCGCGCTATGGCACCCAAACAACGTCAAGTACGGATCGAGCAGCGCGGCGCCCTGGAGGCGATCCAGGCGCTCGAGCAGCGCTCGGACGAGGAGCTTCAGAACGAGACCAAGTACAAGTCCGCCGCGCTAGCGATCCTCGGAGCGCGCGCATCCGAGCGCTTCGACGCCGAGGAGGCGCGCGGTTACTTCCAGCGCGCGATCGCCGCGGCCCGACCACAGGAGCGCATGCAGCTGCGGCGGATGGCCGATGCGTCGCTGGCGCTTGCCGAACGGCGCGCCGGAGACCTCAAGGATGCGGTCGAGCGTCTCGGACAGACCCCACCGACGGGCCGGCAGATGTTCGCGCTGCGCGCGATGGGCCTGCTCATCCCCTCCAGCTCCGCCGGCATCCTCGCGCGCGTGCGCGGGATCGTGTTGATCGTGATCTTGATCGTGGTGCTGCTGGCGATCGGCCTTGGCATCGTCGAGCTGGTCTCACTGCCGTTCGGCGGGCTGGGCATCGCGCCCGGCGTCCTGCTCGGCTTCTTCCTCGTGGCGGCCGCCATCGCGGTGGTCGCCACGATCGGCCGCCGCCGGCGCAACCGCGCGCAGGCCGAGGCTCGCGGCAGTTCCTGAAGCCGTTGCCGGAGGGAAGCATCGGGGAGTTGCGCGAAGATGTCTCCGATGGCCAAACAAACACATCACAAGCACACCTCGCGCAAGGACTACCGGCGCCTGCTCGACACGCTCGCGGAGCACGAGGCGGTGCACCGCGTGGCCACAGGTCGTGTCAAGCCGCGGATGGGCGCCGGGCGCCCCGTCGCCGCAATATCGAAGGTGCGCCGGGTCGACTCGGGGCTGTCGATTACGATCAACTCCGCGGGAGCGATCATCGACGCTTACGTCATCACCGACCGCCCAGATGAGGTGATCGCGTTCATGCGCTCACAGAACTGGACTCGCTGAGTGCCCGCCTCCGTGTGTCTGTTGGTGAACCCGTCAGCGGGAGGTGGCCGGGCGCGTAAGGCCGCTCCGGGAGTCGAGCGACGGCTGCGTGAGCTCGGCCTGGAGGTGCGTCGCGAGGACACGCGCGACCTCGAGCACGCTCGCGACCTCGCCATCGAAGGCGCCCGTGCCGGGGAGACGGTGGCGGTGCTCAGCGGCGACGGCATGATCGGCGCCGTCGCCGACGCGCTGCGCGAGGTTCCTGGCGCGGTGTTGGGCGTGCTCCCGGGCGGGCGCGGCAACGATCTCGCGCGGGTATTGGGGATCTCCCAGGATCCCCTGCTGGCGTGCACCACGATCGCGCAGGGTGCTCCACGCGCGATGGACGTCGGCGAGGTGAACGGGCGTCGCGCGTTCGTCGGGATCGCCTCGGTGGGATTTGACTCCGACGCCAACCGCATCGCCAACCAGGCGCCATCTTGGCTGGGAAATCTCGTGTATTTGTACGGTGCGCTGCGGGCTCTGATCGCGTGGCATCCGGCCCGCTTCGAGATCGAGCTCGATCCGCCCGGCGAGCGCGTGAGTGTCTGGGCATACACCATCGGAGCGTGCAACTCCAGGGCTTACGGCGGCGGGATGTACGCGGCGCCGGACGCGCTGCTGGACGACGGCCTACTCGACGTGCTCGCCCTGGAAAGCGTCAGCAAGCTCAGGTTCGTGGCGAAGATACTGCCGAAGGTGTTCAGCGGAGCGCACGTGTCGCAGCCTGGAGTACGTGTTTGGCGCGCGCGTGAAATCTCCGTCAGCGCCGACCGGCCGTTCGAGATGTACGCCGACGGAGATCCGATCGGCGAGCTGCCCGTGCGCGTGCGCGCTTTGGCGGGCGCGGTTCGCGTGCTCGTCCCGCAGAACGCCGGGGCAGACACCGCGTTCGGGCGCGAGGGGTCCTAATGGCAGACCTGCTCGCGCTGAAGCTCGCGCTCGCGCGGGCCGCCGGCGCCCTGTCGCGTCTGCGCGGAGGTGGAGCGACGAGCGCTCCGGGCAAGGTGCTGCTGAGGTTGCAGCCAGACGCGCTCGGCACGCTCACCTCGCGCTTGAAGCGGGGCAGCGTGCTCGTGTCCGCGACCAACGGCAAGACGACCACGGCCGCGATGGTCGCCTCGATCCTCGAGCGCCACGGTGTCGAGCTGGTGCACAACCAAGCGGGCGCGAACATGGCGGGGGGAATCGCCTCGACCCTGCTGTCGGCCGCTCGTCCGCGAAGACGGATCGCGGGCGAGCTGGGCCTGTTCGAGGTCGACGAGCTATGGCTTGCGCCGGTCGCCGCTCAACTACGGGACCTGCGTGCCGTGTTGCTCTCGAACCTGTTCCGCGACCAGCTCGACCGTTACGGTGAGCTCGAGACGATCGCCGACAGCTGGGCCTCGGCGCTGCGCGACGGGCCGGCGCGGACGGCAACGCTCGTACTGAACGCCGATGATCCGCTCGTTGCCGATCTCGCACGGGGCCGCGACGGCGCCGCACACAGCGGCAGCGTCGGCAATGACAGCGGCCTGGTCATGTACTTCGGCGTCGAGGACGACTCGCTGGCGTTGGCCGGCATGGCGCACGCCGCCGACGCCAAGCATTGTCGCCGCTGCGGGGCGCCGTACGCGTTCGACTCCATCTACCTGGGCCACCTCGGGCACTACCATTGCCCGAGCTGCGGACAGCGACGACCCTCCCCCACCGTACGCGCGAGCGCGGTCAGGCTCGACGGGGTACGCGGGGCCCGTTTCCAATTGACCGTTCCCGCAGGCAAGGCCGAGGTCAAGTTGGCCCTGCCCGGGTTGTACAACGTTTACAACGCCCTCGCGGCGGCCGCACTCGCGGTCGTGCTGGAGGTGCCGCTGGAGGACATCGTGGCGGGACTGCAGAGCGCCACAGCCGCGTTCGGTCGCGCGGAGACCGTGACCGTGGACGGGCGCGAGACACAGATCCTGCTCGTGAAGAACCCGGCAGGCACGAACGAGGTGCTGCGCACGCTCGTGCTGGAGCCAGGCGAGCACGACGTGCTGGGTGTGCTCAACGACAACATCGCCGACGGACGCGACGTCTCCTGGATCTGGGACGCGGACTACGAGTTGCTCGCAGGGCGCGTTCGTAGCGTGACGTGCGCCGGAACGCGCGCGAGCGAGTTGGCGCTGCGGCTGAAGTACGCCGGGGTCGATCCGCATCGCATCAGAGTGATCGACGATCTGGGGCAGGCGCTCAAGGCCGCGGCGACCGACCGTCCCAGTACGGACGGTGGCGAGCCGCTGTATGCCCTGCCGACGTATACCGCAATGCTGGCCCTGCGGGAGCTGCTCGTGCGACGTGGAGAGGCCGGCAGCTCATGGCGCTGAGTGAAACCACCGGACGCGCGCTGCGAGTGTGCGCGCTGTATCCGGACCTGATGAACATATACGCCGATCGCGGCAACCTGCTCGTGCTGCAGCGTCGCTGTGAATGGCGCGGGATCGGGTTCGAGCTGACCGGCAGCGGACTCGGTGAGCCGTTGCATGCGGACGGGCAAGACCTGTTCTACATCGGAGGCGGCCAAGACCGCGACCAGCGACTATGCGCAGAGGATCTCCTGCAGACCAAGCGTGCATCACTGCACGAGGCGGCCGTGCGCGGAGCGGTCGTCCTGGGCGTGTGTGGCGGATATCAGCTGCTCGGCCACGCCTACACGATCGGCGAAGAGGAGATCGAGGGCGTCGGGTTGCTGGACGTGCGCACCGTCAGTGATCCCGGTCCGCGGCTGATCGGCAATGTCGCGATCGAGGTCTCCCTCGAGGATGGAGCCGATCCGCGGGTGCTGGCGGGGTTCGAGAATCACGGCGGACGCACCCACCTCGGCGAGGGCGCGCAAGCACTGGGGCACGTCGTAAAGGGCTACGGCAACGACGGGCGCTCAGGCACTGAGGGGGCGCGCCAGGGCGCCACTATCGGCACCTATCTGCACGGTCCGCTATTGCCCAAGAACGCGTGGTTTGCGGACTGGCTGATCGCCACCGCGCTGCGCATTGACCCGAGCGAGCTGAGTCAGCTCGATGACGGCCTGGAGCGCGAGGCTCACCGCAGTGCGCGTCGCGCCGCGGGGATGTAGGTAAGGCGCGCAGCACTGCGCCTCGATCCGTTTAGTCCCGCCCTTCGCTCTCCCGCCGGTTACCCAAGCGGGAGGAGATGCGGTCGGCGGTCGAGACGAGGTGCGGGCCGAGGGCATCGGCGAGCTCCTCTACCGCGATTCCCTGGGCGCCGGCGGTCAAGTCGATTGCCGCTGTGATCTCGCCGGCCTCGTTAAATACGGGAGCGGCGATTGCGACTCTGCCCTCCACCAGCTCCTGATCCTCGACGGCGAGCCCTTCCTCCAAGATCTGGGCGAGCTCGTCACGCAGCATGCTTTTGCTCACGATCGTGTTCGGCCCCTGGCGTTTGAGATCTAAGCGCGAGAGCATCTCGCGGCGCTCGTGGTCGGGCAGGTGTGCGAACAGCACCTTGCCTAGCGCGCTGCAGTACGCCGGTAGTCTCGATCCAGCCTTCACTATCGGTCCGGGGACCTGCTGGCGACGGCGGAACCCCTGTACGCGATCGATATACACGATCTCATCGTCTTCGAGCACAGCGATGCTCGTCGCGTAGCCTGCCCTATGCGCCAGCTCCGCAAGGTCCGCATGGGCATGCTCGCGCAGGCTCGTCTCATTCAGCGCCGACATCCCCAGGTCGGTGACGCGCAATCCGAGCCGGTACTTACGCCGGGCCCCCTGCCGGAGGTATTCGAGCGCGAGCAGCGTCGTGACGTAGCGGTGCGTGGTCGAGCGGCTCATCCCGAGCTGCGTCGCGATGTCGGCGATCCCCAGCACCGGTGTTTCGGGCGTAAAGCACTCGAGGATCGCCAGGCCCCGCTCCAACGACTGCGAGTAGCGAGGTTCGGAGAGGTCGGGGATCCTCCACGTATCCGGGTAGCTCGTGCCGGCGCGCGGAGGCATAGTCAGCTGACCGCTTCCCGCCCGCTCCGCGAGCCGCCACCAGAGACCGCGGCGGACGCGCTCTTAAAGGGCCGGACGCCGTATGACGACGTCCGGCCCATCTCTGGCGAGACGGAGGTAAGGGTGGGGTGACACCACAATCGTGCCGCCCGCAATTGCCAGGCAATGCTTGGCTTTCTGGGAAGGCCAAGCGAGACGCGATTGGCGGTATCAATCCTTACCACCACACCGATCATGACGGGCTCGGAAGCCCGTGTATAGCGACATGTCGCTATGTCACCACCTATGATCCACGTTCAGCAAGATCGGCCGCGTGGATCGGAGCCGGACAGGCACTGACGGTCATCTGCCTGGCGCGCCTGGCGGCGCCGGGCCGGCGCTCACGCTGGTGCAGCACCACGCGCGAGCCGGCGTGCGGTGTCACGATCACGCTACGCCACTTCGGACGCTCCATGCGCCGGCTCGCGGGGCTCACCGTCATGGTCTCAAGCACGGTGCGCAACACCGTCTTCATCTCCAGCAACGCCAGGTGCGAGCCCGGACAGCGCCTGCGTCCTCCTCCCCAAGGCAGATACGTGTACGGATTGGGCTGCCCCTCCAGAAACCGCTCCGGACGGAACTCGTCTGGCTCGGGGTAAAGGTCAGGGTTGTGATGGAGCAGGTAGATGCACCCGAGCAGGTGCGCCGGTGGATGATATGTCCACCCGCCGATCTCGATCACCCGCTTGACCGCGCGCGGGATCGTGAACAGGAACACCGGCCGATGGCGCAGAACCTCCTGGATCGTCGCCGTCAGGTAGGCATCATCGTTGTCTTCGTCGACCTCCTCGATCAACCGTCGCTGCACCCGTGGGTGGTGGGCAAGCAGCTGAAAGGCCCACGCGAGCTGCGAGGCGGTCGTCTCGTGCCCGGCGAGGATCAGAGACATGACGTTGTCTCGCAGCTGCGTGCGGGTCATCGGTGTGCCGTCCTTGTTGCGTGCCGCAAGAAGCACCGCGAGCGCGTCGCGATCGGTTCGACCTAACTGCAAGCGCTCGTCGATCAATGCGTGGATCAACGTATCTACTTCGGATCGGTGTCGTACAAAGCGCGTCCAGGAAAGCCATCCGGGACCTCGGCGCAGAATCGGTAGGGGCAGCACCACGCTTCCTGTGACTGTCAACATCGCGAGCGCCCGATCAAGCAACAGTGACAATCTAATCTCGTGCCCATGCTCTCCTTCGGCAAATATCCTCCGGAGGATGACCTCCAATGTCAACGCGCGTAGGCGCGGATGCAATGGCATCGATACATCTCGAGGCCACGATGCCGCGGCGCTTCGCACCGTATCGACTACCCGATCAGCCTCTCGTTGCACCGCGCGCTTCTGCAAGGCCGGAAGCACCGCTCTGCGGCCGCGCAAATGCTCGTCTTCATCGAGCAGCATGAAAGAGCACGTGCCGACGATCGGCGCGATCGTCCGTCCCCCCTCCCCCGGGTGCAAGATCTCGGGTGAGGCGGTCATGATGGCTCTCACATCGCCCGGATCGGCAAAGAACACCATTGGGGGATGACCCATCGCGCGCAGAGTAAATCGGCTTCCGTGACAACGACGGCAGCGCTCGTAGTAAGCAAACGGCGATCGCCAAAATACAAAGGTCTGAACGACCCGGGGAAAGCATAGGCCCGATGGCAGATCAACATCCGCAGCGCGCGATGCGATCTCTCGTATGCGTGTCGTACGCCAGAGGTAGGCGGCCGGTAGCAGCAACATTGCAAGCAGCCCACTTGCCCTAACCAGTGAGCGAGTTTGAGCGCGCAGCTTCAATGTGTTGGCGCTGTCCTTCGACAGGTACATCGCGATCATACTGGCTGCGATAATTGCGTGGCGGCGGCCGTTGGGGAGATCTGCGGTTCGCGATATTGCCTGCCCAACAATCATCTTAAGTCGTTCCAGGGCAAGCGGTTCGCTGGTGTAGTGAGAAATGTAACTGTGACTGTCGCTCGCATCATCGTCCTCCTGGTCGACGTAGCTGTCGAGCATCGCGATAGCAAGTGAAATCCAGGGGAAGTAAGCCGCATGGACCGCGATCATCTCGGCGGGTTCGCAGGAGGGCTCCGCCGCAAGGGCCAGCAGGGCATGTGGCATGAATGCGCTAGCGGCCGCCGTTAGCTCGAACCATGCGAGACCGTGCGTGTTCGAAAATGCGCGCCCGGCCCACTGTCGCAACGCTGCGTCGCGCCTGTGTGGATCTGGTTCGTGATTCAGGCTCTGAATTGCACACCGCTCGACACCGTTGATCATCAGCTCAGACACCTGCCAATAAGACGGCAGCTCGATACACAGACATCGGCAGGTCTCGACCAGTGTCAGCAGAAAGCCACCGTCGTCTTTCCAGAGGTGATGCCGGTAGTAGTCGGATATCGGCGCATCTGGGTTGAGTGCCTCTACGAGCGCGCGATGCAGTTGACGGCCGTTCTCGGGACCATCGCTCGCGCCTCTCTCGCTTGCGCTATCCAAGAAATCCCACATCACCTGGTAGGCGACCAGCAGTTTCAGCAAGCGCCCATCCCGGTGTTTGGGAAGGATTGAGAACAACGAAGCGCCCTCCGCGTTATCGCGCTTGCGGACGATCGCGTCAAGCGCGTCAGCTCGGATCGAAGCGTCGGGAATGCTTATTGCTCGCGTGCGCCAAGCGCGCAGCTCACGCGATGTCGCCCGTCGGCTCCACAACAGTCCGCGGACCATTGCGGCGATGAGCGTAATGATCTGTGCTGGAGGTAGGGTCCAGATACCGTTAGCTCCAACGACACCAATATTTCCAAGCCTAGAAGATCGACACAGAGAACCTCGCGATATCCCTCTTGAGACTCAAGAGAAGCCTCGGGAGGGGCGACTTGGAAGCTCAGCGTTTACCTTGTGATCCTAGATCGGGATCATGGATACGGAGCGACATCGGCAGCGCGATAGCCCGGTATTGCGATGCATGTCGCTGCGACGATAGTCATTAGCGCAAAGCTGCCGAAAGCAACCAAGACGTTCGCCGAAACGATGACCGGGAAGCCGGTGACGGTCACGAGCGCGTGGCTGAGAAGGAGCTGCCCGTAGATACCAAGGCATGCTCCGATCAAGCAGCCCGCGCCGATCAAGAGCGCGCTCTCGCACACGAGCGCGTGCCACAATGTCCGGGTGTCGTAGCCCTGCACCTTCATGCGAGCGAACCGGCGCCGGCGCTGCCAGATCGCCGCTCCCATCACAGTCGCCGTGGCGAGCACGCCAGCCACCAGCACCAACAGGGCGATCTGCGTGAGACGCTCCAGTCCCTGGCGGCTCGCGGTCTGCTGAGCCCGTTCGCGTCGCGCTGCGGTTTCGACGGCGAGTCCCGAACGCGCCCCCAGAACGCTCTGAATCTCGTTGCGCACAACAGTGGGCGAGGCGTTAGGGGCGAGCGTCACGTTGAATGCGCTCGGATCGCTGCTTTCCCACGCTCGCGCGTAATCTTCGCTGTTGAGGATGATCGCACCCGGCGGCCATCCCAGGTTCGTCGTGAGTGCAGCGACGCGGAGTGTCGTCTGGCGAGGCGAGGGCAATATAAACGCTTGTCCGATGTGCAGATGGTGCTCGGTAGCCAAGATCTTCGACATCACCGCCCAGCCGCCGGCCCGAAGTCGTGCATTCGCCAACGCGGCGTTGCCGGCGAGGAGCTGGCTCGACGGCAGCGGCGAGGGCGCCGTCGATGGCGGGGCGAGCACCCAGATGCGTCGATTGTCATATTCAAGAAACCCAGCCCGGTATTCGCCGACAGCCTTGATGCCGGCAAGCGCCCCGAAACTAGTAGCGTGCAAACCGCTGAACGAGGTAGTGGACAGCAGATTCTGTTCTTCCTGCGGCACGATCCACAAATCGGTTATGTCGCTCACGCCATGAAACACGCGATCGAGTCCGTTTTGAAGATTGATGTGAGATCCCTCGATGGTGACGCTTGCAAACACAGCAACAGCCGCGGTGGCCGCGATCGCGATAGACCGGGTTCGCGTCTTCGGCGATCGCAGTTCGATGACCGCGATCTCCGTAGCTCCGAGTCCGAAGCGCCGTTGCAGACGATCGGAGATGGTTACGATCAGATCGAGCAGTAGTGGCAGCAGGAGCAGCAGCGCGACGATCAAAGCCACGATGCCGAGGACCGCGGACTGTGGCGCGAGCAAGAGGATCAGTGTCGTAGCTCCAAGGCAGGCGCACCCACCCGCAAGCATTCCGACCCTAGGCGCACCGAGGGAATAGCGTTTATCAGGGATATCGTCGCGTCTTGTGCGTACCCAGACGTCTCGCATTGGGGTCAATACCCCCACACATGCTGCCAGCGTTCCGGCGCCGACCGCGATGAGAACGCTTTCCCAGGTGACAATACGCTGTGAGCCGATAGGGAAGGCAAATGACAGAAACCCTGGCGGCGAGTTGAAGACGACGATCGAAAGAAGATCGCCAAGCGCCAGCCCGACGAGCGCAGCGATCGCGGCGAGCACGAGCGCGTCGAATAGGAGGGTCTTGACGGTTCCCCAGCGAGTTGCGCCGCCGCGCCTCAGTTCTCGTATCAGGTCTCGGCGCATATCGGTCGTAAGCAACATCGCGCAATACGCGAACATGAACCCGACCAGCGCGCAGATAGCCGCGAATGTCTTCGTTGACTGGTTGACCGGGGCGGCGGCCTGACTGAACAGCGTCGCCTCGTAGTCCGCCGGCTCGACGTTGATGCGACCAGCGGCCAATTTGGTGAGCTCCGCGTGCACAGCGCGCTCGGCGCCAGGCCGGACTTGGATCAGAACTCGCGTGATCCGACCGTGCATATCAGTCAGTTTTTGGGCGTAGGCCAGAGGCGCGAGCACGATCGGACTGTTGACAAGCGCTCCGACGCTACGTTTCGTCAGTTCGGCGCCCAGCAGCGCGCGGACGGTCTTCGCCCCAACCTGCAACCTCACAACATCCAGAGGCGCAACGCCGAGCTTGTCCGCTATCGGCGACGGCAGCGCCACCACGTGTTGATGGGTGAGTTGCGCCGAGGGAATATGTCGTAGCAGACTCCCCGTGAGATGGATGTCGCGTGGGTCGGTCGCGATCAGGTCGACCGACTGGCTACCCAGCGAGCCCGTCACGCTGGCCTGGCGCTCGAGCACCGGAACGGCGGCGCGCACCCCGGGCAAGTGCTGAACCTCGCCGAGCAACGATTCGTCGAAGCCCTGTGGGCCGCGCGCCTTGAGTTGATACGTCGATTGTCCGACAACCCCGTTCGTGAGTTGCGACACAGACGCGTCGAGGCTCGTGCTCGCCACCTGCGAGGCGAACAGCAGCGCCACGCCCACGGCGATCCCGAATACCGCAAACAGCTCCTGAACGAGCACCACTCGCGCTTTCAGCCGCACCACATACAGGTGGGCGATATTCGACAACCGCATCGCTACCCAGCGGTCTCGGGCGCCCGGGCCGGTACGAACAGGTGGTCGGGCTCGTAGTCGCCCAGCTTCCCGTCGCGCAACGCATACACCCTGTCGGCGAACGCCGTCGCCTGCGGATCGTGCGTGACGAGCAGTACAGCCGCGTCCTGCTCGCGGCAGACCTCCATCAGCAGTTCGAGTATCTCGCGGCCGCGATTGGTGTCGAGGTTGCCCGTCGGCTCGTCGGCGAGCACGACCTTCGGGCCAGTCGACAATGCCCGGGCGATCATCACCCGCTGGCGCTCGCCCATCGACAGTTGATCGGCGCGGTGGCTCAGCCGGTCGCCGAGGCCAAGACGCACGAGCAGCGGCTCTATTCGATGCTCAGCGTCACGTGTATGTTCGAACAGCCACAGCTTCATCGCCGCGTTCTGCACGACGTTGCCGCCGGGCAGCAGATCCGAGGTCTGGTCCACAAACCCCAGTTCACGCAGTCGGTAGTGCGAGCGTTCCGCGTCGGTTAGCCCCGCGAGGTCGCGTCCCGCGACGAACACCGCACCACCATCGGGCTCGACCAGCGCCGCGATCAGCATCAACAGCGTCGTCTTGCCCGATCCGCTCGGTCCATACAGCGCCACGAGCTCTCCAGCCGCGACCGACAGCGACACTCCGTCCACGGCTCGCACCGGCTCAGCGTCGCCCACGTGATAGTGCTTGACCAGATCGCGCAGCTCGAGCATCAGGGGACCCCTAAGAGGATGCGTGCCGCCGATGCTCGCCTGGGAACTCAAGGACATTGGTCCCAATCGCCGGCACAACCGGGGTGACCAGCAGCTCGCCCCCGCCAAGCGACCCCACCCGGTCGGCGTTCGGCGTCGGACCCGAGTCCCCCGCGCAGACGAGCACCGCAATCTCCCGCTCAGCGGCGAGCGTGCCTAGCAGCTCGCCGATGTCAGCGTGCTCCTCGATTCCCAGCGTCGCCGCAAGGTCGTCCACCAGCAGCAGTTTTGGCTCGCGTGCAATCCCGTGCGCCAACGCGACCAGCGCGCGCTCTGAGTCGGCCAGCTCGCCCCAGTGCTGGCGCGCGCATTCGCCGGCTCCGACATGCGCGAGCGCACTCTTGGCTCGCGCATAGGCGCCACGGCGACCGTACCGGTCCAGCAACGGCAGAGCGACGCCGGTAAGCGCCGGAACGTCCAGGTGCGGCGCGGCGCGCTCGACCAACCCGATCTCTGAGCTCAGCAGTCGCGAGCGTCGCCGGTCGGACAGTTGCCAGACATCCTCCCCCGCGAACGTCACGCTGCCCCGGTCGGGGCGCTCCATTCCCGCCGCCACCCGCAGCAGCGATGTCTTCCCCTGCGAACGCCGCGCGAGCACCGTCACACATTCGCCCGCGTGCAGATCGAGCGAAACGCCCGTCAGCACCCTCACCACGTGCCGTCGCCCGCGCGGAAAGCTCAACGACACCTCCCGCAGCGACAGAACGGGACCCATCACCGCGCGGGCGCCCGCGACCGGCGCGGGCCGGCCTGGGACTGACGGCGCGCATGCTCACGCTCGAGATACATACGTACGTTCTGCAGCCACTTGATCCTGGCGTCCCACCATGTCGCTTCACCGGCTGAGACGATCAGCTGCATCGTCCGCTCCCAGTCGCTCTCCTCGCTCGCCTGACGTTCAGCCCGCATCTCCCGGTTCGCATCACCCAGTTGCAGCGTGCACGCCAGCTCGGCCTCGCGCACGATCTCGATCAGGCGCGGCAGCTCCGCCGACCCCCACAGCACGATTTTCGCGTGCAGCTCCTCCCGTACCGGCGGGGTCTGCGTCGAGGCGCGCAACCAACGCTCGAAATGATCCACCCCCGATGGTGTGGTCTCGTAAACCGTTTTCTTGCGTCCGTCCACGACGCGCAGTTCGGCCCGCCCCTCGACATCCGCCGGACGCACGAGTTTGCGCTCCAGCAGCCGTTCCACCGCCCTGGACGCCGCGCCGCGGCTGAACTGGGCCGATCCGAGGCGTTCAGCGATGCGTTTGTCGAGGTGGTAGCAGGTGTCCGGCTGCTCGATCAGGAGACCGAGCACGATCTCGCCGGCTGACATCTCGGACTGTTGGACGGTGCTGGCCATGTCAACTAATCGTAATGCTTATGTGTGGTTCTCGGAGAAGAACTATTTGGATCAATGGAGAGCATGGTCGCAGCGGGCATTCGCGTTCCTAACCGCTAGGAAAATTGACGACGTTCGGATACGCCGGCGCCGGCGGACGGGAGGGTTCCAGCATCAGCGCGCCGCCCGCAAGCGTCGCCACCCGGTCGGACCACCTCGTCGCTCGCGCATCCCCCACGCCCACCAGCACACCGAGACCGCGTGCAGCCGCCAACGAGTGCAGCAGCATCGCGACGTCTTCGGTGTCGCCCAGGCCGAGCGTCGCCGTGAGGTCGTCGACGAGCAGAACCCTCGGATTGCGCGAAATCCCCTGAGCGATCGCCACGCGCGCCCGCTCGCCGTCGCTGAGATCGCACCAGCGTCGCCGGGCGCACTCCTTCGCACCGACCTCCTCCAGCGCCCGCTCGGCCAGCTCACGCGCCAGGCGCCCTCGATGAGCGCCTGTCAGGGGGAGCGCGATGCCCTCCCCCACCGGTACGTCCACCTCGGGCGCCTCCGGCCGAATGAGCACGATCGGCACGCTCAACGGCCGTGCCCGGCGACGACGGCGCACGCGGCGACCATGGGCGTCAGCCGAGTGCCACATGTCCTCGCCGTCGAACGACACGCTGCCACGGCCCGGGCGCTCCATCCCTGCCGCGACCCGCAGCAGCGAAGTCTTGCCCTGCGCGCGCTGGGCCAGCACCGCCACGACTTCGCCCGGATGCACATCCAGCGAGACGTCCACCAGCACCCGCACCACATGCCGGCGTCCGCGCGGATAGCTCAACCACACCCCACGCAACGACAACGACCCCTCCATCCACGAGACACTACCGAAGGGTTTGCCCGTGGGGAATCATTGTTTCTAGCCCAGGAACAGCAGCCGCTCTGTTAGGCTTCGAGATCCGGTTGTCAACCGGTTGGAGGTAGCTCCTCCTGCACCCGACCCGCTTCGGCGGGTCGAGTCGTTTCATGACCATGGATCTCTCCGAGTATCAACGCCTCTCGCGCCGCACCGCCGAGTATCCGCGCGAGGCGTCATCGTGGCTGGCCTACCCCGCTCTCGGGCTATCCGGCGAGGCCGGCGAGGTGGCCGAGCACGCCAAGAAGGCGATCCGTGACGACGGCGGCCAGGTCTCCGATGAGCGTCGTGTGGCGATGGCCAAGGAGCTCGGTGACGTGCTCTGGTATGTCTCCCAACTCGCGAGCGAGCTGGGTCTCGACCTCGACGAGATCGCCCAGACCAACCTCGACAAGCTGCTCTCCCGCCAGCGACGTGGAGTCCTGTCAGGCGACGGCGACGACCGCTAAGAAGCAACCGCGAAACGGGCGAAGCGCTCCGCAAATCGTGCCGGCACCAGCGCTTGCACCCTGACCCCATCCGGCGTGTCCTGGCGCGCGATCTCGCCCGCCACCTCGTGCAGCTCCGCCAGACTGCCGCCGTTCGCGTAGGGCACCAGCAGCTCCACCGCGCGCAGTGTGTGCGCCAGCTCGCGCTCGATCCTCTCCCCCAGCTCCTCCAGGCCGTAGCCCGTCTCACCACTCACGAGCACCGCCTCGGGGTGGTTCGTGCGCAACTCCTCGCGCTCTTCCTCACTCAGCAGATCCACCTTGTTCAGCACCAACAACCGCGAGCTCTCCTCCGCCCCGATCTCCTGCAGCGTCTCCTCCACCGAGCACCTCATCGCCTCCCGCTCCTCCTCGGGCGCGCTCGCGTCGATCACGTGCGCGAGCAACTCCGCGCGCTTCGTCTCCTCCAACGTCGCCCCAAACGCGTCCACGAGCTGATGGGGCAGCTTACGGATGAACCCCACCGTGTCGCTCAGCAGGTACTTCCTGCCGCTCAGCTTCCACGTCCGCACCGTCGGGTCCAGCGTGTTGAACAGCCGGTCGCGCACGCTCACCTCCGCGCCCGTCAAGGTGTTCAGCAACGTCGACTTGCCCGCGTTCGTATACCCCACCAGCGCCACCGTCGGCAGCGCCGCGCGCTCGCGCTCGGCTCGCATCACCGCACGGGTGCCCTTGACGTGCTCCAAGCGGCGGCGCAACGCCGCTATCCGGTCGCGAGCCAGCCGCCGGTCGGTCTCGATCTGGCTCTCCCCCGGCCCCCTCGTGCCGATCCCGCCGCCGAGGCGCTCCAGGTGGCTCCACAGCCCCCGCATCCTCGCCAGGTTGTACTCCAGCTGCGCCAGCTCGACCTGCAGCTTGCCCTCCGCGCTGGCCGCATGATCGGCGAATATGTCCAGGATGATCGCCGTGCGGTCAATCACTGGCAACCCCAGCGCCTCTTCCAGATTGCGCTCCTGACGCGGACTCAGCTCGTCATCGCAGGCGATCACGTTCGCGTCGCACGCGCGCGCCTGCTCCTTCGCCTCGCGCACCTTCCCCGAGCCCAGATACGTGTTCGGGTGCGGTTCTTCCCGTCGCTGCACCAGCTCGCCCACGACCGCCACCCCCGCGGTGCGCAACAGCTCGCCCAACTCCTCCAAGTTCTCGCCTTCGGGCAAGGCGGCGATGCACAGGGCTCGCTGGCGTGCGCGCTGGGTCTGTTCCACTACCCATCAGTGTAGGTCGCCGAGGGCGTGGTTCTCAATGCTCCCTCAACGCCGACCGCAATCGAAAGCGGCGCCGACAGCAACTCGATGCAAGGACCAACCTATGGCTTACCCACCATCCCTACCCTCCGAGCGCCCCCAGCCTGCTCACAGCCTCCACCAGTCTGTCATCAGGTGTCGTCAGCGAGATTCTGAACCAGCCCTCCCCCGCCGGGCCGTATATCGCGCCCGGTGAGAGCACCACCGCAGCCTGCTCCAACACATGCTCGCAGTACGCCTCCGAGCTCGCGAACCCCTCTGGCACCGGCGCCCACACGTAGATCGTGCTGCGCGGCGGCTTCACGTCCACGCCGATCCCCCTCAGCGCCTCGCACACCAGATCGCGGCGGCGCACATACAGCTCGCTCATCGCCGCCACCTCCGCGTCGGCGTCCGGCGAAAGCGCCGCCACGCCCGCCAGCTGCACCGCGTCGAACATGCCCGAATCGATATTCGTCTTCAACCGCCAGTACGTCTCGATCGCCTGCGCGTTTCCAACCACCACCGCGCAGCGCCAGCCCGTCATGTTGTAGCCCTTCGACAAAGAGAACACCTCGACGCCAACGTCCTTCGCCCCAGGCGTCTGCATGAACGAGGGCGCGCGATATCCGCCATAGGAGATCTCCGAGTAGGAGTTGTCGTGCACCACCAACACCTCGTAAGCGCGTGCCCACTCGACCACGCGCTCGAAGAACCCCTCGGGCACGATCGCCCCCGTCGGGTTGTTCGGGTAGTTCAGGAACATCAGCTTCGCCTTCTTGGCGATCTCATCCTCGATCGCGCCCAGGTCCGGCACGAACCCCAGCTCCGGCCTCAGCGCCATCAGCACCGGCTCCCCACCCGCCAGCCACGGCCCGCCCGTATACACCGGATATCCCGGGTCGGCCGCCAGCGCGTAATCGCCCGCGTCCAGGAACGCCAGGTTCAAGTTGAAGATCGCCTCCTTCGCCCCCAGCGCCGGCACGATCTCGCTCTCCGGGTCGAGCTTCACGTCAAAGCGTCGCTCATAGAAGTCCCGTACCGCACCCCTGAACTCCTCACGACCGCGATTGCTCGGGTATTTATGCGTTCCCGGCTCGCTCACCGCCTCCTGCATCGCCTCCACCACCAGCGGCGGCGTCGGCCGGTCGGGATCGCCGATCCCCAGGCTGATCACATCCACGCCTTCCCCACGCTTCTGCGCGATCTTCGCCTCCAGTTGCGCAAACGCGTACGGGGGAATCCGATCGAGTCGACTGCTCGCTCTCATATCTCTCCTTGGGTCTCGTGCAGGTCTTCTATGTACTCCTCGCTCAACCGTCCCGCGAACACGGGCCTGGCCCACCCGGTCAAGTACACGCGCAGATCCTCCCCCACCTCCACCTGCAGTTCGCCACCGTCCATCGTGACCGTCACCGCCCCGTCCGCACGTCTTTCACCACCCCGCAGTACGTGCGCGACGGCGGCACCAATAGCCCCTGTGCCCGAGGACAACGTCTCGCCGACGCCGCGCTCAAAGATATTCGCGAATATGCGCCCCTCACCGGAATCCCTGTACCAGGAGACGTTTGTCCTGTTGGGGAAGTCACGATGGCTTTCGATAGCGCGACCGACAAAATTGAGGTCAAGCACGTCGAGCCGTTCGCTGTCTGCCATGTAGATCGCACACTGCGGATTGCCGATCGACACGTGCTGAAAGCGCCAGGTGCGCCCGCCGGCCTGCAGTTCACCAAGACCGTCCGCGCCGCCCCTGGGGTAGTCCTTGGAGTTCGTGGTTGCGTAGCCCATGTCGACCCTGCAGGTCATCGGGCTCAGGATCTGCGGGCGGATCTCACCTGCGTCGGTCGCGATCGAAAATTCGTCCTGATCGGTCCAGCCGCGGCGACGCAGATACAGGATCGCCTGGCGCGCGCCGTTGCCCGACAGCTCCGCCCGCGACCCGTCGGGGTTGAAGATCTCCAGTCGCGCCACCAACCGCGGATCCTCGGGCTTTGACAGCAACAGCACGCCGTCCCCAAACACTCCCGTGTGGGGCGAGCATAGGTTCAAGATACGCAACGGCGTCAGCTCGAACGGGAGCTCATCGCGCTCGATCACGATGTAGTCGTTGCCCAACGCCTGCCACTTCTCAAATCTCATCAGGCGCCGGAGTCTAGGATCTCGCGCGCCACCTCGTCCGGCTCACGCCCCGTCACGTCAATCACGCGCACCCCGCCCAGCTTGCGCATCCACGACAGCTGACGCTTGGCGTAGTTGCGCGTGCGCCGCTTCATCGCCTCCACGTCCCCCACCAGCAGCTCTTCGAATCCCAGCGCCTTACGCGCCGTCTCAGACGCGCCCGCCTCCTCGGCGCGCTCCACCTCTTCGCGCACCCCCGCGTCGAGCATCATCTGCACGCGCTCATCGATCCGTTCGTACAGCGCCTCCCGAGCCATCGTCAACCCAACCAGCAGCGTCGGGCGACGCACGTCCTCACTCCACAGCTGGGACCCTCCGTCTGAGGCTTGCAGCTCGCCCGCATCGGTCAGCTCCAGCGCGCGCATCACGCGCTGGCGATCGTTCGGATTCAACTCCCGTGCGACAGCAGGCGCGCGCTCGGTGAGGATCGCGTGCAGCGCCGGGGCGCCCTTTGCCTCGAGCTCTCCCCGCCAGCGCTCACGAGTACCCTCCGCCGGCGGAGGCTTCATGTCCAGGTCGGTCAATGCCGCCCGCAAATACAGGCCTGTACCCCCCACAACGATTGGACGCCTGCCTCGCGCGAGCAGCCCGTCGATCTCCGTGTGCGCCAGCTTCGCATACCGCCCTGCGCTGAACGTCTCTCCGAGCGCCAAGAACGACACCAGCCGGTGTTCGAGCTCCTCTCGCTCCCGCGCGCTCGCGACACCCGTGAGCGTCTCCAGTCCTTCGTACACCTGCAGCGCATCCGCAGACACCGCCACCGGATCCTCTCCGCGCACGCGCAACCGCCGCGCGAGCGCGAGCGCGAGCGCCGTCTTACCGACGCCCGTGGGGCCAAACAACGCGATGACCTGCATTGACGTAGGCTCCCAGTTCATGCAGATCTCCGGCTCCACGATCCTGCTCACCGGCGCCACTGGCGGACTCGGTCAGGCGATCGCCCGCGCCCTGCACGCTCGCGGCGGCCAGCTGGTACTGACCGGGCGGCGTACCGACGTGCTCGACCCGCTAGCTGACGAGCTGGAGGGCTCACGCACGCTCGCGGTCGATCTCAGTCGTCCGGATCAGATCGACCATCTCCTCGCCCAGGCCGGCGACGTCGACATCCTCGTGGCCAACGCAGCGCTGCCCGCCGCGGGAACCCTCGACAGCTTCACCATGGAGCAGATCGACCGCGCCCTGAACGTCAACCTGCGCGCGCCCATCGCCCTGGCGCACGCGCTCGTGCCGAAGATGACCGAGCGCGGGCGCGGACACCTGTTGTTCATGTCCTCGCTCGCCGGCAAGTCCGCCACTCCCGGCACCGGCATCTACAACGCCACCAAGTTCGGTCTGCGCGGTTTCGCCTCCGCCCTGCGCGCAGACCTGCACGGCAGCGGCGTCGGCGTCTCCGCCGTCTTCCCCGGCTTCATCCGCGACGCCGGCATGTTCGCCGAGGCCGAAGTCAAGCTGCCCACGGGCGTCGGTACCTCCAGCCCCGAGGACGTCGCCCGCGCCGTCCTCAGCGCCATCGAGCGCAACCGCGCCGAGGTCGACGTCGCTCCGCTGACGATGCGCGCCGGCGCCACCTTCGCTGGGATCGCCCCCGAGCTGGCCTCGCGCGTGGCACGGCGGCTGGGCTCAGAGGGCATCGCCAAGGATATGGAGCACGGCCAGCGTTCCAAGCGCTGAGACGGCCGCTGGGCGGCGCGATGCTGCGTCCTCAGTCGCTCGCGTACGTAGTACGCCACGCTCCCTGCGTCCTTGCCTCACTTGCCCCGCGCCCGTCTCAGGAGCGTGGTGCTGCGTACGGGTGATGCGTTTGACACACACGCTGAACCTTACAAATCTCCTACACACATCTGCGTCTGACCTTACCCGCGCCTACGGGTCCGCTTAGCGCCCGGATGGACGATGGCTCGCACACAAGCAGTCCTCTCGTTCCACCATCAGGAGGTTTGACCGATGCACGTATCGAAACTACTCGGCGCCACGATGGTCGCCGGCGCACTCGCGACCGGGGGCGCGGCCGCCGGTATAGCCGGCGCCGCGGCCGCTCCCAGCGGCAGTACAGGCGCAACCGGCGCGACCGGCTCGACTGGCACTACGTCCACGCCGAGCGCCACCCCGCCGGCGGCGCCATCCCACCAAGGGCAGGGCCGGTCTGGCTCCCAGTCCAAATCGGGCGCGACCGGCAAACGTGACCCCTGCCCGAACATGGGCTCGCGTTCCGGCTCGGGCTCCGGCAGCACCGGCCCGTCCGGGGCGCCCAACGCGGGCGCCAATGGTCCTCCGGGGCCTCCACCGAGCGCGACCTACCAGTAGCAGCGCCAGAGCGGGCATATCGGCGTGGGCGCGGGCGATTCCGCACCCACGCCGCCCATCCCCTGAGCTCCGTGTCCGCGGGTGCCCTCGCCTGGTCAGCCGGCGACGCGTGCGAGCAATGACTCCTCGCCGGATAGCGTCTGACTCGTGGCGGAGTCGATATGGACCTGGGTCAACTCGCCCGGCTCCGCCAGCCCAGCGAAGTTGACGACCTTGTTGTGACGAGTCCTGCCGCGCAGCCGCTCGGGATCGGTGCGTGAGGGCCCTTCGACGAGCACCTCCAGCGTGCGCCCCACGAACCTCTGCGCGCGCTCGTGCGCATTGCGCTTGACCGCCTCCACGAGCCTTCCCATTCGCTCCACCTTGACCGGGTGGGGCACGATCCCCTCCGTTATGCCACCGGCCTCGGTGCCCCTGCGCGGGGAGAACACGAACGTGAACGCCCCGTCGTATCTGACTTTCTCGACGACCTCCAGCGTCTGCGCGAAGTCCTCCTCGGTCTCCCCCGGAAACCCGACGATGATGTCCGTGCTCAGCGCCGCATCAGGAACGTGCTCGCGAATCAGCGCGACCCGGTCCAGGTAGCGCTCACGGTCATAGGTTCGCCGCATCGCCTTCAAGATCCGGCTGGAACCGGATTGCAGAGGCAGATGGATGTGCTCGCACACGCCAGGCAACTCCGCGTGGGCGCGGATCACGTCCTCGCGCATGTCCTTCGGGTGCGGGCTCGTATAACGAATGCGCTCGATCCCATCGATCGCGTCAATCTCCCCAAGCAGCCGCGCGAATGTCGCACGCTCCGGTCTCAGGTCGCGTCCGTAGGAGTTCACGTTCTGCCCCAGCAACGTCACCTCGCGCACGCCCTCGCTCGCCATCGTCCACGCCTCGGCTACCAACTCCTCCAGTGGTCGTGAGACCTCGCGTCCGCGGGTCGAGGGCACGATGCAGTACGAGCACGCGCAGTTGCACCCCACGCTGATCTGCAGCCAGCCCTGGAACGCGCGCGCCCGGCGCGCCGGCAGATGGCCTGTGAACCCCTCGAACTCGAAGTACCCCTGCGCGCTCAGCGAGTCGCTGGTCAGGAACTCCGCGAGCTTGTGTACCTGCCCGGGACCGAACGCCACGTCCACGAACGGGAACCGCTCGAACACCTCCTCCTTCACCGACTGTGCCCAGCATCCGCCCACGCCGACCACCCGTTCGGGCCGTTCGCTCTTGAGGCGTTTGGCCTCGCCGAGATGCGCGATGAAGCGGCTGTCGGCCGTCTCGCGGATCGAGCACGTGTTGAACAGGATCAGATCGGCCTCGCCCCGCTCCGGTGCCTCGGTGTAGCCCAACGACTCCAGCATGCCCTTCATCCGCTCGGAGTCGTGCTCGTTCATCTGGCAACCGAACGTCGTGAGGTGATAGCTCTTCATGACACCTGACAGGTTAACTCGCGCGAGCGGCCTTGGCCGCTCTATCTCTTTGTCGGCCTGTGGCGATCAGGCAGCCACCACTGCTGGCGGCTCCTCTACCACCGCCGCGGGCGGGATGTCCTTGTCTCTGTCAATGGGGGTGACGTGCTCACGACCGATCCCCAGCGCGGCGTAGATCTTCTGCTCGATCTCCTTCGCCACCGCCGGGTTCTCGCGGAGATGGGCCTTTGCGTTGCCGCGACCTTGACCGAGGCGGTCGTTGCCGTAGGAGAAGAACGAGCCCGACTTGGTGACGATGTTGTGCTCCAGGCCGAGGTCGATCAGGCAGCCGGCAGTCGAGATGCCCTTGCCGTACTCGATGTCGAACTCCGCCTGGCGGAACGGGGCAGCGACCTTGTTCTTGACCACCTTCACGCGCACGCGGTTGCCGACCGCCTCCGTGCCGTCCTTGAGCGTCTCGATGCGGCGGATGTCCAAGCGCTGAGAGGCGTAGAACTTCAGCGCGCGCCCGCCCGGCTGCGTCTCCGGCGAGCCGAACATGACCCCGACCTTTTCGCGGATCTGGTTCGTCAGGATGCACAGCGTCTGCGTCCGGTTGAGGTTGCCCGCGAGCTTGCGCATCGCCTGCGACATCATTCGAGCCTGCGCACCGACGGTCTGGTCGCCCATCTGCCCCTCGAGCTCCACACGCGGCGTCAGCGCCGCGACCGAGTCGATCGCCACGACGTCGACCGCGCCCGAGCGCACGAGCATGTCGGCGATCTCCAGCGCCTGCTCGCCGTAGTCCGGCTGGGAAACGAGCAGCTCGTCGATGTCCACGCCGATCTCCTTCGCATAGAGGGGGTCCATCGCGTGCTCGGCGTCGATGAATGCACACACGCCACCGAGCTTCTGCGCCTCGGCGAGCACGTGGTAGATCATCGTCGTCTTGCCCGAAGACTCCGGGCCGAACACCTCGACGATGCGCCCGCGCGGGACGCCGCCGATGCCGAGCGCGAGATCGAGTGACAGTGCGCCCGTCGGGATCGCGTCACAGCGCACCTGCGCGCCCTCGTCGCCCATGCGCATGACCGTGCCCTTGCCAAACTCGCGCTCGATCTGCGTGAGCGCCCCCTTCAGGGCTGCGTCGCGTGCCTTTGCGGCCTTCTCCTCTTCATTCACAGGCATGGTCGGGCTCCTCCGGTCGAGATGGACTGGACAAGCTACGGAACACCTCGGACGGAACGTCTGTTCGCCTCCCCCCGTCGGTCCGTTCGTCCATTTGTCAGCACTTGCGCTCGTGCTCGATGCGCGCTTGGACGATCGGACACTGCCATCCCAAACCCCCATTTCACAGCCCCACCGCGTCTGCTCCCGCCTTTCAGCAGTCCCACCACGATGACCGGTCCGTCCTTCACCACATACCTCTCCAGTGCCTGGGCTCGACTCTGCGCCTCGGGTGCCCTGGTGCTCGTGGCGATGGCGTGCACGTTTGCGTTCTGCATCTCTCCCCAGGCCGGTGCGCAAACGCATAGCTCCGGCACTACTTACACGCACAGCGCCATAACGTTCGCGCATAAAGCCCACGCTCACACCCACAGTGCCAGCGCTCAAGCCCACAAGGCCGCCTGCTCCGCGGCACACGCCAAGCACGGTCCGCATGCCTGTGCACCCTCCAAAGGTCACAAACACAAGGCAAAAATCGAAGCCCACCGCAAACACGCGAGCGACAGTCGCCGCACCTCCGCCCAGGGCACAGTTCAGATACCACCGGCTCCCGCACCCAGCGGATCTCCCGGAGCGACCTGCTCTGACGGCGTCAACGCGACCCTCAACGCAGAAGGGACCTTCGCCTGCGCCAACAGCGCCGAACCGGGTTGTCAAGAAGGTTATGCCCCCGTCGTCTCGGGCGACGGTTCAACGCTCATCTGCGAACCAGAACCGGGCGAAGCCGGCGGCAACGAAGAAAGCTGAGCGCCGGCACGTGTCGCTGGTGGCGTCTTGCCACCGCGAGACTATGACGGTAGGAGCGTGTGCTTCGCCAGCGCCTCGTATGACGCACCGGCAGGCGACAGCCAGGAGCGATACAGGACGACCGACGCCGGCGTGAACGAAAGCGCCGGTGTGGGTGGCAGCACACGCTCTCCCACCCGTCCATGGGGACCTTCTCGCATGCGGGCGAGCGTCACGTGTGCGCGGAATCCTCTGCGCTCCTCTGCATAGCCACACGCCCGCGCGAGCGCCGGCACGAGCGCCTCATGCAGCGCCCCCAGCCCCCCGTCGGGATCATCGCGCACCTCGACCGCCAGGGCGCGCGGACGGCGCGGGGGCAGCCACACCGGTGCGCCGATCGCCAGCTCGCCCACCCCTCCAGCGCACTCCTGGAGCGCCTCCCCGATCGTCGCGATCTCCTCAACCGACCGGTCGCCGAGAAAGCACAGCGTCATATGCAGCAGCTCAGGATCGAGCACACGTACGGACGAGGTCTTGCCACCGATCCTCCCCAGCTCTCCTACCGCGTTCCTTGCCCACGCGGCCAACTCCTCGCACACCTCCGCCGGCGGATCTACCGCCACGAACAGACGGGCGTTCGGAACACTCGTCATCGATGTCAGCCGTCGCTCTCTCCCAGCAGCAGCCGCCTCACCATGTGCAGTGCCACGGTCGTCGTGCGGTCTCTGATGTCCGCGCGCCCGCCCGGCAGATTCACCGAACGCGTAATCGATGCGCTATCCGGCCCCGCGACGCTCAGCCATACGAGCCCGACGGGCTTCTGTGCGGTCCCTCCGCCAGGCCCCGCGACGCCGGTCACTCCCACGCCCACGTCGACATCCATCCGCGCGCGTACGCCTTCAGCCAACGCTCTGGCGACCTGCTCGGACACCGCCCCGTGCTCCTCGATCAGTCGCGGATCGACCCCCGCGAGCGCCACCTTCGCGTCGTTCGCATACACCACCACGCCTCCCTTCACATACTCCGAGGCGCCCGCCGGTCCCGTCAGCCGCGAGGTCAACTCTCCTCCCGTACATGACTCGGCCACTGCGATCGTCCTGGGCGGGCGGGGTGGGCGGGACTCGTTACCCCGCAGCATCTTCGCCACCTGCACGTCCACCGTGTCGCCATCGGTCGAGAACAACGTATCTACGTGCCGCTCGGACACGAGCCTCTCGAACTCCTCATATACGCCCGCGGCGTCCGACTCATATCGCGTCACGACCTCGATCTCGCCGCGTTTCAGGCACGTCGTGACCTCGAGCTTCCCAAGCTCGATCCCCTCCCGCTCGGCCTGACGCAGTGTCTCCGCGATCTCCGACTCGGGGATCCCGAACAGTCGTATCGTCTGTTGCTCGTAGACCGTCGCGCCCGCGATCGCCGCGCGCAGCGCGTCCGTCTCGATCGCCGCGCTCCACATCGGCTGCAGCTCGCGCGGCGGTCCGGGTAGCACGACCACGGTCGGACCGTCTGCAGGCACGCTCGGCGCCACCACCAGGCCGGGGGCGGTTCCGACCGGCTCCAGTACCGTCGCGCCCTTCGGCACCATCGCCTGCTTGCGAGTGCCCGTCCTGATCGCCTCCGGGTCGATGTTCGGCCAGCGTCTCAGCAACGGGCGGACGATCATTTCGATGCGATCCGCCAGCGCCTCGTCCAACACCATTTCGCGGCCCTGAAACCGTCCCACCACCTCGGCCGTAAGATCGTCGGCGGTCGGCCCCAGCCCGCCGCTCGTCAATACCAGGTCGATCCCCTGATCGGCCATGAACTCAAGCGCCCGCTCCATATCCTGCGGTCGATCGCCCACGATCGTCAGGTACCCGAGATCCACTCCCAGCTCGCGCAGCCTGTCCGCCAGCCACGGCCCGTTACGGTCGCGCACGCGACCGTCCAACACCTCGGTGCCGGTAACGACGATGCCTGCACGAACACTCATGTGCAGGTGGGCAGATGCCCCTGCGCGAGTGTCTTGCGGCCGGTCTTGGTGATCGTGTAACCGATCGCGCCACTGCTCGCCGGTACCGCTCGCGGCGTGCCATCGATCGTAAGCGTCACCGCGTTGTTGCCCAGCGTCAGTTCGAACCGCTTGGCGTGGAACGTGGGCGTTCGCGCACCCGCTTCCAACGTCTTCCCGCTCACCAGCTTCTTGCCGGCTTCGCCGATCAGGCACACATACACCGTTCCCGTCGCGCGCAGCGACAGAGCAATCGTGGAAGTGGCGCCCGTCGAGGTCCCGTTTGCTCGGTGGGCGCCACCCCTGTGCGTCGCCGCGTGCTTTGCGGTCGTATCCGCTCGCGTGCTCGTACTCGAAGTCGAGCCGCTCTTACCGCCGCCGGAGACCAGCCCAACGATCAACAGCACAATCACGACACCGACGATCCCAACGAGTGCCAGATACCCACGCGACGGGCCTGCCCCTGGGCTTGACCCACGAGGAACGCGCACTTTCCGCGGACTCGAGACGATCGGCTCCGGCGGCTCGCTCGGGCGCTCGAAGTTCAGCCGGTATTCCTCCACCAGCGTCTTCCCGTCAAGTCCCAGCGCGGTCGCATAAGTGCGCAGGAAGCTCTTCACGAATGTCGGTCCCGGCAGCAGGTCCCACTCTTCGTTCTCCAGCGCCCGCAAGTACTTCGCCCGAATCTTCGTCTGCGCCTCGATCTCGGACACGTCGATCCGCTCGCGCATCCGCGCCTCGCGCAGCGTCTCGCCGATCTCGGGCATGTCCGGTCCTAGGCTAGTCGCTTGCGATTACGGTCGGCTCCCCGAGCGAGGCCAGCACCCGTGGCAGGTCGGCCTCGCTGACGAGCACCTGACGGGGCTTTGACCCCTCATATCCGGAAATCACACCGCGGCGCTCGAGCATGTCGATCAGCCTGCCGGCGCGCGTGTACCCCAACCGCAGCCGGCGCTGCAGCATCGACGTCGAAGCCGTCCCCATCTCCGCCACGAGCGTGATCGCATCCTTCAGCAGCGGGTCCTCGTCGGGATCGAACTCGTCCGAGCCGCCCTCGGGCTCTGCGGGCTCGACCTCCTGGAGCAACTCCTCGCGCAGCTCCGGCTCGCCCTGTTTGCGCCACAGCTCCGTCAGCTTCGCGATCTGCCCCTCATCGATATACGCGCCCTGAATCCGCTGCAACCGCGAGCTGCCGACCGGACTGAACAGCATGTCGCCCTGCCCCAAAAGCGACTCTGCGCCGTTCTGATCGAGGATCACACGCGAGTCGGTCTGACTGGAGACCGCAAACGCGATTCGCGAAGGCACGTTCGCCTTGATCATCCCCGTGATCACGTCAACTCGCGGGCTCTGCGTCGCCAGTACGAGGTGAATCCCGACCGCGCGCGCCTTCTGAGCGAGGCGGATGATCGAGTCCTCCACGTCAGCGGGCGCGACCATCATCAGGTCCGCGAGCTCGTCGATCACGCACAGGATGTACGGCAGCGGCGCTTCGTCGCGCTTGGCGCGCGCCTTGTTCAACTCGATCAGGCTGCGCGTGCGCGCCAGCGACATGATCCCGTAGCGCTGCTCCATCTCTTTGACGAGGTTCTGCAGCGCGTTGGCCGCCATCCGCGGGCTCGTGATCACCGGTGTCAGCAGGTGCGGGATCGACTCATAGTGGTTGAGCTCCACCTGCTTGGGGTCGACCAGCACCAGGCGCACCTCATGCGGGCTGGCACGCAGTAGCACGCTTGAGAGCATCGCGTTGATCGCCCCCGACTTGCCGGCGCCGGTCGTTCCCGCCACGAGTAGGTGCGGCATCTTCGCCAGGTCAGCGCCGATCGCCTTGCCTGCCACATCCTTGCCCAGCCACACGGTAAGCGGCGACCAGTCCTTCGGCGGCTGTTGATACACGTCGCCCAGTCGTACGATCTTCCGGCGGGTGTTCGGTACCTCCACCCCCACCGCCTGCTTACCCGGGATCGGCGCGAGGATCCTGATGTCCGTCGCCGCCAGGGCATACGCGAGATCGTCCTTCAGCTGGGCGACCTTCGCAACCTTCGTACCCGGCGCCAATCGCAGCTCATAGCGTGTGATGTGCGGTCCGGCGACCGTCCCGATCACCTTCGCCTCCACGCCAAAATGGCCGAGTGCCTCAACGAGGCTCGTCGCGGTGCGCTCCTGCCCGGCGGTATCCGGGCGCGACTGCTCGCTGGTGGAGCGCGTCAGTAGTCTGCCCGCGTCCGGCATCTCCCACACGAACTCCGGGTCTTCGGTCACGCTGTCGCGGTAGCGACCCCGCGGGGTCAACGAGTCCGGATCAGCGTCGGCGTGGGCGACCCCTGGAATCGCCTCCTCCTCGGAACTCCCGTCACCTTCGCCAGTGAGATCCTCCTCGGCGCTCGTCGCACGGACAGCGCTGATCTCCTGGCCCTCGTCTCCCAGTGCATCCTCGACATAGTCCTCGTCGACGCCCGCGCCGTCGCGCGAGGGGGCCTCGACATGCGTGGCTCGGACGATCAGCTCCTCGGGGGCCGGCTCGGGAGGACTCATCTCCGACGGGCCATAGCCGGCGGCGGGAGGCATCTGGTGCAAGCCCTCTCCTGCTCCACCCGTGACCCCGTCACCGCCGGCTATGGCCCGTCGCGTGCGCGTCCACGCCTGCAGTCGCTCGATCCCGATCTTCGTAGCATTCGCCGCCCGCCCCGCAGCGGAGCGCAGCACGCCCGCAGGCGAGGCGCCCGTCAGCAATGTTACTCCGACAAACAGCAACACGGCGATCAATAGGCTCACGCCCACGTCCTGCACGAGACGGTGCGTGACTTGGTAGAGCGCCTCACCGACGACGCCACCGTGCGCCTGCACAAACACGCTCGACCAGGACGATTCGCCGGTGTTAGGGCTCGCGCTGGAGCTAACCCCGAGGGTTCCCGCGGCGAGCCCCATCGTCACCGCCGCCGCCAGACACGTGGCGCCCGTGCGCAGGGGTCGCATCTGCGGCCATGCCGGACGTGCCAACAGCGCGCCGCCGCCCGCGACGAGCGCGATCGGCGCGAATACCTTGGCTTCGCCGACACACCAGCCAAGCCCTTCGGCGAGCCCCTGTCCCACGCGACCGCCGTTCCAGCCGCCATACAGTACGAAGCCCATGAACACACCCACGGCGATCGTCGCGAACCCGAGCATGTCGATCTGGCGCTGGTCGAGCTCGGCCAGCGGCGCCGGCCACAGCCCCACCAGCGCGTCGCGCGGGGCGAACCTGGCGGAGCCTCTTCCGCGGCGGCGCGAATGCGCACGCGTACGCGTGCGTGCACCGGTGGGTTTTTTTGCAGTCGTCCTGCGTGTCGTTGTCGAGCGACGTTTTCTGGTCGTACTCATCCCGCGCAACTTCGACGCGGATGCTCACGGTCCTCTACCGGCCGAGCTGCGTGCAGCGGATTGCCTCTCTTCGACATGCGTGTCGAGGTCCCATACGCCGCTCGCCGCCCCACGAACCCTTACCATCGCTTTAGCGCGTCCCGCTAGATAAAGAACCCTGCTCATGAACGACTTTGCCCGTGCCCCCAGAGTGTTGGTCGTCGAGGACGACGAGGACATCGCCCAGGCCCTGCAGCGCTCGCTGCGGATGGAGGGCTATGAGGTACGCGCCGCGCCCGACGGTCCGACCGCGCTGGAGCACGGGCGCGCGTTCGCACCCGACCTCGTGATCCTCGATCTCGGCTTGCCCGGCCTCGACGGTCTGGAGGTCGCCCGCAGTCTGCGCGCCGAGGACGATGTGCCGATCCTGATCCTCACCGCCCGCGACGCGCTGGAGTCGCGCGTGGAGGGACTCGACTCGGGCGCCGATGACTATCTCGTCAAGCCGTTCGAGCGCCAGGAGCTGCTCGCGCGTATGCGCGCGCTGTTGCGCCGTCGCCCGCCGCGCGGCTCAGCGCCACTGCGCGTATCGGACCTGTCGCTGAACGCCGACACTCACGAGGTGATCCGCAATGAGCGCTCGATCGACCTTACCCAGCGCGAGTTCGAGTTGCTCGAGTATTTGATGCGCAACGAGCGCATCGTCATCTCCCGACAGCGTCTACTCGACGAGGTATGGGGGTATGACCCGTTCTCCACGACGAACACGATCGAGGTGTTCGTCTCGAACCTGCGCCGCAAGCTCGAGGCCGATGGCGAGCCCCGCCTTTTGCACACGATCCGGGGAGCCGGATACGTCCTCCGAGCCTGAGCATCTGGAGACACGGCGCTGGATCGCCACGTGCCGCCTCGGACGTGCTGGCCGATCGCGGATGATCGGTAGTACGCCCTTCGTCGTCCCGCGTCGCCCAGCTTGGTCATGAGACGCTCAGGAATCGCCTCATTCTTCACCCGTGTCACGGCGGCCTTCGACCGCCTGCCGATCCGCACCCGCCTGGCCGGCGTGTCCGCGCTGCTGACGTTCACGATCCTATGCGCGTTTGCTGTCGCGATCGGCTCGCTCACGGTCAGACGCATCCGCTCGGACTTCAACCGTGAGGTCGAAACGACCGCCCAGCAGCTCCCCAAGCAGTTGAGCATCAGGGTCAACCCCTCGACGTACAAGATCGAATCGATCGTACCGCCGCTCGAGGATCTCGTCACCCCGCCACACAGCGCCGTCATTCGCGTGCTCACCCTCGGCGGGGTAACTGTCGAAAAGGCGCCGTCGAGCGCCCCGAACCTCGGCACTCCCTCCGACGATCCACACACCGTCGCCGGCTACCGCGTCGTCAGCCTGCCTGCGACGATCGGCATCGCCGGCAGCGGCGAGCCGATCGGCCGGGTCGTCATCCAGTACGGGCGCTCGGTCGCCGACACCAACGCGACGATCGCTCGCGTCGAGCTGTTCCTGCTGCTCGGAGTGTTCGCCGGCGCCGCGTTCGCGCTGCTCGCGGGGGTAGCGATCGCCCGCCGCGCGATGGCGCCGATCGCTGAGCTCACCGCTACCGCAGAGGAGATCGCTCGTACCCGCGACCCCTCCCGCACCGTCCCCCAGCCGCAGGCCGACGACGAGGTTGGGGAGCTGGCGCGCACGCTGGAGGGCATGCTCAGAGAGCTGGACGCCGCGCGCGGGGAGACCGAGGCGATGCTCGCCCGCCAGCGCCGATTCGTCGCCGATGCCTCCCACGAGCTGCGCACTCCGCTGACGAGCGTGCTCGCCAACCTCGAGCTGCTGGCGGAATCGCTGCACGGCGACGAGGGCGACGCCGCCCGCTCCGCTCTGCGCTCCTCCCAGCGGATGCGCCGCCTTGTGGCCGACCTGCTGCTGCTCGCGCGCACCGACGTCGGCCGAGTCGTCCCCCACGAGCCTTGCGACCTCGCCCAGATCGTCGTCGAGGCCGCCGGCGAGCTGGGTCCGGTCAGCGACACGCATGACATCGAACTGGACGTCCACTCCGCGCCCGTGGAGGGCTCACGCGACGAGCTGCACCGTCTGACGATCAACCTGATTGAGAACGCACTGCGTCACACTCCGCCCGAGAGTGAGATCCGCGTCAGCACACGCCTGGCGAACGGCCAGGCCGAGCTGATCGTCGAGGACGACGGTCCGGGTGTGCCCGCCGAGCTCGCCCCGACGTTGTTCGAGCGCTTCGTCCGCGGCGCCGGGGACCGCGGCGGCTCGTTCGGCCTGGGTCTTGCGATCGTCCGCGCCGTGGCCGAATCTCACGGTGGCTCGGTAAGGCTGGAGGCCCACGACCCGCATGGTGCGCGGTTCGTCGTCGATCTGCCGGCGACCCCCGTAGGGACTAAACCTCCACAACCACAGGCAGCACCATCGGCCGCCGCTTGAGCCGATCGTAGACCAGCTTCGCAAGGTCGTCATGCAGGACCTGCTGGAGCAGGTCGACCTCGCGGATTTCCTCGCCGGCGGCTCGCTTGAGCGAGCTCGCGACGGTCGCACGGATCTCCCCCACGAGCTCGTCGGCCTGGTCCATAAACGGCACGCCGCGGAAGATCACCTCGGGGTCGGCCACCGATTGCCCATCCTGCTCGGCGATCGTCGCCACGACGATGAAGATCCCGTCCGCGGAGAGCATCCGCCGATCGCGCAGGGCGACGTCGGCCATGTCGCCGATCTCGACGCCGTCGACGAACACCATCCCCGCTTGCTCGCGTGAGCCGAACCGCGCGCCGCGTGCGTCGATATCCAGGGGCAACCCGTTGTCGCCCTGGAAGATGTCCTCGGTGGGCACGCCGACGGCCTCCGCAAGCTGGGAGTGCAGTCGCAACCGCTTGAAGTCGCCGTGAAACGGCATCACGTAGCGCGGGCGTACGAGGTTGAGCATCAGCTTGACCTCCTCGGCATAACCATGCCCGGAGGCGTGCACGGGAGCGTCCTGAGGAGTCACGACGTCACAACCGATGTGGTACAGCCGGTCGATCGTCTCGTTGACGGCGCGCTCATTACCTGGGACGGGGGTGGCGGAGAAGACGACCGTGTCTCCGCCGCGCAGCTGCACCTGGGGATGGTCACGGTAGGCCATCCGCCGCAGCGCGCTCAGCGGCTCGCCCTGGGAGCCGGTCGAGATGATCACCACGCGCTCGTCGGGGAAGTCTTCGATCTCTCGCGGCCCGACGAGCATCCCGTCGGGTACCTCGATGTGGCCGAGACGGCGGCCGATCGTGACGTTCTTGCGCATCGAGCGCCCGACCAGCGCGACCTTACGATCCAGCGCCGCCGCGGCGTCGACGACCTGCTGCACGCGGTGGATATTCGATGCGAAGCTCGTGACGACGATCCGACCCTCACAGCGCGCGAACGCCTCCTCCAGGTGCGGGCCGACGCCGGACTCCGAGGGAGAGAACCCGGGGCGGTCGACGTTGGTGGAGTCCCCGCACAAGAGCAGCACGCCTTCGCGGCCGAGCTCGGCCAGGCGCGAAACGTCCGCGGGCGGCCCGTCGACGGGTGTCTGGTCGAACTTGTAGTCGCCGGTGATCAACACCGTGCCGAGCTCTGTGCCCAACGCCACGGCTGAGGAGTCTGGAATCGAGTGGGTCATGTGGATCAGCTCCAGCTCGAACGGCCCCAGCTCCAACGATTCACCCGGCGCGACGTCGTGCAGCTCGACGTCCTTGAGCTTGTGCTCCTCGAGCTTCGAGCGGGCCATCGCAAGCGTCAGCGGGCCCCCGTAGACGGGCGGTGTGACGCCATTGGCGCCCAGCTCGCGCAACACCCACGGCAACGCGCCGAGATGATCCTCGTGACCGTGCGTGACCACGATCGCCTCGATGTCGCGCGCACGCTCGCGCAGGTAGGAGAAATCCGGCAGCACAAGGTCGATCCCGACCATCTCAGGCGTCGGAAAGCGTAGGCCGACGTCGACGACGACGATCCTGTCATCGTGCTCGACGATCGTCATGTTCTTGCCGATCTCCCCCAGTCCGCCGAGGGGTAGGACGCGCAGCGTCTGACTCACGCGGGTGCTTGGGTGGGTGGGGTCGATAAAAGGCCGTGTCGGGTGAGCATCTCGCGCACCACAGCGGTCTCCTCGGTGGTGGCATCCACGATCGGCAGGCGCGTGGTGCCGGCGTTCAGGCCGAGCAGGTTCAGCGCGGCCTTCGTGCACGTCGGAGAGGCGGTCATGAACAACGTCTCGTACACGTCGCGCAGCGACGCGTCGATCTCCATGCGATGGGCGGGTTCCTCGACCATGCGACGCATCTCCGGGCCGACGACATGGCTCGCGACGGAGATGCCCCCAGCGCCGCCCATGTCCAGTGTGCGCGCGAACGTCGCGTCATCACCGGTGTAGAGGACGAGACCATCGATCGGCTGTAGCTCGGCGGGGTTCGATTGCTTGACGCCGTCGATGTGCTCGATCTGGGCGAGCTCGGCGAGCAGGTCTGGGGAGATGTTCGTCCCCGTTCTCGACGGGATGTTATAGAGCAGGATCGGCCTGTCGGTGGCCGCCGCGATCGCTTCGTAGTGGCGCTTCAGGCCTAGCGGGCTGGGCCGGTTGTAGTACGGGGTGACGCTCAGCTGCGCATCGGCGCCGAGCTCGCTCGCGCGCTCGGTCAATAAGACGGCGTGGCGCGTGTCGTTCGTGCCGGTCCCCGCGACGATCGTTGTCCCGTCCGGGCGCTCGCGCACGGCGAGCTCGATCAGGCCCATGTGCTCCTCGTCGGTCATCGTCGAGGCCTCGCCGGTCGTGCCGGCGACGACAAACCCGTCCGAGCCGTTCTCGGCGAGGTGGGCCATCAATGCGACGAACGCCTCCTCGTTTACACGCCCGTTGGCGTCGAACGGCGTGACGATCGCCGTCAGGATGGCGCCAAGGTTCAGGTCGGGCATGGCGAGCAGTATCTCACGAAGAGCGCAAAGTCTCGGACTGTCGGGGGGTCGAGACCACGCGAGACGGCGAGTCGGAGGCACAGTGTCCGCGGTCATACGCGTGCGCTGAATGGAGCGCTTTCAAAAGAGATCCTGCTGAACGGACAAGCACAACCCAACCCCGGTCGCCCCGATTTACGCTAAGAGGGTCCCTCCACGCGTAGGCCCGACCGCGATTGCCGCTTATCCTATAGCCGGTCGCAGACCGGCCGCTCACATCGTCAAAACCTCAATCCAGAGGACAAGAAATGCCGGCAAGCCACAAGCCGCTTGTCGCTATACGAAGCGGTTGCGTAGCTTGACCTCACGGCGCTCCGTGAATCGCCATCGGACGCAAACGCGCCAAATTTGCGCCGGAATGTCCCGTGAATCCGGGGGCCGTGCTCTGCGGTCGAGAGTTTCATCCCAAGCGCGGCCTAGCGTGCCGGGCCGTGACCTTGATAGCCGCCATCCGCATCCTCTGCGAGACCGACCCCTCGTTCGGGACAACCGTCGTCAACGGCCTGCTCGGGTCGATGGCCGTCCTGGGCGGTTTCACGGTCTTCTGCTCCGGCCTGCCGGCGGCGATCGCCGTCTTCATCCCGAGCAGGCCTGACTCCCTGGAGCGGCGTATCAATCGCTGGCAGGGATACGGCTTCATCGCCGGTGTGCTCCTCGGCGCATTGATGTTCTTTGTCTTCATTGCTAGAGTCGTGTCATGACTGGCTTCGACATCTTCGACCGCTACGACTTCGTCATGTTTCTGGCGATCGGTTTGATCGGAGTGGGCGCTCTGGTCCTGGGCGCACCGCTGTGGGTGCTGATACCCATCTACGCGGGCGGCTGCATCGCCGGGTCCATACGTCACTTTGACGAACTCATGTACGGCGAATCACGGAATGATGCAGGAGCGCTTGACCTGGACGCTCCCGATACGCGGCGGGTGCGGTGAGCGGCTTGGACCGCAAACCGATGCAAGGACTGGCTATGGCTCACCCACAAAAGCCCGCTTCGGGTCGTTCAGAACAGCAGGTTCTCAAGCCCAACGACCGGTGATTCCGGCAGCTCGCCTACGCGGCGCACCGCCAGCAGCACGCCCGGCATGAAGGACTCGCGCCCGGTCGTGTCGTGGCGGATCGACAGCGTCTGACCGATGTCGCCGAGGATGACCTCCTGGTGGGCGACCAGTCCGGGCAGGCGCACCGAGTGGATCGGGGGCTCCGGTTCGCCGCTCGCGGCCGCCATCAACTCGGCCGTGAGCCTGGCCGTTCCGCTGGGGGCGTCGAGCTTCTGATCGTGGTGCAGCTCGACGATCTCCGCTCGGGCCATGTGTCCGGCGGCCTGCGCGGCGAAGCGCATCATCAGCACCGCGCCGATCGCGAAGTTCGGGGCGAACAGCACGTTCGCTCGTGGCAGGCCCTCCGGCGTGTGCGCGCTCCTCAGCGGCTCGACATCGAATCCCGTCGTGCCGATCACGACGTGTACCCCCGCTCGCACGCACTCCAGCGCGTTCTCGAGCGCGGTGTCCGGCCGGGTGAAGTCGACCACGACCTCCGCGTCGCCCAGCACGTCTGTCAGTACGACATTCAGCAACGGGTCCGCGCGACCCACGAGCTCCATGTCGGGCGCGCCCTCCACCGCGGCGCAAACCGTCGCGCCCATCTTCCCGGCTGCGCCCGCGACGGCTACCTTGATCACGCCGCCACCTGCTCCAGCGGGGCGAGCGCCCGCAGGAACGCGTCCTCCTCGGCCCCCACGCCGGCGGCCGACAGAGTCTCCGGCGCGAACAGCTCCCGCGTCAGCTCGCGCAGGTCATCGATCGTGACCGCGTCGATCCGATCGACGATCTCATCGACCGAGTAGATCGGCATGTCGCCCAGCAGCGCCGACCCCAGCCGGTTCATGCGCGCGGTCGTCGACTCCAGTGAAAGCGCGACGCGGCCCTTCAGGTTCTCGCGCGAGCGGTCGAGCTCCTGCGGGCTCGCCGGGTCCTCGACGACGCGCTCCAGCTCTGCGGCGATCGTCGCGAGCGCCTCCTGCAGGTTGTCGGGGCGTGTGCCCACATACAGTCCGACCTCGCCCGTGTCCGCGTACTGACTGGAGAAGCTGAACACCGAGTAGGCCAGCCCGCGGCGCTCGCGCACCTCCTGGAACAGCCTCGAGGAGGACGTTCCCCCGAGCACCCCTTCGAGCACCCGCAGCGCGAACCGGCGCTCGTCGTGGCGCGATATCCCCCGGCCGCCCAGACACACGTGGTACTGCTCCGTGTCCTTGCGCAGGAACCTCACCCTGCGCTCAAACTCCGGCTCCGGCTGCGGTGTTTGTGTGGCCGCCGCTCCGCTCGCGTGCCCTTGCGCGGTGCCGCTGCCACCGGAACCCGCGGCCCGGGCAAGCTCCACGAGCGCGTCGTGATCGACCGATCCCGCCGCCGCGATCACGATGCGCTGCGGCGCATAGCGCTCGTCGTGGAAGGCCCGCAGCTGCTCGTCGGTGACGGCCCTCACGACGGCTGCCGTACCGATCACCGCGCGCCCCAACGGGTGCGCCCCGAACACCGCCTCGCCCAGCACGTCGAACACCCGATCCTGCGGGTCGTCCTCGTACATCGCGATCTCCTCCAGCACGACCTCGCGCTCCGCCTCCAGCGATTCGAACTTCGGCCGCCACACCATCTCGGCGGCGACATCGAACGCGCGCTCCAGGTGGCGATCCATCACCCGCGTATACAGCGACGTGCTTTCTCGATCGGTCCCGGCGTTGATCTCCGCGCCCATCGCGTCGAAGATCTCGTCGATCTCATGCGAGCGATAGCGCGCGGTGCCACGAAACAGCATGTGCTCCAGCAGATGACTGGTCCCTGCCTGCCCGTCGGACTCCATCGCCGAGCCCGTCCCGACCCAGAACCCGAGCGCCACCGAGCGCACGTTCTCGATGCGCTCGGTGATCACCCGCACGCCATTCTCCAGCGTGGTTGTGCGGTGCTCGGTCATCTCATGCCGGGTGCCGCCCGTGGCCGCGCCGGTCCTGGCCGCGGCCATCGAGGGCGCTAACGATCGCGCCCGGACCCGTGCCGGGGACGACCCGAACCGCGCTCACCCTCACGCCGGGGACCGTCGCTGCCGCCACGACCACCACCCTCGCGACCGTTGCGCCGAGCGCCGTCGCGCGGAGGCCTGCCGCCGCCCCCACCTCCACCGGCGGTGACGCCGGCGAGCTCCTCAACGGACTTGCCGGCGATCTCCGGGTCCTCGGCCAGGCGCAACCCGATGCGACCGCGCTCGCGGTCGACCTCGACCACGCGCACGCTGATCTCATCGCCGCGGTTGAGCACGTCCTCGACGCTCTCCACGCGCTCGCCCGGCGAGACGTTGGAAATGTGCAGCAGTCCATCTGTGCCCTTCGTGAGCTCCACGAACGCGCCGAACGTCGTCGTCTTGACGACCTTCCCGACGTACTCGTCGCCGACCTCGACCTCCTTCATCATCACCCGGATGTGCTCCGCGAGCGCGTCGCCGAGATCGCCGTTGGCCGAGTAAACCAACACTTGGCCGTCGTCGTTGACGTCGATCTGGGACTCGTACTCCTCCGACAGGCCCCTGATCGTTTCCCCGCCCTTGCCGATCAGCATGCCGATCTGCGAGGGGTCGATCTGGATCGTCTGGATGCGTGGGGCGAACTGGCTGAGCTGTTCGCGCGGGGTCTGGATGACGTCGGCCATCTTGCTGAGAATGAACGTCCGCGCCTCGTGCGCACGCGAGAGCGCGTCACGCAGGATGTCGAACGTCACGCCCGTGATCTTGATGTCCATCTGCAGCGCCGTAATCCCGCGCTCGGTGCCCGCCACCTTGAAGTCCATGTCTCCCAGGTGGTCCTCCACGCCCGCGATGTCCGTCAGGACGACGTAGTCATCGCCCTCCTTGATCAGGCCCATCGCGATCCCCGCGACCGGCCGCTTGATCGGCACGCCGGCGTCCATCAGCGACAGCGAGGATCCGCAGACCGACGCCATCGAGGAGGAGCCATTGGACTCGAGGATGTCCGAGACCACGCGGATCGTGTACGGGAACTCTTCGATCGAGGGCACCATCGGCGCAAGCGCCCGCTCGGCGAGCGCTCCGTGACCGATGTCGCGGCGCTTGACCCCGCCCATACGACCGGCTTCCCCGACCGAGAACGGCGGGAAGTTGTAGTGGTGCCAGTAGTACTTTTTGGTCTCCAGCCCGAGCGTGTCCAGGCGCATCTCCTCCTTCAGCGTGCCCATCGCGACGACGCTCAGCGCCTGCGTCTGCCCGCGCGTGAACAGCGCCGAGCCATGCGTGCGCGGCGTCACGCCGACCTCGATCGAGATGTCGCGGATCTCGTTCTCGCCACGGCCGTCCGGGCGCTTCTTGTTGACGGCGATCCGCTCGCGGATGATCGACTTCTCGAGCTTGTCGAACGCCAGCTGCACCGCCGCGCGCTGCTGCTTGGCGGCAACCAGCTGCTCCTCGGAGGCACCCTCAGGCGCGGGCGCGGCGTGCTGCTCGAGGATGGACTGCTCGACTGCCTTCGTGGCGGTCTGTCGCTCGAGCTTGTCCTCGACCTGTGTGGCGTCGTCGAGCGCCTTGCCGTGCGAAGCGCGGATCGCGTCGAGCACGGCCGGGTCGACCTGGATCGTCTCGAAGACTTTCTTCTCCTTGCCAACCTTCTCAGCCAGCTCGCGCTGCAGCGCGCAAAGCTTCTTGATCTCTGCGTGCGCGATGTCCAGTGCGTCAAGAATCTCCGCCTCGGGGATCTCGTTGGCGCCCGCCTCGACCATCAGGATCGCCTCCTCGGTGCCAGCGACAATCAGGTCGAGGTCCGAGGGATTCTCCGCGTCGGGCAGCAAATCCGGCTCATTGGGGTTCACCACGAAGTTGCCGTCGACCTTGCCGATGCGCACCGCGCCGACCGGGGTCGGCAGGGGGATGTCGGAGATCATCAGCGCCGTCGAGGCGCCGTTCATCGCGAGGATGTCGTAGGGGTGCTCGTGGTCGATCGAGAGCGGGATCGCCACCAGCTGCGTGTCGTAGCGCCATTCCTTGGGGAACAGCGGACGGATCGGCCGATCGATCATGCGCGCGGTCAGCGTGCCCTTCTCGCCCGGCCGCCCCTCGCGCTTGAAGAAGGAGCCGGGGATTTTACCCGCGGCGTACATCCGCTCCTCGACGTCCACCGTCAACGGAAGAAAGTCCACGTCGCGCAGGCTGCCCGCGACTGCGGTGCAAAGAACCATCGTGTCGCCCTGACGGACGACCACTGCGCCGGAGGCCTGCTTGGCCATCCTGCCGGTCTCAAACGAGATCTCGCTACCTGCGATCTCCACGGAGACCCGTGTTACGGCGTCATTACTACTCATATGCTTTTTCTACCTTCCTATGCTCCGCCCGTCGGGGTGGGACGCGTGTCTGCATCAGACCGCCACGTCCCTGGCGGATCGTTTTCTTTATCTCTTATTCCGAACCAGCGGAGCTTAGCGGACGTGGCCCGCTTGCCGGTTCTCGATGTCAGGCGCCGGCCGAAGCCGCCGCGAGACCTTCGCGCAGCAGATCCACGCCCGGCAGCTCCGCGGGCGTTGGCGCCTGATAGCTCCAGCGCACGACCCCGTCGGGGCCCGTGATCACCAGCGCCCGCTGCGCAAAGCCACCCTCGTGCAGGACACCCAGCGCAGTGCAAGCAGCGCCCTTGGGCTCGAAGTCAGACAGTTGCGGAATACTCACGCCGAGCTTCTCCCTGAACGCCGTCTGAGCGTATGAGCTGTCGCACGAGACCCCGTAGATCTTCTCGCCGTTCGCGGTCAACTCACCCAGCGCCTTCTCATAGACCTGCAGCTGGTCGGTGCACACCGGGCTGAACGCGAACGGGTAGAACACCAGGATCGTCGTATCACCGCGCAGGTCCTGCTCGGTGAAGCGCTCACCGTCCTCGCGCTGAAGCCTGAAACTGGGCGCGGATGTACCGGGGGCGATGACGCTCATTTTGCTTGCTGAGATGGTCGTGGGTCGAGAGGGGCGCGGACGCAGGGAGCGTGGCGTACTACGTACGCTGGCCGATCTTCGATCGGTCGGCACCGACGGCGGAGCCGTTGGTGAGGACAAAGCATCCGCGAAGCGCCCACGACCGTCTCAGCCTACTTACGTAGGCCAAGCTCCTTGATCAGAGCGCGGTAGCCTTCGAGGTCACGGCGGCGCAGATAGTCGAGGAAGCGCCGGCGGCGCCCGACGAGCATCAGCAGCCCGCGACGGGAGTGGTGATCTTTGCTCTGCTCGCGCAGGTGCTCGGTCAGATGGTTGATGCGCTCGGTCAGCAGCGCGACCTGAACCCGGGTGTTACCGGTGTCCTGCTCGCTGGCCCCGAACTTAGCGGCGATCTCACGCTTGCGCTCTGCGGTGATGGCGATCATTTGCGGGGCAACGGTAGCAGACGCACCTCGGCCTCAGGGCGCGCCGGCCGGGCTGCGCCGGCAGAGTCCCGATCTGAGACGCCCTCAGCCGGCGGCGGCGATGTCGCGCGTGCGGGCGACATCGCGGCGCATCTGCTCGATCAGCGCCTCGGGCGTGTCGAACCGCCGCTCTCCGCGCAGGCGCGCGAGAAAGTCCAGCCGCAGCGTGCTGCCGTAGAGGTCGCCGTCGAAGTCGATCAGATACGCCTCGATCAGCTCGCCGCGCCCGGTCTCGAACGTCGGGCGCACGCCGATGCTGACGGCGGCCGGCACACTGCCGTTGGCCAGGCACGCGTACACCCCGTGCCCCGGACACACCAGCGCCTCCTCCGGCACGAGGTTGGCGGTCGGAAAGCCCAGCTCGCGCCCGCGCTCGTCGCCATGGACGACCTCGCCGCGCAGCTGAAACGGGGCGCCGAGAAACCGCGCGGCCTGATCGACCTCACCCGCGAGCACCAGACCGCGAATGTGACTCGAGGAGACGATCTCCCCGTCCACCTCCAACAGCGGGTGCACGACCGTCTGAAAGCGCTCGTCGGCGGCCAGCAGGCGGGGGTCGCCCTGCGCTCGGTGTCCGAACCTGAAGTTCTCGCCGATCGCCACCCGGCTCGCGCCGAGCGTACCGACAAGCACTTCGGAGATGAACTCGTCCGCGGAGCGCATCGCGAACTCCGCGTCGAACGGAATCACGATCAGCTCGTCGACGCCCAACCCTGCGACCAGCTCCGCCTTGACCTCCAGCGTCGTCAGCAGCTTCGGCGTGTGTTGGGGGGCGACAACCGAAACCGGATGCGGTTCAAACGTCAGCACGCTGTCCGAGCCCTCGATCACCGCGCGGTGACCGAGGTGCACTCCGTCGAACGTGCCGACGGCCACGCTGCGCGCAGGTCGATCGTCCTTGCTGAGCGGCAGCACTTCGGGCAGGCGGATGATCTTCACGGCCCGCACAGCCTATTTGGGTAGCGTCGCAAGCGCTTGGTCGAGTCCGATCAGAGGTGGCTGCATCCACGGCTCGCCACGACGCGGCGGTGCGACCGCGTCTACGACCTCGAACGGGCCGATCGCAGTGCGCCTGAGCTCCACGCAGTAACCATCGTGCAGGTCGGCGATCAGCGAGCGCACGTACGTCCCGGCCGAGCATTCGATCTCGTACCTCGCACGTTCAAGCGACCCCTCTCGCCCGGATTGGACGGTGGATGCGTCGGTAGCAGCGTCGGGGGTGACGCTTCGTTCGCGCTCCCGCCAGACCTGCTCGAAGCGGTACACGGTCACGATCCGCTCGGGCATCTCGAACTCCTCTCCCCGCCGAGCGCGCTTATAAGCGCGCTCCCCGCCGATCTTCACAGCCGAATGCCGCGGAGGACGCTGCCGGACCTCCCCGGTAGGCAGCAGCGGCGGGTCGGGTGGCAGGTGGCCAGTCCTAACGATCTCCCCCTCGGTGTCGCCAGTGCTGGAGGTGGCGCCGAGCCGAGCAACGGTCTCATAGCGCTTGGGCAGCTCCATCAGCTGTCGCTGGGCTTTCGTCGCGCGTCCGACCAGCACGATCAGCAGTCCCGTCGCAAACGGGTCGAGCGTGCCGGCGTGACCGACCTTGACACCCCCCAGTGCCCGCTTGACGAGGGCGACCACATCGTGCGAGGTCATCCCCGCCGGCTTGTCGATCAGCAGGATGCCGTCCGAGCTCACGCCGGCGCCGCTGTGGCATGCAGCTGTGCGGCGAGCGCGCCGCGCAAGAACTCGATCAGGGGTTCGACCTCCAGCGTCGTGGTGAAGCCGGCGGCACGGCGATGTCCGCCGCCGCCCTGCTCGCGAGCGATCACCGACACGTCGACGTCGTCGTCGGTCGCGCGCAGCGACACTTTGCGCCGGCCACTACTAATCCGCTCTTCGTCGCTGAGCTCACGTACGAGCGCCGCTACCTTCGTGCCCTGCACCGCGCGCAGATGGTCGATGATGCCCTCCGAGTAGCTGTCCTCGGCGCCGACGTCGCGGAAATCCTCGGCGCTCAGCGCCGCCAGCGTCAGCTCCCCGGAGTCAAAGCGTCGCATCCGTCCGAGCGCGAGCGCGAGCAGGGCGATCTTCGCCGAGGGCATCTCCTCGTACAGCCGCCGGTAGACATCCTGCACGTCCACGCCCACCCCGATCAGATCGGCCGCCATCTCGTGAGCGCGCGGACCGGTGTTCTCGTACATGAACCGCCCCGTGTCGGTGATCAACCCCACATACAGCGCCCGCGCCGCCTCCGCCGTCGGCCGCACGCCGAGTCCGTGCATCAGATCCCACACGATCTCAGCGGTGCACGATGCATCCGGGACGACATGGTCGAGCGTGCCAAAGCGCGTGTTGTCGTGGTGATGGTCGATGTTCAGCAGGTGCCTGCCTTGCTGCAGCACGCTGGCCGAGTTGCGGTCGATGTTGCCGCAGTCCAGGAACACGACCGTACGCTCGGCGACGTCCACCGGCGGCGAGGAGATCAGCCCGTCCAGGGCAAAGAAGCGGTACTCGTACGGCAACGGCAGGTCCTCGGGCGCGATGAACATTTGCGAGTCCTTGCCCAGGGCCGTGAGCAACCCCTGCATGCCTACGAGCGAACCGAGCGCGTCGCCGTCCGGCCCCTCGTGTGCGGCGAGCACGAACCGCGTATCCGCGCGGATACGCTCCAGCACCCGCTCGCGCGTGACCTCGGGGCTCTCGATGCGATGGGCGCTCACGAGCCCTCGATCTCGTCCAGCAGCGCGTCCACGCGTAGCGCCCGGTCGGTCGTGTCGTCGTAGACGAACTCCAACGTCGGCGTGCGCTTGAGCCGTAGCTCTGAGGCGACCCTGCCCTGCAGGTAGCCGTGCGCGCTGCGCAGACCGTCGAGCGTCTCCTCGCGCTGAGCGTCCTCGGAGGGTCCGCCGCTCTGTCCGAGCACGCTCACGTATACGCGCGCATGGCGCAGGTCGGCGCTTGTCCTGACATCTGTCACGGTAACGAATCCAACTCGAGGGTCCTTCAGCTCTCCTGTCACCGCATCGCCGAGCACTTGCCTTACCGCCTCATCGACGCGACGCATACGTCCCGAAGGCATCCTACCGGCGCGCGCTTAAGAGCTCGCGCTCCTGCAGGCGCGTCTCATATGTCTCAAGGATGTCGCCCTCGCGCAGGTCCTGGAAGTTCGCGAGCACGATCCCGCACTCGAACCCGGAGGCAACCTCGCGCGCGTCCTCGTTGAAGCGACGCAGGCTCGCGATCGTCGTGTCGTAGATGACGGTGCCCTCACGCACGACACGCGCTTTCGCGCCGCGCGTGACCTTACCCTCGGTCACGAACGAGCCGGCGATCACGCCGATCCGTGAGGCACGGAACAGCTGGCGCACCTCCGCCTGGCCGAGCGGCGTCTCGACCTCGGTGGGCTCGAGCATGCCCTGCATCGCCGCGCGGAGCTCTTCGATGGCGCGATAGATCACCGAGTAGGAGCGGATCTCCACGCCCTCGCGCTCGGCCACCTGGCGGGCTTCGCCGACAGGACGCACGTTGAAGGCCAGGATCACCCCGCGCGAAGCGGCGGCGAGCATCACGTCGGACTCGTTGATGCCGCCGACACCGCGATGGATGATGTTGACGTTGACCTCTTCCTGAGGCAGCTTGGCGATCTCGTCCTCGATCGCCTCGAGCGACCCGGCGACGTCGGCCTTGACGACCAGACCGAGCTCCTTGACCGTGCCCTCCTGGGCGAGCTTGAAGACGTCCTCCAAAGAGACCTTGCGCCCCGAGCGTCGCGCGAGCGCCTCGGTCTTCAGGCGGTTGGCGCGCTCTCCCGCAAGTTGGCGCGCGCGGCGCTCGTTCTCGACCACGCGCACGAGCTCTCCGGCCTCGGGAACGCCGTCGAAGCCGAGCACCTCGACCGGCTGCCCCGGCGTGGCTCCTTTGAGGCGCGCGCCCGTGAAGTCGTGCATCGCACGCACCCGTCCGAAGTGCGCGCCCGCGACGAGCGCGTCGCCGACATTTAGAGTCCCGCGCTGAATCAGGACGCTCACGACCGGGCCACGACCGGGGTCGAGCTTGGACTCGATCACCGTGCCGGAGGCGTCGGCTTCACTATTGGCCTTCAGCTCCTCCAGGTCGGTGACCACCTGGATCGTGTCCAACAGCGTGTCGAGGCCTTGACGTGTCTTGGCGCTGACGTCGACGAACTCGATCTCTCCACCCCACTCCGCCGGCTGCAGTCCATGCTGGGTCATCTCCGTGCGCACGCGCTCGGGCTGGGCGCCCTCCTTGTCGATCTTGTTCACCGCCACCACGATCGGAACTTCCGCCGCCTTGGCGTGGTCGATGGCCTCTTCGGTCTGGGGCTTGACGCCGTCATCGGCGGCGACCACGATCACCACGACGTCGGTCACGCGTGCGCCGCGGGCGCGCATCGCGGTGAACGCTTCGTGGCCGGGCGTGTCCAGGAACGTGATCTCTTTGCCGCTGTGACGTACCTGGTAGGCCCCGATGTGCTGGGTGATGCCGCCCGCCTCGCCGGCGGCTACCTCGGTCTCGCGGATCGCGTCCAGCAGCGAGGTCTTGCCGTGATCGACGTGCCCCATGATCGTCACCACCGGCGGACGCTCGATCAGATCCTCCTCGGCGTCCTCGAACACCGGCTCGACCTCGACGTCGTCGGCGGCATGGACGATTTCGATCTTCTTCTCGAATTCGTCGGCCAACACCTGGATCGCGTCATCGGACAATGTCTGGGTGAGCGTCGCCATCTCGCCCAGCGTCATCAGCTTCTTGATGATCTCCGGCACCGGCGCACCGAGATACTCGGCGACGTCCTTCACCGTCGATCCCGAGTTGACGCGCACGAGGTCGGTCGCCTCCATCGCCGTGGTGTCGATCGGCGCGATCGTCTCGTCATAGGTGCCGCGTCGGCGGCGGCCGCGTCGCGGGCGTCGCTGAGGCTGATTGGCCGGTCCGCCCTGCTGGCGACGCGAAGCCTGGGAGTCGATCACCACGCGGCGGCGGCCTCCCGGCGCGTTGGCCGCCGGAGCGCGCTCGCCGGTGCGCGAGTCGCGGGTGGGGCGCACCCGCTCGGCGGCGGGACCGGCGGAAGCGTCTGTCTCTTCCGATGACGCGGCCGGGGCATCGCTTGTCGCTGCGGGCCCGGAGGCAGCGGCCTGCGGCGTCGGGGGCGGCTCGGGGGCGGACACGCCGTTGGGGGCGATCGAAGCCGCGGGTTCGGGAGTGGACGCGGACTTAGGCGTGGGTGAGGGTTTCGGTGGGGATGCGGTCACGGTCGCCGTGGCGGAAGCCGCTCCGCCAGCGGGAGCCGTTGGGGCCTCGTTGCCCAACGCCTGAATGACAGCGCTCACCTCGACCGATGAGGAGGCCGTCTTTGCCTCAACGCCGGCAGCATGGAGCTTCTCCAGCAGCTCCTTGCTGGAGAGACCCTGCTCTTTGGCGATCTCGTGTATCCGCTTCTTGCTCATCTGCCCACCGATTCTACGAGTTCGTCGGGCAGGGTTACGGCGCAGCGCAATGTGCGCGCGATCCCACGATCGCGGAGAGCGAGCGCCAGGCACTCTGCCGAGAGCTCCCCAGCACTCGCGCCGCGGCACAGATACGCCCCGCGACCAGGCATCGTGCAGGTGCGATCGAGCACCGCCCGTCGCGCGCGCCCTCCTTCACCGCCGCCGGCCGATCTTCGATCGGTGAGCGCGATCCTGACCAGCTCCGACTTCGGCGCCGTGCGCCCACAACCAACGCACCTGCGCCGGGCGACGTGAGCGCCTATGGCGCCGGCTCCTCGGCGGGCGTGTCCTCGGTGTTGGAGGTCTCGATGGAGACCTCGTCCTGAGACCGCTCGGCGGGAGCCTCCGAGCCGAGTTGTGCGTCTGCGGAGGACGCATTCTCAGCGGAACCAGCCGTTGGTATCTCGGGGGCGGCGTCTGTCTCGCCATCGTGGGCGAGCGCGAGAGCATCTTCGTCCCCGCTGGCATCATCGCTCGCGGACTCTCCGGCGGGCGTATTCAGATCGGCGACGTTGTCGGTAGCGATGTTCGCCAGCGCCTGATGGGTCTCCAGGCCGCAGTAGCGTGAGCCCGGCAGCGACGCGTTCGGGCAGCGACGACCGTTGGAGAGGACCGCGGCGCAACGGCCCTGGACCTCCTCCTCCTCGTAACCGTGCTCGGCCTCCTCGGCGGCGAACTCGGTCTCCGAGCGGATGTCCACACGCCAGCCGGTCAGACGGGCCGCCAGACGCGCGTTCTGACCCTCGCGGCCGATCGCCAGCGAGAGCTGGTCGTCAGGCACGATCACGGTCGCCTGCTTGGCCTCGTCGTCTACAAGCACCTCTCGCACCCGTGCGGGCGAGAGCGCCTTGGCGACGAACCGGGCGGGCTCGTCGTTGTGGGGGATGATGTCGATCTTCTCCCCGCGCAGCTCCGAGACGACCATCCGCACGCGCGAGCCACGCGGCCCGACGCACGCGCCGACCGGGTCGACGCCGTCCGTGTTCGAGACGACAGCTATCTTCGAGCGATACCCCGGCTCGCGCGCGACGTTGGCGATTTCCACCAGGCCGTCGGCGATCTCAGGGACCTCGAGCTCGAACAGCTTCTTGATTAGCTCGGGATCGCGCCGGGAGACGATGATCGAGGGTCCCTTCGTGGACGGGGAGACCTCCTTGATGACCGCCTTGATCCGCTGCGAGTGGTCATAGCGCTCGCCCTCGACCTGCTCGGACTTGGGCAGCAGCGCCTCGACGCGTTCGCGCAGCTGCACGAGCGTGTAGCGAGAGTCCGACTGCTGCACGATGCCCGTGATCAGCTCGCCCACGCGGTCGCGGTACTCCTCGTACATCATGTCCCGCTCGGCCTCGCGGATGCGCTGCAGGATCACCTGCTTGGCGGTCTGCGCAGCGATCCGTCCGAAGTCGTCGGGCGTAACGTCGCGTTCGTCGATCTGGTCGCGGTATTCGGCGAACTTCGCCGGGTCGATTTCCGGTTCCTCGGGTTCGCGCATCTCCCCCGTCTCGGGATCGACCGTCGTTTCCTCGTCGATCGTCTCGACGATCAGGTGCGCCTCCAACCGTTCGGGGATGATCAGCTCGATCACCCGGAAGTCGGCCGTCTCGCGGTCCATTTCCACGCGTGCGTACTTGGCCGAGCCGGGCTGCTTCTTATAGGCGGACAGCAGCGCGTCCTCGAGCGCGACCATCAGCTTCTCGGGCTCGATTCCCTTCTCGCGCGCCAGCGCGTGCATCGCCTCAAGGATTTCGCGTGACATGTTTGGACCTCACTCCTCGACAAGGTTCGAACGACGGATCTCGGCGTAGGGAATCGCGACGATCCCCCCGTCTGCTGCCAGCATGACCTCCTCCTCGGAGGCGCCGACTAGCTCGCCGGTGAAGCTGTTGACGGGACTTTGAGCGCTCGTGGCGAGCTCGGGGCGACCCGTCGGGGGCGCCGACGGACGGGGATGACGGGTGCGCACCCGCGCGCGCCGTCCGACGAAGCGGCGAAAGTGCGCCGGCTTGCTCAACGGGCGCTCGGTACCGGGCGAGGACACCTCCAGCGAGTAGCGCTCGCGCAACTCGGTCAGGGCAGCGCTCACGCGCTCGCACAGCTCAAGCGTGACGCCATCGGGATGATCGATGAACACGCGCAGTCGCCGGCCGCCCACGACCTCGGCGAGCAGCACCTCGACATCTGGCTCGGCGACGGTGAGCCGCTCTTCGATATCAGTCTGCAGCGTTGTCATCGCTCGTTGCTCACTGGTTCCCATGTGTGTCTGTATGTGTATGACGGTCGTATCCGGAGTATCCGGATCCGCTCGCGCGGACCGGGTGGTGACGTAAAAAAAGCGGGCGGGCGCCCACTCTCGGTACTGCAACCGGCGTCTGTACACCGGTTCGAAAGCTGTCGGTCGAGGATAGCATCGGGGGCCTCGTGAATCGTCTGAGCGCCCTGTTCCGGGCGCTCGTCAATCTCCGTGGGCGGCCCGCCGCGCCCGGTCGCGGTAGCGACGATAGTCCTCGCGCTCGGGCGCCAGCGAGCACGCCAGGGCCAGCGGCTGGCATGCCTCGCGATGGCGTCCGAGCAGTTGCATCGAGCGACCAAGGCAGAACAGCGCATAGTCGTTCGTGGGTGTCCTGTAAGCCACTGCCTCGAACTCCGCGGCCGCGCTCTCGTAGCGTCGGGCGTGGAACAGGGCACGCCCGAGCGCCTCGCGGATCGAGGCCTTGTCGGGTTCCAAGTCGCGGGCTCGGCTCAGAGGGACGATCGCGGCCTGATGGTCGCCGTGGTCGAGCAGGTCACAGCCCCGCCGATAGAGGTCATAGACGCTCTCCATCGACGCTCATTTTAGAGCCCGCGCGAGCCTGGCGGACAGGCCCTCTCAACGGTTGGCTCGCAGATCCTCCACGGCGTCGAGGATCGCGCCGGCGATCTCTGTCTTGCTCGCTCGCGGCACGTGTCGCTCACCCGAGGCCGTGAGGATCGTGACCTCGTTGGCGTCCACCTCGAAGCCGATGTCAGCGCGCGAGATGTCGTTGACGACGACCGCGTCCAAACGCTTGCCGGAGAGCTTTGCCTGGCCGCATTCGATCGCCCGCTCGCCATGCTCGGCGGCGAACCCGACAAGCGTCTGGTCTGCGCGCCTGTGTTCGGCCAGAGCAGCGATCACATCCGCGGTCGGCTCCAGCTCGACCCGCAAACCCTCGCGCCCGGCCTTCTTGATCTTGCCCGCGGCTGGACTGGCCGGGCGAAAGTCCGCAACGGCCGCCGCCATCAGCAGGACATCGCACTCCGGGAACTCCTCCTCACAGGCCGCTCGCAGCTCATCGGCCGTCGAAACCTTGCGCCAAGTCACCCCCGCTGGAGGATCGAGCGCGACGTTGGCGGCGATCACCTTCACGTCAGCTCCGCGCGCGCGGGCGGCCTGTGCCAGCGCCAGCCCCATGCGTCCCGAGGAACTGTTGCCGACAAACCTCACGCTGTCGATCGGCTCACGTGTGCCGCCGGCCGTGACCAGCACCCGCAGAGCGCCCCACGCACCCGTGCTGTCCTGCGCGTCGCCGCCGCTGTGGACGTCCGTGTCGGACTCCGCGAGCGCCCGCTCGCATACTTCCAGGATCCGTGAGGGTTCGGCCAGGCGACCCACGCCGTGCTCACCGCGGGAGGCCAGCCGTCCACTGTCGGGCTCGACGATCCGTGCGCCACGCTCGCGCAACGTCCGCAGATTCGCCTGTGTCGCGGGATGCTCGTACATCCGGTTGTTCATCGCGGGAGCGAGCACCAATGGGCAATCGGCGGCCAGCGCGCAACTGCTCAGCAGGTTGTCCGCCAAGCCTGCCGCGAGCTTGGCGATCGTGTTCGCCGAGGCGGGTGCGATCACGTACGCCTCGGCGCGCGCCACCAGCTCCAGGTGGCTGAGCGGCTGGTGGTCGGGCAGCGGTTGCCCGGGAAATGCTCCCCGTGCGGGGTCGCGCTCGAACTCACTGACCAGCACAGGCGCGCCCGTCAGCGCCTCGAACGAAGCCGCGCCCACGAACCGCCTGCTCGCCGGGGTCTGCACGACCCTGACCGCATGCCCGGCGCCCGTCATCAGGCGCACGAGCTCAAGCGCCTTGTACGCGGCGATGCCGCCGCTTACGCCGAGCAGGATTCGGGACATGTCTTAGCTTTTAGACGGCTCGCCAACCGCCGGCAAGCACTGGTGGCGTGCTTGCGATCCGCGGGCTAGCGGTAGTGGTACTTGATCTTCCCCGCTGCTACCTCCTCGAGGGCGATCGTGAGGTAGTTCTTGGAGGCGGTGTCGACCATCGGCGGCGGGAACTCGTCAAACGTGCCCTCGCCAAGGTTGTGGTAATAGCTGTTGATCTGGCGAGCGCGCTTTGCGGCCACGAGCACGCTTGCGTAGTTGGAGTCGACGTTGTCCAGCAGTCTGTCGATGCGGGGTGAAATCACTGGGTGTGAGCCTTTCCTGGTTGACCTAGCAGTGTAGTCGCTCGGTCAGTCCAGCTCGGCGGCGACGATCACCGTCAGTCGCTCCAGGGCGTCCTCGAGCCTGTCGTTGATGACGACGTGGGCGAACTCGGGTTGAGCGGTGAGCTCCTCCTCGGCGACCCGCAACCGGCGCTCGACCTCCTCTCCGTCGTCGGTCCCGCGCCCGACCAGGCGCGTGCGCAGGGCCGCGAGCGAGGGTGGCGCGATGAATACCTGTACGGCGTCGGGCATCGCGGCGCGCACCTGTCGGGCGCCCTGCACCTCGATCTCCAGCACGACGGGCGTACCCGTGCGCACGCGCTCCAGGAGCTCTGAGCGCAGCGTGCCGTAGCTGCGCCCGGCGTAGTCGGCGTGCTCGACGAACTCCCCCGCGGATACTTTGCGATCGAACTCCTCGCGGGTGAGGAAGTGGTACTCGACGCCGTCTTGCTCGCCGGCACGCGGCGCGCGCGTGGTCGCAGACACGGACAGCTCCAGCTCGGGCAATCGCTCCATCAGTCCCCTGATGAGCGTCCCCTTGCCGACCCCCGAGGGTCCCGTGATGACGAACACGCGCGCCACGGCGTGGACCCTAATGCCCGCACCGGGTGAAACCGTTTACTCGGAATGTCAGCGCGCTCCTAGGACGGTTGATGGGCAAGCGAGGCAAGGACGCAGGGAGCGTGGCGTACTACGTACGCGAGCGACCGAGGACGCCGCATCGCGCCGCCCAGCGACCGTCCTAGCGGCGAAGCAGGGAGACGAGCTCGCTCCGCTGGCGCTCTGACAGTCCGCCGATTGTCTTGCTCGGCGAGATCCGGCAGTGGGCGAGGATCTTGTTGACCTTCACGCGCCCGTACTTGGGGACGGCGAGCAGCATGTCGAACACCTTGGCGGTCTCCAGGTACTCGGGCGGGTTCAGCAGCAGTGCGTGAATCGACAGACGACCGGCCTTCAGGTCGCGCTTGAGTTGGGCGCGCTTGGTGCGTATGCGGTTGGCTCGCGCAAGCGCGTCCATGCGCTGATTGAGGGACCGCTCGGGGGCCATAACGTGCTTGGAGCCCGTCGGTTCGGTCGCCGTCGCCATGGGCGGCGAGTCTACACACCGACGCGCGACGATCAAGGGAAACCATACGAATTCATCTGTACCTCAACTTGAGGTTCAGCTATGTCGAGGCTTCTGTACGGTGGCATGGCGTGTTTGCAGGGGTTTTTATCCGCCGCGCATTTGGCCACGCAGCCAGGCGCCGGGTCAATCAAGCCGTACCGGCGGTCAGGCCACGCGCTATCCGCGCTCCCACCAGCGGCTCGCGAAAGCTCTCCGTTCCCACCGCCACGAGCGTCGCGCCCACGTCGAGTAGATCCTGTGCGTGCGTCACGCATTGCACTCCGCCCATCCCGATCACGGGGATCTCCACGCGCGCCGCCACAGCGGCCACCTGAGCGAGCGCGACGGTCCGTATCGAGGGTCCGGACAGGCCACCGGTGTCACCGCCCAGCCACCGTCCCGATGGGTTGACAGCGGCGCTGTCGCGCGTGGGCGAACCGTCGGTCTCGCCGTGGACCGTAGGGCGCTCGGATCGTGTGCGCTTGCGAGCCCGCGGGACGAGCGCCATCGCCCGGAGCGTGTTGATCAAGGACACCGCGTCCGCGCCGCCTTCCTGCGCTGCGCGCGCACACGCTCCCACGTCCGCGGTATTGGGGGTCAGCTTCACGATCAGCGGCTTGTGCGTATGCGGTCGCACAGCTCGCACGACCGCCTCCAGTTGGTGAGGATCGGCGCCGATGTCAAGGCCCGTCTGCACGTTCGGACACGACACATTCAGCTCGATCGCGGCGATCTCCTCGTGCGCGTCGCACGCCCGCACGAGCTCGGAGATCTCCGCCGCGGTGGCTCCCATCACGTTCGTTATGAGCGGTACCGGCAACCGCGCCAGCTCGGGCAGGTCTACGGCCAAATACCCCTCCAGGCCCCGGTTGGGCAGGCCGATCGAGTTGATGAGGCCCGCCGGAGACTCCCATAGACGTGGCGGCGGGTTACCCGCGCGCGGATGCAGCGTGATCGTCTTGGAGACGAACGCGGCAAATGGGAACTCCTCCTCCAACTCCTCGCCGAATGCCCGCCGCGCGGCGATCGCGTCGAACGTGCCCGAACCGTTGATCACAGGGTGCGCCAGGGTCATACCGCAAAACTCGATCGGGCTCATGCCGGCGCTCCCGCGTGAGCATCTACGTGGTCCAGTGCGGCGGCATCGAGCACAGGGCCATCGACGCACACGCGCAGATATCCGCCCCCACGAGCGGGTACGACGCATCCGTAGCAGGCCCCGAACCCGCACGCCATGCCTGCCTCCAGCGCGAGCTGGGCGGGCGTCTCGCGCGAGGCGCATAGCGCGCGGACGGCCTCCAGCATCGGCGCGGGACCGCACGCGTATACGACCGCGTGCCCGTCTCGCCGAAGCTCGGCCGCCAGCAGGTCGGTGACAAGCCCAGCGTGACCGGCGGAGCCGTCGTCGGTGGCAAGCATCGCGTCGCTCAGCAGCGCCGCGCCTGCGGCGTGAGGCGCGTCACGAAAGCCGAGCAGGACCGTGTGCGCGACCGCGGCTGCCGTGAGCTTGTCCTGCAGGATCGCCAGCGGCGCGATCCCCACGCCACCGCCGACGAGCAAAGCCCGACGGTCCTCGTGCGGCGCCGCGAATCCATGTCCCAGCGGCCCCAGCGCGAGCACACCATCCCCCGGCGCCAGCTCGCACAGCCGACGGGTTCCCGGTCCGACGTCCTCCAGCAGATAGTGAGCCTCGTCGTCCCGAACCCGCGCGACCGAAAACGCGCGAGCCAGGTAGGGACGCTCGTCCTCCCCCCGCCCCAGCGCTCGGACGCCGCGAGCATCGCAAACTGGCCCGGGTCCGGATGTGGCCCGTCGGGGTCCGCTACGCGCAGCAGACGGTAGGCGCCCAGCGGCTCGTTGGCCGTGACCGTCAGCAGCCGCCGGTGCGGTGAGGCGAGAGCTCGCCCAACGGTGGCATCCACCTAAGCGACTCCGGCCCCATCCGGCTTGCTCGTGCTGGGGCGGCTCGCGGCGTGCAGCTCCTGCAGGCACAACACCTCGGGCTCGCCGTCCGCGCGCGCTCGCGAAATCGCGCGCGCGGCGGAGACGCCCGCCGCCAGCGTCGTCAGACAGGGAATCCCGTGCGTGACGGCCGCACGGCGGATCTCCCACCCGTCGGTGCGGGCGCCCGAGCCGGTAGGGGTGTTTACGACCAGATGCACGTCGCCGCGCTCGATCCAGTCGAGCACGTGCGGCGAGCCCTCGCCGATCTTGTTCAGACGTTGCACCGGCACGCCCATGCGCGCGATCGCCTCCGCGGTGCCGCGCGTGGCGACGATCTGAAAGCCGACGTCGTGCAGCGTCTGAGCGATCGCAAACGCGCCCGACTTGTCGGAGTCGGTGACCGTGATGAACGCCGTGCCCTCGCTGGGCAGCGGCACGCCCGCGGCGGCCTGGGCCTTGGCGAACGCGGTCGGGAAGTCGGGTGCGATACCCATCACCTCGCCCGTAGAGCGCATCTCCGGACCCAGCACGGCGTCCGAGCCCTCGAAGCGGTCGAACGGCAGCACCGCCTCCTTGACCGACACATGATCGCCATACCCCAGGCCCTGCCTGCCGGTAGGCAGGTCGAATTCCGCGATCCGCTCGCCCAGCATTATCCGGCACGCCAGCTTGGCCAGCGGCACGCCCACGGCCTTGGAGACGAACGGCACCGTCCTCGACGCGCGCGGGTTGGCCTCGATCACATACAGCTCGCCCGCGTGCACCGCGTACTGCACGTTCAACAGGCCCACCACGCCGATCGCGAGCGCAAGCTCGCGCGTGGCGGAGCGGATCTGCTCGAGCATCTCCTCGCCCAGCGAGTGCGGCGGCAGCACGCACGCGCTGTCCCCCGAGTGCACCCCGGCCTCCTCGACGTGCTGCATGATCCCGCCGATCCACACATCCGTGCCGTCGCATAGCGCGTCGACATCGACCTCGGTGGCGTTCTCCAGGAATCTGTCCAGGAAGATCGAGGGCTTTGACGCTGTATCCGGCGACGCGTCCGCGGCGGATCCGTCCGCGTCCGGGGGAGGCTCGCGGCTGAGATAGTCGGCCAGGCCATCGCGCGAGTAGACGATCTCCATTGCCCTGCCCCCCAACACGTAGGACGGGCGCACGAGCAGCGGATAGCCGACCTCCTCGGCTTGGGTCAAAGCCTCCTGCACCGAGCGCGCTGTCGCGTACGGCGGAGCGGAGTAGCCCAGCTCCGCCAGCAGCGCGCCGAACCGCCCGCGATCCTCGGCCAGGTCGATCGCATCCACGCTTGTCCCCAGCAGGGGCACGCCCGCCTCGACGAGCCCAGCGGCGAGCTTCAGTGGCGTCTGACCTCCGAACTGCACGACCACGCCCTCCGGACGCTCCACGGCGATGACCCCGAGCACGTCCTGGAGCGTCAGCGGCTCGAAGTACAGCCGGTCGGAGGTGTCGTAGTCGGTTGAGACCGTCTCGGGGTTGCAGTTGATCATCACCGCGTCGCGGCCGGACTCGCGCACCGTCATCGCGGCGTGCACGCAGCAGTAGTCGAACTCGATCCCCTGCCCGATCCGGTTCGGCCCGGCGCCGAGGATCACGACCGACGGGCGCTCCCCCCGCACGACCTCGTTGTCCGCCGCTGCGCCCGTCGCCGACGGGCGCTCCCAGCCCGAGTAGTAGTAGGGGGTCTGTGCCGGGAACTCAGCTGCGCACGTGTCCACTGAGCGGAACCCCCGCTCGCCCGCGAATGGGGCGTCAGGGTCCTCGGCCAGCGTGAGCAGCTCGCGCAGAAACCACGGGTCGATCGACGTGCGGGCGTGAATCGCCTCCACGCCCGTGCCGCGATGCAGCAGCTCGAGGACCGCCTCGAACCGATCCGGTCCGGGGACCTCCAACCCGTCGAGCAGCGTCTGCTCCGTGTCGTCCTTCAGGCATGGAGGCTTATCCAGCTCGCGCGAGCGCAGCGCCTTGGCGAACGCCTGGCCGAACGTGCGGCCGATCGCCATCGCCTCGCCGACGGACTTCATGTGCGTGGTCAGCGTCGAGCTGGTGCCGGGGAACTTCTCGAACGCGAACCGCGGCCACTTCACCACCACGTAGTCGATCGTCGGCTCATAGCAAGCCGGGGTCACTCCGGTGATGTCGTTGTCGATCTCCTCCAGCCGATACCCGACCGCCAGGCGTGCGGCGATCTTGGCGATCGGAAACCCGGTTGCCTTGGAGGCCAGAGCCGAGGAGCGCGACACGCGCGGGTTCATCTCGATCACGAGGATCTCCTCGGTCCGGGGATTGACGGCGAACTGAACGTTCGAGCCTCCCGTCTCCACGCCGACGGCCCGGATCACCGCGATCGCCTGGTCGCGCAGCCGCTGATACAGCCGGTCGGTGAGCGTCTGCTGCGGCGCCACCGTCACCGAGTCGCCCGTATGCACGCCCATCGGGTCGACGTTCTCGATCGAGCACACGATCACGACGTTGTCCGCGTTATCGCGCATCACCTCCAGCTCGAACTCGCCCCAGCCGAGCACCGACTGGTCCAGCAAGATCTGCCCGATCGGCGAGGCCTCCAGCCCACGCTCGACGATCGTGCGGAACTCCTCAGCCGTGCGCGCGATCCCGCCGCCGCGCCCGCCGAGCGTGTATGCCGGGCGGACGATGCAGGGCAACCCCAGCGCGGGCAGCGCCTCAATCGCCTGCTCGAGCGTCGTGGCGATCGCGCTCTTGGGCATCTGAAGGCCCGCGCCCGCCATCGCGGCGCCGAACAGCTCACGGTCCTCCGCGCATGCGATCGCCTCGTAGTTCGCGCCGATCAGCTCCACGCCGTAGCGCTCGAGCGTGCCGTCGTCGTGCAGCGCCTTGGCCAGGTTCAATGCCGTCTGACCGCCGAGCGTCGGCAGCAGCGCATCCGGGCGCTCGCGCACGATCACCTGCGCCACCGGGCCGGGCAGCAAGGGCTCGACATACGTCGCGTCCGCCAGCTCCGGGTCGGTCATGATCGTCGCCGGATTGGAGTTGACGAGTACGATCTCATACCCCTCCTCGCGCAGCACCTTGCACGCCTGCACCCCCGAGTAGTCGAACTCCGCGGCCTGTCCGATCACGATCGGGCCCGAGCCGAGGATCAGGATCTTGTGGATGTCATCGCGCCTAGGCATCGGTGCGCCGAGACCCCAATCGGCCGGCGGGCATGAAGCGCTCGCGCGATGCCGGCAGGTGCGGTAACCGGTGGCGGTACGGCCATCGGAGATACGCGCTATGGGTTACCCCCAAAAAGTCCACCTCCCATACCGCTACGTCGCCTCCTCGATCCGCTGCAGGAATCGATCGAACAGGTACAGGCTGTCGTGCGGTCCCGGGCCCGCCTCGGGGTGGTACTGGACGGTCCCGCCGGGAACGTCCAACAGCTCCAACCCCTCGACCGTGCGGTCATACAGGTTCACGTGCGAGAGCTGCGCCTCACCGAAGTCGGTCTGCCAGCGCACCGGCTCATCGGTGTCGATCGTGCGCGCACCACCCGGTCCGAGCGCCGCGAACCCGTGGTTCTGGGAGGTGATCTCGATGCGGCCGGTCTGCAGGTCCTTGACGGGATGGTTCGCGCCGTGATGGCCGAACGGGAGCTTGAACGTGTCCAGGCCCACGGCCCGGCACAGCAACTGATGGCCGAGACAGATGCCCCATACGGGCTTCTTGCCGACAACCTCGCGCACGGTGTCCACGACATAGTCGAGCGCCGCCGGGTCGCCGGGTCCGTTGGCGAGGAACACCGCATCGGGATCCTCGGCCAGCAATTCAGCGGAGGAGGTCGTACACGGGTGCAGCGTCACACGGGCGCCACGCGCGACGAGCTCACGCACCATCGACAGCTTGATGCCAGTGTCGAGCACGGCGATCTGCGGTCCGGTGTTCGTCTCACCATGACGGCTGACCGCCGAAGGGGTCACCTGCCGTGCGAGATCCCGACCCGCCATCGGGGGCTCTGACTCGATGAGGCCCCGAGCCTCACCGAGGGGCATCGCCGCCGGGAACACCCCGCCTCGCATCGCGCCACGGTCGCGGATGTGGATGACCAGCGCACGCGTGTCCACGCCGCTGATCGCCGGGACGCCGCAGTCGGCGAGCCATTGCAACCAGCCGCCCTCCGCGCCGGGCGCGTCCTCGCGATCGCACGCCTCGCGCATGATCGCGCCGCGCGCCCACGGCCGCTCGGACTCCATCGCCTCCGTGCTAACCCCGTAGTTGCCGATGTGCGGGTAGGTGAACGCGATCAGCTGCCCTGCGAACGAGGGGTCGCTCATCGACTCCTGATAGCCGGACATGCCGGTCGTGAACACGACCTCGCCGAGGACATACCCGTCCGCGCCGCAGGCGATCCCGTCGTAGCGCGTGCCGTCCTCGAGCAGCACATACCCCGTGGAGCGGCTCACAGAATGAGCGCCTGGACGGACTTAAACTCGGGAGTACCGGCGCGCCCCAGCAGCTCAAACAGCGATGCCTCGACCGTCGTGACGACAGCGCCGGCGCGCTCCAAGCGCTCCAGGCCACGTTCGTAGTCGATGGTGTGCCGCGAGCCGACGGCGTCCGCGGGCACGTGCACCTCGATGCCACGGTCGAGCAGGTCATGGACGGTCTGACCGACGCATACGTGCGTCTCGATCCCGCACACGATCGCTTGGGTGTGCTCGCCCAGGTCAAACCCGTCCGCGCGCGCGGCGGAGAAGACCGTCTTCTCGATCGGCCGCTCATCCTCGAGCCCGACCTCCGGCGCGGTGTGGCCCAGACCTTTCGGGTACTGCTCGCTGACGATGGTCGGGACGCTCAAGATGCGCGCTGCTTGCACGAGCTTGCGACTGGCATCCGCGACACTCGCGAACGATGTGTACGGCCTGAACCCCTCCTGCACGTCCACGACGACGAGCGCCGTTTTCTCTCGCTCGAGCAGACTCATTACGCGGCCACCACCGAGAACACACGCTCGCGGTAGACAATCGCGCCGGCCGCAAGCGTCAACAGCACGCGCCCTTGCAGGCGCCGCCCGGCGAAGCAGCAGTTCTCCGAGCGGCTCTCCCACCCGCGCTCGCCCGCGAGAAACTCGGTGTCGAGGTCAACGAGTGTCAGGTTGGCCGGCTCGCCGGTGACGATCGTGGGGGTCGGCAGCTCGAACAGCGCGGCGCCAGCGGTCATCCGCTGCACGAGCAGGCCGAGTCCCAGCTCGCCGGTCATCACCAGGCCGGTGTAGAGCGCCGCGAACGCGGTCTCCAGACCGGTGGTGCCCATCGGCGCCTGCTCGAACGGAACTTCCTTCTCCTCGCGCGCGTGCGGAGCGTGGTCGGTCGCGACGCAGTCGATCGTGCCGTCGCGCAAGCCGGCGACCAGCGCCTGACGATCGTTCTCGCCCGCTAGCGGCGGGTTCATCTTCATGCGCGTGTCCAGACCGCGCACGCACTCGTCGGTGAGCAGCAGGTGATGGGGCGTGACCTCGGCGCTGACACGCCCCCCGGCGGCGCGGGCGTGCGCGACCGCCTGCACCGAAGCGGCGCAGCTGAGATGCTGGAAGTGGACGCGCGCCTGCTCATACATCGCCAGCTCCGCGTCGCGGGCGACCATCGTGGACTCACTCACGGTGGGGATCCCGCCGATGCCGAGCGCCGCGCTGACGGCGCCCTCGCGCATCGCGCCGCCGTGGGACAGCGTCGGATCCTCCTCGTGCAGGCTGATCACGCCGCCGCACAGCCGCTGGTATTGCAACGCCTTGCGCAGCATCCCCGCCGATGACACCGGTCGCCCGTCGTCGGTGAACCCGAGGGCGCCCTGTTCACGTAGCTCAGCCATCTCGGTTAGCTCCTCACCAGCCAGCCCGCGGGTGATCGCCGCGAGAAAGCCGACTGGGACTCGTGCGTCACGCGCGGCGGCGTCGCGCAGCGAGCGCAGCAGCGGCGCGGAGTCGATCACCGGGTCGGTGTTCGGCATCGCGATCACCGCACCGAAACCGCCTGCCGCCGCCGCGCGCGTGCCGGTCTCCAGGTCCTCCTTGTGCTCCTGTCCGGGTGTGCGCAGATGCACGTGCGGGTCCACGAATGCGGGCAGCAGGTGTCTACCCCCTCCTGCGACCGTCTCGATCCCGCTCGGTCCCTCGATAGCGCCGGGCTCGCCCAGCTCGGCGATCAGACCGTCGCGCACGAGCACGTCGTGGCGGGCATCGAGGTCGGCACGGGGGTCCAGGACGTGGACGTCTCGCAACAGCAGCTCAGCCGGTGTGGTCGGCCCCTGGATCAGCGTTGTGGCCGCCATTACGCGAGCTGCGGCTCGGGGACGGGTCTCGGGACGTGCGCGCCGGAGAGCAACTCATACAGCACGGCCATGCGCACAACCACGCCGGCCTCGACCTGGGCGGTGATGACTGCCTGCGGAGAGTCGACCACCTCGCCCGAGAGCTCCACCCCGCGGTTGACGGGGCCGGGGTGCATCAGCACCTGGCGCGGTGACAGCCGGCGGCCATTGATCTGGTAGCAGGATGCATACTCGCGCGGGGAGGGCACCCAAGTCTCGTGCATGCGCTCGCGTTGCATGCGCAGCGCATACACCACGTCGGCTGTCGGCAGTTCCTCCAGCGTGTAGCGCACCTCGCAGCCCAGGGCCTCGATTTCGCGCGGGATCAGCGTCGGTGGACCGGCGACCGTGACCCGGGCGCCCATGCGTTGAAACGCGATGATGTTCGAACGCGCCACGCGCGAGTGCGCGACGTCGCCCACGATCCAGATCGACGCGCCATCGATGCCGCCCAAACGCTCCTGCAGCGTGTACACATCGAGCAGCGCCTGAGTCGGATGCTCGTGCTTGCCGTCGCCGGCGTTGACGATCGCCGCGCTGCACCAGCGCGAGACGAGCTCCGCGGCCCCCGCCCAGGGCGTGCGCAGGACGATCGCGTCGGGCTTATGGGCGCTCAGCGTCAGCACGGTGTCCTTCAGCGACTCGCCCTTCTCGACACTGGAGCCGTTGACGGCGAAGTTGACCACGTCCGCGGACAGGCGCTTGGCGGCCAACTCGAACGAGCTGCGCGTGCGGGTCGACGCCTCGTAGAACAGGTTCAACACCATCCTGCCACGTAGCGCGGGGACCTTCTTGATCTCGCGATCGGAGATCTCCGCGAACCGTGCGGCCTGGGAGACGATCCGCTCGATCGCCTCGCGGTCGAGATCCTCGATGGACAGCAGATGGTTCACGGGGCGGCGACCTCCACACGGGCCGGGGCGATAGCAACTTCATCGACGCCGTCCAACTCGGTGAGGCGCACATGCACGTGCTCGGCGCGCGAGGTGGGCAGGTTCTTGCCGACATAGTCAGGCCGGATCGGAAGCTCGCGGTGGCCGCGGTCGGCGAGCACGGCCAGCTGCACGCGCGCGGGACGGCCATAGTCGAACAGCGCCTCGATCGCAGCGCGCACGGTACGGCCGGTATAGAGCACGTCGTCAACGATCACGACCGTACGGCCGTCGACGTCAAAGTCGATATGCGAGGCGTGTACGACCGGGGTATCCAGTCGGCGCGAGACATCGTCGCGGTAGAACCCGATGTCGAGATCGCCGAGTGGCACCTCGACGTCGAGGAGGTCTTCGAGCATGTCCCTCAACCGCCGTGCCAGGAACGCGCCGCGACGGTGAATGCCGACAAGCGCCGGGGCGGGCGAATCAAGAGAGGCATGCGAGTCCGAGTCGCCCTCACCAGGAACGGAAAGGCCGGTGGTGGCGGGATCGTCATCAAGGGCGTCGCGAACGCCGGGGTTGCGCTCCACGATCTCATGAGCGATGCGCGTGAGCGCTCGTCGCAGGTCGTCCTCGCGCAGGACGGTCTTGTCTCTGCTGCTGTCCAATGTGACTACCTTCCTGGCCTCTCGGGACCGGATTAAAGGATCGCCGCGAACTGTATCAGCGGGGTTGGATGACCCGCGCGAAGATCTATCCCGCGGCGACCGGTTCCGCGGGCGGGACCTCGTGCGCACGCCGCTCAGACCAGCGCACCAGCCGGGGCTCGCCGCGCTCAGGAAAGGGAACCTCGATCGTGTCATAGTCGCGCGGAGCCTCGGTCTGCGCGAACACCTCACGCGCCTGTTCACGCAGCTCCCCACCGGGATAGCGACTGGAGATGTGCGTCAGCGCGAGCATCCGTACCTGCGCGTCGAGCGCGACCTCCGCCGCCTGCCGGGCCGTCGAGTGCGAGGTGTGGCGCGCGCGCTCTGTCTCCTCCTCGGCGAACGTCGCCTCGTGCACGAGCAGGTCGGACTCGTGCGCAGCCACGATCAGCGACTCACACGGAGCGGTATCCCCGGAGATCACGACCTTGCGCCCCGGACGCACCGCGCCGAGTACCTGCTCAGGCGTGACGCCGTCGACGGTCTCCCCGCGCTGCAACCGACCGAAGTCCGGTCCCGGCCTGACCCCAAGACGCTGCGCGAGCTCCGGGTCAAGATGCCCCGGGCGAGGCTCCTCCACGAGTGCGTACCCGTAGCAAGACTCGCCTTTGTGGCGGACCGGAATCGCGCCGATCAGATACCCGTCACGCGCGACGGTCTCGGCGGGCGCGAGCTCGATCACATCCAACTCATACGGCAGGCGCCCGTATACGAAGCGCATCTGCTCCATCAATCCCAACAGCCCACGCGGCCCGTACACGCTCAGCGGCTGTGTGCGTTCACGCAACGCAAACGACTTCAACATCCCCGGCAGCCCCAGCCAATGGTCGGCATGGAAATGAGTGATGAACACGCTGTCGATATCTGCCAGCCCGACCGACTTAATGAGCTGCCGCTGCGTGCCCTCGCCGCAGTCGAACAGGATGTGCTCGCCGCCACGGCGGATCAGCACGGCAGGGAGCCCGCGCCGGGCACTGGGCACCGAACCGCCGGTGCCGGCGAAGAAGACCGATAGATCCATCCGCGCAACGGTAGCGGTGGAACGCGTCGAATGGGGAATGACGATGGCCGCCGAGGGCGGGCGCGGAGCGCGCCGGTAAGCTCTTGAGGGCGACGGCGCTGGGGAGACCCGGCTCCGCTCTGCGCCCGTAGCTCAGTGGATAGAGCGCTCGCCTCCGGAGCGGGAAGCCGCTGGTTCGAATCCAGCCGGGCGCGCTCCAGAAGTGCCTGCAAATTGACATGTTTCTGGTTGATGTGTGCAAGTGGAGTTTTGCCCACCAGCGATGTTGGTGGGCAAAAGTGTGGGCAAAAGTCCCGTCCGAGACGCCATAGAGGCCGATCCTTTCGATCTTTTCGATCAATAGACACAAAGATCTCGAGTTGCGTCGCACACGCCCGAGACTTTCAGCACGCTCAAATTTGGCTCCAGTGCTGGGCTTTGCGCTCGCGGCAGCGCGTATCTCCGGTCAACCCTCAGTAGTTTCGAATGGACGAGTTCTCGTCGCGACAACGAGAGGTCACCGGGTTCGATAGCAGCACGTTATCTTATTGCTATGACAAGCAGCTAAGTAGTGCGATCATCCTAGAAGCAGGGATATTTTTCCATTTACGCTATACTTGAATGGCCATGACATCTAATGCTATAGCGCAAACTGCTCTGATCACGCTTCGTCCTGATGTCGACCCCCAGGTAGCGGATGCGTTCGATCGCATACCCGATGTGAACGTGGTCCGTGGCGCGCCGGAGTCCGCTGTGGTGATCGCCGGGCAAGCCTTTCCTGTGGAGGCCGGGGTAATCGAGAATCGCCAGCTGGCTGGATTGTTCGAGCATGAGAGGAGCAACGGTAGGCGCATCCTGATGATCAAGGCTGTGCTGGACGACGCTACGGCCGCGCGTCTGGAGGATGCCGACATCGGCTTCGTGGATGCTGCGGGTCGAGCTTGGCTCCCCGGGCAGACGATGACCAAGCGCGTGCGTGAGCGACTGCCGACTCCCCGGCGTGCCCTGCGCGCAGGCAGTCTGCGACCCGCGCAACTGATCGCCGACCATCCCAAGGAAGCCTGGACGATTCGGCGACTCGCCGAGCAAAGCTCGAGCAGCGAGGTGACCGCCCACCGTCTGCTCAGCACCCTGGAGGACACGCGCCTGCTCGAGCGCCATGGGCGCGGACGTGGGATGCAGCGGCGTGTAGTTGACGTCGAGGGCGTACGGCGTTGGCTTGCCGAGCATGGCCGCCCCTCCTCTACCTCAGCGCGGCGACTGTCGTGCTTCGTGCGAGATCCCGACGCCATCCCGGCATCGATCGCCGGTTATCAGATGGTTCTCACCGGCGCTCTGGCAGCCGAACGGATGGGGCTACCGGTCCTGACCGGAGTGCAGCGACCTCTGTACCGAGTCCAGACATCCAGTGAGGATCTCGAGCAGGTCCCCCAGGCGCTCGGTGGATTCCGCACGGAGCGGGGCGCGAACCTCACGCTGATCGCCGACCCGGAGCACCTGGCCAGCGGTGACGCACGTACCGACGAAGATGGACGAGTGATAGCTCCGCACAGTCGAGTCATGCTGGACCTGTACCTCGAGCCCCGAGGAGAGGCCGCGGTCGGCGTCTTCCTCGACCTGTGGGGATCAAAGGACATCACGTGAGCGACGAGATCAAGCATTCACCGAGCGCATTGATAGGCGAGGCGGCAAGCCTCTTCTATCTCCTTGGGGGCATGGCCGCGAGACATCTGATCATCGTCGGCGGGCTCGTTCCCCCACTGCTCATCCCGGAAGCTGCCGATGCCCACATCGGCAGCGCGGACATCGATTTGTGCTTGTCCCTCGCCATCACCGGTGGCACGACGCGCGAGTATTACCGATCGATCGAGGAGGCCATCGAGCCGTACTTCGAACCGGAGCACACGAGCGGGTTTCGCTGGCGCAAGAAGGACAGTGCGCCTGGCCTGCCTCTCATCCTCGACTTCCTCGCGCCTGCCGCAGAGGGCGACACCCTGCTCGCCGACGGCACACGTGCACTTGATGAAAAGACCGCAACACAGAACGCGGGTCCACGCCTTCGCCCGCTCCCCATCCGCGCTGGCAGGCTGATCGACGAAGACGCCCTGCCGAGCATCCTCGAAGGCGTACAACTCGTCTATCGCCCCGGAGCGCGAGCCGACGTGCAGATCCGCCATGCCGGTCCGGTCGGATTCCTCGCCGCCAAGGCCGACGCGCTCACCGGCCGTGATGACCCCAAGGACGGCTACGACGTGTCCTGGTGGTGCCTGAACGCCAGGCCCTCCGGTATGGACGTGGCTGCCCTCGTTACTGAACGGCCCACCTTCAAGCATTCACTCTTTCAAGAGAGCGTCGCGCAACTACACGCCGCGTTCCGCGCCCCGGACTACCCCGGACCAGACGGCTACGCCCGGGAGAAGCACCCCGATCTTCAGCCGGGCAACGAGGAGTACGAGCAAGCGCGTAACGCCGCGTACACGGTCGTTTCAGAGGTCGTCGAGATTCTCAGGAGATACCTCTGGTAGCTTGCTGGCCACTGTTCTGCGCCACTGACGGCCGGCCTTCAGACGACCCTGGTCAGGTCTCACATCGTCCCGTTAACCCCGGTCATGCGGTACAACCCAAGTGCAGTCCGGGGCAGCTCTTCGAATAGCACGCCGTACATCCCGTATTTCTGCCGCGCGTCGGACACAGCGAGGCGGGACTTCCGCTTCGCCCAGCGCAAATGAGCGTGTGCTGATGCTCAGCCGGGTTGTTCGGATCTCGTCCAGAACAAGCGTCTGGCGACGTTTGTAGACACGCTCGGATCCACGTGCAAGCACAAGCGCTTCGATGGCAGACGGTACGGCGTGTGCCTAGATTCTCCGCCCACTGTCCGTCCCGTACCCAGTTGCACGCGCAGCCGTTCCGACCGCGCGGGCGGATGAGCCGACGCTGGCTATTCTGGTCCGCGTGTCCGGCGGCGGGAAGGCTACAAACTCAGGCATCGACTTCCAGCACCGAGTTGGCGCGGTGGCCATGCTGGCGATGCTCACTGACATCGACGGCCTAGCCTGGCTACAGGTCGGTGCCGGAGGACGATCCGTCACCGAGTTGCGCTTCGAGACTAGCGATGGTGTGGATGACATTGTGATCACAACCGATGGCCCGCGCGTCCTCGTTCAAGCCAAGCGGACAATAAGTCTCTCTGCGAGCGTGACCTCGGAGTTCTCCTCGGTGCTCCGGCAATTCGTGGACCAGTTCGTCCGGGAACCAAATGCCGACGAGGAATACGTTTTGGCAACGTCTTCCTCGGCGTCACGTCGCATCACATCAGACCTGCGCAAGTTGACAGAAGCACAACGGCTGAATGAGCTCGGCGTCGACGCTAATCCGCTTACCGAGGCAGAGAAACAGGTTCTCGACACAACATACATCCTTTTGGCCCACCATTTTGAAGACCTCAAGGGCCGACCACCAGCTGATGACGAGCGCAACGCCATCTTTGGCCGTATACACATTGCAGTCCTAGATCTGGAGGAGGGAGGGAGTCTCGAGCGCGCGGTTCTGACAGTGCTTGACAGCAGGGTGCGAACCCCAGCTGCCATGGTGTGGGGAAACCTAGTCGCATTTGCCTTGACACTAGCGTCGCGGCGGATGTCCGTCGATACCGCAGCCATGTCGGAGCGCTTCGGCGAGCATTTTGACACCGCCGCCACCGCGCTTTCACAGAGTTCGAGGGATGACGCCGTGCGGTTCGCGCTCGGTGGCCAGCTAGCAGCAGGCCGCGAGGTAATCCTAATGACGCTCAAAGATCATCTGGTCCTCGCGGAGCTCATACGCTTCGCCTCTGACGGGACAAAGAGGTTCCGATTCGCACATGACACAGTCGAGATGTCGAACGGCATCTGCGCCGAAGTCCATCGTCGCGCCGCGACATGGGTGGGTATGCAACGGCTCATCGACGCCGATCCAAGCGTTCTAAAAGGGGGCGAAGTCACCGTCTGGCCTATCAAATCTGACGATGACCCCGAGTCCACATCCTGGGCGCAAGCCCACGCCACTCTAATGGCCGAGCTGGCGCGGGCAAACCCTGCACCACTCGAGTGTCTGCGATGTGGGCGACCGATCTCCGAGGACTTAGCGCCATCCGTTGAGGTCGATGAGGAGGGTGTTCCGCATCAGGTCGGATTGGTACATAGCGAATGTCTTCGACCAACGCATCGAATCATTGGAGCCGTGTCCGGCGATGCGCTGGTTAGCACTGGGATATTGACCGACTTCGACTATCGAGCCTGGTTCGGCAGCCGCCCTACCGGCCAAGGCTTGTTCGACAGCGTGAGTCCTTCCACGCGTGGTCAAATCGTGCATATTGGATGGAAGCCTGGTCGAGGGCATTTGGCCATCGGCGACTGGGGCGTTGCTTACCATTTGGACGATGGCAGCATCCGATACGTTCACGAGCGCGTACGAGTGCAGCGCATGACGCATAGCGACGCGGAAGCTCAAGCCGCAGTCATGAACAAATCCATTGAGGAGGCGTCCCAACGTAATGACCCCATCTGTGTTGCTAGTGATAGCAATGCCTTTGGGTCGTATTCCACTCTGCTGCAACAGCAGCCCGGCAGTCCAGCACTGAGAGTCATGTCAGCTGAACCGCGCGAGGTCACGCGCGCGACAATGTTGGCGCATAGCGCGGCAGACAATTACTACGCGCCACTTTTGGTGCTCGTCGATGCCGAAACTAGTAAGCCATTCGCGATCGGTGGTTCACACGTTCTCCTGACGGAACCGCTCACCCTGGCGGACAGCATCAAGAACTGGGAGACCGCCGGGTTGGATGTACCGCGGTTCGCAACCTCGATTCTATGCTCGGATGACCAATTCGACGCCTTCGTCGCCCAGGGTATCCGCGACGGTGTTGGTCTTGTCATCGACCCTATTCTGGACGGATCGGGACAGCCAGTTGCTGGATTCGTTGTCACCGACTTCGAGGCGGTCTTTGGCCCCTGACCGGCGGACAGTAGTAGTCTTCGCGGCGACGCTATGTTGGCGCCTTGCCTCTGATCGTCGAATTGTGGGGCTTACGTGATCTGTGCTCGGGCCTTCGGCGATCTACGCGGCCAAGTAGACCGGTGGCGATGGCCACGACGATCGCTCGTCGCAGACCACGAGCTCCCTCGGACGAGGCGGCGCGCCTCGTTGAATGCGTGTGAGCAGCGTGTCGACGATTGCTACCAAGGTATCGACGCTCATCAGCTCCCGCAGCATCTGTTCGCGGAGCTGAGCGGGCACGGTTATGGTCGCACCGTTCCGCGTGGCGCGCAGGAACGTGGTGTTCGCGTCCTTGCCGCTGGCAAACTCCACATCGATTCGGCGAGCGGCGAACACCGGCAGCAGCTCTTCAACGCGAAGCACGACCGTGTAGTCCATGAAGCCCATGAGCAGGTCGATGATGTCCTCGGCACAGAGTGGAAAGATCGCGACAGGCGCGTGGTAGCCGGAGGATGGGCGTCGCCGCTCACGCATGCGCGTCACGAGTGCCGAGTTGTAGAAATGCTGCTCGTCATGTGGCGTCCAACCAACAGTCTCCGCAGCGCGAACCATCCAGTCGCCGGCCAGGTGCTGGTGCTCGACCGCCCATCGAAGATCGACCGCACTGACCACGAGCGCCGGATGCGGCTGAGCGTACGCGTAGCCATCCTTCCTGGCTTGGGCGAGCAAAAGACCGAGGCGATCCAGGTAGTGATGATGCCGTACGGCCAGACGCAAGAGGGTGCCGATCGTGTCGCGATCAGCAGCCGGATTCACGCCATGGGCCAAGAGGGCCAGCTTGGCGTCTAGCCGCTTTGCTTGGGGGGAGTTCGGCCGCTGTCGGCCGTCACGCTTGACCTCCTCGACAGCTACATCCGCATCGGGCCATCGGCTGTGAAGGACCGTCAGGTCGCCCTCGCGCAGGCAGTTCGTGAGATCGTTGAAGAACGGCAGCACGCCCTGGTCCCAGAGCGCTTGCGCTCGCTCGCGCTCGGCTACCGCGCCCTCCTCATCCGGAAGACGCCCCACCCGCGTGCCGTCTCCGAGCACCGCAAATAGCGCCCGGTCATAGCTGGTCGCTCGCCACACCATCCCGTCAGCCACACACCGCAGGACATGCAGCAGCACATCGTTGCGGACAGCCAGCTGCTCGCGAATGCCGATTCGCCGTCTCAGTTCGGCTACCAGATCGATTGGCTGCGGCTTCTGCGGAGCCAAACGCTTGAGCTCGCTCCTATCTGCAACAAGGACCTTGCGCCGGTCAGCCATCCCGTGCTGGATGCCAGCGAAATGATCTCGAATCTCAAGCTGCAACCGCATGAAATCCTCAGGACTCGCTGCACTTTGGAGCAACCTGACCCACGGGAGGTATTGGTCTCGTCGCGCCGCAAAGAACTCATCCTGGGCGGTGGCCGCAATCTCGTTGTACACCCTCTTGCTATTCAGCTGAGAAGTCATGACTACTCCACAGTAAGGCACATCCCGAGTGCAAACCGCAACCCCCGGGCAGCCGGTGAGGCACCGACCGAGATGGCGAGCTCATGCGCTCGTATCACCCCTGCTCGCGGTCAACCCAGTTGAGTCTCATCCTGTCGAGGACCTCAATCGTATCCTCAGAGAGATCGCCCTCTTTCACCCAGTATGGGATCGGATTCTGGAGTGGCCGTAGGAATACCTTGTCTCCGTCAAACTCGAGCGACTCGACTAGGCGCAGTCGGGCGTCTGCCACGTAGTCAGCCAAGTCAATTGCGAGGCCGCCAGCGCTCTCCGCAAGGTCGATGAGTTGGGTGATGGTCGTATCGCCTGGCCACAGGACGGCGTCTTTGCGTGTCGCCCAGGCGATGAGGTGCTGGCTGAGGGGCTGGTTCTTCTCGTCGACGGCTTCCCCGTAGGCCGAAGGAACCAGCAGAAGGCCGTGCTCGTACGCGGCCGCATATCCGCGCAGGCCACCCCAGTGTGCTGCCAGGGACTTGAAGCGGTCGCGTAGGAATGTGGTTGTGGCTGTCTCTGCCTGCTCGAATGCCCCACTGAACCGCTCGTCTTCGAACCCTGTCGAGCTGAGGATGTCGACGAGCGATTGGCCGTCATCGAATCGGTGACCGGAAAGAGCAGCGAAGCGCTCGTCGGTCCACTTGTGGCTGGACTCGTAGAAGCGGTTGACCCGGCTCGGGTCGTACTTGGTCATCTCTGCCCATCGGCCATGAGGCGAATCCATCTGGTGGTCGACCCACGGGGCCGCTACGTTCGCGGCCAACTCGAGACACGATACGGCCTCCCACATCGCCTCTAGGACAGTGGCGGCCAGCAGATCGTCGTCGACTTCTTTCTTCTTGGCCAGTCGCCGCGCGGCGCGTACTGCGTCGGCCAACGCGGCACGGCGGGCGTCGCACAGCATGTCTCTGACCGTGAGCCAAAGAGCGCGCGATGGGAGCACCATACGCTGGATGTCCCCGATATCGGGCGCTGGGATGCGGTCAGCCATTTTGGTGTCGTTCGATGATCATGCGGTGCTCGTTATTGAGCTTTTTCACGATGTCTCGTGAGAGAACCCACTTGTAGCCGTGGGTTGCGCTGCCGACATGGGCCTCCTGGAGGTTCTTTGCGAGTGCGAGACCATCGAGTACAGCGCTGTGCGCTCGAGCAAGCGTCTTGTCGCAGATGTCGGCGACGGTCCATTGGGTTGAGATCGATTTTGCTTTGTGGTCTTCGTCGGTGCTGATCACGAGCACCCATCGGTCGTATCGATCTTCGGCGCCCTCTCCGAGTGAGCCGGCTCCTGGTGGTGTGAGGACTGTCTCGCGTGGGACGAGCGGCGAGCCATGTCGCATGCCCTTCGCGAGCCGGCGGAGCAGCGGCCAGCCGCTGGCGCACGATGCCCATTGCTTTTGCCACTGCGCCGTTTGCGCGGCGCTCGCTGCCAGGACCGGTCCCCGCAGCTCTACATCGAGGTCCGCCACGTCAGTTGCGCCGGGCTGTTTGAATGCACGTCGCAGGGCTTCTGCGTCCCGCAGACGGTCGAACACCGCGTCTAGATCATCCGGGGTAGCTCCACGCAGTGCATCGAACGCGTCTGAGCTGCCGACAGCCTCGAGCGCGATGGCCAGGCGCCCGAGATCCTCGAGCGCGACGCCGAGCCGCTGACTGTAGATCAGTGCGGTCGGGTATGGGTTCTCGCCGCGATTGGCCGCCTGACGGTGAGCAGATTGGGCACGCTTGATGGCTTCCCTTCGGTGCTTGACTCGCGTACTCGCACCCAGGCAGTACGTCACGAACGCAGCACCGCCTGCGAACGCCTCGCCAGCCGCAGCGGGGAGTCCGCTCACAAGGAGTCCGCGTTCGCCGCTGGGAAAGCCTCCGGTGGTCATGCCACGCCGCCGCGGTCCGGGGCGCTGTGGTCGCGGGGTTGCCGTGCAACTACTCCCGGTGGCGGCCCGCGCTTGGCCTCGGGGTCCTCGCCCCATGGCCAAACGCTGTTTCTGAGGAGCAATGCAGGTGAGGGCAGCGGATGGCCACGTACGTCGGGGTGCAGGAGGAGCTCCTGGTTGGACGGATGGGTGAGCATGGCCCAGTTCAGCCGCGTCGCCAACCCGGTTGTTCCCTCGACGCGGGCGTCCGGCCATCTGGTCCAGGGATGAGACAGCACGACGGCCTGCGTCGGAGAGGTCGGCAGGTACAGCTGCTCGGCCGTCAGCACACCGCGTCCAATCGAGTCGCCGGACGGGTTGATGTGAACAAACGGGTGCTCTCCGGTGAAGAGGCATGGTGCGGAGAATCGCGCCAGAGTCCACGTTCGCATGTCGAGCTTTTCGGCGATCTCTTGGACCGACGAGAACATCGCCTGCAGAAGCATCGCGTTCGTGGGCTTGATCTCAAAGTGTTTCTCGCTGTTCGCAATCATTTCGCGGAGTTCGGCCGACGGCTCGCGGCCGGTGATCTCGCGTAGGCGCTCGTCGGAGTAATGGGCGGCCACCTGACGAAGTAGTAGCCGGTTGACCTCAACGATCGACTCGGCGAGTCCTTCTCGGACCGCGCGCCCTCGCGACAGCTGAGCGGCCATGAACATGGCGAGGGCTTCTCGATCGGTGCGGCTCAGGGGGAAGTCGTGTCGGCGCGTGGCTTCAAGCGCGGGCGTCGCCTCAGCGTCTATGTGCTCGGCCAAGACGCGCTCGACGCCAAACTCCTTCAGCCCATCCTCGGTCTTGATCGTGTTCCAGTCGCGCTGGGAGAACGCATCGCGCACGTTACGAATGCCGCCACCGCCAGTCGCCTTGTTGAGGATGCGGACCTGAAACGTCTTGCCCTTCTGGCGAGCGAACCCGCGCTGGTAGGTCTGCGGGACGAGGTGATGCTTGCGCGGAGTCGACACGTCATGACTCTAGTTCGCTATTTCAGCGCCGCATGTGCGTGTGCCCCAGTGCGTGCGTGTTGACGACAGTCAGGCCGCCCTCGTCCTGTGATTTTGATGAAGTGCTTTTGCGATGAGGCTCGAGGGGATCCAGACCGGCGACATTGTGGAGGTCGATTGCAGAGGCAGGCGTTTTTACGCGCTCGTTACGGGCCGGCTCCGGGCGGTCTCGCGCTGGCGCCGTTCAACAAACTGATTGCAGAGACCCATGACGCGAGTGGAACCATCGGCGCTACACGAGACTGATCCACCCGGATAGGGGGCCGGGCTACAGAGGCTCCCGCTTCCGTGTAATTACGAGCACGTTCTAGGGGCCGCTGACACTCGTGCTTCGGACGACTTCCGAGCACGCCGATTGAGGATCGGCGCACGCCCGTTCACGCAGGGCGAAGCGTAAGCGCTCCCTTTGCGTATCTCAGACCTGGTCGGGTCGCCGCAGCGGTCCGACAGCGCCGCTACGGTTCAGTGCAGCCACATGGCGCGGGTGTACGCTATACCGCTCTGTCCAAAGCCAAGAAGAGATGGCTCCGGTCAGCCACAGGCAGACCGGTCTCGCAATGCCTGGGTGTCCGCCGCTCCACTGGGGTTGCCTGCTGCGAACGGAAGGCGGGCGCTACGAGTCTCCGCGCCCCGATCATGTGGCGCAGGCTGATGAAAGGCCGAGTCTGCTATTACTGGCTCGGCAGAGTTCATCGTGGCAGTTCAAAAGACTTGGGACGTCGCTGGCGCTCGGCCATACGGTGGAAGTCCGTGACCATTAGCTCCCAATATTCAAAGATGTGTGCATCACCCGCGCCCAAGCGAAGCGACATGACGAGCGGGATAGCCTGCTCCCAGAAGCGAGGAGCGACATCTTGGAGGTAGCGATACAGCGTCATCCTATCTGCTTCGTGCGCTGCGTAGGCGGATCCGATCGACTCAAACTCATTCAAAGGGCAACGAACTCCATCATCTCATTATTCGAGAGCTGGGACCAACGGCTCGCTGTGGTCGCTGGATCGTCGGCCAGAAACTGGAGAGTCCGAGCCATTTCACCTGAGAATTCAGCAGTGGTGACTTTGTTTATGAGGGCTTGAGCGATCGTTCGCCTGGCCTCTTGGCGTCGAGTCTCCTTCTCGCTGGAGAAGACGACGAGAGCGACGATCCCGCCGCCGAGTATCGCTGAGCCGAGCTCGCTGTTGGCGGTGCCGTGCGAGGAGCCGGCGTCGGGCAGCCAAAGCGCCAAGCCGACCACCAACAGCGCAGCGAACAGTACGATCGCGAGGCTCGTGGAGGTAGTAGGGCGGATGGGCACCATCGTAGGTCCAAACCGCCGGCCTGCAAGAACCGTGCGGCTCGTAGACAAACACTGAGCCGCCCGTGTTCGCGAAGGCGGTCAGATCAAAATCTCCGTCAAACACAGGATGACTCAGCCATCCGTTCGCGGCTCAGTTAGCCCACGGCGTCACCTGCCGATCCCAGCGGTGTGCTCGCAGGTTCTCCAGCAACTCCGGCGGGAGTGGGTCGGCTCCACTGCAGGCGAGGTTCTCTGCGACGTGCCGGAGGTCACGCATTCCGACGATGACGGTCGAAACTGTGGCGTTGGCGAGCACAAACCGCAGCGCCATCTCGGGTAGGGTCATGCCTGCGGGTACGAGCGCCTTGAGGCGTTCGACCCGCTCGACCGTCTCGGGCAGGTTCTCCGGGCCGAAGTACCGTGACCGCCAGTCGTCGGCCGGAAATCGGGTGTCCTTTGTGAGGTGTCCGCCGAGGCTGCCCTCATCGAGTGGCACGCGTGCGATCACCCCAACGTCGTGCTCGCGGCACGCAGGGAACAACTCGTCCTCCGGTGCCTGATCGAAGACGTTATAGATGACCTGAACCGTGTCGACCAGTCCGGATGCGACGGCGCGGAGTCCGTTCTCCGGCTCCCACCGGTTCAAGCTGATCCCGACATGGTCGACGATACGCTCGGCCTTCAGCTCTTCGACGATTGCGGCGAACGCTGGAGCGTCCGCCCAGGCGTCCTGCCATACGTGCAACTGGAGCAGCGGGATGGTCTCCACTCCGAGTGCACGACGGATGCGGTCGGCGGAATCCAACACGTGCCTGCGAGGGAACGTCGCCTCGTACGTGTCTGAAGCCAGGGCCGGAAACCTTATCGTCACGGGTGGGACCTTAGACGTGACCAGCGGAGGTTTTCCCTCGTGAGTCTTTCGGAGACGTCCCAGTAGGGTATCGCTGTGCCCGTCGCCATAGGCCCAGGCGGAGTCGAAGAACGTACAGCCTGCGGCCGCGGATGCCAGCAGCGCGCCGAATGACCGTTCGTCGTCTGAGTCGCACCACGAGCCCATACCCCACAGGCCGTGGCCGATCTCGCTGACCGCTTGGCCAGTGCGACCCAATCGTCGCTCTGCAACCACCGAAGTGCTCATCCTCGTCGGGGTTGCCGTGGTCGCTGGCTAGTACGGGAACACGTCACGGTAGTAAGCCTTGAGCTGGGGCTGGTAGCGGTCGCGAAACCAGTCCCGCTCGGTTTCGAGTCCTTCTGCAAGTCGGTCGACGATCGCCTGTGTCGCGAATAGTAGCGCCGGAAAGTGCGTAGCCAACTCCGAGCACAGCGCCTGTCCAGCGTCCACGAGTGTCGTGAAGTAGAACGCGGTCGACTCGTCGGCATAGCGAAGACGATGTCCGTCTTGGTGTATGAGTCTATAGCTCAGCCGCCGACCGCCGAGCCTATACATTCTCACGATCATCCCCACCGTAAGCCGCATCGAGTCTGGCGCGACGGGAAGCCAGCACAGGCTCGCTGGGGCCGGCAACGCCCCCAGCCACGACGACTCGTGTACGAGAAGGCTGATCGGATCGTCCTCGGGCACAGTCAGCTCCGAGCAAGAGGAGAAGTCGAGATGCACGATCGGAGCACGATCGAGTGGGCCCTCCGTTTCTGACGACGACTGTGCGACTGCGTCGCACACGAACTCCCGCTGCTCGGCGACCGAGCATCGCCCGAGCCACAACTCTGGGATGGCCATCACCATATTCTTGGCTGCGGCGTCGCGGAAGGGCACCGGGGAGGGAGTCGAGCGCACATACGCCTCGGCGCTGCTGGTCTCGGCCTCGATCACATCCATGTCCAGACCTAGCTGGAGGCAGGAGTCGAACAGGTCAAGCAGCGTGGTGAGCTTCTTCTGGACCGGGTAGTACACACGCGTTCGTGGGGACTTTCGCATGTCTTCGACTAGCAGTTCCTGAATGCGTGTGGAGCTTGTAGCACAGCGTTCGATGAGGCGCGCGCGCACCGCACGCGCGCGGACATCGACCTGCTCGGCTTCCTGCAGCAGTCTGAGCACCGTGTGCACACGGGTTCCATCGACGTAGCGGAGGTCGATCGACGTCTCCGCCACGTCAAGCACCTCCGGGACGAGTCCGGGCTCACGCTCGTTGATGAAGTTGAGGGAGTGCAGCTCAGCGTCCACCTCATCGCGGCTCTTGAAGCTCTTGCGCAAGCGGCGCATGTTGTCCTCGTCGTCGATCAGCTCGAGCGAGCGCTGCTCCTTCCACAGCTCGGTGTGGAACATTCTCAGTTGCTTGTCCGTCGGCGGGACGACTGTGAACACGGCGGCGCCCGGTCACCCGGTGGTACCGACGACGGTACGCATGTTGCCGCGCCACGGGACGAGGTCGTAGCCGATCTGCCGACACACAACTCGCATCGAGCCGTGCCCGCTTTGCAAGCATGCGGCAATGTCGCACTCGGGATCGAATGAGACTGTCTCACGTGCCGTCTCCAGCGACTCTGTGTAGACGATCTTCTCATGCTCGTAGACGAACAGCACCGGGATTTCGACGTACTCTGCAGCAAGGCTCACAGCGTCGGTGCCGACGGCGTTGACTACGGCCAACGGCGTTTGCTGGTCACGCACCTGGAAGACCTTGTGGAGGCCCATCAGCACCAAGTCCACTTCGCGGCGCATGATCAAGTGGAGGCCGACCATATCGGCGACGACCTCAATCGATTTGAAGCCACCGTCGTGGAGCTGCTCAGCGATCAGCAGCGCGTTTTGGAACGGCTCGGGCGACTTTGCCCGGCACTCGGGCACGATCAGCGTGAGGTGGCTGCGCCGACGCGGCTCGAGATCCATGAGCAGGTCGATGACGCGCTGGCTCTGCGAATATAGAAGTAGTTGCTTCGCGTCGCCAATCGCTGCATCAGCCTCGTTTGCGATCTCGCGCCGCACGACGCTGCGCCGCTCGCGGTACGCGACCCACTCCCGCCATGCGATGTCGTCGCTGTCGCTGTCGGCAACTACGGTGAGCTCGTCGGCGACGTACTTCAGTCCTGCGAAGTTTGGGCGGTACTGCAAACACAACTGGGCTGCTTCCGCAGCTTGCCGAGCGGCGGCCATGACGCCGACCCCTTGCAAGCGCTCCTCCGTCGCGCCGAGTAGGGCCTCCACTACCTGGGTCTCAGTTGGCCGTCCACGCACCGAGACGAGCTTTCGGAAGAGCGGATGCGCGCGCCAGCGCTCCGAGTCGGCCGGCTCACGCTGGTCGCGATTGATGTATTCGGCCGCTATCGCCCCTAGCATGTCAGCCGCGGTGCCGTCCAGCACGTCGATCTTCAGTGCCTCGAGTTCAGCTCGCAACGACATGGAGGCCTCTGGGAGGATCGCGGTCGAGCGACGATAGCTTTCTCCGGCCCAGGCGCGGACGCGGCGTACGGCGGCCATGATCTCGTGATCGTCGAAGCCATAGCCGACAAACAGCGCAGCACGATTCGCGAGAAGCACCTGAAGCAACGCGCCGACCAACCGGCATTCGTGGTCGAAGGCACCGACCCGGTTGCGCGTGGCGCGCAGGCTAGCGCCGCGTCCCATCGTCCCGTGAGGCTTAACTACCGTCACCGACGAGCGGCGCGAGAGCGGGACGTCCTCATCCGCCACGACACCCGTAGGGGTCCGCCCGGCCTGCTTCAGTGCCTCCTCCAGCGACTCGTCGAAATTGAAGGAGATAGCCGAGTCGAAGGGCAGGAGCGCGAGGGCATCGTAGGAGGGGAGCCGCTGAGCCGGGGAATATGCCTGCGTCAAGTCATCGATCAGCGCGGCAGGGCCCTCCTGCGACTCGATCAAGACGGTCGCAGAGTAGAAGTCGTCGACTTCCTCAAGGTAGGTGTAACGGTGCCGTAGGCGCACTACAAAGTCGCGCGCTAGCGGGAAGCCCTCGAACTCTCGTCCTGTTTCATCGGTCTGCGGTGCTGAGCAACCTGCACCGAGTACCGGTATGACGTTGCCGTCGGCGAAACCGGCAGCGACTCGCTCTATCAATGCCTGATTCTCTCCCATGTTTTTCCGCGAAACTGCGAGTTTGTGAGCGAGAATGTGACCTACTTCCGTTCAATAGTGAGCGTGCTCGTGTAGCCGATGGCGTCCTCGGTGAGTACGGCAGAGACGATTGGCTCGGCTACCGCGGCGGCGCTCATGTATGTCTCGAGTTTTGGGCTCAAGTGACTCTGCTTCGACCAGAAGGGCGTGTTCATCCCGCCCGGGAAGACGCTGATCACGCGGACACCGGAGCCCTTGCAGTCCGCTCGCAAGCACTCCAGATAACCGCGCGCACCCCACTTCGCAGCTGCATAAGCGCCCTCGTCCGCCCGACCCGTGAGCGCAGCAGTCGAAAGGATCCCGACGATCGCGCCGCTGCCACGACGCTTCATCGGTCCGACGACCCGGGTGGACAGGTGGATCAGGCCCCGCAGATTGCCCGCCAGCGCGTTGTCCAACATCGCGTCGTCGATGTCAGCGACCGACGAGAACGCTGGACTGCCGGCCGCGTAAACGAGGTACTCGATCGGTCCACGCGACGAAACGTCACGGATGAGTGCGTCGGCATCCTCGCCGACGCCTAGATCCGCGACCGTGACCGGTTCCACCCGACCGTCGGCGCGCTCCGCGACAGCGCTCAGGCGCGCGTGATCTCGGCCCACCGCGACCACACGACAGCCGCGACGCGCGAGGGATAGAACGAGCTCCGCGCCAAGACCCGAGCTTGCTCCAGTCACGAGCGCCAGCGGCTCCGGCTCGCTCACTTGTGGCCGCCCAGAGATGCGGATGACGCGAGCACGAGCATTACGCCCCGGCCCATGCGTCGAACGCGTCGAGCATCTCCCGGCGAGTCGCGCTGCCGTCGTAGGAAGAGCCGTACCACGCGTTGAGGATGCCGTCGAGGTCGAGATCAGGAAGCGCCCACGCAGCGATACAGAGCACGTTCGCGGCGTCGTAGACCCGCGCCCACTCGGCTGCCTGAGACGTCGCGCAAAGGCTAGCCCGCACGCCGGCAAAACGGTTCGCACCGATCTCGACGCCTGCGCCGGTGCCGCAGACGAGGAGGCCGGTCGCGTCGGGCTCGGCCTGGACCGCCTGCGCTACCGCTGGAATGAACTCCTGAAGCTTCGCCGCCGGGTCCGCGCCTTCGCGATAGCCGTACTCGCGGTAGTCGCCGCTCACGGAGGTGAGATAGCTACGAATTCGTTGGAGCGCAGGCTCCGCATGCTTGTCGCCAGCGAGATGAACCATGGTAGTCAACTAGGCGAGATAGTAGTCGGTCCTTGGACTTTAGTGCTGATCGCCGTCTGATCGACCGCCAGCCGCGAGCTGCGCCATCGCCTGGGGCTCTCCGTGTACCAGTGCATCGATGGCGACTGCGACGCCGTCATCGTCGTTGCTCGGTGCGGTGTAGTGAGCGGCTCGCTTGACCTCGGGTACTGCATTCGCCACGGCAACCGAGCAGTCGGCGGCTATCAACAGCGGGATGTCCCCCGGGCCGTCGCCGATCGCCATCCGGCGGACTGCGGGCACGCACAGTTGCGACTCGACGAACTGAGCTGCAGTCGCCTTGCTCACAGTGGCTGGCATAACCTCCAGGTACTCGGGGTATGAGACGAATGCCGTGACGCCCTCCGCGCAGGAGACGACGCGCTGCAGGCACTGAATGACGTCAGGATCGCCGACCATCAGGATCTTGATGGCTCCTGCGTAGAACTCATCGAGCGCCGTCACGTAGATCGGTTGAGAGCCCGAGCGCGTCTCGATCGGTGCCGCCTGGCGCAAGGCGTACCAACGGGTTGGGTGATAGACGCATAGGGCAACCGGCCATGTCTCGGCGAGTGCGGCGACCTTCTCGGCGGTCTGCGGCGAGAAGCTGAGGTGATGTATCGGCTCACCCGTTGCGCAGTCGATGACCGTACCCCCGTTGGACGCGATTACGAAGCGCGGCTGCGCGAGCAGTTCCTCGGCGAGCTGTGTGCACGACGCCGCAGGACGTCCGGAGGCGAGGACAACATCCACATCGGGGGGGAGGGTGCGAAGCACCCTGCGTACTCTTGGGCTCACCGCTAGCCGCGAAGTCAGAAGCGTTCCGTCGAGATCGACGTAGATGATCCAGCGTCGGTCCACGCCAAATCGATCTTAGCCGTCCGTGCCGTATGACGAGTGCCATGTACCGACGTGGACTGGGGTCAAAGAACCTGCTCAGTCCCACGCCGGCCGGTCGTCCATACTCGCCGCATAGCATGAGGAGCATTGCGCGACACCTTGGCCCGAAAGCAGGCGCGGGCCGAGCGCCAACGCGAACGGCTCCTCGTCCGCCGATAGGAGCGTATGCGGGCGGGCTCGTTTGGGCTCGTAAGCAGGAGTTTGGGGAGCCCGTGTCTTCCGAACATGTGGACGCGGCTTTAGTGCTTTCGGATACGCTCAGGAATCTGTATTGCGGCGAGGCATAGGCAGAGCCGCCAGACGATATCTTCCGTCGAAATGCGACGGTTCCTGCACCTCTCCGACATTCACTTCAACCCCTCTCCGGGGGAGCCCGAGCGCGATATCGACCTGATCGTGCGCGACGACCTCCTGCAGGACCTCCGAAACCAGGCGGAGCGCATCACGCCCGTCGACGCGGTACTCGTCGTCGGAGACCTCGCCGCCGGCGGGACCGCGGAACAATACGAGCTCGCCCGTGAGTTTCTCGACGAGGCCTGCGCGATCGTCGAATGTGACCCGAAACGCATCGCGTGCGTCCCGGGTAACCACGACATCGACCGCACCGCGCATGGTCCACTGCACGACGGGCTGCGCCGGCTCCTTCGCACCATCCCCACCGGCGAGATCTCAGCGCGCATCGAGCAGATCCTCACCGACCCCGCCGCCGCCGAGATCATCCACCAGCCACTCGAGCAGTACAACCGCTTCGCGCTGCCGCTCGGCTGGGCCGTCACCGCCAGCCACCCGATCCCCGAAGGCTGGGACATGCCGCTCGGCCAGCACACTCTACGGATCCGCGGCGTCAACTCCGCACTCATCTGCGACCGGACCGACGACCATGAACACGACGGCACGCGTATCGCACTCGGCACCAGCCAGCTCGCTCAGCTCGGCGCCGACCAGAACACCATCACGCTGCTCATGTGCCACCACCCGCGGCGCTGGCTACGCGACCAGCAGCACGTCGAACCGTGGCTCACACGGCCTCACGTCCTGCTCACCGGCCACGAGCACGAGGCCGGCATCGAACCGCACGACGACGGACGCTCTCTCACGATCGCCTCCGGTGCCGTGAACCCGGAGCGCAACAATCACAACTGGCAGCCCGCGTACAACATCCTGGAGCTCGACACCGACGGCATCCACCTGACGGTCAATATCCTCGCCCGTGCCTACCCGAAGCACCGCACCGGCTTCGACGCCGACGAACGCTGGCCCGACGGAAAGGAAGTCCCGATCCCGCTCACACGACACACCCCGCCCGCGGAACAGCCGCCGGGACAGCCGATCCCCACCGCGCCGCCTGTGACCTCCGACGAGCGCGCGATGATCTACACCATCTTGACCGCACCCCCGGATACCCGCGAACAAGCGGCCCTCACGCTCAGCCTGCTGGAGCCCGACGGCACGCTGCGCACCTCAAACGACGAGGCGCGGCTCCTTGCCCGCGCCCGAGAGGCGGGCAAACTGAAAGCGCTCGCAGAGGCCCTCGGCCATGTCTGAGCCCGACCCCCAGCTCGCCGCCTGGCTCGCCGCCGCCTCCACCGGCGACCCCGCGAGACTCACAGCGATCGCCACCGGCACCGCCGCCCTCGCGAGCGCAAGCCCGACCACCACCGAGACGCTCGACCTCGTGCTCCTCGCCCACGGCACACCCCAGCCTGAGGCGGCCGCCCGCGTCGCCGCTGCGATCACCGAGCATGACCCCACGTTCGACGGGCAGTCCGGCAACCTCCAGACCCAGATCGCCGCCGGGTGGACCCTCGGCCAGACCCTCACGCTCGACACGCTGCCCGCAATCACCGCCGCGCTCGCGATCTCATCAGCCCAGTTCTGCGGCCTGCGCAGCGCAGCGAGCGAACTGCCTGTCCTCGCAGGCGCCGCGCTCGAGCGCCTACAACAGCTCGCAAGGCGCCGGGCCGCGCTGCCTAAGGGCCGCGCCCAGAAAGAGGTCGTCAGCGACGAGATCGCAGCTGCAGGCGCCATCGACGGAGCGCAGCTGCGCGCAACCGCGGACGCGCTCACCGCCACCATCAACGCCGTTCAACGCTCCCACAACGCGATGGTCGACGCCGTCCAGATACGGCTCGCCGCCGCCGACGAGGAGAGCGACCTGTTGTGGTGGACGATCAGCGAACGCCATGAAGCCGACGGTCAGCGCTGGCCGGAGCTCGGCGCCGCCGCGCCGCTGCTCGCCGGCCGAGACATCGCCAAGCTCACAACCTTCTTTACGCCACCGCCGGCCGCGCCCAAACTGTTCGCGCGCGTCCTCGCCGCGATAGATCCCCACACCATCACCGAAGCGCTCGCAGCCCTGCCCGCCGGTGCCGAGGGCGCCGGGCAGCACGCCCACCCGCTGCTGCCGATCGCCAGCACCGCGCAAGGTGTGGCCTCCGCCGCAGCTGGACGGTCCTACCCTGCGCCAGAGCTCGCCGAGCAGGCACTGATCGAGATCCTCATCGAGCGTCAGCTATGAGCACGCCCGAGGACACGCCCGCACCCACGGAGGAGGAGCTCCCCGGCGAGCATCTCCTCGACGCCGCCGCCGAGCCAGACGCACCGGAGGTCCGCGAACCGCTGATCACAACCGACCAGTCCCTCACGCTCGAAGACACCGAGGACCTCGCCGAACGCCACGGGCTAACGGTCGTGTTGATCGCCGGCGAATACGAATGCGGAAAGACGACACTGCTCGTGGCGTTGTGGAACAGCCTCCTGAATCACGGAGCGATCGCTGACGCCCACTTCGCGGGGTCCCGCACCGCGCTCGGCTTCGAGCGCCGCGCATGGCTCGCCCGCCTGGCATGCCACGGCGAGAAGCCCGACACTGACCGCACACACGAGAGCGAGAACGGCTTCATGCACATCCGCCTTGCGGCACATGAGCGCCTGCACGAGGTGCTGCTCAGCGACGTCGCCGGAGAGACCTTCAAGCAGGTCCGCCACGGCACGCCGTTCAAGGAGAAGATCGAATGGCTTGACCATGCGAACCTCGCGCTGTTTCTCGTCGACGGCGAAGCGCTCGCCGACAACGGTCTGCGCTCAAGCGAGCTGTCCAACACACGACGCCTGATCGGCCAGCTCCGCGAGTCAGGCGCCGCACCCCGCGTTGCGGTGATTCTCGCAAAGGCCGATCTGCTCACCCCAGAGGTGCGCAAGAAATGGGACCACGAGGCACAGGTCCTGCTCGAGCGCGCCCGCCAGATCGACAAGGATGCAGCGCTGCTCGAGATCACGGCACGCCCTCCCGAGGGCATGGATCCCGAGGGCCTCGACGACGTCCTCGGCGTGATCCTCGAGCCGCCCAGCACCGCGGCCGTCGTCCACCAGGCCACGCGTTCAGACAGGATGATCGGACGGGTCACGTGAGCGAGCGTCGCGTCATGCTGCTCGGGCTACCCGAGACGGGCAAGTCCACGTTCATCGGCACCCTCTGGCATTTCGTCGAGGAGCCTTCGATCGAGTACATACAGGAGACTAGCCTCCCTGGTGAGCGCAGGCACATCCAGGAGCTCGCCGAGCATGTCCGTGAGCTCACCGAGATCACCCGAACCAACCATGACGCCGACGAGCGCTTCGAGGTGCCCGTCGAGTTCCCCGGCTCCGGAACGGTGACTCTCGTAATCCCCGACCATTCCGGCGAGCAGCTCGAGGCGCTCGTGCAACGAAGGACCTGGCCCGAGCTGCTACGCGAGGAGCTGGCGCAGGCATCCGCTGTGATCCTGTTCGTCCATCCCGATCACATCGATCCGCCGCTCGAACTGCATCTTTTCCCCGGCGGTGTCCCCGACGGGCAGGTGCCGCCCGACTATGAGAACCGCCGGGCTTGTACCGCCGCCCAGCTGATCGACGGGCTGGAGGACGTGCTCGAGGCGATGCGCGACCGCTGGCCCGTCCGGCTCGCCGTCGTGATATCAGCGTTCGATCTCGCGGGCGAGGTGACACCCGAGGCCTGGCTTGACCTGCGGCTCCCCGCCGTCGCGAGCATGCTGCAGAGCGACCCGGCGCGCGTCCACAGCGCGATCTTCGGTGTGTGCGCACAGGGCGGCCCCCGGGAGCAAGCCGAGGAGGTCAAGCAGCGCGGTGACCTGCACGAGCGTGCCTGGGCGCGATCCGCTGACGGCAGCGACATCCCGTTCTCCGAGCCGGTGCGGTGGGCGCTGGGGTGGGAGTGATCGACCAGGCGCTGCTGGGCTACGATCGAGGCCACCGGCTGCTCGCCTCCTCCCTGCGGCTGCCCCGCGACGCGGAGGCCGCGCTCGTCGCGCTCAGCGACACCGACGTTCGCCACGGACGCCGCCTGACGGGGATGCCGATGGCCTCGTTTGACCGCTATGCGCTGATCGCCACCTGGCCCGCCCCGGACGCCGGACGCCCCGGCGCCGTCTGGGCCCACGCACTACTGATCGACACGAACGCGTTCCACGAGTTCCGCGTGAGTGATCTGGTGGCGCTGCTCCAGCTGCCGCGCCACGGAGCCTCGTCTTCTAGTTACTCAGAGCCGCTGCCGGTGAGACGCGCCCAGCGACGCCCACCGCGCCCGCCGGAGCACGACGTCTACCTCTGCGCACGCGCGCTCTACGCGTCGAAGGTGCCCCACGCGCACGTGAAGGATCCACAGGCGGGGGAGGACGCCGTGGTCGCGCTCTGGTCGGCACAGTGGCCGGCGCTCCAGGCCCGGTTCTCCTTCGCCTTGCGCTCCGCTAGCTACCGATCGCGCCAACCGCACGACTTGCTCGTCCTGACGGGCGAGGGTTCACCGCCACAGCGCCCGCACGGCGATGACCGCTGGCTGATAACGCTCGCGGGCGAGCTCGCTGACCACCGCGGCGACCTAACGGCCTGGCTGGCGCGGTTCGGGCCGCAGGAGCCGCCCCGCGCCGCGTCGGTACGCGCCCTCGCCCGCATCTGGTCAACCATGCATGAGGAGCGCGTCCCGCAGCTGCTCGCGGCGCTCGCGGAGCGCTACCCCACCCCGGAGGATCACGCGGAGATGAAGCTCGCCGTCCTCGGCCGCAGCTGCGACTGGTGGGCCGTCCCTCAGAGCGTGCGTCTGGCGGGACTGCTCGGCTCGGCCGCGCACGCCTGGGACCTGACACAGTTGGAGTTCGAGCGACGCCTGACCGAGGAGTGCCGCGCGGGACGCTGGCCGGCACTGATCGACGCGCTCTCACCAGACGCACCGGGTGAGACGCGCGATGCGCTGTTGAGCGCCCTCGCCACGGCTGCGGACCCCGTGATGTTTGGTGTGCTCGCGACGCGCGACGCGCACCTCGCGGGTGATCTGCTCGCCCAGGCGCGGGTAGGGGACGATCCGGCAGCGTGGCGTGACCTCGACGACGAGACGGTGACGACCCTGTTGCATTCAAGTCGCGCGGGCTTGCGCCCCAGAGAGCTCGCGGCGGCGCTGAGCGCTGGCCACCTGTCGGCGGTGCTGGCTGCGGCGGGGGTCCGCGCGACGTTGAAGGCGTGCGCCCGTGTGGATGCGAAGACGCTCGCGGCGATCGCTAGGAGCACGGTGGCACCGGATCTGCTGCGCGGCGCGGACCCGAAGGAGATACTGACCCTCGCCACCGCGGGCGCCGATGTATCGACAGCGCAGCGCGCGACGGCGCTTGAGGCACTGCGAGCGCACCCAGACGCGCACTGGCTGAAGTTGGCGGTGGTGACGCTCATCGAGGATCCGGCGTCACTGGATGTGGTGTTCGGCCCAGTACACGCCGCGGCGGTTGAGGGCCGTCTCACACAGGCGAGCACGAAGCGCCTGGAGAAGATGCTCCCGCCTGGCGCCGGGGTGCCACAACGTCTGCGCGCGCTCCTGCTCAAGCGTGCCCGCAAGGAGCGCTGGAGCCGCGCGCATCTTGCGAGAGCGGTCCGCGACGCGGGCCCCGACGCCAGTCTCCTGCTGAAGGAGCTAGAACCGAAAGACCCGCTCCAAAAGGGCATCAAATGGATCCTCTCAAAGGCCCACATACACCTCTGACGCGGAGCGAGAACGTCAGTCTGAGGCAGACCTGTCCTGGTGAAGTCTTGGCTTCATACGCTGTCTAGCACTCGACTGGCAGTAACGGCTCCCACACGCCCGCATACGAGTCGGGGAAAGCGCGCCAGCGGGACGTCCGAAGAGGTCGCCGATTCACAGACTTCCGGTTCCGGGCGGGAGCAGGCATCTCGATCAAGCCTTCGCAGACTGTCGCAATGGACGATCTCCACGCGTGTCGTCCTGTGATCGACTCATGCTCACTCTTCCACAGGGCTTTGCGAGCGTCCAGCGGTGCGGGCTCCAGCAACCATGCGTGAGCTGGTGGGCGCATCCACCTCGGTTGCCCAGCGACACGGGGCCTCGGGCGGCGCTTCCATTGTGGAGAGTTGCATCTCGTAGGCCATCACGTTGAGGAAACTGCCCAACCAGCGCCGCGACGCCACAAGACAAGCTCAGAGCAACTGCATCGAAACCGGTGTCAGGGTACGCGCACGTCGGCGAGATCGCCGATGATCGCGAAGTCACCGGTGTTTTGGGTCAGCAGGGGCACGCCGTGGATGTTGGCGGTAGCCGCGATCGCGAGATCGACAGCGCGACGGCGTGGTTTTCCGCCTCGGCCCTTAACCGCGGCGGCCAGGCGCCCCCACTCCCGCGCGACCTCTGCGGTAACCGGCAGCGGCTGAAACGCAGCCTCGATCGCACCGAGCCGCTGGGTACGCAGCGCGCGCTCATCGTCGTCGTCGGCAACGAGGACACCAAAGTGCAGTTCGGCCAGCGAAGCTACGCTGATGGCGGCCTCGACATCTCCCGGTGCCTGGCCGCTGATCAGCACCGAGGTGTCCAGCAGAGTACGCATCCGCTAGGCGAACGGATCCTCGAGCGAGACCGGGAAGCGGGCAAGATCCTCGGCGAGCGTTCGCGGCGCGGGGGTCTGCCAGATAGCGTGCAGGTCGGCCCCCTCGACCCACTGCCGGCGCTCGGCGGGACCAAGCTGCGCAACCGGCCGGCCGGCGACCGTGATCGTGATCCGCTCGCCCGCCTCGGCGCGGCGCAGAACCTCCCCCACCTTGTTGCGCAACTCCTTCTGGGGTATCGTGGCCATGACCCACATGGTAGCAGAAGTGCTACCATGCAGCATCTGTGTGTAAGATGGCTCTGAAAGATGACCTCCGAAAGCTCACCTCTCGATCGAACCGTGGAGACGTGACTTTTGCCCACCGGAGCCGTTTGGTGGGCCAAATCCAGAGGGAGCCTCCGGGTATCTAAAGGGATCGCGAGGAGGTTGGCACGTCAGGTTGCGTCCCATACATGGCTTGCTAGAGCCGTTTCTTACGCTTCCTCAGCTTTTTCCGCCGACCGCCTCCGGAGCGGGAAGCCGCTGGTTCGAATCCAGCCGGGCGCGTTCCAGAAATGCCTGCAAATCGGCAGGTTTCTGGTTGATGTGTGCAAGTGGAGTTTTGCCCACCGGCGATGTTGGTGGGCTAAATTGTGGGCTAAAGTCCCGCCCGAGAAGCATAGAAGTCCACTCTTTCGACGGATAGGCGCAAGGCTCTCGAGTAGCGTCACACACGCTCAGAGACTGCTTGCGCGCTCGGTTTTGCCTCCAGTGCTGGGCTTTTGCGCTCGCAGCTGCGAATGCCTCCGGTCAGATGCCGGTGGTTTCGAATGAGACGAGTCCCCGTCGGCAACGAGAGGTCACCGGGTTCGAACTCAGCACGCTATGTCTCTGCTGTGCCAGACAGCCCAGGCTTCCGGCGAGGATCTCGAGCGGATCCCCCAGACACTCGGTGTCGGACTTCGTCAAAGAGGGCCGCCGCTGAGCACCTTTGCGGACTCGTCGGCGCTCGTGAAGCTCTATGCCGATGAGCCCGGGCATCGGCCGATCCGCGCGCTGCAGATGGCAGTCGTCTCGGCGATCGCTCGAGTGGAGGTACCCTCCGCGCTGTGGCGCAAGGCCCGAACCGGCGAGCTCGAGGACACGGCTGCCGGCATTCTGGTCAGTGCCTTCGAGCTCGACTTCCACGGCGATCCCGACTCGGACCCGCGCTTTACGATCGTCTCGCTGACCGAGCCAGTGCTCATCGCAGCCGCCCGAGAAGCAGCGCGCCACGCGCTGCGCGCATATGACGCTGTACAGCTCACGAGCGCGCTCGCGGTCCGCGATACGGATCCACGCTGCAGCCACTTCGCCTGCTTCGACGCTGACCTGCGACGCGCCGCCAGCCAGGCGGGCTTCGTGCTGACACCAGAAACAGTGTGATTAGCAGCAACGCAGCTCAGCCCACCGAGTCAATCAGCATGCTCGTCGCGCGCCCGCAAGGCCCTGCAGGAGCGAGCGCAAATCGATCGCAAGACAGCGCACTCGGAAATCGTCCCGAGCTCAAGTGGGCCAGGCGCGTACAGCTATGCCTGCTTGCGTCGCAAATGCAGAAGTTGCCAGAGGGGTCAACTGTTCAGCACGATCCTGCTCGTTTCGCCTGTCCCGCCGAAGCCACCCGGCGGCGGGTCGGCCCCTTCTTCGGATTCGCCTTCATGGGTTTCGCGGCCTTCTCTCGCCGTGCGGCTGCGATCTTCGTTCACGAGGATCTTGCCGTTCGGCGAGCGCACGACCGAGCAGCCAGCGGCGTGGGTGCAGCATACGTCCGCCCATCGTCTTCGGTGGGTCGCTGACCGACAAAGCTGGGGGAAGATGATGCATCTCCAGTCTCATCGACGCGACGTACGGCAAGCATTAGCCATTTGTCAATATGTTGGAACTTGCCCACACTGGCCAGCATACTCAATCGAGGGTGAGTACCTCTGGGTGTCCGAGGTAGTACCCCTGGGCGTAGTCGATCTCGAGCTCGCGCAGACGCTCGAGTGTCTCTGCGTCCTCGACGCCCTCGGCCACCGTCTTTTGCCCGAAGCCACGGGCCAGTTGCACGGTTGCGCTGACCAGGTGCCGGCTCGCCTTGTTGTCGATCAGGTCGCGGACGAACTCGATGTCGATCTTCAGATACTTGATGGGGAGAGTCTTCAGGTAGGTGAAAGCGCCGTAGCCGGTGCCGAAGTCGTCAAGCGCGAACTCGCAGCCCAGCGTGGCCATTCGGGCCGTAAAGCGGCTCGCTAGCTCCAAATGTTCGGTAAGGGCCGTCTCGGTGATCTCGAACGTGATCAGTTTCGGGTCGGCGTGCGCCTCGGCGAGCAGCTTCTCGATCAGATCGGTCAGCTTCGCGTCGGCGAGCGAGCACGCGGAGAGGTTCACGTTGACCGCCTCACCCTGCGCCGCGAGTCTGGTCGCTTGGCTGAGGACCCAGCGATCGAGATCGCAGATGAGACCAAAGCGCTCTGCGGCCGGGAGAAACTCACCGGGCAGCACGAGTGCTCCCTCGCGATCACGCAGTCGCACGAGCAGCTCGTGCCCGACGACCTCGCCGGAGTCCAGTGAGACGATCGGCTGTGCGGCGAGCACCAGTCGGTCCTCGTCCATCGCGTCACGCAAGCGTCCGATCCAGCTCAACTCATCGAGCTCGCGACGTGCCTGCTGTTGCGCCGTCTTGAGCTCGCTGATGTCCTGGAAGACGACGATGTGGCCTGTCGGTCCACCATGCTCATCGCCGAGCGGCTCGGCTCTGATTGAGACCGGCAGGCGAGCTCCGTCCTTGCGTACGAAGACCTCGTCATCGATATGCGCCGGAGCGAGACTGGAGTGAATTGCCCTCAGCGGACAGCGCGGGCCCGCGCACCGTTGCGCGCCATCGCGCCCACAACCAAGGCCCTCGCAGAGCGTTCTCCCGATCAGATCCGCTGCTTCATATCCGAGAATGTCCTTGGCGGCGTGATTGACCGTGGCGATCCGGCCATCGACATCGAGCGTCAACAGACCTTCCTCCATGCTCTCCGTCACGCCGGCGAGGAACTTCTCGGTTGTGCGCAGGTGCGTCTCGGTCTGCCGCTGCCGGCTGAGGTCGGTGACGATCGCCAGATTCCCACAGATCTCCCCGGTGTCGTCCAGCACGGCGTTGACGGACACCTGCGCCGGCAGGACAGTGCCATCCTTGCGTAGGAGAGACACTTCTATACGGTCGTTGATGCCTCTGCTCTGTCGTTCAATGCTGGCCCTGGCGGTGCTCATGCCCTCCTCGTCCAAGAAGTCAGACAAGTGCCTGCCGAGCATCTCCTCGACCGTGTAGCCGAGCATCTCGGCGATGCTGGGATTGGCGTAGTCGGTGACCAGCTCGGCATCGATGCGCCAGATGCCCTCGGCCGCGGACTCCAGGATCTGACGGTGCAGACGTTCACTTTGCCGCAGCTCCTGCTCGGCGGCGATCCGTCGTGATGTGTCGTGCGCAATCGAGGCGGCTCCGGCGATCTCTCCGACGGCGTCTCTCAACGCAAACAGCGTCAGGGACACATTGATGATCGTGTCGTCTTTGCGTTGGCGCAGCGTTTCGTAGTGCTCGATGTGCTCGCCCTCCAGCACGCGTTGCAGGAGCTCCCACTCCTCTCCTTTGAGAGCCTCCGGAACGATGAGGCTGATGGGATGCCCCAGCACCTCCTCCTCCCGGTAGCCGTAGAGGCGCTCGGCGCCCAGATTCCAACTCGTGATCAGGCCGGCGCGATCCTTGGAGATGATCGCGTCAGTGGCGAATGTAACGATCTGACCAGATCGCTCATTTTGGTCACGAGCCTTCCGCGCCGCGCTGCGACGACCGCTCTCGATCGTACTTGTGGGGATCTTCTGAGCGGTGTTTGTGGGCATCGTCTGAGCGGTGCGTCCGCGTCGTTGGATCCAGCCGCGCGAGCGCCTCAACCCCAGATCGACATCGGGAGACCGACCTACGTAGACCCGAGGCTGGACTCAACATATGTTCTAGAGTGCAGAACATCACTGTGGAGTGGACCAGTAAAACTCCGCAGGTCATGTAGTAGTCATCCCGGATGTCACCGAGACGGCCGGTATCCAGCGAGCTGAGCAATCAGGGACGACCTGTCCGCATGCGGACAGGTCCGGGGTCGCGCATGCGCGACCCCGCCGGTAGGCGCATGCGCCTACCGGAACGATGATTGGCAGGCGTGCCGCATGCGGCACGCCTCGGGACCGCGCATGCGCCGCCCGGCTCCCAGCATGCGGTCTTGGTCTGACTCGGCGACCCGTACGAGCCCAATGTCCATGGACGAGATCGCTCACTATCGATAGATCCATGCCGCCACCCGCATGTCACGGCGTACAGTCAGCACATGCCCAAGGACAATGAAGTACCCGCTCAGTCTCATCACACCGCCGGCGCCACTCATCGATGAGCGCAGAGCAAAAGTCTATGCGCGTCAAGCAGCCTGGGCTCTACTTCAGCCATCCGGCGTGCATGGAACACGATCCGCGGGTGCACATGCCAGAGCACCCGGACACCCCGGAGCGTCTGCTTGGGATCGAGCAGACGCTGGCGAGGAATGGCTGGCTGGGCTGGGAGCGGCGCGAGGCCCCGCCGGCGCCGGAGACTCAGCTCCAGCTCATCCACGGTACGGGCCACGTCGAGCGAATCAAGGGGTTGGCGTTGGCCGGCGGGGGATCGATCGACCCGGACACGTTCGTCGGCGAGCCTTCCTACCGTGCGGCGTTGCACGCCGCCGGCGGCGCGTGTGAGATGGCGAGAGCGCTGGTTGAAGGCGAGGCGACGGTCGGATTCTGCGGCGTGCGACCTTCCGGGCATCACGCCGAACCGGATCGTGCGATGGGGTTCTGCCTGTTCAACAACGTCGCGATCGCGGCAGAGCTCGCCATCTGCGAGTTGGGCGCCCGGCGGGTGTTCATCCTCGATTGGGACGTCCATCACGGCAACGGCACCGCCGAGGCGTTCCGCCGCCGCCCAGACGTGCTGTTTGCAAGCATCCACCAGTCGGGCATCTACCCCGGCACCGGCCCGCTGAGCGATGTGGGCTCAGGGCATGGAGAGGGCTACACGATCAACCTGCCCGTGCCGGCCGGCTCCGAGGAGGATCTGTGGCTGTCGCTGCTCGAGCACATCGTGCTTCCCGCTGCCCAGGCGTTTGAGCCCGAGCTCGTGCTGATCTCCGCCGGCTTTGACGCGCACCGCGAGGACCCGCTGGCGAATTGCCGTCTGGAGGCGGGCTCCTTTGCGCAGATGGCCCGTCACGTGCGTGACTTCGCCGACGAGCTCGGCGTGCCCCTCGGAGCGGTTTTGGAGGGCGGTTATGAACCTGCTGCCCTCGCCCAATCCGTGCAGGCGACGCTCGCCGCGCTGGGCGGGGATGAGCCGGCACGATCTGCGGCGCCCGAGCCGCTGCTGACATCGCGCGCTGCCGCGCACATCGGCCACTACTGGTCGCTGTGAGTCACCGCGGGGTAGTTTTCCGCGTCAAGCTGACGGTCAATCTCTGATGCCCGATCTTGTTGTGTGCAGGAGTGTTGGGACATCGTGAGAAGTGCATATCCAACCCTTCCCGTGTCAGCCACGACGGTGCCAGTTGACGATCCGTCGGAGGTAGAGCTCGTCCGGCTGCATGACGGCTCGCGGGTCACGGTGCGCCCGGCGACGGCTGCAGATGAGCCTGCGCTGCGTGCTTTTCTCACGGGGCTGTGCCTGGAGGCGCGTCGCCTGCGGTTCTTCAGCGGAGCGGTGGACATCGGGTCAGCTGCGCACCTGGCGGCCACCACCGACGCGAGGCACCATGGGCTCATCGCCCATGACGAGGAGGGCGTGCTCGTCGGGCACGCAACCTACGTCAAGCTCGACGAGACACGCGCTGAAGTCGCAGTTGAGATTGCCGACCATCTCCACGGCCGCGGCCTCGGGACAATCCTCATCGAGCGCTTGGCGATCGTCGCCGAGCAGCGTGGGATCACGCATTTCGTGGCCGAGGTGCTCTCTGAAAACCGGGCGATGCTGGATGTCTTTCGAGAAGGATTCGATGCTCGCGTAGTACGCCACGAGGGGCCGGAGGAGAGAGTCGAGTTCCTTACCTCGGGCTGGCGTCTGGCCCGCGAACGCTTCGCATCGGATGCTTGGGCGTAGCGCCGAGCCTGAGCAGCGCGGCGTGCTCGCGTCTAGGGACGCAGCCGGAAGGGCGGGTACTGGTCTGTGACGAGGATGAGTGCGTAGCCGACCACCCGGTTGTGCCAGCGGATCACGCCCTCGAGGTAGTCGAAGATCCCGCGCGGATAGCGGCCCGTGAACAGGACCACAAACCAGGCGGCGATCACCGCGAAGAACGCGCCGAGGTAGAGGACGGCGAGCACGATGTAGTGCGGGATCGCGAGGAACCACTTGACCAACACAAGCCAGCGGTTGAGCCCCTCTTTCGCGTCGGGATAGCCGAAGTCCAGGTGCACGGACTGTTGCTCGTCGGTCGAGGGGTAGCGGTCGTCCATCAGCGCGAGGTACACGCCCACCCGGTTCGCGAACCGCAATAGCTGCAGGTTCCAGTCAAACCACCAACGCGGGTACTTCTGGCGGAACAGGATCATCAGCAGCGGCGGAATGAACAGAAGCCCCGTGCCGCCCACGGCGATGGTGGTCCCAGAGCCACCGCCCCAGTTGCTTGCGCCCGAGTAGCCGCCGATGCTCGCGAGCACGATCGCGATCGGGATGACCGTGAAGATGCGCAAGGCCGTCGTGAGTCGGTTCAGATCCCGGTCGGGGTAGTCGACTGAGAATCGAACGGGATGGTCCTCGTTCATGCGCTCTTTTCACTCATCCTTTTGCTGTCGCCGATAGAAAGTCATCTGGTGCGTCGAGGGTAAGGCACTGCGAGCCGGCGCGTCGCTCGGCGCACCGTTTCAGGTTGGCGAACTGATGAGTCTGCATGATCCGGTGCGCGGGCTCCCAGACGAGGACATTGGCGATGGCTGCGAGGAGCTTGGGCTCAGAGCGTGCGTGTCCGCGGGTCGCCTGGGATCGCCTCGGCGACCGGCTTGGAGCAGTAAGCCCGGCAACGCAGGCTGCGACATGGGTTCGGGTGGGCGCCGAGCGCGGCCACGTCGCGTGAGAAGTCCCCACCGGTATAGGGATTTTCTACGGAGGCGCGAATAGGTACCTAGACATAGGGTTTCGCGCATCGTCCCACTCCGAGAGGGAACAGCATAAGCGTGTTGGCGTCAGCGGTCTTCAACCTCAACCACCCGGCGCACACGGTGGACTGGGAATTCATCCACCTGTCCGTCGCCAACGTGGTCGTGATCGGACTGATGCTGCTCGTGTTCCTGCTCGCAATCCTGCTGCCCTTCCCCGGAGCGGCCAGGCGCGCGGCCGCCCGCCGCGGGACGGGCCCCTCATGAGCGCCGCCCCGCCGCCCGTCGCGCCGGCCTCGAAATCGTGGACCGCCCGCACGCGGCAGCGCGCCGTCGACGCACTGCCGCCCGAGAAGCTCTTGCCCGACGGCCAGCCCACGTACGTCGCCTCCTGGATCTACGTGTTCGGGGTCGCCTCGATCGCCGCGCTGATCGTGATCGTCGCCTCCGGCTGCATCCTCGCACTGAAGGGTCCCGCCTGGTGGCATTACACCGGCGTCGGGCACTTCTTCAACTCGATCCACATGTGGGGCGTCGAGCTGTTCTTCTTCGTGATGGTCGTCCACCTCTGGGGCAAGTTCTGGATGGCCGCCTGGCGCGGCGGGCGCACGCGCGTGTGGATCACCGGTGCGATCACCTTCCTCGTCGCGATACCCACGGCGCTGACCGGCTACGTCTCCCAGCAGAACTTCGACGCCCAGTGGATCGCCACGCAGGCCAAGGACGGGCTCAACGCGGTCGGCGTCGGCGCCTTCTTCAACGTCACCAACTTCGGCCAGATGTACAGCTGGCACGTGCTGCTGCTGCCGGTGGCGGTCGTGCTACTCGTCGGCGCGCACGTGCTGCTCGTGCGCCGGCACGGGGTCGTACCTCCGTTTGAGATCGAGGATCGCAAAGCGGCGCTGGCCTCATCGGCGGCGGGGGCGAGTTCCGCTCCCCCGCACGGATCGCCTCCGCCGCAGGCTGCGACCGGTGCGCCGCCTGCCGCCGCCGGCCCGCCTGCGCCGCCGGCCTCCACCGGGACCGGGTCATGAGCTTCCTGCGCCCCACCGACGACACCCGGCCGTGGAGCGGCCCCTACGCGCCGTATGACCTCGTCAAAGAGCTCTTCATCGCCCTCGGCGTCCTCACCCTGCTGGCGATCGTGCTCACCATCCTCTTCTCCTCCCCCGACGACCCGCCCAGCACGATCGCGCAGTGGGCGCGCCAGCAGCCGGTCAACTTCGTCGCCGACGCCACCAAGGAGCTGAACGGCACGAGCGATACCTCCGAATACGGCCCTCCTTACAACCACAACGGCGAAGGCCAGCACGCCGCCTTCCTGTATCCGCAGAAATGGCTCGGCGTCAGTCACCCGATCGACACGACCAACGACTTCGTGCTCGGCCCGCTGAGCACGATCCCCGCCGACCCGGCGCTGCACAGCGCGATCGCCGAATATAGGGCCGCGCCCGAAGCGATCAAAAAGGCCTGGGGCGAAGCGTACGCCAAGCCGCTCGAAGACTACGAAACGGCCGTAGAAGAAGACAAGACGCCGCCCGGCACCGTCTCCGCCGACCCCGCCACCGGCGCCGTCACCGTCCACGCCACCGGCGCGGGCTCCATCCCCGCGCTGATGAGCGGCCTGCTCGGCCTTGCCCAGAGCGGCGGTCTCGACGGCGACCTGCTCACCAGCAAACAGTTCTTCCAGACCGACTACACCAACCCGCTGCTGTTCATGGCCGACGGCGGCCTGCTCGAGGAACGCGCCGAAGCCCAGCACCTGCTCGGGGATCAGTGGGGGATGATGAACGAGACCGGCAGCTACCCCGGCCAAGCCTGGCTGTGGCTGTACTCCCTCTGGTATCAGGTCGAACCCTTCAAGGCCTCCGAAAACGCCGACATCCTCGTGATGCTGGTGATGGGCGTGCTCAGCCTCGCCTTCATCCTCATCCCCTTCGTCCCCGTCGTCAACCGCCTCCCGCGCTGGATCCCCATTTACCGCCTGATCTGGCGCGAGCACTACCGCGCCGGGCAGGGCGCGTAGGTCAGGCGCTGCGACGCTCCCCGTCGGGACCGATCAGCCCACGCTCGAGCGCGTAGCCGACGAGCTCGGCGCGGGTGGAGAGCCTGAGCTTCTGCTGGATATGCGAGCGATGGGTCTCGACGGTGCGCACCGACAGGTACAGCTGCCCTGCGATCTCGGCGTTGGTGTGCCCGCGTGCGATCAGCCCCAGCACCTCGACCTCGCGCTCTGATAGATCGTCCGGCGGGCCAGGAGGCGGCTCCGAGGCCATGCGCGCACCAAGCCTGGGGTTCAGGTAGCTCTCGCCCACGGAGGCTAGCCTCACCGCCTCGACGAGCTCGCTGTTGGCGGCCTCCTTGAGGACATAGCCAAGCGCCCCCGCGCCGAGTGCCTCGCGGGCGAACGTCGGCTCCTTCTGCATTGTCAGCACGACGATCTGCGTGCCGGGCGACTCCTCGCGGATCGCTGGGATCGCCTCGAGGCTTGAGCCGCCGGGCATGTTCAGGTCGAGCACCAGCACTTTGGGGTGATGCCCGCGCACGTAGCGCCGGGCGCTTTCTATATCGCTGGCCTCGGCGACGACCTCAAAGTCGCTTTCCCTGTCGAGCAGCATCCGCAGCCCACTGCGCACGACCTCGTGATCGTCCGCGAGCACGATACGGATCGCCTCCACAGAGGCGGTTTCCTCGCCGCTTTCGCTATCAATCGGCATCACATCCTGGTTGGGCATCCGCATGAAGATACCGGCTGTGCACGGACTACCGCAGCGAACTACGAACAGCCCAGGACGAGCAGACGCGAAAGGCACGAGTCTTGTTCGCAGCGCGCAACCATCCGGGTGCTAACCACGTCAGGCGACAAGGAGAAAAAGCGCAGTCGAGATCGCGCAAAGCACCGCGCGAGCCGGAATCTAAGGTCGTGTCGGCACCCGCGTGGTCATACCGTGGCCTCCGCCGGTACGCCAGCCTGGCAGGCTTTCGCAGGTGCATCTGAGTGCTGCCGCGGAACAAGCCTGGCCCCCGTTCGTGCTCGTCAGCGGGTTGCTGCTGATCGGTCTGGTCGCCAATCGTGATGGTCTCTTCGAGCAGACCGGGCGTTTTCTGCAGGGCCTCGCAGGACCGCCGGTGGCCCTGCTCGCCGCCTGTCTGTTGCTCGTAGCGGTGGTCACCGCTGTGCTCAACCTCGACACCGCTGTGGTGTTCCTGACACCTGTGCGGGTTCATGCGGCTCGCGGTCGCGGCGTTGAGGAGGAGGGGTTTCTCTACGGCGCAGTCTACATGGCCAACGCATCCTCGCTCTACCTGCTGGGGTCCAATCTCACAAACCTGCTCGTCCTCGGGCATCAGCCGATCTCGGGCGCCACGTTTGCCGCGCGCATGCTCGTGATGGCGCTCGCCGCGACACTCGCCACTGCGTTGGGGCTGTTCGTGCTCTTTCGCCGCCGACTGCGAGCGGCCACAAGTCGACACTCACAGCGCGTGAGCTGGGACGCGCTCGGATTGGGGCTACCCGGCGCGCTGGGCGCCGCTGTCCTCACGATCGCGCTCCGCAATCCCGCGATCCCCGTGTTCGGGGTCGGAGTCGCCCTGACCACGATCGAGGTAGTGCGCGGTCGCCTGCAGTGGCGAGAGGTCGTGCGCGCGGTCGGGCCGATTGTGCTCATCAGCTTGTTCTTGCTGTGCGTCGCGTTGGGAGTGCTCGCGCGATCGTGGGATGGACCGGCGCAGTTGCTCGATGGTGCCGGACGCTGGGAGACCACGGGGATCGGGGCGCTCGCGTCGGTGACGATCAACAACCTCCCTGCCGCTGTCCTTCTCTCAGCGCACCCGGTCTCGCACCCGAGCGCGCTGCTCTTGGGGCTGAACGTCGGTCCCAACATTGCCGCGACCGGGTCGCTCTCCGCGTTCCTGTGGTGGCGCGCCGCACAACAGGTACACGCACAACCATCACTTGTGGCGTTCTCGCGCCGAGGAGCACCCCTCGCCGTATTCGCAATCGTTGTCGCCCTAGGGGCTACGGCCATTCTGCCGACTGCCCTATGACCGCAGACCGAGGGCAGCCAGAGCGTCCGTGGCGCTAACCAATATGCGTCTGCGAGATGAGCTCAGACAGTTGCACCTGTTGCGGTCTCATGGAGCTCGCCGGAAGCCGTGGAGCCCTCGCCTGGGCCGGTAGCTGCACGGGGCAGTACGAGCAGTGAGCAGCGTGCGTGGCGCTGCAAGTAGTCGGAGGTGCTGCCGAGCACCAGGCGCTTGACTGGACCGTAGCTGCGTGAGCCAACGATCAGCAGGTCGACCTGATCGCCGAACGCGGCCAGCTCCTCGCCCGCGAGGCCGTAGACGGCGTGACCGTCAACGTCGGGCATCTCTTTCATGCGACTGTTCGCCTCCTGGACCATTAGGTCGACGCTATCTCCGATCGCGGGAGGAATGATCCCGGTGTAGGCGATGGTCGGGATCATCACGACTTCAAGGGCGTGAACCGTTGCTCTGGTGGGGGCTGCCAGGTCCCGTGCCATCGCGAGCGCCGCTGCGCTCTCCGGTGAGGCGTTGTAGGCGACACCGACCTTGGCGATCGGAATGGGGTGCTCGGCGTAGCCGAGGGGTGCGATCGCCACCGCGCAGAGAGCGCCGTTCAGCGCGGCGCGGGTGTCATCGCCGAGCATCGCGCGGCCGAACGCGCCGTGACTGCAGGAGCCGACGACGATCAGATCGGCGTTCTGCTCCTCGGCCTGCTCGTGCAAACCGCGGCCGGGGCTCATCGACACGATGCTGGTGAGCTCGGCTTTGACATCGGCCGCGGCGCGCTCTTGCTCGAGTAGCTTGTGGGATGCCTCGCGCTCTTCTCTGACCAAGCCGGGCGCGATGGCGTGTGACGGACGCAGATCGCCGGTGTGGACGTGGGCGAGCATCAGTTTTCCATCGGGGTTTGTGAGCTTGGAGGCAAGCGCAATGGCGTCACGGCCGCCTGCCCTGCCGTCCACTCCCACGAGCACGTTCTTGAACATCACGGGTCTCCTTGTCGGGGTCAGCTACACGCTAGATCCCAGACTGCCCCGGCAGCATCGGGGCTGGCTCCTGCACGGCGTGCGGGTTTTTACGGAGCATCCCGCGATATAGGCCGAATGTGCTTTAGAGCGACGATGCGTATGCCCGGCAGCGCTCTCGGCCTCGTGTGCCACGGGCCAAGCGTAGAGTCTTGAGCCGTGATCGACGACACGACCGTGACAGACCCGCCGGCTGTCCTGTCGGGCGAGCAACTGCGCGCGTTGGACGCCTACTGGCGGGCCGCGAACTATCTGTCGGTCGGCCAGATATATCTGCTCGACAATCCGCTGCTGCGCGAGCCGCTTGCGATTGAGCACGTAAAGCCGCGTCTGCTCGGGCATTGGGGCACGACCCCTGGCTTGAACTTCCTCTACGCGCACATGAACCGCGTGATCCGCGAGCGGGACCTGAACGCCCTCTATGTCGTGGGCCCTGGTCACGGTGGTCCGGGGGTTCTCGCGAACGTCTACCTGGAGGGCACCTACAGCGAGGTCTACCCCCACGTCGGTCGTGACGAGGAGGGCCTGCGCCGTCTGTTTCGCCAGTTCTCCTTTCCGGGCGGTATCCCAAGCCATGTGGCGCCGGAGACTCCCGGGTCGATCCACGAGGGCGGCGAGCTGGGCTACTCCCTCGCGCACGCCTACGGCGCGGCGTTCGATAACCCTGACCTGCTCGTCTGCTGCGTCGTCGGCGACGGTGAGGCGGAGACGGGACCGTTGGCGACCAGCTGGCACTCCAACAAGTTCCTGAACCCGACCCGCGACGGCGCGGTACTCCCAGTCCTGCACCTGAACGGCTACAAGATCGCCAACCCCACAGTGCTGGCACGCATCCCCGAGACGGAGCTGCGGTCTCTGATGGAGGGCTACGGGTACGCACCGCGCTTCGTCGAGGGCGATGACCCGCAGGTGATGCACCAGCTGATGGCCGCGACCTTGGATGAGGTCACGGCGGAGATCGCGGAGATCCAGCGTCGCGCCCGCAGTGGAGACCCCACCCGCCCGTCCGAGCGTCCGCGCTGGCCGATGATCGTGCTGCGCACCCTCAAGGGTTGGACCGGCCCGAAGGTGGTCGACGGGCTGCCGGCGGAGGGGTCGTTTCGCTCCCATCAGGTTCCGCTCGCCGACCTGGCTGGAAATCCCGAGCACCTACGTCAGCTCGAGGAGTGGCTTCGCTCCTACCGTCCCGAGGAGTTGTTTGACGAGGATGGTGCGCTACGGGCGGAGCTGGCCGCGCTCGCGCCAGAGAGTGAGCGGCGCATGGGCGCGAACCCTCACGCCAACGGCGGTGCGTTACTGCGCGATCTCGAGCTGCGTGACTTCCGTGGCTACGCCGTCGAGGTGCCGGCGCCGACGGCGAGCATCAGCGAGCCCACGCGGGTGCTCGGCGCGTTCCTGCGCGATGCGATAAGTGCCAACCCGGCGAACCTCCGCATCATGGGTCCTGACGAGACGGCATCCAACCGCCTTGGTGCGGTGTTCGAGGTCACGAACCGCGCGTGGGACGCTGAACGTCTGGACAGCGACGATCACCTCGCGCCCGACGGGCGTGTGATGGAGGTCTTGAGCGAGCATCTTTGCCAGGGCTGGCTGGAGGGCTACCTGTTGACTGGTCGGCATGGTCTGCTGAACAGTTACGAGGCGTTTATTCACATCGTGGACTCGATGTTCAACCAGCACGCGAAGTGGTTGAAGGTCACGCGCGGCATCCCGTGGCGCGCGCCGATCGCGTCGCTGAACTATCTGCTCTCCTCGCACGTGTGGCGCCAGGACCACAACGGGTTCTCACACCAGGACCCAGGATTCATCGACCACGTGATCAACAAGAAGGCGGAGGTCGTGCGCGTGTACCTGCCACCGGACGCGAACTGTCTGCTGTCCGTCGCCGATCACTGCCTGCGCAGCCGCGACTACGTCAACGTGATCGTGGCCGGCAAGCAGCCCTCACTGAACTACCTGACGATGGACGAGGCGGTGGCGCATTGCACGCGCGGGGTCGGCATGTGGGATTGGGCCTGCAGCGACGGGGGCACCGCGCCCGAAGGGCGTGGTCAGGAGCCCGATGTGGTGCTCGGCTGCGCCGGGGACATACCGACCCTTGAGAGCGTCGCGGCAGTGGCGATCCTGCGCGAGCGTCTACCTGAATTGAAGGTGAGGCTTGTGAATGTCGTTGATCTGATGCGCCTGGAGCCCGACAGCGAGCATCCCCACGGGCTGCCCGACGCGGAGTTCGACGCGCTGTTCACGACGAGCCGGCCGGTTATCTTCGCCTACCACGGCTACCCGTGGCTGATTCACCGTCTCACCTATCAGCGCACCAACCACGCCAACTTCCATGTCCGCGGCTACATGGAGGAGGGCACCACCACCACGCCGTTTGACATGGTGATGCTCAATGACCTGGACCGCTTTCATCTCGTGATGGACGTGATCGACCGGGTTCCCGGCCTGGCTGAGCACGCGGCGCACATCCGTCAGGAGATGGTCGACGAACGACTGCGCCACAGGGCTTACACACGCGAGCACGGGCAGGACCCGCCCGATGTCACAGACTGGTGCTGGCCCGGCACGAACGAGGCTCGATCAACATAGGCTCGGCAATGCGGGTACTGGTCGTCAACGCGGGCTCCAGCAGCCTGAAGCTGACGCTGCTCGACGACGATGACACGGTGATCGCCGCGCGGGAGCTGGACGCTCCTCGCGCGCAGGTGGACCCGGACCAGCTCCGCGCCGCGCTGGACACGGTGCTGTGCGAAGCGAATGCGGTTGGGCACCGCATCGTTCACGGAGGCGAGCGCTTCCACGAGGCGGTGAGGATCGACGCCGATGCGGAGGCGGCGATGCGCGAGCTGAGCGACCTCGCTCCGCTTCATCAGGCCAAGTCGCTCGCCGCGCTGGATGGCGTCACGGCGGCGCTTGGGGAGCTGCCCGCGGTCGCTTGCTTTGACACGGCTTTCCATGCGACGCTGCCGCCGGCCGCTTCGACCTACGCCTTGCCCGCACAGTGGCGGGAGCGCTGGGGGCTGCGCCGCTACGGCTTTCACGGTCTCTCGCACTCGTGGGCCGCGCGGCGCACACCTGAGCTGCTCGAACGTGACGCCTCGGGGCTTCGGATCGTTAGCTGTCACCTCGGGGCGGGAGCTTCGCTGTGCGCGATCGAGGACGGCCGCTCGCTCGACACGACGATGGGTTTCACGCCGCTGGAGGGACTGGTGATGGCGACTCGCTCGGGCAGCGTCGATCCGGGGATGCTGTTGTGGCTGGCAGAGCACGAGCGGCTGTCCGCGGCGGAGCTCGCGGACGCGCTGGAGCACCGCTCCGGGATGCTCGGCCTGACGGGCAACTCCGACATGCGTGAGATCCTCGCGGGTGCTCGTGCCGGTGAGCCTGCGCCGCGCTTGGCGTTGGATGTCTATGTGCATCGGCTGCGCGCTCAGATCGCGGCGATGGCGGCGGCGCTCGGCGGCCTTGACGCGCTTGTGTTCACCGGCGGCGTGGGCGAGCGTTCAAACGAGGTTCGCGCTCAAGCAGCGGCGGGGCTCGGGTTCCTCGGTGTGGAGGTCGATGGCGCCCGCAACGATGAGACACGAGCCGACGGGGAGATTGGAGTGAAGGGCGCGACTGTACGCACGCTGGTCCTCACCGCCCGTGAGGACGTCGAGATCGCACGGCAGGTCAGGGAGCTGCTGCGAGGCTAGTCGACAACAACCGTGGCCGCCGCCTGTGGCGGTGAGTGGCGCCGTAGCAGCCAACGGCGCAGCTCATCAGCTCCCCAAACGATGAAGGGATACGGTAGTAGGAACACCAGATCATTCACGGGCAGCGCCGCTGTTCCCAACAGCGACTGCAGCGGTGGCGCATAGACGAAGACGGCGGCCAGCAGCAGCTCGGCAACGATTGCGCCGAGGAGGTAACGGTTGCTGAGGACTCCGATGGATCGCAGCGATGCGCGCCTGGTTCGCACGGCGAAAGCGGTGCCGATCTGCCCGGCGATCATTCCCAGGAAGGTCATCGTGGTCGCCTGTAGATAGGCGTGATGCAGCGGGTGGCCAGCGCCGACGGGATCGCCTATCTGCCATCCGGCACCGTTCAGGACATAGAAGAAGCCGACCAATGACAGTCCGGCGACCATCATGCCCAGGAACAGCCAAGCGCGGACGAGCATCGGAGCGCGGATGACTCCCTCCGAGCGCGGGCGCGGCGGACGGTCCATGCTGCCCGGCTCGATCGGGTCGCGGCCGAGGGCAAGCGAAGGCAGCGTCTCTGAGCCGACGTCGAAGGCCAGGAGCTGCATCACGGTGAGCGGCAGCGGTATCGCTCCGCCGCTGAGCGCGAACACGAGAAACGGCACGACCTCGGGTGTGGCGTGAGCGAAGATGTACTGGATGAACTTGCGCACATTGTCGTAGACCTGACGGCCGGCCTCGATCGCCACGACGATCGTGGCGAAGTTGTCGTCGGTGAGCACCATCGTCGATGCCTCCCTAGCGACGTCGGTCCCGGAGCGACCCATCGCCACGCCAATGTCGGCGGTGCGCAGCGCCGGCGCATCGTTGACGCCATCGCCGGTCATCGCGACCACATGGCCCTGCCCGCGCAACGCCTCGGCGATCTGCAGCTTCGTCTCGGGGGAGGCGCGGGCGAAGATCACCTCTCGGCCGCTGGCGAGAATGTCCTCTACCTCCCGCTCGTGTGTGTGGTCGAACGCCTGGGCATTGACGACCAGCGGGTTCTTCCCACCGATGCCTACCTGGCCGGCGATCGCCGCGGCAGTCAGCGGATGGTCGCCGGTGATCAGCACGATTCGTATCCCGGCCCGGTGGCAGCGAGTCACGGCATCAATCACCTCGGCTCGGGGCGGATCGCGCATCGTGACCAACCCGAGAAAGCACAAGTCACACTCGGCGTCCCCGCGGTTCGGCGGCTCCGCGTCCGAGGGCAGGGATCGACGTGCGAGGGCCAGCACACGCAGACCCTGGCTGGCGAAGGTCTCGACCTGCCGCGTCACACGGTCCCGCTCGAAAGGCTCGAACAGACGCTGCTCACCATTTGGCAAGAGCACGTCGACGCACTGCGGCAGCACCGACTCGGGTGCGCCCTTTGTATGTATCCAGTCCTGGTTCTCGTCACTGTCGAGGGTAGACATCAGCTTGCGCTGAGCATCGAAGTTGTACTGATGAGTGCGCCTGTGCCCGCGGCTCGCGCCGTCGATTTGAGCGCCGAGTGCCTGGGCGGCCACGAGCAGCGCCAGCTCGGTCGGGTCTCCACTGCTTTGGCCCTCGGACTCCAGGTGAGCGTTGTTGCAGGCAGCGGCCGTCTCGCCCAGCGCCTCAAGAGCCGCATCGGCGGAGCGCCGCGGCGGGTCCGCCGCGTGCTTGGCATCAAGCGCGATCTCGCTCGCTACCGTCCATGCAGCTATGGGACGCATACGGTTCTCGGTCAGCGTTCCGGTCTTGTCGGTGCAGATGACATCGGTGGAGCCGAGGGTCTCCACGGCGCTCAAGCGCTTGACGAGCGCGCCCCGGCGGGCCAGCGCGCGCACCGCGACGGCCAGCGCCAGTGTGATGACGGGGAGCAGCCCCTCCGGTACGTTGCCTGCCAGCAGGCCGACGGCGAACACGACGCTGTTCTTGAACGACAGGCCGGCGCCGAAGATCGCGACGGGGACGAAGGCGATGGCCATTACGATCGCGATCCCGGCGATCAACCATGCGACCCTGCGGACCTGTCGCTCCAGGGGGCTGGGCTCTTCCTTGACTCGCTCAGACAGCGCCGCGATGCGTCCCAGCTCGGTGTGCATCCCGGTCGCGAACACAACGCCCTGGGTCTCCCCGCCGGTGGCGCTCGTACCGCTGAACAGGAGATCCCGCGCGGCGATCCGCGGTACGCCCGTGTCGAGGAGCTCCGCTGAGCGCAGCGCGGGAGCCGACTCGCCCGTGAGCGTGGAGAGATCCACCTCGACGGCGCCTGAGATCAGGCGCATATCGGCGGCGATACGATCGCCCTCCTCGACGACCACGACATCGCCGGGGACCAGATCGGCGGCCAGGATCGAGGACGACTGTCCCTCGCGCAGGACCGTGACCTGCTGAGGCAGGAACTGAGCCAGTGCCTCCACCGCCCGCTCTGCCTGCATCTCCTGCACGAACGCGAACACGGCGTTGAGCAAGATCACCAGCAGGACGGCGATGGCGATCGTTTGGCTGCCAACGGCGAATGACAGCGCCGCCGCGAGCCACAGCAGCAGCGCGAGCGGATGAGTCAGCTGACGCGCCAGCTCCCCCGGCCACTTCAAGCCGCCGCGACGGCGCAGCTCGTTCGGGCCATACTGGATAAGCCGCCGCTGTGCCTCGCGGGCTGAGAGGCCCTCCCGTGAGCTGCGCAAGTCACGCAGGAGCAGCTCCGCGGCCTCCTCCACGTCAACCTCCTGCGAGGCTTGCACGCGGGCTGGCTCGATCATGCCTTGCCCGACGTCCCCGCAGACACGTTTGCTCCATGAGAGTCAAGCGTGCTCAGCAGGCGCAGCTCCTCCATCAGCAGGCGGGGTAGCAGGAAGTGCTCGCGGACGTGCTCGCGTCCGCGTCGGCCGAACTGGTCGCGTAGCTCACCGTCGTTCAGGAGTTTGAGCATCCCCTGGGCGCACTCCTCGACTGAGTCGACCAGCACGCCGCCGACACCCTCGGGCATTTGCAACGGGATGCCACCGGCGCGACCGGCCACTACCGGCGTGCCCTTCCACAACGACTCTGAGACGACGAGCCCGAAGCCCTCGCGGATCGACTTCTGCACGACCACCTCCGAGAGGCGCTGAAAGGCGTTGACCTCCACATTGCCCACGCCGGTGAGGTTGGTGTAGACGTGGATCAGCTCGTCGCGCTCGGCGGCGTCTGAGACCTGACGGTAGACCTCCCAGCCCTCCGGATCATCCAGCGCCATCGAGCCGACGAGCGCGAGCTGTAGCTCACCGATCTCCTCGCGCACGAGCCGGTAGGCGTCGATCACGCCGAGCGGATCCTTCCAAGCATCAAAGCGCGAGACCTGCGTGACGAGCCGGCCGGGGATCTCCACGCCGATCCAGTCGAGGATCTGGCTCGCCACTGCAGGGTCGAGGTCGATGTTCTTGGGACTCAGCGGGTCGATCGCGGGAGCGATCACCTCAACGCGCTGCACGGGCAGGCCGGGGGGCACGAACTCTCCCATCGTGAACACGGCCGCGTCGAAGCCCTCCAGGTACGGCGCGAGAAAGCGCCACGCGTCGGGATTCGGCTCGCTCGTGTCGATGTGACAGCGCCACACCCAACGCGCCTCCCCCTTGCCGTGCGCCTGCAGCAGCCCGACCGGCTGGGGGTCGTGGATGACGATGAAATCGTAGCCGCCGTCGAGCGTCGCGGCGTTCTCCTCGTTGCACTCGCGGTAAGCCGCCTGCTCGGCCTCGCTCAACGGACGTGGCGCACCCTGCAGAGCATTATGCAGCGCCTTGGTGGCGCGGAAGAAGCCAGGGTTGCCGCCAATCACCTTCCAGTCCACGACGAGGCCAAGGTCGCGCAGCAATGGCACGCTCGAGCGCAACAGCTCTGAGACGCCGCCGCCATAAGCGGTCGCGTTGACGTGCAGGATGCGCGCGCCCTGGAGTGCCTGGGCGTGCTCGCGCAGCTCAGCCATGATTGCCGGCGGCGCGATCGCGTCGTATGAGTCAAGCGCCCAGCGCCCGACCGTCACTTTCTGAAGCACGACCCGCCGCTCCCTACTGTCCCGTCAGGTCGCGTCGCCTGAAGACCCACATGGCAGCGAGCGCGCAGGCCACCGCGCCGGCGAGCATCACCGCGGCGGCGCCGGTGCGAAACGGCTGTGTGGGGACGAGCCCGACGTGCGCGAACGGCGTCAGGTCCACAAGCCATTTCGGCGCCCCGAGCAGCGAGCCGGTCAGCTGCCACAGGAACGTGACGGCCACAAGCCCGTAGGCGATCCCGGTGCTCGCTCGGGGCACGATCGCATAAGCGAGCGCCGCGACCCCGAGGAACAGCAACGCGACGGGCAGGCAGTTGGCGCCGGCCTCGAGCATCCGCGGCAGCGAGATGCTCACGCCCTGCGAGACGGCGCCTGCCCAGGTGAGCAGTCCGGCTGCAACAGAGAGAATCATGGCGCCGCACGTTGCCAGTATGAGCCGCCCACCGAGCCAGCCGCGGCGGCTGACCGGCTGGGCGAGCAGCGTCTCGAGCCGCTCATCGGCTTCTTCGTGTCTCGCGGCGGCGATCTGCGCACACGCGAACAGGCTGACCGCCAGGATGAAGAAGATGAACACGAACGCCAGATACCCGGTGGGCGTCTCGATCGAGCCGGAGCCGAGCTTCGCTATCTCTCGCTGCACGCTCCCCGAGATCCCCGCGGATGAGATGCTCGCCGAGACCATGCCGAGGATGAACGCAAACACGCCGATGCCGCCCGTCCACGCGATCAGGCTTGCGCGCTCTGAGCGCAGCGCCTGCGCGGACGACGAAGAGAGCAGCCCAAGGTGCGGCTCAGCGCCCTCGCGCGCCGGGAGCACGCCGGTGCCGATGTCACGGACGGCGGCGATCCGCACGGCGAGGAGGAGCATGAGGATGCCGGCCAGCACTGGAAGCACTAGGACCACCGGGTGCGGGCTCGTGAATGGGCGCAGCTCCTCTGCCCACCCGAGCGGTGTCGCCCAGCGCAGCCAGCCGGCGCCGTGTGAGGTATCGGCGATCACCCGCAATAGCAAGGACAGCCCCACGACTGCGCCCCCGAGCTCGAGCGCAACACGGCGTGTTGGTGCGAGCTGGCTTGCGAGCGCGCCCACGCCCACGAACACCGGTACGACAGAGACCGTCGCCAGGGCAAGGTAGGCCGACCCGCCCACGGGCAGACCACCGGCGATGAAGCCGACAGACTCGGCGAGCCACAGGATCGAGACGCCCGCCGCGATCGCCGCCATCGCCGAGAGAAACGTCGTGCGGCGTCCGACGGCCAGAGCGAGGACGAGCTCCATCCGGCCGGTGTCCTCCTCGCCGCGCAGCGCGCGCACCGCGGCCAGCAGCCCGAAGACGGCGGCGAGGATCGCAAGCGTCCCGCCGACGCGCCAGGCGCTGTAGCCGCTGACCGTCAACGGGTCATACGGATAGCCGTAGAACAAGCGCAGCGCATCGTTGCCGGCGAAGCTGTGAGCGAACGCGAGCCGGTCTGAGAGCGTTGGGTAGGCGTGGCGATAGCCGACCGGCTGGATGTAGGCATAGAGCGCGAACAGGTAGCCGAACGCGATCGTGCGGACCCGAGCGTCGCGGAATGCCCGCCGCGCGAGCACGACCGCGGGTCGCCGAAGGCGACCTATCTCCATCAAAGCCACCGGCGCATGCGCCGGTGGCCCGGACGGCGCATGCGCCGTCCGGCGGGTGGGCGCATGCGCCCACCCGAATAGCAAGGAAGACCTAGACATCGGCGACATGACCGTCGGAGCCGTCGTAGTGGTTCAGGAATATCTCCTCCAGGGACGGCTCACGGCTGGTAAGAGTTGTGACCGGATGCTGGGCGAGCGCCGCGATCAGCGGGCCCACGCTCCCTGAGATCTCGAAGCGCAGCGCCTCGGGTCCGGCGCTCTGCACGTGCACCCCTGCCAGCGCCGGGAGCTCAGGTGTCCGACCCGCGAACGTGACCTCGACCGTCTGCGCGGCGAGATGGCGCAACTCCGCAAGCGTTCCCTCGTCGACGAGCTTGCCCTCCCGAAGGATGCCGACGCGGTCGCATAGCGCCTCCACCTCGCTGAGGATGTGCGAGGAGAGAAAGACCGTCTGCCCGCGCTCCTTCGCCTCCTTCACACAGTCACGGAAGGCGACCTCCATCAAGGGGTCGAGGCCGCTCGTGGGCTCGTCGAGCAACAGCAACTCGGCGCGCGTGGCGAGCGCCGCGATCAGCTGCACCTTCTGGCGATTGCCCTTCGACAGCGCCCGGATCTTCTTGCGCGTGTCGAGCTGAAAGCGCTCCACGAGCAGATCGCGATAAGCGACGTCGGTGCCGCCGTGCAAGCGCGCGAGGAACTCAAACGTCTCCGCGCTCGTCAGCGAAGGCCACAGGAACGGCTCGCCCGCGACATATGCGACGCGACGGTGCGCTCTCACCGGATCGCTCCACGCGTCGAGGCCGAACAGCTCGGCTCGCCCGCCGCTCGGGCGGTGCAGTCCCAGCAACAGCCGGATGGTGGTGGTCTTGCCGGACCCGTTCGGGCCGAGGTAGCCATAGACCTCGCCGCCGCCCACCGCCAGATCGAGTCGATCGAGCGCGAGCGTGCTCCCGTAGCGCTTGATCAGCCCCTCAGTGCGAATCACCGGATGCACGAAGTCTCCTTGTCAACGCAGGACATCGTGCGGCAGGCTATTGCGATTCTGTGCGGCGAGCATCGGCTCTTGGCCGCATCGGCTTCAGGGAAAAACCGCATCGACAACGAGTCGATGCGGACGTCCGTACTCCTCCGCACCCTGGACGGGCGACTCCCCGATGCGCGCCTACTGGCAGGTGCCTAGCCTCGTGCTCATGTTCGAGAAGATCGTGGTGGGCTATGCGGGAGACCAGGCCGGGTGTGACGCGGTCAAGCTGGCCGCGAGGCTCGCGGCCGTGCTGAGCAGTCATGTGACGATCGTGTTCCCCTACCACCCGCTGCTTGCCTCGGTCCCGTGCGAGCAGGCCGAGGAGCGCGTCCGGGGAGAGGTGCAGGCGCTTGTGGCGGGTATCGGAGGGCTGACGGCTCCTACATGCCACTGGAGTCCATCGCCTTGGCCCATCCACGCGTTGCACGAGCTCGCGGGCTACGAAGAGGCGGACCTGATTGTGTTCGGCGCGGCCCGTGAGGGGCTGGCCGATCATCTGCACGTCAGCCTGATGGAGCGCATGGTGCATGGTGCGCCTTGTGCTGTGGCAGTGGCTCCCGCTGGATACGCCGACGGTGACCCCGATAAGGCCGGTCGTGTTGGCGTCGGCTTCTCCGACTCCGACGAGGGCAAGACAGCCCTTCATCTGGCCCACGAGCTTGCCGGCATCCTCGGCGGCGAGCTGGAAGTGATTGCGGGCTCGGGCTTGAGCCCAGCGCTTGCAAGCTACGCCTTCTCCTCGCCCTCACTGCCACAGGTCGAGAACGAAATGTACGCGGAGACCAAGGCCAACCTCGAGCGGGTAGCGGGCGAGCTGGGCGAAGGTGTGCCGGTCCACCTGGAGACGGTCAGGGGAGATCCGTCCGAGGTGCTGATCGAGCGATCAAAGAACCTGGACATCCTCATGCTTGGCTCGCGCGCCTACGGGCCGCTGCGTCATGTGCTGCTGGGAAGCGTCTCGGCTTGTGTGATGCGCGAGGCGCACTGCACGGTGCTGGTGGTCCCCCGAGGCACTACTCCTCGACACGACTGAGCCTTGCCGACCGCGGAGGAGCTGACATGAGGGCTCGCGGGCTTGAGCGACTGCGCGTCCTGGGAGCACCGGTCCTGGCGCTTAGCGGCATCACAATCGGCGGGCTGCTCGCGCTGCTCGTCGGGTCCGCCCCGGCCAACGCAGTGTGGGCGGCGACGGTCGCCTTCATGCTCGCGCCGCTGACGTGGTCGGTGGCGCGCTCGCTGCGGCGTGGAGACATCGGCGTGGACGTCATCGCCCTGCTGGCGATGGCGGGGGCGCTCGCCCTGGGCGAATATCTCGCCGGCGCCGTGATCGCGCTGATGCTCGCGGGCGGCAACGCGCTGGAGGCATTCGCCTCGGGCCGCGCCCGCCGCGAGCTGACCGCCCTGATCGAGCGCGCCCCACGCACCGCACACCGGCGGACCAAGGACGGTTGGGAGGAGATCCCCGTCGAGGCTGTGGAGGTCGGCGAGGTCCTGCTGGTGCGGGCCGGCGAGGTCCTGCCGACCGACGGCGTGATCGTTGGCGAGCGCGCGGTGCTCGACGAGTCCAGCTTGACTGGCGAGCCACTGCCCGCGACCTACGCCCGCGGGCACACGGTTCGCAGCGGGACAGCGAACGCCGGTGATGCGTTCGAGCTGCGGGCCACCCGGCGCGCGGGCGACAGCGCCTACGCGGCCCTGGTGGCGCTGGTCAGAGAGGCCGAGGGACGGCGTGCCACCTTCGCACGCATGGCAGACCGCTACGCCGCGTTCTTCCTGCCGCTGACGCTCCTCATCGCCGGCGGCGCCTGGGCGATCAGCGGAGATCCGATTCGAGCCCTGGCTGTGCTCGTCGTGGCCACGCCCTGCCCGCTGATCCTGGCTGCACCGATCGCGTTCGTCGCCGGGCTCTCGCGCGCCGCTCACATCGGCGTGATCGTCAAGGGCGGCGTGGCGATCGAGCGCTTGGGCGATGCGCGCACCGTGCTGCTCGACAAGACCGGAACGCTGACGCTGGGAATCCCAGCGCTCGAGCGAGTGATCGCGCTCAAGGACATCCCCCGCGAGGAGCTGCTGCGCCTTGCCGCCTCGCTGGATCAGCTCTCAGGCCACGTGCTCGCCGCCGCCATTGTGCGCCAGGCAGATCAGGAGGCGATCGCTCTCGCGCGGCCCGAGCAGGTGCGCGAGGCCCCAGGGCAGGGAATCGAGGGCGTCGTGAATGGCCGGCGGGTCCTGGTGGGAAGCGCCGCGTGGCTGGCCGAGCACAGGATCGACCCCGCCGATCACCAGGCGCTGGGAGTGTCAGCCGAAGGCAACGCGATCGTGCTCGTGGGAGTGGACGAGCACCTTGCCGGCGTCTTTGTGATGGGCGACCACATTCGCCCCGACGCCCACGAGCTGATCCGACGGCTACGCGCCGCCGGTGTGCGCCGGGTGGCGATGCTCAGCGGAGACCGCGAGGAGATCGCCCAAGCGGTCGGTCGGCAGCTCGGCCTGGACCGCGTCTACGCGCAGCAGAGCCCGCAGGACAAGCTGGACATCGTCAGGCGCATGCAGGGCGACCCGCGGTGCTCGCCGGTGGTGATGGTCGGCGACGGCATCAACGACGCGCCCGCCCTCGCCACGGCCGACGTCGGCATCGCCATGAGCAACGCCACGGCGACCGTGTCCTCGGAGACCGCCGACGCAGTAATCACAGTCGATCGCATCGACCGTGTAGCAGACGCGATCGTGATCGGCCGGCGCACCGTGCGCATCGCCCGCCAGAGCGTGGTGAGCGGCATCGGCCTGAGCATCTGCGGGATGGCCCTCGCCGCAGCCGGATTGCTCGTACCCGTGGCAGGCGCGATCTTCCAGGAGGCGATCGACGTCGCCGTGATCCTCAACGCTCTGCGCGCCTTGGGAGCCGGTCGCTAGAGAGGATGGAGCGACCGTGTGTTCTGGGTGCTCGTGAGGGATTAGCCGGTTACCGAGTACGTAAAAACGCACACCTGGTTGGGGGGACTCCCCGATGCGTCGGCTCCAAGCCGGTTTTAGGTTCGAGTGTGCTTACCGAACTCGATTGCACACAGACCAAACAAAGGTAGGAACCGGAGATGAAGGCGCTTGTTTATCACGGCCCCGGCCAGCGAGGCTGGGACACGGTCGATGATCCCACGATCCTCGACCCGACCGACGCGATCGTACGAATCGACACCTCGACGATCTGCGGCACCGACCTGCACATCCTCAAGGGAGACGTGCCCGAGACCACGCCGGGCACCGTGCTCGGCCACGAGGCCGTGGGCACCATTCAGGAGGTGGGAGCCGGCGTCACGACGGTCGCCCCGGGAGACCGGGTGCTGATGTCGTGCGTCAGCTCTTGCGGGCGCTGTCGCTTCTGCAAGGAAGGCCGCTACGGACAGTGCCTCGGTGGCGGGGGCTGGATCTTTGGTCACCTCATCAATGGCCTGCAGGCCGAGTACGCGCGCGTCCCATTCGCGGATAACTCCGTCTACAAGGTCCCCGAGCGGCTCACCGACGAGCAGGTGCTGTTCCTCGCCGACATCCTTCCCACCGCGTTTGAGGTGGGAGTGCTCAACGGCATGGTTTCCCCTGGAGACGTAGTGGCGATCGTCGGCGCCGGGCCGATCGGCCTGGCCGCCGTCCTGACCGCGAGGCTTTACACGCCCGGACGGATCGTGGCGATCGACCTCGCCGACAGCCGCCTTGAGAGCGCTCGGCGGTTCGGCGCGGACACGACGATCAACAACGGCGGCGAGGATGCTGTTGCGCTGGTCATGGAGCTGACCGACGGTCTCGGCGCCGACGTCGCATTCGAGGCCGTCGGCGTGCCGCAGACCTTCGAGCTCGCCGCCGATCTGATCCGCCCCGGCGGGCGCGTGGCGAACATCGGCGTTCACGGCAAGCCCGCCGAGCTGCATCTGGAGAAGCTGTGGATCCGCGACGTCACGATCACGACGGGACTGGTCGACACGTTCAGCATCCCCCAGCTGATGCGACTGATCGCAAGCGGTCGCCTGGACCCGTCGCTGTTCGCCACACACCGCTTCGCGCTCGGGGACACGATGGCCGCCTACGACACGTTCGCCGACGCGGCGAACTCAGGCGCCTTGAAGGTCGTGCTCCAGGGCCCGAACAGCACCGCGTCTCTCGCCGGCAGAGAGCAGAGCATGGCGGTCGTGTGAGTCACGCCAGCCAGGAGGAAGGCACCGACGCGGCCCTCCTGGACGCACTGACGACGCCGGCGATCTACGGCGAGAGCCTGCCGGTCGCTGTGCACGAGACGCACGCCTCGTGGGTGTTCCTCGCCGGCGAGCTCGCCTACAAGGTCAAGAAGCCCGTTCGACTGGCGTTCCTCGACTACAGCACGCTTCCGCTCCGCCGCGCGGCTTGTCTTGAGGAGGTGCGCGTCAACCGAGAGCTGGCCCCCGACATCTACCTCGGGGTACGGGCGGTCCTCCGCACCGCCGAGGGGTTTCGCTTCGCAGCGCAGGACACGCCGGGCGCGGTCGAGTACGTCGTCCTGATGCGCCGCTTCGACGAGACGCACACGCTGCTGGGGGCCATCCGGACTCGATCTCTCACTCATGCACAGATACAGGAGGTGGCCCGGCGTCTCGCCGACTTTCACCTGCGCTCACCAACGCTTGCCGCCGGTGGAGCGGCCCAGGCGCTCGAAGCCTGGAGCGCGAACATCGAGGAGATCCAGCGCCTGGAGCATCCCGGCGCGTGGCGGGTGGAGGTGATGCGTGGGTTCGGCGAGGCGTTCGTGCACACCCACGCCAGCGAGATCGAGCGCCGCGTCAGGGAAGGATGGGTGCGCGACGGGCACGGGGACCTGCGCTGTGAGCACGTGCTGCTCGGGCCTCCGGTTCGCGTCGTCGACCGGATCGAGTTCGACCCGACGTTGCGCCACCTGGATGTCGCCCGCGACTTGGCGTTCCTGGCGATGGACCTCGAGGCTCACGGTCGGCGCTGGGCCGCACGGGAGTTGGTGGGCGCCTACCGTCACGCTGGGGGCAGCCCAGGCAGCGAGCAGCTCCGCGGCTTTCATGGCGCATATTGGGCGCTGGTGCGAGCCAAGGTCGCGTTGATTGCAGCCGCGTCACGGGAGGGTCGGGCCCACCGGCGTGAATGGGCGCGTGCCGAGCGGCTGTGGAGGCTCGCAGAGCGACTTTGCTGGCGAGCGCGCAGCCCGGTCGCGATCGTCGTATGCGGCGCTGCGGCGAGCGGCAAGTCGACGCTCGCCGCTGAGCTTGCGCGTCGCTCCCGGTTCCCGGTCGTCTCCTCCGATGCGATCCGCAAGCGCCGCGCCGGCCTGCGGGCAACCGAGCGCGCCACAGCCGAGCACTACACCAAAGAGTTCACCCGTGCCACCTACGATCTGCTGAGCCGGGATGCGCTCGCGCATCTGGATCGCAGGGGCGGCGTGATCGTGGACGCGACCTGTCACACCAAGAGCGAGCGTGCGTCACTCTTTCACCGCCTGCGCCGAGGCAATGTGACTTTCCTGGTCGTCCACTGCCGGGTTAGCCTGAACACCGCGCTCGCCCGCGTGGCGGCGCGGATACAGAGTCCCGAGCGGATCTCGGACGCCACGCCACGGATCGTCGCCGAGCAGTTCCGCCGTTTCCAGCCGCTGGACGAGCTCTCCGCTCAGAGCGTGCTCGCGCTCGACGGCGAACAGGACATCGACGTGCAGGTTGCCGGTGTCACACGCGCGGCGGACGAGCGGATGCGCGCGGTGGCAAGCCGAACACCACCACCGTCTCAAAGCCCGTGCTTTCCCCCGGTCGACCGGGGCGTTTACCCGGTAGCCGGAAGGCGGGCTGGCGCCTAGCTTGAGGTATGGCCGCGCACCTACACCTGGCGCCGAGCCCTGCCAAGGCTGGACCGACTCCCGAGGCAACGATGCCGATCGACGTCGTGCTCGCCGACGGTCATGCCTTGATGCGCAGCAGCCTGCGGCGCCTGCTCGACGGCAAGCAGGGCATCGCGGTGATCGCCGTAGCCCAGGATTTGACCACGGCGGTGAGTCATGTGCACAGCGATCGCCCGCATGTGCTCGTGCTCGATCTGAGCATGCCGGGCGGGTCCGGTCTTGACACGATCGGCGAGCTGCGTGAGCACGCACCGGATACCCAGATCGTGGCGATCACCATGAACAACACTGCGATGTTCGCACAGCGGACTCTCGCCGCCGGCGCCGTGGGCATCGTCCTGAAGAATCTCGCCGACAGCGAGCTCGTCGAGGCCGTTCGTGCGGCGGCTCGAGACGAGGAATACGTCAGTCCCCGTGTAGCCGACCGGCTGCAGGTGTTTCGCCATTCGCTCACCGACGGTGAGCTGAGCGTCCGTGAGGTCGGGTGTTAAGACGCGGCCTGCTGAGGGTCTGAGCGCGCTTCGCCCTCATACGCGGCTACGGGCAGGCAGACACGTACCAGCGTGCCCTGCTCGCCGGAGCTGATCTCAAGCGTGCCGCCGGCGAGGCTCACCCGCTCGCGCATGCCGGCCAGCCCGAACCCCGCGGTCTTGGTGGCGGTGTCGAAGCCGCTGCCGTCGTCCTGCACCTCGATCGAGACCTCCCCGTCCGAGGCGCCGATCGCCACGCGCACGCTATCTGCTCGCGCGTGCTTGGCGACGTTCGTGAGCGCCTCCTGCACCAGCCGGTACACCGTGCCCTCAAGCTCCGTGTCAGCCATGTCCGGCAGCTCAAACTGACTGTCGACCTCGGTGCCGTTCTGCTCACGGTGGCGGTCTAGCAGCGCCTCGAGCGCGGTCTTCAAGCCGAGCTCGTCGAGTGCGGCGGGGCGCAGCTCAGTAATGATCGAGCGTAGGTTTTCGATCTCCCGTTCGATGTGCACCACCGCTTCGCGCATCGCTCCCTGCGCGATGTCAAGGTCGTCGTGGCTCAGCGCGGAGGACAGCAGCAGCTGCAGGCCACCGAGGCCCTGCAGTGTCTCGTCGTGGAGCTCCCTGGCCCAGCGGCGGCGCTCGGTGTCGGCGGCTGCGATCGAGCTGCGCAGCCGGTCACTGGCCACGCTCTGCGCGAGCGCCACGGCGGTCGCGGCGCTAACCGCGAACGTGCGCAACATCTGCTCGTCGTCCTCGCTGAACGCGGCCCGATCGGCTCCATGATCGAACGCCGCGAGGATGCCGAGCGCCTCGCGACGGTAGAGCATCGGCACGAGCAGCGCGGTCTGCGCATCTGAGACACCGAACTCCTGTGGCGCGATCCGCAGGCGCGCCGACACGTCGGTGATCCGCTCAGGCCGCCCGCGCTGGAGCACCTGCCCAGAGGTGGACCCGGCGATCGGCAGCCGCACATTGCGCACGTTCTCGGTGTGTCCGGCGCTGGCCCGCACGACCAACTCATCTCCCTCGCGCAACATGATCACAAGGCTGCGGGCACCCACGAGCGCCCGGCCGCGCTTGACTATCAGCTCAAGCACATGCTCGAGGGCGATCTCCCCGCCGATCGCGACCGCCACGTCACGGGTCGCCTCCAGCCCGCGAAACGCCTTCTCGAGCTCCTCGCGGCGGCGCTCGCTGAGCTCATACAGCCTGGCGTTCTCGATCGCCACGCCGGCCCACCGCGCGAGGACCACGGCAGCCTCCTCGTCGGCCTCGGTGAACTCGCCGCCGCCCTCCTTCTCGGTCAGATAGAGGTTGCCCCACGCCTTTCCGCGGATCAGGACCGGCACGCCAAGGAAGCTGCGCATCACGGGATGGCCCGCAGGGAAACCGTAGCTGCTCGGGTGCAAACCCACGTCGGGGAGGCGCAGCGGCTCGGGGTGTTCGATCAGCTCGCCAAGCACGCCTCGCCCGCGCGGCAGATCGCCGATCTTGCGGTGCGCCTCCTCGTCGATGCCCGAGGTCAGGAACTGCTCGAGCACGGCGCGGCGGTCGTCGAGGACCCCCAGCGCCGCGTATTGCGCCCCGGTGATCTCACGCGCCGCTTGAAGAACCTGATCCAGTACGGCCTTCTGATCGAGCTCTGTCACCAGCGCCTGACCGACGTCAAGCAGACGGCGAATCCACGGCTCTTCAGAATCTACGGTCATCTGTCTCTGATGGAGCTTACTCGTAGTTTGTCCCCTCAGATTTGGGGTTTTCCCCCGACCGCGAGCTATCCCTCGAACCTATGCTCAGGGCGGGCGTCGACCGACCTGGGTTGGCGCTCTGAGACTGATCTGTCGACTCTGAGTCCTTCCCAGGAGGGCGTCTTGCCATGCAGGGACCCAATGGATGAGAAGTTGCGCTGCGCTCGCTGCGGCGATGTGATCGGGGTGTATGAGCCGCTGGTCGTGCTACACGACGGTCGGGCACTCGATACCTCGAAGGCGGAGATGGAAGACGGCATCCCGCCTGGCGAGTGCTACCACGGCGCCTGCTACACGCAGGCGCAAGAGCAGGCCGAGGACGAATAGCCCGGCAATCCGAGGAAACCCGCATCCGTCGCGCTGTCTACTGCGGATGACGCCCCGGCCGGCTCGTGAGAGCCTGGATGTGAGCCAGCCGGGTTTGAGAGTTGGCGTTCAGATATCGACCAAGGCAAGGAGAAAGCAATGCCGCTCCCATCGAGTTTCAGCGCGCTCACGATCAGCGAAGTGATGCACCCTGGGGTGATCGACTGCCCGCCGCAGACCCCGTTGCGCGAGGTCGCGTCGCTTATGGCTGAGAACAGCGTTCACTGCGTGGTGGTGGACGGCCTCGCACGCGGCCCCCACACCGAGCGGCTGGTGTGGGGCGTCATCTCCGATGTCGACTTCATGCGCGCCGCTGGGGCCGAGCGCATGGAGGGCGAAGCCGGCGAGATCGCGACACTCGAGATCGTCACGATCAATCCGACGGACAACATCCAGCAGGCCGCGCAGCTGATGGGCGAGCACGAATGCTCGCACCTGATCGTGGTCGACCCCGACTCGGGTCGCCCGCTTGGCGTCGTCTCGAGCCTCGACGTGGCACGAGCCCTCGTGTGGGGCCCACGACCGTCAAGCTCAGTACCGGCTACGTAGTTATCCCTTCGCGACCACGGATTTCCTCGACTGCCAAGACCAACGCGCGACCATAATCTCAGAACCATGACCACAGACACCTCCCATCCAGAGAAGCGCCGCGTGCTCGTCATCGGCGGCGGCGTGGCAGCACTTGAGACGACGCTCGCCTTGAGCGAGCTCGCGCCCAAGCAGACCAGCGTGACCGTGATCGCCCCCAACGCAGAGTTCTTCTACCGCCCGCTGAGCGTCCGCGAGCCGTTCGCCTACGGCCCGGCAACACGCTACCCGCTCGCGCCGATCGTGCGCGACGCCGGCGCGGAACTGCTAGTCGACGAGCTTGCCTGGGTGGACCCCGGCAAGCGCATCGCCCACACCGAGTCCGGCGCGGAGGTCGAATACGACGCGCTCGTGCTCGCACTCGGCGCCAGAGCCACCCCTCGCTACCAGCACGCGATCACGATCGACGACCGCCGCATGGACGAGATCCTGCGCGGCATCCTCCAAGACATCGAGGGGGGCTACCTCAAGAGCCTCGCGTTCGTCGCGCCCGGCCGGATGGCATGGCCGCTGCCGCTGTATGAGCTCGCGCTGATGACCGCCGCCCGCGCCTACGACATGAACATTGAGCTCGCTGTCACGATCGTCACTCCCGAGGACAGCCCGCTGGCGATCTTCGGCCAGAACGCGAGCAACGCCGTGACGGGACTGCTGGAGCGCTCCAAAATCCAGACGATCAACTCCGCCTACGCCGAAGTCCCCAGCACCGGGGAGGTCGTCATCAACCCCGGCGACCGGCGCCTGCACGTGGACCGCGTGATCGCGCTGCCAGAGCTCTACGGCCCCAGCGTGCGCGGCATCCCACTCAGCGAACACGGCTTCCTGCGCGTCAACCCACACGGGCATGTGCTCGACGCCGAGCACATCTACGCCGCCGGGGACGCCACCGAGTTCCCGGTCAAGCACGGTGGCGTGGGCTCCCAGCAGGCCGACGCGGTCGCGGAGTCGATTGCGTCGCTCGCCGGCGCGCCGGTCAGCGCCGAGCCGTTTCACCCCGTGATCCGCGGGATGCTCTTGACGGGCGACAAGCCTCTCTACCTGACCGCGCGCATCACCGGCGGACACGGGTTCAGCTCCGAGGTCACCGACACGCCGACGTGGGACCCGCCGAGCAAGATCGCCGCGAAGTACCTCTCCCCATATCTCGACGCGCACGACCGCGAGAAGACTCCCACATGAGACCCGAGGACCCGACCGGCACTCCGCATCGCGCCGACAGCGAGCTTGGCGGGCCTTGCATGATCCTTGGCTATGACCGCAGCCAGAGCGCCCGTCACGCCGCGAGCTGGGTGACGAACGAGCTGCGCTCGGGTGGGAAGCTCGTGATCGTGTATGCCTGCGGGCCGCTGCACGCACCCCCGGCGCCGCTCAGCACAGCGAGCGAGCGCCACGAGCTCGGCCGGGCGCTACTGGATGAGCTCATGCTCGACGGCGATGATGAGCTGCTGGATATCCACTTCACGACCGAGGTCTCAGACGAGGACCCCGTGAGGGCACTGATCGACGCTGCACGCCACCATGAGGCTCGTGCGATCGTGATCGGCGCCAAGGACCACTCCCGGCTGCACGAGGCGCTGGGAACAGCTACGACCGAGCTGCTGAAGACCTCGCCCGTTGCAGTCATCACGGTGCCGTTGAGCGCCAACCAGGTCGCTGGGCAGACGTTCACGCAGTCCGGCGCCGCAGGGTGAGCGCCCCCAGCGCGAGTGCGAGGAGCGTCGTGCCGAGGATGACACCGACGTCGAGCGCCATCCTTGCGCCCAGCGAGCCCGAACTGGTGGCGGCATCTCTATCGCGATGTGTTCCAGCTCGTAAGCGATCGCGGCAGCGGAACTGCTCAATCAGCGCAGCGGCACCACAAGACAATCGCGTTGAGAGCCGTCGTCAGGGTGCGCGCACGTCGGTGAGATTCTCGATGATCGCGAAGTCGCCTGTGTTGTGTGTGAGCAGAGGGACGCCGTGGACGTTGGCAGTGGCTGCGATAGCGAGATCGACGGCGCGACGGCGCGGCTTCCCGCCTCGAGCTTTCACAGCGGCGGCCAGACGCCCCCACTCTCGCGCGACCTCAGCGGTGATGGGAAGCGGTTGAAACGCAGCCTCGATGGCGCCGAGCCGTTGGGTTCGCAGCGCGCGCTCGTCTTCGTCGGTGGCGACAAGGACACCGAAGTGCAGCTCGGCTACCGAGGCCACGCTGATGGCCGCCTCGACATCTCCCGGTGATTGGCCGCTGATGAGGACCGAGGTGTCCAGCAACGCGCGCATGCGCTAGGCGAACGGGTCCTCAAGTGACGCCGGGAAGCTAGTGAGGTCCTTGGCGAGCGTTTGCGGTGCGGGCGTCTGCCAGATGGCGCGCAGGTCGGTACCCGTGACCCATTGCCGGCGCTCGGTGGGGCGAGCTGCGCAACCGGCCGACCGGCGACCGTGATCGTGATCCGCTCGCCGGCCTCGGCACGGCGCAGAACCTCTCCGACGTTGTTGCGCAGCTCCTTCTGTGGGATGGTGGTCATGACCACATGGTAGCAGAAGTGCTACCTCACTGTTAGCCGACCGGATGGGTCCTGACCGGGATGCAGCCGCTGCACCGAGTCCAGGTCTCCGGCCGGGATCGACTGGTGACCTCGGCTGCTTGTGAGCCCCAGACGACACCGTGGCGATGGACTCCAGATACGACCGCCTGGGTGCGCACAATGCCTAGCGTGCCGTTGCCAGAGCATCAAGCGCTGATGAGAATCGCCGACCGGCGGCGTCATGGCGTGCCGTTCGACGGCACCGAGCTGACGAGGCGCATCGACGAGCTGGGAGACATGCAGCTCTCAACAGCATCGCGACACGACGCCTTCGCAGAGCTCTACGCCGCGTACACGCCAGCGGGATTCCGACTGATGCCCTTCCCGGATGACTCAGCGCTCTACGGCAGCGAGCACCGGGTGGTCGTACGAGCGGTCATCACCGACGATGCCGAGCAGCAGGTGGTTGGCGAGATTGAGCGCGACCTGACCCTCGACCACGATGTCGTGCGCCACGAGCTCCTCAAACTGCAGGATGCTTACCGTGGTAGCGGTGTCAGTCTCGTCTTGCTCAGTCAGGCGCTACCGATCTATCGCCAGCTCGGACTGCGAGCCGTCGCGGTGCATGCCGCGCTGGAGACGGGACGCTGGCATTGGGCGCGTCTCGGTTTCGACTTCGCCACGCCAAGCGAGCGCGCCACGGCCATCGGATGGGCCTTGCTCGCGCTCGCGGGTCTTGGTCGCGCACCGGTTTCGCCAGACGCCCCGGCGAGGCGGCTTGCGCAGCTCGGCACTGGCTCGCCACCGGAAACGGCGAGCATGGCTGAAGTACGTAGCGCAGTTGAGGCTGAGCTCGTGCACTGGCGGGCTGATCCAGGACGTCGCACGGCCGCTGATGAGCTGGCGCGGGAGTGGGATCGACGCGCACTGGCGGAGTCCGCGAATCGATTCACGGCACTCGATCCGGCACGGATCGCGTTGCTCGCCAGCCGCAACGGACTCGACACCTCAGAGGAGATAGCGCTCGGCAAGGCGATCATGCTGGCGGGACCAGATTGGAATGGTCTCTTCGATCTGGCCGACCAAGCGTCCCAGGATGCATTTGACCGGGAGTTCAGTCGATATTTCGCGTCCCACCCCTAGATGGTGACATAAGCCACCAGTGGTGGTAGAATGCACCAGGAAAGGCGGTCCCGATGAAGCGTGATCTAAATGTCGATGCGTTCTATGGAGCGCTTGAGTCCAAGAAGAGCGAGCTGGGCGTCAGCTGGCGCGGCCTCGCCGCGGAGCTTGAGCTACCAGACCACACAGTATTCACCCGGATGTCCCGCGGGCAGACGCCTGATGTGGACACTCTGCTGTCGCTGTCCGGTTGGCTTGGGGTGCCGCTTGAGACCTACGCTCATGGGGAAGTTGTTGCCCCCGACAGTCGCTCCCAGACGCTCGAGTCGATCCGGGGCTTCCTGCGCGCGGACGAGTCATTGAGCGAAGAGAGCGCCGAGGCGATCACGTCGGTGCTGAGGGCGGCCTATGACCAGCTCGCACAACGCCAAGAGGTCCCTGCCGCCGAGCCAGAGATGGCCACCGCAAGATAGGCAGAAAATGGTTCATTGAGTCCCGGCGATGCTCGCAGAGTCTCCACATATGCGCCGTGCGACTTTTGCCCACCGGAGCCGTTTGGTGGGCCAAATCCATCCGGGAAGCCCCGGTATCTAAAGGGATCGCGAGGGGACCGGCGCGTCAGGACGTATCCTGCGCGTGGCTTGCTAGAGCCGTTTCTTGCGCTTCCTCAGCTTTTTCCGCCGACCGCCTCCGGAGCGGGAAGCCGCTGGTTCGAATCCAGCCGGGCGCGCTGGAGAATTGCCTGCAAATTGGCAGGTTTCTGGTTGATGTGTGCAAGTGGAGTTTTGCCCACCGGCGATGTTGGTGGGCAAAATTGTGGGCTAAAGTCCCGCCGAGAAGCATAGAAGTCCACTCTTTCGACGGATAGGCGCAAAGATCTCGAGTCGCGTCACACACGCTTAGAGACTCCTTGCACGCTCGGTTTTGCCTCCAGTGCTGGGCTTTTGCGCTGCGAATGCCTCCGGTCAGACGCCGGTAGGTTCGAATGAGATGAGTCCCCGTCGGCAACGAGAGGTCACCGGGTTCGAACGGGCATCGGCCCATCCGCGTGCTCGAGATGCTCGTCGTCTCGGCGATCGCCCGCGTGGAGGTGCCCTCCGCGCTATGGCGCAAGACCCGAACCGGCGAACTCGAGGACGCGGCTGCCAGCATTCTGGTCAGCGCGTTCGAACTCGACTTCCACGGCGATCCCGACTCGGACCCGCTTCACGATCGTCTCGCTGACCGAGCCGGTGCTCATCGCAGCCGCCCGCGAAGCGACGCGCCGCCAGTCGCGCGGGCTTCGCGCTAACACCAGAAACGGCGTGATCAGCAGCAGCCACGGCTCAGCCCACCGACTCGAACAGAAAGGCTCGGCGCGCGCCCGCAAGGTCCTGCGGAAGCGAGCGCGCGTCGATCGCCGGACGGCGCACTCGGGAATCGTCCGGAGAGGAAGCGGGACGGCGTGGTCAGTGCTTTCGCATTGCCGGCCAAGCGGAAGCTCCCTCAAGCCGGGGTAGATTGATCGGCAGGTCCGCAATGAGTGAGCAGTTCGGAGCAGAGCCCGTTGCGTCCATTACCGCTCGCGGTTTCGTCGTCCTCAGGCCGCCGTAGGAACTATCGAACGGTCTTTTCCGACGTCAACCTGTGGCTCAAGAAGCTCCTCCTCGATGATCGGACCGTCACGGGTCCAAGCCTTGAAGTCGATCACTCTAGTTCGTCGCAGCGCGTCTCGCGGCGTCAGCTTGCGCCGCAATAGGGACGCAAAACGGTCTTCGTGGGTCGAGACCATCACTTGTCGATGCAACCGCATATAGCGACATAGGTCGACGAATCCGAGTGCATTGATGTCGTCCATCGACTGGAATGGATCATCCAGCAACACAAACGGCAGTGCGTCGCGGCCCGAAGCCCAAGCCACCGCCAAGAAATACGACAGGGCTGTGATGTTAGCCTGCGAGCTCGAAAATATGAGCAGCGGATCAGCGCGTATCTCCCGATCAAGCGCGTCCGTAACCACCGGGCTCGCGATCCCTCGGTTGTAATAGATGTCCAGCTCGAAATCCAACTGCGTAAATGCTGGATGGGGATCCAGCCGGAAGAAAATATCCTGCACCGTCGGTGCTAGCTGTCTAAACCGCCGTTCCGTGACGGCTTTGACGCCCTCAGTAGCCGCACGCTGTAGGCGTCGACCATCGTTCTCCTGCTCACTGGCCAAATGAACTGCGGACTTGAGAGTCTCCAAGGCATCACTCGCTCGCCGTTGCTCCGCACGATGCTCAGCAAGCTGCTGGTCGTTGCGGTCCGACTTCAAAATCGCCACAAGTTCGGAGGCGGCCGTCCTGATCGACTGCAGCGCGCTCAAGATGTGGTCGAACGCGTCTAAGTGCCCGAGACGAATGGCACTCAGTCCCAGCAGTTCAATTGGGGCATCCTCCGGTAACGAGAACGCAGCGACTTGCTCGTTCAGTTCGATCTCGGAGCTCTTGATCCCTGCAACCGCACTCATCGCGAGCGAGATGGGCGCTAGCTCCTTCTCAAGACGAGTCAGCTCCTCCTCGCTCCGTGCAAGATCTTCGCGTGCCGCATTCGCTTCACTTACGATTGCCGCGAGCTCATTATTCGCGTCACTGTCGATTCGATTCTGCAAATGCTCCCGCACTTCGTGCTCCTCGATGCGCTGTCCACAGACCGGGCAAGTGCCTGAGAGAAGGTCGATGGCCTGAGCTGCGAGTGCCGAAAGCCGCTCGCTACGCTTGATCGCATCCGCGAGCCGCAGTTCCGTAACGTTGCACCGAGCATTGGCCTCCTGAACCGAAGCGTGCGCAGCCGCGACAAGTGGAGCCAGCCGCCTTGCCTCGTCCTCATTGGGAGCGGCCATAGAGGATCGACGCTCCTCAAGCTGTGTCCTACGTCGCTGCAGCTCCGCCAAGCGCCGACCGGTGTCGTCGGCGACTTGCTGGAGTAGAGCGGCCTCCGCGCTAGTGAGAGGCTCACGCACCAACCGAATTGCGGGGCTGTGGAACCGCAAGCGGTCAAGAATTTGCGCTCGCATCCGGACGACATCCTCCGCCAGCGGCAAATCGCTAGCGATCTGTTCGATCCGTCGATCGACTGCATCGGCGGTACGCTGGGCTGCCTCCAAGGTCGCCCGAGCATCGCGCCCAGCAGCTGTGAGCCTCTCGGCGCGCTTTTTAGCGGCGTTCTCAAAGCCCGCGATCTCATCGAGCCCCAATATTGCCGCTAGTTGTTGATAACGATCGGCCGGTCTGTCTTCGAGAACCTCTCGCACCTCATCCTGCTGCAAGAGTGCCGACGTCATCAGTAGTCGCCTGACATCTTGTCTCGGCCTAGAGGTCAGAGCCGCTCGCAGGCGTCTGTCTGCCTCCTCGCCTGTGAAATTACCGTCCTCACCTTTCCATTCGAGAAAGCCGTCTTTGGATCGCCCCTGACGTCGGAGCTGCACGACTTGTCCGCGCAGCTCGACTTCCGCAGTCACTACGGCCGGGGCGGACCCGGTGTATAGGTTTGTGATGTGCTCATCCGTTCGGCGTACACGCCACTTCTCAAGACGCTGGAGTGAGCCCACCAAGAGCCATTGGACAGCATCGAAGAAGCTGGTCTTTCCCGTGCCGTTGGGCCCAGAGACAATTACCGCTGAGGCGTCGAGCTGGATGCGTTGTGCCTGATTGAAACCACGAAAGCCCTTGATTTCAATCCATCGAAATGCAATCTGATCAGAGGTCATCGAGGTGTCCACGATCTCGGAAGGCTTCTACGAACTGCCGTGCTTCCTCCTCGCAAATGCCGTTGAGCACCAGTTGGTCTCGTAGCTCGGAGAATGCTTCCGTGAGACCTTCACCGCTCGGCGGTGGCAACGGAATAAAGGGACGCAAGACACGGCGAATGTCTTCCTCAGTCGAGTCTACGGCGCTCGCAACCAATCGTCGCAGACCGTGCGTGTCGTACTCGATGTTCGTGAACTCGCGGGCATCGTCCGGCTCTTCCATGCGGCGGCTTGAGAGCAGTACCAGATATGCGTCCCAGCGCTTCCCGCCGATTGTCGTGCTCCTACGAATGCGCCCCATCAGCTCCGGTACAGCAAGAGACTCAATGCGACGCAGGTCGTCGCGATCGCTCGCGGCAGCGACGGCAAGAACGAACAGATCGCTCTCGGCTAGTACCCACCCGGGCTCGTCGCCCGCGAGCGACTCCGACATGACGGAGAATCCTGCTCGCGCTAGGACGTTGGCGACGGTCGTGAGAATGTCTGAGGATGGGTTCCCAGCGACATTCATGCGGCCGTCCGAAGTTGAGATTCTTGTAGGAAGCGCGGCCGGACCGCAGTCTGTCCATCGAGGATGTCCTCACGGTCGGCCGGTGTGCCTCTCAGAATGTCCCAGTCCTCGTGAGGAAGCTTAGACAGATCGCCCATGACTCCTGTGCCACCCACAAGGAACACAACCTCCTCACCGAGGTGATGATTATCGGACACGAGTACTTCTGCGCGACGGCGCGCCTCGCGTTCGACAGCTGTAGGCCATGTTCTCTCGGACACGACGAGGATCTCGACCTCGTCGTCATCGAGCGCGCAGCAAGCTGGGCGCGGGGTGCGTGCGCTAGTGCCTCTCTGCGCTACTAGCACCCCGAGAGCAAATAACATGTTTCCCATATCCGGTTGCATAACGGCACTATCGCCGCACTTGAGGCCGAAGAATGCGCGGCGACACCAGCGAATCGCTTCTACAGACGTCAGATTGCCGAGAGCGTCAACGACGCGCTGAATGCCTGCTTGCGCGTCTTCTGTGCTCTGAGCTGAATCGGCGACGACGCGCTGAAGAAGCCCGATTGTCCAAGCTCGAGAGAGTTCGTCGAGAAAGTCGTCGGAGTCTCTCTGAATGACTCGCTCAGTGTCCATGAGATCAGGGAGCAAGTTCGACCAGATACTTTGCTCCCATTTATCACGGAGACTTCGCCCCACCAGCGTGATGTCTGGTGACGAGGACACCTCCAGCAGCAGGTCTTCGATCCGTTGTTTGGCGTAGTCTGCTACGTCTCCGATGCCAACGAATACCATCGGTGAATGACGGAGACTGGTTGTGAGCGTCTCCGGAGCCCAGACCGGCGCATTGCTTGAGAGTTGAGATGACGTTATGAGGAGGGTGCGTCGCATAGATGCGCACCCGTGTATCTTGGCGAGTTGCGGATTGTTGAGGAGCTCCATCTCTTCTTGTGTGGACGCAACGTGGAGATACTCTCCTGGTGGTGCTGCCCTCTCAATGCAAGTGTCCCAATTCCAGCTCAGGACGGTCACAGCACCCTCGGCTAGGAGCAGCCCTAGGACCTGATGTCCGTAATTGGGTATCGCTGTCTCGAAAGACGCCAAATCAACGATCACATCCTGGACAGCCGACAGTCCGCCAGCGGGCAGGACAGCGGCATCCGCTACAGCGATGAGGTTCCCAGTGTCCACAGGCGGCACGTACCCAGCCAGCACGCCATTCAGCCTGCCGTCAAGGAGTTCTCCGAGCTTGGTACCGCTTGGGAGCGCCGTGTCATCTGACATGCTAATCCCAGCGCCTACACAAAGCACCAAGTATCCATCGTGCGCCTTCGCACTGAGCGTCAGCATCACTGCGGCCACCGGGGTATTCAGGGTGGGGGCTTTATACACGCGAAGAGCCTATCGCCTACCGGGATCCGTCGCATAGTAGGACACGCCTCTCGCTTCGTCGTGTTGCGTCATGCTCCGCTGTGCTCGCAGGAGTCGGACCGTTTGTCGGGTAGGAGTGGCTCGCCGGATCGATCACACCGACGGTGCCTTCGGTCGGACCGGCGGACCGCTGCGGGCTCAGTGGCGTCCCGCTCCGACTCGACGAGCACTGCTGCGGCGAACGTTGCTGCGCGGTCGCGAACGTAGGCCATGGCGAGAGTCGTCCGGGATTGGGTGTCTCCGTTGCGTCCTGGACATCCCGGAGCGGGACGTCAGCGTCAAGCGCGAGCGCCACGAACCCGTGCTGCAGGCTGTGAGGCGAGGTGACGTGCTCGATACCCGCCGTCTGCGGCAGGAGACGCACGACCTTGCGGGCTGCACTCTGGGTCCGCTCAGACAACTGGTTTCGCCGGGATGCGAGTGCGTGTACGGACGCAGCTCACACTGCTGCAGTGGACGACGAGGAGCGGTTGGTATGGCAGGCCAGGCTACGCTCACTCCTGTAGGCGGTTGCAGGCGCGCGACCGCCGCCGCTGGCGATTGGTGATCGTCCGTTGGAGGAACCTGCGGTGGCTTCATCGAGACGCCCACTTTGCTCACCCAAAGCAACAGTGCGGACCGCTCCCTGATGCCTGCGTGAAACCGTCGTGCCCGGTTCGCTGGCCAGACTGAACGAACTCGCAGAGACGTCTGGGCATTGCACACCTCCGGGAATGCGGGTACGGACCACCCGAGCGCGCTCTGCTCCGTTCCGGTCGGGGCGCCGTCAGTTCGATGCCGTCAGCCGGTCGGCAGGAACGACGATCTCGTTCTTGCCGGCGATCGGCCTGTTGAGACGAACGACCGCAGCATCATCGAGAATCTCGGTGACCTCGCCGGCACCGTACAGCCCAGACCCAAGCATGACGCCATCCGCGTCTAGACCCGAGAGATCGATCTCGACGTGCTGATCTTGCGCGAGCTCTTGAATGTCCACAACTCCCAGTGTAGCCTACGAGCGGCACCATGGCGAGCCCCGGCGAACCATCGGCAGATGTGGCTGGCTACGATCCGAAAACCGCCAAGCACCCTCCCGTCCCCCCGACCCCTCATAGCGAACCAGCGGCTGCTTCGCCCGATCACAGTCCCGGGACCATAGGTCAGCAACGCTCTCAGACCGTCCCTATCGCCGTCGAGGTGCCGAAGGGAAAGGTCCTTATGGCCGTGACGCCTACTGAGGCCGAGGCGCTGGAGCGGAGTCGGATTCAAGCGTCAACAGGCCGGCTGTTCAGGTGGATGCCACGAGACTGGACAACGCCGTTGGCGCTCCTCATCCCACTCGTGGCCGCTCTGGGTACCAACATCAGTGATCAAGGCGTACGCATTGGCTTCTTCGTGGCAACTGTGCTTGCCGCCATTTGGTTGACCCTGGCAGTCATCGGGCGAGTGGCGAATTCGCTCAAGGCTAGGTCAGATCGGCAGCGTCGTCGTCCAGTTCTGAAGTAGACCTGTGACCAAGCTGGGCGGCTTGTGCTGAGCACCGAGGACGCGCCTGCGCGGTAATTGACGAGTGTTTTCCCAGATCGCCTACCGGACGGTGCTGGCACCCATCGATGACATCCGTTGGCGTTCGCAAGTGTGCACGATCCCGCTCGGTGCACGCTCGCTCGGCCTCACAGTAAGGCAGTCCGCGGTCGGCCATACAGGCGCTCCGGTCTCCGCTCGCGCTACTGCGTACGGATCGTTTCAGGGCTGAAGACCGGCTGTCGCGGACATTATGGGTGCTCGGAGGGTGTGGCTAGAGATGATCCCCTCGATGTCGATGCCTGGAGAGTTGCGGCTACGGTGTCGTGCTGCCGCGGCGCCAGGGGCGCAGCGCGAGCGAGAACCCGCCGACTAACATGAGCATCGATCCGGCGAGCTTCACTGCCCGATGGGCCTCGTCCTCAGTGATTGGCCGCAGTTCGTGCGCCCAACGGTTGCGCGCTCTCCTCATTGCATTTAGCTCGGTGTACTGCTCATCGCTGAGTTCCTTCGCAATCGAGAGCGTCTCAGTGACGACGCTGGCCGTCCAGTCCCGCTCCTGCAACTTCTTGATATGCGCTTTACTAGTCCCCTGCCGTTCTAGGTACTTGACCCAGCGGGCGTTGAGCATCTGCTCCGAAAGCGACCACGCAATGATTAGGGCGAGCCCATACTCCTCGTCCTCGGTGGCCTTGGCGGCGCGCAGCAGGAGGGCGGCAGTTCGCGCCCCGTCGATGGCGCGCGAGCCCAGGAGCTCGTCGAGGAGTCCCGACGCAACATCGAGCGTCGCCCGCTCCACGATCAACGTTCGTGCTTTCTCATCATCGAGCGCTGCGCCACCGAGCGCCGCGGACACGAGCACGGTCAACGGCCTTTCGTCGAAGAAAAAGACCGTGCCGTCGGGCAGCCCGATGTCGGTGACGTGTACGACGTCTGCCGGCGTGATGACCTGCGTCCGGTGACCCATTTTCTGCTTGGCCAGTAGAGCCGTGTGGAGGCACGCGAGGAACGCATTACCGACAGCGACTCGACGCTCGTCCATCTCGACCAGTGCGTCGATGTCATTATCTCTGACGGCCTCGGCCTTCGACGTCTCGTGCCAGCCTCTGTAGTCGATGAGCACTAGACCCTCGCGGGTCACTGAGATCTCCACGCCAATCTGGAGGTGCAACCGCCAGATGCACTCAGTGAGCGCCTCCTTCGTTCGCTCCGCGGGCTCCTCGCCGCACCAAAGAGGCGGGTGCAGCAGGAACGCGAAGCCGGCGTAGCCTCTCCTCTCTTCGGAATCCGGCATCGGACTTGAGCGTACTGGTCTGGGCCCCGGGGTCAAAAGTTTCCCTCCACCAACTCCTTGAGCATGTCGATGTCAAGGGCCTGCTCGGCGACGAGCTTCTTCAGTCGCTGATTCTCACCCCCCAACTGCTTCAGGCGTTTGGCTTCATCAGCCTTCATCCCGCCGTACTGGGTACGCCAACGGTTCCACGTCGCCTCGCTGACCTCGAGCTGCCTGAGCACCTCAACGAGATCACGACCCTGATTCAACAGCCGTTCGCCCTCCCTGATCTTCCTGACCACCTGCTCCGGCGTATGCCTGCGTCGCTTCAGATCGTGTCCATCCTCCCATCCCATCACGGGAAACACGACCACGCCTCCAGCCTGGCTCACTTTATGGGGACACCGTCAACATACGGGATCAGCGAGATCTACCGATAGACGGCATGTATCCGGACGGTTCATAAGGATCCTCGAGGCGACGGCGAGATCCTGAGCCTGGTCTATCCCGCGAGCCATAGCCTTCGCTTTCCGCCACCGGCGACAACCAAAGAGACGCCATCTCACGCGACGTACGACGGCATCGCCGCCCCGTTGTGATTGAGCTGATCGCTCTTGTCCTAGTGAAGGTCAACACCCCGATGGCTTGGACAGTGTCAACCCACCGGACGAAAGGAGCCCCCGTATGCAAGCTGTCCATCAAGCTTGACATCTATAGAAAACGCCGGGTCCACTCCACTGCGTCGTTGGCGGACGGGCTACACCGACGGCAAGTAATGTCGATAAAGCACTGCTTCTTCAATCTCACTCGGAAAATCGTCCTTTCCGGAGCTGGGACACCGCGGCCCTGCCAACACCTGCTCGCGCGAGAACGCCACCCGCTCTTCTACAAGACGTCCCTCATCGTCATGCACATTGCTCCCACCCGTCGCCGGTATGAACGCTTCCTCCTCGGTATCCTCGATGCGCACTCTCAGCCACTGCACCTCCCAGTCGTCCACGTTCTCTTCTGTGTCAGAGAAGGCTTGGACGACCTTGCCAATCAGAATTCCGTCGCGGTCGTGCACATCCTCGCGCAAATAGCCGTAGAACCGAGACATGCGACCTCGAGCGGTCATGAGCAATGACTGTTGACAGTGAGCAGCGGCAGCGCAAATCTCTCACTAGTGTCTACAAGCCACTCCGTGACACACAAGCCGGCCCACCCAACCTCGCGCTCGAAGCTTGAGCGGGAGTACTTGGCGCTGATCTCCGTCCGGATCTCCTCTCCGGGTGATAGCTCCAGGTCCCATGCGAGGAACTCAATCCGAATTCTGCACCGCCTCCGCGCTCGTAGCCGCATCTCGATCCAGCTATTTGCATCATCAAATATCACGACATGGTCAAAGGCATCTAGATCGAAGTCCGCGTCAAGTCGATCGTTCAGTGTTTGGAGCAAATTCTTATTAAATGCAGCGGTTATGCCCGCAGCATCATCGTACGCTGCCTCGATGACAGTCGGATCCTTGAGCAGGTCGATACCGACCAAAAGCGCCCCGTCAACGCCGGCAATAGCTCGCAGATCCTGCCAGAATCGTCGACGCGTACCCGGAAGTAGGTTGCCGATCGTTCCACCCAGCATTACCACCAACCGTCGCGCGCCAGCCTCAGGAAGCGACACCGCGCCTATCAGGTCTGTGAAGTCTGCCTGCACCGGCCTCACAACAAGCTCGCCAAAGCTGCTTTGTGCCTCATTAGCACATGTCTCGAGCATGTCAGGCGACATATCGACCGGTATATAGGTAAAGCCCGACGCCTGCGCGGCTGCGTTCAACAGGACTCTGGTCTTCTCTCCAGATCCTGCACCCACATCGACCAGCTCGGTCGGTGTCACCGCCTGGACGATCGCACAGGCATGCTCCTCCAGAAGAGCTGTCTCTGTGCGTCCCTGATAGTACTCTGGCAGATCCAGAATGAGCTCAAAGAGTTCGGCGCCACGCTCGTCATACAGAAAGCGCGACGACAGCTCCTTGAACGGCCTCGTAAGACCATCGAGAACGTCGCAGGCGAGATCGTGGACATCGTATGCCGCGGCGCTCTCTCGCGTCGCATCTACTCCCTGAGACTCAGTCATCTGATGCTCTCACGCCCCGCCCTCCAGGGCGTCACCCACATGAGCCACGACATCCGTGACCTTAACGGCCAACTGCTCACCCGTCCGAAGGTCGCGCAGGGTTACAAAGGCTCCCTCCGCCTCAGCGGCGCCGACGATGGCTGCCAGAGGAATGCCCAGTGCGGATGCGTAGGAAAGCTGATCTCCCAGCCGGCGAGGCTGCATGTACACCTCCGTCGGGATGTCTCCCTCACGAAGCAACGCGGCGATCTGAAGACAGCTCTCAAGATGAGCGCGGTCCTGTACCGCCACGAGCACCTTCGTCGGGCTGGGAGACTCGAGGGAGACCAGAGCACTCTGTACGAGAAGATCGACCAACCGTGTCAAGCCTATCGATACTCCAACTCCGGGCAGGGATCGATCGGTGAAATATCCAGCAAGATCGTCATAGCGACCACCCGAACACACGCTTCCCCAATCCTCACGCCCCGCCAAGAAGGTCTCGTAGACGGTTCCGGTGTAGTAGTCAAGACCCCGCGCAATCGTCAGATCCACCCGAAGCTCGTCAGCACCCACGCCCAAACGAGTTGCCGCTTCTGCGACCTCTCGAAGTTCCCTCACGCCGCTCGGATCGGCTCCGGCATCGACCAACAGGCGCTCCGCGGCGTATGGGTCATCTAGATCGAGCAGGTCCCCGGTGAGCGAAACCAGCTCTGCCGGGACATCCTCTCCCTGAAGAGCGCTAGTCACAGCCGTTGCCCCCTTGGACCCATGCTTGTCGACTACGCGAAGAAACCGATCGCGAGCCTCTCCCTCAATCCCCCAGGGCGCAATCAGGCTCGACAGCACCCTGCGATTTGACATGCGAATCTGAAATTCAGAGACTCCGAGACCGCGAAACACCGAGGCGATCACAGAGGCGATCTCGGCATCGTACAGAAGATCAAGAGATCCGCTGCCGATGATGTCGATATCGCACTGATAAAATTCGCGAAATCGTCCGCGCTGGGCTCGCTCCCCGCGCCATACCTTCTGCATTTGGTATCGGCGGAAGGGGAACGTCAACTGATGAGCACGCTGTGCGACGTAGCGCGCCAGCGGCACCGTTAGGTCGAAGTGGAGACCTAGCTCCCCGCCACTCTGCTCATCGTCAGAGGGTCTCCGCAACGAGTAGATCTGGCGCTGCATCCCCCCCTTAGCCGTCAGCACGGCCATTCGCTCGACTGCTGGGGTCTCGATCGGCAAGAAGCCGTGAACCTCAAAACTATGGCGAATCGAATCGAGTATGCGCAGCTCGGTGCGCCTGACCTCGGGACTCCACTCGGGAAACCCGGAGATAGGGCCGATCTCTATACCGTCACTCACGTCGACCAACCTCCGATCGTTACGGACCTAGCGCACGAGGGGTGGCTGACGGGATTCGAACCCGCGCCCTCCGGGACCACAACCCGGCGCTCTACCAACTGAGCTACAGCCACCATAGTCCGTAAGACCCTACACGTCCTTCTCGGCAGGTCGCGACTCCGCGGTAAGCCTGTCGAGCAGATTCGTGATCTTCGCGGCCTTCCGCGAGTAGGCGACTGGGTTGCAAATCAAGCGTGCCGTGCTCTCGGCGATCGTATCTCGCACCACCAAGCCGTTCTCACGAAGTGTCGTGCCGGTGTCCACAAGGTCAACGATGCCATCCGCCAGCCCGGCGATCGCCGCCAGCTCAATGGATCCCTTGAGCTCTACCAACTCGATTGGCCGCGCGCAGCGCTCCGACCAGCTGAGCGCTGTACGTGGAAACTTTGTCGCGATACGCGCGGCTCCCAGGCGCCGCAATGCGGTCTCGACGGGGTCCTCACCGCCAGCGACCGTAGCAAGGACCATTCGACACTGCCCGAAGCCCAAGTCGAGCAGCTCGTAAACGGCAGCCTCTCCAGAATACTCGACGATTACATCCTTGCCCACTATCCCCACGTCCGCTGCACCGGCCTCCACGTACTTTACGACGTCACTTGGTCGCATTGTCATAATGCGAGCATCGGGGAACAGCTGGCGACGCTCATTCGCACGCACCTCTCCTGTGTCGTATCCCAACTGATCCAGCGCGTCTAGAGAGCTTGATGCAAGGTGCCCTTTAGGCACAGCCGCGACTATATCGGCAGTCTCCCAAGCGAGGCCACGCAGATTCCTCATAACTAGGCCTCCGAGGACTCCAGCGACGGCTTGCGCTCGGCGTCCTCGGCCAACTTTGCCGCGTGAAGCCCCTCGACGTTCACGCCAAATCCGATTGCCTCCAATGGCCGCCCGAACCTCGCAAGCAGCGGGTCATAACGCCCACCGCCGCCGATGGGCTGCCCCAATGCTGCGTGGTGGATCTCGAAGACCTCTCCGCTGTAGTAACCGATCTCTTGAGACATCCCGAAGTCGAACACAAGCCGCTTTTGCACCGCGGCGCTAGCCTCATGACTGATCCGTCGTAGGCTCTCGGCCGCGTCCGCCACAACCTCGTCGAGTTGGTCAAAGACATCGGCTCCTCCTCTGACCTGGACCAGCTCTCGCAGAATGTCAAGGCTCCTCTGCGGCACTCTGTCACTCACCTGAAGCTCCTCGAGCCTCCGGCGCAACCCCACGAAGTCACGCGTCGCGACTTCGTGCGAGAGCTCGTCGCGGACGCGACGCGGAATCTCCAGCGCCCCCATTAGACGCGGATACAGTGATACATCGCCGAGTACTACGCTATAAGAGTTCAGGCCAGCGCTATCAACGGTCGCCACTAGTGCCTCCAGCAGCTCGATGGTCGCGGGAATCCCCGAGCGGCCAATCAGCTCCGCGCCGAGCTGGAGGAACTCGCGCGCATGGCCCGGCGCAGCTCTCCCGCGGTAGATGTGCGACACGTAATAGAGGCGAAACGGCGGCGGAACGTCTTTCAGGCGCGTCGCAACAAGCCGCGCGGTTGGGATCGTCATGTCGGACCGCAGTACCAGCATGCGTCCTTCATCGTCGAGCAGCCGAAAGGCGGGCTTCGTCGACTCTACGTCTCCGACCGCCATTACGGTCTCGTACTCAAGCGCCGGCGTATGTATCTCGGCGAAGTCTCGGCTCTCGAGCTCACGGCGGATCGGTACCAAGAGCGAGGAGAGCTCACGCAACTCGGTCGGAAGCATGTCCCGAACTCCCACGGGGGTGGGAAAGAAGGGCGCCGATTCCGTCATGCGACCCCCAGTCCGGCGGACGCGTTCGCCAGATGATCCTCACGCAGAGCCTCAACCTGCTCGACGATTGACGCGAAGTTCCACGGCGTATAGGCATCGTCTACGAAAATAGCGCGGCTCCCAGGGCGAATGCCGAGTGCTGTCGCGTCGGTCTCGGGCACAGCGTCAAAGGCAGACCATCTGCCGCTCACCGCTTCACCGGCCTGGTCACGGGTAATTCTCCCGGTCAGTCGATAGAGGAGCGGAAGCGTAAGGCCGGCGAGGTCAGGTGGGCTTGCACGTGCAAGCCCACGCAGCCGTGCCAGCCAGAGGTCCGCGCGACAATCCGGGCTCCCCAGGCTGACCTCCACCGACAGACAGTTAGGCGAGTAGCGGTTGATGCAATCGTAGTTGGCGATTACGAGGCGCGACAACCCGAGAAAACGAGCCGCCTCGGTGGCGAGACGTCTATTGCCCCGATCGCCGATAAAGCCGCAGTCGTTGTTCTCGGTATGAGTGTTGTGAAAGTCGATAACCAAGTCATAGTCACCGCTGAGCTGATCCCGCAACTCGTACGCGCGCCGAATCTCATACAAGCTATCTCCCAGCGAGCCGGGAAAAACACGGTTCAGATCGGCATCTACGTATCGACACCGCGACGAGCATGCCTTGGGATTCGCAATAAGTGCGTCTATATCGGGCACAGGATGACGTGTTAGGGCTTCGACAATCTCGAGACCGAGCGGCTCGTTCCCGTGTACTCCTCCTACAACAAGTAGCCTCATGTGGATATCCTCACAAGAACGATATCGCGCCTATCTGGTACGTCTCTGAGACCTATCAAACGCTGGGCACGTGAATTAAAGAGTAAAATCGTCTTTTGAATCAGGCGCTCGTTAATGGAACGGAAGGCGAACAGAGAGCCGCCAAGCTCCGAAAGCAACTGTGCGACCATCGCCCTATAATTCCACAAGTTGCCAGATGGCCGCAGGGCGCGATTCGCAAATATGTCCTCGAGCCAGACAAATCTGTCAGGAAGCTCCGTTCGTAGCCATACGCGCATAGCGTGCTCGCTCGGACTCGCATAGCAGCGATCGGCGACTGCATCCGGAGTCGCCCTCCAGGCAAGCGCTGCAAGCACGCACGATTCGTCCTTGAGCCGCTCTAGATAGAATCGGGACTCGTGTTCTCGGAAGTGGCTGATCCAGCCGTCCGTTAGGGTCTCTGCCGAGAAAGCTGGAGCCTGTAGCAGGCCGCCACACTCCGCGCAGGTCTCGCCGATCGCCTGAGGCGAACGACGACTGGGACAGGGATTGGGAAAGTCGGGTGACGCAGCGCACGCCGAAACCTCGTACCACGGCTCCCCGGCAAACGCTGTTTGGTAGATCGGCACGAGCTGAGTGGCCGCAGCGGACACGGCGTCTACTGTCCGCAGAATCGCGACGGCGGGCTGAGCTTGATGTTGGGATCCGGAAAGAGTGTCCATGGCAAAGAAAAAAGGCCCTCCTGCGTCGCAGGCGGGCCTTTGCAAGATGCGTGGCTAACCAGCGGCGGGGTCAGGGCCTCATCTCGTGATGGTGGTGTCGGAGGGCGCTCGTCATTAGATCGCTGAATTGAATATCAGCCGGCACGTGCGTCCCGCCAAAGGCAGAGAAGCTCGCCAGCCGACGCAACTATAGCGCGCCACGGCATCTGGTCGCAGGTCGTGCCTGGTAAACCGGAGCTAAGTTTGGGACGCCGGAACCGTTGGAGTCGTGATGTCGCCGGAGAGAGACCCCCGGCTGTCCCTAGACGACCCTCTCAGAGACATCAGCAAACCCCGATAACGTGCCGATTTCCAGAGAGTTCCTGGGCTGGTGGATCTGAAATCGACCCCCTTCTGCCCGGCGCTTCAGCCTTCTCGGCAACTTCGACCTCACGACGAGTCGCGCAGGACGCCCTCACGGTGATCGAGGCGCGGAACGCCCGAACCCGACATCTGGCGCGTGTGGTCGGCAGCAACTTGGGCGCCGCACCCATCCCGCTGCTGCCCCTATGGGCATTGCAGAGGCCTTTGTCGACCCCGTCCTCACTGGTGTTGCGGGGGCGCGGGGTCTCGCGGGGTACGGGTGCGGCGCGTGGGCGTGGGCACGACGTTAGGACTGGGGTGTGAGGATTGGCGGGTGGCGGACAAGGCAGTCGTGAGCGGAGGGATCTCGGGGAGGTCGTGCGCGACCTTTCGCCTGATGTTCTCCAGGAGATCGCTGTCTCCGCGGCCGACCGTCACGATGACGTCGAGCGGCATGTGCGGTTGGCCGTGGCGCACGAGGGAGGCGACCCGGCTGAGCTAAGGATGGAGGTCGATCGGGCCTGCGGACGCGGCGGTTCCTGGGATACCGGGAGAGCTCGGAGTGGGCACGCGCGGCGTCGAGGGATCTCGTCGTTCTGGTCGAGGGCGATCACGCCGCGGAAACTGCTCAATCAGCCGGCGGTGGAACAGGACAGCTCAGAGCAATCGCATCAAGAGCCGTCGTCAGGGTGCGCGAACATCGGTGAGATTCTCGATGATCGTGAAATCGTCCGAGCTATGTGTGAGCAGAGGGACACCGTGGGTGTTGGCAGTGGCGGCGATCGCAAGATCGACGGCGCGACGACGCGGCCTTCCGCCTCGAGCCTTCACAGCGGCGGCCAGACGCCCCCACTCCCGCGCGACCTCAGCGGTAATGGGAAGCGGCTGAAACGCAGCCTCGATGGCGCCGAGCCGTTGGGTTCGCAGCGCGCGCTCATCGTCATCGACCGCGACAAGGACACCGAAGTGCAGCTCGGCTACCGAGGCCACACTGATGGCCGCCTCGACATCTCCAGGTGCTTGCCCGCTGATGAGGACCGAGGTATCCAGCAACGCGCGCATGCGCTAGGCGAACGGGTCCTCAAGTGACGCCGGGAAGCCGGCGAGATCCTCGGCGAGCGTTTGCGGTGCGGGCGTCCGCCAGATGGCGCTCAGGTCGGTGCCCGTGACCCATTGCCGGCGCTCGGTGGGACCGAGCTGCGCAACCGGCCGACCGGCGACCGTGATCGTGATCCGCTCACCGGCCTCCGCACGACGCAACACCTCCCCCACATTATTGCGCAGCTCCTTCTGCGGGATGGTGGTCATAACCAGATGGTAGCAGAAGTGCTACCATCTGGAGGGACCGATCTTTCCGTGATTTATCAGCCCTGGATAAACCCGCGATACCTCGATAAACCGAGAGTATCCATAGGTATCGTTGCCGTGTCGACGTGGCGTGGACTAGGATGCTCAAGCAGCGTCTCCAGATGCTCACAGAGGGCTCCATAAAGTGCCACTCGACTTTGGCCCACCGGAGCCGTTTGGTGGGCCAAATCCACAGGGAACCTCCGGGTATCTAAAGGGATCGTGAGGGAACCGGCGCGTCAAGGTGTGTCCCGAGCATGGCTTGCTAGAGCCGTTTCTTGCGCTTCCTCAGCTTTTTCCGCCTACCGCCTCCGGAGCGAGAGGTCGCACGTTCGAATCGTGCCGGGCGCGCTTTGGAAATGCCTGCAAATTGGCAGGTTTCTGGTTGATGTGCGCAAGTGGAGTTTTGCCCACCAGCGATGTTGCTGGGCTAAATTGTGGGCTAAAATCCCGCCCGAGAAGCACAGAAGTCCACCCTTTCGACGGATAGGCGCAAGGATCTCGAGTCGCGTCACACACGCTCAAAGACTCCTTGCACGCTCGGTTTTGCCTCCAGTGCGGGGCTTTTGCGCTCGCGCTGTGCGCATAGCCCTGCGGAAGCGAGCGCAAATCGATCGCAGGACAGCGCACTCGGAAATCGTGTCCCGCCCTGGCTGGCCGCGCGGCGTTTGGTGCCGCTGCCCGCACTCTTGGCGCCGCGTTTTGAGGAGTCGGGGCTGTTGGCGATCCTGGCGGCCCGTTCCTTGCTCATGCCCTTTCGCGTAGTCCTTCGTACAGTTTGTCGTTCTTCACGCTCGGGCCGTGGTTTTTGGCCATCACTGGCTCCTTCCGTCTTCGGTATGCCCGGCCGATACCCGCCCGCGACCACTCGACATCTGCTTCGGAGGTCCGGCGGCACGGATATCGGCAGGATGATGGTGAGGGTCGCGTTGTTCAGCGTCGAGCTCGCGCAGGCGAGCGATCGGCCTGATGAACCACAGCAGCGCGAATGGGATCGCGCCGATGCTCGCCGTGAGCGCGCCTGCGGTTACGCCGAATAGCTTTGTCGTGACGAGCAGCAGGCAGCCGCACATCGCAAGCGCGAGAAACGCGAGGCCCGCGATCACGACGCGGTTCGAGCTGAACACGATGTGATGCTTATCGTCGTGATGGAATAGGAAGCGGTGCTCGGCCGAGGGCGCGATCGTGCACACGGCGGCGAGTGCGGCGAGCATGAGCGTGACGAAGTACACGGTCCGCTCGAAGTCCCCGATGTGAGCGAAGCCGACGTTGAAGGGCACGATCAGCAGGAACGCAAAGAGAACCTGCACGCTGGTCACAACGACGCGCAGCTCGCCGGTGAGCTCCTCGAGGTTGCGGTCGAGGCGCTCGAGCGGCGTCTCGTTGCGCGTCTCGCCCTGCGCCTGCTGCGAGTCCGGCATACCCAGCAACGGTACATCCGTTGAGACAGGGCCGCCTGCGTCGGCGCGGCGCACGCGCGGCCTGCGCTCGCCACGGTTGGAGGGGAACGGCACCCGCATACCCCGACCAGCCCAAGGCCGTGCTTGCGCTTCGGGTCTCGTCCGGGGCGAGCGTGAACGCAGCGCTCGCCCGGACGCTCGGTCGTCCCGCGGAAGCAGTTTCTTGAGACCGTGTGCGATAGGGGTGCGTAGGCGCACGAACGGTCAGTCAGGCAGTGCGTTCATCGATCGCCAGGGCCTCGTCTTGGCCGCTGTCGCTCGCGTCCGGGTCGATCGCTCGTGCCTGCGCGTGCTGATCGCGGGCAGACTCGGTCAGATGCTCAGCCTCAACCGCCCGTCGCTCTGCGGCGGCATGTCCCTGCCGCGCCTGAGCGGCGCGTTCCTCAGCTTCAGCCTGAGCCCGCTTGGCTTGGGCAGCCTGCTCATCAGCCGAGGCGCGCGCACTTTCGGCTTGGATCGAACGGCTTCTGGCCTGCTGGCGAAGCTCGCCCGCCTGCTCACGACGACGTTCGTCACGCCTGCGGTTCGCGGCGCGAGCGACGAGAGCGACGAGCAGTAGCACCACCACGGCGCCAACTGCAATTCCGATGATCGTTCCGGTGTTCACGGTTTCCTCCTGTAGCTAGTTTTTCGGGGTTCCGGGCGCCCCTGTGGCTGACGCGAAGACGTCTAGCCCGAGAAGGCGCGGTGGGTCCTCGTGCCGCTGGAGCCAAAGGCCGTGGAGTCCGCGACGTCTCAAGCCGAGCCCGCCGCCGGTCAGCAGCAGGATGAGGACGATGACGAGAAGGATGGTGAGCACGGTCACCTCCCAACGCTTGATCGACTTGGCGCGTCCATGGCTACCCGCGCTCGTTGCTTCGGTTGTGTCCCTTTACCGCCTCGGCGACCCGGTCTACGGCTTTCTTCAGTGACGCCTTCGCCTGGTCGGCGTGTCCCTCGTTCTTCAGGCCTCGATCTCCGGTCAAGGAACCGGCAGCCTCCTTGACGCGTCCCTTCGCTTGATCGATGTTCTTGTCGGTCATAGTCCCTCCTGGTTTGGGTTGTTGCCGGGCACGCCGCTGCGATGAGCGCACCGCTGAGTGGCCACCACGATCAGTGGGCCGACGGGCAGATCGATGACGGCTGCGGCGACGGCCCCACCCCTGCGGCGCAGCTCGCAGGGGAGTCACTACGGCGCTAGAGGCGCCGTTCTTCGTAAGGTCCGCCGACTACTCGCCGTCGAGCAGTGGCCATATAGAACAGCGACAGCACCACACCGACGATGCCGGCGATGATGAGGATCAGGCCGATCGTTGGCCGCGATACGCCCGACACGTGAAATGTCAGGCCGTAGCGGATGATCGCGCCGACAGCGATGAGGAAAATCGATGTGCCGATGGACATACCTAGATCCTCCCGCCTCTGCGATAGCCGAATCCGCCGCCCGCGAGGAAGACCACGAGGGCTACCACCAGCAACAGCCAAAGCAACGGGCTTAGACCGATCCCGCCCGCGACAGCTGCGATTACTAGGACAATCAAAAGCAACTCCAAGAGCCCCATAGGACCCCTCCTTTCCGTTGAATGCTCCTCAGCAAGCCATCTAAGGGAGGAGAGAACACTCTTTCTATCACATAGAGAACGCTCTTTCTAGTGCTATCCTTTCTTAAAGCATGCTTGAAACCCACCGCCAACCGGCCGAGACGGGGGTTAGCGCCCGCGAGCGGATTCTGGATGCCGCCTACGAGCTGTTCTCGCGACGCGGCATCCAAGCAGTTGGGGTCAACGAGGTGACTGAGCGCGCGGGCGTCGCGACCGCGACGCTCTACCGGCACTTCCCCTCCAAGGACAAGCTCGTGCTCGCGTTCCTCGACCTCCGCGAACAGCGCTGGACCAAAGACATCATTGAGGCCGGGGCCATGCGTCGCGGCTCGAACCCCGAGGATCGACTACTCGCCATCTTCGATGTACTCGACGAGTGGTTCCATCGAGACGACTTCGAGGCGGGCTCGTTCATCAAGGTACTGCTCGAACTCGGCCCTAACCATCCCGCAGGCGGCGCCAGCGTTCGGCATCTCGAGCGGATCCGCGCGATCGTACGTCGCTTGGCCGAGGAAGCCGGCCTGCGCGACACCGATTCGTTCGCGCGCTCGTGGCATATCCTCATGGAGGGCTCGATCGTCGTAGCAGCCGAGGGCGATGTGCAAACCGCGCGGCGAGGCAAGGCGATGGCACGCCAGCTCATCGATCAGTACCGATAGCGCTTCCGCGCTCGAGTGGAATGATTCCCCGGAGTGGATGATCGACGCAAGCGCCGTATGGCGCAGAACGAGGCCCTGGCACGACGCATAAACGACAGGATCGAGTATCAGCGTCCACGCAACGGAGAGTCGGCCGACACCTTCATATGCGAGTGCGTCCGCGTGGATTGCGGTGGGGTACTGGACCTCTCGATCGGGGAGTACGCACGCGTACGATCCCATCCGCGCCGATTCGTCGTGCTCCCAGGGCATGAGGAACCGGCGGTCGAGTCGATTGTCGAGGTCTACTCCGGTTATGTCGTGGTCGAAAAGCGCGGCGAGGCGGGACGGATCGCGGAAGCCGAGGCGGGCGGCTAGCCACAGCTCGCACTCGCGGCATGCGAGAGTCCAGGGCTGGCGGAGTCGGGCACCCACCGCCGCTCAGGACGGACGGCCCAGGTGTGTTGGGCCCTAAACTACACGCCTGCTAGCTGAGCATCGCGACAGCCGACCAGCCCCAAGGTCGGGCTTGCGCCCCGGGCGAGGATCGGGTCAGAGGCGGGGGGAGGCGAGCGTTTCCGCTTCGCCCGGCGGAAGCAATAGCGAGCGCCCCGATCTGTCTCCGCCTCTCCTGCGTCACTGTTCAGCGCCGTTAGGGTTGACCAGTTCGTAGCGTACGCCGCGACCGCGGGGATTGCCGACGGGCTTGAGCCTGTTGTGCTCGTTGTAGAGCTCACTGAGGATCGTCGAGGCGCGCTCGGGCTTTACACCAAGCAGCTCGGCGGCTTCGTCGCGGCCGATGATGTCGTCGACGTCAAGGTAGGCGCGGATGAGCTGCCAGTGCTCCTCGAGCGTCTTCGGGCGCTTGTAGTTGATGCGACTGCGGAGCTTCTCGGCGGCATCGTCGGTGAACAGGAACGACCGGCTGCCATTTACCATCCGCCGGAGCGCCCCGACGTTGGCGAGCCTCACGAGGAGCTCGAACGCCTCGTTCTCACTGCACTGACCGATGACGGCGAGCCGCTCCGGCCGCAGCGGGTGCGGGAGAGCAGATCGGTAATGGCGATGTACGTCCGCACCATCGCGCCGAGCTCGCGGTCGCGACCGTTGATGTCATCGAAAAACTCACGGACTGACACGTCGATCTGTCCACCAGTTATCCGGCAGATGACGTCGCCGCCGTCCTCGTGGATATCGGGCTCGGCGTGCCCGTCGCGGAGCATGACGCGAAAGATGGTTGCAATGCCGACACCCTCGCTCTCCGCAAGTCCGAGCACGTGCAGGGCGTTGGCGAGCACCGGGTTGCGGGGTTGGGAGCGGGTGGCTAGCAAGCGCTCTTGACGCACCCCAAACGGGAATCCTCCCGGCGAGCGCACCTTCAACGCCCGATGCCGGCTGGCCCGTGGCTATCGCAACAACCTGGCTGCGAGCTTGCTCGTAGTCGCGATGCATCAGCCCGTTGATCACCGCCTCACGGAGAGCTCGCTCTGGGATGGGACGCACCGATCGTCGCTGAACCCCGATGACCTGCTGGCGCGACGGGAACACCTCCAGCAACAGCTTCCAAGCCGCGTCGAAAGCGGTGAGCAGAGGCGCGGGCGTGCGGTGGCGCTGTTCTGACACTACGCCTTCAGCGACGGTGACGAGTACGTCGAGCTGGTTGACGCTCGGCTCGAAATGGCACAGCAGCAGCGCTCCGGCGTTGTTGAGTTGTGGGTCCTCGGAGTCGTCGACCGTGATGCCGAGCCTCCGGGCCAGTGCCCGATCGGTGCCCGGCGAACTTCCCTTCGACTCCTCGTAGTGAGCGCGCGCCGATTCCAACGCAGCCTCGTCCGCGCCCGACAGACAGAAGTCCGAGGCCCGGGCGGACCAGTCGTAGTTGCGCCGCCGTTCCAGGAACTCTCGCGCCCGGTCACCGGTCAGTTCCACACACTGGTCGCGGAATCGGGCGTAGAGCTTGCCACTGACGCGAACCTCCTCAAGTGCCGGTGCTGTAGGTACCGAGAGGGTTGGTTCGCTCGTTGAGTCGGGCGATTGGGGGCTTGTGGCTGAGGGCTGAGTGTTTTCGTTGGTGGTTGTAATACCAGAGCCATCCGTTGAGGGCTGCTGTGCGCTCGTGGCTGTCGTGGTAGATCGCGCCGTAGGCCCAGCCACCGAGCATGGTGCGGATGAATCGCTCTGCCTTCCCGTTGGTTTGGGGCCGGTAGGCGCGGGTGCGTATGTGGCGGATTCCCAGGGTGCGACAGGTGAGCGCGTGGATCATCGAGCGGTAAGCCCCGCCGTTATCCGTGAGTAGCTGCTGCACGGTCATGCCGTGACGCTCGAAGAACGCGACAGCGCGCCGCAGGAAGGCCACGACGGTGGTGGCCTTCTCGTCGCTGAGCACCTCGGCGTAAGCCAGACGTGTGCAGTCGTCGATCGCGATGTGCACGCACTCCCAGCCGACCTGCTTACGGCGTGTGCCGGAGCGATCCGAGCGCTCCCAGTTATGGCGCTGCTTGCCGGTGATGCGCTTGCCCGCTCCGCCCTGGATCCGGCCGAGCTTCTTGACGTCGATGTGGATCAGCTCACCCGGACGCTCGCGCTCATAGCGCACGGCGGGCTCGAGGCCGAGACGTCCGAGCTTGCCCATCCCGATCCTGGTGAGGATCCCCGAGACGGTAGAGAGTGCCATCCCGAGCGTCTCAGCGATCTCCGGGGCCGTGAACCGCAGCTGTCTGAGCGCCGCGATCGCCTGCACCCGCTCCTCACTGGTGCGGTGCGGGATCGAGCATGGCGCCGAAGAGCGGTCCAATAGCCCGAGCTCGCCCTCGGTGCGATAGCGCCCCACCCACTTGCGGGCACAGCGGACACTAATTTCAGCGGCCTCGGCCGCCTGCGTCACCGTCCACCGCTCGTCAACTACCCGCCGGCACAAGAGCCGACGTCGATTCAGACTGAGCGCAGCGTTAGCGTGCAGATTCATCCGGTGTCCTCCCTTGGGACTGAGTCGCTTGGCAGCTCTCAGCCTCCAAGGGGACCCGGATAGACCAACCTACTCAGGAACTACAGTTAGAGGCGTTTCTTGCGCGCTTCCTCAGCTTGTTCCGTCGACCGCCTCCGGAGCGAGAGGTCGCAAGTTCGAATCTTGCCGGGCGCGTATAGCGGGGAACTTCAAACGCGCCTAACCGCTGTGATCCGGCCATCGCTCGCTATTGCGCCACACGATCTCTATGCCCTCCTGTGTGAGCAGGCTGCATAGATCAGCGCGGGGTTGTTGCGGCACGAGCAACGCCTTGCAAGGTATGGGGTTGAGGAGGCGGGCATAGTCGGCAAGCTGGCCGATCGCCATTCGGATTGCTTGACGCGCGACGGTGCCCTTGGCCTCATACAGTGTGTTGGTGGTCTTGTCATATAGGTCACAGAAGATGGGGGCTGGCTCGCCCGGGGGACGAAGCTGAAGCCGACAGACCTCATGCCCTTGGTTCTCAAGTGATGTCAGGAAGTCCCTCACCAGCTTTTGCTCGCGCCGCTCCGCTGTATAGGGCTCGCGATCACCCTCAATCAGCGTTGACTCCGTGATGGCTTGTTCTACGGAGATCTCGGTGACCGGATTGAGGGGGAGCCGATCGAGCTTCGAGCGGTTGGGACCAGGTGAGATGCCCTGTAGCTGTTGCAATCGGAACACGATGACGCTGCGCGAAGGGCCCTGGTTGGTCTCTGGCGCGTCGGCAAAATAGTGGTCCATGTAGGTGTACTGGCCAATGTAGGTCAGCTCTGTGGCATTGGCACTAAACAGTTGTAGATCGCGGTCTTCAGGCTGGTGGTCGCGGATGGCGCGGTTGCCCTGAGCCATGAGCTGATCGCCGTACTGTCCCTCGCCGGTGTAATGGTAGTAGCCGTCATCGCGCGGACCGTCGTAGACATAGCCGTGCCGCTCGCCCGTGTTCGGATTGGTGATCAGGAAGACGTTGTTGCTTCTCTTTGATGGGCTGATCCCGCCCTGGCGACGACCACCGTACTGAGCGTGCAGCTCGGTACGGCGGATTTTGTCGCCCGGCGCGAGAGAGATCACTGGAGCCTCTTCATACACGGCAGTAAGAGCATCTAGCCAAGTATTCTACCTAAAAATCCATGATAATTAGCTCTCGCGTGCCGCGCGTTGGATCGATAGTGCGAGCAGCCCAAGCACTGCGACTGGCATAACCCACCAGGTCGTGACACCGTCTTCCGCCAGCAGCGCGGTCAATGCGAGCGCGAATACCACGCCGATCGCTGTACGCCAGTCATCGCCGGCGATGAACTCCCATATCGCGCGTGGGAGCGCCAATGTGCGTGCAAGCGCTTCTCCGTCGGTCGGTCGGGTCTCGATAATGGCCGTTCCGGGCTGATCGTCGGGCGCAGAGGGATTCACAACTCGGCGCGTCGTGGCGCGGCGGATGAGACTGGCGATGGCGATCGCGGCGATGAAGATCCCCGGAATGATTGCCAGGAGGGCGGCCTCGCCTCCAGGCCACTCCTTTCCCGCACCCTCGGCGGCCCAGAACATTCCAAACGAGGTGAGCATCACGCCGACCCCGAACTTCAGCGTGTTCTCGGGTACCTTCGCCAACGGGGTGCGCGCTGCAAAACCCACGGCGCTGACCGCGAGCACCGCGACCCCGGCTGCACCCGCGGCCAGGCTGACGCGGTGCTGGTTTGCGCCGAAAGTGAGCACGATGAACACGACCTCGAGGCCCTCCAGGAATACGCCCTTGAAAGAGATCGCGAATGAGTAGGCGTCGAACCCGACGTGTCGTGCGCCGGCAGCGCGCGCAGCCTCGGCCTCCCGCTTGTAGATCTGCAACTCATCGTGCTGGGCCTTTAGACCCGCTGAGCGGAGGATTGCCTTGCTCAGCCATTGCAAACCGAAGATCAACAGCAGCCCGCCCACGACGACTCGCAGCACGTCGATCGGCAGCGAGGTGATCGCCGGTCCAAGCGCGAGCACGATCACGGTAAGCGCGATGATCGCGGCTCCCAGGCCGCCGAGTGCCCATGTCCAGCTGCGCGTGGCGCCTACCGCGAGCACGATCGTAAGGGCCTCGACGGCCTCGACCGCGCAGGCGAGGAACACAGAAACGGCAAGTCCGACCTCGGCGCCACTCATGCCTTGATTGTCTTAGTGTTTGGCGCTGAGCGCGACCGGCAACGAGGCGCTCAGCACCTGCCCGCCGGCGCCGAGCGCCTGGACGGCGATGTATCGCGGTGTACTCGGGAGGGCGATCGCCGTCTCAAAGCCAGTACGTGGCGCAACAGCGGCGAGGGGTACAAGCGTATGCGGACTGGCGCCTGCCAGCAGCCGCCACTGTGTTACAGCCGTGGCTCCATTCCAGCTGACATAGGCGAGGACCCCTCCCTGGGGGCGCCCACGGACCGCAAGTGACGGCCGTTGCGCGGGCGTCCCCGACCAGGGGAACTTCAGCGCCGTGTAGGACTGATAGAGCGCGGGCAGGTGGGCGTCGAACAGAACCTGGCCGGCGGAAGAGAATTCGGAGAAGAACGGTTCCTGGCCCCAACCGGCGAACCAGTCGCCTCCGGGCAGCGGCTGGAAGTCTCCCTGGCTGGCCGCCAGCAGCGGCGTGGAGTGGACAAAGCTCGAGACGAGCCTCGCCGTCTTGGTCTGGGTGTTGAGCGCGAGCACGATCACGCGCGACTGCGAGTGCACTCGCGGCGTGCCACCGTTGTCGAAGAAAGAGATCGTGCCGCCGGGCCCCTCGCGGGCGTCGTGCTGCCAGGCCGGCGCCGCTCCCGGCGCCATCGCAAACGTCGAATGCTTGCCACCGAGGCGCCAGGCGATCCGACCTGTGCGGGCATCGACGTAGTAGGCGGCCCAGGTGTTGCGCGAGTCCACCAGCAGATCGGAGGCCTGTTCGGAGACGGCGTTGATGTGGAAGTAGTCCCACGGCGAGACCGGTGTACCGCCGTGTCCCAATGGCATGTAGGAATCGGTGAGAGCCACGTGGTCGAGCGCATGCCACTCCGAGCGCACGAGGCCGGTGCGCAGATCGATTTCCTGAACGAGCGTGTCGGCGACCGCGCCGTCGGCAGGACCGCCGTAGGCGCTCAGGTTGCAGCGGATCGCGTCGTAGACCGTGAACAGGGCTGTGCCCTTAGGGGTGATTTCGAAGGCGTGCAGGTCAGGCTGGTAGCCGTTGCCGGCACGCACGATCGCGATGTCGTTATAGGAGCTATTGGCGATCACGACTCCGGCGTCACGCCGGCCGGCGGCGACGAGCGGGTCCTGCCACCAGGTGAGGACCGGCCGACCTTCGTAGACTTGAACCCGCAGGTCCGCGGCCCTGGATCCGTGTGGGATGGCCTTGAACCACACGAGATCGCCGACACTGTCAAGGATCATCGGCCCGTACTGGCCCGGTCCGGCATAGGGGGCCAGGAAAATGTCGCCGGGGGCACGCGCGCTTGATCTGGCGGTGGTGACGGTGACCGTCGGCGGTCGTAGGTCTGACCGCGAGACGAAATGTTGGAGTTCGCTTGCCTTGGGCGCGGGAGGCGGAGGCGGAGGCGTCTCCAGCGAGCGGCTCACCGAGTCGACATCGGCAACGGTGAAGCGCCATGCGAACGGGATGACCGAACCGACGCCCCGGCGCAAAACCCCGCGCACGGTCACGACCTCCCCCTGAGAGAACGGCTTGCTAGGGAGAAAACTCGCCCCATCTCCCTGCGAGTAGGCGGTGAGCCGACCGGAATGGGGACCGCTGTGTGACCCGACGACGGCGAGGCGTTGGATGTCAGCAGCGGGGACGCCGAGGAGGCTGATCTGGGTGAGGTAAGACGCGTCCGCCGAGTCGGGCGCCGGCGAGACGCTGACAGCGCCGCCGGCGAGCGCACGAGAGACGTTCAGCGATCGCGGTACGCAACCGGGCGCGGTTGTCGCCGCGTTTGCGCTGGCCTGCGAAAACGCCGCTCCGAGCAGCACGAGCGCCCCCGCCAGCAGGGAACGCGCCGACGGAATGGGCAGACGATCACATAACACTCGACTCAACCGGCGATGAGCCTAGCCCGAACTTGACGGGTATGCGCCGGTCGGCGCGCTACCCTGAAGTAATGATCACCCAGGCAGATCGCGCGGCTGAGCGACGCCGTGTGAAACTGGAGGAGATCCAGCGGCAGGTGAAGGATGGTTCGCTGACGATCCGCAAGATGACTGCGGAGGAGCGCAAGCGCTACCCCCCGCGGCCTGCGACTGGACGCGGACGTCGCCGCTGAGACCCGCTTGTCCGGCGTGACGAGCCGGTCAAGCCCCGGAGTACTTCGATCGGAAAGCGCGTCGGCCTTCCAGTAGGGGAAATGCCCTCGGAGTATGACCGGAGCCGGAGCTCGAACCGGCCGCTACGCCGCGCGCGTAGTTTTCGGTGGGTCCGAGCGGCGGGACACGCGCTTGGAGCTCCACCAGCACCAGCCACCGACGACAAGCACCGGGACGACATACAGCATTGAGATGTACCAGTGCGTCAGGCATGCGAGGGAGACCATCGCTAAAAACGCTATCACGACCTCACCACGCTTCCTTCGCCGGCGTCTCGGGTCCGCCGCCGGTGGAGGCCACAGCGTGGTCCGTGACATCCCCCGCACCAAGGACGCCCGCGGAGTTCTCGCCCGCACGTGTACGGCGCCGGCGCACGAACAGCACGAACAGCAGACCGAGCACGCCGATCGTCACACCGAGTGCGATCACGGCCGTAGAGGCGTGCGAGGTATCGGGCGTCCAAAACAGCTGCCCATTCACCGCTCCCGCCGTTGCTCCGACCCGAATCGGCACCTGCCAGTCGAAGACCAGCGTCCGCTTGCGCTTGTCCTTGACCTGTGGAGGCGTCAGCGGCGACATCCAGTGGATGCGGTGGTCGTGCCATTCGAACTGCCCGGTGCGATCGACCACGACCCAGTGCGGCGATGCGCTCGGATTCGCCGAGGCCGGCACGGTGACGTTGCCGTAGAAGCTCGTGTTCAGATAGGTGGCGGGGGAGTTCGCGTTCTGCTCGGCGGTGCCGTCGGCCAGCACCCGCGCGTACGGTTCCCCCTGATAGCCGTAGACGGTGACGGTCTTGCCGGTGTGATTCCTCAGCAACAGACGATCGGCGAACTCGAGCACTTCCAGGCTGAGCCCGGGCACGCTGGGCGTTACGTGCGTGATGTTCGAGCGGTAGTTGAAGTTGCTGCCCTGATCGTTGATCGGACTTCCGCTCTCGCTCGTCGTGGCGGCCAAAGCGGGGAGCGGCAGCGCGAGCGCCGCGATCCCGAGCAACGTCGGTATCAGGCGAGGCGACATGAACAGCAAGGTAGCCGACACGCCGGGCTCGGGACACCGTCAACCCTCATGTGCCGACCGCCGAGAGCAGCCACAGGCCGAAGCTCGTGAACGCGACCATCACCGCGAGCATCCAATACTGCGAGCGGACGGCCTCCTCGACGTTGTCGTACATCGCCAGCGCGCGGTCGTGCGCGAGCGCCAGCCCAGCGACGTGGCCGGCCAGCAGGGCGGCGACCTGCACGTACCAGATCGCGGCGAACGAGATGACGTTGTAGTCGATCTGATAGCTGTTGGTCCCGAACAGGTTCGCGCCGTCGCCGAGCGGATCCGAGGCAAGATAGCCGAGTGCCTGTCCCTGCCAGATGAGCAGCGAGAAGTAGTGCGCGAGTACGTACGCGAACCCGATCGGCACGAGCGTGTGTGCGAACGCATGCGTCAGCTGACGGGTGTCGTAGCGCGCGCTGACGCTGCGCACGCCTGCGATCCCGAGCCGGTAGACGCCTCCGATCAGAGCCACACAAAGCACCAGTCCGACCGAGTAGGTCAACTCGTATGCAGGCACCGAATGCAGGCCAAGGTCCGAGAACACGCTTTCGAGGCTCGGCTCGATGTTGCGCCAGACCCCACCGTTACTGAACCCGTCGAATGTCGTCGTGCCGATGATCGAACAGATCAGCGCAACCGTGCCCGGGCGGATCTCGAGACTGGTGATCCCGCTGAGCGGGCGCCGCAGACAGAGCATGCCGCGCTCATCACGGCACAGCGGCGAGAGTCGTGAGAGCAGGTTGAAGTACGCCCCGAACCCATCCGCGCATCCCCCCCACTCCTCCACTCCGAAGCACACCATCCCGACGAGCATGACCAGGAAGTAAGCGAGCGATAGCGCCGCCAGCGTCGCAGGATGATCGCGGTCTGCGGGGACGTAAACCAGCTCCAGCCATGCGAACCCGACAATTACAGCCACTGCCGGCCACATCCCCAGCCGGGCCGGATAGCGCAGCGGCGGATCGCCCCGCCGAGAACTCTGAGGCGACGGACCTGCGCGTCGCGCGAGCGCGGTGAGCATACGGGCACACGTCCGCCACGGGCTCAGCGCGCGGAAGACATCGCCGAACAGCACGCTCGCCACCGGCAGGCCGACCCAGAAGATGACGTAGATGAACGTCACCGAGAAGTTCGCCATGGGCACCTGCGCGCCGGCGAACCCGCTGTACAAGACCAGCGCGAACAATCCAACTCCGAGCAGGCACGCCACCCATTCCAGTGCCGCGGGAAGGCGCACGAGCGCTCGCCGGCGCTGCTGTTGCAGCTGCGGTGTCCTCCACATCGTCGAGAGCGCCACAAACGAGACGACGAGCACGATCGCGGCCGCCCAACTGAACAGCCACACGGGGATCGGCAGATTGGCTCGTCCCACGATTCCGTGCGCCTGTGCGCTCGTCGGAATCGCCAGCCCGGCGAGGATCGAACCACCGAGCAGGCGCGGCAACATGCGACGAAACCCGGGGCTCATGCCCGGCGCAGTCTACGGATCGCTCTCGGCCTGAGCGCAGGGCAGCCGAGCCGAGATCTGGGCTTGAAGCGTTCGATCCCCGCGCGCCGGCGCGCCGCGAACCCTTAATCTCCCTGGCATATGACTGAGTCTCCCATTGCCGTCTCGACGGGCATCGAGGCCGCCCTGCAGCTCGGGCCACTGGCGATCTTCGGGCTGCTCTACGCCAAACGGGTGCGCACGCTCGCGATCGAGGCCCGCAACCCCGTGCCGGGCTGGCGACAGGCATGCTTTTACGCGGGGTTCGTCACGATCGCGGTCGCGCTCACCTCACTGGGCGGGGCCAGCCAGGAACTGCTGCTCGCGCACATGGCCGAGCATCTGCTGCTCGGCGACATCGCGGCGCTGCTGATCGTGCTTGGGCTGACCGGGCCGCTGATCGCCCCGATCCTGCGCATCCGGGTCTTCGACCGCCTGCGCATCCTCGCGCACCCGCTGATCGCGTTCCCGCTGTGGGCGATCGACCTGTACGCGTGGCACCTGCCGGTCTTCTACCAGGCGGCGCTGCGCCACACGGGCATACACGCGCTCGAGCACGCGATGTTCCTCGGATTCGGCATCAACATGTGGATGTGCCTGTTCGGCCCGCTGCCGATGCCGAGCTGGTTCGGCAACTTCGGCAAGCTCGTATACATAATCGCCGTGCGCCTGGCTGGCACCGTCCTCGGCAACATCTTTCTGTGGTCGGGCACCGTGTTCTACCCGTTCTACATCCACGGTGACGCCGTCTACCACATCTCCCCACTGGCCGACCAGAACATCGCGGGGGCGGTGATGATGGTCGAGGAGTCGCTGCTCACGCTCGGCCTGTTCTGCTGGCTGTTCCTGAAGACCGCGCGCGAGGGTGAGGAGCGCCAAGAGCTGCTCGACTTCGCTCAAGCCCAAGGAGTCGAGCTGACCGACGCCCGCGCCGCTCGGGCCGTCGCGGCCGGGCGCGGAGCGGAGCTGCGCCGACGTCTGGAGAGCAGCGCCTCCGAGCGCTGACAGGCGATATTCTCATCCGCATGTGCGTCGGCTGCGCAATGGCAGCGGCTTCGGCCGCGACCGGCACCCGAACCTGGCTGCAGACTCACCACTTCGGCTGGCTGACCCCTCGTCGCATGCGCGCGCTGACGATCGCCGTGATGTCCGGCGCCGCGATCTTCTCGACGATCGGCTTCAGCGGCTCCACCCCGCCGACACACGCTGCGTCTACCCGAACCGCGCACGCGGCTTCAGATCATCGCTAGCGCCCTCTGACGTCACTCGCTGCTGTATCGACACATCGCGGTGGAAGCTCGCACCGTCCAGGGCGTCGCAGGTCAAGTGAGGCCAGGACGCAAGGAGCGTGGCGTACTACGTACGCGAGCGACTGAGGACGCCGCCTCGCGCCGCGCCTGCGGCGTCCTGGTTAGGCGCCGCCGGCGACGGCGGGCAAGATCGTCAGCTCCGCGCCGTCGGCCACGGGGGTGTCCAGGCCATCGAGGAAGCGGATGTCTTCGCCGGCCACGTACACGTTCACGAACCGTCGCAGCGAGCCGTCCTCGTCGCTGAGACGCTCGCGCAGCTCGCCGTGAAGCGCATACAGACCGTCGAGCACGTCTTGGACGGTCGCGCCATCGAGCACCGCTTCGGCCTCTCCCCCTGATGCTGAGCGCAGCTGCGTCGGGATCTTGACGGTCACCGCCATCAGACCGCGACCGCCTCGGGCACGCGCGACTGGAAGTCCTCGACGGTGGGAGCGATCGTGTGCGTCTGAAACGTGTCGCGCACGGCGTCGAGCGTCTTCAGGCCCTCGCCGGTGATGACGAGCACGACGCGCTCGTCGGGGTCGATCTCACCGCGCTGGGCTAGCTTTGCGAGCACGGCGGTCGTCACGCCGCCCGCGGTCTCGGTGAACACGCCGGTCGTCTGTGCGAGCAGGGCGATGCCCTGCCTGATCTCCTCGTCGCTGACCGCGTCGACCGAGCCTCCGGTCTCGCGCGCCAACTCCAGTGCATACGGGCCGTCGGCGGGATTGCCGATCGCAAGGGACTTGGCGATCGTGTTCGGCTTGACCGGCCGGCACACCTCGTGGCCGGCCGCGAACGCGCTCGCCACGGGAGAGCAGCCCTCTGCCTGGGCGCCGTTCATCTTTGGCAGCTCGCCGTCGAGCAGGCCGACCTCGCTACGCCATTCATCAAAGCCGCGCCCGATCTTCGTGAACAGTGACCCCGAGGCGATGGGCGCGACGATGCGGTCTGGCAGCTGAAAGCCGAGCTGCTCGGCGATCTCGAACGCGAGTGTCTTTGAGCCCTCGGCGTAGTAGGGGCGGAGGTTGACGTTCACGAAGGCCCAGTCGCGCTCGGCGCACAGCTCCGTGCACAGGCGATTGACGTCGTCGTAGTTGCCCTCGACGGCGACCAGTTTCGTCCCGTAGACACCGGTCGCGAGCACCTTCTGCTCCTCCAGATCGGCCGGGATGAAGACGTAGGACTCGAGCCCCAGCGCCGCCCCGTGTGCGGCCACCGAATTGGCGAGGTTGCCGGTCGAGGCGCACGCGATCGTCTGAAAGCCCAGCTCGCGTGCGCGCGCCGTGGCAACGGAGACGACGCGATCCTTGAACGAGTGGGTTGGGTTGGCCGCGTCGTTCTTGACCCACACCTCGCGCAAGCCCAATTGCTGCGCCAGACGGTCGGCACGGATCAGCGGCGTGCACCCTGCGGGTAGGCCTGTGCGTACCGAGCCTCCGCCCCCGGTGTTCTCCGGAAGCCCGCCGGTGGCTCCGCGGCCATAGGCGGTGGTCGGCAGGAAGTCGGCGTAGCGCCAGATGTTCTGCGGGCCCGCCTGGATCCGCCGGCGCAGCTCGTCGGTGTCGCCACCGGCCAGGCGGCTGTGGTCGTAGGCGACCTCCAGCGGCCCGAAGCAGCGCTCGCACACGTACAGCGCCTCCAACGGGTACTGGGTCTTGCACTCCTTGCACTGCAGATGTGTCACAGCCATATTGGGACTCCTTTTGAAGACCTTCGCCAGTTCAACGGTGTGGCGAAGAGCTAGAAGCCCGCCACACATCTTCTGGAATTGGCACCTTCCCGTCCTAAGACGGTGGTTGCCGGGGCTTCATCGGGCCAGTCCCTCCACCCCTCTTGATGTGTCCTGCTATGTAGCGGGGAAGTTTAGCAAGCGTGCGGACGGATGCAAGACCACCGCGGGATGCCGCCACGCGAGCCACCGCACAGTGGCACGAACGGGAAAGCGACGGCCACGGTAACGCTGGCGCCCGCTCGGTGTAGAGGCGTGCGATGAGCGTAGTAGGAACCCAGGTTTCCACCCAAACGGACGAGCAGATCCAGGCGCCCGGCGAGGAGTCAACAGTCTTTGAGCCGGAGATCCCTCCGATCAAGCGGCGCATGCTGATCATCGTCAACCCTTACGCGACCACTGTCTCTGACCGCCTGCGCCATCTCGTCGTATATGCATTGCAGGGTCGCTTCGAGGTCGACGCGGTCGATACCGAGGCTCGCGGTCACGCGACTGAGCTATGCCGCGAGGCCGCGCACGAGGGCTATGACGTGGTCGTCGCGTTTGGCGGCGACGGCACGGTCAACGAGGCCGCCAACGGCCTGCTCGGCTCCCCCACGCCGCTGACCTGCCTGCCGGGTGGCTCGGCGAACGTGTTCGCCAAGATGTTGGGCATTCCCGGAGAGCTAGTCGACGCCACCGAGCATCTGCTCGCGCTCGCCGATGATTGGCGCCCCCGCCGGGTCGACCTCGGCGTCGTCAGCGCCGGCGGTTCCGAGGGCGATCATCGAATCGCCGACCGCCGCTGCTTCACGTTCGCCTCCGGCCTGGGTGTCGACGCGAGCGTGGTCGAGCGAGTCGATGCCAACCCACGGCTGAAGGCTCGTCTCGGCGCCTACTACTTCACGTGGGTGGCGCTGCGCACGTTCGCGCGGCGCTATCTCGTCAAACCTCCTCGCATGGAGGTGGCGCTCACAGACGGCGACACGCTTGCCGGCGTCACGACGATTGTCCAGAACGGCTCGCCTTTCACTTACTTTCAGAATCGCCCGATCGAGATCGCCGACGGCACGACGCTCGACTCGGGCTCGCTATGCGGTTGCGTGCTGCATCGCGCCACACCCCTGTCGATGCCCTCGATCGGCCTGCGCGCGTTCTCAGGCGGCGCTCGGGTCACCCGCCACCGTCAGGTCACAGGCATGGCCGAGCTGGCCGAGCTGACGGTGCGCTCCAGCGATGAGCGGCTGTTGCCGTTGCAGGTCGACGGCGACTACCTCGGCGAGGTCTCCGAGGCGCACTACTCGATCTTGCCGGGCGCGCTGAACGTCGTCGCCTAGGCGGACGCTGGCCGGCGCGATACGGCGTCCTTACCGATATGAGATCAGATGCGATCTCATATCGGCCAGCACGCGTACTTAGTACGCCACGCTCACTGCGTCCTTGTCTCGCTTGACCAGCGTCCGCCTAGGTGGGCAGAGTCGCGAGAGTGCGCGTCACGCAGTTGCGCCTCCGGGTGTGACCCGGTAGGCGTCGAACACCGACTCGATGTTGCGCAGGCGTGTGATCGCGCCCTTTAGGCCATGCGTGTCGGCGACCTCGACCACAAAACGGTTCTTAACCATCGGGCCCATCGACAGGCAGCGCGCTTCGAGGATGTTCGCCCCGGACTCCGAGAAGGCGCGTGAGAGGTCCTCGAGCAGGCGATGGCGATCCCATGCGTCGATTTGGATTTCCACCACGAAGGAGGTGCTGCGCTCGCCCGCCCAAGAGACGTTCGTGAAGCGTTCGGGGTCGCGGGCAAGGACCACCGCGTTGGGGCAGTCTTCGCGGTGAATCGTGATCCCGCGTCCAAGCGATATGTAGCCGACGATCTCATCGCCCGGCACGGGTCGGCAGCACTTGGCCAGGCGGAGCATCACATCATCGACGCCTTCCACCTCGATCCCGTACTGGCCCGAGGACTTCGTGGGGCGCCGGCGCGCGCGTCCGACCCGCAACAGCTCGGCGCGAGTGTCCTCGCCGTCGGCGGCCTCGCCCTGCTTCAACCGCTGCATCACCTTGTTGACGACGATCTTCGGCGAGACCTTGGCGGCGCCGAGGGCGATATAGAAGTCGTCGGCCTTGCGATAGCCCATCTCGCGGATCACGTCTGCCAGCAGCGCCGATCCGGTGATCTTCTGTGCGGGTAGCCCCTGCTTGCGCAGGTGCTCCTGCAGCACCTCGCGACCAGTGTGCTCGGTGTCCTGACGAGACTCGGCCTTGAACCACGCCTTGATCTTGTTGCGCGCACGAGTGGTCTTGACCATCGCCAGCCAATCGCGCGAGGGTCCGCGCTCACGCTTGGCCGTGAGTATTTCCACGATGTCCCCCGAGCGCAGCTCACAGTGCAATGGGACGATCTTGCCGTTCACACGCGCGCCCACGCAGCGGTGGCCGATCTCGGTGTGCACCTCATACGCAAAATCCAGCGGCGTGGCGCCGGCCGCTAGCGACTTGACTTCGCCCTTGGGCGTAAACACGTAGACCTCGTCCTCGAACAGGTCGGTGCGCAGCGTGTCCATGAACTCCTGCGGGTCCGAGAGCTCTTTCTGCCAGTCGAGCATCGAGCGCAGCCACTGCAACTTGGCGTCCTCGGGCGAGCCCACACGCTGATCGCCTCCGGCGTGCTCAGAACCAGGTAGGTGCTTATACATCCAGTGGGCCGCCACCCCGAACTCCGCCATCTCGTGCATCTCGCGCGTACGAATCTGGATCTCCAACGGCCGGCCCTCCGGCCCGATCACGGTCGTGTGCAACGACTGATACATGTTGAACTTGGGCATCGCGATGAAGTCCTTGAAGCGCCCCGGCAACGGCTTCCACAACGAGTGGATCGCGCCGACGGTGCCGTAGCAGTCCTTGACCGAGTCGACGATCACGCGCATCGCGGTGAGGTCGTAGATCTCGTTGAACTCGCGTCCCTTCTTGGTCATCTTCGAGTAGATCGAGTAGAAGTGCTTGGCCCGACCGGCGATCTGCGCCTCGATACCCAGCTCCGTGAGCTCGCTCGCGAGGTACTCGCCGGCTTCGCCGACGTAGCGCTCGCGCTCGTCGCGCTGCTGAGCCACCAGGCCCTTGATCTCCTGATACTTACGCGGGTGCAACGTCGCGAACGCAAGATCCTCCAGCTCCCACTTGATCGCGTGAATGCCCAGGCGATGCGCCAGCGGTGCGTAGATCTCGAGCGTCTCGCGCGCCTTCTCCATCTGCTTCTGCTTGGGCATCGCGTCGATCGTGCGCATATTGTGCAGCCGGTCGGCGAGCTTGATCAGGATGACCCGCACGTCGGTGGCCATCGCGACCATCATCTTGCGGTAGTTCTCGGCCTGCGCCTCGTCGCGCGATTGGAACGTGATACCCGTCAGCTTCGTCACGCCGTCGACAATCTGAGCGATCTCCTCGCCGAAGCGCTCGCCCACCTCCTCGATCGAGGCGGAGGTGTCCTCGACGGTGTCGTGCAGCAGCGCCGCACACAACGTCTCGGTGTCCAAGCGCATGCCCGCGCAGATGCGCGCGACGCCGACCGGGTGCACGATGAAGTCCTCACCGGACTTGCGCCGCTGCGCGGCATGGTGCTCGCACGCGAACACGAACGCATCCTGCACGCGCGCACGATCGATGTCCACGGCCGAGTCCTCCGCGTGCTCGGAGACGATCGCGAACAGATCTCCGAGCAGCCGACGCTCCAGCTCGTTGAAATCCAGACGCGGCGCAACCGGCTCGGTTACGGGCTCCTTGACCCCAACGACCGTCGTGGTATGCGGATCTGCAGCAGAGGCCATAGTCACAGGTTAGGGGACTGCCCGTCCGGATTGAAGCGGGTTATGTCAAGCGAACAGCACAAGCTCCTCATGCTGTGCCGGCGCTTGGGGCGAGGGCGGTCTCCGCGGCGTGGCGCGACGGAGCACCAATCGTGGCTCGCTCACGCCGTTCCATTCGTTGACCTCCAGCGTGAAGGTCGCCTGCGCCGGCTCGCCCTCGGCGACTCCCAACTGCCCGCCCGTATTGAACGCGACGGCTCGTGCGCGCCCAGCATGGGAGCGCACCGTGAAGCGCGCGTGCTTGCCTTCGCCCATCGGCCGCACGTCGGCGAATGTCGCCTCGGCAATCATCAACGACACCGAGGGGTTGGCCTGGCCGAACGGCGCCAGCCCCCCCAGCTCCTCGGCCAGCGCCATCCCCAGCTCCGAGCCATCCACGACCGCATCCACGCGCTCCACGGGCGCCATATCCTCGCTCCTCAGCACCGAAGTGGCGTAGACGTTCAACGCGTCGGCGAATTCCGTCACGCGCTCTCGCTCAATCTCCAGGCCGGCGGCGGCGCGATGTCCGCCATAGCGACTCAGATGCTCCGAACACGCCGTCAGTCCAGCCAGCAGGTCGAACGCCTCGCAGCCGCCGCGCCCCGAACCGCGGCCGCGATCTCCGTCCAGCGCGATCAGCACGACCGGGCGGTGATGTGTCTCCGCCAGGCGCGAGGCGACGATACCGATCACCCCCACGTGCCAGCCCTCGCCCGCGAGCACCAGTGCGCGACGCTCGTTGAGATCCCCATGCGCCGCGATTTGCGCTTCGGCCTCGAACCTGATCGTGCGCTCGGCGACACGACGCTCGTGGTTGACCCGGTCGAGCTCCTGTGCGATCTGCGCCGCGCGCACGGAGTCCTCGGTGAGAATCAGCTCCAGCCCCGCGTCCGCCCGGTACAGCCGCCCGGCCGCGTTCAGTCGTGGAGCCAGCCCGAACGCGATCGAGCGCTCGTTCACCCTCGCGGGATCCACGCGCGCGACTGTCATCAGCGCGCGCAGCCCTGGCTTGACCGTGCCGGCGAGCGCGCGCAGTCCGCGACGCACTAGCGCGCGATTCTCGCCGAGCAGCGGCACCACGTCCGCGATTGTCGCGAGCGCCACCAGATCGAGATCCTCCACCGGGGCGCGTCCCTCCAGGCCGTGAGCGAGCTTGTAGGCGACCGCCGTGGCACAGAGCCCTTGATACGGATACCCGCATACCGTCGGATGCACGATCGGTGCGTCCGGCAATACGCCGTCCGCGCGCACACTGTGGTGGTCGGTGACGACGACGTCCATCCCCAGTTCCTTCGCGGCCGCGACCTCCTCCACGGCCGTGATCGCACAATCCACGGTCACCAGCAGTCGCGTCCCCCGCGCTGCCAGGCGCCCCACCGTGTCCAGACTCAACCCGTATCCGTCGGATGCGCGATCGGGCAAATACCAGTCGACGTCCGCGTTCAGTCGTCGCAGCGAGCGTACGAGCACGGCCGTCGAGCACACACCGTCCACGTCGTAGTCCCCATGGATCGTGATCCTCGTCCCCGCCCGAATGTGCTCGCGCAGCGTAGCGATCGCCGCATCGATGCCGGTAAACGCCGTATACGGGTGCTCCTCGTCAGCCGCGATGAACGCCTGGGCGTGCGCGGGCTCGGCCATGCCCCGGCGGACCAGCACCTGCGCGACGGGGCCGCTCACGCCTAGCTCTCGCCGCAAGCGCTCGACCGCGCTCGGCTCACACTCCGGGATCTCGAATCGGGGCTCCCCCACCCCGCAAACCTACGGACCGGACTAGACGGAACGGCGTTCGCGCCTCATGCCCTCGAAATACACGGCGGCGATACCGATGAGCGCACCGGGGACCGCGTACAGCACGACCGCGATGTCGGTGGCACTCTGTCCCGGCACCTTCAGGGCGCCGACCTTGGCGCCGTAGATGAGCAGCCCGACGATAATCGCGCCGAACAGCGAGCCGAGGAACGCGCCCACGATCCCGCCCCAGAAGCGGTCGGGCATAAAGATCGTGAAATGCCAGATCGCCAGCCCCATCATCACCCAACCGAGCATGCCCATCAGCGCGACCTCCCGTGCCGTTTGTTGCGTGGTCGTCGGCTATTACGCTTCTCGCGCGGCTTGGGGGCTTCCTTGAGCACCAAATCCTCGGGCGTGAGATCTGCCGCCGGGTCGCGCTCGGGCGTGCGCTCGGCGCCTGCCGTGTCGGCATCACCGGCGGGTCCGGCCGCGGGCTGCGCGACCCCCGCGCGGGCGCGCTTGCCGGGCTTCGCCTCAGAGTCGACACCCAGGTCCTGCACCAGTTCGCGGAACTCGTCGCGGGAGATCTGCTCGCCCGGCTCCTCGCTCAGACCACGGCGCGAACGCCGGCGCTTCTTGCGTTCGGGCTCAACGTCCACGGGCGCGCCCCCGATCGCAGTCGCGTACGCCGGCACCGCGCCCAGTTCGCCGACGATCCGCGTGCGGCGCTGGCGGTAGGCTCCCTCGCGCTCCTTCCAATGTGTCAGCACCGGTGAGGCGATGAAGATCGAGGAGTACGCGCCCGAGGCGATGCCGACCATCAGGGCGAACGCGAAGTCCTTCAGCGTGCTACCGCCGAAGAACAACAGCGCCAGCACGGGCAGCAGCGTGCAGAAGCTGGTCGCCAGAGATCTCGTGAGCACCTCGGACATCGAGCGGTTGACGATCTGCGAGAACGCCGCCCTGGGCATGCGTGGAACGTTCTCGCGCACACGATCGAACACGATGATCGTGTCGTACAACGAATACCCGAGGATCGTCAGCAGCGCCGCGACCGTCGCCGAGGTCACTTCTCGTCCCGTCAGGGCGTAGATCCCTGAGGTGATCAGCAGGTCGTGCATCAGCGCGATCAGCACGGGCACGGCGTACTTCCACTCGAACCGCAGCGCTATGTAGGCGGAGATCACCAGCAGCGAGGCGATGATCGCGATGATCGCGGAGTTGGCGATCGTCTGACCGAACGTCGGTCCGATCGAGGTGCTCGAGAAGTCCTTCGTGCCCGGAGAGCTCGGCCCTGAGCCGAACTTCGCGTCGAGCGCGCTCTTGACTTCGTGAACCGCCGTCGGCTTCAGTTTCTCGGTCGAGATCTGATATCCGCTGCCGCCGATGCCCTTGCTCGAGTACTTCTGCACCTCCGCGTTCGGGTAGCCCTCGGCGGTCATCACAGCGCTCACTTGGGCGGGGGTGACGGTCTTGACGAACGCCGTCTGGATGCGCGTTCCGGACTTGAAGTCGATGCCGAAGTTAAGACCCTTGCCGCCGATCGCAAGGGCGCCGATCAAAAGGATCGTGCCCGACAGCGAGAAGAACCACTTCGAGGCGCCCATGAAGTCGAACGTCCACTCCCGCTTGGGCTTGCCAGCCCCAAGCGCCCAAGAGTGGCTCATCAGTTTGGTGCGCCCCATCGTGCCGAGCGCCGCGCGCGTCGCGAGCACGGCGGTGAACAGGGTCAGCATCGTGCCGATCCCCAGCATGAACGCGAACCCCTTGACTTCCGCGGTGGCCAGCGCGAACAGGATGAACGCGGTCATGAACGTCACCACGTTCGCGTCCACGATCGCCGCGAACCCGCGCGTATACCCGGTGGCGATCCCGGACACGATCGAACGTCCGCCGCGGATCTCCTCCTTGACGCGCTCGAAGATGACGATGTTCGCGTCCGCGGCGATGCCGATCGTGAGGATCACACCGGCGATCCCCGGGAGCGTCAGCGTGATCGGAATCAACTTGATCAAAGCGAAGAAGTACGCCCCGTAGACGATCAGCCCGCCGACCGCGATCATGCCGAGCACGCGGTAGAAGAGCAGCAGGAACATGCACACCACCGCGAAGCCCACGAGACCGGCGACCAAACCCTGGTGCAACGCCGTTTTGCCGAGCGTCGCGGACACCTGCGAGTTGGAGATCAGTTCCAGACGAATCGGCAGCGCGCCCGACTGCAGCTCGTCGGCGAGGGCCTGTGCGGAGGTGATCGTGAACCCACCCGAGATCTGCGAACCCTGAGAGGCGTCGATCCCTTCCGGGTACTGGGTGTAGTCGATCGACGGCGCGGTGATTAGCTGGCCGTCCAGCGCGACCGCGAAGTGCTGTTGCGCGGCTTCCTTGCTGACACCCGGCAGCTGCGATTCCTGGCCGCGCTGGGCGATTTCCTTGGTCACCTGCTGGAACACCTGCTTGCCGTGCGAGGTGAACCCGAAGTTGACGTTCGGCGCGCCGCTGCCCCCGCCGCCTTCGTCGAAGCCCTGCTGCGGGTTGGTGATGTCCGCGCCCGTCAGCACCGGCTCGTCGTTGATCACATAGAAGCTGTTGGGGCTCTGCTGGGTGACCTTGCCGGTTTTCGGCGATTCCACCGGGCGGGCCTGCAGCAGGATCGTGCCCGGGTTCACACGCACGGCCTTGGGCTTTGAGCCGGCCGGGGGTTTGTAGCCGTCGGCATACAGGTCCTGTTCGATTTCCTGCGGCTGACAGATCGGCTTGCCGCCGGCGCAGAGCATCTTTTCGTGCTTGGTGTCAATCAAGTACCAGCTGCCGTAGATGCACCCGTTGACCTGCTCGGGCGTGCAACCCGGCTCATATGTGGTGGCGGTCTTGCGCAAGACCGCGGGGCGCTTGGCGGCGCGCAACACCGCCTGATATTGGGGAAGCCCAGATTCGCTGGAGCCCGCGTTCGCGCCGCCCGTGGCCGTTGGTTCGCTGGAGCCGGCCGGTTTGCCGGTGGGACCGATCACGTTCGGCTCCCAGTCATAGAAGTACAGCTGCGCGGTCTTCCCGACCTCGGCTTCGGCGCGCTGGGCGTTGCTCACGTCGGGCAGATCCACGTCGATTTCTTCCCCGCCGCTGCGCTGGATTTCTGGTTGGGCGACGCCCAACTGATCGACGCGCTTGCGCATGATGTCGATCGAGCGTTCGAGCGATTCCGAGTCCACTTTCGACTGGGCCGTCGGCTTGGCCTGATAGACCAGCTGCACCCCGCCCTTCAGATCCAGCCCCAGTTTCGTGGGCATCAGCGCGATCACCGCGATCGACGCCGCGAACAGCCCCGCCACGAGCAGCAGGATGAAGATGTTGCGCCGACGGTCGTTCATCGCCGTCGCCGATCGATCGTGGTGTGCTGGAACGCGAGCATCGTTCGAAAGAGACTACTTCTCCGGGGTGAGCACGAGCAACAGCCCGCCGTCGTCGTCGTACGCCGGGAACATGTCCGCCTTCGCGCTGGCCGCCACGTCGCGTTCGCCGCTGACGACGACGGGCTTGTCCAGCGCGCGGACTCCCCACTCCAGCACGGTCGCGACCGGGTCGTCGCCGTTGGCGAAGCTGAGGCCGAGGACCTGCTCCACGCGCTGACCGATCACCTCCTCCTCCTCGAGGCCGGTGAACGCGAACGAGTTCTTGCCACAGCCGATGATCCGGCCCTCGGCATCGCACACGAAGAAGGCGGCGTCCGGGGCCGGGTAGTAGTCGTCGAGCAGCTCGAACAGGAACGCGAACCCGCACTTCGCGCAGCCCTTCGGCTGGCGCGTGAAGCCGATGTTGCGGTCCAGCTCGGTGGTGCGGTGACCGCAGTTCGGGCAGATGAATGGGTGGGCCATAGGCACAGACTAGGGGAGCGGACGCGTCAAGGCCCCCGCACCTCCCGGGTGCGCTTCGGCGCTCGTGCGGGCGCCTGATCGGAGCGCACGCAACCCACGCGATGGGTACTGCGAGGACACGCTTACGAGGCGACGGCGGGGGCTCAGAACAGTGCCGGTCCCGATGGCGCGGGCGCCTGCAGGCCCAGGTGGGCGAAGGCCGCCGGTGTGGCCGCGCGCCCGCGTGGAGTGCGCTTGATCAAGCCCTGCATCAACAGATACGGCTCGTAGACATCCTCGATCGTGTCCTGCTCCTCGCCCACCGCCACCGCCAACGTCGACAGGCCGACCGGTCCGCCGTCGAACTTCTCGCAGATCGCGCGCAGGATCTCCCGATCCAGCCGGTCGAGCCCCAGCTCGTCGACCTGCAGCATCTCCAGCGCCGCGTGCGCGGCCGCCGCGGTGACGACGCCCGCCATGCGCACCTCGGCGTAGTCACGCACGCGCTTGAGCAGCCTGTTGGCCACGCGCGGCGTTCCTCGGCTGCGGGCGGCGATCGCCAGGGCGCCGTCCTCCTCGAGGTCGATCGCGAGGATCCCCGCGGAGCGTCTGACGATCGCCGCGAGCTCGTCCGTCGCGTAGGGCTCCAACCGCGCCTGGATCCCGAAGCGGTCGCGCAGTGGCGTCGTCAGCAGGCCGGTACGCGTGGTGGCCCCGACGAGCGTGAACGGGGGCAGCTCGAGCGTCACCACGCGGGCCCCTGCGCCCTGCCCGACGGTGATCGGCAGACGGTGATCCTCCATCGCCGGATAGAAGGTCTCCTCGAGCGTCCGCGGCAGCCGGTGGATCTCATCGACGAAGAACACGCTGCGCGGCTCCAGGGCGGTAAGAAACGCCGCAATGTCTCCCTTGCGCTCCAGGGCGGGTCCCGCGGTCTGCACGAACGGGGCGTCCAGCTCGGCGGCGACGATCTGCGCCAGCGAGGTCTTGCCGAGTCCTGGTGGCCCGGCGAGCAGGACATGATCGAGCGCGTCGCCTCTCGCGACGGCTGCCTCGATCGCGACGGCGAGCTGCTCGCGCAGCGCCTCCTGGCCGATGAACTCGTCCAGCCGTCGTGGTCGCAGCGAGCGGTCGAGCTCGTCCTCGGGTACGAGATACGGCGTCTGGATGCGCTCGGTGGCTGCGGTCGTCTCGGTCATCCCACGATCACCCTGCTCGCGCTACGCGCAACGCATGCGCGATCAGCTCCTCGGCGCTCATGTCGTCCTGCGCGCCCGCCAGCAGCTCCTCGACCTCACCCGGTGCGTAGCCGAGCTCCAGCAGTCCGTCGCGCGCGAGTCCGCGTGGCCCGTCCCCGCGCCGAGCGGTGATGAGGTGTCCTACCTCGCTCGCGGGTCCCTGCGCACCGACGACCTTCTCGCGCAGCTCGACGATGATGCGCTCCGCGGTGCGCTTGCCGATCCCGGGGACGGCCTGAAACCGCGCCGCGTCCCCGGCGGCGATCGCGCCGATCAGCTCGCGCGAGGGTCCTCCGGAGAGCACCGCCAGTGCCACCTTCGGGCCGACCGCCTGCACCGACAGCAGCATCAGGAACAGCTCTCGCTCCTGTTCGGAGTAGAACCCATACAGGGTCAGCGCGTCGTCGCGCACGATCAGGTGGGTGTGCAGCATCGCCTCCTCGCCGGCGGCCGGCACGTGGGTGAGCGTCTGCGCCGACACCGCCGCCCGGTAGCCGACGCCGCCGCACAAAAGCACGACGTGATCGGGCCGACGCACGACGACCTCGCCCTTGAGCACGCCGATCATCCGACTCCACCGACTCCCGCGAGCGCCCGCGCGAGGGGCGCGCGATTGTGGTGGCAGACGGCGACGGCCAGCGCGTCGGCGGCGTGGTCGGGCGTCGGCAAAGCGGACAGTCCGAGCAGCGCCTGAACCATGCGCGCGACCTGCTCCTTGGCGGCGCGCCCGTTGCCGCACACCGCGCCCTTGACGGCCTGCGGGGTGTAGCTCTCACACGGTATGCCGCGCTGGCCCGCCGCGAGCAAGATGACGCCTCGGGCCTGTCCGACGGCGAACGCGGTGCGTACGTTCTGCCCGAAGTACAGTTCCTCCAGCGCCACGCTCTCGGGTTCGTGCTCAGCCAGCAGTGCGTCCACCGCCGCGTGGATGTCGGCGAGCCTGCGCTCGACCGGCAGCCCGGAGCGGGTCTGGATCGTGCCGCCGTCGAGCGCCACCAGCCTCCCCCCGTCGCGTTGGGCCACCACCCCGTAGCCCGTGTTTGCCAGGCCCGGGTCTATGCCGAGAACGATCATGCTGGTTGATTCTGCGCACCTCGTCGGACGCCTGCCCAGGGCGCATCCCCAGATGCCCACAGGTCGTTCAGCGCGACGGCGTCCTTGTAGGTGTCCATGCACTCCCAGAAGCCGTCGTGACGGTAGGCTCGCAGCTCACCCGCGGCGGCCATGCGCTCCAGCGGCTCGCGCTCCAGCACGCTGTCGGGCCGTAGGTAGCCCAGCGCGTCATGGCGCAGGCAGAAGAAGCCGCCGTTGATCCAGTGCTCGGAGCGCGGCTTCTCGCGAAAGCCCGTTACGCGACCGTCTCGGTCGAGCTCGGTGACGCCGAACTGCAGTCGCGGGCGCACGACGGTCATCGTCGCGGTCGCGGCGTGAGCGGCGTGAAACCGCAACAGCGCGTCGAGGTCGATGTCCGCCACTCCGTCGGCGTAGGTCGCGCAGAAGCTCTCCTCACCCTCAAGCCGACCCGCCAGCAGCTTGATGCGCCCACCCGTCGGCGTCTGCGGTCCGGTGTCCTCACACTCGACGCTCACACCATCGGGCCACTCGGTGGCGGCTACGAAGCGCTCGATCAGCTCGCCGCGGTAGCCGGTCGCGAGCAGGAATCGGCGAAAGCCCTGCAGTGCGTAGAGCTGGATCACGTGCCAGACGATCGGCCTGCCTCCGATCTCCACGAGCGGCTTGGGTATCTCCCGAGTGTGCTCCTGCAGGCGCGTGCCGCGCCCGCCGCACAGGATCACCACAGGTGGCCTGGATGGGTGAGCCACAGCCGGTCCTTGCATCGGCATGCCGTCGGCGCCGCTCACTGCACCTGTCGGCGTATCGAAAGCACTCATTGCCCGGCGGGCGGCCTATCCCGCAACGCGCTCGAGCACTTCGGCCGGGATGTCGAAGTTGGCGTGGACCTCGCCGACGTCGTCGCTCTCCTCCAGCGCCTCGATCAGCCGCATCAGGCTGCTCGCCTGAGATTCGTCGATCGGTACGAGGCTCGACGGGCGGTAGCCCATCTCGGCGCTCTCGATCGCAACGCCCGCGCCCTCCAGCGCCGCGAGCACGGCCGCGTAGTCGGCGGGCTCGGCGACGATCTCCCACAGGCCCTCGTCGGCGGTGATGTCCTCCGCGCCGGCCTCCACCGCGACCATCAGCTCATCTTCCTCGTGTCGAGCGGCGTCGATCGCGATCGTGCCCTTCTTGTCGAACAGATATGCCACCGAGCCGGGCTCGCCGAGCGAGCCGCCGTACTTGGAGAACGCGTGTCGGACGTCCGCGCCGGTGCGATTGCGGTTGTCGGTGACGGCCTCCACGAGCACCGCCACACCGCCCGGTCCATAACCCTCGTACAGCACGGTCTCCAGAGCCGCCTCGCCATCGGCGCTCGCGCCGGTGCCCTTGGCGATCGCGCGTTCGATGTTGTCCTTCGGCATCGACGCTAGTTTGGCCTTGCGGACCGCGTTCTCCAGGGTCGCATTGGCGTCGGGATCGCCGCCACCGTCGCGTGCGGCAACCGTGATAGCGCGCGCGAGCTTGGTGAACTGCTGACCGCGGCGAGAGTCCACGATCGCCTTCTTGTGCTTGATGGAGGCCCACTTGGAGTGTCCCGACATTGGATGGAGTCTAGGATGCGAGGCCGCATGACGTCCCTCGACCCCGGCATATTCAAGGCGTACGACATCCGCGGCCTGTACGGCGAGCAGCTGGACGGCGACACGGCCGAGTCGATCGGACGCGCGTTCGCGCACGTGCTGTCGGGGCTCGCGCACAAGCCCGTCTCAGAGCTGCGCGTGGGTCTCGGACGTGACATGCGCTTGACCGCGCCCGAGCTGGCGGCGCGCTATCGCATCGGGTTGCTCGAGGAGGGCGCCCGTGTGATCGACGCGGGCCAGGTCGGCACCGAGATGCTGTACTACCTCGTCGGCTCGCGCGAGCTGGACGGCGGGCTGATGTGCACCGCCTCGCACAACCCCGCCGCCTACACCGGCGCCAAGCTCGTGCGCGACGGCGCGATCCCTCTCTCGGGCGACGCCGGCATTCAGGACATCCGCGCGAAGATCGAGTCGGGCCTGGGCATCGCTCCGGGCGGCGGCGTCGCCGAGGACGTCGACGTGTACGGAGAGTTTCAGGAGTACGCGCTCAGGTTCATCGATCCGGAGATCGTGCGCTCCCCGACGGGACGCGCGGGCAGGCCGTTGAAGGTGATCGTGGACGGCGGCAACGGCATGGCGGGACCGATGGTCGGCCCGCTGCTAGAGCGGCTGGGGCTGGAGCTGATTGAGACCTACTGGACGCCCGACGGGACGTTCCCCGACCACGAGCCCAACCCGCTGCTGGAGGAGAACCGCGCGGCGATCATCGCCAAGGTGCGCGAGAGCGGCGCCGATCTCGGCATCGCTTGGGATGGGGACGCCGACCGTTGCTTCTTCATCGATAACACGGGAGAGTTCGTCGACGGGGACTTCCTCACGGCATTGCTCGCTCAGTCCCTGCTCGGCAAGGCGACGGGATCGGACCCCGCCCACCCCGAGGCGGTGTTGTACGACGTGCGCGCCTCGCGTGCGGTGCCTGACATGGTGCGCAACGCCGGCGGCATCCCGCATGTCAACCGCGTCGGGCACGCGTTCTTCAAGACGCGCATGCGCGCGGAGGGCTCGCTGTTCGGTGGGGAGGTCTCGGGGCACTACTACTTCCGCGAGTTCTACTGCGCCGACTCGGGCACGATCCCGGCGCTGCTGATCCTCGAGCTACTGGCCCGCGAGGGCCGCTCGCTGTCGGAGCTGCTTGCGCCGTTGCGCGCGAAGTACTTCATCTCCGGTGAGATCAACTCGGAGGTCTCCGACCCCGAGGCGAAGATGGCCGAGCTGGCCGAGCGCTACGCCGACGCACGCCAGGACCGCCTGGACGGGATATCGATCGACTACGAGGACTGGCACTTCAACGTACGTCCCTCCAACACCGAGCCGCTGCTGCGGTTGTGCCTGGAGTCGCTCGTGTCACGCGAGGACATGGAGCGTCGCCGCGACGAGGTGCTCGCGCTGATCCGCTCGTGAGCGACGCCGAGCAGTCCGACGCACCGGGCGAGGACGAGCTGCTGGATCAGGCCGCCGAGGCCGGCATCCACCGCCTGGCGATACCCACGCCGTTTCAGGTCGGGCGCGTCAACGCCTACCTGATCGAGGACTCCCCACTGACGCTGATCGACTCGGGTCCCAACTCCGAGCGCTCGCTGCAGGATCTGGAGCGGGGTCTCGCCGCCCGCGGGCATGCGGTCGAGGACATCGAGCTGCTCGTCATCACCCATCAGCACGTCGACCACTTCGGCCTCGCCGCGACCCTCGCACGGCGCTCCGGCGCTGAGGTAGCTGCGATTGCGGGGCTAGCGCCCTACCTGCGCGAGTTCGACACGGCCACCGAGCTGGACGACCGGTTCGCCCAGCGCGTGATGCTGCGCCACGGTATTCCCGCCGACGTGATCACGGCGCTGCGCGCGGTCTCGGCCAGCTTTCGCACCTGGGGTGCGGCCGTGGAGGTCACGCGGCCGGTGCACGACGGCGAGGAGTTGCGTTTGCGCGATCGCACCCTGCGGGTGATGCACCGGCCCGGCCACAGCCCGTCGGACACTGTCTTCGTCGACGACCGCTCGGAGGTCGGCCAGGGCGCGATCATGTTCGCCGCCGACCACCTGCTCGCGAACATCTCATCCAACCCTCTGCTCGCGCGTCCCCTGGATGCCGGGCCCGACTTCACTGGGCCCCGCCCGCGCGCGCTGATCGATTACATCGCCTCACTGGAACGCACCCGCGCGATGGAGCTCTCGCTGGTGCTGCCCGGGCACGGCCCGCCGATCGCCGATCACGCGTCATTGATCGACTCGCGCCTACACATGCATCGCCGCCGAGCCGAGCGCATCCATGGCCTAATCGCCGCCCGGCCGCTGACAGCGCACGAGATCGCGGTGGAGTTGTGGGGCAACGTCGCCGTCACCCAGGCCTACTTGACATTGTCCGAGGTGCTCGGCCACGTCGATCTGCTGCTCGACGAACACCGCGTCGTCGAGCGGGAGGACACCGCCGACGGCGTCGTGCGGTTCGAGGCGGCCTGAACCCGACTCAGGCGCCCTCGATCTCCGCGACGTGCGCGACGTTGGCGCGGTCGTCGGGCTCGTCGCTTGGCTCGGTCGCGAACCACGCATCGAGGATCTCCTGAAGCTCGGCCTGCGAGGTGGTGCGCAGGCTCAGCGCGAGCACGTTCGCGTCGTTCCACCGCCGAGCGCCCGCGGCCGTAGCGGCGTCGGTGCACAGCGCGGCGCGCACGCCGCGGACCTTGTTGGCCGCGATCGAGGCGCCCGTGCCCGTCCAGCAGCACACGATCGCCTGCATGGCCCGGCCCTCGGCCACGTCGCGGGCCGCCGCCTCCGAGGCCCACGCCCAATCCTCGCGCTCCCCCTGTCCGTCGTCGGTGAGAGCCCCATGGGCCGTCACCTCGTAGCCGCGCGCGCACAGCGCCGCGATCAACCCCTCGGCGATTCCCACCCGCTCGTCGGCCGCCACCGCGATGACGCTCATAGCCGCAGTATCGCGCGCACTCGATCCCCACTGGTCAGAAACGCCACGGTGCGGTATCGTCTATGGATATTGGGGCACATACTGCTAATCAGTAGTCATTGACTGGATGGCGGTGTGATTGATTGATAGATAGGGTCGGCCGATAGGTCTGGGAGTGAGGCAGTAATCGTGACCGGGGGCGGAGTGGAGAGCATCACCTCGAATCCGCACCTGAACGTGTTCGAGCCCTACGGCGACCTGGGGCGTGGTCACGAGGACCAGCTCACGCGCGCCGCGATGATCGTGCTGCGGCTCGTGCCTCTCGCCCGCGAGGCGCTGCTGCACGAGATCGGCGAGCGTTCCCAGAGCCACCTGCCCGACTGCACGATCGACCTGCAGGCCGCCCATCTCGTCGACCCTTCCGAGGAAGGCGCCTCCAACGGCAAGGTGCAGCGGGGACGCCTGGTGAGCGTGTTCCTGACGCCCGACTTCGAGCCGCCGGAGATCGCGGAAGATGTCACCGACACCGATCGCGGTCAGCGGTTCGACGGCGTGTTGCGGTTCGACCCCGACCTGGTCGTGCTGCTGGAGAGCAAGGTCTGCCGCCGCTGGGCCAAGCGCGACGGCGATCGCGTGGCGGAGCTGAACCTGGGTGGGGTGCGATTCGCCGAGCGTCGCACCTGCCTGCTGCGTTGGCACGACCTGCTCGAGGCGTGGTGGCGGCTGGCGGAGATCGGGGTGCTCTCCCCGGCCGAGCATGCGCTCGTGCAGGACATGCTCGGCTACGCCCACCAGGACTTCGGCCACCTGCTCCCGTTCGGCAGCCTGCGCCGAGTCGGCGCCGACCCCACCCGCCGCAAGTGGCGACTGCGCTCGCTGCTGCGCGAAGCGACCGGCATCCAACCCGAGCGAGTCGGTCTTGTGCACGTGCGCCTCGACACCGCCCTGGGCGCGCTGTCGCTGCAGCGGGCAGCCCTGGACATCGACGAGGACGACCGCCTGACGCTGCACCTGTGGCCCGGAGAGCTGAAGCCCCAAGCCGAACACCTCTACGCGGCCGGCCACGCCGAGCGTCTGTGTGAGCTGGTCACGAGCGCCCTGGGTGCCACGAACGGCTCGGGCCCGGCCGAGACGCCGCACTGGCGTGTGGAGCCCCAGCCGCTGCTGGGCTTTCGCAACGCGCCCAGACGCACCCGCGTGTACCTGACGTGCACACTCGACGCGCCGACGTACGCGCGCCGCTGGGAGGGCGAGGACTGGTCGCACGTCGGCGCCCACCACCGCGACAGCATCCGCACCGAGCTGTGGCCGTGGCTGCTGGAGCGCGGATACGCATCCGAACAGGACGCCGAGCGCCTGGATCCATTCCTGCGCGCGCTCGGCCGACGCTTCGCTCACCTGCGTCCGAGCATGCACGTCGCCTGCTCCTGGTCTTGGGAGCAAGCCGAACGGCTGGAGGACGGCGGCCGGCTCGTCGGCGAGATCAATACGGCGATCAATCGCGTGCTCGGCGCGCTCGAGGAGCCAGTGGTGCAGATGATCTCCACATCGGCCAGCGCCGAGCTGCATGCCACCGCCCCGCCGCCACCGGCCAAACGCAAGCGCTCCGCCAAGCAATCCGGTCAGCGAGCGCGCTCGAAGAAGAAGCCCGCCAAGCGCGCGCCTGCCGCAAAACAGCCTCTGCAAGCCTCACCCTCGCGCTAGCCGGCGTCAGTCAACGTCGCGCGGCAACCGCGTCGAGGAACAGTCGGTGAATACGGTCGTCGTCGGTCAGCTCGGCGTGGAACGCCACCGCAAGCATGCCGTCCTGGCGTGCCGCGACCGGATGGCCGTCCACCTCGGCGAGGACCTCCACACCCGCGCCGTGCTCGGCGATCCAGGGCGCGCGGATGAACACCGCCCGCAGCGGCTCCCCTTCGAGGCCGTTCAGCTGGATATCGGTCTCGAAGCTCTGCAGCTGACGTCCGAACGCGTTGCGCTCGGCGCGCATGTCCATCAGCCCGAGATGGTCGCGATCGAGCATGATCAGCCCGGCACAGGACCCCAGCACGGGCACTCCCTCGCGTGCCAGTTCGCGCAGTGGCTCGGCCAGTCCCTCGCGCTCGATCCCGAGCGTCATCGTCGTCGACTCTCCCCCGGGAATCACCAGCCCGTCGAGCCCCTCCAGGTCGGCGACCGTGCGCACCTCGCGCACGTCCTCCCCCAGTCCGCGCAGCACCCGCCCGTGCGCCTCGAACCCGCCCTGCAGGGCGAGCACTCCCACCAGCGGCACGTCTACCAGCCGCGCCGCGCGAGCAGCTCCTCGTGCTCGAGCTTCGAGCTCTCCAGGCTGATCATCGCCGGCCCGAGACCGCGCGAGGCCGCCGCGACCCGCTCGGGGTCTTGCCAGTAGGTTGTCGCCTCGACGATCGCTCGCGCGCGGGAGGGCGGATCCTCGGACTTGAAGATGCCCGAGCCCACGAACACGCCCTCGGCGCCGAGCGCCATCATCAGCGCGGCGTCGGCGGGCGTGGCGATACCGCCCGCGCAGAACAGCACCACCGGCAGGCGCCCGTCGGCGGCAACCGACCGCACGAGATCCGCGGGTGTGCCGAGCTCTTTGGCGGCGCTCGCCAGCTCGTCCTCGCCGAGCGTCGTCAAGCGGCGGATTTCTCCGGTGATCGCGCGCATGTGCCGGACGGCCTCGACGATATCGCCGGTTCCGGCCTCGCCCTTGGAGCGGATCATCGCCGCGCCCTCGCCGATCCTGCGCAAGGCCTCGCCGAGGTTCGTCGCGCCACAAACGAATGGAACGTTGAACTGGTGCTTGTCGATGTGATGGCGCTCATCCGCGGGTGTCAGCACCTCCGACTCGTCGATGTAGTCGACCTCGAGCGCCTGCAGCACGCGCGCCTCCATGAAGTGTCCGATGCGCGCCTTCGCCATCACCGGAATCGAGACGGCCTGCTGAATGCCCGCGATCATCTCCGGGTCGGACATCCGCGCCACACCCCCATCGCGACGGATGTCGGCGGGCACGCGCTCCAGCGCCATTACCGCGGCGGCGCCGGCTTCCTCGGCGACGGTCGCCTGCGCGGGCGTGACCACGTCCATGATCACGCCGCCCTTGAGCATCTCCGCCAGGCCCGTCTTCACCCGGAATGTCGCCTCGTCGCGCATACCCGGGAGGATAGCTGGCGGGCCGAAAACGCAAACGACCCGCTGTTGCGGGCCGCTTGCTAATCGAGGTTGCCGCCGAATTAACGGGGCCCCGAACTCACATGAGAAGTGTAGCGCCCCCGGCGGGAGTCGAACCCGCCAACCTCGATTAGTGAGTTCAAGGCCCGCATCCGGCGGCGAGGGCGCGTCGCTACGCGACAGAGTCAATGTAAGGACCGCTTGGGATGTTTTTCTGGGGGCACATGTGCCCCCAGCGGGGCCGCACATGTGCGGCCCCGAACCATGCCGCATGCGGCATGGTTGCGGATGGCGCATGCGCCATCCGACGAGGCAGTGCATGCACTGCCTCGGACCTGGCCGCATGCGGCCAGGTCGCCCGAACTACTTCAGCCGGAAGGCCTTGATGCGATCGTCGTACTGCGCGCTGTCCTGCGAATACACGCCATACGCGAGCGCCTGGATGATGCTCAAAAGCGCCGTGTGCGAACGCACATACGCGGGCGAGTTCGACGAGTAGTAAAGCTTGATCTGCCCCAGCTTCGCGACCTCCGAGAGCGTCGCGTCGGTGATCGCCGCCGTGCGCGCCTTGCGGTGGCGCGCGAGCTTCATCGCGCGCACCACCAGCGGATGTGGGCGTCCTGCGGACAGTCCGATCACGAGCGTGCCCTGGTCGATCCGCCCCAGCCGGCTGAGCGCCTCCTGGGAGGGGCTCGCGACGACGTCAACGCGCAGGTCCAGCAGCATCAGCAGGTGGCGCAGGTAGCTGGCGAAAAACGCCATCTGATCGGTGCCCGCCACGAGCACCTTCTCGGCTTCCACGATCGCTTCCACGAGCGCTTCCACGGAGCTGCGCGAGACCTTGCGCGCCGTCTCCTCGACGTTCAGGTAGTCGGCCGTGAGCGAGGCCTCGAACTCGTTCTGGTCCAGCGAGAACAGCGGCGTCGAGCTCGTGCCGGTCTCGCTCGCACCCGCCGGCGCCTTCGCGTGGACGCGGCGATATTCCTCGCGTGCGGCCGCCTGCAGCTCCGGGAACCCCTCGAACCCGAGCGCCTGCGAGAACCGCACGACGGTTGAGCTGGAGGTGTTCGCGCGGCGCGCCAACTCCTCGGCGGTCTGGAACGCCGCCTCATCGAGATGATCGACGATGTACTGCGCCACATCCTTCTGCGAGCGCGAGCACTCGTCGAACCGTGCGCGGATGTACTTCGACAGGCTCTGATGCTCGCTGGTGCCATTCACGGGCGGCGCCGGAGCGGTGGGAGTCGCGACACGCTTCATCGGCGGTCTGATTCGACGCCGCTGCCCGTCTCTCCTGCTCGCTTCCTCTGAGATAGCGAGCCGACCCCCCGCGCCCGGTAGGGTCCCGCACGATGAGACGGATCCTGTTCGAGGACGTGCATGAGGACTTCCGCGCGAGCTTCCGTACGTTCCTTGCGCGCGAGGTGATCGGCGAGGAGGGCCGCTATGGCGAGTGGGAGCGCGCCGGCATCGTCCCCCGCGACGTCTTCGCCCTGGCCGGTCGCGGCGGCTTTCTCGGCATGGCCGTGCCAGAGCGCCACGGCGGCGCGGGCGCGGAGGACTTCCGCTTCAACCTCATCATCGGCGAAGAGACCCAGCTCGCCGGTGTCGGCAGCTTCGGACTGGGGATCACGCTGCATAACGACATCTGCCTCCCCTACTTCCTGACCTACTGCACAGAGCCCCAGTGCGAGCGCTGGCTTGCAGGCATCGCCTCCGGTGAGCTGATCACCGCGCTGGCGATGACCGAGCCCGGGATCGGATCGGACCTCGCAGCGATGACCACGCGCGCGCGCCGTGAGGGCGACCACTACGTCGTGAACGGCGCCAAGACCTTCATTACGAACGGCATCAACGCGGATCTAGTCATCCTTGCCGTCAAGACCGATCCTGCCGAGCGTCATCGCGGCGTCTCACTGCTCGTGATCGAGCGTGGCATGGAGGGGTTCGAGCGCGGGCGCAACCTCGAGAAGCTCGGTCAGCATGCCCAGGACACGGCCGAGCTGTCCTTCACCGATGTAAGCGTGCCGGTGGAGAACCTGCTCGGCGAGGAGGGCCAGGGGTTTCGCTATCTCGTCTCCAACCTCCCCCAGGAGCGGCTCTCGATCGCCGCCTCGGCCGTCGCCGCCTGCGAAGCGGCGCTCGGCTGGACGCTCGACTACGTGCGCGAGCGCCAGGCGTTCGGCCAGCCGATCGGCTCTTTCCAGAACTCCCGCTTTGAGCTCGCGCGAATGCGCTCCGAAACCGACATCGCGCGCGCCTACATCGACCGTTGCGCGCAGGCGCTCGCAACCGGCGAACTCACACCCGAGGATGCCGCGACAGCCAAGTGGTGGTGCACCGAGCTACAAGGCCGCGTCGTCGACCGCTGCCTGCAGCTGCACGGCGGCTACGGCTACATGCTCGACTACCCCATCGCCCGCGCCTACGCCGACGCGCGGGTCACGCGCATCTACGGCGGCGCCAACGAGATCATGCTAGAGATCGTCGGCCGCTCCCTCGGCCTCTAGCCGATCGTCTTCGATAGCTCCACAAAGTAATCGAGCGCGCGCGGGTCGGCGAGCGAGTCGACGCTCGCGGCCTCGCCCGGCGGAGTGCCCATCAGAATCTTCTTGATCGGCACCTCCAACACCTTCCCCGACAGCGTGCGCGGGACCTGCTCGATCTGCAGGATCTCGTTCGGGACGTGCCGCGGCGAACAGTCCTCGCGGATGCGCCGCGCGATCCTCGCGCGCAGCTCCTCGTCGAGCACGACGCCCTCCTCGAGCACCACGAACAGGATCATCCACAGCTCCGCGTCGCGATCGCGTCGGGGGACGTCCACCACGAGCGCGTCCACCACCTCCTCCACCGCGCCCGCCGCGCGATAGATCTCGCTCGTGCCCATGCGCACGCCCTGGCGGTTGATCGTCGAGTCCGAGCGGCCGTAGATCACCGCGCCCCCGCGCGGGGTGATTCGCACCCAGTCGCCGTGACGCCACACGCCCGGATACATCCCGAAATAGCTCTCGCGGTAGCGCTCGCCGCCATGACCCTCTCGGTCTGGAGGATCCTCGCCCCAGAAGTACAGCGGCATCGAGGGCAGCGGCTGCGTGAGCACCAGCTCGCCGACCTCGTCCACGACGCTGTGGCCGCTCTCGTCCCAGGCCTCCACCGCGCACCCAAGCGCACGAGCCTGCAGTTCGCCCTCGTACACTCCCAACAACGGACAGCCGCCGACGAACGCCGTGCACACGTCGGTGCCGCCGCTGGTGGAGAACAGCCATATGTGCTCGCCGACGTGCTCGCTGACCCAGCGATAGCTCTCCGGCGCCAGCGGCGAGCCGGTCGAGCCGATCGCGCGCAGGGCCCGCAGGTCGTAGTCGCGCGCGGGCTCCACCCCGGCCTTCGCGCATGCGCCCAGCCACCCCGCCGAGACGCCCATGCATGTAATCCCCGTCCGCTCCGCCAGCCGCCACAAGGCGCCCATGTCGGGGTGGCCGGGACTGCCGTCATACAACACGATCGCCGCGTCGGTGAACAGCGCGCCGATCAGGAAGTTCCACATCATCCAGCCGGTCGTCGTGAACCAGAACATGCGATCACCGGCGCGCAGGTCGAGATGCAGGCGACTCTTCTTCAGCTGCTCCAGCAGGATCCCGCCGTGGCCGTGCACGATCGCCTTCGGTAGACCGGTGGTGCCCGAGGAATACAGCACCCACAGGGGATGGTCGAACGGCACCTGCTCGAACTGGAGTACGACGCCACGGTCCTCGCCCTCCCCGCCGGCGCCGCCGGCGCCGCGTCCCAGCTCCAGCAGCTCGTTCCAGCTCATGCCCCCCGGCAGACTTGTGGCGCTCGCCTCAGGCGACAGGTAGGGCAGCAGCACCGTGTGGCGCACGCTCGGCAGCTCAGCGAGGATCGCGCCCAGTGGCTCTGTGCGGTCGTAGTCGCGGCCGCCATGACGGTAGCCGTCCACCGCCAGTAGCACAGCCGGCTCGATCTGAGCGAACCGGTCGATCACGCTGCGCGCCCCGAACTCCGGCGCGGCGCTGGACCAGATCGCGCCGATCGACGCGACGGCCAGCAGCGCGACGAGCGTCTCGGGGATATTCGGCATGTAGGCGACAACCCGATCGCCGCGACCCACTCCCAGCGTGCGCAATCCGGCGGCCACGTCTCCGACCTGGACGGTCAGCTGCGCCCACGTCAACGAGTCCAGCTCGCGCAGCTCCGAGGCGTGCATGACCGCGACGGCGTCGGGGTCGCGCTCACGCATCAGCATGTTCTCGGCGTAATTCAGCTCGCTCCCCACGAACCAACGCGCCCCTGGCATCTGACGTGAGTCGAGCACCTGCTCGTAGGGACGAGACGCGCGCACACCGCAGTACTCCCACACCGCCGCCCAGAACTCCTCGACCTCGGACACCGACCACTCCCACAGCTCGCCGTAGTCGGTGAACGCGTGGCCCGTGCGCTCGCCAGCCCAACGCATGAACCGGGTCATCTCCGCGCGCTCACGGTCCTGCGCGGTCGGTTCCCACAGCGGCTCTGAGCCCGTGTCGGAAGTCATTGTGCGCATCCTTCTTCACCCCCAGTATGCGTGCACAGGGACGGTCGCCGGTCTCTCCACCACCTGCGCATCGCGTCGTCCTGCTTCCTATTGATACTCGCTTTTCGCCCACCGCGAATGCCGGTCGCCCGACTCTCAATCTTCCCCGGTCGTCGGGCCGTCGCCGGTATGCTCGCCCGTCGTGGCCTGTAACGATCTGCGCGGCGAGTTCCCGGTGCTGTGCCGACTCGCCTATCTGAACGCCGGCACCGACGGTCCGCTGCCCGCCGTCGCGGTGCGTGCGGCCGGCCAGGAGCTCGCACGTGAGGCCACCGACGGACGAACCATGGCGCACTTCGAACGTCGCTCAGAGCTGAATGGCGAGCTGCGCGCTGCCTACGCCGCCACACTCGGATGCGACCCGGGCGAGGTGGCGCTGACGACGTGCACCAGCGAGGGCATCGCCCAGATCATCGGCGGACTGGACCTCGGTCCGGGCGATGAGATCCTCACAAGCGACGAGGAGCATCCGGGCCTGCTGGGCGCACTGGCGGGCGCGCGGGATGTAAAAGGTGTGACGGTGCGCATGGCCCCGCTGGCGCATATCGCCGATGCGGTCGACCCACGCACGACGCGCCTGGTGGCCTGCTCGCACGTCGGCTGGATGAGCGGACGCGTTGCCCCGGATGCTCTGGCACAGCTGGAGGTTCCGGTGCTGCTCGACGGCGCTCAGGGCGTCGGTGCAATCCCGGTGGACGTCCGTGAGCTGGGCTGTGACGCCTATGCGGGCGCGGGTCAGAAGTGGATGTGCGGTCCCGACGGCACGGGTATGTTGTATGTCAGCGCTGATCTGCGCGCACGGTTGCGAGTCGAACGCCGCGGCTACGCGAATCTCGCCGACCCCAACACCGGCCTCCAGGCCGACCTCCACGCGGACGCGCGCGCGCTGGACACGATGTCGCTGAGCGCCGAGACGGTCGCGTGCGCGCTGGCTGCCGCACGTCTGCTGGAGGGCGCCGGCTGGCGGTCCGTGCACGAGCGCGCGCGGGAGCTGGCCGCCCGGCTGGTCCTGCTGCTGGGTGAGCGCGGCCGCAAGGTGGCGCCGCGCGGGGACACCACGCTCGTGTCGTTTCAGAGCGCGGACCCCGAGGGCGAGCGTGAGCACCTGCGCCAACGCGGGGTGATCGTGCGTAACATTCCCGACACCCCCTGGCTGCGGGCGTCCGTTGGGGCCTGGAACGACGAGGACGACCTCGACCGGCTAATGGGCGCGCTCGCACCATAACGCTCCCAACATGACCTCAGCTCAGCAGACGACCGCCATCGCGGACACGACGACGCTCGACACGGGACCCGCCGCTCTCGCCGCGCCGCGACGGGGAGCACGCGTACTGGGGCGGGTGGGACCCAATCACATCGCTCTCACTGCCGTGCTGGCGCTCTCGGCCGTCCTGAACATCAACCAACTGTCGCGTAACGGGTACGCCAACACGTTCTATTCGGCGGGCGTCCACTCGATGCTGCACTCGCTGCACAACTTCTTCTTCGTCTCATTCGATGCCGGCGGGATGGTCACGATCGACAAGCCCCCATTGGGTTTGTGGGTGCAGGGGCTCAGCGCCGCCCTGTTCGGGTTTCACCCGCTCAGTCTGCTGCTGCCCGAGGCGATCGCGGGTGTGCTCGCGGTCGCCGCGCTCTACTGGGTGGTGACGCCCAGTTTCGGTCCCGCGGCCGGGGTCGCCAGCGCACTCGCGCTGGCGGTGTTCCCCTCGTTCGTGGCGGTCTCACGCGATAACAACCTCGACGCGATCCTGATCCTGTTGATGATCCTCGCCTGCGGAGTGGGGCTGCGGGCAATCGGCTCGGGCAGGCTGCTGACGCTGCTGGGCTGCGCGGCGCTCGTGGGGCTCGCGTTCAACACTAAGACCCTCGCCGCCTATCTCGTCGTCCCCGGGCTCGGGCTCGGTTACCTGGTGTGCGCACCAGGATCGCTCGCGCGCAGAGCCGGCCAACTACTCGCGGCGGGCGTCGTGCTGCTGCTCGTATCGGCCTCGTGGTCACTGATCGTCGAACTCACACCCGCCTCATCGCGCCCGTTCGTGGGCGGCTCGGTCGACAACACCGAGTACGACCTCACGTTCGGCTACAACGGATTCGGGCGCGTGGAAGGACAGGTCGGCGGCCCCGGTCGTATCCCCGTCGTGTTCAAGCACGGCTCGCTCGCCCACATCGAACGTGAAGCGCTGCGCGCTCGTGCCGCGCGCAGCCGTGTCAGCGGGACCGTTCCACCGGCCACTGCGCCACGCGGCGGCGGCGCGAGCGCGCATCCCGCCGCACCCGCAACCCATACGGGCACGGTGCACAGGGGGACCGCCGCTAAAAAAGTCGTCCTGTCGAAGTACCTGCGCAACGGTCGCTTGCGCTATCCGGTCGCGTTCGGCGGACCCACCGGGCCGCTGCGCTTGCTCGAAGAAGGCCTCGGCGGACAGGCCGGCTGGATGTTGCCGTTCGCCCTCCTCGGCCTGATCGCGCTCGCGCTGTGGTCGATCGGCGCGGGTCCGCAGGCCGGCGACGGGGATGTGCAGGCCGGTGAGGGTCAACCCGAAACGGACGGGGATCCTTCGCAGTCGTCTGCCCGCGACTTCGAGCACAGCGGTGGGCGGCGGGACTCGCGCCTGGCGGGCTTGATCGTGCTGGGGGGCTGGTTCCTCGTCGAGGCGGCCGTGCTGAGCCTGTCCAAGGGGATCGTGCATCCCTACTACCTGTCCGCACTCGGGCCGGGAACGGCGGCGATGGTCGGCGCGGGGGCCGTGGCATTCGTCGCGCCCGGCGCGCGTCGAGGCCTGCGCCTCGCACTCATGCCGATCGCTGTTGCCGGCGCCGTCGCGGCTCAGCTGACGCTACTCGGCTACGACCACTACCTACACTGGTTCAGGCCGGTGCTGATCGTCGGCGCCGCGGTCGGTGTCGTGGCGATCCTCGCGTTGCAGCGCTTCACGCGTCAGGCGATGGCGCTCACGCTTGGTCTGCTGTTGCTCGCCCCGGCGGCCTACGCGGCCACCACCTGGCAGTTCGCGGTCGAGGGGACCTTTCCCGCCGCTGGCCCCCACGCCGCGGGTGCGGTCGGTCCGCTGGGGCTTAAACCCCACGACCTGCGCGTCACCCGGGCGCTGCTCGACTACGTGGACGCTCGCCATCCGAGCAAGCGCTGGAACGTGCTTACGGAGGCCTCGAACACGTCCGCGCCGATGATCCTGCTCGGCCATAACGCGGGTGCGATGGGCGGCTACAGCGGCAACGATCCGGCCGTGAATGGCCCCGGCCTGGCGCGGCTGGTAGCCCTTGGGCAGGCCCGCTATGTAGTGCTCGGCGGGGCCTACTCCGAACGCGGCGGCAACGCGGGCTCCAACGCCGTGATCGAATCCTGCCGCGTGATCCCCGCCGTGGCATGGCAGCCGCGCCCGGTCAACCCCAACGCATTGCTGCTGTACGACTGCGCCGGCCGCGAGCGCGCGCTACGGGCGCACTGAGGCCCGCACAGGCGGGTCAGGAACGCTAGGCGGCGACAAGCAGCTCGCGATGGAAAGCGCGAGCGAACAGCTCGCTCTCGCGGCGCGCGGCCCAGCGCGGGACGGCAGGCTCGCCATCGGCGATCAACCGCAACTCGATCTCTCCACCGTCACCGTTCGCGCTCGCCCCCGGTGACGTCTTGCGGCCGGGCTCGCCGATGAGTGTGAAGCGGGTGGCGCGCACCAGCTGATCGCGCGAGCGCTCGAGATCCTCGGCCAGGCGCAGCAACACCGCGCAGCGATCCAGGCGCGCGATGTCATCCGGTTCGAATAGCGCCGCCAGGGGACCGGGATCGGGCATCCCCTTGCGGTGATAGCGGGCGGCCTGCGCGACGATCGCAACCTCGATCGGCGAATAGCCCGGCAGGCCGCCGTTGAGGATCAAATAGCGCGAGTGCTTGTGATGGTCGTCGTAGTCGACAGACATGCCGATGTCGTGCAACATGCACGCTGCCCACAGCAGTTCCCGCTCCACCGGATCGCCCTCGTGCAGATCCAATCTCGCGAGTTCGTCGAACATCGCCAGCGCGAGCGTCGCGACGTGGTCGGTGTGAGCTGCATCGGACCGGTATTGCGCGGCCAGGTTCAGCACGCTCGTGCGACGTAGGTCGGCGAACAGCGGCGGGTCTCGATCGGCGAGCAACCGCTCGAAGAACACACCCTCGCGCAGCCCTGCCTCGGTGACTTCGAGGCCGTCGAACCCGCCCGCGAGCAGTGCGCCCTGTACGACGATCGCGCCGGCCAGGATTAGGTCGGCGCGCGCCGGCTTGATGCCTGGCACCGAGCTGCGCTGCGATGCCGGCAGCTCCGCGAGTCGCTCCACGAGCTCCTCGAGCGCCTCGCTCGAGACGACCGTCGCCTGCACTCCGTTGGAGGGCAGGCCCGACGCGCGCTGGACCGCGGCGGCGAGGTTGCGGACAGTTCCGCCGATCCCCACCAGACGCGAGCCAGCGCTTGCGAGCCACTCGGCGCGCTGAAGCTCGGCGGCGACGTGCTCGCGTAGCTGTTCGATCTGCCTGCGCTTGGCGGGGCCGTTGGCGGGCAGGAATCGCTCGGTCATGCGCACCGCGCCCAATCGCCAGGAGCTGAGCTCGTGCGCGACCCGATCGACGACGCGCACCAACTGCAGCGACCCGCCACCGAGGTCCAGCACGCAGCCGTCCGTCAGGGTCGTCGAGTTGACCGCTGCCAGGTAGCCGTAGCGCGCCTCTTCCTCGCGGCTCAACACGCGAATCGGCAAATCCGTGCGCTCGCGAGCCAGCGCCAGGAAGCCGGCGGCGTTCTCGGCGTCACGGATCGCGCTGGTCGCGAGAGCGTCCACGGAGTGGCCGCTGAGACCGGCCGCGCGGCAGAAGTGGTCGAACACGTCCAGCGTCGCCAGCGCGCGGCGCATCGGCTCCTCCCCAAGCTTGCCGCTCGCCGCGAGCCCCTCGCCGATACGCACCGGCTCGTAGATCTCGTCGGTGCGCCTCCACCACCCCTCCCACGCCATGAACACGACGAGCCGGAAAGAGTTGGAGCCCAGGTCGATCACGGCCAGCCGCTCCCGCGACCCTCTCACGATTCGTGCACCCTCGTCATACGTTGAGCGTATTCACCACACCGGAGGGCTCGGGCCGTATAGGCGAGCCCCTGGAGCGGGAAGCTCAGGCGAAGCGCTCGGACAGGCCGAGCTCGGAGCGGGCGATACGCATCCGCTCGGTCAACTGTGCCTCCGCTTCGGCGTCAGCGACGATCTGGATGACGGGGATTCCGAGCCCGTCGGCGAGGCTCGTGAGCTTGCTCCAGGTTGGGTTGCGCCGACCCCGCTCGATTCCGGACAGGTAGGTTGGGTGCATGTCTGAGGTGTGCGCAAGATCTTCGATCGTAAGCTTGTGCGCGCGGCGCAGGCGACGGATCGCGCGACCCAACTCGGGATTCGTTGGCGCCGGTGTGGACACTCCGGCAACTTCGCTGGTCGACGAGTACATGACTACAGGTAATAGAGTCATATATGTACAAATGTCTGTCTACTTTGTGTCTTCTTTCAAACACGGCCAGTTGGATATGTATTCAGCTGAAAAACGCGCACTATCGACTGTCAACCGTCACGCAGATGCGGGTTCGCCATCCAGGTAGGCCGCGACGGCCAGCGCGTCGGCTCGCAACGCCGCCGTATCCGCGCGCGTCAGGCGAGCGAACGGCTGCAGTGCGATCTCGCCCGCGCGCATGCTCCACACAGCGACCGCGCGACCGCGCACGAGCGCGAACGGCCGGAACACACCATTGAGCGTGATGATCGGCTCTTTCTCGACGAGCATCGGCGCGCGCGAGACCCACCCGTGCAGCACCGGATCGAACGAGCCCAGCAACCGAGGAGGCGGCAGCTTGGCTGCCGCCTCGCGTCGCGCCAGATCAAGGAGCCCGTCCGCACGCTCGGTCAACTCGGAGGCGATCGCGCCCAACCCGTCGCGCGCATCGCGCAATGGCAGCCCCGCCCACTTGGCAAGGTCGCGCTCGTCGGCGGGACCATGGCCGGCTAGAAAGCGACGGGCCAGCTCCTTCAGGGCGCGCCCCCGGTCGACCGGTTTGTGTGTCGGCAGCCAGTCGCGGACGAGCACATACGCGTGCTCGCGACCGATCATCGGCCCGCGCACCGCGATACCGCGCAGGCTTACCGCAAACAGCAGATGCAACAGCGCCTGTCCCTCCGTGCGCACCCCGGCCGCGACGAGACGCTCGCGCAGCTGGATGCGTGTCAGCGGCCCCTCCTCGGCCAGTGCCCGCTCGATCGTCTGCATAGCGCGCTCGGCCGCATCTGGAGTGAGGCCCTCCTGCGCCAGCCGACGCGCGCTGCTCGTCATCAGGCGCGGTGCCGTCAACGCTTGCAGCCACGGGTAATCCTCACTGCGGACGAGATGCAGCGTCCCTCGGTTCAGCCACGTGATCAGCAACACGCGCTCGTTCAGCGCATGGTCCACGTCTGAGGCCGTCAGACCCTCGCTGCGCGCCCTGATCGCCAGACGGGCGCCGCGCGGGTCCTGGCCCTGGACTGCGAGCAACCGCTGCACCACCGTCTCGGGGTCTTTCGCCGGTGGGCCGGCCAGCAGTTGGGCTGTCAGGCGCTCGGGGAGCATCGCTGCTCGCACAGTAACGTTCACAGGTCCGCCGAACGGTGTGAGTCAGCGAGCCCCAGGAGGACCGATGTACGTCAACCCCCATTTCGCCGAGCGCGAGCTGCCGGTCCTGCAGGACATCATCGAGGCCGTCCGCTTCGGCGTCCTCGTGATCTGCTCCGACGGTCCGCTCGCCGCCCACATCCCCTTCGTCCTGCACCGCGACGAGGGTCGGCTTGGGACACTCATCGCTCACGTCTCCGCCCGTGACCCGCTCGCGCGTCACCTCGACGGTGAGCACGAGGCGCTCGCGATCTTCAGCGCACCCCGCGCCTACATCTCGCCGCGCTGGTGTCCGAGCGGCGGTCTGCCGACGTACAACTTCTTGGCCGTCCACGCCTACGGTCGCCCGCGGCGGTTGCAGAACCCGGAAGTCGTGCTCGGTCATCTCCGCGAGCTCGTGGAGGTCCACGAGGAGCGTTTCTCACAGCCGTGGTCGCTCGCTTCCGTCGCCGATGACTACGTCGACGAACGACTGCCTCACATCACCGCCTTCAGCTTCAAGATCGACGCGCTCCAGGGCAAGCGCAAGCTCAGTCAGAACCGCACCGCCGAGGATCGCGACGGGATTATTGGCGGACTGCGCGAGCGCGGCGGGGATGACGATTTGGCTATTGCCGAGGTTATGGCCGGCTATTCGTACTCCTCGGGGGAGGGGTAGCACCCGGTGGGTGTGCGTCTCCTCACCGCATTCCCGACTCGGTTATGAACATCGATGTCCTCGGTCACTTGACGATTCGCAGCGCCGGCGTGCGTGACATCGCGGGCGTGCTCGACCTGTGGGTCACCGCGGGCAGTGTGCCGACCGTCAGCGACTCTCCCGACGGGTTGACCCGACTGCTGACCACCGACCCCCAGGCGCTGCTGGTCGCCGAGCTCGAAGACACCCTGGCAGGTTCGCTGATCGCCGCCTGGGACGGTTGGCGTGGGAGCTTCTACCGGCTGGCAGTGGCGCCCGAGTATCGGCGGATCGGACTCGCGACGGAGCTGCTCAAAGAGGGTGAGCGGCGCCTGCGCGAGCGTGGCGCGATCAGGCTCACCGCGATCGTCGCCGACGACGAGGATGGCGCCATGGCCTTCTGGCACGCCGCCGGATATGAGCGGCAACAGCATAGGGCGCGATTTGTGCGCCACTTGGAGACGTAGCGCCGGGCCAAGTATCGGCGCGGTTCCCCGCTGCGTCGAGCAGGGACCAGGTGAGTCGAAATTCCAACAGTGGGTACCTGGTTGAGCCGGCTACCCGGGGCCCGCGTCGGCATAGAACGCTGAATGGTCGCCCGCCTCCCACGCCTCGCGGAGGCCGGGTGCAGCCAGATCCCAGTCGGACCGGATCTCGCGCGTCACCTCGCGAAGGTCGTGACGAAGGTCCTCGAGCGACGGTCTGCCCCAGAACCAGTAGCCGTTGTAGACGCTGTGGATGACGAGTCCCGGCTTGAGCACGAGGGTGTGAGGGATCATCGGATCGTGGTGGGAGTCGGTGTACTCCTGGATGTCGAGGTCCTTCTGCACATGGCGACCGGCATCGGAGAGGAAAGTCCACTGGGCGCCGACCGAGGCTCGAAACTCGCGAGACTCGACGATGTTGTCCGTGGAGATCGTGACGAGTTGCGTGTAGGCGACGGCGAATTTTGGATAGGCGGCTGCCAGTTCGAGGTGCTGCTGATGGTCCTTCGGGCAGTAGTGCCCGCGCGAGAGCACGAGGACCATCGGGTCGTTTCCCTGCAGCGTGCTCAGTTTGCGCCGGGTCTTGGTGTGGTCGGTCAGCTCGTAGTCGGGAAACGTCCCGCCGGGTGCGATGTCAGTGCGCACGGTGTGCTCCTTCTTCGTTTCGGCGTGGTTGGTGAGGTCGGTATCAGCCGTAACCGCCACGAACCTGGTCGGGGCGGGCATTGCGGTCGTCCTAATTAATCTCTCCCTCCGTCAGCTCCCCATCGGCGGTCCCGCACCGACGGCCTCAGACGCCGCCGCGATCTCGCCGCGGAGCGTCTTCAGCGCGGCGACGTAGATCTCCGAGAACGTCGGGAATGGCTGGATCGTGTCAGCCAGGACGTCGAGTGGGATGTGGGCGCGGATCGCGAGCGTCGCCTGCTGCAGCCACTCGCCCGCCTCGGGGCCGAGCGCGTAGGCGCCCGTCAGCCGCTCGCCATCGCTGAGTAGCGTCAGGAAGCCGTTGCTGTCGGCGTACTCGCGCGTGTAGGTCGCGGTCTTCGCCACCTCCGACACCGGGGCCATGGCGCTGAAACGGCCGGCGGAAGCGCCCACCGCCGCGGCTTGCGGGTCGGTGTAGACGACGCGCGGAACGGCCTCGTAGTTGGCCTCCCGGGGCTCGCCGAGGATGTTCGCGGCGACCACCTCGCCCTGGTACTTGCCGACGTGGGTCAAAGGCCACAGGCCGTTAACGTCGCCGATCGCCCACAGATGCTCGGCCGCGCGCAGGTGCGAGTCGACCGGAACTCCGTGCGCGTCCGCCTCCACGCCGACGGTCTCGAGGCCGAGCCCGAGCACCCGCGGACGCCGGCCGGTGGCGAGGAGCAGCCGGTCACCGCGCAGCTCGCGTCCGTCGTCGAGCTCGAGGACGTAATCCTCGCCCTCGCGTCGTGCGGTGCTCGCGTTCGCAGACAGGACGAGCTCGATGCCCTCGCGGCGTAGCACCTCTCCGAGCGCCTCACCCAGCGGCACCGGCTCCCGCCCGAGTACGTGCTCGGCCATGTCGAGGACCGCCACCTCGCCGCCGAGTCGACGAACGGCCTGCGCCATCTCCACGCCGACCGGCCCGCCACCGAGGATCAGCAGGCGGCGCGGAATGGCCTTCATGGACGTCACCTCGCGGTTGCTCCAAACGCCGTCGAGCTCGCGCAAGCCCGGTACGGGCGGCACGACCGGATCGGCACCGTTGGCGAGGACGACGTGGTCCGCGGTGTGCCGCACGCCGTCGACCTCGACGACGCCAGGACCGGCGAGCCGCCCGCTGCCGCGCAGCAACTCGATGCCGTGATCGGCCAGCCAGCGCTCCTGTCCGGCGTCGGAGTGGTCGGAGACCATGAAGTCACGCCAGGCGAGCGCCGCCTCGACATCGACCTCGGCGCTCGCGGCGGCCTCGCGCGCCCCGTGGACCGCCTCGCCCGGCCGCAGCAGCGTCTTCGACGGAATGCAGGCCCAGTAGGAGCACTCCCCTCCCACGAGCTCCCGCTCCACGACCGCCACGCGCAGTCCGCCCTCCGCCAGCGCGCCCGCGCAGTGCTCACCCGGCGAGCCGCCGCCAAGCACGATCACGTCATAGTCGCTGCTCATGTCGGCAGCTCCTCGCCCGCGCGCTCGCGCACCATGTAGAGCGCGTACCAGTCCGGCCAGTCCTCGTCCGCATGGCCCGTTCGCTCCTCGTGCTTGCCGTGCGCCTCTGACGCCCGCCTGAGCGAGTCCACCAGATCTTCCGCAGACTCGTATGTCGTGGCCATCTGCTTCTCCTCTCGGATCGCGCATACTTTCCTCTCATCCGAGCAGAAGTCAAGGCCGTCCCGCGCGGCGCGTGGCGAGTCCGGCGACGCTGAAAAGCGAACCCGCTTTGTGGCCACCTCGCCAGGCATGCGCGCGACGCTGGATCGATGCCAAGAACCGAAACCGACCTGCGGATGCCAACATGAGCAGCATCGTTGTGAGCAATGAGGAGAAAGTCGCGATCATCACCGGCGCCTCGCAGGGCATCGGCGCGGGCCTCACGAAGGCATACCGTGAGCGCGGGTATGCCGTGATCGTGACTGCTCGATCGATCGGGCCGTCAGAGGACTCTGGCATCGTTGCCGTCGAAGGCGACATCGCCGACCCTGACACCGCGCAGCGCATCGTGGACGCGGCGATCGAGCGCTTCGGTCGGATCGACACCCTGATCAACAACGCTGGGATCTACATCGGCAAGCCCTTCACGGAGTACACCCTCGCGGACTTCAACGCCCTTGTCGCCGTCAACCTGGCGGGCTTCTTCCACATGACAACGCGCACGATCAAACACATGCTCGACCAGGGTCGCGGGCACGTGGTCAATGTTTCGACGACGCTCGTCGAGCAGGCGGATAGCGATCGACCAGCCGCTCTGCCCGTCCTGACAAAGGGGGGCCTGGTTGCGGTCACCAAATCGCTCGCGATCGAGTATGCCTCCCGTGGTCTACGGGTAAATGCCGTCTCTCTGGGCGTGATCAAAACGCCGCTTCACGACGAGAGCTCCTACGCGGGAATGGGCGCGTTGCACCCAGTCGGTCGGGTGGGCGAGATCGAGGATGTGGTCGGTGGAGTCCTCTATCTCGAGTCGGCGCCTTTCGTGACCGGAGAGGTCTTGCACATCGACGGCGGCCAGAGCGCCGGATACTGACCATGGGGCTGTCGTCGCGGAGCGGTGGAGCCTATTCAAACAAGGGAGGTCATTATGAGCAATATCGATGAGGAGATGGTCTTGGCGCACTTCATCGTTTCGGATGATGTGGAGCGTTCCCGCCGCTTCTACACCGAAGTGCTTGGGGGCAGGACGGTCATCGGGGGCGAGGCAGGTGACGCGGTGACCTACGTCGCGCTGGCCAACAGCTGGATCATCATCAACGTCGGAGGAGGTCCGACCGACGACAAGCCGACCGTCACGCTCGAAACGCCGCCCGACCCGGATCGGGTGAGCAGCTTCCTCAACATCCGGGTCGCGGATATCCAAGCTGTGTACGCCGAGTGGAGCGCGCGCGGCGCACAGTTCCTGACGCCGCCGAAGCAGCACGAGACCGAGATCCGTTGCTACATCCGCGATCCCGACGGCTACATCATCGAGGTGGGTCAGACGACGCTCGCCCGCGGTTGGCGTCCACCGTCTTGATCACGCGTGCGGGCGCGCTGGCTTGGCGGTGACCCGTTCACGCCCGCCAGTCTGTGTGAATCTTCCGGACCGCGGAGCCCTGGCTGGCAGTCGGTTCCGCCGCCGCTCACCGAGGCCCGTTCCCTCTGACCACGTTGGCCCCCGGCCGTCGCACCCGCGACACCCTCGGCGAGCGCGAATCAGCCCGAAATCTGGCTCAAGAATGCCCAATCCCAGCATGGGCCCGCCAGGACTCGAACCTGGGACCAATCGATTATGAGTGTGTTCCAGGGCTTGCCACTGTTTGCGGCTGGTTTGTGGATTTGGCTCTAAGATCGCGCTTTTGGCCGTCTTGGCGGCCGGCGGTTTGCGGCTGTCTCCGGGGGTTCGGTGGCCCCAAGGGTGGCCCCGGCTGGCCCCGATCCGTAAGCCCGTCTGGGCTGGCAGCGCCTAAGATGCGCGGGGGTTTGGACAGACGTGCCTCCGCTGGGGCATGGCTATGCGTCCGCCGGGAGAGCGAAGTCGCTGCAGGTTCCGGAGTCGTTGACTTCGACGATCATGTTGATCATGAACTCGCCCGGGTCGGTGGCTCTGGTGTCCGCCATCCGACGGTTTACGTGGTCCAGGGCGTTCGCCAAGAGCTCTTGCTGAGCTGCGCGAGCCAACGTTGGGAGCACGATCAGACCAGGGTGCGCTGAGCGTGTCTCGCAGAGGCGACGGAAGTCGCCAAGATTGTTTGTGACGAGCGTGCGGTCCTCGTCGATGCACCGCCGCAGCACATCGCGGTCGGAACTGCCGAGCAGTCCTCGATCGCGGTTGCAGGTCGCATCGAGTCCATGGGCGTGGGCTACGTCAACCAGTGACGGGGACAGATCCTCGTCGATCCAAAGCCTCATCGCCGCCGCGCCGCCATGGCTTGACAGGTCGTCCGCGACGGGGATGCGCTCGAGCGTACGTGTAGGCGGTTAGGAAAGCCTCCGCGGGGATGGCGGGGTACTCCTCTGTGAGCATCGCGACCGTGTCGCCACCGTCGAGGCGTCCCGCGACCCCGTGAGCGGTGATGCGCGTGCCGCGGATGACCGGCTCGCCACCCTTGATGTCTAGGTTCGTCTCGATCCACTGGTCGCGCAGCGTTGCATAGCTCTCGGCTGCCTCGACGGCCTTGGTCATCTCGGGGGTCCAGCGAATGATGAGCGCGTCGCCGATCGCAAGCTCTGACTCATGCCCGGCACGGTAGGGCTCGGTGTCGCGCACCCACCGCTTGATCTTCCGCTTGACGACCACGGGCAACGGCAGCGCCGTCTTTTGCAGAAGCACGACCACGCCGATGTCATCACTGCGCAGCCATGTACGATCACGGCGCCGGTACGCCCTAACGACCTTCTGTTCGATGGCCTTATCGAGAGCGCCGAGCGGAACGTGGACGAGCTCGGCGGCCTCGCGGCGCGTAAGCATTGCTCTGTTGGCGATTCCTACCGGCATAAATAGCTCCAAGTGAGGAGCAGTTTAGCAGGTGGTCCCAGGGCGCTCGCCGTCTGTGAGGGCGGTGGCGGGGAAGTCGAACTGGCATGACGTGTCGGCGCCAGGACCACCCTACGCCCAGCCCCGCACATCTATGCGCGGGGTGCCGGCCGATTCTGCCCCTCAACCGTTCACAAAGTCTGCAAGCAGGACATCTAGTCCAACGGCGGCGTTCGAGTTCGCGGAGGTCATGAGCGGGCTCCGGTGCATGGGCGATACCTCGATCAACGCGCCGCCCGGGCCCTACCGTTTGAGCACGAACTGCTCGATCGCTGTAACGGGCTTCCCGCCGGACGGGGTGAACATGCCCTCCGCGGTCAGCTTCACCGCGTCGTCTTTCTTGATCAGCCGCCGCCCTGCACGGGTCAGCCTGACTTTGATCTCCGCCGTCCTTGCTGTCGAGAACCGCGTCTGTCCGGATGCGACCAGGACTGAGCGTGCTCTCGTCTTCCGCGCGAGTCTACCGCCCGGCGGCACCTGATACCAGTCGATCACGGCCGTCCCGGCTGACAGCGCCCGGAATGTGACCGTGCACCCGCCGCGCGCCAGCAACGAGGCCCCCCTGGCCGCAGTGCCGGCAGGTGTGAGCGCGTGCCGGAGCAGGGCTCCGATCTCAACCGCGCCAACGCCGGTAGCGGTGCGGCCCAGCACGCCCCCCGTGGTCCCGGCACTCCCCGATCCGGCAGCCGCACCGATGCCGGCGGGCGGCGTCCACACAGGTGAAGGTGGAGACGCGCCATCCGGTCCCAGGACACCATCGATGCCGCCGTCCGTGCTCCCCGCGACGACCGATACGGGCCGCGCACCCGCGAAGCTCGACGTGCCGCTGTAGTACTGGATCCCGTACGCTTTGCCGCCGTTGAAGCCAACCTCATAGACCCCCGTCGGGAGCCCCGCGATCGTGTATTCGCCGGTCGCACCGGTGACGGCACATTCCTCGATTTCACCGGCTGATACGAAGGCACAGACGAGAACCCCTTGGATCGGTGCCCCCGTGGCTGTGCTCCTGACGCTGCCGGTGATCCGTCCGCCGTCTGCCAGCTGCGCGTTTATGTCCGAGGTGTCGCCGCCGGTGGTGACGGTCACGGGCGTGGCCGCTGAGAGCGACGGCTCGTCATCGTAGTACTGAATCACATAACCAGCATCCACCCCGTTGAAGCCGATCCGGTAACTCCCGCTCGGCAGTCCCGTGATCGCGTATTCGCCCGTCCCGCCGGTTAGGCCGCATTCTTCGATTTCGGTTGCGGCAGTGAACGCGCACACTAGGGCACCGCCCACGGTGGAGTGTGAGGCGGCGCTCGTCACCTTGCCGGTGACCCGCCCACCGTCTTTGAGCTGCGCATCGATTCCCGGCGTAATGCTTCCCGCGCTGACGGCTATGGCTTCTGCTTCTGCCGGCTGCGACCTGTTGTGGTAGTACTGCCTGGTGTAGTCCGAAGGGCCGCCCGCGGGCGAGGAGAATGCGACGATGTACTCGCCGGCCGTCAGTCCCGTGAGGGCGTAACGGCCCGTCGATTCGGTCGCCGTACATTCACCGAACAGGCTTTCACCGGCGGCTTCATAGGCACAGACTTCGATGCCTCCCACCGGAAGGCCGGTCGAAGCGCTCGTCACCGTGCCTGCGATCCCGGTCCCCGCCGGGAGTGTCGTGAATGTCTGGTCTTCGCCGGTGCTGGTCCCGCCTTCGTTGGTGGCGACGATCCGGTAGTGGTAGGTCGCGTTCGCGGTTAGTCCGGAGAGCGTCGCCGAGACGGCGACCGGGTCTGTGCCCGCCCCCGGGAGCGAGAGGCACGGAATACTCGCGCCGTAGCCGAGCGTTGTGCCGTATTCGAAGCGGCAGTCCGTCACTTCGCCGCCGCTTGGATCGACGGTCGCGCTCACGGTGGCGGACGTCTTGGCGATTTCGGACGTGCCGAGGGTCTCGACGGTGGGTTCGGGCGCTCCCGCGGCGCAACTCGGGCCGGCCGCTCCGGCAGGCCGCTCGGCGCCAGTTCCTGGAGGCGTCGTGACCAGCACCCACGCTGCACCGCTGCCTTCCTGATCGAGCGGCGCTCCGATCAACGCGGTGTTGGCATCGGAGGATAGAGCCACCCCCGCCCCAAATCGGCCTTCGCCGACCTCGCCTGAGGCGGTCAGCTGTTCGCACTGTCCGGCCCAGGCCGTTCCGGTACGGCTGAACAGCCACGCCGCCCCTACGTAATGCTGTTCCGTGGGTGAGCCGATCAGCGCGGTACTGCCATTTTCGGACAGGGCCAGGCTCGAGCCGAAGTAGGCGAATTCACTGGGCGTGCCCTTCAGCTCCGCCTGCTTGGACCATTCACCTTCGGTCCGGGTCAGCACCCATGCCGCGCCGGCGAAGCCATTCTCGGACGGCGCCCCGATCAGGGCCGTGCTTCCGTCGGCCGAGAGAGTCACGCTTTCGCCGAAACCGCCCGCCTGGGCGGTCAGCTTCTTTCCCTGCTGCGTCCAGCTGTTCCCGGAGCGGGTGAAGCTCCACGCGGCGCCGCGGTATTCATCGTCCCGAGGTCCCCCGATGATCGCAGTGTCGCCATCGGCGGACAACGCGACGCTGTCCCCGAAAGCCGAACCGTTTATGACCGCGTACTGTTCGGGATAGACCTCTTCCGTGCCCGTGAGTCGGTCGCCCTGCGGCGCCCAGGTCGACCCCGTACGGACAAACGGGTAGACAACTCCCACACCGTAGACCCCCTTGGAACGTATGACCCTGTATTCGTCGGGGCTCCCGATCAGCGCCGTGTTGCCGTCGGCGGAAAGCGCGAGGCTGGTGCCGAACCGGCCTTCGGATTCGCCCCCCGCGCCGGTGAGTTTTTGCTGTTCGGACCAAGTCGTGCCGGAGCGCTCGAACGCCCAGGCCGCGCCGGCACGAGCGCCATACCCAGGCGCTCCGACGAGTGCCGTAGAGCCGTTAGCCGACAAAGCCACAGTCGCGCCGAAGCCGATCGATGCGCCGTTCTCACCCACTCCTGTGAGCTTCACCTGTTCGGTCCAGGTCGTCCCTGAGCGCGAGAAGACGTACGCGGCACCGGAGTATTCGTCCTGGGGGGCGCCGACCAGCGCCGTGTCGCCGTTGGCGGAGAGCGCCACGCTCTCCCCGACGTTGCCGCGCCAGACTTTCGCGGTACCAGTCAACTTCGAGCCTTGCTGCACCAGCGGGTCCACGCGCAGTGGATAGGCAGCGTGGGCGGCGTCGACCTCCAGCAGGATTCCGCCCGCTCGAGTCGCGAACCAGCTGCGCAGGGAACGCCCCGTGGCGTCGCTCACGCTTAGACCGGTGTAACGCAGCAGATCCCGGCCGTGTCGTAGATATGCGGTCCGACCATGTCGGCCGAGAGAGACCCGACCGTTGCCCGAGACCGCGATCGCAAGCTTCAGCGGCCCGATCGCCATCCCGCGCGGGCGTCGCTCGATCGTGAAGCCCTGCTCGAGTCCGAGCGGCCCGTTCGCGTACCACTCGGTGTAGCCAGCGCGCTGGAAGGAGACGCGGTTGCGCGTCGCCGTTGGTGCCGTCGCGGGCGCGGACACGAGCCGGTCTCCATATCCGATGGCCGCCAGGCGTAGGCCGACCCGCAGGCTACCCGCCTCGATCTGTACGCCGCTGCGACCAAAGCTCGCCTGCGTGTCCTGGGCCGGGTTCGACGCGCGGAACCCATGTGCCGACGCGTGTGCACGAAAGGCTGAGCTGTCAGCGCCGAGAGCGGCCGAGACCACTCCCTGGGCTGTGACAGGCAGGCGGGAAAGCTCACTGGCGCCAAACGCGGTCTGTCGCGCGTTGGCCGGGGTCGACCGGACCCCTACCGCATGGCCGGACCACGCCAGGGCGAACGCCCCAAGCACTACACCGAGCAGGACACAGATCGCCACCGCGAGCGATCGCGATCCGCCTCCCGGCCAGGGTCCGGTCCGCTCGAGCGCCTGAGCGTCACCCACAATCCCCCAGACTCCCTCCGCTGCACTCACCCTTCACCTCTGTCGTATGACTCGGTCCCTGAGCCGCATCCGGGGCCTTCTCCTTCGTGAGACGTGCCCCTGGGCCAGCTTTTGGCGGCCAACAAATCGTGCGGAGAGCTTACCAGCGGGGGAGCGGCAGAGATCGAACCTGTGGAACAGGCGCATCGCTCCAAAGACCGCGATGCGGCCCACTAGGAATCGTTGGGCAATCTAAGAGAGCTTTCCGAAGCGTCTGATTGCGTGCAAACCGTTGGGTTTGTAGGTCGTTGCGCCATGGGCCCGCCAGGACTCGAACCTGGGACCAATCGATTATGAGTCGACTGCTCTAACCAACTGAGCTACGGGCCCTCCTCGCGCCCGAACCGCGAAAGTGGTCAGGCGCGATGGATAGAAGCTACCAGTACCGGGCTCGCCGATCTGGGTTGTGGCCGGTCACCTCAGGGCAAAGAAACCGAGTCCGAATCATCGGTCGCCGAAAGGGTTCTCGACCCGTACCCCGGCGTAGTCTTGCCCATCACTCATGTCCTCGGAGAGGACGACCTGGCAACTCAGCGCTCGGGCCGCCTCGATGATCGCCGCATCCCAATAGGAGATGCCGAAGCGCTGTCTTGTGGCCATCGCGGAGAGCATCACGCTGATCGTGGTCTCCTGCAAAGGGAAGCGCCGGAAGGAATCGACGAGCGTCGTAGCCTGCTCATGCGTTAGGCGATCCGGCCTACTCTCGCGGGTCGCTTGGGTGTAGAACTCCTGGAGCACCTGAACCGAGAGTGCGATGTCTCTGGAAGCGAGAAGCTCCTTGGCGCGTGTTGCCTTCTCCTGCTCCAGCGGATCGCGCGAGATCGTGTAGAGCAGAATGTTGGTGTCAGCGAACCGCACGCGAGTGCAGCTCCTCGCGATCCAGGCGGTCGCGTGCACTGAAGTGCTCTATTTGCCTCTGGACGCGCTGTTCCTGGGCCTCGAGTCGCACAAACTCGGCCTCGCGCTGGGAGAGCGAGTTCAAATAGTCGGCGACGAGCGCACTCACAGAGCTACCGCGCTCAGCCGCGCTGATCCGTGCGGCACGGTAGACATCATCAGGTACGGAGACAGTGATATTTGCCACTGTGTTTCACAGTATCACAGATACGCAGGTCACGTAAGAGTTACGCTTGAGGACCTACGATGCACGCATGTGGAATGCTCCGGCGGTCGCCGAGACCGGGCGACCGCGGCTCGCCGGTGGGGCGAGGAGCGCAGGCGAGCGAGGAGGACGAAATGGCAGACCGTGCAGCGATCGTGACCGGGGCGTCGAGTGGGATCGGGTATGCGATCGCGCGGATCCTCGGGGAAGAGGGCTATGCGATGACGCTCGCCGCGCGCAGGCCGGAGAAGCTGCAGGCGGCCGCGGATGAGCTCTCGAAGGAGGGGTATGAGCTGCAGGCGGTGGCGGCGAACGTCTCTGACGAGGCGGAGATCCAGAAGGTCGTGGCGACGCACCGTGAGAAGTACGGGCGGCTGGACGTGCTCGTGAACAACGCGGGCGTCGGCATCGGGGCGCCGGTGGGCGAGATTCAGACGAAGCGGCTGGACATGCAGTTGGACATCAACCTGCGCTCGATCATGTTGTTCTACCGCGAGTGCGTGGAGCTGTTGAAGGAGGCGGCGGCGGAGCATAAAAGCGCGCTTGTCGTGAACACGTCTTCGATCAGCGGCAAGCGCGGCGAGGCTTGGCTGTCTGTGTATTCGGCCGCGAAGCACGGTGTGGTCGGCTGGACGGAAGCCATGAATAAGGAGCTCGGAGCGGAGGGCATCAAGTCGACCGCGCTGTGCCCGGCATTCGTGGACACGCCGATGACGGACTTCGTGAAGGGACAGGTGAAGGCCGAGGAGATGATTCGCCCGCAGGACATCGCGGAGGCGGTGCGGTATCTGTTGAAGGTCTCCCCCGCGTGCGTCGTGCCGGAGATGATGTTCGTCCGTCCGGGCGACTCCCTGTAGGGTGATGGCGATGAAGCTTGGCGTGCACATCGGCTACTGGGGTCTCGGCCTCACCAGCGAGGATCAGCTGAACATCGTGCAGGAGTCTGAGCGGCTGGGCTATGACTCGGTGTGGGCGGCGGAGGCGTACGGGTCGGACACCGCGACGGTACTCGGCTGGCTGGCGGGGCAGACCTCGAAGATCCGCCTCGGCTCGGGCATATTCCAGATGCCGGGGCGCTCGGCGGCGATGACCGCGATGACGGCTGCGACGATCGACCAGCTCTCGAACGGGCGGATGATCTGCGGGATCGGTTCCTCGGGGCCGCAGGTCGCCGAGGGCTGGCACGGACAGCGGTTCGCTCAACAGTTGCAGCGCACGCGCGAGTATGTCGCGGTCGTACGAATGGCGCTCAGGCGCGAGCGGGTGGAGTTCCACGGCGAGACGCTGGAGCTGCCGCTGCCGGACGGGCCGGGCAAGGCTTTGAAGCTCACGATCGGCACGGTGCAAGAGCAGATCCCGATCTACCTGGCGGCTATTGGCCCGAAGAACACTGCGCTCGCCGGCGAGATCGCGGACGGGTGGATCCCAACGCTGTTCTCCCCGGAGCACGTCTCGGAGCTACGCCCACTGCTGGAGGAAGGCGCGACGCGCTCGGGCAAATCGCTCGACGGGTTCGACATCGCGCCGACGGTGAATGTGTTCGTCACCGACGACCTGCAGGGCGCGCGCGACGCGATGCGCCCGTTCATCGCGCTGTACGTCGGCGGGATGGGGTCGCGCAAGCAGAACTTCTACAACCAGCTCGTCTGCCGGTACGGCTTCGAGGCCGAGGCGAAGGTGGTGCAGGACTACTACCTGGAAGGCAAGCGCGAGGAGGCGATGGCGGCCCTGCCGGACGCGCTGATCGACCAGGTGTCGCTGTGCGGACCGCCCGACGTGGTGCGCGAGCGGCTGGCTGTATATCGCGACGCGGGCGTGGGCACGCTCGGGGTGACCCCGATCGCGTTCACCGCCGAGGATCGTCTGCAGCAGTTGCGACTCGTCGCCGAGCTCGCGGCAAGCTGACCTCGCGGTCGCGCGCGTAAGGGTCGGGTTATGGTGGGTAAGACGTGAGCTGGCCCTGTCATCGGTTGCGGTCCAAGCCGCTTACCACAGCTGTTGGCGCCTGAGAGCACCGCAAAACGACTCCTGCTGGGCGCGTTCGGCGACCCCGGGCATGCGTTTCCGATGATCGCCCTCGGCAAGGCGTTGCGTGAGCGCGGTCACGAGGTCACGCTGCAGACGTGGCGGCGTTGGCAGGCGCATGTTGAGCGCGAAGGCCTTACGTTCGCGGCGGCGCCCGAGTACACGGTGTTCCCGAGCGGCGGTCCGGGCGGTGAGCCGCTGGATTTCTACGAGGCGGTGGTGCATGCCACCGAGGACACGCTGCCGCTCGTACGTGCAATGCGCCCGGACGCGGTCGTCGCGGACATCCTCACGCTCGCCCCGGCACTCGCGGCGGAGCTGGAGGGAGTCCCCCGAGCGACCTTGATCCCGCATGTATACCCCGAGAACGAACCTGACGCGCCGATCTACTCACTCGGCGCGCGGCTGCCGCGCACGGCGCCCGGCCGCGCGATGTGGCGCCGCGCGCAGGGACCGATCCGTCGCGGTGTCGAGCGCGGCAGGATCGAGCTGAACGAAACCCGAGAGCGTCTGGGGCTGGGCCCGCTTGAGTACGGCCACGGCGGTACCAGTCACGAACTGGCGCTGGTGGCGACGTTCCCACAACTGGAGTACCCCCGCACGTGGCCTGAGTGGGCGCACGTCGTCGGCCCGCTGATGTGGGAGCCACCGGCCGATGACGTCGAACTGCCAGAGGGAGACGATCCGCTCGTGCTGATCGCGCCGTCGACAGCGCAGGATCCCGACCACCGCTTGCTGCACGCAGCGCTGCGCGGTCTCGCGGACGCACCGGTGAGGGTGCTCGCGACGTGGAATCGCCGCTTGCCCTCGAAACCACTGCCGGTACCCGACAACGCGAGGGTGGTCGAGTGGGTCTCCTACGCACGCACGATGCCCAAGTGCGACGTGGTCGTCTGCCACGCGGGCTACGGAACACTCGCCCGCGCGCTGGCCAGCGGCTGCGCGGTAGTCGCATGCCCCCATATCGGAGACATGAACGAGAACGCCGCCCGCCTGGACTGGGCGGGAGCGGGCGTACGCCTGCCCTGGCGCTTCGTAGCGCCACGCCCGCTGCGATTGGCCGTCGAAAGGGCGCTGAGCGAGCCGTCGATCAAAGCCCGTGCGGATGACCTTGAGGCATGGGCCACTGCACAAGATCCGGCGGACATCGCAGCTGCGCTGGTGGAGCAGTTGGCCCTGCACGGATCGATCCAATCGGCAGGGCCGATCTCATCAGCAAAGGGGTATGTCGGGCGCGGCAGATAGTAGAAAGCAGATCGAACTACCCGGCAACGCAAAACAGCTCTGGGGGTGGGACTCGAACCCACAACCTTGACGTTAACAGCGTCCTGCTCTGCCGAATTGAGCTACCCCAGATCGTGTTATTTGAGCTACGTCGGAAGTCGAGAAAAGCCGCTCTCCACCTCCGCGTGGCAATTAGAGCACAACAGGACACACTTGCGCACCTCTGAGCGTAGGCGCTCGATGCTGTGAGCGCCTCGCCTGGCAACGCCGAACTCCTTGAGTCCCGGATCCACATGATGAAACTGCAACGCTGCCAGACAGCGATCGTAGCCACAGAGCTGACAGCATCCGCCGGCCTCGTTGACGAGAATCTTCTTTGCGCGCCGACGACGCTTCACCACCGCCTCCTGCCGACATCTGCGACACCGGTAATAGCCTCGATTCTCGCGTATGTGCTCGATCTGACCATGAGTGGGGCAGGTCAACGTCACGGCATCCAAACCGGCATCGCGGGCCTCACACGAGCCGTCACGAGGCCGCCTTCCCGCCGCGCCTTTTGTGCGCAGTCCGTACTTTCCGAGCCAATGTCGGACAGTCGCCTTGCTACGGCCTGTTCGCTCGGCAATCTGCGATATCGACATTCCAGCCTCGACCAAATCGGTCAGGTCGTCTCTCGCTATGCCACCCCGTGACGCGTGCTTCGCACGGTTCACCGCCTCCAGCCCATGTTTTGCAACCCAGTAGCCAACAGTCGCTTCATGCAGGTCAAAATGTCGCCCGATCTCCGCCAACGAGAGACCCTGGCCGAGTAGTTGTTCTAGCGATGCGCGATCCATGCACCGCATTGTCCTCTATGGCGCGGACGGAAAACGCGAACACACGTTCCATTCCGTGCCAAAAGTGTGCCAACTTTGTGACTCCTTGCGGCGAGCCCTCCCTTACCCGGTCTCCTCCAACGCGCGCTCATAAGCCAGGTCGAACTCGCGCTTGACCTCGGCTCTGCGCAACGCCAGCTCGCTCACGTCCCCCGACTCCTGCCCGCGGGCGCGCTGGATCTCGCGGTCGATGCGGGCGAGCTCGAGCTGCATGCGCTGAGACTCGAGCATCGCCGGGGCCGGGGACTCGCGGCCGGCCTGGACGACGAGCTCAGCCAGCAGGCCCGAAAGCTCCGGATCGTCCTCGGGTAGCTGCGCGCCGGGGTCGGTGAGGTGCGCGCTCAGGTGGCCGGCGGCGCGGCGCAGCAGATCGCTGGTGAAGTGCGCGTCGAGGTCCAATTCGCCGAGCGCGCGGGTACCGGACTCGGGCTCGGCGATGCACTGTGCGAGGAACGCGCGCTCGGTGCTCTCACCGCGCGAGGCCACCGAAGCGGGGCGGGGCGGGCGGGCGCCGGCTTCCCTCTCGGCGGCGGGCCTCGTCGCAGCAGGCGAGGAGGCGCGGCTCGCCAGCGTCTGCTCGGCCAGGCTCTCGGGCAGTTGCAGGCGCTCGGAGACGGTGCGCGTGAGCTCCATGCGCAGGGCGCTGGGCGGAAGCGTCGCGAAGATGGGTCGCAGCTCGTCGAGCATCCGATCCCTGCCCTCGGGACTGCCATAGTCGCCACCGCCGAGGACGCGCTCGACGCGAAAGCGCACGAACGGCACGGACGCCCGCACCGCCTGCTCGATCGCGGATGCCCCCTCGCCCTGCACGAGCTCGGCCGGGTCGGTGCCAGCGGTCAGGGGCACGACGCGCAGCTCCAACTTGCGCTTGGCGGCCAGACCTGCGGCGCGCAGCATCGCCTCTTGTCCGGCGCTGTCAGCGTCGAGCGCCAGCAGCACGGTGGGCGCCATCCGTGCGAGCTCTCCGACCTGCTCGTCCGTCAGCGCGGTGCCCATCAGACCGACCGTATTGCGGAAGCCGGCCTGGTGCAGGGCGATGACGTCGGTGTAGCCCTCGCACAGGATCGTCTGCCCCGCCTTGGCGGCGTGGGTACGCGCGAGGTCTGCCCCGTACAGGTGCAATCCCTTGTGGTAGACGGTGTTGTCGGAGGTGTTCAGGTACTTCGGGCGCTGGTCCTCGCTGAGCGCGCGCGCCCCGAACCCGAGCACGCGCCCACGAGTGTCGGCGAGCGGGAACATGATGCGCGAGCGAAAGCGGTCGTACAGCCGCCGGTTCTCCTGGGAGCGCTGAGCCAGGCCGCTCGCATACAGCTCGGCCTCGGTGAAGCCGCCGCGCAGTGAGCCTGTGAGCACACGATCCCACGCGCTGGGGGCATAGCCGACGTGAAACTCACGCAGGATCTCCTCCTCCAGCCCGCGGCCCAGCAGGTAGTCCCGCGCACGGGCGGCCTCGGTGGACTCCCACAGGCAGCGCTCGTAGTAGGCGCTCGTACGGGCCAGCAGCTCCAGCAACCGTTCGCGCCCGCGACGACGCTTGGCCGCCTCGGGGTCCTCCTGCTCGCGCTCGAGCTCGATCCCGCAGCGGTCGGCGAGCAGCTCGAGGGCGCCTTTGAAGTCGACGTTCTCGGTCTCCTGCACGAACTTGAACACGTCCCCGCCTGCCTGACAGCCGAAGCAGTAGTAGACCTTCTGTGTCGGGTCGATCCCGAACGAGGGGGTGCGCTCCTCGTGGAACGGGCACAGGCCCTCGTAGTTGCTGGGGCCCGCGCGGCGCAGGTCGGTGCGCGCGGAGACCAGCTCGACGAAGTCGACCGCATCGCGTATGCGATCTCGGGACTCGCTGGTGTAGAGGGCCATCGCCCGCCAACGCTAGCGGGCGAAGGCTTGCGGCACTTGGAGCTCTGTGTATGCGCGTATGCAGTAGCGGTCGGTCATGCCCGCCAGGTAGTCGGTGACGCGCTCCGCGAGGCCCTCGTCGGGCGCGCGCGGGGCGGGCAGCAGCTCGGGGTGGGCGACGTAGTGCTCGAACAGGGTGTGCACCACATTGGCGATGCGCACATGCTCGGCGCGGACCGCTGGTCCGAGGTAGACGCGCTCGAACATGAACTTGCGCAGCTCCCCCATCGCCGCGCCGGCCTCGGCGCCCTGGACGATGTCGCCGGCGCGGGCGGAGTGCTCCACGAGATCGTGCACGAGCGTGTCGATCCGAGACGATCCGCTGTCGCCGAGCACGGCGATCGGCTCGGCGGGCAGCTCGTCCTCGCGCAGGAGACCGGCGCGCAGCGCGTCGTCGATGTCGTGGTTGATGTAGGCGACGCGGTCGATCAACCGCACGATGCGTCCCTCCAGCGTGCCGGGGGGATCGGCGCGGCCGGAGTGGCGGGCGATCCCGTCGCGCACCTGCGCGGTGAGGTTGAGCCCGATCCCGTCGCGCTCCAACTCGTCGACGACGCGCAGCGAGTGCTCGTAATGACGAAACCCGCCGTCGAAGCGCTCGCGCAGACATCGATCGAGCACCTCCTCGCCGATGTGCCCGAACGGCGGATGCCCGAGGTCGTGGCCGAGCCCGATCGCCTCGGTCAGATCCTCGTTCAGTGCGAGCGCGCGGGCGACCGTGCGCGAGATCGTCGTGACCTCGAGCGTGTGCGTGAGGCGCGTGCGGTAGTGGTCGCCCTCGGGCGCGACGAACACCTGCGTCTTGTGGGTGAGTCGGCGGAACGCCTTGCTATGCACGATCCGGTCGCGGTCTCGCTGAAATGGCGTGCGCAGCGCGCAGTCGGGCTCCTCACGCGCGCGCAGCGCCGGGTATGAGCGCGCCGCCAGGGGGGACAGCGAGGCGTCCTCACGGGCGATCGTGAGCGCCGCGAACCGCGCGGCGAGCGAGTCGGGGTCGGTGGCGATGCCCATCAGCCGATTGTGCCAGCGGCAGCGGCGAAGATGCTCAGCGCTCGCGCTGCCAATCGCCGCGCATGCCCGCGACGTGCATCCAGTGGTGCCAGCCTTTCATCTCCCCCGGGTCCTCGTCGTACACACCCGCCCCGCCCCCCGGCTCTGGCAGGTCCCGAGCCGCGGCCGAGTCGATGCGCAGATCCACGCCGCGCTCGTGAAGCGCTGCCACGTCCGCCGCCTCTACGAACCGCCGCCCGTGCTCTGGGGTCGAGATCACGATGCCGTGAAAGATGTCCTTCTCGGGCGCCGCCACGACGTGGTGAACCGTGCCCACCTGCTGCCCGTCGGAAGCCAGGACCGGGACATCTTTCTCGAGCACCTCGTAAGCGATGGGCAGTCCCTCATCCATGAGAACCACGATACATGTCGCGAGAGCATCGGCGGCTATTTATCTAAGAAGCTGATGCCGGCATCAGCCGGACGTGAGCGTGATGCTCGAGCGTCTCGGAGATCGCGCGCTCGACCTGGCCGAGCGCTTGTTCGGACGCGCTCGGAGTCTCGGCCAGCGGCAGGCCGAGCGCCTCGGTCATGAAGCGATAGGCGTCGGGATCGAGCGGGAACGATGCAGCCTCGCACGCGCCGCACACGACCCCTCCGGCGGCGCCGGAGAACCCGACGAGATGTTCGCGCTCCCCACAGCCCGCGCAAGCCCCGAGCTGGGGCGCGAGACCGGCGGCGAGCATCAGCTTCAACCTGAACGCGAGCGCGTCCGCGCGTCCGCTCGCCGCCCCGGCGCCGGCGTCCAGCAGGGACAGGCGCCGACAGAGCAGGTTGAACACGTTGGGGTGCGGCTCGCCGGTCTCGAACAGCCGCCCGACGGCGTCGCACGCACGCGCGGCGGCATCAAGCGCGCGGGCATCCGAGCGCAGCCGCGGGTACGCCTCCACGGTCTGGGCGCCGGTTACGGTCAGCAGCTCGCCGCGGCCCTCGTGCAGGTCGAGCGCCAGCCGGAAGAACGGCTCCAGACGCCCCCCGAAGCGGCTGCGCGCGCGGCGTACGCCCTTGGCGATCGCGCTCACCCGTCCGCGCTGGGGCGTGTAGATGTGCAGGATGCGATCGGCCTCGCCGTAACGCAGCGAGCGCAGCACGATCGCCTCGGTCTTGACAGGTCCGGACATCGCCTTCGAGTCTAGGATCGCGCCCGGCGCACCGGGTCCACGCACGCATCGGATGCCGGCAGACAATCGTCAAGCTGGAGCTATACTTAGTGAAGTAATGCGTGAGATCACCGTATACAGCACCGAGCCCTGCTCGTTCTGCGCACGCGTCAAGGGCATGTTGCGGGCGCGCGGAGTCGAGTACTCCGAGGTGAACCTGTCCAAGGATCCGCAGGGGCGAGTCGAGCTCGCGAGCAGGACCGGCATGATGACCTTCCCCCAGGTGCTGATCGACGGCGAGTTGCTCGGCGGCTACGCCGAGGTGCAGGAGGCCATGGAGAGCGGCCGCCTGGACGAGCTGCTGGCTGCCTGAGCGCACCGCCCGCCGTAGGTCCCAGCGGACAGCCGACCGAAATCGGGGGGGACTGGCCTCTATTGCCGGCGAACCCGTCCGCGCCGGCGCGGACGGGTCTGGCACGTCTCGCACACGTAGGTGCCGCGTCCGGCGACGACCAGCTTCACGATCGTGGTCCCGCAGCGCGGACATGGCTCGTCGGCGCGGCGATGCACGAGAAATCGGTCCTGAAACGAGCCGCGCACACCGTCGACGTGGCGAAAGTCATCGATCGTGGCGCCCTGCGCGTCGATGCCTTCTTCCAGCGCCTCGATGATCGTCTCGCGCAGGCGGGCATACTGCTCGCGCGTCAACCGTCCAGCCGGGCGCAGCGGATGAACGGAGGCACGGAACAGCGCCTCGTCGGCATAGATGTTGCCGACGCCCGCGATCCGTCGCTGGTCAAGCAACAGTGCCTTGATCGGGGCGGTCCGTCCTCGCGCGAGCGAACGCAGGTGCTCGGCGGTGAAGCGCTCGTCAAACGGCTCGTAGCCCAGGCGTGCCGCGAAGAACGCCTCCAGCGTGGGTTCGCCCAGAAGTAGCTCGCCGGTACCGAACCGGCGGGGGTCGACGATCGCCAGCCGCCGCCCTCCACGACGCCCATCCCGCGGCGATGGCGAATCGCCGGCGCCCGGGTTCCGTCGTGCTCGCAACGGCCCCAGCTCGATGCGTACGCGGGTATGCACCGGCTCGGGGTCGGGATCGCACAGCACCGACCCGGTCATGCGCAGGTGCTGGGCCAGATGCACGTCATCGGACAGGTGCCAAACCAGATACTTGCCCCGGCGCCCGAGCCGCTCGACGCGCCGACCGACGATCGCATCGGCCAGCTCGTCGGGCGCAAGCGGACGCGACCAGCGCGCATCGAGGATCTCCACGCGCTCGAGCCGGCGGCCCTCTACGAGCGGCGCGAGCTGGCGTCTTATCGTCTCGACCTCTGGTAGCTCGGGCATGGACGCTCAGCTTATGACCCCCAGGCTCGCCTCTCTGACAGGCTCAGCGAAAGCCTCACCTTGCGGGCCACGCTAGGAATGACTGCCCTGGCAGGCTCGCCGCGTCACGGCCGGTCAGCCAGCGCAGGACCGTGGCGCCGACGTCGGCCAGCGGACCATCGTGACGAGCACCCGCACGCCCGCCGTCCACGATCCGGCCGGACCGCGACGCGAGCATCTCTCCGGTGATGGCCAGCAGCGGCGCGTACTCGCGCGTGTGATCGGTCCCCCGATGAGCCGGGTCAACGCCATGATCGGCGGTCACGATCAGCAGGTCCTCTGAACGCAGCTCCGAAAGCCACTCCCCCAGCTCGGCGTCGATCGCGCGTAGGGCCTCGTAAAAGCCGAGCGCATCCTTGCGATGGCCGTACACCTGATCGGTCTCGATCAGGTTGACGAACGCCAATCCGCGATCGAGTCCATCGAGCAGTTCACGCGCGCTCCGCAGGGCACGCGCGTTCGTGGCGCCCGGGTGAGAGCGACCGATCCCGACGCCCGCGAACAGGTCGGAGATCTTGCCGACGCCATGCGTCGGCACGCCCATGTCGACGAGCTCCTGCAGGTAACCGCCGGAGGGCGGAGCCAGCGCGAAGTCACGCCGTCCCTCGGTGCGCTCGAACGCGCCTGGCTTACCGGTGAATGGACGCGCGATCACGCGACCGACGGCGTGCTCGCCGGTCATCTGCGCCCGGGCCGCGGCGCACGCGCGGTACAGCTCCTCGATCGGCATAACCCGCTCGACGTGGGCGGCCAGCTGCAGGACGGAGTCCTGGGAGGTGTACAGGATCAGCGCTCCCGTACTCAGGTGCTCGGCGCCATAGTCATCGATCGCGGCGATGCCGTTGTAGGGGCGGTTACAGACGATCTCATAACCCATTGCCGCCTGCAGACGGGCGATCACCGCCGGTGGAAATCCCTCAGGGTAGGTAGGCAGGGGCCGATCGAGCACGATCCCCATCAGCTCCCAGTGACCGGCCGTGGAGTCCTTGCCGGGACCGAGTGCGTGTAGGCGACCGTATATGGCCGGGTCCTCCGCAGGTGCAACGCCTGCCAGTGACAGGATCGATCCCAGGCCCAGCGATGCGAGCGCGGGCAGATCCATCTCGCCGACCGCCTCGGCTACGTGGGCGAGCGTGTTCGTGCCCTCGTCGCCGTAGTCGGCTGCATCCGGGAGCGCGCCGACGCCACACGCGTCGATCACGAGCACGAACGCCCGCCGGCTCGGCTGCTTACCCATCTCCTGTCGATCTGCGCGCTCGCTCATACGATCGTGGTCCTCCACACGATGTCTCGCGCATCCTCTCCCATCCGCGCTCGCACCGACCTTCCGAAACCTCAGCCTCCGCGCCGGGCGCGGGGGTGAGCGTCGAAGTAGACGTCCTTCAACCGCTCCGCCGACAGGTGGGTGTAGACCTGGGTAGTTGCCAGGTCGGAGTGGCCGAGCATCTCCTGCAACGAACGCAGGTCACAGCCCCCCGCGAGTAGATGCGTGGCAAACGTGTGGCGCAGCGTGTGCGGGCTCAGCTTGTGCTCCAACCCGGTGCGGCGCGCATAACCCTGGACGATCTTGTAGAGCCCTTGGCGTGTCAACCCGCCCCCGCGGGAGTTCACCAGCAGCCGCGACTGGACCTGCACGCCGACCAGCGCAGGACGTCCGCGCTGCAGATACGCGCGTGTCGCCGCGACGGCACTCGCGCCGATCGGAACGATCCGCTCCTTGGCGCCCTTGCCGCGCGCGCGCAGCACGCCCTCCTCCAGGTCGATGTCGCTTAGCTCCATACCGGTCGCCTCGGAGGCGCGCAGGCCACACGCATACATCAACTCCAACAGCGCCCGGTCGCGCAAGGCGAGCGGGTCGGTTCCGCGGGGCTCGCCGAGCAGCTTCGTGACCTCTCCGCGCGTAAGCGCGGCCGGCAGGCGCTGGGTGCGTCGCGGGCCGCGCAACTCCGCGGTGGGGTCGTGCGCGATCGTGCCCTCGCGGCGCAGATGCCGGTAGAACGAGCGTAGACACGCTGCCTTGCGCCGCAGCGTGGCGGCCGAAACAGCAGTACGCGCCTCGTCCTCGCTGCCGCCCGCCGAGCCTGACGTCGCATCGGTGGCCAGCTCGGCCAGAAACGCCGCGAGATCGCCGTGCCCGGCCTGCAGCGGATCGACGTCGCGCCGGCGCAGGAACTCCCCGAATTGCAGCAGGTCTGAGCGGTAGGCCTGGAGCGTGTTGCGCGACAGGCCCCGCTCGAGCTCCAGGTAGGCGAGGAACTCGAGCACGAGCGGCTCGATTCCGCCGATCGTCGGTGAGATAGAAGCGGTGTTCACATACCGAGCTTCGCGTCCACCCGGCCGGCTCCTGCCCCTGGACGGCCGCCGTCATACCCACCGCCGGGGGAGGGCTCCTCGGCGGGGGATTGTCCGACGAGCTCCCCCAGTGCAAAGCCACCGGCGAGCGCTGCGCCAAAGAAGAGAGGATCCTCGACCAGGCCACGGCCCATCGTGTCTGCAGACAGTCCCGACGCCGCATATGCGGGTAGGTCGACCGGGGCGCGACGCCAGTCGTGGCGTGTGATGCGCGCGGGGCGCTCGACGTCGAGCTCCAGTCCCGGCCGGCTGGGCATCGCTCCGCCGAAGACCGCGCCGAGACCGGCGCGTAGATCGGCGCCGACGGGCGAACGCATTCCCGCCGGCAGTGCGACCGTGACGGGCGCCAACAGCAGATCGAGCACCGTGAGCGTGTGGTGGGAGATACCGCGATGGCGCGCGCGGGGATCGCCCGAGGACATCCGCGCGACGATCAGCGCCTCGCACCCGAGCGCGAGCGCCACGTGTGCGCTGTCAAGCGCCGACAGCCCGCCGTGTCCCAACGGCGAGTCCGAACCCACGATACCCGGCCCGGGTCCGCACACAGCCGCGTCCCAACCGAGCGTGTCAAACCCATGATGCAGCGCCCCTGCGGTCGTGATCGCCTCACCCTCGCCACCGAATGCGGCGCCCGCCGTGAGGTGACCGGCGAGCAGTCCGCGCTCGCGCAGCGCGCGCACTGTGCGCGAATGCCCGCCCGGCAGCGCCCCGCCCTCAGTCTGCACATAGCCGAGGCGAGCATCGGGCATGGCCCGCGCGAACGCCCACACGACCGGTGCGAGCTGACCGTGCAGCGCGAGCACCGCGACGGGCCGGCGCAGAGGCAGGTTCAGCCGTCCCTCCTCGACGGGACGGACGGCGTGCTGGAGGCTCGTGTAGTTGAGCTTCATCACGTTCGCCCCAGGCGCACCGTCGCCGCCCAACCCGCGCGTGAGGTTGACGTGAACGATGTCGAACCCGCCCGACCCCAGTCCGAGGTCGAGCGCCTGCGCGTTAACGATCACCTCGTCTCCGATCTGGGCCGCGCCGAGCAGCGCGACGTCAGCGATCGCCGGTCGTGCCCGCCCGTCCAGCTCGACCACGAGCTCCTGCTCGGGCCCATCCGGTGATCCGACGTCGGTGACGGTGGCGCGACGGAGCTTCAGCATGGGGTCCTCAGCATGGACGCCGCAAGCTACACACTGCGGGCACTGCCGGCATCAGACGGCTCGTGCCGGACGTTCACATCGACGTCGCACCCGTGCTCCGGCAGGTTGGCGAGCTCGTGCGCACGAGCGATCAGCTCGGCCGCGATCGTCTCTGCCTGCTCGGCCGCGACATCATGAAAGACCGCCTCCACCCGCAACACGCCCGGTTCGCTCGGCGCCGCCGCGCCCGCGTGAACGTCCTCGGATAGGTCGGCGCTGCTCACGCGCGGGAGGCAGACGTCGAGGCCTCGCCGGCGCGGACGACGATCTCCTCAGCCTCCCCGTCGACGAGCTCAGAGGTCTCCCCCGCTCGAGCGAGCGTCGCGGCGACGAACTCGCGGAACAGGGGAGCGGGGCGCTCGGGACGGGACTTGAACTCGGGATGGAACTGCGAGGCGACGAAAAACGGATGATCGGCGAGCTCGATCGTCTCTACGAGCCGATCGTCGGGCGAGGTGCCCGACACGATCAACCCCGCCGACTGCAACCGCTTGCGCAGCAGATTGTTGACCTCATAGCGATGACGGTGGCGCTCATACACGACCGCTTCCCCGTAGATCTCCCGCGCACGAGTGTCGTCGTGGAGCTTGATCGGGTCAGCGCCCAGGCGCATCGTGCCACCAAGATCCGCAACTTCCTTCTGCTCTGGCAGCAGATCGATAACCGGATATGGCGTCTCCAGGTCGAACTCGGTCGAGTTGGCGCCCTCCATCCCGGCTACATGCCGCGCGAACTCCGCCACGGCGACCTGCATGCCGAGACAGATGCCCAGATACGGGATGCCCCGCTCGCGCGCGATCCGGGCCGCAGCGATCTTGCCCTCGATCCCGCGCCCGCCGAACCCGCCCGGGATGAGGATGCCGTCAGCCGCTGCCAGTTGCCGCGCTGCGTCTGCGTTGGGGTCCTCCAGGTGCTCTGAGTCGACCCACTCGATCCGCACACGACCGCCCTGCAGCGCACCGGCGTGACGCAACGCCTCGGAGACCGACAGGTAGGCGTCCGCGAGCTGGATGTACTTACCGACGATCGCAATCGTGACCTCGTGGGTGGCCCGTTCGGCGCGCTCGATCGGCTCGCGCCAATCCGCGAGTTCCGGCGGGGGCGCCTGCATGTCGAAATGGTCGAGGATGAAGTCGTCGACGCCCTGATCGGCGAACACGAGCGGCACCTTGTAGATGTCGTCCACGTCGCGTGCACTGGCGACGGCGTCCATCGGCAAGCTCGCGAACAGCGCGATCTTCTTGCGAATCTCATTCGACAACGGGCCCTCGGAGCGGCACATCAGCATGTCCGGCGCGATGCCGATGCGCCGCAGCTCGTTAACCGAGTGCTGCGTCGGCTTAGTCTTCAGCTCGCCCGCATGCCCGATGTAGGGGACGAGCGTCAGGTGGATGTACATGCACCGCCGCCGCCCGACATCCACGGGGAACTGGCGGATCGCCTCCAGGAATGGCAGCGACTCGATGTCCCCGACGGTGCCTCCGATCTCGGTGATGACTACGTCGACGTCACTCGACTCCGCGATCAGCGCGACGCGCTGCTTGATCTCGTCGGTGATATGCGGCACCACCTGCACGGTCCCCCCGAGATAGTCCCCGCGGCGCTCGCGCCGGATGACCGTGTCATACACACCACCCGCCGTGACGTTGGAGGCGCGGCTGGTGTTGGCGTCGGTGAACCGCTCATAGTGGCCAAGATCCAGGTCGGTCTCGGCGCCGTCCTCAGTGACGAACACCTCCCCGTGCTGATACGGCGACATCGTGCCCGGGTCGACGTTGATGTAGGGATCGAACTTCTGCATCGCCACCGTCAACCCGCGCGCGACCAGCAGCCGTCCGATCGAGGCCGCCGCGATGCCCTTCCCGAGCGAGGACACGACGCCGCCGGTGACGAAAATGAACCGGGTCTTCACTGGGGTGTCCGCGTGGCGGTCGGTGGAGTGCAGTGTCATCGTGGAGGGCTAGACGGCCTGCCGAAAGAGTCTAGCTCCCGCAGCAGCGGCACCCGCGCGACGAGCTCGGAGATCGAGCGCAGCTCGCCGTAGACGGTCACGATCACGAGCAGCGCGAGTGCGATCAGCTGGCCGGTCTGCGACAGGATCAGCACCATCCACAGCCCCGCGAGTGCCCCCAGCAGATTGGCGCCGGTGTCGCCTAACATCGCCTCCTCGCGCAGGTCATACGCGCCCGCGACGAGCGCCGGGCCGAGGAACAGGCCCAGGGTCCACAGCGCTCGCAATTCGCGCGAGCCGATCGTCAGCCCCGCACCGAGCAGCACGAACACCTTGAACGCGCGCCCAGGCCGCAGGTCGAGCAGGTTCAGCGCGTTCGTCGCCAGCACGAGCACCGCCGCGGCCAACAGCCAGCGACCGATCGACAGGCCGGTGAAGTCCATCACGAGCAGCGCCAGCCCGAGCGAGCCGACCGCCTTCAGTGTCCCCGTCGACAGCTCGCCGCGCATCGCCGCGGCGCCATGACCGCGCCAGCCGCGTGGTGCTGCCATGCCGGTCCGCGGGGAGCCGAGCGTGTCGTCGATCAGACCCAGGCAGGCGACCCCGAGCGCGTACACCGCGACCGTGAACAACCCCGGATACAGAATCTCGGTGTGCCCGACCCGTTCGATCAGCGTCAGCGGCACGAGCGCGAGCAAGGCCGCGACGACGATGAGCACGCCCAACGGGTAGGGGAGCTCGCGGCCACAGTAGTTGGGCCGCGTATGGCCGCCCACGCGTAGTGCGCGCAGGGTTGGCTGCGCGAGGAGCACGGCGATGGCGAGGGCCAACAGGAACGGCAGGGCTACGCGCATGCCCGGAAGCTAGCGCCATTCGCGGATGGGACCGCGTGATGGTGTCGTTCCTGGCGGCGCACGCGCCGACAGGCGATGCCGCGCATGCGCGGCATCGTGACTGGCCGCATGCGGCCAGTCATCCGTTGGCGCATGCGCCAACGGCGAGACGGCACATGTGCCGTCTCGAGGTAGGCCCGCATGCGGGCCTACCGGCCATGCCGTCTACGGCATGGCCCATCCCATCAGCTTTTTCTGAGCATGCGGCCCGGTGATGTCGCCACATGCGGCCCGCGAACTCAATCATGCGGCCTGGACTTCAGCCATGTGGCCGGCGGGTCTGCCGTGTGGGTCCCTACGGCACCGCGCTCGGCAGCAGCGAATCGGCCGTGGGCTTGATTCCGAACGCGCCGTGCGCCCCCGCCAACGCATACGCGAGCGCCGCCTGTCCAGCCGGTGCGTCGAGATCGTCCACGCTGGAGACGTTCTTGCTCTTGTACCAAGTGATCTGACTGGGTTCGGTCCCGCTCAGCTCGACTCCCACGGCGGGCACCCCGACGGCGGCGACCCCGCTCAGTAGCCCAGTCTCGAACGCGGCGCTCGCCGCGGCCTGTTCGGGGGTCATGTCGGTGGGATCAGCGCGCACCACTACCAGTCCTTCGAGACGGCCCAGCTGTCCGTCGAACGCGCTCATCAAACCGCCCCGCACACGGCTGAGCAGCTCACGATCGACCGCCTGCCCGCCACTAACCAGCTGCCGTCCCACGAGTTTGCCGAACCGTTCGATCAGCGCGGTGGAGCCCGTCAGCGCCGCGTAATGAGTGCCGGCCGCCTCCTGGGCGATCGCGGTCAGGTTCAGCGGCTCGCGCACAGCCGCCACGACCGTCAGGTCGCCGCCGGCCTGCGTGACCGCCGAGCGCACCAGCCCGTTGGCGTGATCCGATGAGGCGCCCAGGAACACCAACCCGATGCTGCGTCCGCTCAGCAGATCGTGGACCGCCAGCGGATACAACCCGTTCGAGAACGCTTCCTCGTCGGCGAGCTTCTCCTGCAACTGTTCGGCCTGCTTGCGCGCGCCGCTGACTTCGGAGTTTAGGTTCGCGACAATCCCGTTCTTCGCCGAGGACACCAGGTTCGAGTCGCCGATCGCCACACCGATGACGATGCCAACCGCGAGCGCGAGCAGGACGGCTGCCAGGGACAGCGCGTGGTAGCGGTAGTCGAACATCGCTCGTCAGGAGCATAGATTGGGGTAGTGATTCGCGCGGTCGAACCCGTGAGCGCCGCCGTCAGTGCTGAGGGCGGCTCAGCCGGTGCTGAACAGCAACTGCAGCTTCAGCCACAGCAGATCCACGACATCGCGCAGCGCCGGAGTCATCCATACGACCGCGATCATCGCGATCAGGCCCGCCGCGATCACGACCAATAGCGGGGTCAAGCCAGGGCGGGGGTGATACAGCCGGCTGACGCCCTTCGCGTCGACCAGGATCTCGCCGATGCGCAGCCGCGTCAGGAACGTCGAGGACATCCCCTCGCGGTTGCGGTCCAGGAACTCCACGAGGTTGAACTGCGATCCGACCGCCACGATCAGCCGCGCACCCTTCTCGGCCGCCAGCAGCATCGCCACGTCCTGGCTGGTGCCCGGTGCGGGCACCAGCTTGTAGGGGACGCCCAGCTCGTCCAACCGCGCACGCCCGGGGGCACGGCCGTCGGGGTAGGAGTGCACGACCAGCTCCGCTCCGCAGCGCAGCGCCGACTCGCCCGCGGAGTCCATGTCACCGACGATCATGTCCGGGCACAATCCCGCCTCCAGCAGCGCCTCCGCCCCACCGTCCACCGCGACCAGCACCGGGCGCATGTCGCGAATGAACGGCCGCAACGCGCGCAGATCGCGCTGGTGGCCGACCCCGCGTACGACCACGAGCGCCGAGCGGTCGCGAAAGTCAGTCGCAAACCTCGGCAGGTCGATCCTGCCCGCCAACAGTTCGCGCTCCTCGCGCATGTGCGCGATCGTGTTGTGCGCGAACCGCTCCAGCGCCTCGCCGACCTCGCGCCGTCGAGCCTCGGTCTCCGCGCGCACCCGCGCCAGGTCGAGCACCTCGCCGCTCGCGAGGACATTCTCGGCGCGCAACACCTGCTCGTCGCGCACGGTGATCGTCTCGCCATCGGACACCTGCTCGAACAGCGAGTCCTCAGGCAGATCCACAAGGTGGATGCCCGCTTCGACGAGCAACTGCGGGCCGAGGTTCGGATAGGAACCGCCGCTCGACGCACGGCAGTTGAGCACGGCCGCGGCGCCCGCGGCGATCAGCTCCTCAGCCGATACCCGGTCGATATCGAGATGATCGATCACCGCTATATCCCCGCGCTGCAAATGTCGCACGAGCAGCTTCGTGCGCCGCCCCATCCGCGCCGGACCGGTGACGGTGCGCCACGGCGCGATCTCCGGGACGGGAGATCCCGCCGGCTGGGCGGCGGTGCCCGGTGGCTGCCTGGTAGCGGCCATGTAGCCGAGATTATCGCTCACGCGGCTCTACGCAGATCTCTGGCGTGACGACGGGCCGTCGCATCACTGTCCTTGGCCCCAAGCATGCGCACCAGCTCGGAGACGACCTGCGGCTCGCCCAGCTGCACGACCGTGGCGAGGGTCGGATCGGCGGAGGTGTCCTTGACGACCGAAAAGTGACGCGCTCCCAGCGAGGCTATCTGCGGCAAATGGGTGATGCATACGACCTGCATAGTCTCCCCCAGCGCCCGCAGACGCTCGCCGACCGCCCGCGCCGTGTGCCCGCCGATGCCGGCGTCGATCTCGTCGAACACCAGAGTCCCCAACGCTGCCTGCTCGCCCACATCCTGCACGCCCGCGCGCTCACCGTCGGCAGAGGCAGTGATGACCGCCAGCATCACCCGTGACAGCTCGCCGCCGGAGGCGATCTCACGCAGAGGCCCCGCGGGAACGCCCGGGTTGGGGGCGATCAGCAGCTCCACCGCATCCCCACCGGTGGGCCCGGGCGGTCGCTCGGTGAGCGTCACCTCAAACTCCGCGTCGGCCATCGCCAGCGCGGCCAGCTGCTCACGCACGCCCTCCGCCAGGCGCGGTGCCGCCTGTTCACGCGCGTGGCGCAACTCCACGACATACCGATCGAGCTCGGCCCGAGCGCGCGCCAGGCGATCTTCTGTCTGCGCGAGCGCACCCTGCGCACCGTCGAGTTCCTCCCGGCGCCCCCGAGCGCGCTCGGCGTATGCGAGCACATCGGCGATCGAGCCGCCGTGCTTGCGCACCAGCCGCTCGGTCGCCGCAAGGCGCTGTTCGACCTCCTCCAGCGAGCCATCCTCACCGGCCAGCCGTTCCCCGTAGTCGCGCAACTCGCCCGCAAGATCCTGCGACTCGACCACGATCCCGCTCAGCCGCTCGGCGAGCGAGTCCAGGTCGGGGTCCACGCCCGCGATCGCCCCCAACTGCGCCGCGACCGACGCAAGCAGCGACACGGCGCCGGGATCCTCGCCCGAGTCGGGCGCCAGAACCTGCGCGCCGTACCCGGCGGCGGAACACAGCGCGTCCGAGCGGCGCAACCGCTCGCGGGCAGCGAGCAACCGCTCGTTTTCACCCTCGTCCGGCGCCGCGTCGTCGATCTCCGTGAGCTCGTGCTCCAGCAGGGCGAGCTCGCGCCCTCGCGCCTCGGCCAGCTCGCGCAGATCCCCCAGCTCCGCCTCCAGCGCGGTGCACAGGCGGTATGCCTCAGCACACTCACGCAGACGCCCGGTCTGCTCCGGGCCACAGCGCCCATCGAGAACCTGCAACTGAGCGCCCGCGACGGTCAGCTTGCGGTGCTCGTGCTGACCGTAGAAAGAAACGAGTCGCGCGCCGATATCGCGCAACTCCCCCACTGTCGCCGAACGGCCATTCAGATACGCGCGCGTACGGCGCCCGTCCGCGTCGATACGCCGCGCCAGGACGATCTCTCCCGCGTCCGCCGCCAGGCGCTCGCCCAGCTCCTCGCGCAGCCCATCGGGCAACTCGAACACCCCCTCGACATAGGCCTCGCTCGCGCCCGGACGAACGATCCCCGCTCGCGCGCGCCCGCCCAGCAACAGATCCAGTGCATGCGCCAACACCGTCTTACCCGAGCCGGTCTCGCCCGTGAGCACGTTCAAACCCGGAGCGAGTCGCAGCTGCGCGCGCTCGATCAACAGCAGGTTCTCGACATTCAGCTCATTCAACATCCGGGCATGTGTAGCAGTGAACGGGGACGGTATTCGCGCGGGAGGGCAGCCACGGCGGCAGCGCGCCGCGGCGGGAATGTGCTTGCGAGCGGCGACACGATCGCTCCGAGCAGGCATAATCGAAGCGATGGTGGCGGGACGGATCCCGCACCCAGTCGGCTCACACGTACACTCGACCGCCAAGCAGGCATGGCTGCCAACGACACCCATCGGCGTATCGACCCGCCCTCCCCTGAGGGTCACCGGGACGTGCGCTCTCAGATCGACTGCCTCTCGGCGGGCGCCCTCGAAGATCGGTTGGAGGAGGAGATCAACCGTGCCGGCCGGCACGGCACGCCACTGAGCTGCCTGTTGGTGGCGATCGACGACCTCGCCGAGCTTGCCTCACGACATGGACGCGAGCTGCCCGAGCAGGCGCTCGCATACGCCGGACCGGCGCTGCTGCGCGAGCTGCGCCGCTTCGATCGAGTCGGGCGCCCCAGCGACACCGAGCTGCTGGTCGTGCTCCCCGGCGCCGACGGCCCGCGCGGTGAGATCGTCGCCCGTCGCGTGCTCGACCGCCTGCGCGCGATCAAGATCGAGACCGATGGCGTACGCCATCCCCTGCGCGTATCCGTCGGCCTGGCCGCATGGCGAGAGGATCTCGACTGCGAGCAACTGCTCGCACATACCCGCGCGGCGGTTCAGCGCGAACGCAACGGGGTACTGACGACGGACCCATAGGGTTCGACGGACCCATAGTCCATAATCCCGCGCGGTGCTCACGGGATCTGAGTTGTGGCTGCTGCGCCTGATGGCCGATCGCGGCCTGGCGCTACTCGACGCCAGCTCACTGCTGATGGTGATCGAGGAGCGCGACGAGCTGCGCGTCGCCGCCGCCAGCGGCGAGAGCCGACCGCGACTGCGCATCGTGCCGGTCGAAGGCAGTGCCCTGGGCGCCCTCTACCGGGAGGGCAAGCCGGTTGCAATGGATCGTCCCCGCGGGCAGGACGCGGCGCTGATGCACGAACTGGGGATCGAGGCGCGCGCGTTGCTCGTCGAGCCTTTCAGCATGGAAGGTCAGGGCGGAGGCCTCGTGATCGCGCTGCGCCGGGACGCGGGCTTCAGAGGTCCCGACAGGGAGGCGCTGAGCGCGTTCGCGGCAAGCGTCGCACAGCGTCTGCAGGCCGAGCGCTCGGTCGAGATCGAGCGGCTGCGCTACGGCATGGAGGCCCGCGAGCGCGAGCGCACCCGCTGGGCGCGGGAGATCCACGACGAGACCGTACAAGGGCTGGGTGCGCTGCGGCTCAAGCTCGCCAACGCGCGCGACCTCGATACCGATCGAGGATCGGCCAGCGAAGCCCTGAGCAGTGCCGTGGACGCCGTGCTGGAGGGGCTCGGTGAGGAGATCGACGGCCTGCGCCACCTGATCACCGAGCTCAGGCCCGCCGCCCTCGACGACCTCGGCCTCGCGGCCGCCCTGGAGGCGCTCGCGCGGCGCATGCAGGCAATCGACGGTCTCGATGTGCAGACCGAGATCGACCTCGGCCCTGAGCACGACCCGAAGCGACTCGATCCCGAGCTCGAGAGCACGATCTACCGCGTCGTCCAAGAGGCGCTCACGAACGTCAGTCGCCACGCCGAAGCGAGCCGCGCAGTCGTGAGCGTCACCGAGCGCGAAGGCGTGGTCCGAGCATCAGTCACCGACGACGGCAAGGGTCTGCCCGAAGCCGACCGACTCGGCCCGCGCGGCGATGGCCTTGAGGGCGGCTTCGGCATGTCCGGCATGCGCGAGCGCGCCGAGCTCGTCGGCGGCGAGCTCGAACTCGTCCCCGCCCCTGGTAAAGGCACCGTCATGCGCCTGGCCGTGCCGCTCGCCGGGCGCCCCGACCCAGCTGTGCTCGATCAGCTACAGCCCGGTGGAGTGGCGTAACGGCGCAGTCTGAATGGTGCCTGGGTATCGGAGGCGCCTACGCCGCCTCCGATAGCTCCTGCTGCTGAGCGATTCCGTCCTGGCTGTGCTCGGCCTGCATCTGGTGAGCGGGCATGGCCACCGGCTGTATGACGGTAACCACGACGAGGAACGCCACCGCCATCAGGCCCGCGCCGATCTCAAACGCGAGGTGGTAGCCGCCCACCAGCGCGGCCGAAGTCGAGGAACCGGTGGCAAGCAGGTGACTTGTATGCGTCGCCGAGAGCGTGGCGAGCACCGCCAGACCGAGCGCGCCTCCAACCTGCGCAGAGGTGTTGACCAGTCCCGAGGCCAGGCCCGCGTCCTCGGGGGTTGCACCGGACATCGCCAGCGTCATCAGCGAGGGGAAAGAGCTGCCGATGCCCAAGCCGAACAGCAGCATCACTGGAAGTACGTTGGTGAGGTAGTCGCCATGCACGGGCGCGCGCGAGAACAGCAGCAGCCCGGCCGCGATCAGGATCAGGCCGGGAAACAGCATCGTACGGGCGCCGAAGCGCATGATCAGTCGTTCGGAGTAGCGCAGGGACAGGATGCCCATCACGACCGTCGCCGGCAGGAACGCCAGCCCGATCTCCAACGCGTCGTAGCCGAGCACCCGTTGCAGATACAAGGCGCCGAGGAAGAACATCCCGAACATGCCCGCGACCATCAGCATCTGCACCGTGTTGGCTCCCGAGACGTTGCGCGAGCGAAATATCCGCAGCGGGATGAGCGGGTTGCGTGCCCGTGCCTGGCGCAGCACGAACGCAAGCAGCAACGCGAGCGAGACGGCGCCGAGCTCGAGTGTGCGCGTCGCGCCCCAGCCGTCCTCGGCCGCGGGCTTGACGATCGTGTAGACGCCGAGCATCAGCGAGCTCGTGATCAGCGCCGCGCCCAACACGTCGGCTCCCGCGCCGAAGCCGATACCCTCATCGCGATGCAGCAGACGTAGCGCCACGACGCCCGTGGCGATACCGATCGGCACGTTGATGAAGAAGATCCAATGCCAGTTGATCGCCTGCGTAAGCACGCCGCCGGCGAGCAGGCCGACCGAGCCGCCGGCGGAGGCCACGAAGCCGTAGACGCCGATCGCCTTGGCCTGCTCGCGAGGTTCGGGGAACATCGTGACGATCATGCCCAGCACGACCGCCGAAGTCATCGCGCCGCCGACGCCCTGGACAAAGCGGGCCGCGACGAGCATCCCCTGGCTCTGTGCCAGTCCGCACGTCAGCGACGCGCCGGTGAACACGACGAGACCCGCCATGAACACCGTCCGGCGACCGATCAGGTCCCCGAGCCTACCCGCCAGCAGCAGCAGGCTGCCGAAAGCGATCAGATACGCGTTGACGACCCACGCGAGACTCGACTGGGAGAAGCCAAGATCGGTCTGGATCGAGGGCAGCGCGACGTTCACGACGGTGGCGTCAAGCACGATCATCAGCACGCCCACGCACAGCACGTACAGGGCGATCCAGCGGTTGCGGTCGGTCATTCGAGGAGTGTAGGAAGCTCGGCCGGGTGCTACTCGACGAGCCCAAGTTTGCGGGCGTAGGCGGTGATCTCTGAGCGCGAAGAGAACCCGAGCTTCTCGATCGCGCGAGCACGGTAGGTCTTGACGGTGCGCTCGGCGACGTGCAGCTGCTCGGCAATCTGCGGGTTGGTGTAGCCATTGGCGATCAACCGCACGACCTCCCGCTCGCGCTCAGAGAGCGCGACGCCGTCGGCCGGGGCCTCCTCGCCCGCGGCCATCAGCGCGCCAAGGCGAGGGTGCAGGTAGTTGCCGCCCGCCACGGCCAGCCTGAACGCCTGCAGCAACTCGGAGGGCTCGGCCTCCTTGAGCACGTAGCTGCGCGCGCCCGCGCGCAGCGCCTGGCGGGCGTACTCGGGGTCCTCGCGCATCGTCAGGATCGCTACGGCGAGTGTCGGATGGGCGACGAAGCAAGACGGCAGCGCCGCCAGGCTCGACCCTCCCGGCATCGTCAGATCGAGCGTCAGCAGGTCCGGCTTGTGCTCGCGCACTTCCTTGATCGTCGAGGGTACGTCGGCCGCTTCGGCGACGACATCGAACTCGCCGGCCTCGCGCTCGAGCACCATCCGGATTCCGTCGCGCACGACCGCATGGTCGTCGGCGATGATCACCCTGATCGGCCTGTCCACCCCTGGAATGCCCGCCTCCATTGAGCGCACACCGTAGCGCGTCCTCCAGACCTATCCCGAAGGCCTCCAGGGACGACATGCAGCGACCCTGAAGGACGACATAGATCGACACCAAAAGGACTACACGATCGGCACCGTCTGCCCTACAGACAAATGGCCCGCGAGGACGCATCATGTCGGTCATGACGCACAGCCACTCAAATCGCCTGTCGCAGCACGACCGCAAAGGAGTCCCACGATGATCGCCATTGGCATCCTCACCACCTGGTTGACCCTGACGGCCGCCGGCTTCGTCGGGCTGTCCGCACTTCGCCGCGCCGGCGCCCGCGAAGACGCCGATGCGAGCCATACGCATGCCGGGCGCTTTGCCCCTGCATTCACCGACGCTCGCGTCTCGATCCCGGAGACGCTCCTGCGATGAGCCCGATCGTCTCACCGCGTTCCCGCGAGGGCTCGCGACGACCGCTACTGCGGGTGCTGGACTCAGGCGAACGGTGTGAGCAGCCGACGGACGGCCACGACACGACCGAGCCGAACAGGCCGACGCTGCGAATCGTCCCTGACCGCGGCCGCAAGTCGACGCCGCACGTCGCGCCGGTGCTGCTCGCCGGAGCCGACGAGCGCGGTCGCGCGATCCTGCGCGCAGAGTTCGGCGCTACGTTGCCGCATCGCACCAGGTGGGTCGAGGCCGATGACGTCGCGAGCGTGCTGGAACGTGCCGCGTATAGCCGCATGGTAATCCTCGCCGGCGATCTCCACGACGCGGACGTCGAGTCGTTGACTCGCCTGCTCGGCCGCCGGCACCCCGAGCTGCCGGTGATTTGCGTCGATGCTCCCATGCCTGCCGCTGCCGGAGGCCGCGGCTGACCGCCCTCCTGCACAGCCGGCGTTCGCCCTGGGCCCCATCCCGGCGCAGAGTCCGCGCCGGCCGCGTTCTGCGGACCAGGACTATGTCCCTGGACCCCACCTCGTGCTTTAGCTCGAGCCCCCCGAGAGCGCTTGCTCTCAGCTCTGATGGCTCGGCTCAGCGGGATCGGCGTTGCACGGCTCGTTGCCATCTCAAGCTGCCTGTAGCGTGGCCCGGCAGTGTCATCGACAGCGATCTCACAGACCGCCCCCTCTCCTCTGCGCGATCCGAAGCTGCGACGGATCGTCGTGGCCTACACCGTCAACCGACTGGGCACCTGGTTCGGGTTCATCGCGCTGTCGGTGGCGGTCTACGAACACACCCACAGCGCAATCGCGGTCGCGGCGCTGCTCGTCGCCGGGCAGGTGCTGCCCGCGTTCGTGGTGCCCGCGCTGGTGGCTCGTGTCGAGGCTTCCTCACGGCGCGGAGAGCTGAGCGCCCTGTACCTGTTCGAGGCGGCCGCCACGGCCGTGCTGGCGGGATTGGTGTGGCATTTCTGGTTGCCCGGCATCCTGCTGCTGGTCGCGCTCGACGGGACCGCAGCACTGGCGGCCAGCGCGCTATTGCGCGCTGCCGCGGCGCGTGCCGCACGTGCGTGGTCCTACGAGCGGTATGCACAGACCGTGCCGGAGTCGGAGAACCTGCTGGCCCACACCTACGCCGGACAGGCCGGGATCGCGCTGGCGGTGGGCGAAAGCGGACTCGATGGGTCGGAGTTTGCCGGTGGAGACGGCGTGAACCGCAACGTGGTCGACCCGCGCGAGGCGAGCGCGCTGGAGGCCGAGCGCAGGGCGAACGCGGCGATCAACATCGGGTTCGCGGTCACGTTCACACTGGGGCCGGCACTCGCCGGTCTGGCCGTGCCGGCGTTCGGCGCTCCCGTCACCCTGCTGATCGACGCCGCTTCGTTCGTGATCTGCGGCGCGATGCTGCTCGATCTGCGACCGCACTCCGACGACGCCGACACCTCATCGGTACGGGCGCGAGTCAAAGCCGCGTGGCGACACATCAACGAGGCGCCCGGGTTGCGCGGCCTGCTGCTGGCGGAGGCCGTAGCGCTCGTGTTCTTCGAGTTCTCCCCACCGATCGAGGTCGCCTACGCGAAGTCCACGCTGCACGCCGGGGATGGCGGCTACGGGCTGCTGCTGGGCGTGTGGGGCCTCGGTGTCGCGGTCGGCAGCATCGTGTTCGCGCGTTCGATTCGCCGCTCGCTGGGGTTGCTGTTGAGTGCCTCGACGCTGGCCGTGGGTCTGGCGTACCTGGGCTGGGCGATCGCGCCGTCGCTGGCCTTCGCCTGCGTAGCCGGACTGATCGGCGGGGTCGGCAACGGCGTGCAGTGGGCGGCATTGATCAGCGCCGTGCAGCGGCTCACGCCGCAGAACCTGCACGGGCGGATGATGGGCGCGGTCGAATCGCTCGGAGCGATCTGCCCCGGCATCGGCCTGTCGCTCGGCGGGGCGATCGCCGCGCTCAGCTCGCCCCGGGACGCGTTCCTCGTCGCGGGGATCGGCGCGAGCTTGAGCACGATCGCATTCGTGCGCTTGCCCCTAGGCAATCTGACCGGCGCGGCCCCGGCACCGGTCGCGACCGACTCCGAGCCGGAGTGGGCACCGCTCGATTCGCCTCATTCGGGCGATTCGCACCCGTCCAGCGCGCAGATCTCACCTTAAGGACCACGCCGAATCGGCCGTTAAGTACGACAAGACCGCGATATAGACATGACTGACTCAAAGTTGACCATCCGTATCTTCTGCGCGGCCGAGGCGCTCGCGCTCGCCGCTGCGCTCGGTGCGGCCGCGTGGCTGTCCGATGCGCAAGAATGGCAGCCGCTGCTGCTAGTCGGGCTGCTACTCGCGCTGTCGCTCGGCGGCCAGCGACTCGTGTTCACCATCCGCGGTCAGCACCTGTCGGCGGGGTTTGTCGCGCAGGTGCTGGCAATCAGCCTGCTCGGACCGGCGCCAGCCGTGGCGATCGCTCTGGCCGCGGCCATATTCATCTCGGTCGGCCGACAGCTGCCGCTGTCGGCCTGGCTGACTAACCTGGCAGCGTTTGCGATATTTCCGCTGATTGGCGGCTTGCTCGTGCAGGCGTCGATCGGCAACGTGCACGACCCCTCTAACCAGATCGCGCACGGAGTCACGTTCGGGCTGGTCGTGTTCGCGGTGTTCATGATCACGAACGCGCTCAACTTCAGCGTGATCGCGCTGGACAACCACTTCGTCGAGAACCGGCGTCTGATTGGGCAGGTGCGGGAACTGTTCGTGCCGATGCTGCCCGGGCAGATCGCCGCGGGCGCGCTGACCGCGGTGCTCGCCGTCGCCTACATGAATCTGGGCCTGCCTGTGCTGTTCGGCTCGGTGCTCGTGATCGTCATCTTCCAGTATCTGATGGTCGCGCTGCTGCGCTCGGAGGACCGCGCCGACCAGTTGGAAGCGCGCTCGGTGCACCTAGCCTCGCTGCAGCTCGGCGTGCTGACCACGCTCGTGGAGACGCTCGCGCTGCGCGACCGCATCACCGCCCGCCATGCCGCGGCGGTTGCGCGCTATGCTCGCGCGCTGGCGAGCGAGATCGACTGCTCGGAGGCCGATCAGGATCTCGTGCACACGGCCGGGCTGCTGCATGACATCGGCAAGTTCGCGCTGCCCGACAGGATCCTCAAAGCGGAGGTGCTCTCCGATGAGGACTGGGCGGTAATCCGCCGTCATCCCTCAGACGGGGCGACGCTCGTCGGGCGCCTCGACGGCTACGGGCCGGTCGCGGACGCGATCCTCTACCACCACGAGCACGTCGACGGCAGCGGCTACCCAGCCGGACTGATCGGCAACGAGATCCCGCTGCCCTCGCGCATCATCGCGGTGTGCTCGACGTATGACACGCTGACGGCGCGCGAAACGTATCGCTCGCCGATGACTCCGCAGGACGCGATGACCGAGCTGCGGCGCGTGGCCGGACGCCAGCTCGACGGCGAGCTCGTCGAGAGCTTCATCGCGATGCTCGAGCGCGAGGGGCCCGTCACGTTCGTGCACGGCGACGACGCCGACTTCGAGGCCGAGCTCGCGTTCGAGCGGCGTGCCCGCAAGATCGCTCAGCCCGCGCTCAGCTAGCGCCGTCACAGAGCGAAGCGCCGCCGGGCGGAGAGGTTAAGTGCGCCGGCGGATCGGTCGAGAGCTGGGCGCGCCATCGCTCGCATTCGACTGGCGCGTTAAACGACGAAGGCGCCGCAAACCGATCCCAACGATGGAGATAGGTGCGACGCCTTCAAGTCTGGTCGCATTGGCGACCTCTCCACAGCTTTACTTATGCCAACGCACGATAGGTCTCCTTCGCCAGGGCCCACGGGGCCTTTTGCGAGGCGGCCCTGTCTGTCTCCATCCACAGGACAACCGCTACCCTTGAGTAGGTTTGCACAGCATACTAACGAGATTGGACGAAATGTCCAGCTTAAGTAGAGTTGTGCACGATTGTTTGCACGCGAAGGACAGTCCGGCTGCAGGCTCGACGCAGGTTCGCCTGACCAAACGTCCACAAACGTGCGCCTCGCTCAACTAGTCGGTCCATTCCGGCGATACATAGGCCAGGCGGATCCCCGCGTACCCGCGGAACAGCCCGCCGAGCCAGGGCCGACGGCCCGCCATACGACCGGAAGAGGACAGCTGAGATGACCGCAATCACCATCCCCACACCGTTTCCCGGCACCGGTGACGAGCGCCAGCTCGTGTTCACCAGCTCACAGGCGGCAAAGTACCTGGGCGTCTCGCTGGCGACGATCCGCCGCTGGACGGACGCCGGCCATATCGCCTGCTATCGCACGCCAGGCGGTCAGCGACGGTTCTCCAAGGACCAGCTCGACGGGTTCATCGTCTCACTGCAGAGCGACGAGACGACACATACGGCGCCGAAGGCGGCATAACGCCTTCTTTGCCGGGTGAGCCACAGCCGGTCCTTGCATCGGATTGCCGCCGGCGCCGCTCACCGCAGCCGTCGGCGTAGCGGGAGCGCCTTTGCCCGAGCGCGGCTCAGCTCGCCAGCCGGCCGAACTTCTCGCGCAGACGGCGATAGAACGATGAGTCGGGCAGCTGGGCGATCGTGCCGACCGCATCCAGAAACCGCGCATCGATCGCTCCTCCCGGCGGGATCTCGCCCGCGGGACGGCCGTCCACGGCGATGTCCAGCGGCTCACGCGAGCGGTTGTGGATCGTCAGACGATCTTCAGGGGCCACCACCAGCGCGCGAGCGGTCAGCGAGTGGGGCGCGATGAACGACACGGCGAACCCCTCCACACCCCACGCCATCACAGGGCCACCGTTGGCGAGGTTGTAGCCGGTTGAGCCTGCGGGCGTTGAGATCACAAGTCCGTCGCAGCGCACGCTGCCGACGATCTCACCCTCAAGCGCATAGGCGATCTCAGCGACCCGCTCGCCCACCTTGCGGTGGATCGCGACGTCGTTGATCCCGAGCCGGGCGCCCGGCTCCTGTTCGACGGGGACCCCGGTGGGTCCGTCGAGCACGATCGCGGGCAGCTGCAGCAGCTCGAACTCGCCGCTCAGCGCCCGGTCGATGCCCGCGGCCAGTTCGTCGGGCTCAACCGTCGCCAGAAACCCGATCTCGCCGAAGTTGACCGCAAACACAGGCACACTCGTGCCGGCATACAGACGCAGCGCCTTGAGGATCGTGCCGTCGCCGCCGAGCACCACGCACAGCTCGACGTCGTCTTGCAGGGGCGCATTCAACTCCAGCCCAGGGCCCGGAGCAAGCTCGTGGTGCTTGCGTGTCTCCTCCTCGTCCAGTCGCAACATCACCCCGGCCCGGGCGGCCGCGTCGCTCAGCTCGCGCAACGCTCCGATCGTGTCGGATGGACGCCGGTGGGTGAGCACCGTCATCGACCGCTCGGTCATGGCTCCACCCTGCGGGCCAGCTCGGTCAACTCCTCGACGTCCGCGGCGGCGCCGGGACGATCAGGCTCGGCGAGGCGGATGAATGTCTCGCGGTTGCCCTTCGGCCCGGGCAGTCCCGAGGAGTGGTAGCCGAGTACGCTCGTCCCCAGTCCGAGCGCGGCCCGCCCGACGCTGAGCAGCGCGTCGCGGCGATCGCCTGCGTCGCGCACCACCCCGCCTTTGCCAACGCGCACGCGGCCGACCTCGAACTGGGGCTTGACCATCGCCAGCACCTCGTAGGAATCGGCAAGGCACTCGAGCACGGCAGGCAGCACGATCGTCAGCGAGATGAACGAGACGTCGATCGTGGCCAAATCGGGCGACGCCCCATCAGCGCCGGCCGACGCATCGGACAGCATCTCAGGGGTCAGCGCACGCGCGTTCGTACGCTCCAGCACGCGCACCCGCGGGTCGCTGCGCAGGGAGTAATCGAGCAGCCCGTAGCCCACGTCCACCGCCACGACGCTCGCGGCGCCGCGCTGCAGCAGGCAGTCGGTGAACCCGCCCGTGGAGCTGCCCACGTCCAGCGCGCGGCGACCCGTCACGTCCAGGTCACACGCGTCGAGCGCATTCGCGAGCTTGACGCCACCGCGCGAGACATACGCGCGCCCGGGGCTCACGCTGAGAGGCTCGGCCGGGTCGACCAGCTCGCTCGGCTTGGCCGCGCGGCGCTCGCCCGCGCCGACGCGCACCTCGCCCGCCATCACCGCGACGGCCGCCCGGCTGCGCGACGGGAACAGGCCGCGCTCGGCCAGCAGCGTGTCCAGACGCATCCGACGGTGATGGGAACGCGCATCGCTCATCGCCCGAACGGTATCCGCTCATCGCAATCACACTCATCTCGCCCACGAAGGGGAGTCTTCTGTGATTCTGCGCACAGCGCGCGAATCGGCCACATATATGTCCGCGGCGGTTGTATCATCGTCGGTGAGGTCGTGATCGAGTTAGCTCGAAACGAACCTCGTGTAGGAGTCTCAGTACATCTTTAGTCGCGCCGGTATCCGCAGGGAACTGGACCGAATCCGATGAGCCACGACGTCAACCGACGACCTTCGCCTCGCGCATGAGGACCGTGCGCACCGTCACCGAGCTGCGCGCTGCGCTGGCGCCCGATCGCCGTGCCGGGTGCACGATCGGCCTGGTGCCGACGATGGGCGCGCTGCACGAGGGCCATCTGTCGTTGATCGCACGAGCGCACACACACTGCGACGTGGTGATCGTGTCGCTGTTCGTCAACCCCTCCCAGTTCGACGAGCGCGCGGACCTGGAGCATTATCCCCGCCGGGAGGCGCGCGACTCCGCACTCGCCGCACAGGCCGGCGCCGATGTGCTGTTCGCGCCGTCGGTCGAGGAGGTCTATCCGGCCGGCTTCGCCACTTCGGTGGAGGTGCTGGGCATGACCGACCGGTTGGAGGGGGAGGTCCGCGGCGCAGCGCACTTCCGCGGCGTGAGCACGGTCGTCACCAAGCTGCTGTGCATGGTCGGACCCGACGCCGCCTACTTTGGGCAGAAGGACGCCCAACAGGTCGTCGTCATCCGCCGGCTGGTGAGCGACCTGAACCTGCCTGTACGTGTGGAGGTCTGCCCGACCGTACGCGAGGCCGACGGCCTGGCGATGTCCAGCCGTAACGCGCGGCTGAGCCCGGACGAGCGCGAGCGCGCGCTAGCGCTGCCGGCCGCACTGCGCGCCGCAGGCGAGCTGGCAGGAACGAACGAGCGTTCGGCCGCGGCGCTGCTCGAGGCGGCCTGTGAAGCGATGGCGCCGTTCGACGTCGAGCCCGAGTATGTGGAGCTCGTCGACCCCGACACTTTTCAGGCACTCGACTCGTTGCAGGCGCCGGCGTTGCTCGTGCTGGCCGCACGAGTCGGCGCGGTCCGCCTGATCGACAACGTGATGCTGACGCCCGCCTCCCTACATGCGATGAGCACGCCCGCGGCGGGCGATTCAACGACAAGCCACCTATCTACGGGAGCGAGTACATGCAGCGCGTGATGCTGAAGTCCAAGATCCATCGGGCGACGGTCACCGATTGTGACCTGCACTACGTCGGGTCGATCACGATCGACCCGGACCTGCTGGAGGCCGCCGACATCCTCGAGCACGAGCAGGTCCATGTCGTCGACGTCGACAACGGCGCTCGCTTTGAGACCTACACGATTCCAGGCGTGCGCGGCTCGGGCGAGGTCAAGGTCAACGGCGCCGCCGCCCGCCTCGTGCATCGGGGCGACACGATCATCGTGATCTCCTACGGCCAGTACGACCAGGCCGAGCTGGAGCGCTACGAGCCGCGCGTAGTTCACGTGCAGGCGCAGACCAACCGCATCATCACCATCGACGACCAGGTGGCGACCCTGCTGGCCTGAGGCCCGCGAACGTCAACCGCGTCAGAGAGGACTCACCCAGCCATGTCCAGTCACGCCGTCCAAGCCCCCGCCGACCCCGGGCGCCTGCCCATGACCCTGCCGCTGCTCGCCGAAAAGAAGCGGCTGCGCGAACCGATCGTGATGGTCACCGCGTATGACTATCCGAGCGCTCGCTCCGCCGAGACCGCGGGCGTCGACCTGGTGCTCGTGGGCGACTCGGCCGCGACGACGGTGCTCGGCTACAACTCGACGACGCCGGTGGAGCTCGGCGACATGCTCGTGCTCGCGCGCGCGGTGCGCCGTGGCCTGCGCACGCCGCTACTGATCGGCGACATGCCGTTCGGCTCTTACGAGGTCTCCGACGAGCAGGCGATTACCAATGCGCTGCGGATGGTCAAGGAGGCCGGCTGCGAGGCCGTCAAGCTCGAGGGCGGCGGCCCCTCCTCGGCCGCGCGCGCGCGCGCGATCGTCGCCGCCGGTATCCCCGTGATGGGCCATGTCGGCCTCACGCCCCAGACCGCGACCGCGCTCGGGGGCTGGAAGGCTCAGGGCCGTACCGCCGCCGCCGCCGCGCGGATTGGCGCCGAGGCGCACGCCCTGCAGGAGGCGGGCTGTTTCGCACTCGTGTTCGAGGCGATCCCCGCGGCCGTCACCGAGGAGCTGATGCCAACGATCGAGATACCGGTCATCGGCATCGGCGCCGGTCCCGCGACCGACGGACAGGTGCTCGTGTTCCACGATCTACTCGGTATCCGCGACGGTCTCGGCGCGCGCTTCGTCAAGCGTTACGCCAACCTCCAGGAGGAGATGAACGCCGGCGTAGCCGCCTACGCCGAGGACGTGCGCTCGCGACGCTATCCCGGTCCCGAGCACACCTACAAGATCGACCCGGACGAGTTGGCCGACCTACAGACGCGACTGCGCTGAGCAGAGCAGAGCTGCCGGCCACTCGCCCCGAGCCGGCATACCGGCCCGCGCACGATCGGGTCACCCTTCACCTCCAGAGCACCATCGGTGCCACGAACTTTATGCACCCCCATATACGAGGGGGTAGGCTTGACTGTGTTGCGCATATAGGTGCTTGGGCGCCGCGGTGACGCTCCTGCACGATCGTGCGGAACACCTTTACCGATCACACGCAATGGGAGGCACAGCAATGAGCGCCACTGGGATAGATGAAGCCAAGCTCGAACAGTTCATGGGTCAGTTCGTGCAGGACATGGGGGCGGCAATGACCGCGCCGCTGGTGACTATCGGAGACAAGCTCGGCCTATACAAGGCGATGGCGGACAGCGAGCCCGTCACTCCAGCACAGCTCGCGGAGCGCACCGACTGCCGCGAGCGCTATGTCCGCGAGTGGCTGTGTCAGCAGGCAGCCAGCGGCTACGTCGAGTACGAGGCCGCAGACGGCACGTTCAGACTGCCGCCCGAGCAGGCGATGGCACTGACCGACGAAGACAGCCCCGCGTTCATCCCGGGTGCCTTTCAGCTGCTGGCGGCGGTCATCAAGGACGAGCCCCACATCACCGAGCGCTTCCGTTCGGGCGAGGGCTTCGGCTGGCATGAGCACGACCACGACCTGTTCCAGGGCACTGAACGTTTCTTCCGACCCGGCTATCTCGCCAACCTCGTCGAGTCGTGGCTGCCGGCGCTGGACGGCGTGGTGGAGAAGCTCTCCGCAGGCGCCCGGGTGGCCGACATCGGGTGCGGACACGGCGCCTCGACGATCCTCATGGCCAAGGCCTTTCCGGCCAGCACATTCGTCGGCTCCGACTATCACGACGGCTCGATCGAGGCAGCTCGCGCTGCCGCCAAGCGCGCCGGGGTCGCCGACCGCGTGACGTTCGAGGTCTCCTCGGCCAAGGACTTCGGCGGTGGGCCGTTCGATCTGGTGTGCGTGTTCGACGCGCTGCATGACATGGGCGACCCCACCGGCGCCGCGCGCCACGTGCGCGAGATGCTCGCCGAGGATGGCACATGGATGGTCGTCGAGCCATTCGCGGGCGACGCGATCGAGGAGAACCTCAACCCGATCGGGCGCATCTTCTACGGTGGCTCGACGATGCTCTGCACGCCGGCTTCGCTGAGCCAGGAGGTAGGTTTGGCGCTCGGCGCCCAGGCAGGCCAGCAGCGCCTCACCGAAGTGCTGGGCGAGGGCGGCTTCAGCCGCGTGCGCCGGGCCGCCGAGACCCCGTTCAACATTGTGTTGGAGGCACGACCGTAGACGACCCACGTGTCGCTTTGCTAGAGCGACTAGGCCTGTGCGATCTTCCTGAGCACCCGCGCGGGGGCGCCGGCCACGATCGAGAACGGCTCGATGTCGCGTGTGACGACGCTGTTCGCGCCGATCACGCAGCGCTCGCCGATCGTCACGCCGCTCGTGACGACGACGTTCGCGCCAAGCCAGCAGTTGTCGCCGATCCGTGTGGGGCCCTTCGTCTCAAAGCCCTGCCACGGCACCGGTGTCTCAGGGTCGTCGTAGCGGTGGCTGGAGTCGGTCACGAAGCAGCCGTTGGCGAGCATACAATGATCGCCAATCTCGACCGACTCCTGGGCGGCGATCATCACTCCCATGTTCAGGAACGTTCCAGCGCCAATGACCACGCGCGCGCGGTCGGGTGCGGTGATCCACACGTTGGGCTCAAGCAGCGCTCCCGCTCCCACCCGCAGGCGCCCCTCGCGCATCGCCTCGAGCACGTTTCCGTGCACGGGCCAGCGCACGAACGCTTCGCTGCGCATGAACCGCGCGTGGATGCGCGCGCGGTTCCAAGGCAGCGAGTTGCGCTCATACCAGCGCCACTTGGCGAGCCACAGCCGAGTCCGGCGCGATCGCTCACTCACCGTTCAGCGCCTTCGGTGTCTGAGAGGCTGAGGGGCAGCCGCCGAGCCGGCTAGTGCTTGGCGCTCACTTTTTTCACGCCGTTGCTGGTCGGCAGCACCGTCACGGGACATCCCGAGCCGCGCCTGGGCGGGCAACCCTGCTGCCAGATCAGGGGGATGTTCTGGATCGTTCCTCTGGAGGTGTCGGCGACGTAGGTGCCGTCTTTTTCCTGGTAATAGGAGAGCGTCGGGACTTCGCTGCGTCCGCCCATCAGGACGGGCGTCGCGGAGATCATCTGGAAGTACCCTCCGGAGAGGTGCGTGGTCGGCTGCACGCCGCACAACGTGTTGCCCCCTCCACCGATCGTGCCCGCGCAGATGAGAAGGTGCTGGGGCTCGTAGTAGACGCTGAATTTGCCGCTCGCCGTCGATGTGCTCACGATCGAGATGGTCTTCGACAGGAACTGCACCGGGCCGATGGTTCGCCCGTCGGGATCGAACGCGATCCACTGCTTCGCGCCACCGTTGGTCACAGCCGGCGCCACCGCAGAGCGGCCCTTGCCGCTGGCGAAAGACACGGCGGCGGCAGACGTGAGGAGGAGCACGGATGCCAGCAGCACACCCGTCCATACCGTCCCACGGTTTCTGAGTAGTCGATGCATGTCAACTCCTTGGTTGGTCGAATGGCGTGCCCGGATGCGCATCGGGCGATCCTATAGCGGCGCGCAGAAGCGCGCCCAGACTGCCAGTCGTTCAAGCGGCGACCTTCGCGCGGCGTTTGCGCGGCGAAACGCTCTTGCCAGGCTTGGCGCCCTTTGCCCGCTTGGTCGCGGGGGTGAGCAGCTCGGCGAGGAACTGTCCGGTGTGCGAAGCAGGCTCGGCCGCGACCTCCTCGGGCGTTCCGACAGCGATCGCCAGACCGCCCTCCTCGCCGCCCTCCGGTCCCATGTCGATCAGCCGGTCGGCACACTTGATCACGTCGAGGTTGTGCTCGATCACGACCACGCTGTTGCCGGCCTGCACGAGCCGCGCGAGCACCTCCAGCAACCGCTGCACGTCGGCGAAGTGCAGGCCGGTCGTGGGCTCGTCGAGGATGTAGAGGGTGCGTCCGGTCGCGACCTTCGAGAGCTCGGTCGCGAGCTTCACGCGCTGGGCCTCGCCGCCTGACAGCGTCGTCGCAGGTTGACCGAGCCGCACATAGCCGAGGCCGACCGCGTGCAGCGTCTCCAGGCGGCGGCGCACCTTCGGGATGTGCTCGAAGAACCCCAGCGCCTCCTCGACGGGCATGTCGAGCACGTCGGCGATCGAGCGGCCCTTGAACTTGACTTCGAGCGTCTCGCGGTTGTAGCGCTTGCCGTGGCACTGCTCGCACGGCACGTACACGTCGGGCAGGAAGTGCATCTCGATCTTGATCTGCCCGTCGCCGCGGCAGACCTCGCAGCGTCCGCCCTTGACGTTGAAGCTGAACCGTCCCGGCTTATATCCCCGCGCCCGCGCCTCCTGGGTCTTGGAGAACATGTCGCGGATCACGTCGAACAGACCCGTGTACGTCGCCGGGTTCGACCGTGGCGTGCGCCCGATCGGGGACTGGTCGACGGCGATGATCTTGTCGAGCTGGTCCAGGCCGTGGATCGCGCGATGCGCGCCCGGGCGCTGGCGGGCGCGGTTTAGGCGGTTGGCGGCTGCCTTGTAGAGCACCTCGTTGACGAGTGTCGACTTGCCCGAGCCTGACACTCCGGTCACACACGTGAGCACACCGAGGGGAACGTGCACGTCGATGTCGCGCAGGTTGTTCTGACTGGCGCCGACGACCTCCACATAGCCGCTCGGCGTGCGCCGGCGCGCGGGCGCCGGCACGCTCAGCTCACCCGACAGGTACTGACCGGTCAGCGACCCTTTCACGCGTTGGACCTGCTTGGCCGTGCCCTGCGCGACGATCCACCCGCCGTGCTCGCCCGCCCCAGGGCCCAGGTCTACCAAGTGGTCGGCCGAGCGCATCGTCTGCTCGTCGTGCTCGACCACGATCACCGTGTTCCCCAGGTCGCGCAGCCGTTCGAGCGTCGCGATCAGCTTGGAATTGTCGCGCTGGTGCAACCCGATCGAGGGCTCATCGAGGATGTACAGCACGCCCACGAGCGAGGAGCCGATCTGTGTCGCCAGGCGGATGCGCTGCGCCTCGCCGCCCGACAGTGTCGCGGCCGCGCGATCCATCGACAGATAACCAATGCCGACGTTCTCGAGAAATTGCAGCCGCTCGGAGATCTCGCGCAGGATCAGCCGCGCGACATGGCGATCGGTCTCTGAGAGCTCGACATCCTCCAGCCACTCCAGCGCCCGACGCGCCGACAGCGCAGTGAAGTCCTCGATTCGCGTCCCCCCCACGAGCACGGCGCGCGACTCCGCCCGCAGGCGCGCGCCATCGCACACCGGGCAGGTGCGCAACGACATGTACTGCTCGATTTTCTCCCGCGTGCCCTCGGACTCGGTCTCCTTGTAGCGGCGCTGCAGGTTCTTGATGATCCCCTCAAAGCGCGTCGCATACGAGCGCCGACGGCCGTAGCGGTTGCGGTAGGAGATCTGCAGCTTCTCCCCGTCGGTCCCGTACAGGAACAGGTCGCGATCCTCCTGCGAGAGGTCTTCCCAGGGCGTGTCGAGGTCGACGTCGTAGCGTTCGGCGATCGCCTCGGTGACCTGCTCGTAGTAGTTGGACACGCTGTTCGCCCACGGCACGATCGCGCCCTCGCCCATTGACAGCGACGGGTCGGGCACGAGCATCTCCGGGTCGATCTCCATCTGCGAGCCCAGCCCCGTGCAACGCTCGCACGCCCCATGAGGCGAGTTGAACGAGAAGATCCTCGGCTCCAGCTCGACGAGCGACGGGCCGTGCTCGGGGCAGGCGAAGCGCTCGGAGAACGTGAACACCGTGCCCGCCTGCGGCACCTCGCCCGGGACGATCTGCGCCGAGGCCGAGCGCACGCCCTTGGCGCCGGTCGCGCGCGGGCGCTCCTCCTCTGGCGCAGCGTCCTTGCCAGAGGCGCCCACGATCTCAATCTCCACGAGCCCTTCCGCGCGCCCCACCGCCGTCTCGATCGAGTCCGCCAGGCGCTTGCGTAGGTCGTGGCGCATCACCAGGCGATCCACAACGACCGAGATGTCGTGCTTGTAGCGCTTATCGAGCACGATCGATTCCTCGAGCATCCGCACCCGATCGTCGATCTTCACGCGCTGAAACCCATCCGTTCGCAGCTCCTCCAGCAGCTTGCCGTACTCCCCCTTGCGCCCCCGCACGAGCGGCGCCATCACCATGAACCGCGTCCCCTCCCCCAGCTCCATCGCCTGGTCGATGATCTGCTCGGCCGACTGCCCCACGATCGGGCGCCCGCAGATGGGACAGTGCGGCTTGCCCACCCGCGACCACAACAGCCGCAGATAGTCGTAGATCTCCGTCACCGTCCCGACCGTCGAGCGCGGGTTGCGCGAGGTCGTCTTCTGATCGATCGATATCGCCGGCGACAGCCCCTCGATCGAGTCTACGTCCGGCTTGTCCATCTGCCCCAGGAACTGCCGTGCGTACGCCGACAGGGACTCGACGTAGCGGCGCTGGCCCTCCGCGTAGATCGTGTCGAACGCGAGCGAGCTCTTGCCCGAGCCGGACAGGCCCGTGATCACCACCAGCGCATCGCGCGGCAGCGTCAGCGAGATGTCCTTGAGGTTGTGCTCCCTAGCGCCGGAGACGACGATCTGATCGCTGGCTGGCATCCGTCGCTATTGTATTGGGGCGAACAGACGTTCGGCAGGGTGCCGCTCAAGTGACCGGCTGGAGAAGGGCGAACAGGCGGGGGTACTGCTCGGAGCTTTGCCCGAGGATCTCATCGACCCAGCGCATAACCTCGGCGCTATCGACCTCCGTACCCCAGGCGATCATCTCTTCGATGTCTACCCAGTCCTTCGGACGGTCGAACACGGCCTTGCACACAATCAGGTGCTCCGGAGAGAGAATCGGTATCCGCATGGGGCCGAACTCGACCTCGCGCGCGCGCCTCGCCATCTCGCGGTGGAGATCGAGAGTGGCGAAGAAGAGATCGAGATATGACTCATCCCAGTCGAGCCTGACCTGACCGTCACGCTCGATCGTCGCCCGGTCAGCCGGGGTGATGGTCACACCCAGATGAGTGATGGCGCCCAATATCGGCTCCGCGTCGTCAGGCGCGACGGTTACGTTGAGATCGACGTCGGTCGTGGCACGGGGGCTGCGATACCAGGCCAGCGCGACGGCCCCGCCGAACTGATGCGCGACCCTCATCGAGTCCAGCATCTCGTGCACCGCCGCGATCTTGGATGCAAGACCGCCGAGCGTAGTGGCAATGCTCATCGTCAGTGCTGATCGACAACCGCGCGGCGGCTCGCGACGAGCCGGGACATCACCGGAAAAGCCAGCGGCTCGAACGGCCTGGCGGGTTGGCTGCGAGTGACCGCGTCGGCGAAGCCCAGTAGATCGATGAGCGCCGCTCCCGGGTCTGTCGGCCTTGACGACGGCGGTCGCTGCAGGGACAGCGCCATCCGCCGAGACGCCTCCACGAACTGCCTGGACGAGTCGCGAATCCCTCCCACAGCGCCGGGTACGGCCGTCACCGGCGCCCCGGCCCGCTTGCCCGAGGCGATCACCGCGTTCGCATCGAACGGTCGCGTTGCCCGCCGGGCAGCCTTGGCGAGCACCTCGTCGGTCAGAACTTCAAACCCGGCGAGGCTGCGCGCCCGTGGCCCATTCGGCGTGTGCGAGGACTCGCGAACCTCGAATCTTCCGTTGCGACGGGCAACCACGTAAGCCATGCCCACTAGGTTACCACTATGTTGGACCCACTAGTCTTGGCTCTGACTGACAAGGCGCCCGCCACGACGGAACGAACCAGCCCAGCCACCGGCAACGAGACTGTCCAGTCGGCGGCCCTACCCCTCGATAGCCGCAAACACCTCGTCCAACAACTTCGCCCGGTCGGCCACCTCGTAGTTCTCGGCCAGGTAGCGGTCGGTCGCCTCGCGCGAGTCGCCGTTCAGCGCCATGTTCAGGGCGACCAGGCGCGCTCCGTCCAGGTCTCCGTTCTCGGTCGCCGGCCGCTCCGGCGGGGACGGCGACACCGGTGGTGGGGTCGGGATAGGTGGTGTTGGCAAAGGAAGAGCGGGCGGGGCTGCGGCAACTGGCGGCGGAGGCGTGTCCGGCGGGGGCGGGGGCGCCTCGGGTGCTGCGGGCACGTCCTTGGCGACCGCCGACACCGTGTCGGAAGATCTTCCCGAGGCCGCGTCGTATAGCTCCCCCATGTTCGTCTCGACGCTCGCCAGGTCGCCCGCCAGTCTCGTCGCACCCCCGCGCAGATTGTCCACAAGCGCGCCCGTCTCGCCGCTCAGCGCCTCGACTCGCCCTAGCAGTGTGGCCGTGGCACGGCCAACTTCCGCGACATGCGCCTGGGCTTTCGCGATCGCGTCCGCACGCGTTTTTTCGGCGTCCTTGGCCGCATGTGCGCGCGTACTTTCCGCATTTGTCTGCGCGTCGCTCTCGATCTCCGCCGCTGCCACCTCGGCGGCGGCGACGATCGCCTGCACCTGCGTTCCGGCGCTCGCCGCCAGCGAGTCCGCTCCACGCCCGGCGAGGGTGCGCTGCAACTCCTCGACCTCGCTTGCCAGCGCCCGAAGATGCGCGTCGACCGCTGCCGGATCGTACCCGCGCCGGCCGATCGGAAAGTCGCGCTTCTCGATGCTCTGTCTGTCCAGCTCCACTCCGTCCGAAGCCTAGCGGACGCCCCGGCCGGTGCTCACCGCTTGCCCATCCGGCAAACCGGCGGGCCCGTCCGTCCGGGCGACACCGCTCGCAGGTAGCCGCCGAAGCGCTCCCAACGATGCCGACAGCTGCGGTGAGCGGCTTAGCCGGCGTCTCTACGCAGACGCGGGCTGTGGCTCACCCATCCAAGCCCGCCGTCTCACGCGACCTCGCCCGCGGGCTCCTCTGCCGCCACGCCTTCGTTCGCCTGGATCTCGCGCAGGTCGCGGCGCAGCTCGCGCAGCTCGTCGCGCAGCTGGGCGGCGTACTCGAAGCGCAGGTCCTCTGCGGCCACGCTCATCTCCTCCTCCAGCTCGACCACCATCCGCTCAAGCTCGTGCGTGCCCATGTCCTTCGTCTGCGCGCGGCGCTCCGCGGCCTTGCGGCGGCTGCCGCGCGGGATCTTCGAGTCGGCCTGCAGGAACTCGGCGATGTCGGAGATGCCCTTCACGATCGTCGCCGCCGTGATCCCGTGCTCCTCGTTGTAAGCCAGCTGGATCTCGCGGCGGCGGTCTGTCTCGGAGATCGCCGCTTTCATCGCCTTCGTCTCGCGGTCCGCGTACATCAGCACGGTCCCGTCGACGTTCCGCGCCGCCCGGCCGATCGTCTGGATCAGCGACGTCTCCCCGCGCAGGAACCCCTCCTTGTCGGCGTCCAAGATCGCCACCAGCGAGACCTCCGGCAGGTCCAGGCCCTCGCGCAGCAAATTCACGCCCACGAGCACGTCGTACTCCCCCAGCCGCAGGTCGCGGATGATCTGGATGCGCTCCAGCGTGTCGATCTCCGAGTGCAGATATCGCGTCTTGAAGCCCATCTCCAGTAGGTACTGCGACAGGTCCTCCGACATTTTCTTCGTCAACGTCGTCACCAGCACGCGCTCGTCGCGCTCCACCCGTCGGCGGACCTCGTTCATCAAATCGTCGATCTGGTTCTTCGTCTCGCGCACCTCCACCATCGGATCCACGATCCCCGTCGGGCGCACGATCTGCTCGACCACCCGCCCCGCGCGCGTGCGCTCGTACTCGCCCGGCGTCGCCGAGACGAACATCAGCTGCGGCGTAATCGACAGGAACTCTTCGAACGTCTGCGGGCGGTTGTCCAGCGCGCTCGGCAACCTGAACCCATAGTCCACGAGCGTCTGCTTGCGCGAGCGGTCGCCCTCGTGCATACCCCCGATTTGCGGCACCGTCTGGTGGGACTCATCGATGAAACAGATGAAGTCCTTCGGGAAATAGTCGATCAGACAGTACGGCCGCTCGCCCGGTTTGCGCCCGTCGAGAATCCGCGAGTAGTTCTCGATCCCCGAGCAGAACCCCATCTCGCGCAGCATCTCCATGTCGTACTGCGTGCGCTGGCGCAGCCTGTGCGACTCCAGCGGCTTCCCCTCCGCCTCCAGCTGCTCACAACGCTCGTTCAGCTCCCTGCCGATCGCTTCCACCGCCGCTTCGACCGTCCCCTCGCGGACGTTGTAGTGCGTCGCCGGCCAGATCGCAACGTGCTCGACGTCGTCCTCGATCAGCTCCCCCGTCAGCGGGTCGAACTGCTGCAGCCGCTCGATCTCATCGCCGAACATGCTCGCTCTGAACGCCGCCGTCTCCGAATACGCCGGCCATATCTCCAGCGTCTCCCCCTTCACCCGAAACGTCCCCCGCGCCAGCACCGTGTCGTTGCGCGTGTACTGGATCGACACCAATTTCCGCAGCAGCCGATCGCGGTCGATCGTCTCCCCGCGCTTGAGGATCTGCATGTTCATCTCGTACACCTCCGGCGAGCCCAATCCGTAGATGCACGACACCGACGCCACCACGATCACGTCCCGGCGCGCGAACACCGCCGCCGTCGCCGCGTGCCTGAGCCGATCGACCTCCTGGTTGATCGCCGAGTCCTTCTCGATGTACAAATCCCGGCTCGGCACGTACGCCTCGGGCTGGTAGTAGTCGTAGTAGCTCACGAAGTACTCCACCGCGTTCTCCGGGAAGAACGTGCGGAACTCGTTACACAGCTGCGCCGCCAGCGTCTTGTTGTGCGCGATCACCAGCGTCGGGCGCTGCACCGCCTCGATCGTCGCCGCCATCGTCATCGTCTTGCCCGTGCCCGTCGCGCCGAGGAGGGTTTGGAAGCGCTCGCCCGCGTTGACCCCTTCGGCGAGGGACTCGATCGCCTTGGGCTGGTCGGCCGTGGGGGTGAACGCGCTGTCTAGCTTGAAGTCGGGCATGGACGGAGCGTTCTACGTTAGCGGGCGTGTCGGGCAGTAGGCGGCCGGTGGCGGTCATGCCTGGTGGGAGGCGACAGGTAGCCCGTTTCCTCACTTGCGGGCTTTGGATGGGTGACACGTAGGCCAGCCGATCTACAGCCCTGTTGGCGCCGGTCACGGCAGCGGCCTGCTTTGCGGGTGCGCTTTTGGTGGAGTCAGCGATGTCGTCGGTGAGCCGCGGGCGCTTGCAGGCGGATGGGGACGATGATGTGTGGGAATGCGCGATAGACAAGCCCGAGTTCGTTTGCTTCTTCTTCGGATTCAAGCGTTTCGGTCACAGGTGTGTCGATGTTGAATTCGAGCCTGAGGCCGAGCCGTTGCTTATGTCGCAATCTGCGTACGAGGACTCTCGTTGTAGGAGCTTCTTCGTCCGCTTCGCCCGGTAGCAGCGTAAGCGTAGTGGAGCCACCCGGGGCAATGGAGACGTTGGGGAGTCCTGTACCGATGATGCTCTGGCCGCCTTCTTTCCTGCGTACCTGCCTCGGAGTGCCGACATATGCATTCAGATCGCCATAACAGCCGAGCGGACAGTGCAATCGCACGCGAAGCGTCTTGGAAGTGAGCGTGGCAACGCCTGAGGGAGCGGTAATCGGACAGGTCCTCGGGGCCGCCGAAGGGACACCTGGTTCAAGCAGCGACGTCCGGTAGATCTTTGCCGCCCAGCAACTTGCCTGCGTGTACGCGACGTTGGTTTCATCCATGTCGGCTGGGGCGCGTTCGAGCGCGCCACCGTTGCCGAGATCCTCGATCGGGTGGAGGGCGGGTGTCTGCAGCGAGGTCCACGCCAGTTGCCGATCCTTGCCCTTACCCGGCGCGACGAGCAGCGCGCGACCGTCCAACACGCGCTGGACTTTGCAGGCGGGAACGCCGAGAGGACGCGGGTAGGGTTCCGTGACCGTGCTGACAGTGGCCGTGCATGACGATGGATCCGCGATCACCAGCGTACCGTCGGCCTGTAGGCCGAACGTCGCCCCGCCCGTGGGCAGAGGCGCCTGGTAGAGGTTCTTTCCCGTGTCGATGTCGTAGACGACCACCGAGGCGGCGCCTTCGCCTCCCGGCGGGTTCTTGCGGTAGGCGACCAGTCGGCCCGCGACCTTCAACGTCGTTGTGCTGGTCAAGCGCTCCAGCGCGCCGTGAAAAACCGGGTCCAGCGTGGCCTCGAGCGTGATCACCTGCTTGAGGCCGGTCGCAAAATCCTGCACTACCACGCAGCCGTAGCTGTCGTAGGCGATAACTTCACCGTCGATGGCGATTGCGGAATGAGCGGGTATGCCCGCTTCGCTCGTGACTCCCGGGTCGAGTGTCGGAGTCATCATGCATGCGTTTGGCAGTTCTGAGAGCGATCCCCCGAGGGGTCCCGTCAGCAGACGTTCATATCTGATTTCGCCCGAGCCCTTGTACGTGTAGCTGCTGCCGTGGTCGAACAGCACCATGCGAGCTCCGGACGCGACGAAGTACATGGCGTCGCCGAATTCGCCGCTCTCGGGCTTGATCGTGGCACGGGCTATCGTCTTCGGCGCCTGTCCCGGCGCGAACGCTCGTACGACATTGGTCGTTTCACTTTCGTAGCCGCCGACAAGGACAGAAGGACCATCGAGGGCAAGCTCGGAGCGTTCACCCGCCAGGGGGTATCGGTTAGTCACCAACGTCGGTTCGGCGGTCGCCGTGCCCGCGAGTACGAGCGCGACCACAATGGATGTCAGCAATGGAGGCACGCAACGAGAAGCACACATACGTGTGGTCCTCAATGGGAGCATGAGTAGCCACTCGGATTCTCTCCGAGCACGAAGTTGTTTGTGACATTCGAGATCAGCCCGCGCACGGCCACACGCACTTCGATCGCATCGCTGTCGTCGCTCCGCACGGAGCGGCAGTATGCGCGTAGAAGCTTGCGGGTGGACTGGATTCTGAACAGCTCGGCCTTATCTGCCGGCAATATGCGATGGGTCGTGAGGAAAGCCCCGATGTCACGGTAGGCGGCGCCGGCGGGTTCTTCGGAGTTTTCCGTCCTCAAGGCGAACGCGTGAGCCCGTGCGGTCACCACGCAACCTTCGGAGCATTGGATATCGACGGCCACGCCGCGCTGACGCACGGGATCTCTACTGCCGGTAAGCCCCAACACAGGCACGGTCGGCGCATGCTCATCTCCCACCAGGCCATCTGCGACCACGTACCGAACGCCTTCATCCGCGAAGTCCAGCGGCGAGTGGCCTATCCATGCTATGACCGGTGCGCCGGCTCCACCGGCCACCATGAGCGCGGATTCTTCTCCCAGACGAACGACCAGAGAGGGCGCCGCTAAGCGGCCACCGGGCGTCCAGTGCTCGGCAAGAAGACCACCCCCACCGCGCCACGACAACAGAGCGCTACCGTCGGGCAGCCAGGCGTCCTGGAGCTCCGAGTGTTCGCCGCGCGAAGCGACGATCGGCGACTCGGTGGTGAACGAGCCATTCACAGGCGCGGTGGCGTAGTTCAGCACAGGACCCGACCCGTCGCTGGCTATTTCACTCCAGGCAATCAATGCTCTACCGCCGGAATTCAGCGCCACCGCAGGTTCGCGTGCTTCGACGCCGGGCGAGGTCACGGTCTGTGTCGGCAAGAAAGCAGCGCCGGGGTTCCGCCACGCCGCCCTCAGTGCCACCGCCTCGAGCCTGTTGGACCCAAGGGGGCCCTTCCGCCAAGTGGCGAGCTCGCTGCCGGAACCGCCGGCCTTGATACCCAGATCGCCGACACCTTCGTGCAAAGTTGGCGGGCCTGCGCCGTCGATCGCATCAAGGACTGTCGGTGAGGTGGGCGGCGAGGCTCCGGCGCGCCATGTGGCCGTCAGAAGCTGCTGTTGCTTTTCCGGACCGCACCACAGCAATGTCACTTCGCCCTCAGGGTTTACGGCTAGAGCCGGTGGCATCTGGGACGAGTCCGTCGCAAGCACGGCCGGCCTTGTAAATGCCCCGCCGCCCGCGCGGCTCGCGACCATCACCGTCCACCCGGTGGTCGACCGGTTTTCGCGCCGCGTCAGCCAAGCAACCGCTTCGTCGCCCGCGTCGTCGTTCGCCACGGTAAGATCCGAGCCCCTATAGGTCGAGCGGACGGCTGGGCGCCAGATCGTTCGGATGGCTTCCCAGCGGCCGTCGGGAAGCTGATCGCGGACCTGGAGAGCGAGCAGTTCCTCGCTCCAGGTCTGTTCGGTATGTCTCTCTTGAAACCACGCGATCGTCGTACGACCGGCGGGCGCGAGGGCCAGCGCCGGCGCAGAGCTCGGATGCCGGCCACCATCCACCGTCGCCACAGGCCCCGCTTCGATCCCGCCTGGGGCGATGACAGCAGTCTGGATGCTGTGGCCTTCTCCCGTGTTCGCAGTCCACGCCAGCTTCGTCTCTCCGGCAGCATCCATAGCGGCGACGAGGCCCACGTGTCCCCCGAACGACGGACTGAAGGTCATTGGCGCCGGCTCCGCTTCGAGTTGTCCTCCAACCGCATATGCGACCCGGGCGTCGACGAGAACTCCCACGAGCGCTATGAGCAGGAGGACGGCACTGACCCTCGGGGCGCGACTCAACGCACCCATCATTGGTCTCTCTTCTCATGCAGAGCCGCGGTTATGAAGTCAATACGTGCGACGATCGGATACCGGTAACTACGAGCCTTATGATGGACTCTCAGCACCGGTTCTTCGTCATATCGCCAGGCCATATCGGTGGGGACCGCATGCCCATCCGCGTCGCGCGCCGAGGTTGCGCTCACCACCGCCAACATCGTCGTGTGATCGAACCTCGCACGCCTGGCTGCCGATCGGATCAGCCGTAACTCCCGTTGGTAGTGCGCGTAGGTGTCCGCAGGCCCAATCGGCTTTTCCACCGGTACGCGGGATCGTGAATACCGTTCGCATTCCGCTTCGCGTTCTTGTATCAGCTGCTCTATGACGAACACGCCCGGCTGCAGCCGTCGTATCAATTCGGAACCCAGTGGGGCACACGACACGCCGCTCTGCAGCGGCACCTGTTCAGCTGCGCTCCGCGAGCGAAATTGAACATACGCGCTGAAGCCAAGCACCGTGGGTCGCACGAGCATATCCATCTGCGGCCTGACGCCTCCCTCGACGAAGGCCACGGAGTTGAGCAGCCGTTCCTTGTTGTAGGCATTGGGCCCCGAGGACGCGGAAAGAGCGGGCAACGATAGGGCGGTCGTTTCCGACGTCGGAGTGGGTAGGTACAACTGCAATTCATTCATCTGCCCCGGCGCCAACGTGTCGGTCAGGTGAGTGACGAGCTCGCTCAGCGCACCTCCGCCGCTGAAGCGCAGGGGCGCAAACGCCGGGGCAATCCAACGCGAGCCCACTTTTATCGTCTGATTGGGTCTAAGTAGTTCGGGATTGAATCGCTCGAAGAGCCCGATGGCCGCATCGAGTTCTCCACTCGAAGTTGCGGCAGTTGCCGACGTCCTCGATCGAGCCGCAGCCCTCACCTGACCGACCACGCCAGCGGCAAGTATCGACACGAGCGCCAATATCGAGACGGTGAACGTGACCCTCCATCGAAGCGTCATGCGGTATGCCTTCTAGATGCAGACATCGGACTTGCTAACCCTTCTACGTCAGGGAAGTATCGGTATGACTTCCGGAATCACCAGCCGAGGCTCGTTAGAATCTGCGCAAAGTTTATGTTCGGTGGCATCGCGCAAGGGCATCTGCATAGAAGGATAGATAGCTGCCCCAATGACTCTGCCAGTAGGACTGTTCATGGCCCCCTGGCCAGACGTGAAACGACACACTTAGACCTTTCGATCTGAGTGTTCGCACCAGCGTCGTATCGGCCGACCCGAACGGGTCTTCGCTCCCTACATCTATCCACAGCCGGGCTCCAGGATATGGGTCGGCACTGGCTTCGGTCATGCCTATGACGTTGTTGCGCGTGAAGTCTTCGCCGTCATCGAATGCACCGGCGGCGCTTTCGCCTCCGTTGAGCCACAACGCCGCCGAATCGCCACCGACGGCACAGAAGTTATCCGGATGCAAGAGAGCCAGATCATATGCTCCAAACCCACCCATCGACAGCCCGCCGATCGCTACGCGTCTCGGATCTGCGTGGAGAAGCCTGATGGCGCGGGGAATCACTTCATGCACGACATAGCTGCCCCACGCACCGTCGCCGCGATCGTGCCAATAGGAGTCTTTATCGCCGTCCGGAAAGACGATGTCCGGCGCCCGCGCTCCGAGGCTTGCGAGTGCAGCGAACATCGAATCGTTGACATTGGAGTTCTCGTCCTCACCCTTCCCATGCAGGAACACAAGCAGCGGGCGTCTACCAGTCGCACTGCCTGCAGGGATCACCGCCGTCTCAGTAAGCGTGCGGTGAGTCAGCGCGCTGTGGATCGTGAAGTGGACTACATGAGCGCCTCTCGTATCCACGCCACCCAGACTCGAAACGATAACCGCCGCGACCGCCACAACGATCGCGGTCAATGCGAATAGCGCAACCCGCCTACGGCGACGGTAGACCTTGCGCCGTCTTGCGGTTGTCGGACTCATTTCGACTCATTGCCTACGCTGGATGACTTCTCGTCCTTGGATTTCGTATGCTTAAGTCCCTGAATTTCTAGCCATACGGTTGAGACACTATTTTCACAACTGTTGCCGCGGAGCGCACGAGGACAATTTGTTTCCGCCTCGAGCGCAGCAGGTGTCGAAATACGCCATTCGTTGTCGATCTTTTCAAGCGTCCAGACCCGACCGCTACGCACATGGCCATAGCTGACAGTGGCCTTCGCATCGCCGCTATGCCAGACGACGCCAGTTACCTCAACACGCAGAATCGGTGTCTTACGCTCCCCAGATTCAGGTTCATCGCCAATCAGCGCAAACGCATGCGCGACTCTGGTCTGACAGTCTGACGCAGGAGACAGATTGCGCGCTAGGCTGCGCGCGACCACCGGTATAAAATCATCGCAAAACTGACGGGCGTGTCGGTGTTCAAAGTCGGCGAACGGCGCCTTGGCGGCATTATCGATTTGCTGCCGTTCGTCGGGCGCATTCTCCCCAGTGACGGCGTAAAGGACGCCAGCCACAATCACGAGAACCACGGATAGGACTACCAGCACATACTTGCGGTGGCGCACCGCTCCAAGCAACGCCTTAGCCGCCAGCGTCGGCCTCGCCCACTGGGGCGAGAAGGTAGATTATAGTCGCTGCGGCGATCAGCAGGCCGCCGAGGGAGAAGATCGGCTGTATGACTGCCAGCAGGATCTCCGTCCGACTCCCATTTGGTAGTGGGAATACTCCATTGTTATTGTCCGCATAATTCACAAACGCATAGATCCCCAGGTAGAGATGAAAGGCGGTCCAGCCAAACGCCGCTCCCACAAACGCGCGCACAACCCACGATGCGATAACGCCCTCTCGGGTAGCGGCAAGGGGCGGCACGAAGCGGTAGACGAGATACATCCCCGCGAGAAACCCGGCTATCACAAAGGTGATGGACAAGCCGAACGTCATGACGACCTCACGGACCTTCTTCTTCTAGGGCCTTGCGAGCCAGTCCCGCGACTGCCCAGTGCAAGTCCCCCGCTAGTTCGAGTTCTTCGCTGGCCTCCCGACTTCCTCGTTTCCGATTACGCCCTGCACTTGTGATCGCAATGTAGCTCTCGCCACTCGTTGAGCCTTCATCTGTGGCGCCTGGGACAAGTCGCATGAGCCCTGGACGAAAATGTTCTCCAGCTTTATCTCCCGGGATAAAGAAGAATCCGAAGTTGACGTGGATTCCACGAGAGTTGCTGGCCGTGCCATAGATAGCGCTGTCAAAATCAGCAGGCTTCTGAGCCGACCGAAAAACGACTCGAAGGCCCGTGCGCCTCAGCCGATCCGGAACCTTTTCAGGGTTTACTACCCTACCATTCTTGTAGATCGACGGATCCACAGATATCTTGTCGTCATTGTGACTTCTTCCGTTTCCGCAGCCCATCATTGCAATACAAGCACACAAGAAAGCGGCAATGCTGCCCAGCTTAGATCGTGTTAGGTTCGGTCGTCGCGTCATCATGGCACGTATGCTGAAAGATGTATCGGACGAAGAATATACCATTCCCAATGCGCCCCCCGCGCGTCTTCTGATGCTGAGATTTTTGGATCGACTTCATGTAGGTATTTACCAATTTCTTTATACTCCGCCGCCATAGACAGAAGCCTGTTTGCTGTATGTGATGTATATATCTCTGTTGTCGGATTGTGATTGTTACCTGCCACAATCATACCAACGTGATTAATTCTTCCCTTTGAAGGAAACCAATCAAAGAACACGATGTCCCCTGCATGAGGAGTCTCTCCCCGTTTCAGAGGACGCGCAACGCCAGTGTTTTGCAGCTGCCGATACAAGGTGTCGGCAACACTCCACGACGTACTGTGGAGCGGTGGTGCTCCCAAAAAATCCGGATTGGCATACGTCCACCATGAGTCGGTGCCAAATTGATATGCCCGCAACATCTTCATGTCACCCGCCAACAGGAGTTGGCTTACGTAGTCTGCACAGTCATTACCGTATTCGTAAAATTCACGATTCGACTTGAGGTGATAACGCTGCGCATATAGGTATGCTAGTTCGGTACTAAAATGTTCCCAAGTGCCACAAACCCCTTTGCTCTTTGGACACACTTGGCGAAACGCCGCGTGAGCACGTGGCCCAGCAGCCGCAACCGTTATACCTGTAATTTCATTTTCCCCAGGAACCGGCTGCAGCGTTGTCGACGCCCCGCCTTCGATCGCGATGTCAGTCAGATGCGGCGGGTGCCGAGTAATCGATACGCCCGGGAAGCTAAAGAGGATAGTTGCCCCGCCTTGGACAGCGATCACTTTGTTCCCTGGCACTGGCTGAGGATGTTCGATGTATTCTTCTTCAGTGCTTTCTTTGGTCACCCGCGTAAAGCCCGAACCATCGACACCGACCTCATACACACTTGGCAGCCAGATACCTTCACCGCGATGCACACGTGGCTCTGCGACGAACAGTAGGTGTTTGCCGTCCTGCGTGAATACGGGCTGTGACGGATTGTCGACTTGTACGGAGATTTCCGTAACTTCGCCGCCTTCTCCGTTGGCTACATAAAGTTTCTGCCCCCGTTCGGGAAGGCGCACGGTATATGCAAGTTGACTACCGTCGGGCGAGTATGCCGGTTCGCGGATCAGCCCGGGGCCGAGTTCGATTGGTTCGGGGGCTTCTTCCGGTTCAGCGATGTTAGTGGTGTAGAGCGTCGATGATTCGACATCTGATTTGTTTTCGACGATCTTTGCAAACGTCAGCGAACCTTCCCTCGGACCCCACGTCGGTTCGCTGCCCCTTGTCGGTAGCACGCGCGCTTCACTACCGTCGTAGTTCATGACGACGATCTTGTTTAGATCGTTTGAGGTCGTTTCGCAGATTTCGCGGCCCGTGCAGGACCCTGGAAATGCACCGATATTGAGTTCGATCGCAATCATCTCGCCGGACGGTGAAATGCTGGGGTGTCCAAAGGTACAGCGCCCTGGTTCTTCACTCGTGTCGAGCGTGACACAGTCGGCGAGCTGTTTTGGTTCGCTTCCGTCTGGGTTTGCGGCATAGAGATAGTGCCCGCTGGTGTACACAAGCTGTTCGTTGCCCAAGCCTTCGCCTTCACCGCCTTCTTCTCCCCCGCTTTCTTCCTCACTTTCACCTTCGCCGCCTTCGCCTTCTTCTTTGCTTTCGCCCCCGCCAGCCCGTCTTTGAGCTTCGCCTATTGTGGCGCTGAGTTCCGAGGTGCTCGAAGCGCGCCCTGTTTCATTTTCTGCGGTGACCACCGCTCGTACACGATAGCCGCTGTCATCTGTCGTGACGTCGTAGGTCGAGCCGTCGGCGTTCGGAACATCCTTGCAACCCAAGCCGCCCACTTCGCAGCGCTGCCATTGGTAGCTTAGCTCACCTGCGTCGACAGATGTGTCCACGTTTTCCCAGGTGGCGCCTCGGACTTCGATGATCTCTCCCGGGGCAGGCGGTCCAAACAGCGTCAGCTTGGGAGCACCGGTGTTTACTGGCGCCAGCGCGGGCGACACGATACTCGTGACTGACGAGGCGGCGACGCTCGTGCCGGCCCCGTTGTCGGCGATCACCTGAACCCTTAGAGTCGAGCCAACATCGCTTGCACCGAGCCGATAGGTCGTTCCCGTAGCTCCAGGCAGCGGGAAGCACGAGATGCCTTCGAGATCGCAGCTTTCCCATTGGTAGCTGTAGCGAATCGGTTCGCTGCCAAGCCACGATCCCGGACTGGCTGTGAGCGCCTGGAGCGACCGCGGTTCGCCCGTGATAGTCGGCGGCGACATCAGTTTGAGGACGGTCGCTTCGCTCAAAGCCGAGGTCGGTTCCGATGTGGCACTGCCTGTCGAGCCGCCATTGGCGGCAGTGATATGCACGCGCAGGGTATGGTCTTCGTCTCCCGGTTTGCCAGTGTATGTCTGGCTGGTGGCACCGGGGATGTCGGCGCAGCTTGAACCTTCGCTGTCACAGCGCTCCCACTGGTAGGAGTATTGAAGCGTGCCGCCCCCGCCTTTCCAGGTGCCCACGTGCGCGGTTTGGGGTTCCCCGGTCACTGTGCCACCTGTGATCGTGGGCGGCGTTTCGTTTGTCGGCGCTTCGGCGACATCGGGCGTCAGGAGATTGACTTCGCGCGTCGCGATCGTGACCACTTCGTCGTCGCGCAGGACTGTAGCTGTCATGACGATTTCGATTTTGTGTCCTGCATCTCCGCTTACCAGCGTGTAGCTTGGGCTCGTGCCGGTTTGAAGCGTTGTTCTCGTTTCCCCGGTGACGCGCAGGAATTCGTATGTCGTGTCGATCGGCAATTCTGGTTCAGAGGCGACGGTGCTTTCGGCCGTGATCGTCCCTCCAACCGCGAGCACGCCCTTGTATTCGCCTTCCGTGTCCACGACTTTCCCGGGTTCGACAACCGGGCCCATCGTCGAGTAGACGGTCACCGACCCTTGATCGTTTGTGGCTGTCTCGGCGACTCTCAGCTGATATCCGACCGAACTGGCTTCCGCCGTGTAGTCGGGCGGGTCCCAGGCCAGGGCGTTGTTCGTCACTACCGCGTGGGGGATCGCCGTGCATTCGGGTTCTTCTGTTTCAGGGTCTATTTTGGTCGGGTCGCAACGTTCGATCTGATCGCTCAGTGTGGGACCGCCTTGCCATGATCCCGGCCTGAGTTCCACGTTTGAGGGCGCAACCATTTCGGCAGGCCATTCGATTCCGGGCGGCACGAGATTGACCGGGGCTTCGCCGGCGATGATTTCTTCGCTGGGTTCGGTCTGTGTCGATTCTTCTCCTGCGGCGTTCCAGCCGGTGACGGTGGCGCGAAGGGTATGGCCGATGTCGGCCGTGTGAGGCACGTACTGTTCCGTGCTGTCGTGAAGCGGAATGCAGCTGGTTCCTTCGACGTTGCAGCGCTGCCATTCGATTCTGTAGTGGACGATCGGGGTCCCTTCCCATACGCCCAGACTGACGTTCATGATTTCCCCGGTTGCAGACGATCCTTCGATGTAGGGTGCGCCGGCGTTCACCGGCGCTGTGCCTGCTTCCATGACCGGCGTGGCAGCGGACATGGCGGTGGTCGTCACTGTGGTTTCGTTGCGTTTGGCGATTACAGCGACGCGTATCGTAAGCCCGACATCCGTGGCGGGCGGGACGTAGGTGCTGTGGGTGCTGGCGGTTGACGTTGCACCTGCGATGTCCTGGCAGGCGTTGCCTTCGCTGTTGCAGAGCTGCCATTGGAATTGATATGGCGTTAGATTTTCTTCCCAGGCGCCAGCATTGGCTTCGAGGGTAGCTTCGACGATCGCTTCGCCGGCGATGGTCGGCACTTCTACGTTGATTGCGCCGGGTTTCTGGATCTTTTGCGTGGGAGTGGACCATGCGGTCGTGCTGCCGTGTGCGTCGACGGCGGTGACACCCAGCACGAGACCGGCGTGTTCGGTGTCTTCGGGAGTCAGTTCGAGTGTCGTCCCGGTGCCGACGGGTGGGCCGCAGAAATATGGGGGGCCTCCTTCGATGTCAATTTTGCTGCAGAGCTCCCACTCGTATTTGTATTCGGTCGGTTCGTACCACCACGACCCGGTATGTGCAGTCAGCGTGTTGCCTTCAATTGCCTGGCCAGTGATTGTCGGTGCAGAGCCTGGAATGTTCACGGGTCCGGCCAGCGGTCCGACGTGATACGTCGTGGAAGTGACGCTGGTTGAACCGGCTTCGTTGGTCGCTTTGAGCACGACACGGATGGTTTTGTGTTCGTCGCTTTCGGTGAGCGTGTAGTGGGATTCGGTGGCACCGGAGATGTTTTCGCAGGTGTAGAGTTCGCTGCCACATCGTTGCCAGTGGTAGGAGTAGGTAATCGGCGCGCTTCCCTGCCACGCGCCCGCATTGACGGCGAGGACTTCGCCGGGAATTAGCGGCGCCGTGCTCGGCAGTTCGACCCCGAAGCCACTGATGTAGCTCGGTTTGACGTCGAGAATTGTGGCCGACGGCTGTGAGGTCTTTGCTTCGAAGCCGTAGCCGTTCGTGTATGTGGCGACGACCTCGAGCGTGGACCCAACGTCTTCTTCTCCGGGGGAATAAGTCGCGCTCGTCGCCCCTTCGATGTCGCCGCACGCTTCGCCTTTTTCGTTGCAGAGACGCCACTGATAAGTGGTTTCGATCGGTTCAGTGCCGATCGCGGTTGCGCCAGAGGCAGTGAGCGTTTCTCCGCGGAAGGTGCTCCCTGTGATGACCGGTGTCTGACCTGTGGGCGGGCTTGTCGTTATGAGCGCGGTCGGCGACGACGTTGCTTTTACGCTGCCGCCTGCGTTGGTGGCGGTGATTTCAACGCGCAAGGTTCCGCCGATCTCGGGAGTCTGGACGGTGTAGGCCTGATGGGTGGCGCTTTCGATGCCGGCGCAACCGTTGCCTTCGGCGTCGCAGCGCTGCCACTGATAGGCGTAGGTTATCGGTCTCGATCCCGACCATTTACCGTTGCTCGCGGACAGCTGGTGTTTGTCGGTCGCCGTGCCGATGATCGCGGGAGCGCCAGTGGATTCGAGCGAGCCCGAAACGCCTATCGCTTCAGTCAGGCCGGATGTCGCGCTCGTGGTCCCGGCGGCGTTGCTCGCAGTGACGGTCACCCTCAGCGTTTTGCCGGCTCTGCTTTCGCCGGGAACGTACGTGGCCGTCGTCGCGCCTTCGATCGTGGCGCATTCCGTGCCTCCTTCGCTGCAGCTCTCCCACTGGTATGAGTAGTTGACCGGGCTACTCCCTGTCCAAGAGCCGCGATGAGCTTCGAGTGTCGCCGATACGTTTGCTTCGCCGGTGACCGTGGGGAGCGTGGCGTCTTCCGGCTGCGCCTCGTTGGATTCGGAGGTGATCGTGGATGTCGGGTCGGAGATCGCCGTCACGGTTCCCCACGTTCCGCTTGCGGTCACCTCGACGCGAACGGTATGCCCCGCGTCCGCTTCCTGGAGGGTGTAAGAGGGGAGCGTCGCTCCGGAAATGTTCGAGCACTGTCCACCGGACGCATCGCAACGCTGCCAACGGTAGGCGTAGCTGATCGGCCTCGTGCCGTTCCAGATGCCAGGGCTCGCCTTCAGCGTCCTGCCCACGTGGTCGATCCCGGAGATCGCCGGGGTCGTCGTGTTCTCTAGGTTGGCTGGATCGACCATAGCGGTAGGCGCCGAGACGCCGACCGCGGATCCATCACGACTGGTCGCGGTCACCAGCACCCTGAGCGTCGAGCCGACATCATCTTTGGTCACCGTATGAGAGGCAGCAGTCGCCCCTTCGATGTCAGCGCAGGCGGCGCCTTCTTCGTCGCAGCGCACCCACTGGTAGTAGTAGCCAGTGGGCTGTATCCCAGACCACGTTCCGGTGCTTACCGTGAGCGCCTGACCTTCCCTGTCAGCGCCGGAGACGAGCGGCGGCACGCTCACAAGCGGGGTTGCGGCCGCGGTGACCGGTTGGGTCGACCGCGAGACCCCCACGAGCGTCCCGTTTTCGTCGGTCGCGCTCACCACGACCCGCAACGCGTTGCCGATGTCGCCTTCGCTCGTCGTGTAGCTCGATCCTGTCGCACCTTCGATGTCTTCGCAACCAGACCCGTACTGGTCACAGGCCTGCCATTGATAGCTGTAGGTGATGCTCCCGCCGCCAGACCATGTGCCGTTGCTCGCGGTGAGCGTCGCTTCGCTCTGGGGAGAGCCGGAGATCGAGGGCGGCGAGCTGTTCGTAAGCGTGAACGCCGCGCGCACGACCGGGGTCGCCGCTGAGTTGGCCGCTTTCGATCCGGCTTCGTTGACGGCCGTGACGACCACACGTATCGTGCTGTCGACATCGCCGCTCACGACGGTGTATTCCGGTTCGGTGGCGCTTTCGATGTCAGCGCACGCTCCGCCGTGTTCGTCACAGCGCTGCCATTGGTAGCTGAACGACGGTTCGGTGCCGCCCCAAGCGCCCTGGTCGGCATATAGCACTTCACCAAGGTTAGGATTGCCAAAGACACTGGGCGCTTCGAGTTCGCTGGGCACCGCGATCGTTATCTGTTCAGTGACCGCCGAGCTGGCGATGGTTGAGGCTGAGGAGTTGCTCGCTGTAGTAATCACTCGGATCGTATGGGCGACATCCAGATCGTTCAATACGTAGGTCGAATCGCTCGCGCCTTCGATGTTTTCGCATTCCCCACCGGCCGAATTGCAACTCTGCCACTGGTAACCATAGGAGATCGGTTCCGGTCCGGTCCAGCTGCCCGGTTCTGCCGTCAGCGTCTGGCCGTCTTCAGCGGGGCCAGAGATGCTTGGTGCTGTCGTGTTCGTCAGTCCCGTTGTAATCACACTGGTCAGTGAAGATCCCGCCGACGAGGACCCGTCGGTGTTGCTCGCGCTGACCGTTACCCGCAGGGTGCTGCCAACCACTCCCGCCACGGGCGTGTAGGTATGGTGAGTCGCGCCTTCGATCGCGGAGCATTCCATTCCTTCGGCGTTGCAGCTTTCCCACTGGTAGACGTAGGAGATCGGTTCGATGCCGGCCCAGGAGCCCACTCCTGCGCTCAATCCCTGCCCTTCTGCTGCGTTACCAGAAGCCGTCGGCAGCGCAACGTTCAGGGGCGCGTTGTTGATTTCGGTGCTCACCACCGCCGTTGTGTAGATGTTGCCGGCGTGGTCTACGATCAGCGCCCGCAACTGGTACGCACCGTCCGGATAGGACGTCGTGTCGAACGTGCACCCATACAAAGAACTGCCCAGCGGCAATGCTTCGACCGGACATGCTTCCTGCCAACTTTCTTCGCCTTCAGGAGAGATTTCAAGCTGCCAGCTTGCGACACCCGACCCGCTGTCTTCGGCGGCGCCGGTGATCTCGCTCAACCCGGCGAGGCGCGCAGGGACCGTCAGCGAACCCGTAGGGGGTGTGGTGTCGGTGATGACGGTCGCGCCTTCTACCAGAACGTCTTCCAGATCGACCGCGGGGTCGATCAGAAAGCTGCCGTCGGTAAGCGCGATCGACCCACTCGCTTCCGTGCCCCAAGATCCCTCGGCGACCACGCCTGCGTCGCCGCCCGCAGAGAATTCCAGCCGGCCCGTGTTCGATTTGACGATCCCTTGGTTGTCGAACGGCACGCGTACAGGGGTGACTCCTTCGCCCGCAGTCTTTTCGAAGCTGCCAAGGTTTTCTATCGACGGAGAGGAGCCGTCGCCGTCGATGACCCCAAACGGTGAGACGGACGGATCCTCGGCGTTGGCGTCAAAGGCACCGTAGTTGACGACTCTACCGCTGCCCTCCATGTCAATAGTGCCGTCTTCCCACGTCAGCGTCCCGCCGTTGAAAAGCGTGCGTTCGTCGAGCGTAACCATATTGCCGTAGCCCGGCGCGATCTGTCCTGACCCCTCGATAGCCGTACCGCCACCACCCGCCATCGCGCCTCCGCTCCACACAAAAGCTTCAGCAACGTCCAACCAACCGGGGCCGGCCAACGTCCCGGCGGACTCGCTGAAGTCGTGGACCCCTGAGTCGAAAGCCGTCCCGGTGAGCGTGAGCGAACCGCCCGACAACGACAGGCTCGCTTCAGAGCCCTCAACCTGGTCGGCGGTCACGACGGCGCCCGTCATTTCGATCGCACCGGACAGCTGCACTTCGGAGCCGAGCGAGAAGGCGCCGGCCGCGAATGCGATCGACGCCCCACTACCGGCCGCCCATGAGCCGGCGGAGGTCTGTCCCGGCTCGCCACCGCCGCTGAGCACCAGTTCACCGCTTCCAGCTTCGACGCTTCCTCCATTGTCGACGGCGACGGCGAGGCGCGTTTCCCCGCTGCCTTCGGTCTTTGTGATCGTGCCCGTGTTGTAGATCCACGGCGAGGAGCCATCGGCGTTGACGATCGCACCTCCGAGGACATCCATGCTTTCAGAATTGGCATGGATAGTTCCCGAGTTCTCGATCTCAGCTTCGCCTTCCAGCTCGATCGCTCCTTCGCTCCACATCAACGTGCCCTCGTTGACGAGGATGCCGCGGTCGAGGCTCACAACGCCTTCCAGGCCGGCGTCGATCGAACTCGAAGTGCCCGGCCCAAGCACCGTCGTGCCGGAATCCAAGATTGCGCCTCCACTCCACGTGAAGGAGCTCGCGACGTCCAGCGAGCCTGCCCCCATCAACGCCCCGCTTTCGATGATCAGCGAACCGATCGCTGACTGGCTCCGTCCGTCGACCAGCACCAGCGATCCGCCGTTGAGCTTGAGAGCTCCTGATCCGCCGATCGCCCCGACTTCAGCGGCGCCGCTTGAGAGTTCTGCGGTTAGACCAGCGGGGATGCAAGCGCGATCGTTACCTGCAGGGACTTTGTCAGTGGACCAGTTCGCCCCCGTCAGCCAGGAGCCATCGCCCCCGTCACCGATCCAGAAGACCGTACAATCCGAGCCCGCGCCTTCGGGTTCAACTGAGCCGCCGTGATTGTCGATTGTGATGGCCTGGATGTTCGTCGTAAAGGTATTGCCAGCCGCATCGAGGACCTGGGCACGCAATCGGTAAGAACCGTCGGCTACCCCGGTCGTATCCCAACTACAGCCATACGTAGCACCGGACGTCGGGACGCTCTGAGGAGCACACGCATCCGTCCACGAGCCGCCGTGGGGCGCAGCGAACTGTGGCGTCCAACTCGTAATACCTGAGCCCTGGTCTTCGGCGAGTCCCTGCAAGTTGACGGCGCCGTTCACGTCTTCGGGTTCCTCGAAGTCTTCAAAAGTGCCCACCGGGGACGTATTGTCGATTGTGGTGTTTACGACCGGGGTAATGTGTGTGTTGCCCGCCTTGTCTGTGATGAGGGCTCGTAGGCCGTGGGAACCATCGGCGAACTGCGTGCTACTCACCTGACACGCATACGTTTCACCGCCCGCCGGAGAGCTCTGGTCGGGACACGCGTTGGTCCATCCCGATCCTCCATTGTTGATCTGCAGTTGCCATGAGGCGACACCTGAGCCGCTGTCGCTTGCCGTGCCGCTGACCGTTTCCCGACCACGCAGATACGAGCGTTCCGTCATCGACCCGCTGGGCCGGGTGTTGTCTACGAGGACTTCGATCGGGCTGGTCGCAGCGGTACTGGGAGGGCTCGATTCGTCGGTCAGCTGCGCGCGCAGTTGATAGAGGCCGTCAGGGTACGTTTCCGACGCTGTGCTCCATGAGCACTTGAAGTCGCCGGCAAGACTCGGCGTGAGTGAACCGCAGATCGAACTCCAGCTGCTTTCCCAGGCAGGGGTCACTTCGATGGTTGCGCCGCTGAACCCGAACCCGCTGCTCGCACCGAACCCCGAGACAACGACTGTGCCGGATGCGAAGGGAAGCGGGTTGAGATATCCACTTGGTCCGCTGGGCGATGATGTGATCGTCATCACGACAGCGCTTGCCGATGAGCGTGCGCTGACCGAGCCCGCCACGTTCGTGGCCGTGACGAGAGCTCGCAACGTGGTCCCGACGTCGCTTGCGCGCAGGGTGTATGTAGAGCTTGTCGCGCCCGCGACATCCAGGCAACCTTCGCCGAGGCCGTCGCAGCTCTGCCACTGATATGCGTAGGCCATCGGCGGCGTGCCTTCCCACGAGCCGGCACTCGCAGTCAGCGTCTGACCTTCTTCGGCGGTACCGGAGACGGTAGGGGGAGTTACATTGGATGGTGCGATAGCTTCGACAATGGCCGCTGGTTCAGAGTCGCTGGAGGTCGAACCGGCCGAGTTGGTCGCGGTCACCACGACACGCGGTGAGCTGTCCACGTCGCCTGAACTCAAAACGTAGGTCGAGCCCGTCGCTCCCGAGATATCCGAGCAGTTTCCGCCAGGATCTTCACAGCGCTGCCATTGGTAGGTGTAGGAAAACGACGGCACGCTTTCCCAGGCACCCGTTCGTGCGGTAAGAGTTAGTCCAACCCGGGCGATCCCGGAGATCGTGGGTAGCGCTAGATTACGTGGGTGCCGGTACGCCACGATCGCCGTCGCAGCTGACGCATCCGAGGCAGAGCCGGCGACATTCGTCGCGTATACTTTCACGCGAAGGGTCGAGCCTATGTCGCCCGCGGCGAGCACGTAGCTCGATCCGATCGCACCCGAGATGTCTGTGCAGCTTTCACCCGCGCTATCACATCTCTGCCATTTGTATGCGTAGCTCAGAGGGGGCGTACCGATCCATGTGCCGGTGTGGGCGCTGAGCGTGCCACCTTCCTCGGCTATGCCGGCGATCATTGGGGCGGTGACGTTTGCCGGCGCCAGTGGACTGACGACCGCGCTCGCTTCCGACGTGCTCGATGCCGAGCCCGCAACGCTGCTGGCTTTGACGATAACCCTCAGCGTGTCGCCGACGTTGCCGTGCCCCAACGTATAGTTTGAACTCGTAGCACCGGAGATGTTGGCGCAGTGTTCGCCAGCGCTATCGCACTCCTGCCACTGGTATGCGTAAGAGATCGGTTCTGCGCCCGACCACGTTCCAGTCCCGGATGTGAGGGTCTGACCGTCCTGTGCTGTTCCTTCGATGCTGGGCGCGATGACAGAGGTGGGAGGTTCCGGTTCTTTTTCTTCTCCGCCGACGGTCGCCGAGGAGTAGCCGGTCGCGCTGGCTTCACCGGCGATGTTCGTGGCGGTTACAACGACCCGTACTTCCGAGCCCACATCTGCGCTCGTCAGCGAATAGGCGCTGCCCGTCGCACCTCCGACGTCGGCACAGGTCTCGTTATGAACGTAGTAACCTTCCTGATTGAACTCCTCTACCCGCTTATTACCACTGTCCATCACCCACACATCGTCGCTGGTATCGATCGCAAGGGCCGGCGAATAGCCAAGCTCGCCGACACCCGATCCTTCCGCACCAGCCTGTCTGAGGTATTCCCCTTCGTTGTTGAACTCCTCAAGCCGATTGTTGCCCGTATCCAACACCCATATATGGCCGCTGGTGTCCGTGGCAACATCCTCCGGATACCTAAACTGACCATCGCCGGACCCTTCCGAGCCGAGCGACGTGAGGTATTCATAGCTTCCGGTAAACTTCTCGAGACGACTGTTACCACTATCTACCGCAAAGAAGTCAGTGCTCGTGTCGACGGCAATACCCGCGGGTTCGCTGAACTGTCCTGGACCCGACCCTTCCGAACCAAGCGTACTAACATATACACCGGTTTCGCTGAACTTCTCAACGCGGTCGTTGCCCATATCAGCCACCAATACTTCATCTTCTTGGTCAACAGCTATCCCATAAGGATTCATGAGCTGGCCCAAGCCAGAACCTTTGGTCCCAAACTGCCGCATGTATTCGCCGGTTTCGCTGTACTCCTCAACCCGATCGTTTTTCCAGTCGGTGACCAGCACGTCGCCTTTTGAGTTAATCGCGACCCCCTCTGGTTCCTCGAGCTGACCGAGGCCCGTTCCTCGCGATCCCACCGTCCTGATGTATTCACGTTTTTCGTTGAACTCCACGAGACGGTGGTTGTAAGTGTCGGACACCCATATATTGCCGTGTGAATCGACAGCGATACCTTCCGCCGCACCGAACTGGCCAGCGCCCCATCCGCGTGAGCCGACAGCGCTGAGATTGCACCGCTGCCACTGATATGCATAGGAGATCGGTTCCGTGCCGGTCCAAGCACCTGCGGTTGCACTGAGCGTGTTGCCTTCCGCGGGTGAGCCCGAGATCGTCGGTGCCGAAGTGTTGACGGAGAGTTCGGTGGCGCTTGCCGCGGCAGTCCAAGCCAGTACCCCGAGCATCGCGAACAACGCGATGATCAGGATGCGACGGGAGGTCGAGCCAAGGCACAGCCAATGCCACTTGCCGGGCCCCCCTGAGCACCAATGCCTCATCGGGCGCGAGTCTTTCAGACCCAATCCCGAATGTCAATACCCAAAAAACATCTAATAGGACATTCATCTAGCCAATGCCGATGATCGTTCTACCAGACCGTATCGCTTCGGCAATTGGGGCGACGGCTAGAGCCCGAGCTGCCGCGGATACAGCGCGCGGTATTCCCGCTGGGCCCGCAACACCCGCTGCACGTACGCACGCGTCTCCGGAAACGGGATCTGACTCACCGTCAGGCTTCGGCCTTCAGCGCGAGCCTGCGCGAGCCAGCGATCGACGTTCGCCAAGCCGGCGTTGTACGCCGCCACCGCGAGCATCTCATTGGCGGAGTAGTGATCGAGCAAGTAACGCAGGTAGTAGCTCCCATACGCGACGTTCACGCTCGGAGTAGCCAAATCGCTGGTCTGAAAGCGATACCCACCCGAAAGTTTGGCCAGGAATTCGGCGGTCGCGGGCTCGATCTGCATCAGCCCCTCGGCGCCGGCCGGCGAGGTGCGGGGATCGAACTTGGTCTCGGCATAGATGACGGCTGCGATGAGCGCCGGGTCCAGATGCTTGGCGGCGGCCTGTTCTCGGATCACCTGTTCGTTTGAGAGCGGGAGCGCCAGTCGGCGCACCGTGTGGTCGAGGCTGGAACCGAACGCGATCGCCAGCGCGCCCAGCGCCACCGCGACGACAAGCACGACGCCCGGGCCGCGCAACCGCCCCCCACGCCCTCCCCTGCCGGTGCGCCTCCCCCGCGAGCGACCGTCCGCGCGATCAACCGTGCGGCGAGCCGCACTGAGCGAAACCGACGGCGAGGGCATTGGACTCATCCTCCAAGAGTGTCAAGCACTGCCGACAGCTGTGCCGCCAGCTCCCCCTCGCCGCCGTCGTTGCGGATCGTAAACGTCGCCCGCTGCGCCTTCTCCTCTTGGGAGAGCTGACGCGCCGCGCGCGCATCTTCGAGCGCATGTCCCCGGCTCGCCGCGCGCTCGCGCCGTATCTGCTCATCCGCGATCACCGCCACTGTGGCGTCGTATACCCCCTCCATCCCCGCCTCGAACAACAGTGGCACCTCGACCACCGCCGCGCGCGGAGCGGGCCGCCGCGCGCGGACCTCCGTCAGCCACTCCCCGACTCGCTCTCCGACCAGCGGCCACAGCACGCTCTCCAGCCAAGCACGGTCCTGCGCATCGGCGAACACGCGCTCTGCCACCGCCGAGCGATCGACCGTTCCGCCGGGCGCCACGTCCTCGCCCCAGCGCTCCACGACCGCGTCGCGCAGACGCTCATCCCCGTACAGCTCGTGCACGACCACATCGGTGGAGAGCACCACCGCCCCCAGGCGCTCCAGCTCCGCCAGGGCCGTCGACTTGCCGGCGCCCATGCCACCCGTCAACCCGACGAACGGCACACCCTCCGACATCATCCGCCCTACGCCGCCCGAATCCTCAGGCCGGGGTTCAGTCCTGCGCCGGCTCGCCGGCGGGCTGCAGCTCCGCCTCGGCGCCATCATCTGGAGCGGAAGCCTCCGACTGCTCCGCCGCAGCCTCGGGCGCCGCTTGGGCCTCCGCGGCCGGAGTCTCCTCGGCCGCCGGCGTCTGCTCAGCGACCGGTGCCTCCTCGGCAGCGGCCTCGACCGGCGCCTGCTCAGCGGCAGCAGGCTCTTCGGCGGCAGCCTCGGTTGGCGCCTCCTCGACGGCGACCTCCGCCACGGGCTCTGCCGGGGTCTCCTCGCTGCCTGCGTCCTGCTCCTCGGCGGCCTCGACAACGCCCTCCTCGACAGCGACCTCGGATGCGATCTCACTATCGGCGGCGGATGCAGCGTCCGCTCCATCCCCTTGGACGGCATCCTCAGCGCTTGCGGCCTCGGCAGCTGGAGCGCCGGGACGGGAGACGGGCAGGATCTGATCCTCGACCCGCTTGGCGGACAGCGACAGGCGCCGTCGCTCGGAGTCGATCTCGAGGATCTTGACGCGGATCTCATCGCCTGGATGGACGATCTCGCGCGGACTTTCGACGTGATGGCCGGCGAGCTCGGAGATGTGCACGAGCCCCTCAACCCCGTCGAGGATCTCGACGAACGCGCCGAACGTGACGACCTTCGTGACCTTGCCCGCGAGCTCGTCGTTGACGTTGTACGTATCGACGATCCGCTGCCAGGGGTCCTCTTGGGTCTGCTTGAGACCCAGCGAGATGCGCTGGCGATCACGATCGATGTCGAGCACCTTCACCTGCACGGTGTCGCCGATGTTGAGAATCTCGCTCGGGTGGTTGACGTGCGACCACGACAGCTCGGAGATGTGAATCAGGCCGTCGATCCCGTCGAGGTCGACGAACGCGCCGAAGTCGACGATGTTCGAGATCTGCCCCTCCACGACCAGCCCGGGCTGCAGGCGGTCGAGGATCTGCTGGCGGACCTCCTTGCGCTCCTCCTCCAACACCGCGCGGCGCGAGAGCACGACGTTGTTGCGCGAGCGGTTGAGCTCGATCACCTTCGTCTCGATCTTCGTGCCCATGTACTCGTCGAGGTTGGGGACACGTCGGATGTCCACGAGCGAGGCGGGCAGGAATCCGCGCACGCCGAGGTCGATGATCAGCCCGCCCTTGACGACCTCGATGACCGTGCCCTCGACCGGCTCACCGGACTCCGCTGCCGTTTCGATACGCCGCCACGCTTTCTCGAAGCGAGCGCGCTTCTTGGACATGATCAGGCGCCCGTCCTGATCCTCCTTGGTCATGACGATCGCATCGACCTCCTCGCCCTGATGCACCTCGTCATGGGGATCGACCGACTTGCGGATCGACAGCTCGTTCGCGGGGATGACGCCCTCGGACTTGTAGCCGATGTCGACCAGCACCTCGTCCTTGTCGATGCGGACGACGTGGCCGGTGACGACCTCGCCCTCCTCGATGTCGCGGAACGTGGCGTCGTAGTTGGGGACGATCTGCCCGTCGATCTCGAGCAGTAGTCCGTTGGACCCGGCGACCACGTGGGCCTCGGGATTCTCGATCAGTGTTTGCACCGCTCGAAGCCTAGCGCAGCCGTATCATTGGGGCTGAATGCCTACACGTGCGACCAAACGGGGAGCCGAGCGAACCCCCCTGGGAGCGCGCCCCGACTGTGACGTGCTGGTGTGTGGCGCGTCGTTCGCCGGACTGGCCGTGGCGCGCGAGCTCGCGGGTTCGGGGATGCGCGTGCTGATACTCGATCGGTATGAGCTCGGTGAGCGTCAGACCTCGGCGTGCGCGATGCCGACGCTGTGGCTGGAGGCGATGGATCTGATGGGTTCGTTGCGCCAGACCTTCGACGAGTTGGTCGTGCACACGCGCTCGCGAACGTCGCGCTGGCGGCTGCCGTGGTCGTTCTCCACGTTCGACTATCGCGAGATCTGTGCGCTGCTGTATGACCAGGCCGACGCCGAAGAGACGGAGTTCGAGACCGCCACGATCACCGGGCGCGACGGGTTCACCGTTCATACCGACCGCGGCTCGCTGACCGCACCGCTCGTCGTCGACGCGCTCGGCTGGCGGCGGGTGCTGTCCAACTCGACCGCGATCCAGCCGCCGAACGCGCGCCTGTCGCGCGGTCTGGAGGTCCATCCCACGGGCACGGGTGAGGAGTTGGAGCTGTGGATCGATCACCGCTACGTCCGTTCCGGGTATGCGTGGAGCTTTCCCGCGCGCGAGGAGGTGCGGATCGGGGCGGGCTCGTTCTGGCCGGCCAACCACGTCAAGGAGCCGACGATCAGACTCGCGGGCGAGAAGGGGCTGCTGCCCGAGGGATACCAGGGCAACTGGATTCCCCACCAGCTGCGTCCGGCCATCGAGGACGGAGTGTTCTTCGCCGGAGACTCGGCCGGTCACTGTCTCCCACTCACCGCCGAGGGTATCCGCACGGCGCTGTACTTCGGCCTTGCGTGCGCGCGCGAGTTGCGCTCGGTGCGCGAAGGGAGGATCACGCGCGAGCAGGCCCTCGCGCGCTACGGGGCGTTCTCGGATGCACATACGCGCAAATACAGCTGGCTGCTGCGGGTACAGCGCGCGGTGGGACAGCTCACCCCTACACCCGTTCCGAGATTGCTCTCGCAGAGCCTGGAGTCGCGCCGCTTCGCAAATTGGTCGTTCGAGCATTACCTGGCGATCGCTCCGCCATCGTTCGCGAACGTCGGTCCACGCGCCGTCTCGCGGTCGCGACAGGTTGCGGTCGGCGCGACGATCTGAGCCGCCGCAGCGGGCTGCCGCGTCGGTCAAGCGACACGGCGCAGCTGCGGCCGCGCGGTGCGCGCGGCCGCCAGCGCCAGTCGACTGGCCTCGATCGCACTGGCCCAGGAGACCTCTGAGAGCAAACCTGGCGCAGCGACCATGTCGCCGGCGAGGAACACACCATCGCCACGATCGACCGCGGGACGGTCGCGCCAACTCGTGCCGGGCATGTCCAGTGCGCCGCTGCGCGCGTCCATGACCTGTCGTCGGCGCCACGTCTCGCGCTCGCGCCAATCCGGCAAGGAGGCGTCCAACAACCGTTCCAAGCGTCCGGCGGCCAGCTCGGTGTCCTCGCCCGGACGAACCGGCATTTGCGCCTGGATCAACTCCTCGCCAACAGGCGCCAGTGACGGATCCGGAGCGGTGAACCGCTCGATCCAGCCGGACTCGTCCAGGTCGGACACAACGAACGGATCGCCACGACGATGACGCAGACCAAGGTCGAGACATACCGTGTGCCCACTCATCCAGCGCAGAGAATCGTCGCCGAGCAACTCGCGCGCCGCGCCCAGCTCGGTCGCGACGATCGTCGGCGTCTCGGGCAGCTGATCAACACCGCAGCCGGTTTCGATCGTTACGCCCAGTTGGCGGGCACGGTCCTCCAAGGAACTCACGACGGCGCTCCAGCCGCCGAGCGGGTAACGCGCCGCTGGCGGCGGCGTGAGCAAGGTCCTGACCGTTCGCGTCCATATGAACGCGGCCGACAGCTCACCGGGGTCGTGGTGGAAGGTGTACACGCCAGCTCCCGCCGAGAGCATCGCCGCCGTGCGCTCGTCGGTGTGCTCGGTCGCCCAGGTGCGGAAGTCGAGCTCAGTGGGCGCTTCGCGCCCTCGCAACCTCAGCACCGCCGGGATCGACCCCAGCGGCGGGGTGCGTCTGATCTCGTCCTGCCAGCGCAGCCTGAAGCCCGCCAGGGACGGTCCCACATGAGGAGGCAGCAACTTGCGTTCAGCCATCCAGCGCCACAGCGGGCCGTCTTTGTAGAAGGCGTGCGGGCCTACGTTGGCCCTGTATGGGCCGTCGCTGCTGCGCGCGCGCCCGCCAAGCGCCGAGCGGGCCTCCAGCAGAGACACGTGGGCGCCGCCCTCGGCGCAGGTGATCGCCGCGGTAAGTCCCGCAAGCCCTCCCCCCACGATCGTGACGCGGTCGGTCGAGCTGGTTCCATTCGACAGGCTCATGGCGATGATCCTCCTGGCGGCGGGTTCTGAAGTCACGATCCACCCTACGACGGGACTGGTCCGGTATACAGTTCCAGTAATGGCAGATTTGACAGGGCCAGTTACTGGGTCTAGTTCGACCATAGGGCCGAAGTCTGTAACGGGTCCCGAACTGCTGGTCGAACTCGATCGCTCCAGCGAGCTGCCGCTACACGAGCAACTGGAGCGATCGTTGCGCCAGGACATCCGGCACGGGCGTCTGCTCCCTGGCGCGCGACTGCCCTCCACACGCGGGCTCGCGGCGGAGCTTGGGGTCTCCCGAGGCATAGTCACAGAGGCATACAGCCAGCTCGGCGCCGAGGGCTATCTGGAGAGCCGCCAGGGCGCCGCCGTGCGGGTTGCTCGGGCAGTGCGTGCGGCGGTCCCGCGCGCGGCGGCGCGCTCGCTGCTGCCCACTTTCCCCTACCACTTCCACCCAGGGCTACCCGACCTAGCCGGCTTTCCCCGCGACCGCTGGCTGCGTTCGCTGCGCGCCGCATTGGGTGAGTCCCCTCTGGACGCTGTGGGCTATGGCGATCCCCGCGGCGTGCCGAGGCTGCGCGAAGCGCTCGCCGACTACCTTGGGCGCGTCCGCGGAGCCGCGACCGACCCCGAGAACATGCTGATGTGCACCGGCTTCATGCAGGGGTTCTCGATCCTCTGTCGCTGGCTGCAAAGCCAAGGCGTGGACGCCATCGCAGTCGAGGACCCCGGCTGGCAAGTGCACCGCCTGATCGCCGAACAGGCCGGCCTTGAGACGATTCCCGTGCCGGTCGATGAGCAGGGTCTGCGCGTGGACGTGCTCGCGGACTCGAACGCCACCGCCGTGCTCGTGACACCGGCGCATCAATTCCCCACCGGGAGCGTGCTCAGCCGCGAGCGCCGCGCGGCGTTGATCGAATGGGCCGAGGACGGAGAGCGGCTGATCGTCGAGGACGACTTCGACGCCGAGTATCGCTATGACCGTGTCGCCGTCGGCGCGCTGCAGGGCCTGGCCCCGGAGCGGGTGCTCTACATCGGCTCGGCCAGCAAGCGTCTGGCGCCGGGCATGCGCCTGGGCTGGATGCTGCTTCCCTCCTGGCTGGCCTGGCCGCTGATCTCCGCGAAGGCGATCGAGGACGGCGGCTCCGAGGTGGTGGGCCAGCTCGCCCTGTGCGACTTCATCGCGCGGGGCGAGCTCGACCGGCACGTGCGCCGGATGCGGCTGCGCTATCAGCGCCGACGCGACTCGCTGATGCAGGCACTCGTACGGTGGCTGCCGCAGGGACGCCCGAGTGGCGCAGGAGCAGGGCTGTACGAGCTGGTGGAGCTACCTGACGGCGTGAACGAGTCCGCGCTGCTCGCCGCGGCTGCCACGCGCGGTGTGGGCATGGAGGGCCTTGCTTGGCATCGCTACACACACGGCGGCCCGCCGGGCATCCTGCTCGGCTACGGCAACCTGTCCGAGCCCGCGATCGAGCAGGGCGTGCGCCTGATCGCCGAAGCGCTGACCGAGGTAGGCGAGACCTCCTGAGCCACGCTTGTCCGATCCGCCGTCGTTTCATCCGCGATCGTCCCGAGAACTAATTGGCATCGACCCGCACCGCCCAACTGGACCTCTGTACGACCGGGGAGAACCCATATCGTGCAAGACGTGACCGTCGCATCTGAGCCACTCCCTGGCGCCTCCTCACTGCGCACCCCGACTGCGTCCGTCGTCACGGTGGGGCTCGCCGTGTTCGCCGTTCTCCAGCTCGGCTTGGCACTGCTGATGGCCGCCGGCCCGCACGAGTTCTACACGGCCGTGGGTCCGTTCGGCGCCTACAACGGCCACTACATCCGCGACCTTTCCACGTTCTACGCAGCGACGGGCGTCGGCCTACTCCTCGCGATCCGCCGCGTCTCCTGGCGCGTGCCGATGCTCGCGCTCATGACCATCCAATACGCGCTACACAGTCTCAACCACCTCCTCGACATCGGCAAGGCCCACCCCGCCTGGAACGGCTACTTCGATTTTGTCTCGCTCACCGCCGCGACCGTGCTGCTCGCCTGGCTGTGGCGCAGAGCGGCACTGGAGGCGAGGACATGAGGGTGTTCGTGGCCGGAGCGACAGGGGTGATCGGCCGGCGGCTGCTGCCGGCGCTGACGACGGCCGGCCATGAACCGATCGCGATGACCCGCTCACCCGATAAGGCAGCCGCGCTGAGCGCGCAAGGGGTAGAGGCGGTCGTGTGCGACGCCTACGACGCGGACGGCCTGGCTCGGACGGTCGCGAACGCCCGAGCGGATCAGATCGTGCACGCGCTCACCGACCTGCCGGAGGAGATCAACATGCGCCGGTTCGAGCGCGACGTGCAGAGCACCGGGCGCCTGCGCAAGGAGGGCACACGCAATCTCCTCGCCGCCGCGCGCGCTGCCGGGGTACGACGGATCGTCGCCGAGAGCATCGCCTTCATCTACGCGCCCGAGGGAGGCTGGGTTAAGGACGAGGACGCGCCGCTTGCCACCGCAACGCTGCCATCTGCCGCCGAGCCGATCGCCGACCTCGAGCGCCAGGTGCGAGAGGCCGGCGGGATCGTGTTGCGCTATGGCCAGCTCTACGGTCCCGGTACAGGCTTTGCCAAGGACGGCACCTGGGCCGCGAACTTGCGCCGGCGGCGCTTGCCGATCGTGGGCGCGGGCAGTGGCATGTTCTCGTTCCTACATGTCGACGACGCAGCGAGTGCGACCGTCGCGGCGTTGGGCCGAGACGGCCCTGCGACATATAACGTCGTCGATGATGACCCGGCGCCCGTCCATGAGTGGGTGCCCGTGTATGCCCGCGCGGTGCAAGCGCCCGCACCGTGGCGCGCCCCGGCCTGGGTGGGGCGACTCGCCGCCGGACGGATCGTGGTGGAGATGATGAACGAGCTGCGCGGCGCGAGCAACGCTCGCATCAAGCGCGAGCTAGGCTGGGAGCCCAGTTACGCGAGCTGGCGCGAGGGTTTTCGCGCCGAGCTGGGGTAACACAGCTGGACGGCATGCTGCGGGCCGACGGGATACACCGGCCGACGCGACATGCCGCGGGGCACTACGTAAGCCCCAGGTCGCTCAACCCAGCTTGGCTGTGAACGGCACCTTGCCGCTGTCGCACAGCAGACCGTGCGCCGATCCGGCCGAGTACGTCAGATTCTGTTCGATATAGCCGCTGGCGGTGCCCTTCTTCGTGAACGTAACCGAAAAGGTCCCTTCTCCGGTCTCCGGTTCTCCGCCAGGAACTGGCGCCGGCTCCGTGACGGCCCCGTGCTCGATGAGCTTGCCCGAGGCGGGGAGGGCAACCGGGGTAACGAAGCTTGCGAGCGGATCTTCCATGTTGACTGGACTGGTGCACCCGAGGCGCGGCGAGGTGGGTACTGAAACACATAGATGCAGCGCGGACGCGCCCGTCCCGGGCGCGGCGGCGCATTTCGTCTTCTTGAGGGTGATGTTGAACTTCTGCGCTTCGGTCGGCGACGACGCGGACAGCTTCACCTTGTAGGTACCGGTCTTGATGCTCGCCGGTTTGGCGTGAGCGCCGGCGGCGACGGCACTCACCAGGCATGCCACGACAGCGATCCCCATCAGTACTGCGAGCCGAAATCGGCGCATCATCAACCTCATATCTTCGGTGTAGACGGGCGTGTGCCCAGGCGCCAGCATACAGGGTGGACGAATGTTCGAAACTTGAGCGTTTTCTCACCGCCGCACGACCAGCACCACCCCGACGATCAGCAGTACGAGCCCGAGAATCCGCGGAGCGTCGATGTGTTGCTTGGGGATGCCCAGCAACCCGAAGCGATCGACGACGACCGCGACCACGAGCTGGCCGGTGACGACGATCGCTGTCAGACCGCTGAGGCCGAGCGTGCGGACGGTGAGCAGCGCGACGGTGACGTAGAACGCGCCGAGGACGCCTCCGATCAGCGCCCACCACGGCGCCCGGGTCGCGTTGCCGATGCCCGACAGACCGCCGCTGGAGAGTGAGGCGACGAGGATCAAGGCGAGCGTGCCGATCGTGAACGAGACCGTGGCGGCCTGCAGAGCGCCGATCTGGCGCCCGAGTCGCGCGTTGACCGGCGCCTGTAGTCCGACGAAGCAGCCGGCCGCGACGGCGAGCAGGACCGCCACCCCACGGCTCACTACTTCGCCTCCAGCCAGTTCTGTCCCACGCCGACATCCACGGCCATCGCCGGCTCGGCATCCCATACGCCGCACATCTCCCGCTCGATCAAAACGCGGGCGGCGTCCGCCTCGGCGGGAGGCCCCTCGAACAGCAACTCGTCGTGGATCGTCAGGATCAGACGCGTGTCCAAACCCTCGGCGGCGAGAGCGGCGTGGCAGCGGACCATCGCGAGCTTGATGACGTCCGCGGCGGTGCCCTGGATGACGGTGTTGACGGCCAGGCGCTCGCCGAGCGTGCGCACCTGGTAGTTACGGGCACGCAGCTCGGGGATCTGGCGGCGACGTCCCCACAGCGTCGTGACGTGACCGTCCTCCTTGGCCTGCTCGATCGTGTGCTCGATGAACGCCGCAACCTGGGGGAAACGCTGCAGGTAGGCGTCGATGAAGGCCTTGGCCTCCTCGCGCGGGATGTTCAAGCGGTCGGCGAGCCCGTAGTCGGAGAGGCCGTAGACGATGCCGTAGTTGATCATCTTCGACTTCGAGCGCATCCCCGGGTCGATGTCCTGCGGCGCTACCTGAAACACCTGCGAGGCGGTGGCGGTGTGGACGTCCTCGCCGCGGCGAAATATCTCCTTCAGAGCGGAGTCATCAGCGGCATGGGCCAGCACGCGCAGCTCGATCTGGGAGTAGTCGGCGGAGACCAGCAAACCGCCCGGCGCGGCCTCGAAGCAGCCGCGAATCTCGCGTCCCAACTCTGTGCGGATGGGGACGTTCTGCATATTTGGGTTGGTGCTCGACAGCCGTCCGGTCTGAGCCACGGCCTGCAGAAACGTGGTGTGAATGCGCGAGTCCGCGTCGGCCTGCTCGGGGAGCACGTCCAGATAGGTCTTTATCAGCGTGCTCAGCTCGCGCCAGCGCTCGATCCGTGGCACGATCGCGTGCTCTGAGCGAATCGCCTGCAGCACGCGCGCGTCGGTCGAGTAACCGGTCTTGCCGCGGCGCTTGCGCGAGAGCCCGAGCCGCTCGAACAGGATCTCCCCCAGCTGCGCAGGGGAGGCGATCAGGAACTCGGTGCCGGCGAGCGCGAAGATTTCCTGTTCGAGCTCGTGAATCTCATCGCGCACCCGTGCGGTGATCTCAGACAGGCGGTCGAGGTTCAGGCGCACCCCGTCGAGCTCCATCGCGCGCAGGACCGGCACCAGTGGCAGCTCGATCTCGGCCATCACCCGATCGAGGCTTCGCTCTGCGATCTGCTCGCGTTGCCAGGAGGCAAGCGCGCCCAGCAGTGCCGCGTCGCCGGCCACGGGATCCTCGGCGTCGCACGAGAGCCCGCGCTCTTCACACAGCTCGGCGAACGGATATCCCCGTCGCGCGGGCTCGAGCAGATAGGCGCCCAGCAGCGTGTCATGAACGAGCAGGTCCGGCACGACACCCAGCGCCTTGGCGTCGTGCACGATCACCGGCCGTCCCGCGCACGCCGCGACGATCTCTTGCGGGCCGGAGCAATCGCCGGCGAGTACCTCTACGGGACTCGAGCTTCCAGCCGCGGAGGCGCCCTCAGAGGAATCGGAGCTCGCGGGGGCGACCGCAAAGCGCCACGGAGAACCCTCAGCGAACAGGGCGCCCTCGGGCGTCTCGGTGGCGTGCACGACCACGCACAGTGCCTCACCGGTGCCAAACCCGGCGATGTCCGCGGGCACGCCCGTGCGCACGCGCGTGCGCAGCGTGACCTCCGTGGTGTCGGTAACGATCGCGGCGCCGGGAACCTGCTCGTCCTCACCGAGCGCCTCCTCCAGACGGCGCAGCGGATCGCGCAACTCGTACTGGCGGAAGAACTCGCGCAGCCGCGAGCGGTCGGGCTCGCGCGAGATCTCCGCGCTGAGGTCGACCCCTACGTCGAGATCTCGCTGAACGGTCGCCAGGCGCTTGGAAACACGCGCGTCCTCGCCATGGTCGAGCAGGTTCTGTTTGCGCTTGGCCCCGCCCACGTCGCGAATGTGTCCGAGCACGCCCTCCAAGGAGCCATAGGTCTGAATCAGCTCGGACGCGGTCTTGTCGCCGATGCCGGGGACGCCGGGGATGTTGTCGGAGGTGTCGCCCTTCAGGCCGTAGAAGTCGGGGATCAGCTCGGGTGTGATGCCGTAGCGGTCGACCACGGCCTGGTGGTCATAGATCTTCGTGTCGGTGATCCCGCGCGAGGTCGCCATCACCTTCACGAGCCCGTCGGGGTCGATCAACTGAAAGACGTCGCGATCGCCGGTGACGATCATGCTCGCAAGGCCCGCGGCGCGCGCACGGTCGGCGAGCGAGGCGATCACGTCGTCGGCCTCGTAACCGTCGAGCTTGACGTTGCGATACCCGAACGCCTCCACGAGCGGTTCCATCGCCGGCCACTGCATCTTCAGCAGGTCCGGACGCGAGCGGCGCGTGGCCTTGTAGTCGGCGAACATCTCGGTGCGCCCCGACGTGCCCGCGTCCCAGGCGACGACCGTCGGCTGGACGCCGTACTCGGTGACGATCTTGACGAGCATCGAGGCGAACCCGAAGATCGCGTTAGTCGGCTCGCCCGTCGAAGTCGCGATCGACTCGGGCAACGCGTAGAACGCTCGATAGACGAGACTGGGGCCGTCGATCAGGAACAGGCGTCGGTCTGCATCCCCGCTGCCCGAACCCGCCGCCGAGGACCCGCTCGCCCGGTCTGTCGCCTTGGTCGCCATGCACCGACCACTCTACGAGGACGCTCACATAAGATGCCGGGCCGCTGCCCAATGCTGGGTCGCCTACCGCCGTGCAGACCCGCCGCCTGACGCCGGGCGCACCTCAAACCAGGAGAGCACTCCGTGACGAGCATCACCCCGAGCGCCCAGTACAGATTGAACGTGCGTGTGGAGATCGACGACAGCGCCGGCCTGCTCGGGCGAGTAACCAGCGCGATCGGCGAGGTCGGCGGCATGGTCGCGGCGGTGGACCCGGTGGAGATCGAGCACGGGCACAGCTTGCGCGACATCGTGGTCGACGCCGCCGGACCCGAACACTGGGTGCAGATCGTCGCCGCGATCGAGGCGATCGAGGGCGCGCACGTGATCGACCAAATCGACCGCACGTTTCAGCTGCACGTCGGGGGCAAGATCGAGCAGCACAACAAGCATCCGCTGAAGACGCGCGACGACCTCTCGATGGCCTACACCCCGGGTGTTGCGCGCGTCTGCCTGGCGATCGCCGAGGACGAGGATCGGGCCTTTCAGTACACGATCAAGCGCAACACCGTGGCGGTCGTCTCCGACGGCACGGCGGTGTTGGGGCTCGGCGATATCGGACCCAGCGCGGCGATGCCGGTGATGGAGGGCAAGTGCTGCCTGTTCAAGGAGTTCGCCGGCGTCGACGCGTTCCCGATCTGCCTGGACACGCAGGACGCGAGTGAGATCGTGGACACCGTCAAGCGGATCGCGCCGGCGTTCGGCGGAATCAACCTCGAGGACATCTCGGCGCCGCGGTGCTTTGAGATCGAGGACCGGTTGAAGGCCGAGCTCGACATCCCCATCTTCCACGATGATCAGCACGGCACGGCGGTGGTCGTGATGGCGGCACTGATGAACGCCGTCAAGCTGACGGGCAAGCGGATGGCGGACATGAGCGTGCTGATCATCGGCCTCGGCGCGGCGGGGATCGCGGTGACGAAGATCCTGCTGGAGGCGGGGGTTGGTCAGATCATCGGCGCCGACTCCCGAGGGGCGTTGCACGTGCAGCGCGAGGACTATCTTGACGGAACGATGAACACACAGAAGCGCTGGTTCGCCGAGGTGACGAATCCAGAGTGTCGTGACGGCGCGCCCGCGGACGTGATCGACGGCTCTGATCTCGTGATCGGGCTATCGGGCGCCAGGGCATTGCCAGCGCAGGCGTTGGCGCGGATGAACGCCGATGCGATGGTGTTCGCGATGGCCAATCCCAACCCGGAGGTCATCCCCGAGGAGGCCGCGCCGTACGTGCGGATCATGGCGACGGGGCGCTCGGACTACCCCAACCAGATCAACAACGTACTGGCGTTCCCGGGCATCTTCCGGGGTGCGCTGGACGTACGCGCCGGTGCGATCACCGAGCGCATGAAGATGGCGGCTGCCCGGGCGATCGCGGAGATCGTGGCCGACGACGAACTACGCGAGGACTACATCATCCCGTCGGTGTTCAACCGCGACGTGGCCCCCGCGGTTGCGGCTGCGGTTGCCAACGAGGCGCGCACGAGCGGAACGGCCGCGGCGGCGGGCAACGAGGTCGGATTCGCGCAGGGAGACACGCAGACCGGAACTCATCCGATCCCGCCGACGGGGGATGCGAGGACGTAGGCCCAAGCCCTAAGCTGGGTCGCCATGCGCGTGACTCTCACAGGAGCGACAGGCCTGATCGGGACCGCGGTGGTCGCCGCTCTGAGGGACCGAGGCGATGAGGTGACGGTGGTCTCGCGCGACCCCGACAGAGCGTGCGGCAAGCTGGGCGCCGAGGTGCAGGCACTGCGCTGGGATCCATTGTCAGAGCCGGCGCCCTCGCAGGCATTCGCCGGGCGCGACGCGGTCGTGAATCTTGCCGGTGAGCCGATCGCGCAGCGCTGGAGCGAGCAGGCCAAGCGGGCGATCAGCGACAGCCGCGTAACGGGAACGCGCAACCTCGTGCTGGGACTGAGCGAGCTCGCGGCCGATACCCGCCCGACTGTCCTGGTCAACTCTTCGGCGGTCGGGTACTACGGTCCACACGGTGCCGAGCCGATCGACGAGGAGGCCCCCGCCGGTGCCGGCTTCCTCGCTCAGCTGTGCGCCGCGTGGGAGGCCGAGGCGCGCGCGGTGGAGCGGTTGGGAATGCGTTCCGTGCAGGTGCGCACCGGCGTCGTGCTCGACCGGGCCGGCGGCGCGCTCGAGAAGATGCTGCCCCCATTTCGCATGGGCGTCGGCGGTCCGGTGGCCGGCGGAGGGCAGTACGTGGCGTGGATCCACCGCGACGATCTGGTAGGGATCATGCTGGCCGCGATGGATGACGCGCGCTGGTCGGGCCCGGTCAACGCGACGGCGCCCGAACCGGTGAGCAACCGCAAACTGTCGCAGGCACTGGGTCACGCTCTGCATCGCCCGGCGCTGCTGCCCGTGCCCGGACTGGCGTTGCGAGCGCTGTACGGAGAGATGGCCGAGATCGTGATCACCGGTGTGCGCGCAGTGCCGGCCAGGGCGCTCGTGCTTGGATACGAGTTCAAGCATCCCCGTCTCCAAGAGGCGCTCGCGACGGCGCTGGCGTGAGCGCTCAGCCGATGTTCAGCTCGCGCCAGAACACGGGCGCACCGCCGGACACTCGATCCACACCGTAGCTCGACAGCGTCGTTTCGCCGTCGGGTTCGATCGCGTAGCGGCCGATCACCGAGTCGTGAGGACCGGCGGAGAACAGCGCATCGATCACCGCCTGGCGGTTGTTGCCGTGCGCCCCAGCTCGTGCGATCGCTCGCAGCGTCGCGCTCATCGCCTCGTACCCAAACAGGGCATACGCTTCGGGTTGTTCGTGAAACTGACGGCGGTAGATCGTCAGTACACGTTGCGCCGAGTCCGGATAACGACTCACGGGCAGGATCGGCGTCGTCAAAAAGGTCCTGGCGGCGGCGCCGCCGATTGACGAGGTGAACGTGGCATTGACCATCGTGCTCGACCCGAGCAGCCACAGCCGCGGGTCGGCAGCGTGCAGCTGCTGCCACAACGAGACGGTTGCCGGCGTGGTGCCCCCGGCGAAGAACACGGCCTGGGCGCCGGACTGCGCGATCTTGGAGACCTCACCCGCGAAGCTGGTCGTGGCGGTCGTGTCGAGACTGTCGTGCGCGGCGAGCGAAATACCGGCGTGTTCTGCGTCGACTGCGACCATCTGCGCGAGCGGCAGCTCGAACGGGTCCTGGTCGTCGAGTACGTACACCCTCCCCACTCCCAGGTCGCGCATCAAATGCACCTGCGCTCTGGCCTGCGCCGGATCGCCTGGCTGGAGGCGAGCGAAGCTGCGCCGGCCGGTCGGGTAGAACCGTTCGGGCTCGTCCTGCCCGGCGTATGCCGAGGACGTCAGGCCGGCATAGGGACTGGCGGGACTGACTTGGAGGATGTCGGCGGCGTTGATCAGCGGCAGCGAGATCGCGGTCGCGGCCGAGTTGTAGTCGCCGAGGTAGGCGATCGTGCTGGGGTCATTGGCGGCCGTCTTGGCGTTGCTCGCGGTCACGCCCGGATCCCACTGACCGCTCGTGGGGCTCGAGTCGTCCATCGAGTCGTAGCTGATCTTGAACGGCCCGATGCGTCCGCCGGAGTCGTGCAGTGCGAGCTTCTCGCCGTCGACGATCTGCGTGGAAATCGCCCCGGACGGGCCCTGCAACGGCAGGCTGGAGTAGACGGTGAGCTGGTTGCCCTGGCTGCTGGACGCCCCGGAGACGCTGCCGCAACCGGATGCAATGGCCGCGAGCACGGCCGCAACGATCAGCGCGCTCGTCGCTTGGCGGAACCTGCGCGTCCGCACCCGAGTTCTCAGCTGCGGCGGCCGGGCAGATAACCGGAGATGAGCTTCAGCGTGGCGCCGACGAGAATGATCGCGGTCGCGAGCATGAACGCATCAAAGCCCTTGGCGCCGAGAGCCCAGAGCACGATCCAGATGACCAGGCCGGCGGTTGCGGTGAGGACCAGTCCCATGTTGGGCGCATCCTACCTGAGGCATGCCCGGACGGGCGGCATTGCCGGATGAGTCAGCGCGCTCGCGGAGCGAGAGGCGCTTGGCGCGATCGGCGATCAGCGCAGACCGGCCGCGAGCTCGGCGACGACCGCCCCGACCGCGGCGGCTGGGTCCTCGGGTGCGTCGCCGGCGGCGCGCACCAGGCGGGTGCCCACGATCACCCCATCGGCGCCGGAATCGGCGGCCGTGCGCGCCTGCTCGGGCGTGGAGATCCCGAAGCCGAGCGCGACGGGGACCTCGGTGCTCGCCTGCGCCCGTGAGAGAACCTCCCCAAAGCGCTCTGACAGCGATGGAGCGAGACGCTCCCCGGTCGTGCCCACGACCGAGACCGTGTACAGAAACCCGCGCGCCTGCGCTCCGATCGCCGCCATCCGCTCGGGTGTGGTCGTGGGGGCGACGAGCGGCACCAGTGCCAGCCCGTGCGCGTCACACACGGACCGAATCTCGGCCGACTCCTCCAGCGGCAGGTCCGGCACGATCAGCCCACACGCTCCTGTCTGTGCCAGACGCGCGAGGAATGCGTCGGCGCCGGGGGCGAGCACCATGTTCGCGTAACACATCAGCACGACCGGCACGCTCGGCGCCAGCCCACGCGCGACCTCGAGCACGCCGGCGACGTTCGCCCCGGCCGCGAGCGCTTGCGTGCCCGCGGCATGGATCACCGGGCCGTCGGCGAGCGGATCGGAATAGGGCATCCCCAACTCCAGCAGGTCCGCGCCCGCGCGCACACAGGCTTCGCCGATGCGCAGAGAGTCCGGGAGCGTCGGATAGCTACCCATCAGGTAGGGCATCAGGGCGGCTCGCCCCGATGCGTTTGTGAAGGCGTCGGCGATCCGCTCGACACCGGTTATCGCCCGTGTGCTCATGCCGTGGGGGCGGGTTCCAATACCTCCGCGAGGTCCTTGTCTCCGCGCCCGGACAGACACACCAGGTCGAGCTCACCGTCGGTCTGCGCGAGCGTCCAGGCCAGGGCGTGCGCGGTCTCGAGCGCCGGAATGATGCCCTCGAGGCGCGCGACCTCCTTGAATGCCGCGACCGCCTGCGTGTCGGTCACCGCCACATACCGCGCCCTGCCACTGTCGCGCAGCTGCGCGTGCTGTGGACCGGTGCCCGGGTAGTCCAGCCCAGCGGAGATCGAGTGCGCTTGCACTATCTGCCCCTCCTCGTCCTGCATCACCGCCGACAGCGCCCCGTGCAGCACGCCCGCGCGCCCGCCGACCGTCAACGGCGCTCCATGCCTGGGCGTGTCGATGCCCTCCCCGCCGGCCTCAACTCCGACCAGCTGGACCTCCTCGTCTCCCAGGAATGCGCCGAACGTGCCGATCGCATTGGAGCCGCCACCGACGCACGCGATCACTCGTGTGGGCAGGCGCCCCTCGCGCTCGAGGATCTGCGCTCGCGCCTCGGCGCCGATCACGCTCTGCAGGTCTCTGACCAGCGCGGGATACGGCGCCGGTCCGACAGCGGAGCCGATCACGTAGTGAGTGTGCTCGACGTTTTCGACCCAATCGCGGATCGCGGCCGACGTCGCCTCCTTCAGCGTTCGCGCGCCGGCGTCGACGGGGACGACGGTCGCCCCCAAGAGGCGCATGCGCTGCACGTTCGGATGCTGGCGACGCGTGTCCTCGGTGCCCATGTAGACGACGCACTCGAGATCGAGCAGCGCGCATACTGTCGCGGTCGCCACCCCATGCTGACCGGCGCCCGTCTCGGCGATGATCCGCCGCTTGCCCATGCGCTTGGCCAGGAGTGCCTGACCGAGCGCGTTGTTGAGCTTGTGCGAGCCGGTGTGGTTGAGATCCTCGCGCTTGAGATACACGCTGCGCCCGACGTGCGCCGACAGCCTGCCGGCGCGATACAGCGGCGTGGGACGCCCGCCGAAGTCGCGCAGCAGCCCGTCCAACTCGCCGCGATAGGAGGGGTCTTCGCGCGCCTGGGCCCACGCCTGCTCCAGCTCTGCGAGTGCGGGCATCAGCGTCTCGGGGACGTACTGACCGCCGTACTGACCAAACCGGTGCTCGACCGCGGTCGAGCTCACGCGGAAACCGCCGCGGTGCTCGCGTGCACGGCCGCGAAGAACGCGCGCAGCTTCGCCTCGTCCTTGTGTCCGGGGGCGCGCTCGGTACCGCTGGCCGTGTCCACGGCATAGGGGCGCACGCGCTCGGCGGCCTGCGCGACGTTGCCCGGATGCAACCCTCCGCTGAGGATCAGCGGCGTGGCGGAGCGTCGCCCCGCCAGCAGCGACCAGTCGAACGTCTCCCCCGTCCCGCCGCGCAGATCCTGCTTGGCCAGTGCCCGGGCGCGCGCGTCGACGAGATGAAAATCGACGTGGTAGCGCTCCAGCTCGCGAACGTCCCCGGCGCCCGTCACCTGGATCGCCTTGATCACCCGCGCGCCCGTGCGCCGTCGCACCTCCGCACAGAACGCCGGCCCCTCGTCGCCGTGCAGCTGCACCATGCTCAGGCCCAGCTCCTCGGTCCGCTGTGCGAGCTCGTCGAGCGAAGCGTCGACGAATACGCCGCACAGCTCCACGCGCCGGCGCAGGGCGGTGGTTATCCGCAGCGCCCGTTCTGTCGAGCAACGACGGGGGCTGCCGTCGTAGAAGACCATCCCGATCGCCCACGCGCCGAGCTCGACCGCCAGTTCGGCGTCATGCAGGTCGGTGATCCCACAGATCTTGACCTTGGGCGGCGTCTGACTCATACCGCCAACGGTAGCGCTCGCCCCGGGGCGAGCGCGTCCCGTCGTCGGTGTCCGGCGGTCCTACCCTTCGGGCGTGTTGGCGTTCGGCACCGAATTGGGCCTCGAGCCGAGTGTGACGGACACGGTTTTGTGTTCGTAGTTGCCTTTGCCGCTGGCGCGCAACAGTCCGACACTGACGGTGTCTCCCGGTTTCTTGGAGGCGACGTCGTTAGCGAGGTCTTCGGAGCTCGTCACCACTTTGCCGTCGAATGAGGCGATGATGTCTCCACCGATCGCGACAGAGCCGTTTTCGGTGTTGCCGCTGACGTTGCCGCCGCGTATGCCGGCCTTCGCGGCGGGCGTGCCGTGCTGGACGCTCTGCACGAGCGCGCCGCTTTTCACCGGCAGGTTCAGAGCCGACAGGGAGCCGTCGATCGTCAGCGAGGTCAGTCCGAGATAGGCGCCACGCAGCGTCCCGCCTTTCTCCAGCTGGGAGATCTCGGACTTGGCGGTGTTGATCGGCACGGCAAAGCCGATGCCGACGCTGCCGTTGCCCGAGCCGCCGGTCTCGATCTGTGAGTTGATGCCGATCACCTGGCCCTGCGCGTTGAGCAGGGGACCACCGGAGTTGCCGGGGTTGATCGGAGCGTCGGTCTGCAAGACGTTGCCAATCGTGAATCCGTTCGGCGCCGTGATCTGGCGTTGCAGCGCGGAGATCACGCCCGTGGTCAGCGTCCGTTCGAGGTCGAATGGGTTGCCGATCGCGAGCACCGGGTCGCCCACCTGGACCTTGCTGGAGTCGCCGAGCGTCAGCGGATGCAGTGTGAGCCCGTCGGTCGGGATGCGCAGCACCGCCAGATCGTTGGAGGGATCCTTGCCGACCACCTGCGCGTCGACGTTCTGACCCTTTTCGATGCTCACCTGGACCTTGACCGCGTTCTCGACGACGTGATAGTTGGTGAGGATCGTGCCGTTGCCGTCGATGATGATCCCCGAGCCGGTCGCCTTACCCTGACGCTGGGTTTCGCCGCCACCGAACAGGTTGAACGGCGAGGATTCGCCCTGCTGCACGATCGTCGAGGTCACGAACACCACTCCGGGTGCGTCGCGCACGTAGATCTGGTGCGGCGTCAACCCGGTGCTCACCTGCGATGCATTGGAGGGCTGCAGCGGCACAGGTTGGACGGTGGTGACGGTGCTCGTCGAGGAGCTCAGGCCCCCGGCCACGGCGATCGCCGCGGCTACAACCGCGCCGCCGAGGAGGGCCGCGATGAAGGGAATGGCGAAGGTGCGATTCATAGCGAGCGGTGAGTGTAGAGGTGGCGTGTCATCGTGTTCTCCCGGACGGTGCCTAACTGGGTTATGGCACAGAATGATCAGCGGCTATGAAGGCCATCTAAAGCGAAACATCCGCTCAACTAAAACTTTTCAGGCTGCCGGCTTCACCCCCGATCGGCGAGCGCACCGAACGGGTCCTCAGCGCGCGCAACGCCTCCTCGGGCACGGGCGCGCGCATCAGTGACTCTCCCACCAGGACACCGGCCACACCTGCCTCCTGGAGTCGCGTCAACTGCTCCGGCTCCCCGATCCCCGACTCCGAGATGACCGTCACGCCCGTCGGAATCGCATCGAGCAGCGCGAACGTACGCTCCACATCGACGCTGAAGTCGCGCAGATCGCGGTTGTTGATCCCGATCATGTCGGCTCCGGCGTCCAACGCGACGCGCAGCTCAGCCGCGTCGTGAGCCTCGACCAGCACGTCCAGTCGCAGTCCGCGCGCGAGCTCGCGCAACGCCCGAAGCTCCGAGGGTGTGAGCGCGGCGACGATCAACAACACCGCGTCTGCACCGGCCAGACGCGCCTCATACAGCTGGTAAGGATCGACGATGAAGTCCTTGCGCAGCACCGGCAACTCGCACACCTCGCGGGCTGTGCGTAGATCATCGAGCGAGCCGTCGAAGTTGGGGCTCTCGGTCAGCACCGACAGCGCGTCGGCGCCACCGCGCTCATAAGCGTGCGCAATCTCGGTCAGGTCGGCGCCCTCGCGCAACGTGCCCGCTGAGGGGGAGCGTCGCTTGAACTCGGCGATCACGCCGATCTCGGGGTGGCTAAGCGCCTCGCGCAGGCTGCTCTGCGCGCCACCGGCGGCGAGCGCCAGATCACGCAACTCCGCTTCTGGGCGTACGCACTTGCGCCGCGCCAGCTCCGCGCGTGTGCTCTGCAGGATGTCGGCCAGTACGCTCATCCGGCGGCCGCTGCAGGCTCGGGTGCATGCCGGGCGCTGGCTTGCACGAACCGCTCGAGCGCGTCCGCGGCCTGGCCGCCCGCGAGCGCTTCGCGCGCCGCGACGACGCCCTCGGCGATTGAGTCCACGCCACCGGCGGCGTAGATCGCCGCGCCCGCGTTGATTGCCGCGAGATCACTGCACGGGCCTGGCTCTCCGCGAAATATCGCTCGCGTCACCTCGGCGTTCTCCTGGGGGCTTCCGCCCGCAAACAGCGCCCCCATCTCGCCCGCGGGGTCCACGGGCTCGACACCGACGTCGCGTGGCGTGAGCGTGTAGCGAGTGAGCTGCTCGCCGTTGACCTCGATCACGGTGGTGGGCGCCGCGGTCGAGATCTCGTCGAGGCCATCCTCGCTTGAGACGACCAGCGCCCGATCGACACCCAATCGTGCCAGCGCGCCGGCGATCGTCTGCAGGAACGCCGGGTCGGATACGCCGATCAGCTGGCGACGTGCGCCCGCCGGATTGGTGAGCGGACCGAGGAAGTTGAAGATCGTGCGCACCGCCAGCTCGCGGCGGACGGGAATGACAAATCGCGTCGCCTGATGGTGGGCGGGGGCGAACATGAACCCGAACCCGGCCTCATCGATGCATGCCGCCACGCCCTCGGGACCGAGGTCGATGCGCGCCCCGAGCGCCTCCAGCAGGTCGGCCGAGCCCGAACGGCTGGTGGCTGAGCGATTGCCGTGCTTGGCCACGGCGCAACCGGCGCCCGCGGCGATCAGGGCGGCGGTGGTGGACACGTTGAACGTGCCGCGCCCACCGCCCGTGCCGGCGGTGTCGAGTAGGTCGGTGCGATCGATGGGGACGTGAGCGGCCAGCTCGCGCATCGTGCGCGCCAGCCCGGTGAGCTCTTCGACCGTCTCGCCCTTGGTGCGCAGCGCGATCAGAAACCCGGCGATCTGAGTCTCGGACACTTCGCCGTGCATGATCTCGGCGAGCACCTCCGCGGTCTCCTCCGCGCTGAGGTCGCGCCGCTGGGCGAGCGCGTCGATCGCGCGGGTGAGGATCGCGTTGGGCATTCAGCGAGCCTCGGCCACGGTCGCGCTCGCAGCAGCGCTCGACTCCGCGCCTGCTACGCGGCCGTCGAGGAAGTTGGCCAGCAGCTCCCGACCCTGCTCGGTGAGCACCGACTCGGGATGAAACTGCACGCCCTCGGCGGGCAGCTCACGATGGCGCAAACCCATCAGGACGCCACCGCCACGCGCGGACTCTTCCAAGCAGTCGGGCAGCCCGGGCGCAACCACCAGCGAGTGGTAGCGCCCGACCGTCAGCGGACAGGACAGGCCAGTGAAGATCGTACGGCCGTCGTGCTCGATCGTCGTCGCCTTGCCGTGTACGGGGGGATTCAGCGTGACCTGTCCGCCGAACGCCTGCGCCATCGCCTGATGACCCAGACACACGCCTAGCGTCGGTACGCCCGCCTCGGGCATCCGCCGGGCGATCTCGATAGAGATACCGGCCTCGTCGGGCGTGCAGGGACCGGGCGAGATCACGCAGCGCGCATACCCGTCGCTCAACAGCTCCTCGACGGTGGCGCGATCGTTGCGCACCGTGCGCACGTCGGCGCCCAGTTCGCCGAGATACTGGACGAGGTTGTACGTGAACGAGTCGTAGTTGTCGATCACCAGGACCTTCATCGCGGCGCTCTCCTTACGCCCAGTCCGGTTGGGCTACGGCCAGTTCGATCGCCTGCAGGACGGCGCGAGCCTTGGCCTGGGACTCCGCCAGCTCATAGGCCGGCTTGGCGTCGGCGACGGTCCCGCCACCGGCCTGGATGTGGGCCACACCATCCCGAATGACGACAGTGCGGATGTGGATGCAGGTGTCCATGTCGCCGGCATAGGAGAGGTAGCCGATCGCCCCGCCGTAGCCTCCACGCTTGATCGGCTCGAGCTCGTCGATGATCTGCATGGCTCGCACCTTCGGCGCCCCGGATAGCGTGCCCGCTGGCAGGACGGAGCGCAGCGCATCCATCGCGGTAACGCCGTCGCGCAGCAGGCCCGTGACCGAGGAGACGATGTGCATTACGTGTGAGTAGGTCTCGACCGACATGAACGTCTCCACTTCGACCGTTCCCGGCTCGCACACCCGCCCGAGATCGTTACGGCCGAGATCGACGAGCATCACGTGCTCGGCGCGCTCCTTTTCGTCCTCGAGCAGATCGCGCGCGATCTGCTCGTCCTCGGCGACGTTCGCCCCGCGCGGACGTGTGCCCGCGATCGGGCGCGTGCTCACCCGCGCGCGGCCGTCGGGCTGACCGGCGGAGCTGACCGTCAGCAGCGGCTCGGGGCTGGCGCCCACGACCTGGAAGTCGCCGAAGTCCAAGAAGTACATGTAGGGGCTGGGATTCACGGCACGCAGACCGCGGTAGATCGAGAACGGTTGCACGGGCGAGGGCGCCGACCAGCGCTGGGAGGGAACAACCTGAAAGGCATCTCCGGCGTAGATGTACTCGATGATCCGCGCCACCATCGCTTCGAACTGCTCGGCGGACATGTTCGACTGGAACTCGGGCATCGTCCGCGCGGGCGCACCCTCGGGCGCGTGCTCGCCCCCGGGCGTACCGAGCGGGACGGGACCGGCCAGCGCACAGCGAATCTCGCCGACGACGGCCGCGGCCTGCGCTCGCGCGCGCTCGACGTCGGGTTCGGCCTCCAGGTCGGCGTTGGCGAGGATCGTGATGGTGTGCCGAAGATGGTCGAACACGACCAGCGCATCGGAGAGCATCAGCGCCATGTCGGGCAGCCCGAGCGGATCGAGCCCGGGCTCACCCAGCGGCTCGACGGTGCGCACGAGGTCATAGCCGAAGAAGCCAACGGCGCCGCCGGTGAACGGCGGGGCGTCTACGATCGGCGCCTGGCGATAGCGGGCGACATGCTCGGCGGCGAGCGCATACGGGTCGCCACCATCCGCGAGTGACCAGCGCAGGACTGAGCGCGGGCGAAAGCCGATGAACGACCAGCGTCCGACACGCTGACCCTGATCGGCTGACTCCAGCAGGAACGCCGGCTCCCCGGGCGCGAGCGCGCGCAGCTTCAAGAAGGCCGAGACGGGCGTCTCGCAATCCGCGATGAACGTCTCGCAGACCGGGATCAGGTTGTGGGTGTGCTCAGCGACGGCGGCCATCGAGCACCTGCTCGGCATCGGCGAGATCCCGCCCGCGACCGTGCATGAGCACCAACAGGTGATAGAGCAGGTCGGCGGCCTCTTCATCGACGCGCTCGTCGGACTCCTCGCGCGCCGCGCGGGTGACCTCCTCGGCCTCCTCGCGCACCTTCGCGCCCGCCAGCTCGGGGTCCTCGAGCAGGGTGACGGTGTAGGAGCCATCGGGACGCTCGCGTGCGCGGGAGCGCAGGGTCCGCTCGAGCGTGGGCAGAATCTCGTGCGGGGCGCCCGGATCGAGCTCACCGCGGTGAAAGCAGGTGCGCTCGCCGGTGTGGCAGGCGGGCCCAGCGGGCTCCACCAACGCCAGCAGCGTGTCGCCATCGCAGTCCAGCCGCAGCGCGCGGACGGCCTGCACGTTGCCGCTGGTTTCCCCCTTGTGCCATGCCTGCTCACGCGAGCGGCTGTAGAGGTGCAGCTCGCCCGTCGCGCGGGTGCGCTGCAGCGCCTCGGCGTTCATGTAGGCGAGCATCAGCACCTCACCGGAACGCCAATCCTGCACGACGCACGGCACAAGTCCTCGGTCGTCGTAGACGATGAGCTCATCGATGCGCGAGGGTGCGAGGGCGTGCATGTGTGGGATTGTAGGTCCCGTGGCGATAACGGCATCGGTGCTCGAGCGCAAGCTGGTGGTCGTCACCGGCAAGGGTGGCGTGGGCAAGACGACGATCGCGGCCGCGCTCGGGTTGGCGGCAGCAGAGCGCGGCCTGCGCACGATCGTCGTCGAGCTGGGCGACCAGCGTCGGCTGCCGACGCTATTGGCCGATGCCTCCCGGCGCGAAAATGGACGTTCGCCGAAGGAGTCCGATGTGGGCGCCGAGACCCCGCTCGGGGAGAATCTGTGGAGCATCACGATCGATCCCGATCGGGCGCTGCTGGAGTGGTTGCAGGCACTCGGGGGACGTGTGCCGGGTCGCGTGCTCGCGGGCAGCGGCACGTTTCAGTATTTCGCGGCGGCCGCGCCGGGGGCGAAGGAGCTGGTGAGCATGGTCAAGGTGTGGGAGCTCACGCGCGGCGAGCGCTGGCGCCGACGCGCTGGACGCTACGACCTGGTCGTGCTCGATGCGCCCGCGACCGGACATGCGCTCGGTCTGCTGCACTCGCCGCGGACGTTCGGCGCGATCGCGCGGGTGGGACCTATATTCGGTCAGGCCGAGCGGGTGCGCGAACTGCTCGAAGACCAGACCCAGACCGGCTATCTGGCCGTGACTCAGGCGACGGACATGGCGGTCGGCGAGACGCTCGATCTGCGAGAGGGATTGCGCTCACGGCTGGACATGGAGCTGGATGCGACGATCGTCAACGCGACGCTGCCCCAGCGGTTCGACGGATCGGAGCTGGAGCAGATCGCGCATCTGGGCGGTGGCGGCACCGTAGCCCGCTCCGCGCTGCTGGCCGCCCGGACGGTGCACGAGCGCGCTCGCGTCCAGCACAACCAGATCGCGCGCCTGCGTCGTCACGGCGGGGCGGTGCAGACGGTGCCGTTCGTGTTCACACCCGCGCTCGACCTCGACGCGGTACGAAGGATCGGCCGGCGGTTGGCGGAGCGAGTGTGAGTGTGCGCGCCGCTTGGCTACGCCGCTGCGATCCGGTATCGGCGCGTCGCCGGGTCGCGTTCGATCAGCCCGACCGCCAGCAGCGTGGTGACGTAGCGGTGGGTTGTGCTCGTGTTCATGTCGAGCATGCGCGCGAGCTCGGCGATCCCCAGGTAACCCCCGTCGGCGGGGAAGCAGGAGAGCACCAGCAGTCCCGACAACAGCGAGCGCGACAGGCGCCTGTCCTCCATCTGCTCGGGGTAGCTCCAGTCCTCGGAGTCGACCGCTAGCGTCCAGTCGGGATCGCGCAGCGCCGAGAGCAGGATCGACATCGTGCCGCCCTCGCCGGCGCCGCGCACGACCTGATCTACCTGCGACTGAGATAGCTCGATCATGACCTTGCCGGCATCGGTCTCGCCGTCGCGACTACGAGCCGGACGCCGGACCGGATCTCCGGTCCGCTGCCACTGACGGGGGGGCGCCACCCCCGATGCGCCCACACCCGCCTCGACGCGCCGGGCACGCCTCCCTCTCTCGGCTGTCACATCTCGGCTGTCGCTGTTCTCCAACATGGCGTGTGTACGAGCATGTCGAAAACGCCACGCTATGCAAAGACTCCTCTGAATATTCAGTTCTGACTAGTCCGCGGATGAACGTCCGCGGGGCATCGATGAAGATGGCTAGGCCGAGCGCTGCGCGTAGGCGATGCGCCAAAGCCGCAGGATCGGCAACAGCACGCGCGTCAGCGAGCCGCCCGCCTCGACGAACCTGTCTGTCGTCGCGCGCATGGCCGGCGTGCGCGCGCTGTCCCGTGAGAGATACATCGCGACCATGCAGGCCGCGATCACGGCATGTCGGCAACCGTTGTGCAGGCTCCTGGACTCTCGTGTGGCGTGTTCGAGGATCTCGCACACTCGTCGTGCCGCGACGGCGGGAGTCTCGTAATGAGCGATGTAGCTGTGATCTCCGTTGGCCTCGTCCTCGAGCTGGTCTACATAGCTGTCGAGCATCGTCGTGGCCAGTGACAGCCACGGGAAATACACAGCACAGGCGCGCTCGACCTCGCGCTCGGTGCATGCCGGTTCCGCCGCCAACGCCAGCAGCACGTGCACGGTGAGCGACGCGCTGGCGGCGCCGCTCAGCTCAAACCAGCTCACGTCCTGACGCTCGTCGAACTCGATCTCGGCCCACCGCTGCAACGAGGCGTCGCGACAGGCCGGATTCAGATCGTGGTTCAACGCGAGAACCCGAGCACGCATCGTTTCGCGAGTCACCAGCGCCTGCACCCGGGGGTAGGACGGCAGCACGCTGCAACCACGACGACACGCCTCCACGAGCGCACGCAGATATCCGCCGTCTTCCCGCCACGGATGGTGCTGGTAGTAATCAGAGATCGATGCGCTCGGATCCAGCGCCTCTACCAGGGCCAGGTGCAGTTGCAGGCCGTTCTCCTGTCCCCGCTCGGCACCGTGCTCGTTGACGCTGTCGAGGAAGTCCCAGATCATCTCGTACGCCACGAGCAGTCGCAGCAGCTCCCGGCTGCGGCGCCGGGGTAAAATCCAAAACAGCGCTGCACCGTCGGTATGACCGCGCTTGTGTTCGATGGAGGCCAGAGCGTCTTCGCGAATGGGCGCGTCTGGAATCGCCAGCGCCCGCAGTCGCCATCTGCGGATCTCTCGAGAGATTGCCGGCAGTCCCCATACGAGCTGACGCGTAGCGGCAGCGGCGAGCGCCCAGGATTGCCCGGCCGAAAGTGGCAACGGATCGGTGTCGGTGTCCTCTCCAGGAATCGGAACTCGACCGGAGACTAAAGAGCGATGCGGTCGGGATTGAGGAGGTTTGCTCAGCTATCGAGCAAGCCTCGATTGGCCAGAGAGTCAGGATCAACGATCCTGCAGGCCGATGGCCGGACGCACACGAGCCGCTACATAGCCGGGTACCGCGACGATGGCCACCGCGACTGCCGTGACTAGCACGCAACTTGCGATCGCCACCGACACTCCGACCGACTGGATGACCGGAAAGCCACTGATCACGATCAGCGCACGACTCAGCAGGAGCTGCCCGCAGATCCCGAACAGCGCGCCGATCGAACATCCGGCGCCGAGCAGCACAACGCTCTCCAGGAGCAGGGCTCGCCACAACACGCCCCTGTCGAAGCCATCGATCTTCATGTCCGCGAGCCGTATTCGGCGTTGCCAGATCGCAGCACCCATTGCCGCGGACATCGCCAGGACAACCGCGATCAGCACCAGCGTCCGGATCTGGGTCAGGCGCGAGAGGCCCTGGGTGGCCTGTGCGTAGTGAAGCCGCTGGCGTTGCATGGACGTGGCGACGTGCAGTCCCGATTGAGGTCCCAGCGATTGCCGTATCTCGGCGCTCACGGCTCTTGCCGACGCGCCCGCGGTGAGCTCGACTTGGTAGGCGCTCGGGTCCTCGCTCGCCCATGCGCGCGCGTAGTCGTCGGCGTTGAGCACGATCGCACCGGGCGGCCAGCCGAGGTTCGTGCTCAGCGCGGCGACGCGAAACGCCGTCGGCCGCGGCGTGGGGAGCACGAACAGTTGGCCGACATGCAGATGGTGTTCCGCTGCGAGCGCCTGTGAAAGGACAATCCATCCGTGTCCTCGCAGCTCTGCGGTGGCCGATCTGACATCGCCACTCACGAGCTGACTCGGCGTGATCGGATGTTCGGCCGAGCGCGGCGGTGCGAGGACCCACAATCGACGCTCGCCCCAGTCCAGGAAGCTGCCGCGATAAGAGCGGACGGCCTTCACTCCGCTCAGCCGCTCGATCGTGGTGGCATCGAGGTCGCGAAACGGGGTGGTGGCAAACGAGTTCGAGGTCCCCGCGGGCGTGACCCAGATCGCGGCGAGCGAGTCGATGCCGTGTGCTGAGGCGTCGAGGCCTCGCTGCAGATCGACGCGTGCTCCCTGTATCGCGACGCTGCCAAATACCGCAATCGCACCGGTCGCGGCAATCGCTATCGAGCGGGTCCTGTTGGTGGCAGAGCGCAGCTCGATCACTGCCAAATACGAAGAAGCGCCCGTGCTCACCTGCTGGAGCCGGGCGAACACCGCGATCGCCAGGTCCAGCAGCAAGGGCAGGAACAGCAACAGGCCGGCAGCCAGGCTCACGATCCCGACGATCGCCGCTTGGGGCGCGACGAGCAGTACGAAGATCGTGCTCGCCAGGCAGACCGACCCGCCCGCCAACAGCCAGCCCGTCCGATCGCGGATCTTGGGTTCCGGGGTTTCCACGAGATGGCCGAGACCCGAGAAGATGTCACGCCGCAGCGGCAGGAGCACGCCCACGCATGCCGCCACCAGGCCGCCGCCAACCGCGATCGCATAGCTCTGCCAAGTCACGATCCGCTCCGAGCCGATCGGAAACGCGAACGACAGATAGCCCGGATCGGCGCGAAACAGCTCGATGGACATCAGCTCGCCCAGCGCAAGCCCCGCGAAGCACGCGACGACACCGAGAACCAGGGCGTCGAACAACAGCACCTCGATGATCATCTTGCGCGTATATCCGTCCAGGCGGAGATCCTCGATCAGGTTACGCCGCTGGGGAACCGTCAAGAGCAGCGCGTTGAACGCGAATAGAAACCCGACCAGCGCGCTGATCGCCGAGAACAGACTGGTCGACTGATTGGTCGGTTCGGCGGCCTTGTGAAACAGCACATCGGTGAAATCGGCCGGGACGACGTTCAGACGCCCCGCCGCCAGACCCTTCAACTGCGCGATCACCTCACGATCGCGTCGAGGCTGTGAGCTCACATAGATGCTGGTCAGACGCCCGTTCATGCCCGTCAGCCGCTGGACGTAGCGCAACGAGGCGATCGCGATCGGGCTCTCGCCGAGGACTCCCGAGCCGGGCGCGAGCAGCTCGGGTACGACCAGCGATGACACCGTGCGGGCGCCGATCTGCAGTTGCACCGGCTGCAGCGAGGACGCGCCGATCTGTTGGGCGATCGGCGCGGGCAGCATGAACGCCCGCGCGCGGCCGAGCTGGGAGGTGCCGAGTTTGCGCACGAGCGCTCCACCCAGATATGCAAGGCGCGGTTCGGTTCCGACCATGTCGACCGACCGACTTCCCTGCGGACCCACCACGTTGGCGCTCGCCTGCAGGACGGGCACCGCGGTCAGCACGCCGGGGATGCGCTCGACCTTGCTCAGCAGACCCGCGTCGAAGCCATGCGTGTCGCGGGCGGTGATCTGAAAGCGCATCTGTCCGACGATCCCCGACGTCAACTGCCGCACCGCCCCGTCGAGGCTCGTGCTGGCGACCTGCGAGGAGAACAACAGGGCGACACCGATCGCGATCCCCACTATCGCGAACAGCTCTTGCACGATCCTGCTGCGCAGGCGTACGCGATAGAGCCGAACAATGTTCGACAACCTCATGTCGGTCGGTCAGCCTACTGTGTGCCGGCAGCCGAGATGAAGGCTCGATCGGGCTGATAGTCGACGAGCTTGCCGTCCAGCAGAGCGTGCACCCGGTCGGCGTATCCCGCTGCCTGCGGGTCATGCGTGACCAGCATCACCGACACGCCCCGCTCGCGGCAGACCTCCGTCAACAGTCCCAGCACCTCGCGGCTGCGTGCGCTGTCGAGACTGCCCGTCGGCTCGTCGGCCAGCAGAAGCTTCGGCTCGGTCGAGAGCGCTCGCGCGATCATCACCCGCTGGCGCTCACCCATCGACAGCTGCTCGGCACGATGCTTCGCACGCGCTCGCAAACCCAGGCGCTCGAGCAGCGGCATCACCCGGCGGTGCGCCTCGCGCGCGCTGATGTCGACCCCGAGCAGCTTCAATGCCGCGTTGTCCAGCGCGCTCACACCCGGGACGAGATTCAGCGACTGGCGCACGAAGCCGAGCTCGTGCAGCCGATAGCGCGCCGCGTCGGCGTCGGAGAGCTCGGAGACGTCGCGCCCGTCCATCAGCACCGCGCCCGCGTCCGGTCGCAGCAACGCGGCGATCAACATCAACAGCGTGGTCTTACCCGAGCCGCTGGGCCCGTACAGCGCCACCATCTCACCCGGGGCGATCGACGTCGATACGCCGTCCACCGCGCGCACGATCTCTCCGTCGCCGGACTGATAGTGCTTGACGAGATCGCGCAGCTCGAGCATCAGCGAACCGCCTCACGGACTCGACCGGGCGCCCGATCGGGCCCCGTACGCAACCGGACGCGCCGCACCTACGCCGACCGTTGCCTGCTCGGGAAGTCGATCACGTTGGTCTGGGGCGCGGGTTCGCTCGGCTGTGTGAGCAGCCGACCGCCGCTGAGGACCTTGATCTCGTCGGTGCCCATCGCCGCCGGCATGCCGGGGACCGTCATCAGCACGGCGAGCCCCTCCTCGCCGGTCAGCGACCGCAATAGCTCGTTGACGTCCTCGCGTTCGCGCACCCCGAGGTTTCCCGTGGGGTCGTCGACGAGCAATAGTCGCGGGCGTCGCACGATCCCGTGGGCAATACCGGTGAGCGCGCGCTCGCCGTCGGACAGGCTGTCCCAGCGCTGGCCCGCGCACTCCGTCATGCCAACGCGCGCGAGTGCGTCGTATGCGCGCGATCGCGCGCGGCGCTGACCGTGCTCGACGAGCAGCGGCAACGCGACGTAGTCGAGCATGCTCAAATCGCTGCGCGGACCCGCGCGGCGAACCCATCCGAGCTGCTCGCGCATGAGGCGCGCATGGGCCGACTCAGACATGCCGGCCAGATCTGCTCCCGCGAAGTGCACGGAGCCTCCGTCGGGGGCTTCGAGTCCGGCCGCGATCTTCAGCAGGGTCGTCTTGCCGGCTCCGCGCTTGCCCCACACCGCGATGAACTCGCCGGGCGAGACCTCCATCGAGATGTCGCTCAGCACCCTGAGCTCATGCGCGCCCCTCCAGTAGCTCTTGCGCACCGAGCGCAGCGACAGCAGTACGTCCGCCATCAGCACTCCGATGCTCGACTCACCGCCACCATCGCCATCTGCGCACCGATGGGCCGCGCGCATCGGGACCAACGGCGCATCAGCACGCCCGCAGCCGACCCGTCGGGCGGACGGCGCTCGACCGGTCAGGCTCCCCACGCAACTGTTCGAGCAGCTCACGAGCGCTCTGCAACCACTCGATCCGCGCGTTCCAGAACGCGACCTCGGCATCTCTGGCCAGCACCCTCATCAACACCGACCACTCCTGCGAACCTGACGCCCGATCTTCCTCGGCGAGCCTGTTCAGGTCGCGCAGGCGGGCCATGCAGGCCAGTTCCTGACCGTAGACCATGTCGATCAGTCGCGGGACGTTGCGAGGGCGACACAGCGAGATCTTCATGTGCAGATCGTCACGCAGCGGGGGCGTTGGCGATGAGGCAAGCATCCAGCTCTCGAAGTGGTCGACCCCTTCGGGCGTGGCCTCATAGATCGTGCGCGGCGCCGCGCGGCGGGCCGGGCCGGCCCCCATCTCACCGGCGCTGCGCACAAGCTCGTCGCGGGCAAGCTGGTCCAGCGCCGAGTAGACCCCCGAGGGCGCGAAGCCGGATGCGCCGAAGCGCTCCTCCAGACGTTGCGCCAACTGGTAGCCATAACCCGGACGCTCGATCACGAGACCCAGGACCGCATGCTTGGCGGACATTCCTCACCTTCCTGGCGAACCTACATCACCGCAAAGACTTATCGATCCCCCCAGACGGTACCCGATCGTGCGACATGGCGCATCTCAAAGCTGGAATGAATCAGATCAGGCGGAATTCCCCCTGATAGCGCTGGGGCATCTATCTGATCTTCGGGTTGCCGTTGGCGCATGCGCCAACGGCCGAGGAGCCGCATGCGGCTCCTCGCGGGTCGCACATGTGCGACCCGCCATGCGGCGCATGCGCCGCATGGAACTACGTTATGCCCAAGCGATCCAGCAGCCCCTCGTCGGTGCGCCAGTCCCGGCGCACACGCACGGACAGATCCAGATGCACCTGACATCCCAGCTCCCGCTGCAGCTCTCTGCGCGCGGCCGTGCCGATCGCCTTGATCATCCGCCCTCCCGCGCCGACCACGATCCCCTTTTGCGAGTCGCTCTCGACCCAGATCAGCGCCCGTACTCGCGTCAGACCCGGGCGTGGGCGTTCGACCTCCTCGACCATCACCTCGATCGCGTGAGGGACCTCCTGGCGCATGCGTCTGATCGCCGCCTCGCGCACCAGCTCGGCCAGCAACAGCCCCAACGGCTGATCGGAGCGCTCCTCGGGCGCGAACATGAAGGGTCCCTCGGGCATCGCAGCATGGAGGTGCTCGACCAGCGCCTGTACGCCGGTCCCGGTGCGCGCGGAGATCGGGAATATCTCACCGTCCAGCTCCAGCGCGCCGGCCTGCGCCAACACGGCAGCGGTACCCGCGCGATCGAGACGGTCGATCTTGTTGACCGCGATCGCCACCGTCGGCGCGGCCTGTGCGAGCATACCCGCGATGAACCGGTCCCCCGGGCCCACACCCTGCTCGCCGTTGAGAATCAACAGCACCATGTCGGCCCCGTCGAGCTCTCGCTCCACCCGTCCAGCCATGCGCTGGGTGAGCACGTCGCGTGGACGCTGAACCCCCGGTAGGTCGACCAGCACGATCTGGCTGTGCTCGAGCGTGCACACACCCCGGATCGCCCGACGCGTCGTTTGCGGACGATCGGAGACGATCGCCACCTTCTCCCCCACCACCGCATTGATGAGCGTCGACTTACCCACGTTCGGCCGTCCCGCCAAGGCGACGAAGCCGCTGCGCGTCGCGGTCACGACGATGACGCCTCGCCGAGCAGCCGTGCCTGCAGCGCCAACATCTCGCCGTCGTCGGTCTCGTGATCCATGCCCACCAAGTGCAGCACACCGTGCACGATCGCCTCGCGCAGGTCGGCGGTGTGTTCGGGGCAGATGATCACGTCGCCCAACTCGCGCGGCACCTCCCCCTGTGTGGAGATGCCGTCGATCGGGAATGAGAGCACGTCCGTCGGCCCAGCTCTGCCACGATGCTTGGCGTTCAGTGCAGCGATCCGCTGAGAGTCGACGTACTCGATCGCCAGATGACCGTCCTCGATGCCGGCCGCTGCGATCGCTCGCGCGCACAGACGCGTGACCTCGCTCGGCGGCGGCGCGTCGGGCGCGAGGCTCGCGCCAAGGACATCGACCTCGATCACGGCTTAGGCGCGACGGGACTCGTCCGCGCCCCGTCCGATCCGGCCATCAGGACCGGGCGCACTGCGGCTGTCGGCGCTCCCGCGCTGGGCATGCTCGCCATAAGCCTCGACGATCCGCTGCACGAGCTTGTGTCGCACCACGTCCTCACCGCCGAAGCGCACGAACTCGATGCCCTCGACGGTCTCGAGCACCTCGCCCACGGCGATCAGCCCCGACTGCTGCTCGCGGGGCAGATCGACCTGTGTGACGTCGCCGGTCACGACCATTCGCGACCCGAAGCCCAGGCGCGTCAGGAACATCTTCATCTGCTCGGGTGTCGTGTTCTGCGCCTCGTCGAGGATCACGAACGAATCGTTGAGCGTACGTCCGCGCATGAACGCGAGGGGGGCAATCTCGATCACTCCCCGCTCCAGATACTGGGAGACCTTCTCGGGGTCGAGCATGTCATGCAAGGCGTCGAACAGCGGGCGCAGATAGGGGTCGACCTTCGCCATCAGATCGCCCGGCAGGAAACCCAGTCGCTCGCCGGCCTCCACCGCTGGGCGTGTCAGGATGATGCGGTTGACCTCGTGCCCGGAGAGCGCCGCGGCCGCCATCGCCACCGCGAGAAACGTCTTGCCCGTCCCCGCCGGCCCGATCCCGAACGTGACGGTGCTCTGGCGGATCGAATCGACGTAGCGCTTCTGATTGACCGTCTTCGGCGCCACCTGACGGCTGCGATGCCGCCACACCACATCCTCCAGCACGCGCGCCGGCGACTCGTGCGCATCCAGCGCTCCGGTCACAGCCGCGATCGTCCCCGGTCCGATCTCGTGGCCGCGCAGGATCAGATCTGAGAGCTCGCGCACGACCCGCTCACCGACGCGCGTCTCGCCCTGCTCGCCGTCGAATGTGATCAGGTTGCCGCGCAGGAACACCCGGCACTCCAGGTGTGCCTCCAGCGCACGCAACACCGCGTCCTGGCTGCCGGCCAGCTCGGCGGCTACGTCGTTGGGCAGCTCGATCTGGGTCCTCATCCGCCGTTTCGTGCGCGGGGCGCACGCCGGGTCGAGGGGTTCATCCTCCGAGCGCCGCCTTGACCAGACCGGACACGCGACCGCCGTCCGCACGACCGTCCACCGCCGCCATCGCCGTGCCCATGGCGCGACCGATATCCCGCACCGACTCCGCTCCGCTCTCGCGCACGGCTCGCTCGACGATCTCCCTGAGCTCAGCGTCGGAGAGCTCGGCCGGCAGGTATCCGCTAATCAGCTTCGCCTCTGACTCCTCGCCGTCGGCGAGATCCTCGCGTCCGGCTTCGCGATAGGCCTTAGCGGCCTCCAGCCGGCGCTTGCGCTCGCGCCTGAGCACTGCCAGCTCGTCCTCGGAGCCTTCCTTGGATGCCTTCTGCAGCTCGGACAGCACCAGCCGCAACGCCCCCACCCGCACTTTGTCGCCGGCGCGCATCGCGTCCCGCAGATCGTTCTGGACTGTGTCGAGGATCGCCATCTCCGCCCAGGATACGCCGTCGCCGCGGGTTGTATGTAGCGATCCCGCGAGCGCGGTCCGGCGAGCAGACACGCGCACGCGTTAGCGAGCCACTAGGGTGCCGTCCGTGAACGACGCCCTCTACGCCGAAGCGCTCGCCCCGTTTCTGACAGAGGCGCAGCGCCTGCGCCCGCCTGGGACGGAAGTGATCGATGCGCACACCCACCTCGGATTGGACGAGGACGGGCGCTCGCTGACACTCGAACAGCTACTGGTCCAGCTCGATGATGCGGACGCCCGGCGCGCGTGCGTGTTTCCGCTGCACGACCCCGAGCGTCGCCCCGCCTACAGCGTTCCCAACGACCGCGTCATCGCGTGGGCGGCAGAAAGCGAGGGTCGACTAGCTCCGTTCTGCCGCCTGGACCCCGGCGAAGATCCGATCGCCGAGGGCGAACGCTGTCTGTCTGCGGGGGCACGCGGTATCAAGCTGCATCCGCGCGCGCAGGACTTCGTATTCGACGGCCCGGAGATGCGCGCCATATTCGCGCTCGCAGAGGACGCTCGGGTGCCGATCCTGATTCACGCCGGCCGGGGACTGCCACCGCTCGCAGACGGGCTCGCGGACCTGGCGATGAGCCATCCGGAGGTCGTGCTGATCCTCGCTCACGGCGCGATCTGTGACCAGGGCATCCTGACCTCGCGCCTGGCCGGCCATCCCGGCGTGCTGTATGACATCTCCTGCTTTTTTCCGCTCGACGTGATCGAGCTGTTCGCGCGCGCGCCCGCCGAGCGAATCGTGTTCGCCTCCGATCCGCCCTATGGCCTGCCCGCCACGACGCTCTATCTGGCGCTGCGCGTCGCGGCCCAGGCCGGGCTGGACGAGACTGCCACCAGGGGCGTGCTGGGCGCCACGATGGCCGACCTGCTCGATGGCCGCGGCCTACCGCCCGTCACGCCACCACGTCGAGGACCATCGATCGGGCTCTCCGGGCGTCTCGCTCGGGTATACAACTACGGCAGCCTCACCGGTCCGGCGCTGTTCGCCGGGGTTCCCGAGCAGGCGCTGGCGATGCTCGACATGGCGATCGCCGCCTGCCGCGACCCCGAACCCGGCGATGTCGGCGAGGCGCTCGAGACGGTCGGCGCGGCGCTCAGCGCCGCCGCCACCCTGCTTGGAGACCCGAACGGCGTGCGCCCCGCGATCGACCTGGTCTACCGCGCGATTGTCCGCGCGGCGACCGAGCTGCCCGATCCGGTCTGACCGCCCGGAGGACCCGATCCGGCTGACCGCCCAGAGGACCTCGGCTCGAGCTCCGATGCGCGTCTCGCGCGGGTGCGCGTCACCGATCGCCCTGCAGCCAAACGGCGGCCCAGTCGCCGCTGCTGCGACGCTCACGCTCCGACATCCCCAGTCGCCGTGCGAACGTCCGGCTGATCTCGTCGGCCTCACTGACGAGCAACCCGCTCGCGATCAGGTGCTCCGGCGGCCGCTCGAGTGTCGCGGCCAGATCGAGCAGCAGCGGTCTCAGCAAATTCGCGAGCACGACCGGGATCGCCTGCCCGTCCGCGACTGGCCACCGATCGTGGCGTAGATCGAAGCGACGCACGTCGATCTGTACGTCATTGACGAGCGCGTTGTGCGCAGCCGCGGTGACGCTCAGCTGGTCGTGGTCGAGCGCCAGCACGGGGTCATATCCGAGTGCCGCCGCGGCGATAGCGAGCACCCCCGACCCGCTCCCCAGGTCGATCAGCCCCGGTCGCTGGGTACCGGCGCTGGTTAGGAGCAGCAGCAGCTCCAGACACAGTCGCGTGGTCGCATGAGCGCCCGTGCCAAATGCCTGGCCGGGGTCGATCACGATCTCCCGCAGACCAGGGAGCTCGCTCGGGCTCTCCCAGGGTGCGCGTACACGCAGTGAGCTGACCCGCTCGGGTGCGGGCGAAGAGATAGTTATCGACCGATGAAAGTCGCGCCAGCGCTCTGACCAGTCATCGGGTATCTCGCTCGTGGAGATCTCGACCAGCGCGTCTCCGACCGCCGCGTGCAGATCCGGCAGCACCGGCAACTCTCCAGGCGCCCCATAGATCGCATACTCGACGAGCTCTCCCGGCAACTCGGATTCCTCGACGCCCGAGGGAACGAGGTCGAGCAGGTCTGCGAGCACCACATCCGCGTGCTCGCGGCGGACGCGCAGCGACAGACGGATCACGCGGCCTGGCTGCGCAGCGCGCGGCGCAGCTTGGCGAATATCGACTCATCCGAGCGCAGGTTCTCCTCGGTGAGGGTCTCTTGCAGGCGCCCGATCAACTCGCGCTGCTCCTCGCTCAGGCGGCGAGGCACAACTACATTCACAACGACCTTCAACTCGCCCCTGCGCCCACCTCGCAGTGATGGCATCCCCTGTCCTCGCAGCGTAATCACCTCTCCTGGCTGCGTGCCCGGCGGCACCTCGACCGCGGCCGTTCCATCCAGCGTGGACGCCTGCAGTGTCCCACCGAGAGCCGCGAGCGGGGCGGGTACGTCGAGCGCCGTGATCAAGTCCTGACCTTCGCGCACGAACCGCTCGTCCTCGCGGACCCTCACCAGCACGTACAGATCGCCCTCGGGGGCACCCGACTCTCCGGCGTGCCCTCGCTGGGAGAGTCTGATGCGTTGACCATCGGCGATCCCTGCCGGCACATCGACCTCCAGCTTGCGCTGCCCCACTCTGCGACCGCGCCCGCGGCATCCCCGACACGGCTGCTTGGCCACGCGTCCGTCGCCGTGACAGGCATCGCACGCGATCCGGCGCATCATCTGCCCAAACGGCGTTCGCGTGAGCGCCTGCAACTGTCCGCTGCCTCCGCAACGCTCGCATGTCTCGATCGGGGTGCCGGGTTCGGCGCCGTTGCCGTGACAGTGCTCGCAGCGCTCGACGGCCTCGAACGAGACCTCCACCCGCGCGCCGGTAGCTGCTTCGGTGAGATCCAGCTCGACCGCGACGGCGGCGTCCTCGCCGACCGCCGGCCCCGAGCCTGCACCGAATGGGCTTGCGCCGCCGAAGAACGCGTCGAACAGATCTCCGATCGAGCCGAACCCCTCGAAGTTGGGAGCATAACCTCCCGATCTGAGGCCATCGTGACCATAACGGTCATACGTCGCGCGACGCTCGCCATCGGACAGGATCTCGTATGCCTCGGCTGCCTCCTTGAACTTCTCCTCGGCCTGCGGATCGTGCGCGTTGACGTCGGGATGCAGCTCCCGCGCGAGCTGGCGAAACGCTTTCTTGATCTGCTGCTCGGAGGCGTCACGCTGCACACCCAGCACGTCATAAGGATCGCGAGGCATCGAGGTTCGGTTCATCGGAGAGCGCTCATGCTTCTGCGTAGGCGTCTTCGACGAACCGCGACAGCTCGTGTGCGGCCTGGCGCACCGTCACGATCGCCTCGGCGTAGTCCATCCGTACCGGTCCGATCACCGACACCGCGCCGAGCTTGCGCCTGGCCACTCCGTAGCTGGTCGCGACCAACCCGAGAGAGTGCATCGCCGGAATCTCGTTCTCATGACCGATCCGCACGTACACACCGTGCTCGCCGAGTGCCGTACGCAGCACCCGCAGCAACGCCACCCGCCGCTCCAGCAGGCTCATCAACTCGTTGATCTGGGCAGTGTCCTCGATCATGCCTGTCGAGAACAGATGCGCAGTGCCCTCCACATACAGCGCATCCTCGCCCTCGGGATCGATCTCGCCAAACGCGGGCGCCAGCTGCCGCAAAAACGCGACCTCGGTCGCGGACAATCCCAGGTCGATCAGGCGCTGGTGCAGCATGCGCGCGCCCAGCCCGGTGCCGACCAATCGCTCGTTTAGATACTCCCCCGCCCACGTCACCAGACCCGGATCGACCGGGCGATCGAACGTGACCAGCATCTTCGAGACACTGCCGGTCGAGGTAATGATCACCACCACCACGACCCGCGACTGCAACGCAAGTACCTCGACGTGCCTGATGCTCGCGGTGTTCAGGGCCGGCGCCGAGACGACAGCCAGCAGGTTGGTCACCTGAGAGAGGGTCTCCGTGGTCCTACGCACCGCCTCCTCGACTTCGCGGCGCATCAGCGAAAGCTCCAGTTGCGCTCCCTGCTCGACCGGCTGCAGGCCATGGCCGGAGGCGAGCATCCGATCGACCACGTATCGCTGTCCGGCGTCCGTCGGGACCCTCCCCGCCGAGACGTGCGGGTGGGCGAGGAGCCCGTTCTCCTCCAACAGCGCAAGCTCGTTGCGTACCGTCGAAGCGCGGCAGGCAAGCTCGGGGTCGGCCGCGATCGACTTCGACGCCACCGGCTGCCCGGTGCGTCTGTAGTCCTCCACCACCTTGCACAGGATCGTCTCCTGACGAATCGTCAGAGCTTGCATTGACCTGATTCTAGGTTGCCCGTCGCGGCGCCCTGATTCGGGCGCTCACAGCTGAAGCTCGGCCTCCGCATTGCGCACGATCTGCTTATCGGCCTGCTCGGCGACCGTATCGACCACGAAACGGCCTTCGCTTAGCTCGCGCACGGTGCCCTTCACCACGACCTCCTGCTCGGGCACGCCCATGCCGCGGAACTGCACCGACAGGCGCTTGAGATGCTCCGGCCCACCGGCCGCCTCGGTCTGCGCGCGCGCGACCTGGGCCATCGTCCACAACCCGTGCAGGATCCTTCCGGGCAGACCCACCGCGCGGGCGAACTCCTCGTCAATGTGAATCGGGTTGAAGTCCCCCGAAGCACCTGCGTAGCGCGCCGTCAGATACTTGTCTGGCGTGACCCTCACCTCGGGGATCTCGCCGCCGACCTGTAGATCGCTCATATTCTGATCACACTCCTCGCACGATGTTGGTCCAAGTGCCGCGGCACACCTGCTCGCCGCGCTGATTGATCGATATCGACTCGAACACGTAGTAGCCGCGCCCGTCGCTTTCGGAGATGTCCTTCACCGAGGCGGTCGTCGTGATCTCATCGCCCGCCACCACCAGCGGTCCCCACTCGAACTCCTGCCCGCCGTGCACCATCAGCGCGAAGTTGAGTTCGATCTCCGGGTCGAAGATCGGCGGACCCACCGAGGGCGCGCTGTAGACGACCGCGAACATCGGCGGCGCCACGACATCCGTGTAGCCGGCATCGCGGGCGGCCTGCACGTCGAGATGGATGGGGTTCGTCTCCCCGACCGCACGGGCGTACTCCTTGATCTTCTCCCGGCCCACCGCATACGTCGTGGGCTCGTACTGCTTGCCGATCGCTTGGCTGTTCACTGGCACCGTATGGAAGCTCCTTGACGCGGGCTGGTTGTCAGGTGGCGAGCCGCCTTGGCGACCGCAGCGCGGCAGTTTACGCGGACATTCCCTCGACAGCGCCGTGACGGCGCATCTTTGGTGTCTGCGACCATCGCGCAAGGCTGGGATGAGTCGTTAAACACAAAAAGCTCCTCGGCCTACAGCGGGAGACGCCGAGATGGCATCCCCCGCTGTCAGATCTGGCCGTGTCATCTCGAACGCTAAAACACGAGCTCCGCGTCCTCGGAGCCCGACCCGACACCCGCAAGCTCACGGTCCTCACCGCGCTCCTCGCCGTCGAGATCCTCGCCCTGCCCCCGCTCGCGCCGTTGACCGTCGGGCGTGTCCAGGAACTGGACGGTCTCGGCGACGATGCTCACCGCCTGACGCTTCTGTTGCTCGGCGGTTTCCCACTCGCGCCACTCCAACCGACCGTCGATCGCGACACGACTTCCCTTGCGCATGTAGCGGTTGACGCTCTCTGCGGAACCTCCGTAGACGCTGACGTCGAAATAGTTGGGCCGCTCGTGATAGTCGCCCTCGGCGTCTTTGCGGCTTGAGCTGCACGCGATTCGCAATCCACAGACGCTCACCCCCGAGGGCAGGCTGCGGAGCTCCGGATCGCGCGTAAGACGCCCGACGAGCACGACGCGGTTGATGCTGAAGTAGGCCATGGTTTACGTCTCCATCGTTGAGGTTGACCCCCCGGCAATGAAGTTACGCATCGCTTGGGACGGTATTTTCGGGGCGGGGCCGCTCGTCACGCGAACCGAATGCGCCGGATGCGTGGCAGGGCAGCGCCTCGGGCGCCACCACCACGATCCGCTCATGCGCCTGGGCCCGGACGATTGCCCGCTGAAGCGCACGCGCGACCTCCGGCGTGGCTACATACAACACTCCGGCGACTACTCGACAGCGAGCCCATGCACGGCAGATGTCCGCCAGTCGCCTTGGCGCCTTGATCGTCAGCTCGACCTCCACAGCCACTGGCGGGCCATCCGCGAGCTCCCTGGGCCACAGCACCAAGTCCGGACGATGCAACAGCGGCTTGCCGTGCGGCCCAACGCCCATGTGCGCGCTCGCTATCGCGACGCCCAGCTCGCGCTCGTCACGGCGTAGCTCACGCTCGCCCAACACTCGGTGATCGGGATAACCGTGTTGCAGCGCCGCGGCGACAGCCGCGCACGCGATCAGGTGCGAGGCGCCCGAGGCGCTCACACGACACGGATCGAGTCCGCGCAGCCCACATTTGCGCATGCCCGCCCTGGTCGGCGTGTACAGCGCCGGTCGTTTGACTAGCGGCCGACTGCACGCGAGCAGACCGTCACGCTCGGCTGCCCGCAAGCGCGCGCGAGCCGAGGATTCCGACACATCCTGGGCGATCGCCAGGGCCTGTGCTGTAACGGCGCCCATACGCGCCGTCCACTGAATGAGCGCCACTCGTTCGGACGAGAGCGCAAGATCTCTGCGAACCATCGATGGTCCTCCTGAATTCGAGTTTTGAAGTGTGGGTCCCGGGACCCACACCTGAGTGCAACGTCCGGTCGTACTCAGCGACGGCGCTTGACCGAGAGCATCCGGGCGATGCTCACCCCGCCGCCGTCCGACAGCCCGATCACCGCCGCCCAACCCTGTGAGAGGCTCATGACCTGGCCGGCCCGCAACGCCCGATCGAGATCTCGCGTGCGGGTGAACTTGCCATCGCCATGACGGGAAGTCCTCCAAACGCCCCTGGTCTCGGTCATTTCCGCAAGGAGCTCGGCCGAGCCGGGTACCACCTGGCGATGGGCGACCATTACCGACAGGTTGCCCACGATCTGCTCCAGCAACATCTCCCGTCCCGGCACCCGCATGTCGGCCAACTCCTGCGTTCCCAGCACGAGGCTCACACCCGCACCGCCCGCCCTGGCGAACAGGCCCACCACGCGCTCCGGAGCGATCGCCGAGAACTCATCGATTACTACGATCGTCGGCGCCGGCCGTCCTTGCAGTTCTGCTACCACCGCCTGCAGGTCTCCCACGATCGCCGCTCCGAGCATCTCGGCCAGAAGCGGCCGGTGGTCGGCCTGCAGGTTGAAGTACACCACAGCCCGTGTTTTTGCAGCCTCCAACAGGTCCAGGCGACTCGCCTCCGCAGTGTCCGAGTCAAGCCACTGTCCGATATCCGACTCGGCCATGATCGCCAAACGGTCGCGCACGCCCGTTAGATCGCTCTGTTGGCGTGTAGTGAGCGAGTCCAGATAGGCGTGGGCTCCCTGGGCTTGTGATTCGGGCAGACTCCGGGCGAGCAGCTCCAATCGCGAAGGATCGAGGTGCTCGACCAGCGCTTTCAGACTGACCTCGATGCCGGCCCTACGCAACACCCGCACCTCGTGACCGAGGTAACGCTGGGCCTGTCGCAGGTAGTGCGGCTCGGTGAATCGCTCACCGGCGAGCACCTTGTCGGCGATCTCGGTCTCGCTGCCCCGAGCGTATGGGTTGTAGACCGTGTCTCCCCGCGGAGTCCACTCGACGAACCGCCTCCCGTATGCCGACGCCGCTCGCCGCAGCTCTCGACACAAATCGAGATCCCCCTTTGGATCGATCACGATCGCGCCCATGCCGCGCTCGATCGCATGTGCGGCCATCCAGGTCATCGTTACTGTCTTGCCCGAGCGAGTCGCTCCGACCACCAGCGTGTGCGTACCACCGGTCACACCGCCGAGCGGGATTGTGACGGCGCGGCCGTCACGCTCGTGACCGACCGTCAGCCGATCGCCACGCCACGAGCTCTCCGCGCCGGCCGCACTCCAACGCATCTCCGCCTTGCGCGCAAGCGAGCGCAGCGCATCCAGCGGCCCGTGCCGCCCGGCCGCGACATCGGCCATGTCGACTCCCGTCTCGACGTCTTCACGGTGCCAGCGCCGCCCGCGCACGGTCGCGCAGAGCGCCGCCGTGCCCAGAGTCAGCGCGTCGCCGCCGAAGATCTTCCGAGCGAGCACAACCAACACCAGTGCACCGGACGCCCACGTCCAACGCAGATGCCGTCTGCGCATCACTGTCGCCGCGACGAGGCCGATCAGGAGACCGATCGCGAGATGGATGGTCGTGGTCGTCAACCAGTGGATGAGTTGTTCCACCGGCGCCAGCGGGTTTACCACGGGTTCGGTGATGTATTCGGATGAGGACATGTTTACGTCGCTCTCTTTCTATGGACCGGGCGCGAGCACCGGTCTTGGTGGTTAACGAGCGACGGCGGGCCCATGGGCCCGCCGTCGCGGTGTTCTCAGCGAGCCTTCTCGGCTCGTCAAGCTCTATGCGGGCCGCACTCGCCCGGCGCCGACCGAGCTGCGTTCCCGCCAGTTAGGTGCGTCAATGCAGCCTGTAGCCGACGCCCCACTCGTTGATCACCCAGCGCCCGCCGTGTTGCTCGAGCTTGCGGCGCAGACGACTGGCGTGACTATCGACCGTTCGGGTCGACCCGGTTGACTTGTACCCCCAGACGGCACGCAGCAGCTCGGGCTTTGCAAAAACGCGCTCCGGTTCACTCGCCAGGTGGACAAGCAGCTCGAACTCGAGCCGACGCAGCTGGACAGGTAGTCCGTTCACGCTGACGGCGTGCCCACTCGTATCGATCGCCAGCGACCCCACGCTGAGCCGATCTGTTGACACAGACCTCAGCTCAATGCGGTGCAGCAGCGCCCGCACGCGAGCCCGCAACTCCAGATAGCGCGCCGGGCGGGCGAGGAAGTCATCCGCCCCGGTCTCGAAAGCTCGGAGCATGTCGAGCTCGCTCACACTCGCTGCGATCACGATGACCGGCACCTCTGGCGCCCAGAGCGGCCTTCCGGGGGCTGTCTGTCGGATCTCCTCCAGCAACTCCAGTGACCCTCGTGAGCAGTCCAGATCGCCGAGTAGGACCAGTCTCGGTGGACGCCATCCAGCACGCGTTCGCGCGTGCTCTGCGGTCCTTGCGAGCTCAGCTTCATAGCCATCGCCGGCGAGCTGCTCGACGAGCGTCTTCGCGATCACGGCATCTGACTCGACCACGAGGATCGGCCGCGCGCCCGCCGGCGTGAGACCGTGAATCTCGCCCGCGAGCGGAGTCCGGCAAGCGGCGGCAGGCGCTAACGCAGGTGCAAGCGCTCCCGTACGCAGCTCGGGTCGAGCGAGAACCGCGACGCTGGCGAGGCTCCCCCTCACCCGAGTTCCACCTCGCGCGGGCTAATCCCGAGCCCGTTGCGCGCAATCAACGCCAGCACATCGCTGTGGATCCACGGCGTGGGCCGACTACAGCCGCTCTCTGGCAAGATCCCCACGCGTCGAGCCAGCCAGCTCGTCTCGCCGCTCGTATTGCCCTTGGAGTCTCGCTTGATGCGCCCACAACGGATCGCAATCTCACTCAGGCTCAGCCCATCACGCTCGGTCGCGACGAGCACCGTTTGACGGAGCCGGCGGTTGAGAACGATCGGACTCTCACGCAGGCGCTCCAGCTCACTGCGCAACACGGCGGTCGATACGTTCGCGTCGTCGCGATACTTCGCCAACGCCGCCCCTGTGAGCCCACGCACTGGTTCGTAGCTTTCGAGCGACCCAACTGCCTCGCGCAAACACACTGGCCTGGGCGCAGTTGGACCCGTTTGACGTGGATGACGGCACCAGCGCAGTTCCCGTGCGGCGGTGTCCGTGCACGCCAACTCCAAGCGATAGACGGCATCCTCGCCAGCGCGTCCGCGCCGCGCCTCGAGATCGATTTCGCGCGCGCATCTCCGAAACTCCTCATCCTCTTCGGGAAGAGGCTTCCCGATCAGGTCCTCGGCGGTCACCCTCCGGCAACCTCCTCGATGGGCATCCTGCAGATAGTGAGCGCACACCAACGCCGCGTTCTCAACCGGCTCATCGACGGCGAGATGCGCCACCAACCGGCGATCGCCAAGCGTGAGGGCGTCGCGATCTACCACGAGAACGCAGCCGTCTCCGCGACGACCCGCGATCACTTCCCGCGTACGACCAGCTGCATCGGTGTAGCGACCTAGCGGATCGAGCCCGCTCCGCGCCGAAGGGCCGGTCCGGGGAGCGAGTGCGTCTCCGTCGCCTTGTGCGGGCCTGCCGCGCCGTGGACGAGCTGGCGTGCCGAAGTGAGGTCGGGAAGCGGTGTGCGAAGCGAGGGAAGGTGGGGATGAGACGGTCTGCGTCATGAATGTCTCCTGTCCGGATTCGGGCTGGCGCTTGGGTCTATGCGGGCCCTTTTAGATGGCTCATCGCAATCCGTCAAGCGATCCCGACGGGAGCATGCAAGCGGTCGAAGAGCGTCCGAGACCCCTTTAAGGGGTCTCGGAAGTCCTGCCTGAAGCGCACCTCAGATCAAGAAACTTGGCGCGAAAGCGTCCTGTCGGTGCCACGCTTGTCGCAGGTACGAGTCACATCCATCTGCGTCAACCGACCACGAGGACCGTCGCGTGAGCCACACGCAGCACCCGATCGTCGCCCAGGCCTGCGTCGATCGGTTTCGCATTGCGGTGATGAGCTGCGTGGGTCGGCGTGAGCCGAATGGCTTGGGAAAGAGAGAAAAGGAGAGGGGCCAACGATAGTAGCCGTCAAGGCAGGTCTGTCGACCCTTGATGCGATCCTGCGTCGATTATTGCTCGACTGGCCCGCAAGAAGATCCGCAGTTTGGCTCTGTAGAGCAAAACTGCACGGTTCCGGGACGCAGTCACGTGTCCTTGCGACGGAAGGGTGACTGCACGAGGCGGGTCTGTCACAGATTGGCGACTGCGCGCCAGCTGTGGGCAACGGCGCTCTTGCGGCGGGCGAATGCAGCAGCGTTTTTGCGCCAACTCCACCCCCCGGGAAAAGACATACAGGCCAAAGAACTACTCAGCGAGGAGCGGCGCCCCCGGCAGCTCCCCCGGCTGGGCGGCGGACTCGCGCGCCCGCGGGTCGCCGTGGGCGATGGACACGCGCACCTCCGGCGGCAGCCGCGGCACGCGGTAGCCGCGCAGACGCCCCTCATACACATCGCGCTCGGCCACGAACATGACGCCCTCACGCCCGGAATACTCCCAGTCGGCCGGATACTCACCGGCATACGCGCGACACGCGGTCAGTACCGCATCGGCTCGGCGCGTGCACTCCCGAGCCCGAGCGCGGTCACGACAGACGAACACGACCAACGGCCGCACGCCACGCTGACGGCCGTAGCGCTTGGTATGGACCGACCAGCCCGCGAGGAGATGGTCATAGCGCTCGAGCTTTCCCGCCGCGCGACCAGCGGGCAGGCGGTCGTCGAGCTCGACGAGCAAGTCGATCGCACCTCCCATCGTCGTCGTCTCGCTCGCGGGCCTGCGCATACTCGCACCGATCCCCATGTGTTCGGGGTGTCCGTGTAGCTCGATCGTCGCGTCGGGACGTACCGTCTCAAAACGTTCCACCGGCACCCGTACGCCCGTCGCGTCGGTGCACAAGAACTCGTGCGGGGCACGCCCTCCAGGCAGGCTCAAGTCGAGCGGACCGAGCGCGCCGCGCCCGTCCGTGGTGGAGCGCGGCGGCGGTGACAGAATCGATTCTCGGCATCCTCGCAGTGTGATGGGCGACCCATTCAGCGCGCACTCCAACGCCTGCGCCCAGCCAACCACGTGTACGTCGTGGCGCGCCTGGCGCAACAGGCGCTCGCCACCTGCAGGCGCAGTCTTTGAAGGAGGTCCGGACAGCGTGTCCACATCCTCAACTTGGAGGATCGTCGCCCGGTCGTGGGCGTGTAGCAGCTGGAGACCCGCGACGGTGATCGCGTAACACATAGGCACCCCGCCGCCGTCACGGCGATGAAACTGAAACCGCCGTACCAGCCCTGCATCGGACAGTCGCTTCAGGCGGCGCTGCGTCGTAGTGGACGCCCGCCCCGGGTTGAAGCGGCGGTGGATCTGACTGCTCAGCACGTGGCGCATGCACGCCACCAGCGTGAGAATCTCCAAGTCGAGCGGCTCTGGGTCCAGCGCACGCGGTGCGAGTACGCGCTTGGCCCAGCGTACGCTGTGTGCGCTGTCGAGCTCCACAAGCTCGCGGTAACCCTCAGGCGCGACTCCGGCGTTCGACCCAGGCGGGATCGCAACAGGCTGAGCCTGCGCGAACGATTTGCTCGGTACACGCAAGAACGCCGCTGCCTTTGGCGGGATTCCCTCGGTGGCTGTTCGCTCTGCACCTGGACTCTGAGGCGCAGACGATCGGACTGGACTCAGCGAAGATCGATCTTGAGCGTGCTCATGTACCGAACGATCCATATCGAGACCGACGCTCTCGGTCCTCTGCGCTCCCCCGCCCTCGGCGCCCTGAGCGCAGGTGGCTTGGGAGCCGTGACTGCGGCGTGCACCCTCCCAATGGGGCTGACGCAGATCGTCGAGATAACGCCCACCGCGTTCGGCCTGACGAGTGGCGTGCAGACGCAGACGCTCGTGGTCCACGCTCAACGGGATCGTCTCGGCCAAGAATGGGGCCTGGCGTCCCTGTGGCGTAAGCCAGCTTGCGATCGCATGGTGCTTAGGCAGATATAGGCGAGCGTCTGGATGGCCGAGCGTAGGCATGCGCTCGATGCCCGGGCGGATGGTGTCAGAGAACTCGGCCATCGTCAGCTTCACCGCCGAGCGAGCGTCCTCGGCCGAGGACGTCGCGAAGTAGACGCGATGAGCGAACAACGCATCGAGCTGATCGCGGATGTCACGATCGACCCACTGAGAGTCCGTCTGCCAACACGCGACTGTCTCAAGACCCGCCGAGCGCTTTAGCGCCATCGTCTCGGCGAAGCCTCGGTTGAGCACCAGCGGCGCCTCGTCAACCTTCAGTGCAACAGCCATGCGCTCGGCCTCGGGTACGAGATCCTGCTGGCGTGCGAGTGACGCATCGAGCATGCCCACGAGCAGTTGCATCAACACGGAAGTGTTGCCTGCTCCCATCCCGCCGAGTGCGCCCTTGACGATCAGGACCTCTTCGCCGGCGATGACACGGTCGAAGTCGATCCGCAACGAGTCGTTGAGCAGTACACGCTTGATCGAGGGAGAGTTGAGGAGTCGCGCGAGCTTGTTAACGGGCGCGTCGAGCTTGGCCGTGGTAGTACTACGAGAGTCGGCCAGCTGCGCCGACAGCTCGGCCGTAAAAAACTCCGAGATCTCCTTGAACTCAGGCATCGCGCGCAGCCGGACTCCTACCGCATTGCGGTAGGAGTAGCCCTCCTCACCCACCGACAGGAGTCGTGCGGCATCCCACAACGTCGAGGAGCGGTCGTATGCGAGCACAGCGATGATCGCGTTGCGCAAGTACCTGTCAGAAGACGCACGGACGTCAGAATCAGTGAAAAGATTCTTGACGGCCGAGACGACGTAGTCAGCAATGACGTCCGCCGGAGCATCGACCGCCAAAGGATTGAACCCGCATGTCGGGTGGGAAAAGTCGAGCAGCGTGCACAAGCGTTCTGGCGGCACGAGGCTTACGGCGGCCTCCGCGGCGTCACCCTTGGGATCGAGCACAATGACACAGCAGCGCTTGCGACTCAGATCCTCGGCGACTGTCGCCACTAGATAGCTGGACTTCCCCTGCTCGACGGCGCCCGGGACGGCGGTGTTCTGGCGACGCATTGCTGGATGTATCGAGACGGCGCCCAGAGCGTCGCGCAGAGTGCCGGATGATCCACTGCCGGACCGTGCGATCCCCGGAGGAGCGGGCACGCGTGGCAGGCTCGTACGTGCGAACGGAACGGCGGCGAAGTCGACCGACGGCAGCTGCCATAGCGCGGCGAGCTCAGTGGATGCATACACGCTGCGGTGGAACGAGGGCAATGGGTTGCCCTCGCCTCGCAACACCCGCTTGCCGTAGAGACCGAGCAGGCCATGGCGCACCCCCGTGCCGCGCTCGACGAGTCGGTTCTCGGAGTTCACTGCGCGCAACTCGGAGGCGATCCGCTCGCAAGTAGAGCGATGTGAGGCGACTACGCGCAGATCGGCGAAGAACAGAGGGCGGTGCTGGACGTCTAGAGCACCCCGAAGCTCGGCGTCCTCGACCATCGAGCGGTCGTGCATGATCAGATGCTCGCGGCGCTCACGCGAAAGGTGAGCCTCGCGGCGCTTGTACACGTGCTTGGCGTAACGCTCGAACAGCACGGGCGCAGGCGTCAGAGCGAGCTGCACGAAAGCCGGTTCAGCGCAGGCTCCCATCACCATCATCAGGCGATTGACCGGTGGCTCGCGCTCGTGCTCGAAGCGATCGAGCGCGGTGACTCGCCTGACAAATCCTGTTTGCTTCTTCAAGCGCAACACCACCGGCGGGGTCGCGAGCATCTGGGGCGCCAACCGCAGGCGACAGTTGGGGTAGGCGGTTCGCAAGGCGGTCTCGACCATCGACTCGATACCCGCGGGACAGCTGACGGCGAGCCAAACCGACCGCCGCGAGCCGTGATGTATCTCAAGCGCGAGCGAGGGCTGGCCCGAGAACAATCTGCGCCACCATCTGCGCAACATACGCTTGTGCAAAGACTCGAACATCGCTACAACTCCCTCCGCCGTCGTGTTGTCTGTGCGGTAGACCTCGATGTCGAATCGCGCGTAGACCCGCGATCGCCGTGCGCGCAGGCGGACACACCCGAGGACAGTCGCCGTCGACGCGGCGAGGATCGAGAGCGTGCTCACGGCAGATACGCCCCCGAACGGCGCCCACCCCCACGCGGCGCGCGGCGCCGAGCGAAGAGCGCTCACCAGCGCCCCGCCCGTGAGATATCCCGAGACCGAGCCGCCGGTCCCGCGCAGCGCCGCCCCCAACCCCCCATCCAGCAACCATCCCGTCAGCGCAATGGCAGCGACGAGCGCGATCAAACCGAGGATCCGCCACAACAGAAAACGCAGCAACTCGTCTGCTTGTTCCGACGTGACTTCGATGCCGGGACACCCGCGCCAGACTGGATCGCTCCAACGGCGGTCCACAACCTGCGCGGAGGCTCAAGCTTGCGCGTATAACGATCGAATGGACGTATAGATGAGGGCACGACCGAGACCGCACCGCGAGTTGCATCCAGCGCCGACTGGAACCCGGCCGAGCCCGAACAGCATCCTGCGCCGGGCCGTCGCGGCGACATCGTCGATCGCTCTGGTGCTAATACTCCTCGTTGGAACCGCCAACGCGGCGACGCTGACGTTCGGCAGCCCCTTGGCGGTGTCCGCCAGCAAAGACACGGCCAATGACCTCAACTATCAGGGCAGCAACGTGCCGCTCCCCGGATCGGTCTTTCACATCCCGCACGACGGCGCGGACGGCGCACTGTGGAACGTGCACCTGCCAACGGGCGACCCGACCGCCCCGATGAGCGGGCAGGTGGTGGGAGTACGCCTTGAGGGCTGCGCGAAGTCCAACGGTCCAGCGCCGCTCACCCAGATCCACTTCCAATCCCTGGCCCCTCTGTCCGGCGGCGGAGCGAAAGTCGAACTGACCAGCCAGGCGTTCGACATCCCAGTTTGCGGCGTCGGCGGCGCGAGCGGCTCGACCGTCAGCGCCTACGATCCGATCAACCTTTGCGTGGCACAAGGTGACTATGTCGCCTTCAATGAGGAGGGTGGCTTCGTCGGCGCCCAGAACGGGCCCCCGCCCTACCCTGCCGGCGTCCCCTACATGGTGATCGGCAGCGTGGCGGGCGCGACGATGGACTCATTCATCCGCAACAACGGCGTCGGCAACGGAGCGACGTTCTCACCGACCGATACCACCAACCACGACGGTTTCGCATCCAACCCAGGCGAGGAACTGATGCTTCAGGCAACTCTCGCCACCGGCCCCGACGCGACGCCGATCTGCCCGGGCGGCACCAAGGGTCTCCCCCCGCCCGGCTCCGCACGTGCGTCTCATCGCCACATCTTCCCGACCTTGACGATTCCCACGCCGCAACTCGACGGCATGAACATTCGTGGGGTCGTTCAGGTGGCTGTCTACTGCCATTCCGCCAGCAGCTGCACGGGCTCGATCACGCTGCACTCCAAGCCCCACCACGGCTCGCACTCGGTCTGGTTGGGTGCTGCCCGGTTCGTGGTCGGCGCCCACCGCACAGGCAAGGCACGTGTTCACCTCAGCTCGCTCGCTCGGCGCATGGTCCGTAACACGATCGGCGGATTGGCCGTCCAAGTGACCGGTGGTCCGGCCCTCGGGACGAACGCGTTCAAGGCCTTGATCGCAGTGCACGGCGCCTGAAACGCTAGAACAGCGATGTCTCAGCGCGGACGGGCGGCCCGCTCGACTTCGGTACCACGCTCGGTGAGATGCCAAGCGTTCGCGGCCCCCTTCGCCTGGCCCTCACCTCTGTTCTCGACAAGGTCCAGCCGTCGTAGGCGCGTCAGGAGCTTGGAGATCTGACCCTGGTCGGCAATACCCGAGCCCTCGGCGATCTCGCGGTTGCTCGCGCCCGGGCGCCCGCCGATGACCACGAGGACGCGCACCGTCCGATAGGTGAGTCGCATGTCCAGACCTTCGAGCGGGTCGCGACTCGCAGAACGTCCCGGCAGTTGAGCCGCCCTCCGGGGTCTCGGCGCCGGTCTGGCGAGCTCTTTGCTCGCCGCCCGAGCGCCGGCGTAAGGGAGCACGATCATGCTCATCAGAGGCGCAAGGAGCGTCGACAGCGGTTCTTTGCCGCTCTCCAGCAGGCGCGTATGGATCACCGCAAATACGGCGCCAACCACACCTTCGGCGGTCACCTCGGGAGGTTCGCGAGCAGCGTTGCTCTCAGATCGTCCACGATCGACGATCTCGGCGAGTTCGTCGAGCACGCGGGCGCGACTCTCAAGGACACGCGTGCCGGCGCCCAACGCCTCCACCACGCAAAGCCTAGCCAGACCGGGCTCTTCGTCCATGAACGCCAGCAGTCGGGCTAGGCTCGCACGTATGCCCTCTCGCCACCCAGACTCCAGCGTATAGGCGTCGACTGCGAGTACACGCGCTCGGGCGATCGCCTCGTCGAACGCAGCCAGGAAGCAATCCTCCCGGTCGATGAACACGTCATAGAAGGTCTTCCTCGAAACCTTGGCCCGGCCAATGACCTGGGCCACCGTCATCCGCGCGTATCCAACCTCTTCGACCGCCTGCACCGCCGCCGTGAGCATCCGGCTGCGTTGAATCTCGGTCACCTGCCCGCGTGGTAGCCCATTTGGTCCGGGGCGCAGCCGCGGGGTAGCCGCGCGCGTTTTTTCGATCGAAGCCATCGTTTCCTGCCTAATCGTCCTGTTTCGACTATGAAATTGACGCCAGCCCCAGAGCACGGCGCCCAGTGGCGGGTGTTGCGCCCGAACAGGCGCTATGCCTGTTCATGCACCCCACAGAGGTTCATAGGTCGAAGGCCACAAGTCGAGACGCGTCTCCTACTTTTCTTCGGCCTGCCCGAATGGCCAAAAATCGGCTCTACTACGCCGAAATCTCCCGTTTGGGGGGACAAACTTGAAGTGCTTGAGGACGCGACGATGCAAAGGCTTACGACACCCGCTTGGCCGGTGCCGAACTGAGCCGACTCACTCCTCGCAAATGGGACGACGGCGCCCTGCCACGACGCCCTCAGTGCTCTGGGCCGCCACCGTGTCGGGATACCGTCTAGCCCGCCTCATCGCCGGTGGGACCAGAGGCGATGGCAGGCCTCGACGTCCGATGGCAGGCCTCGATGTCGATACGCCCATCGGCCCCAGAAGCCGAACCAGGGGTTCGACCACGGGGCCCTTTAGTACCGCCAACGGGATTCGAACCCGTGTTACCGCCGTGAGAGGGCGGCGTCCTAGTCCCCTAGACGATGGCGGCGCGCGAAAGCTCGACCGAGGCTAGCAAAGCACCCGGAACGAGCCGGCCGAGCGGTTCGTCCTTGGCCCGCGCGAGCCGGTCGCACGTGGACAGTATCGCGCCGGTCCGGGTCTGAGCCCCGGTGCGATATCTTCGCTCCCCACCGCACGCGGATGTGGCGGAATTGGTAGACGCGCACGGTTCAGGTCCGTGTCGGGGAGACCCGGTGGAGGTTCGAGTCCTCTCATCCGCACTGGTAGGACGACGTTGGAACCTGAGCAGTTCGGGCTTTGTTCGCCACTCCGCATATGGACGACGTCGATCTAACATCGATCTTATGTCAGCGCTACATGAGGTCACCCTGGTCGGAACGGTAGACGGGCATCCTTCTGGCATCTCCCTACGCCCGCTCACCGATGGCGACGCGAGCGAGCTGCGTCGCATCCATGCGACCTCAGAGGTCGCACGCTGGTGGGACACTCCCGGTGAGAGCTTTCCCTGGGATGAGCCCGAATCCACCCGGCTGACGATCGTTGTCGGCGGCGCGGTCGCGGGTCTGATCCAGTTCCACGAGGAGCTCGAGCCCAAGTACCGCCACGCGGGGATCGATCTGTTCCTGGACCCTGCCCTGCACGGCCGCGGCCTCGGCGCCGAAGCGGTGAGACTCGTCGTACGTCACCTCATCGACGACCGTAGACATCATCGCATCGTGATCGACCCCGCGACGACGAACGTCGCGGCGATTCGCGCCTACGAGAAGGTCGGGTTCAAACCCGTCGGAGTCATGCGCCGGTCCGAGCGCGACCCCGACGGGCAGGGATGGCATGACGCCCTGCTGATGGAGCTGCTCGCCGAGGAGATCTGACGCTGGGGTCGCGCCTGCTCAACACGCTTCCAGCCATGCGACCGTCAATCCCGCACATCCCCGCTGCATCGCGCCCGCGGATACCGGCGCAGTGTGGCAGTGCGTACCGGACGCTCTCCTCGGGAGTGCCTTAGTTAGTGGGATCGTCCGGATCGCCGTACATATCGACGAGCAGGTCGGACGGAGGGACGTCGAGCGCCGTGGCGACCTTCAGGATGTTGGTCAGACTCGGGTTGCGGGTCCCGCGCTCGATTCCGCTGATGTAGGTCCGGTCCAGACCGCATTTCAGCGCCAGGCTTTCCTGAGAGATGCCCCGCCGGTTGCGAATCGCGCGAATCCTCTGGCCAAATGCGGCGTGCGCCGGTGATCGGATAGTCATACCCACACCTTTCCGCCTCGGCGACTATTAGTCTACGGACTATCGGTCACATCACCTACGAACAGGCGCCCCGGCGCGGCGGCCACCACCCGGGGCACGGCACGGAAGGAGCACTCCCATGCAGGATCAAACTAAGCAGATCTCCAGCGCCCACGACCATCTCCTCGAACGAGCGATCGTGTCGCAGACCCTTCGCGAGGATCATCCCGACGACTGGCGACGCACCGAGCTGGCGACCGAGCTCGGCGCCGCGGACCCGATCGCGATCCGCAACGCCCTGACCCGCTTGGAGGAAGAGGGCGTGGTGGCCTTCGTCGGCGAGACGGTAGGCGCATCGCGCGCGGCGAGGTACCTGAACGATCTGGAGATGATCGCGGTCTAAGAACCACTTTCAAAAAGATCGGCACGTCCGGATGCGTCCCTGGACACAGCGCTGGATCGCCACGTGACGGCTCGCACGTGCTGGCCGATCCCGGACGATCGGTAGCATGCGCTTCGCCATCCCGCGTCGCCCAGCTTGGCCCATGAACGCCCCGACCGCACCGCCTATTTTGAAAGAGGTTCTAAGCGATGTTCGCGGAGACCTCACTCATCGAGCATGGGCAACGGTCGCCGGCCGGTATGTCGCCGGCGACTGCTGCGCGGCATGACCTCGGAGATCTACAGGTACCGTCTCGCGGCCATCAACGCCGTCGAACCCGCCGGTGCGGCGCGCTCACCCCGGCTCGAGGATCGCACCGGGTGGCGGATGTCCGGCGATCGCCGCACCGTCGCAGTTCCGTACGCAGCTGCGGTAGACGCCGTGAAAGCCTAGTAGTTCGGGGACCGTCACAAAGCGATAGCCGCGGGAACGCAACGCCCGGATGATGCCGGGATAGGCCGCCAGGGTCTGTCCGCGAGGACCGCCCCCGTCATGCGAGATCACGATCGAGCCGGGGCGTACCTGGGCTAGTACCCGCTGACGGATCGCCGTCGTGCCTGGAAGCGCATAGTCGCTCGGGTCCACTTCCCAGGTGATCGTCGCCAAGCCGAGCGAGGCCGCTGTACGCACCACCACGCCGTCATAGTCGCCGTAGGGCGGACGGAACACGCAGGGCGTGTAGCCGCTGCGACCGCGGATCGCCTGGATCGTGCTCTGCAACTGGCCACGCACGCCGCCGCTCCTGACGAGGTCGGGGTGTGTGTAGGTGTGATCCCCCAGCGCATCCCCGTCGCGCAGCTCTTCGTGCAGCGTGGGCTGATAGCGCGAGGTGACCTGCTCGCCAATCATGAAAAACGTCGCGACGGCGCCATTAGCACGAAGCATCCGCACGAAACTCGGCGTAATCGGATAGGGACCGTCATCAAACGTGAGCGCCACCTCTCGGCGTCGCGGACCATGGGTGTAAGCGACCGCGGGTCCACGCCTGAGGCACCCGATCGGGCGGTAACGGACCGGGAGGGTTGCGAGCGGCTCGGTGATTTGTTGTTCGGTTGGCGCATGCGCCAACCGACGGGGCGCCGCATGCGGCGCCCCGTTCCAGGCGGCGCATGCGCCGCCTGGCGATCTCGCACATGTGCGAGATCCGAGCAGGGCCGCATGCGGCCCTGCTGCCCCCGTCGCATGCGACGGGGGCGACCCGCCTGCGGTGTCATGTGGGATCAGCCACAGAATCAGTGCGAGCGTCACGCCCAGCAGCGCGAGCCCGGCCAATCTCAAGCGCCTCCAGACCGAGCGTGCGCGATGACTCTCGGGACCCACGCCGTTGAAGATATCGCGCGCCCGGCCGGATCTACTCGATGGAGACGCGCCCTTGGAGCGTCCCCTCGGCGAGCCTCGCCCGCAGGACCTTCTTGTCGAACTTCCCCACGCTCGTCTTGGGAACCTCGTCGATGAAAGCGAACTCCTCGGGGATCCACCATTTCGCAACGCGTCCGCTCAAATGCTCGTTCAACTCGCGCGCGTCGACGGTCGAGCCCTCGCGCAACACCACGCAGCACAGCGGGCGCTCGGCCCAGCGCTCGTCCGGACGAGCGATCACGGCCGCCTCGATCACATCGGGGTGAGACATCACCTCGTTCTCGAGCTCCACCGAGGAGATCCACTCTCCTCCGGACTTGATCACGTCCTTGGAGCGGTCGGTGATCTGCACATACCCACGCTCATCCAGCGAGGCGATGTCGCCGGTGCGCAGCCAGCCGGCGTCGAACTTCTCGTCGTCCTGATCGCCGTGGAAGTAGCGCGCGGCGATCCACGGTCCGCGTACCTCGATCTCGCCCGTGGACTGCCCATCCCAGGGCACCTCCACGCCGCCGTCGCCGACCAGCCGCAGCTCGACCCACGGCATCGCCCGGCCCTGCCTGGCGCGATCATCCCAGTAGGCGTCGTCGTGCTCGGCGGTCTCATCCGGACGCGAGTAGGTGGCGACGGGACTCGTCTCGGTCATGCCCCAGGCCTGGAATATGCGCACGCCGTGGCGCTCCTGGAAGTCGCGCATCAGCTGGCGCGGCACGGCCGAGCCGCCGCAGGCGGCGTTCGAGAGCGATGAGAGGTCGAGATCGGGGTGCTCGTCCGCGTAGCGCAGCAGGTCCGCGAAGATCGTCGGCACGCACCCCATCAGCGTCGGGCGCTCCGCCGCGATCAACTGCGCCAGCGGCTCGGCCTGCAGGAACCTGTCGGGCAGGATCAGGTCGGCGCCGGCGAGCGCCGCGCCATGCGGCAGACCCCAGGCGTTGGCGTGAAACATCGGCACCACCGCCAACACCCGATCGGCGCGCGAGAGCCCGACGGCGTCGCGCATGAGCGTGGCGGATGAGTGCAGACTGATCGAGCGGTGCGAGTAGAGCACGCCCTTCGGATTGCCCGTGGTGCCGCTCGTGTAGCAAAGAGCCGCCGCCTGACGCTCATGCACGTCCGGGTAGTCATACCCGCCCGGGCCGGCTTCCTCGAGCAGCTCCTCGTAGTTCAGCGCGTTCGGCAGGCTGCCGGTGTCGCCCGGGTGGGCGGAGTCCCCCATGATTACGTAGTGGCGGACCGTCTCAAAGCTCGGCGCCAGCTTCTCCAGCAGCGGCACGAGCGAGGCGTCCACGAAGATGACCTGATCCTCGGCGTGGTTGGCGATGTAGGTGAGCTGCTCGGCGAACAGGCGAATGTTGAGCGTGTGCAGTACCGCACCGACGCACGGGATCGCGAAGTACAGCTCGAAGTGACGCTGGTTGTTCCACGCGAACGTGCCCACCCGGTCGCCCTGCTGCACGCCCAGACGCGTGAGCACACGCGCGAGACGGTCGATCCGCTCGGCGCTCTCAGCGAAGGTCATCCGCGTTCGCGCACCCCTCTCGCCGAGGGTCACGACCTCAGCGTGCGGATCGCTGTAACGCAGACGGCGCAGGATGTGATGCAGAGTCAGGGGAAAGTCATCCTGCATCAACCCCTGCAACGCGCCACCGATGCCGGCCTCGGCGTTCGCGCTCCCATGCTGTTCGGCGCTGCTCTGCATTATCGCCTCACCCTCCGTCTCGATCCCGCGTTTGACCCGTAGTTGACCCGTTCATCGTCTCGGCTCCCCACTCAGGCGCTGCGCGCACGATGCTCGCGCCGCGCCGTGAGATCACTGTAGATCGTGTGCGTACGCTGGGCGATGTCGTCCCAGTCAAACCGCAGCACATGCTCGGAGGCCTCAGTGACGAGACGATCGCGCAGCTCGCCGTCCACGAGCAGCCGCTCGATCATCACACCGAGGTGCTCGGCGTCGCCGCCGTTGAATCGCAGCCCGACACGCTCGCCCGAGGGCACGACCTCGCGCAGCCCGCCGGTGTCGGCGACGATGCACGGACAGCCCGAGGCCATCGCCTCCAGCGCCACGAGCCCGAACGGCTCATAGATCGAGGGCACGACGCATAGATCGGCGATCCGGTAGAGCGAGTGCAGCGCGTCGTCACCGATCCACCCGAGAAACACGCCGTGCTCAGATAGCCCCAACCGCTGCGCTTGGTCGCGCAACTCGGCCTCGTGCGTCCCCGAGCCCGCCACCAGAAACCGCACCGCACCGACCCGTTCGATCACGCCCGGCAGGGCGTCCAGGGCGAGCTGAAACCCCTTCTCGTAGACAAGCCGCCCCACGAGCAGCACGAGTTGCTCCTCGGGCTCGGCGAACTCGCGCCGCAGCGCGTCCAGATCACCGACCGGTTGCAGGTCGCGTGGGTCGATCCCGTTGGGGATGACCGTTATACGCCGCTCGTCGATGTCGAATATGTCCGCGACGTGGCCGCGCATGTAGTGGGAGCAGACGATCACCGTGTCCGCCCGTTGGGCCATCGAGCGCTCGACGGAGTGGATGTGCGACTGCGGGGGGTCCTGGACCCAGCCCTGATGGCGGCCGTGCTCCGTCGCATGAATCGTCGTCGCGTAAGGGATCTCGAGCTGCTCAGACAGGGCCGCGGAGGCGTGCGCCACGAGCCAATCGTGGCCATGTATAAGGTCGTAGGAGTGCTCCCTAGTGAGCGCCAGGCCAGCCGCGAGCATGTCGTCGTTCATGCGCTGAACCCACGCGACGAACCGGTCGAGGTCGCGCGGCCAACCGGGCTCGGGCACCCGATACACGGTCACGCCGCCACGCTCTTCGACCGACAGGCTGGCGGTCGCGCCGTCCAACCCGTCCCCTCCATCCCCGTCGAGGGTCTCGTGGGAGCCGTAGTTCTCGCCGGGAGTCTCCAGGATCCGCCGATCGATTCCCGCTCGCTCGCTGGATCCGCGCGTGAGCACATCCACCGATACGCCACGGCGCACGAGTGCCTCGGCCAGCTTGCGCACGTGTCGTGCCAGGCCACCCTCGATCACCGGTGGGTACTCCCAGGACAAGAGCAGCACGCGGTCGCTCATCCACCAGACCCTATCTCGCGCGGCGCGCCGGCCGTCCAGTGGGAACGGATCGGCGAACGAGACCTGGGCGGCTCACAGGCGCGTGATCGAGCAGACTGGGCGTATGGGCGTAGTGCTCGAAACCGCGTGGGAAGGTCTGCAGAACGCGCTGCTGATGGCCTGGCAGGTGTGGTGGGCGCTCGTGCTGGGCTTCGCGATCTCCGGTGCAGTGCAGGCGTGGGCGCCGCGCGCGCGTATCGAGCGGGCGCTCGGCGGCGCCGGCGTCCGGCCGGTGGCGCTGGCCAGCGGACTGGGGGCGGCCTCATCGTCGTGCTCCTACGCGGCGATCGCGATCGCCCGATCACTGTTCGCCAAGGGTGCCTCGGCGGCGAGTTCGCTCGCGTTCCAGTTCGCCTCCACCAACCTGGTGGTCGAGCTAGGCATCGTCATGTGGGTGCTGCTCGGCTGGCAGTTCACGCTTGCCGAGTTCGTTGGGGGAATCGTGTTGATCGCCACGATGACGCTGCTGCTGCGCCTTTTCGTATCGCGGCGCCTGGAGGCCGAAGCCCGCGAGCACGCCGAACACGCCGACGTCGGACACGTCCATCACACCGCAGGTGGGCTCGGCGCCGAGGGCGGGTTGAGCGGGCGGCTGCGTTCGCTGCAGGCGTGGTCGGATGTCGCCCACAACTTCCGCAACGACTGGGCGATGCTCTATCGCGAGATCGCGCTCGGATTCCTCCTCGCCGGGTTCATAGGCTTGCTCGGGCAGGACGTCTTCAACAGCCTATTCGCGATCGACGCCCCCGAACCGTGGCGGCTGCTGGAGAACGTGATCGTCGGTCCGATCGTCGCGGTGCTGAGCTTCGTCTGCTCGATCGGCAACATCCCGCTGGCGGCTGTGCTGTGGTCGGGCGGCATCGGCTTCGGCGGCGTGATCGCGTTCGTGTTCGCCGACCTGATCGTGCTGCCGATCGTGCTCGCCTACCGCAAGTACTACGGGTCTCGCTACACCGCGCGCATCGTCGCCTTGATGTTCGTGACAATCGTGATCGCCGCATTGATCGTCGATGGGCTGTTCGACGCCGCCGGATTGATTCCCCAGGCGCGACCCACGCGAGCCGAAGTGTTCGGCGAAGTGACGGTCGGCTACAAGCTCGTGCTCAACGTGCTCGCCACGGTCGCGTTCGCGGTGCTGTTGGGGTTGACGCGGCGGCGTGGCGCGACCGATCCCGTGTGCGGAATGAGGGTCGATCGCACACACTCGATTACCCGAGTGACGGACGGGCAGACACACTGGTTCTGCTCTCAGGGTTGCGCCGAGACGTTCGACGCGGAGACCTCGTGACTCGCTGTGATACTGAGTCTCGTCGGGGATCCACGACGGCGGGCTATCCGACGTTCGATGATGCCTATGCATGCGCCATGCCTAGATTCGAGGGAACCCGATCAGCGCTAACACTGAGCCGGTGAACGACGTCGCCATCTCCGAACTGCTGCGTCTCGAGCGGCGCCTGGAGGCGATCCTCACCAACCTCGCCGAGGCGATCACCGTCGCGGACGAGCACGGTCGGATGGTGTTCGCCAACCAGGCCGCCGCCGACCTCCTCGGGACCGCTACGCCCGAGGAGTTGATGAGCGCGCCGCCGGGAACGATCATGCCCCGCTTTCAGGTGCTCGACGAGCAGGGTCGCGAGCTCGACCTGGAGAGCATGCCCGGCCGCAGGCTGTTCGCAGGCGAGGACCCACAGCCGCTGCTCGTCAGAAACATCGTCCGCGCCACCGGCGAGGAGCGTTGGCTGATCGTCAGGTCCTCGCCGGTCGTCGATCCCGAGACCGGCCGGATCTTGTATGCGGTGAACGTCTTCGAGAACATCACCGAGGTCAAGCGCGCCCAGTTGAACGAGCGTTTCATGTCCGAGGCCAGTCGCGTGCTCGGCTCCTCGATGGACTACGGCGAGACGCTGCAGCGGGTGGCGCGCCTGGCGGTCCCGCGACTGGCGGACTGGTGCGCCGTCGACGTGCTCAACGAGCGCGGCGAGATCGAGCTCGTGGCGGTCCATCACGCCGATCCCGCCAAGCTCGCGATGGCCGAGCGACTCGACCGCCGCTACCGACCGGCGCTGGATGACCCGACCGGCATCGCCGAGGTGCTCCGCACCGGACAGGCACGCATCTTCACCGACATCCAGCCCGACGCCCTGGCCGCTTATGCCCATGACGAGGAGCACATGGAGCTCCTGCGGATGGTCGGCCCACAGGCCGTGATCATCGTGCCGATGATCGGCGCGGCGCGGACGATCGGGACGATCACGCTGGTCTCCTCCGAGTCTCCGCGCCGACTCTCATCCGCTGATCTGGCGCTCGGTGAACGCCTCGCGCGCAGCGCCGGGACCGCGGTCGAAAGAGCCCGGCTCTACACCGAGCGCTCACGCATCGCCCACATCCTCGAGCGCTCCCTACTTCCCGAGTCCCTGCCCGAGATCCCCGGTGCGGAGATCCAAGCGCGATACTCGCCGGCCGGCGAGGTCAACGAGGTCGGCGGCGACTTCTATGACGTCATCGAACACCAGACGGGCCGCTGGATACTCGCGATCGGCGACGTCTGCGGCAAGGGCCCCCGTGCAGCCGGCGTGACCGCGCTCGCGCGCCACACACTGCGAGCCGCCGCGCTCAGCGACCAATCCCCCGCCGAGATGCTGCACACCCTCCACCGGGCGCTACGCCTGCAACCCGCCGGCGCCGACCTGTGCACCGTCTGCCTCGTCCTGATGACGCCCGGCCCAGACCACGCTCACCTCACCGTTGCCCTCGCCGGGCATCAACCACCGCTGCTGATCGACCGTGACGGAGCGGTGAAGTCACTCGGCGAACCGGGTACGTTGCTGGGCGTCGTCGATCCGATCGACATCATCGAACGCGATGCCGAGCTGCGGACGGGACAGACGCTGCTGCTGTACACCGACGGAGTGATCGAGTCCGGTCGCGCGGGCAAGCAACTCGGCGAGCGGGGATTGCGTGGATTGTGCGCCCAAACCGCGCACCTACCCCTCGACGGCGTGCTCGAGCACATCGAGCACGCCGTCCTCGAGCGTGCCATGGGCAGGCTTCGCGACGACGTCGCGCTGCTCGCGGTGCGTCTCGACCACGGCGACTGCGTCCCTGCGAGCACACCGCCACCTGGCGACGGCGAACCACACGAGGCGCCTGACCAAACGACCAAAGCGCGGCGGCACACACAAGCCCTGCGGTAATATCGGCGTGTGACGGCTCAGGGGCGCATGCAGGCCGAGCACCTGCAGATCGACGTCCGCAACGAGCCGGACAGGATTGTGCTGTGCCTGCACGGCGAACTCGATCTGGCTAGCGCACCGCTCCTGCAGGACGAGATCGAGAGCGCTGAGGCGACCGACGCGGCCCTCGTGGTGCTCGACCTCGACGACCTCGAGTTCATCGACTCGACCGGCCTGCGGATCATCCTGGCGGCACACGAGCGCTCCCAGGAGCGCGGGCGGATGTTCGCGCTCACCCGCGGCTCCCAACAGGTTCAGCGCCTCATGAGCATCACCCGCGTGGGCGAGCATCTGCGGATCGTCGAGTCAGCCGACGAGCAGCTGGTTTAGCTCGGCGAACGGGCTTATAGCGGCTGTCGTCAGCGCCCCGCCAGTTTGTCGATCAGCCTCTACGGCCATGTGTCACTCTGACCGCACGGATCGTGACGATTGTGTGCGCGACGTGTGTTACGTCCGCCGGGTCGTGAGCAACGACAGTCGCACGAGCTCTCAGCACATGATTGCGTGCGAGCAGCGCCCGGGCCCTGGCCGACAGATGCAGCCTCACCGTAACCACCCGCCCGCCGGCGACCGCGAATGAGCCGGTGGCGAGGGTCAGGAAGGCGGCCTTGGGGTTGCGTCGACGCCCCGTCGCGGCTCTGACGGCGCTGAGCGTGCGTAGTGTGACAGTGCCCCCACACCTGATCTCCGTGACCGGGCAGCTCACGCTGACGTTGACCGTGCCCGCTGGGCTCGCCGCCAGCGCCGCGCTCGTCAGCTCCGCGTCGGGAGACAGTGGGGCGATGGGTCCCTGCAGCAAGGCTCCCTGACCGGCGGGCGAGGTGGTCTGGTTGCCGGGACTCTGCTGAACGGGGGGTGGGGCGACGGTCCCAACGCCGGTGAACCGAACTTGGTGCGCTTTGGTCGAACCTTTGCCGTTGATTTCCCACACGCCGCTAGCGACTCCCGGAGCGGTCGGTGCGAATCCGACTTCCTCGGTCAGGTTTTCGCCCGGTTTGATCGTCGTCCCCTCGGGCAGCGACGTCGTCGCCGTGAAGGCGCCCCCGCTCGGCGGCTTGGACCTCGTAATCAGGATCGTCGTCCCGCCGGTGTTCGCGACCGTGAACGTCCTCGTCGCGCCTGCGCCCACGGGCACTTGGCCATAGTCGTTCGTTTCGCCCGAGATCTGCAGCACCCCGGGCAACCCCGCGGTGCCGGAGAGGCCGACCGCACGATTGCCACCGGTCGTTTCGAGGCCGATTTCATCGGCGAACGCGCCCACTGCGGTCGGTGCGAACGTGACGGTGACCGTGATCGAAGCGCCGGACGCGATCGTTGAGCCTTTTACTGGAGCACCTTCAGTGTGAAACGGCGCTTTCGGCAGCTGCACTTCGTTGACGGTCAACGACGTTCCGCCGACGTTGCGAAACGTCACGCTTTCAGACCGCTGGTCCCCAACGGTCGTGCCTTCGAATGTCACGAGCGGCGGAGTAGCTTCGAGCTTCGCGGCTGCGGTCTGCCCGGTCCCCGACAGCGCGAACGACACTTTCGTTCCGGTGCTCGTTGCAGCCGTCACGGTCGCCGCCTGCGGGCCCGTGCCGGTGGGCGCGAACGTGATCGGAATCTGGATCGTCTGCCCGGTCGTCAGCGTCGCGGGCAGAGACCGGGAGGGGACACCCAGTTTGAACTGCGCGGGGGAGCTCGAGACGAGACTCGAGAGTTCGACTGCCGTGGTCGCGGTGAGCGTCAACGTCCGTTCGGATGAGCTGCCGTCTGTCGTCGTCGGAAACGTGGTCGCCGGGCCGCTCAGCACCGGCGTGACGGGCGAGCCGAATGCGAGCACATGCCCGTCGCGGGTGCCCACATATAGTCGCCCGGCGCCAACGCCGGGGATCGCGAACTTCGTCGAGGTGCCGACCGGTCCGCTCCAACGCAGCACCGGTTCGCCATTGACTGGAATCGGGTCGTAGGCGCGCAGCTGCGCGCCCGTCCCTTCGCCGTTCGGCGCCCAGACGATCCAGACGAGCGCCGACCCGGGCGAGACTCCGTCGGAGGTGATGATCGGTGCGCTCGAACCGAAACCGAACGCTTCTGAGGATGTGCCCTGCAGTGAGAGCGTCGGCGAGCCGGTGCCGGAGAGGCCGTACTGGTAGACGCGCAGGTTGCCCGAGGAGCCTCCCGCGCTGTTGCCGCCCGAGGCGGTCGGGATGTAGACCCAACCGCCTTGGCCGGGCCACACTCCGGGGCGCGACCAGACTCCGCCGTAGGGGCCGATGCGCTGGACGACCTTGTCGGAGCCGGACGGTCCCTGGCCGATTCCGCCGAGGTTGTCACGGTTGAGCAGGTAGACGTAGCCATCCTTGCCGACCGCGACGGCGAGGCGCGGGATCGCCTGAGTGCCGAAATATTCCTGGGGCAGGCCGGTGACGCCGCCGGAGGCGAAATCGGCGTCCCACGTGTCGAGCGAAGCAGCGTCGAACGGGGCGAAGAAGTCCGTCGGTTTCAGCGAGCCGTCGGGTTGCACCTGCAGCCGCACGATCGACTCGCCGAGGTTCGCCGGCGGGGCACTGCCGGGCGCGGGCGTCGTAGGCGCTTCGCCGTTGCCCGTGCTGATCAGGATATTGCCCGGACCATCGGAGGTGAGACCGGCGCCCGACTGCCAGATGCCGGCGCCGTCCCCGCTCTGATCGGCCACCCACCGTGCCTTGACCACGCCGCCGGTCGATACGCCGAACACCCAGCCCTGCCACGGTTGGATGTCGCACGAGGAGCCGAAGGCCGCATAGACGATCCCTTCCAGCAGCAGCAGACCGGGACGCTGCAGCTGGGTCGTCGGTTGAAACGTCTGTCCTTCAGCGTTCTGAGCTTTACCGCTCAACTGAACCGGGAAGCCGGGCTCCTCGGCGCCCGAGGTCACGCTGACCGCATCCATGTACCAGCGCGCCGGGCCTGAGGAGCCCGACGCATAGGTCTTGTGTGTCATATACGCGATGTTCGTCGCCGGATCGATCACCGGGGTTGCGGTCACGCCGATCGTCGGAGTGAGGTCCCCGCAGCCGATATCGCTCGCGTTCCAAGGCGTGCCCAGATCGAGCGGTTCGGACCATTTGAGCGCGCCTGTCGCCGGATCGAGGCCATATACCTTGTTGCTCTCGGTCGCGACCATCAGCGTCCCGCTATCGAGCAGCGGCTGCGCATACACCTGACCTTCGACCGGTGCCGACCACATCTGGCCGAACGTGCCCCCGCTCACCAGTTCGGGCGTGATCGAAGATTCGTTCGGGTACCACCCGGTACGGAGATCGTCGCCCGCGTTCGTTATTCCTTCCCCCAGCGCCGGCCCCGCCGTGGCAAGCACCGCGCACATCCCAACGAGTACAGCAGCGCGCATCCGGCGCATCGATCTCCTCCTCCGCCTCCGGCCGGCGCCGGATGCATAGGGCGCAAGGATACCTGAGCGTCTGTCGACGCAGACCTTCCAGGAACGGTAGGCCGAGCGCGGACGACGACTACGGCTTGCGACAGAGCACCCCTGCACCTATGGTCCGGCCGGGTAAGGCGCGCCGGGCGGCTCGTATCGACGTGCAGGGGCGCCAGGCGGTCGACCACTCCCTAAAGCCCGTCGGGTACTCGGGGCGCTAAAGCCCGCCAGCGCCCTGACCGATGGAGAGATTGCACCTAGCTTGCTTTACAAGCCGCCGGGTTGCTACATGGAAAAAGGCACACCCGTCGCGAGGCGGGCTCGCAAAGCCAGGGGTCTCACGCAGATCGCCCAGCCACCCGGCACGTTCTGTGAACGCTAGAAAGGAGCCCCTGCCGTGTCCCGCATTCTCAACACAAAGAAAACACGTCTTGTCTTTGGTGTCGTCGTAGTCGCACTCGCGATGGTCGCGACCGCGGCTGCCTACTGGACGAGCTCCGGCGAAGGAACGGGCACCGTCAAGTCAAACTACGCCAGCGCATCGTTCGAAGTGAGCAGTGGTCTGGTCGAAAACCTCTACCCGGGCGGTAGCGCTGCGGTCACAGTGAAGGTGAAGGACACCGACGCAGGCCAAAACGAGTATCTGACCAAGCTCGAAGCGGAAGTCAAGGAAACCTCAGTCACCGAATGCAAAAAGGAATGGTTCGAAGTTACGCCCGCATCGCAGGAACCAAAAGTCGTGGTCGCACACGGTGAAACCAAGGAATTCACCGTAAATCTGAAAATGAAAGAAGAAGCCGCCGTCAACCAGAACGCGTGCAAGGGTGCGTCGGTCACGCTCCGCTACAAAGCCTCCTAACGCCCAGGCCAAGCGGACAGACGGCGACAACCACCAAGGGGAGGCGACGGCCATCGATTGCCGTCGCCCTCCAGCACTCACAGGCGCACAACTCATGAGACCAAACCGTCTCGGCAGGCCCCGGCGAATCGCGGCGACGACCGTGATGGCGCTGAGCCTGCTGGCCGCAGGCGCCATCGCGTACTGGTCGAACACCGGCCAAGCAAACGCATCGGCGATCCTCGCGACGCTCCCATCACCCACGATCTCGAGTGCCACGCCGGGCGCCCAGACGGTGGAACTCGCGTGGTCGGCTATCACGCCACCTGCCAACGGCACCGTCGAATACTTCGTCGCTCGCGACGGCGGCGCTCCCAGCAGCGGCTGTCCCAGTTCGAGCTCTCGCTCTACGGTCACGAGCTGCACCGACACGGGCGTATCGATCGGCACACACGAATACACCGTCACCGCCGTGTGGCGTACCTGGACGGCGACCAGCACCGCCAAATCGGCAGTCGTCGCCTACGGCCCGGCCACCCACCTCCAGATCGAAGCCACGAGCGCCACGCCCACCGCCGGTGAAACCGACAACCTCACGATCACCGCCAAGGACGCAAGCAACAACACGGTCGGCACCTACTCGGGCGCGCACAGCATGATCTTCGAAGGCTCAGGCGCTGCAACCAACGGCGAAGAACCGGTCGTGGTCGACAAGTCAGGCGTCGAAAGGAGCTTCGGCGAAGCGACCGAAATCACGTTCACCGAAGGCAAGTCCACCGTGTCGAGCGCAACGAACGGTGCGATGAGCCTCTACAAGGCCGAAGCAACACATATCAAGGTCAGGGAAGGCTCGCTCAACAACAGCACCGGACTGGCGGTGACGGTCAAAGCAGCTGCAGCCAAGAAACTCACCGTGCCGACGCCATCAGAACAGGAAGCGGGCACTTCCTTCAACGTGACGCTGACCGCCATCGACGAATACGGCAACACCGCCACGAGCTATGCGGGCAAAAAGACGGTCATCTGGAGCGAACCGTCCAACTCGCCCAGCGCGAAAGCGCCAAGCTACCCGGCAACGGTCACCTTCACCGCGGGCGTGGGCGCGGCTGCCTCGATCAAACTCTACGACGCACAGACCACCACCCTCAAAGCAAAAGAAGGCGCGACAATCGAAGGTACCTCGGGTTCGTTCACCGTCAAGGCGGCCACGGCCAAGAAACTCACCGTGCCGACGCCATCAGAACAGGAAGCAGGCGCCGCCTTCAGCGTGACACTCACCGCCATCGACGAATACGGCAACACCGCCACGAGCTATGCGGGCGCAAAGACGCTCACCTTCAGCGGCCCCGCGAATGCGCCCAGTGGGGCGGCACCCGAATACCCGGCCTCGGCAACAGCGGTCGCCTTCACCGCAGGCGTCGGCACGGCCTCCGCAATCAAGCTCTACGACGCCCAAAGCACGACGCTCAAAGCGAAAGAAGGCACGATCGAAGGCACCTCCGGCAGCTTCACGGTCAAAGCGGCAAGCGCCACCAGCTTCAGCGTACCGACACCGACCGAACGCGAAGCAGGCGTCGCCTTCAGCGAGACCGTGACCGCCTGGGATACCTGGCACAACACCGCCAAAAGCTACGTCGGCGCAAAGACCATGACCTTCAGCGAACCCGCCAATTCGCCCAGCGGGCAGGCCCCGAGCTACCCGGCGACGGTCACCTTCACCGCCGGCGCGGGCTCAGCCTCGATCAAACTCTACGACGCACAAAGCACCACCCTCAAAGCAAAAGAAGGCACGATCGAAGGCACAACGGGTAGCTTCGTCGTCAAGGCAGCCGCGACCAAAAAGCTCAGCCTGCCAACGCCCTCCGAACAAGTGGCGGGCGTCGCGTTCAGCGTCACGCTCACCGCCACCGACGAATGGGGCAACATCAACACCAGCTATACGGGCGCAAAGACGCTCACCTTCAGCGAACCCGCCAACTCACCCACCGGGCAAGCGCCCGAATACCCGGCCACGGCGACGACCGTCACCTTCAGCGCAGGCGTCGGCACGGCCTCCGCGATCAAACTCTACGACGCCCAGAGCACGACGCTTAAAGCGAAAGAAGGCAGCACCGTAGTAGGCACCTCGAGCTCCTTTATCGTCAGGGCGGGCGTCGCGGAACGCTTTGCCTGGGCGCATGCCGAAGTGAGCGCCGGGAAACTCGAAACGGGGACCTGCCCCTTTGCCTGCACGACGACCAACATCGGCAACAGCAAGAAATTCAAAGCCCACGCCAGCATCGCCGACGCGTACGGCAACATCGTTAGCAACATCGGCGCCACCATCAAAGGTAAGGTCGAAAAGACAAGCGGCGAAGGCACGCTCACCAATGCCACAGCCCTCACCATCCCCACATCAGGCCTCGCCGAATCCTCGACGATCTTCGAATACACAAGCCCCGCATCCGGTACGAGCGAAGCCGCCCTGAAGCTCAAGGTGGACGACGGCACTGTCTACACAGAAGCCGAAGCGCACGTCAAATATTGAGGGCAGGATGGCCCCAACTCCGGATCCTGTGGTAGAGCGGCTCGTCAGTGAACGCCCTATCGCGTGAGCCACTCCAGGGCCAGCTCCAGCACCTCCGCCCGGCTGCGCCCGCCGTGATCGACGCTGACGAAGTGGGCGCCGACGAACAGCGAGAAGACCAGCAGACAGCGAGCCTCGACGTCGTCGTCATCCTCGCAGATGGCTCCGAACAGGGAGCGCATGTAGCTCATTCGCCTGTTGTCGACCTGCCGCAATCGCTCGGCAACCGCCTCCTCGCGCCGGGCCCAGTTGCGGATCGCCAGCTCGATCTTCAACTGCCGGCCGCCTGAGGCGGCGGCCAGCGCGAACAGCCGCCTCAATCTCGACCTTGCGTCCTCGTCCCCGGCCTCAACGGTCTCGATCACCTCGTCGACACGGGTGTGCTCCCATGTGTCCAGCATCTCCTCGAGCAGCGCCTGACGGTCTTTAAAGTGCCAGTAGAAGCCGCCCTTGCTGACGCCCAATACTTGGGCCAGGGACTCGATCCGGACGGCGTCGGGGCCACCGGCGGCAAGGGCGCTGAGCCCCTCCTCGATCCACCTGTTGCGGGGCGTGCGGGTCGGGGGTGCCATCGCCCCTCTCTATCGCGTTCGGCTCGGTGTTGACACTCCCGGTGATGATGCTAGGCTTCGACTATACGCTACCGTATGGATGGATGCTTAGAGAAATGAACGCCTGGTGGAATTCATTGTTGACGGGCTCGAAGCGCTCGAGCGCACAGTCGAATGCGAGCAAGCGAGCGCACCGTGTTGCGGTGACCGAGAAGCCTCCATTCACGGCCGTCCCACCGGACTACGCGGACGCCTTCGAGATCGCGAGGAGCCCGACGGACCGACGCTCGGCCGAGCAATGGGCACGCGACGGCTGCGAGCGCCTGCCTGTAAGCGTCCGCCAGTCGGGGCTGCTCGTACACCGCTGGATTCTTGGCTTTCGCCTCGGTCCGTGGGCCTCTTCCAACCACGTCTTCGGTTGGCGAATCGTGATGTCTGAACCCGAGCTACTGCATCTCGAAGCGCGCTCGACGCTGATGAGCGGCCACATGGTGTGGCGGGTGCATCGCGAGCAACTGGTGATGACCACGTTCCTTCAGTACGAGATGTCCAGGACGGCATCGGCGGTTTGGGCTGTCATCGGCAACATTCACCGGGGCGCCGCTCCCTACCTGCTCGAGCTGGCGGCACTTGTGCGAGGGCGGTCGTCGAGCGGCGATTGAGATGCAACTCCCTAACACAGCTCACACCTCCCGGCCCTGGCGGATCCACGAGATCGTGCCCGACTTTCGGCTCGAGGACGTCTGGGCGCTGCCGACGCCCGGTCGAGCCGACGAGTTCCCGATCCTCGTTAAGGGGTTCGCCGCGGCCGATCCGGCGGAGACCCTGTCCCACGCGGCGCGGGCGCTGTGGTCGCTACGGTGGAAGCTCGGCGACCTGTTTGGCCTGGACGAGCCGAGCTCAGGACTCGGGTCGAGAGTGACGACGCTTCGCGAGCGGTTGCCCGAAGACCTGCGCGCCGCGACCGGGCCGGAATTCGAGAGGCTCCCATTCACCTCGCTCTACCTGACCGACTACGAGTTCGCCGCCGAGATCGCAAACCAAACGATGCACGGCGTCCTGCACCTCGGCTGGGTCGCCGAGGGACCCAGCGGTTACCGAGGCCAGATGGCGGTCTACGTGAGGCCAAACGGTTTGTTGGGGAACGCCTATATGGCCGCGATCAAGCCGTTCCGGTACCTGGTCGTCTACCCACAGATGCTCCGGGCGATGGAGCAGCGCTGGCACGAACGACAGGACCATGAATCGCCCACCTGACAGTGCGAGCGGCGGGGCAGCAAACGCAAAACCTCGAGCTTCGCTGAGCCGGTGCTGGATTGTGCCGAACGTATCACCGCACGCGACCGTCGACGTCGAGCACGAATCCCGATAGAGCGAAGCGCTCGACCAACAGTTCCGGGATCGCTTTGCGCGGCGACTGGGAGACCTGGGTGTAGCCGGGCGACTGCACCCTCAGCTCAAGCGGTCCGCTCCAATCACTGATCGACTCGCGGCTGCCATCCGGGTGGTGGACGGCCGCGATCAGCCCGAACACGAACGGCGACTGCGGATTGGTGGATGTCCACCAGTTGCTCGTCTCGATGTCGATGCGCGGGACCGGCTGCGGGGAGAAGGCGTACACGTCGGACCATGACCCATCGGCGAGTGTCTGAAGAACCAGCTCGGGGCCCTCCTCGATCACCCGGAAGCTCCATCCGGACTGCTCGTGAGCGTCGGCGCCGTCCGGTCCAAACGGGATCGGGTCAAGCAACGTCCCGAGCCCGAGGCCAACGTCGGCGTGCCAGACGCGGTCATCATCGTCTGTCACCCGCAGCACGAGGTGGCTGCGGGGACGCACGGTACCCGGCGGCGCCCCGCGGCGCACGCGGGCAAGCATCGGCTCGACCGTGAGGCCGAGATGCTCCAGCGCCGAGGCCAGCAACAGGTTGTGCTCGAAGCAGTAGCCGCCACGCAGCTCATGCACGAGCTTGCGCTCGAGATCCTCCTGGGCAAGCGATACCGGAATCCCTCGATGCGGATCGAGGTTCTCGAACGGGATCGAGGTCGCGTGCGCGCGGTGAATGGCCTGCAGCGTCGGGCGCTCGCCGGCGCTCAGCCCGACGCGCTCAAGGTAGGCGGCGAAATCCAGCATCCCAGCAAGCGTATAACCAGTCGGCTCGTGCAGTTCTTCGTCCGCATCGGTGCCTAGCCTTGACCAATCGCAGAGCGCCATGTCATCGCCGAGATCCGCAATCCCGAGGACCGTCTTATCCAGATGGAGGAGGCGGCGTGGAATCATGTAGTCGAGCAGCATGTCGAGATGAGCGAGTACCTTGAAGAGACGATGAGCGCAATCCAGATGCCCGATCACCGGGAACCGGACACAAGAGCAGGCCGAGATCGCTACTACCGCCGAGGAGGTCCAGAGCTCTGGATTCGCGTCGTGACCGAGTTCAACGGCGATACCGATCGTGTCGTGACGGCGTTCCCGCAGTCCAACGATCCTCGCGAGGTAGGCTGGCGACGATGACAGTCCACGTCGGCCCATACGAGTTCGATCACGTCTCCTACGACAACGATGGCGACGTGCTCTATCTACGCCGCGGAGAGCAACAGGCAGCAGCAGACACGTTCGGCACCCCTGAGGGCCATGCAGTGAGGTTGGACGAGGACGGCGAGGTGATCGCCATAACGATCGTCAACGCGAAATGGCTCCTCGAGCGCGACGGCAAGATCAACGTCACCGTGCCGAGCCTGATCGAGACGAACACCGACGAGCTCGCAGAAGCACTCGCCGCCGCTTGAACCGAGCTGGCCTGCTTTCGCCCCCACAACCAATGCCCGATACGCGCAAACGGTCAAGAGTCTCCTGAGCCTAACTTGACCCGCCGCAGCGGTCACACCACGTGAGCCCAGACCGCTCACGCCCTCACTCGTGGGCGGTCGCGCCCGAAACCAACTCCCCGCGGCGAACCAGCACCCGCGCCCGCAACCCCCAAATCCCCGATCCCAATGCCAATCCCCGCGCCCCAGGACGCCCCCAGCCCTCCCCAGCATCCAACAACAACCTAATCGGGGCGCCCAGATTCGAACTGGGGACCCCCTGCTCCCAAAGCAGGTGCGCTACCAGGCTGCGCCACGCCCCGATGACCTACAGAGTAGACGTATAGGACACACTGCCGCGATCCGCGTCTGGCCCACGGATGCGCAACCCGCCAGGCCCTTCTCACGCTGCTAGCCTCCCCTCGCCCATGGCTGACGTCCAACCGTTGCGAGCCATTCACTACGACCCGGCGGTCGTAGGCTCGCTCGCGGACGTGACGGCGCCGCCGTATGACGTGATCGACTCAGAGCAGCGCGCCGCGCTGCTGTCCCGCTCGCCGCACAACATCGTCGCGATCGACCTGCCCGAGGGCGAGCCCGATCGTTACACGGCCGCTGCGAACCTGCTTGAGACATGGCAGCTGCAGGGCGCGCTGACTCGCGACCGTGAGCCCGCGGTCTGGGCCCATACCCAGGACTACACCGGGCCGGATGGGCGCCGGCTGACTCGGCGCGGGTTCTACTGTCGGGTGCGCATCGAGGAGTACGGTCCCGGGCGGGTGCGCCCGCACGAGCGCACGCATCCGGGCCCGAAGGAGGACCGGCTGGCGCTGACGCGCGCGACGCGCGCGAACATCTCCCCCATCTTCTCGCTGTACTCCGACCCGACTCAGGCCGCCTGGGCCGCGCTGGAGCCGGCCACCGCGCAACCGCCGTGGGGCGAGGTCCTCGACGCGGAGGGCACGACGCACCGCCTGTGGCGGGTGGCCGACCCGCAGGCGATCGCGGCCGTGCAGGCGGCCACGCGCGACGCCGAGCTGCTGATCGCCGACGGGCATCACCGTTACGAGACGATGCAGGCCTACGCGCGAGAGCTCGGAGGTGAGGGCGAGCACCAATACATCCTCATGTGCCTGGTGGCGCTGGAGGACCCGGGGCTGACGGTGTTCCCCACGCATCGCCTGATCGGCCGTCTCGACGAGGACCGTCGCCAAACACTCAGGCGAGCGCTCGAGCAGGACTTTGAGATCGTTGAGGTGCCGGTCGAGGAGATCGCGCCGCCTCCCGGCGAGGGACCTTTGCAGCTTGGCTACATCGACGGCCACCACGATCGTGCGCTACGCCTGACGCTGAAGGACCAGGCGATCGCCGATCAGGCTCTGCCGGGACTCTCGCAGGCGTACCGCCATCTGGATACCGGCGTGCTGGAGGCGCTGTTGCTGAAGGGAGCGCTCGGGCTCAGCGACGAGGACATCTCGCACCTGCACGGCCTGTTTTATGCCCGCTCGACCGAGGAGGCGCTGCGTTTGGTCCGCGCCGGTGACTACGACGCCGCGTTCTTCATGCGACCCACTCCCGTCGCGCAGGTCAGAGACGTCGCGGCGGCCGGCGAGAACATGCCGCCGAAGTCGACGTTCTTCTTCCCCAAGCTGCTCACGGGACTGCTGTTGAACCCGCTCGCCTAGCCTCGCGCACGCGAGGCCGCCGCGAACCACCTATCCGAACCTCGCGGGCCGACCATGGACCATGCCGCACCACGAGGGGGTTACCCGGTGTGATCAGACCGACGCCGGAGTACCATATGAGACAGAGGCGAATGTGCAATGAGGGGTCGATCGGAGGAGCTCAGATGATCGACAAGAAAGGTGGACCGGCATCATCATGAAAGCGACGGCGCGACGCGACGGCAGTACGTTGAAACACACCGTACAGGTGCGCGAGCACCAGTTCACGGTCGACGAGCCGCTGGACAGCGGCGGCGAAGACGCGGGGCCCGATCCGCAGGAGCTGCTCGCGGTCAGCCTCGCCTCCTGCACCGCGATCACGATGGAGATGTATGCGACACGCAAGGGCTGGGATCTCGGCCACGTCGAGGTCGATGTGGAGTATCACCCTGCCGAGCGCGGTTGTCCCACCAAGTTCGAGCTGGTCCTGCGACTGCCCGACGATCTCCCCGAGGAGCAGGCGGAACGTCTGCTGGTGATCGCCGCCAAGTGTCCGGTACATCGCGCGCTCGATGGCGAGGTCATGTTCGCGGAGCGCGTCGAGCGCGTCCATATGGCCGCTTGATCACGACCGCAATGCTCAGCCGATAGCCGACAGCGCCGTACAGACTCCCGCGGCCGTGTTGGTGGCGCTGTTCTTGGCGTCCGATCACCAGGATCCGCATGCTGTGTTCACGAGGCGCCGTACCGACCTGCGCAGACATGCGGGCGAGATCTCTTTCCCCGGTGGTCGGAGGGACCCGGAGGACGCCGGCCTGGCGGATACGGCGCTGCGCGAGGCCGAGGAGGAGATCGGTCTGCCTCGCGCACAGGTGAGCCTGCTCGGCGAACTGCCGGCGGTATCCACGTTCGTGACCAACTACGTGATTTATCCGTTCGTCGGCCTGATTCCCACGGGCCTGCACTGGGAGGCCTCCCCGACGGAGGTGGACACCGTGCTCGAGCTTCCGCTGGATGCCCTGCGCGCCGGTAGGACACGCACGCGCATGGAACGCCGCGGGATCTCATTCGAGACCGACGCCTACATCGTCGATGACCACCTGATCTGGGGGGCCACCGCGCGCATCCTGGAGAGCCTGTTGGAGCGCCTCCAGACCTCAGACCACGACGGTCTGTCGCTCGCGTAGCGTGCGCCCCAGATCACCCGGGGCGCACTGGACTGCCGTTGGTTGAGCCTAACTCGGCTGCGGCACGATCCGGATATACGGGCGGGGCTCCTCCCAGCCGTCCGGGTAGGTCTCTTTCGCTTCGTCGTTGGAGACCGAGCCGGCGATGATCACCTTCTCGCCCTCTTTCCAGTTGACCGGTGTCGCGACCTTGTGCTTGGCGGTGAGCTGCAGCGAGTCGATCACACGCAGCACCTCGTCGAAGTTGCGCCCGGTCGTCATCGGGTAGATGAGGATCAGCTTGACCTTCTTATCGGGGCCGATCACGAATACGTTGCGGACCGTCTGGTTGTCGGCCGGCGTGCGCGCGCCGGCGTCGCCGGAGGTCTCGGCGGGCAGCATCCCGTAGAGCTTCGAGACGTTGAAGTCGGCGTCGCTGATGATCGGGTAGTTCGGCGCGGTGCCCTGCGTCTCCTCGATGTCCTGCGCCCACTGCTCGTGCTTGTCGAGCGCGTCGACCGACAGCCCGATGATCTTCACGTCGCGTCGGTCGAACTCGGGCTTCGCGTTGGCCATGTAGCCGAGCTCGGTCGTGCAGACCGGCGTGAAGTCCTTCGGGTGCGAGAACAGCACTGCCCATGAGCTACCGATCCAGTCGTGGAATTTGATGTGACCCTCGGTCGTGTCGGCCTCGAAGTCGGGGGCTGTGTCGCCAAGTTGCAGCGTCATTGATGTATTCCTTTCTCGACGGCCAGCCGTCGCGAGGGTCATGAGGAGAATCGCACTTTATAAATCTTGATCGGCTTTTGGGGATTAGTTCGAGGATAGCGTGTCTATGCGATCGCCCGACCTTTGAACAGCCCTTCAACCGTGGCCCACGCCTCGACCTGCCACGCCTCCGAGTCCTCGACGTCGGCCTTCAGGATCGCCACCGGGATCGCGTTGCGCTCTGCGATCGTTCGCACGATCCGCTCGCCTGCGGGGAGCGTCTCCTGAGCCACCGTGAGGCCAGCCGCCTCATAGACGAAGCCCCGCATGGTCGTGTCGATCGCCTGACTCAGGAACGATTCCAGGCGCGGACCCTGCAGCGCCTGCACCTGCGGCGGATCCCCCTGCACCGTGGCGAGCATCCAGCAGGCGATCGTCACGCCGTCCAGCGCGCCGCGCATGCTCGCCAAGCGGTCGGGTGTGCCGATCAGGCATTCGGCTCCGGTCGCCTCGATCGCGGCGCGACCGGACTCCGTACGGGTCGTGATGCGCACCGCGTGTCGACCCTCCTGCACCAACCGGACGGCCAGACGTCTGCCACGGCAACCGCCACCGACGATCAGAATGCGAGCCACGGCGGGCGATGCTACACGCCGCGTACACCCGCCCCTACAGTTGAAATGACGCGCCGTGCCGATCCGAACGGCACCGAGCCCCCGTAACGCGGTGATGGCCTTGGGGCGCAATCGGAGCCTGAGGTAATGGGTGGCGGCCCGACCGAACGGGTGGCGGCCCGACCGGCGTCGCTGCCCGGTCAGACCGCAGCGCCCGTTCGAGGAGGCCGGCGCGAGGCTGGCATGTGCCGAGACCTGTTCGAGCGCCACCGGAGAGGTATGGGTAGCGGCGCTCGAACAGATCCCGGCACGGGTACGTCTTCTACGTTGGTCGTCCCGGTTGGAGTCCGTTCCCATCGGGTTGGCTACCTTCCATTGCCATGAAGAAAAACACAGTTTCTAGCGTATGTCAAGGGGGAAGTGAAAAGTTTTGTCAACCCAAGCCCGCGACACCCATGCGGCGGCTCGACGGCGGCCTCCCGAAAGGCCGCTTGAGTCCCGACGGCGAGCGGGATCGCAAGCGTCGAATACCATCCGCTCCACGATGAGCCCGAGCCCTCCGCCAACCGACCCAGACGCCTCCCCGACCGGCACCCCGGACGGGGATGTCGTGACGATGGAGAAGATCGTCGCGCTGTGCAAGCGGCGCGGCTTCGTGTTCCCCTCCTCGGAGATCTATGGCGGCGTCGGCTCGACCTACGACTACGGCCACTACGGCGTGCTGCTGAAGAACAACGTCAAGAACGCCTGGTGGCGGGCGATGTTGCAGGAGCGCGAGGACATCGTCGCGATCGATTCGGCGATCCTCCAGCACCCGCGGGTGTGGGAGGCGAGCGGACACCTCGCGGGCTTCACCGACCCGCTCGTTGACTGTCGCACGTGCGGCCAGCGCTTTCGCGCCGACCACCTCGCCAATCTCGCGTGTGGGCGCAAACCGTCCAAGCATCCAGGCGAGACCGACGAGTGCGATCTCACCGACGCGCGCGACTTCAACCTGATGTTCGAGACGACGATCGGGCCCGTCAAGGAGTCGGGCGCGACCGCCTACCTGCGCCCGGAGACGGCGCAAGGCATCTTCATCAACTTCAAGAACGTCCTGCAGTTCTCCCGCAAGTCCCCCCCGTTCGGGATCGCCCAGGTGGGCAAGTCCTTCCGCAACGAGATCACTCCGGGCAACTTCATCTTCCGCACCCGCGAGTTCGAGCAGATGGAGATGGAGTTCTTCGTGCCACCGGCCGATGCGCAGAAATGGTTCGAGCACTGGCTCTCAGAGCGCGAGCGCTGGTATCTGGAGCTGGGTCTCCGTCCCGATCATCTGCGCCTGCGAGCGCACGAGCAGGACGAGCTCTCCCACTATTCCTCCGGCACCAGCGACGTGGAGTACCTGTTCCCCATCGGCTGGTCCGAGCTCGAGGGGATCGCCAACCGCGGCGACTTCGACCTGACCCAGCACGCGGAGTTCTCCGGGCAGAAGCTCGAGTACTTCGATCAGGCCACCGGCGAGCGCTACGTGCCCCACGTGATCGAGCCGGCCGCCGGCGCGGATCGAGCGACGCTCGCGTTCCTGGTGGACGCATATGACGAGGAGGAGGTCGAGGGTGAGACCAGGACGGTGCTGCGCCTTCACCCCCGCTTGGCGCCCGTCAAGGCGGCGGTGCTGCCGCTGGTCCGCAAGGACGGACAGCCCGAGCTGGCGCGTGAGGTCTACGAATCGGTACGCAAGCTGGCGCAGGCCGAGTACGACGAGGGCGGCTCGATCGGCAAGCGCTATCGCCGCCAGGACGAGATCGGCACGCCGTTCTGCCTGACTATCGACCACCAGAGCATCGAGGACAACACCGTGACGCTGCGCGATCGGGACTCGCTGGCGCAGGAGCGACTGCCGATCGAGGGCATCGCACAGGAGATCGAGCGGCGCGTGGATGCGCCGTGGAGCACGCCGAAGCTGAGCGCGGCCACGATGGGCGCCGCGAGTTAGGGTTCACGACCGCCCGGTTGCGGGCACGAGGAGACAGACACGCATGGACTTCGACCTGACCGACGAGCAGCGCCTGATCCGCGAGACCGCACGCGAGTTCACCGATCGCGAGATCGTCCTGCAGACACGCGAAAACGCGCGCAACCACCACTTCGACCTGGAGCTCGTGCGCAAGATCGCCGACCAGGGCTACCTCGGCGCGATCGTCCCCCAGGAGTACGGCGGGGCGGGCCTGGACTACCTCAGCTACGGGCTGATCGTCGAGGAGATCGGGCGCGGCGACTCGGCGATTCGCACGGTGATCTCAGTACAGACCTCGCTCGTGTGCTCGGCGATCCTCAAATGGGGCACCGAGGAGCAGAAGCACGCCTACCTCCCGAAGCTCTGCTCCGGGGATTGGCTGGGGTGCTTCGGCCTAACCGAGCCCGACACCGGCTCGGACGCCGCCAACCAGAAGACGCGCGCGCGCAAGACCGACACGGGCTGGGTGATCAACGGCGCGAAGATGTGGATCTCGATGGGCAACTACGCGCGCGTCGCGCTGATCTTCGCTCAGACCGACCCGGACCTCGGTCACAAGGGCCTCGCCTGCTTTCTCCTCGACACCGACCAGCCGGGATACACGGCGCAGACGATCGAGCACAAGATGGGCCTGCACGCCTCCGACACCGCCTCGATTGCTCTGGAAGACGTCGAGGTCTCAGACGACCAGATGCTCGGGCAGATCGGCGAGGGGTTCAAAGTCGCGATGTCGGCGCTTGACTCCGGGCGTTACTCCGTCGCAGCCGGTTGCGTGGGCATCTGCCAAGGGTGCGTGGAGGAGTCGGTGAAGTACGCCAAGGAGCGCGAGCAGTTCGGCCGCCCGATCGCCTCCTTCCAGCTCGTGCAGGCGATGATCGCCGACATGGTGCTCAAGACCGACGCCTCGCGCATGCTCGTCTGGCGGGCGGGGTTCCTCAAGGACAAGGGCCGCCCGAACACGCTGGAGACCTCGATCGCCAAGCTGCACGCGACCGAAGCGTCGCTGGAGTGCGCGAACCTTGCGATCCAGATACACGGCGGTGCGGGCTACGTCGACGATCATCCGGTAGAGCGCTACTTCCGCGACGCCCGCGTCACGACCCTCTACGAGGGGACCTCGCAGATCCAGAAGCTGATCATCGGGCGGGGTATGACGGGCATCAACGCGCTCGTCCCCGCCTGAGACGAGCGTGTCCGAGCAACCGACAGCAGCTGCCCGCCCCGCACGCGTGATCGGGGTCGTGGGCGCCGGCACGATGGGCTCGGGTATCGCCCAGCTCGCCGCCAGCTCGGGCGCCCGCACGCTCCTGCACGACCCGCTCGCCGAGGCGCTCCAGCGCGGCGGCGCCCGCGCACGCGACGGACTCGCCAAGGAAGCCGCCAAAGGCAAGCTGAGCGCCGAGGAGGCCGATGCGGCCGCCGCGCGGATCGAGCCCGTCGAGGTGCTCGAGGCGATGGCCGAATGCGAGCTGGTGATCGAGGCGGCCCCTGAGCGACTTGAGCTCAAGCACGAGCTGTACGGCCGCCTGGCGGAGATCGTCGCGCCCGAGTGCGTGCTGGCCAGCAACACCTCCTCGCTGCTCGTCACGGCGATCGCCTCGGTCGTGCCCCATCCCGAGCGTGTGGTCGGGATGCACTTCTTCAACCCGGCGCCGCTGATGCGTTTGTTGGAGGTCGTCGCTGGCGCGCTCTCGGACGAGCACTCACTCGCGCTCGCCGACGCGACGGGCGAGGCGATGGGCAAGACGGTCATCCGAGCGCAGGATGGGCCCGGCTTTCTCGTCAACCGCTGCAACCGTCCATTCGGGCTGGAGGCACTTCGCCTCTTGCAGGAGCGAATCGCGGATATCGAGACGATCGACCGGACCCTGCGCGTTGAGGGCGGCTTTCGCATGGGTCCGTTCGAGCTGATGGATCTCGTGGGGGTCGATACGGGCTTTGAGATCTCCAAGAGCTTCTACGAGCAGAGCTTCTATGAGCCGCGCTGGCGCCCCTCCCCGATCGCCGCCCGCTACGTCGCCGCGGGACGCTACGGCCGCAAGAGCGGGCGCGGCTACTACGACTACTCGCGCGATCCCTACCGCCCCCCGGACCCAGATCCGCCTGCAGGCGACGCTGACGCCAGGGCGCAGCCCGCGGCCGGCGGTGTGCTCGAGCGAATCGTCTGCCAGGTGATCAACGAGTGCGCCTTCGCGCTTGGCGAAGGCGTGGGCAGCGCACAGGACATCGACACCGGCATGGTGCTCGGGCTCAACTATCCACGCGGACCGCTCGCGTGGGCCGACGAGATCGGACTCGACCACGTACGGGCCGTACTGGACGGCCTGTGGGAGGAGTACCGCGAGGAGCGTTACCGCGCCGCGCCCGTGCTGCGACACCTCGTGCGCGACGGTCGCCTCGGCCGCGCCACCGGCGCGGGCTTCTTCGAGTATCGATCCGACTGAGACAAACCACCACATGAGCGTCGATATCCGCTACGCGCCCGTCGACTCGCCGTTCGGCACGCTCCACGCCGCCATCACCAGACACGGCCTCGTGCGCTTGGCGTTCCCGGAGGAGAGCCCCGACGCGTTCCTGGAGCGGCTGGCGCGGAAGCTGTCCCCGCGCATCATCGCCTCGCCCGGCTCACTAGACCCCATCCGGCGCGAGCTGGATGAGTACTTCGCGGGCCGCCGCCGCAGCTTCGACATAGGTCTCGACTGGTCTCTCATCACCCCGTTCGCACGGCGGGTGCTGCGGATGACCGCGGCGATCCCCTACGGCGGCTCCCTCTCCTACGCCGAGGTCGCGGCCGAGGCAGGCAGCCCCCGCGGCGCCCGCGCTGCCGGCAACGCGCTCGGCGCCAATCCGATTCCGATCGTAATCCCCTGTCACCGCGTGCTGCATTCCGGCGGCGGCATTGGGGGCTATGGCGGCGGGCTGGATCGCAAGCGCTACCTGCTGGAGCTGGAGGGGGCGCCGCAGGGACGCGCATTCTTATCCGGCCGGAAAACCCGACCGGCCTGAAAATGTCCACCCTGCCTGGCTGATTTGGGCGGCACTCAGCACCGCCTGACAGTCCTCTATCCGGCGTCCGCGACAGGCGCCCATTGCGCGACGGCCGGATCACCCGCAGGCATCTCCGCCGGCGTCGGCACCCCGGGCGTGTCCCTCAGATACCACTCCGCGTCGAGCGCGGCCTGACAGCCCGAGCCGGCGGCCGTGACCGCCTGGCGGTAGGTGTGGTCGACTAGATCTCCCGCGGCGAACACACCCGGGCGGTTGGTGCGCGTGGAGCGGACCTCGGTGATCACGTACCCGTTCTCGTCTACGTCGATCTGACCGCGCACGAGCGTCGACTGGGGCTCGTGGCCGACCGCGATGAACGTGCCCGACACCGGTATCTCGCGCTCCTCCCCGGTCAGAGTGTTGACCAGCGCCGCATGTCCGAGCGCACCGTTCTCCCCGGCCACCAGCTCGTCAACTCGGTATGGAGTCAACAGCTCGATGTTCTCCTGCGCGCGAGCCCGATCGAGCATGATCTTCGAGGCCCGGAACTCGTCGCGTCGGTGCACGACGGTGACCTGGCTGGCGAACTTGGACAGGAATATCGCCTCCTCCATCGCCGAGTCCCCGCCACCGACGATCAACGTGGGGGCGCCTTTGAAGAACGCCGCATCACACGTGGCGCAGTAGCTGACGCCGCGCCCGCTCAGCTCCTCCTCGCCGGGGATGCCGAGCTTCTTATGCTCGGCGCCCATCGCCAGTACGACCGTGCGGGCCTGGTGTTCGACGTCTCCAACCCAGACGCGGTGGATGCCTCCGGGCTCGTTCGCGAGCTCGACGCGCTCGGCCTGATCTGTCTCCAGGCGGGCGCCGAACCGCTCGGCCTGGTCGCGCAGCTTCTGCATCATCTCTGGCCCCATGATCCCCTCGGGGAACCCCGGGTAGTTCTCGACGTCGGTCGTCTGCTGCAGCAGCCCGCCCCACGCGAACCCCTCGATCACCAGCGGGTTCAGGTTGGCGCGTGCCGTGTACAGCGCCGCCGTGTACCCGGCCGGCCCGCTGCCGATGATGATCGTGTTCTCGACGACATCGCTGCTGCTCATCTCATCTCCATTTGTCGGCGTCGGACTTCGACTGGTCGTGTCCCACGAGCATATGACCTACCTCGCTTTACTTTGTAAAGTATAGCCCATATTGGGCGTTTACGAGCCTTGAAGCACCCCGGCCGTCTCCACCCCACCGCCGCGCGCCGCCGGCATCGTGTCGGCGCTCTGCTCCTCGCGCCAGCGCGCGACGGTGCGGCGCAGCTGGAAGTAGGCGATGGCGCCGGGAACGGTGGGCAGCCAGAAGGAGATGGCGCGGTAGGACAACACCGCGAGCACCGCCAGGTTGAAGTCGACGCCGAACGCGGCGAAGGCGCCGATCATGCCGCCCTCGACGCCGCCGAGACCGCCCGGAAGCGGCAACAGATTGCCGAGCATCCCCAGGAAGTAGGCCATCCAGATGACCGCGAACGGCGGCGGGGAGCCGAACGCGTGAAACATCGCCCACAGCACGCTGATGTCGAACCCCCACCACGCCACCGCCCCAAGCAGGCCGGGGTCGCGCGAGCGGATCAGCTCGATCGCGGTGCGCACGCCGCTTGCGGCCAGCGCGGGCGCCGTCACTCCGAGCGCCACCCAGCGGGCCAGGCGACCGGAACCCGACGCCCAACTCTGCAGGCGACGCTCGATGTCGTTCGGGAGCAGCGCCATAGCACCGACCGCCGCGATCAGGATCGCCGCCACGATCGCGGGTACGATCGTCAGCGCGAACGAACCGCCTCCGGGGAACAGGCCCGTCCCTAGACCGATGCCGTCGAGCAGCACCGAGCCGGCGTAGACCGCGTACAGCAGCACGATGAACGCGACCATCCGGCACGCCACCAGCCGTGCCTCCATCCCCGAGCGCCGCAGCGCCCAGGCGGTCAGCGCGATGCCTCCCGCGCCAGCGGTCGCGAACAGGCGCGTGGCGGCCAGGCCGGCCATCGTGATCTGGTAGCTCTCACGCCAGCCGATCGGGCCGGGTGGATTTACTACGTCCCTGCCGACGAACACCGCGCGGAACAGCACCACGTACCCGGCAAACGAGGCCAGCTCGAGCAGGACCCCGATCGCGATCCACCAGCCGTCCCCGTTCTCGATGTGGTGGAGCGTCGCGCCCACACCCGCGAGCTTGGGCAGCACGAAATACATGAACCCGACGATCGTGAGTACGAACACCCCAAACGCGATCGTCTGCCGACGCGTGATGACCACACGCGGCATCTCCTCCTCGTGGTGGGACGAGGACGACGACGCCCTTCCAGGGGTCTCTGTCGCACCCTGCGCCATCTTCGGCTCGCTCACCCCCCGCTCCATCAGCGCGCCTCGTGCGCGATTGCCTCCAGCGCCCCCACGGCGCGCCCGAAGCCCCTGAGCGCCGGTCCCGCGCGCGGTCCCAGCCGGCGCACGGCGCCCGTCAGCGCGGCGCCCGCGAGCAGATCGACGGCGTAGTGCTCGCCGAGGTACACCAGCGCGAATCCCAACACCCCGGCGTAGGCGCCACCGAGCGCGCCCGCGACCGGTCCGGCCTCCGCGAGCAGGAGGGCGGCCATCAGAGATGTGGCGAAGTGCAGCGAGGGCATCGCAGCCAGGGGATTACCTCCAAACACACTGTATAGAGGCCCCCAGCCGTCTCTCCAGAAGTGCTCGCCGTACTCGACCATCATCCGGCGCACGTCCTCCGCGCCATGATCGTCGCGACCCGCCTCCGACGCCGCGTACCAGGGCGGCGCGGTCGGGGCGAGCCAGTAGACGCTCGCGCCCAGGTCGAACACGGCATATGTCATTACGGCCGCGCGCGGGAACTTCTCGGGATGTCGGACGAGGATGTAGGCGAGTGAACCGTGCGGCACCATGAACCACGCCCAGTGGGCCCATACGAGCACCTTGTCGAGCGTTCGCCAGCTCGGCTCGCCGTTGGCCGGGTCGACCTGCGCCAGCGCGCGCTGCAGACGCAGCGTCGGCAGCTCGCCGAGGCCGAGCGCGCGATCGACGTCGATCGGATAGTCGATGTGCACGCGACGGGCCTGCGCGTCCTCGTCGTCGTGCGGTGTCTTGTACGCGGCCAGGTACGCCCACATCTGCAGGCTGCACACCGCCACGTCGCGCGTACGCGAGCGGCGCACGGCCACGCACAGGGCGAGGGGCGCGGCGAACGCGACGGTCTGGGTCACGAGCGGCGGCGCGGCAATCCGCTTGCGCACCAGCGGCGCGGCGACCCCGGCCGCCACCACCCCCCAGGCCGCCACCCTGATCGTTTTGGACAGCCGCACTGCGCGCTGAGTATATGAGCGACCTGGGCGACCGATCGTATGGGGCCCTCAGGCGGCTGGCACGCGCGCGGCCGCCTCGGCGACGAATGTGCCGATGACTGTGCTCGCCGTGTCCGCCTCCGGGTGCCACTGCACGCCGAGCACGAACCGCCGCTGCGGCAGCTCGATCGCCTCGGGCAGATCGTCGAGCGTGGAGAGACCGCTCACGACCAGACCCTCCCCCAGGCGATCGACGCCCTGGTGGTGGTGGGACTTAGTCACGTGCGCGACCTCGCCCGCCGCACGCGCCGCCAACGAGCCCTCGGTCAGTACGACGTCGTGCTCAGAGCCGTCGAACGAGCCGATGACGCGGCGATGCTCGCCGTGGCCGAAGCGCTCGGGCAGATGCTGCTGCAGCGTGCCGCCGCGAGCGACGTTGATCAACTGCATCCCGCGACAGATCCCCAGTATGGGCAGATCCCGCTCGATCGCCGCACGCGTCAGCGCGATCTCGAAGAAGTCGCGCTCGGGCACCGTGTCGACGGTCTCGGTGTGGGCGCTCTGACCGTAGGAGCCGGGGTCGATGTCGGCGCCGCCCGCGAGCAGGAGTCCGTCGAGCAACTCCAAGACCTCGTCCGGATCCTCGCTCACATGCGCATCCACGGGCAGGAGCAGTCCGAGCCCGCCGGCTCGCTGCACCGCCTGCACGTAGTTGTAGGGCAGCAGCGCCGCCTGCAGATCCCAGACGCTCCAGCGCGCCCGCTCCAGGGCTGCGCACATGCCGATCACCGGACGCGTGGGCGTGTTCATCGAGCACACGATACGCAAGGCCGTCAGTCCGTAGGATCGTCTGCGCGCCCGACGTGTGGGCCCGTCCCAGCAGCGACATCTCCGTCCACCGCACACACGCGAGGAGTACGCCCGATGAGCGACCAGCAAGACCAGCTCGAGACCGTCAACGTGTCCCTCGCCGGCGGCGTGGCCACGATCCAGCTGAACCGTCCAGAGGCGCTGAACGCTTGGAACAGGCAGTTCGGCGAAGACCTGCTCGCGGCGCTGCACCGCGCGCGCCAGGACGAGTCGGTGCGCGCCGTGTTGATCGAAGGGGCGGGACGCGCGTTCTCCTCGGGCGCGGACCTGAAGGATTTCAGCGGCGGCGAGACGACGCCCGACGGGCGTCCTGACGTATACAAAACGCTGACCGAGCGCTACCACCCGATCATGCACGCCATCCGCGAGATGCCCAAGCCGGTCGTGGCCTCCGTGAACGGCCCCGCCGTGGGCATCGGCTGCTCGCTCGCGTTGTGCTGCGATTTGATCGTGGCGGGCGAGAGCGCGTACTTCCTGCTCGCGTTCGTCAACATCGGCCTCGTGCCCGACGGGGGCTCCTCGCTATTCGTACCCACGCGTATAGGCATGGCCCGCGCCACCGAGCTGGCGATGCTCGGTGAGCGTCTCCTGGCGCCGCAGGCCCTGAAGTGGGGTCTGATCAATCGCGTCTTCCCGGACGAGCGTCTGGGCGAGGAGGCCGCAGCACTGGCGGCGCGGCTGGCGGCCGGACCCACCCGTTCCTATGCGGGAACCAAGCGTCAGCTGAACAACTGGCTGTATGCGCGCATCGAGGAGCAGCTCGAGCTGGAGGCGCAGATCCAGCGCGAGATGGCCTCAAGCGAGGACTTCCTGGAGGGTGCGATGGCGTTCGTGGAAAAGCGCCCGACACGGTTTTCGGGCAAGTAGCAAACGTCATCAAGCGCTTCCGGTCCAGGGCTGAATAGAATCCCGCGCGCCTTGGGCCACAACGTGCTCCCCACAACGCTTGCGTTCTTCACGCCCGAGTCGGGCGGTTCGCCGAACGCGGACAACATCGACTCGCTCTACAAGATCATCCTGGTCGTCGCGCTGGTGATCTTCTTCGCCGTCATCGGCGGGTTGGCGTACGCGCTGATCAAGTTCCGCGCCCGCAAGGGCGCGACGGCCGCGCAGATCCACGGCAACACGCGCTTGGAGGTCGGCTGGACGGTCGGTGCCGCGGTGATCCTCGTCGGCCTGGCGATCCTGACGTTCGCCAAGCTGGGCGCGATCCAGAACCCGCCCAACTCCAGCGCCGCGGGCGCGAGCCTGATCGGCGAAAGTGAACCGGGGGTGCTGTATGCGAGCGCCGACCGCAGGCTGCCCCCGAACGGCAAGTCGCTGAACATCAAAGTGATCGGCCGGCAGTACATCTGGCAGTTCGTCTACCCCGGTGCGAGCGAACCGGACGGCCTGGGCGCGCCCTACTCGTACGAGCAGATGGTCGTCCCGACGAACACGACCGTGACGCTCGACATCGTCTCCAGCGATGTCGTGCACTCCTGGTGGATACCCCAGCTCGGGGGCAAGTTCCAGGCGGTGCCTGGTTACCACAACTACACGTGGTTCAAGATCCCCCACCCGGGCGTGTATACGGGCCAGTGCGCGCTGTTGTGCGGACGCGGGCACGCGCGCATGATCGCCACCGTTAAGGCCGTCCCGCCGGCGCAGTTCGAAGCGTGGCTGGCCTATCAGAAGCAGCAGATCGCTCAGGCGAACGCCGCCGCGAAGGTGGCGCGCGCGAAACTGGGCGCCCAGGTCGGCGCCGGTCAGGTCGAGAACCCCTAAACCCCACGCGAACCCCAGGAGAACCGACCGCACATGGCCACCGTCGCAACCCAGCTGCCTGTCCCCCAGATAGTCGCCCATCGCGCCCAGCGCGAGGCGCGCGGCTGGACGAGCTGGATCACGACCACCGACCACAAGCGGATCGGGATCATGTACATGGTCACGACGTTCGTGTTCTTCTGCCTCGGCGGCATCGAGGCGCTGATGATTCGCCTGCAGCTGGGCGCGCCGAACAACACGCTGGTGACGCCGCAGGTTTACAACCAGCTGTTCACGATGCACGGGACGACGATGATCTTCCTGTTCGTCGTGCCGATGATGGCGGGGTTGGCGAACTACTTCCTGCCATTGATGATCGGCGCGCGCGACATGGCCTACCCGCGCCTGAACGCGCTCTCCTACTGGCTGTTGCTGACGGGCGGGCTCGTGTTCTACGCCTCGATCTTCTGGAACCCGCCGGAAGCGGGCTGGACGAGCTATGTGCCACTGTCCAACGCCCTCTACTCGCCCGGTGGCGGTCAGGACGCGTGGATCTACCTGATCCACCTGACCGGCATCTCCTCGATCCTGGGTGCGATCAACTTCTACGCGACGGTCGCGAACATGCGCGCGCGCGGGATGAGCTGGGGGCGGCTGCCGCTGTTCGTGTGGGCGATGCTGACGTACTCGATCCTGATCATCTTCGCGATGCCGGTGATCGCGGCGGCGGTCACGATGCTGCTCACCGACAGGCACTTCGGCACGCACTTCTACGACCCATCGCAGGGCGGCTCGCCGCTTTTGTGGCAGAACCTGTTCTGGTTCTTCGGGCACCCGGAGGTCTACATCATGGTGCTGCCGGGGTTCGGGATCGTCTCGGAGATCCTGCCGGTGTTCGCGCGCAAGCCGATCTTCGGCTACAAGGCGATCGCGGCCTCGACCGTGGCGATCGCGTTCCTCGGCTTCTTGACGTGGGCACACCACATGTTCACGGCGCCGATTCCCGAGGCGCTGCTGGTGTTCGTGATGCTGAGCTCGTTCTTCATCGCGGTGCCGACGGGCGTGAAGATGCTCAACTGGATCGCGACGCTATGGCGCGGGACGATCGAATTCAAGACGCCGCTGCTGTTCTGCGTGGGCTTCATCGCGCTGTTTTTGATCGGCGGCATCAGCGGCGTGTTCCTGGCGGTGTTCCCGGTCGATTGGCAGCTGAACGAAACCTACTTCGTGGTCGCCCACATCCATTTCGTGCTGATGGGCGGCGCGGTGTTCACGATCTTCGCGGCGATCTACTACTGGTTCCCGAAGATCACCGGGCGGATGATGTCGGAGGGTCTCGGCAAGCTGAGCTTCTGGCTGATGTTCGTCGGCTTCCTCGTCACGTTCCTGATCCAGCACGTGATCGGCCTCGACGGGATGCCGCGGCGGGTGTACGAGTACCCCGACGTGGGCAACCTCGCGCTGTACAACCTGATCTCCACGATCGGCTCGTTCATCCTTGCCGCGGGCGTGATCGTGACGATCCTCAATGCCGTGCGCAGCCTGAAAGTGGGCGCGATCGCGGGGCCTGACCCGTGGAAGGCGAACACGCTGGAGTGGTTCACGAGCTCGCCCCCACCGGTGAACAACTTCGACACGATCCCGCTGGTGCGCTCGGCCGAGCCAATGAAGGACATCCGCCGCGAGGTGCAGCGACGCGGCAGCGCGAGCGTGCCGGCGCCCGGAGGGGCCACCGTGCCCGCGGGCGCCACGCAGGTGGGCGTGTAGCTAAAGATGACGGTCATGCGGCGCGTGCCGACCATCGCTCCGTGCGCGGCGACGCCCAGCCGCACATACCGCCCTACCATTGGTCGATCATGAGCGCGCGTCCGACAGGCGCGGCGCCGGCGATCGAGGCGCCGGGTCTGGGTCTCGCCCCGCGTACGCGTCAGCTACTGAGCGACTACGTCGAGCTGACCAAGCCGAAGGTGCAGTCGCTGCTGCTGCTGACGACGATCGCCACGATGTACGTCGCCGGTGACCCCTCCGTGGCGCTGGTGGCGCTGACTTGTCTCGGTGGCTACCTCTCAGCCGGCGGCGCGGGTGCGGTCAACCACTGGTTCGACCGCGACATCGACGCGCGTATGACCCGCACCGCCACGCGACCGATCCCAGCCGGGCGCGTGGCCCCGAGAGCGGCGCTGCTGTTCGGGTGCACGCTGGCGGCGCTCTCGTTCATCGAGCTGTCGCTCACCGTCAACGTGCTCGCGGCGAGCCTGTCGTTCGCGGGATTCCTCGGGTATGTGTTCGTTTACACGGTCTGGTTGAAGCGGCGCACGCCCCAGAACATCGTGATCGGCGGGGCCGCCGGCGCCGTCCCGCCTTTGGTCGGCTGGGCGGCGGTCACGGGCTCGGTCAGCGGCACGGCGGTGCTGTTGTTCTTCATCGTGTTCTTCTGGACGCCCCCCCACTTCTGGGCGCTGAGCCTGCTGATGAAGGACGAGTACGCAAGCGTGGGCGTGCCGATGCTGCCGGTTGTGCGCGGCGAGGAGGAGACCCGCCGGCAGATCCTGCTGTATACGGTGCTGCTGTACGCGGTCACTCAGCTGCCGTTCTGCGCGGGCGGTCTGGGCACGGTCTACCTCGCCGCCTCGATGACGCTCGGGTTCGGGTTCATCGCCGGCGCGGTCATGCTGTATCGACGGGCCGACCGCCGCAGCGCGCTGCGGCTGTACCTCTACTCGCTGGCGTATCTCGCGCTGCTGTTCTGCGCGATGGTCGTCGATGTGCACGTATAGAATGCGCGCCGCATGATGACCAGACGCCTCGCGCGCAAGAACATCCGCACGGGACTGATCGTGTGCGGGATCTGCATGTTCATGTTCGGCATCACCTTCGTGGTTGCAGCGTTCTACGTGTCATGAGCCCGCTCGACCCCGAGATACCGCCCGCCGGCGAGGAGATCCATCTCCCCGGCCCCTCGATCCTGCCACTGCTGACGGCCGTAGGTATCACGCTGGCGCTGGTGGGCGTGACGACGATGATCGAGCTGACCGTGATCGGCGTGCTGTTGACGATCGGGTGCGTGTGGCGCTGGATCAAAGACACACGCCACGAAATCGACGAGCTCCCGCTGGACTGATTGGAAGACTGGCCCGCATGCGGGCCAGTCCGACACCGCACATGTGCGGTGTCGTCGAGCGGCGCATGCGCCGCTCGTACCCACGCCGCATGCGGCGTGGGTCGGAGTCGTACATGTACGACTCCGCCGGTGGCGCATGCGCCACCGGAACAGCATCGCCCTAAGCGCTCGCCGGCACCGGGCAAACCGCCCCATCCTGCGTCCAGCAGCGCACGATGTCGCGCACCGACAATATCCCCGCGATCTCCCCATGATCGAGCACGATCAGATGACGAAATCCGCCGCGGACCATCGCCGAGGCGGCCGCCTCCAGGGACCAGTCGGGCGCGGCGAAGACGACGTCGCGCGTGAGGTGTTCGGCGACCAGCTCGCGATCGGTGTCCTGACCCGACCCGAGCGAGAGCAGGATGTCGCGCTCGGTGATGATCCCGGGGCCGGGCTCCTCGGGGTCGATGACGACCGCGGCGCCGACCTCGCGCTCGGACATCAGCCGCGCGACGGCGCGCAGCGTGTGTCCGGGGCCCACCGTCAGGACCGTCGGGCTCATTCCCTCGCGTACCTCCATATCACTCGCCTCCTTCCCGCTCACACCTCGGACAAAACACCAACCGCACGCATGCAACGATTGCCTCAATGTAGTACGGCGAGCGGCCCCGGTCAAGGCCCCCCGCCGGTGCTCGCCACACCCGGACGCAACCGCCCAACATCGCATCGGCGCGAACCACTAGGATCACGCCTCGTGATGGAGGGGATCGCAGCGAACAGGACTTCGGATCGTCGCGCCGCGCAGCGCGCGAGCGGCGATCGCGCGACCCATGAGGACACTCGGCATGCCTAATCGGCGCGCGCTCATGATCGCTGCCGTCGCAGGCATCCTCGCGATCGCGGCGGGTATCGCGCTGAGCTATCAGATCCACTGGTTCCCGGTACAGGCCAGCACGCAGGCCAAGGAAACGGACACGCTCTACCACGTCCTGGTGATCGCCTCGGTGCCGATCTTCGTGCTCGTCGTAACCGTGATCCTGTTCTCGGTATGGCAGTTCCACATGCGCCCGGGCGAGGAGCTCAAGGACGGTCCGCCGATTCACGGCAACACGCGTCTGGAGGTGTTCTGGACGGCGATACCCGCGGCGCTCTTGATGAGCCTCGTCGCCTACTCGTTCGTGGTACTGCACAACAACGAGAAGAAGCCCGCGGGCGTGCCGGAAGTCCAGATTGGCGTGACCGGGCAGCAGTTCTTCTGGGACTACGAATATCCCTCCTCGGTCACCGGCGGCAAGCCCCTGAAGAGCTACCAGCTGTACCTGCCGAAGGGCTATACCGTTTACTTCAACATGCGCTCCAAGGACGTGATCCACGCGTTCTGGATCCCGGCGTTCCGGCTACAGGAGGATGTGGTGCCCGGCATCACGACCCACTACCGGGCCACGCCCGACCGCCTCGGCACCTATCCGGTGGTGTGCAACCTGCTGTGCGGCTCCGGACACTCGCTGATGCGCTCGGCCGTGCACGTCGTCCCGCCGGCCCAATTCCGAGCGTGGCTGGCCGCCCAGGAGCGCTCGGGTTCGACCGTCGCCACGGCGTCTACCGCCCCGCCGGGGAGCGCCGCTGCGCCCGCCACCATTACAGGGGTCGGTGCGGGATAATGCACGCGACGATGAGCAGCTCATACCGCAGCAGAGGAGCACGCTGATGGCGAGCACGGTCCAATCGCCCGGCCCCGTCCGGCCCGGTACGACCGGGCCGCCGTTCGGCGAGCGCCCCCAGCGCATGGGACTCGGCGCAAAACTGCGCGCGCCCGGCTTCTATCGCGCCGTCTGGATGATGCTGCTCGGCGTCGCGTTTGCGTTCGTCTTGACATGGCTCGTGCGCATGTCCTATGGGCATGCCAGCTACCACCACTTCATCGATGGCGAAGCGATCCTCACGGTCTCGCTGATCTCCGCCGGACTGATGTTCCTGGTCGGGATCGGCGGGTTCGACTACTGGTTCTACTGGGCCTCGGGCCGCCCGACACGCCCGGAGGACCACTCCAGCCACGGCGCCTATTCGTGGCGGGACTATTTCCGCATCAACACCGACCACAAGGTGATCGGCGTGCAGTACACGGTCACTTCGTTCTTCTTCCTGCTCGTCGGCGGGCTGGTCGCGATGCTGATGCGGATCGAGCTGGCGCAACCGGGCGCGCAGTTCATCGACGCGAACACCTACAACGGCCTGTTCAGCGTGCACGCGTCGATCCTGATCTTCTTCTTCATCATCCCCGTGTTCGCGGGGCTGGCGAACTTCGTGCTGCCGCTGATGATCGGCGCGCCCGACATGGCCTTCCCGCGGCTGAACGCGCTCTCCTACTGGCTGCTGCCGGTCGGCGGCGTGATGATGCTGCTGAGCTTCCTCGCGCCCGGCGGGGCGTTCGCGGACGGATGGACGGCATATACGCCGCTGTCGACCGACATGCCGGTCGGGCAGGTGTTCTTCTCACTCGGCGTCCAGTTCGCGGGCGCCTCCTCGATCATGACCGCGCTGAACTTCCTGGTGACGATCATCACGATGCGCGCGCCGGGCATGAGCTTCTTCCGGATGCCGCTGCTGGTGTGGGCGAACTTCGCGACCTCGCTGCTGGTCGTGATCGCCACGCCGTTCATCGCCGCATCGCAGTTCTTCATCATCCTCGACCGCTCACTCGGGTTCAACTTCTTCAACGCCGGCGCGGGTGGGGACGTGCTCATGTATCAGCACGTCTTCTGGTTCTATTCGCACCCTGCCGTCTACATCATGATCTTGCCCGGGTTCGGGATCATCTCGGAGATCCTCGCGGTGAAGTCGCGCAAGCCGATCTTCGGCTATCGCATGATGGCCTTCTCGCTGCTGGCGATCATCGTGCTCGGGTTCACGGTGTGGGCGCACCACATGTTCACCTCCGGGATGGCCGCCTGGATCAGGATCCCGATGGCGATCACGACCGCGATCATCGCCGTGCCCACGGGCATCAAGGTGTTCTCGTGGCTGGCCACGCTATGGCGCGGGGTGCTGCACCTGGACACGGCGATGCTGTTCGCGCTGGGCTTCCTGACGACCTTCACGCTCGGCGGGATCAGCGGCGTGATGCTGGCGATGATCCCGTTCGACATCCACGTCAGCGCCAGCTACTTCATCGTCGCCCACATCCACTACGTCCTCTTCGGCGGCTCGCTGATGACGATCTTCGCGGGCGTCTACTACTGGTTCCCGAAGATGACCGGGCGGATGTACGACGAGCGCCTGGGCAAGTGGCACTTCTGGAGCACCTTCGTGTTCTTCAACCTCACGTTCGCACCGATGCACATCCTCGGCCTGGACGGCATGCCCCGGCGCGTGGCGACCTACGCCACCCAGTACGCCGACATGAACCTGTTCATCTCGATCTGCAGCTGGCTGCTGGGGTTGAGCACGCTGATCTTCCTCTACAACATGGTCACCAGCTGGCGCGGTGGCCCGCGCGCAGTGGCCAACCCCTGGCGGGGCATGACGATCGAGTGGCAGGTCTCCTCGCCCCCGCCGATCTTCAACTTCGACCGCGTCCCGACCGTCGTCGGCGGCCCGTACGAGTACGGCGTGCCCGGTGCCGTTCACGCGATCCTCAACCCCCCGGCGCCTGCCACCGTGGGCGCGGCGGCAGGAACGGCGAGCGGTGTAGCCCCACCGGGCGTGAGGCTAGCGCCGAGCGAGTGACCATGAACATCCGAACGACACACACGACCGCAGGAGCGCAGGCGCGATGACGGAAATCCTGGTCGTAGCCAACCGTACCCTCGGTGGGGAGAAGCTGATCGATCTCGCGCGCTCGCGCGCGCAGGCCGTGCAGGACGTCAGCTTTCGTTTGGTGGTGCCCCAAAGCAAGCCCACGGCTGGCCTCGTGATCTACGACGAGGCGGTTCGCGAATCGGCGCAGATCAGGGTCGATCTGGCGCTGACCCGGGCGGCCCAGGAGGGCATGCGCGCGAGCGGCGAAGTCGGCGACCCCGACCCGTTCCTGGCGACGATGGACGCGATCGCGCTGCGCCGCCCGGACGAGATCATCGTCTCCACCCATCCCGTCACCCAGTCCGGGTGGCTGCGGCGAGACCTGATCGAACGCATCCACAACGCCTCGGGCCTGCCGGTCGAGCACGTCGTGACCGACCTCGATCGCGAAGGGCTGCCGTTCGGGGTGACACTCGTGATCGCCTCCAAGACCTCCAGCGGCGAGGAGCTGATCGAGCGCCTGCGCGTGAAGGCCGCCGAGGACGAGCGCCCGCGACTATTCATCGCCGTGGTCCCGCTGCAGGACGGTGGCGGGGACGCGCCGCGCGAGGCCCGGGCCAGGCTCGCCGCGATGCTCGACAAGCTGCAGGGCGCGGGCTTGCTCGCCTCGGGCATGACCGGCGACCCCGACCCCTACACGGCCGCGGTGAACGCGCTGGAGCTCTTCAGGGTCGACGACGTGGTCATCTCCACGCTCCCCAACCAGCGCTCGGGGTGGTTGCGCTCGAACCTGATCGGGCGCGTGCAGCACTCGACCTCGGCGAAGGTCGAGCACGTCGTCGTCGACGTGGACGACACCACCGCTGCCCCCCCGACACCCACCCCGACGGCCTAGGACTCGGGGCGAGCGCACGATGGAGGCAGCCAGCATCTCAGCCCACGCCGTCGGCCACGGCGAGCACGACGACCACCACGGTCCCCCGCCGGCCAACCGCAGCTCGCGCGTCGAACCGCAGCTGCTGGGAATGCTGCTTTTCATCATCTCCGAGGTGATGGTCTTCGGGGCGTTCTTCACCGCCTACTTCTTCATCCGCGTGGCTCAAGGAGACCCCTGGCCCGCCGTCGGCACCCACCTGCCTGTCCAGGTCGCCGGCGTGAACACGGCGATTCTCGTGTCCTCCTCGCTGACATTGCACTGGGCCGAGCGCGCGATCAAGAACGGCAACCGTTGGGGTCTGAAGGCGGGCATCCTCACGACCTTCCTGCTCGGGTGCACCTTCCTATTCATCCAGATCAACGAGTACGCCAACATCGGCTTCGCCCCGCAGGACGCCGCCCAACAGACGATCTTCTACTCACTCACCGGCCTACACGGAGCGCACGTCTTCATCGGCCTACTGCTGCTCCTGTTCGTGACCATCCGCTCCTTCCGCGGCCACTACTCCCCCGAGTCCCACCGCGGCGTCGAGGTGCCCGGCATCTACTGGCACTTCGTCGACATCATGTGGATCGTCGTGTATTTCACGGTCTACATCCTCTAGGCCAGCCCGGGCGAACGCGCCGCGAAGGGACGGACAGAGGTCTCGTGCTCAACCCGTTGCGCAGCGAGGAGGAGGCGTTCCGCGCGCTGCTCTACGTCGTCGCGGTGTTCGTGGTGCTGATCGCGGTCGTGCTGATCGCTCGGGCGGTGTTCTGAGCGGCGCCGGCGGCCGGCGCGCGGCCTACTTGACCGTCAGCGTCCCGTACATCCCAGCCTGCCGGTGCCCAGGCGCCTCACAGAAGAAGGTGTAGGTGCCGGGTTTGAGCGTGACTGTGACGGAGGCGGTGGTCTTGGTCGTGAACGGGCTGGAGCCGATCGTGGGGCCGGGCCCGCTGGCGCCTCCGGCACCCGATTCGATGGCGATGTTGTGGGAGACGCCGGACATGTTCGGCATTTCGATTTTGACCGATCCGGCCGTGGCGGTCGCCTTGTTGGTCGCGTAGGCGAGCTGGCCTTCGGGGTTGGCGGGGATCTGCAACTTACCGCCGGTCTCTTCCGCGGGCTTGCCGCTGCCTGGGGCCTTGACGGCGCTGGCGAGCAGGCCAGTGTCTTTGCCGGGATTGGCGGCGGCCACCGCCACGTACGCGGCGACATCGGTGACGGTCTGTCCGTTGACCAGATCCTTGGGCATCGCGCCAAACGGGTTGGGCTGGCGGATCTGGTATTCGACGACGCCCTGGATCGCCGAGCGCCCGTGGGCTTCGTTGACGGAGTAGCGGAACGATTCGTCGAGGTCGGGACCGACCGTGCCTTTGGTGCCTGCTCGCGCGAGCGTGTGACAGGAGCCGCACTTGGCGACGAACTGCTGCTTGCCGACGATCACGTTGGCATTCTGACCCTGCTTGGCCGAGCAGCCGGCGGCGATGAGGATCAGCGCGAGCAGCAGACCGCCGATCCCGATCGTCCGGGCGACGTTGCCCGCGCGAGCGCGCGGACTCCTCGTGACGTTGACCCCAAGCATGAGCGCGGGAACTCTATCCGAACGCTCGGCCATCAGGGTGTCGCGAGCGCATCCAGTTCGCCGCGCGCCGCGGCGATCACGCCCCGGGCGACCCCCTCCCACGACCAGCGCTCGCGCACGGTGCTCACGAGACCCGCACGCGTCTGCTCCCGCACTGCGGGATCTACTCCTAGCCAGGCCACGACGCGTTCGGCGAGCGCAGCCACTGAGGAGTCGTCCACCGGGAAGGACAGCCACGGGACGACATCGTCAGGCACGGCGCAGGCGAGCGCCTCGCTGACCTCCGCGAGACCGGAGTGGGCTGCGCTGATCGGCAGCGCTCCACACGCGGCGGCCTCTGCGGCAACCATGCCGAAGGCCTCGGGGAACGTGCTCGGCACGACCATCGCCTCGCAGGCGGGCAGCAGGTCGGTCAGCTCGTCGTGATCGAGGCGGCCCGTGAACACGGCGCGGTCGGGGAGAGCGCGCGCGGCCTCTGCATAGCGAGCACGCGCGTCTGCGCCCAGGCCGCGCAGGAACGCCAGGAGATGGGGCAGCGCGATCGCTTCCGCGGCCTCCAGATCACCTGTCGCCAGCGCACCGAGCAGGCGCTCCAGCAGCACCCGATCGGCGCCGAACCCGACGATGACGAGCCTGGCGTTCGGCACGCTTTGGAGCACCAGCGGCCAGGCGGCGATAAGCAGGTCGACGCCCTTGTTGACGATCAGCTTGCCGACAAACGCCACCAAGCGATCACGGACGGGCTCCAGACGTTCCAGCGCGTCGGCGGCGGCGAGCTCGTCGCGGGCGAACGCATTGGCTGCGGTTCCCTGCTCTGTGCCGGTGGGGGTCGTTGAGCGTAGGCGGGCTGTCAGCTCTCTCAGTCCGACCGCCGCACGCTCCGGCTCGCGCGGTGCGAACCGCGCCACGTCCACGCCTGGCGGGCCGAGGCGCGTGCGCGCGGGCAGCACCGGATCATCGAGCGCAGCCCATAGGCTGGCGGCGGTGTGGTGGGAGCCGACGAGCACGGTGCGCGCACCGTCAAGTCCCTCGCGGGCGAAGTCGAGAAAGCGCTCGGGATGCGGCTTGACCGTGTACTCGAGCGCGCTGCCGTGAACCTTCACGGCATAGGGAACCTCGCCCGCCAAAGCGCGTGTGAGGATGACGGGGCCCATCACCAGGTGGTTGGCGAGCGCGAGATCAGGCCGTGAGCGTGCGACCACCTCGCGCACGGCCGCGACGTTGGCGTTGATGTAGGAGGCGACCTCCGCCTCCGAGCACTCGGCGAACGTGCGTGCCTCGATGCCTTCATAGCGATCGGCGACATAAACGGGCAGCAGACCGCCGATGTCCGGCCGATAGACGGTGCAGCGTCCGGCGCCCTCGCCCTCGTGTCCCGATCCGATCCTCGGGGGTCTGTCTTCCTCACCACCAGGACTACCCTCGCGCAGGGGTCGGATGCGTAGGTCACCGCTCTCCCAATCCCCAACCGCATCCACGAACGGCTGCTCGTCGGAGTGTCGATCCTGGCAGAGCAGGTGTACCTCGTGCCCGAGCGCGACGAGCGCCGACGCGAGGCGCGCGTTATAGACGTTCGATCCGGTGCCACCCAGCAGGTAGCCGTGAAAGATGAGGATGCGCATATCGTCCGCGAGCCTACCGGCATGCCTCCCGCATCCAGTGGCTCCGATAAAGTCCCGCCCATGAGCACACAACAGCGCTACCGTCTGCGCAACCCCGCGAGCGGACGCGAGATCGTGATCGAGGCCCAGCCCGAGGAGATCTACCGCGACCGTGACTCCGGTGAGGAGTTGGAGATTGTCGGCAAGCTGCTGCCGCTGGCGCCCTCGGACTCGAAGCTGCCCTGGGCGGTCGAGAATCTGAGGTTCTGCCCGTGGTGTGACCAGCTCGCGCAGAAGGACCTCAACGACTGCCCGACGTGCGGGCGACGGATGGGCCCGCTCGGCGCTCCTGCGTCAGGGTGAGCGTGTGAGCACCGAGGACACCCCCACCCTCGCTGGTAGCCCGCGTCCCCGGCGCATTCTCACGGCGACGGCCACCGCCGTGCTCGCATTGGGGTGCGGCGTCGGACTGGGCGCATGCGGTGGTTCGAGCAACGTCTCGGACGCCACGCCAAAGAGCACCCCGGACATCACCCCTCCGACGAACACGAGCGCCGAAAAAGAATCGGCGCAGACGACCGCGACCTCCACGACCGCCAAAACGAAAACGGGCAGCGAAAGCGAATCCAGCTCCTCCGAAAGCGAATCGAGCTCGGAATCGACCGGCGGCAGCAGCGCCGAATCGGGCGAAGGCGAAGCGGCCGGCGGCACCTCCGCGGGCGGGACCAAAGAAGAAGAAACGCCCAAAACCGAAAGCAAAGGCGGGGCCGAAGCCGGCGGGACGGGCGCGCCCTAGGCCCTCGCTACGGCGTGGAGATCTCGGTCGCGCTGTAGGTCAGGCGTGCGGTGCGATAGAGGCAGGCGTATTGCACGTTCGTGCCGACCGTCGTCTGGGTCGTCTGCGTCGAGGTGCTGGAACAGCTCGTTTTGAGCCGGGATGCCCGCCAGGAGGTCGTGTTGGCGAAGCCGAGCGCCAGTGCGGGCGCCCATGAGGGCACGGTGAGCGCGATCACGTCGCCCTTCTTGACCTGCAAAGTCGTTTCGAGCGGGAACTGGGCGGTCTTGCCGAAGTAGGGTTCGAGTTTGACGAGCGGGCTCTGAGAGATCAGCTTGTACGTCAGGTTGGGTTTCTTCTGCGCGCGCAGGACGGCGATGCCGGCCACGGAGGGCCCGCCCTCGTTGGTGTTAAAGAACTTGATCTGGGTGGCGTTGGGCTTGCCGAGGGAGATCGTCCAGGCGACGATCGTGCCCGAGCGTGGCGCCGACAGGATGTTGGTCGCGGAGCCGACCTTGACCTGAAAGCCGGTCGTTCGGCTCACGGCCAGGCACGGGCTGGCGGGACAGCTGGGGACGGTTTCGGGCGTGGTCGCGCCGATGACGCCCACTTCGCTGAGGGTGGCTGGAGCGATGGCGGGCAGCGCTAGCAGTGTCAGCGCGGTTCCCCCCAGGATTGCCGTGATTTTGCGTCGCATATGCGTCATGAACACGCCCGCCTCGGAAATGGTGCGGTCGATTTAGATTCGTGCTTCGTGACCGAGTTCCTGCGCGGCAGCCGCGATCTCCTCCGGATCGCCCGGCGCAGGCACCCAGGGCAGTCGCAACGGGTCGTCGGCGTAGCGCGGGATGACGTGGACGTGGAAGTGGAACACGGTCTGCCAGGCGACGGCGCCGCAGGAGTTGACGAGGTTGACGCCGTCGGCCGCCAGATGCTCATGCATGCGCCCGGCGAGGCGCTGGGAGGCCAGCGCGACGGCCGCCAGATCCTCCTGGTCGACCGACAGCAGGTCGGTGCTGTGCGCGCGCGGGATCACGAGCGCGTGCCCACGCGTGGCGGGCGCGATGTCCATGAAGGCGATCGTGCGCTCGTCTTCGTCCACGATTGCGGCGGGCAGCTCACCGGCGAGGATCTTGCAAAAGATGCAGTCGGGGTCGGCCATGCCGGAAGCCTAGACGTTCCCGTCCTGAACAAGCCGGCGTGCGTGCGTGAAGGCCTGCTCCCGGGTAGAGACCTCGCCCGCATACTGCGCGGCTGAGAGCTCGCGCAGGATCTCCCCCAGCCGCGGGCCGGTAGGGATCTCCAACGCGCTCGCCAGCTCATCGCCGCGCCACAGCGGCGGGGGCGGTCCGTCGGCGCGCCAGCGCAGCGCGTCGGCGAGCATCGGGCGAGCGAGGCGCATGTGTGCGTCGATCGACTCGGCGGCGCGATCGCCACGCGTGGCGAGACGATCGGCTGCCGACAGGAGCGTGACGTCGACCTCGACGGGTGATGTCGTCTGTAGGTAGTCGAACACGGTGCGTCGCGCGAGCGGTTGGGGTTCGTGGACGAGGAAGCCGAGCCGCAGGTGATGACGCACGAGAGCGGCGACGTGAGCGCGTAGCCGCTCGCTGGCGCGCAGTCGCTCCAGCACCGAGCGCGCGAGCTCCGCACCACGAGCGTCATGGTCGAAAAAAGTGACGCGCCCATCGGGGCGCACGGCGCCAGTGAGTGGCTTGGCGGCGTCGTGCAGCAGCGCGCCCCAGCGCAGAGCCTCGCCACGCGTGAGCTCGTCCGCAAGCGGCTCGCCCAGCAGCTCCGCGACGGGACCGGCGAGCTCGGTGGAGCCAAGGACCTCGGCTGGGTCGGCCTGCAGGGCGATCGTGTGGGCGAGCACCTCGAGCGTGTGACCGTGGACGTCGCGGTGGTGGTAGCGGCTCTGCTGCACCCCGCGCAGCTCCTCCAGCTCTCCCAGCACAGCCGCGGTGATTCCGAGCGAGTCCATCAGCTGAAGGCCGTCCAGCGCGCGCGCAGAGGCGATGATGCGGCGCAGCTCCATGAACACGCGCTCGCCCGAGACGCCCCGCAGCTCGGGCGCCGCGACCGACGCCGCGTGAGCGGTGTCCGGGTCGAGCTCGAGGCCGAGATCGAGGGCGAGCCGCACGAGGCGCAGCACGCGTAGAGGATCGTCGACGAACGCGCGCGGGGAGGCCATGCGCAGACGGTGTGCGGCGAGGTCGGCGATCCCTCCGAGGGGATCGATCGGTTCGCCACCGGCGACCGGCTCGGCGATCGCGTTGACGGTGAAGTCGCGCAGCGCAAGGTCCGCGTGCAGCGAGCCGCCGCGCAGCGGCTGGACATCCACCTGCCAGGAACGGTCTCGCGCGATGACCCGCCACCCCGAGAAGTCTTCGGAGAGCTCAAAACAGGCGGCGTTGCCCGCAGCCCGGGCGATAGAGCGAGCCGCGGTCTCCGGCGAGGCGTCGACGACGATGTCCAGATCGAACGTGTCGCGATCGAGCATTCGATCGCGTGTGGCTCCACCTACCAGCCATGCGGCGGTGTCACTCAGCGCGGCGCCGACCGCGCGCAGCGCATCTGCGGGTGGCGTCTCGTTCACGGCGCCGACGCAGAGGAGGGGCGGTACGTGCGCCGCACTCGCGCTGACAGCCCGCAGGTGATCTCGTAGTTGATCGTGTCCATGCGCACGGCGAGCTCCTCCGCGGTGATCCGCTCGGGACCGCTCGCGCCGATTAGGATCGCCTCGGCGCCGCACAGCTGCAGCGCGGCAGGGTCGGGGCCGAGATCGACGGCGACGTTGTCCATGCTGACTGTCCCGACCAGCGGCAGGCGCGCGCCGGCGATGAGCACGTCTGCGCGGCCGGATAGGGCACGCCTGAGGCCGTCGCCGTAGCCGATCGGGAGCACGCCCAGATGGGTGTCGCGTTCGGCCACGTAGCGTCGTCCGTAGCCAGTGCTCTCGCCCATGCGACAGGACTTGACCTCGGCGACGTAGGAGCTGAGCGTGAGTGCCGGGCTGAGATCGTGTACGAACGGGTCCCGGTTGAAGGGGTCCAGACCGTAGACGGCGATGCCGCAGCGAGCCATGTCGAAGTGGGCACGGGACTGGCGCAGCACCGCGGCGCTGTTGGCTGCGTGAACGAGAACATCCGGGAACTCGGCCCGCACAGCCTCAGACCAGTCGGTGAACGCGGCGAGCTGGCGCTCAAAGAAGCCATCGTCGTCAGGGACATCAGCGGTGGCGAAGTGGGTCATGACGCCGACAAGTCGCACCCCCGAAGCGGCCTCGGCGGCCGCGATGGCCCGCGATGCCTCATCGCGATCGCGCGTACCGAGGCGCCCCATGCCCGTGTCGAGCTTGACGTGGACCCGTGCGACGCTCGAGATCAGTGCGGCGGCTTCGGAGGCAAGCGCGATCGAGCGCTCGCGCCACACCACGATGTCCGCCCGCAGTTCGATCGCCCGCTCGATCTCCGCGCGGTCGCAGAGCGCGCCCATGATCAACACCGGCGCTTCGATGCCGGCCTCGCGTAGTTCGGACGCCTCCTCGACGGTAGCCACCGCCAGCCACGTTGCGCCCGCCTGCAGGGCCGCGCCGGCGCACTCGACGGCGCCGTGACCGTAGCCGTCGGCCTTAACGACCGCGCACAGCTGCGAACCATCCAGCACACCAAGCAGGCGGGCACAGTTGTGTGCGATCGCATCCCGATCGACGCTCGCGCGAGCCCGTGCGACGCTCATGCGACGATCTCCCGTGCCACCGGCAGAGCGGCGATGACGTCGGTCGCGATCACGCCCTCGGCGGCGCCCTGCGTGCGCGCCGCCAGACGGCCCGCCTGGACGTGCAACAACACTCCGGTCGCGGCCGCCGTGAACGGCGGCAGGCCCTGAGAGAGCAGCGCGGCGATGACCCCACAGAGCACGTCCCCGCTGCCGGCAGTCGCCAGCGCCGGGCTATCTCCGGGGCTGACTGCGACCAGGCCGGAGGGATCGGCGACGAGCGTGTCATCGCCCTTGAGCACGACCACAGCGCCGGCTCGCGCCGCCGCCACACGAACGTTCGCCAAGCGTTCGCGCGCGATGTGATCGGTGTCGGTGTCGAGCAGCCGCGCCAGCTCGCCCGGATGGGGCGTGAGCACGGTCGGCGCCTCGCGCCGAGCCAAGTCGTCGAGATGACCATAGCCGCCATGAGCGCCAGAGTTGCCCGCGTGTGCGTTCAGACCGTCGGCGTCGAGCACGAGCGGGACTTCGGCCCGACGCGCGAGCGCGCGGGCGAACGCGATCGCGTGATCGCCGCGGCCAAGCCCGGGGCCGAGCGCGAGCGCCCCGCCCCGACGGGCTGCCTCGAGCACGACTTCCACGCCCGCGGGCGTCAACGCCCCATCCGAATCGGGCAGTCCGCGGGTCATCAACTCGGGTGGGCCGCCGCTCGCCACGATCGCCTGCTGTGAGGCGGGGACGCACGCAGTGACATACCCGGCGCCCGCACGCATGGCGCCGAGCGCGGTCATGCGCGGCGCGCCCGTGAGCCCGCGCGAGCCGCCTGCGACGAGCACATGACCGGAGGAGAACTTGGTCGAGACGGCCGTCCGGCGCGGGAGCAGGCGCAGGACCGCCGGCGCGATCAGACCGATATCGGCATCGTGAGGCCGACCACGGGGGATGCCGATGTCGAGCACCTCGACCTCGCCCGCGTGAGCCTTGCCTGGGTGAATCCATAGGCCTGGTTTGGCCATGTGAAATGTCACGGTGCTCGTCGCGCGCACCGCGGCGCCCGCGACGACGCCCGTGGAGGCATCCACCCCGGAGGGCACATCGACGCTGACGACCGGCGCCGCACAACCTGCGATCGCCGCGATCGCCTCACCGACCGCGCCGCGAGGCTCACCGGCAAAGCCGGTCCCGAGCAGAGCGTCAACGACGACGCTCGCCCCGGCCAGCGCGTCCGTACCCTGGGCGAGCTCCAGCGGAGCGCCCCCGGGCAGGCGCTCAAGATTCGCCAGCGCGTCCCTCGTCAACTTCGCCGGCGAGCCGGCACATATAACCGTCACCTCTCGGCCCGCGTCACGCAGTAGGCGCGCGACGACGAGTCCGTCGCCACCGTTGTTGCCAGTGCCGCACACCACGACCGCGGGCCCATCGGGCACGAGCCGCTCAACCGTGCGGGCAACGCCAGCGCCGGCGCGCTCCATCAAGTCGAGCGAGGGAACCCCGCGCTCCTCGATCGCCCAGCGGTCGATCGCCCGCATGTGCTCTGCGTCGGGCAGGGGGGTCAGCCAGTCGGGCAGCGCGTCCATGAGTTGCGATGCTAATCGGTCATACGGTTAAGTCCATATCGTTTACGACATGTAATCGGCTACAGATACTCGAGTACCTGCACCCAGGCACATGCAGCATGAGACCCCACCGAATCCCATGCCGACCGTGGCCGGCGTGGGCTTACTCGACAGTGACGGTCTTCGCGAGGTTGCGCGGCTGATCTACGTTCAGGCCGCGCCGGCGCGCGATCTCATACGCGAGCAACTGCAGCGGGATCACGGCGAGGATCGGTTGCAGCATCCAGTCGACCGCCGGGACGTAGATGACGGAGTCGGCGTGCTGTGCGATCTGCTCGTTACCTGTCGTCGCGATCGCGATCACGTGTGCGCCGCGGGCGCGCACCTCCTGCATGTTCGAAGCGATCTTCTCTAGCACCGGCGAGTCGGTGGCGACGCTCACGACCGGTGTCTGCTCGTCCAGCAGGGCGATCGGACCGTGCTTCATCTCCCCCGCGGCGTACGCGTCGGTGGCGATGTAGGAGATCTCCTTCAGCTTCAGCGCCCCCTCCAGTGCCACCGGCAGGCCGACGTGGCGGCCGATGTACAGAAAGAACTCGCTGCGCCAGTGCGCGTCAGCCACCGCCCGTACCTGAGCTTCGACACCCTCGCCGTCGGCCGCGCTTACGACCTCGCCCGTCAGTTGCGCGATGCAGTGCGGCAAGCGCTTGAGCTCGGACACCAGCTCGGTGACGCGCTCCGCCGGGAGCGTGCCGCGCAACTGGGCCAGACGCAGTCCGAGCAAATACATGACCGCGACCTGGCACAGGAACGTCTTCGTCGCCGCCACCCCGATCTCAAGACCCGCGCGGGTGAACAGCACGCCGTCGGCGTCGCGCGTGGCCTGCGAGCCCATCACGTTCGTGATCGCCAGCACCTTCGCGCCGCCCTCGCGCGCCATCCGCATCGCCGCGAGCGTGTCGGCGGTCTCACCCGACTGGCTGATCCCGATCACAAGATCGCCCGGGCCGAGCACCGGGTTGCGGTAACGGTACTCCGAGGCGACGTCCATCTCGACCGGGAGTTGTGCCCACTCCTCGATCGCGTAGCGGCCGATCAAACCAGCGTGGTAGGAGGTGCCGCAGGCGACGACCACGATCCGGCGCACGTCTGCGAGTAGCGCCTCGTCCAGCGCGCCCTGCTCGTCCAGGTCCACACCGTCCCCGGCGGCAGTACGGTCGGAGATCGTGTCGGCGACCGCGTCGGCCTGTTCGTGGATCTCCTTGAGCATGAACGTCTCATATCCGCCCTTCTCTGCAGTCTCCTCGTCCCAATCGACGGTGTCCACGGCCCTCTCCAGCTCCTCGCCCGCGGGTGTGGTGATCGTCACGCCCTCGGGGCGCAGCACCACGATCTCGTCGTTATCGAGGAACTGCACCCGCCTGGTCTGCGCCAGGAAAGCAGGCACGGCCGAGGCGACGAACTGCTCACCCTCGCCGCGGCCGACGATCAGCGGGCACTCACGGCGGGCACCGACGAGCACCTCGGGCTCGTCCAGGCTCATCGCCACGAACGCGTAGTGGCCCTGCAGTTCGGCGTAGGCGGCGCGCACCGCGTCGGGCAGATCGCCGTCGTAGTGCGACGCGATTAGGTGCGCAATCGTCTCGGCGTCGGTCTCGGAGGTGAACACACACCCCTGTGCCGCGAGACGTTCCTTCAGCGCGATGTAGTTCTCCACGATCCCGTTCACGACCACGTGTACGCGATCCTGAGAATCGTAGTGAGGATGAGCGTTCTCCTCACTCACACGCCCGTGGGTCGCCCAGCGGGTATGACCGATCCCGGTCGTGGCCGGCCTTAACGCGACGGCCACCGCTCCCTGAGCCTGTGCGTCGGCGGCTTCGCCGTCGAGCTTGACCCGCAGCGCGCCGAGGTTGCCCACGGCGCGCACCGACTCGATGCGACCATCCTCGATCGTGGAGATCCCGGCCGAGTCATACCCCCGGTACTCCAGCCGCGTCAACCCGCCGAGCAGCAGCTCACGGGCAGGGCGTCTCCCAACATAGCCGACGATCCCACACATCGCTCGAAGATATCAGCGAGTCGGTGGCGCGCCTGCACGATTGGACGCATCGGCAGGCAAGCCCACCCGCATTCAAGCCGCCTTCTCGCGAAGGCGGCAGGCGCACAACCGAGACGCGGCAACAGAATCTGTGTGGACCTACGCCAGCTCGCGCTCGACCAAGTCGACCAACCTGTCGCAGACCTCCTGCGCCTCCGCGTCGGTCGGGGCCTCAACCATCACGCGTACCAGGGGCTCGGTCCCACTCGCTCGCACGAGCACGCGCCCACGTCCGCTGAGCGCCTTGTCCTCGGCGTCAACAGCGGCGCTCACCGCCTCCGAGCCGTGCAGCGCCTCCCGGTCGCGAACCCGCACGTTCACCAGTCGCTGGGGCAGCTTGGCCATCGCGTGGCGCTCGCGCAGATCAGCTCCGGCGAGCGCCTCGAGCGTCAGCAGCGCACCGGCGATCCCGTCGCCCGTACGGTTGAACCCCAGCTCGATCAGGTGTCCGGACTGCTCCCCGCCGAGCGTCCAGCCGCGCGCGAGCAGTTCCTCCAGCACATACCTGTCCCCCACCTTGGCGCTGGCCACCTCGACCCCGGCCTCGGCCATCGCCGTATGAAAGCCGTAGTTGGTCATCACCGTCACGACCACGCCATCGCCGCGCAACCGTCCGGTGTCGCGCAGGTGCAGCGCGGCAAGCGCCATCAGCTCGTCGCCGTCGACGACTGTTCCGGCGCCGTCCACCGCGAGCACCCGATCGCCGTCGCCGTCGAACGCGAACCCGAGCGCATGCCCGCCGACCTGCACCCGCTCGGCCAGTCGCTCGACATGGGTGGAGCCGCAGTCGGCGTTGATGTTGCGCCCGTCCGGCGCATCCGCCACCGCGGTCACGTTCGCCCCCAGACGCCTGAACACCTCTGGCGCCACTTGATAGGTGGCGCCGTTGGCGCAGTCGAGCAGCACGTCCAGGCCGGTGAGGTCCAACTCTGCAAAGCGCGTATGCAGCTCGCGCAGGTAGTCCTCGCCGGCCCCCCGCAGCTCACGGATGCGCCCGATCCGGGGCTGTGACCCTGCTCCGCCCGCCTTCTCCGCCGCGACCGAGACATCCGTCCCGTCCTGGCTCGCGGCGCGCTCCAGCCCGCGCTCGATCTCGAGCTCGGTGTCGTCGCTCAGCTTGTACCCGTCGCCGCCGAAGAACTTGATGCCGTTGTCCTGATACGGATTGTGCGAGGCCGACAGCACGGCCGCCAGATCGAACCCGTACTGGGCGATCAGCAGCGGCGCGGCCGGCGTCGGCAGCACGCCACCGAGCAGCGCTTCTCCCCCGGCCGCCGCCACACCCGCGGCCACCGCCGCCTGCAGCATCTCGCCGGACTCGCGCGTGTCGCGCACGATCAGCACCCGCGGGCACTCGACCTGCGTGAGACGGGTCGCAGCCTGGGCGAGGCCGAGCGCGAGCTCTGCGCTCAGCAGCTCACCTGCAACACCACGGACGCCATCGGTACCGAACAGCTTGCGAGTCATCTGCGCTTCCCGGTGAGGATGTCGCAACCTCCGACCCTGACAGCCCTGCCCATACAGGCCGCGGACTGACTAACGCTTGGAGAACTGCGGCCGCTTGCGCGCCTTCTTCAGGCCGGCCTTCTTGCGCTCCTTCGCGCGCGAGTCGCGCGTCAGAAACCCACGACGCTTGAGCTCGCCGCGCAGGTTCGGATCGGCCTCCAACAGCGCCCGCGAGACACCGTGGCGCAGCGCTCCCGCCTGAGCGGAGATGCCGCCGCCGTGCAGCCGTGCGACCACATCCATGCGATCCTGATATCCGACCGTCTCCAGTGGCTGACGGATGTTGCGCTGCAGCGTAATCCGCGGGAAATGCTCCTCCAGGACGCGCCCGTTGACCAGATACGTGCCCGTCCCGGGTCGCAGCGTCACCCGCGCGATCGCCGTCTTGCGCTTGCCGGTCGCGCGGTATCGCGCCCCCGAGGCGAGATCGATGGCGGCGGTTGAGATCGGCTCGGCGAGCGTCTCCTCGTCCTCATGGGACTCGCCCTCGCCGTCGGTGACCTCGACGTCCTGCTCGTAGGCCTCCGCAACGCTCGCGTACGGATCAGCGGCCCCGATGTCGCGGCCCAGCGGGTCCGCGCCCTCCGGCACAATGTCAACTTCCAGGTGTGCTCCAGGCACGGCCGGCTTCTCACGCGGCGCGGCCTCCTCCTCGGCCTCGGCCTCCAGCTCGGCCTCAACGACCTCTGCCGCGATCTCCTCGGCGGCGGCCTCCTCAATTGCCTCCTCGACGATCTCCTCGGCAACGATCTCCTCGACGATCTTCTCAGCGATCTCCTCGGCCACGACCTCCTCGTACACCTCAGCCAGCTCCTCCGCCTCGGCGCGCTCCTGAGCCTCCTCGAAGGCCTCCAGCGGCGCGTCCTCGGCGGACCCAGCAATCTCGCTGGCATCGTCGGTCGGGACCGCGTTGCCCGCGATCGGATCGAACGGCTCAGCCTCAGCGGCCGGCTTGCCCTCGCCGACGTGCTCCCGCGCCTCCTGGACGGCCTCCAGCGGCGCGTCCTCGGCGGACCCGGCTATCTCGGCGGCGTCCTCGCTCGGGACGGCGTGCTCGGCAGGCTTCTCCTCGGCGGGGGTCTCGGGCGTCTCGTCGTCGGCCATGGTGATGTCTATGCCTCTATCTCGAGTGGTTGTGGCTTCTGCGCGGTGTGCGGATGCTCGGGACCCGCGTATATCTTGAGCTTCGTGATCTGCTTACGCGCGAGCCGGTTGCGGGGCATCATCCCTTTGACGGCGAGCCTGATGACCTCCTCGGGCCGGCGCGCGATCATCTCCTCGAACGTGCGCGAACGCAACCCGCCCGGATAGCCCGAGTGGCGGTAGTAGCGCTTGTCGGAGCGCTTGTTACCGGTCACCGCGACCTTCTCCGCGTTGATGACGACGACGAAGTCCCCCGTGTCGATGTGCGGCGTGTACTCGGGCTTGCGCTTGCCCCGCAGCACGTCGGCGATCTGCGTGGCCAGGCGTCCCAGCGTCTTGCCGTTGGCATCAACGAGCACCCAACCGCGGTCGCGGTCGGTGGGCTTGGCCACATAGGTCCGTACTGAGGGTGTCGTCATTGTGCTCATCGCGTAAAAAAGGCCGCACGTCAGCGCGCGGCGCAGCGAAACATCATAGGCGACTTGCCCGCCCTTCGCGGTGCCAGCAGGTGCGGTGACCGGCGCCGACAGCGTTGTAGGAGATCCGGGCTATGGGTCACCCACCCATCCAACTCCCTACGGCGTTACTCCCACTCGATGGTTCCCGGGGGCTTTGAGGTGATGTCCAGCACAACGCGGTTGACCTCACGCAGCTCGTTGATCATCCGCGAGGCGATCGTCTCCAGCAGCTCGTATGGAAGCCGCGCCCAGTCGGCCGTCATCGCATCGTCGCTCGTCACCGCCCGCACGACCACCACATACCCGTAGGTGCGCTCATCTCCCTGCACGCCGACAGTCCTGACGTCCGGCAGCACGCAGAAGGACTGCCACAGCTCGCGATACAGCCCGGCGCCGCGAATCTCCTCCTGCAGGATGTGATCGGCCTCGCGCAGCACGTCCAGTCGCTCCTTCGTCGCTTCGCCGCCGACGACCCTGATCGCCAGACCCGGTCCCGGGAACGGCTGGCGCCACACCAGCCGCTCGGGCAATCCCAGCTCGGCGCCGACGGCCCTGACCTCGTCCTTGAACAGCGCCCGCAGCGGCTCGACCAGCTCGAACTTCAGGTCCTCCGGCAGCCCACCGACGTTGTGATGGGACTTGATCGTCGCCGCTCCCGTGCCTCCGCCCGACTCGATCACGTCCGAATAGAGCGTGCCCTGGACCAGATACTCAGGCGGGTCCTGCACCGAGATCTTCGCGGCCTCCTCCTCGAACACCCTGATGAACTCCGCGCCGATCGCCTTGCGCTTAGCCTCGGGCTCGGTGACGCCGCGCAGCTTTGCAAGGAACCGCTCCTCTGCGTCGACGGCCACCAGTGGGACCTTGAACGTGTCTCTGAAAGCACTCACAACCTGCTCGCCCTCGCCCTTGCGCATCAGCCCGTGATCCACGAACACGCACGTCAGTTGGTCGCCCACGGCCTTGTGTACGAGCAGTGCGGCCACCGAGGAGTCCACGCCTCCGGACAATCCACAGATCACCCGCCCATCCCCCACCTGTGCCCTGATGCGCTCGATCTGATCCTCCACGATCGAGCGCGCCGACCATGTGCGCTCGCACCCTGCGATATCGGTCAGGAACCGCGTCAGGATCTCCTGCCCGTAGGGCGTATGCACGACCTCAGGATGAAACTGAATGCCGTATATCCCCCGCTCGATGTCCTCCACGGCGGCCACCGGCGAGGCGCTCGAAGACGCGAGCGCCGTAAACCCGGGCGGCGGCTCGAACACCGTGTCCCGATGGGACATCCAGCACGTCTGCTCCTTCGGCATCCCCGCGAGCAACCGTCCGGGCTCGGTGACCGTCAGGTCCGAGCGGCCGAACTCCCCCACCTCCGCCTGCTCCACTCGCCCGCCGAGCTCGTGCATGAGCAACTGCATCCCATAACAGATGCCCATCACCGGGACTTCAAGCTCCAGTAGACCTCGATCGAGTGTCGGCGCGCCCGGCGCATACACCGACGCGGGCCCACCCGACAACACGATCGCTCGGGGTTTGCGCTTGGCTACCTCCTCCAGTGGAACGCTGTGCGGCAGTAGCTCGCTGAACACTCCGCAGTCGCGGATGCGACGCGCGATCAGTTGGCTGTACTGGCCGCCGTAGTCGAGTACCACTACCTCTTCGGTGCCGGGCGCGGCTGTGTTCGCGGGACTCTGCGTGCTCGGTATGGAGACCATATTCATGATCGCCACATCGCTGTCTGAGGTGTTCCCGGCGAGGCCGGCAAGGACGCAAGGAGCGTGGCGTGCTTGGCACGCGAGCGACTGAGGACGCCGCCGAACGAAGGCGGGGACGCCTCAGACGTCATTGACCAGTGCCGCGGCCTTCCCGTTGACGGCACCCATGCCGACGGCCTGGTCGCGCTGCAGCGCCTTGCCCTCGGTCTGCAGCGCCGGCGCGATCACGACCTCCGCGCGGTTGAACTCGGCTAGATCCTTGTGCCCGCACGTCGCCATCGACGTGCGCAGCCCGCCAAACAGGTTGAACGTGCCGTCGTTCTCGCGCGCCGGGCCGACGAGGATCTCCTCGAGCGTGCCGTTCTGCGTCGTCGCTACCCGTGCTCCGCGCGGCAGGGTCGGATGGAACGTCGCCATGCCCCAGTGAAAGCCCCTACCCGGCGCCTCATACGCACGGGCGAGCGGAGAGCCGATCATCACCGCATCGGCGCCCAGCGCGATCGCCTTCGACACATCCCCGCCGTTGCCCATCCCGCCGTCGGCGATCACCTGGCAGTACTCGCCTGTCTCCAGCATGTGCGTCGAGCGTGCGTGCGCCACGTCGGCGATCGCCGTCGCCTGCGGCACGCCGATGCCGAGCACGCCCCTGGTCGTGCACGCCGCTCCCGGGCCCACGCCCACGAGGACTCCCGCAGCGCCCGTGCGCATCAAATGCAGGCCCGTGTGGTAGGAAGCGCACCCACCGACCACCACCGGCACATCGAGGCTGGGGATGAACTCCTTCAGGTTCAGCGGCTCTGACACCGTCGAGACGTGTTCGCCGGAGACGACCGTCCCCTGGATCACGAGCACGTCCAACCCAGCCTCCAGCGCCAGCTCGTAGTAGTCGCGCACGCGCTGAGGCGTCAGCGAGGCGGCGACGACGACTTTCTGCTCCTTGATCTCAGCAATCCGCTGGGCGATCAGCTCGGGCTTGACCGGCTCCGAGTAGATCGCCTGCATCTCCCGCGTGGCCGCCTCCTTGGGCAGCTGCGCGATCCGCTCCAGCTGCTCGTCGGCATCCTCGTAACGGGTGAATATGCCCTCCAGGTTGAGCACCGCCAACCCGCCCAGCCCACCGATCAGCGCGGCGGTCTCGGGCGAGACCACCCCGTCCATCGCCGACGCCAGCATCGGCAGCTCGAACTGGTAGGGACCCAGCTTCCAGCTGATGTCGATGTCGTCGGGATCGCGCGTGCGCCGTGAGGGCACGATCGCGATGTCGTCAAACCCGTATGCCTGGCGGGCTTTCTTGCCGCGCCCGATCTCTATCTCCATCGTCGCATCCTTTCAGTCCGGGCGGACGATATGCCTCGCGCACGGAGGGGCCACAGAGAGCGGCGAAGCGTCGCGAGGGCCTTGTCGGTGAACGCTGCCAAGTGGCTTCGAGCATAGCAACGGTCACAACCGGGCTTGGGCCCTCAGATATGCTCGTTTGACTATGAGCAGTAGGGCTTTTCCCAGCTATGACCCGCACGCGATCGAGGCTCGCAGGCAGTCCGCCTGGCGAGACCGGGAGGCGTTCGCCACGCCGTCTATCGAGGCCGATCGCCCGCGCCGCTACATCAAGCCCTCGGCCCCGTTCACCTCCGGCAACATCCACATCGGCCACGTCCGCTCCTACTCGATCGGAGACGCCTACGCGCGCTTTCAGCGCGCGCGCGGTGAGGACGTACTGTTCGCGTTCGGTTTCGACGCCTTTGGCCTGCCCGCCGAGTTGGGGGCGATCGACCGCGGCGAGGCGCCCAGCGACTGGGTCGCACGCTGCGCCGAGCACATGACCGGCCAGTTGCAACGCCTTGGCTACTCCTTCGATTGGGAGCGCACGTTTCTCAGCTCTGACGAGCTGATGTACCGGTGGTCGCAGTGGCTGTTCGTCACGCTGCTCAACGCTGGCCTTGTCTATCGCGGCACGGGCGTCGTGGACTGGTGCGATATCTGTCAGACGACCCTCGCCACGATCCAGGTCGAGGACGGTGAGTGCTGGCGCTGCCATAACCCCGTGCGCCTGATCGAGCGGCCAACGTGGTACCTGCGCATCAGCGCACACGTGCCCGAGAACGACCAGCGGCTGCAGAAGCTGGCAGAGAGCAAGCGCTGGGATGAGGTCGCGCTCGCCGGTCAGCGCTTCGTACTCGGGCGCGTCGACGGCGTCGAGCTCGACTTGACGGGAGCCGATAGCGCCCGCCTGACCGTGTTCACACCGCACGCCCACGCGCTGGAGCAGGCACGCTTCGTGCTGATCTCGCCAAAGCATTCGGACATCGACGCATGGGCCGTCGATCCACGGGTGCGCGAGCAGCTCGAGGAGCTTCGCTCGAGTGGGCTGGAGCGAAGCTCACGCGACGCCGGCGCAATCACGCTGATCGATACGGGACGGACTCTGCCCGCGCCCGCAGGAGACGCCTCACTGCCGGTGCTGATCTCACCCGGAGTCGACGGGCGCTTCGGCGCGACAGCCGTCTTCGGCGTTCCGGAGTGCGACCGCACGGACGAGGTGATCGCCGAGCGTCTATCCGACCTGCTGGGTGGCTCGCGAGCCGGCGGCAAGGAGCCATCGTCAGCGGACAATGTGTCCGCGCCGCGCAAGGCCGTGCGCTACAAGGCCGAGGACTTCTCGATCTCCCGTCAGCGTTCTTGGGGCACGCCGATCCCAATCGTCTACTGCGACGGCGACTGTGGAGTCATGCCGGTACCCGTGGAGCAGCTGCCGGTCGTGCTGCCGCTCGACCTGGTGCCCACCGGCGCCGGCAATCCGCTGGCCGAGCGCGAGGACTTCGTCCACACCACCTGCCCGAGCTGTGGCGGCTCCGCGCGCCGGGAGACGGACACGCTCGACTGTCACTTCGACGCCCTCTGGCTATGGGTGCCGGTGTGCGTTCCCCCGGCCGAGCGCGAGCGCCCACTGGATGAGATCTTCGCGCTGGAGGATCTGCGCGCATGGCTGCCCTGCGAGCGCGTCGTCGCGGGCTCGGACAGCGGCAACTTCGTATTCGACCAGCGCATCGTCACCAAGGCGCTACGCGACATCGGGCCGCTCGCGTTCCTATCCGACGGCGAGCCATTCGCCGGCTGCCTATTTCACGAGATGGTCATACGTGATGGACGCAAGATGAGCAAGCATCTCGGCAACGTCGTCGACCCGGACGAGCTCGTCGCCCGCTACGGCGCCGACACCGTACGCCTGGCGACGCTCTATGCCGCCCGTCCCCAGCGCGCACTGAACTGGTCGGATTCAGCGGTGCTGCGCTGTCACCGATTCCTTACTCAGGTCTGGGACTTCTCCCAGACCCAGCTCGCGGCCGCCGCGTCGGACGGAGTGGACGGCGTCGACAATCGTGGCGCGAGGACCGGGTCGGATCCTCTTACCGACTCCGACGGGCAGGTGAGAGACACCACCGAGCACCTGCGCGTGCGCCTGGAAAAATGGTGCGCCGCCGCGATCGAGCGGACCACCGAGGAGATGCTGGCTCTGGAGATGCACAGCGCCGTGCGCGATGTCATGCGCCTGTTCGATCGCCTGAAGGACTTCGAGAAGCGCGTGCTCGCGCGCACCGACGAGCTGAGCGCGCTCGATCGGGTTGCGCTGCTGGACGCGTTGGCGGTGCTCGCGCAGCTGCTTTCCCCGCTGGCGCCACACATCGCCGAGGAGCTGTGGATCGCGTTCGGTCATGACGGTGACGCGCAAACGCCGTGGCCCGGCGTATCTTCTGGGGTACCGGCATGAGTGGTACCTCCAGCACCTCATCCAGCAGCAGCCCCGGCTCAGGGTCCGGGAAGCGGACGCGCTCGTGTGCCACGGATCTCGCCTGTCACCGCTGCGACAACCGCTACCCGCTGACCGACACCGTGTTCTCATGCCCGGACTGCGGCAAGGGTCTGGACGTCGTCTATGACTACGAGCTCGCGGCCAGCCACTTCAAAGACTTCCCCAGCTCACAGCGCCCGCAGAACATCTGGCACTTCGAGGAGCTCCTGCCGATCCTCGACGCCTCTGCGCAAGCGCGCGTGGGTCAGTTCTCTGGCTACACGCCGCTGATCCGCGCCGACCGGCTAGGCGCGGAGCTGGGGCTCAGCAACCTGTATCTGAAGGACGACTCCAGCAACCGACCGAGCCTCTCCTACAAGGACCGCGTCGTCTCGATGTCGGTGGCCAGGCTGCTCGAGCGTGGCAAGACCGAGATCGGCTGCGTATCGACCGGCAACGTCGGCACGGCCGTGGCCTCACTGGCAGCCAAGGCGGGCGTGGACGCTTACGTGTTCTATCCCAACGCCCTGGAGGTCACCAAGGCGCGTGTGTGCATGGCGCTCGGCGCGAAGGTCTGCCAGGTGGAGGGCAACTACGACGAAGCCAACCGCCGCTGCCGTGAGATCGCCGAAGCGACCGGCATGGACTTCGCCAACATCACGCTGCGTCCGTTCTACGCCGAGGGCGCCAAGACGGCGGCGTTCGAGATCGTCGAGCAACTCGACTGGAACGCGCCGGATCACATCATCACGGCGGCCGCCGGCGGCACGCTCTCCTCGAGACTCCATAAGGGCCTCGGCGAGCTGCAACTGATGGGACTATCCGAGACCGACGGGACGCGCATCCACATCGCTCAGCCCAGCGGGTGCAACCCGATCGCTTCGGCGATCCTCGCCGAGGAGGCCGAGGTCCATCCGGTGACGCCCGAGACGGCCGCGCACTCGCTCGCCATCGGCGCGCCCGGCGACGGCTACCTGGTGATCGACGCCGTACGCAAACGCGGAGGAACCGGCGGGTTCGCGAGCGACCCGGAGATCTTCGCCGGTATCGACCTGCTGGCAGCCACCGAGGGGCTGCTGACCGAGCCCGCCGGCGGCACGACGATCGCGGTGTTGGAGAAACTGTCTGCAGCTGGGCACTTCGCCCCCGACGACACCGTGGTCGCGATCGTCACGGGCAACGGGCTGAAGACGCTGGATGAGCATCCGCAGAAGCCGTGGCCCGCCAAGGTGGCCTGCGAGCTCGACGCGATGCTCGCGGCGCTAGAGGGGCTCGGGCGCGCGCCCAGCCCGATCGCGGCGTAGCCGCGCCGGCGACCGAAGAAAGCGCCTTCGCTACCTCTTGGTGGCGCGCACGGCGGTGCCGTAAGCGCAGATCTCCGTCCAGGTCGTGCCGAGCTCGGAGGTGTCGAAGCGGAACGCGATGACCGCGTTGGCGCCCTTGGACTCGGCCTCCTCGACGAGCCGTTCCTGGGCATGGAGGCGTCCTTCGGCGAGCATCTTCGTCATCCCCTTCAGCTCTCCCCCCACCAGCGACTTAAACGAGGCCCCGATCTGCGAGCCGATGTTGCGAGCGCGCACAGTCAAGCCGAACACCTCGCCCATCACCTCGTCGATCTCATAGCCGGGCAGGTCGTTCATCGTCGTGATGATCATTTGCGCATCCTACGCCACAGCCGGCTCAGCCCCGAGCAGGCCCGCGGTGACGGGATCACTCACCACGACCGGTCGTGGCAGTGCCACGGGCGCCCCGCCCGCGCGCAACCGCTCGGCTTGGTGTACGACGTAGCAGTACTCCACCAGACGGCGGCTCGCCGCCGCATCGGCGCCCGTGATGCGTGCACCGACGATCCAAGCCTCGCCCTGCCCCCGGCACGACTGGACCTGCAGATCGAGCTCGACCGGAGCAAGCTCACCACCGATCCCCGGCAGCCGGAGTGTGACCGCGACGCGCGCGCCGGTCTGTAGTGGCGCGGGCAGCTGCAGACCAAAGCCGGAGGGCGAGAGATCGCGGGCACTGCCGGTCAGCTGCACGCCCGACTCACTCGTGAGCCGGACCGGCGCGTCCAACGGCATGCGGTACTCGATCCGGCGCTGGCGCCGCCGGGCGACGAGCATAAGCGTGCGCAGCACTCGGCGTAGCTCGAACAGCCCGACGAGCGGCACGATCCACAGCGCGATGCCGCGCAGGCCCGGCAGAAAGGTGACCACGCCCGCGTCTTCGAGAACGCGCAACAAGACTCCCCCGCACAAAAGCGCGGCGATCGCGAGTACTGCCGGGAGTTGGCGGAGCGCGCCGAACCCACCGAAGTCGACGCCCTCCTTCGGCGTCACCCTGAACGTCGTGCGGCCGGGTCGCACGACGCAACGCAACGCACGCGTAAAGATTTCGGAGGTGCACAGCTCGAAGTGGGTCGTATCGGAGATCCGCTGGTGGCCGCGGCACAACGCGGATCCGGCGGCGACCGACAGCAGCGTCGCCGGCGCCCACAGCACGCCGAGCGTGAACAGCGTGGCGGTGAGCGGCAGTTGACCCGTCCACAGCACCGCGGCGAGCGTCCCGAGCATCAATAGCCGCATCGGGCCGGCCAGATAAGACGACAGGCTCGCGAAATAGCTCAGCCGTTGGAGCGCCGTCAGCTCCCGTGCGCGCAGCGGCGACTCGGGCGTCGTGAACACCGCCAGGTTGCCGCGTGCCCAGCGGTCGCGCTGCAGCAGGTAGGCGGCGAGATCGTGCGGAGCGAGACCCTGGATCAGCACCTCGTCGTGGTAGCGCGACCGCCACCCGGCGCAGTGCAGCTTGAGCGTCGTGTGGAAGTCCTCGGCGATCGTTTGGACCGCGACGCCGCCGATCTCGAGCAGGGCGTCGCGACGGATCACCGCGCCCGAGCCGCACCAGAAAGCCGCGTTGTGGCGGTCCTTGCCAGGGCAGATGACGGAGTAAAACACCGACTGCTCGTGACGCCCGATCTCGTAGTGCTGGATCGAATCCTGGTTGTAGAAGTCATGCGGCGTCTGCACCAGAGCGACGTCATCGTCGTCGAAGTAGCCGACGACGGCCTCAAGAGCGTCTGGGAGCGGGACGTGATCGGCGTCGAGCACGAACACGAGCTCCCCCTGGGTGATCGGCAGCGCATGATTGATGTTGCCGGCCTTGGCGTGCGCGTTGTCGGACCGTGTCAGGTACTCGGCTTCCCATTCGTGGGCGAGCTGCGCCATCTCTGGACGGCGCCCATCGTCGAGCAGATAGGTCGTGTGCGGGTAGGTCATCGCCGCGCAACCCGCAAGCGTCGCCCGCAGCACGGCCGGCGTCTCGTCATACGTACACACGTACACGTCCACCTGATGGCCCGGCGTCACCGACGGTCGGATCGCTGTCGGAATACTCCACGAGAACCACGTCAGGATCGAGATGTTCCACAGCCCATACACCTCGGTCACGAGCAGAATGCCCCACAGCCAGCGGCTCGCGCCGTGCCAACTCCAACCGACACGCCACACGAGGTAGACCACCATCCAGGCGATCGCTACCAGCGCGAGCGCCCGCAACATGCGCGGGCGGGCGTCCCACCATCTCCCCCATGGCGCCTGTGTGCGCCCGGCCACCTTCGGTGAGGCGGAACCGGCGGCGAAGGGCCGCAGCGGCATGCCCAAGAGCAGCCGCGCAATCCTCGATGGATCGATCCGCCGTTGACGGGCATGACCTTGACGGGAACGGGCCGGCCATGGCCACAGCCCGCCCGCTATGGCACGCCTGGAGAACATACGATCATAGTCGGGCGTCGCCCGCGGTCACTTGAGCCTTGACCGCCGAACTGACGGCGCGCTTGTCCGGGAGGCGATCCCCACGACACCTCTCGGACGTGTGCTCATTGCCGGAGCCGACGTTTCGCCGGCCGGCGCGAGCTAGTTGTCGAGCGCGACCGGGCGGTACTCCCTCGTCGTCGGGTCCTGCTCCATCAGCCCGATTGTCTTGAGCGTCTTGACGTAGCGATGAGTCGTCGAGGGCGACATGCCCAGCTGGTTCGCCAGCTCGATGATCGGGCGCCAAGGCCGGTCGGGCCCGTAGCACGCAAGCACCGACAGGCCGCGCAGTAGCGACTGCGAGAGCTGGGGATCGTCCAGCGCAGCGGTCAGCGCTTCCTGGGAGGCGCGCTGCAGGTCATACGCCCTGCGGTGACTGCCCGTGGGTGGATCGTGAGCGTTGTCCAGCGCCGCCAGCAGCAGATTCGACACGGTGCCGCTGGGGCTCTTGCTCGCCGCGCGCATGACCTGCTCGACCTGCACCGGCGACAGAGTGATCGAGATGTAGTCGTTGTCGTGCTTGCTCATTCTGATTTCTCTCCCCAGGATGTGATTTTGACTGAGGGCCTCCCGAACGGAGATGGACCCCTTCTCTAGTTCTTTTCGAATAACACTCGTGTTCGGATCACTGGCTACCCCCATATAGCCGAACTGTATTGGACTCATCGGCCGCACCGCTTCGTGCGGCCCGACGAGCGGGCTCTGATACACCCCGGGGCGATGGACGAACCCGAACATCCCCGCCCTCGACGGGGTTCGCGTGTGCGCAGCTCACTCCCCTCCACCACCGCCGGACGCGCCGGTCTGACGATTGTCGCGCTACTGCTCGCGGGACTGATCCTGTACGCCCTGTCGCGCCTGAATCTCAGCCGCGTCGGGCACGCCCTGATCACCGCGACCCCCGGCTGGATCGTGCTTGCGCTCGCGCTGATGGGATGCTCGCTGCTGGCGCGCTCGGTCTCCTGGCACGAGGCGCTGCGCGCGGCGCTGCCCACTACGCGGATCGGCTGGATCCCGGTCGCACGCGCCACGATGATCGGCGTGATGGCCTCCGCTGTGTTCCCGGGACGCATCGGCGAGCCCACACGGATCGTGGTGCTCTCGCGCCGTCTGGAGGGGTCCCAGCGGCAACTGCTGCCGATCGTGACGGGGACGGTGTTCTCCCAGACACTGATCAACCTGCTCGCCCTCGCGATCCTCGCGTCGGTCACGTTCAGCAGCATCCCCGTCCACGGCCAGTTCGCGGCGATCCTCGCGGTCGCCGCGGTCCCACTGGCGCTGTGCGCGCTGGTGCTGCTCGGCCCGCGCCTGCTGCGTTTCGGCGTACGGTCGGGCTCGCTGCGGGTGCGCCTCGCCGCCGCGACAATCGCGCGGCTGCTCGGACTCGCCAGACAGGGCCTGGCCGTGTTCGTGACTCCGCGTCACGGGATCGCCGCCGTGGCCGCCCAGCTGTCCGCCTGGATACTGCAGTGGCTCGCCTGCTACGCGGTCCTGCTCGCGCTCGGTCTGCCCGCTCACCCCACGCTCGTGGCGGCCGCCGCGGTACTGCTCGCCGTCAACGTCAGTGCGATCCTGCCGGCTACGCCCTCAAACGTGGGCGTGTTCCAGGCCGCCTGCCTGGTCGTGCTCGCGGCCTACGGCGTCGGCGCCGGTCAGGCAATCGCGTATGGGATCGTGCTGCAGGCCGTCGAGGTGGTGACCGCACTGGCTCTCGGCGTCCCGGCGCTGCTCGGGGAGGGTCTGACCTGGCGGGACATTCGTTCCGCGAGCGCCGCGACAAGTGCAGATCACGAAACCAGCTAGCGGGTCGCTGGCCAAGCCAGGCCAGGACGCAGGGAGCGTGGCGTACTACGTACGCGAGCGACTGAGGACGCAGCCTGGCGCCGTGCCAGCGAGTCGCTAGCCGACGAGCGCCCGTAGGGACTGCCTGAGCGAGTGCGTCGTCTGCAGCACAGCGGTCGGCTCGTAGCCGCAGTGGGCCATGCAGTTTTCGCAGCGAGGGTCACGGCCGCGACCGTAGGCGCTCCAGTCGGTGGTCTCTAGCAGCTCTTTGTAGGTGCTCGCGTAACCGTCGGACATCAGGTAGCAGGGGCGCTGCCAGCCGAACAGCGAGTAGCTCGGTATCCCCCACGCGGTGCAGTCGAATTCGGCCTTGCCCTCCAGGAAATCGAGGAACAGCGGGCTGTGGTTAAGGCGCCAGCGCTTGCGCCGCCCGTCGGCGAACGCCTCGCTGAACAGCTGGCGTGTCTGCGTCACGCCCAGGAAGTGCTCCTGGTCGGGCGCTTTCTCGTACGCGTAGGCGGGTGAGATCATCATTTCGTCGACCTCGAGATCGTCGTTGAGGAAGTCGAGCACCTCGCGCACCGTCTTGGGTGAATCGTGCGTGAAGAACGTCGTGTTCGTCGTCACGCGAAAGCCGGCGGCCTTGGCGGCCTTGATTGCCGCGACGGCCGTCTCGAACACGCCCTCGCGCTCGACCGATTCGTCGTGGCGCTCGCGCAGGCCGTCCATGTGAATCGCCCACGAGAAGTAGGGGCTGGGCTTGAAGTTCTCGAGCTTCTTCTCCAACAGCAGCGCGTTCGTGCAGAGGTAGACGAACTTCTTGCGTTTGACCAACTCGTCCGCGATCACGTGGATCTCGGGGTGAATCAGCGGCTCGCCACCGGCGATCGAGACCATCGGCGTACCGCTCTCCTCGATCGCGGCGATCGCCTGCTCGACGGGCATCCGCCGGCGCAGCTCGTGCTCTGGATGCTGGATCTTGCCACAGCCCGAGCAGGCGAGGTTGCACTGGAACAGTGGCTCCAGCTCGACGATCAGCGGGAACTTGTCGCGTTTGGCCAGCCGCTGGCGCATCAGATACCAGCCCATGCGCGTGCTCTGCCTGACCCGTACCGCCATCGCTCTTACCTTAGTCCCCCTGCACGCCGTCGTGAATCCCGGTGGATCTGGCATCGCCGCCGCGAGGCTCAGCGTAGCCGGCCGAATCCTGCCCGGGCGACGGGGACGTCCAGTCTTGGAGCGCGACCGCCGCGACGCTGCGTAGCGCCCGTGCCGCGCGAACCGCGCCGGCGAGCGCCTGCGGGCGAAACAGCTCGTGACTGGGGCTGTCGAGCACGACTCGCACGACGCCGAACGGCCGTCCCGCGGCGCCCGCGGCGAGCCACGCCGACTCCATGTCGACGGCGAGCGCACCGGCCGCGCGCAACTGCTCGCGCCGCTCGCCGGTCGCGATCTTGCCGACGCCTACGATTGGGCCGGCGCGCACCGTCATCCCGGCGGCGAGCAATGCGCCCGTCAGTTGCGAGACGCCATCACAGCTCGCATGCACGGGGTCGTGTCCCTCGTCCGCCGCCGCCCAGACCTCCTCGGCGACGATCACTTCACCCGGGCGCGCCTGCCCGTCGAGGCCGCCGCAGAAGCCGAGCACGAGCAGCGCGTCACCCGGTTCACCAGAGAGTCGCTTGGCCGCGGCGAGCGACTTGTCCGGACCCATTCCCGTCTTGCGCACGTGCGCCCCGCGCGCGCCGCGCGCGCCCGAACGGATCAACGCCTCCTCCAGCGCCAGCGGCGCGGCGACGAGGATCCGTCTCACGCCATCCCCGCCTCGCCAATGGCCTTGCCGTCCGCCTCGGCGGGCTCGAACTCAAGCTCGGCGAGCGCAACGCCGGCGGCGGCGTGTCCGCTCATCACCGCGCCCTCGAGCGTGGCCGGCCAGCCGGTGTCAGTCCAGGCCCCCGCGAGTACCAGCCCGGGCGTGGAGGTGTGGGCGCCGGGACGCAGCCGAGTGACCCCGGGGACGGCGCGAAACGTGGCGGCGTGTTCGCGCGTGGCGAAGAAGCTCTCAACCCGAGCATTGCGAGCTCGCGGCAACAGCGCGGAGAGGGCGGGCAGATACAGCTCGCGCAGCTCATCCACGCTCATCCGCATCTCTCGCTCGGCGCCCGACAGCGACACCGCCAGATATTGGCAGTCGGGTGGGACACCGCCGGCGGCGGTGCGATCGAACAGGTATTGCACGGGGGTGTCCACTCCCGCCGCGAACCTGTGCTCGCAAACGGGCCGGTCATAGACGACGTGGACGTTTACGATCGGCGAGCTCTCCATCCGGCGCAGCCCGCCGGCGACATCCGGCGCGAGGGTATCCAGCAGTCCCGCCGCGCGGGCATGCGGGACGGCCACGATCACGGCCGGGGCGAGCAGCCCGTCATCCTGCGTGTCCGGAGTCTCCGTCGCGCCCGCGCCACGCACTCGAAAGTCAGATCCGGCACGCTCGATCGATTCGGCGCGCCAGCCCAGACGCACCTCGACTCCGGCGGACGCCAGTGCGCGCAGGGCGGGCTCGGCGATCGTCTCGCTCAACGGGCGCTCGTGAAAGCCGATGTCGCCCGCGCTCGCGTTCGCCAGCAGGCCCGTCTTGAACACGAACGCTCCGAGCCCGAGCGACGCCTGCGCGGCGGGCAGGTTGAGGGTCGGCAGCGCGATCAGATCCCATAGCCCGGCCAGCGCATCGGGACCCTGGCCGTGTGCGCTGAGCCACTCGCCGAGGGTCTGGCGTTCGAGCGCCGCGTCATCTGGATCGAGCCGTCCGAGCGCGAGCGCTGCGCGTGCCGCGCTCAGCCGCTGGGCGAGCGTGAGATGGGGGTAGCGCATGAGCGAGCCGGCGAGGTGCAGCGGCGCCGGGAGACCTCCTCGACGCAGGATGAACGGCTCGGTCCCGGGGCTCAGGACAGGAATCCGCAGGCGCTCCTGCACGATGACTCCCTGCTCGCTCCCGAGCCGGTGCAGGAGTCGTCGGTAGGCGGCGCAGCAGCGCAGGAACACGTGCTGACCGTTGTCGATGCTCAGGCCGTCGCGCTCGAACGAGTAGGCGGCGCCGCCGAGTCTGCGCCGAACCTCGACGAGCGTCACTCGCGCGCCGGCCTCAGCACAGTCCAGGGCCGCGGTGATCCCCGCGAGACCCCCACCGATCACGAGCACGTCGCAGTCCCTACCCTCCAGAACGCTCAACCGCCGCCTCCGAGCATGCTGCGCGCCGCGACCCACGTCTTCTCGCGCATCGGCAGCGAGACCCGTTCGCGTAGGGCACGCTCGGGGTCGGCGGCGATGCGGGTCAGCAGGCGGCTGTAGATGCCGGCCATCGCCAGCAGGCACGCGGCGCTGCGCCTGTCCAGCAGCGGCGCCAGCGTCATCCCGCGATCGAACCACACGCGCGCACGATCAGACTGGAAGCGCACGAGCGCGTCGAGCCAGCCCGCCTCCGCTCGCTCTCCATCCACCCCGGCGCCGTATCCGTCGATCGCCGCTCGGTCCGCGAGCCGCATGATCGTGTCGGCCGCCTCGCGCTCGTCGCCGGCCGCGATCAGCCCGAACCGGCGCAGATCCTCGGCGGGCAGGTAGACACGACCGTTCTGCGCGTCCTCGCGCACGTCGCGCAGGATGTTCGTGAGCTGCAGCGCCACGCCGAGGTCGTCGGCGAGCTGCTGCGCCGCGGCCTGATCCGTCCCAGCTGGATCGCGCAGCGCGAAGATCGACAGACACGCCCGGCCGATCGCCCCGGCCACGCGCCGGCAGTAGAGCACGAGCTCCTCGAAGCTCTCATACCTCACGCCCTCGACGTCCATGCGCACTCCCGCGATCAGCGCCTGCAGCGCGTCAGCAGGCACGTCGAAGCGCACGTAAGCGTCAGCCAGCGCGACCATCACAGGATCGCTCTCTGAGAGACCCCTCTCGCCGCCTCCTAACGCGGCTAGGGCGCGCGCCTGGGTGTCGAGCCGGCTTAGCTTCTCCTCGTGCGCGAGCGTCCCATCACCGATGTCATCGACGCGGCGCGCGAACGCGTACACCGCGCACATCGCCCTGCGCCGCTCGGACGAGAGCAGGCGAATGCCGTAGTAGAAGTTCGCGGCGGTGCTTCGCGTGATCGCCTCGCACTCGCGGTAGGCATCCCGCGTGGCGGGGATCATCGGCGACGCTCCACGAGCGTGCCGGCCAGCGTCAGCAGTCGTCGCGCCGCGCCGGCACGAGGCGGACCGGCGAGCACGTCATAGTCCGCGCGCTCGATCGCGTCCAATGCGGCGCGTCCCCCGGCCACGAATGCCGCGACCGCGAGCCGAGCGCGAACACCGCGCAGCTCGCCGATCAGTGGAGCTCCGCGTGCGAACAACTCGCGCGCACGGGCGCCCTCGAACGCGAGCGTCTCCCGCAACGGTCCCCCGGCATGGGAATCTGACAGGTCGGCGAGCGTGCATCCGAAGCGGGCGAGGTCCTCGGCCGGCAGGTAGACGCGCCCGCGGGCCAGATCCTCGGCCACGTCCTGACAGTGCTCGGTGAGCTGCAGCGCCGTGCAGATGTCATTCGAGCGCCTCACTCGCGAGGGCGTGACCTGATCGAACACGCCGAGCACGAGCTCTCCGACGGGGTTGGCGGAGAGCTCGCAGTAGGCGCGCAGCTGCTCCCAGGTCTCATAGCGGCTGACGCGCTGGTCCATGCGGTTGGCCTCGATCAGGCGTACGAATGGTTCGCGCGGTAGCTCACACTCGCGCAGGATCGGCTGTAGACGCCGCAGCAAGGGATGCTCGGCTTCACCGCGATAGGCACGGTCCAGGTCTTCTTCCAGCCAGTGGAGCGCAACCAACCGATCGCCGGCGAACGAGTCGCCGAGCTCGTCCACAAGCCGCGCGAACCCGTACACGGAGAGCAGACGCTCTCGCAGTCGCCGGCCGAGCAAGCGCCCGGCGACAGGGAAGTTCTCGCCCTGCGCCCGCGCCATGACCGCCGCGGCGGTGGGCATTGCCTGCTGCGGCTCGGGCTCGGGTGTGAGCCCGGGATTGGGCGTGTGATCGCGCGCGCCCTCCCCTCCGGCGGGCGCGCCCGGCGATGGCGAGGCCGCGATCATCTGACGGTCACCGCCCCGCGGCGGCCGAGTCCAGGCAGCGGCCGAGGGCCGCGATCGGAAAGACGAGCCGGTACAGGTGATAGTTGATGTAGTAATCCGACGGGAAGCCGGTGCCGGTGTACTGGGGCTCATCCCAGGTCCCGTCCGCGCGTTGCGTGTCCACGAGCCAGTCGACGCCACGCTGCAGGGCCGGCGTGGCGGTACGCCCGGCGGCGTGCAGCGCAAGCAGCGCCCAGGCGGTCTGCGAGGCGGTGCTCTGACCACGCCCGACCCAGACGGGATCATCGTATGAGCGTGGGTCCTCGCCCCAGCCGCCGTCCTCGTTCTGATGAGTTTCGAGCCAGTCCACCGCCCGGCGGATGCAGGTCTCTGCCGGCGCGACCCCCGCGGCGATCAGCGCCGGAACCGCGGCGCCAGTCCCGTATACGTGGTTGACGCCCCAGCGCCCGAACCACGACCCGTCGGACTCCTGCTCTGAGATCAGCCAGCGCACACCGCGACGCGCGGCCGGCGTGTCGAGCATGTCGAGCGCGGCGAGCATCTCCACGGCATGGGCGGTGACGTCGGCGCTCGGCTCGTCGATCACCTCGCCGAAGTCCAGGAACGGCAGCTCGCGCACGAGGGCGCGCGTGTTGTCGGCGTCGAATGCGCCCCAGCCGCCGCCAGCGCTTTGCATACCCTGCGCCCAGCGCACCGCCCGGCCGATCGCCGCGTCGATTCTGGAGCGGATCTGCGCACCTGAGGAGCCGCCGTTGGGCGAGGCGCTCAGGGCGCGCGCGACGCGGTGTAGCGCGAGCACGACCTCGGCCGTGTCGTCGACGTCGGGGTAGTTGACGTTGGCGAACTCGAACGCCCACCCTCCGGGGGCGAGCCCTGGCCGGGCGACCTCCCAGTCGCCGGTCGCGGTCACCTCCTCGTTGAGCAGCCACTGCGCGGCGCGCACCATCGCGGGATCGTCGCCGGGAATACCAGCGTCGGCGAGCGCCACGATCGCGAGCGCCGTATCCCATACCGGCGACTGGCACGCTTCCAGGCGGCGACTGGGACCGGCGGGCGCGCCGACGCCACGAGCGTCGTCCTCGTCCTCGACCATGAAGCGATCGAGTCCTTGCAGCCCGCGGCGCATCACCGGATGGGTAAGCGGATAGCCGCCGAGGTGCAGCGCCATCAGCGAGTAGACCCACGGCGGCTGGATGCCGCCCCAGGAGCCGTCAGCCTCCTGGCGGCGCACGATCCAGCGCTCCGCGCGGCCGAGCGCGAGTCGGCGCAACGGTGCGATCGGCCGCTGCTCGTATGCGCGCAGGACCCGGTCCAGGCCGGTCAGCAGCCGGCCGCGGCGGGAGGCCGCACGGCGCGGGGCTTGCGGTTCGCCCGAGCGCAGCTCGTCGAGCACGAACCCCAGCGGGCGCACCGGCCGGTGTGCTTTGACGAGCGACAGCGCGACGATCGTCTGGCGCGCCCAGCACGCGAAGTCGTACACGTTCAGGGGCACCCATTCAGGCAGCAACACGATCTCGGGCGGCAACGCCGGCACCTCGTCCCAGGACCATAGCCCGAACAGGGCGAGCCATACGTGGGTGAACACACGCGCGCGCTCGACCCCGCCCTGCGCGCGCACGAACGCGGCAGCCCGACGCATGTGCTCCTCCTCAGAAGCGTCCCCGGCGAGGCGTAGCGCCCAGTAGGCCTCGATCGTCGTGGACAACTCGCCGGGGCCGTCGTGGAAGTTCGCCCAGGTGCCGTCCGCGCGCTGCTGGGAGCGGATCCACGCGGCCGAGCGCTCGGTCTCCTCGGGACGACTCACGCCGAGGAACTCCCGCAGGAGCATGTCCTCGGCGTCCATCGTCACGTTCGTCTGCAGCTCCCCCTGCCACCAGCCGGCGGTGTCCTGAAGGCTGAGCAGACGCTCGCATGCTCGCTGCAATGCCACGTGTGCGTCGCTGGGCAATGCCTCTACGGTCGAAGGAGAGGACATGCGGGAAAGCTAGATGGTTTTGGCGCGTGAGGGCATGTGCACGACCAATTGTGCCCGCACCGCCGGGCGACACTCACTCACCGGGCGGCGGGCTTGCCCCCGGATTGACCCCAACCAGCACCTCGGGATGGGCGTGGGTGATGACGTGTCGGCGAAGTGTCGCCTCGGCGATGGTGCGGGGCGTGGCGGAGTAGAAGCGATAGACGATCAGGCCGTGGACGTCGCGGCGATCGAGCAGGTGAAACCCGGGCGCCGGCGGCGTGCCCGCTGAGGCTCGCAGCGGGGAGTAGCCGGTCTCGTCGATCTCGCTCACGCTCACCGACTTACCCGCGGGCAGGTTGTGCAATCCGTGGATGTAGTACTCCAGCGGCGCGGCTCCCAGCTCGACGGTCGTGATCGCGCGCTGGTCCGCCACTACGGTAGGTGTCTTGAGTCCGCCGGCCGGCTCCCCGCGCAGCACCTGAGCCAGGCCGCGCCAGTCCCCGCGCTGCAGGCGCGGGCTGAGCGCGACGTCCACGGAGATCGCCAGGAACGCGACGGCGATCGTGACCGCGAGCGCGATCCCCGCGCGCCCCGCGCGCTGAGAGGGCACGATCACGGCGATCAGCGCCGTGAGAGGGATCATCGCGGCGACAAGGTTGCGCGGCGCGAGGTAGTCGGCGCCGAACGCCACGAGCACGATCGGGATCAGGATGCCGCCGGCGGCGATCACCAGCGCGATCAGGGCGCCGCGCTCCTCGGGCGGGGTCAGCACGCGCCACAGGCCGAGCGCCAATCCGGCGAGGATCGGCAGGGCGACGAGCAGCTCGATGCCGTGGCCGAGCGCAGCGCCGTAGTAGTCGGTGAGGTAGTACTGGGGGATCGCCTGCAGGCGGCTGGAGAGCGCCCACTGGCCGATCCACTGCGTGCCGTGGCCGCCCTGCGCGGAGATCAGCGGCGTGAGCGCCAGGCCGACGAGCACGAGCACACCGATCGCGGGCGCCAGGGCGCGCAGACGATCGGCGTGCGCCCACAGCAGCCACAGGACCATCGGGATGAGCAGGAACACGGCGAAGTAGTGGCTCAGCAGCGCGAGCGAGCCGCTGAGCGCGAACATTGCCATCCGTCCGCGCGTGGGGTCGTGCAGGGCGCGCAGGAAGCACAGCATGGTGAGGGCGGCGAAGAGCACGAACAGGGCGTAGGCGCGCGCCTCCTGGGAGTACCACACCAACAGCGGGTTGACGGCGACAAACGCGGCCATGGCGACGGCGGTCGCGCGGCGGGCGGTCAGCTCACGCCCGATCACCCAAGCTACGGGTACGGTGGCGATGCCCGCGAGCGCGGAGGGCAGGCGCAACGCGTATTCCCCGGTTCCCAGCAGGCGCGTGTCGGCCCAGGCGATCAGATACCACAGCGGGGGTGTGTTCTCGGTGTGCACGACCGAGTGCAGCGTCGCCGTCAGGCTGGGGTGCAGGACGTGGACGGGCGTGAACGCCTCGTCGTACCAGAAGCTCTGCGCGCCGAGGGTGGTCAAGCGCAGGACGGCCGCGAGGAGCGTGAACGCCGCGAGCGGCCACCATGCGGGCAGGGATCGTGCGAGCGTGCCGCCACGTTGATGATGATGATGTCCCCCCGCCTCGCTCGCCGCGCCAACGTCACGTCCGGGGACATGGGCCGTGCTCGCCGTGCTCACGCGCCGGCGCCCGACGACGTGGATCGGTGTTCGGCCGCAGCTTCGGCCGCGGTCGGGCAGATGCCGGACGAGGCCGGACCGAAGCAGCCGTAACGGTGGCGGCGCAGGTCTTCTTCGGTACCTGGCGGCAGATACCAGCCGCCGTGCACGACGCGTCGTCCCCCCGACGGGAGCCCAGATCGCGAGGCATATCTGGACGCGCGTTTTCGGTGGCCCTGGAGCGGTGTTGCCACAGACGACCTCCCGTTGGGAGCGTTCGCCGAACAGGGTCTGCTCGATCGAGAGGTTGTGGTAGTCGTGATGGGTGTATGCGCGCCAGGTGCGCAGGTCGTCGATCAGGCGCTGGTTTACGTGGGTCTGACGGGTGACGTCGTTGACCGTCGCCGCCACGAGCAGCAACCCGAAGAGGATCAGAACGGTCGTCTCTATCAGGCGGACGCGACTCATTCTCAGGACACCGGGGCGAATAGTGGAGACGTTTGGTGGGCGATGAACAGCGCCTGCACGAACAGTGTGGCGAGGAGCAGGCGGCGGTCGCGCGTGACGACGGCGAGGGGCAGCGGCCAGAGGATGTACCAGGCGAGCAGCCAGGTGCTCGTGACCGAGATCGCCAGCAGCGCCCAGCCGGATGCGGCGACCCAGTCATAGCCCCGCCAGGTGCGCCACAGCAGGTGCAGGACGATCAGGACGAGCGCGATCTTCAGCAGATCGTGGTCGACGGGGAACACGCCGGGCTTGCCGAACAGGTGGGCGAGCTCGTTGGGGAAGCTGTCGGTCGAGACGAACGCCGAGTCGCGGTTGAGCGCGGAGACGACGTCGATGCCGTGGATGCCGAAGGCGAGGTAGCCGACGAGTGCGCACAGGACAAGGGCGGCGAGCGCGCCGTAGACGGCCGCGGATCGCCGCCGGGCGAGGATCATGAAGGGGAGCAGCACGGCGACGGTCGCCTTGACGAGCGCGCCAACTACGACCGCCGCTCCTGCGGCCGCGTCACGGTCAGACAGCGTGAAGGCGACGGCGGCCATCATCAGCGCGAGCATGATCAGGTCGTTGTGGGCGCCGCCGAGGCCGTAGATCACATACAGCGGGTTGGCGCCAACGGCGAGCAGCGCGAACACCCGGTCGTGGCCCCGACGACGTGCGACATGCCAGGTGAGCGCGAGCGTGGTGGCGGAGGCGAGCAGGGCGTAGACCTTCATCCCCCACAGCCCGCCCACCAGCCCGAGTAGCCCCAGCGGATAGGAGAGCAGTGTGTAGATCGGGCCGTAGGCGGTGGCGACGCGCAGCCAGTTGTGCCCGACGTAATAGAACACGGGATCGCCGACGATCGCGACAGGGCCGTGCGTGTAGGGGTTGATCCCGTGGACGACGCCCATGCGGGCGTAGGCGAGGTAGCTGAAGACGTCGGTGGAGATCAGGATCGGGCCGACGAACACGATCAGGTTCAGCAGCGCGACGAGTCCGATCGCCCAGCGGGACAGGGTTCGCTCGCGGACTGTGTCGTGCCGGACCTCGCCCGGCACGCCGGCGCTGTCGTCTGTGGCGCTCCCGGCATCCTTGTCGGCGACAGGCACGGCAACACGCGTGCGTGCGTGGACGAGCGCGAGCAACACGCCGTAGGCGACGCTCGCGGCGAGGATCGCGATCAGAAAGACGCGGTAGCCCAGGCGCTCACCGCCGAGGGAGCTGAGCCAGCCGGAGATCTGGGGCGAGCGAGGGACCAGCGGCGAGTGCCGGCGGGCGGCGTCGAGCACGATCTCTACGGTCGCCGCGAGCAGCACGAGCCCGCAGACGACGCTCAGCGGCGCTCGCCAGCGCGCGGCCCGAGGTGCCGAGGAGGCGGTGGCGACGGACGGGAGTGGTGCCGGTGCGCCGGCGGCGAGAGCCGGAGGGGTCACGACGGCGAGACCCGATGCATGCGAGCTTGGACCGGACCGGCCGGAGCTACAGCGCGGTCCAAACCGTCTTGGTCTCCAGGTAGGCGTCGAGACCGTCCCGGCCGTGCTCGCGCCCGACGCCGGAGGACTTGAACCCGCCGAACGGGGCGGACGGGTCGACGGCGCCCCAGTTGTTGACGTAGACCATGCCGGCGCGCAGCAGCGCGGCGAGCCGGTGGGCGTTGGAGACGTCGCGCGTCCAGACACCCGCCGCGAGTCCGTACTCGCCGGCGTTGGCGCGCGCGGCGACCTCCTCGAGCGTGTCGTAGGGCGAGGCGACGAGGACCGGGCCGAAGATCTCCTCGCGGGCGATGTCGAGATCGTCGGAGGTGGTGGTGAAGAGGGTCGGTTCGACGTAGTAGCCGCCGCTGTCGCCCAGTGTCGCCGAGCCACCTGTCAGGAGCTCGGCGCCGGCGTCGCGGCCGGAGGCGATGTAAGAGAGCACGCGCGAGCGCTGCTCGGCGGAGATCAGCGGCCCGAGCTGCGTGGCGGGATCGAGGCCGGGGCCGAGCGGCGTGGCGGCGGCACGCTCGGCGAGGGCGGAGACGATCTCCTCGAAGCGCTCGGCGGGGGCGAACAGGCGCGAGCCGGCGTTGCAGGCCTGGCCGGAGTTGAAGTAGATCGCCTGGAAGGCGCCGGCGACGGCGGCGTCGATGTCGGCGTCGGGGAGGATGATGTTGGGCGACTTGCCGCCGAGCTCGAGCGTGACACGCTTGAGGCCGCGTCCGGCGACGGCGCCGATCTCGCGCCCGACGGCGGTGGAGCCGGTGAAAGCGATCTTGTCGATGTCAGGATGGGCGACGAGCGCGGCGCCGGTGGTGCCGTCGCCGGTGAGGACGCTGATGACGCCCGGCGGGAAGCCGACCTCGAGCGCGAGCTCACCGAGGCGCAGCGCCGAGAGCGGGGTTTGCTCGGCGGGCTTGAGCACGACGGTGCAGCCGGCGGCGAGGGCGGGCGCGAGCTTCCAGGAGGCCATCAGCAGGGGGAAGTTCCAGGGGATCACCTGCGCGCACACGCCGACGGGCTCGCGGCGGGTGTAGCAGTGCATGCCCGCGCCGGCGGCGACGGGCAGGACGGCGCCCTCGATCTTGGTGGGCCAGCCGGCGAAGTAGCGCAGGTGCGCGGCGGTTCCGCGCACGTCGACGTACTGGGCGAGTCCGACGGGCTTGCCGTTGTCGAGCGACTCGATCTGGGCGAGCTCCTCGGCGTGCGATTCGACGGCGAGGGCGAGATCGTGCATCAGGCGCTCGCGTCCGGCGGCGGGCAGCTGCGACCAGGGGCCCTGCAGGGCGGCGCGAGCGGAGGCGACCGCACGGTCGGCGTCCTCGGGGCCGGCGAAGGCGACGTGGGCGATCTCCAGACCGGTGGCGGGATCGAGCGTGGCGAACGTGCGCCCGTCGGCGGCGTCGGGGCGCTCGTCGCCGATCAGCAGGCCGTGGGGTCCGGAGACGAACTCGCGCGCGGCGTCGCCGAGCGCTTCTGGGAGAGTGGCGGAGGCAGTGGTCATGACTGGAGCGTACCTGTCGCGGGAGCGGGTGGGTATGGGTGGGAAACCCATAGCCCCGTGTCTTCGTAGAGACGCGGTCGGCGCCGGTTACCGCACCTGTCGGCATAACGACGACATGATCGAGCGCGCAGCAAGGCGATGCGTGCCAACGGACGTGGGCGCGCGGCAAAGTAAGTGCGGCGGAACGCATCGCCGCGGCCGCGGGCGGGCTACGGAGTAAGGACGATCTTCAGCGCCTCGCGCCGGTCATACAACGCATAGGCGGCGGGCGCCTCGTCGAGCGCCATGTGGTGGGTGACGAGCGGCGTGGGGTCGAGCAGGCCGGCGGAGACCATCGCGAGCACGCGGTCGACGTGCGCGATCACGTTCGCGAGGCCGAGTCTGAGCGTGACGCCCTTCAGCCAGGCCAGACCGAGCGGGACCTCGCCCTTGCCGGCGTATGCGCCGATGCCGGAGACGGTGCCGGCGTCGCGTACGAGACTGATGGCGAGCGCCAGCGGGGCGGGGTCGCCGACGGCGTCCACGACCACGTCCACGCCCGCGCCGGCAGTGGCGGCGCGGATCGTGCGCTTGGGGTCCTCGTCGGTCAGATGGATGGGCGTGGCGCCGAAGCGGCGGGCCATGTCGAGACGGTCGGCGACGGTGTCGATCGCGAACACCTGCGTGGCGCCGGCGGCGCGGGCGGCCTGGATCGCGCACAGCCCGACGGGCCCGAGGCCGAGCACGGCGGCGGTGTCGCCGGAGCGCAGGCCGGCGTGGGCGACGGCGTGATAACCGGTGCCCAGCACGTCGCCGGCGAACAGCGCGACGTCGTCGGACATGCCCTCGGGTACGCGGCGCAGCGTGAGGTTGGCGCGGGGAACGAGCAGGCGCTCGGCCTGGGCGCCCTGCAGGTCGCCGAGTTTGGATCCGTGCCCGAACGTGCGGCCGTGGGCGCAGCGGTGGTAGTCGCCGCGGATGCACGGCGTACAGGTGGCACAGGCGGTGTGAAAGCAGCCGAGCACGCGCTCGCCGACCGTGGCGCGCTCGAGCTCGGGGCCAGCGGCGAGGACGGTGCCGACGAACTCGTGGCCGATCGTGAAGCCGGGCTCGACGGGGACGCGACCGTGGTAGATATGCAGATCGGAGCCACAGATGCCACTCGCGTCGATCTGGACGATCGCGTCATCCGGTCCCTGCAGCTCGGGCTCAGGGACGTCCTGCACGGCGACCTCGCCGGGAGCCTGGAAGGTGACTGCGCGCATGGGACTCACCCTAAATGAGTCACGGCACGTATGCTCCGAGCCGTATGGCGAATTCGTCCAAGGCTGTATTGATCACCGGCTGCTCGTCGGGCATCGGACGCGCGACCGCATTGCGGCTGGCGCGGAAGGGTTGGACGGTGTACGCGAGCGCGCGCCGGCCCGAGTCGATCGCCGATCTCGCGGATGCGGGCTGCAGGACGCTCGCACTGGACGTGACCGACGCGGAGTCGATGCGCGCGGCGGTGGCCGAGGTCGAGCGCGAGCAGGGCGCGGTGGGCGTGCTGATCAACAACGCCGGCTACAGCCAGAGCGGGCCGGTGGAGCAGGTTGAGATGGAGGCGGTGCGCCGGCAGTTCGAGACGAATGTGTTCGGGGTGATCGCGCTGACGCAGCTGGTATTGCCGAAGATGCGCGAGCAGCGCTGGGGCAAGATCGTGAACCTCGGCTCGATGGGCGGGCGGCTGACGTTCCCCGGCGGCGGGTTCTACCACGCGACCAAGCACGCGTTGGAGGCGATCAGCGACGCGCTGCGCTTCGAGGTGCGAGGGTTCGGGATCGACACGATCCTGATCGAGCCAGGGCTGATCGTGACCGAGTTCGGGAACGCGGCCGTGGCGAGCATGGACGGCGTGGCCGGGGATGGCAACGGCCCTTACGCGGAGTTCAACGCAAAGCTCGCGAAGTTGACGACGGAGACGTACGAGGGTCCGATGCGACACCTCGGCGGCGGTCCCGAGGCGGTCGCGAAGGCGATCGAGAAGGCGATCTCGCGCAAGCGCCCGTCGGCACGCGTGCGAGTGACCGCCTCGGCGCGACTGGCGATCGCGCAGCGCCGGATAACGCCCGACCGCGTATGGGACGCGGCGATGCGCACCCAGTTCCCACGGCCGCGTTGACAAGCCACTAGCAGTCTCTGACGGATGGATCGTCGTTCCTGGCAAGGACGCAGTGAGCGAAATGTGCTCTGCACATGAGCGATCGAGGACACAGCCAGGGACGACGAGGCGCCGTCAGAGCGGGAAACGCGGGTGGGGCCTGCCCAACTCGAACCCCTGGGCGTAGTCCACGCCGTAGCGACGCAGCAGCTTGAGCGTGGGCTGGTCGGTGACGTACTCGGCGATCGTGCGTACGCCCATGCCTCGTGCGAGCCCGACGAGGGCCTGCACGACGAGCTGGTCGTTGCGTGAGCCGGTCAGCCCGCGCACGAACGAGCCGTCGATCTTGAGGTAGTCGAACGGGAGCTGGGTGAGGTAGTGGAAGGAGCCATACCCGGCCCCGAAATCGTCCAGCGCGACGTCGCAGCCCAGGGCGGCGAGACCCTGACAGAACGCGCGGGCGCGGTCCATGTCGGAGATCGCAGCGGTCTCGGTGATCTCGATCACGAGCCGGCTGGGGTCGGCTCCCGCGCTGCGCAGGCAGCGCTCGACGTGGGTGAGCATCGCGGGGTCGGTGACCGATAGCGCCGACAGGTTGATCGCCACGCGTGGGCCGTCCGCGCGCGAGCCGAGCAACGCGGCGACGCGGGCGAGCACGAGCCGGTCGATGTCGCGCACGAGGCCGTAGCGCTCGGCCGCGGGCAGAAACCGTCCGGGCGCGACGAGCGGGCCGGACGGTTCGTCGGCGAGACGGACCAGCGCCTCGTAGTGGGCGGGGCGTCCGTCGGCGAGTGAGATGATCGGCTGGTAGTGCACGGCGAACAGGTCCTCTTGCAGCGCGCGGCGCAGGCGTGCGAGCCATGGACGCCGATGCAGGCCCGCGGGCGAGGAGAGACCGTCGGCGAGATCGTTGCGGTAGCGGAGGTCAGGCGTGTCCGTCGCAGGGGTGTGCAGGATCAGGCGCGGAGGGGCGTTGCAGGCGAGCGTGGAGGAGTGCATGGCCCAGGATTTCGACGCTACCCGCCGGGGACCCTGCGCGATGCGTGGATATGGAGGTTTGGGCGCAAAGGCGACAGTAAACCTACGCAAACCTGCTCATCCCCGCTTAGCGGCCCGTTGATGCGGGCCTGCGGATGCAAGGCCGAGCGCACGGCGGGCGCTCAACGGCGCGAGTAGGGCCGCCGAGCGCGGTCGGAGATCACAAGCAACAGCGCGAGCAGCACGAAGTTCATGACCACCGACGAACCGCCGTAGGCGACCAATGGAAGCGTGACACCGGTGAGCGGGATCACGCGGGTGACGCCGCCGACGATCACGAACACCTGCATCGCCACGATGAACGACAGGCCGGTAGCCAACAGCTTGGAGAAGGAGTCCTTGGCGAGCACCGCCGTCTTCAGCCCGCGGGCGACGAACAGCAGGTAGACGAGCAACAGGCCGGCGGCGCCCACGAGTCCGAGCTCGTCGGTGATGACCGCGTAGATCAGATCCGATTCGGGCACCGGCAGGATCGAGCGCCGCACGATCTGATGGTTGGCGAGTTCGACCGGGTACTGCAGCAGCGACTGGTCGAAGCCGGTCCCGAGCAGCCCGCCGTCGGCCTGCGCGAACAGAGACTGAGCCAGCTGATAGCTGCCCTGGGGTTGGTTGTAGAGCGCCGGATCGAGCGGGTGTTCCCAGGCCAGCACGCGCGCGTGCACGTGGGAGACGTGTCCGGCGACGAACCACGCGCCCACCGCGAACAGGATGAGACCGATTAGCGGAAACGACAGTCGTCCGGTGGCGACGTAGAGCAGCGCGAGAAACGCGCCGTAGAACATCAGCGAGGTGCCCAGCTCGCGCGTCAGCAGCAGCGTCCCCATCGCAGCGCCCCACACGATCAGCATCGGGCCGAACTGCTTCATCGGCGGGATCGTCAAGCCGAGCACACGCCGTCCGGCGGTGACGAGCACCTGGCGGTTGTCGTGCAGGTAGCTGGCGAGGAAGATCACGATCGCGACCTTGCCGAGCTCGGCGGGCTGGAAGGACACGGAGCCGACATGGATGTCGAGATAGGCGCCGTTGACCTGCTCACCGATGACCGGCAGGCGCGGCAGGATCGTCATGCCGATGCCAACCGCGGCGATCGTGTAGCGGTAGCGCTCGAGCACCCCCACCCCCTGGCGACGCAGGGCGAGAATCGTGGCCGCAAACAGCACCAGGCCGAGCACCATCCACTGCGCCTGCTGGCGCGCCAGCACAGGATCGATGCGGTAGACCATCACGATGCCCACGCTCGCGAGCACCGCGCCGAGCGGGAACAGGTAAGGGTCGGCGTCGGGCAGGCTGAAGCGGATCACGAGGTGCGCGGCGATACACAGCGCGAGGAATAGCGCGCCGTAGGTCAACGACACGCTGGAGGCGTGGTTGAGCGTGAGGCTGGTGTCCGCCCCGCGCGAGGTGTCCTGCTGCTGGATGAAGATCGCGGTGAACCCCGCCGTGACGAGCAGTGCGGCGGGAATCAGCCCGAGAAGCTCGCGGTTGCGGGGGCTCAGCATGGGTGCGAGCGTACCTCGCGGATCGGCGTGGAACGCCGATCCGACCACTACCATTCCGCACGTAGGCCGCCCGGGGGGAGCGGCTACGCCTTGAGTATGAGCGTGGTATGAGCGGCTATCCGGTGACATCCCAGGACGAGGACCGCCCACCCTCGCCCGGGTGGAGCATGACCAAGCGGTTCGCGATCGCTGCCGTGGCGATCGTCGCGCTCAGCGCAGGGGCGACCGCGACCGTGGCGCTGAACAAGATCACGGGCATCGCCGAAGAGGTGTTCCCGAAGCTGAACCAAATCAACGCCCCCAAGGGAGTCGTCACGGCCGAATACAGCGGTGGGCCGCAAACCTTCCTGATCCTCGGCACCGACCGGCGGGTGGGCGCGAAGGACTCATACGATCGCGAAAACCCGCCGCACTCGGACACGATCCTGCTCGTGCGGTTTGACCCCAGCCAGGGACAGACGTCGGTGATGTCGATCCCGCGCGACCTGATGGTCAACATCACGACCAAGAACGGTGAGATCTATGCGAAGGAAAAGATCAACGCGGCATACACGATCGGTAACAAGCTCGGCGCCACCAAGGGCGGGATGGTCTTGGCCGCCGAAACGATCGAGCACGAAGTCTTCCCGGGCCTGAAGATCAACGGCATCGTCGACGTCAGCTTTCAGGGGTTCATCAAAGTCGTCGACACGCTCGGCTGCGCGTACGTGAACGTCGACCGCCACTACTACAACCAGAACGTCGGCTCCACGGAAACCGACTACACCTCGATCAACCTGCAGCCCGGATATCAGAAGCTGTGCTACGAAAACGCGCTCGACTACGTGCGCTACCGGCACACCGACTCGGACTTCGTGCGGGTCGCCCGCCAGCAGGACTTCCTGCGCGATCTACGCGAGCAGATCTCGCCGAGCAACGAGATTGGTCAGATCGATACGGTCGCGAAGGCCGTCGGGCACGCGATCAGCTCGACGTTCCACGCTTCCGCGAGCGAGCTGATCGAACTCTCGAAGCTGATCGCGTTCTCACAGACCAAGCCGCTGCGCCAGGTCAAGTTCCAGACCGCCAACGTCAACTTCCAGGGCGCGAACGGCGGCTCGTACGTGACGACGACGCCCGCGCTCGCCCAGGCGACGCTCACGAACTTCCTGCACGGCCACGAAAGCCCCAATCCGCCGGCGCCCAAAATCCCCGCGCACACCGCTCACCACACGGGGCATAGGTCGCATGGCGGCAGCGGGTTCTCGGTGCGCGCGCTGGGCCTGTATCCGACCTCATCGGCCGGCAACGACGAAGCCGTCAAAGCCGCCGTCGAAGTGCCGTTCGAGGTTCTCTACCCGACGCTGCAGACCGGCCAGTCCGAGCAGCAGCAGGTGCGCGCGTACAAGCTGACCGACCAGCATGGACATCTCCACCACGCCTACGTGGTCGTGTGGCGGCAGAACATCAACGGCGGCTACTACGACTTCGAGGGCTCAGATTGGCTGAACCCACCGCTGTTCGCACACGCCCGCGTTCAGACGATCGACGGGCGCCAGTACCGAATGGTCGACGACGGCGCGCACATCCACGTCATCGGCTGGCGCTCGCACAACGTGCTGTACTGGTTCACGAACACGCTGCTGGAGGAACTCTCCAACCAGCAGATGCTGCAGCTAGCCAAATCCGCCCAGCCGCTGCACTGAGCGCAGGCGCGAGCCTGTCGTCACATCCTGCCGGCGTCGCGAGCCTGATCTAGCGCGGCGTTGACTAGCGCGTCGGCCTCGGCGTTCTGCGCGCGCGGCACCGTGCGTACGCTCCAGCGCTCGAAGCCGCGCAGCGCCGCGAGGGCATCCAGGTATAGAGGTCGCATCGCCGCGTGCTTGACCTTGTATTGCCCGTTGATCTGCTTGGCGATCAGCTCCGAGTCGTTGACGACCTCGACGTCAGTTACCCCCAGCTCGCGAGCCCATCGCAGGCCGAGCAGCAGCGCGCGGTACTCGGCGACATTGTTCGTGACCTCGCCCAGCAGTTCGGCGTGCTCACCCAGGAGCTTACCCTCGGGCGTGGCGATGACGCACCCTGCCGCCGCCGGGCCGGGGTTGCCGCGCGCGCCGCCATCGACATGAACGATCGCCTTCACGCCGCGAGATTATGCAGACAGCCTGGGACGTGATCCATCAGGGCGTCGTGGACCAAGCGACCGATCGGAGATCCCGCCGATCGCCGATCGGTACGGCGCCCTGGCTACAGCGCCTTGGCGAGCGGGGGCATATCCCCGGGCATCCGTGCGCGGCGACGATTGCGCACGACGCGCTGCTGCTTGACCGCATCCGTCACGCGGGTCCCGCGAGCGCGACGGTCGGACTCGCGACGATCGACGATCACCGTGACGTTGTCCTCGTGCGCATAGTGCTCGGTGAGCTTCGGATACAGCTCCTCGGACATCTCGCGGGGCACGACGCAGTAGATCATCGTGTCACAGATGCTACCAGCGACAGGGATCCGTCGGTCTCCGCCACGGCGTTCGCGAGCCGATCTTCGGCAGCGAGTTCACTCAACTCGGTTCCCTGCGTGACGACGCTCGCGCCGGGCGCCTCATCGCCGAGATCGACCTCGTATCGATACCAGGACAGCTCCCAGGCGACCACGATCGCGACGACCGTGCCGCCGGACTCGGCCGGCGGACGGACGCTGATGCTGGGCTCCCCCAGCGAGCGGGAGACGCCGGCGATGCGACGCGGATGCTCGCCAGCGTTGAACACGTCAAGCGCGCGCAGCGCCTGCGTGTCAGCGCCGCTAAGCGCCTCCTCGACGGGCGCCGCGACGTCCGCTAACGACGTCGCGGGCACGGGTCTCGCCGTCTGCGCGATCCCGGGCGCGAGCGGATCTTCTGCCTCCACCGGACGGCCATCCAAGAAGTCATAGCTCGCGACGGGGCCCTCCGGTATGGATGGAAACTCGACCTCGCCGGCCGGCGCCGGACGTTCGCGCTGTTGGCGCAACCGGTCGAGCAGGTTGCGTCCACGCCGCGGCCGGGCCGGGGGCAGGCTGACCGCATGGTGCTCGGTCTCGCGCAGCCACCCCTCGGCGCTGGCGCGCGGAGCGCACAACTCACACACCATCCTGCGCCGTCCGCCCGCCAGGAACACGTCGGGCTGCTCGCCTCGCAGCAAGCGGCGTCCACACACGTCGCAGGCGACATCCGGCTGGGAGGTGACGATCATGCGCGTGGCCATTGGCAGCGCACCAGAGTATCGGGTGCGTCGTCCTTCGTGGGCTCGCGCGCTCAGACGTGGGCGGGGGCGTGCTCAGTGCCCGCCCCCGTGACGATCTTCTGCGCAAGGTGTGCGGGCACCTCTTCGTAGCGCAGGAACTCGAGCGTGTAGTCGCCCTGACCGCCCGTGATCGAGCGCAGATCAGGGGCGTAGCTGAGCATCTCGGCCATCGGAGCCTCGGCCTTGATCTCGGTCATCCCGCCGGCCGGCTCCATCCCTTGGGGTCGCCCGCGGCGGCTGTTGAGATCGCCGATCACATCCCCGACGCACTCCTCCGGGACCGACAGCGTGATCAACATGATTGGCTCCAACAGCACCGGGTCGGCCGCGCGCAGCGCCTCGCGCATCGCCTGGGCGCCGGCGAGCTTGAACGCGATCTCCGAGGAGTCGACGCTGTGGTAGGAGCCGTCATACAGCCGTACGCGCACGTCCTTGACGGGATATCCCGCGAGCACGCCCGCGACCATCGCCTCGCGCACGCCCTTCTCGACTGCCGGGATGAACGAGCTGGGGATCACCCCGCCCTTGATCTGAACGACGAACTCGAACCCCATGCCGGGACGCAGCGGCTCGATCTCGATCTCACAGTCCCCGAACTGTCCGCGCCCGCCCGACTGCTTCTTGTGGCGCCCGTGCGCCTTGGCGGCGGTGCGGATCGTCTCCTGGTAGGGCACTCGGGGTGGCTTCAACGTGACCTCGACGCCGAAGCGCTCGCGCAGCCGTTCGACGATCACTTCGACGTGCACCTGCGAGAGCCCCGCGACGATCTGCTCACCGGTCTGCGAGTCGCGGTGCAGGTCGATCGTCGGGTCCTCCTCCTGCAGACGACGCAGCGCGACGAACACCTTCTCCTCGTCGCCACGGCCGCCGGCCTCCACGGCGAACGCCATCACGGGCGCGGGCAGCTCCAGTGCCGGCATCTCGATCGTGGTCTCGCGCTCGGTCAGCCAGTCCCCGGCGCGGGTCTCCTTGAGCTTGGCGACCGCGCCGATGTCACCCGGCCCCAGCTCCGACGGATGGTCGGTCTCGGCGCCCGCGAACACGATCAGCTGCCCGATCCGCTCCTTGGCGTGTGCGCGCGCGTTCAGCACGTGGCTGTCGGCGCCGAGCGTGCCCTGGTAGACACGCAGCAGGTTGATCCGTCCCGCGAACGGGTCCGCGCGCGTCTTGAACACGTACGCGTACAGCTCCGCGTCCGGGTCCGCCAACAGCTCCGTCTCCCCCACCCTGAGCGCGCCATGCTTGACCGGCGAGGGCAGGTCCTCGACGATCGCGTCCAGCAGCCGCGTAGTGCCGAGGTTGCGCGTCGCCACACCGCACACGACCGGAAATATCTTGCCGTGATTGGTGCCCTCCTTCAGGGCGCCCACGATCTCCTCGTGCGCGATCTCCTCGCCCTCCAGGTAGCGCTCCATCAGCGCGTCCGAGACCTCTGAGACCTCGTCCATCAACTTCTCGCGGTACTCGTTCGCGCGCTCGAAATACTCGTCGGGAATCGCGATCTCACTCCATCCCCCACGCTCGGTCGAGTCCTGTCTGAAGGCGGTCATGTCGACGAGATCGATCACGCCCTCCAGCTCGTGCTCTGAGCCGATTGGAATCTCGGTCGCGACGACGTGCTGACCGAACGCCTGCTTGAGCTGCTCGAGCGTGCGGTAGTAGTCGGCGCGCTCGCGGTCGAGCATGTTCACGAACAACATCCGCGCGATGTCAAGCTCGGCCGCGCGCTGCCATAGCCGTGTCGTTGCGACCTCGACGCCCATCACCCCATTGACGACGAACACCGCCGACTCGCACACCCGCAGTGCGCCCAGCGCGTCCGCGACGAAGCTCGGCTCACCGGGGGTGTCGAGCAGGTTCACCTTGCGCTCGTGCCAATCCAGCGAGCCGAGCGCCGTGGAGATCGACATCTGCCGCGCCTGCTCGTCCGCGCCGGAGTCCGACACGGTGTTGTGATCCGGCACCGACCCCAAGCGGTTGACGACTCCCGCCTCGAACAGCAGCGCCTCGTGCAGCGACGTCTTCCCCGCCCCGCGATGGCCGACGAGGGCGACGTTGCGTATCCGATCCGCTGCTTGGCGCATGACGGGTTTCCTCCTATGACCGGGTGTCAGCACCATACCGCGTGGTGGCGGTCCGATGAAACGAACTTCGCCGGTAGGGCGCTCACCGGATGATCTTGCCCTTCAATCGCCGCTTACATGCATAGCCGGCCACAGGCCGGCCGCCGACATCGTAAAGATCGATTCCGCAACTGGCCCATCTCCGGCAAGCCCACCAACCGCGTGCCACCGCCCGAGACAGCGGCGTAGCTCTGACAACACCAACCGCCGCCCCCAGCCACCGCCGGACCGGCGCCGCACCAGTTGACAATTGCTATCGATATGTAGCCGGAACGGAAACCGGCGCCGGCTGGGCTGTTTGGAAAGGCAGGCTGCGGGTTACCCGAAAAAGGTCATTCCGCGAACGCCTCCTCCTGCATGCGTGAACGCAACCGCAGGACCGCCTTCGTGTGCAGTTGACTGACGCGCGACTCGGTTACCCCGAGGACCTCGCCGATCTCGCGCAACGTCAGGTTCTCGTAGTAGTACAGAGCGATCACGAGCTTCTCGCGCTCGGGCAGCAGCGCGATCGACTCGGCGATGCGATCCTTCAGATCGCCCACGTCGAGCGCCCTCGCCGGATCGGGCGCGCTCGGGTCCTCGATCGTGTCCATCAGCGAGACCTGATCGCCGCTGGAGTCAGAGGTGCTCCACAGCTCGTCCAGCGCGACCATCGAGGAGTTCGAGATCGCCAGCAGCGAGTCGTTCAATTCCTCGACGGTGATCTTCAGCTCGGCCGCCATCTCCTTGTCGGTCGGCGCGCGGTGCAGCGCGTTCTCGAGCTTCACGTTCGCGCGCTCCACTTCGCGGGCGCGCGACCGTACGCTGCGCGGCACCCAGTCCAGCGAGCGCAGCTCGTCGATGATCGCGCCCTTGATGCGCATGATCGCGTACGTCTCGAACTTGATCTCACGGGAGAGGTCGAAGCGCTCGATCGCGCTGATCAGCCCGACGAGGCCGTAGGAGATCAGGTCGGCCTCCTCGACGTGCGGCGGCAGCCCGGCGGCGGTGCGCCCGGCGACGTACTTCACCAGCGGCGAATACGCGACGACGAGCCGCTCGCGGGCGCGCTGGTCGTCCTCAGACTTGTATCGCCGCCACAGTTCGCGCAGCTCGATCGCTTTTACGTTCGTCTCCATCCGGGATCCTCGTCCTAAATCCTTATGTCTCCCTTGCTCTCTCTAGGCCCGGGGGTGGCTGCGAGCATAAGCGCTTTTCAGCTTCGCCGACTCCACCCGCGTGTAGATCTGGGTGCTCGACACGCTCGCGTGGCCCAGCAGCTCCTGGATCGAGCGCAGATCAGCGCCGCCATCCAGCAGGTGCGTAGCGTAGCTGTGGCGCAGCGCATGCGGCCCGATCGCGCCCGCCGTGGACTCCACGCCGCTGTGTCGCGCCCACCCTTGCAACCGCCGGCGCACATCGCTCGTGCCCAGCCGCCTGCCGCTCTTTGACAAGAACAGCGCCTGCTCCTCGCTCGCCGGCTCGACCAGTTGCGGGCGAGCCCTCTCCACATACTCACCGACCGCCTTCAGCGCGATCTCGCCAGCGGGAACGAACCGCGTCTTACGACCCTTGCCTTCGACGCGCACCTGCTCGGCGTCGTGGTCGACGTCCCCCAGCCCCAGTGACACCACCTCCTCCGCACGCAGCCCACACGCATATGCCAACTCGAACATCGCCCGGTCGCGCAGCTCCAGCGGTCCGCGCGCCGGGATCGCGTCCAACAGCGCCGCGGCTTCGCGCACTTTCAGCACGCGCGGCAGATTGCGCGCGCGCTTGGGCGTCGATACCAGCTCGGCCGGGTTCTGCGCGATCTGACCGTGCTCGCGCTGGCTGTTGAACAAGGCCCTCAGCGCCGCCAGCTTGCGCGCGCTCGTGCTCGGCGCCAGATCGCGCTCGGACAGCGCCGCGACGTACGCGCGCACATCCTTCGGACCGACGTCACGCGGCGACAGACCGCGCGCGGCAGCCCACACGGCGAACTGCTCCAGGTCGGCGCGGTAGGCGCGCACGGTCCGGGGAGCCGCGTCGCGACGGCGCAGATCCTCTATCAACAGCGCCAACGCACGCTCCCAGGCGGTTTCCATGCGGCCTACTTCGCCGCCGCAACCTCCGTGCCCTGCCTGCTCAACAACGGTTCCAGCACGCGCGCGAGCCCCTCCCAGTCCTCCGCGACGAGCACGTCCTCTTCTTCGCACACATCCCTGTTCCAGGGATGAGCCAGCGTGGCGGCCGCGATCCCGCGTTCGAGCGCGGCCGTGAGGTTCAGCGGACTGTCGTCGATCAGCACGTCGATATGCAGCTCCTCACAGCGCGAGACCTTCTCCCAGGAGCAGCACACGTCGTCGAACGGCAGGCCGATCTCGCGCAGCCACCGTGCGCTCGCCTCGGCGCAGCGCGGGTCGCGGTGGCTTGTCACATGGATGTAGTGCCCGTCTGAGTCATGCCAGCGACGCACCGTCTCGACCGCACCCGGGTACGGAATGCCGGCAAGGATGCGCTCGTCGCAGTGGCTCTCCTCGATACAGATCCGCAACTGCTCGGGCTTCAGCCTCGTGATGCCCCACGTGAACTGCTCCTCGTAGGGCAGCTCGATCCCGAAGCGGCGCACCGCGATCTCCGAGAGCGTGTCCCAGTAGTGGTGCAGCGTCGAGTCGATGTCGATTGCGATTCTCATCCGTGATTATGCCCCTGCCCGCCCGTGGAGCTTCATCCTCGACCCGGCGCAAGCCCCCGACGCGCCCCGAACGTCGGATTGCAGGCTCCCCGGCGGCAAGGCTGTAGATTATGCAGATGCAGCCCTCCGGTGGCAATGTCGTAGAAACGGCCTCCCGCAACGGCCACCATGCCGCGAATGTTTACGGCCCGTCCGGACGCTCTCCGTGGCTCGACATCGACTGGCGCGAGCACCAGCGGTGGGTGAGCGTCGCGGGCCAGCCCGTTAACACGATTGACCTCGGCGAGAACGACGCTCCCCCGCTCGTGTTCATCCATGGCCTCTCCGGCTCGTGGCCAAACTGGCTGGAACAGCTGCCCGTATTCGCCGACTCCCATCGCGTGATCGCGGTGGACCTGCCCGGTTTCGGCCACTCCCCGATGCCGCATGAGCGCATCACGATCTCCGGCTACGCGCGCCTGTTGGACGGCCTCTTCGACGAGCTCGGCATCGACGCCGCGACGGTCGTCGGCAACTCGATGGGCGGGTTCGTCGCCGCCGAGCTAGCGATCGCGTTCCCCCAACGCGTCGAGCGCCTCGTGCTCGTCTCCCCCGCCGGCCTCTCCACCTACCGCCACCCCCGCGGCACGCGAGCATTGCCCGCATTGCACCGCGGCGAGCGGATCGTCGCGGCCTACACCGCCTGGATGGCGTCCAAGTCCGACATCGTCACCAAGCGCGCGTTGCTGCGCAACGCCACGCTCGGCCTCGTCACGCGCCACCCCGGTCGCCTGCCTGCCGCGCTGGCCGCCGAGCAGCTGCGCGGCGCCGGCAAGCCCGGATTCATCCAGGCCCTCGAAGCCAACCTCGACTACGACTTCCGCGACCGCCTCCCCGAGATCGCCTGCCCCACCCTGATCGTCTGGGGCGACAGCGACCGCGTCATCACCGTCCGCGACGCAGCCGTCTTCGCCGAGCTGATCCCCGGCTCGCGCAAGGTCATCTACGAGGACACCGGGCACATGGCCCAGATCGAGCGCCCGGACGCGTTCAACTCGCTGCTGCGCGAGTTCCTCGGCGAGTAGGGTCGAGCCCGCGCGAGGCGGCGAGTCGATAACTAAGTGTCCGCGGTCGTTCGCGTGCGCCAAATGGAGCGCTCTCAACACAGATCCTGCTGAGCGGATATATCCGTCCTTGGACCACCGCTTACTTCTTCTTCGCCTTCTTGCTCTTCTTGAGGGGGCCGTATTTCTTGCGTGCCTGGCGTTCGCAGGCCTTGCGCTTGGCGCCCTTGGGCTTCTTGTGGCAGGCCTTCAGCGCGATGGCGAATTTCTGGGCGCGGGTGAGGGTCTTGGTCCTCACGCACCCCGTGACGGTTGCCTTGGTGTTCTGGGTGATGACGATGCCGTTTTGGGCGGTGAGGGTGGTGGGTAGTGTGAGTACTTGTCCGCAGAGGCTGTTCTTGGCGCTCGCGGGAAGGTTCGTCGCGAGGACGGAGTAGGAACCCTGTGGGAACGTCGTTTCGAAGGTGGTGATGGGCTGGTCGGGGACCGTTTCGAAGTGACTGTAGGTGATGCCTTTCTTGATCTGCGTCTTGCCGTCCAGGACGATCATCACGCCTTCCCCCTGGAGTAGAAACTCGACATCAGGGAACGCCGCGCCACCGTGGGAGACGAGTATCGCGGGACCCGTCAAAGGACTACTCAACAACGGCGTGATCGCTTTCGCGGTACCGATCATCGACGCGACCGGGCATCCCGCGGGGTTGGTGTTGAACTGCGCTTCGGTACATGCTTTCTGCAAGGTCGATAGTCGTGCGGGGAGCTGCTTTGGTAGTTGCAGATCGACGCGTCCGATGTTCGCCTGTGTGCCCAGCGACCCTTTGGGATAGGCGACCTTCACGCTTAGGCTCGCACCCTTCGCTTTCGATGTCGATCCCGTCGTGGAGACAGTGAACTGTGGCGTGAACTTCAGGCCTTGACAAGCCCCGACCTCGAAATGGCCCGACAATGGCGCGGTCTGCCCGAGCGTCGAGGTCTCTTCCCCGGTGACCATCAACGGGTTGCAGTTGGTGGGGTTCAGGATGAATTGGGGACGATCAACCGTGACCGCGATCGAGCGGATGTCGAGGGGGATGCCCTGCAGGATGCTCGGCAGGGGATCTGACTTCGTCGTGACCTGCGCCGTATTCGGGTTGACGTACAGGCCCGCACGGACCACTGCCGTGCCGAGGTCGAACGGTCCCGCTATCGCCGGGGTGATGAACACTGCGCTGAACGGTGCGCCCTTGTACGGCCCCGCGAGGTAGGCCTTGCCGGTGACGTAGAACGGGTTGGGACCGGCGCCGGCGCCGACCGTGACCGTCCCGATCGCCGAAGCGGACGGGCAGGAGGGGCTCGCCTGCTCCACCGCACCTTCCCCTGGATGGTTGCGAGCCTGCGCAGCGGCGATCTGTGCCTCCGAGCACTCCGGGATACCCGCCAGTTTCCCTGTCGCTCCCGGGGGGAGCGTCACGGAGAGCGAACTGAAGTTCTGCGAACCGTCATCACGGTTCAGATGAACCACCAGCGGACTGTACGCGCCCGCTGCTGGGGCGGCTGTGCCCGCTTCGAAGCTCGGAGCGTTCGGCTCAGCCACCGGAGTGGTGGGACAGGCCCCACCGCCCGGGGCCGACGTGACCTGGAAGGAGCCGAATGGTGTTGCCGTCGCGCCTTCCGGACTCGTCCACGGCGTCAGGGAGGTCGTGGACGAGAACGTGCCACACGTCGCTGGGGTACGCAACGGAGCACGAGCGCCTTCGAAGAAATCGAGATGGAAGTCTTCAAAGGGCACCTGGGGACTCTGATCCACCGTGGTGGTGAGCTGCCCCGTCACTGGGTCCGGCTCGACCTTGCCGGGAAGCTTGACCACCACGCCGGTCTGAGGATCATCGACGGTGATGTAGATGGACAGGAGGGAACCGAAGGGGTTTTCGCCCTGCTTGGCGAGATACACCGAACCCGGCAAGGGATGATCCACCAGCGGAGTGTCAACCTCGACGGTACCGATCTTCGCGGCATCAGGACAATCAGCCGGTGCGGAGCTGAAGGCCTGACGACCTTCCCTTTCGCCTTCATAACCGACCTCCGCCTCCGAGCAAACACCGAGACCATCAGCGGAGGACGGGTTGACAGAGAGACCCGATGGGAGGGTGACGGTCGCATCCTTCAGGTCCGCCTCACCAAGACCCGTTGGGTCTTCGTTCTCTTTCTGAGGCAGATGCAAGTCGACTTGCAGGCCGGAGGGCGAGTCTGCGACGCTGGTCGTCGGCTTGGCGGTGATCGTGGGTATAAAGGGGGGTGCTTTGCAATCGATCGGAGCTGCTTCGCTGGCGCCCTGTTCGGCAAAGGCGCTCGGCTGCGTCCAGGTTTCGAAGCTCATCGTGCTCACAAGCGGCTCAGCACAGGAGCTCGGTAGGCGCAGGAAGGGCCGCGGCGTCCCAACCACGGGGCAGGAGCCGCCCACTTGCAAGCATTCCCCTCGCACAGGGTCGTGGCTTTTATCCCACGGCGTCCCCCAGATCGTCACCCGCGCGGCCTCGACACGATTGGCCTCGGTCACTTTTTCCAGGTAAGCGGTGATCCCGTAGTCACTTCCGGTTCTGACCTTGGTGTCGATGTATATCGGGGCACCAAAGACCTGGAAGCCGAACTGGGCGGGCATCCCTCTCGGCGGCACGAGGTTATAGAGCGGTACAAACAGGTTATTCTTCGCACCTTCCAATTGCTGGACCGCTACCACCCCCACCGCCGAGCCGGCCGGGCATTCGTTGGCGACGCCGTTGCCTTCTTCTGAGAAGACGCCACGGGTGCTGTTGAACTGCTGCGCGGTGCAGCGGTCGATCGCTGTGGGGTTGCCCACCAGCCCCGGCGGCAACTCTACTTCGATCTGCTTTAGGTCGCCTCCCGCCGCTACGATTTCCTTCCCGGAAGGAATCAGATTGACGGCGAAGGAGGTGGTGTACTGGTAGGGATGGGAGTCAGCGGCCGTGGCCGCTAGCCCGTCCGGGCCTGTGAGCGCGGCGTGGAATTCCCGAAAGCCGACGCCGGGCGCTTCTGTGTTGGCATCGTTGTCGAGTTCCGCAGAAGCGATATCCGTCCCGCCGCCTTCGACCGTCACCCTGTTCACCAGCGATCCCGCCGCCGCAAGAGGAACCCCAACCCTGATTATCAGCACCAGCTGATTGCCCGGGTAGAGCGTCGCTGGTTCGGATTTGTACAGGACCGAATCGGTGGCTACGCAGGTCACCACGCTGACGTCGGCCGCGGTCGTCGTTTTACAGGCATCTTCGGCTAGGGTCGAAGCGCTTTCATTGCCTCGCGGTGAGTTAAGTTCGACGCTTTTGACCACCAGCCCAGCGGGCAGGGTATCTGTGATCGTTATCGGACTATGGTCGGTCACCTTGCCACCACTGTTGGCGAGGAACACTTCATAGCTATCCGCTCCGCTTTCATCGCCCGACATAAAATTGGTCGGCGCCGAAAGCGCCTGAACACTCCAGGCGGGCTTAGCGACCGGCGCGGCAAAGGCCCGCGGCACGGCAAGAGCAGAAGCGAGAATCGCGACCAGCAGCACCCAAGTTGCCTTGCCCATTCTCATCGTCCCGTCCTCCGCTTGTGGCTGACTTTGCCGCGATTCCCCTTACTCTTCTGCTTGCCCTTCTTCCTATTCTTCTTCTTGCCCTTCTTGCTCTTCTTCTTCTTGCCCTTCTTGCTCTTCTTCTTCTTGCCCTTCTTGCTCTTCTTCTTCTTGTGCTTGCTCTGCTGCTTGGGAACCGCGTTCTGCTTTGGCTTTTCGATCACGTTGCCGGGACCTTGAAAGCTCAGCGTCGCCGGAAAGGACACACCGGGCGGACCGAGGAGGGGCGCTTTGCAGGATTCGCCCGAGCAAGCCGGTGCTCCACTCGGTTCGGGAAAGCCGCCGCCCTCACGAGCGTCGTAAACATCATAGTTTTCGTTGACGTCCCAACCCGTCAAGGCACTCCGAGTTGAGAAGAAGACATCACGCCCATCCGAGGACGCATCGATAAGGAAACTTTCGTCCTCGCTCTTCCCATTGGAGATCAGGGCATGGCAGCCCCCAGATGCCTGATCAAAGCTAGGATTCTCACTAGAGCAGTCCCCGCTACCGGTCCGCTCGAACTCATAAACATCACGCTTACCATTTACATCCGCCGGGGAGAGGGCATCAAAGGATTCAAAGAACAACCGCGAACCATCATCAGAGAGATAACGCGGACCTTCAAAGACATTCGTCCACCCCGGCAAAAGCGTCGGCCCGAGCGGCCTCGCACCCGACGGGTTACAAGAAGCACAGGTGACCGCGCCCGTACCCGCGTCATACACAAACGCTTGCGAGCACAGCGGACTACCTTCCAGATCGTTCTCGAGACTGTTGTATAGGCAATGCTCCCCCGCCGCGACGGTGTTGTCATAGCCCGCCAGCTTCTCCGCTTCGACCGACAGAAAAGCAAGATGGCGACCGTCAGGACTGACGCGAGCACTCAGGTTCTCCGGTTGGTGTTCCCAGTCGTTTATATCCTCCGGGTCGAGACCAACGATGAAGCTGGTCTTGCCTTCGTGGTAGAGGTAGAGGTTGTCCTTGCCCGCCACCGCTTTCTCACCAGTGCTGTTTGCTTCTTCGCCGCTGAGCACAGCGCCCGCCACGAAATACAGATAGGAACCATCTTCACTCGCCCCGACAACACCCCGAATATCACCAGGCACACTTCCCTTACTCAGATCACTCAGCGGCTTTTCCGCCTTGCCAAGTTCATAACGATAAAGGTCTGGTTCCCCAGGACTCGCCTTAGAACCAGAGATCAATCTGGCGGTGTCGGTGAAGTAGACCACAGAGCCGTCGGCGCTGGCTGCCTGGAAAACACCGTTGCCGCCAATTTTATCGCTGCCGCCCTGCGGCGCGTCGAGCTGGACCGTTTCGCGGCCATCGATCCGAACCAGCAGCTGGCTGACCGGGTTGAGCCCTTCCGGAGTGTAAGTCCAGAAGGCTCGCGAGCCGTCGGCGGAGATCACATGCCGCATCACCGTATGGCCCATCTGACAGGTTGTCACCCCAGCCGAGGGCCCGAAGGTAGTTCCTCTGGTCGGTGCGGCGGCTTCGCTCTGGCCCGGCAGGACACTCACCGGCTTCAAGCCTTCATCCGCCGACCATTCATAGAGACTGATGCCGTTGCCCGCCGGGACACCGGCGTAGCGGGCCAGCGAGTCGAAGAAGATACGGCTGCCGTCTTCGCTGGCGCCAGCGTAAACGAAGCAGCTGCCGCCGCTGCCCTGCGGCACTTCCGGGGTCAGACAGTGCAGCACTCCGGTCTGATTGTCGCGTAGGTAGAGGTCTTGGAAGCCTTCCGGGCAGTCCGCGGTCAACGCCGGTTTGTTCACCTTGAAGACCCCAAACCCGAGATCGGGACTCAGACCCTTATACGGGATTTCAGCGACCGGGGTCTGAAAACCACGCGGCGAGACATTCTCCGTCACCCAGCCCGCCGAGGTACGCCTGGAGAGATACTGACTGGACCCCGGAGCACCTTCAGCGTCGCTCCCGAAAGAGGTGAAGGAGGTGAAGGTAGCTGCTTCCCCGGAACCCGCCGCCGCCTGGATCCGCAACACAGTGTCTTGGAAAACTCCACCACGGATGCTCGGCACCGCCACTTCAGCACTGTTCTTTTCCCCCGGCGAAACCAACTCCCACCCGCGATCGTCAAGCAGGCCCTTAGCACCGAAACCGTAGGTACGGAATGCCACGGTGGGGCCGGAGACCTCCTTGGGAGAGATCAGGTCATCTGAGGCGACGATACGAAAGCGATAGGCCGTCTCCGGCCTTAGGCCTGAGACCAAAACCGAACCAGCTTTGAAGACTTCGCCTTCACCGAAGTCGATCGGTGCTTCCCCCAGTCCGCTATCAGGAGCCCTACTCGCATGATCGAAACCGTGCCCCGGACCTGATTCCGCGACGTCCTTTTCGAAAGTCGCCGCTTCGACGTATTCAAAGAAACCTGTAGCGTGAATGCCGAGCGGATTGACGGTCGCGTTCAGCGTCGCCGCTTCGCTACCGACCGCCGAGACCGTAGTCGATCCGACTTCAAGCGGCTGACGCGTAGTAAACGAGCCTTCTTCACCGAGGATACCCCCAGGAGCATCAGCATTGGCGGCTATGGCCCGGCAACGATATTCGGTTTCCGGCACCAAACCCTCCACCTCAGCTTCGGCAAGATGCACCGATACATCAGCGCCAACCGACCCACTCTCCGCAGACGAACTCGCCGGATGCGCACCACTAAAGCTGTTGCCATTGGCGATGAAATCCGCGTTGGTGATGTACTGGAAGTGAACCGTGGTGGCCTTGCCCTCAGGGTTCACTTCGGCCTGCAAGATCGCGTGACTATTACCGAGACCACCACTCTTCACTTCACACGGAACCGGTAGAATCACCGGGCCTTCAGGCGGCAACGAGATGAGCTTTACGTCGGTCACTTCAGTCAATGGCAGTGTGTTACCAATGGCGGTTCTCTCGCTGGCGTAAAGATCTCCGCGGGCACTGTGGTAAAAGGCCAGCCCCGGAGCTTCGAAGAAGAGATCGAAGGAGCTAGTGGAAACGACGTAGCCAAAGCGCTTGATAGCCACCGGGCCGCTCGAGTCGTACTCGGTGATAAAATAGGTTGATCTCGATTTTGTCAGCTGCGCTCCCTCCTGCTCGGCGAAGAGATGATCAGACCCATCGACCGCAATCCCGCGAGCATCTGCGTCTTCGGAGCCTTCGAGCGTGTAGAGGAACGTTCCGCTCGGACCGTACTTACGGATCTCACTCCCGGCACTTTCAACAGTCACATAGAAATTTCCGCCCGAATCAACGGCAAAGCTCCCGATCTTCTCTTGTCCACCCAGGCCTATTTGGCTCTGGAAGAGTTCGACTTCCCCGAGGCAGTTGCCTTCAGCATCAAACTGCTCGATCCGGCTGGTGAAATGTTCCGGCGTGGTTTTATAGCTATCGGCGACGTCCACTTCCCCGCCCGGACCGACGGCGATTGGATCGACCGTTTTGGCGAACTGGCAAGCCCCGCCGTTACCTTGTTCGCCGAACGCTTTGATGAGTTCTCCCGTCGGTGTGAGCTTCTGCACGCTGAAGGTATTTGTAGTGACGTAGACGTCGTGGAGGGATGTGCTGGTGGGGTCGTTATCGACCGCGATCCAGGTCGCCCCAGGCACAGCGAACGATTGGGCGAAGGTGCCGTCCGCGTCGAAGACGTTGACACGATTGTTGCCCTGATCGGCTACATACACGCGGCCCGTTTCGGTGTCCACCGCGACACCCTTAGGGCTATTGCACTTCCCGGCGGTGGTGCCAGTGGGACAGATCGTGGTGTCGGCCGAAGCGATCGAGGCAAGAGCGAGCAGCAGCAGCGCCGTTACCGCCGGGACGAGGAGCAGGCCGAGCGGGACCCGGGCGGCTTTGGAAGCCGTCCGAGCCCGCTGCGCTACTGATGTTCTAACCCTGTTCATCGTCTTATCTCAGTCCGCGCAGGAGACCAGGTCAGGGAGCCGTGACCGCAAAGCTGCCACCTTGGAAGCTTTTAGCGGTGAGTTCGCGAAGGTAGAGGAAGATGCCGCTCGTGCCCGTGCCTACTTCTTCTTCCGCTGCCGATCCTCGTTCTTCCCCATTGGGGAAACTAACCTGTGGGTGAGCACCGCCGCTGAGAGTGTTGAATTCCGTGTGGGCGACATAGATGCAGAGGGTGCCTGGTTCCGCCGCGGGTTCACTGACGTTGCCAGTGCATTCCGAGGGTTCCGAGACACCTTCTTGCCAAAACCGGATCACCATACCTTCAGCGTCCGCCTTGCTGAGAGGAATCGGAAAGCTGATCGGGGCAGCCGTGATACCGGCATTGGCGGCACCCTGAAACCACCACGTACCCGTCTCAGTCGCTTCCGGCGGCAGGGTACCACCGGCAGTCCAAGGCGAGCCCGCAGCACCGGTCACGCCTTGGGGGCCAGTCGCTCCCGTCGCTCCTTTACCTCCCGCCGTACCATCTTTACCGGCCGGTCCCGTTTCGCCTTTCCCGCCGGCGGAACCCGCCGGACCGCCTGGACCAGCCGGACCCTGCGCCCCGGCCGCCCCCGCAGGACCCTGAACCCCTGCCGCACCGGCCTTACCCTGCAACGACTTCAGTACACTCGGACTGATCTGCTTCGTCGAGGTGATCAGATACTTCTTTGCGGCATAGGCGCCGCCGGTCATCGCGAACACCAACGCCAACCCCGCGATCACCGTCGCCGGACTGAAACGCAACCGTCTACGTAGTGCTGAGAACATCGGTTATCTCTCCTCCATGTGGAAATCGGAGGGGACAAGCAAGGCCCCCCGGTTGTTGTGGTGTGACAACGCGCCGAGAGGGCGCGGCAAGATCCCAGAAATGGGAATCAGGGCGCAATCGCGCCAAGTTTTCGGTCGGATGTCCCATGAACACGGGCGATCGAGCGCTCCTGCGAGGGTTTCGTCCCAGGCGCCGCGTACGGTGGTTGGCGTGTCTGCCATCGCCGTCATTCGCGTCCTCTGCGAGACCGACCCCTCGTTCGCGACTACCGTCGTCAACGGCCTGCTCGCCTGGGCAACACTCCTGGGCGGCTTTACGGCGTTCTGCGCGGGGCTGCCCGCAGCCCTGTTTGCGCTGGACACCACTCCCGCCCATGTTCGCGCCGACCTGATCAATCGCGGCCTGGGCGTCGGCTTTTGCTTCGGAACGGCAGGCGGTCTCTTGATGTTCTTTGTCTTCATTGCTAGGCTGGTGTCATGAACGACTTCGATCGCTACGACTTCGCTTTCGCGATGCTGGTCGGCGGCATCGCGGCGGGTATCCTCGTCCTGGGCGGGCCCCTGTGGGCGATCGCGCTCGTCTACGCGACCGGCGCCACGATCGTCCTGTACCGCCACCTCCCCCTTCCCCCGCGCCGCAAAAGGTAGAAGGCCACAATCTGGGCCGGTGAGGACGCCCGGTGTCATGCCGCGCTCCGGTGACCGTCGGCGGCGAGATGCGCGGTGACGCGCTCGCCGAGCGTGGTGAGGCTCCAGGCGTTGGACTCGCCCTTGCTGTGCCCGTCGCCGGTGTTGGCGGCGAGCCCGAGGCGCTCCAGGCGCGCGAGCAACTTTGAGATTTGGCCCTGGTCGGGGACCCCGGCAAGCTCGCCGACGACGCGATTGCTGACGCCGGGACGCTCGGCGATCGTCTCGAGCACCCGCGCGGTGCGATACGTGAGGCGCATGGGTACCTCGCGCAGCGGGTCCTGCTCGATCCCGACGCTAACGACGCCGCGCGTACCGGTAGCCGCCGTGGGGAGAGGCGGCATGGGGCGATCCTGTTCGCGCCGGGCGACCGCAGGCCCTGCATAGGGCAAAACGAGCATCCCCATCAGTTCGCCCATCAGATCTACCAGCGACCTGCGCTCGGGGCGAGTCAAGCGCGCGTAGACGATCGAGAACACCGCGCCGACGAGTCCCTCGGCGGTCAGCGGCGGACACCCGCGCTCGTTTTCACCATTACGGCCCTCGTCCAGCGCGCCGGCTAGACGCGCGAGGATCTGCTCGCGCCGCGCGAGCACCCGCGGTCCGCCCTGCAACCCCTGCGCGACACACACGCGCGCGAGCACGGGCTCGCGATCGAGGAAACAGAGAATCGTCCACAGGCCCGCACGGACGCGCTCGCGCCACGCCAGCTCGGACAGGTGTGCGTCCGCGAGCTCACGCTCGACGCGCTCGACGACCTCGTCCAGCACCGCAAGCAGGCAGTCTTCACGGTTCTCGAACAGGTCATAAAAAGTGCGTCGCGACACGCGTGCGCGCGCGGTGATATGCGCGACCGACGCGCCGGACCAGCCCAGCTCCTCGACCGTGACGACAGCGGCGGACAGGAGCCGCGCGCGCTGCATCTCGGATACCTGCACGCGCGGTGAGGCGCCACGACGACGCGAAGGGACCTTCGTGGCGGCACGCGTAGCCATCACGCGCCCCTCCCCACGCGAGGGCCTGAGAACCAGCCATTTTTGCCGGCTAGATCAGGGGTGCTACTGGGACAAGAGAGAGAGAGAGAGAGAGAGATGCGTCAGCGTTGCTGACGCATCTACCTACGGCCGTGCTCTGACGCACAGCGACCCCCGTCACATCTGTCCCCGAAGAAAACACGCGAAAGCAACCCCTCATCTGCGACCGGAAAGCCCTCTCCCAAGGTCTTTACTGCTCAAGCGCTTGAAATCGATCCAGACGACCGACCCAAACCCGATCTATCGACGCCCGGCGTTCCACTGTGGAACACCATGAACACGTATGAACATAGCGTCAACCGAGGGGCTTGTCAAGAGCGAACCGCAAAAGAGTCTCTACGACACAGGGGCGGGGGCTTTGCACTTGGCTCTGGAACGGTGAAAACGGCGCCCCCGATATGCCGACGGGTGCGGTGAGCGGCGCCGGCGGCAAACCGACGAAGGGACTGGCTACGGCTCACCCATCCATAGCCCGCTTGCGCAATCAGCGGTTCGCGCTCAGCGCGCGATCGCGCCCTCGGCGGCGCTGCCGACAAGCTTTGCGTACTTCTGGATCGCGACGTCGATATGCTCGTCGGCGCGTGTGGGCTGCTCGTAGGCGGTGACTCGCCGCGCGATCTCCTCGTCGGACAGGGCGACGTCGATATGGCGCTCGTCGACGTCGATCGTGATCTCATCCCCGTCGCGCAGCGCGCCGATTGGACCGCCCCGGATGGCCTCCGGGGCGATGTGAGCTGCCATGAACCCGTGCGTGGCGCCAGAAAACCGCCCGTCGGTGATCAAGGCGACGGTCTCTCCTAGTCCCTCGCCGACGATCGCCGCCGTGACCGCGAGCATCTCGCGCATGCCGGGCCCTCCCGCCGGGCCCTCGCCCCGGATCACGACCACGTCGCCCGCCTGGATCTCTTTGGCGAGCACGGCCGCCATCGCGGCCTCCTCGCCGTCGAACACCCGCGCCGGTCCAGTATGTTTGCGCCGCTCGTGCCCAGCGAGCTTGACCACGCAACCGTCCGGCGCCACGTTCCCGCGTAGGATCGCGAACCCGCCCGTCGACTTCAGCGGATCGCTCAACGGCCTGACGACTTTCTGCCCCGCCGCCTCCATCGCATCCGAGGCGTGCTCGCCGATCGTCCTGCCCGTCACGGTGATCGCGTCGCCGTGCAGCACCCCGGCGTCCAGCAGTCGCTTAAGCACGAGCGGCACCCCGCCCGCCTCGTATAGGTCCGTCGCCACATACTGACCGCCCGGCTGCAGGTCGCACAGCAGCGGCGTCCTCTCGGATATGGCGTCGAACTCGTCGATCGCGAGTCCCACGCCGAGTTCGCGCGCAACCGCCAGCAGGTGCAGCACGCCGTTGGTCGATCCCCCGCTCGTGGCGACCGCTGCGATCGCGTTTTCCAGCGCGTCCTTGCTCATCACCTCACTGGGCCGGCGCCCGGCGCGCAGCACCTCCATCACCAGTTCCCCACACTCGCGCGCCACCGCAAGCTTGCTCCCGTCCTCCGCGGGCACCATCGCCGTTCCCGCGGGCGAGATTCCCAGCGCCTCGAACGCCATCGCCATCGTGTTCGCCGTGAACTGGCCCCCACACGCCCCCGCTCCCGGCGAGGCGACCTCCTCCAAGGCGTGTAGTTCCTGCTCGGTGATCTTGCCTGCGGCGTACTCGCCGACGGCCTCGAACACCTGCTGGATCGTGACGTCCTGCCCTTTGTAGTGGCCGGGCCTGATCGAGCCGCCGTAAAGCATCAGTCCCGGGATGTCCAGGCGTGCGAGTGCCATCACGGTCCCCGGGATCGTCTTGTCGCAGCCAGAGATCGTGACCAGCGCGTCGAAATGGTGCGCGCTAGCGACCAGCTCGATCGAGTCGGCGATCAGCTCGCGGGAGACGAGCGACGCGCGCATCCCCGCGGTGCCCATCGTGATCCCGTCGGAGATCGCGATCGTGTTCAACTCCATCGGCGTGCCCCCGGCAGCACGGATGCCCTCCTTGACCTTCGCCGCGAGCACGCGATTGTTGAAGTTGCACGGCATCGTCTCTATCCAGGAGTGCGCCACCCCGACGATCGGCTTCGCGAGGTCCTCGGCGCTGTAGCCGATGCCGTGCAGGTAGGCGCGTGCGGCCGCGCGCTCGGGCCCCTCGGTCAGGGCGCGGCTGCGGTGCTTGACGTCGAAGGCAGTGGTGCTCACGCGGCGCGCACATTACCGGCGTCGAGCCGGTCCTGCCCGGCACCGCCCGCCGTGATCTGGCGCGCCTCATCGTTCACGGCGCCGCCGTCGCGCCCGCGTGCGATCGACTCGTCGTGTTCGCGCTCCCAGCGCACGAGTCTCTGCAGGTCGCGCCGGACGCGCTCCGGATCGACCTGGCGCCCCGGCAGATGCATGTTCGCGTCGGCGATCAGCCTGCGCTCATCCGCTCTCAGCGCCATCCACTTCGCGAGTACGTCGTCGGAGTCGGGCAGTCGCGTGCTTCCATAGGGACGGGAGTGGTCGGGAAACGCGACGCAGTACTCGCTCAGTAGCGTTCCCGTCCGCGGAACGTAGGAGACGATCGGCTTATGCGGGTAGATCAGGTACGCGTAACGCTCGCCGGAGCGCCCGAATACGCGCAGAAACCCCAGATCGCGATACATCGCCCACTCTCGCTCGTCCACGCACGAGCGCAGCAGCTGGCGCGCCCGCTGCTCGGCGCGGCGCTCACGGCCCGGGTCATAGTCCAACTCGCGCGCCCCGCGGTGCGCCCGGATGAAGTCGCGAACGAACAAAGCATGGCGTTCACGCAACCGCCCAACACCCGCCGTCACCCTCGGCCTGCTGAGCTCCCACACGAGCGCGCCCAACACGAGCACCGCCGTCGTCAGCCCGAGCAGCACCGCAGGACCCGCGCTAGCGCGACCCGCCGGCCGCGCGGGGGAAGAAGATCACGCGCTCGGCGTCGCGCGGCACCTCGGCGAAGCTCTTCACCAGCTCCGCCTCGCGTCGCCCGTCGGTCGTCTCGGTCGGCACGGCCGCCCACATCCCCGCGTCCAGCTCGCGCCGGAACGCCTCAATCAGCGCCTGCTCCTCCTCGGCGACCTCCACGTCCCCCTCCGCGAGCACGATCTCGCCATGACCGGGCTTCATGCGCAGGAGCTTCATCGTCATCCGATTATGGCACGGCGACGAGGCTTGGTTATCAGCTCTCACGCATCCGTTCGAGCCCGAGCACATCGACCGGACCTGCACCGCTGCCCACGTCGCGCAGCCCGTGCGCGACCGCCTCCCCCGCCAGCCTGCGCGCGATCCGAGCCGCCTGCAGCGTTGTATCCCCCAATGCGAGCCGCGCCGCGAGCACGGCAGAGTGTGTGCACCCGGAGCCGTGCGCGGCGCCGTCACGGTGACGCTTCCCGGGAATCTCGACGATCGACGCTTCGCCGCGCGGGTCGTTCGACGGTCGTTCGAGCAGCAGATCGACGGCGCTCGCGCGATGCCCTCCGGTCAGCACGACCGCGCCCGACCCCAATGCGAGCACCGCCCGAGCCAGCTCTCGCGCCTCGTCCTCCTCGGCTCTTGCGACGAGGACGTCTCCCTCTGGCACCGGGAGCCCCACAAGCACCCGTGCCTCAGGCAGGTTGGGTGTGAGCACGCTCGCGCGCGGCACGATCTCGGCGATGAGCGCATCCTGCGCGTCTGCGTCGAGCAGACGCGCGCCCGACTCGGCGACCATCACCGGGTCGACGACCACCGGCGTGCCCACCGGCAGCTCGTCCAGCGCCCGCGCCACCGCCAGCGTGACCCCCACGGTGCCGAGCATCCCCACCTTGACGGCATCCACGCCGATATCGCTGACGAGCGCCCGCACCTGTGCGAGCACGATCTCCGGCGGCACCAGATGGATCGCCTGCACGCCCACCGTGTTTTGGGCGGTGATCGCGGTGATCGCACTGCACCCGTGCACACCGCAGCGCGCGAACGCCTTCAGGTCGGCCTGGATGCCAGCGCCACCGCCGGAATCCGAGCCGGCGATCGTCAGAGCGACCGGGGTTCTTCGCCCCACAGGCGCGCTCCTCCCGGCTTCGCTCACGGCCGGTTCGCGCTCATCGCGCGCCATCGGGTTCAGTCCGGTCGCGGCGCGGCGCGGCGGCGCGGAAAGATCGTGTAGCTGCCGATCGCCGTGACGAGCAGACGGCCGTCCTCGTGGCGTACCTCGCTGTGCATCACCGCGGTCGTGCGGTTGCGCCGGTCGAGGGTGGTCGAGCAAACGATCTCCCCCTCCGTGGCAGTCTGGACGTAGTTGATCGAGATGCCGATCGTCGCGATCCGCTCCTCGGGCGTCGTCTGCGCCCACAGCGTCGAGCCCATGCAGTAGTCGACCAGCGCGTACGTGACCACACCCGAGAGCAGCCCGCCCGCGTTGATCAATTCAGGGCGGATCTCCAGACGGACGGTCTGCGGATCGTCCCAGCGCATCCCCATGAACCCACTCACACCGTCGATCGACCCCGGACCGCCGGCGGGAGCGTCTGCCGCCGGCTGAGCATCCGCGACGGGAGCGCCGCTCACGTCCGCCGAGACCGTCGAGGCTCCCGCGAGCTCAGACACGGGAGCCCGTGTATCGGCGGAGGGATTGTCGAGCGCGTCGTCCATGCGAGGGAGAGGCTACGCGAGCGCGCCCATTCACGTCCGCACGAGACCGGCGTCACAGACTTGTGACGGTCTTGAGCGTGGATCGTCACATATGCGCGTCCGCGGTCACACCCGTCGATCTAGCGTGCTCGACATGCGCACGACAGACAGGTCCAAACCCAGTTCAGACGCCAGCCGTGGGGAAGCGAAGCTCACCGACCCGCGCCACACCCTCGGCCGTCACGGTGAGAAGTTCGCCGCCGAACACCTGCACCGCTTGGGATTCTCCCCACTGGGGCGCAACGAGCGCACTCGTTATGGCGAGATCGACCTGGTCGCGTTCGATGGCAGAACACTGGTTTTTGTCGAGGTCAAGACTCGGCGCGTGGACGCCCGCCCGGGCGGGCCACGGCCCGACCAACAGCCGCTGTACTGGCTGCGTCCCCGCCAGCGCATCCGCCTGCGCAAACTCGCCACCGCGTGGCTGACGGACGAGAAGCACATCCGCCCCACCGCCCACACGATCCGCTTCGACGCAATCGGAGTGATGATCGACAGCAAAGACCGGCTGCTGCGGTTGGACCATGTGGAGGGGGCGTGGTGAGGACCGGGCGCCGACATGGGGCGCGTGGCAGGTGAGCGCCCGAGGCGACTTCAAGAAGATCCGGCGTCGCGCGGAAGATCAGGGGTGGCGCGTGGAGAAGCGCAAGGAGTACTGGCTGTTTTTTCCACCCGACAAGACCCAGGATCCATGCAAGATGGCGGGCACCCCGTCATCTTCCCGATCGTGGGTGAACTTCCTCTCATGCATGAAGCAAAAGGGGTATAAAAGATGATCGTGGAATACCGAACCTGGACCTCTGTCGCAGACGTGCCGTTTAGCGACGAATCCAAATGGCTGCCGTTGACTCGGTACCTTGACCGTGAATATCCAGATCTCGGCCCGGTCACAACCTGGGAGGAGACGGCGATAGTGCTTATTCTCGCCGATGACGAGCCCGACCCCGCGACCGCAGCGGAGAAAGCTGCGCGAATCGTGAGCGAGGCGCTGCACGCGACCGGGCTCGCAGATCGCTTCCCGACGGTCTACCAGGTCGAACCGGCGACTGACGATGTTTCCGTGGACCTTGTTCCCGCGTAGTGTCTCCCGTTCCGCCTCACGCCGTGCCGCGAACTCAGCGCGTCCGTCTCAGAGCGCCAGCTGCTGATAAGCCAACGACTGAAACGACATCCGGTGCAATGGCGAGACGCCCTGGCGGGCAATCGCCTCACGGTGGACCGGAGTCGAGTAGCCGACGTGCTCGGCAAAACCCCAGCCCGGGTGTTCGGTGTCGGCATGGTGCATGTAGCGGTCACGGGTGACCTTGGCGATGATCGAGGCGGCGGCGATCGCGGCACTCGTGGCGTCGCCGTCGACGATCGCGCGCTGAGGACGCTCAAACTCGGGTACGGAGAATCCATCCACGAGACACATGACCTCACCCGGGACATCGGCGGTGACATTGCGCAGCGCGTCGCGCAACGCCGCGAGATTCGTGACGTGCAGTCCACGCTCGTCGATGCCGCCGACACAACGCGAGACGACGGCGACACGTGCCGCACAGCGCAATACCAGCGGGTAGAGCTCCTCGCGTGCCTGTGGGGAGTGTTGCTTAGAGTCGTTGAGCGCACTCAACGAGCGCAGCTCGCGCGTGGTGAGCGCGTCGTAGTCGAACAGAACCCCCGCAGCTACGAGCGGCCCGGCGAGACACCCCCGGCCGGCCTCATCGGCACCCGCGACCAGTGGCACGTCGAGGCGGCGATCGAACGCGAACAGACGCCGTCCGCTGGTGCGAGCCCGGGCGCGGCGGCGGCGGGCGCGAGCGGAACCGCCACTTTTCCCCTTCCCGGACTTTGGCGCAGACTTCTTCGCCGCCGCGCCGGCGTCGGCGAGAATGGTGGGGCTAGAAGAACCCGATGCGGTCGGGGGGCCAGTAGGTGGCGAATGCTTCTCCGATGATCCACGAAGTAGGGACCGGCCCCCAGAATCTGCTGTCGTCGGATTCGCCACGGTTGTCCCCCATCATGAACCAGTGTCCGGCCGGAATCCTGATCGGGACAGGGAAGCTGCACTCGGCGCTGCCTTCGCACTGGCGAATGTAGGCGTCCTTCTCGGGCTGGCCGTTGCGGGTGACGTGGCCTTCGTGGATCGAGATCACGTCGCCCGGACCGGCGACGATGCGCTTGATGAAGTTGACGCCCGTGTCCTCTTTCGGCACCGGTTCGGCACAGGCCGCGCCACCCAGTTTGACGGTATGCGGGATCGGTCCGCACTCCTGTTGCTGGGCGCCTTCGGGCGGGTGAAAGACGGTGATCTGCCCGACGTGCGGTTTGCTGAAGTGCGTGCCGATGCGATCAACGAGCACCCGCTGACCGACCGCGAGCGTCGGTTCCATCGAGCCGCTTGGGATACGGTAGGGCTTGACGATCCACGCCTGGATAGCCAGTGCCAGGCCGAGCGCGACGAGCACGATCACGACCAACTCGATGAGCGAGCTGGCAGTCGATTTGTTGCGTTTAGGAGTCACAGCCGGCGCAAGCCTTTTACGCCGAGCTTTGCGCCCGGACTCACGCCGGCGTGTCGCCGGCGACCTCGCCCCCCTGGGTGTCGCCGGCGTCGGGGGATGGGGAATCGGCGGCGAGCGTCTCGGGCTCGACCTTCGCGGACGTAGTCGCCTCCGTCTCAGCCCCCCCGGGCTCGACCGTCCCGTCCTGCGCCGGCTCGTCATCCCGCTGCTCTGCCTCTGCGCCGGCGGGCGTCTCGCCCTCTGTCTGAGCGACGACGTCCGTGCCGGCGCTCTCAACCTCGGCTGCGTCCTGCACCGCCTGCACACCCTCGGCAAGCGTCTCCTCCGCGGTCATACCCTCGGCGTCGGTCGCTCCGACTGGCTCCTCATGCAGCAGGCCGGGCTCGACCGCCTGTTCGGGCCCGGTGTAGCGACGCTCGCGCACGCGCGCACGCTTGCCTACACGGTCACGCAGGTAGTAGAGCTTCGCCCGCCGTACATCCCCGCGTGCCGCCAACTCGATGCGCTCGATCTTTGGAGAGTGCACCGGGAACATGCGCTCGACACCGACGCCGAACGACTGCTTGCGCACGGTGAAAGTCTCGCGGGCGCCGTGTCCTTGGCGCTTGATCACGACGCCCTCGAACACCTGAACGCGCCGGCGGGTGCCCTCGATCACCTGGAAGTGGACCTTGACACGGTCGCCCGGCGCGAAGGCAGGGACGCGGCGCAACTGCGCGCGCTCGATGGTTTCGATAACGCTGCTCATAACGTAAAGGGGTGCGAAGCATCGCGCCTGAACAACCGCTTTCGCAAACCCCGAGAAGGGCACGACGGTCGGCGCGGTCAGGAATGGTAGCGGACGGTCGGTCCTCGCGCTCCCGCTCGCCGGCCTTAGGCCCTCCACGACTCATCCGCCGGGGGGCTCCTCAACGCTCCTGGGTGCCTCGGAATCGTCGTCGCGTTCGCGACTGCGCTGGCGTCGCCACTCAGCGATGCGCTCGTGATGGCCGGACAGCAGCACTTCGGGCACTCGCCATCCGCGATACTCCGCCGGGCGGGTGTAGTGTGGATACTCGGGACGTCCTTCCAGGGCCGGGCTGAAGGACTCCTCGATCGCCGACTGCTCGTGCCCGAGCGCGCCGGGCAGCTTGCGCAGCACGGTGTCGCACACGACCATCGCCGCAAGCTCGCCCCCGGCGAGGACGTAGCGCCCGATCGAGACCTGCTCGGTCGCGAAGTGTTCGAGGATACGCTCGTCAAAGCCCTCGTAGCGGCCACACAGCAGCGTCAACGCCGGCTCGGCCGCCAGCTCACTCGCGAGCTCGTCGTCGAGCAACCGCCCGCCCGGCGTCAGCGCGATCACCCGCCGATCCTCGCGCAGCCGCGCCGGATCGATCCCGTAGCGAGCCCGCAGCGCGCTGTCGAGCACGTCCACGCGCAACACCATCCCGGCGCCTCCACCGAATGGCGTGTCGTCCACCTGCCCGGCGCTGAGCGGCGTGTGCTCACGGAAGTTCACGCACTCGATGCGCGAACCCGCCGCGAGCGCGTTGCGCACGTGGCGCTGTTCGGTCAGCCACTCAAACCACTCTGGGAACAGCGTGAACACGTCGATCTCCACCGTCGCTACTCCTCGACGAAGCTCATGTTCACGTCGATGCGTGCCGCGGCGACGTCGATACTGCGAATCGCGTCTCTGACCATCGGTACCAGCAGAGAGCCGCCTGTCTCCCTGGAGACCTCCAGCGCCTCACACGAGGGCAGCTCGATCATCCGTATGACCGTACCGATGTGCCGCTCCCCGTCGAGCACGACACAGCCCTCCAGCTCGTGCGCCCACCATTCGCCTTCGGCGAGCGGGGGTGCGTCCGCCACTGTCACGGTCAGCGTCTGTCCGCGCAGCGCTTGCGCGCCGGAACGATCCTCGACGCCATGCACTCGTACGATCGGATGCCGGTCGGTTCCGGCGCGACGCACAATCGCAACGGTCTTACCGGCGATCGTCACCTCCATGCCGAGCGCGAGCAGGCGTGGACGGGCGCCCGTGACGTAGAAGCTTCCGTCGAGACCATGGGCGCGGCCAACCCTGCCCGCAGGCAAGCTGTTCTCGGGAGCAGAACCGCTGGAGTCCACCGCCGTGCGGGTTCCCTCTCTGACAGCGCGCTCGGAGCGCCTCAATCGACGATGTCGATGAGTACCCGGCGTCCCGCGCCGGTCGCGGCGGCTTTTACGACCGTGCGCAGCGCGTGTGCGGTGCGCCCGCCGCGCCCGATCACCTTGCCGTAGTCGCCCTCGGCTACGCACAGCTCCAGCACGATCGTGCCGTCGTCCTCCTCGAACCGCTCGACCGAGACCTCCTCGGGCTCGTCGACCAAGCCTTCTGCCAAATACTCGAGCAGCTGGCGCGGAGTCTCGCCGGAGTCGGAGTCGTTCTCTTGCCTAGCCACCGTCCGTGCCCCGGCTCGCAGCAGCGTCAGTCGGCCTGAGATGTGGTGATGCCTTGAATGCGCAGCAACTTACGCACCGTGCTCGACGGTTGCGCCCCGCGAGCCAGCCAGCTGCGGGCGCGCTCCTCGTCGATCGCGATCGTCGAGGGGTTCGTCTGCGCGTTGTACTGGCCGATCGTCTCGATCACGCGACCGTCGCGCGGTGAGCGCTGGTCGGCCACGACCACACGCCAGATCGGATCCTTCTTGCCGCCCACCCGTGTGAGCCTGAGCCGTACCGACAACTTGTTCCTCTCGATATGCCCTGCCGTTTACGAACGCAGAGCTTAGCTAACGAGCTTGGCGCATGAGGGCGCCAATGTCGGGCATCTTGCCACGGCCCACCTGCTTCATCATCTTGCGGGTCTGGCCGAACTGCTTGACGAGCTGGTTGACCTGCTGCACGCTTGTACCCGATCCGCGGGCGATGCGCAGCCTGCGCGAGCCCTTTATCAGCTCGGGTTTGGAGCGCTCTGAGGGGGTCATCGAGAGGATGATCGCCTGCACCCGATCGAGCTCGCGCTCATCGACCTTCATGTTCTGTAGCTGATGGCCGGCGAGGCCGGGGATCATTCCGAGCAGGTTCGTCAACGGCCCCATCCGCCGGACCGTCTTCAGCTGCGAGAGGAAATCATCTAGACCGAATTCGTCGCGTGTGAGCTTACGTTGCAGCTGAAGCGCCTCGTCCTCGTCGAACTGGCGCTCGGCATGCTCGATCAAGCTCATCACATCGCCCATCCCGAGGATCCGCTGAGCCATGCGGTCGGGATGGAATCGCTCGAACTGGTCGAGCTTCTCGCCTGTGGAGGCGAACATGATCGGCTTGCCGGTGAGCGCCTTCACCGACAGGGCGGCGCCACCGCGCGCGTCGCCGTCGAGCTTGCTCATGATCACGCCGTCGAACTGGACCTCCTGCGCGAAGCTCTCGGCCACGGCTGCCGCATCCTGGCCGGTCATCGCGTCGAGCACCAACAACACGTCGGTCGGTTTGACCGCTGCCCGGATCCGCACTAGCTCGGCCATCAGTTGCTCGTCTATGTGCAGACGACCACTGGTGTCGACGATCAGCACGTCCTTACCCTCCCGGGTGGCACGCTCCAGGGCCCAGGTGGCGATCTCGACCGGGTCGCGCTCGGTCCCCTGCTCGTATACCTCCGCCCCCGCCTGAGCGCCAACCTTCACGAGTTGCTCTACCGCCGCCGGGCGGTAGGTGTCGCATGCCGCCACCGCGACCGACGCGCCGCGCTCGGAGCGCAGGTGCAACGCGAGCTTCGCGGTCGCGGTCGTCTTGCCGGAACCCTGCAGTCCGGCCATCAGGATCACGGTCGGGGGGTGAGGGGCGAATTCGAGCCCGACCGAGTCGCCGGGGGCGGGCGGGCCACCCATCAAACTGGCGAGCTCCTCGGCGACGATCTTGACGACCTGCTGGGCGGGGTTCAGCCCGCCGATCACACCGGCGCCGAGACAGCGCTCCTTGACCTGCGCGGTGAACTGGCGCACGACCTTGAAGTTGACGTCCGCCTCCAGCAGGGCCAGGCGGATCTCGCGCATCGCCGCGTCGATGTCCTGCTCGGTCAATGTGCCGTGGCGACGCACATCGGCAAGCGTGGCCTGCAGCTTCTCGGCGAGGGCGTCGAACATAGGTCGCTAATGATTCTCGCAGCCGCCGCTCCGGCAGCCGCACTTCAGCTCAGAAACGTTTCGGGGTTCACGTCACGATAGGTGGTGCAGATATTGGGGCGTGGGCCCTCAGTCCTTGCTGCCCGCGGAAGGGTCTGGCGACGCCGGCGGCCGCTTGGGGGCGTCATCGAGTGCGGATTGCGGGCGCGGCGGCTCAGGCTCATGTCCGGGCGTGCGTCGCGAGAGCGCCTCACCGATGCCACCGAACGCCTCGGCAAACTCGCTCGGGACGACGAACACCTTGTTCGCGTCACCTTCGGCCAACTGAGGGAGCATCTGCAGGTATTCGTAGCTCAGCAGCTCGCGGTTCGGTTTGCCCGCGTGGATCGCGCTGAACACCGTGTCGATCGCCTTGGCTTCGCCCTCGGCGCGCAGGATCGCGGCTTGGCGCTCGCCCTCGGCGTCGAGCACCGCGGCCTGCTGAGCGCCTTCGGCGGTGAGCACCGCCGCCTGCTTGGCGCCCTCGGCGGTCAGGATCTGAGACTGCTTCTCGCCTTCCGCGGTCAGGATCGCTGCGCGACGGTCGCGCTCGGCCCGCATCTGCTTCTCCATCGCGGTCTTGATGTCCGTCGGCGGTTCGACCGACTTGATCTCCACGCGGTTGATCCGGATCCCCCACTTGCCGGTCGCCTCGTCCAGGACGGTGCGCAGCTCGGCGTTGACGTTCTCGCGGGCGGTCAGGGTCTGCTCGAGTGTCAGCCCGCCGATCACGTTGCGCAGAGTCGTGACGGTGAGCTGCTCGATCGCCTGCAGCGGGTCCGCGATTTCATACGTCGCCGATCTGGGGTCGGTGATCGTGAAGTAGAGGACCGTTTCGATCGCCACGACGACGTTGTCCTCGGTGATCACCGGCTGCGGTGAGAAGTTGACGACCTGCTCGCGCAGGTCCACGAGCGGCTTGACCCGGTCGATGAAGGGCGTGACGATCGTCAGACCCGGCTCCAGCGTACGGCTGTAGCGGCCGAGCCGCTCCACGACCCCGGCCCTCGCCTGGGGAATCACCCGGATCGTGCGCGCCGCGACCACCAGCGCGAACAGCACGACGACGGCGAGGACAATCAGTGCGGCCATGGGTCAGCTCCCTTGTGGGTTGTCTTGGGGCTCAATGCATCACCAGCGCAGTAGCGCCGCGTATTTCGACGACCTCAACCCGCTCGCCCGCGTCGATGACCTCATCTTCGTCATAGCTGCGCGCGGTCCACACCTCACCGTCGATCTTCACACACCCGACCCCCTCGCCGTTGGCGATCCGCTCGATCACGACCGCGGGCTTGCCGACGAGGGCCGCGGCGCCCGTACGGATCGCGGGCGGCAGACGGCGATGCCTGCGCGCGACCGGTCGCAGCGTGGCGAACACGATGCCTGAGGCGGCCACGAACACGATCGTGCTGAGCAGCGCCCCTACACCCAGCAGACCGACGACCGCGGCGAGCCCCGCTCCGATCGCGAACGGGGCAAGATAGAACCCGCCCTGGTGCATCTCTCCGATGCCGAGCAGACATGCCGCGACGAGCCATACGATCCATACAGACATGTCTCCCAGGTTACCCCTCACAGCCCGGTGCGCATGGAGTCGAGGCTCGCCAGGCGGCGGTGATGGCCGTGTGGATCACTGCTCTACGAGCAGCGCGCGCGCGAACTCCTCGGGGTCGAACGGGCGCAGGTCCTCCACCGTCTCGCCGATCCCGATCAGCTTCACCGGCAGCTGCAGCTCCGCCGCGATCGCAAGCGCGATCCCGCCGCGGGCGGTTCCGTCGAGCTTGCTCAGCACGACCCCGGTGACGTCGGCCGCGGCGGCGAACATCCGGGCCTGACGCAACCCGTTCTGACCGGTGGTGGCGTCGATCGTGAGCAGCGTCTCGTGCGGAGCGCCGTCGAGCTGACGCGCGATCACCCGGCGGATCTTGCCGAGCTCAGCCATCAGGTCGTCCTGGGTATGCAACCGCCCGGCGGTGTCGATGATCACAACGTCCGCGCCCTGGGCGCGCGCTGTGGCAATCGTCTCGAACGCGACGGCTCCTGGATCCGAGCCCTCCGGGCCGGTCACGATCTCACACCCGGCCCGCTGCGCCCAGCCTTCCAGCTGCTCGCTCGCGGCCGCCCGGAACGTATCGGCCGCCCCGAGCAGCACGGTGCGGCCCAGCTCGTGGCGCAGGTGCCAGGCGAGCTTGCCGATCGTCGTCGTCTTGCCCGTCCCGTTCACCCCGACGGCCATGATCACGGTCGGTTCGGGACGAATGTCGATGCGGGCGTCTCCCACGCGCGCGGTCTGCGCGAGCAGTCCGATCAGCCGCTCGCTCAGCGCCTCGCCGCCCGCGAGCTCGCCGAGGTCGGCCTCGGCCTCGAGCGTGCCCACGATCGAGGCCGTCGTTTGCGCGCCGACGTCGGCGAGGATCAGCGCCTCCTCCAGTCGTTCCCACGCCTCGGCGTCGAGCGTGCCAAACAGCGTCGCCTGGATCTCCCCGCCGAGCGCCTCGCGGGTCTTCGACAGGTTTTCGCGCAGACGCCGGAACAAGCCTCGCCGAGGTTGACCGGACGCCGTCGAGGACCCGTCGCTGATAGGCGCATCGGTTATGAACAGTTCGCTCCAGTCGCGCGGCACAGAACCGTCTCCTCGCAGGGGTCAGGCGACTTCGGCGACGGGCGCCTCGGACGGACCGACACGGTGCTCGTCCGCTACCTCAGGCGCCACCGCCTCCGGGGGTAGCCGCCGCGAGAGGACCTTGGAGACGCCGTCCCCGCCCATCGACACCCCGTACAACCAGTCCGCAGCCTCCATCGTGCGCTTTTGGTGAGTGATCACGATGAACTGAGCCCGGTCGGAGTAGCGGCGCAGCAGGGCCAGAAAGCGGTCGAGGTTAAGGTCGTCCAGCGCCGCCTCGACCTCATCGAGGATGTAGAAGGGACAGGGACGCGCGAGGAACACGGCGAACAGGAACGCGAGCGCGGTCATCGACTTCTCCCCGCCGGAGAGCAGCGACAAGCGCTTGGTGGACTTGCCGGCCGGCGTGATCTCGATCTCGACGCCCATCGCGTCCTCCTGCTCGCCCTCGCCGCGAGCACGCTCCTCCTCGTGCTCGGCCTCGGCGTCGGCGGCGGCCTCTCCGGCGTCGGCGCTCCCCGAAGGGTCTCCGTTAGAGGCGGCGCTCGCGACGGCGGACTGCCCACCCAAGACCGCGCGAGGCGTGTGCTCGTCGCGCACGAGGCGCAGCCGTCCGCTGCCGCCGGGAAACACGTCACCGACGAGCTCCTCGAAGTTGCGCGCGGCGGCGGCGAACGTCTGCTCGAACGTCTCCGAGATCTGACGATCGGTGTCCCTGATTAGCGTCCTCAGCTCGCGCAGCGCCGTCTCCAGATCCGAGCGCCTGGTCTCGAGCTCCTCGACGTGAGCAAGCGCCTCGGCGTACTCCTCCTGCGCGAGCGGATTGACCGGGCCGAGCTGCTCGCGTCGGCGAGTCAGCCGCTGCACCCGGGCCTCCAGCGCGCTCGCCTCCTCCGGCGGAAGGGGCGGCTGGGCGTCCTGCTCATCGTCCGTCGGGGGCAGCGGGCGCTCCAGACGCTCGGCGATGGCGCTCAGCTCCTCAGCGGCCTCACCGGCCTGGTCGCGCAACCTCTGAGCGGCAACCTCAGCAGTAGTCACCACCTCTCCGAGCGCCCGCAGGCGTGTCTGAATCTCGGCCTCCTCATGAGCGCACGCACGCAACTCGGTCGCGACCTGCTCGCCGGCGGCTTGATCGCGCGAGAGCTGCTCCTCCACCTGCGCCAACAGGGCATCGGCACCCTCGCCTACGGATGCAAGCGTCGCAGCGATCCGTCGAGCACGAGGCTCCAGCGCCACATCCGCAGCACGCCTCGCCCGCAGGCGCGCAATGCGCTGCTCACGCTGAGCGCGTTCGGCAGCCAACCGCTCGGCCTGCCTACGCTCGGCGGCGAGCTCTCCCTGCAGCTGTGCGCGGCGAACCGCCAGGGGGCCCTGCTCAGGAACCGTACGACGCTGCTCGATCAGCCACCCGGCGCGGCGCTCTGACTCGGTTGCCTCGGCAAGGGCGCGTTCGGACTCGCGCAACGCCTCCTCGGCCTGTGTACGGGCATCGCCTGAGCCCCGCACGAGCTCCAGCGCTGTCTGCGCAGCCGAGCGGGCGGCGTGCTCGGCCTGCACCGCCGCCTCGCTGGAGACGATCAGTCGCTCACGCTCGTTGCGCCGCGCCAGCACCCGCTCAGCGCCCCCCTCGCTCACCTGGCGCACCTCCCCCCACGCGGCGAACAGCACGCGCCCGGACCTCGTGACCGCGACCCCGGCAAACCCCTCGGTGACATCTTGCAAGCTCTCTACGACCCACGCGTCGCCAAGCAACCGTCGCGCGAGCTCCAAAGTCGGGCCGGACCCACTGACCAACTCGATCAGCCTGACCGCACCAGGGCTCGGCGGCGCGCCCCGGACCCCCGATGAATCGCCCCGCACTACCTGCTGCGCGTCGCCCGCTGGGACGTCCGCGGCGTCGCCTGCCAACAGCGCGCTCGCACCATCAGGACCGGCGCTGTCCAGGAGCGTGGTGGCCCCGTTTAGATCGCGCACCAGCGCCGCGTCCAGACGCCCACCCAGCGCGGCTGTGAGTGCCAACTCATAACCGTCGCTCACCTGCAGCGCCTCGCTCAGCGCGCGTGCGCCACCCGAGCCGGCGCCGCCGTGACGGGCATGGCTACTCAGAAACTGGTTAGCCGCCGCCAACTCGGCACCGACCGCCGCGGCCTCTCGACGAGCCGACTCCACCGCAGTCTCGGCGCTGCGCAGTCCAGCGCGAGCCTGCTCGGCCAAGACATCGGCCTCTATGCGCTCCCCACGCGCGACCTCGACCGCCTCGCCCAGCTCGGCAACGAGCTGGGCGGCGTGCTCGCGCTCGGCTTGCAACTCCTGCACCTCGCGCTCGATCTCGCGCTCACGCTCATGCTCCAACTCCGCCAGCTCCTCCTCGAGCCCACTGATCCGGTGCTTGCTCGCGACCTCATGGTCTCCAGCGCCATCGCCCGTGCTCGCATCAGCCTCAGAACCCTCGACCGGAGCCGTCAGCGCGCCCAGCTCGATCTCGATGCGGCTCGCGCGCTCGGCCAGCGTGACCGCGGTCGCCTCAGCCTGCTCGCCACGCAGCTGCAACCGCTCGCGCGCGGAGCGGATCTCATACGCGCGCCGCGACAGCGCGTCGTGACGCTCGGTGCGCTCCGCCAGCGCCGTCTCCGCCCGTCCGCGCCGCTCCACGATCGCCCCCAACTCCGACTCGACCGACTCGCGGATCGTGCGCGCGTTACGCACCTGGGTCTCGGCCTCGCGCAGGTCAACACCGCAAGCACGCAACGCCTCGCACGCCAGCGTCCAGCGGGCTTCCAGCAGCTGGCGCTCCAACCGCTCATGCAGCTCGGCCGCCTCGGCCTGGCGCTTGAGCGGGCGCAACCTTGTGCGCGCCTCGCGCTCGACGTCGAGCGCACGATCGAGGTTCTCCTGGGTGCGATCGAGCTTCAGCTGCGCGCGGCGACGGCGCTTACGGTGCTTACCAAGTCCCGCGGCCTCCTCGATCAGCAGCCGGCGATCGCGCGGCTTGGACGTCACGATCGCCTCGACCCGGCCCTGAGAGATGACCGAATGCTGCTCCTTGCCAAGGCCCGTGTCCGACAGCACCTCGATCACATCCGTCAGCCGGCAGCGGGCGCCGTTGAGCCGATAGCCACCCTCGCCGTTGCGATCGAGCCGGCGTACGATCGAGATCTCACTCAACGGCAGATCGACCGTGCCGTCGGAGTTATCGAGCACGATCTCGACCTCCGCCGCACTGCGCGCCTGCACGCCACGCCCACCACCGAAGATCACATCTTGCATCGACTGGCCCCTGACCGCAAGCGGGGACTGCTCGCCCATCGCCCACAGGACCGCGTCGGTCACGTTGGACTTGCCCGAGCCGTTGGGTCCGACCACCACGCTGACGCCCGGACCGAAATCCAGACGTGTGCGGTCGGGGAAGGACTTGAACCCCTTCAACGTGAGCGACTTCAGTCGCATGCTCGCATCCTCATGTCTGCTCCTGCAATCTGTCCACGGCCTCCCGAGCGGCCTCTTGCTCGGCGTGCTTCTTGCTTTTTCCCGACCCCGAACCGAGCCTCTCGCCATCCACGAGCGCCACCACCTCGTAGGTGCGCTCGTGCGGCGGTCCGCTCTCGCCGGTGACCTCGTACCCAACGACCGACCCGCGGCGGGCCAGCAACTCCTGCAGCGCGGACTTGAAATCGACCGGATGCTCCAGCGCCTGCTCGATCTCCGGTTGAAACGCCTCCACCACCGCCTCGGAGGTGCGCTCGTAGCCGGCGGTCAGATAACACGCGCCGATCACCGCCTCGATCACCGACGCGAGCACGCGCTCGGTCTCCACCAACGCCACCGCCCCGCCCGCGGCACTCGATGGCGCCGCGGCTCGCAGCCGCTCGGGCACGCCCAGTCGCTCGGCGACAGCACGACAGCTCGGGCCTGACACCGCCTGCGCACGGATCTTCGTCAGTCGCCCCGCCCCGAACCGCTCCGCTTCCAACCGCGGGTACAGATGCGTAGTGATCGCCAGCCCGAGCACACTGTCGCCGAGAAACGCCAACCGGGAGTAGGAGTCCTCGCGACGCTCGGTCCACGACGCATGCGTGAATACTTGGCGCTCCAGCTCCTCGGGCAGCCCTTCCAAAAGTTGATTGAGCAGGTTCACCACCACGCTCCGATGAGTTCGCAGGGCAAGCTGGGCAAGGACGCAGTGAGCGAAGTGTGCTCGGCACACGAGTGATCGAGGACGCAGATCCAGCGCCGCCATGCGGGCTCATCGTGGCGCTCCAGCTCCTCGGGCAGCCCATCGAGCAGCTGATTGAGGAGCTTCATGGCGCAACGGCATGCGCCAACACGAAGTCCACCGCCTGTCCGACCGTCGTGATCGCGGCCGCCTGCTCGTCGGTCATGCGCACACCGTAACTGTCCTCCAACTCCTGCACCAGCGTGTATAGGTCCAATGAGTCGGCCTCCAGGTCCTCACGAAACCGCGTTTCCTCGTCGATCGCACTCGGCTCGACGTCCAGCTCGTCGGCCAGATGCCCCTTAATCAGCTCCCTCACCTCCTCACGCGTCATCTGCGGGCAGGCTAGCGATCGACGCGGACACAGGCGCCCGTCGCAGCGCCCCCGCACGCGCCAGCGCAGCGTGCGTGCGGCCGCTCAGATCCTCGCTCGCACCACGGTGCGCGCGCACGATCGCCTGCGCGAACCCGCGCCTAGCGAACCCGCCGTGAGGAACGACTCCGAGCCGGCGCAATCCGAGCAGGTAGGCGCCACCCTGACCTTCTGGGTCGATCTCCTCGCGCAACCCCCGCAGCGCGGGCGCCAGCAGCAGCCCGCCGAGCTTCGCCTTCGCGGAGGACATCGCCGCGTCACGGATCGCCCGTAGCAGTGTCTGCGACACGCCCTCCATCGTCTTCAACGCGATGTTGCCCGTCAGCCCGTCCGTCACGATCACGTCAGCCACGCCCGAGACCAGATCGCCGCCCTCGACGTTGCCCACCAACTCAAACCCGCTCGTGCCCATATCCACTCGCGCGCGCAACCGCGCGTGCGTCTCGACCACGAGCGGACTGCCACGCTCGGCCTCCTCGCCGTTGGACAGCAGCCCTACGCGCGGGCGCTCCACGCCGAGCAGCGTCTGCACCAAGGCGACACCCATGAACGCGAACTGCTCCAGATGCTCACTGCGCGCTTGCGCGTTGGCACCGACATCAAGCAGCGTCACCGGCCGGGCGGGCACCGGCAGCACCAACGCAAGCGCAGGTCGGTGAATCCCGCGAGCGCGCTTGATGTTGAACAGGCCCGCCGCCAGCGCCGCCCCCGTGCCCCCCGCACACACCAGCGCCTGTGCCCTGTCCTCGGCCACCGCCCGCGCGGCCTGAACGATCGAGGCCCCGGGATTGGCTCGCGCCGCGCTCGCGGGATCGGGACTCTTGGCGATCGACACGGGCGCGTCCACCACCTCGATCGCATCCCGATCCGCATCCCGGATCGCTGCTCTCAGCTCGTCCGCGGGCCCGAACAGGATCGTCCGCGCACCCTCCCCCGCCGCGATCGCCGCGCCGGCCGCGACCTCCGCCGGCCCGAGATCGGCCCCGTTGCAGTCGACCGCCACGACCACGCTCGTGCGCACACCCGACCCATTCGCGTGCACCACCCCCGCATCGGCTTCGCCCACGCCCGCCTCCCGGCTAGTCAAGCTTCAGCTCGCTCAGCTTCGCCCAGCGCGAGTCTCGCGCGCGCTCGTGCGAGTGCTCGGGACCGGCCTCGTTCAGATCCGCGGCGCACTCCGGGCACAACCCGGCGCAGTCCTGCCTGCACAGCACCTTCGCTGGCGCCGCCAGCGCAAACGCGTCGCGTGCCCACGCCGCCAGGTCCACGATCTCTCCCGTCACGTACGGGCTTTCCAACTCCTCGCCTTCGCCCGGCACGTCCACCTCACGCGCCTGCACCTCGACCACCGGCGCGGCTTCCTTCAGGCAGCGCATGCACGGTCCGGCGAGCTTCGCGCTCAACGCCAGCTTGAGCGCGTACCCACCGCCCATCATCTTCGACACATCCAACGTCACCGGCACGCTATCCGGATGCGCCTCATACCTCTCGCCTCCCAGCTCGAGGGCGTCGATGGGCGCCTGCAACTCCAGTTTGCTACGCCCCTCGCCGGGACTGAGCCGCAGGCCCGCCAAGTCAAACGTGTGCGTCTGTGGCGCCATCCCCCCAGGCTAGCGCCAGCCCCCATCCGCGCGCCGTCCTACCCCAGGCTTGCTCCGCTCAGCAGGATCAATGTTGAAAGCGCTCCATTCCCCACACGCGTCATGCGACGGACCCGGCCGCCGGACTCGCCGTTTACCGCCGGCTCGTCCCCCCAGACACTACGCCTGCGCGACCAGCTCGCGCTTGAGCACCTTGCCTGTCGCGTTGCGCGGCAACTGCTCCAGGAACACCACCTCGCGCGGAACCTTATAGCGGGCGAGGTTCGCCTTGACGTACTCCTTCACCGCCTCCTCGTCCAGCTGCGCGCCCTCGCGCAACACGACGAACGCCTTTAGCCGCTGCCCGAACTTCTCGTCGCTCACGCCCACGACGGCTGCCTCCTCGATCTGCTCGTGGTCGGCCAGCAGATCCTCGACCTCGCGCGGGAACACGTTCTCGCCGCCCGAGACGATCATCTCGTCGTCGCGCCCATCCACGAACAGCCGTCCGCAGGCGTCGAAGTGCCCGACGTCGCCGGTGCTCATCAGCCCGTGCACGATCTCCTTGTTGCCGCCCCCCGTATAGCCTTCGAAGACCATCTCGTTGGCCACGAATATGCGCCCCCCCTCCCCCGGCGCCGCCTCGCGACCTTCGGAGTCCAGCAGCTTCACTACCGTCCCCATCGGCGCCCGACCGGCGGTCCCAGGCGCCGCGCGCAGATCCTCGGGCGTGGCGATCGTCGCCCACGCCACCTCCGTGGACCCGTACAGGTTGTAAAGCACATCTCCGAGCGCGTCCATCGCCCGCGTCGCCAGCTCGCCCGGCAGCGCCGAGCCGCTGAGCGCAACCACCTTCAGCGAGCTCAGGTCGTACTTGGCGATCGTCTCCGGGCCCAGCTCGAGTATCCGCTGCAGCATCACCGGCACCACCGCCAGCGCACTCGCGCGATGGTGGGCGATCGCCCTCAAGGTGTCCTCGGGATCGAACTTGCGTCGCAGCACCAATGTCGAGGCGAGCGGCAGCGCGAGCGTGAAGTGCGCGAACCCCCACGAGTGGAACATCGGCGCGGCGATCACCGTCGTCTCGCGCGCTCGTAGCGGGATCTTCGAGAACAGCGCCGCCAAGGGCTCGATCGTGTCCGGCTGCTTGCGCGCCGCCCCCTTCGGCGCACCGGTCGTCCCTGACGTCAGGATCACCACCCGCCCCTTCTCCAGCGGCGGCTCCGAGGGCGCGTCCGTCTCTTTCGCGATCAGCTCCTCCAGCAGCGGATCGGACTCCGCCGTGCGCGGCTCGCCGGGCTCGTGCCAGGAGACGAAACGTTTGCGCCCCTCGCCGCCCTCGCTCACGAGGTTCGCGAACTCCTCGTCGTAGATCAGCGCCACCGGGTTCTCACGGCGCATCACATCCGCGATCTGCGGACCGGCGAACGCCGTGTTCAGATACAGCGCCCCCGCCCCCAGCTTCGAGCAGGCCATCGTCGCGTCGATGAAGCCGCGATGGTTGCGGCACATGATCGCGACCCCGTCCTGTTCGCCCACGCCCGCCCTCGACAGCGCCCGCGCGAGCGCGTTCGCACGGCGCTCCACCTCGGCGAACGTCAACGTCCCCCGCTCGTCCACGAGCGCCTCTCGCTCGGGGTACCTGATCGACATCACCTCGCACGCCGCCGCCGATGTCGGTCCCCAACGGCGCAGCGCGCGCAGCGTGCGCACAGCCTTGTCCGGGCGCATCGGTCGGACCATGCCGGTACCCAACAGCGTCTGGGCGACCTTCAGCTTGTACTTCGCTTCGCGCGCATTCATCGCGCGCGAGACCCTACCCAAAACAAAGCGGTCTCACCTGAGACCTGTCGGAGAGGGCTGTTCCAGTCGGTGCATGCACCGACTGGCGAGGGCGCACATGTGCGCCCTCGTTCCGGGTCGTGCATGCACGACCCGGCCGGTCGGCGCATGCGCCGACCGGGGTCATGCCGCATGCGGCATGACCGGGCCCGAAGGGCCCAACCCTACGAGACTTCGGCCGGTTCGTCCTTACCCTGCAACCGCTCGCGCCCACGCTGCACGGCAGCGATGAACTTCGACAGATTGACCTCGAGCGTGTTCAAGATCTCGTCCGCGTAGTCCTCCGCGCCCAGCCTTATCTCGCGCTCCCGAGCGCGCGCGTCCTCCACGATGTCCTCGGCGGCGCGCTCGGCCTGCTTGGTGACCTCCTCCTCGCCGACCAGCCGGTCCTGGCGCTCACGCGCCTCCTTGAGTATCCGCTCGGCCTCCTTCTTCGCCTCGGCCAGCATCTCCTGGCGCTCCTTCACGATCCAGCGCGCCTGCTTGATCTCCTCGGGGATCGTCGCGCGCATCTGGTCGAGGATGTCGTAGATCTCCTCCTTGTCCACGCGCACCTGATCGGTCAGGGGCACCGGCTTGGCGTTGTGCACCAGATCGTCGAGCTTGTCAATCAGTACCAGGACATCCATTGGCTAAACACTATCTCCGTCCGCGCCCACCGCGGCGGCGCGCTTGGTTGTGCGAGGGCGTCGGCCACGCGGATCGTGCGGCAGATCTCCAGTCGGGTTCGGCCCTAAGTTCGTCAACGTCGCAGCTCTTCCTGCAATCGCGCCGCCACCTGCGCAGGCACGAGATCGTCAATTCTGCCACCGAATATCGCCAGCTCCTTGACGCCGCTGGAAGACAGAAAGCTGTACTGCGAGCTGGCCATCAGATACACCGACTCTATCCCCGGATCCTGGCGACGGTTGAGTTGATGCATCTCCAACTCGTACTCGAAATCCGATATCGCCCGCAGCCCCTTCACGATCGCGCGGGCGCCGACCTTGCGGGCGAACTCGACCACGAGCGTGTTGAACGGCTCCGCCCGGACGTTTGCAAGCCCGGCGGTCGCCTGCTCGATGAACGCCAACCGCTCCTCGATCCCGAACAGCGTCTTGTCCTTGCGCACCGACCGGTTCACGACCGCGATCACGACCTCGTCGAACAGCATCGCGGCGCGTCCAATCACGTCCAGATGACCGTTGGTGATCGGGTCATACGAACCCGGGCAGACTGCTATCCGTTGGGTTTTCTCGGTCATGCGTGACGATGGATTGCGATGGTGGTGTCTCCGTAGCGGCGCTCTTTCTCGAGCTCCAGCCCGAGGTCCAGCGGCGTGCGGCGATCGCGCTCCAGCACCACGCGCGCCCTCGGCGCGAGCACCCCTGCCAGCGCCGCCGACAGCCGCGGCTCCAACTGGAGCGCCTGTCCGTATGGAGGATCGATCAGGAGGAGATCGTATGTCTCTTTGCGTTTCCGTGCCCTGCGGAGCGCGTCATCGGCGCGTTCGCGTCTGAGCTGCGCCTCCTCGCCGGACAGACCGAGCGCCGCCAGGTTGCTCTGCAGCGCCTCGATCGCCGCCCGGTCGCACTCGACGAACACCGCCTGGCGGGCGCCGCGAGAAAGCGCCTCGATCCCCAACGCGCCCGTCCCCGCAAACAGGTCCAGCACGCGTGCCCCCTCGACGTCGCCGAGCATCGCAAACAGCGCCTCGCGCACCCGCTCGGACGTCGGCCTGGTCGTCCGGCCCTTCGGCGCCGTCAGCCGGCGCCCACCGTAGCGACCCGCGATCACCCTCATCTACGCACCGTAACGCGCGCTCTGAGGCCGGCACGATCCGCACCGAGATTCGCTCTCTGCCGATGCAATGCGTGTTCCTATGCGGGGATCGGCTCGAGCGTATCGGCGCCAAACGCCCGCTCCAACGCGTCACCCAGAAGCGCATGCTCTGGTTCGTGCAGTTGTGGATCAGCGACCACGATCGCCTCCGCGCGCGAGCGTGCGCGCTCCAACAGCTCCGCATCTTCTGGCAGGCACGCGATCTGATGCTGACCGATCCCGGACTGCCTAACGCCGATCAGCTCGCCCTCGCTGCGCAGTCGCAGATCGATCTCGGCGAGCTCGAACCCGTCGGCGTGCTGTTGCAACGCCCTCAGCCTCGCAGCTCCAGGTGGCCCCATCAGCAGGCACGAGGAGCGATGTTCACCACGGCCGACCCGCCCGCGCAGCTGGTGCAGCTGGGAGATCCCGAACCGCTCGGCGTTCTCGATCAGCATCACGGTCGCGTTCGGCACGTCGATCCCGACCTCGATCACGGTCGTCGCGACGAGCACGTCCGCCGCGCCCGAGGCGAACTGGTCCATCGCCTGCGCCTTCTCGCGCGACTTCATGCCGCCGTGCAACAGCACGAGGCGATGATCTTTCAGCTCGCCCTTGCGCAGCCGCTCCAACTCCGCGGTCGCCGTCCGTAGATCCGATTGTGCGCCCGCCACGCCCGCCTCGCCATCCTCGACCTGCTCGATCAGCGGACACACGACATACGCCTGCCGGCCCGCGCGCAACTGCTCGCGCAGGTGCTCGTACGCCCGCTCGCGCTCAGACTCGCCGGAAACGATCCGGGTCTCGATCGGCTGCCTGCCCCGGGGCAACTCGCGCAGCATCGTCGTGTCCAAATCCCCGTAGTTCGCCAGGGCGAGCGTGCGCGGGATCGGTGTCGCCGTCATGTGCAGCACATGCGGGGCCGTCCGCTGCCCGTTCGCTCCCACACTCGCCTTGGCGTCCAGCGCGGCGCGCTGGCGCACGCCGAAGCGGTGCTGCTCGTCCACCACCGCGACCGCGAGCGCGCGGAACTCGACGTCGGGCTCGATCAGCGCGTGCGTGCCCACGATCAGCGACAGCTCACCGCCGGCCAGCTTGCCGAGCGAGTCCGCGCGCCTGCGAGCCGGCGTGGAGCCCGTCAGCAGTGCGCACGTCACGTTCGCCTGCTCACTTCCCAGCAGCTGCTGCAACGTGGCGAAATGCTGCTCGGCGAGAGTCTCCGTCGGAGCCATCAGCGCCGCCTGCATACCGTGCTCGACCGCGCGCAGCAACGCCCATACCGCCACCACCGTCTTGCCGCTCCCGACCTCCCCCAGCAACAGCCGCTGCATCGCGCGCTCCTGCGCGAGATCCCCCTCGATCGTCGCGATCGCCCGGCGCTGATCGCCCGTCAACACGAACGGCAGCTCGTTCTTCAGCCACCGCTCGCTCAGGGCAGGCGCGTGCTCGAGCGCCGGTGCGCCCCCGCCGGACCGGCGCCGGGCACGGCGGCGCAAGAACGCCAGCTGGGTCAACAGCAGCTCCTCGAACGCGAGCCGCTGCCGCCCCGCCTCACGATCTTCGGGTGTGCGTGCGAAGTGCATCGCCGCCAGCGCGCCCGCCCGGTCGGGCAAGCCCTCTGACACTCGGGCGCCGCCACCAAGCGCCTCCGGCACGTCCCCAAGCGCGTCCCTACAGCCGCGTACGAGCGTCAGGATCTGCGTCGAGCTGACGCCGTCCGTCGCCGGGTAGTGGGCGACGATCTCCCCCGGCGCACCGTTATCGCCCGCGCCGAGATCAGCGCCGAGGTCCGAGCCAACCGCGTGGTGGGCGACGTTGAACGTGCCGCGCACCGTCGTCTTTCCGTGCAGCACCAGACGCGTGCCGGGTTTGTAGCGCTGGGCCAGCCACGGCTGGTTGAAGAACGTCGCGCGCATCGTGCCCGTCTCGTCGAACACGCTCGCTTCGACCAGCGGCTTCATCCCCCGCCGCCTCACCGGCCGTGCGGCGATCGTCCGCACTTGCACGGCCACCGTGGCCGCCTCGCCTCCCTTCAGGCCGCCGACGGTACGCGCGTCCCGACTATCTCTGGGCAAGTGCTCGAGCAGCGCTCCAACATTCCTCAGCCCAAGCGCATGCAGCCCGTCGGCCATCTTGCCAGGCGTCACCTCCAGCGCGTCCTCCAGGCGCGAGGGCTTCGGCCAGTGCACCGGAGCGAGGAGCAGCTCATCCCACGTCAAGCTCTCGGTCGACGCGAACGCCCGCAAGGCGATCGCTCGATCGCGCAGTGACTTGGGATTGGCCGCGGCGACTAGGGACATCCGCAACCATGCATGATGGCGGCCGTCGCGGTCGTCAGGGTCGGCGTCGCACGCCCAGGGTCTACTCGGCGGCCAGCAGCCACCAGTACGCGCGCTGACCGCCGTCGCGCAACTCCAGCTCGGTATCGCCGTTGACCATCATCTCGATCTCCGCGGACGCGAGCGGAGCATCCTCGCCCGCGAGGCAGCTGATCAGTTCGGCCTCCTCGGCAAGACTCGCGATCACCGCACCGAGCGTCTGCGCAGGATCGCCCCAGGCGATGACGTCCTCACCGAGGAACCCGACCGCCTCCCCACGCTTGAACCGCCCCTGAGTGTCATCGCGGGCGGCGGGCGCCACCGCGCCCGTACGCACGTGCTCGAGCGCCTGCTCGAACGCCCGCGCGTTCTCCCGAACGCCACGGTCGGCCTCCAACGCGACCGCCGCCACAAGTCCCGCCTGCTGACCGGCCGCCGCAGCGACGAGCACCTGCTTGTCCGACAGCTCGGCCGCGCGCTCTGCGGCCATCGTCACGTTGGGACTGCTCGGCAACACCAACACCTCCTCGGCCGGAACCTCGTGGATCGCCGCGAGCAGCTCATACGTGGAGGGATTCATCGTCGGTCCGCCATCGATCGTGCACACGCCCATCTCGCCGAACATGCCGGCCAGTCCCTCGCCGCTGACGACCGCCAGGACGCCGCAGCGAGCTCGGGGCCTCGCCGCGTCGTGTAGACCGGCGGGCGATGCGCCGTTTGAAGCACTCGCGCTCAGCACACGCTCGTCGCGCTCGGCGACCTGCAAGCGCATGTCGGCGATGTCCAGTCTCGATATCTCCCCCACCTGCGCGAACACCGCGGTCGCGCGCTCGGGCTCGTCGGTGTGCAGATGCACCTTCAGCGTGCTCGCATCGCCGACCACCAGCACCGAATCGCCCAGCGCCTCCAGCGGCTCGACGAACGAGCCCGCGCTCAGCCCATTGCCGGTAACCGCGAAGTTCGTGCAGAACCGATACGTGCCGGAGACGTGCTGGGGATGCGTGATCTGGGCCGGTGCATGGTGGTCGAGATCAGGCGCCTCCTCACCGCGCAACGCCGCCACCACCCCCGCAAAGATGATCGTCAGCCCGTACCCGCCGGCGTCGACCACGCCGGCCTCCCGCAGCGCCGCCAACAACTCCGGGCTGCGCTTGACCGACTCCTGCCCGGTCGCCACCGCGCGTTCCAATGCGTCGGCGATCGCAATGTCCTGCGTCGCGGGATCGGTCGCAGGTCCCAGACGCGTGTCCTGTGGGCTGTGCGCGACGTCGGTCATGATCTTGTATGCCATCTCGCGCGCGACCGTCAGGATCGTGCCCTCAGCCGGCTCGCGCACCGACGCGTAGGCCCGATCCGCCGCATTTGCCAGCGCCGCGCCGATCAACGTCGCGTCGATCAACTGGCCGGGACGTGAGACAAGCTCCTCGGCCGCGCCGCGAATCAGCTGCGAGAGGATCACCCCCGAGTTGCCCCGCGCGCCCAGCAACGCGGCGCGCGCGACCGACTGCACGATCTCCTCGCGTCCGATCTCATCGATCGTGCGCTCATGACCATTCGCCCCCTGCAGGCGGTCGAGCTCGTCCAGCACCGCACGCAACGTCAGCGCCATATTGTCGCCCGTATCTCCGTCGGCAACCGGAAATACGTTGAGGTCGTTCACCTCCTCGCGGCGGGACTCCAAATGCGCCAGCGCTCCTGCCACCGCCGCGCGAAAACGAACCAGGTTGGTGTCGCTCACTGCGTTAGGTCTTATCACGTCAGTCGGAGATCGGGCTGTGCGAGCGCCCCGGTGACGACATATCTCCAACCCATCCCGATCACGCGGCCATCGCGCAGCCGGCTGAACGCGAGGTCTCCGGGTCGCGCTCGCGAGTGATTCCGCGGCCTCAGGCGGCCTTAGTGACCTTGCCGGCTTTCAGACAACGCGTGCAGACGTAAACGCGCCGCGGCGCCTTGCCGACGAGGATCCGCACCTTCTGCAGGTTCGGGTCGAACCGGCGCTTAGTGGCGACCATCGAGTGGCTGCGACTCTGCCCGAACGCCGGACCCTTGCCGCAGCTGTGACATACCTTTGCCATCGCGTCCGGCAGTTTAGCCGCTCGACAGCTCGGCTCGCAACTCCGCCATCCGCAACACGGCCTCGGCGGCGTGGCGTCCCTGATCGCGCTTGTCCCCACCGGCGCGCGCGAGCGCCTGCTCCATCGTCTCGCACGTCAGCACCCCGAACGCACACGGCACGCCCGTGTCCAGCTGCACCCGCATGATCCCATTCGCCGTCTGGGTGCATACGAAGTCGTAGTGATCGGTCTCGCCTCTGATCACCGCACCCAAGCAAGCGACCCCGGCATAGCGACCCGATGCGGCGACATACTGCGCGGCCAGCGGGAGCTCATAGGCCCCGGGCACATCGAACACCTCGACCTGCTCCTGGCCGGCCTGCGCGAACGCCTCGCGCGCGCCGCTGACCAACCGCTCGGCGAGGTCCTCATAAAAGCGCCCCACGACGATCGCGTAGGAGTCGCTCACCGCTCAGGATCTCCCTCGGAGGCGTCCTGGGTGCGCTCGGAGTGCAGCAGTTCGGCATCGAGGTTCAGCCCCTGGTGGTGCAGGGTATGGCCCATCCGCTGAGCCTTCGTGCGCATGTACTCCTCGTTGTGTGGGTTCGGTGCGTGCTCGATCGGGACCTGCGCGCTTACCGACAGCCCGTAGCCCTCCAGACCCTTGATCTTCTTAGGATTATTCGTGAGGATGCGGATCGATGACAGTCCCAGGTCGGCAAGGATCTGCGCACCGATCCCATAGTCGCGCAGATCTGCGGGTAGACCGAGCTGGAGGTTGGCTTCGACGGTGTCCAAACCGTCCTCCTGCAGGCGATAGGCCTTGAGCTTGTTGAGCAACCCGATCCCACGACCCTCCTGGGCCAGATACAGCAACACGCCCTCGCCTTCGGCCTCGATCATCGCCAGCGCCGACTCGAGCTGTTCGCCACAATCACAGCGCAGCGAATGGAACACGTCACCGGTGAGGCACTCCGAGTGGACTCGCACAAGCACGTCGCTCTGTCCGGAAACCTCGCCCTTGACAAGCGCCACATGGTGCTTGTCATCCACGAGCGAGCGATAGCCGACGACTTCGAACTCACCATGCGCGGTCGGCAGACGCGCCGAGGCGACGCGCTCGACGAGCTTGTCGTGGCGGCGACGGTAGGCGATCAGATCGGCGATCGTGATCATCTTCAGCCCATGCCGCGCGCAGTAGCCGGCGAGATCGCCGACGCGCGCCATCGTGCCGTCGTCGTTCATCACCTCACAGATCACCCCTGCGGGGTTCAATCCCGCCAGGCGCGCGAGATCGACCGCCGCCTCAGTCTGTCCGGTACGCTCGAGCACGCCTCCGGAGCGGGACTTCAGCGGAAAGATGTGGCCGGGCTGCACAAGATCGCGCGGGTGGGTCTCGGGGTCGATCGCCACCTGGATCGTCCGTGCGCGATCGTGCGCGGAGATTCCCGTGGTCACCCCCTCGCGCGCCTCGATCGACACCGTGAACGGCGTCTCGAACGACGATTCGTTCTTGGCCGCCATCAGCTCCAGCCCCAACTCCTCACAGCGCTCGGGGGTCAGCGACAGGCAGATCAACCCGCGCCCCTCCTTAGCCATGAAGTTGATCGCCTCGGGCGTCGCGAACTGTGCCGCCAGCGTCAAGTCACCCTCGTTCTCACGGTTCTCGTCGTCGCAAACGACCACCATCCGTCCCGCCCGAATCTCCTCCAGGGCTTCCTCGATCGTCGCGAATGGGGTTGTCACGGCGCTCGCGTCGGGCTTGTCTGTCGTGGTTGTCTTGGACCGGGTCATACGCGGGCCTCCATCAGTCGCTCGACATGCTTGGCAAGGATGTCCACCTCCAGGTTGACCCGATCTCCGACAGTCATGCTCCCCAGATTGGTGCGCCTGAGCGTCTCCGGTATCAGCGAGATCTCAAACCCCTCCTCGTGCAGCGCGCTGACGGTCAGGCTGACGCCGTTCACCGCGACAGACCCCTTCTCCACCAGATAGCGCGCCACGTCGGGGTCAGTGTCGACCCTCAGCACGCGGGCGATGCCCTCCTCGCGGAGTTCGCTCACAACGCCGGTGCCGTCGACATGACCCTGCACGACATGTCCGCCGAGACGCCCGTCGGCGCGCAGGGCGAGCTCGAGGTTGACCTGCGCGCCGGGCTCCAGCGCGTCGAGCGCCGAGCGCCGCAACGTCTCGATCATCGCCTCCGCCGCGAATCCGCCATCACGAATGTCGATCGCGGTCAGACACACGCCATTGACGGCAACCGAGTCGCCCAGCTCCAGCTCGCTCGCAAGGCGCGTCCCGATCCGCAACCTCGCGCCCTCCTCGCTGCGTTCCAGCGCAGTCACGCTGCCGAGATCCGTGATCAACCCGGTGAACATGCCCGGATCACCACTCGCGCAGTCTCGCGCTGATCAGCAGGTCCTCGCCGACGCGCGCGCATTCGCATGTCAATGCGCGCAGCGCCTCGGAGATCTGCTCCACACCCTTGCCCTCCAGCGGATCGCGCGCAGCGCTCCCGCCGAGCAGCAGCGGCGCGAGGAACAGGCGAATTTCGTCGATCTCGCCCGCGTCCAGGAACGCGCCTGCCAAGTGCGGCCCCCCCTCGAGCAGCGCCGATCCGACGCCGATCGCCCCGAGCTGATCCAACGCAGAACGCACCCGCGCCGGCTCGTTCTCGCCGGTCGCGACGAGCACCTGCACACCAGCGGCCTCCAGCGCGTCCGTGTCGGCGCGCGCGGCAGCGCGGGAGACGATGACGGTGAGCGGTATCTCAAGCGCCGCCGACACCAGCTGCGAGCCGGGTGAGAGCCGCGCGAGCGAGTCGAACACGACGCGTCGAGGTTGGGAGCGCTCCAGCTCATCGGTGAGGCCGTCCGGGCGAGCGGTCAGGCGTGGATCGTCGGCCAGTGCAGTGCCGATCCCGACGACCACCGCATCCACCGAGGCGCGCCACTGATGGGCGAGCTCGCGGCTGGCCTGTCCGCTGATCCATTGCGAGTCGCCCGTGCGCGTGGCGACCTTGCCGTCGAGCGTCATCGCGGACTTGAACAGCACCCACGGCCGCCCAACGCGTGCGTGCTTACGAAACGCCTGGTTGAGCAACCGCGCGCTGGTGGCCAACTCGCCGTCGGCGAGCACGACCTCGACGCCCTCGTCGCGCAGGATCCCCAGCCCGCGTCCCGAGGCCTTCTCGGTCGGATCGTCCGAGCCGACCACCACCCGCCTGATCCCCGACTGCACGATCGCGTCGGTGCACGGCGGCGTCTTGCCCTCGTGGCAGCATGGTTCCAGCGACACGTACAGCGTCGCGCCGCTCAGGTCGGCCAGGCCGCACGCCTCAATCGCGTTGACCTCGGCATGCGCCGCGCCGAACCGTTCGTGCCAGCCCTCGCCGAGCACCTCGCCCTCACGGGCGACCACGGCGCCGACCACAGGGTTCGGCTTGACCACGCCGGCGCCGTTGCGTGCCAGCTCGATCGCGCGCGCCAGGTGCGCCGAGTCGGTGTCCGTACTGATCGTCATCTGTGCATCCAGGATAACCCCGCTCAGCTGCGGCACCGGCCGCCGTGCAAGCGATAGACGGTCATCACCGGCCCAGGGCGGTGGTAGGCGAGTGGGTAGTAATCGAAGCTCCAGTCAAAATCGAATGCGACCGGACCCTGCCCAGCCGCATACGGTGAGGAGCGATAGACGACCTCTCCCCTACGCGCCAGCGCTCGGTAGTAGGCAATCGCACTCGGTACCGCGCCGGGGTCGGCAAACGCGCGCCCGGACTCAGTCGAACCGCTCACGACCCAGCAATAGCCGTGCGCTTGGTAATAGTCGATCAATCCCGGGGCGAGCGTGCGCTCGTAGTCCTCGATGCCGATCTTCGCGGTCGCCGTCGATTCGAGAGCGCCCGTCGGGGAGATGCGCGAGATCAGCGACGGATACTTGTTCCAGCGCGTTCCCCATCCGTTGGGCGCCACGGGCTCGACCACGATCGGCGCCCCGGCCGGGATGTGCGCGAGCATCCAAACGCGCGTCAGGTTGCGCGTGTCCGCACGCGCGAGAGTCCTGCCCGCATGGACGCTGTAGACGTCGGTGTCCGTACTGATCGTCATCTGTGCATCCAGGATAACCCCGCTCAGCCGCGGCACCGGCCGCCGTGCAAGCGATAGACGGTCATCACCGGCCCAGGGCGGTGGTAGGCGAGTGGGTAGTAATCGAAGCTCCAGTCAAAATCGAATGCGACCGGACCCTGCCCAGCCGCATACGGTGAGGAGCGATAGACGACCTCCCCCCTACGCGCCAGCGCTCGGTAGTAGGCAATCGCACTCGGTACCGCGCCGGGGTCGGCAAACGCGCGCCCGGACTCGGTCGATCCGCTCACGACCCAGCAATAGCCGTGCGCTTGGTAATAGTCGATCAATGCCGGGGCGAGCGTGCGCTCGTAGTCCTCGATGCCGATCTTCGCGGTCGCCGTCGATTCGAGAGCGCCCGTCGGGGAGATGCGCGAGATCAGCGACGGATACTTGTTCCAGCGCGTTCCCCATCCGTTGGGCGCCACGGGCTCGACCACGATCGGCGCCCCGGCCGGGATGTGCGCGAGCATCCAAACGCGCGTCAGGTTGCGCGTGTCCGCACGCGCGAGAGTCCTGCCCGCATGGACGCTGTAGACGAGACCCTGCGCCAGCAGCACCGCGACGAGCAGCGCGGTCGTTACGGCGCGCAGACATGGGCGCCGGCGGGCGACCGCGTCTGCGAGTTGCACCGCGAACAGCGCCGCAAGCAGACACAGGATCGGAAAGATCGGCAGCAGCCAACGGCCGAAGTAGCGGCCCTGCAGACCCATGAACGCCAGATACAACAGCGGTGCGGGCACGAGCACCCAACCGAGCGCGCGCTCACGCCACCACACGCTCAGCGCGCCCGCCAGCGCCGCCAGCGCGGGCGCCCAACCGAGACCCCAGGTGAGCGTCCATAGGTAGTAGGCCAGCCCACCGTCATGGGGCGCGCCGAGCTTGCCCTGGGCTTCGGCCGAGAGCGTGGACTGATGCACCAGTTCGGAGTGAAACTCCGAGTAGTCGAGGATCGCGTAGGGGTTCGCGATCAGGAACGCGAGGAGCGCCGCGACACCCGCGAGCGCGAGCCCGGTGAGCACGCGCCGGGCGGCGTCCGGCTGCGCCTGTAGGTAGCTCGCGGCGCTCGCCGCGGCGAGCGGGAGCAGCACGATGCCGGCCGTGTACTTGCTCGCGCACGCCAGCCCCAGCCCGATCCCCGCCAGCAGGTAGTCGCGCGCGCGGCCTTTGCGCAACACTCCCGCGCTCCCCAGCAAAGACAGCGTCAACGGCGCCAGCGTGGGCACGTCGTTAAGCGCCAGATGCGCGTAGAACACCGGCAGGAACGCGACCCCCTCGATCGCCGCCGCGAGCAGCCCGACACCGCGACCGAACAGACGCGCTCCGGTCGCATACAGCAGCCACAAGGCCAGCGTGCCGAGCAGGGCTGCGGCGACTCGCGCGAGCGTGTAAACGTCCGCCGGGTGCGTCGCGATCGCTTGCTGGACGCCGGTCGTCCCGCCGTAGGCGAGCGCGAACACGTAGTGCAACAGGTAGGTGTACGCGGGCGGGTTAGCGAAGTAGTGCGGGTTCAGGCTGTGCCCGAACATCGCGATCGCGTGCGGCACGAAGTGATCGGCCTCATCCGCGTTGTAGGCGTAGGGCAGCCCCTGCCGGACGCCCCACAGCCGCAACCCGAGTCCACCCGCGAGCACGAGCGCCAACCCGGCCCACACCCAGCGGCGCGAGCCGCCGCTCTCGGCTCCGCCGGCCGTTCCCGGGTCATCGCCGGGAACGGCCCCGCCGGGCGAGTACCCGCCCGCGCCGCCGTGCGCCGCCTGTGAGCCCTCAGCAGTTGTCATAGACCGCGTAGTAGCGGCTCGTGTAAATGCGGTGGTAGCCGGCCTGCGGAACCTGGTCGCGAGGATCGTCGCCGACGTCGACGATCGCCTTGAAGAACACCGCGCTGCCGAGGGGATAGACGGCGACGCTGCCGTGGTTCAACCGATCCTCCAACGCGTGGGCGCCTTTCTTTGAGTCCGCGCGCGCCTGGCTGCGCGCGATGATGTCGTGCTGACCCACGCTGTCGAGGATCCAGCGCGCGTCGGGGATCAGCTTGTTGTCCGGCAGCGACAGGAGCGGACAGCGCTGCAAGGCCGCGTGCACGCGCGGGTTGGACAGCGCCATGGCCAGCCCCTCGTGAAAGTCCTCGTGATAGGCCAGCGTCGTGCGCAAGCTCGACAGGCTGAGTGTCGTAGCAACCGATACGCCCCCGTATACGACCAACGCGACGGCCCCGAGCAGCCACACTCGCCGCAACGTGGTTTTCGGGCGCAGCATCGCCCAGCCTCCGATCGAGACCGCGCAGAACAGCAACATCACGATCGCCGCGCCCAACAGGTAGCGATCGATCACCGACGCGCCGGCCGCACCCTCGGCGACGAACACCGCGATCAGCAGCACCAGCGCGGCCAACGGTGTGAGCACACGCCGAGGCGCCAGCCACACCGCGATCGGCAGCCCGAGGAGGACGCCGAGGATCACCGGCAACTTGTCGATCCGCACACCGAACGTCCACACCGACGCAACCACGCTCGACAGTCCCTGGGTGCGTTCGAGTTCCTGAGCCAGGCCGGCGGTGGCATGCAGCGAATACAGCGGATCGCCCGTCACGACTCCATCCAAGGCGAGCCATACGGCCGGTCCGATCAGCGCCAGAGCCAGGTAAGACAGCCGCCGGCGGTTGCCGATCGAGGTCTCCCCACGACGGGGCCATACGCACCACAGCCAGTACGCCCCGCTCAGCACCCACGCGTCAGGGCGCAACAGTCCGGCGGCCGCGAGCAGCACGAACACGAGCGTGCCCCGTCGCGGGCGCTGCACCTCGAACACGATCGCCCACACGATCAGCGCGACATAGCTGATGTCTAGATAGCCCTGCGCGGCCAGGTTCTCGATAAAGAATCGGCTCAGCACGAGCAGCGACGCGAACAGCCCGACGACCGGGCCAAAGCACAACCGGCCCAGCCTGTACATGCCGGCGACGACCGCCACGAACGAGGCGATCGACCCGAGCACCATCAGTCGCGCGCCGCCCTGCCCAAAGATCGAGCACACCATCCCGAACGCGATTGCCAGCGGGTGCTCGGTCGGCCCACGGTACACCCGAAAATCCGGCAGGTGCAGGTGCAACAGATCCCGCCCCCACAACAGCGCATAGAACGAGTCATACGTCGGATAGGTGGGGTAGGCGAAGTAGCCGACCAGCGCCCCCACACACAGCACGACAAATCCGATCTTCGCCCACGTCGAGGCGTCGATCGCCCGCAACCGCCGCAGCGGAGTGGAGTCCTGCCGCGGCTTACTTAGCGTCGCACTGGCCATCGGTCGCAGAGCCTATCCTTGCAAGCAGCCGCCCTGACGAGGAAGCCGCACGGGGTAGGGTTCACCCTAGTGAAGCTCATCATCCAGATCCCCTGTTTCAATGAGGCCGAGCAGCTGCCGAGCACGCTCGCCGACCTGCCGCGGGATGTGGAGGGTTTCGACGTCGTGGAGTGGCTGATCATCGACGACGGTTCGACCGACGAGACGATCGCGGTCGCGCGCGCTCATGGTGTCGACCATCTGGTGCGCCTGACCAACAACAAGGGGCTGGCCGCGGGCTTTCAGGCCGGCGTCGACACCGCCCTGAAGCTCGGCGCTGACGTGATCGTCAACACTGACGCGGACAACCAGTACTACGGTCCGGACGTGGCCAGGCTCGTAAAGCCGATCCTCGACGGGCGAGCCGACATGGTCGTTGGCGACCGCGAGGTCAGCGAGATCGAGCACTTCTCGCCGCTGAAGAAGACGCTGCAACGCCTCGGCTCGTGGGTTGTGCGCCAGGCATCCTCGACCTCCGTGCCCGACACAACCTCGGGCTTTCGCGCCTACAACCGCGAGGCCGCGATCCAGATGATGGTCGTCTCGCGCTTCACCTACACGCTGGAGACGATCATCCAGGCGGGCAAGCTGCTGGTCGCGGTCGACCACGTTCCGATCCGCACCAATCCCAAGACGCGCGAGTCGCGCCTGTTCCCCTCGATGGGCGCCTATGTCCGCCGCAATACGATCTCGATCTTCCGCATCTACGCCCAGTACGAGCCGCTGCGAGTGTTCTGGAGCCTCGCCCTGCTGATGGGCCTCGTCTCGATCGGCGTGTGGATTCGCTTCGCGGTCGCCTACGCCGAAGGCAACGGCAAGGGTCACGTCCAGTCGCTGATCCTTGGGGCTGTGCTGTTCATCGCCGCCGTGGTGCTGTGGGCGCTGGGCGTGATCGGCGACCTGCTCGCCGCCCAGCGGGTGATGACCCAGCGCACGTTCGAGCGAGTGCGCCGCATCGAGCTACAGCTGGGCGTCGCGCCCTCTCACTACGAAGCGAACACCACGCCTGTGGAGACGCCCGAGCGCGAGACGGTGAAGGTATGAGCGCGGGCGTGACCGTGTCCGAGGACGGGATCGTCACCGGCAACACCTACGACAAGTACGGTTCGACCAACCCGGCGGTACGGCGCATGATGGCCGGATTTGAGGGCGCGCTGGATGAGCTCCTCGCCCGTGCCGACCCCCGGTCCCTACTGGACGTCGGCTGCGGCGAGGGCGTGCTCGTGTATCAGTGGGCGCAGCGCCTCGGCGAGAGCACGTGCGTCGTGGGGATCGACCTGGAGGAGGAATCGATCCAGGCGGGCTGGGAGCAGCGCACGGCTCCGAACCTCGAGTATCGCGTCATGCAGGCGGAGAACCCTTTGCCGTTCGCCGAGAACGAGTTCGACCTCGCCACGGCGATCGAGGTGCTCGAGCACGTCCCCGATCCCGAGCACACGTTGAGCGAGATGGCGCGCTGTGCCGAGCGCCACCTGCTCGTCTCAGTCCCACGCGAGCCGCTGTGGCGAATGCTCAACATGGCCCGCGGCGCGTACTGGCGCGAGTTCGGCAACACCCCCGGCCATCTGAACCATTGGTCCAAGCGAGCGTTCGTCGATCTGCTCTCGCGCTACGGCGAGGTGACCGGAGTGCGCTCACCGTTTCCGTGGACGATGCTGCTAGTCCGCCTGTAAGACCCGTGTCACGAGCCTCCAGTCCCGACGCCTCGTCGGTCGCGGACAAGACCGAGACGAAAGGCCCGGCCTCGCCAGGCGCCGAGGACGGTCGGCCACCGCGCTCCTACGGCAGCGGCGCACGCATCCTCTCGATTGGCATCGCTTCGACGGGCCTGTTGACGTTCGCCTACTTCTCGATCTCAAGCCATGTGCTCGGAGAAGAATCGGCTCAGCGTCTGGACGTGCTGTGGTCGGTGATGTTCGTCGTCATCTCGGTGATCTACCGACCGATCGAACAGCTGCTCTCACGCACGATCGCCGACCGTCGCGCGCGCGGCCAGGCCGAGCACTCGCTGCGAGTCCCGATCGCGATCCAGGCGGGCTTCGCGCTGGCGTTCCTGGTGATCGCGCTCGCCCTGCGCGAAGAGCTCGTGAATCACGTGTTCGACGGCTACAGCGCGCTGTACGACGTGCTGGTGGTGGGCACGCTTGCCTACGCGGCCAGCTACTTCGCTCGCGGCTGGCTGGCGGGACACAAGTACTTCGCCCTGTACGGCGGCCTGGTGCTGATGGAGTCGGTCTCGCGAATCTGCTTCGCGCTCGCCGCCGCGCTGGGGATCACCAGCGGCCAGACGGCGGTCGCGCTCGGGATCGCCGCCGCGCCGTTCGTCTCACTGGTCGTGGTGCCGGCTGCCTTTGCACGACGGGGCAGCGAACGACAGCAGCACGCGCACTCCACCGCGACGGGGACCGAGGAGACCGACGCCGCGCTCACCGTGGCGCCAATCACCGTGGACGAGGCCGACGCGGCCCTGGCGGGACCGGGTACCGAGGGCGTGCAGGAGACCGCCGCCCATGACGAGGGGCTGTCGCTGCGCCGGGGCGCGGGCTTCGCGCTGGCGGTGTCGGGGATCATGCTCTCCGAGCAGACGATCCTGAACGCCGCCGTGTTGACGGTGGACGCCACCTCCAGCAACCGCGCGCTCGCGGGGATCGTGTTCAACGTGCTGTTGATCGCGCGCGCCCCGCTGCAACTGTTCCAGGCGATCCAGACCTCGCTGCTGCCCCATCTGACCGGCCTGGAGGCGACTGAGGGACATGAGGCCTTCGCCCACGCGATCCGCGTGACGGTGCGAGCGATCGCGGCGTTCGCCGCGGCGGTCGCGCTCGGGCTCCTGGCGATCGGCCCCTTCGTGATGGAGCACCTGTTCGGGCAGCACTTCGCCTACAACCGCTTCGGGCTGGCTCTGATCGGGCTCGGAATGGGCATGCACCTAACCTCGGGGGCGCTCAACCAGGCCGTGCTCGCTCGCGACCGGGCGCGTACGGCGGCCGTCTGCTGGGCGATCGCGGCAGTCGTTTTCGTCGCATGGATGTTCTCGCCGATCGTCAGCGAAGAACTGCTGCGCACCGAGATCGGCTATCTCGGTGCGACCGGCCTGCTCGCGCTGATGCTCGGCGCGGTCTACAAACGTGGTGCGCCCGTCCCTCAGCCCTCGGCGCCGGCGGCCGCGGCAATCGCACGGTAGGCCTCACCGGGATCGCCGCCGCCGAAGATCGCCGATCCGGCCACGAATATGTTCGCGCCGGCCCGGCGGCACACGGGCGCGGTCTCGGGGTCGATCCCGCCGTCTACCTGCACCGCCACCTCCGCGCCGACGATCGCCCTGACCCGCTCGATCTTCTCCGGCGAGTGCGCGATGAATGGTTGACCGCCCCAGCCGGGATTGACGGTCATGCACAGCGCCATGTCGATCGCTCCCGCCACCTCGGCCAGCGCGCCCACCGGCGTCGCCGGGTTAATCGCCACGCCCACGCCCGCTCCCAGCTCGCGCAACTGCCCGGCCGTGTAGGAGACGTGCGGGGTGGCCTCGGCGTGAAACGTGACGGTGTCCGCGCCGGCCTTGACGAACTCGCCGACGTGGCGCTCGGGGCGCTCGATCATCAGGTGCACGTCGAGCACCGCCCCCGCCGCGTGCGTCTGCTCGCGCAGCGCCGCGACGACGATCGGACCGACCGTGATCGGCGGCACGAAGTGCCCGTCCATCACGTCCACATGAATCACCCGCGCGCCCGCGTCCAGCACCTCCCCCACCTGCTCGCGCAAGCGGCCGAAGTCGGCGGACAGGATCGACGGCGCCACCCGCACGCCACCCAGAAGCTCGCTGACGAACTCGCTCATATGGCTTGCAACATACTGTCGCCGCAGTTATTGCACTTGAGGATCGCGGTGGAAGACATGCGCACGATCGTTGAGTGCTCGCCGCAGTTCGGACACACCGACGTCAGCTCGAAGCGACGCAGGCAGTACACGCAGCGATAGCGCCCTGGGAGGTTCGTCGGGCGCAACCACGGCTCGCCGCAGTGCGGACAGCGCGGCCCGAGCTCGACCGGAGCCTTGCTGGGCTTCTCCGCTTCGCCGGCCACGGTCTCAGCCCGCCCGGCGCAGCCGCGCGATGAAGAAGCCCGCGGTGCGGTCGCGATGGGGCAAGGTCAGCACAGTCTCGGGCGCGGGCGCAGCCGGTGAAGGGTGCCGCAGCACGGGCAACTCGACGCCGAGGTCATCGAGTGAGAAATCGGGATGGGCGTCCAGGAAGCCGGCGATCCGGCGCTCGTTCTCGGTCGGGGAGATCGTGCACGTAGAGTAGACCAGCACGCCGCCCGGACGGAGCGCTTGGGCACCCGCGGCGAGAATCCTTGTCTGCTCGCGCTCAAGCTCTACCAAGCGCGACTGTTCGATCCGCCAGCGCAGATCGGGGCGTGCCTGCAACGTCCCCAGCCCCGAGCACGGCGGGTCCACCAGAACACGGTCATAAACCGCCCCCTCGGGCCGGGGCTGGGCGGCGTCGGCCAACTCGACGCGCACGTTGTGGGCGCGCAGCCGCTGCGCGGTGCGCACCAGCGCGCCCGCTCGCCTACGGTCGCGCTCGACCGCGACGACCTCCCCCGCCCCACCCATCAGCGCGGCGAGGTGAGTGCTCTTGCCTCCCGGCGCGGCGCACAGGTCGAGCACCCGCTCGTTCGGCTGGGGTGCCAGCACGCGGCAGACAAGCATCGCCGCACGCGATTGCGCAAGAAACGCGCCCTCTTTCCAGAGGGGCGAATCGTGGACGTCGAACGCCTCCTCCAGCACGAGCGCTTCGGGTATATCGGGATCTGCGTGCGTACGTGGCGGGAGCTGCAGTGCCAGCGCAGGAGCATCGGTGAGGAGCGTGTTCGCCCGCAACGCCACCTCACCCGGCTCGTTGCCGTATGCCATCAGGGCACGTGCATCCTCGGCGCCGAGCTCCTGCCACCACAGACGCGCAATCCACTCCGGGTGGGAGTGCTTGATCGCGGCCTGCTCGGGCGTCTCGTCGCTCATTCCACCCAGCAGCGCAACCGAGCCCTCGCGCCCAGCGCGACGCAGCGCCGCGTTGACGAGCCCGTGGCCGGCACGAGCGTGGATCTTGGCGAGCTCGACCGCGTCGGCGACGACCGCGTAGTCGGGCGCGCCGTCCAGATACAGAAGCTCATACAGCCCGAGCCTCAGTGCAGCCAGCAGCGGCGCGTCCAGCCGGGCGACAGGTCGATCGGCAAGCCCTTCTATCAGCCGATCGAGCGTACCCTTGCGCTGCACCGTGCCGTAGGCCAAGCGCATCGCCAGCGCGCGGTCGCGCGGACCCAGCGCGCGAGACTCGGCGTGCAGAGCCTGATCGGCATAAGCGCCGTCCTCGAACACGCGACGCACCACGGCGTACGCGCAGACACGAGCCTCAGAGGGCATGTCCGCGCAGGTATGCGCCCGCGTCCATCGGGCGCCCGCCCGGCGGTTGCACGCGCACCAACTCGAGTGTTCCCCGCGCCGTCCCGTACAGCAGCCGCTCGCCGTCAGCGGCGAGTCTCCCCTCAGACGCCATGTTCACCGCAGGATCGGCCACAATCCGAGCCTCCTGCACACCCAGCAGACCCCCGTCGGCGAGCTGCAGGCGCGCGCCGATGTGGGGGTAAAGCGCCCTGACGACGCGCTCCAACTCCTGCGCGGGCCTGGCGGGATCCAGCAGCCGGTCCTCGGGCCCGATCTTCTCCGCATACGTCACGCCCGCCTCGTCCTGCTCGACGAACTCCGGCGATTGCCCGCGCGCGATCAGGTCGAGCGCTCCGACCAGCAGCTCCCCACCGAGGGATTGCAGACGCTCCGCCAGCGACCCGTACGTGTCGTGCGATTCGACCGGGAGCGACTCCGCCAGGCACACCGGCCCGCTGTCCAGACCGGCGGTCAGGCGCATGATCGAGACGCCGGTACGCGCGTCACCGGCCATGATCGCGCGCTCCACCGGCGCCGCGCCACGCCAGCGCGGCAACAGCGACGGGTGCACGTTCAGCAGCTCGTATGCGGACAACAGCGGCTCCTTGATGAGCGCGCCGAACGCGCACACGATCACCGCATCCGGGCGCAATCGCGCAATCGACTCACACGCGGAGGGCTCGTTGACGCTCGCGGGCTGTTCCACCTCGATTCCGAGCTCCCGCGCGGCATCCGCCACGGGGGGAGAGCCGAGCTTGCGTCCACGCCCTCGCGGACGGTCCGGGCGCGTCACCACCAGCGCCGGGCGATGCCCGCTCGCAGTCAGGCGCTCAAGCACCGCAGCCGCAAACGACGACGTACCGAGGAAGACCGTGCGCATGACCTGAGCTCCTCCCTACGCGCCGCGAACGCGCGGCTACGCGGGGCTCGTCCCGGAAGTGACCGCGCGCTCCGGGCGGGTCTCTGACGCGGTGCCGTCGTGCGCTTCGCGCAGGGATCGCATCGCTTCTCGGCGCGCCTCGCGCGGAATGCGGTCGAGGATCAGGATGCCGTCGAGATGATCGACCTCGTGCTGGATCACGCGCGCTTCCAGCCCCTCAGCTTCGACGAGCACCTCCTCCCCGAACGCATCTCGTGCCCGCGCGCGAACACGCGCCGGGCGTTCAACCTCGACATGCACACCGGGAATGCTCAGACAGCCCTCTTCGGCGCTCTCCAGCTCGTCGCTGCGCCACTCGATCACGGGATTCACCATCGCCGTGATCGGATCGTCGGCGTACGCGCGATATACCAGCACCCGGTGCAGGATGCCCACCTGTGTGGCCGCCAGTCCGACACCGAGAGCGTCACTCATCAGCTCCCCCATACGTTCTATCTCGCTCCTCAGGGAGTCATCAAAGCGATCGACCTCGACCGCGCTCGCGCGCAGCACCGGATCGCCCAGCTTGCGCACCCGCGCCAGCGCCGCGTCACGACGGGCACGCGTCTGCTCGTCGAGCTCCTCGACAGCGGGTGCATCCTCCTCGCTGGCCGATCTTTGATCGGTGACCTCTACATCGTCCTCAGTCATAAGAGCCAGTTTATTGGGGGTCCACGTCCACGCTGAAGCTCACGCCCCTGTGCGCGCGATCCTCCGCGACACGCCGCACCGCCTCGCCGACGGCGCGCACTGCAGGACGGCGCTCTGACGCCTTGACGACGAGCACCTGGCGCTCCTGGCCCCGCAGCCGAAACAGGGACGCCGGGCCCAGGACGCTGGTGTCCGAAGCCGGCTCCGGGACCAGGCGCTCCGCCAGCGCGCTGGCGGCCGCGCGCGCCGGTGGGCTCTCTACGGCGGCGCATACGATCCTGATCAGGTGCGAGAACGGCGGGTAGCGCAGCGCCTCACGGCGCTCCAGCTCGCCCGCGAGAAAGCCGTCGCTGTCGTGGCGCGAGGCATATGTGATCGCACGGGCCTCGGGCGCGATCGTCTGCACGAGCACGCGACCCTCCGCGCCGCGTCCCACGCGCCCCGCGAGCTGGGCGATCAGCGCGAACGTGCGCTCCTCGGCGCGAAAGTCTGGAAATCGCAGGGTCGCGTCGGCGTCGAGCACTACACCCAACGTCACGTCGGGAAAGTCGTGGCCCTTGGCGACCATCTGCGTCCCGATCAACACGCCCGACTCGGCAGCCTCGAACCGGCGCAGCAACGCTGCGATACCCCCGTCTGTGCCGACCGTGTCAGCGTCGAGACGGAGGACGGGAAACCGGTCCTCGTCGCCGTCGAGCGCAGCGGCGAGATCGTGCTGAACGCGCTCGGTGCCTGCGCCGTGACGTCCGACCGAGATCGAGCCGCACTGCTCGCAGCGTTCGGGCGCGGGCTCACGATGTCCACAGTGATGGCAGGCGATGAAGCCGTCGCGACGGTGCAGCACGAGCGCGACGTCACATTCCGGGCAGCTCCACACCTGCCCGCACGAGCGACACGACAGGAAGTTCGACCAGCCGCGGCGGTTGAGCAGCACGATCGCCTTGCCTCCGGTCTCCCGCACCTGCGCCAGCGCCTGCACCGTCAGGGGGTGCAGCCCGGCGCTCTGCTCGCCCCGCATGTCGAGCACGTTGACCTGCGGCAGCGGACGCCCGTCCACGCGCTCGGGCAGACGCAGCAGAGATGGCGCTAATGACGATCGGTCTAGGACTCCGGCGCGATGCACGCTCTCCGGGCGAGGGGTCGCGCTACCGAGCAGCAACAGCGCGTCGCTGGCGTGGGCGCGCTGCACGGCGACCTCGCGGGCGTCATAACGAGGGTCACCCTCGTGCTTGTAGGAGGCGTCGTGCTCCTCGTCGACGACGATCAGGCCGAGATCCTCGATCGGGGCGAATACGGCCGAGCGGGGCCCGACACACACGCGCGCCTCACCGGTGCGCAGCCGCCGCCATTCCTCATAGCGCTCTCCCGGCCGCAGGCGCGAGTGCAGCACCGCGACGGTCTCGCCGAAGCGTTCGGAAAAGCGTCCCACGATCTGCGGCGTCAGCGCGATCTCCGGCACGAGCACAATCGCGCCACGTCCTTGCTCCAACGCACCGGCGGCCGCGCGCAGGTAGACCTCGGTCTTACCCGATCCCGTCACACCTTGCAGCAGGCGTTGCTCAAAGCGCCGTGCCCGCAGTCCCTCCTCCAGCGACCGCAGCGCCTGCTCCTGCGCGGAGGTCAGCGGCGGCGGCTGCGGCCGTCGGGCGCCGACCGGCAGATGCTCACTGCGAACGACCTTGCGGCGTTTGCGCCCGCTGAGCCTGCGCGCCGCGCCGGGCGGCAGCACCAGCGTCAGCGCACGCGCGATCGTCGAGCAATACTCGACCGCGATCCACTCCGCCAGCGCGACCAGCTCAACGGGCAGGGCGGGGGGGCCTTCATCCAGCGCACGCAACGGCGCCAGCAGCTTCTCATCAGCGATCGTGCTCTCCTCGGCCAGACCGACGACGACGCCGAGCACGTGGCGACGGGCAAATGGCACGACCAGCATCGAGCCGACGCCGACCGTGCCCCCGCGCAACTCCTCCGGTAGGCGGTAGTCGAACGGGCCGCGCAGCGTGCGGGCCATCGTCAGCGGCTCCACCTGGGCGATCGAGGCCATCGGCCTCGACCTTAGGTCAGAGTCCGGCGGCAGCGCGCAGCGCCTGGGCCTTGTCGGTGCGCTCCCAGGTGAAGTCTTGCTCGTCGCGCCCGAAGTGACCGTAGGCGGCAGTCTTCTGGTAGATCGGCCGATGCAGTTTGAGCTCCTCGCGGAAGGAACCCGGGCGCAGGTCAAAGACCTCATCGACGGCCTTCGCGATCTGACCGCGCGTGCAACCCTCGAGCTCGGTGTGAAACGTCTCGACCATCACCGACACCGGATGTGCGACGCCGATCGCGTAGGCGACCTGCACTTCCGCGCGTTCGGACAGCCCGGCGGAGACGATGTTCTTGGCCACCCAGCGCGCCGCGTAGGCCGCCGAGCGATCGACCTTGGAGGGGTCCTTGCCCGAGAACGCGCCGCCGCCGTGGCGCGCCATCCCGCCGTAGGTGTCGACGATGATCTTGCGCCCCGTCAGCCCCGCGTCGCCCACCGGACCACCGATCACGAAGCGACCGGTCGGATTGACGAGAAAGTTCTTGCGCAGCTTGGGAGCGTCGTAGAGCTCGCTCGGCAGGATCGGCTGGACGACGTGCTGCCAGAGGTCGTCGGCGATCTGTGCTTCGACGCCGTCGGCGTGCTGGGTGGAGATCAGGAGCTTCTCGATCTCGACCGGCTTACCGTCGACGTAGCGCACGCTCACCTGCGTCTTGCCATCCGGTCGCAGGTAGCCGAGTGTGCCGTCCTTGCGAACCGCCGCCAAGCGTTCGGCGAGCCGGTGGGCGAGCGAGATCGGCAGCGGCATCAGTGTCTCCGTCTCGTTCGTCGCGTACCCGAACATCATGCCCTGGTCGCCCGCGCCGGCGACGTCGAGCTCGTCGTCGCCATCCGTATCCGTGCGCTTCTCCAACGCCGTGTCGACGCCCTGGGCGATGTCGGGCGACTGCTTGTCGATCGCGTTGAGCACCGCGCAGGAGTCCGCCGAGAAGCCGAGGTCGGCATCCGTGTAGCCGATTTTGCGCACGGTCTCGCGCGCGATCTCCTGGATGTCCACGTAGGTATTCGTCGAGATCTCACCGGAGACGACGATCAGTCCGGTGTTTACGAGCGTCTCGCAGGCGACGCGACCGTAGGGGTCGTCGCTCAGAACGGCGTCGAGCACGCCATCGGAGATCTGATCGGCGATCTTGTCCGGGTGCCCCTCCGTGACGGACTCGGAGGTGAACAGGAACTCGTTGTCTGCGTGCTGGCTCATGGGTTCGGGTCGGCTCCGCGTTCGTTGCTGGCGATCAAAGTCGGGAGAGTCTATATCGACGCTCGCGCACCGCCGTTCGCGGGTGGGCGCGGAGTCCGCATCAGGGCTATCGAAGTCTTGAGCCCGAGCTCAGCGACCGGCACGCGCGCGCCGCGCAGTGTCAGCCCCACGCCCGCGCTCTCCGCGCTGGACGAAGTCGACGATCAACGGCACGCCGTCCATCCCGTAGCGCGCGCGCAGCCGGTTCTCGAGGAAGTAGGCGTAGTCGCGGGTCACGCGCGTGCGGGAGTTCACCTGGATCGCGAACCGTGGGGGGCGCTCGCCGATCTGGGCCATGTAGATGAGCTTCAGACGGTGCTGGCCGGCGCTGCGACGCGTCCCTACCGGCGGCTGGCGCGCCTGCACGGCCTCCGCCAGGAAGCGGTTGAGCTCGGGCGTGGGGATCCGTCCGGACATGCGATCGCCCAGCGTGATCGCCTCGTTCAGCAGGCGCGCCACGTGCCGGCCGGTCTTCGCGCTCGCCGTCAGCACGCGCGGGCGCAATCGCAGCTTTTCGGCGACACGCGCGCGCTCGTGCTCGAGCCCGTCTTCGTCGCCCTCGTATATGTCCCACTTGTTCAGCACGAGCGCGGTCGCGCAACCGGACTTCATCGCCAGCTCGGCGATGCGCAGATCCTGCGCCGTGACGCCGTCGCGTGCGTCGCACACGACCAGCGCCACATCCGCGCGTTCGGCGGCGCGGTGGGAGCGCAACGTGGTGTAGTACTCGACCGAGTCGGCGACCTTCGACTGACGGCGGATGCCGGCCGTGTCGATCAGCGTCAGCTTGCGCCCGTCCACGATCAGGGGCGTGTCGATCGCGTCGCGCGTGGTTCCCGCGAGATCGGAGACGATCGTGCGCTCCTCGCCGAGGATGTGGTTGACGAGCGAGGACTTGCCGACGTTCGGCCGTCCGATCACCGCCAGGCGAATAGTGTCCTCGTCGAGGAGCGGCTCCTCCTCCGGGAGCAGCTGCACGATCCGGTCGAGCAGATCGCCCGAGCCCAGTCCCTGCGCGGCGGACACCGCCAGTGGCTCGCCCAGCCCCAGACCGTGAAACTCGGCCGCCTGGGGAACGTCGCCCACGCCATCGCACTTGTTGGCCGCGACGATCGACGGGATAGGTGAGCGGCGCAGCAGATCGGCCATCTCCTCATCACCGGGGCGAACTCCAGCGCGCGCGTCCACAACCAGCACCGCCACCTGGGCATCGGCGAGCCCGGCTCGAGCCTGGTCGCGGATCGAGCCCGCCAGCGGGTCCTCGTCCTCGAAGTCCACCCCACCCGTGTCGATCAGCTTGAACCGGCGTCCATTCCACTCGCAGTCGAGCTCCTTGCGGTCGCGCGTTATCCCCGGACGCTCGTGCACGACCGCCTCACGAGTGCCCGTGAGGCGGTTGATCAGGGAGGACTTGCCCACATTGGGATAGCCGACTATCGCAACCTTCAGCATTGGGCCAGTATGACCGGCCGGACGCCGCATCCCGGTTCGCGGGCCGACTCGCATCGAGCGGACCGACTCGGCACGGGGTCGGCCGGAGCTCAGCGCGACAGCAGCCCGGCGATGCGATCCACGACCTCTCCCACGCCCAGCCCGGTCGTATCGACGGTCACGGCGCCGATTGCCGGCGCAAGCGGACTGTGCTCGCGCGTGGAGTCGCGCTCGTCGCGCAGGGTCTGCTCGGCTAGCACCGCCTCCGGATCGGCACCCAGTTCGCTCGCGCGCCTGTGCGCGCGCTCGCGAGGATCGGCTGTGAGGAAGATCTTCAGTTGCGCGTCGGGAGCGACTACGGTCCCGATGTCCCGCCCCTCCGCGACCCAGTCGCCGCGCGCGATCAGCTCGCGCTGCTTGGTCACCAGCGCCTCACGCACCGCAGGGTCAGCGGCCACGCGAGAAGCGGCCTCAGAGACCTCGGGTGCGCGGATCGCATCGCTCACGTCGCATCCGTCGAGCAGCACCCGAGCGGCCAGGTCGATGTTCGCTTCACGCGCGAGAGCGGCCGGCGCCTCACCGGGCGCGGCGAGAGCAAGCAGCGCCACGCAGCGATACATCGCGCCGCTGTCCAGGTAGGTGTAGCCGAGCCGAGCCGCCAACGCGCGCGCGACGGTGGACTTGCCCGCGCCGGCGGGTCCGTCGATCGCTACGACCACGCGGCCCGCCCGGATGGAGTCGCCAGGCGCCCATACGACCGTCCCTGAACAGTCACCGTCACGCGCGTCACCGTCACGCGCCCAGACCGGTGAGATCCTCGACGAACCTGGGATAGGACACCGCCGCGACCTCGATCCCGACGACCTCGACCCCCTCGCGCGAGGCGAGGCCGGCGACGGCTCCCATCATCGCCATGCGGTGATCGCCCCGTGCGTCGATGCTCCCACCGCGCAGGCCGCCCGTGCCACGCACGGCGAACCCGTCATCGGTCGCCTCGATGTCCGCTCCGAGACCACGCAGCCCCTCGACCACGCCCGCAATGCGGTCGGACTCCTTCACCCGCATCTCCTGTGCTCCGCGCACGATCGTCTCGCCCTCGGCGTAGCAGCCGAGCAGCGCCACCAGCGGCAACTCGTCGATCGCGAGCGGCACCTCGTCGGCCTCGACCTCCGTCGCCTCCAGCGCTCCGTGGGCGACGTCGAGGTCGCTGACGGGCTCCTCCGCGGACAGCTCACCGGTCTCCGGCTCGAGATCGCCGAGCACGATCCCGCGCATCCGCCGCACGATCCGCAGGAACCCCGTGCGAGTCCAGTTGACGCCGACGTCGCGCAGCAACAGGCGCGAGCCGGGCACGAGCACGCCGGCGGCCACCAGAAACGCGGCCGAGCTGGGATCGCCGGGGACGCACACCCGGTCGAGGATCAGCTCGTCGGCGTTGACAACCGTGACATGGCGACCGTTGCGATGGATGTTCACCCCCGCACGCAACAGCATCCGCTCGGTGTGATCGCGACTGCGCTCGGGCTCGCCGACGGTCGTGGCGCCGTCGGCGGCAAGCGCCGCCAGTAGCACGCACGACTTGACCTGCGCGCTCGCCACCGGCAGCTCGCAGGAGATCGCCCGTAGGCGCGCGCCACGCACCGTCAGCGGCGGAAAGCGTCCGTCCCGCGCGTCCAACTCGGCGCCCATCTGTCCCAGCGGGAGGGCGATGCGATCGACCGGGCGCCGACGGATCGACTCATCGCCGTCGAGCGTGAACGAGCGGCCCTCCTGTGCCGCCAGCCAGCCGGGGAGCAGGCGCATCAACGTGCCGGCGTTGCCGACATCGATCGGCCCGTCTGGTTCGCGCGCCTCGCGCAGGCCGGTGCCGCGGATCGTCGTCTCTCCGTCGCGGATCTCCACGAGCGCGCCCAGCGCGCGCACCGCCTCCAGGGTGGACGTGGTGTCGGCCGCGTGCAGGTAGTTCTCGATCCGCACTGGCTCAGAGGCCATCGCCCCGAGCAGCGCGGCGCGGTGAGAGATCGACTTGTCCGCCGGAGCGCGCAGCTCACCGGCGAGCCCACTTGACGACTCGAAGCGCTGGTTCATGTTGGGGGCAGTATGACCAGGCTGGGTGACCCGGGCAGTTCGGACGCCTCGGGCCGAGGCTATGTCCCGCGGACGCCCCCGGGTCGGTGGATAGAGGTTATGAGAGACCTGAACGTGACTTTACGGGTGGTAGGTGGTAGGTGGTACGATCGGACAAGCGATGAAAAAGACCAGCATCTACATCAATCCGGAGGTAGATCGTGCCCTCAGTCGCAGGGCCGCGGCCGAGGGCACGACAAAGGCCGCGCTCATCCGCGAGGCTCTCGCAGACGCGGCGGCACCGATGATGCGCGTCAAGCCATGGGGAGCCGGCGTATTCGCGGGTCCAGGCGACCTCTCGACGAACGTCGAGAAGTACCTGGACGGCTTCGGAGAAGACTGATCGTTCTCGACACATCTGTCGTGCTGGCGTTCATGGACCGGGACGACGCCGATCACGAGTTCGTCCGCGACTGGATACGCACACAGGAAGACGAACTGGGCACGACTCCGTTCGTCGTCGCGGAGCTCGACTACCTAGTCGGGCGCCAAGGCGGTGCGACGGCGGCACGCATGTTGCGTGAACATTTCGAGCGCGGCGCGTACCTAGTCGAATGGTGGCCGGAGGCGATCTACGAGACGATCGAAGTGGCAAATCGGCACGAGTCGATCGAACTTGGCCTGACCGACGCGTCGCTTGTGGTGCTGGCAGAGCGCCTGCAGACCACGACAATCGCGACCCTGGACGAACGCCACTTCCGCGCACTAAAACCACTTTCCGGCGCGGATTCGTTCACGCTGCTGCCGGCAGACGCCGATTAGCCATCATCAGATCGCCCGAGCAACGCCTCACGCTCAGCCCGCGCGCGCTCGTTCCACTCGCGCAAAGCGCTCGCGTCGCCCGCGAGCAGATCCGAGCGAACCTGCGCGAGCCGATCCGTCAGATCGCCGATGGCCTGCGCGAGAGCCCCGCGGTTGGACACGTAGATGTCGGTCCAGATCTCACTGTTGGAGCCCGCTACCCGCGTCGCGTCGCGGAAGCTCGGCCCAGTGCCCGGCCGTTCGGCGTCCGTTGCGGCGGGCTCCTCCCCGAGCGAGGCAACAGCCTGAGCTACGAGCAGGTTCGCGAGCACGTGCGGCAGGTGTGAGATCGTCGCCATCCGGCGGTCGTGGCGCTCGGGGTCGATCAGGACCACATGCGCGCCGAAGGAACCGATGAGTCGCTCGAGGACGGGCATGGACGCGGAGGGCTCGACGCGGGTCGCGGACGGGAGGGTCAGATACCAGACGGCTCCCACGAAGAGATCCTCGCGCGCGTGCTCCACCCCTGATGCCTCTAACCCAGCCAGCGGATGCCCGCCGACGAATCGAGGATCGGAGATCGCCTCGGCGATCGCGCGCTTGGTCGAGCCGACGTCCGTGACTACCGTCTTGGCTCCAGCGCTCCGCAGTGCCGCTTGCACCGTCTGCACGATCGCGCCTACGGGCGCGGCCACGAACACGGCGTCGGCGCCGGAGACCGCTGTGGGAAGATCGGGAGCTGCTTCATCCACGGCGCCCAGCTCCAGCGCGTGCGCGCCGGCCTCGGGATTTGGGTCCCAGCCGCTAACCGATGCCCCGGAGCGCCTGCGAGCCGCGAGCCCGATCGAGCCGCCGATCAGGCCGAGGCCGAGCACAGCAACCCTCAACGGGCGCGCCCCGATCGAACGTCCGGCCGTGCCCCGCTCGCAAGCCTCGACCGGACGCCCATCAGACGGCGCTGAGCGCCTTTCCGGCGAGCGCGGTCGCGCGTTCGACCGCTGCGGCGTACTCCGCGAAGGAGTCCGCGTAAAGGGCCTGGGGCCCATCGCAGACGGCCTCGTCGGGGTTGGGGTGCACCTCGACGATGATGCCGTCAGCCCCGGCGGCAGCCGCGGCGAGCGACAGCGGCAGCACGAGGTCGCGGCGGCCCGCGGCGTGGCTCGGATCGACGATCACCGGCAGGTGCGACAGTTCCTTGAGCACCGGCACGGCCATCAGGTCCAGGGTGAAGCGGTAGGCGGTCTCGAACGTGCGGATGCCGCGCTCGCAGAGCATCACGTTGGGGTTGCCTTCCTTGAGGATGTACTCGGCCGCCATCAATAGCTCGTCGAGCGTCGAGGACAGCCCCCGCTTCAGCAGCGCGGGTCGGCCGGAGCGCCCGATCTCGGCCAGCAGCGGGTAGTTCTGCATGTTGCGCGCGCCGATCTGGATCACGTCCGCGACCTCCAGCACCGAGTCGAGGTCGCGCATGTCCATCAGCTCGGTGACGATCGGCAATCCCGTCTCGGCCTTCGCCTCGGCGAGCAGCCGCAATCCCTCCAGGCCTAGACCCTGGAACGCGTACGGCGAGGTACGTGGCTTGTAGGCGCCTCCGCGCAGCAACGATGCGCCGGCGTCGCGCACCACACGCGCGGTCTCCAATGTCTGCTCGCGCGACTCGACCGTGCACGGCCCCGCGATCAGCGAGAAGTGCTCGCCGCCGATCTTGCGTCCTTCGATATCGAGCACCGTCCGCTCGCCGTGGGTTATCTGCGAGGAGGCCAGCTTGTACGGCTTGAGGATCGGCACGACTCGGTCGACCCCCGGCTGACCCTCCAATCCGAGGCTTTCGACGTGCGCGTCCTGCTCGACGTCGCCGATCGCCCCGATGACGGTCACGCGCGCGCCCGTGCTGCGATGGGCAAGCGCCCCGGCTCGCTCAATTTTCTCTACGACCGCGTCGACCTCCTCGGGGGTCGCGGTCTCCTTCATGACGATCATCATCGACTCATCCTTTCACTTACGCCTGGAGTTATACGCACCGGCCGTGTGAGGGTGGCGTTGTGCACGCCTTATGAGGCGCTCGGTCCGGAACATCGGACCCAAGTGCGGCCGCTTGCGCCCGCTCTCACATGCGGGTCAGGGCCGAAGCGCCTAGATAAATCGCCAGGCGTAATAGGCGTAGGACGAAGACCACGCGGTGAGGGCGCTGGATGTGCAACCGGATGTACGAACCGTCGTGGTCATAGTCGTTCTCAGCTCGTTGTAGCAGACCGGCATGTTTCCGTCCAGCGATAAGAGACTCCGCCCGTAACCGCAGGGCGCCTCGCGCCTCGCGATCTAGAGCACCTCGCTCAGCGCCGTCAGGAACCGCGCGTTCTCCTGCGGCGTGCCATACGTGACCCGCAGCGCGGGCGTCTCGCTGCCTAGCGCGCTACCACCGCGCACGAGCACGCCGCGGTCCTCCAGCCCGCGCATGACCTCACCCTCGTCGCGCTCGCCGAGGTCGATCCAACAGAAGTTCGCCTGCGAGTCAGCCACCCCCAGGCCGAGGGCGCCCAGGCCCTCACCGACGGAGATGCGCTCTGCGACGGTGTGGGTGACGCGCTCGAGCACCGCGTCCTGATGGGCCAGCGACTCGACCGCGGCGGCCTGGGCGAGCGCGTTGCAGAAGAACGGTTGGCGCACCTGGTCCACCGCCCGCGGCAAGGCCTCGGAGCCGCACAGCGCGAACCCGACGCGTAGACCGCACAGGCCGTACACCTTCGAGAACGTCCGCAGCAGCACAAGGTTGGGGTGATTCCCCAACAGCCCGATCGAGGCGTCGGGATCACCGAGCAGGTTGAACTCGCAGTAGGCCTCGTCCACGATCACGCATACGTGCGGCGGGACCGCGGCCACGAACGCCGCGATCTCCTCCGAAGGGAGCGCGGTCGAGGTCGGGTTGTTCGGGTTGCACACGATCACCAGGCGCGTGGCGACGGTGATCTCGGCGAGCATCGCATCCAGGTCGTGGCGCTGATCGGCGTCGAGCGCGACGGTGATCGCGCGCGCTCCCGAGGCAGCGGAGAGGTGCGGGTAGACCGAGAAGGACGGCCACGCGTACACGATCTCCGCGCCCGGCTCCAGCAGCGCCTCGCCGGCCGCGAGCAGGATGTCGCACGAGCCGTTGCCGATCGCGATCCGCGACACCGGCACTTCGTAGCGATCGGACAGGCGCTCGCGCAGGATCGAGTTCGAGGGGTCGGGATAACGGTTCAGGGAGGGCAGCGCGCGCTCGATCGCCTCGCGCACCGCCGGCAGGGGCGGATGCGGCGACTCGTTGCTCGCCAACCGCACCATCGGCGCCTGCTCGGCGTAGCCGCCCGCGGCGGGATATACGGGGATGCGACCGATGCGCTGTGCGAACTCGATGGGCATGATCGGCCCATTGTGACGAACCGCCGCCGGCAAACCCGATCTCGGATCGACCGACCGGCCACCTGTGACACCGCGCCGCGGTGAGTCCCCCCCCCTGAGTGCGGGAACGGCAGCTGCGATCCTCGCCCGGAACCGGAGTGACGTATGGGAGCCCCGTCCCGGATCCCAGAGCGGCAGCTAAGAGCCCCGCCTCGGCAGCCGGAGCGGCAGCGGGCTACTGCGCGGACTGTAAGTCGGCGCGCAGCTCGGCCGCGTCGCCGAGGTAGACGTGCCGGGACTCGTGGTCGTCCTGCGCGTGGTAGTGGATCAACACCCTGATCACGCGCGGCATCGCCCGCGGCACAGGTATCTCGCGCGCACACAGCAGCGGCACCCGCTCGAACCCGAGCGCCCGCGCGGCGACGGCCGGGAACTCGGCGTTGAGGTCGTTGGTGGCGGTGAAAATGCAGCTGACGACGTGCTCCGGTGTGAGCGCGTTGCGCTCCATGATCGCGCTCATCAGCTCGGTCGTGGCGTCCAGGATCTCCTGGGCGTCGTTCCGCGGCACGCTGGTGGCGCCGCGCAGGGCGAACAGTCGCATGGCGGCGATTCTGTCAGAGCGCGCGCAGACACTCGATCTCAGCTTCGCTCAGACGGCGATTGGCCCCGGGCGCGAGCCCATCCAGACGCAACGGCCCGAACCCGATGCGCTCCAGTGCTAGCACGGGATGACCAATGGCCTCACACATCCGCCGCACCTGTCGGTTGCGGCCCTCGTGGATCGTCAGCTCGATCAGATCCGACTTGACTCGGCGCGCCTGGGCGGGGGCGGTACGGCCGTCGTCCAGCTCGACGCCGTCGCGCAGCGCCCGCAGCGCGCCCTCCCCCACGCGCCCGCCGCCGAGGCGCGCCATGTAAGTCTTTGGCACCTCATATCGTGGGTGCGTCAGCCGGTTGGCGAGCTCGCCGTCGTTGGTGAGCAGGATCAACCCGCTGCTGTCCGCGTCGAGTCGCCCGACGGGATACAGACGCAGTCCCTCGGCGGGCACAAGCTCGACGACCGTCGAGCGGCCGTGCGTGTCGCGCGCCGTAGAGAGGACGCCGAGCGGCTTGTTCACCGCGTACACGACCCGTGGCTCGGTACCCGCTACCGCCTTGCCGTCGACCTCGACGCGATCGCCCTGCGCGACGTCCCGCGCAGGGTCGGTCACGACCTCCCCGTCCACCGCCACGCGCCCTTCGGCGATCAACGCCTCGGCTGCGCGCCTGGAGGCGATGCCGGCGTGGGCGAGGTGCTTCGCCAGGCGCATCGGCTCCGGCGGACCTACTCCGGCGTGGGCCCGCCCCCGGCGCGTGCCTCCCCCGCGCGCAGCAGTCGATCGCGCAGCTCTGCCTGCTCCTCGGGGGTGGGGTCCCAGCGCGCCACGTCGGGCAGCTCCACCAGGGAGCGCAGCCCAAACAGCTTCAAGAAGAGCGTGCTCGTGCGGTAGGTGACCGCGCCGAACTGCGAGCGCCCGGCCTCCTCGATCAGTCCGCGCTCCAGCAGCGTGGTCGCGGCCGAGTCGGCACTGACGCCGCGGATGCGGGTGATCTCAGGGCGCGACACCGGCTGCAGGTAGGCGACGATCGCCAACGTCTCGGCCTGCGCGGGGGTGAGCGTGCCCGTGCGCGGACGACTGAACAGACGCCTGGCGGCGTCCTCGGTGGTGGGGTCGGTCGCGAACGTGTACCCGCCGGCGAGCTCTCGCAGCACGATCCCGCGGGCGCCGGGCACATACCGTTCGGCCAGCACCCCCAAGGCCGCTTGGGTGTCGGGCTCGCCGGCTTGAGCCGCTTCGGCCAGCTCGGTCACGCTCAGCGGGTCGGTTGAGAGGAACAGCAGCGCCTCGACCGTGCTTGCCAGCTCATCCGTCTCCTCGCTCGCCGGGTCGGGGTACGCGCGAATCACCACCTCATCGTCGGCGCTCGCCGTGGGCGCTCCCTGGGCGATGGCCTCCATCTCCGCGTCCATGACGCCTATCCTGCCACGGCCGCAACCGGCGTGGCGGGCTGGGCGCCGACGGCCTCGATCGCGATCTCGCCGAAGCTCTCCGGCTGACGCCAGTCGACCTCGCCGCGCTTGTATAGCTCCAGCAGCGCGAACAGCGTGACCGCGACCGTCATGCGATCGGCCCCGCTGACGGCCTCGTCGAAGCTGAACGTTCCCCGGCGCAGTAGCCCGCGCAGGTGCGCCAATCGCTCTGCGACCGTCACCCGTGCCGTGCCGATGTGACGCAGGCTGATCGTCGGGGGCATACTCAGCAGCCGTCCGATCGCCTCGCCCAGGACGTCGGGGTTCTGTGAGCCCTCCTCGGGTGTCAGCTCGGTGCGACGCAGGTGCGCGGGCGCAGGAGCTTCGCGGAAGCGCACGCCGTGCTCGTGGGTGAGCAACTCGCGGAGGTGACCCGCGGCGGAGCGGTAGCGGCGTGCGTCGAGCATCCGCGCGAGCAGCTCCTCCGCCGCCTCCTCGGGCTCCATATCGAGCAGCTCGTTCTCGTCCTCGCTGGCGAGCATCAGCTTGGACTTGAGCTCCAGCAGCGCCGCGATCAGCACGATGAACTCCGTCGCCGTCTCGAGGTCGAGCTCGCCGCGGGACTCGAGGTGGTCCAGATAGGAGAGCACGACGTCAGCCAGCGCCAGCTCGAGCAGGTCGATCTCCTCGCGCAACACCAACGTCAGCAGCAGGTCGAACGGCCCGCTGAACACGTCCAGATCGAGGTCGAGCGTCGCGATGGTGGTCATTTAGCTCGGGCCTCCTTCCGGTCGGCCCTGTCAATGGTGTCCGGCGAGGACCGGTCACCCGTAACCGTATGCGCGCCTTCGGCACTCATACTCTCACCGTACCGATCAGTCCTGACGAGGCGCGCCCACGCCCATCCGCTCGCGTACCTGTGCGAGCGTGACGGCGGCGATCTCCCGTGCGCGCTCCGCTCCGTCCGCGAGCACCGCCTCCAGGGCGTCCTCCTCAGCGCGCAGGTCGGTGTAGCGCTCGCGTACGGGCGCGAGATAGGCGACCGTCGCCTCCGCCACCGCCGCCTTCAGGTCTCCGTACCCGCGGGCGTCCGCCAGCTCCGCTTCGACCGCCTCGGGCGTGCTCGCGCACGCGACCGCCAGGATTTCGATCAGGTTCGACACGCCTGGCTTGTCGGCCGCCCGGCGGATCTCCGTGCCGGAGTCGGTGACGGCGCTCTTGATCTTCTTTTCGATTGCGCGCGGCTCGTCGAGCACGTACACCGTCCCCTGTTCCGAACCATTGGTCGTGGACATCTTGCGCGTGGGGTCCTGCAGGTCCATGATCCGCGCGCCGACCTCGGGGATGCGGTGCTCGGGTACGACCAGCACCTCCTCGCCATCGCCGAAGCGGGCGTTGAAGCGTCGTGCGACGTCACGCATCAGCTCCAGGTGCTCGCGCTGATCCTCGCCGACCGGCACCTCGTCCGCCCGGTAGGCGAGCACGTCGGCGGCCTGCAGCACGGGATACATCAGCAGCCCGGCGCTCACCAGCTCGCGCTGGACCACGGACTTGTCGCGGAACTGGTGCATCCGCTGCAACCGCCCGAGCTCAGTCACGCTGCTGAGCAGCCAGCACAACTCGGCGTGCTCCAGCACGTCCCCCTGACGGAACAGGATGCAGCGCTGCGGATCGAGGCCCGCGGCGAGCAGTAGCGCGGTGAGGTCGTACAGACTTTCGCGTAGCCGCGCGGGCTCGTAGGGGACTGTGATCGCGTGCAGATCGACAATGCAATACAACGCCTCGCCACGGTCTTGCCCGGCTACGTACTGACTGATCGCGCCGATGTAGTTGCCCAGGTGCTTGCTTCCCGTGGGCTGGATGCCGGAGAAGATTCGCATCTACGCGAGCGTCTGACGGATGACAGGGCGCTTGGCGGCGGCGACCTCATCCAGCCGCCTGACCGGGGTCGTGTACGGGGCGTTTTGCGCGACCTCCGGCCCATCCGTCACGGCCTCACGCAGAATCGCGGCGATCGCCGCGGCGAACGCGTCGAGCGTCTCACGCGTCTCGGTCTCGGTCGGCTCGACCATCAGCGCCTCCTCGACGAGCAGTGGGAAGTAGACGGTCGGCGGGTGAAATCCGAAGTCGAGCAGGCGCTTGGCGAGGTCGAGCGTCTTCAGCTTCAGTTCGCGCTTCATCGGGCCGCCCGAGAGCACGAACTCGTGCATGCACAGCTCTCCGTAGGCGAGTGGCAAGTGTTCAGCGACGATGCCCTCCTGGCGTAGCCGCGCGAGCAGGTAATTGGCGTTCAGCACCGCGGTCTCCGATGCGTCCTTCAGGCCGTCGGCGCCGAGCGAGCGGATGTACGCGTAGGCGCGCACGAAGCAGCCATAGTTGCCGTGAAAGCCGCGCAACCGGCCGATCGTGCGTGAGCCTGGGCCCTCGCCCTCGGCGCCAAAGTCGAGGTCGAACACGGGCGCCGCCGGCGCCGCTCCGTTCGTCTGCTCCTCCTCGCGCCGGATGACGATCGGGGTCGGCAGGAACGGGGCGATGCGCTCGCTCACGGCGATCGGGCCCGATCCCGGGCCGCCGCCGCCGTGGGGCTGGGTGAAGGACTTGTGCAGGTTGAAATGGACGATGTCGAACCCCATGTCGCCCGGGCGGGAGAGGCCCATGACCGCGTTGAGGTTGGCCCCGTCGTAGTAGAGCGTCGCGCCGACCTCGTGCACGATCTGAGCGATCGCCTCGATGTTGGGGTCGAACACGCCGAGCGTGTTCGGGTTGGTCAGCATCAGGCACGCCACATCGCCATCGACGTGGGCGCGCAGGTCGTCGAGGTCGATCCCGCCTTGCGCGTCGGTCGCGAGCTTGACGACATCCAGACCGGCCATCGTCACGGTCGCCGGGTTGGTCCCATGCGAGGTATCGGGCGTCAGCACCTTGTGGCGATTCCTCTCGCCGCGAGACTCGTGATACGCGCGTGTCAGCAGCAATCCCGCGAGCTCGCCGTGCGAGCCCGCCGAGGGCTGCAGCGAGACGTGCGGCAGCCCGGCGATCTCCGCGAGGGCGCCCTGCAGACGCCACATCAGCTCCAGCGCGCCCTGCGCCCGGGCGGGGTCCTGCAGGGGGTGCAATCGCGCGTGTCCGGGCAGCGCCGCGGCGCGCTCGTGCAGTCGCGGGTTGTGCTTCATCGTGCACGAGCCGAGCGGGTAGAAGCCCGAGTCCAGGTCGAAGTTGCGCTTGGAGATGCCCACGTAGTGGCGCACGATCTCCGGCTCGGAGACCTCCGGCAGGCGCGGCGCCTGCGCCCGGCGGTAGCGCGCCGGGAGCAACTGCTCGGGGTCGACCGCGGGCACATCGAGCTGCGGGCAAACGAACGCGCGGCGCCCGGGAGCGCCCTTCTCGAAGATCGTGCACGCACGATCGCGCTGCTGCGGAGTCTCAGTCGTCGCGGGGGGGGACGCGTTGTTCGCAGTCATGCGGTCACCGTCTGTCGCTCTGCCTCTACGGCCGCGCCCAGCACGTCGGCGAGCCGGTCGATGTCAGCGCGCGAGCGCTGCTCGGTGATCGCGACGAGCAGGCCGCCGCGATCGGACTCGCGTCCGCTAAGCGCGTGGATGTCCACGCCAGGGTTCAGGCCGGCGCGCGCACACCTGGCCTTGACCGCGGCGACATCCGCGTCCAGGCGCACGGCGAACTCGCGGATGACCGGCTGTGAGTGCAACGCCTCCACACCCTCCAGCGCGGTGAGCGTCTCACGGGCGTAGTGGGTGCGCGCGAGCAGCAGCTCGCCCAGCTCGACGATCCCGCGCCGCCCCAGCCAGGCCAGATAGACGACGCCCGCGAGCGCGTTGAGCGCCTGGGAGGTGCAGATGTTCGACGTGGCCTTCTCGCGACGGATGTGCTGCTCGCGGGTCTGCAGCGTCAGCACGAACCCGCGCCGCCCGTCCACGTCCACGGTCTCGCCCGCGATCCGCCCGGGCATCCGGCGCAGGTACTCCTCGCGCGCGGCGAACAGCCCGAACGAGGGCCCGCCGTAATCGAGACGGTTGCCGAGCGGCTGGCCCTCGCCCACGGCGACGTCCACGCCACATTCGCCGGGCGCGGCGAGCACGCCGAGGGCGATCGGGTCGACCTGCGCGACGAGCACCGGCGCCTTGCCCTCCTCGCCCGCGGCGCTCTTGGCGGCGGCACTGAGCGCGGCGGCGTCCTCGACCGCGCCGTAGAAGTTGGGCTGCGCGAACAGTGCGGCGCTGGTGTCGGCGTCGATCGCCTCCGTCCATGCGTCGATATCGGTGACGGCGCCCGCGAGCGGAACCTCGACGACGCTCATGCCGTACCCGTGCGCGAGCGTGCGCAGCGTCTGGATCGAGTGCGGGTGCATGCCCGCGCTCACGACCAGGCGGGTGCGGCCGTTGTGCAGCTTCGCCAGATATCCCGCGGCGGCGACGGCGCTCGGACCCTCGTACACGGAGGCGTTGGAGACGGGCAGCCCCGTCAGCTCGCAGATGGCGGTCTGATACTCGAACATCACCTGCAGCCCGCCCTGAGAGATCTCGGGCTGGTAGGGGGTGTATGGCGTGAGGAACTCCGAGCGCTCCATCAGCATGTCGATCAGGGCCGGCACATAGTGGTCGTACATGCCCGCCCCCAGGAACGAGACCTCCTCTTCGGCGCTGACGTTGCGCGAGGCCAGCTCGCGCAGGTGCGCGTAGACGTCCTGCTCGCCCATCCCGTCGGGCAGATCGAGTGCGCGTCCCAGCCGTACGCCCGCGGGGATCTGGCGGTCGAACAGCTCCTGCACGGAGGCGACGCCGATCGTCGCGAGCATCCGCTCGAGATCCTGCTCGGTTGTGGCGGTGTAGCGGCTCACGACTCGCGCTCACACTCGCCGCGACGTCGCTTGGAGGGCTGTGAGATTGTCTGAATGAAGTACGTCAAGGGCGAACCGTCAGCCTAGCCACCCAAGCTGGCAGAATAGGCATTCGCGTCCATCAACGCGTCGCGCTCACCCGGATCGCTGAGCGCGATGCGCACCATCCAGCCTTCGCCGTAGGGGTCCTCGTTGATCAGCTGGGGGCTGTCCTCGAGCGTGTCGTTGACCGCGACGATCTCTCCGGAGAGCGGCGCGACGACGTCGGAGACGGCCTTGACGGACTCGACCTCGGCGTAGGGCGCGCCCTGAACGAGCAGCGTGCCGACGGCCGGGGCCTCAAAGAACACGACCTCACCGAGCGCGTCCTGCGCGTACCAGGTGATGCCCAGCGTCGCCTCGTCGGGCTGCGCAGCGTCGATGCGCGCCCAGTCGTGCTCGGGGTGGTACAGCAGATCGTCGGGATAACCAGCCTCGGACATCACGAGCCCTTTCGGTATAGAGGCTTCTCACGGACCACGGCCGAGCGCATCTTGCCACGGACGTCGATCTCGAGACGAGTCCCCACGGCGGCCTGCCCTGAAGGGACGTAGGCGAGGCCGATGCCGATCCCCAGGGTGGGCGAGAGGGTGCCGCTCGTGACCTCCCCGCCGCCGGCGATCGGGTTGCCTTGGCGCGCGATCCCGGGTCCGTCGATCGCGAACGCGACGAGCTTTTCCGTGGGTCCCGCCTCGCGTATCGCGCCGACGGCGTCCGCGCCGACGAAGCCTGTGCCCTCCTTGCAGCACCAGCCGAGCCCGGCTTCGATCGGTCCGCGCTCGGTGCAGAGGTCGTTCCCATACAAGTGAAAGCAGGCCTCCAGCCGCAGCGTGTCGCGCGCGGCCAATCCCGCGGGAACGGCGCCACGACGCATCAGCTCGTCCCACAGCGCGGGAGCGTCGGCTCCTGAGAGCAGCAGCTCGACTCCCTCCTCGCCGGTGTAGCCGGTGCCGCACACGAGCATCTCCATGCCCATCAACCGCCGTGTGGCGGCGGTCATCCGCGGGGGCAGCGGCGCGTCTGAGATCGCCTGCACGAGCTCGCGCGCACGTGGACCCTGCACGGCGAGCATCGCGTAGTCCTCGATGCGGTCGTCCACCTGCACATCGAACGCACCGGCGTGCTCACGCCACCACTGAAGATCCTGCACGTGGTTGGCGGCGTTGGTGACGGTCAGCCAACGCTCGGCGTCCAGGCGATATGTGAAGAGGTCATCGAGCACGCCCCCGTCCTCGCGGCACAGCAGCCCGTACTGCGCGCCGCCGATCGGGACCTTCGAGAGGTCGTTGGAGATCAGGCGCTGCAGCAACTGCAGCGATTGCGGGCCGGAGGTCTCGATCTCGCCCATGTGCGAGACGTCGAACATGCCGACGTCGGTGCGCACGGCGGTGTGCTCTTGGCGCACGCCCGCGTACTGCACGGGCATCTCCCAGCCGGCGAACTCCACCAGCTTGGCCCCGGCGTCCACGTGGCGGTCGTAAAGGGCGGTGCGGCGTGGAGTGGACAGCATGCGCGCGCAGGCTATCGAGAGCCAGGCGCGATGCGCATGCGCGAGAGGTGCTGTTCGATCTCGCACATGTGCGAGATCGCCGACGGGCGCATGCGGCCTCGCCGTTGGCGCATGCGCCAACGGAAGACGTGCCGCATGCGGCACGTCTGGCGATGCGTGCAAGCACGCATCGCCGGGCGGCGCATGCGCCGCCCGGCCCAAATCAGCCTTCTTTTCCCAGCATGCGCGGGCGGACTATTGCGAGCATGCACACCCCGCATTTGCGGCGCACCGCGATTCCGGTGATGGTGTCCAGGCCGCTGTGGACCGACTGCGAACTCGTCTAACGCAAAAACGGAGGAACGTCGATGTCGTCGTCGGAGATCTCCAATGACGAGCGCTGACGATCATCAATACGAGGACTGCGATCCCGGCGCGTACGGCCCTCCGCGCGGGCGGCGCGTCCGGGACGGTGGTCGAAGCCGGTGCCGATCACGGTCACGCGCACGTCATCGGCCATCGCCTCATCGATTACTGCGCCGAAGATGATGTTGGCGTTCGGGTCAGCCGCGTTCTGGATGATCTCGGCGGCGTCGTTGACCTCGAACAGGCCGAGGTCCTTGCCGCCGGTGATGTTCAAGAGGATGCCCGTGGCGCCATCCACAGACTCTTCCAACAGCGGCGAGGAGATCGCGGCCTTGGCGGCGTCGCCGCAGCGGTTCTCGCCGCCTGCGGTGCCGATGCCCATCAGCGCTGAGCCGGCGTCGTGCATGATCGTGCGCACATCCGCGAAGTCGAGGTTAATTAGGCCGGGAATCGTGATCAGGTCGGTGATCCCCTGGATGCCCTGGCGCAGCACGTCATCGGCCTCCTTGAACGCATCCAGCATCGAGGTGCGGCGCTCGACGACCGTCAAGAGCTTCTCGTTGGGGATCACGATCAACGTGTCGACGACCTCGCGCAGACGCTCGATCCCCTCGGCGGCCTGGCGGCCGCGCTGGGAGCCCTCGAAGTCGAATGGGCGCGTGACGACACCGACGGTCAGCGCGCCGATCTCGTTCTTGGCGATGTCCGCGATCACCGGCGCGGCGCCGGTGCCGGTGCCGCCGCCCTCGCCCGCGGTTACGAACACCATGTCGGCGCCCTTCAACGCCTCCTTGATGTCGTCGCGCGACTCCGACGCCGCGCCGAGGCCGACCTCGGGATTGGCGCCGGCGCCGAGACCCTTCGTGGACTCGTGACCGATGTTCAGCTTGATGTCGGCATCGCACATGGCGAGCGCCTGCGCGTCGGTGTTGGCGGCGATGAACTCCACGCCGCGCAGCCCCGCGTCGACCATGCGGCTAACCGCGTTCGTGCCGCCACCGCCGACGCCCACGACCTTGATCACCGCCAGGTAGCTGCCTGCGCCGGTCATGCTGCCGCTACTCGCTGAGCTCTCCATGATGGGTTCCGTCCACAGCCTTCAGTAAGAGTTAAGGGTTCGAGCGACACTGTCGCGCGGCCCGCTGAAACGTGCACGTTATGCAGGGAACTTCGCCCTGTCAACGACTCCGTCCAATCTCGCAACAATCGTTGCAGATCCAGGAACTCTCGAGCGGACCCCGAGACACGCCCGTCCGACTGGGTCAACCTCAAGTCGAGGATGAGAGTTCAGCCTGACGGTCGCTAGGCGCACCTCAACCCCCGGGAACCCCGCTCGTGGAGGGCGTTTCGGAGGTTTCCGCCGAGCCCCCTTCCGAGGACGGCGAGACGCTCGTCGCTTCGCCCAACGTCGATTCGCTCGACCCCGTTTCAGACGAGGTCGAACCCGACTGTGCCGCTTCGCCGCCGGCACTCGGTTCCGTGCCCGTGCTACTGCCGGCGCTCGCACCCGAGCTCGAGCCGCCTCCCACGGCGGCGTCCAGGCCACTGGCCAGTTCGGCGGCCGTGTTCGGATCCGACGACGCGCCGGTCGATTCCAGTTCGGTCGAGCTCGCGTCGGGCCGGGTCGTACCGGGAGCGAACCCGGCGGCGGGACGTTCGGGCAGGCGCACGTCGATGTATACGGCGCCCGCCGAGCTAGGATCGGCGAGTACGCGTGCGAGCGACAGCCACTTCGCGTGCGGCCTGGTGGCGTCACCGAAGTAGGCGAGCAGGCCCCCATGCAGCGTGACCGTCAGGCCCTTCGATCCCGAATACACGCGCGTGACGGCATGAGCCAGCGGCGCCGGGGCGGCGCCCAGGACCGCGAGCGCCCCGAGCAGCGAGGCGCCGCGGACACTTCCCCCGATCGGCGGCAGGGTGGTCGTGGCGGCAGAGGCAACCGTGGCGGCCGACTTGCCGGCGTTCACGAGCGGTAGCGAGCTCGACAGGTAGCCCGGGCCGAGCACGACCCCGTCCGCGGCCACAGCGATGCTGGCGCCATTCACGACGAGTGCCGCGACGGGCGGGCGCTCGACCACTTCGATGCGCAGGCCGTGCGGGAAGCTCGGATGGACCTTGACCGTGCCAACGATCGGGTATGCGGCGACCGCCGCACGCAGCGCGGCCGGACTGACCGCGAGTGTGCTCATACCGTGCGCGGCGCCCGTCAGAGCGGTTTCGATCGCCGCCGCTTCCGCCCCGTGCACCGTGGCGAGCCCACGCACCTGCACGTGCTCGACGGCCGTCAACGAGGAATGGCGCAGCAGCTGGTACGCACCGCCCAGCAGCGGTATCGCAATCAGGACGATCAGCAGCGAGATCCGAAGCCGCCGTCGCGCCCAGACCGCGGCGATCCCGGCGCGCGTTGTGCGTGCGGCTGCCTCCAGCGGGCGCGGTACACCGAACGCCAGGCGCGCCCGTCTATGGGTCAGGCGGCGAGGGGCGGGCGCGGCTATAGAGCGGGCCATTCACGAGGTCTTCGACCTCCATGCTCGAACCCCTACCGCTGCGGGCGTCTTGCATACTGACGACAATGCGCTACATTCATTGGGCTAGCAGGTCGATTGAAGCCGACATGCCACAGGGGCCCGGGCAACCGGGCCCCTGACCTTCACCACGGAAAGCGCACGTCTCCCAGCGTCTGCACCTCGGGCTCGAGCGCCACGCCGAAGCGCTCCAGCACGCGGGCGCGGCCCTCGGCCATCACCGCAATCACGTCCGCGGTCGTGGCATCACCTGTGTTCTCCACGAAGTTGGCGTGCTTGGGCGCGAGCCGGGCGCCGCCGACCGTCAGGCCATTGCAGTCCGCCTGCGCCAGCAGCTGTCCGGCGGTGCGGCCCTCGGCGCGGGGGTCCTCGGGATTAACGAACGTCGAACCGAACGTCTTGATCCCCTGCGGCTGGGCCTCGTGGCGGCGCTCACGCATCTCGGCGAGCGTCGCCTTGACGGCGTCGGTGTCCGATTCGGCGAGTAGGAATGAGGCGCGCGCGACGATCTCCCCGGCCTGGAGGTTCGAGCGGCGGTAGGCGAACCCGAGCTGCTCGGGGACGCGTCGCTCGGACCCGTCGGCGGTCACGATCTCGACCCACTCCAGCGTCCGCGCGAGCTCGCCGCCGTAGGCATTGGCGTTCATCCGCACCGCGCCGCCGACGGTGCCGGGGATGTTGACGCCGAACTCGATCCCCGACAGTCCCGCCTGCGCGGCCCGGGTCGCGACCGCGGGCAGCCGCGCACCGCCGCCGCAGACGATCCGCAGCGGCCCCTCGCGCTGGATCAGCGCGAGCTTGCGATCGAGCTTCACGACCAGCCCACGCACCCCATCGTCTGCGATCAGTAGGTTCGAGCCCGAGCCGACGACCGCCACGGGCACGTTCGCGGCACGCGCCCAGACGAGCAGCTCGCGCAGCTGGGCGTTGCTTCCGGCGCGTGCGAACCAGTCAGCCTCGCCGCCGGTGCGGACCGTCGACATGCGCGCGAGCGAGTAGTCGCGCTCCACGATCGAGGGCACAGTCGTGGGCGAATCTCTGGATGCGGGCTTACGCGCCATCGTCACTCACCACCAGCCCTCTCGCCAGCAGGTCTACATCCCCGGCGCCCATCACAACGCAGACGTCGCCCGCGCCCAGCAGCCCGCGCAGCACCGGCTCGGCGTCGGCGAACGTGGGCAGCCAATACACGGGCATGCCCCGCCGAGCGTCGGCGGCGGCCTGCGCGATCAGCAGGCCGCTGACGCCGGGATGGTCCTCGGCGCGCTCGCGCGCGGGATATACGTCGAGCACGACCGCGACGTCGGCCTGCGCCAGCGCGGCGCCGAACTCGCGCGCGAACATCGCCGTGCGCGAGTACAGGTGCGGCTGGAACACCGCGATCAGCCGCTCGTGCGCGAGCGTGCGCGCCCCCGTGAGCGTCGCGGAGACCTCGGTCGGGTGGTGGGCGTAGTCGTCATACACGCGCGCGCCGCGTGAGGTCTCTCCCAGCGGCTGAAAGCGCCTGCCCGCGCCGCGGAACCCGGCGAGTCCCGCGATCGCGCGCTGTTCCTCGGCCCCGGCGAGCCTGGCTGCCTCCAGCGCGGCGGTCGCGTTCAGCGCATTGTGCGCGCCCGGCACCGCCAGTGCGACCTCGTGCCCGCGCCAGGCAAAGCGTGACCTGCCGTCGAGGAGAACTGGCGTGGGGGCGTCGAAGCGCACAAGCTCCACGACCCCGTCCGCGGTCGCCTCGGTCGCATCTGCCGCGACCTTCGTCGTCTCACCCGAAACCGTCTCGCCCGGCGCGAGCGCCAGCAGCTCAGGGCGGTCCCACACGACGATCGCCGTGCGCGCTCGTGCGAGGAACGCGCGGAACGCCTCACGTAGCTCGGCCAGCGAGCCGAAGGTGGCGTGGTGGTCGAGCTCGACGTTCGTGAGTACGGCGATGTCCACGTCGAGCGCGAGCATCGAGCGATCGGACTCATCGGCCTCGATGATGAGCCACTCCCCCATGCCGGTCCAGCTCGCGTTGTCCTCTCCCTCGCCGACCGATCCGCCGACGAGCCAGTCGGGCTGCAGGCCGGCCGCGCGCAATGCGGACACGAGCATCGCGGAGGTCGTCGTCTTGCCATGGGTGCCGGCGACCGCGATCGTGCGGCGCAGCGCGCTCAGCTCGCCCAGCAACTCGGCGCGCGGACGCTCGGGCAGGCCGCGCGTACGGGCCGCGGCACGCTCGGGGTTCTCGGACGGAACGGCGCTTGAGTAGACGACCTCGACGCCCTCACCGTCGGGCACGTTCGCACCGTCGTGCTCGCCTATCTTTGCCTGCAGCACGCCGTCGGCGGCGAGGCGCTCGGTGTAGGGCGAGGCGGCTCGGTCGGAGCCGCTGACTTGCGCGCCGAGTGCGTGGGCCGCGCGCGCATAGCCGCTCATGCCGGCGCCGCCGACACCGACGAAATGCAGCCGTCGCCCGCTCCACGGGCGCTCGGGCATAGCGCTCATGCGCGCGCCCGCCCGTCCCGACGCCGTGGCGGCGGCGGCGATCAACTCGTCGGCCACATCCCGCGCGGCCTCGGGCCGTGCCAGGCCGCGCGCGGCCGCTGCCATCGCCGCCAGGCGCGCGCGGTCGTCCAGCAGCGCCGCGAGCTCGCGCGCGAGGCGCGCGCCGGTCAGCTGCGCATCGGGGATCAGGACCGCGGCGCCCGCGTCGACCATCCAGCGCGCGTTGGTCGTCTGATGATCGGCGGAAGCCTGCGGATAGGGAATCAAGATCGCCGGCAGGCCATAGGCGGCGATCTCGAACACCGAGCCACCCGAGCGCGCGACCACGAGGTCGGCCGCGGCCAGCGCCTGGGCAAATTCCTCCAGATCCAGATACTCCCGCAGGTCATACCCCTCAGGCAGGGTGCGGGAGGCCAGCTCGGGATAGTCTCGGCGCCCGGCGATGTGGAGCACCCGCAAGGGCGGACCCTCGTCGTGGACGCCGGCTTCAAGCCCTGTCTCGGCCGTCTCGCCGGAGCCCCGACCGGCCGCGGTGGGAGCTTCGGCGGCCGTCGCTCCATCCCCCCTAAGCGCATCGACGGCGGCGAGGTTGATCGAGCGTGCGCCGAGCGATCCCCCAAACACGAACACACACGTCTCCTCCGCAGCGATCTGAAACCGGGCGCGCGCCTCGGTACGGTCGGCGTCGGGCACCGGGATCGGCCGGCCCGTCAGGCGATAGCGATCCCCGTCGCGGCCGGCGATCGGGAACGACAGGCAGACGCGCCGCGCGCCGCGCGCGAGCAGACGGTTGGCGAGCCCGAGGTGGCTGTCGGCCTCGGTGAGCACCAGCGGTATGCGCAGCGACAGCGCGGCGAGACCGACGGGACCGGCGACATAGCCGCCTCCACCCAGCACCGCATCGGGGCATAGCTCCCGCAGGATGGCGCGCGCGCGTGGGAACGCGAGCGCGGCGCGCAGGAGCGCACGGGCGGCGTGCAGGGGGTTAGTGCGGCTGAGACCCTCGACGGTGATCGTGCGCAGCTCATAGCCCGCGGCGGGCACGAGCTGGGCCTCGGCGCGCGTCCCGCCGACGAACGCGACGTGCGCGTGCTCAGCCCGCAGCGCGTCGGCTACCGCCAGCGCCGGCGCGACGTGTCCGGCGGTGCCCCCCGCCGCGATCGCGATCTTCGTCTGTGTCACGGCCCCATCCTGCCTGTTTTCGCGCGTCGGCCACCGTACGGGTCGGACCGCGGGAGGGGACGGCGCGCACGTGTGCGGTGCCGCCGGCGGCCACGTTCAGCAACAGGCCCATCCCGGCGAGCATCACGATCAGGCTGCTGGAGCCGTAGGAGACGAACGGCAGCGGCACGCCCGTCAACGGCGCGAGGCCGAGCACGGCGAACACGTTGAGCAATGCCTGGGAGACGATCAGCGAGGTCACGCCGACGGCGATCAGCGCGCTGTGCAGGGAGCGCGCGGACTTGGCCACGCGCAGGCCGGCGTAGGCGATCAGCCCGTACAGGAACAGCAGCGCGCAGACACCGATGACGCCGAGCTCCTCGGCGATCACCGCGAGGATGAAGTCGGTGGGCGCCTCGGGGAGATAGAAGATCTTCTGCACCGACTGTCCGGGCCCGACGCCGAACAGGCCGCCGGAGCCGATCGCGATCTGACCCTGGACGGCCTGAAAGCCGCTGCCGGAGGCGTGCGCCCAGGGATCCATGAACGAGGTCAGGCGCGCGCGCGCGTAGGGGCGCGCGATCGCGTACATCGCGACGAGGCCGAAAGCGATCCCGGCGACGATCGCGAGGTTGCGCGCAGGGATGCCGACGGCGACGAGCAGTGCGACGGTCGTGAAGGCGATCGTCATCGCGGTGCCGAGGTCGGGCTCGGTGGCGACGAGCAGGCACGCGCCGCCGACGACGACGAGCAGGGGTCGCGAGAGCTCCCGTAGATCATGCACGCGCTTGGGGCGGCGGGCGAGCAGCGTCGCGGCGTATAGCACGAGCGCGAGCTTGAGCAGCTCCGAGGGCTGGAACTGGAGTTGACCGGGGCCGATCCAGCGCCGCGCGCCGTTGATCGAGACGCCCACGTGGGGGACGTGCACGGCGAGCACGAGCGCGAACGAGACGGCCAACAGCGGCGCGACGAAGCTCTGCGCTTTGGCGATCCCGTCGCGCGCCAGCACGCGCATGACGACGAGGCCGATCGCGCCATAGACGACGAACTTGATCAGGTACCCGGTGCCGTTGCCCGAGCCCTGCAGCAGCGCGGTCGCGGAGGTGGCGCTGTAGACCATCACCGCGCCGTAGGCGAGCAGGCACATCGTGGCGGTGATCAGGATGCGATGCTCGATCGACTGCTTCTGCGGCGTGGCCGGCATTCATGCCCACTTCGACGCGCGCCCGCTTAAGCCTCCATGCCCAGGACGAGCTCGCGGAAGCGCTCTCCGCGGGCTTCGAAGTCGGCGAATTGGTCGAAGCTGGCGCAGGCGGGCGAGAGCAGGATCACGTCTCCCGGGCGGGCGGTGGAGACGGCGACCTCCAGCGCCTGCTCGAGCTCCCCGCATTCGAGTAACGGCACGGGCATACCGGCGAGCACGGAGGCGATCAGGGTGGCGTCTTCGCCGATCAGATACACGGCCTGGCAGTAGCGTTCGACGGGCTCGCGCAGGGGGGTGAAGTCCTGGCCCTTGGCTTGGCCGCCGAGGATCAGGTGCACGACGCCGGGCGCGAACGCGTCGAGTGCGACGAGCGTTGAGGCGACGTTCGTGGCCTTGGAGTCGTTGACGTAGAGGACGTCCCCGCGACGGGCGATCTCCTCCAGGCGGTGGGGCACGCCCGCGAACGTGCGCAGGCCGGCGCGAACGGCGTCGGGGTCGATCCCGCGCGCCAGGCAGACGGCGGCGGCGGCCATCGCGTTGTGGACGTTGTGACGCCCGCGCAGGTGGATCTCTTGCATGGGTAGCAGCGGCACGCCCTGCCAGTGGATGAGGCCGTCGTCCTGGAGCGTCATCGACGCCGAGCGCGGATCGCCGCGCGGGATCGACGGCGGGCCGAAGCTCACGCGCCAGACGTCGTCGTGCAGCTCGACATCGAGGTCGGCGGGGAGCACGGCGACGTCCCCGCGGGTCTGTCGCGCGAAGATCTGGAGCTTGGCGGCGGCGTAATCCTCGAGGGTGGCGTGCCGGTCGAGGTGGTCAGGGGAGATGTTCAGCAGGACGGCGGCCTCGGGCGCGAACGCGAGCGTGTCCTCCAGTTGAAACGAGGAGACCTCGCAGATGATCGTCACGTCCGGGTCGGTCTTGCCGACGAGGCCGCTGAGCGCGGCGCCGACGTTCCCGGCGACGGCGACGGGCAGACCGGCGCTGCGGTGGATGTGCCCGATCAGCTCGACCGTGGTCGTCTTGCCGTTCGTGCCGGTGACGGCGATGAATTCGTTCGGCAATAGACGCCAGGCGAACTCCAGCTCGCCGAGCACGGGCAGCCCCCGCGCACGGGCGGCGGCGATGACGGGTGCCTGCGCCGGCACGCCCGGGCTCTTGACGACGGCGCTTGCGCGCTCCAGCAGGGACAGGCCGTCCTCGGCCAGATGCAGCTCCACGCCGGCGTCCGCGAGCGCGTCGAGGCCCGCGGGAGCGCCGCGGTCGACGCCGATCGTCGGCTGGCCGCGTTCGCGCAAGACGAGCGCGGCCGCGCATCCGGAGCGCGCGAGTCCCACGACGAGGTAGGAGCCTTCGGGCAGGTCCGGTCTGGGCTTGAGGGTTCGCGCCTTCCCGTTCAACGGATCAACGGATGCTCTGGTGATAGATGGTGAAGCCGATCGCGCAGAAGATCGAGGCGACGATCCAGAAGCGCAGGATGATCTTCGTCTCAGACCAGCCCTTGAGCTCGAAGTGGTGGTGGATCGGCGCCATCAAAAAGACCCGCCGGCGGGTGGTCTGGAAGGAGAAGACCTGGATCGCGACCGACAGCGCCTCGATCACGAAGATACCGCCGAGCAGGATCAAAAGAACCTCCGTGTGGGTCATCACGGCCAGGCCCGCGATCGCGCCGCCGAGCCCGAGCGAGCCGGTGTCGCCCATGAAGATCGTGGCGGGGAAGGCGTTGAACCACAGAAAGCCGATGCAGGCCCCGACGAGGCAGCCGGCGAGCATCGCCAGATCGTAGTCTTCGGTGACGAACGCGATCGCGATGTAGGCCAGCAGCACGATCGCGGCGCAGCCCGCGGCGAGACCGTCGAGGCCATCGGTGAGGTTGACGGCACTGGTGGTCCCGGCGACGACGAAGTAGATGAGGACGGGGTAGAACGGCCCGAGTTCGACCGTGTAGTCGACGAAGCGCAATCGCAGCTCGGGCGCGAGGTGGGCCTTGTGGGCGGCTACATACCACAGGCCAAGGGAGATCGCGATCGTGATCGCAAGCTTCGTGCGCCCGCGCAACCCGAGCGAGCGACGACGCACGAGTTTGGTGTAGTCGTCGGCGAAGCCGAGCAGCGCGCAGGCGATCATCGCCCCGAACACTCCGACCGAGCGCCAGTCCCAGTCGGTCAGGATCAGGAAGGGGATGGCGACGGCCAGCATCACGATGATGCCGCCCATCGTCGGCGTGCCGGCCTTCTGGTGGTGGCCCTGCGGGCCGTCCTCGCGGATGTGCTGGCCGAACTCGCGCCGGCGCAGGAACTCGATGAACTTGGGGCTCAGGAAGATGCAGATGAGCAGGGCGGCAGTGCCGCCGAAGAGAATGCGCCCCATTCAGCGCCCATCCGCCCGGGGGTCCTCGGTGCCCGTCTGGACGGCGCCGGGGGCCTCGTGCGCGAGCAGCGCTTGACCGACGCGCTCCAGGCCGACGCCGCGTGAGCCCTTCACCAGGACCGTGTCGCCCGGGGCCAGAAGTCCCTTCAGCAGCTCGGCGGCGGCGGGAGCGTCGGCGACGGAGTGAGCCTCCGCGACGGAGTGGGCGTCCGTGCCGGCGAACGCAGGGGCCATCTCGGCCGCGAGCGGGCCGACGGTCACGAGCACGTCCACGTCGCGCGCGGCCGCATGGGCGCCGATCTCACGGTGAAAGCGGCGCTCGTCGGGCCCCAGCTCGAGCATGTCGCCGAGCACGGCGACGCGCCGTCCGGGGGCGGTCTGCGCGAGGTCGTCGAGCGCGGAGCGCATCGACATCGGGTTGGCGTTGTAGCAGTCGTCGATCAGCACTATGTCCTCGGACAGTCCTATGCGCTCACCGCGCAGCGCGGAGAACCGCACAGTAACCTCGCCGCCGGGCGTAACGCCAAGCGCGCGGGCGGCCGCGACGGCCGCGAGCAGGTTGCGGAGGTTGTGGGTCTGGGAGAAGGAGGGGCGCAGGACGATGCGGGCGGCGTCGGCTGGGTCTGTATTTGCGCGATCGCGGTCGCTGGGCGGCGAGATAATTGCCGTGTTCGCGGAGGTGCCGGCCAAGATACAAACGCACCCGTCGGGGCTGTGATCGGCGAGTTGGACATCGCCACCGGGGCCGAAGGTGACCGTATGGACCTCGTCCCGCAGGTGCTCGCCAAGCAGGGGCTCCCCGGCGGGCACGATCGCAGTGGCGCCCGGTTGCAGGCCCGCGATCAGCTCGGCCTTGGCGGCGGCGATCGCCTCCAGCGAGCCGAGCAGCTCCAGGTGTACGGGGCCGACGTTAACGATCACGCCAACCTCGGGCTCGGCGATCGCCGTCAGCTCCGCGATCTGGCCGGGGCCGCGCATCGCCATCTCCAGCACGAGCGCCTGGGTGTCCGCGGAGGCAGCGAGGATCGCGAGCGGCAGGCCGATCTCGGTGTTGAAGTTCGCGGGACTTGAGACCGTGCGCAGGTGGGGCGCGAGCAGCGCGGCGAGAATGTCCTTTGTCGAGGTCTTGCCGGTCGAGCCGGTGATCGCGACGACGCGGGCGCCGGTAGTGGAGCGCAGCTCCGCCAACCAGGCGCGCGCGAGCGCCTGCAGGCCCGTGAGCGGGTTGGGGTCGGCTAGCACGACGCCCTGGTAGCCGATGCCGGCTCCGTCGGCCTCGGCCATCGCGGCAACGGCGAGCGCGTGCTCGGGCGCCACGAGCACGCCCCAGGCGCCGGCCTGCAGGGCCTGCGCCGCGTACTCCCCCCCGTCGGTGGAGGCTCCGCGCAGCCCGACGAAGAGGTCGCCGGGGGCGACGGCGCGGGAATCGATGGAGACGCGTTGTGGCCCGGGCGGCGCGGCATCCTGAGCCGCGCTGAGCAGCGCGTCGGCGTCTGGGCGGAAGACCAGGCGCGCGCCGGCGGCGCGCGCCACGCGGTTGGCGTCCCAAGCCCTCATTCGCGCGCGCCCGCGGAGGCGCCGACCCCGGCGATGAGCAGTTCGCGCGCGACGGTGAGATCGTCGAAGGGCTCCTTGCGACCGTGCGCGAACTCCTGCCCCTGCTCGTGGCCCTTGCCGGCGATCACGACGACATCGTCGGGCATCGCGAGCGAGAGCGCCTGCTCGATCGCCGCGCGGCGATCGACCTCGACGTGAACCGACCCGTCGGAGAGCGCCGTGGGCGGAATGCCGGCGACGATCTCGGCGACGATCTCCGCAGGCTCCTCCGAGCGCGAGTTGTCCGATGTGACGAGCGTGATGTCCGCCAGGCGCGCGGAGATCGCCCCCATCAGGGGACGCTTGCCGCGATCGCGGTCCCCCCCGGCCCCGAACACGCTGATGACGCGTCGCCCGCGAGCGATGTCGCGCGCGGCTCGCAGCACGTTGTCGAGTGAGTCGGGCGTGTGGGCGTAGTCGACGAGCACGGCGAAGTCCTGACCGGCGTCGACGGGCTCGAAGCGCCCGGGCACCCTGACGCCGCATTGCAGGGCGGCTACGAGCGTGTCGAGGTCGAAGCCGAGCGCGTGCACGGTGGCGAGCGCGCCGAGCGCGTTGGCGACGTTGAAGCGGCCGGGCATCGGGAGTGAGACCTGGCGCTCGCCGGCCGGTGTGTGCAGCGCGAAGCGGCAGCCGGCGAAGTCGCAGCGCAAGTCCGTGGCGCTGTAGTCGGCCGGGGCGTCGAGGGCGAACGTCCGCGCGCCCTCGATCTCACTAGCGAGCCGCCGCCCGTAGGGATCGTCGACGTTGACGATACTGACGCCCGGTGGCGGGCCCTCGCCGGGCAGGAACAAGAGGCGCTTGGCGAGGAAGTAGTCCTCCATCGTCGGGTGGAAGTCGAGGTGGTCCTGCGTCAGGTTCGTGAACACGGCCGCGGCGAAGCGAATGCCGCCGGCGCGTCCGAGCTCCAGTGCGTGCGAGGAGACCTCCATCGCGCAGGCGCGATCCCCGCCGTCGAGCATCGCGCGGAAACCGGCGTGCAGGTCGATCGCCTCGGGGGTCGTGCGTTGCACGGGACGCTCATCGCCGCCGACGATCGACGTGACGGTGCCCAGCAGGCCCGTCTGCTCGCCGGCCGCCCGCAGCAGCGCGCGCATGAGGAACGCGGTCGTCGTCTTGCCGTTCGTGCCGGTGATCCCGACGACGCGCAGTGCCGCGCTCGGGTCGCCGTAAAAACGGCTCGCCACGGCCCCCATCGCCGCGCGCACGGAGGGAACCAGGACCTCGGGCACGCCCAGACCCAAGGGCCGCTCCACGACCAGCGCCACAGCCCCGTCTGCGACCGCCTGCGCGGCGAAGTCGTGCCCGTCGCTGCGGAAGCCGGGGACGCAGAAGAACAGCGTGCCGGGCGCCACTAGGCGGCTGTCGTACGCGAGCCCGGCGATCTCGACCTCGGCGCCCGCTTCGCCCACGGACCCGACGCCCGCGACCAGCTCGCCTAGCGTCATGGATCCAGTCCCAGCGACAGCACGCTCCTAGTCTAGTTTTCCCCGCCCAGAGTCATCTTCCAGCTGGCCGCTGTCCCAGAATCGAGACCCAGTCGGTGAAGAGAGAGTGGCCCTCTCCGATGAAGACAGCGTAACTCTCGTTCCCACACAGATGGTGTCCGCTAGCGGGTACACTGAGCGCGTGGCGACTCGACACCCACGCATCCAGGTTCCCCGCGATCCAGAGCTCGACCGCGCGATCGCGCGGGGGCGCAGCGTGCTCGGGCCGGGCGTGCCTTCCTCGAAGATCGTCCACGCGCTCGCGGTTCGCGGCGCCGGCGCGCTCGATCAGGACCGCGAGGCGAAGGACCGCACGCGCGATTTTCTGATCAGCGCCGCAGAGGGGAGTTCCGGGCTCGACCTCGAGGGCCTGCGCGACGTGCGAGACCGCGCGTGGCGCTGAGCTGGCGCGACGGCCCGTGGGTCGCCGACACATCCGCTTGGGCGCGAGCATCTCACCCCGCGGTAGCGCCCCAATGGAAGGCGGCGGCCCAAGCCGGAGACCTCATCGGGTGTCCGGTCATCACGCTGGAGCTGCTCTACGACGCACGCGATCGCGAACGTGTCGAGACCGTCGCCGCCGCGCTGGCAGGGCTACGACAGGCTCCGATCACCCGCTCGGTGACAGACGCTGCAATCTCCGCCATCCGCGAGCTCGCGGCGCAGGGCGCACCCGGTGCACACCGCGTACGCGTACCCGACGCGCTCATCGCCGCCGCTGCCGCCGAGCGCGGGTTCGCGGTTATCCATTACGACCAGCACTTCGACCGGCTCGCCACGGTCCTCAACTTCACAAGCCAGTGGGTCACCGATCCCGGCAGCGCGCCGTAGCTCCGCGACTCTGGTGGTCAGTCCTCCTACCTCTTCTTTGTCCCCTTCGCCTTCTTGAGGGGCCCATATTTCTTGCGTGCCTGGCGTTCGCAGGCCTTGCGCTTGGCCCCCTTTGGCTTCTTGTGGCAGGCCTTCAGGGCGATGGCGAGTTTCTGGGCGCGAGTGAGAACCTTCGCCTTAGGACAACCTGTGACGTTGACCTTTGTGGTCTGGTTGAGCAGCATCCCGTTCTGTCCGACGAATTCGGTCGGCATCGAGAGTTTGCTCGTGCAGAGGTTCCCGTTCGCTGTGAGGGCGGAGTAGGGGCCTTGGGGTAGGACCAGTTCGAAGCTCGATACGGGCTGGTCGGGGACGGTCTTGAACGTGCTCGAGGTGATCCCGGTTTTGCTGATGAAGGTGTCGCCGACGAGGTCGATCGTGATGCCGTAGCCCTGAAGGACCATGATCAGGTTCGGGAACGCTTCCCCACCGTTGGAGACGAAATACGCCGGACCTTCCAGCGGGACGGGCAGGATCGGTGTGATCGCCTTCGCATGACCCACGACGGAGGCTGCTGGACAACCGGCGGGGTTGGTGTGGAACTGCGCGGCTGTACAAGCCTTCTGCAACGTCGTCAGCCTTGACGGGAGCTGCTTGGGGAGGTCGACTTTGACCGAGTGGATGTTTGCCTGCGTGCCCTGCGGCGCGTTGGGGAACGAGAGCTTCACGGCGAGGCTAGCGCCGTTCGCTTTGGAGGTTTTCCCTGAGGTAGTGACTTGGAAGCCTGGTTTGAACGATAGGTTCGCGCAGTTAGCGACCTGGAACGGATCGTTCAACCCGGCGGTGACGTCATCAGACGGACTGACGAAGTTCTGTCCGGATCCGATCACGCCCGCACCGAATGACAGGGGACTGCAGTTCGTGGGGTTTTTGGTGAAGTCAGACCGGTCTACGTAGACGCGGATGTCGCGGACGTGCACGACGATGCCCTTGACGATGTGCGGGATCTGATCCGCGGCGCCCGCGGGAATACTGACCACGGCGGTGTTCGGGTCCAGTTGCAACGGCAGGTGGACGATCACGGTGCCGAGGTCAAACGGGCCGACCTTCGCGCTGGTGATCGCGACGACCGAGAACGGCGCACCTTCATACGGCCCCGCCATGTACAGCTTCCCGGGGGTGTAGGCGAGAACGGAGCCGACACCCACACCGACGAGGGTACGCCCAATCTGACTCGCGACCGGACACGACGGTTCGCCTTCCTCCTGCGCACCGCTCTTTGTCTTCGCCAGCGCGATGTCCGCTTCGGAGCAGAACGGAACACCCGTCAGGTTCGCCGTCAACCCCGGAGGCAACTGTGTCGAAAGCCCCGTGATCTCCTGTTCCCCATCGTTGCGGGTGATGCGGATGTCCAGCGGACTATAGCTTCCGGCGTCGTTGTTCAGCGTCCCCGCGATCAAATTCGGTTTGAAGCCCGGCACCCCGCCCGCGGGACACGGACCACCACCGATACCTGTCGTGACCTGGAACGTCGAGGTGTCGTGCAGCACGTTTTCGGGGTTGGCCCACGGCGTCAATTCCGCTTGGGTCGTGTAGGTCCCGCACGCGGACGGGGTAACCAACGGACTACGCTGGCCCTGACGGAACGTCAACCGGAAATGACTGAAGGGCAACTCTGGAAGATTGTCGAATTCGCTCACCAACTGCCCGGTTATCAGATTAGGCACGACCTTCCCCGGCAACTTCAACAACACCCCCGTTTCCGGATTCTTGACGACCACATACAAACTCAACAAGGATCCGAACGGGTTCTGATACGGCGTAGCCAGGAACAATGACCCCTTCAACGTCTGTTCCAACAACGGCGTTTCGACTTCCACCGTCCCGATCTTTGATTCTTCAGGACACCCCTCGCCAGGCTGCGAGCTGATCGTTTCGTGCGCAAGATCGGTTTCGGTACAAGCGTTCAGGCCTTCCGCGAGCGCCGGATTCACCGACACCGCTTCCGGCAACGCAACCACGACCTTCCTGATATTCGACTGCGAGAGCCCCGTGGGCGAAGTCAACCCTTCGTCGGCCACATCCAACCCAAAAGCAAGGCCCGTCGGGCTCTCAGCCGAACCCGTCGTCGGCAACGCACTGATCGTCGGATCGAACCCCAACCTGTCGCAACCCACCACACTCAACGGGTTCGGCGGCACGGCATTGTCATGCGTCTCCGCGCTACCAGACACCCAAACCCCGGGGTCGGGCCACGAATCCGCTTCAAAACTCGTGGTCAACGGGCCGCTACAACTCGTCGGCAATGTCAAAAACGGAATCCGCTTGATGTTCGCAGGACACAAACCACCGTAGATCGCACACCTGCCCCTCATAGCGTCGTGGACCGGGGAAGCGGGATCTCCCCAGATTTCGAGCTTCGAACCAAAGAACTCCACAGCCTGCGGAATGTTCACGAGCGCAGCCTCAACGTTGTACGGGTTCACGCTTTTCACGCCCAGTTCGATCGTCACCGGTGCGTCCTGAACCAGGAAGCCGATCTTTGCCGCCACCCCGGGAGGCGGAACCAGGTTAAACACCGGAGCGGCAGGCCCAAACCCGAAGCCGCCGTGGATGATGCTCAGCCTGATCGTGCCGATCGCGGAGCTGTCCGAGCAGTCCGTGCCTTCGTTCTTCGGGTCGAACAGAAAATCCGCGTTCGAGCAACGAGGGACGGCGCTCGGATCACCGGTGAACCCCGCCGGCAGCTCGACCATGAGGTCCTTTATTTCCGCGTCCGGCACTGTCCCGAGTTTCGAGTCCGTATGGAAGTTGAGATACAGCGTCGTAGTCATCGCGTAGGGGTGCGAGCCGGCCTGGTTCGCCGGGGAGCCGTCCTGATTGGTGAACGACACATCGAATTCGCTCAAACCAAAATCAGCGACTGCGGGCGCAGCGCACAGCACCGACAGTGCCAGCACCAGTAGCAACGGAATCGACCTTTTGACCATCGCTACTTCCCACCCTTTGTCGTCATCCTGGTCTTGGCGCGCCCGCCAGAGACAGAGCTCTTCTCCGCCGGCCCATAGCGCTTTCGCGCTTTCGCTTCGCATCCAGCCCGCTTCTTCCTCGGCTTGGATCTGCAAGCCTTCCGCGCCTGCGCAAGCTTCTGCGCGCGCGTCAACGGCTTCGTCTTTGGGGTCACCGTCGCGGCCGGCCGCACCGAGATGTTGCCTGGACCCGAGAACGTCATGGATCCGGGCGTCGTATCGATCGGCGGAGCGGGCGGGTTCTGGCAAGCTTCGCCTTCGCACTGGGTGGATCTGCCTGAGCTGGCGAAGCCGCCATCAACCCGGGCGTCATACATATCGATCAAGCCCGTGTCCTGCGGCACAAGGCTTGTCTGCGTCGTGAAGAACACGTCGTTCCCGCTTGTGCTCGCGTCCTTGAATTCAGAGTCCTGCGAGCCTTCCCCACTCGATATCAGGCCTACGCACCCAGCATTCAATTGGCTGTAGGACGCGCTGCTCGTGCTGCAGCTTCCAGTCCCAGGCATCTCCCACTCGTACACGTCCTCCTTCCCATTCGTATCACGAGGCACCAGCGAGTCGAAGCTGTCGAAGAACAGACGCGAACCGCTATCCGACAGCACACGTGAGGCATAGAGCTGGTTCTCCCAGCCCGGGAGAAAGGCGGCGTCATGCGCCCATTCTTCTACCAAGCCGCCGAGCGGCCGCTGCCCGCTCGGATTGCACGAGACGCAAACAGGTCTCGGCGTTCCCGCTTCGTAGATGTACACCTCGCTGTCGGCCTCGCCGTCGACGACATCAGTGTTGTCGTAGCCGGTGAGGCTCGCATGCGACATGAACGCCAGGTGACGCCCGTCGGGCGTCACCCTCGCGACGTGCGCGATCGGCGCGATCGCGATATCGGTGGGCCTGGTCATATTGTCGATTTTAATGTCCGATTCGGAAAGGGTCGCGATATAACTGTTGCCCGAACCACTGCGGAACAGGTAGAGGTTGGGCTGGCCCGGCTGCGCCGCTCCCGCCAGCGCTTCGGTGGAGAGAAAATAGATATACGACGCGTCTTCACTGGCGCCAAGCAGGCCCTGCACTTTGTGCGCGATGAAAGTCGAATGTTTGCTTTCCAAATCGAACTCGTAAAGGTTTTCCCCAACGGTGAAGAGCGCTTTCGACCCATCGGAGCTCGCGGTCAAGAACTGCGCCGGTTCGGGCGAGACGGTTTCGGAGACCTTGACCGTGCATGCCTTTTCAGGTTCGGTGCATTTGCTGCCCGCCATCGTGCTCTGCGGCTGACTCGGATTCTCGCGCAGGTACAGCATGCCGGGACCACCGTTGCCTATACCTTCGGTAAAGCTCGTCCAATACAAGCGCGAGCCGTCGTCAGACATAGCGTTGGCCACCCTGTTCTCCCGATCTGCCCCGCCGAGTGACGACGTGGCGGTTCCCGCAGAGCAGGCCTGCGTGCTGACAGCGCCGTTCGGCAAGACACACACTAGACGCACGACTCCGGCGCTCGAATCGTAGAGCTCGAAGATGCCACTATGAGCGTCGGATGTCAGCCTGGCCTTGGCACGGAAGAAGGACTTGCTTCCATCCGCCGATGAGCCTTGCAGTTCAGGATCGAATTCCCGCCCCAGAGCCGGTTCGCTTTCCACGTTCAGGCCCTGTTCCGCGGTCGTCAAGGTTGCAAATGTATGCGTAAGATCGTCTCGTCGAAAGAGGTTGATAGCGCCGTCGACTTCGCCAGGAGCAAGCGACGGTTCCGGCGCCAGCTGCAGCCATCCGTACGAAAGTTCGGAAGAGAACGCCTTGTAGTTGTTCTCAAAATTAAACGTCGCGTTTGGTCCCTGAGCGGGCGAGACCGCTTCGTTCGACCAGCCTCCGACCGGGTCGCGACTGGCGAGATACTGCACCGCCCACGGCGCGCTCTGCGCGTCCCCGAACGCACGGTAGGACGTGTACGTGATCTTTTCACCCGAAGCCGCACCCTGGTAGAGACCGGTGCTGTATCCAGTGACGTCGGTCAGGTTGATGATGTCACCGTTGTTCTTGTCGACAGGCGAGACCATCTCGTAGCCGCGGCAGTCGGGTAGATTCGCGGCGACGCCCCCGCGATACGCACTGTTTGGGCATTCGTCCTTGGCCGGAATCGGCGACGCTGGTGTCGTAAAGATCCGTTCCGGTCCGGTCAGCGTGACGAACCCGTCCGTCGCGACCAGGCGGTAGTGGTAGGTGGTATGCGCTGCGAGCGGGTAGACCTCGGTGCTCGCGGCTGTCATGCTCACGCTCGCGCCGAAGTCCATCGGGCCGGCCCCCGAGCTTACGGCCGGCGTCTCTGAGGCTTCCGTGAAGCCGCTGGCCTGGAATCTCGCGTCGTCTACATACTGGAAGTAGCCGGTCGCGTGCACACCGACCGGGTTCACTTCGGCGTGCAGGGTCGCGACCTGCCCACCCACTTCGATCGACCACGTCTTCCCCAATACCAACGGCGCAAGCGTTTCAAATGTCGCTTCCGGTCCGGTCGTCATGGCGTCGCCGTTCGTAGCCACGACGCGGAAATGGTAGACAGTTTCCGGCGTCAAGCCGCTCGCATTAACGGTGGCTGATTGCAGCGTAAAGCCGGACCCGATCGACGCGCTCTCGATCGTGGTCTGGACGTGCGGGCTCGCGAACCCCCCTTCGGTTTCGAAGTCGTGCTGGTCAACGTACTGGAAATGATAAGTGGTGGCGCTCCCCTCCGGGTTCACGAACTCGCTGAGAGTCGCCGTGGCGGCGAGCACATTCGAGGCCTGTGCCTTGATCGCGAGCGGACCCGGCGCAGGGAACATACGCTGGTGCACACCCCCGACTTCTGATACGTACACATCGCCGGTCGCCGTATGGTAGGGGACCATGCCGAACGAATATATCCCGTTGTAGTCGAGCCGCGTGACTATTTTTTCAGTCGAGTCGTACTCCGTCAGAGTGTTGAACCCGTCTTCCCCATATGTGGTAAAGATGTTGCCGGACGGGTCGATCACCACGTTATTTCCTTCGATTATCTTAGGGAGCGATTTTCCGCTCGCGTCGTACCGGCCCAAATTGGTGTAAATGTCCCCGTCGGGAGCCACCGCTACTCTTCCGGGTTCGCCAGAACCGGCGATTTCGAATTCGTCTACCGGTGTACCCGTCGGGTCGAACTCGGCGATACGCGTGGCGAATTCGGAAGAGCCGTGGATGTCCTTAGTCCCCGTTTTACGCGAATCGGCAACATAGACGGTGCCCGCCGGTCCATGGACGTCCAGCGGCTCATCTTCTTGACCGAAGTCTCCCGGTTCGATGCCTGGGACGCCCTGGGCGCACGACGCAGTGCAAACGCTTGGGGTGCTGTGGCCGTTGCGGATTGTGGTCACGCTGGCGCCTTCTTGATTCGACGCGCCCAGACTCTCCACGTTTGTGTCAGCAAACCTGGTTCCGGCGAATTCGACCAGGTAGGGACCTCCCGCCAAACCGGTCACGGTCACGCTTCCCGGGCCAAGGTTGGACAGGCCTTCGAGCGCTTCCTGCACGCTACCGGGCCCGGACGCCGGCGCGTCCGCGGCGATCGCCGACGTCACCGCGCTACTCGCAAATGGCCCGGGTGTTGCGAAGACAAGGTCGTAACTGGCGCCGGAACCGTCGGTGACTATACGTTGCTGCTCGTTGACAGGGATGTTGCCGGCGCCTTCAGCTACGGTGAGAGCCACCGAAGTGCCCGATGCCGTCGCGTCCTTCGACAACGTCATCTCGCCTCCTGCGATTGTCGCGATCCTCGTTCCGGCAGGTATCCCCGCACCGGTGATCGTCTGCCCTCGTTCGAACACGTGCTCGGTCGTGACAATCGACTTCACGATCGTCGAGCCCGATTCAAGAGTACCTGTGCCGGCGGCCCCGGCCGTGATCACGCCACCGCCCCACATGCGCAGGAAAGTGCCCGCCGTGGAGAACTGCTGTACGCGCCCGTCGTCGAATACATAGACATCGCGATAGGCCGGACTGGCAGGATCGTTGTCGATCGCTATCTCTCTTGGCGAGTCGGATTCAAACTCACCGGCGCCCACTCCCGCGAGCCCCGCGGAGCAGACAAGCGTGCACGTCTGCGCTTCGGCGCTCCCGTCGGCGACACCCCAGCCGAACGCGAACAGAAAATCGCCCGCCGAGTCGAACACATCGACGCGGCTGTTCCCTTCGTCGGCGACGTACAGATCACCGTTGGAGCGATCCACCGCGATCGCCGCCCCGCGTTCGATCTCACCCGCCCCCGAGCCAGGGCCACCGAATGTGAGTTCGGCCGAAGCCGGAGCCGCCATCAGAGCCAACAGACAGACAGCGACCGAGGCGAGCATCAAGGTGCGTGCAACTACACGGTCGCGTACCGCCGCTCGTGCTGATTGTGCGCTAGTGCTCTGTCTCATATCACTGCCCTGTTGCTTTCGTGATTGGGGTGAATGGTTCATTGGGCCCGTTGACGACGCAACGCCGACAGCGGTAGATGAGCGTTATTCGGCGGTCACAGCCCACGAGCCGAGCGCACCACAGAACGTCGCCGTGCAGTTGATCTGGAGCAGGGCGCCGGTAGGGGAAGTGCCGGGGTGTTGTTCCCATTCATCGAATTCTTCATTAAATTCAAAACTCATAAAGCCAGTAAATGTGGCTTCGGAGAGCTGACCGGCATAGACACACAAGAATCCGGGTTCCGCCGTGGGCACGCCCGGCCTCGGCGTCCCGCCGCGTCCGGGACACCCGGGCTTGCTTTCTTCGGCTGGGCCGACAAAGACGGGTGTGGGCGCTTCGCTCAGCGGGAGGGGAAACGAAATCGGGAAGAATTTTGCTCCTGCCGACCCACCACCGACACCGTTGCCCCACACGCCCGTCTCGGTCTTCCCTGAGGGCAGGACGCCGCCAGCCACCCAGGGGGAGCCCTGTGGACCAGTCGCACCAGTCGGTCCGGTTGCGCCGCCTTTACCTGCCACACCCGTTTCGCCTTTCGTGCCAGCCGCACCGGCAGTCCCCTGCGGTCCGGCCGGACCGGCGGGGCCCTGTGCTCCCGCGGTGCCGGCCGTTCCAGCCGGACCGGCCGCCCCGGCTTTCCCCTGCAATGATTTCAGCACGCTCGGGCTGATCTGCTTCGTCGAGGTGATTAGGTACTTCTTCGCGGCATAAGCGCCACCCGTCATCGCGAACACGAGCACGAATGTCGCGACGACGTTGACGTACGTGATGCGACTACGAATCGCTGAGAACATCGGTTACCTCTCCTCCTGGGAGTCGAGCGTGCCGGCGCCCAGCGCAGCGCACGCGGATTGGACTGACGTAGTAAAGATGTGAAGGCGAGGGCTCACTTGCCGTTCCCGTCTGCGTCGACGGTCTCGGCATGAGCACCGATGCTGAGCACGACACGCCGACCGGTCTCCGTGAGTGTCCAAGCGTTGGCCTCTCCACACGCGTGCCCCTCACCGCCGTTGGCGACAAGGCCCAAACGCTGCAGACGCGCGAGCAACCGCGATATCTGCCCCTGGTCGGAGATCCCGGCGTGCTCGCCGATGGCCCGGTTGGAAACCCCGGGTGAGTCCGCGACCGCTTCGAGTGCCCGCGCGGTGCGATAAGTCAGGCGCATCGGCAGCTCGGCGAGCGGGTCACGATCGCCGTGACCATCCCCCACGAGGATCCCAGCTTCCCCACCGGATATGCCTGATGTGTGAACGGTGTCAGGCATGGCGCGCGCGTGTTCTTTGCGCGCCGCGGCCGGCCCCAAGTACGGGAGCACAATCATTTCCATCAATTCCCCAAACAGGCCCACCAGCGGCTCGGGCGCGCGTCGCGACAGCCGCCCGTAGAGAATCGTGGACACCGCACCAACCAGGCCCTCGGCCGTCAGGGGCGGGCATGAGCCGCTGCGGGCACTCTCGTCACGACCCTCGTCGAGCACACGCGCGAGCTCTCCGAACACCTCTTCGCGGCGCTCCAGCAGACGCGTGCCGCTGCGCAACGCCTGGACAACACACACGTGCGCAAGCACCGGCTCACGATCGAGGAACGAGAGAATCGCCCACAATCCCACGCGCACCCGCCCACACCAATCCGGGCCCGCCGCGACGACGGCCGCGAGGACCTCGCGCCGGACGAGCCCGACGGCGTCCTCGAACACCGCGAGCAGACAATCCTCGCGATCGTCGAAAAGGTCGTAAAAGGTGCGCCGTGAAACCCGTGCGCGCTCCGTTATGTGCGCGACTGTCGTATGGGAATATCCGTGCTCGTCCACCACGCCGGCGGCAGCGGCGAGCAGGCGTGAACGCTGAATCTCGACAACCCGCGCGCGCGGAGTCTCATCGAGGCGTTGCCGAGCACTGGTGGGCACGGTGGCCCTTACACGCTCACGCGTGTGTACACGAGCGCGAACAGCCATCACGTCACCCTCCCCGCGAGAGGGGCTACAACCCGGCGCTGTTCGGCCGTTAGACCAGTGGCGCTACAGGGACCAGAGAGAGAGAGAGAGAGAGAGAGAGAGATGAGTCAGCAGCGCTGACGCATCTACAGACGGGCCCGTTCAGGCACGTAAAGACCCCCGGCACGTATGTCCCCAATGCGACCACGCGAAAGCAACTCCCTCATCGAAGCGATACAGGTCCCTCTCCAAAGGAAACCCTCTATTGCGCTGCAGGTCGACCACTAAAAGGAAGACCCAAACCCGATCTATGTACAGCGCTCCAGCCTCAGAGCGCCACCGACCAGAACAACATAGCCAACCTGCGAATAAATGTCAAGCCCCCTACGGGTCGGCGGGTGAAGCGTGCCGAGCTGATCAGTCGCGGAACATCTCCGGGTATATGTCGCGCAGCGCCGCCACGGGCAGGCCGACAACGTTCTCGACCTCGCCGTCGATCTCCCGCGCGAGCCTTTGGCCGGCGCCCTGGATCGCGTAGCCACCTGAGCGTCCACGCCACTCCCCCGTGCCGACGTACCAGTCGAGCAACTCCTCGTCGATCGGTTCGAATGTGACCCGTGTACGCGCAACAGCCACGCGCTCAGCGACCTCCGAGCCTCCGCCCGTAAGCAGCAGCGCGATCCCGCTGATCACCTCGTGCGTGCGCCCGCCCAGCGCCGTGAGCGTCGCGCGTGCCGCCGGCTCGTCGGGCGGCTTGCCGTAGATCACGCCGTCGAGGGTCACGAGCGTGTCGCAGCCCAGCACCGCCTCGGCCGCCCCCTTGCGCAAAGCAGCCCGCGCCTTGCGCAGCGCGTTCTCGCGCGCGACCTCCACCGGGTCGCCTTCGCTCAGCTCCTCAACATCGGTGGCCCGTACCGTGAACGCGACCCCCAACTGCTCCAAGATCGCGCGTCGTTGGGGCGAGCCCGAGGCCAGTATCAGCGGACGAGACGCCATCGCCATGACCCGCGAATCTCTTACCGCGGCGGCTACCCCTGCGAGAGCTCGGGGAAGAACAGCGCCGCCTCGCGCGCTGCGCTCTCGGGCGCATCAGAGCCGTGGACCATGTTCTGACCCATCTCGATCGCCATGTCGCCGCGGATCGAGCCGGTGGCGGCCTCCAGCGGGTTGGTGGCGCCGATCGTCTGCCGTGCCGCCTTGACGGCGTCGGTGCCCTCCAGCACCATCGCCACGATCGGGCCCGAGGTGATGAAATCGACCAGCTCGCCGAAGAACGGGCGCTCTGCGTGCTCGGCGTAGTGGCGCTCGGCCAACTCACGCGTTACCGTCATGTGGCGCAGAGCGACGATCGCAAGGCCCTTACGCTCAAAGCGGGCGATGATCTCCCCGGACAGCCCTCTGGCGAAGGCGTCGGGCTTGACGAGGATCAGGGTGCGGTCCATTGGTTGCAGGGTCCTTTGGTGGTCGTTTACGGAAGCTCGGCCGCGTAAGCGCGGAGCCGTCAGGACGTCGGCCGGGGGCGGCGTGCGCGGCCCGTGCTACGTGAGCGCGAGGAGGCCGGGTCGGACGCCGCGACCGGTTTCGCTCTTACTTCCTCCTCCTCGGAAGCGCCGCCCGCGGGCGTGACAGCTGGCAGAACCTCCTCTGACGGGTCCTCTGCGCTCAACGAGATATCCCGCGTCAGCGCGGGTTCGCTCTCGATCGACAGTGGATCCTCGTCGCTCGCCTCGCGACGGCGACGTTTGCGCCGCGAAGGAGCGACCGCCCCCGGCACCTCAGTCTCGCAGTAGGGGCAGATCGTCCACGCCTGGTCGAGCGGGCGCTGACAGCTGACGCAGCGATCCTTGAGCTTGCGCAGGCAGCTGGGACAGCGCACGAAGTCGCGCTCGATCCGGTAGTCGCAGTGCGGGCACAACCCGCTGTCCATCTCGTGCAGGCGCGCCTCGGCGGCCTGCACCTCCAGTTCGCGCTCGCGCACGTCCTCCAGGTACTCCGGCGGGCGCAAGATCATGTAGACGATCGTCCCAACGAACGGGAACAGCGACGCCGCCGTCGCGCAGCCGACGAGCATCGGATCGAGGATGCGCCGACGCGCGTCAGCGTAGGTCCAGTAGATCAGCGAGAAGTACAGGACGACGACGAACAGGATCAGCAGATCGATGACCAAGTTCAGGCCACTGCTTTCGATTCCAAAATATGCGAGCGGTGGCATCGGCCGGCTGAGTTTAGAGAAACAGGCGGCCGAATCCGTAGCCCGCAGCAAAAAATACAAGGATGACCAAGGCTACGATCAGCGCGACGGCGCCGATCATCGTGAGCACAGAGGGGCCGTCGTCGTTCATATCGCTCGAGTTTGCGAAGCAGCCTGCGTATCCAGGGTATCGGAGGCTCCCAGCCCGCGCAGGAGATCGCCGACCAGATAGATCGAGCCCGTCGCGAGCACCGCTCTGCGCTCCCCGCTCTCTCCGGCCCAACTGCGCGCCTGCTCGAGCGCCCGCCCCGGCTGGGGCTCGCACTCCACCGCGTCGAACCCGAGCTGGCGCGCGAGCGACTGCAGCGCCGCCGGCGAGAGCGCCCGCGGGCTCGGCGGCGCGGTGAACCACGCGCGCCGACAAACAGGCAGCAAAGCCGCGAGCATGCCCGCGGCGTCCTTGTCCTCGAGCACACCCATCACCAACCCCACTGCGCGGCCCTCCAGCACATCCGGCAAGGCCTGCACCAGTCCCCCGATCGCGTCGGGATTGTGCGCGCCGTCGAGCACCGTCAGCGGGCGCTCGTCCACGACCTGCAGCCGACCCGGCACCTCAGTCGCTGCCGCGGCCACGACCACGGCCCGCTCGTCGAGCTCGATCCCGGCGCCGCGCAGGTGCGCCCCGGCAGCGGCGCGCGCCAGCGCGAAGTTGCGCCGCTGAAACGGACCCCTCGCCGCGAGCTTCACCGCACTGGACGTTTCTTCCACACACACGATCCGAGCCTCGCGCTCGCCCGCCACGCGCTCCGCCACCGCCTGCGCCTCCGGCGCGAGCCAGGACCCGAGCACGAGCGTCCCCCCCGGCCGCACGACCGCGAGCTTCTCCTCCGCGATGTCCCTCAACGTCGGTCCCAGCCACCGCGTGTGCTCCAGCCCGACGTTCGTAAGCACCGTCACGGGGGCGTCGATCACGCTCGTGGCGTCATATCGCCCGCCGAGACCGGCCTCCACCACCGCGACCCGCACCTCCCGCTCGGCCATCTCCGACAGCGCCGCCGCCGTGATCAATTCGAACTGGGTCACGTGATCGTCCTCGGCCAGCGTGCGGTTGACCCGCTCCTCCGCCCGCGCCGCGCGCGCGAGCGCCGCGGCGAACTCGCCCTCCTGCAGATCGCGCTCGCCGATCCGCACGCGTTCGCTGTAGGAGACCAGGTGCGGGGAGGTGTACACGCCCGTGCGCAGCCCGTGGCGCTCCAGGATCGCCGCCGTCATTCGCGTCGTCGAGGTCTTCCCGTTGGTCCCCAACACGTGGATCGCGTCCAGGCGCTGCTCCGGGGAGCCCAACGCAGTCATCATCCGCCGCATTCGGTCAAGTCCGAAACGCATCCCGAACAGCTCGAGCGTCTGCAAGTGATGCTCGGCCTGCGCCGGCGTCCAGCTCGTGCCGGCGCCGGAGGGTCCCGTGCCGGCGGCCGGCCGCTTCGCGCTGCGTGATCTCTTCATGCCCGCGATCGGCGCGCGCAGAGGCTACGCGTCGGGGTGCTTGCGCAGGTAGTCGAGGAACAGTGGCCGCAACGCCTCGCCGAGGGCTCCATTACCGCTGTGCACCGCGTCGGAGATCAGGCCTTTGGAGGACTCCAGGTCGTAGTCGGCCTCGCCCTCGTCGCCGCTCAGCATCTCCGCGGCCGGGATCGCTTTCAGCAGCGACCAGAAGAACTTCACGTCCACATGCCGCTCCGCGCGACGCACGGCGCGGTCGTGCAGCTCCTGCGTCGACAGCTGTTCGAGATCGTCGGCCATGCGGCGATCAGTGACGCTTGCGCCCACGCTTATGACGGCGCTGGCGCAGCACGAGCGGCGCGAGATCGCGGCCCATGCCCCTGACGTCGAGCTTGTGCGCCAACTTGCGCAGCTCCAGGCGCTCCTTCGTGCTGAGGTTGCGCACACGTCCCCGCGAGCGACGCACCAGCTCAGCAAACCGCGTCCGCTCCTTCTCCGACAGCGACGCCCAACGCCGGCCGACGATCATCGTGCCCTGCAATAGCGTCGCCCACGGCACCGCCTTGACGGTGCGCTTCAATTTCGAGTCCGAGGTCTTGGCCGGGGCCTTGACGAGCTTGGTCACAGCGCGATGGTAGCGGTCGGGGGTTCCCGGTGACCGTCAGAGCGCACCAGTGCCAGGCACGTATCCCACCGAAGCGGGGCCGGCACGGCGCTCGTAGGGCCTACGCCGACTCCTCGCGCAGCTCCTGTCCCGACGAAGACGCCTCTTCCGGCGCCGCTTCGGTCACGAGCGTGGGCGTCAAGCCGCGTTCGACCGTCTCCTTGGTGACGACGCACTTCTTCACGTCCCTGCGTGAGGGCAGCTCGAACTGAACCTCAAGCAGAATCTCCTCGATGATCGAGCGCAACCCGCGCGCGCCCGTTTCGCGCTCCAACCCGCGCTCGGCCATCGCCATCAAGGAGTCCTCGGAGAACACCAGCTCAATCCCGTCAAAGGAGAAGAAGCGCTGGAACTGCTTGACCAACGCGTTGCGCGGCTCGGTCAGGATCGACACGAGATCCGAGCGCGTCAGCTGATGCACCGCGCTCATCACCGGCAGCCGCCCGATGAACTCCGGGATCAACCCGTACTCGATCAGATCCTCCGGCAGGCACTGCTCGAACACTTCGCCCGTGTCCTTCTCCGCCTTAGCCTCGATCGCCGCGGCGAACCCGATGCCCTTGTTGCCGATCCGCCGCTCGATCACCTTGTCGAGGTTCGCGAACGCTCCACCACAGATGAACAGCACGTTGGTCGTGTCGATCGTCAGAAACTCCTGGTGGGGATGCTTGCGCCCGCCTTGGGGCGGAACCGAGGCCTGCGTACCCTCCAGGATCTTCAGCAGCGCCTGCTGCACGCCCTCGCCCGAGACGTCCCGCGTGATCGACGGGTTGTCGGCCTTGCGCGCGATCTTGTCGACCTCGTCGATGTAGATGATCCCCGTCTCGGCCTTCTTGACGTCGTAGTCGGCGGCCTGGATCAGCTTCAGCAGAATGTTCTCGACGTCCTCGCCGACATACCCGGCCTCGGTCAACGCGGTCGCGTCGGCGATTGCGAACGGCACGTTCAGGATCCGCGCGAGCGTCTGCGCGAGCAGCGTCTTGCCGCACCCCGTCGGCCCGAGCAGCAGGATGTTCGACTTCTGCAGCTCGATCTCCTCATCGCCCGAGGTCATCATCTGCACGCGCTTGTAGTGGTTGTAGACGGCCACCGACAGCGTGCGCTTGGAAGGCTCCTGGCCGACTACGTACTCGTCCAGGACCTCATAGATTTCACGCGGCTTGGGCAGGTTCTCGAGATCGAACGCCGGCGGGGCGGCCAGCTCCTCGTCGATGATCTCGTTGCACAGGTCGATGCACTCGTCGCAGATGTACACGCCCGGCCCGGCGATCAGCTTCTTGACCTGCCTTTGCGACTTGCCGCAGAAGCTGCACAGGAGCTGCTCGTTGGTGTCTGTTGGTCTGGCCATGGTTTAAATCCTGATCTCGTATGTCGGTGCGCTAAAGACGGTTGCTGGGCAAGCAGGTCAAGGACGCAGGGAGCGTGGCGTGCTCTGCACGCGAGCGACCGAGGACGCCGAGATGCGCCGCTCAGCGGCCGTCTTTCAGTGTTCGGTGATCACCCGGTCGATTATCCCGTATGCCTTCGCCTCTTCGGAGGACATGAAGTAGTCGCGCTCGGTGTCTTTGCGCACGTCGGCGAGCTCCTTGTGCGTGTGCTTGGCGATGATCTCATCCAACCGCCGGCGCACGTCGATGATCTCCTTGGCGTGGATCTCGATATCCGTCGCCTGCCCCTGAAAGCTCGAGCTCACCTGGTGGATCAGGATCTTCGCGTTCGGCAGCGCCATGCGCTTGCCCTCCGCGCCTCCCGCCAGCAGCAGCGCTCCCATCGACATCGCGATGCCGACGCAGATCGTCTGCACGTTGGGCTTGATGAACTGCATCGTGTCGTAGATCGCCAGCCCCGCATACACCGAGCCACCGGGCGAGTTGATGTACAGCGACACGTCCTTCTCCGGATCCTCGCTCTCCAGGTGCAGCAGCTGCGCGACGATCAGATTCGCGATCTGATCGTCCACGGGCGTGCCGAGGAAGATGATCCGCTCGTTAAGCAGACGGCTGTAGATGTCGAACGCGCGCTCGCCTCGCGAGGTCTGCTCGACCACCATGGGGACTAGTGGGCTCATGAACGGTCCTCGCTTAGATTTTGCCTCGCGGCCCCGATTCCTTCAGAGGGCGAGTCGGTGGGCGGGCAATCCCCGGATCCTCTGGCATCTCCCGTACCCGCCATCGTCGCTCCCAACGTTAGCGCTCCGGCGTCCACAATCCGCCGCCCGAGGCGCCCTCGCTACCTGCTACGCCCGCGCCGGCCCGCTCCTGCACGCCCTCCTTCTCCGGCGTCCACAACTTCTCGCGCGCCGCCGCCTGCTCCAGTGGGATCGGCTTGGCGCGCTCGGAGATCAGCTCGACCGCCTGGCGCGCCGCCAGATCCTCGCGCAGCTCCTCCACCCGCCCGGCCTCGCGCAACTGCACGAGCACCTGCTCGGGCGCGATCCCCTCACGCTCGGCCGTCGGCGCCACCGCCCCCAACAGATCTTCCTCGGATGGCTCGATCCTCTCAGCCACGACGATCGCGCTCAGCACCGCCTCGCGGCGCAGTCCTTGCTCGGCGTCGGGCACCATCTCCGCGAGGATCTCCTCCTCACCGCGCCCCACGATCTGCAGGTAGGCCTCGCGCGTGATCCCACGGTGGGAGAGCGTGTGCAGCATCCGCTCCCACATCTCCCGAGCGCGTGAGCGCGCGAGCTCCTCGGTCACGGGCACGCGCGCATTGCTGACGGCCGCATCAAGCGCCGCCTCGCGGAACTCCTCCGCCACGCGCTGCTCCTCAGCTTCCAGGATGCGCCGGCCGATGTCCTCGCGCAGCTCATCGACGTCGTCGAATCCCGCATCCACGGCAAAGTCCTCATCAACGTCCGGCAGCTCCTTGCCCTTGACCTCCTTGATGGCGATCTCAAACGACGCCTCGCGGTCAGCCAGCTCCGTATTGCCGTAGTCCGCCGGGAACTTCAGCTCCACCGTGCGCGTCTCCCCCGCCCCCGCGCCGATCAATCCCTCCTCGAACCCGGGGATCAGCTTGCCCCCGCCCAGCTCGATCAACTGATCGCGGCCCTCGCCGCCGTCGAACGCGACCATCGTCGTCTCGCCCGACTCAGGGTCCACGGAAGGCAGGCGCCCGACATAGTCGACCACCACGAAGTCGCCCGTTGCCGCGGGACGCTCGGCCGTCTCCAGACGCGCAAGACGCTCACGCATCGCCTGCACCTCGCCCTCGATCAGCTCCTCGTCGAGCACCGGCTCGCGACGCCCCACCTCAAGCCCCGAGTACTCGCCCAGCTCCGCCACGGGCAGCACCCCGATCTCGAACGAGAACTCAAGCGCCTTCCCTTGTGCCGGCAGCTCGCCGAGGTCGATCTTCGGGTCTCCCACCGGCACGATCCCCGACTCCCGGATCGCCGCGGCATACCAGCTCCCCAAGCCGTCGCGCACCGCATCGTCGAGCACCGCCTCGCGCCCGAGTCGCTGCAACACCAGCGGCGCCGGCACCTTGCCCTTGCGAAACCCCGGCAGCTTCAACTGACGCCCGAGCTGACCCGCCTTGCGCTGCACGCGCGCCTCGATCTCGCCCGCCGCCACCTGCACGTCCACGCGCACGCGCGACTCTCCCAGCTCTGTGACTGTCGTCTGGACGGGCTCACCCATTGCCGCCACGATACCGTCCACCCGATGCCGAGCGCCCACAGACGCCTGGAGACATGGTTCTGGGTCGGCCCGCTCGGACACCTACTCGGCGGAGGCATCGACTTCTTCAGGGCGCTCGCGGGCTACCTGCTCGCACGGTTCCGCGCCCGTTCGACCACCTACAGGAAGAAGTGACGTACCCTGCCCCCTTTTTCGAGCGCTCCATTTAACGCACGCGCCCCGCGCGGGCGCCCCCTCTCCGAGACGCCACGCGCGGGGGCTCGCCCCAAAAATGCTAGGCGACGATAGCCGCGGGCGCTCCATCGAACTGCAGCGATATACCGCTCGGCAGTACCAGCACGGGGCACGTCGCGATCTCGATCAGATGCGCCGCCGAGGAGCTGATCGACACGCGACCCTGCTCGGCGTCCGCACGCGAGTCGATCACGACCAGATCGGCCTCGGCGTCGAGGACCGGCACGACCTCCGCGCCGAGCGCGCTCGCGAGCGCCTGCGCGGTCGCCTGCGCACTGCCCGCGCCGCCGGCCTCCCCGACCGCCACGATCCTGCGCGCGGAGGAGCGCGACTCCGCCAGCCCGACCGGAGCGATCCCGACGGCGACATTGCCTCCCTCCAGCAAGCGCTGCGCCGAGTTGCCGATCGTGATGTGGCCCTGCGCGGTGTGTGAGTCCGAACAGAACAAGACCGCCTGGGCGCCGATCTGCGCGGCGAGAGCCTGCAGGCCCTCCGGGGTCGAGCGATCTGTCACCGCATGGCGACTCGCGAACGTGCCGTCGAAGTGCGCGGCACCGCGGTCGAGCACAACCTGTGCCTCCTCGTCGCTCACCGCCTCGTCGGTGTGGCGGACATAACCGAGGGACACCTCGGCGCCGGCGCGGTGCAGCAGCGAGCCGAACGCGATCGCGTCGTCCTCATTGGCGGTTCCGTCATAGGAAACGATCACCTTGGTCGCCATTTTCATTTCTCCTGTCTATCTCTGGACTCGTGGAAAGCCTGTGTCAAGGTCTTGGTTTCAACCCATCGTGCCACGAACCTGCCATCAGCTCCAGTGCAATATATGATCTCTGCGATAAGCTTTGCTTATGCTTAATGTGAACCGCCTGCGGATTCTCCGAGAGGTCGCTCACCGCGGCTCCTTCTCCGCCGCCGCCGACGCCCTCTCCTACACCCAGTCGGCCGTCTCCCAGCAGATCGGGGCGCTCGAGGCCGAAACCGGGATGACCCTGCTGGAGCGCCGCCCGCGTGGGGTCAGCCTGACCGCGGCCGGCCAGACGCTCATCGGCCACGCCGAAAGCGTGCTCGCCGACCTCGACGCCGCCGAAGCGGCCCTCGCCGCGATCGCGGGGCTGCGCGGAGGCAGGCTGCGGATGGCCTCCTTTCCCACCGCCGGCGCCACCCTGATGCCGCTCGCGATCGCCACCTTCCGCGCCCGCCACCCCGACGTCGAGCTGACCCTCGCCGAGGGCGAGCCCGAGCAGATCGCGCCCCGTCTGCGCACCGGCGAGTTCGACCTCGCGCTGCTGTTCGAGTTCGACTCCTCCCCCTTCGACCCGGATGGCGACTTGGGACAGACGGACGAGTCGGCGTCGAGCGGACGCCTGACACGCGTCGAGCTGCTCCAGGACCCCCTCTACCTGGCGCTACCCCGGGCCCACCGCCTCGCCGACCGGCGGCGGCTGCGTTTGGAGGACCTGCGCGAGGAAGCCTGGATCCAGACCTCGCAGACCAGCTCCTGCGCGCGCCACGTCGTGCGCTGCTGTCACGCCGCCGGGTTCGAGCCCCATGTCTCCTTCCAGAGCGACGATTACCAGACCGTCCAGGGTCTCGTCGCCGCCGGCGTCGGCGTCGCCCTCATACCCGAGCTCGCGTTGTCGGTCATACGCGAGGACATCGTCATTCGCGCCCTCTCCCCCCGACCCCCCGCCCGCCAAGTGATCGCCGCCACGGCCGCGGGCGCGCGCCTGTTGCCGGCCGCACCGGCGATGCTCAGCGTGCTTCAGCTCATCGCCTCGGAGTACGAGGCGCTCGGCGCCTCGCGCCTGGCGGCGTAGCAGCGGGGCGCCCGTCTGTCAGACGGGCGCCCAATATAACGACGTCTTGCAGCGATCTCAGAGGGTCATCATCAGCGAGCCGGGTTGGCCAGGTACGCGCGGTTGACCAGCATGCCCAGCACTTCGTACCCGAGCGGCGAGGGATGGATGTCACCGTTGTCCGAGCTGCCACCGGGGACGTTCGGGTTGCACATTTCGGTGTACTTGCAGATCGACGCCTGCTCCTTCGCCGGCTTGTTGCCCTTGTTGAACACCGGGAATGGATTCGCGAACGTCACGTTCGGGAAGTGCGGCAGGATGTTGGCTTCGACCGCCGCGTTGAGGCCCTCCTGCAGCGCGTCGCTGCCAGGGAGTATCAGCGCGTCCGGGTTGTAGAACCCGACCAGCACGATCGGCCCCGAATAGTGGCCCCCGCCCGGCGCGGTGCTGTCCAACACGCCCAGGATGTCGCCGATGTTCGCCAGGATATGCGGCACGGTGACTTTTTCCGAGGTCACCGCGATGCACGCGACCACCGCCGCTTCAGGCGTCGCCCCGTATTTGCTTTTGCCCGTGTGGGTGAATTCTTCGGTGACTTCGATTTCGCACTGCTTGATCGCCGCGAGCTCGTCGTTGGAGCCGATGTTCAGCGTGATCGCCCGCACCGGGTGCGCCGGGTGGCCTTCTTTGAGGATGCTCAGCGCGTCTTCCAGCTGCGAGATCGACTGCCCGCCGACGCTCAGCGAGTTGTGCAGCGGCAACCCGTTCACGTTGTTGTACGCGCACGGGTGATAGTCGCCGAGCCCCTGCGGATTATGGCCCGCCGGTTCTGTCGACGTTTTCCCGCCGAGCGCCGGGTTTTCGCCGATCAACCCGTTGGAGGTCTCTCCCGGACAGCCATCGTTGACGAGCGTGAGGCCTCTACCGACCTCGGAAGGTCGGGAGAGATGCTGGGCGAAGGCGTCGGTGAAGCCTTCTTCGAAGTATGACGGCGACTCGTTGGGGAAGTTTTCGTTGAACACCTGCTCGCTGTAGCCGAAGCTGATCGAGTCCCCGAGCGCCAGGTAGGTGCTGACAGGGGGCTTCATTCTGGCATTCGCAGCCGGCGCCAGGACCGCGAGCGCGGCCAGCGCGAGGACGAATGCGAACGGGCGCCCATGCGGGCAGTGGTGGGGGCGGGTCGAACCCGCGAGGCCGTGTGGGACAAGCATGTGCATCTCCTCCAACTCGTTGGGGCCATGCACTCACTACGACGACAAGACGGCCTCTCCCCCCGCGATGCCAGCACAGCCCATCTGACGGAATTTCTCCACGCTACTCCCCGCGTTGGCCGATGTCAAACGGGTACCGCGATCATCATTTCCGGCTCCCGTTCTCGCCTTTCTGAGCTCGCGAGGAACGCCGCTCCTCCATGCGAAACAAAGTACGCAAGACCTTCCAAGGGACATCGGAGAATCAGAGAGTTATGGCCTTTGCATGCCCCACGATCGATGCAGCTGGGCATGTAGTTGGGTTCGTGTGTTGAACTCCTTTTCTGTGCAAGCCTGCTGAAGCGTGGTCAATCTCGCAGGCAACGATTTCGGTAGCTCCACATACACCGAGTGAATGCCCAACATCAGGGGTGCCACCGTCAGTCCGGCAGACCCTCGATCCACGCACCCACACCGGCGATGAAGGACGGGAGACGCTGACGCTGGTGATTGACGGCCGTATGCACGGCATCCGGCTTGAGGATCCAGTATTCGTGCTGACTTTTGTTGCGCAGGTCGATGACCTCCCGCATGGCCCGCTCCGTCTCCTCCGGGTAGAGACCCAGGGTCCGAAGTTGATCGGCCGGCGGGGTCTTGCGGTCCGCGGGGATCGCGCCCATATCTTGGGCCACTCGCACGCTGAGGCCGATCAAGGTTTGGCAGAGGTTGTGCAGATCGTCCATGTTCGACCGCACCAGCGCGGCCCGGTTGCGCTCCTGCGGATCCTTCGAATACCACGCGGCATCGAACGCGGCACGGTCAAAATCCGGCGGGAAGGCAGAGACGGCCGCCTCCAGCTGCGCCATTGTCTGCGCCAGCTGCCGCAAGGCGTCATCCAACGTATTCCGGCGCACCCGAGCGGCGACGGGTGGGCGGTCGAACCCGCTCATCAGGCAGTCCCGACCGGAGATTGAGCACGAGCGGCGGCCAGCTCCTGGAAGTAGCCAAGCGCGGCCCGAGCCCCTTCGCGAGATTCATCTCCCAACCTGTCGGCCAAAACCTGCGCCTGCCTTGCCTGCGCTTGCAGCAGCGACCAGGCCCGCTCGCGGTCGACGAGCGGGCGACCGTCGCGCAAGACCTCCGCCAGCAGGCGAGGATTGTCGAGCACCGCATCGGCGGGCACGACCTGCACCTCGACGGGCAGCCGCGCGCCAAGCCGCAGACGCAGTGCCTCCAACGCGCCCGGAGATCGGCGGCGCAATCCCACCAGCAGGTCCAGATCGGAGACCCCCGCCACATCGTCTCCTCGCGCCATCGATCCGAACAGCACAGCCAGCTCCACGTTAGGCTCCGTCCTGAGAGCGCCACGCAGGGTGGCGACCAGCGACCAATGAGAACGAACCCATGCCGCCTCCTCCTGCGAGAGGAGCAGCTGGCGCGAGCTGGGGCGCCGAGCCCTGATGAGCTCGCTCCCCACACACCGGCGCAGGGTGCGCTCGCTCACCCCCACCTCATCCGCGAGTCGCCTCAGGACCGAGCTCATGTGTCCAGGCTATCAACGGTATGTCCAATCGTATGTCCGATCAGGAGGGCCCGTCCGCAACGGCTGTCATCGTTAGCCGGCCATGAGCATCCTGTTGCTGATAGTCGGACTGCTGCTCGGCGCCGCGTGCGCCGTCGCGCTGGGGCGGCGTGGCGGGGGTGTGCGCGAAGAGGAGCGGCGCGAGCACGAACGCGAGCGCCTGCGCGACGAGCTGAAGGCGATGTCGTTCGAGATGGTGCAGCGGACCGGCGATTCGCTCGCGCAGCGGATGGCCGACGCGCGCCGGGCCGACGAGGAGCGGGCGGCGGGCGAGATGGCGCGCCGCGCGGAGGAATTCAAGGGGCTCGTGCAGCCAGTGCACGAGAAGCTCGGCAAGGTCGAGTCAGAGCTCTCCCGCCTGGAGCGCGAGCGCCGCGACTCCCAGGTCCAGCTCGCGGAGATGGTGCGCGCGCTGAGCGCCGGCACCGACACCCTGCGCCGCGAGACCGGCGAGCTGGTGTCCGCGCTCAAGCGCCCGGAGACACGCGGCTCCTGGGGCGAGATCCAGCTGCGCCGGGTGGTCGAGCTGGCGGGCATGGTCGCCCACTGCGACTTCACCGAGCAGTCCACGATCCATACCGACGATGGCCGTCTGCGACCCGACCTGCTCGTGCGCCTGCCGGGCGGTAAGACGATCGTGGTCGACTCGAAGGTTCCGCTCGACGCCTACCTCGCCGCGATCGAGGCTGGCGAGGACGATCGGCCCCAGCGGGAATTGGACCTCACGCGCCACGCCCGTCAGACGCGCGATCACATCACCAAGCTCGCCTCCAAGGGCTACCAGCGCCAGTTCGACTCCACGCCCGAGCTGGTCGTGATGTTCGTGCCCTCCGACGGCATCTATCAGGCCGCGCTCGCCGAGGACCCTGCGCTGATCGAATACGGCGTCTCCCAGCAGGTGCTGATGGCCACACCCACCACCCTGATCGGGCTGTTGCGAGCGGTGCACTACGGCTGGAGCCAGGAGCAGATCGCCGAGTCCGCACGCGAGATCGCCGAGTCCGCGCGCGAGCTGCATCGTCGGATGGGCCCGTTCGCCGAGCACCTGGCCAAGACCGGCCGCCAGCTCGACTCGGCCGTGAACGCCTACAACAAAGCCGTCGGCTCCTTCGACCACAAGCTCATCCCGCAGATACGCCATATCGAGCAGGCCGGCATCGCCTCGGAGCGCCAGATCGACGCGCCTGGAGCGATCGAGACCACCGCACGGCCGCTCACCGCCCGGCTGGAGCCCGTGGCGGAGGAGTTCGTGCTGGGCCAGGTTCCGAGCGCTCCGGGCGCCCATCCGCGGCCGAACCGGATCGCGACGCCTCCCGCGCAGGAGGCTCAGATACCCTCGGAATCCGCGTCAGACCCGGCCGACGCGCCATCAACACGAGCAGCGTAATCGCCACCGGCACGGTCGCCGGAAGCTCGTCCACGAAGAAGAACAGCAGGTCGAACCCGAGCGCCAGCAGCGCCGCGAGCGCCGCGCCGCGCAACTGCCATCGCCGTCCCATCGCCGTCGCGAGCAGCCCGCCGAGCACGCCGGCTACGAACAGGTCACCGTAACCCATCACCGCCGAACCGAACACCGCCGTCTGCAGCCGCGGCAGCCCCGCCACCGGGTGGGCGGCGTTCAGCGCATTGTTCGGTCGCTGCAGCAGATCCGAGACCACCAACGCGGCGTCGGCGACTGCCATAGCCACGATCCCGCCCGCCAGCCAGCGCGCGGGCGTCACCGCCGCCAGTAGCGCCCCCAGCGCCGCACAGCTGAGCGCCGACAGTCCCACCGCGGCTGCCTCACCCGCCACCCCGCCGCGATCGACCCACGCCAGCACGAACAGCGGTACGACGAGCAGCGCCCGTCGCGGGCGAGGGGGCTCGGCATACCACGCCAGCCAGCCCAGCGTCAGGGCCGCGAGCGCCGGCACGGCGACCAGCGCGAGGTAGGTAAGTCCGTCGGCGCTGGCCCGTTCGGCCTCGCGCGCGATCAGCACGAACGCGAGCACCGACACCGGCGGGATCAGCGCCCAGCGACGACCGCGCAACCGTGCCAGCCGTTTTGGCTCCCACGCGCGGGGAACGGCCACCACCGCGCCCTGCACGAGCGAAAGCACGGCGATCGAAATTGCAAACGGGATCATCTTCCTGTCAACATAAACTCTGCGCGATGGCCGCTCGCCAGCAGCAACCGCCGGACTCGACACACATCTACCGGCGCCGCCGTGCGGTCGCGACGACCGTCGCCGTCGCGCTCGTCGCCCTCCTCGTCGCCGCGCTCAGCTCACACGGAGGCAGCGCCCACACGACCACCGCCGCCGCGACTCACGCCAAAACCGCCGTCAAGCGCACCGCGGCCGAAGAACAGGCGCGAACGGCGGTGGCCGAAGGCAAGGCGATCAACCACGTCCTCTCCTACACCCCGGCGATCCGTGCAGGTGGCACGAAAGGCAACGAGGTCGCGCTCACCTTCGACGACGGCCCCGGCCCTTACACCCAGCAGCTCGTGACCGAGCTCAACAAGCTAGGCGCGCACGCGACGTTTTTTGCGATCGGCAACGAGGAGCGCTACTTCTCGCCCGGCACCCAGCTGGAGCTGCGCTCGGGCGACGTCGTCGGCGATCACACCGAGTCCCACCCGATGATGGCGACGCTATCAGCCCACGATCAGTATGAACAATTGTTCGAACAAATCGCTCGCATCGAACTCCTCGATGGCCCGCGTCCGCGCCTGTTCCGCCCGCCCTACGGTTCGTTCAACGCAACCACGTTCAAACTGCTGCACAAGCTGCATCTGCTGATGGTGCTGTGGTCGACAGACACCGAGGACTACACCCTGCCCGGCGCCCCGGCAATCGTGCAGAACGCGCTCGCGGGCGCCCACCCGGGCGCGATCATCCTCATGCACGACGGCGGCGGCGACCGCTCGGAGACGATCGCCGCGCTGCCCGCGATCGTCGCCGGCCTACACAAGAAAGGCCTGCACCCCGTCACGATCCCGCGACTGATGCTCGACGACCCGCCGCCGCCGGGCCAGCCGCTGCCGACCAGCCTCGCCGGTGACTGAGGGGTTCGGCCTCATGAGCGCCCCCGGCCCTACGATGACCGCTATGAACGCGCCCGCCACGCAGGCGCCGCCGATCCTGCACCTCTCGACCGTCACCGGCAGCCCGCTGCGCGACTCAGACGGCGAGCGCCTGGGCAAGGTGCGCGACGTGATCGTGCGCCTCGGCGGCGTCGGCTATCCCCCGATCACCGGCTTTCTGGTGACGGTCGCCGGACGGACCTCCTATCTCGGCGTCGAGCGGGTCTCGGACATCGGCCCAGATGGGGTCGTCCTGCGCAAGGCCAAGCTCGACCTGCGCCGCTTCGACCGCCGCCCCGAGGAGGTGCTGCTGGGCCGCGACGTGCTCGACCGCCAACTGATCAACGTGCAGGGCGCGCGCCTGGTGCGCGCTAACGAGATCGAGCTGGCGCTGATCGCCGGGTCCTGGCGCGTGGTCGGCGTCGACACCGGTCCCCGCGGCGGGCTACGGCGATTGCTACCCAAGCCACTGGGCGCGCGCATCGGCACCGGCGAGTTCCTCGACTGGGCCGGCGTGGAGCCGTTCGTCGGTCACGTGCCCACGGTGCGCCTGCGCGTCCCCCATCCCAAGCTGGCCAAGCTCCATCCCGCCCAGATCGCCGACCTCGTCGAGGCCGCCTCACGCCGCGAGGGCGAGGAGATCATCCAGGCCGTCGGCGAGGACGACCGCGAGCTCGAGGCCGACGTCTACGAGGAGCTCGACGACCAGCACCAGCGCGAGTTCCTGGAGAACCGCCCCGACGAGCAGGTCGCCGAGATCCTCGCGCGGATGGCGCCCGACGACGCCGCCGACGTCATCGGCGAGCTCGACGAGGATCGGCGCGAGCCCCTGCTGACGCTGCTGCCCGTCGGGCACCGCGTCAAGGTCCGCGCCCTGCTCGGCTACGACCCCGCCGAGGCGGGTGGCTTGATGAGCCCCGACTTCGTGCTGCTGCGCGACACGACCCCGGCCGGGGACGCGCTGGAATCGATCCGCCGCAGCGCGATCGCTCCGGAGCTACTGACAGCCGTGTTCGTCAGCGCTCCCGACGGGACGCTGCAGGGCAGCATCCCCGTGACCGCGCTGCTGCGCGCCGAACCCGGTCAGCGCCTGGAGGGCCTGGTTAAGCACGAGAGCCCCTGCCTGCGCACCGACGCCTCCTTCGAGGAGCTCGCCCGCTTGATGGCCGACTACAACCTCACGGCCATCCCCGTGATCGACGAGCACGAGCGGATGGTCGGGGTCATCACCGTCGACGACGTGCTCGAGGCGATGCTCCCCCGCGGCTGGCGTCGACGCTTCGGCCTGCTCGGCGAGGACTGAACCCAGGGCCTTCCGAGATTGGCCCTCAGCGCAAGAACCCACCCGGCACGACCCTCGCGGGTCCTCGCCACATAGACTGCCGGGCGTGAGCGTCCCCACCGGACAGTTCGATGGCGGTCCGAGTACCGCCCGTCATGCGTCGCGCCCGCTCGGCCATCCGTGGCCGGCCGCGCCTGCCTGCGCGCCTGCACCCTAGACGCACTCGACTGTTCATCTTCCTGGGGCTGCTCGGCCCCGGCCTGATCGCCGCCAATGCCGGCAACGATGCCGGCGGGGTCGCCACTTACTCCTCGGTGGGCGCCAAGTACGGCTACGGCCTGTTGTGGACGATCCTGCTGATCACGATCTCACTCGCGATCGTGCAGATGCTCGCCGCGCGCATGGGCGTCGTCACCGGCAAGGGACTGGCCGAGCTGATCCGCGAGGAGTACGGCATCCGCTGGTCGGTGATCGCCACGACCGCCGTCCTGATCGCCAACCTCGGCATCTGCATCTCCGACTTCGTCGGGGTCGGCGCCGCCCTCGGCCTCGCGGGCGTGCCCGTGCAGATCTCCGTGCCGATCGCCGGTCTCGCCATCTGGACGATCATCGTGCGCGGCTCCTACCGTTCGGCCGAGCGGATCTTCATCTGGCTGACGATCCCGTTCTTCGCCTACCCGCTCGCCGCGATCCTCGCCCACCCCGACTGGCACGCGGTCGGGCACGGCTTCGTCACCCCCCAGATCCACGTCGAACCGGCGTTCCTGCTGCTGCTGATCGCGACCGCCGGAACCACGATCACGCCATACATGCAGCTCTACCTGCAGTCGGCCGTGGTCGAGCGCGGTGTGCGCGAGGACGAGCTCGCCCACGAGCAGCGCGAGGCCGTCGCCGGCTCGATCTTCGCCAACATAATCGCGGCCTCGATCATCATCGCCACCGGCGCGACGCTCTACACGCACGGTATCCACAACATCGGCTCGGCGGCCGAAGCCGCGAGCGCGCTCAGCCCATTCGCCGGCAGCTACGCCGAGGCGCTGTTCGCCGTCGGACTGCTCGGCGCAAGCCTGCTCGCCTGCGCGATCCTGCCGATCGCCACCTCGTATGTGATCTCCGAGTCACTCGGCTACGAGAAGGGCGTCGGACGCCGCCGCGAGGAGGCGCCCGTGTTCGTCGGCATCATCACCGCCATGATCGTCATCTCCACGGTCGTGGCGATCATCCCCGGGGTCCCCGTCATCTCCCTGCTCGTGGGGGTTCAGGTCGTCAACGGACTGCTGCTGCCGATCAACCTGTTCTTCATCTGGCGACTCTCGCGCTCGGCGAGCGTGATGGGCAAGATGCGCAGCGGTCGTCTGCTCGGGGCCGCCTCGGGCATCACCGTCGTTGTCACCTCCACGCTGTCCGTGATCCTCGTGATCGCGACGCTCGGCGGGTTCTAGAGCCCGTCCGGCTCGACCAGCAGCGCCGCGCCGATCGCGCCGCCGAGATCGCCCAGTGCAGCGACGTGGACGTGTGGAGGGCGAGTGTCGGCAAACAGGTGCGGATGCATCTCCTCGGCGATGCGTTTCGCGTACAGATCGCCGAGCCGCACCCCCAGGCCACCGCCGATAATGACGGCCTCGACGTCGAGCAGGTTCACGGCTGAGGCGATCCCCGCGCCGAGCGCGCGCACCGCCCGGTCGATGATCTCCGTGGCGAGCTTGTCGTGACGATCCAGCGCCCGCGCCCAGATCCCGCTCGTCAGGCGTTCGCGCTCGTGCTCGCGCATCAGCTTGAAGAGGTCGGTCTTATGCCCCTTCTCCTCGTGCAGCTTGCGCGCATGCAATTCCATCGCCGCGCGCCCCGCATACGCCTCCATGCAGCCGCGCCGTCCGCACGTGCAGCGCGCGCCGTCGATCTCCACGACCATGTGCCCGATCTCCCCGGCGCCGCCGCGCCCGGTCCAGGGCTTGCCGTCGAGGATCAGACCGCCCCCAACTCCCGTCCCCCAGAAAACGCCGAGCAGGGAGTCATAGGGTTGCCCCGCCCCGAGCTTCACCTCCGCGTCGGTCGCCACCTGCACGTCGTTGCCGACGCGCACTTCCGGCCCAAGCGCATCCTCGAGCTTCGCCGCCAGCGGAAACGTGCCTTCCCAGTCCGGCAAGTTGCGCGCGCTGGTTACAACCCCGTCCTCAATCGTCCCCGGCGAGCCGACCCCGATCCCGTCCAGCCCCGCCGGCTCGATCTCAGCGGCCTTCGCCGCGTCGCGCAGCGCGACCGCCATCGCATTCGCCACGTCCTGCGGTCCGCCGCTAGTGGGCGTTGGTCGACGCGCGGACCCGAGCACGGTGTGTCCGTCGTCGACGATCACCGTCTGGATCTTCGTCCCGCCGAGGTCGATCCCGCCGTACGCAGACATCGCGGGGCATCATCACACATAAAGATGTACAGCCAAACATTTAGGCGAATTTAGGCGGCCTTGCAGGGTTTCTTCGCGCTCTCTTACGCCCTCGCCTCACTATCGAGCACGAGCGAGATGACCGAGCGCACCAGAGCATCCTGGCCCGTCTACGCACTGGGTGCTCTAAGCGCCTGTGCGATCGTCGTCGCGATCCTCGTAGTGGGACCCGCGTCCGGCAGCTCGAGCACCGTGACCCGCACCGCCACCGCCGCCGCGGGGGTCGTCCAGTCCACGGTCTCAGGCGCCGGCAACCTGCAGGCATCCAGCCAGCTCGACCTCGGTTTCAAGACGAGCGGAGTCATCAGCGAGATCTATGTCTCCCAAGGGCAGCATGTGACCGAGGGGCGGCTGCTGGGCGAACTGAATCCCAAGAGCGCCGAAGTAACCCTCGAACAGTCGCGCGCGACCCTGCAGGCAGCCCGTGCGAACCTCGCGCAACTGGAAGGAACCGGCGGCGAAACATCGAGCGGCTCTAGCGGCTCAGGCGCGGGCGCGAATGGGACAGGCAAATCCGCCGCGATCTCTCAATCCTCCGGCGAATCGAGATCCGGCGAAAGCGCTCAGCGCTCGGGCTCCTCGACGTCGAGCGGCTCCTCGACGTCATCGGGCACATCCAAAGCACCCGAGAGCGAGGCCGTTCGCGAAGCGAACCTCGCCTCCGCCCGAGCCGCCGTGCAGAGCGACAGGCTCGCCGTCGAAGGCGACGAACAGGCGCTCGCCGACACCAAGCTGTATGCGCCCAAAACCGGCACGATCGTCTCCCTGACGGGCGAAGTCGGCGAAGACGTCTCGGCGCAGGGGACGACCAAGGCCTCAGACACCGAAAGTTCGTCGGGTGGTTCAGGGGCTTCGGGGTCGGGCACGGGCTCAAGCGCCTCCTCCGCCGGACGCGCGGGTACCGGTTCGTCCAGCTCGTCGGGGTCTGCCGGCTCATCGGGGTCTTCGGGCTCATCCGGCTCGGCGTTCGCGGTCCTGAGCGACCTCAGCTCGATGCGGCTCGTGGTGGCGCTGAGCGAATCGGAAATCGGCTCCGTCAGGGTCGGACAGACCGCCACCGTCACGGTCGAAGCCCTCGCCGGCGGCAAGCTCGCCGCGCACGTCGAGGAAGTGGCGACCCTGTCCACGAGCAACAGCGGCGTCGTCAGCTATGACGTCACCTTCGGCCTCGACCAGATGGCAGCCGGGCTGAAACCGGGGATGAGCGCCACCGCCGAAGTCGTCGTCAAGCAGGCCGAAGGCGTGAACGTCCCGACCAGCGCGATCTCCGGCGGGACGATCACCGTCTTGCACGGTTCCCAGCGGGAACGCCGACGCGTCGTCACCGGACTCGCCGGCAACAGCACCACGATCGTCCTCAGCGGACTGCATGCCGGCGAAAAAGTGCTCCTGCCCACCGCGACGAGCTCCGGCACGAGCAGCCTCACCTCCAGGCTCGGCCGAGCGTTGGGAGGCGGTGGCGCACTTGGCGGTGGCGGCGGAGGTGGGCTTGGTGGTGGTGGCGGCGGCGGCGTCCTCTTTCGAGGTGGCGGCTGATGGGAGAGTCCTCACAACCGGTCATCGACCTATGCGAAGTCAACAAGACGTTCAGCATGGGTCTAGAGATCGCCGTGCACGCACTGCGCGGGGTATCGCTACAAATCGAGCGCGGCGAGTTCGTCGCGATCATGGGCAGCTCAGGCAGCGGCAAGAGCACCCTGATGAACATCCTCGGTTGCCTGGACGTCCCCACGAGCGGCCGCTATTCGATCGACGGGATGGACTCCCGGTGCCTGGACGAGGACGATCTCGCGGACCTGCGCAACCGCAGGATCGGGTTCGTATTCCAGAGCTTTAATCTGGTGCCGCGCACCAGCGCGATCGCCAACGTCGAACTGCCGCTCGCCTACGCCGGTCTCAAGCGAGCCGAGCGCCGCCGCAGAGCGGGGCGGGCGCTGGGCTCGATGGGCATGCTCGACCGGCTGAATCACCTTCCGTCGGAGCTCTCCGGCGGCCAGCAGCAGCGCGTCGCGGTCGCGCGCGCAATCGTCACAAACCCCGCCCTCGTGCTGGCGGACGAGCCGACCGGCAATCTCGACTCGCACTCCACCCAGGACGTCCTGCGGATATTCGCGCGCCTGAACGAAGAAGGTCGCACCGTTGTGCTGATCACCCACGAGCCCGACGTCGCAAGTCAGGCCACGCGCGTGATCACCCTGAGCGACGGTCAGATCGTGCACGATCGAGAGCAGCTGGCCGCATGATCGGCGCCGAGATGCTGCGCATCGCCTGGGGCGGGATCGCCGCCAACAAGCTGCGCTCCGGCCTGACGATCCTCGGCATGACGATCGGCGTGGCCTCGGTGATCGTCCTGATCGCCGTCGGCAACGGCTCCTCCAAGGCCGTGCAGTCGCGCATCCAGAGCCTCGGCACCAACGTGCTGATCGTGCTCACCGGCGGTTTCCGCGGGGGCGCACGGGCCAACGCGTCGAGCAGCGTCTCGCTGACCAAACAGGACGCCGAAGCCCTGCAGAACCCTAGCCTCGCCCCTAACGTCAAGACTGCCTCGCCGGTCGTCAACGCCGGCGCGACGAAACTCGTCTACGGCGGCTCCAGCTACGAACCGTCCTCATTCGTGGGCACCACCCCCTCATACCTGCCCGCCCACAGCTACCGCCTGCAGGAAGGCGCCTCGTTCACCTCCGCTGACGTGAGCTCCCACAAGCGCGTCGCGGTCATCGGCCAGACGGTCGTGCAGGAACTGTTCGCCGGCCAGAGCGCGGTCGGGCAGACGATCAAGGTGAACGGCAGCAACTTCGAAGTCGCAGGCGTCCTCGCCGCCAAGGGATCCAACGGCGCCGTCAACGAGGACGACGTCGTAATGGCTCCGATCTCGACCGTACAGAACTCGCTCACGGGTACAGGACCGATCGACTCGATCACCGTCCAGGCGACCTCGCAGTCCTCCCTGAACGCCGCCGAAGCAGAGGTCACGCAGGTCCTGGAGGAACGCCACAAAGTCAAGAACCCCGCCGAACCGGGATTTCAGGTCCTCAACCAGGGGTCGCTGCTGGAAACCTCCAACTCCACCAGCAGCGTGTTCACGACGCTGCTGGGCGAGGTCGCCGCGATCTCGCTGCTCGTGGGCGGGATCGGCGTGATGAACATCATGCTCGTGTCCGTCACCGAGCGCACACGCGAGATCGGCATCCGCAAGGCGATCGGCGCCAGGCGCTCTGACATCCTCACGCAATTCCTGACCGAGGCCGTGCTGGTCTCCCTGTTCGGCGGCGTCGCCGGCGTACTCCTCGGCGTACTCGGCAGCCAGTTCGAAATCGCCGGCGTGCACCCCGAGATCGCCACCTACTCGATCTTCCTCGCGTTCGGCGCGGCGGCCCTGTCCGGCCTGTTCTTCGGCACCTACCCGGCGGCCCGTGCGGCCCGCATGAGACCGATCGAGGCGCTGCGCTTTGAGTAGCCACCCCACCCCCAACGAGGAGCCCACCATGACTGAGGACGATTTCGAGGCGCTACCTCCCAGGCCGCGACGGCGCCTGCTGGGGGCGGGGAATCCCATTCCGCTGGCTCTACTCGGCGTGCTGTTGATCGCCTGCGGGTTCATCGCCGGCGTGCTCGTCGAGAAGGGACAGACCGCCTCGGGCACGTCCGGGAGTGGCGGTGGCGCGGCCGGTCTCGCTGCACGGTTCGCGGCGCTGCGCAGCGGCTCAGGTACGGGTTCCGGTACGTCCGCGGGCGGCGCGGGCAGCGCCGGTCCAACGAGCGGCTTCGCCGCGAGCGGAGCGGGCGCGAGTGGGGGCGCGACCATCGGCCAGGTCGCCTACATCGATGGGAGCACGCTGTATGTGACCAACGCCGAAGGCAACACCATCAAGGTAAAGACCTCTCCGTCCTCGACCGTCACCAAGACCGTGCAAGCCGACGTCAAGGGCATCCGTCCGGGCGAAACCGTCCTCATCACCGGAGCCACAGGTGCGAGGGGAGAAGTAAGCGCCGAATCGATCCGTGTCGGCGGTGCAGGCAGCGGTGGCCTCGGCGCCCTGTTCGGCGGCTCGGGCAAGGGCGCAGGCGGTGGTGGACGCGGTGGTGGTGGCTCGTCCGGCAGCGGCGAACCCGCTCTGTTCGGTAAAGGCGGTTAGCGAATCGGCCACATCCAGCAGCGCCACTGACTATCTTGCGGACCCGCGATCGCCACCAGGCGGAGCGTGCGTCCGACGGCACGATCATCAAAGGAGTCTCATGTCTCACATCGACAGCAACCGACGCAAGCCCACGACGACGACCGTAGCCGTGGCGTTGGGCCTACTGCTCACCTGTCTCGGCCTTGCGGCCTGCGGCGGATCTTCGAGTACGACGTCCACGAGCGCCAACGCTTCCGCCACGGCTCCTGGACGTGCCTCCGGCGCCGGCGCGACAGGTCCGGGCGGAGCACGATTTAAGGCGGTGCGGGAATGCCTGCAGAAGAACGGCATCACACTGCCGCAGCGTCCCCCCGGCCAGCGCGGTGCTCGTCCCGGCGGTCCGAGCGGTCCCGGCGGGTTCCTCGACGGCGGTGGCGCCGGCGGTCCGCAGCTGCCGAACGGCGTGACCCGTGCGCAGATGCAGGCCGCGCTCAAAAAGTGTGGCGCCGGTGGCCAGTTCAGACGCGGCGGCGCGCGCTTGAAAAGCCCCGCCTACAAGGCGGCGCTGACGAAGTTCGCGGCGTGCATGCGCGAAAACGGCGTGAACGTCCCGGTGCCGAACACTTCGGGGAACGGCCCGATCTTCAGCACCAAAGGTCTGAACACCGCCAGCGCTCAGTTCCGGTCGGCCGAGCTCAAGTGCCGCAGCGATCTAACCGCCGGGACGCGGCGCGGGCTGTGAGTTGCCCGCCGGGTCCTGGCCGTCGGGGATCGCGCCCGAACTGGGCTTGACCGCGACCGTCGGCTTGGGCAGAGAAGCGATGCGCCCGATCAGCTGTTCCCACTGCGCCACGCTCAGCCCGCCTACGACCGCCACCGGCGCGGGTGCGGCCTGACCGACGCTCGCGGGAGCAGCGACGGCGGCCGTCGTCGAAGACTTCAGCGCCGCCGCGTGCGGCGCGGGCCTGAACGCAACCTCTATGTAGTCGCCGTGGTCGGCGCGCGCCAGCGTGCTCGGCGCGCCCGGGTAGCGCATCAGACTGACGATATGAGCCGGGATGAAGTCGCCCTGGAGCGTCAGCAGCGTGCGAATCGTCGTGTCGGTGATCGAGCCCGCCCCCTGGTGACCGGCGATCGGAACGCCGTTGATCGCGACGATCGCGACCGCATCACCGATATGGCCCGAGTTCACATAGCCCGCCGCGTCATACGCGCCGCAGCGCAACGTGCCGACGGTCGGCTTCAGGCCGCTGCGCGACAGGAACGCGAGCATCGCCAGCGCCCGCTTGTCGATCGCTCCCGAGGCCACTTCGTGCCGGGAGCAAGCCGACAGCGCGACGCCCGGATCGGACAGTACCTCGCGCTCGAGCTGGCCCTTGGACAACATGAACACGTCGCTCGCGGTCGCGCCAAGCAGGTTCGGACGGCCTTTCGCGCCCTGCGGATGTAGCGCCACATCGAGCTGAGTCCAGTTGGAGAGGATCGCCCGCGGGTCGATCGTGCTCGTATCGCCGGCCGGTTGGATCGCGAATCGCAGATGACCATCTTTGGCGCCCGCGGGAGCGCTCACCTGACCGAGGACGGTGTCCGCGGCGACGACGGACCCGACACGCAGAGGCAGCCGTCCACCGGCGGTCGATGTTCCGAGAACCCTAGCGCCGGCCACGGCCGCCTGGGCATCCGGGTTGCGGTAGGTGCGAGCGAACACGCGCATCTTGCCGGTCGGTTTGGCGGTGGCCGCGGAAGCAGTGGCAGACGGCCTCGTTGCGGTTGGCGCAGATGTGGGTGCGCTCTGCGACGAGGCCGCACTCGCGGCGGACTCCGACTTGGGGAGCTTGTAGCTGTGAGCGATCGCGCCCAGCCCGGCGTATGTGAACACGTCCCCGTAGACGTCCCGCAGGATCACGTACCGGCCGAGCTTGCGTGAATATCCCAGCTTGACGATGCGACCGTCCTGTACGGCCACGGCGCGCGCATTCGGTTCGCCGTGAACGTCCACGAGGCGCAATCCCTTCGCGCTCGCGCTCGCGGGCGTCGCGACGGCGCCCGGAGACGGCGGGGTCGTGTATCCGGGGATCGTGGACCCGGGGGTCGTTGTGGGAACCGAGGGCGCCGCGGACGCGGAGGTCGCGGTCGCTCCTGCGGTCGCGCTGGAGGACGAGGGCAGCGCGGCGACGGTCGCAGGGAGCACGGGGGCACCCCAACCGATGTGCTTGCCGGTCACAGGCGGGCGCCCGTCGATCAGACCGGTCAAAGTGGCGATCACCTGATCGGGGTAGGCGGCGATCAGCTTCGCGCGCAACAGCACCGAGCTGACGTACGCTTCGGAATGGTTGTAAGCGAGGATCGCCCCGCTCAGGTCGCTAGCCGCGCCCGCTGCCTTCAGATAGCGAGCCGCAGCGTAGATCGCGTCGACCGGGTTATACGGATCCGCATAGCCCGCGTTCAGGGCATCCACGCCGTACTGCAGCCAGGTCGAGGGCTCGAATTGCATCCAGCCCTCGGCGCCGGCCGAGGACACCGACAGGTCGGTCCCGTAGTTGGTCTCGATTTCGTTGATCGCGGCGAGAATTGGCCACGGCACGCCGTATTGAATCGCCGCAGCGCGGTAGATCGGCAACAGGAACAGCGGGATGCGATAGAAGTTCAGCGCCTGCACCGACGCGGCATTCGCTGACCCGCCCAGGAGCGCTGCGAGCGCGCCGGCCTGACCGGCCACGAGTTGCGGAGGCAGCGCCACGTTGCCGGGAGCGCCCGTGCCGGGGGTCGCTGGTTGAGCGCCGGCATTGGTCTGTGCGCTCGTGGTTCCGGTCTTCGTTTGCGTGACGGTGTCGGTGACCGGTTTGCTCGGGCTGGTGTGCTGTTTGCGATGCACGACCACCGTCGGGCCTTCGCCGCCGGTCGCACCGGCCGGGGGTGGCGTACCGGAAGTGGTCGTCGTCGGCTGCGTCGACGTCGGCTGCGAAGGCTGAGTGGTGGTGGTCGAAGTGGTGGATGGTTCCCAGGGGACTTCTTTAGCCGTTTCGCCGCTGCCCGTCGGCGTCGTGGAGGTGGGCGGTGGCGAACCGTCGGTGCTCGTCGGACCGGTAGTTCCTTCTGCGCCCATCGCACCGCCCGCCAGCGGTCCACCGAGACCGGCCGCCGTGAGCCCACCGCCTGCGAGCACCGAGAGCATCATGCGCCACGGCAGACGCCGTGCGCCCACACCAGACGAACCGCTCGTCGGCGGCTTCTCTGGGGGCTTGTCCTGATGCGGTCCCTTATTCATTGCGGATCGGTGGTCGGCGCCGCTGACCCACGATCGCGGGCACGCCACCGGTATTCATATCGGCAGACAAGCAAGATCCCGTAAAGGATTCGTTAATGCGCCAGACGAGCACTCGGACAGCGGACCGTAGCGACGTTTGCGGCGGAACGTCGCAGTTTGCGCCAAACCGCTCTATCCTTCGTCGTCAAGGGTTTACTGGTCAAGCAGCCGGCGATCGGGTCCGACGCGTTGCTGCAAACAATAATCGGTGGAGAGAGGGACAATGTTGACTACTGCAACGTCTAGGGTACGGATCATCGCCACGACACTGGTCGGCTGCGCGCTGGCGCTCTCGCTCTGCCTATCCGCGAGCGCGGCCCAGGCGGAAGAGATCGTGACGATCACCAAGGCCGGCTTCTCCCCCGACGCACTCGGAGTGCCGACCAACGTATTCGGGGCCGCCACGATCCGCTCGACCAACCTGCCCGTGCCCTCACCGATCACCCACATCAACGTGATGGGCCCTGCCGGAATGACTCTGAACCTGGAAGGCACCGGCGTCTGCACCAAAGAGATCCTCGAAAACACCGGTCCCGAAGGCTGTCCCGCGGACTCCAAGGCCGGGTTCGGCGGCGGTGAGGGCGCGTATGAAATCGCCCACGAAGTCATCAACGAGAGCTTCACGCTCGACTTCTTCCTCGCCAACAACAAGCCCGGGCACGTCGAAGCGCTGATCTACCTCGACGGCGCCACCCCAGTCTCGATCCAACTCGTGTTCCAAGCGCCCGTGGTGAAAGAGCCCAAGCCCTACGGGCTCGGCTTCAGCCTCGACGTGCCGCTCATCAAAGTGCTGCCCGAAGCCTCCGACGCCTCCGCGGTCAGCGCCTTCTTCACGGCCGGCGCGAAGAACGTCGCCTACTACAAGAAGGTCCACGGCAAGCGCAAGCTGTTCCACGTCAAGGGCATCATCACTCCCAAAACCTGCCCGCTCGGATACTGGCCGGGCGCCTCGGAAATCAGCTTCGAGGACGGCTCGACCGTCAAAACCACGACCAAGATCCACTGCTCGAAGAAATAGTCGGGATCGAGACGGCGCGACGTGGGTCCGGAGGGCAAACAACGGGACGGGTTCGCGACCCATCGACCACGCCTCACCGGTGGAGCGACTGCTGGTCTGAGAGCCGCCGTCGCGGTCGTGGCGGTACTCACGATGTGCTGTGCCTGTGCCGCCACAGCGTCCGCGGGAGCACAGACAGAAACAAACGCGAGCATACGCCCGTCCCTACTTCCTAACCGGCTCGGCGCAAGCACCGCGCTCACGCTCGCGTTCCGCTTCTCCGGAGGCGCTGAAGGCGTCCCCGGGCCATTGCGAGGGATGGTCGTCCACCTGCCCGCCGGACTGACCGTCAACCTACGCGGCGCCGGAGTCTGCCAACCCTCGCGACTGCGGAGCAGAGGCGCAAGCGGCTGTAAGTCCAAGTCGCTCGTCGGGCGCGGCCACGCCCTGATGAAGGTGCACGCCGGCTCGCTCGCCGTCCCCGAGGAAGCCGCCATCTCGATCTATCGCGGCCCCAATCGGGGTTCCCACCAAACGCTTGAGATCCTCAGTCAAGGCTCAACCCCACTGGACGAGAGCACACTCGCCACCGGCGTGCTCATACCCGACAGCGGTCAATACGGCTCCAAGCTGACGGTGTCAGTCCCCGCCATCCCAACGCTCGTGCTCGAGCCGGACGCCTCGTTCGTCTCCCTGTCGCTGACGATCGGCGGGATCGGGCGCCGCCCCCGAGCGCACGCCGCCGCGGGCTCGATCCTCGTGCCACGCAGTTGTCCCACCGCGGGCTTCCCGTTCGCCGCCGAGCTCACGTTCGCCGGCGGCGCCTCCGTGAGCGCATCGGCCACCGTCGCATGTCCGTAGCGTCCGGGACGCCACGACGCGATAATCTGGGCGCATGACGACGATTCTGTCCATCATCCAGCTCGGGATCTGCCTGGTCCTGATCTTCCTCGTGCTGATGCACTCCGGCAAGGACGCGGGTCTGTCCGGCGCGTTCGGGGTCGGCAGCGGTCAGGGTCCGCTCGGCGGCGGCTCGATGGTCGAGCGCAACCTCAACCGCTGGACCGTCGTGTTCGCGGTCTTGTTTTTCTTGAACGCGATCATCCTGCTCAAGTCCTCTTAGGCGTCTGGGGAGGCGCCTGGGAGCCCGCGGGCTCCTCGCCTCCGAGTGTCGCCAGGCGGTCGAGGATCGCGACGGCCTCCGCGCGTAGCGCGCCGTCGATCACTGCGTAGTCCTCGGATGAGAGCTTGCCCGTGCGGTAATCCATCTCGGTATCGCGGATCTCGCGGTACTTGGCTTCGCGCGCAGCCTCCAACTCGGCGCGATCGGCGACCGACTCCGGGTCGGGTGAGCGTCGGGCGGCGCGCAGCGGCGCGCTGACGAGCAGGATCACCGCGCCGAGTAGCACTACGGTGAACAGTGCGACGAGGACGTTCATGCGCTCGGCGCTCCCTCAGGCGCGCGCAAGGCCCTGCGCGGCGCGGGCGCGGCGGCCACGCGCGAGCACCGCCACACGCCGACGCATCGCGCTCGGTGCGGGCCAGATCGCGATCAGACCGCCGCCGAACACGATCAGGCCACCGATCCAAATCCACATCACGAGCGGAGAGACGATGAAGTGAAACTGCGCCGGCGGCGGGTGCTGCAGGTAGGAGCGCGCGAGATAGGCGACCGCGATCAGGGCGTCTTCGGGATGCACGAACGGGATCGTGCGGTTGCCGATTTCGACGACCCGCTTCAGCTGGGGCGTTTCGATGTTCGGAGCGATCGCACTCCACACGTCGCGTGTGACCCCCGCGTTCATCGCCACATGACTGACGGGCTGGCCGCCGATCAGGCTGCCGACCGATCCCTGCGACGGTTCGTCGGAGGCGTAGTAGCCCTCGCTCGGGTACAGCGTCGCGACGTGATGTCCGTGCTTGCTCACATTCAGGACCGCACCAAGGCTCAGCGTCGCGCCGGTGTGGGCGGCGTCGTTGCTGGGCGTAACCGTCGCCGTCGGGCGCACATAGTGGACGGTGTAGGCGCCCACCCGGCTGGACTGTCCGACCGATAGCGTCGGCTCGACGGCGTGCTGGAACGACGAGGAGGCCGCCACCCCCACGAACAGCACGGCGATGCCGATGTGCACGATGTATCCGCCGTAGCGACGGCGGTTGCGCCGCACGAGCGCCACCAGCGCGACTGGCGCAGCCTCGCCCGCCATCGCCCGCCGCGCGCGCACTCCGCGGACGAACTCCTGACCGACGCACCCGAACACGAACGCGGCACAGCCGAACATCGCCAACGCGAACGGCTTGCCCGATAGGGTGGGCGGGGACCCGATCAAAAGCAGCACAGCGACCGTGCTCAGCGCTACGGCAACCGGCGTAAGGAAGTTGCGTCGTGCGTTGGCGAGCGTCGCGCGACGCCACGCGATCACCGGCCCGATGCCGCTGAGCAGCACGAGGATCAGCGCGAGCGGCACCGTGTAGCGGTCGAACCAGGGCGGCCCGACAGAGGCCGCTTTGCCGGTCAGCGCTTCGGAGATCAGCGGGAAGTAGGTGCCCCAGAAGATTACAAAGCACAGCGCGACCAGCACGACGTTGTTGGCGAGGAACATCGACTCGCGCGAGAGCAGCGAGTCGATGCGGTGCTCGGAGCGCAGCATCTCCCGGCGCGTGACGACCAGATAGATCGACCCGGCGATCGTCACGCCGATCAGGCACACGAACGGCACGCCCAGCGTCTGCCCGCCGAACGCGTGGATCGAGTTCAGCACGCCGCTGCGCACCAGGAACGTGCCCATGATCGCCAGCGTGCCCGTGGCGAGCACCAGCGAGGCGTTCCACACCTTCAGCATCCCCCGCTTCTCCTGAATCATCAGCGAATGCAGGAACGCCGTGCCCGTCAGCCACGGCATCAGCGAAGCGTTCTCGACCGCATCCCAGCCCCAATACCCGCCCCAGCCGAGCTCGGCGTAGGACCAGCGCGCGCCGAGCAGGATGCCGATGCCCAAGAAGAACCACGCGGCGAACGCGAACCTCCGGATCACCCTGATCCACTCGGCGTCGACGCGGCGAGCCAGCAGCGCGCCCATCCCGAACGCCAGCGGGATCGTGCACAGCGTGTAACCCGAGTACAGCATCGGCGGGTGGATCATCATCGTCGGGAACCGCAGCAGCGGATCCAGGCCCGCGCCTTCCACGGGCGCCGGATGGGTCGTCGCGAACGGGTTCGCGTAGAAGATCATCAGCGAGATGAAGAACCCGCCGAACCCGAGCAGGATCGCGGTCGCGTACGCCGCCACGTCGCGCATTCGCTTACGTGTCAAGAACAGCACGAGGCTCGACCACATCGACAGCAGCCACGCCCACAGCAGCAGCGAGCCTTCCTGGGAGGACCACACCGCGGCGGCCTTGTAGAAGGTGGGCGTCGTCAGGCTGGAGGTATCGGCGACGGTGTTGAACGCGAAGTCGTTGCGCAGGAACGCGATCTCCAGCACCGCGAACGCGACCGTCAGGACGCCCGCCAGCGCGTACACCGCGCGCCGGCCCGAGTCAGACCACTCCGGATGACCGCGCCGCACCCCGTACAGCGAGGCGCCGATCCCGTACACGCAGACGGCGAGCGCGAGCAGCAAACAGGCGCTGCCGAGCGGGGCCATCAGCGCTCAGCGCCCGGGCGCGCCGACGCACGCGGCAAGCGGGGCGTCGTTATGGCCGCCGAGTCGTGTCGATGTGAGGCCGGGCATGCCACTCAGTAGCTCTGCTTGCCGGCCGCGGGCGGCGCGGCCTTGTACTTCGACGGGCACTTCGTGATCAGCGAGTCTCGTTCGCCGACGTATGCGCCGCCCTGCTTCTGCACGGTCACGATGATCTCGCGACCTTCGCGGAACGGGTCGGGGACCGTGCCGGTGTAGGCAACAGGGACGACCGTCCCCCCCACGCGGTCCTCGACGCTGAAGTGCAGCGTGCCGCCGGAGCGGTGCACCGAGCCGCTGACGACCGTGCCCGTCACCTGGTAGCTGCGCCCGGACTGGGCCTGGTGCACGAGCTGGCTGGGCGTGAGCGCGGGCGAGGCGGCGCTGAAGCTCGTGTAGATCAGCGCTCCGGCCAACACCACGGCCGCGCTCAGGGCCACCGTCAGCCGCACAGTTCGCTTGCGCGCGGGGTTCATCACCGCCAAGTATCTCAAACGCCCACCAGGAAATCGCCGCAGCGGAGCGAAACCTTTGGACGTGCGGGGAGTCTTTACAGGTAGAGCATCATGAGAGCCGCCGCGCTACTGCAACATCTACCCCATCCCGTCGACCCCGAGCGTCCGCGCCGGCAGCGACGGCGCAAACGCACCGCCGCCCCACGCACGACCAGCCTCCACCTGGCCGCGCCCGCCGCCGCCGGCCAGGATGCGACCGTCGCCCGCGTACGCCTCGCGGGCGGCCCGATCGACAACGCCTCCTACACGTGCTCCTGCGGGTTCGTGTTCGCGGCGTCGGTTTCCACCACAGTGCGATGTCCGCACTGCGGCGCCGACCAAGCCTGGTAGTTACCGGATATGCATCCCGCTGATCGCGCGGGAGATCACGAGCTGCTGGATCTCGGCAGTCCCCTCGAAGATGTCGTAGATCTTCGCGTCGCGGTGCCAGCGCTCGACGGGGAACTCACGTGTGTAGCCGTTGCCGCCGAGGATCTGGATCGCGCGCTCGGTCACCCACACGGCGACCTCGCCCGACTTGAGCTTGGACATGGAGCCCTCGGCGTTCTCGAACGGGACCTGGTTGCGGCCCATCCAGGAGGCGCGCCACACGAGCAGGCGGGCCGCGTCGATCTCCATCTTCATGCGCGCGAGCGTGAACGCGATCGACTGGTTCTCGATGATCTTCTTGCCGAACTGCTCGCGCTCCTTGGCGTACTCCAGCGAGTACTCGTAAGCCGCGCGCGCGATCCCCAGCGCCTGGGAGCCGACCGTCGGGCGGGATGCCTCGAACGTCTGCATCGCGGCCTGGGACTTGTTTTTCTTGCCCTCGCGCACGCGTGCGATGCGTTCATCGAGCTTGTCCTTGCCGCCGAGCACGTAGCCGGCGGGGACGCGACAGTCATCGAGGAACACGTCGGCGGTGTGCGATGCGCGCAGACCATGCTTGGAGACCTTCGTGCCCTGGGAGATGCCCTTGGCCTCGCTCATCGGCACGACGAACGCCGCGTGTCCTTTCGAGCCCAACTCGGGGTCGACGGTGGCGATCACGACGTGGACGTCGGAGATGCCGCCGTTCGTGGCCCACGCCTTCTGGCCGTTCAGGATCCACTCATTCGTCGTCTCGTCGAACTTGGCGCGGGTGCGCACGTTCGACACGTCCGAGCCCGCGTTGGGCTCCGAAGCGCAGAACGCCGCCACCTTCAGGTCATCGGGCGTGCCGAAGCAGCGGGGAATCCACTCGCCGATCTGCTCACCGGAGCCCTGGCCGAAGATCGCGGCCACGGCCAGCGCGGTGCCCATGATCGACATGCCGATGCCGGCGTCACCCCAGAACAACTCCTCGTTGACGATCGGCAGCGTCAGGCCGGTCGGGTCGGCGAAGAACTGCGCCAACCCCTCGAACCCGTACAGCCCGATCTTCGCGGCCTCCTCGATGATCGGCCAGGGGGTCTGCTCCTTCTCGTCCCACTCGTGCGCCGCGGGGCGCATCACGTCGGCGGCGAAACCGTGCACCCACTCGCGGATGTCCTTCTGGTCCTGGGTCAGCGCCATCGAGAACGCCGCCTCCTGGTTGGCTGAGCTCGTGATCGCCTCGACGGCGGCCTCGGCGGCCTCGGTTCGCTCCTCGGGGGTAGCGACGGTGGGCGTGGCTGACATCTGGCGGGATCTCCTTCGGGATGGGCGCACGGAGCGCCGGGCGGCTGCGGACAAATGCCTCGGACGAGGCCTAGTGAGCGATTAAGCGTAACCCAAAGCGAGCACAACCTCAACTCTGGTAACCCAGAATGAGGACATCCTCGAATCTGCCTAATCCGGATGCAGTTTGTGGTATTAGTTCCGCGTTCATGTTCATCATGTCGTCGATGCAGAAAGTGGTTATGTCCATACGCACTCCCGCCGTTGTCCTGACCCTGCTGGCCGCCGCGCTCGGCCTGGCCGCCTGCGGCAGCAGCTCCTCGAGCTCGAGCTCGGGCAGCTCGCACGTCACGCTCGTCGCCTACTCCACGCCCCAGGGCGCCTACGAAAAGCTGATCCCGGCATTTCAGGCCACGCCCGAAGGCAAGGGCATCTCCTTCAGCCAGTCCTACGGACCCTCGGGCGAACAGAGCCGCGCGGTCGCCAACGGGCTGCACGCCGACGCGGTCAACTTCTCGCTGGAACCGGACGTCACGCGCCTGGTCAAAGCGGGGCTCGTGTCCTCCAGCTGGAACCAGAACGCCACGCACGGGTTCGTGACGGAGTCGGTCGCGGTGATCATCGTGCGCAAGGGCAACCCCAAGCACATCACGGGCTGGTCGGACCTCACCAAGCCGGGCGTGGGAGTGCTGACGCCGAACCCGTTCACCTCGGGCAGCGCGCGCTGGAACATCATGGCCGCGTACGGCGCGCAGATCAAGGAAGGCAAGAGCCCGGCTGAAGCGGAAGCGTATTTGAAGGCGCTGTTCCACAACGTCGTCAGCCAGGACAGCTCGGCGCGCAATGCGCTGCAGACGTTTCTAGCCGGCCGCGGCGACGCGCTGATCGACTACGAGAGCGAGGCGATCGCCGATCAGAAGAAGGGCGCCGCGATCGAATACGTGATCCCGCCGCACACGATCCTGATCCAGAACCCGGTCGCGGTTGTGGGCTCGAACGCGAGCGCGGGCAAGTTCGTGAACTACCTGATCTCACCCGCCGGGCAGAAGATCTGGGCGCAAGAGGGCTACCGGCCGGTGGTCCCGGGCGTGGCCGCGCCCGGCCAGTTCCCGACGCCGACGGGGCTGTTCACGATCAACGACCTCGGCGGGTGGACCGCCGTGGGCAAGCAGTTCTTCGAACCGGAAACGGGGATCGTCACGAAGATCGAGCAGTCGCTGGGGGTGTCTACCTCGAAATGAGCACGCCCAGCGTCCCCGCGGCCCAGCCCAGGCGCCTGAAAGCGCCCGCCGTCCTTGGCGACGGGCGCGCTGCGGGGGCGCTCGGCAAGGGCATGATCGGCGTCTACCTGTCGGTGCTCGTGCTGCTGCCGGTGGCGGCATTGCTGGCGAAGGCAGGCAGCGACGGGCTCGACGCATTCTGGCGCGAGGTGACCGGACCGGAGGCACAGGCCGCGATCAAGCTGACGCTCGCGATGTCCGCGATCGTGGTGGCGATCAACGCGGTCTTCGGCACGCTGATCGCGTGGGTGCTGGTGCGCGACGAGTTCCCGGGCAAGCGCACGGTCAACGCCCTGATCGACCTGCCGTTCGCGCTGCCGACGATCGTCGCCGGGGTGGTGCTGCTGGCGCTGTATGGCACCAACAGTCCGCTCGGCGTCAATGTGGCGTTCACGCGTACGTCGATCGCACTGGCGCTGCTGTTCGTGACGCTGCCATTCGTCGTGCGCTCAGTACAGCCGGTGCTGATCGAGATGGACCGCTCGATGGAGGAAGCCGCCGCCTCGCTCGGCGCCGGGCCGGTGACGGTGCTGCGCCGGATCGTGCTCCCGACGCTGACCCCGGCGATCGTTTCCGGGGTCGCGCTGAGCTTCGCGCGGGCGGTCGGCGAGTTCGGCTCGCTGGTGCTGATCACCGGCAACCTGCCGTTCAAGACGGAGGTCGGCTCGGTGTATGTATTCAGCCAGATCCAGAACGAAAACCTACCCGCGGCGGCGGCCGTCTCGGTCGTGCTGCTGGCCGCCGCGCTGATCGTGCTGGGCGCCCTGACACTGGTGTCGCGGTGGAGGTCAAAGCATGTCCTTTAGCAAGCTCGGTCTGCGCACGGTCGCGCTCGGGTATCTCGCGCTGCTCTTGCTGGCACCGGTGGCGATGATCTTCTATCGCACCTTCGAACACGGGATCACGCCGGTGTGGGAAGCCGTGACGGCGCCCAATGCGGTGCACGCCTTCTGGCTGTCGATCGAGATCGTCGCGATCGCGGTGCCGCTGAACACGGCCTTCGGGGTCGGTATGGCGCTGCTGCTGGAGCGCGGCTCTTTCCGGGGCAAGGCGCTGCTGGGGATGCTCGTGGACCTGCCGTTCGCGATCTCGCCGGTGGTCGTGGGCCTCGCGCTGGTGCTCGTGTACGGAAAGACCGGGTGGTTCGGCGACTGGCTGATCGGGCACGGCATCCAGGTGATCTTCTCGGTGCCCGGCATGGTGATCGCGACGGCGGTCGTCTCGCTGCCGTTCGTCGTACGCGAGACCGCGCCGGTGCTGCGCGAGCTGGGCACCGACGCCGAGCAGGCCGCCGCCACGCTCGGAGCGGGCGCTTGGCAGACGTTCCGGCGGATTACGCTGCCGGCGATCAGATGGGGGGTTGTGTACGGGGTCGTGCTGACGACAGCGCGTGCGCTCGGGGAGTTCGGGGCCGTAAGCGTCGTCTCCGGTCGCGTCGAAGGTCAGACACAGACGCTGCCGCTGTACGTGCAGGGGCAGTTCGAGAACTTCAACATCACCGGCGCATACGCGAGCGCGGTGGTGCTGGCGCTGCTGGCGCTGGCTACGCTGGTGGCTATGAACCTGCTCACTCGACGCACGCGTCGTAGGACGGCGGTGTAGGCCGTGGCGATCGAGGTCCGCAACGTGAGCAAGCGCTTCGGCGATTTCGTTGCGCTCGACGACGTGTGCATCCGCGTGAACGACGGCGCGCTGACGGCGCTGCTGGGCCCGAGCGGAAGCGGCAAGTCGACGCTGCTGCGGATCATCGCCGGGTTGGAGACGCCCGACTCGGGCGAGGTGGAGATCGGCGACGAGGTTGTGACCGACACGCCGGCGCGCACGCGCGACGTGGGGTTCGTCTTCCAGCATTACGCCCCGTTCAAGCACATGACCGTGCACGACAACGTCGCGTTCGGGTTGACCGTGCGCAAACGCCCGAAGGCCGAGATCCGCGAGCGCGTAAGCGAACTACTGGGGCTCGTCAAGCTCGACGGCCTCGCCGAGCGCTACCCCTCACAGCTCTCGGGCGGACAGCTGCAGCGCATGGCGCTCGCGCGAGCGCTGGCGGTGCAGCCTCGGGTGCTGCTGCTGGACGAGCCGTTCGGCGCACTGGACGCGCAGGTCAGGGCGGAGCTGCGCGAATGGCTGCGCCGGTTGCACGAGGAGATTCACGTGACGACGATCTTCGTGACCCACGACCAGGAGGAGGCGATGGAGGTCGCCGAGCAGATCGTGGTCATGAACAAGGGCAGGATCGAGCAGGCGGGAACGCCGCGAGAGCTGTACGAGAGCCCGCGCAACGAGTTCGTGATGTCGTTCATCGGCCCCGTCAACCGCCTCGGCGAGGCGACCTTCCTGCGCCCGCACGACATCCAGATCCTGCCCTCCGCCGCGGGCGAAGGCACCGAGGCGCTGATCGAGCGCGTCGTGCACCTCGGGTTCGAGGTGCGAGTCGAGCTGAAGCTCGGCGACGGCCGCGACATCTGGGCGCAGGTCACGCGCGAGTCCGCCCAAGAGCTGGAGTTGCACGAGGGGCAGATCCTCGCCGTGCGACTGCCGGAGCCGCGCGTGTTCGCGGCCTAACGCGTTTCCCAGGCTTCCTCTTGTTTCGTCAGGGCGACGATCTCTTTAGGAAGCTTCCCCGAGGCGACGTCCGCGAGCGTGACGTGCTCCAGGACTTTGCGCAGGTTCGCGCGTAGCGCCAGCCACACCTGTTGCAGCGACTCGGCTGAGCCCTCATAGACGACCTCCTCGGGGCGCAACCCGCGCACGCCGACGAGCGGCCCCTCGACCGCGCGGATGACCTGTGCGAGGTTGACCTCCTCGGGCGGGTGCGCGAGCCAGTAGCCGCCCTCGGGGCCGCGCTGGCTGCGCACGAGACCGGCGGAGCGCAGCTGGGTGAGAATGTTCTCCAGGAACGACACCGGGATGCCCTGGGCCTGCGCGACTTCATCGACCTTGCGCGGCGCGTCCTGGCTGCCGGAGGCGAGCTCCACGACGGCGCGCACGGCGTAGTCGGCCTTGGCAGTGACGTGCATTACCGGCGATTCTCACGTATTTGGCGGCGGAGGGCGTCGAGGTGGCACAGCAAGGGGGCGCGAAACTGAGCGTAGACGCCTCGGACTCAAGATCTGCGGAGCACCAGCGCGATCGAGTTCTACCGGGAGTAGCGCCGGATCGGCTCAACCGGGCGGCGCCGCGGATGTGCGCGTCGATCCGTCCGTGGCGTATCGCAGGATGCCGGGCTCTTTGACGCGTTCCCCCTCCACATCGCTGCGCGCATGGCAACGACGCGCGCTCATCCATCTCGGCGACTGGCGGGAGGGCCCGTTCCTGATCTCGGCCGCGCCGGGCGCCGGCAAGACGCGGCCCGCACTGGAGTACGCAAGCGATCTGCTGTCGCGGCGGATCGTCCGTCGCGTGGCCGTTCTCTGCCCCACGACACCGCTGACGCGTCAGTGGGCGGCCGCAGCGGCCATCCTCGGCGTGCAGCTGCAACCAGATGCGCCGGGACCGAACCCGCCCCGAGGCGACTTCCACGGTGTCGCGGTCACCTACGCCCGCGTCGCAAGCGATCCCTCCGGGTGGGCGGCAAAGGTCTCTCGGGACACGCTCGTGATCGTCGACGAGGCGCACCATCTCGGTGAAGACCTCGCCTGGGGCACAGGCTTTCAACGGGCGTTCGCCGCCGCACCGCGCTGGCTGCTGCTCTCCGGCACCCCCTTTCGCTCCGATGCGACGCCGATCCCGGGCGTGCGCTATGACAGAGAGGGGCTGGTCGTTCCCGACGTCTCCTACACCTATGCCGAGGCCGTCGCCGACGGGATCTGTCGCCCGGTCGCGTTCGTGACGTTCGACGGGACGCTCTCGTGGCGCAGCGGCGAGGACGTGATCGAATCGTCGTTCGAGACCGTCCTCACCGCGCGCGAGGCCGGCCGCCGCTACCGCACCGCGATCTCCACCGAGCTACCCGACGGCCTGCCGCGCATCCTGCGCGAGGCCGACGCCAAGCTGCGCGCGCTGCGTAGTGAGGGTCATCGCGACGCGGGCGGTCTCGTGGTCGCGGCCGACGCCACCCACGCCCGGCGGATCTCAAGGCTCCTGGGCGAGACGACCGGGCGAGCGCCGGTGATCGTGCTCCACACCGAGGCGCGGGCAGCGCGCAAGCTCGGGGAGTTCCGCAACTCGCGCGAGCCATGGATCGTCGCGGTGAACATGGTCTCCGAGGGCGTCGACATTCCCAGACTGCGCGTCGGGGTGTATGCGACGGCGGCCAAAACCCCCCTGATCTTCCGGCAGATCGTCGGGCGGTTCGTGCGCACGATCCCCGACATGGCACCCGAGGCGAGCTGGCTGTACCTGCCGGCCGACCAGACCCTGCGCACGCACGCCTCGGAGGTCGAAACGGAGCTGCGCCACGCGCTCCACCGCGACGAGCCCGAGGAGGACTTCGAAGAGCAGCACGAGCGGCGCGCGAGCGAGCCGTCTCCTACCGCCGAGTTCGTGCCCCTGAGCGCCGAGTTCGCCGCGCAGATGACCCTGTTCGGTCCTCCCCAGCGGACGCCCTCCCCCGCTCCCGAGACACATTCCTTGCCCACACCCGCGCCGACGCCGGTCGCCGCCTTCGAGCGCCGCGATGATCTACGGCAAGAGCGCAGCCGCCTGGTGGCGGAACTGCACCGCCGCGACGGTCGCAGCCACCGCGAGATCAACGCCTGGGTCAACCGCGCCGTCGGCGTCGAGCGCGTCGACACCGCCAACATCAAGCAGCTCGAGCGCTCGATCGAGACGCTCATGACGGAGCTCATGCGCAACGGTAGACGCGCCGCAGCGCGGTAGACGGCGGACGGGCCTCGACCATTGAGGCGATCCGTCCCGTCGGTATGACGAGAGCGGCGGACGGGGGTCGAACCCGCGACCTCAAGCTTGGGAAGCTTGCGCTCTACCAACTGAGCTACCACCGCGCAGGGGCCCTATCTTATGCCCTTCTGATGAGTTGCCTAGGGTGAGACCCGAGACAGCGGTCATCTTCACGTCGAGACGACCGGCAGGCGAGCCCATCCGTGATATGACACCACGTCCAGGGCGTGGGAAGATGAACGGAGCGTGCATGCGAGCCCTGGGACTCCGGGAAGCGACGTGGCGGTGCGGTCGTCGTTGTGGCCTCGTATCGCCGCGGTTGTCGCGCTTCTCGCGCCGGTTGTCATGGCTGTGGTGGCCGCGGTCGCGCTGGCGGGCGATGTGCCCGTCGCGGTGCTGGCGGTCGGGCTCGTGCTGGGCTGCAGCGCGGCCATCTGGTTTGCCTTGACCCGTCGCGGTCCGCGGCGAGCGATCGGCGCCGCGCTTGGCGTGCTCAGTGGGATCGGGCTGGTCGTAGTGCTGGTGACCAACTGGCAAGGGGTGGTAGTGCTGGTTGCGTTGCTCTTGCTGCTGGCCGTGTTCGGACTCGCCGCGCGCTACGCGCTGGGACAGACCGGGCAGACGGCGGTCAGCGGCATGGCCGCGACGATCGTGCCGGTGGGCGCCGCTGGATCTGCAGTGCTGATCATCAACTTGAAGTCGGGCGGAGGTAAGGCTGAGCGCTTTGACCTCGCTGCTCAGGCTCGGCGACGGGGCGTCGAGCCGGTTGTTTTGCAGCCCGGCGATGACCTGCTCGAGCTCGCCGAGAGCGCCATCGCGCACGGTGCGCAGGTCATCGGGATGGCCGGGGGTGATGGCTCCCAGGCCCTTGTTGCGACGGTTGCCGCGCGGCGTGACGTTGCCCACGTCTGCGTTCCTGCGGGGACTCGAAACCACTTCGCCCTGGACCTCGGGCTCGACCGCGATGACGTCGTGGGCGCGCTGGACGCGTTCACAGACGGCGTCGAGCGGCGTATCGATCTCGCGCGCGTCAACGACCGGGTGTTCGTCAACAACGCCTCGCTCGGCGTCTATGCCAAGGTCGTTCAGTCCAGCGCCTACCGCGACGCCAAGCTCGAGACCTGGACTGACATGCTGCCCGACCTGCTGGGCCCCGACGCCGAACCGATCGATCTCGAGTTCACCGCTCCCGATGGGAGCCGCTGCGACGACGCGCCGCTCGTGCTCGTATCGAACAACCCGTATCAAGTGACGAGCCTGGCCGGCGCCGGCACACGCGAGCGCATCGACACTGGTCAGCTCGGCGTTCTGGCCGCACGAGTGCGCAGTGCCGCGGATGTGTCAAAGCTCGTCGCGCTCGAGCTGGTCGGTCAAGTGGGCCGCTTTCCGGGCCTTGAGTCGTGGTCGAGTCAGGGGTTCGAAGTCCGCTCGAGCGGACCGGTGGAGGTGGGACTCGACGGCGAGGCGCTCGTGCTCGATCCACCCCTGCGTTTCGCGTCGCTGCCAGGGGCGCTACGCGTACGGCTGCCCAGGGGAGTCGGCCTGCCGCCGGCCGCCAGGGCCGTGGCGCTGACCACGGACAATCTGGCTGCGCTTCTCCGGGTGGCGGCCGGCCGGTGAGCCACCCGGCCGCGCGGTTGGTGCTCGGCCTGGCCGTCTTCGTGCTCCTCGGTTGGGGGGTTGGGGAGCTCTGGACCTCCGTCGTGGGGTCGGTCGAGCTGAACGCGGTACGCGAAGTAGTCGCTCAGCGCACGGCGGCGCTCACCGATGTGGCGCGGGTGGTCACCTGGGCGGGCAGCGCGTTCCTGCTGGTCCCGCTTGCCGCGATCGCCTGCCTGGGGTTTGCCCGGGCGGGCCTGCACCGAGAGGCGCTCGCGGTCGCGCTCAGCCTCGGCGGTGCGATGCTGATCTCAGGCTCGGTCAAGCTGCTCGTCTCGCACCCGCGCCCGCCCGTGGAGCACCTGCAGGCGGTTACCGGCTCGAGCTTTCCCTCGGGCCATGCGACGCAGGCGAGCGCATTCTGGTTCTCGCTGGTGTTTGCGATGCCGGCGGCGGGGGCTTCGCCGAAGCTGACCCGCGTCGCTGTCGGTCTCGCGCTGCTGATCGTTCTTACGGTGTCTGCGTCCCGCGTCTATTTGGGCGTCCACTATCCCAGCGACGTGGTCGCCGGCATGCTGCTCGGCACCGGTTGGGCGACCTACGTGTCGCGCTGCTTGGGGGAGTCCGAGCGCCCGTCTGGAGGCTCTCAGGCCCGATGACGGTGTGGCGTCGCATACAACTTCTCGACCGCCGGCTGATGAGACGCTCGTTCCTGGCTCGCTCACCCGTACTGGATCGCGCCCTCATCGCCACCACGCGGGCGGCAAACTACTCGCGACTGTGGCTTGTGGTCGCGGGCGGACTTGCTGTGTTCGGAGGGCGACGGGGACGCAGGGCGGCCGGGCGCGGCCTCATCGCGATCGCGATCGCGGCGGCAGCGGCAAACGGCCCGGCAAAGCTACTTGTGCGCCGGCGGCGACCGTCCTCGCGCCGGCGGCCCACGCTCATCCGCACGCCGCGATCGACGTCATTCCCATCCGGCCATACCGCCGCAGCGGCTGCGTTCGTCGCCGGCGCAAGCGCCGAGCTGCCGGTCCTCGCGCCCGTCCTCGTGCCGCTGGCGGGCGCCGTCGCCTACTCGCGCGTGCATACCGGGGTTCACTACCCAAGCGACGTCGCCGCCGGCGCCGCAATCGGGATCGGCTCTGGTCTTCTGGCTACGCGCCTGCCGCTACGGATTCTCCAGCGACGACGCGCTGCGTGCAGGAAGGAAAACGAGAACAACCTGAGCGCCCAGCAAGGACAGGTTGCCCTATGAGCGAGCGGGTTTCGACTCGAGCCGAGCGCTGGGTGCCGGGCATCCGCGTCGTCCGTACGTATCGGCGCTCGTGGCTACGAGCGGATCTCGTGGCAGGTGTGGTGTTGGCGGCGATCCTCGTTCCGCAGGGCATGGCGTACGCCGAGCTGGCCGGGCTTCCGGCGGCCACCGGTCTCTATACGACGATCGCATGCCTGGTCGGCTACGCCGTGTTTGGGCCTTCCAGAGTGCTGGTGCTCGGACCCGATTCCTCGATCTCGCCCTTGATCCTCGCGGCCATCACGCCGCTGCTGGTAACCGGAGATCCCGCAAGCGCGATCGCCCTGGCCGGGATGCTCGCCGTCCTGGTGGGGCTCACCGAGATCGGCCTCGGGCTGGGGAAGCTCGGGTTTGTCGCCGACCTGCTCTCGAAGGAGGTGCAGGTCGGATACATGAACGGCCTTGCAATCACGATCATCGTCGGCCAGCTGCCGAAGCTTTTCGGCTTCTCCACGCACGCCGATTCGTTCCTCGCGGAGCTGCACGCGTTCGCTGAGAACCTCGACCAGACGCAAACGACGACTCTCATCGTCGGTGCCGCGGTGCTCGTCCTGCTGCTGGCACTCCCTCGCGTCACTACTCGGCTGCCTGCGGTATTGGTCGGGGTCGTCGGCGCCACCGTCGCGTCGGCCGTGTTTGGGCTCGCCGATCACGGTGTCGCCACGGTGGGCGCTCTGCCCCGAGGTATTCCCACGCCCACGTTGCCGTGGACCTCCGCCGGCGACGTCGTTCCCCTGTTCATCGCCGCGGTGGGCATCACGCTCGTTTCCTTGACCGACACGATCGCCACCGCGACGAGCTTCGCGGCTCGGCGCGGTGAAGAGGTCGAGCCCAATCAGGAGATGATCGGCATGGGTGCGGCGAACATCGCCGCGGGGCTCTTCCAGGGCTTCGCGGTATCGACCAGCGGCTCACGGACAGCGGTGGCCGAACAATCGAAAGCCAAGAGCCAGGTCACGGGTGTCGTGGGCGCAGTCTTGGTCGCGGTGCTCCTGCTGTTCCTCAACTCGCTGCTGGCCGACCTGCCGCAAACGGCACTGGCCGCCGTGGTGATCGTCGCCGCACTGTCATTGATGGACGTGAGCATCTTGCGCCGCTACCTGCGCGTTCGCAAGAGCGCGTTCGCGGTGTCCCTCGTCGCAACCGCCGGTGTGATGGCACTCGGCGTGCTGCAGGGCATCGTCGTCGCCGTCACGCTCGCGATTCTGCTCTTCTTCAGGCGCAACTGGTGGCCTCACGGCGCCGTCTTGGGCAGACTCGAAGGTGTCGACGGGTGGCATGACGTCGACGCTCATCCGGACGCGCAGCAGATTCCGGGCGTTGTCGTGTATCGCTGGGAGGCGCCACTGTTCTTCGCCAACGCCGGCGCCTTCCGGCTGCAGATCCGCAAGCTCGTGCGTGACCGCGAGCCTCAGTGGGTGGTCCTGCAGTGTGAGGCCGTCACCGACGTCGACGTCACCGCCGCCGAGATGCTCGAGCAGCTCGACAACGAGCTCAATGCCGCCGGGACCCACTTGGCGTTTGCGGAGATGCGCAGCCGCCTCCAGGATCTCACGTTGCGCTACGGCCTCCTGGAGACTCTCGACCGCGAGCACTTCTATCCCACGCTCGAGGCTGCCCTCGAGGAGATCCAAGCCAGCGAATCCCCGTCGGGTCACCCAGAGTGACAGAAAATCCGGCGGGTGAGTGCCGGCTGGGCATTTGGTCGCAATTTGCTACGCGTCCTCGAGCTCCTGCGCGAATGGGTCTCCCGGAGCGCCCTCGGGCGCTTGCTCCTCGAGCCGCTTCTTGGCCTCGAGCAGCGTCTCGCGCTGTTCCCTGGTCACCGGCGGGAAGCGTGGGTCGATCTCCATCAGCGTGCGAACCAACACTGCGGCTGCTCCCAACCGGGCGAACCACTTGCGGTCGGCGGGGATCACGTACCACGGCGCCCACTCCGTGCTCGTGTGCGAGAGCATCTCGGAGAACGCCCGCTGGTAGTCATCCCAGCGCCCACGCTCGTTGACGTCAGCCGCGGAGAACTTCCAGTTGTGGTCGGGGAGGTCGATACGCCGTAGCAAGCGAGCTCGCTGCTCCTCCTTTGAGATGTTCAAGAACAGCTTGACGATGCGCAACCCGTTGTCGGTGAGATAGCGCTCCCAGTCGTTGATCTCGCGGTAGCGGCGCTGCCAGATGTCTCCCGTCCTCGCCGCCTCGGGCAGCTTCTGGCGATCGAGATTCTCCGGATGCACCCGCACAACGAGCACCTCCTCGTAGTGGGAGCGGTTGAAGATGCCGATCTCGCCGCGCTCCGGGAGACGCTGCGCGTAGCGCCACAGGAAATCGTGATCGAGCTCCTCGGCCGAGGGCACCTTGAAGCTGTGCACGGCGACGCCCTGCGGGTTCACCCCACTCATCACGTGGCGGATCGTCCCGTCCTTGCCGGCGGTGTCCAACGCCTGCAGCACCACCAGCACCCCCCACGTGTCCTGCGCAGCCAGCCGGGCCTGATACTCAGACAGCAGTCGCACTCCCTCGGCGAGCAGGACGACCCCCTCCTTCTTCTTCACGCCTCCCTTAAACGCAGGATCGAAGTCCTTGGCGAGGATCACCTTCGACCCGGGCTTCACCCGGAGTGGCTTGATGAACTCCGCAACCCGTCTTTGACGCTTATCGGCCATCCTTGCTCCGTTCCTGCCACACCGAGTGCCGTTGGCCCCCTGCGCCGAGGCCCCGTACCAACCTAGATGTTGAGATGAAAGCGGCGAATGGGCCGCGAGCCCCCGACCTCGAGCTTGGAAAGCTTGCGCTCTGCCAACCAAGCTACCAGCGCGCAGAGCCTGATATCAGCCCCTGGACGCGCACGCCTGGAGGCTCGCACGGTGCGTCGCGCGCGACCGCGCGCCATCTATCCTCCCTCCCGTGCGTGGCCGCCTGTTGCCGATCCTCGTCTGTCTGGCGGGAGCCTGCCTGATCGGGCTGCTGGTGTACGGCGTGACCACACAGTCGGCGAGCCGCACGCTCGACGAGGCGGTCGCCAAAGGACAGCATCCTCCGGCGCCTCAGGCCGGGCGCACGCTGCCCGTGCTGTCGGGCACTGCAGACTCGGTCGGCAACTCACTGGCCGCATACAAGGGCAAGGTGGTCGTGTTGAACTTCTGGGCGTCGTGGTGCGTGCCCTGCCAAACGGAGGCGCCGCTGCTGGAGCGCGCCCAGAGCCGGCTTCAGGCCCACAATGGGACGGTGCTCGGCGTGACCTATCTCGACGCCTCGACCGACTCGCGGGGGTTCGTGCGCGACCACCGCATCACTTACCCGAACCTGCGCGATACGACGGGCGAATTCGCCCACGCCTACGGCACCGACCAGCTTCCGGAGAGCTTCGTGATCGACCGTAACGGCGGTGTCGTCGCGGTCTCCAGAGGCGAGATCGGACAGGGGTTCCTGAACAACGCGATCAAGCTTGCGGAAAGCAGCTCGTGATGCGTCCTCGCGCGACCCTCAGTGCGTTCGCCACGATCGGCGCGATCGGGGCGACTCTGTTCCCCGTCGCAGGCCTCGCCGCCACCGCCCCCCGTGCGTCGTTGCCGGCGATCGAACGCCGGGTGATGTGCGTGACGTGCAAAATCCCGCTGATCGTCGCCGAGTCGCCACAGGCCGACCGCGAGCGCGTGTTCATCAGGGGTCTGATCGCCGAAGGCAAGACTGAGTCGCAGATCGAAAGCGCGCTGGTGAGCCAGTACGGTCCGACCGCGCTAGGGCTGCCGAGCGCGCACGGGTTCGACCTGAGCGCCTATCTGGCGCCGCTCGTGGCGGTGGTGGCGCTGGCAGCGATGCTCGCGCTGCTGCTGCCCCGCTGGCGCAGGCGCGCGCGAGACCGGTCGGACCCGCCGGTGGCGCCGACGCTCAGCGCGGCCGAGACCGCGCGCCTGGATGCCGACCTGGCGCGGTTCGACCGCTAGGCCGAGCCGCACATCACATCTGCTGGGGTGCAATGACCCCGAGTAGATCCAGGCAGCGCGCGATCGTGCGCTGGGCCGCGATCGACAGCGCCAGCCGCAACGATTCGACGTTAGCCCGGCCCGTCACCGGCTCGGCCGAGCCCTCGACGCCGACGATGCGACAGGCTTCGTAAAAGGCGGTGTAGTCCTGGGCCAGCTCCAGCGCGTAGGTCGTGATCCGGTGCGGCGCGCGCCGCTGGGCCGTCTCGGATATTTCGCCGGGGAAGGCGAGCAGCCGCTTGATCAGAGCGCGTTCGGACGGATGCAGAGACTCATCATCGTCGCTGTCCCCGGCATCCGCGCCCTCACCCGCGTTGGGGACCTCACGCATCACATCCTCCAGCGCCTCGGCCACGCGGGTGGGACCCGCGAGGGCCAGCACCGAGACGATGCGGGCGTGCGCGTACTGGACGTAGTAGACCGGGTTCTCGCGAGATTGGGCGCGCGCGAGGTCGAGATCGAGATCGATCGTGGTGTCGTGCGAGCGCGACAGCAAGAACCAGCGCGAGGCGTCGACGCCGACCTCGGAGACGAGGTCCTCGAGCGTGACGAACTCGCCCGCGCGCTTGGACATCTGCGCACGCTCGCCGCGGCGCACGAGATGGACGAGCTGCATCGTCAGCATCTCCAGATGGTCGGGGTCGCCGCCAAGGGCGGCGTAGGCGGCCCGCATCCGTGGCAGGTAGCCGTGGTGGTCGGCGCCCCACACGTCGATCTGACGCTCGAATCCGCGCTCGCGCTTGTCCTGGTGGTAGGCGATATCGGAGGCGAAGTAGGTGTGCTCGCCCGAGGAGCGCACGAGCACGCGATCCTTGTCGTCACCGTAGTCGGTGGTGCGCAGCCACAGGGCGCCGTCCTCGCGATAGGTGTGCCCGTGCCGTTCGAGCGTGGCGAGCGTATGCGCCACGGGACTGGGATCTCCGGCGTGCAGCGCGGACTCGTACTGCCAGTGATCGAAGCCCTGAACGGCGAAAGCCTGCAGCGTCGATTGCATCCGTCCGATCATCACGCCGACCGCCGCACGCCCCAGCTCGCCGGGGTCGAGTGTCGCGGCGCCGTCGATTTCCCCGGCGAGCTCGCGGACGTAATCGCCGTGATAGCCCCCCTCCGGAATCTCCTCCTCGCGGGCGACGGCGCTGATCGACTCGCCGAGGGCGCGCACCTGCGAGCCCGCGTCGTTGACGTAGAACTCGCGTTCGACCTCGTGCCCGTGGAAGGCGAGGACTCGTGCCAGCGAGTCCCCGTAGGCCGCGTTGCGGGCGTGGCCAACGTGCATCGGCCCGGTGGGGTTGGCCGAGACGAACTCGACCAGGATGCGCTCAGAGGGTCGCGCGCCGCGCGCGCCGAACGTCGCATCCCCGGCGAGCACCCGAACGAGCGCGCCCCGCAGCCAGGAGTCGGCCAAAAACAGGTTCAGGAAGCCCGGTCCGGCGACCTCGAAGCGTCGCAGCCGCTCGCCGAGGCGGCGCTCCAGCTCGACGCCAAGACGCTCGGCGACCTCGCGCGGCGCGATCCCGAGCGAGGGCGCGAGCAGCAGCGCCGCGTTGGTCGCGTAGTCGCCGAAGTCGGCCTTCGGCGGACGCTCGAGTACGATCGCATCGGGCCTGCCCAGACCACCGCTTCCGCCGGCGACGTCGGCGCCCGCGAGTGCCTCGGCGCCCGCGAGGACCACCTCGCGCAACTCGTCCACAGGGGTTCTCACACCCGTTGCATGCATCTGACTCACAGATTGGGATACTAACTACGTGAACGACCAAGACCCAGGCGCAGAGCGCCACATAAACATCCACTTGTCCCCCGAGATCATGGGGGGCGTATACGCGAACTTCGCGAATGTCAGCCACTCCGACTACGAGTTCACGGTCACGTTCGCACGCGTCGACCACGAGGTCGAGTCCGAGGAGGTGCCCGGCGTAGTCGTCTCGCGAGTCAATATCTCGCCGCGGTTCATGCGTGAGCTGATCGACGCGATGGAGGACAACTACTCCAAGTGGCGAACCCGCGAGGGCATCAAGAACCTACCCGAGTACGGCGGCGCCGAAGCGGGGGACGCGGAGGAGTAGGGCCGTGACCGCGCGTTATGCGCGCGGCGAACGACGATGAAGGTCGCGGTGATCTCCGACATCCATGGCAATCGGCACGCATTCGAGGCGGTGCTGGAGGCGATCGCGGCGAGCGATGCCTCGGAGCTGTGGTGCCTCGGTGACCTGGTGGGCTACGGCGCCGAGCCAGACGCGTGCGTCGCGCTCGCCTCAGAGCACGCGGCCGTGTGCCTGGCCGGCAACCACGATCTCGCCGTAACGGGTGAGATCTCGTTCGGGGAGTTTTCCCGCGGAGCCAGCCTCGCGGCACAGTGGACGCAAGAGGTGATCTCCGCCGAGCACCTGGACTTCCTCGCGGGTCTGCGCCCGCAGGGACAGGAGGGGTCCATCGGGCTGTATCACGCCAGTCCGCGCGACCCCGTGTGGGAGTACGTGCTGTCCGCTCTGCTCGCGGAGCTGTGCCTGGACAAGCAGTCAAGCCGCGTCTGCCTAATCGGCCATTCGCACGTGGCCTTGTCGTTCGTGCGACACGAGGGCGAGCTCGCCAGCGGCGAACCGCGACGCGAGGGCGTTCAGCTGGACATCTCGGACGGCGAATGGCTGCTGAATCCCGGCAGTGTCGGCCAGCCTCGTGACGGCGACCCGCGCGCGTCGTGGCTGATGCTGGACCTCGACGGTCTGACAGCGTCGTTTGAACGCACCGACTATGACGTCGCGGGCGCGGCCGCCGCGATTCGCGCGGCGCGCCTGCCGGACTCGCTCGCGGAGCGGCTGGAGTACGGTCAGTGACCATGCACCGAACCATCTCCTCCCGAAGGCGGTCCTGGGCGATCGGTCTACGCCTGCTCGCGGCCGGACTGCTGGGGGTCCTCCTCGCGATCGTGCTCGTCTCCTGCGGAAGCTCCGGCAAGGGATTGATCCCGATCGCCAACGCGGGGCCGTTGCAGAGTGACTTCGAAGCGGTGGCGCAGGCCGCGCAGAGCGGCGGCGGCAACTGCGCCGCGACGACCGAAGCGATCAACAAAACCGAGCAGGACTTCGCGGCGCTGCCCACCACGATCAACTCCGGCCTGCACCGAAGGCTCAGCGAAGGCATCTCCAATCTGCGCGAACGCGCACTCGCGCTGTGCGCGCAGCCGCTCGCCCAGACGGCGACCACGCCGCGCACCACGACGACGACTACGACGAGCACGACCAAAACCGAGACGACGCCGACGACGCCCACAACCACGACGAACACCACGACGACACCCGTAACGCCCGTAACGCCGCCGAACAATGGTGGCGGCACGGTGGCGCCCGGGGAAGGCGAACGCCCGTCCGAAGGCAACGGTAACGGGCGTGGTAACGGCAGGGGTGACGAACAGGGCGAATCCGGCGGGGTGGGGCCGGGCGCGGCCGGACCGGAAGGCGGCAAATGAGCTCGGCCTTTCCAGCCCCCGCCCGCGCCCATGCCCACGCCGCACGGCTCGTGACAGGAGGGCGAGCGTGAACGACGGCGACGTCATCGCCGGGCGCTACCGGTTGGAGGGCAGGCTCGGATTCGGCGGGATGTCGACCGTGCACCTCGCGTTCGACATGCGCCTGGAACGGCGCGTGGCGGCGAAGCTGCTAGCTGAGCACCTGGCGGACGATCCGACGTTCGTGTCGCGGTTCCAGCGCGAGGCGCAGGCCGCCGCGCGACTCGTGCACCCGAACATCGTGCAGATCTTCGACTCGGGCCTGGACGAGCAGTCGGGCCGGCACTTCATCGTGATGGAGTACATCGAGGGCCAATCCTGCGCGGAGATCCTGCGCGACGACGGCTGGGTGCAGGTGGATGAGGCGGTGGCGATCATCGAACAGGCCTGCGAAGGACTGCACTACGCCCACCGCCACGGGGTCGTGCACCGCGACGTCAAGCCCGGCAACCTGCTGCGCGCCCGCGAGGGCGAGGTCAAGCTCGCGGACTTCGGAATCGCCAAGGCGACCGAGCAGTCGAGCATCACCCAGGTCGGCTCAGTGCTCGGCACGGCCGCCTATCTGGCGCCCGAGCAGGCGCGCGGCGAGGAGGCCGGTCCCCGCGCGGACCTGTATGCGCTCGGGGTCGTCGCCTATCAGCTGATATCCGGGAGGCTGCCATATGAGGCGACGTCGCTGACGGAGCTCGCGCTCAAGCAGCAGCGCGAGGAGCCGCCGCTGCTAGACACGCTCGTCGCGGCCGTCGGACCCGAGTTGGCCGAGGCGATCGCGCTCGCGCTCGCGCTGGACCCCCGCGAGCGCTACCAAACCGCGCGCGAGATGGGCCGCGCGATCAGCGACGGCGCGGATGGGATCTCGCCGCTGGAGTCCCCTGCCGCGAGTCGGTCGGCCAGCCGGAGCGGAGCCCAGCCGGCGACGCAGGCCACGAGCGTCTTGAGCAGCGGCGCCCGCGGATCGAGCGGCGCCGGGGCCAAGCCCGCCGTCGCGCCGCGTCAGCCACGGCAAGGTCCTTCGAGGAGCGTTTCCCCCGGCGCGAGCGCACGGCCGGCCGCCGCTCCGTCGTCCAGCTCCAAGAGCAGAGGCCCCAGGCGCCTGGCGCTGGCGCTCGTGGGACTATTGGCGCTCGGCGGCGTGATCGCGGCGATCGTCGCGATCACAGCGCCTGCGCCCACGCGGGTCGTGCTGCGCAACGTCGTCTACAACGACGTCGAACAGGCCTCGGTGGCGCTCAAACAGCTGGTCAGCGAAAACACGAAATAGGCCCCGGACAGACGAAGGACCCGCTACAGCGAGCCCCTCGCCCCGCGACTGTCACTCGTCTGTAGCTTAGCGGACGACGGTCGTAATAACGAGAGGCCTGGACAGGCGAAAGGCCCGCTTGCGCGGGCCCCTCGGTAAGTGCAACTGCACTTTCGGGCTGGATACCTGTCACGTATTGTCTGCACAATAGCAATCTTGCACGCAGCACTTAACGGCGAAAGGCCCGCTTACGCGGGCCCCTCGGGTGCTGCTGCCCTTTCGGGCTGGACAACCGTCAATTGCCCCGCAGGCTAGCAGCCGTGCCCGTCGCCTACAACCCTACGGCTCCGGCGGCCGGATTCGAACCGACACCTGACAATTGACGGTTGTCCATGCTGCCCTTACACCACACCGGAATGCCACGATCCAAAGTACGGATCACTTGGGATGGAATTCTCCGGCGCGCCACTGCGCAGCCACCTCGGCTAGCCGCCCGTCGATGATCCCCTGCCGCAGATCGCTCATCAGCCGCGCGAGAAAAGCGAGGTTGTGCATCGTGATCAGGCGCGTGCCGGTCAACTCACCGGCGCGGGCGAGATAGCCGAGGTAGGCGCGGGAGAACCCTTTCGAACACGCCGGGCAGGCGCAGCCCTCCAGTAGCGGCTCGGGTGAGTCGCGCACGCCGGCCTTGGTCAGATCCAGACGCCAACGCGCGTCGGGGTCGGGCACGAGCGCGGTGCCATGGCGACCGAGGCGGGTGGGCATGGCACAGTCGAACGTGTCGATGCCCAACTCGACTCCCGCGACCAGGTCATCGACCTCGCCGATGCCGAGTAGGTGGCGAGGGCGGTGCTCGAGCGCGCCGCCCAGCTCGGAGGTAGCCCAGGAGACGACCTCGTACATCTGCGCCTTCTCCGAGCCAAGCGACCCGCCGATCGCGATGCCATCACAGGCGCTCGAGCCGATGAGCTGCGCGGATTCGCGACGCAGATCCTCATAGACGCCGCCTTGCACGATCCCGTAGACCAACTGCTCGTCGGAGCCGTGCTCGTCGTGCCAGCGCAGGCAACGATCGAGCCAGCGGTGGGTGCGCTCGGTCGAGCGTTGGGTGTAAGCGCGGTCGACGTGGAATGGCGTGCACTCGTCGAACACGAGCGCGACGTCCGAGCGCAGGGCGGCCTGCGTGGCCATCGAGTCCTCCGGGGAGAGGAAGCGGATGTGGCCGTCGACGTAGGAGCGAAATCGCACGCCGGACTCGTCGATCTCGAGGATCGCCCCCTCGCGCTCGCCGGGCCGACCGCGGGCGCGGCCCTTGATCTCCTCGGCGACGGTGCCGTGGCCCATCGAGAACACCTGAAACCCGCCGGAGTCGGTGATCGTCGGTCCGGGCCAGCCCATGAACTGACCGAGCCCGCCGAAACGCTCGATCAGCTCGGGACCGGGACGCAGTAGCAGGTGGAAGGTGTTGCCGAGCACCATGTCGTACCCGAGTGCGGCGACCTCCTCGGGCAGCAGCCCCTTGACGGTGGCCTTCGTCGCCAGCGGTGTGAACGCCGGGGTGCGGACATCGCCGTGCGCCGTGCTCAGCACACCCGCGCGAGCGCGCGAGGTGCAGTCGCGGGCGGTGATCGTAAAGGAGGACACGGTCGGGCATCCTATGGACCGGCATCGTCCACCATCTATCGTGACGCTGACCCGAGGGTCCACGCCGAACCTCGGGGAACCGCAGCGCCCGCCCATGCTCGCCGCGATCGTCAACGTCAGCCATCTCGTCGAAACGTTCGGCTACCCGCTGCTGTTCCTGGCGGTGATGGCGGAGTCCAGTGGTATGCCGATTCCCGGCGAGACGGCGCTGATCACCGCGGCGGTCCTGGCCAGCGGAGGCAAACTCCAAATCGAGCTCGTGATCGCAATCGCCGCGGCCGGGGCGATCGTGGGCGACAACATCGGCTATCTGATCGGTCGCAAAGGTGGGCGATGGCTGCTAGAACGACCCGGGCGCTTCCAGAGTCAGCGTCAGCAGGCGCTGCAAAACGGAGAGGTGTTCTTCGCGCGCCATGGCTCCAAGGCCGTGTTCCTCGGACGCTTCGTGCTGGGGTTGCGCGTCTGGGCTTCGTGGCTGGCCGGCGCGACACACATGCACTGGCGATCATTCGTCTTCTGGAACGCGCTCGGAGGAATCTGCTGGGCTACAGCGATCGGCCTGCTGGCCTACTTCCTCGGCCACGCCGCCGGCAACGCGATCGAGACGTTCGGAATCTATGGGCTGGTGGCGGTGCTGATCGCCGCCGGCGGGGCGCTGGTGGCCCACCGCCGACATCGACGTCGGAGCAGCGAGGAGTTCAAGCGCGGGGAGCCGACGCCGAGCGTCGAGACGCATGTCCCGCCGAGCGAACCGTAAGCGCTACACCGCGAGTCGCGTGACGGAGACGCATGAGTCGCAGGGTGACCCTCAGCAGCCGTGGCCGGCGCCGTTGCCGTTACCGTTGCCGGCGACGCATGGCGCGATGCGGTCCCACAGGTCCGCCAGCGCGCCCAGCTCGGGCTCGGAGAAGCGTGAGAAGAAGTGCTCGCGCACGACCGCGAGGTGTGTGGTGCGCGCCTGTGCGAGTCGCTCGCGTCCCAGATCGGTGAGACAGGCATATGAGCCGCGCGCGTCGTGATCACAGGAGCAGCGCTCCAGCAGCCCGTCGCGCTCCAGTCGATCGACCATCCTGGTGAGGCCGCTGCGCGACAGCTGAGCCTGCTCGGCGAGGTCGCACATGCGCATCCGCCCCACGCCGGCGTCATCGAGATGGTGGAGCACCTCGTAGGAGGTCATCGGCAGGCCGTGCTCGCGCTCGAGCTCGGCGTCGAGGCGCTTAGCCAGACACGCGTGCGCGCGCAGCAACCCCCGCCACGCGCGGAGCTCGCCTTCGCTGAGAGACTCCTGCTCCCCTGGTGGAATCTTGACTGCGGTCGCGGTCGACATGATGACAATCGATACGAAAACCCTGCTCAGTCGAACATAGCAGCGTCAGGGGCCAATCTCGGGCGCTGAAGGACTCACGATCGCGTCGCGCGCCAGGCCCAGCGCATCATCAGAGGCTGCAGCGGCAGTCGCGCATACAGCGCCCAGCGGATGATTCGATTCCCACCCGCCCAGCGGTCGGGCTCGTGGGCCATGTGCAGATTGGCTGGAAACACGGCCGCGAGCAGCGCGATCAGACCCAATCCCGACAGCCGCCGGGTGCGGGGCAGCAGCACCCCGACACCGCCCACGATCTCGGCGACGCCGCTGATCGCGACCAGGCGCGCAGCATCGTCGCGCATGCTCGGCGGCACGATCGCTTCATAGGCGCGGGGCATGACGAAGTGGTTGATCCCGGCCTGGACGAAAAATACGCTGAGCAGTGTGCGCGAGCGATTCATCGCGGCCATATTTATCAGCTCTCGGACATGGTTGGAGGACATGAAGCCTCGCCGCGGGCGCTCGACGCCCAAGAGCAGCTCGGAGCCTGGAGGACCTCGGCTACCGATGCTCGATCAGCGAGCGCCCCGTCATTGCCGCCGGCTGGTCGATGCCGAGCAGCTCGAGCACGGTCGGCGCAACGTCCGCGAGGACTCCCCCATTCGCGCGCAGCGCGAGCCCCTCGCCGCCGTCGTCATGTCCGACGACGATCAGGGGAACGGGGTTGAGCGAATGCGCGGTGTTGGGGCTGCCGTCGGGCTCGAGCATGTGGTCGGCGTTGCCGTGGTCGGCGGTGATCACGCACACGCCGTCGGACTCCCGCACGGCGGCGACGACCCGCCCGAGGCACTCGTCGACCGTCTCTACGGCGCGTACGGCGGCGGGAATGACGCCGGTGTGTCCGACCATGTCGGCGTTGGCGAAGTTGATGACCCCGAATTGAAACCCGCCCGCCCCGTCCTCGCGCCAGGCGCGCACGAACAGATCGGCGGCCTGTGCCGCGCTCATCTCGGGGGCATGGTCATAGGTGGGCACGTCTCGCGGAGAGGGTGCCAGCTCGCGGCGCTCGCCCTGCTGCGGGGTCTCCGCGCCGCCGTTGAAGAAGTACGTCACGTGCGCGTACTTCTCGGTCTCGGCCACGTGCAGCTGGCGTGCACCCGTGTGCGCGATCGTCGCGGCGAGCGTGGTCGAGGGACGCTCGGGGGCGAACGCCACCGGGTAGGGCCAAGCTTCCTCGTACTCGGTCAGCGTCGCGTAGCGCGCCACGGGCCCGGCGCCGCCGCGATCGACCTCCGCGAAGCCGGGCTCGGCGAGGGCGCGCGTGAGCTGGCGCATGCGGTCGGGGCGGAAGTTGAACGCGATCACGCTGTCGCCGGGACGGATCTCGGTGTCGGCGCCGACGATCGTGGGCTCGACAAACTCGTCGGTCTCCCCCCGCTCGTACGCGGCCCGCACGGCCTCCTCGCCGCTGGAAGCCGTGTAGGGAGCGCGTGCGTGGACGAGCAGGTCATACGCCCGCTGCGTGCGATCCCAGCGGCGGTCGCGGTCCATCGCCCAGTAGCGACCCACGACCGAGCCGACCCGCGCGCCCTCGGCGGCCTCGAGCCGTGCCAGATAGCCGGCGCCCCCGTGGGGAAGCGTGTCGCGCCCGTCGGTGAACGCGTGCACGATCACATCCTGGCCGCCGCTGCGCGCGTGCGCAGACACGCGCGTCAAGTCGATCAGAGCAAGCAGGTGCTCCAGCGAGGAGTGAACTCCGCCGTCGGAGACCAGCCCGATCAGGTGCACCCGCTCGGCGTCGGCGAGCGCCGCGAGCAGAGTCGGATTCGCCGCGAACGAGCCGTCCGCGATCGCGTCATCGATGCGAACGAGGTCCTGACGCACGACCGCGCCCGCACCCAAGTTCAGGTGGCCGACCTCGCTGTTGCCCATCTGGCCGTCGGGCAGACCGACCGCGCGACCGCACGCGAGCAGGGTCGTGTGTGGATAATCGCGCCACAGCTCGTCAAATACGGGTGTCTGTGCGAGCGAAACGGCGTTGCCGGGACCGGGCTCGGCCAGACCCCAGCCGTCGAGCACGACCAGGCAGACTCTGCTCACGCGAGCTGCTCCTCCAGCCGGCAGGCGCTCCGGCGCAGAATTGGGGGACTCACAACGCGGCGCTCACGATCGCGGCGAACGACTCGGCCTCCAGCGAGGCGCCGCCGACGAGCGCGCCGTCGACGTCTGTCAGCGCGAGCAGCTCGGCGGCGTTCTCGGGCTTGACCGACCCGCCGTACAGGATCCGCACGCGCTCGGCGGCCCCGGCGTCGCGGTCGCCGACGAGCGCGCGGATGAAGGCGATCGCCTCCTGGGCCTGCTCGGGCGTGGCGACACGCCCGGTGCCGATCGCCCAGATCGGCTCATACGCGATCGTGACGTCCGCGAGGCGCTCGTCGGGGACGGCGGCGAGGTCGTCCCAGACCTGCTGGCGCAGCGTGCGCTCGGTGTCGCCGGCGTCGCGCTCTGACTCGGTCTCGCCGACGCACAGGATCGGGACCAGACCCGCGGCGAGCGCCGCCGGGACCTTGGCCGCGAGCGCGCGGTCGGTCTCGCCGAACAGCTGACGGCGCTCGGAGTGGCCGAGCACGACGCCGTGGACGTCGAGCTCGGAGAGCATCGGCGCGGAGATCTCGCCGGTGTAGGCCCCCTCGGGCTCGGCGTGCATGTTTTGCGCGTACACCTCCACGCGCGAGCCGCGCGCGGAGTCGACCATCGCGCGCAGGTCGGTGAACGGCACGCAGATCGCCACATCGACGCCGTCGACGGCGGAGACGCGTGGGAGCAGCGCCTGGATGTAGGACTCGGCCTGCGCCTCGGTCTTGTACATCTTCCAGTTACCCGCGATCAGCGGCGTACGGGCTGCGGCCATCAGGAGACCACCCCCGCGCCTTCCAGCGCCTGTACGCCCGGCAGAGTCCTGCCCTCCACCAGCTCGAGCGTCGCGCCACCGCCCGTGGAGAGGTGGTCGACCGTGTGCTCCAGCCCGAACTGCGCCAGCGCCGCCGCCGAGTCCCCGCCGCCCACAACCGTCAAGCCCGGTGCGCTTGCCACCGCCTCGGCCACGGCCCGCGTGCCCACCGCGAACGGTTTCAGCTCGAAGGCGCCCATCGGGCCGTTCCAAAAGACGGTGCCGGCGCTCGCGATCACGCTCGCGTAGCGCTCCGCCGTCTTGGGCCCGATGTCCAGACCCATCCAGCCCTCCGGCACCTCCACCCCGTCGAGCACGCGGTGGGGCGCGTCGGCCGCCAGGCGCTCCCCGATCACGAGGTCGTTCGGCACCAGCAGACGCGCGCGGCCGAGCTGGGGGGAGTCTGTGTCGCTGGCCCGCGCCAGAGCGCTGCGGGCGTGCTCGACATCCTCCTCGCCACACAGCGAGTTGCCGACCGTGTGCCCCTGTGCGCACAGGAACGGGAAGCACATCGCGCCGCCGATCATCACCACATCGGCCACTGCCAGGAAGCGCTCGATCACCGCGATCTTGTCCGCCACCTTGGCGCCGCCCACGATCGCCACGAGCGGGTGCCGAGGATGCTCGAGGATCCCCGTCAGCGTCGCGACCTCTCGTTCGAGCAGCCGTCCGGCCGCGCTCGGCAGCAGATGCGTGACGCCCTCCGTGCTCGCATGTGCGCGGTGTGCCACGCCGAAGGCGTCATCGACATAGAGATCCGCCAGCGCCGCCAACTCCCTCGCGAGCTCGGGATCATTGCGCGTCTCCCCCGGCTCGAAGCGCACATTCTCGAGCACCAGGATGTCGCCGTCACGCAGCTCCTCGGCCAGAGCCGTCACCTCATCGCCCACCACCGCCGGCGCCAGCGTCACCTTCGCACCCGTCAGCTCGCGCAGGCGATCCGCCACCGGCGCCAGCGACAGCTCCGGCACGCGCTTACCCTCCGGCCTGCCCAGGTGAGAGACCAGCACCAGTCGTGCCCCCCGCGCGCGCAGCTCTTCGATCGTCGCCAACGCCGCGGCGATGCGTGTGTCGTCGCTGACGAGCGGAACGCCACCGGCCGCGGCATCGCCGTTCGCTCCCAGCGGCACATTGAAGTCCACGCGCACGAGCACCCGCTTGCCGTGCACGTCCAGGTCGTCAATGCTCCTCATGAGAACTGTCTCCGATCTCTTCGTGATCCTTCACGTTACCCCCGGCAGATCGCCCGCACTGTCGCGCCGGCCCCGTGGACAAGCGGGCCGGCGGGACGCCATCGTCGGCTCTCACAGAACCCTCTGCACCAAGTCGACGAGGCGGTTGGAATAGCCCCACTCGTTGTCGTACCAGGCGACGACCTTCAACATCGTGCCGTCGATCGTGGCCGTCAGCGAGGCGTCGACGATCGAGGAGAACGGCGAGCGCACGATGTCGCTGGAAACGATCGGGTCGGTGGTGTAAGCCATGATCCCGGCCAGCGGTCCGGACTGCGAGGCCGCCAACAGGGCACCGTTGATCTCCTCCACGCTCGTCGCGCGAGCGCACTCGACGGTCAGGTCAACAACCGAGCCGGTGGGGACGGGGGCGCGCACGGCGAACCCGTGCAGCTTGCCCTGCAGCTCGGGAATCACCATGCCGATCGCCTTGGCCGCGCCGGTGGAGGCGGGGATCAGGTTGATCGCGGCGGCACGCGCCCGGCGCAGGTCCTTGTGCGGCAGGTCCTGCAGGCGCTGGTCGGCGGTGTAGGCGTGGATCGTCGTCATCAGGCCGTGGGTGATGCCGACCGTGTCGTTGACCACGCGGGCGACTGGGGCCAGGCAGTTGGTCGTGCAGGAGGCGTTGGAGATCACATCGTGGGCGTCCCGGTCGTAGACCTCGTCGAAATTGACGCCGAGCACAACGGTCGCGTCCGGATCGGTGGCAGGCGCGGAGATGATCACCTTCTTCGCGCCCTGCGCCAGATGGGCGGCGGCGCTGGCGCGGTCGGTGAACAGGCCGGTCGACTCGATCACGACGTCGACGCCCAGCTCGCCCCAGGGCAGCGCGCCGGGATCACGCTCGGCGAGGACGCGCAGCTCGCGGCCGTCGACCTCGATGGCGCCATCGCGAGCGTGGACCTCGCCGGGATAGGGGCCGAGGATCGAGTCGTAGTGCAACAGGTGCGCCAGCGTGGCGGCGTCGGTCAGATCGTTGACCGCCACCCACTCGATCTCACCCGCGTCCGCTCGCGCCTGCGCAGCGCGGAACACGTTGCGGCCGATGCGGCCGAACCCATTGATACCCACCCTTACCGCCATATGTGCACGGCCTCCTAGTCGCGCGAAAATGAACAAGGCCGGGCCTCGGAAGGTGCAACTCCGTTGCCCGGCATACTCGACGAAGGCTATCAGCGAGCGTTTTTGCCGACCGTCCGGAGAACGTCGGCGGGCCTGCCCACTTTTGCGAAGGAGGACTCCCTTTGGGCATCGCACCCTGCGGCGAAGGCGTCGGGAGCGCCGCCGGGAGTGGTCAGGAGCGCCGTGAGGCCTTGTCGATGTCGCGGTGGGCGACCGCCACGTCGAGGTCCTCGTTGTCGCGGTAGCGCGCGGCGAGATGCTCGGCGATCGCGACCGAGCGGTGGCGCCCGCCGGTGCAGCCGATGCCGATCACAAGATGGGACTTGCCCTCGGCGACATACTCGGGCAGCAGGAAGTCGAGCAGCGCGTGCAAGCGCACGTACAGCTCGTCCAGGCGCCCGTCGCGCGCGACGTACTCGACCACCCGCTCATCGTGGCCGGTGAGGTCACGCAGTTGCGGCTCGTAGTGCGGGTTGGGCAAGAAGCGCACGTCGAACGCGAGATCCTCCTCGCGCGGAGGGCCGTGCTTGAAGCCGAAGCTCATGAACGTCACCGCGAGATGGCCCGCGTTCTGGCGGGGCAGGAGCTCGTCGGCGATGCGCCCGCGCAGGATCGCGGTTGACATGCCGGTCGTGTCGATCACGAGGTCGGCGCGGCTGCGCAGCGGCTCCAGCAGGGCGCGCTCCGCGGCCACACCGGCGGCGACGCTGCCCTCCGGCGCGAGCGGATGGCGACGGCGGGTCTCCTTGTAGCGGGTGACGAGCGTCTGCTCAGCCGCCTCCAGGAACAGCACATGGTGGCTGAGCCCGAGCGCGTCGAGATCGTCGACGACGGCGCGCAGCGCCTCGAAGTAGACGCCGCCGCGCACGTCGGAGACGACGGCCGCGCGCTCGACGCGTGAGCCACCGTGGACGAACAGCTCGACCAGCGAGCGGATCATCTCGGGCGGGAGGTTGTCGACGCAGAAGTAGCCGGCGTCCTCGAACACGTTCATGGCCGTCGACTTGCCCGCGCCAGAAAAGCCGGTGATCACGACGAGATCCTGCAGGCGCGACTCCACGACCGGCTTCGCCGCGCGCAGGGGACGGAGGGGCCTGATGACGGCCATCGCCCTGATTGTGGCGGGTTGGGCGGACATTCGTGTCACTTTTCGTGCACGCGTCTCATTTAAGGGCGGAGCCGCATGACTAAGAAAAAGCTGATGTCGTCCAGGCGGGAGCACGCATGCGTGCTCCCGTGACGCGCCGCATGCGGCGCGTCAACCATCGGCGCATGCGCCGATGGCGGGGTGGCGCATGCGCCACCCCGTGGCAGGCCGCATGCGGCCTGCCTGGGAGCCGCGCATGCGCGGCTCCCCTGGACGGTGCATGCACCGTCCAGCCGACCGGCGCACGCCGGTCGGGACAACATCAGCTTTTTTATAAGCATGCGCCGGCCTATCCGGCGCGATGCAGATACCCATGCAGCTCCCGCGCAACCTTTGCGGGCAGACCCGGAACGGCCTGGAGCTCCTCGCTGGAGGCCGCGGCGACGGCCTCGGGGGAGCCGAAGTGCGTGAGCAGGGCCTGCTTGCGTGCGGGGCCGATACCGGGCAGGTCGTCGAGCAGCGAGGCGGTCATCGCGCGGTCGCGACGGCCGCGGTGGTGGGTGAGCGCGAAGCGGTGCGCCTCGTCGCGTACACGCTGGAGCAGCTGCAGCTCGGGCGTGGAGTGGTCGAGCACGAGCGGTGCGCGGCGGCCGGGCTGGAAGACCTCCTCGATGCGCTTGGCCAGCGAGACGACCGCGACGCCGCGCTCGCGAAACCCGCGCAGCGGCGGCAGGCCGGCGGCGAGCTGACCGGCGCCACCGTCGATCACGACGAGGCTCGGCAGCGAGGCGAAGCTCGCGTCGTAATCGGAGTCGTGCGGGGAGATGTCCGCCTGGGCCTCCCACTGGGCGTAGCGGCGCGCGAGCACCTCGGCCATCGCGGCGTAGTCGTCGGAGGCGCCCTCCGTGAGCGAGCGGATGCGAAAACGGCGGTAGTCGGACTTGCGCGGGGCGCCGCCCTCGAACACGACCATCGAGGCGACGGTCTGGGTACCGCCGAGGTGGGAGATGTCGTAACACTCGATGCGAATCGGCGGGGCGTCCAGGCCGAGCGCCTGTTGCAGTCCCTCGAGGGCGTCGACGCGGGTCTGACGGCGGCGCTCTGCCCGCAGGCGCTCCTGATCGAGCGCGAGCAGGGCGTTGCGATGGGCGAGCTCGAGGATGCGACGCTTCTCCCCGCGCTCGGCCGGGCGGATCTCGACGGGGCCGTCGCGGCGGCTGGCGAGCGCCTCGGCGAGCGGTCCGGCCTCGTCGTCCGAGGAGAGCTCGCGCTGGACGACTATCAGCGCCGGGATCGACAGGTGGCCAGCGTAGTACTGGAGCATGAACTCCTCCGCCACCTCGGCGACGCCGCGCTCGGTCTCGTTGGAGAGGTAGAACGACTGCCGGTCGGTGAGCACGCCGTCGCGGATCTGGAAGACCTGCGCGTTGGCCTCGCGCCCGTCGATCGCGACGGCGACGGCGTCGAACGTGCCCGTCGAGGCGTTGGCGACGCGGCGACGCTCCAGCAGCGAATGGACGGCGCGCAGGCGGTTGCGCTCGAGCGTAGCCTGCTCGAACTCCTCAGCCGCCGCGGCCGCGCGCATACGGGTCTCGAGGTCGCGCTCGATCGCGACGAACCGACCGGACAGGAAGTCGCCGACCTGGTCGATCGACGCGCGGTAGTCCTCCCGGGAGATGTAGTCGACGCAGGGCGCGGTGCAGCGCTTGATGTAGTAGTCCAGGCACGGGCTGCCGCTGCGCCGACCCGGCTCGGGACCGGTGCAGGAGCGAAACATGAACACCTTCGCCAACACCTCCAGCGTGGCGCGCACGCGCTTTGCGTTCGAGTAGGGGCCGTAGTAGGCGCGGCCGGGACGGTGGCGCTCGCGCGTGAAATACACGCGCGGGTAGTCCTCGTCGAGCGAGATCGCGATGAACGGGTAGGACTTGTCGTCGCGCAGGCGGATGTTGAAGCGGGGGCGGTACTGCTTGATGAACCCCTGCTCGCTCAGCAGCGCCTCGGCCTCGCTCGCGACGACCACGCACTCGACGTGCGCGACAGACGCGACCATCTCGGCGTGCCCGGGAGTTGAGGCAAGCTGCGTCTTGGCGAAGTGCGAGGCGACGCGCTTGCGGATCGAAACGGCCTTGCCTACATAGATGACGCGCCCGCGCTCGTCGCGGAAGAGATACACGCCCGGCTGGTCGGGCAGCGCGCGTCGTTGCGCGGCGAGGGTGGTTGCATGCGCCTCGGGATCCTCGGCGATCTGTGTGGTCATCGCGTTCGAGGATAGGCGTCGCAGATCCGCGCGCGTACCCGCAGCGCCGCGATACGTCGCTCAGTAGGCGCGCCAGCGGCGAAAGACGACACCCAGGGGCCCGGCAAATGCTGCAACCCACGTCTTTATTTCGTTTTCACGGCCTCTTCTTTGCCTTCTTGACAAACGCGTAGCGCTTGCGTGCGAGTCTTTCGCACGCGACACGCTCATGCTTGGTCTTATCCTTCTTGCACGCCTTGAGCGCCTGGGCGAGCTTTTGCGCGCGGGTGAGCTTCTTGACGGTAGGTTTGGCGGTGTTCTTGGTTTCTGTGGGGAACGCGATCGCTGGTGTCGCCAGCAATGGCAATCCCGGGGGCTGCACGATCGGGTTGCTGTAGGCGGGGGTCGTGAACGTCCGGTCTGAACCAGGGGTGCGTCCGTCGCTGTTGATCGCGACTATCTGGTAGTGATAAGTGCTGCCGGGCTCGAGGTTCTGCAGGCCGACCGTGATTTCGGTGGGCGTGTCAGCGGACCCGGCTTCGCCATAGATGCGCGTCCCGTACGTCGTATCGACCCCGAGATCCAGCTCGTAAGATGTTTCCAGGCCCTCGGGGTTGATCGTGCCCGCGACGGTTGCCGTCGTGAGCGTGACATTCGACGCTCCCCCGGTGCTGGCGGCCGGTGGTGTCCGGGGCGCTGTGGTGAATGTCTTGTCGGTACTGGGGGTCGTGCCATCGGCGTTGGTCGCGACGAGCCGGTAGTGGTAGGTCGTCGCGGGGACCAGGCCGCTGATGCCGATCGGGGCCGGGACCGCTTCGAGCCCGGACCCGGCGTTGACGCCCTGGAGCGAGGGGGCGTTACCGCCGTAGGAGGTGCTCGTCCCATATTCGTAGTGGTAGGTCGTTTCGAGGCCTTCTGGGTTGACAGTGCCGGGGAGCGTCGCTGTGGTGCGCGTGACGTTCTGTGCCGCGCTGACCGTGAGCAGGGGTGGGGGCGGGACGGTGAACGTTTGCACCGCCCCTTCTTCGGTCCCGGTGTTGTTGGTCGCGAGGATCCGGTATTCGTAGCTCGCGCCGGGCTGCAGGCCGGTCAGCGTCGCGATCAGCGGCACGAAACCGGCGCCTTCGCCGAACGTGTTTTCGGGTGGGTTGTTGGCCTGGCAGCCAACGGCTTCCGGTGTGGCGAACCCCGTGCCCTGGAGGGCGTACTGCACTTCGCAGTTGGTGATGGGCTGGTAGTTGGGGTCCAGTTCCCCTTCGATCGTCGTCTGTGGCGCCGTGAGCAGGCCCGTGTGTTCTCCTTGGAGACTCGGCTTTTCCGCCGCCAGCGTTTCGAAGTGCTGGGTGGGGCCTTTGGTTTCGCCCGTCGCGTTTTTGGCGATCACCCGGTAGAAGTAGGTCGTAGACGGGGTCAGCACGCCACCGAGATCGACCGGGCCGACGGGCTGAGCGCTCCCAACGCCAGGAGCGGAGCCGCCGAAGGCGAGCGTCTTGACGTTTTCTGTGAACGCACTGTCGGTGGCGTATTGCAGGTGGTAGGTCGTTTCCTGGTTCTCAGGGTTCACGAACCCTTCCAGGGTCGCGTCAAACGGCGTGATCGCCGATTCCCCCTGGAACACGACGACGACGGGCCTTTCCGCAAGCGTTTTGAAGCTGACCGGTGCACCCGACGTCGTTTCGCCGGCTTCGTTGGTAGCGACGACGCAGAACGTGTATTCGGTGCTCCCCACGAGTTCGCTGACCGGGGTCGAGACTTCCCGTTTCGTTTCGGTCGCTTCTTCACCGGGAGGGGTCACGAACGCGGGTTCACAGGTGCCGTTGGTGTCATAGGTGAAGTAATAGCCATCCTTCGCGGTCACTGCCGGGTTCAGTTCCCCCTCAAGCGTCGCCGTCGTCCCCGTCACGGACGTAGGGGCAAGCGTGACCGGGGCTTCCGGACGCAACGACGTCGTAAACGATTCCGTCGCACCGACAGCTTCTTCGCTGGCAGTGTTCTTGAGGATCACCCGGTAGTGATAGACGGTGTTCTGTTTCAAGGAGGCGATGCTCAGCCCGACGCCCTGTTCACCGCCTTCGATCGTCGGCTGTTCGCACGCCACCTCGTTTTCAGTGACGGTCGCTTCGCCGTATTGGAAGTGGCATTCCGTGCTCTGGTTGTTAGGGTTCACAAGCGCTTCCAAGCGGGCTTCTTCGGCTTTCGGAGAGGGAGCGCTCTCGCTGAGAACCGTCGGCGCTTCAGCCGCCAGCGCTGGGGCGGCCGAGCACGCCGTGAGGCCGAGGGTTGTGGCTAGGACCCCCAAGGTGAGTCTGCGAGTACCCATCATGCGTTCCTCCGGTTGCCGTTATGAGGACTGGCGTTTCGTGCCTTCCGTGCGTTCCGTGCCTTGTGAGCCTTTGTCGCTTTGGCTTTGGGACAACCGGTCACAGCTATCCGGGTGGACTGACGCATCGTCAGACCATTCTGCGCGGTGAACGCCGTCGGCATCACGAGCTTTGACCTGCACAAGTTTCTTCCGTTCGCGGTGAGCGCCGAGTAAGGACCCTCAGGCAGATACAGCTCGAACGAGCTGACCGGCACGTCGGGGACGGTCTTGAACGTGGAGCTCGTGATCCCCGCCTTGCTGATGAACGTCGCGGCGGTCAGATCGACCCTGACGCCATCGCCCTGCAACACGATCACCAGGTCCGGGAAGGCCGCGCCGCCGTGAGAGACGAAATACACCGGACCAGTCAGGGTGGTCGGCAGCGTCGGCGTGACCGCCTTCACGACACCAATGACCGACGCCGCGGGACACGCACCAGGATTCGTTTCGAACGTCGCCGCGGTACAAGCCTTCTGCAACGTCGTCAACCGCGACGGGAGCTGCTTGGGCAGGTCCACCTTGACCTTCGCAATGTTTGCCTGCGTCCCCAGCGCCCCTTTCGGGAAGCTGACCCGCGCATCGAGGCTCGCACCCCTCGCTTTCGATGTTTTACCCGAGGTCGAAACCTTGAACGTCGGCTTGAACCCGAGATCCCCGCAACCAGTGACCTGAAACGGCGAGCCGAAGCTCGCCGTCGAGCCTTCACGGCTCGTTACCGAACCACCGATGCTCATCCGACCGCAGTTGGTGGGGTTGAACACGAAACCGGGGCGATCGATCAGGACGTTGACGGTCTTGACCTGGATCGGGATGCCGTCGATGATCGTCGGCAACGGATCGCTAGTGATCGTCAACGCCGCGGTGTTCGGATCGACGTTGATCGCGGCACGCACGACGACCGTCCCCAGGTTATAAGGACCCGCGATCGCGGGGATCACGAACGACATACCGAACGGCGCCCCCTTATACGGTCCCGTCAGGTACACCGGGTTCGGTGGCTGACCAGGGATCGGCAGATACAGCGGCGCCGCGCCAGAACCGACACCCACGGTCACGTGACCGATCTGCGACGCCGAGGAACACGTCCCCTCGGACGCCTGCGGTTCGCCGCACAACGGGACGTTAGCGAGCGTCCCGAGCAACCCGACCGGGGTCTTGACCTGCACGTGGTCGATCCTCTGATCGGCATCGTTACGCGAGAACGTCGCGCTGAACGGACTGTAACCACCAGCCTGGATACTCGTCGTGCCAGCCGTGAACGACGGCGCGAAAGGTTGCGGGAACGGGCACGCCCCACCCAACCCATCGAAGCTCACGCCGAACGTGCTAGACGGCGTCGCATCACCCGTACCGCCAGGACTGGCAGACCACGGCGTCAGATCCATCGTCGTCGTCGCAGGACCACACGCGCTGGGGTTCACGAACACCGCCCTAGGACCACCATAGAAATGCAACACGAAATCCGTGAACGGGAACTGCGGGTTGTTCAAGAAGCTCGCGGTCAACTGACCCGTCACGGGGTTCGCAACGACAGTCGACTTCAGCTTCACCAACAGCCCGTCACCGCGGATCACGACGAACACCGCATACGTGTTCCCCGAATGCTCGCTGCTCAAATACACTTCGCCGCGCAACACGTCCGGCAACACCGGCGTCGTCACTTCGACCGTGCCGACCTGCGAAGCATGCGGGCACGTCGGCTGCGCATCACTGCCCAACCCGATCTCGTTACCCGGACTGCCCGGCGGTTCAGCACCGTTGTCCGTGCACGCCTGCAGCCCATCGGCAGCGCCCGGAGAGATAGCCAAGCCCTGCGGCAGCGTCGCCACGGCATTATCCAACGCCGGCGTAACGAGATCGTTCGGCGCGATGCTCTGCGGAACGTGCAGATCGACACCATAGCCAGACGGAGAATCAGCCTCGGTCGTATCCGGTGTCACCTTCAACGACGGGTTGAACGACAATTTATTACAGCCGGTAACGCCAGCGGGATACATTGACGTCGTCACCGTGCTCCAGTTGGGGTCGCTCAGAAGAGGCCTACGATCGAGCGGTTCAAAGAGCCCAGGACGCTGCCAGCTATCGCCGATGAACTTCGCGTCGTATTCGCTCCCGGGACCACACTTCGTCGGATTCGTCAAGAACGCCGTCGGCGGCGCGCTATCAGACAACGGTTCACCTTTCGCATTGCCCGGATGGTCACGAAATTCGCACGCATTGAGGACGGGGCAGGCGGCACCCTTTTCGGGTAGGAACCGTTCCGCGTCATGCCTGGGATCCGCCGGCACACCCCACAGCGTGATCCTCAAACCCGCGAACGGCACGTACTCCGAGATGTTCGTGGTCTGCGCGACCAAACCATAATCGCCGTCGGTGCGCGCGGTGACGAAAATCGGCTGCACCACCTGCACCACATGGAATGCCATCTCCGCCGTACCACCATCTGAAGGAACCAGATTATAGACGGGCACGATTCCCTGCGCGCCATACCCCCCGGTCCCGAGGAGGACTTCGGCGACCCCCACCTGCGAGCTCGTCGGACAACCGGGCGGGCTAACTCCCTGGGTCGATACTGAGAGATTAGAGATTGGGCACTGCGGGACCGAGACTATGCTCCCAGCGAACCCCGACGGGAGATCGACACTTATGTCCTTCGCGTAGTATTCACCTGTAGTGTTATTTTTCGGGTCGAGATTCAGCTTGAAGCTCGTAGTCATGTCAAACGGGTGCGAACCGGCCTGAGTAGCCAGGTCGTTCGGGTTTGCTTCGGTCGGCTGACTGGGATTCGCGGAATTACTCACTACCACAGACGGCGCGTCCGGGTCAGACGCGAACCCAAACGAAGCCAACGCCGAAGGGGCGACGAGTGCTAGGATGACCATCATCGCACCGACGATCATGGGGAGCAGCCGCAAGCGGCCGCCTGTAAATGGGGCGCTCATGACTTGGGCCTCCCCGTCGAGTGGGATCTATGCCCGTAAAGCTTCTGGGCTCGTTTTTCGCACGCAAGGCGCTCGTGCCTCTTGTGTTTGGCGCGGCAGGCCTTCAACCCCTTGGCGAGCTTCTGCGCACTGGTCAGGGCGTTGGGTTTCACCGGTGGAGGATTGGGTTCCACCCCGCCGGGGTTGCCGAGCCCTACGAACGTGGCACTCGCGGGAGCGCCAAACGTTGGAGCCGGGGTCTGCGGACCCTGACACTGACCGCTATCGCAACCGGTCGTAAACGGCCTATACAGAAAGCCACCATCGACGCGGGCGTCGTAGATCTGCGTCGCGCTCTCAATGTCCTGCGGCGCCAACCGATCGGTCGTCGTGATGAACACATCGCTACCGTCACTGCTTGCCCCCGAGAAGTGCGACCCGGAAGTGCCCTGACCCGAGGAGATCAAATAGACGCGGCCATTCTCCCACTCATACACATCTGAGAGCCCGTTCGTATCCTGCGGCGCCAGCGCATCTGACGTTTCGAAGAACACACGCGAACCATCCGGCGAGATCTCACCCTCAGAGTAACCCGGGAGAAGCGAATTGGTCTGCTCTACGCCCATCAGCTGAGCATTACCCTGTGCGGGTGCGCTGGTCGGACTGCACGACACACATGTCACCGAACCGCTCGGCGCGTCGTAAACGTACGCCTCAGCGCACAAGCCAGGCTCTCCGTTGTCTGTGCACGCCGCGCCGAAGCTGTCGTAGCCGGTGAGACTGGCACGATCGAGAAAGAGAAGCTTGGAGCCGTCCGGGGTGGCAACAGCGAAGCTAGGGTGCTTGATATCCGGGGGGTTTGTGCTGCCGCGTTCAAACAGAGGGCTTGCGAACCCTTCACCGGCCTTTGGTATCAAGGTGCTCGTGCCTTTATCCCAGACGTACAGTCCGGCTCCGGGTTGTCCTTCACGGATCAGGTAGTAGACGTGAGACCCGTCAGGCGACGCTGCGGCGAACTTCCCGGTCGTGGTGATAGTGGTGGTCGTACCGGTCGTAATGTCATACTGATAGACGCCTAGTTCATTGCCGACGGTGATTATCTTGGAGCCATCAGAGCTTCTGCGGGCGTAGAACATCCCGGCCAGTTGGACCGTCGTCGTGTCGTTCTCACGCAAGTAAACGCCAGGGTCGAGGCAATGTTCAGTCGGGAACTGCGTGAAAACGACGTTCGTGCCATCGGGAGAGATCGCGCCTTCAGTCAGAGCCCCCTGTATATTTCCGTCCGCAGGGCCGTTGCCGAGCTCGGGGTTGCACGTTTGCGAAATCGTGCCGTTTGGCAGCACTCCCACCGCATACGTGTGACCACCGGTACGGTCGTACAACATGTCCCCCGTGTGTTCGCCGGGCGTCCCCGGTGCGACAGGCAGCTGGTCGAACGTCTGAAAGTAGACGTGGCTGCCGTTTTCGGAGACACCGGCGGTGAATGTACCGACCGCGTTGCTGCTGACGGGAGCATTGAGACTCGCCGTCATCGGGCCGGTATCGGGCAGCGTCGCGAGCGACCACGCACCATTCGACAGGTCCAATCGATACGCATCGACAAGGCCGTCCTGGTCAAGCGGATCGGTGTCGAAGCTCGAGTCGACATAAGCAGCCGAGAAGTCACCAGTGAAGGCCGCTTCACCGGGGTAGCAGCCAGTGCATGCATTTGAATGGAATGGCCCGGCCGGTTCGCCAGGACCGGCGGGAGCGGCAAGCGGGGTATTGACCCAACCGGAAGCGGCACGCGTACTCAAGACTGCTTGGCGTTCCCCGCTCTGCGAGCTCGGCAGCGGCAGCAGGGTGCGGTAATAAACGTGATTGCCATCGGGAAAGCCGAGAGGACTGCCTTCGACGCTCCCGATAGCGCTGTCATCGTCCTTCACTTCCGGAGTGACCAGCTCAAACGCACGGCAGTCGGGCAAGCGCTCGGAGCCCTGTTCGGCCCTGACTTCTTCATTCAGGCACGACCCGGCACTGGCCACCCCCGGCAGCGCACCGGCCAGCAACGCCAGCACACCGGCGAGCACGACCATATGCGCGTACGGACTCGACGCCCCCCTCCCCTCCTCCGATATCGCTCTCGTCACCACTATTACTCCTCCCATCCGCTCACCCCATGATCCCGATGTTGCGGAGCCGCGACTAAAACGTCACGACCCCGCAGGACCGACGTCTCACTTACATGCTGCTGCTAGGTTATGGCTCGACAAATTCGATTGCGTCTTCTTTACCGCTGGGTAACGTGAACCCATCCAATAATGCATTCACCACCTCAGCCGCTAATTCGAAAGTACCGGCTGGGTTAGCTTCCAAATCATAGGTGGTTAGTCCGGTGGTCCCGGGCATTAAGAATAACCTCAAATGCTGTACTCCGTGGGCCGTCTGTTGAAAATTCAGATTGACATCTTTAATGGCCGTATTGAGCGGCACCGCTGCTCCATTCCTCTGAAGCGCACCGATTACGGCGCCCCTCACTTCGATCGTAGCGGGTCCACATGTGAGTTTAACGTTATTAACAAGTAAGATGACTGCGGCGGGTACTCCAGCAGTGGCGCTGGTTAAATGCGCTAAGCCCAAATGGAATAATGTGGATAACGGGAGATGAATTTCACCAGCCCCCGCTCCAGTGGTAGCACATTCGACGGTGGACGTTAGTACTTTCGTTGAACATCCTAAAAACCGTATTAAGATATTTCCTAAGGTCGCACTTAAAAATAATCCTAGATTGGTAGCATCTTTACAATGAATTAAAGCTCCGGCAAGCGTTGTCAATAAGGCTAAGCCAGCTGACGATAAGAAAGTCACACCGGCGATACTTCCGCCACCGGCGGGCCTGGCTAACAGTTCTGCGGCCGAGGCACTGGAAGTGGCACCCGCGCTGAACGCGCACGCCGCCGCCAAGCACAGCCCGATAGTACTTATTCGTTTCATTTTCTACTGCTCCTTGATTCCGGAGCAACGAGGAAACGGCACACGCCGAACCACGCGATGAGAACCATAGCCGAGTCCGTTCCATCGGCGCAAGCGCGAGTTTTTGGTTCGCTTCGAGCGAATGAACGCCATCGAGAACCATCCGCCCGCGAGCGGCCGACCAGGCTCTGCCGAGAGAGGTCGCCGTGCGGGAAGGTCGTGCCATCTCGTGTATGCTCCTAGTTGTTGGAGCCCTGGCCCCCCAACCGGAGGGCCAGGGCGGTATGTTGGTCTCGGAGCACTCGATAAATCGAGGGATAAGATGCTCCAAGCCGGTTCTATTGCCTTGCCCCTTCCCGAGCCAATGCTCGACTCGGGCGGGACACTCGAGTGTCTAACAAGTTTCACCGAGATACGCAATGCCAGTCGCTGGAACGAAATATGCGGGTCCAGGAGTCCGGTCGAGTGGACTCCTGCCGCGAGCAGGTGATTGTTCGGCTCGCGCCATGAATCGCCGCATGAGAGACAATGCTTTGAAAATCTGGGCGTGAATCGAGGTTTCGACGAGATCTCACCCGTTTTGGTTGAGCGCCGTCAGGTGTTCAGGGCGAGACCGAAGGTGACCATGACGGCGTGGCCAGGCTGCTGGGGACCTGCGCATTGGAAAAGTGCAAGCCCACGCGCTTGCGGATCGAGACGGCCTTGCCGACGCAGATCACGCGACCAGGGTTGTTCCTGAACAGGTACACGCCAGGCTGGTCGGCAGGGTACGTTGCTGGGAGGCGAGGTAGTTGCGTGCGCGGCGGGTACTAGGAGGCTCTAGAAACTCTCTGCGCTTGATCTTGTAGACTAGAAGATGGTTAGCACTGTCGTGATTACTTTTGTAGTCCTTAGGTCTACCGAATCACAAGACGATCTAGAGGAAGGAGGCTCGAAGCTGCTACTTCGGCCTCCGGTCGAAGCCCTCCGGGACCCGGCTGCTACCAGGCCCCATCAACGGGCTACCTCAGCCTCTACGCAGCAGCGCCGTAAGGACGCACATTTGCGCGAGCACCAAGGCAATGGTTAGTATAAACGTCTCCATCGCTTTCCTTTCTGTGGTCGGCGGTCAACTACAGGTAGCCGTTCCGCACCAGGCAAGCCCGGCATCGGAAACCTAGGACAAAAGTCTTCAAGATACCAAGAGGCGTTTCTCATAGAATATGGTCCAAAAGTCTAGCTGGTGGAATCTCCAAGGCTCATGCGATCTTGACGATGGTCGCCAAAGCACACGGTCGAGTAGTGGGAGAGCGGCGGGCAGTTCGTTTCTCTCGCGCGGAGCGCACCTCCCATGCCAGCGGCAGGCCAGTGATGGTGCAGACAGTCGCGTGCAGGCGATAGGCCGGGTGAGATCCCAGCGCATGGGTGAACACAAGTGCACTACAATGGGTTATATGGCTGCGTCAACAACTCGCCAGCGTTCATTCCGCCTGACCGACGGCACTCTGCATCTACTCGACGAGCGCGCCGCCGAGCATGGCGAGTCGAGCAACGCGCTTGCCCAGCGTTTGCTCGACGAGAGCCTGCGTTTGGAGCGCCATCCGCTGCTGCGCTTCCGTGAGGGTGGCAGCGGCATCCGTCGCCCGGCCCTCGCCGGCACCAGGCTCGACGTGTGGCAGGTGATCGAAACATTGCGCGCGCACGACAACGACATTGAGAGCACGGCCGACTACTTCGCGATCACACCCACACAGGTACGTGCCTGCGTCGGCTACTACGCCGACTTCCAGGACGAGATCGACGCCTACGCCACCGCCGAGCTGGATGCGGCCGAGCGTGAGCGCGCACGTTGGGAGCGCGAGCAGCGGGTGCTCGGTTGAAGCTGCTCCTGGACGAGCAATTCCCATCGGACATCGCTAAACGTCTCCGCGAGCGAGATCATGACGTGATCGCCGTCTGCGAGCGCCCAGACCTAATCTCGGCCGAGGACGAGACCCTGCTCGCACTGTCTACCGTCGAGCAGCGAGCGCTACTCACCAACAACGTCCGCGACTTCGTCCCGATTGCGACGCGCTGGGCCGGCGAAGGCCGGTCGCACTACGGCCTGCTGCTCGTCTCCGACCGCACACTGCAGCGCTCACGCAACACGATCGGGGCATATGTCAAAGCGATCGATCGGCTGCTGCGCGAACATCCCGCGGAGGATTCCCTGCGCAACCAGATCCGCTGGCTCGAGGCAGACCCCGACTGACGATCGACTCAGTAGGCGCGCCAGCGCCGGAAGACGACGAACAGCGCGTAAACCACTCCGCCGAGGAGCACGAACCACAGCAGCTCGCCGAGGCCCGTGTTCCACATGCGCGAGTACGACATCCACAGGAAGACGCCCAGGGCGAGCGACCCGTACAACAGCCCACGGTAGCGGTCGCCGAGCGAGTGCAGGGCGACGTGGTGTTCGCGGTAGAAGCGCAGGCCGATGTAGCCGATCGCCACGCCGAAGCCGATGTAGAGGAGGGCTTCGAAGGTGTGCGCGAACCGACCACCCGACGGGAGGAAGGAGACGGCCGTCGCGATCAACGCGACGATGGCGATGTTGCGCGTGGCTTTGAGGCGGTCGGTCACGCGACGAAGATTAGCTCTTATGCGTAACGAGCCCTGGGCGCCGCCGGAGGGGTGGAGAGGGCGGCGCCCAGGGACCTGCTGGGGCAGCTGGAGCGAGAGCTATGCGGTCGTTCTTCCTATTTGCAGCATTTGTGCGTGTGGCTCCGACGGCCGCACGGACATAGCGATCGACGTTCAGCACAGGCTTACTTCTTGCGCACCGCCCCCTTCTTCGCTTTCTTCACCGCTCCGTAACGCTTACGCGCTCGTGCTTCGCAGACGGCCCGTTTGTGGCCTTTTGCCTTCTTACGGCAGACTTTCATCGCCGCGGCGAATAGCTGTGCCCTCGTACGCTTCTTGACCTTGGGGCAGCCGGTCACGCTAACGTGGGTGTTCTGGTGCAGGACGATGCCGTTCTGCGCGACGAATTCGGTCGGCATCGCCAGCTTACTCGTACACAGATTCCCGTTCGCCGCCAGCGCGGAGTAGGGACCCTGTGGCAGCGTCAGTTCGAAGCTGGCTACGGGCAAGTCGGGCACGGCCTTGAACGTGCTGCTGGTGATCCCGGCTTTGCTTATGAACGTGTCACCGATGAGGTCGATGGTGACGCCGTAGCCCGACAGCACCATGATCAAGTTCGGGAACGCTTCGCCGCCGTTGGAGACGAAGTACGCGGGACCTTCCACGGGAACAGGCAACAGCGGTGTGGTCGCCTTAGCGTAACCGACGAGCGACGCCGCAGGGCAACCGGCGTGGTTGGCTTTGAACTGCGCCGCGGTACACGCCTTCTGCAGCGTCGTAAGACGCGACGGCAATTGCCTAGGCAGATCGACCTTGACCGATTTGATGTTCGCCTGACTGCCGAACGGCGCTTTGGGATAGGCCAATTTCACTTTCAGGCTAGCGCCCTTGGCTTTGCTAGTCTTCCCCGAGGTCGAGACCGCAAATTTAGGTTTGAAGCCGAGCGTAGCGCAGTTTGTTACCTGGAACGGTACTTCGACCTCGCTCGATCCGCCTTCATCGCCTCCCACGCTCCCGGAGATCGCCATTTTCGCGCAGTTGGTTGGGTTGAAGCTGAAAGCGTTGCGGGTCGTCGTGAAGTTCACCTTCTTGATTTGTACCGGGATCCCATCTATGATGCGTGGGATCGCGAAGCCTTCGTTTTCGGAGTTGGTCGTGATCGTCAACGCTGCGGTGAGGGGATCCACATCGATCCTGGCCCGCACAACCACACAGTCACAGGCAGGCATGTTCTGTCCGGGATTGGCCGTGTCGTGCTCCAAATCGAACGGACCGGCCTTGACCGGATTGACAACTGACAAACCAAAAGGAGAACCATGGAATTTTTCTGTGAGATAGACCTTCCCGCCCTTGACGGAGACGGGATCAGACCCCACGCCGGCGCTAACGGTAGTTTCGCCGATGAGACTGTCGAGACCGCACGTACCGGCATTAGCCTGCGCTTCTGGACAGAGCCTCACGCCGGTCAGCAGACCGGAGAGGCCGGGGGGCAACTTGAAGCGGAATCCTGCCATCTGTTGATCACCGTCGTCACGACTAAACGTCCCCGTCAGTGGGGTGAATGACCCCGCCTGAATATTCGTCGAACCGCCCGTGAACGCCGGATTGAACGGCAGGCGCGCACCCGGGCACGGGGATCCGTTCGGGCCCGAAGTGATGTCGAAGGTGGAATTCGAGCTGACCGTCGGGGTTCCCGACCACGGCGCGAATGTGGCGTTGGTGGTGTAGGCACCACAGTGAGCAGGGCTCGTGAGCGGCGCGCGTTCTTCACCAAAGAAATGCAGTTCGGCGTCTTCGAAGGCGAGCTGCGGGTTGTGCTTGAACACACCGATCACCTGACCCGACGAGGTGAGCTGCGTTTCGCCGACGGACTTGAACACGACCCCCGAGATCGGATCCCTGGCGATAAGATACAGGGCGATCAGGCCCCCGAACGGGTTTTCGTTCTGGGTCGCGAGGTACACGAAGCCCTTCAGGAACTGCCCCGCCGGCAAGAGGGGCGACTTGATCGTGACTTCGCCGATCTTCGACGCGTCCGGGCAGAAGTTCACACCGGGCTGCGGCGGTTCGGGAAGAGTGCCCGTGAACGTCGGGAAGTGTTCGGGTTCACCGAAGCCCGTGAAGCCCGCGAGGCTCTCGCTGCAAGCCGCAAGGCCGTCCCCGCCGGCGGGGTTCACCGCGACGCCTTCGGGCAACGCGACCGTTATATCCTTGACCGCCGACTCGGCGAGGCCTTCGGGGTTCAGCGTCGCAGTCTGGGGGACGTGCACGTCGACGTTCAGGCCGGTTGGCTTGCTCGCCTGCCTGTCGTCGGGCGTGACCCGGATCTGCGGTTCGAACTGCAGATGGTTGCAGCCATCGAGGCCGCCCATCCGATACTCGGCCAGCAATGGCGGTTCGGAGGGATGCGGCGGGTGCGGTTCCGCCCACGAATCGGCCTGAACCGTCGTGGACATCGGGCCAGTGCACGACGTCGGCATCGAGAGAAACGGCGGGGGTTTGGCAACATCCGCGGAGCAGCCGGTCATTTCTCCCGTGGTACACCGCCAGCCCCGCGCGTTGTCGTGCGACGGGTCGCCGGGGACGCCCCAGAACGTCACCTTGCCCGAGACGAACCCGGGGATCTCGGTGATGTTCGACACGTTGACCGTCACGCCGTAATCACGCCCGGCCCGCACGGAGGTGTCGAGATAGGTCGGGACCTTAACGATTTCGAAGCCGAACCGCGCCGGCTCACCCGCACGCGGTTCGATGTTGAAGACCGGCACACTTAGCGTGTCCAACCCGAGCCCTGTTACGTTGAAGGTGATCGTCGCGACGCCGATCGCGGTCTTTGCTTCGCACTCGTTTTCTTGTTCACCAGGAGGCGCCAAGGTCGTGAACTGCAAGTCGGTGCACTGCGGCAACGGCGTCGGGTTGCCGATCAGCCCGGCGGGCAGTTGGTAGGTCAAGTCCTTCGTCAGCGCCGCCGGCTGCTGATCAAACGCTCGGGGGGCCGCTTCGCTGGTGTCGAGCGTCGTGATCGTGGTGAGCTGGAACGGGTGCACACCCGCCTGGGTCGAGGCCGCCCCACCTTCTTCTTCGGCGATCATCTGGTAGTCAGCGACGCCGAACCCGTTGCTGGATCCCACGCTGATCGGCTTGCTCAACGAAGCCAGCTTCGCGCCACCACCCGAGACGGTCAGCGCGTTCGCTTCGCCCGACGATGCCCCCGCCACCCTGACGCTGATCCGCATTTCGATCAATTCATAGGAGGGAAGTCCGCCTTCGAACGCGCATCGCACTTGGTGCGCCGATACCAAAGCGCATGCGACCGGCGCGCGCGTTCCGCTGTCCGGGCCAGCTATGGCTTCGGCCGCGACGGCTTCCACGTGTGCCGGCAGCGTGTCTTCGAGCACGACTGGCGTGGCACTCCCGTCGGCGGGCGCGTCGCCCAGGTCCTCCGCGGTGACGATGATCTTTCCCTCGGGGCGACCCTGGGCCTTCTCCGTCACTTCCGGTTCGCCTTTGGTGCCACCTTCGAGCGATCCGATGATCCGACCGGGTTCAGCGCCGCAGGAGCCGAAACCAGATTCTTCGAGGGTTTTACATTCAAAATGTCCATGAAAGAAATCAAATGACTGGGCCTTGATGAGCGGTGCCCGTTGACTGGGGAACGTGATCACATAGGGGGCGGCCGCAGAGGAGAGCACGGCGGATTTCCGCGTTTCCGTGGCGGGGAGCGAGAGCGTCACGGTAGGCCCGGCGATGGCTTCGATGGTCGTTCCCGGGGCGATGCCACTGCCCAGGATTTCCTGCCCGACGACAAAGGTGCCGACGGTGGTCGTGAAGGCTTCGACGGTGCTGGAGGCCAGGCCCGTGAGGGCGACACCCGCGCCCGATTTGCCGGCTTGCACTGCGTTTGACAGGGTCAGGTTGGTGCCTTCGACGGCGAGGATCGTCGTGCCCGAGGGGATGCCTTCGCCTTCGATCCTCTGGCCGGCCGCGAACGTGCCGGTGCGGGGTTCTTTGGCGACTTCTTCGACCGTTGCGAGGCCTTCGGTGAGGTTTCCGGTCGCAGTGGCAGGGCCGATCAGCCTGCCGGTCGCGGTATCGAGCGGCCCACCGCTCACTTCCACCTTGTTGCCTGGATAGGCGCTTTGCAGCTGTTTCTGCACTTCTTCAGCGGTCGCATTGAATGGCAGCAGCTTTTCGAGGCGTAGAGGTTCTCCAAAGAAGTAGTCGCCGCTCGTGGCGCTGACGATGAGTTCCTGCACCTCATCGTTCGCCCCGCCCGAATGCAGGTTCGTGGGCCAGGACCCGGAGGTGAGGCCCCACCACGGTTCCGCGGCGAGCGCGGGAGAGGCGGAGAGCGAAAGACCCGCAACGACGACCAATACGACAGCTACGCCGCCACGTCTGCGGTATGAGCGGGCTTTGCTGGCTTGCTGGCATATCGTTGTTGTGTTGAGGCTCATCGCCCTATCCTCTGGTTGGCGTGGGCAGACTTTCTCGGTCTAGTTGCTTTCTTCGCAGGCCCATACGCCTTGTGCGCCTGCTTTTCGCATGCGGTGCGGCGCCTGCGGTGGCGCTTGTACTTGTGGCGACAGGACGTAAGTGCCTTGGAGAGCTTTTCGGCGCGGATCTGGGCGGCTGACTTGGGTTTCGCCGGCGGTCCGGCGGTGAGGTTCCCCAGTCCCGTGAAGGTCGCGCTGGAAGGCGGCCCGAAGATCGAGGGTTGCGGCAGGGGAACCGAACGGCACGCCGCGGCCGAGGCGCATTCTTCCTGCGCCGTTGCTTCCGAGGCGCACGGCGAGGCGCTCGAGCATTCGTGCGCGTCATAGACGTCCAGCGACGTGTCGGTGTCCTTGCCAACGAGGCGTTCGGAGGTTGTGAAGAACACGTCGGAGCCGGTCACGCTGGCATCCCAGAAGCGCGATTCCCCGGACGCACGGCCGGAGGAGATCAGGCCGACACAGCCACCGTTCGCCACGTCGAAGGTCGGGTCCGCCGCGCTGCAGCTGCCCACGCCGGCGGGCTCGAACTCGTACGCGTCGACGTTGCCGTTCGTGTCCTGTGGGACGAGCGCGTCGTTGCTGTCGAAGAACAGCCGGCCACCATCGAACAGCGAGCGCGAGCCGCCCGCCCCGGGCAGGGATTCGTTCCCCAGAACGATCGGGGTTTCGTGTGCCGAGTCGGGAACGACCGCTGGGCCAAGCGGGCGTGCGCCGCTCGGGTTGCACGACGCGCACACGAGCTTGCCGGCTTCGGCGTCATACAAATACACCTCGCTGTCGGGCGAGCTTGTCTTCGCGTCGCGGTTGTCATAGCCGGTCAGCGAGTTTTTCGCGGAGAAAGCGAGCGAGCGCCCGTCGGGGGACACGACGTGTATAGAGCCGATACCCGATGGCGAGGCAATGAAGCTTGTGGTCCATTTCCCTTCGTGCTCGTGCGCGACGTAGAGGTTTTCCTGACCCGGCCCCAAACTGGCCGCCGGCGTGGCACCCGCGGTGAGAACACCACGCGCGAGGAAATACAGATACGTGCCGTCCCGGCTGACACCCAACGCCCGCGAGACCTGCGCGTCTTCGAGCCCGCCCGGTTGTCCCGCTGCCGGCACTGGAGTCAGGTCGGTCAAGGCGCATTTCGGCGGGCCGGCGGCCTCGGGCCCCAGCTCGCACACGTACAGATCCTTCCCGTTCACACCCGAGTCTTTCTTGAGCCGGGCGGTGTCGGTGAAGAACGCTTTCGACAGGTCGGTGCTCGCGCCTTCGAAACCACCTTTCCCAGAGCCCGGAGAACCGCCTTCGGTCAGGTCCATCTGCACGGTTTCTTCTCGCGGCACGTCGCGCACGTAATAAGCGTCGCATTCGAGCTGCAGGTGGCAACTGCCGAACGCCACGCGCGACCCGTCGCTTGAAAGCGCGATGACTTGGGGTGGACCGAGTTCGCCGTGTTCCAGCACGTTCACAAGTGACAGCCGTTCCGCCGGTGCCTTCGCGATCGACCACTCATACAACCCACGCGACGTATCCGTGACCACGGGCCCCCCTGTAGTCAACGGGACAGTCGAGTCGATGATGACGTGGCTCGCGTCCGGCGTCGCGGCTACTGCATTCGCAGCGCCAACGGTCTCTAGAGGGCCTTCGTATTTTTCTCCCGATGTGACGTCCTGACTGTCGAGCAGCGGCTGGAAGCAAGTCGGGGGCGAGGAGGTGCACGTGGTGTTGTGACGCAGATACGGTGTTCGTTCGGTCGGCACCGGGGTTGCTTCGACGATTTGTTCCCATTCGCCGTGTGCGTTCAGGTGTGGGCCTTCCGGGATCGAGAACGGGCCTTCGGATTCGACGACGCTAAGGCCGAAGTCTTCGGAGAAATAGCGGTATTCAGTGCGCGCGTTGTCGACGGTGCCCTCCGGCGCACCGCGCGACAGATTGATGTCCACACTTGACCACTGACCCGGCGCGAGGCGCGAGGAGAGCACCTGAAGACCATGCGCGCCGGCGCCCTTCGGTTCGGGTTCGGTGGGACTGTTCGTCATGAACGTAAACCCGCTCCCGTCCGCGCTGGCCTGTCCCGAAGGTAGGATTCTCGCACCCTGCTTGTCCACCGGCGAGACCAGTTCCCACGCACGGCCGTCGGGCAGCACGGCCTGCCCACCGGACCCCTGCGTCGTGAACGTACGATCCGGGCCGTAGAAGGGGACCAGCACGCCTGGTTTGGATGCCGGCAGCGCTTCGTTGACCGCGACTAGGCGATAGTGGTAGGTCGTGTTCGCCGCCAAACCCGTCACATGCTGTGGTGCCACCGGGACATCTTCCGGGCCGGAACCGACGCTCACAGGCGTCGACGGCACATCCACGCACGCCGCCGGTTCGGCCGTGCACGCATCGGTCGGCTGCCTGGAGTACTGGAAGAAGTAGGACGTCGGGGCTTTCGTGACTGCCTGGAGATCATGTTCTTCGACCGGTGCGTCGTGCGGCGCGACTGTGCCTTCAAACGATGCGCTAGTCGCGGATACTTCCGAGACGGACTCGCTGCGCAAACCGGCACCGGGCGTCGTGAAACGCTGGTCTTCCGAGGGTTCGCCCTTGTTTGTCCCGTGTTCGTTCTTGGCCTGCAAGCGGTACACGTAGGCAGTGTCCGGTTCAAGACCCGTCAGGCTCGCATGGACGCTCACCGGACTATTGCCAGTCAGCACCGATGGGCTGCACGGTGCTTCCTGCCCGAACGCTTCCGTCAAACCCCACGCAAACCAGCATGACGTTTCAGGTTCATTATTCGGGTTCACGCTACCCGCCAGTTCCACACTCCACGACGTAGCGCCCGTTTCCGAGTCCGATTCCAACGCGAGACTCGAAGGCGCCTGCGTCACCACATCCGGAACCACAGCATCCGGGCCGAACACGTCCACGACACCAAGAGCGGCGAAAAGGGGCGGCCCGCTCGCTGCGGTGGCGCTCACTGCAACGAACACCCGATGCGATGCCGGATCCACCGCGAGGCTAACGACGCCAGGGCTGAACCCGCCTAGCGACACTTCTTCGGCTGCACCTTTGGTTCCACCCGGAGTGCCTTCCTTGGGCACGCCCGTTATATCGCCACGAAAACCGCAGTTGGGGCCAAACTCGTACACCGCACCAGTAGTCGCAACATAGATCTCGCCTGCGAAGGGGGCTTCGGTACTGTCATCCACCGCCACGGCCCTCACTTCGTTGAGCGGTCCCTGCGGCGGGACGAGCTGGCACACGGACCCGTATTTACCTTTTTTTGGCCCTCCTTCTTCTTCCGGGCGGAACACTTCGCTACCCGCAATCAGATCACCGTTGAAACCCGAGACGGCGATCGGTCCCGACGTGCCAGTTATCTGTTCCTTATATTCCCCTTCTTCGCCGGCTTGCGGTTCAAAGATGTCGATGACGCCGCCGGTGTTGACGTACACGTCGCCGCTCGCCCAGTCCCCCGGACTGGTCGAATGATCCACGGCGACCCCGCTGACACCTTCAAACGGACTCGGTGCCGCCGTACCTTCCCACAGTTTTTGGAAAGTCGTGCATTCCAAAAGGGCACACGAACCCACGGTGAACGCGCTCAACCCGGCCGGCGAGCCGATATACATCTCCGGTTCGCTGGCCGCCGAACCCAACGCGATACCTTGCACACCGTTCAGGAGCGGTTCGGGCTGCGGAAGCTGCGACACGAATTCATACTCGCCCGGTTTAGACACGGAAGGCGCGAACTGGTCGGCCCTCACGTGGCTCCCGGCTAGCCCTTCGCCTTCGAGCTGTTCGGCGAGATAGAGGTCGCCCGCATGGACGGTGAGCGAATTCGCCTGCTCGAGACGACCGGGCGCCGGGACCGATTTGCCGCCCGACCCTTCAGCCGGCACTTCGGTGATCACGGATTCGAACATGTGGGAAGTCTTCGCATAGGCAAGAGGCATGGTAGGCGTAGCAGCAATCGCAATGACAAAGACGGCAAAGACGATGAGCAAAGGAGGACCTCGAATGCGGTCCGATGCGGTCCGCAGGACGCCCAGCAAACACTCGACATATCTCCCCTCCCAAGCAGCAACACCCACACGAGGGCGAATATCTGCACGCCTACGCGACAGACAACGCGCTATTTCTTCCCTTCTAGCCCCCGCCCTCATGACGACTCCCTCCTCCATCCACCAGTACAAAAATCCGACGCTACGGGGCCGCGACACGAATGCCGCGGCCCCATAAGATCAACTGAATGTATGCCTACTACGGCTCTACCAATTCAATATTATCCTCTTTACCGCCACTTAATGTGAATAAATCCAATCTGGCGTTTACTACCTCAGCCGCCGGTTCAAAGGCGCCGCCGTTGAGGTTGGATTCCAGGAAGTATTCCGTCGGTGCCGCACTCCCCGGCATTAATATTAATTTCAAATGCTGTAAACCAGCGCTCGTTTGCTGGAAATTCAGATTGACCGTTGAAAAGGACGTATTGAGCGGCTGCGGTACTCCAGCTGCAGTCTGGAGCGCACCGATCACACTACCCTTTACTTCTATTTTGGCTAGTACCGTAGGTTCACCACATTCGATTACGATTGTTTTACCCAGTAAGACGACTGCGGCGGGTACACGGTCCGTCGTGGTTGCTAACACTAAATGCGCTAAGCCCAAATGGAATAACGTCGTTAACGGTAGATGAATTTCTTCTTTCCCCGCCCCAGACGTTTTGCAAGGCAGCCCACTGGTTTTGCATCCTAAGAACTTGATTAAGATATCACCTAAGGTCGCAGTTAAGAACACCCCGTGATTCGTAGCATCTGTACAATCAATTATACTTCCATTATGCGTTATCAGTTGAGGTAAGGTGGCCGACGATAAAAAGGTCACACCAGCGACGCTCCCGCCACCGGCGATCCTGGCTAACAGTTCTGCGGCCGAAGCACTCGAAGCAGCGCCCGCGCTAAACACGCACACCGCAGCCAGGCATAGCCCGACAATACTTATTCGTTTCATTACAACTGCTCCTTGATTCCGGAGCAACGAGGAAACGGCACACACCGAACCACGCGATGAGAACCATAGCCGAGTCCGTTCCATCGGCGCAAGCGCGAGTTTTTGGTTCGCTGCGAACGAATGAACGCCATTGAGAACCATCCACCCGCGAGCGGCCGATCCGGGCTCTGCCGAGAGAGGTCGCCGTGCGGGAAGGTCGTGCCATCTCGTGTATGCTCCTGTTGTTGGAGCCCTGGCCCCCCGTTCGGAGGACCAGGGCGGTATGTTGGTCTCGGAGCACTCGATAAACCGAGGGATAAGATGCTCCAAGCCGGTTCTATTGTCTTGCCCCCTCCTGAGCCAGTGCTCGACTCAGGCGGGACATTCGAGTGTCTAACAAGTTTCACCGAGATATGCAATGTCGGTGATTAGAACGAAGTCAACGGGCTCAGGAGTCCGATCGATCGGACTCCTGCGGCGAGCAGGTGATTGTTCGGCTCGCGCCATCAATCGCCAAATGAGAGACAGTACGTTGAAGCTCGGGGCGCGAATCGGGGTTGCGTCGAGATTCCAGCCGTTTGGTCGGACGCCCGGTTAGGCGCTCAGGGCGAGACTGAAGGCGACTATCACGGCGTTACCGAGCACCAGGTCGCCGGCCATCTGAATGCCGTGCGTGCCACCGGCGAGGAGTGCGTCTTCCCACGTCTGGGAGGCCGCGCTGCAGCGCACGTCGGGCTCGGCCGAGCCCGCGAGCTCGGTCACCGCGACGCAGCGATCCTCGACGAGCAGCCGCACGGCGCGCGTCTGTCCCGACGGTTCGTGTTCGACGAGCAGACAACGCCCTTGACGATCGACCGCGGGATGGGATACGGGCGCCAGGAGGCGCAGGAGGTTGCCTAGCGCCGCGTCGACGCCGGGTCCCGTGCGGGCGAGTTTGCGCCGCTCCTGACGCTCGATCAGCAGCTCGTTGGCGAGAAGTCGCCGCCCGATTTCGCTCAGCCGGTACTCGACCCGCAGCGGAAACTCGGCTCTCCGACTGCTCGTCACGATGCCGAGCGCCGTGAGCTCGCCCAAGCGCGCGAACAGCGTGCTACGGACGATCCCCTGCAGCCGCTCGAGCTCGGAGGGCCGCCGCGATCCATCCGCCAGGGCCAGAACGATCGTCCGGGTCCGCTCGTTGGCGAGCAGCCTCGGCACGACGGCGACGTTCAGCCCGCTGCGCGACGGGGGCAGCGCCGCGACACCGGCGCGCGCAGATTCCTCCGATAGCCTCAGAAGACCGTCCGCGGGGGTGGCCGGGAGCTTGGCGCCAGCATCTAAGCCGCTGGTTGACATTCGTAAAAAGAGCGTAACAGAATTTCGACAAATGCCCGTTAAATCGAATTCCTCTAATTACGGGAACAGCTTGCCGCAGGAGCGTCGGGCGCCGCTCACTCGCCACTCTGGATCGAATGCTCCTCGGCCTCGATCGCCCGCACCGCCGCCTCGGCGCCCACGACCGGCGCCAGCGCGACGTAGGCGGCCTGGCCCGCCAGCGCTGGGAGCATGTGCCCCGCGCCGCCCGCGACATAGCAGCGGACGATGCCCCACAGCGCTCCGACCGTCGCTTCGGCGACGACACAGGGCGGTTGCAGCCTCTGCGGCAGTCGGCTCACGAGCAGGCTGACGTAGCGCCGCAGCATCCGGTCCCGGCGCTCGACGGCGGGGGCGTCGTCGGCGAACGCGTACACCGTGATCAGACCGCGCAACACCGGATCCTCGGCGATGTATTCCAGCAGCGCCGCGATCTCCCGATAGGCGCCCCGGGCCCCGTCCCCGACGGTGCGCGAGGCCGCTGCTGCGGATGTCATCGCTTCCAGCCCGACGAGGTCGAGCGCATCCAGGCAGCACTCCTCGGCGCTGTCGAAGAGAGCGCCGAACGCCGCTCCGGAGACTCGAGCGCGATCGATGATCTGGCAGGGGGTGATGCGCGCGTGGCCTTCGCCCGCGGCGATCTCCGCGGCAGCGCGCAGGATGCGTCCGCGCACGTCGCTCGTGCGCGCGCGAACACGCGGCCAGTTAGCCGACCGGTCCGGCCCGGCCGGCGCCGGGACGGGCAGTGTGGCGATCGCGGCGGAGTCATGAGCGAGCGCCCAGTCCGCGAGCGCACCGGCGAGGCCGGACAGCTCTCCCGCCCTATCTCCGAGCAGGCTCCGGCAGACGACGTGTTCGACGCCGCAGACGATTCCCGTCGCGACGGCGGGCGGCAATGCGACCGCGGCGGGCGACTGCCCGAAGCCGGAGACGATCAGCCGCTCGAACCTGCGTCTCGCCTGATCGGTCCGGTCGCACGCGACCCGACCCGCGCCGGCGGTGTCCACGAGCACCAGCCGAGCGGCCTTGGGCTGATCGGCGGCGGCGTGTACGAACGCCTCGAAGACATCGCGCAGCGCCACCTCCCGATTCGACTCCTCGCCGTGGGCGAAAACGACGCCGGCGACCGCACAGCGCGTGATCATGTCGTGGGTGGCGAGGAAGCACGCCTGCTTGTTGGCGAACTGCTCGTAGAACGTTCGCTTGGAGACCCCCGCGAGCCTGCTCAACTCCGCGACGCTCGTCGCGTCATAGCCGCGGGCCGCGATCGCCTCGATCATCGCGCCGCACAGGCGCGCCCGCTGATTTTCTTCGACCTCGCTTTTGCTGGGCCCGTGAGGATGCGGTCGCAACTGTCGATAGAGCGGGGCGGTCGCATCGAGCGGCATCGATCTTCAAACTGAACCAATAGATTCGAATCCTCTAGATGTGTTTCTGACTCGCAGATCCGACTCTGATCAGCGCGGTCACACCCTCACTCCACGAGCGCCTCCAACCGTGCGTAGGCCTCCTCCACCGCCCGGCGCGCGGCGGTGTGACGGGCCTCGGACTTGGCCGACTCGTACTGCGTCGCCCAGGCGGCAGGGTCGGCGAGCTGGTCCTCCAGCTCGCGCATCGCCGCCTCGGCCCGTTCGACCGCCTGCTCGGCCGCGGCCTGCGCGCTGAGGCGGTTCTTCGAGGGTCCGGTGCGCTTGGGCTTGTGCCTGGCGTTCTTGCCGAGTTTGGATGCCGTTCCATCGGAGGCACGTGCCGCAGAGGGCTGGTCCGCATGCCTTTTCATTATTCCGTCGGGTGCATGCACAGACGAGGCCCGGTCCGCATGCCTTTTAGAAGCTGATGTTGTTCCATCCGGCGCATGCGCCGGATGGCGGGATGGCGCATGCGCCATCCCGTGGGAGCGCGCATGCGCGCTCCCAGGCAGGGTCGCATGCGACCCTGCCGACCGTGCCGCATGCGGCACGGTCCTCCCCATCTCGGCCCTGCGTTCATCGCGCACCCGCACATACTCGGGCCAGCCCCCCGTATAGCTGCGCAACGAGCGCTCCTCAACGGCGATCGTGCGCGTGCCGACCGCGTCCAGCAGCGCGCGGTCGTGGGAAACGAGCAGGATCGCGCCGGTGAACGCGCGCAGGGCGTCCTCCAGGGCCTCGCGCGACTCGATGTCCAGATGGTTCGTGGGCTCGTCCAGGATCAGCACGTTCGCTCCGGAGTGCACGAGCACGGCCAGAGACAGCCGTCGCCGCTCGCCGCCCGAGAGCCCTGCGAGCGGTTTTTCGGCCTCTTCGCCACTGAACAGGAACCGCCCGAGCAGCGCGCGGGCCTTGTTCGGCGTCAAACCGGTGGCGCGACCGCCAGCGTCGAGCACGCTCTGGCCCGGATCGCCGCCAGCGCCGAGCTCGTCCGCGTGCTGAGACAGGTAGCCGACCGTCACGTTGTGCCCCGTGCTGAGCCTGCCCTGCGCGAGCGGACGGCGCCCGGCGAGGGTCTCGATCAGCGTCGTCTTGCCCGAGCCGTTCGGGCCGACGAGCGAGACGTGCTCGCCGCGTTCCAGCCACAGCTCGGCCTGATCGAGCAGCGTCACAGGCGGCTCGCCGATGTCGATCGCAGCGTCGCTCAGCTCGAACACGATCCGCCCGGAGCGCTCCGGCGCCTTGAACGCGAACTCCAGTCCCTGCTCGTCGCGGGGATCGCGCTCGATGCGCTCGATCTTCGACAGCTTCTTCACGCGCGATTGCGCCTGGCGCGCCTTCGTGGCCTTGTAGCGGAAGCGCTCGATGAACCGCTCCATCCGCGCGATCTCCGCCTGCTGCTTGTCGATCGCCTTGCCCAGCGCGATCTCGCGCGCCGCCTGCTCGCGGCGCCACGCGTGCCAGGTGCCCGCGAAGTAACGCGACCGACCGGCCTCCAGCTCGAGCACGGACGTACCGACGGCCTCCAGGAACCAGCGGTCGTGCGCGACCAGCACGACGGCCGCGTCGAGCCCTACCAGGGTCTGCTCCAGCCACTCCAGCGACTCGATGTCGAGATGGTTCGTCGGCTCGTCCAGCAGCAGCACGTCCGCGCCGGTGGCGAGCGCGCGCGCCAGCGAAGCGCGCGTGAGCTGTCCCCCGGAGAACGTATCCAGCGCGCGCTCGAGGTCGGCGTCGACGAACCCCAGCCCGTGCGCCATCGCGGTCGCGCGGTCGCGCCACAGGTAGCCCCCGTGCGTCTCCAGTCGCGCCTGCGCGCGCGCGTAACGGTCGAGCAGTGACTCCTCCGCCGTGCCCTGCGCCATGCGCGCCTCCAGCTCGGCGAGCTCTGACTCGATCTGCAGCTCCTCCGTGCACCCCGACAGGATGTACTCGCGCAGCGGCAGCCCGCGCTCGCGCGGGGGACGCTGGTCGTGCAGCGCGATCCGCACGCCGCGGGCGACGCTCAGCTCGCCGCGATCGATCGTGGCCTCCCCCGCCAGCGCGCGCAGCAGCGTCGTCTTGCCGGCGCCGTTGCGACCCGCGATCGTCATCCGTTCGCGGCGCTCGAGTTTGAACGAGACGCCGCGCAGGAGCGGTGTTCCCGCCATGTCGATGTGCAGGTCAGATGCGATCAGCAGAGCCATCGGCGGTGATATTAGGGTTTGGCCTGTCCGCCGTGACAAGGAGGCCGCTTTGGGTCCAGCTACGCCGCTACCTCGCATGGCAACACCCGCACAGTGGGCTTGCCGGATAGGTGCCAGTGTGGGAACTGATCTTTAAATGAGTGGTTTGCCGGTCTGCGACCGGCTATACATGTAAGCGGCAATTGGACGCAATCTATCCGGGCGGGCTGAGTGGGGTTATGCCCCCGATGGCCGGGCCCTGCGCTAGCATCCGCCGGGCATGCGGCTCCGCCTGACGATCACGCTCTTGACAGCCCTCATGGCTCTGCTCGTGCTCGTCCCGGCTGCCTTGGCCGAAAATGACGGACGCGGGGCCTACGGTGCGACCGACGACAAGGTCGTGACGAACGCCGGCTTCATCCTGATCGTCTTCTTTCCCACGTTCGTGTTCGTGATGAGCATGATCCAGCGCCGGCTCGAGAAGCGCAAGGAAGCCAGCAAGGCCGCCGCGAAGCAGCTCGGCGAGGCCGAGTGGCACGGCGGCTGGTAGCCACCCGGTGAGCGAGCCTGACGCCGTCCGCTACGAGCGCGAGGGCGCCGCGGCCGTGGTGACGATCGACCGCCCCCACCGGCGCAACGCCGTGGACGGCGACACCGCCGCGCGGCTGTATGAGGCGTATGAGCGGTTCGAGGCCGACGACGACGCCCGCGTGATGGTGCTCACCGGCGCCGGTGGAGTGTCGTTTTGCGCCGGGGCAGACCTCAAGGCGACGGAGACGATGGCCGGCAGGCTGATGTCGACGGAGGGGCCGATGGGCTTCACGCGGCTGACTCCCTCCAAGCCGACGATCGCGGCGATCTCCGGGTTCTGCCTCGCCGGCGGCCTGGAGCTGGCGCTGTGGTGCGACCTGCGCATCGCCACCAAGGGCTCAACGCTCGGCTATCCCGAGCGGCGCTGGGGCGTGCCGCTAATCGACGGCGGTACGCAGCGGCTGCCGCGCATCGTCGGCTTGGGCCGTGCCCTAGACCTGATCCTGACGGGGCGCATGATCGACGCCGGCGAGGCGCTCGGCATGGGCCTGCTGACCGAGGTCGTGCCCGCGGGCGCCCATCTGGAGCGCGCGCTTGCGCTCGCCGAGGGTCTGTCTCGATTCCCCCAGCGCACAATGCTCGCCGATCGCCGCGCGGCGATCGAAGGGCTGGGGATGCCCCTGGCCGACGGGCTCGCCCTGGAGGCTCAGGCCGGCCCCGAGGTATTCGCCGAAGGGGCGCTGGGCGCCCAGCGATTCGCGGCCGGCGAGGGCCGCGGCGGGGCCGGGGCCGGGGTATAGAGATATCCTCGCCTGACGATGGCGTATTTCGTAACAGGCGCGACCGGCTTCATCGGACGGCGGCTCGTGGAGCAGCTGCTCGGCAAGCGCCAGGGCAAGGTGTACGTGCTCGTGCGCGACGCCTCGACCGGCAGGCTCGACGCCCTGATCTCACACTGGCAGGCCGTCGTCGGAGCCAGCGCCGGCAAACGCGTCGTGCCCGTGATCGGCGACCTGCGCAAACCCCTGCTGGGCGTCGAGACCGAGCGCGTGGAGGAGCTGCGCGGCAAGATCGACCACTTCTTCCATCTGGCCGCGATCTACGACATGACCGCGCCGGCCGAGCAGAACACCGCCGTGAACGTCGGCGGCACCACCCACGCGGTCGAACTGGCGCGCGCCCTTAACGCGGGCAGGCTGCACCACGTCTCCTCGATCGCCGTCGCGGGGACCTACAAGGGGACGTTCGAGGAGGACATGTTCGACGAGAGCCAGCGGCTGCCCTCGCCCTATCACCGCACGAAGTTCGAGTCCGAGCGGATCGTGCGCGAGCAGCCCTACGTGCCGTGGCGGGTGTACCGGCCGGGGATCGTCGTCGGCGACTCGCGCACGGGCGAGATGGACAAGGTCGACGGCCCCTACTACTTCTTCAAGGCGATCCAGCGCGCGCGCCAGCTGCTGCCGGAGTGGGCGCCGCTCGTCGGCGTCGACCTCGGCAACACGAACGTCGTCCCCGTCGACTGGGTGGCGAGCGCGCTCGAGCACATCGCGCACGAGCCCGACCTCGACGGTCACGCGTTTCACCTGACCGACCCGCGCCGCCAGCGCGTGGACGAGCTGATCAACGAGTTCGCGACCGCGGCGCACGCGCCGCGGGTGGCGGTGAGCATCGACAAACGCCTCACCGACCCGCTGCCGCGCTGGCCGTTGCAACTCGCGCTCGCGCTGCCGCCGTGGCGGCAGGCGAAGAGTCTGGTCCTGCGTGAGTTGGGCATCCCCCAGGAGGTCATCGCGCACATGGAGCTCGTGCCCCGCTTCGACACGCGCGAAGCCGCCCGCGCACTGTCCGGTTCACCGCTCGCGGAACCGCCCCCGCTGCACGACTACGCGCAGCGCCTCTGGGACTACTGGGAGCGCGAGATGGACCCGGGCATGGCGCGCGGACGCACCCTGCAGGAAGCGCTCGAGGGCCGCAACGTGATGATCACCGGCGCCTCCTCCGGGATCGGGCGCGCAAGCGCGCTGAAGGTCGCCGCCGCCGGCGGGGTGCCGCTGCTGGTAGCGCGCAACGTCGAGAAGCTCGAGGAGACCCGCGCGGAGATCGTCGCCGCGGGCGGGACCGCGTACGTGTACGCGGCCGACCTCTCCGACATGGAGTCCGTCGATCGACTCGTCGAGCGGGTCTTGGCGGACCATCGCAATGTGGACATGCTCGTCAACAACGCCGGGCGCTCGATCAGGCGCTCGATCGCGCTCAGCTACGACCGCTTTCACGACTTCGAACGCACGATGCAGCTCAACTACTTCGGCGCCGTCAAGCTGATCATCGGACTGCTCCCCAGCATGCGCGAGCGCGGCTCGGGGCACATCGTGAACATCTCCTCGATCGGCGTGCAGACCAACCCGCCGCGCTTCTCCGCATATGTGGCCTCGAAGTCCGCGCTGGACGCCTTCACCCGCGTCGTCGCCTCCGAGGTGGTCGGCGACGGGGTCACGTTCACCACGATCCACATGCCGCTCGTGCGCACGCCGATGATCGCGCCCACGAAGATGTATGACGCGTTCCCCGCGATCACCCCCGACGAGGCCGCGGACATGATCTGCGAGGCGCTGCGCTCACGCCCCAAGCACATGGGCACCCGACTGGGGACGTTCGGCGAGGTCGCCTACGCGCTCTCGCCGAAGGCCGTCGATCGGCTACTGCACCTCGCCTACCGCGTGTTCCCTGACTCGGCTGCCTCCAAGGGCCAGCAGGACGTCGAAGAGCGCGCCTCCTTCGAGCAGATCGCGATGGCCACGCTGACGCGGGGCGTGCACTGGTAGCCGCCGGCGACAACGCGATCGAGGTTCGCGACCTGCACAAGCGCTACGGCGAGTACGAGGCCGTGCGCGGGATCGACATCGAGGTCCGTCGCGGCGAGGTGTTCGGGCTGTTGGGGCCCAATGGAGCGGGTAAGACGACCACTGTCGAGATCCTCGAGGGGTATCGGCAGCGCACGAGCGGCGAGGTGTCCGTGCTGGGCTATGACCCGGCGAGACGACAGATCGAGCTGCGCCGGCGCATCGGCATCGTGTTGCAGAGCGGCGGCATCTACAGCCACGTGACTCCGCGCGAGGCGCTGGCGCACTGGGCGAGCTTCTACCCGCAGCCACGTGACGTGGATGAGGTGCTGGAGCTGTCGGGTCTGTCGGAGCAGGCGGACGTGCGCAGCCGCAAGCTCTCAGGGGGACAGCAGCGCAGGCTGGATCTGGCGCTCGCGCTGGTGGGCGACCCGGAGCTGATGTTCTTGGACGAGCCCACCACCGGGTTTGACCCGAAGGCAAGACACGGCGCGTGGGAGACCGTGCGCAGGCTCAAGCAGCTGGGCAAGACGGTAGTGCTGACGACGCACTACCTGGACGAGGCACAGGCGCTGGCCGACCGGGTCGCGATCGTCAAGGACGGGCGCGTGCTGGCGATCGGCCCGCCGCGGGAACTCGGAACCCACCCACCCGGCGGCGAGCAATACCGCGTCGCCTACAGGGACGGGACCGGCGGGCTGGTTGAACGCCAGACCGCCGATCCAACCGGCCTGCTGAACGAGCTCACGAGCGCAGCGCTGGCACGGGGCGAGCGTCTGGAGGAGCTGAGCGTTGGACGGCCGACGCTGGAGGATGTCTACCTGGAGCTGACAGCAGATGCCTAGCGGCCCGTGGGCGCGGCGCGGATGCTTTGTCCTCGATCGTTCGTGTGCTGAGCACACTTCACTCACTGCGTCCTCGCCCCGCTTGGCCCACGACCCGCTAGGACCTGAGATAGACACGAATGCCTGACGTCCTCGCCCTCACCTGGCGCCAGTACCGACTGGAGCGGAAGATGTTCTGGCGCAACCCCAGCGCCGCCTTCTTTAACTTCGTCCTGCCACTGCTGTTCCTCGTAGCCGGCGGGGCGATCCTGCATGGCAACCAGCACCAGCTGAACAAGCTGGTGCCCGCGATCGCGGGCATGAGCGTGATGTCGACGACGTTCACCGCGCTCGCCTACAACATCGTGTTCCTGCGCGAGCGAGGCGTGCTCAAGCGCATCCGCGGCACTCCCCTGCCGACCGGCTCCTACCTCGGCGGGGTGGCCGCCAACGCCGTCACCAACACGGCGCTGCAGATCGCGATCGTGATCGTCGCCGGTCGGGTGGCGTTCGGGATCGGCTGGCCGCAGGAATGGGCGGAGCTGATCGTGTTCGTGCTCGCCGGAGTCGTGTGTCTCGCGTCGCTGGGTGTGGCCTTCGCCCACGTCATCCCCAACTTCGAGTCCACCGCCGCCTACGTCAACGCCGTGTTCCTGCCGGTCGTGTTCGTCTCGTTCTACGCGTTCGACACCACGAGCGCGCCGGAATTCATCCGCAACGTCGCCGATGCGCTACCGCTGAAGCCGTTGATCGACGGGCTGTACGGGGCGATGGTGACGGGGACGGGCCTGACGGACAACCTCGACGCGCTGGCTGTTATCGGGCTGTGGGGCGTGTTCGGAGTGTGGCTGGCAATCCGAGGATTCACATGGGAGCAGCGACGCGGATAGGCTGTGCCTCGACCGACCCCACCTCGGCATAGACGCCATGCCGCGGCACTGGGCCACGGCTCCGCGATAGATCACAGCCGCCACACGCCCGCCATCGACCGATCACAGGAGAACGCACATGAAGCAGCTCGTCGAGGACGTCTACCAGCTGAAGGGGTGGCCGCGCAATGCGATCAACGTGTACGTGATCGGTGACGTGCTGATCGACGCCGCGACGAGGCAGGGCGAGAAGCGGATCCTGCGCGAGCTCTCCGGCAGGACGATCGCCGCGCACGCGCTGACCCACGCCCACCCCGACCATCAGGGAGCCAGCCACGCCGTCTGCGAGCAGCTGGGAATCCCGTTGTGGTGCGGGCAGGGCGACGTGCCCGCGATGGAGACGCCGGGGGGGATCAAAAATCCCAAGGCGCCGCGCTGGCTCGAGCGGATACAGGAGCGCTTCTGGACCGGACCCCCCCACCCCGTCTCACGCGCGTTGGGCGAGGGTGACGAGGTCGCGGGCTTCACAGTGCTCGAGACGCCCGGACACTCGCCTGGGCACGTCTCGTTCTGGCGTGAGTCCGATCGCACGCTGATCGTTGGCGATGTGCTCGGCAACATGAACTTCATCACCGGTATCCCCGGCCTGAACACGCCCCCGGACATGTTCACGCCCGACCCCGCCCGCAACCGCGAGTCGGCACGGCGACTGGCCGAGTTGCGACCGGCACTGGCGTGTTTCGGTCATGGCGCGCCGCTGCGCGACCCGGACAAGCTGGCCGCGTTCGTGGCGAAGCTGCCCGCCTGAAGAATGAGCGAAGGGCTGTTCACCCCGTCCCGGGAGGGGCGTAGGGTCGAACCGACCGAGCACGCGCGCGGCCCATGGGACCCGCGGGCGCTACACGGGGGGGCGCCGGCGGCGCTGATCGCGCGGGCGTTCGAACGCACCGAACCGGGAGCGGAGCTTCCGATCGCGCGGCTGGGGTTCGAGTTCCTCAAGCCGATCCCGTTCGCCGAGCTCGAGGTGAGGGTCGAGATCGTGCGCAACGGCAAGCGTGTGCAGGAGCTGGCAGCCGAGCTGTGGGCCGTCTCCGACGGCGGTGAGGAGGGCGGCGAGCTGATCGGCAGGGCGAGCGCACTGCGGATCCAGGCGGTCCCCGCGGGTCTGCCCGATCCAGACGGGCGCCGGGGGCTGCCGGGGCCCGACCAGGTGGCCGCCCTGCCCGGCCGCGAGCACGGCAAAGTCGTGAAGTTCGCCCTGAACGACACCGAGACGACCAGCCTGGCGACGACGGGCATGGAGATGTGCTGGCTCACCGACCCCTGGGCGCTGGGTCCCGGCAAATTGTGGATGCGCCTGCTCCAGCCGGTCTTCCCAGGCGAGGAGGCGACGCCGCTGTTGCGACTGGTCGCCACCGCCGACTTCGGCAACGGCGTCAGCGCGGAGTTGCGGTTCGATCGTTACGTGTTCATCAACGCCGACCTGACCATCCACCTGTGGCGAGCGCCTCGTGGCGAATGGATCGGGCTCGACGCCAAGACAGTGCTGATGGACGGTGGCGTGGGAACGGCCGAAAGCGTGCTCCACGACGAGCACGGCCCGGTGGGGCGGGTGTTCCAGACGTTGGTCGTGCAGCCACGCTGAGGGCAACCACCGACCGTCTGGGCGCGGTCCGTTAGCGCACTACGACGTCGCCGAGCGCAGCGTCGATCGCCGCGAGGGTGTCGGCGCTGAGCTCGATGCCCGAGGCGGAGGCATTGGCGTGCACCTGCTCGGGGCGGCTGGCGCCGACGATCGCCGAAGCGACGTTCGGCTCGCGCAGGACCCAGGCGAGCGCGAGCTGGGCCATCGTCAGGCCGGCCTGCTCGGCGACCGGACGTAGACGTTGGACCGCCTCGAGCACCGGCGGGGCGAGCAGCCGGTCGATGAAGGCGCTCATCTCCTCGCTCGCCGCGCGCGAGTCGCTCGGCAGCGGCTCGCCCGGAAGGTACTTGCCGGTCAGCACGCCCTGCCCGAGCGGGGACCACACGATCTGGGAGATGCCCTCCTGCGTGCACAGCGGGATCACCTCGGCCTCAGGGGCGCGCCAGACCATCGAGTACTGCGGCTGGCTGGAGACCCAGCGCTCCACGCCCGGAAGCGCGAGCGACTCGTCGATCCGCTCGACGGGCCACTCGCTGAAGCCGATGTGCCGCGCCTTACCGGCACGCACGACCTCGGTGAGCGCGGTCATCGTCTCTTGCAGCGGCGTCTGATCGTCGTAGCGATGGCATTGATAGAGATCGACGTAGTCGGTCTGCAAGCGCTCGAGGGAGGCGTCGATCTGCTTGTGAATCTGTGCCGCCGACAGTCCGCGATCGGCGTCGGACATCGGGAAGAAGACCTTCGTGGCAAGCACATACGAGGACCGCTCGTGCCCTGAGAGCACCTCGCCGAGCAGCGTCTCGGACGCCCCACGGCCGTAGATGTTGGCGGTGTCGATGAAGTTGATCCCCGCATCGAACGCCGCCTCGACACACGCCCGGGCCTGCTCGCGCTCGACGCCGCCAGAGTAGGTCAGCCACGAGCCGAGGCTGATCTCCGAGACCTCGATGTCGCTGGAGCCAAGTTTGCGAAGCCGCACCGCCACACCCTACCCCAGTCGGCCGGCGGCGCCGATCGCACTCGCGGCCCCAGTTGACCGATTACTAGTTCGAGCATTCGGGTATAACCCACTGGCTTGGACGATTGCTCCCAAATACTTGAGTCTTACGAGATAAACGCCGATAGTTAGCCTGCCATGCAGACGACTGGGTCACGGCGGGGCTCATGGCGAACGATGCCGGTCACGGTGTGCGTCTGCCTAGGCGTATTGACGGCAATCGCTGCGATCACCGCCGACGAGCAAGCTCATAAAGAAGCACGGATGCGCCGCGCCGTGCTCTCCCAGCGCGCGAGCGAGCAGGTCGTCGAAGCCGTCCACCCCACGATCGAGCGGCTGCAAGACTTGGCGAGCGCCACCGGCCAAGACAGGCCCGGGAGCCTGGCGGGATTCCACGCGGTCGCGGCGGGACTGCTGGAAGACCCCAGGATGAACGGGGTCGGATTGATCGAGTTCGTGCCGGCGCGTGAGCGCGCCGCGTTCGAGCGCGCTCACGGCCAGATCAAAGCTCTGCACGGCGGGGGACCCGCCGGGCGCGCTCCGCGTAGGTCGCAGTACTACGTCGTCGCGGACGTACTGACCCGACCGGGACAGCCCCGCAACATCGACACTAACGTGGGCGAAGACCCCGCCCGCCACGCCGTCCTGATCGCCGCCGCCAGATCCGGCAAGCCACAGGCGACCCCGCCCGTGCGCAGGGTCAACAGCAGCGAGCTCCTCACCGCACTGTACGTACCGGTATATCGGCCTGCTGACCCGATGCCGGCCACGCCGAGGGCGCGTATGGCGGACCTGCAAGGGTTCGTCTCGAGCAGCTACCGCTATGCGCAGCTGGCGCCCGAGGTGCGCGCGGCGCTCCCTCGAGGTACGGCATTGATGCTGTATGACGGACGCTCGAAGTTGCTCAGCGCGGGCATACCCCATGACGCACAACGCACGAGCATCTCCGTCGCGGGACGCTCATGGGTACTCGCGGTCGGCGAGCCCGCCGCGAATCTGTCGCTGACCAAGACGGTGCTGATCGTCGGTGGGCTGTTGACGTTGCTGCTGGTGGCGCTCAGCGTGCAGGCGACTCGTCGCGAGCGTTACGCCCTGGAGATGGTCGACCGCCGCATGGCCGAGCGCGAACGAGCCGAGCTCGCGCTGCGTCAGCTCACGGCCAACGACCCGCTCGGCCCAGCTCGGATCGAGACGCGCCTGGAGTGGGTACAGCGGATCAGAGCGGCGCTGGACGAAGGACGGCTGACGTTGTACGCCCAACCCGTCGTGGAGACTGCAACCCGACGCACGACCCAGCACGAGCTGCTCGTGCGGTTGATCGACACGGACGGTTCGCTGGTCTCCCCCGCCCAATTCCTGCCGATCGCCGAGCGCTTCGGGTTGATCCGTGAGATCGACCGCTGGGTGGTGACCGAGACGATCGCACTGCTGCGCCGCCAGCTCGAGGACGGGAACCGGCCGACGGTCGAGATCAACCTGTCGGGCCACTCACTTGGCGACACCGGGCTGGCCGCGTACATCGGCAGAGAGCTGCACGAGGCGCAGGTCGATCCCGCCCAGCTGGTGTTCGAGGTCACCGAGACGACCGCCATCGGCAACATCGCCGCGGCGCGCGACTTCGCCCAACAACTGGCGCGCCTCGGCTGCCGGTTCGCGCTGGATGACTTCGGCGCGGGGTTCGGCTCGTTCTATTACCTCAAGCACCTCCCGTTCGACTACATCAAGATCGACGGCGAGTTCGTGCGCAACTGCACCGTGGACGCAACCGACCGGCTCGTGATCCGCGCCGTCGTCAAGCTCGCCCAGGGCATGGGCACCCGCACGATCGCCGAGTTCGTCGGTGACGAGAAGACATTCGCCACCGTCGCCGCGTTGGGCGTCGACTACGCCCAGGGATTTCATCTCGGCAAGCCCGCCCCGGTCGAGAGCGTGCTCGGCACGCCCTCCGTGCAGAAGTCGTAGGCGCTCAGATCGAGGGCAGCAATGCGCCGGCGCGGTACTCGCCCTCGGCCTGCTCGACTGACTGCTCGGCGCGCTGGGCGCTCTTGACTCCATACAGATAACCGTCGGCGCGGGCCAGCGGAACATCCAGGCTCTCGCCGGTCTGCCACTCGCTGACGCCGACCGACCAGCCGACCGGATCCTGGCCGTCGCGCAGACGTTCGAGCACTGCCTCCGCGCCGGTCGCCGTGGTGGCGGGGAGCAGCAGCACGAACTCATCGCCGCCGTGACGCGCGAGGATGTCGCCGGGGCGCACACGCGCGCGCCAAGCGCGACCGAGACCCGCCAGCAGCCGATCGCCGGCGGCATGGCCCTCGCGATCGTTGATCTGCTTGAACCCGTCGAGGTCGAGCACGGCGAGCGTCAGCGGGCTGCCGGTGCGATCGGCCAGCGCGCGCTCGCGCAACGCGGCCGTCTGAAAGCCGTTGCGATTGAGCAGGCCCGTGAGATGATCGGTGCCGGCTTGCAAACGCATGTGCTCGCTGAGATTGCCGAGCACGATGCAGATCGACCAGATCGTCGCAACCACGATCGTCCAGTAGACGACGATGTCAGACAGGCCGCTCAGCAACAGACCCCCGCTGAAGCCGACGGACATGAGCACACCCTGGACGATCACTCCCCGTCGCGGGAAGAAGTGGGCCGAGTAGATCGCGATCCAGGGATACGCGAAGGCCGCCACCATCATGCCTCCGTGAGTGGCCGACTGAGCCACCAGCCAACTAGCGAGGATCGCCCCGGCGGCCGCGATCAGCTCGAAGCCGAGCAGCGGTATGCGCCACCCCACGAGCCAGATCACAAGCGCGCACAGGATCGCCGTCGCGCCTACCGCGCCCACCATCGCGGCGGGCTCGCTGGGGCTGAGGGGGTAGATCGCAGCCAGCACACCCACAAAGCCCTTGAACAGGAAGAGCAGCGACAGCGACCACACGATCGCGGGCCTGCGCGCGATCAGGCCGTTCGCGAGCGAACGCGCCGCGACGAGCCGCCCGCGCGAACTCGACGGCCGGCGGTCGGACGAAAGCAAAGGGCTTGCACGCGTAGGGGGCACCTGCCTGACTATTCGGTCATGCCGCCGCCGGGCTTGAGCCGTTAGGACAGTTGACAACAAACCTTCAGCGGCCCTTGTCGGTCTTCCCGGGACACCTCTTCGACCTCGGTGCGCGCACGCACTACCCTGAGTACAGATGCTCTTCACCCGCAAGCCTCCCGCCATGGTCGACGCGTCCAACGCCCTACCAGGGCGTAACGCCGAAATGCCGGTGCCCGCAAGCCACGAGGTGCTCGGCACGCCGCTACGACCGCCCTTCCCCGAGGGCGTGCAAACGGTCGTGTTCGGGATGGGCTGCTTCTGGGGAGCCGAGCGGATCTTCTGGCAGGCCGACGGCGTCTACACCACGGCCGTGGGCTACGCCGGCGGATTCACGCCCAACCCGACCTACGAGGAGGTCTGCTCCGGTCAAACCGGGCACGCCGAGGTCGTGCTGGTCGCGTTCGATACTGCCCGCACGAGCATCCAAGAGATGCTGAAGCTCTTTTGGGAGGGCCATGACCCGACTCAGAGCATGCGCCAAGGCAACGACGTCGGCAGCCAATACCGCTCGGCGATCTACTACGCGGACGAGGCCCAGCGCGCCGCGGCGGAAGCCTCGCGCGAGACCTATCAGCAGATGCTCACCGCGGCCGGCCATGGCGAGATCACGACCGAGATCGCCCAGCTCGACGAGGACGCCCATCCGCTGTACTACGCCGAGGACTACCACCAGCAGTACCTCGCCAAGAACCCCGGTGGGTATTTTTGTGCGACCGGCGGACTGGCGATGTTCCCGCCGCTGGAGATCGAGCGCAAGAACTAGCAGGACAGCGGCGACGGGCGCTGCTGATGGGCTGAGAGCGTCCGGCGTGCCCATCTGCTAGAACCCGCGTTGATACATACATAAGTGCCCCCGCGCTGTTAGTAGCAGCCGGGGGCATGGCTCAACCTTCCAACGAAAGGCTGAACATGAATGAATATAGTCTCGTTCGCGGTCGCAAAACCCGCAAAATTGCAGGGGTTTCGGCCGCTTTTGTGCTGCTGCTAGCCACATCCGCACTCGCCTACTTTATTCTGTATGCGAACGGAAGCGGAACCGGCAGCGGCACGCTTGGGAAAGCAACCGTAACGACAACCGAAGTGACGCCAAGAACACCGGCACGACGTTGGGGCAGATTCGGAAAATGACAATAGTTCCGTCCGTGACCGCGCCTGGTTGTGAAGGGTCGTGGTTCTCAGTGGTCGCAGCGCCGGGCAATACCACCGCCGAAAAATTGCTCGGCTCAGGGCTGACGACTCCGATAGGGCTAGAAGCGAACATGACTAGCTTTACGGTTCTCAGCGTTCCTGGGGTCGAGTTGAAAATGACCGAAACGGGCGCGTCTCAGAGCGCCTGCGAAAACGCCACGGTCACGCTTACGCTGCACTCCACGCCGTAGGCGAGTAGCTACATAAGCAGGGCAAAGGCGCGGCCGTTGGTCGTGCCTTTTTCTTGGGGGTTGCGTACCACTTGACTTTTACTCCCGATGTGTGGGATCACCACCACGAATACCACAAAGTCCATCCCAGGATCGGTTTCTCCCATTTGGCGATTAGTGCGTGATCGGCGGCGCTATTGACAACCCCAGGAAGCCGAGCGACGCCGACCATGCTTGAAGTGATGGTGTCCGGTCGATGGTCAGCAGCGCTCGGCTTGTGGAGTTCGTGGAGTTCCCTGGGGTTGTGGAGTTCGTGGAGTTCCCTGGGTCGCTGACCATCGACCACGACTCACGTCAGCAGCAGCGCCTACTGCTCGCGTCGATCGCGCCTGCCATCTTGCTCGCTTCGATCGCTCGTCTGCTTGCTCGATCGTGACTCATGGCTACACAATCACGTCAGATAGTGCTGATTTGCAGGGCTTTTGTGGTTGATCTAGCGTGTTCATGCTGTCTACTTACTGCCATCTTGTATGCGACCGAACGAACGCATACGCTGTGGCGCATGAATCCGGGCAGCATCGTCATCGGCTACGCACGCAAATCGAAGGCTGAGGTTGGCAACGGTCACGGGCTCGACGCACAAGAGACAGCGATACGTGCTGAGTGCGATCGACGCGGTTGGACGTTGCTCGACGTGATCCGCGATGATGGCGCAAGCGGCTGCGACACCGATCGACCTGGACTGACGCTGGCACTAGAAGCCATCGCGCGCGGCGATGCTGCTGGATTGATCGTGGCGAAGCTCGACAGGCTCAGCCGCTCAGTGGTGGACTTCGGCACGATCCTTGAATGGATCAACGCCGCCGGAGCTTCCCTAGTGGCGCTGGACCTAGGCGTGGACACAAGCACAGTAGGTGGTCGGCTGGTAGCAAACGTGCTTGCGTCGGTCGCCCAATGGGAGCGCGAAACGATCGCTCAACGCACTAAGGACGGACTAGCGCAGCGACGGCGGGCAGGGGTGACGATCGGGCATCCTGCGTTCGTAGACACAGAACATGGGCGGGCGCTACGCGAGCGTATCCGTTCGATGCGTGAGGACGGAAAATCCTACGGTGAGATAGCCAAGCTGCTTGATGCTGAGAAGGTGCCGACGCTCAGAGGCGCTGAGAAGTGGTCTAGGGCGTCTGTGCAGTCTGCGTGCAGACGCGAGGCCAGAAGACCAGCACCACGTAAGACAGCGGCGCTACCGGCCCTGTAGCGCTCCCAACCTGCGAGACGTTGCGCCCGTGCATGTGATCTAGCGACGTTCGGCCGCTTCGACGGCTGCTGCAAGGTCGCTGAGGCTGACTTTCAACTCATCCGCGATGGCGCGCACGGTGCGCCATTCTGGCGATGTCTGACCAAGCTCGATACGCGCGAGCGTGCCACCTGTCATCCCTGCGCGGATTGCCACATCTTCCTGACTGCGGCCGGTCTGCTCGCGCAGGTTGCGCAGCGCAGCGGCGAGCGCGCGATCGGCGTGGGGCGACTGCTTGGGCACGACAGAAACATCTCACGCGCCGCGTGCCAAAGTCCATGCGTTCTAGTGGCCGTTCTGGAGCATCCGTTCTGGAGAGCAAGACGCTATGCTGCTGGACACCCCGACCCAATCCCCACACGATTGAGCCGATCGGGGCGACGCCCACACAAGCCCGCTATCGCTGAGCGGGCTTGTGTGCGTTTAGTGGACGTAGACTTGACGTATGGCCGTACTACGTCAGAAGACGATCAAACATCCACCGATCAAGCGCACGGTCATAGCGACCGGCACTCGCGCTCAGAGGCGAGCAGCCCTGCAACGTGGGCCAGCCGTCAGGTTCACGTCAACCGGCGCGCACGCAGCCGCTCGACCGGCTCAGGGCGACAACTCCGTTTCGTCTTCCTAGGCTGCGTCAAGCGTTGGATCAAGCAGCCGCACGAGACGACTTCGAGAGATTGTCAAGTCGTACACGCAGCCGTTGAAGCTGAGCACCGCGACCGACGCGGTGAGACGCACGTCTGAGACGGTCAGCCGTTCGCCGTCGTATTCGATCGTGTCGAAAGGCAGCAGAAACTCGGCGGGGAGCATCTGCACCACGCGAGCCGCGCGAGCCTCATAAGCCAGCGCCGTGTAGGGGTTGTGCTCCTGTCGAGCATCCCACGTCCTGCACACAAACGGATTCGGCTCGTCGGCTGGTGGATCAACGATCGTCAGACGGCGGCGCTGACGATCGTGGGTCTGCTCGATAGCGATGCTGCGATCAAGCTGGACGACCGCTGCGACGCATCCGGTACTGCGGCTAGGCTGAGAGCACATGGTCCTGCCTCCTTAGTAGGCGGATCGTGTAGACGGCCGTCAGTGTTTGCGCGCTGGCGGTCGTCGCTTATTTGATCCTCAGAACTTTACCACTTTTCACCTGCTCTGTGGGCGATTTGGCCTGCCGTTTTTCGGGCGGTGAATTATTCCTCCCCTTCCACTATACGTTTGTATGTTATCGCGTACAGGCATTACGCTTACCTAGTGTGGCGACCAACTTTTGAGCCTCCAAAAACGGAGCGTGTGTGTGAGAAGTCGCGGTGTATTAGCGGGGCTGCCCTTGCTCCCATGAAGTCCAAAGGGTACGCCTGTTTTTTAGCGGACCATTTGGGAGCCTAGTTTGTAGGTCTACCTTTGTGTGTGCGCCGTGTTGCCAAGCATATTTACGCGCAGCGCCTACAGCAGAGGCGTAATCTTCACTCGACACAAGAACGCCCCCATCAGACGCCGTAGCGGTGTACATCGTTTCTGAATTGTTCATCATTCCTCCTGATTGTGAATGAATCTAGGCTGTACGCGCGAGAGAAAGAATTGTTGAGACCTCATCGTGTGTTAGGGCCAATCCAAGGTCGCGCCCTTCTGCCGACACTTGCTCTCGATACTCCCAAGGCTCATAGCCTTCATGTTCTGCGATGCGAGGGACATCATGGAGCTTGGCGAGCACTTGGCGACGCTCATCGTTGGGCAGGTCTGAGAGATGCTGAAGCGGCATGATTCATGCTCCCACCGTGACGACGTTAGGGCCAAGCATGTTACGTGGCCCTTCGTTGGCCCTAACGTGGCCCTTCACACTTTTTAGTATTCGTCCGGCACTGGCGAGAATCCGCTCTGCAACGCGGGTAGCCAATCCAAGGCTACCCGCATAGAGCGGTCGAGTGCCCTGGCCCTTACTTGACCCTAGGTGAGCATAACGGCCGTGAAGGGCCAAAGGGCCAAAGGTATATAGAGGTGGCCCTTGGCCCTTCGCAGAGAAACGGACGCTAAACATCGAGCCCCGTCACAGTCTGTCCGGCCACATAGATTCCGCGTTTAGCCTTCTCGATATAGCCACGATCACCGGCCGCTGTGATTGCACGCTTGAAGGTTCCATCTTTAGCGTCTCTGCCCACAGCGGCGGCAAGTTCGGCGGTCGTCATCTCCGCTTCGCTTCGCTGCACGAGTGACCCCAGGGACACAGCCAAAGCATCTGTCTCGGATGCCTGCTCGTCTATCTCGCCCTCATTCTCCACAAGCATCCATAGAAGCCGTCCGGCTGTGTCCCTCTCAGAGGCCACACAGACGCGCTGAGGGCGATTTGAGGACCCATCCCTGTCCTTCTCCCTCGGACGCCACTTGAATGTCCTACGCAGGCTCGTGTGCCCCTCTGTTTCGGCGTCATCTTCGATCAGGTCAGACTCAACCGTAATTGTCATCTGAGCGTCTGCCTGACCAATCCACTGACGCGCGCCTAGAGAGGCTTGACTGGAAGACGATGGATAATCCTTGTTCTGCTTGCGCTCGTGATGGAGCACTAGGAAAGCACAGTCAAACTGCTCCGCAAGTGCGCGTAGCACCTTCATTCTCTTGACGGCTTCACTGTTTGAGTTCACGTCATCAATCTCGCAAGCAGCCATGAGAGTGTCCACGATCACAAGGTCTGGACGAAACTCGTCAAGGTGGGCACGCAGCCATGCGTCTGTTTGCTTGCCGTCACCGATGGCTATGCCTTCACGGTTGAAGTAGCGCAGTCGGCCGCGATCACTGTTCTGCATTCCTAGAGCGCGCAGGCGCGACATTACAAGCCGTCGCGGGTTCTCCTCATCTATGATGGTTACGCGCTCTATGTGTGTGCTCCTGCCTAGCCATTCCCCATAAGAAAGAGCCGCGCAGGCGAGAGCACTCCCGACAATCGACTTAGCTGCTCCTGTATCGCCCCCGAGCACGCCGACGTTACGACGCTCTAGCGTGCGGTCTATGACGTAATCAGGCGTAGGAGGCTCTGCGTCAAAGTCAAATGTCACAGGCTGAGGCTTCCAATCAGCCGCACTCACTGTGCGCGAATCGGCAAGACGCCTAAGTGTGTCTGTGACAAGTTTCTTAGCTGCGTTGGGGTTCTCTGAGTGCTCGACCGCGTAAGCCTCTATCTGGCTCCCTAGGGTCGCCACCTTGTTAGTGATCTGTGCGCGTAGCTGCTGGTCGCTGTCCTTCACGCCGCGCTCTTTTACGCTAGTATTACTCATGTGAGCTTTCCTGCGAGGGCAGGCTCATTTGGTTTTGGCGAACCCTGCGACCCCGCTTCAGCGGGGTCGCATTCGTTCTTCTCAGGTTCAAGCAGAACCTCTATAGGCGTCTGTAGCGCCGCCGCGAGCCTTGCTGCATTGTATGAGCGGGGCACAGAATAGTTAGTCTCCCAAAAATAGACAGCGGGAGCACTCATTCCGATAGCGGCTGCGAGACGTTCAGCACTCTTGAAACCCCGTTCCTTCCTGATGCGACGGAGCTTTGTTACTTGTTTGGTGATGGCGACCCCTCTTTCTAGTTGCTTTTCATAGATTATAGAGATTGGACCGCCATTTTTCTTATTTTGGAGTGTTACAAGTGTCCCTAGGGGAACTAGACTCCGGTGCTAACAAAGTGGTACGGGATGTCACAAGCTGCGGTGCGGCCGACGAGAGGGCCTGAAATTGCTAGGCTAGGCTTTATGTGGGCTGAAGACTGCGCTTGTGCAGTAGCGGCAGGTAATATAAAGGAGCGAGCTTCTGTTGGAGAGTCCATCATGCCCCGGATTGGTTTCCGGCTCGCGACCAATGCCGGGGCAGGGTTTTTTATCTGCGAAGCGACGCTACGCTAGCGCGCAAGTCTATAAGTCCAACGTCTCGGCGCAAAGTTTCAGTTTGTAGCCAATTGAGTGCTTCGCGCTGCTTAGCGTTGTATTGATCTACAGGCACCCAATTATCACCGATTGCCTTGACGCCTACCACGGCTGCAATTCCGTCGCTGACCGCGCCTTCTGAAGTTGGAATGCTCGCTAGGCTCAACTCGACAATTCTATTACAAAATAGGCGAGTCTGTCCACCGACGTTCATGCGTGACCATAGCCCGCCAAGTGACCAGCCGCGAAGTAGTCCATCTTTTACGGCTTGGTAGACCTCCGCTGCTTTACCTGTCACGGCCTTGGGGATCACAGCGCGAACGAAAACCCCTTCTGGTCTCACATCTGCGGAAACGACCTTTCCATAAGGTAGCTCAGAGCGTTTGTGATTGAGCAACACGACAGGGTTCAGTTTTAGGAAACTGTCTAGAGCCTTTGCCATACCGACCGGATGAAACTGCTCATTTTCTGCATCAAGCTCATCGAAACGGGCAGCCCAACCACTAATTTCGAGACCTTCACCATCGACGCCAGGCGGCAATTGCCGAATGCTCGGAACTGGGTTGGAATCAAGTAGGAGTCCCATGTATACCTATTATGCCTGCGAGGATGGCACGAAACTAGATATCGTTAGATACATGGCTTTTCCGAAAGATTTGTTGAGCAAATCAAAGCAGCGCCTAGATCCACCACCGCCGCCTACTGTTCAAGATCTGCTTGGGGCACGTGTGCCTGAGATTTCAGAAGCGCAAAAGGGCGGCATACTGGCACTAGCTGGCGACGCACACAGGCAAGCCCAGGAAAACGAGTCGTGGCACGCGGCTAAAGTAGAACGCGAAGCCGCTGAACGCAAAGCGGCAGACGATGCGTTGCAGCAAAAATCACGAAAGGATTTCTCGTGGCCGCAGTAATAAAGATCGGGCAGCAATGGCGTCGGCGCTGCGTTCCTGCTGAGGATGACGGGTGGAATGATTTGGAGATCGTTGGCAAGCAGCAGATAACAGCCGATGAGTTCGAGTTTTCTGTGCGCGCTGTCAACGGGCTTAGCGTTATCAGCGCTACGGCCGCGTCTATTGAAGACGCTTTTCAGCTTGTAAGTGAACCGCCCGCAAAAGAAATAAATCCGACTGAGCGCTGGCCCGAAAATGAGTAGATCAGCAGAGTTCAAGAAGCGGCAAAGTGAGAAAGCACTTCTTTATCACGCTGAAATAGTGCTGGCCCATCCTGAGCGTTACAGCCGCTTGAAGGTAGCCCGGTCAGAAGCCGGACTCTCTCAAAAACACCTTAGCTTGAAAGCCCATGTATCACGCATTGCCATATCCGCTATCGAGAACGGACGCGCGCCTACTTCAACTACAAGGGCCGCTCTAGCAGAGGCGCTGAATGTCGAGATAAAGGACTTGTGGAATGACTGAGGTAAATGACACACTCAAAAGGAAAGCCGGTGACGGCCCTAAGCGAATCAAGATCGTCGGTCAGCGTGACGGTGAATGGGTCGCTAACAGTCTCGACGGCTTTAGCACACCTTTCCAAATCAGTGCTAACGAACTGCGAATAAACTATGGCGGCGACGGTAATCCACCGTTGTCCATAGATGAGGCGTACTATTGGTCACAGGTAAAGCCGGACGAGCTTGCCGCGCGTAATAGGGCCGCTCAGCAGACAGCCGCTAGCGCTCCTACTCCACAAACTCCTGAGCAGCGATTCCGAACGCCTAATGCACCAAAACCTCCTAAGGCTCCGAAAGTAGTATCTACGGCTGAGGCCGAAGCAGCCGAGGCGAGAGCAGCGGACCGCGAAGTTCAATCCCAGGAACGCGAGGACGCAAGAAAACATAATGCCTAATTGTGGATCGTATCCTCATTGCAAGGATGATGCCGCCCCAGGGAAACGGTTTTGTGAGTTTCATCAGGAGATATTGGATCGCGTGAAGTCCGCGCCGAAGGCACCTAAAGTAATCAAAAGAGCGCCTGCGCCGGTCACTGTCTCTCAGATCCCTGGGAAGCGCGAGCAGCTTGAAAATGAGATCGTGGAGGCGCTTACGGAGGCAGGACAGCCGGTGCCCGTTTTGGAGTTGCGCCAAAAGCTCAACGTCGAGCGCGGGCGGCGGACTTTCAACCGCGCGTGTGACAAGCTCTTGAGTGATGGTCGCATCTCAAAGACAGGAGCCACCCGCGCCAGCCGGTACAGTTTGGCGCAAGGCTGATGCCGCGCGCCTATCACGGCTGCGACGTACAAGGCGCGAGGAAAGCGCATACGGGCGGACTCCCTGCTGGCACTGAGGTCACGTCAGACCCTTACGAGGCCACACGTCACGCTCGCCGGATCGCCGCACAGAATCGGTCGCAGCCGGTCATCATCACCGTTGAAGTTGCGCAGCCACTAACCCGGCTTACGCGGACGCTCGCAGCCGCTGAGATTGAGTTGGCGCTGTAGACCCTCCCCCATGCCGCCGGAGCCGCTTAGACGGCGATTGTGGGCCGCTGAGAGCATCTGAGCGTCAGTCATCGGCCGCTAGCGCTACCCTGTGCGGCATGAGCGAGATCAAAGCAGCCGGCTACATCCGCGTATCGACCTCTATGCAGGAGGAATCCGGCTACTCGCTACCTGCTCAAGAACGCAAGATCCGCGACCATGCCAAGGCCAAAGGCTGGGAGTTGGTGAGGATCTACGCAGAGACGATGACCGGCGGCGACAATGCGCGGCCGGTGCTTGCAGAAGTCTTCGAGGCTCTGTCTGAGATTGACTATTTGGTCATCATCGAAATCGACCGGCTTGGACGCGATGACATTTTCCTATATGAGCTTTACGGCCGCTTGAAGAAGGCCAACGTAACGTTGGTGGCAACAGACGAGAACATAGACGGCTCAGACAACGGCCTGCTTCTACGCGGAATCAAAACCACGCTGAGTGCTCACGAGAAACGACAAATCTCTAAACGAGTGAAGTCGGCTATTACTGAGCGTGCGACGCAAGGCAAGCATCACGCCAACTGGCCCGAAGGGTACGAGCGCAGCATAAAGGCCAAGGATGGCGTTGACGCCAAGGCTGGCGGATCGGTGATCGAGACTGAGGCCGTTATCATCCGGCGCATCTTCGAGGAATCGGCCGATGGTGTACCGCAACTACGAATCGCCAAGCAGCTGAATCGAGCAGGAATCCGCACGGCAAACGGCAGCGAATGGAGACAGTCTCGCATCCGTTCGATTCTGGACAACGTGACGTATCTAGGCAAGATCGAAACAAACGGCCAGCTTCACGACGGCACCCATACGCCAATCATCAATCAGGCAACGTGGGATCGCGTACACGCTCTGCGCAAAGCCAACAAACGCGGCAAGAATGGCTCATCGACCGGCCGACAACCCAAGCGGCACTTGTTCTCTCACGGCCTGCTCAGGTGCGCGCACTGTGGCGGCGCGATGTTGCCTCACACTCCCATGCGCGGCGGCGGTGCTGAGCGATATGAGTGTGCGACTAAGCGAAACGGCGGACCTGATGCGTGCGTTATGGGCTCTGTCCCGCGCGCGCTGCTCGACTCGGCCGTGTTCGATTACTTCGAGAAGGTCGCGGTTGATCTAGAGGCCACTAAGGCGCAGCTGATCGAGAAGGCTTCGCAGCAGGATTCAGAAGCAGGCGCGTTGCTTGCAGCTGCGAAGCGTGACGAGCAGAAGGCATCCGAAAACATGAAGCGCATTCGTCGTGAAGCCAAGGATGGCGCGATCACCATGAAGGAATACCGCGACGATTGGAAGGCTGAGCTAGAGACGGACCTAGCAGCCGCTACAGCCAAGCGCGAGCAGTTGGAGCGCCATGCAGAGGCCACAACGGCGCAAGCGCTCACGATGGCTGAGGCCGATTCAGCGGCCGTGCAGATGTTGGCGAACATTCGGCAGGAGATCACAGCCGACGTTTCCGGCGCTGTTGGCCTAGATGCCGTGAGAGCGTCTCTGTCGCGTCTCTTTGAGAGGTTCGAGGTTTCCCTAGGTTCGCCATCGGACGCGTCCGATGGCGACGATGAGCTAGTGACGCCGCTACCGGCCGGTAGCTGGACTATCTGGCCCATCGTGCGAGAGGAATGGATAGACGGCAGTCCCGCAGTCGATCCAGATGGCGAGCTAAGCGGCTACTGGAACACGTTGCTACAGCGGGAACCACTGGCAATCAATGAACAAGCAGGGAACCCCGCCGGCTACTGCGGGCTGGGTGGGACCGGCGTCAGCTGTCCAGTGGGGCTCGCGAACGCCTCGTAGAACGACCGCGACCCCGCCTCAGAGCGGGGCCGCGAGCCGTCTCGTTGTCCCACCGAACCGCGCCCTCCGTCCGTGGGGTGGATGGAGGACGCGGTCCGGAAGTTTGCTCGCCCTACGTCGCGCTGCCCAGAGCGGGCTCGCTGCTGCCCGGCTGCCATGCCGGTGCGTGCGGTCCGCCGAGCGTGGGCACGTCGGAGGGGTAGACCTCGTTGCCGTGGATCGCGTGATCTCCGATCTCGAGCTCCTCGTCTGTGAGGCGCAGCGGGATGAAGATGCCCACGAGCTTCAGCAAGATGAACGTCATCACGCCACTGAACACGATCACCCAAGCGGCCGTCTCGGCCTGCCAGCGCAGCAGTTTCCAACTGCCGCCGTTGAACACGCTTGAGAAGCCCGGCAGGCTTTCCGCGCCGCCAATCCCGATGTACTCGACCAGATGCGGGTCCGCGAACAGTCCCACCATCAGGCCGCCGCACAGACCGGCGATCCCGTGGGTGTAGACCACCCCCAGCGTGTCGTCGACGTGACGGAACACCGGCGCTCGACTCAGGAACCTGATCGACATCCACACGATCGTCGAGGCGATCACCCCGACGGCGATAGCGCCGTAGCCGTTGACGAAACCGGCGGACGGCGTGATCGCCACCAGCCCCGTGATCATTCCGTTGACCGAGCCGATCAGCGAGGGCTTGTCGCGGAAGATGTAGTCCCACGCGATCCACACGAGCATCGCCACGGCGGTGCACAGGTTCGTATTCAGCACGGCCGCGGAGGCGTTCGCGCCCGCGTAATACGAATCTCCGCCGTTGAACCCGTTCCAGCCGAGCCACAAGAGGCCCGCCCCCGCGGCGACCATCAGCAGGTTGTTGGGCGCGTCGACCTCGCGGTCACGTTGCAACCGCGGTCCGATCACCGCCGCCGCCACGAACCCGGAGATGCCGGCCGCCAGGTGGATGACGTAACCACCGGAGTAGTCCAGGGCGCCGTGCGCGGCGAAGAAGCCGCCGCCCCAGATCAGGAACGCGTTGACCGTGTACACGAACGTGATCCACAGCAGCACGAACGGGATCCACGCCTTGAAGCTGATCCGCCCAAGCACCGAGCCGAGCATCAGGATCGGCGTGATCGCTGCGAACACGAACTGGAAGTACACCAGCGAGGCCATCGGGAAATGGAAGGCCGGTCCAGTCGTGATCGACGGGATGATCGCCTGACCCTCCTCAGCGCCGGTCGACAGAACGGTGCCCGACTTGCCCCACATCGTGTCGAAGAACCCTTTGCCGTGACCGATCGGGGTGCCGAAGCCCATCTTGAAGCCCCACAGGCACCAGGCGACCAGCACAAGGCAGAACGCGACGAACGTAAGCATCATGCTGTTGACCGACCAGCGCTTCTGCATCACCCCGCCATACAGCACGGCAAGACCGGGCAGACTCATCAGCCCGACGAACGTCGCGGCGGTCATCTGCCACGCGTTGTCTCCTGGGTTGAGCCACGATGGGTATGAGAGCCATTCTGCTGTGGCAAGGACGGACATACGCCTCCATTTCTCTCTGTCGATGCAGCCGAGCCTCCACCCACCGGTGCGGACGAGGACTACGGCAATTTGCGGTCCGCGTATGTAAACCCGGACCGGCGCGGTCGGGTAGGGACACCCTGGCCAACAGTTGGCGGGCGGGTTTCGACATTTGTATAGATGGCCCTTGCGGGGCCTGTGTTTTCGGGCGAGACCGCTCAGCCGAACGGGAAGCCGGCGCGACGACAGGCCGCGCGCAGCTGATCCACGGAGCTCTTGAACGAGCCCGGCGAGGCGCACAGGTCTCTGGCTCGCGTACCGCACGCGTGCTGAGCGCCGCCGCCGAGCGTCGAGGCGAACGTCACTTCGATGCAATCGCGGCGCGCGGGCGCGCCGCTCGTGACGGCGTAGGCGCCCAAGCCGATCACGGCGATGACGACGCATGCGAGCAGCGCCGCGACGGCCGTCCGCTCGCGTTTGCCCCAGCGCAGCGGTTCGGACAGCCGCTTGGACTGATCGATCATGATCACGGCCGCGAGCCTACCGATCTACGCTGCAGCGGGGCCCAGCGAGGGGTCGTCCGTCGCGGTCTCCTCGACCGTGACAGACCCGGCCTCGGGCTGGAACGACAGCGCGGCCGAATTGATGCAATAGCGCTGCCCCGTCGGCCCGGGCCCGTCGTCGAACACGTGGCCGAGATGCCCGCCGCAGGTACGACAGACGACCTCGGTGCGCCGCATGAACAGGCTATTGTCGGGACGCAGCTCGACGGCCTCGGCGACGGCCGGCTCGGTGAAGCTCGGCCAGCCCGTACCCGAGTCGAACTTGGTGTCGGAATCGAACAGCTCCGTGCCGCAGGCGGCGCAGCGGTAGGCGCCCGAATCCTTGTTGTAGACGAGCTCGCCCGTGAACGGCGCCTCGGTGCCTGCCTTGCGCAGCACCTCGTACTGCTCGGGCGTGAGCTCCTCGCGCCACTGTTGCTCTGACTTCTCCACCGCGCGCTCGGCCATGATCACGTTCTAGCAGCAACGCCCTCACTCCTGCTAGCATGATGTTTACGTTCACGTCAATTTCCACACCACGGCGCCTGGGCGTCAGCGAAGGCCACGCCCACTACAAGTGGTGGGCGCTCTCCTGCACGAGCCTCGGGATGCTGCTCGCCGCCACCAACTCGGGCACGCTGATCATCGCCCTGCCCGACCTCGAGCGCTCGCTGCACGCGAGCCTGCTCGAGCTCGTGTGGGTGATCCTCGCCTACCTGATCGCCGCCACCGTGCTCGTGTTGATGGCGGGCCGCCTGTCGGACCTGTTCGGGCGCAAGCGCGCCTATGTCGGCGGGTTTCTCGTGTTCGCGCTCGCCTCGCTCGGCGCGGGCTTCTCGCCCGACGCGACCGTGCTGATCGGCTGGCGCATCCTCCAGGGCATCGGCTCGGCCTTCCTGTTCGCCAACGCCGCCGCGCTCGTCACCGACGCCTTTCCCAAGGAGGAACTCGGCCTGGCGATGGGCGCCAACACGATGGTCGCCGCGATCGGGCTCGTGCTCGGCCCGGTGCTCGGCGGCGCGCTCGTAGCGATCTCCTGGCACTGGGTGTTCTGGTTCAACGTCCCGTTCGCGCTCGCCGGCGCCGCCTGGGGCGCGCTGATCCTGCGCGAGCTGGCCCGGCGCGAGCACGTGCCGAGCTATGACGTGCTCGGCACCGCCACCTTCGTGGTCGGGCTCACCGGGCTCGTGCTCGGCGTCTCCAAGGGCGGACTGAGCGGATGGGACGACCCGCTCGTGATCGCCGGCCTGCTCGCCGCGGCCGTGCTGCTGCCAGCATGGGTGGTCATCGAGCGCCGCTCACGCGCGCCGATGCTCGACCTGAAGCTGTTCAACAACCGCCTGTTCGCCGCCGCGACCGCGGCCGCGTTCATCAACGGGCTCGCGCGCTTCGCGCTGATGTTCCTGTTCGTCTTCTACTACCAGGGCGCCCAGTCGAACTCGCCGATCGAAGCGGGCATCAAGCTGATCCCGCTCGCGCTGGGAATGCTCATCGCCTCCCCTCTGGCGGGCATCTACGCCGACCGGCACGGCTCGCGCACGCTGGCCGCGCTGGGCATGTTCGTCAGCGCGATCGGCCTGGCGGGCATGACAACGCTCGACGTCGGCACCGCCTACTGGCAGAGCGCGGTCTGGCTGGCGCTCGTGGGCGTCGGCTCGGGCATGTTCAACAGCCCCAACACCGCCGCGATGATGGGCGCCGTCCCCGCCCAGCGCCGCGGGATCGCCGCGGGCGCGCGCACGCTCGTGCAGAACACCGGTGCGGTGCTCTCGATCGCGTTCGTGCTGGCGATCGTCACCTCCTCGATCCCGAAATCGACGCTGTTCGCCGTGTTCTCGGGTCTGGCCGAGGGACTCTCGGCGGAAAAGCTCGCCCCCTTCATCCACAACATGCACGTCGCCCTGTGGGTGCTCGCCGCGACCTCACTGCTCGGCACGTTCGTATGCCTGCTGCGCCCCAGCCATATCCAGTCCCCCGCCGAGGGGGAGACGATCGAGCCGTGGGAGGAAGCGCTCGCCGACGAAGCTTTCGTGCCGAGCCGCGATGAGACCGCCGATGCGCCGCCTGTGGGAGCGCGCGCATGAGCTCGGCCAGCCTACGCATCGGCGACGTCGCCCGGCTCGTCGGCACGACGCCACGCACGATCCGCTACTACGAGGAGATCGGCCTGCTGGCGCAGGAGCCCGAGCGGCCCTCCGGAGGACATCGCGTCTACACCGAGGCCGAGGTCGAGCGGCTGCGCGAGGTGATGCGCTTGAAAGAGCTGCTCGGTGTGACCCTCGAGGAGCTCAAGACCCTGCTCGCCGCCGAGGAGTCGCGCGCGACCGTACGCGCCCAGCTGCGCCGCGAGGACGTCGAACCGCCGCGCCGGCGAGAACTGCTTGAGGAGGCGCTCGGTCACATCGACCGCCAACTGGAGCTGGTCGAGCACCGCGCCGCCGAGCTGGCCACGCTCAAATCCGAGCTGGGCGAGACCCGCAAGCGCGTGCGGCGCAAGATCCGCGAGCTGGACGCCCACACCGAGGGCTCGTTCCCTCCGCCCGCGGAGATGGCCCCATCGTGAGCGCCACCGACCCAGCGGTGCTGGTCGATGACATGGTCATGCGAGATTGGAGCCTTCGATGTCTCCAATAGTTCAGGTCACGCCGAGCCCTGCCGGCGTGCCGGGCGCGATCACCGACCCGTCGAGCATCCTCGGCGAGAACATCACGTTCCCTGGCGCCGAGGATGATTCGATCAACGCCTATCTCGCCGTTCCCTCCGAGCCCGCCGGCGAACACGGCCGTCCGGGGATAGTCGTCATCCACCCCGCGGGCGGCCTGGACGCCCACACCCGCGACGTCACCAACCGCATCGCCAACCTCGGCTACGTGGCGCTCGGCGTGGATCTGTTCACGCGCGAAGGCGGACCGCCGCCGATGGACGACCTGCAGGCGCTGATGAGCCGCCTGTTCGCGATGTCCGACGCGACCGTCCTCGGCGACCTCGAAGGCGCCGCCGATCTGCTGCGCACCCGTGAAGACTGCGACGGCAAAGTCGGCTGCATCGGCTTCTGCATGGGCGGGCGCTACGCCCTCCTGTTCGCCTGCGCCTCCAATCGCCTGGACGCGGCCGTGGACTGTTGGGGCGGGTTCATCGACGCGGCCACCCCCGACGAGCGCTCGACTCCGCTACGTCCCACGCCGCCACTGGAGTTGGCCGACCGGTTGTCCTGCCCGCTGATGGCGGCGATCGGCGCCGAAGACCACAACCCCTCTCCCCAGGTAGGCGAGCGGCTGCGCGAGCGCGCCGCCGCGAGCGGGCAGCCGGTCACAGTCGAGGTGTACGAGGGCGCCGGCCACGCGTTCTTCGCTGACCATCGCCCCTCCTACCGACCCGAGCCCGCGGCGCGACTGTGGGAGCAGGTCGTTCCCTTTCTTGCCCGTCATCTCCGGGGGAGCTGACGCGCTCCCCGTCTGTGACCGGCGCGGCACGGATGCGGCACGGCGACACAGGACCACCTTCATATAGTGCGGGGCGAGGACTGCACCAAGCGAGCGTGAGGAGCGTGGTCAGCGAGGATGGAGCGCAAGTGGTGGACCTTGATCGCGGTCTCGGTGGCGATCTTCATGCTGCTGCTCGACATCACCGTTGTGAACGTCGCGCTGCCCGATATCCAGCGCTCGCTGCACTCCTCCTTCTCAGACCTGCAGTGGGTCGTCAACGCCTACGCGCTGACCCTCGCGGCATTTCTGCTGACCTCCGGCTCGGTGGCGGATCTGATCGGACGCCGGCGCGTGTTCGTCGTGGGCCTGGTGGTGTTCACCGTCTCCTCGGCCGTATGCGGCCTGTCCACCACGCCGCTGATGCTGAATCTCGCGCGAGCGGTACAGGGCACCGGCGGGGCGATGATGTTCGCCACGGCCCTCGCGCTGCTCGCCCAGGCATTCCATGGCAAAGAGCGGGGGACGGCCTTCGGCGTGTTCGGCGCGGTGACAGGTGGCGCTGTGGCGATCGGACCGGTGCTCGGCGGGCTCATCACCTCGGGCATCGGCTGGGAATGGATCTTCTTCGTAAACGTGCCGATCGGCGTGATCGCGGTATTCATCGCACTCACGCGCGTGGAAGACTCGCGCGACCCGAACGCCACCGGCGTGGATTGGCCGGGCCTAGTGACTTTCTCCGGATCATTGTTCCTACTCGTGTACGCCCTCGTGCAGGGCAACGAAAAGGGTTGGGGATCAACAGAGATCGTCTCCTTTCTGATCGGCGCGGCCGTCCTGATGATGCTGTTCATCGTCGTCGAGCTCCGTCAATCCCAGCCGATGCTCGACCTGTCGCTGTTTCGCCGCCCAGCCTTCAGCGGAGCGAGCATCGTCGCGTTCTGTCTCTCGGGCTCGTTCTTCGCCATGTTCCTGTACCTGACGCTCTACCTCCAGGACGTGCTCGGCTACACCCCGCTGCAGGCGGGACTGCGGTTTCTGCCATCAACGTTGCTGTCGTTCATCGTGGCGCCCATCGCCGGCCGGCTGAGCGTGCGCGTTCCCGTGCGCCTGCTGCTCGGCTCGGGCCTCTTGCTAATCGGGATCGGCCTACTGACGATGACCGTCGTCGACGCCGCCTCGACCTGGACCGTGCTGATTCCCGGCTTTGTGCTGTGCGGCACGGGCGTGGGCCTGGTCAACCCACCGCTGGCCTCCACCGCGGTCGGGGTGGTGCCAGTCGAGCACAGCGGGATGGCCTCGGGCATCAACTCGACCTTCCGCCAGGTGGGCATCGCCACCGGGATCGCCGGACTGGGCGCCGTATTCCAGCACAGCGTGACCCACGGCACCACGGCCGCGCTCATCGCCAGCGGACATGCGCGCGAGATCGTGAGCACCGCCCACGGCCAGCTCGGCACGCTGCTGGAGTCCGGCGAAGTCACCCATATCGCCAACTCTCTCTCCCCTGCCGCGCGCACGGCCCTGGATCACTCCTACCGCGTGGGGTTCACCGGGGCGTTCACGACGATTGCGGCCATCGCCGCGATGGTCGCGCTCGTGGGAGCCGTGTTGGGATTCGTGCTCGTGCGCACCCGCGACTTCGTCTCAGCCGGAGAGCTGCCCGCGACACAGGAGCCCGAGCCCGTGGCAGCCGCCGCCGGGTGACGCGCGGCTTGCAGCGGCTCAATGCTGCTTGGCTTCATACCCCGGACAAGCCAACACCGGCAGACGGGGATAACGCGGATAGGCTGGGTCCGTGCGCGAGCGAGCGCACAGCGAGAACACCGACCCACGCGTGTTGCGCACCTCGACCTGGTGCTCGCACGTGTCGCACAGTCCCGCTCCGGGGGTCGGACGCGGGGGTTGCGAGGGGCGGGAGGACATGACCGCAGCGTAATACGAGCACTGGCCGGCGCTCGGATCTCCGCCGAACACGACGGCCGGCCGGCCCCCTGCAATAATCGTTGACCATACAACTATGACCACCTTCTACCGACTACTCGGATTTCTGCGCCCTTACAAGCGCGGCATGATCATCTCGTGGGTGCTGGCGAGCCTGGCGATGGTGATGACCGTCGCGCTGCCCGCCCTGACGGGCCGCGCGGTGCAGATCATCAGCACCGGCTCCCAACACCACCAAGCCGGCGCGCAAGCGAGCTATCGCCACGAACTGACGCTGATCGCCGGCGCCATCGCGCTCGTCGTGCTGGTGCGCTGGGGCCTGACCTACTGGCGGCGGATGGTCGCGGGAAGGCTCTCTCTCGGCGTTGAATACGACCTGCGCGAGATGCTCTACGGCCATTTGCAACAGCTCGAGCTCGGCTTCTTCGACCGCCAGCAGACGGGCCAGCTGATGTCGCGCGGAACCGTCGACCTGCAGGCCGTGCGCTTCTTCCTCGGCTACGGGCTCGTGTTCATCCTGCAGTCGATCCTCACGATCCTGCTCGCAGGAATCGTGATGATCGCGACCGAACCGCGGCTGGGCCTGATCTCGCTCGCGCCCGTGCCGTTCGTGGTGCTCATCTCCTACCGCTACGGTCGCCGCGCGCGTCCGGCGATCCAAGAGACACAACAACGCATCGCCGAGCTGACCGCGGACGCCGAGGAGAACATCTCCGGTGTGCGCGTAGTCAAGGCCTTCGCCCGCGAGCCACGCCAGCTGCAGCGCTTTCAGCACAGCGTCGGGCGCGTGTTTCACCAGGCGATGGTCGCCACCCGCCTGGAAGCGAAGTACAACCCGATGATCGGTTTCCTGCCCCAGCTCGGCCTCGCCGCCGTGCTGCTGATCGGGGGCAACGCCGTGATCCACGCCAGCCTCACCCTCGGGCAGTTCACCGCGTTCTACCTGTACCTGAACATGCTCATCGCCCCGATGCGCACGCTCGGCGTGATCCTCAACCTCGCCCAACGCGCCACCGCCTCGGGCGCACGCCTGTTTCAGGTCCTCGACCGCGCCCCGCGCCTGACCGGACCGCCCGGCGCCCCACCGCTGCCTGAAGGCAACGGACACGTGCAACTTCAGGGCGTCACGCTGCGCTACGACGACTCCGACGAGTTCGGCGCGGCCTACTCCGCGACCCGCTCACCGAACGGCGATTCGCCGGCGCACACCGCGCGAGCGGTGCTGAGCGACATCGACCTGGACGTGCCCGCCGGGTGCACGGTCGCGCTCGTGGGCGGCACCGGCGCGGGCAAGACCAGCCTCGTCTCGCTGATCTCGCGGCTGTACGACGTGAGCTCGGGGCGCGTGCTGCTCGACGGCGCCGACGTACGCGAGGTCGACCTGCGCTCGCTGCGCCAGGCCGTCGCGGTCGTCAGCGACGACCCGTTCCTGTTCTCACAGACCGTCGCCGAGAACATCGCCTACGCCCATCCCGACGCCCCACCCGAGGCGATCGAGGCGGCTGCCCGTCGTGCCCAGGCCCACGAGTTCATCGAGCGCCTGCCCGACGGCTATGACACCCGCGTGGGCGAGCGCGGCCTGACCCTCTCCGGCGGTCAGCGCCAGCGCCTGGCGATCGCCCGCGCGCTGCTCGCCGACCCGCGCGTGTTGATCCTCGACGATGCCACCTCCTCGGTCGACGCCTCTACCGAGCGCTCGATCAAGCTCGCGCTGGACGAGGCGATGGCCGGACGGACCACGTTCATCATCGCCCACCGTCTCTCCACGATCGCGCTGGCGGATGAGATCGTCGTGCTCGACCACGGCCACATCGTCGCCCACGGCGATCACGAGCATCTGCTGCAGGCCTCCGAGCTGTATCGCGAAATCGTCGAGAAGGGTCTGCCCGATCAGGTTTTCCTCACCAGAGAGTTGCCGCGCGAACGGGAGGTCAGTGGGATATGAGCGCGCATGGCGGCGCACGGATGGTGGGCGGCGGCCCCATGCGCTCGCAGTGGGCGGGGGAGCGCGCCACGAAAGGCACGCGCGGGCGCAACCTGCGCGGCCTGCTGAGGTTGTTGGGGCCCTATCGCCTGCGCGTGAGCGCGATGCTGACCGCGCTCGTGCTCGGCACGGCCGCCGCGCTGGCGCCCCCGCTGCTGGCCAGGATCGCGATCGACGATGGCATCGACCATCACGACACCCGCACGCTCGTACTGGTCGTGATCGCATTCCTGGCATCGGCGCTGCTGGTGTGGGCGATGACCTACGTGCAGACCTATCTCGTGGGCTGGGTCGGCCAGCGCGCGCTCGCGGACCTGCGCATCCGCATCTTCACCCACTTGCAGCACCAGCCGATCGGCTTTTATGAGAGCCGCCCGGCCGGAGTGCTGATCTCGCGCATGACCAACGACGTCGAGGCGCTGGAAAGCCTCGTGACGGACTCGGTGGTGACGCTGTTCCAGGCCGGTCTCACGCTCGTCGGTGCGGTCGCGGTGCTGCTGTACCTCGACGTGAAGCTCGCCCTGCTGACGTTCTGCGTCGTCCCGTTCGTGCTCGCCGGCTCGATCTGGTTCCGACTCGTCTCGGCCGGCGCGTTCCGGCGCACGCGAGAGACGATCGGCTCGATCACCGCCTACCTGCAGGAGACCCTCTCCGGGATCCGCGTAGTGCGCAGCTTCGGCCAGGAGCCTCGCCACGAGGCGCGCTTCGCCGAGCTCAACGTCGACAACTGCGACGCGAACATGGTCACGGTGCGGCTCAACGCCGCCTACTTCCCGACGGTGGAAATGCTCTCCGGCATCGCGCTCGCGGTGATCGTCCTATACGGCGGCTATCAGGCGCTGGAAGGCCATATCACTGCGGGCACCGTCGTCGCATTCGTGGGCACACTGTCATACCTGTTCGAACCGATACAGCAGCTCTCCCAGCTCTACACCACCTACCAGTCCGGGATGGCCGCCCTGGAGAAGATCTTCCAGTTGCTCGACGTAACGCCGGACCTGACCGACCGGGAGGGGGCCACGCGCCTGGATCGTATCCGCGGCGAAGTCCGGTTCGAGGACGTCTCGTTCGCATACAACCCCCGCAAGCGTTCCAGGAGCGGAGCCGGCGCAGAGAACCCAGACGAACAACCCTCCGGCGAAGAGCCCGAGGAAGTGAAGGCGCTCGAGCACATCGACCTGACGATCCCGCCCGGGCAGACGGTCGCGCTCGTGGGCGCGACCGGAGCGGGCAAGTCCACGATGGCCAAGCTCGTCGCGCGCTTCTACGACCCCACGTCCGGGCGCATCCTCATCGACGGACACGATCTGCGCGAGGTCTCCAGCGACTCGCTGCGCTCGCAGATGGGAATCGTGCCGCAGGAGGCGTTCCTGTTCTCCGGCACCGTCCGCGAGAACATCGCCTTCGGCAGACCCGACGCTAGCGAAGATCACGTCCGCGAGGCCGCGGCGGCAGTCGGCGCGGAGGAGTTCATCGCAGAGCTCTCCCACGGCTACGACACCGAGGTCGGTGAGCGCGGCGCGCAGCTCTCCTCCGGTCAGCGTCAGCTGCTCGCGTTCGCGCGCGCCCTCGTCGCCGACCCCCGCATCCTCATGCTCGACGAGGCCACCTCCAACGTCGACCTGCACACCGAGGGCCGCATCGAGGCCGGCCTGCGGCGCCTGCTCGCCGGTCGCACCGCGATCGTGATCGCGCATCGGTTGTCAACCATTCGCCAGGCCGGGCGCATCGTCGTGCTCGAACACGGCCGCATCGTCGAGCAGGGGACGCACGACGAGTTGATCGCAGCCGGCGGTCGCTACTACGAGCTGTATCGGGACTGGGCCACGCAGGCTGTGGCGTAGCCGCGACCTATGGGTGCCGGTCGATGTCGCACCACGAACTGCGGGGGATGGATTCGAACCATCGTGACGTGCTCCAGAGGCACGCATCCTGCCGCTAGATGACCCCGCAATGTGACATCTGCAGGATAGCGACCGGCCCTGCGACGCCGACCTCTGATCTCGCAGTGGTGGACTCTACGCCTGCGCGGGCGATCCGTCCGGCGCGAAGTAGGCGGTGATCGCCTGCTCCAAACCCGGGTCGAGCACGAGCAGCACCTCGTCGCCGTCTTCGATGACGGTGTCGGGCTTGGGCACGAAGCCGGATCCGCCGCGCAGCACGGAGATGATCAGGCTGCCCTCGGGCAGCTCGATGTCTGAGACGCGCTGACCCAGGACGGGCGCGTCGGAGCTGACCTCCAGCTCGATGATCTCCAGGCGCTCCTCTTCCAACGCCAGCAGGTGCACAAGGCCGTAGCGGGGCACCTCGTGCTCGATCAGCCGCAGGATCAGGTCGGTCGCGGACACCGCGGGTTGGATCCCCAGTAGGCGGAAATGGTCGTGGTTGCGAGGGTTGTTGACGCGGGCGATGATGCGGTCGCACAGATACTTCTCCTTGGCGACCTGGCAGACGAGCATGTTGTCCTCGTCGTCGCCGGTGACGGCGATCACGAGGTCGGCGCGCTGGATGCCGGCGCGCTCGAGCACCCACAGCTCGGTCGCGTCGCCGTACTGGGCGGCGTGCTCGAACTCCTCCTCGATCGCCAGGTAGCGTGGGCGCGAGGACTCGATCAGCGTGACCTCGTGACCCTTGACGATCAGCTCGCGGGCAAGATTGCGGCCGACCTTGCCGGCTCCGACGACGATCGCGTACACGTTCGTACTCTCAGGCCGGCTCTGGCGCGAGGGCGCGCTCGAACATCTCGATCGCGTGCTTGGTCGGGGAGATCGTGTCCAGGCCCTGTTCGCCGTACCAGTTGGCGCGCGCCGGGTCCATCACCCGCACGATCACCTTCTCGACACCGAAGCGCTTCTGCGCGATCTGGGCGATGATCAGGTTGGTGTTATCGCCGTCGGTCGAGGCGATGAACACGTCCGCGCGTTCGATCCCGGCTCCGATCAGCGCATCCGTCTCTAGCGCCGTGCCGACCGTGAACTGGCCTTCGGCGTCCTCCCAGCTGCGGCCCTGACCGGCGTCCAGGCGCTCGTGCGAGAGCGGATCCTCGTCGAGCACCGACACTTCATGCCCGGCGGCCAGCGCGGACTTGGCGACGGCCGAGCCTACGCGGCCGGCGCCCACGATCATTACGAACATGGCGGTGAGATTAGACGATGCGCAGTGTCGGCTATGAGCTCGCGGCGGCGAGCTTCTCCGCGCGCTGCTCAGCCTCGTCCCTGGCCGCGGGCGCGGTCACGATCACGCGACAGCCGGCCTTGGCGATGACGTACTTGGTGACGTCCCCCACGAAGTCCTCCAGCGGGCCGCCGCGGCCCCCCAGGCGCGCGCCACCGCGGATGCGCGAGGGCTCCTCGGCGGCGAGCACGATCGCCTCCACGCCGCGCCGCCGAGCCTCCTCGACGATCGCATACCCAGCGCGCCGCGTCCTGACGGTGGCGGTGGCGACCTGCACGCCCGCGTACTCCTCTCCCACGACCTTCGCGCGCGCGAGCGCCTGGCGCGCGTGCTTGACCTGGGCTTCGGGCAAGCGCGCCTCCAGCGGCAGCGACATCGGGATCACGAACATCCACACGGCCTCGATCGTGGCGGTGTCGATCGCGGCCTCGTCGGTCTGTTCGCTTGAGACGAGCAGCGCGGCGGTCTGCACGATGTCCTCGTCCAGCGCGGTGCCGAGCAGCGGCACGAGGATCGAGCCATAATCCTGTTCGGGGGGTGGCTCTGAGCGCAGCATCTGCGGCGAGACGGTGACCCTTCGCAGCAGCGAGGTCTCATCCGCGCGGCGGTAGACGACGTACAGCGCGATCCCCATCGCCATCCAGCCCAGGCCGACGTAGCGAGCGGGTTCGTGCACGAACATCACGGCCAGCCACCCGGCCCCGGAGACGAGCGCGCCGAACGCCGCCGGCAGCGGCAGCTCGCCGCCCTTCACCCTGATCGACAGCGGAACCTTGTAGGGGCGGTCGCGATCGGGCTCGGAGTAGCGCAGCTTGCAGATCGACAGGTGCGCGATCGTGAACGCGAGCATTGCTCCAAACGCATACAGCCCGACGAGGAAGTCGAGGTTCTGCGAGGCGGCCAGCCCCGCCGCGATCACCCCGGCGAGGATGATCAGCACATAGGGAGTCGAGCGTTGCGGATGCAGCCGTCCCAGACCGCTGGGGATCTGGCGGTTGGTCGACAGGGAGTAGGCCAGGCGCGAGAGCCCCAGCATCGCCGAGTTGGCGGCCGCAACGAGCGTCAGCGTCGCCAGCGCCCCGACGAGATAGCGCAGGCTCTGCGCGAGCCAGTGCGGGTGCATCTGCGTGACGATGCCGATCACCGGATCGTTCAGATAACGCCCGGCCAGGGCGGTGTGGCCATTGTGCACGGGCAGCGCCGCGATCGCCACGACCGCTATTCCCACGTACCCGACCACGACCGTCGCGGTGCCGCTGGCGACCATCTGGCGCAGACCCGCACGGCTGATCTTCACCTCTCCCGCCAGCCCGGCGGCCGACTCCAGGCTGGTGAACGCGATCGCGGCGATCGTCAATGCGAACACGAAGCTCGACCACGTCGGCGCGCTGCCGAGGTGGATCGAGGAGAGCAGCGTGTGCGGGTCGAAGAACAGCACCAACCCCAGCACGACGATCAGCAGCTGCAACGCCAGGTCGCCGATCACGAGCATCCCGATCCGCCGCGCGCGGCGACCGCCGAAGCCGCGGATGTTGGCGAGCACGACCCACGCGATGAACGCGAGCGAGAGCAGCAGCGCCTCGTCGCGGTTGCCCAGCGGATGCCAGAACACGCGCAGGTACTGGGTCGCCGAATAGGTCGTGACGGCGATCAGAATGATGTAGTCCAGCAGCACCGCCCAGCCGGCGATGAAGCTGACGAGCTCATTGAAGGCATAGCGCGCGAACACGGTCGCCCCGCCGCGATCCTGGTGCAGGGAAGCGCCCTCGACGTAGGTGAGCGCGGTGAGCGCGAAGAACAGCGCCGCGAGCAGGAACACGAGCGGGGTCAGGCCGAGCGCGTGACCGGCGATCGCGCCGAGCGAGAAGTAGATCGCGCTGGCCAGCGAGGTGTAGACGATCGCGAACAGCCGCGGCGAGCCGATGCTGCGTTTGACGATCACGCGCGAGCGCGCCGCCAGCTCTGCGCTCGCGCGCTCGACCTCCGCCACGCCCTGCTCGACCTCCGCGGCCGCCTGCTCCAAGGCCGAGTCGTCGTCTGCGCCCGCGGACCGAGAGTCCTCCGGCTGGCTCATGCTCCCCGGTTCCTCCGTGACTCCACATACATCCGTCCCCCGCCGGCGGCGATGAACAGCACGCCGAGCAGCAAGCGCGGCGAGACGATGCCCCCGTGCCCGCTCACGGCCTGCACGATCAGCGCCACGCCGATCGCGCCCATGAGCATGGATAGGACCAGCGTGCCCGCGCGGTGAGCCTGTCGACCTGTCATCTCTTCGCTGAGCTTAGGCTCTTGCGAGGACCAGGTCTCGGATTCTCAGGTGATCAGCGGGATGATCAGGATCGCCACGATGTTCGCGACCTTGATCATCGGGTTGATCGCGGGCCCGGCGGTGTCCTTGAAGGGGTCGCCGACCGTGTCGCCGGTGACGGAGGCGGCGTGGGCTTCCGAGCCCTTGCCGCCGAAGGCGCCGTCCTCGATCAGCTTCTTGGCGTTGTCCCAGGCACCGCCGCCGGAGGTCATCATCACGGCGAAGAAGTAGCCGACGACGATCACGCCGATCAAGAGGCCGCCGAGCGCCTGCTCGTCGATCAGCCCGACGATCAGCGTCAGCAGGATCGGCAGCAACGAGGGCAGGATCATCTCGCGCTGAGCCGTCTTCGTGACGATGTCCACGCAGGCCGCGTAGTCGGGCTCTTCGGAGTAGTCCATGATCCCAGGGTGCTCGCGGAACTGGCGGCGCACCTCCTCGACCACGGCGCCGCCGGCACGACCGACGGCCTCGATCGAGAGCGAGGCGAACAGGCACACCATCAGGCCCCCGAGCAGCAGCCCGATCAGCACCGGGGGCTCGTTGATGCCGAACGAGATCAAATGCCCGGCCTTGAACTCGAGTTCTTTCTCAAAGCCCGCGAACAGCACGATCGCGGCGAGCACGGCGGAGCCGATCGCGTAACCCTTGGTCACCGCCTTGGTCGTGTTGCCGACCGCGTCGAGGCGATCGGTGACCTTGCGCACGTCCTCGGGCAGGTCCGCCATCTCGGCGATGCCGCCGGCGTTGTCGGTGATCGGCCCGAACGCGTCCAGCGCGACGATCAGCCCGGTCAGCGACAACAGCCCGACCGCGGCGACGCCGATGCCGTAGATGCCGGTGACGCCGCCGCCCGCGAGCTTCCACGAGCCGAGGATGCCGAGCACGATCACGATCGCCGGCAACGCCGTGGCCTGCAGCCCTGAGGCGAAGCCCTGGATGATGTTCGTGGCGTGGCCCGTGATCGACGCCTTCGCCGTCTTCTGCACCGGCGAGAAGCGGGTCGAAGTGTAATATTCGGTCAGTCCGAACAGGAGCGCCGTGACGGCGATCCCGATCAGCGAGCACAGGTAGAGGTGTGTCCAGCTGGGCGTGTTCACGAGGTTGCCCACGACCCTGAACGTCGTGTCGCGCATCAGCCAGTAGGTGATCGGCGCGAACGCCGCGGCCGCGATCACGCCCGAGACGATCAGTCCCTGCAGCAGCGCGCGCTCGACGTTGTCGGTTTTCGTGCGCACGGCGAACGTGCCGATGATCGAGGCGATGATCGCGACACCGCCGATCACCAGCGGGTAGAGCACGACGCGCGTGGACTCGTGGAAGGTGAGCACGCCGAGCAGCATCACGGCGATCGCGGTGACCGCGTAGGTCTCGAACAGGTCGGCCGCCATGCCAGCGCAGTCGCCGACGTTGTCGCCGACGTTGTCGGCGATCGTCGCTGGGTTACGGGGATCGTCCTCGGGGATGCCCGCCTCGACCTTGCCGACGAGATCGGCGCCGACGTCGGCGGCCTTGGTGAAGATGCCGCCGCCGAGCCTGGCGAACACCGAGATCAGCGAGCCGCCGAAGCCGAGCCCGATCAGCGCGTCGACCGCGGTCTTGGGGCTGTCGTTGAAGAACGACGTCAGCGCTCCGTAGTAGCCGGCGACGCCGATCAGCGCCAGCCCGACTACCAGCAGCCCGGTGATCGCGCCGCCGCGGAAGGCGACGCTCAACGCGGGCGAGACGCCGCCGCGAGCGGCCTCGGCGACGCGCGCGTTGGAGCGCACGGACACGTTCATGCCGATGTATCCGGTCGAGCCCGAGAGGATGCCGCCGATCGCGAAGCCGCAGGCGACGGCGATGTTCTGGATGAAGATCAGCGCGACGAACAGCACCACCCCGACGAGCGCGATCGTCGTGTACTGGCGGTTAAGGTAGGCGCGGGCGCCCTGTTGGACGGCCAGCGAGATGCCCTGCATCTTCTCGTTGCCCGGCGAGAGCGCGAGCAGGGATCGCGTGGTCACCAGGCCGTAGATCACGGCACAGGCGGCGCATAGGAGGGCGACGACGACCCCATGGTTCGTCAGAAAGCTGCTCAACGGTTAATCCTCCGCGGTCTGTTTGGCGTGCCGCGCGAGGATCGCGCGCACATTTCTCGCCCGAACACGCGCCCGTCATATATGACAAGCACGCCGTCGGGCGTAAACGCGCGGGCAGTCTATCGTGCTCGCCTGCGGAACGGCCTGTCGTATGGCCGATGGCTACAGGCAGAACCCGTGGGCCTCACCCCGGCCTCGGCCTGTGCACCGACGCTCCCCGAACGTGCCGGCATGGCGGGAGATCGGCTCAGCGTCCCGGCACCCACAGCCTGCCGCTCGACTGGGCCGGGCCGGGCCCATCCGCCGGCTTGCCCTGATCCGCGGGCGCGGTCGGCTTGGCGGCGGGAGCAGCCGGTGTGTTGGTTCGGTCAGCCTCCTCGGGAGGATCGGCCTGTGACGTGCCGGCCCCCGCCTCGCGTGCGTAGGCCATCTGTAGCTGGGACAGGGCGTCGCGCAGAGGACGGAGATTCTCGGGCTCGCGGCGCTCGAGGATCGGCATCAGCGCGCGTACGCCGTCGATCGCGTCGCGCACCTGCTCCAGGTCGCGCGAGGTCTCGCCCGCGCTCGCACCGCCCTCCGCGGTGAACCCGAGCCGATGCCCGCCGACGTTCAGCAACGAGACGACCGCCTGCAGGATCATGTCCGTGCTCGTGAGGCGGCTGATCTCTGCTTCATAGGCTGCGCGCAGCTCCTCCTCGCTGGGCTGACCGGCCGCCTCGCCAGCGCCGGGCTCGCTTGCTGGTTGAACTGGGTCGGTGCTCACACCGTCACCTCCTGTGGGTAGGTAGTTCTCGTCTCCGCGACCGAGGCCGCGAACACCTCCTCGCGCGTGGCGCCCGCTTCGATCATGCGCCGCTGGCGCTGGGCTCCGTTGCGCTCCGGAAAGGCGGGCTCGACTCCCAGCTCGGCGCGCACCGGCGCCGTCCATGCAAGGAGTCGCTCGATCGCCGCGCGGGCGGGGTACTCCTCGCCACGCTCCAGGTCGATCAGCTGTCCGTCGAGCCCGTAGCGGATCGCCCGCCACATGTTCTCCTCGATCAAGCGCGGCGGCAGGTCGGGGCAAGGAGCGCCCTCGTCCACATCGCGCACCGCCTGGGCGATGCACGCGACCATCAGCGTGGCGAGCGCGTCTGACTCCTGTGCCGTGGCCTGCGCGTCGCAGATGCGGACCTCGACCGTGCCGAAGCTGAAGTGCGGTCTGACCGACCACCACACCTGTGTGAACTCGACGATCGAACGGGTGTCGCACAGAAATTGGATGTACTCGCGGTAGGCGTCCCAGCCGCCGAAGGCATCGGGCACGCCGCAGCGCGGGAAGCTCTTGGTGAAGCTCTGCGTGCGCGCCGAGTGCAGGCCCGTGTCGCGCCCGTCCAGGTAGGGAGAGTTGGCGGAGATCGCCAGCAGCAGCGGTAGCACCGGGCGCAGGCGATCGCAGGCGCGCACGGCACGGTCGATGTCGCGTACGCCCAGGTGCACGTGCAGGCTGAACGTGTTGTTGCGCCAAGCCACGTATTTCAACCCCTCCTCGACGCGACGGTAGTGCTCGGTGTCGATGATCGGCTGCTCGCGATAGTCCGCCCAGGGATGCGTGCCGGTCGCGCCGAGCGCCGCGCCCTGCTCGCGCGCGAGCGTGAACAGGCGCCCGCGGCGGTCGCGTTGGCGCGCGAGCGCGTCGTGGACGTCACCGCCGACGCCGGAGATGATCTCGATCTCCGAGGAGATCAGCTCGCCGGTGATGTGCTCGTGCAGGATCGGATCGCTCTGCGCGAGGGTGCGCAGCGCTTCGAAGCGCTGCGCCAGGTCGAGCGTGTGCGGGTCGAGGATCGAGAACTCCTCCTCCACGCCGACCGTCAGATCTGGGGCCTGCGCAAACGTCTCGGCCACTCTGTCTAGGTCCAGGCTGGTCATGGCTTGGGCGTTCTGGATGCGAATCTGCGGTCGGGGCGTTGGGTGTCCGGTTGACGACGATGCCGATGCGCCTGCGCCAGAAACCGTGGCCTCAGGTCAGGTAGAAGTACAGCGCGTAGAGCAGATCGACGGCGGGGCTCGACGTGTGGACGGTCACGTCGGGGGGGACGGCCAGCAGCGACTCGGAGTAGTTGAAGATGATCTTCACGCCGGCGTCGACCAGCTCGTCGGCGAGCTGTTGAGCGGCGCCTGTCGGCACCGCGAGGACGCCGACGACGATGTCCTCGTCTTCGACCACCTGGCGCAGCTCGTCGATGTGGCGCACGGCCTGGCTGCCGACGCTCGTGCCGACCTTCGCGGAGTCCACGTCGAAGATCGCGACCACGCGAAAGCCATGGTCGGCGAAGATGTCCGAGGAGGCGATCGCTTTGCCGAGGTGCCCGGCGCCGAGCAGCGCGATGTTGTGCTGGCCGGCGGTGCGCAGGATCTTGCGAATCTGCGAGACGAGCGCCTCGACGTTGTAGCCGACGCCGCGCTTGCCGAACTTCCCGAACCCGGAGAGGTCGCGGCGTATCTGGGTGGAGTTGACGTGGGTGTAGTCGGAGAGCTCCTGCGAGGAGATCGTCTCCTTGCCCATCTTCTTGGCCTGCGTCAGCACCTGCAGGTAACGAGAGAGCCGCGCCGCCACCCCCAGCGACAGCCGCTCGGCGGCGATCGCGCCGTTGCGCTCGGCTCCGGGCGCCGTCGTCGTGGCGGGCTCGTGATAGCTCATGTTCGTGACTCTAGACGCTCGCGCAAGATCTGCTCATCGACGAGGTAGTCGAACAGCTCCTCGCCGTCGAGGGTGACGACGGGAATCCGCTCGAAATAGGCGCGGTGCAGCGCCTCGTCGTGGGTGATGTCGCGCTCGCGCAGCTCGAACTCGAGCTCGGCTTCCAACGCGCGCAGCTCGGCGAGCGCATCGACGCATAGGTGACAGTCCGGTGTGGAGTACACCGTGATCACCGCCCTGCGGCGCCCGGAACGGACCCCGGCGCTCACAGCGGACGTTCCCCGGTCGCGTAGGCGTCGAGGCCGAGGTAGTCCGGGTATGGGATCGGCTGTACGTAGCGTGCGGCGGAGGCGATCATCGCGGCGTTGTCCGTGCACAGCGCGCGCTCAGGGACGTGCACGCTCACCCCGAGCGCACCCAGCCGCCGGCGCAGCTCGCCGTTGGCGGCCACGCCGCCGCCGATCGTCAGGCGATCCAGCCCGGTCTCCTGCAGGCCCCGTTCGGCGCGCTCGATCAAGTTGTCGACGATCGCCGCCTGGTAGGAGGCCGCGAGATCGGGCGCGCGCGCGTCGATCTCGGCCGCGGACATGTCGCGCAGCCGATACAGCAGCGCGGTCTTCAGCCCCGCGAAGGAGAAGTCGAGGCTCTGCTCGAACGCCTGCCTGCCCGTCCCCTTGCCACCCCGCGCGCGCTCGGCGGCCGAGCCGGGGAACGAGTAGGCGTGCGGGTCTCCCCCATCGGCGAGCCGCTCGAGCGCGGCGCCACCGGGGTAGCCCAGCCCGAGCATGCGCGCCCCCTTGTCGAAGGCCTCCCCGGCGGCATCGTCCAGCGTGCGGCCGAGCACTCGGTAGCCGTCGTGCTCGGTCACGTGGGTTAGCAGCGTGTGACCGCCGCTGGCGATCAGGCACACAAACGGCGGCTCGAACGCTTCCTCCGGCGAGGGCTGCGATCCGTCTGTGGCAGTGTCCGCCTGCGGTGAGGGGACGATGAAGTTGGCCGCGACATGCCCTTGCAGGTGGTCGACCGGCGCGAACGGGAGCTCTCGTCCGGCCGCCAGCGCCTTGGCCGTGGAGAACCCCACCAGCAGCGCGCCGACCAGTCCTGGACCCTGCGTGGCGGCGATCAGACCGATGTCATCGAGGGTCACGCCGGCCTGCGCGAGTGCCTGTTGCACGACGAGGTTCACGAGCTCCAGGTGGTGGCGGGAAGCGATCTCGGGCACGACGCCGCCATAGCGGTCGTGCACGCCTTGCGAGGAGATCACATTCGAGAGCGCGCGATGCCCCTGCGCGTCGAGGACCGCCGCACAGGTGTCATCACAACTGCTCTCCAGAGCCAGTATCGGCCCGGCGTTGGGACCGCTCACGCGTTCACACCGGGCCCGGGTTGGGCACGTCGTCGAGATGGCCTGCAAGCGTCGCGGGTGTACGCCACATCACGAGCGCGTCCTCGCCGTTGTCCTGGTAATAGTGGCGGCGCAGTCCGGCCGCGCGAAAGCCCTCGCGTTCATACAGCCCGATCGCCAGGCGGTTGGAGCGGCGCACCTCCAGCGTGTAGCGGGCGGTCTCGTCATCGACGCGCTGATACAGCTCGGCGAGCAGCGCCGAGGCGACGCCCTGACCCTGATGCTCGGCGTCGACGGCGATGTTCATGATGTGCCAGACGGTCTCATAGCGCGAGCAGATCAGGTAACCGATCAGCCGCCGCCCGCCGGGGGTGCCGGGGAGCGTCGTGGCGGCCAGACAGATGCCCGACTGCTTGGAGAGCTCCAGCACGAACATCGCCAGCGACCAGGGCGTGGGGAACACGCGGCGCTCGATCGCAATTACCTGCGGCAGGTCGGGATACAGCAGCCGTCTGATCTCGATGTGGCGCGGGGAGTCGATTCCTGGCTCGGCCACCCAGGAGGAGCTCATCTGCGCGCTCCCGCGGCCGCGGCGTGTTCGAGCGCCAGCTCCGCGTCGGGCCGGCGACGGTAGTCCGGCAGGACCATGTCGAGCGCCTGCGCTACGCCGGAGACCGCCAGCGCGCAGATCGCCTCGCCGCTCACCCGGTGTAGCGGCGAATCGGCTGCGGGCACCCGGACCGCGAGCGAGGCGAGGGCATCGCGATAGAGCACGGCGCCGTTGCCCACCGCGACCCAATCTATGACGTCATCGCCGTTCGCCACCACCTCGTCGGGGATCTCAGCAAACTTCGTGGGTGCGAGCGCGCGTGGCGAGGTCAGCTCGCGCGGCGGGGTCGGCTCGCGACCGGCGAGCGGCTCCTCGGCGGGGGCGTAGGCGGCTGCGAACGCCTCGCCGCGGCGGGCATCGATCAGCGCCAGCACGACGACGACGCCCATACCCCCGGCCTTGCGACTGTTCGCCGCGGCGAATGCGAGCGCCTGCAGGCTCGAGACGCCGATGAGCTCGGCGTCCAGCGCCTGGGACAGTCCGCGAGCGCTGGCGGCGCCGATGCGCAGCCCGGTGAACGTCCCGGGGCCGACGCCCACCGCGATCCGGTCCACGTCGGCGAAGCGCAGGCCGGCCTGCGCGAGCAGGCTCGCGGCGAGGGGCAGCAGGCGGGTGGCGTGTCCGGGACGCTCACCATCGCCGGGGTCGTCGCGCGCCTGCATGCTGGTGCCGTCGGCGAGGCGCAGCCCGATCGCGGTCGCGGGCGTGGAGGTGTCGAACCCGAGCACGATCATCTCGGCGTCCGTTCCGCATCGGATGGCGTGGCGGCGGCCGGCGCCAGATCGCGCACCTCGATGCGCCTGCGATCGCCGCCCGCATGGGCGAGCGTCACGTGCAGGCGGGCGTCTGGAAGGTCCCCCGTGCCGACCTCGGGCCACTCCACGAAGGCGATTCGATCGGCGCCGAGATAGTCGTCCAACAACTCCGGGTCCTCGTGGTGCAGACTCTGCAGGCGATACAGATCCAGGTGCGACACGGTCACGCTGGGACCGCGGTAACGGTGTCCGATGCTGAACGTGGGGCTCGTGACGGGATCGCAGATGCCGAGCGCCCGCGCGGCGCCGCGCACGAACGTCGTCTTGCCGGCGCCGAGATCGCCGTGGACGAGCACCACGTCACCCGTGCTCAGACCAGCGGCCAGCTCGGCGCCGAGAGCTTCGGTCTCGCGCGGGTCTGCGGTCTCGATGATGCGGACGGCCACGACGAAACTCTGACAGGAAACGTCGCGAAGCTGGGCTCTGTTTTGGGGGGTGACCCACAGCCAGTCCCACCTCCAGCCCGGTTGGCGCCGGTCACCGCAGTTGTTGGCGCCGCGGAAGCGCTTAAACGAGGACCGGCCCGCGGGAGAGGGATCGCGGGCCGGTCGATACTGCTGAGGATGGAGACAGGACCGTTATCGGCAGGCGTACCGGACGACTTTAGGGTCCTGGCACAAATTTTTCGACATTTTCATCGTCTGTCCTGCCGGTGGGCTCGAATTCGCAGTTCTCATGGCGAATTCGCGGGGCCCTGAGCCATCCCACGCAGGCCGTAGAAGGGGACCATCCGTGCGCAATTTGCGGAAATTTTGTCGGCGGCACCGGCCGGGTGGGGATCAGAACAGTCCCAGTTGATCGGCCTCGTCGGGGACGGGCGCGCTCGCTCCTGCGCGATCGGGACCATCGATGTCGGTCTGTGCGTCGGCGAGGTCGCGCGGGTCGACCTCGGGAGGGTCGGTCCAATCCGGTTGCTCGGGCGCCCCTTGCGCCAGTAGCTCGGGCAGCCGTGCGAAGTCCTCGCGCAGGGTCTCGAGCATCCGCGGCGTGTACAGCGCGGCGGCGGGATGGAAGATCGGGTACAGCCGCACGGCGCGCCGGCCGAGCGTCAGGACCTGCGGCTGTCCGTGCAGGCGTGTGATCCCGGTCGGATCATCGCGCAGGAGCTTCGTAGAGAAGTTGCCGAGCGTGCAGATCACCGTCGGCTGGATCAGCTCGACCTGGCGGTAGAGGTACTCGTTGCAATTCGCGATCTCCTCCGGTCGTGGATCGCGGTTGGCGGGGGGCCTGCACTTGAGGACGTTCGCGATGAACACCTCCGAGCGCGCCATCCCGATCTCCTCGAGCAGCGTCTCCAGCAGCTTGCCTGCGCGGCCGACGAACGGGATGCCCTGCTCGTCCTCGCTGGCGCCGGGGGCCTCCCCCACGAACATCAGCTCGGCGTCGGCGTTGCCGGCGCCGAAGACGACCGTCTTGCGTGTCGCGGCCAATTCGGAGCAGCGCACGCACTGCTGCGTCTGCGCATAGACCTCCTTGAGGATCTCGCGCCGCTCGGCGGCCGATTCGCTCTGCGGGGCTGACATCGCCTGCATGCTACGACCAGACGCACCCGCCGGGATGCCCGAGCAACACCTACGTCCAACCGGCGCAGTGTTCCATCGGCGATGATCTCGCGATGACGCCATCGCCTGCATCAGACGAAGGAGCACGGTCCGAGAGCGCCGGCGCCGCTGAACCGCAAGCCGGCAACGAGCGCGCGGATGTGCGGGCGGTGCGCGAGCGTCACGCGCTCGGGTTGGACGCGGCGCGTGCGGAGGCGATCGCCAAACGCCACGAGCAGGGGCGGCGCACGACCCGCGAGAACCTCAACGAACTGCTGGATCCGGGCACGTTCGTGGAGTACCGCCCGCTGGTGTTCGCCGCCCAGGAGCGTCGTCGCCCACGCGAGGAGCTGATCGAGCTCACTCCCGCCGACGGTCTGGTGGCGGGAGTCGGGGACGTCGCGGGGATGCGCTGCGTGGCGATGTCCTACGACTACACGGTGCTGGCGGGCACTCAGGGGATGCGAGGCCACGCGAAGAAGGACCGCCTGTTCGAGCTGGCCGAGCGCCGGCGACTGCCGGTGGTGCTGTTCGCCGAGGGCGGCGGCGGACGCCCGGGCGATGTGGACTGGCCGATGGTGGCTGGCCTGGACTGCCGCGCCTTCAATCTGTTCGCGCGCCTGAGCGGGCTCGTGCCTTTGGTAGGGATCGCCGCGGGCAACTGCTTCGCCGGCAACGCCGCGCTGCTGGGATGTTGCGACGTGGTGATCGCGACGGAGGACTCGAGCATCGGCATGGGCGGACCGGCGATGATCGAGGGTGGTGGGCTCGGCTCCTTCGAGCCCGGCGAGGTCGGCCCGATCGACGTGCAGGACGCGAACGGAGTGGTCGACCTGCGCGTCGCAGACGATCGCGCCGCGGTCGCAGCGGCCAAGCGCTACCTCTCCTATTTCGGTCCGCCATCTACGGACGTGCGCGTGCCCGACCAGACGCTGCTGCGCGATCTCGTCCCCGAGCGGCGCCGGCAGATATACGACGTGCGCCGGGTGCTCGACGGGCTCTGCGACGAGGACTCCGTTTTGGAGCTGCGTCGCGGGTGGGGCGCGGGCATCGTCACGGCGCTCACGCGCGTGGACGGTCGCGCGCTGGGCGTGATCGCCAACAGCCCACCCCACCTCGGCGGCGCAATCGACGCGGAGGGCGCGGACAAGGCAGCCCGATTCATGCAGCTGTGCGACGCCTTCGAGCTGCCCATCCTGTTCCTGTGCGACACACCCGGCTTCATGGTCGGCCCGGCAGCCGAGCGCACGGCGACCGTCCGCCACTTCGCGCGCATGTTCGTGATCGGCGCCAACCTCACCGTCCCCACCGGCACAATCGTGCTGCGCAAGGGCTACGGCCTCGGCGCGCAGGCAATGGCCGGCGGTGGCTTCACCGCGCCGCTGTTCACAGTCGGCTGGCCCACCTCGGAGTTCGGCGGCATGGGCCTCGAGGGAGCGGTGCGCTTGGGTATGCGACGCGAGCTGGAGGCGATCGATGATGAGGCCGAGCGCGAGCGCCTATTCCAGGCGACGGTCGCCGCGGCCTACGAGCACGGCCGCGGCATCAACATGGCCGCCTACGGCGAGATCGACGACGTAATCGACCCAGCCGACTCCCGCAGCTGGATCGCAACCCTGTTCGCCGCGACCGACGCGTCTTGGCAAGTGCGCCCTGGCAAGAAGCGCTCGTTTATCGACACCTGGTGAGGTGCTGAGGCTACTCTCTTGCAAATGGATCATGGAGATGCTCAACGACGTTCTCTGCAGGTCGTCGCAACGGCTGCCAATACTGCCGAGGCAGATCTCATTCGAGGCCGACTCGCCGAGGCGGGGATCGCAGCTGTATCTCAGCGGAGCATCGGTGGCCCTGAATGGGGACTGTCCGGCGGCCAGTACGTATACGTCGAAGCTGAGCATCTCGACCGAGCGCGCGAGATCCTGAGCGACGCGGAAGGGATCAGCGACGAGGAGCTGGGAGACCTAAGCGAGCAGGCGTTCCGGGACGCTACGAAACAGGCACCATAGTTTGGGCCCGACACTAGCCCCCTATACCGAGAATGACCATGTGTGGCCGATATCACACATATACCTTTGGGCCAAGGACGCCATAAACAGGAACTCCAGAGTCAGCGCCTACCAACCCCCGTTGTGCTGAATGTCACAATCTGCTAGATTCATCTGGAATGAAAGGGGCAGGCTGGCATCTGCTCTACGCTGAGATCACAGGCTTGAGCAGAGAGAGACATTTAGCACAGACTTAGTAGGCAATACTTGCTCGGTCTGCTATACTTCAGAAAGTAAAGGATTGGAAAATAGAGGGATTGGTAATGAACACGGCGAACTCCGGATGGGAGTAACGCGGGCCGGGTGGAGGCTCGTATATGATCGCCATCTTGTCCACAGATGCTCGCCTGTCGTTTCCAAGGACCCCTGATCGGTCGAAGGGAGTCATGTGATGAAGATCACCATCGAACGTGACGGCGAAAAGCAGACTTTGGATCTTCCTGAAGACGTGGTCCGTGGACTCAAAGACATCGCGCGGAGGAACGACATCACCTTCGCGGAGGCAGTTCAGCAAGCAATTGCTGGTGGCAACTTCCTTGAGGCGGTCCAGGCAGCTGGCGGAAAGGTGCTCGTTGAGAAGGACAATCAGCTGCGCGAGGTTGTACGGGAGCCACAGGTCGCCTAAGCTCCGCTCATGGCGGAAAGTTCCGAGGAGCCAGATGGGGGTGATGACGACGGCGATGACGGGGAGAGGTCTCAATCTACCTTTCAGTTCTCGCTGCCGTCCACACCCTTCCCCTACAGACTAGGTCGTCCATTCGATTTCGAAGAGGAACGTGAGAAAACGCGGAAACTGCTCGCGGTGATTCTCGCGGTTCTCCTGTTCCTCACGGCTCTCGCGCTGATCTTCTTGACAGCATTCAAGGCCCTCTCAATTGATGAAGCGAAGGATCTGGCGGCTACCGTCCTTTCGCCAGTGATCGCGGTTACGGGCACAGCTCTGGGCTTCTATTTCGGCGGACATCGCGGCTCCAAATAATCCGCTCCTGGTCTACCAGGGACTTTAGGCCCGTCGTTCTCGAACCTAAACTCTCCATGTATGGCTGATGATCAGCATCAGGGGCCGGAGCGCCCCGTGACTCAGAAGCTCCCCAAGACCGGCATCGAGATCCCCGTCCCGATGCGCAAGGACGTGATGGACGCGATCCGGAAGGTTGCCAAGCCGGACGAGCCTGACGAGGACGAGCCACGCAAAGAGCGCTAATGAACGCTTGTTCTGTCCGGCGTGTCCTTAGACTGTCGCCCCGTGGACGCGGACAAGAGGATGCCCGCGCCTACAGGGCGCAATCTACGCCGCAACAGCTATCTCCGTGGGCTCGCCCACGAGCAGATAGTCGAGCGGCGGTCCATCTTCGGCTACCGCAAGCGGGAGCCGATCGCCCTTCCGAAGCCACATGGAGATCCCGCAAGGGTGTCCAGACCGGCGGACGAGGGCATACGTTCCAGAGTAGGGGACTGCCGTTCCCGACTGGTACGTCTGTGGGGGCATGTATCTGCCCTCCTTCTGGAGGCATTTCCCGCCTCCGGTTGTGTAATTCCCCCGCCCATCGCCTTCAACGGTGGGCGGGGCTTAGCCGACCGGCTGTCAAGGGTAGCTGACGGCCAGAAGTCAAACCACTAAAGCCTGTCCAGCAGCTTCCCCGGCTCCACGTCTAGGCCACGGGCGATGCGCAGGATCGTTGTCAGACGGGGCTCGCGGGAGCCGCGCTCAAGCCGCCCGATAGCCGTGGGATGCACGTCCGTCTTGTCGGCGAGGTCGTCCTGAGAGATGCTGCGCTCCGCGCGTAGCTGACGGAGCCGTTGGCCGAAGGCGACGCTCGCTGCGCGGGGGTCCTGGTCGAGATGCTCCATCCGTCCATGCTCGACGCTGGATGCCAGTCGGTCCAGAGCGGCTTGGTAGGGAGCGAATTGGTCTGCTACGATCCCGCGCCATGAAAGCCCACATATTCGTGCTTCCGCTGATGCTCGCGGCACTGGCCGTCGCCTCCGGATGCGGCGAAGAGAGTCAGGCCGAAAAAGAAGCCGTCAACAACTGCCCCGGCGTCGCCCAAGCCTTCGAAGGCAAGTGCGGCTCCAAGGAACAGGACGAACGGACCAAGCACGACGAACAGGTCGAATCAGAAGGGCACGAAATCGAAGGTGTCATCAAGCACCGCGCAGCCGAAGAATCCGCAAACGCGATCGAAGAAGCCACCAAATAGCGTCAGATAGCCTGCATGGGCACGATGTGCGTGGACACGTGCCCTGGACGTTCAGGGTTCAGTGCTCATCGGCGAGCTTTGGGAGATGCGATAGTTGCGAGGCATGGTGCTCGGAGCGCTCCAACTCGGACACTCGATCAGGCTCTGCTATGTCGCAACGATGGCGACGAGCATCTCGTCGGCGATGACGAGCGATACGGGAGCTTTCAGGTCCGCGAGGATGGTCGTCGTCGGTGCGAATATGCTCATGCATGATCCTGACTCCTATCAGCTTAGGGCCGTCTGTGCAAACTCCAAGACATTAGTTCTGAGGAAGTCGTAGGCAGTCCGCAGCCTGTCGGAGATCATGGCCTCCTCCGGGCGCTCATCTGGTGGCGGAAAGTACAGCTCGGCGCTGATCCTGAGATCCGACGCTGGTGAGTGGACTGGGCCGATGTTGGCGTGCCAGTGATAGGTCTCGGTATCTCCGACCAGAGTGATTCCGACCCCCTCGACCTCGCCTGGGAAAGCATTGAGGGCGCGGGTGTCTCCGCTGCCTTGGCTTATCCGACGAGCGAGGAGCTTAGTTCGGACGCGCTCAGCTACGTCCTTCTCCGGATCGGTCTCAGGGATCACGCCCGCGACCAAGGCCCTGTTGGCTGTCAAGAAAGGCAAACGGGCTGGCGTAAGAAACCGCTTTGTTTCCTCAAGTAGATGTAGCACCTGCTTGTCCAACTGATCGAAATCCTGGAAAGCCTTGCTTGATATCTGAATACGGGTGGACGAGATATCAAAGCTCCAGTGCTCGCTTTCGAACTCCGCGCCGATGTTCGCACGCAATTCGCAGGACTCAAACAGATCGTCCGAATTGAGGACTCCGTACAAACCCGAAAGCTCCCCTGGTTTGAATCCGTGATCGAATCCAGGCCACATCAGGACATCTAGCTCGACACGCCTGGTGCCGAATCCTTCAAATAGCAGCGCCATACGCCTCCCGTTCTCTGAGCATGGACAGGTCGCGTAGCCTACTCGGGATCGCGGATAGGAAGTCAGTATCTCTGATCCTTCCAAGCAGCCGGTCGCGCGATCACCGTGCTCAGGCGTATTCATACGGGATTTCTAGGTCAGAGGACCCTGCGGCCCAATCTCACTCCCTCCGACATCACACCGGAGCGGCTGCTCGCTCGATCAGCGTGTGGAACATCGAGCGTCGGTCGTGCCGGCGGTTGTAGCGCCAGCAGAACTCGTTCAGATAGCCCTGGAGCCACTTGTGGGAGATGGCCTTGTAGTTGCCCCGGATGCCGGTCTTGAGGTTCCCGAAGAACCCCTCGATCGTGTTCGTGTGGGTGTCGCCGCGCACGTATTCGCGCGCCCCATGAACGATGCGCTCGTGGACGGCGAAGTGCTTGTGTAGCGAGTTGTAGTAGGGCCACTCGTCCGTGAAGACGATGGCTTCAGGGTCCACCCACTCGATCGCCTGTTCCTGGAGCCTCGGCCCGCGACGGGACGGCAGCACCGTGGCCTTCACACGACCACCGCGTTCGACGGCCGCATAGACGGTCGCTCTCCGTCGTTCGGCGAGCTTCACGGCATCTGACAGGGCATTCGGTCGCTTGATCGGGCTGGCGAACTTGCGCGGCTTGCCGTCCACAGAGGTCTCGTCAATCTCGACTTCTCCCGACAGCGGCTCGTCATCGTCGGCCATGAGCTTGTTGCGGATCAGGTTGAACATGCGCCATGCGGTCTTGTAGGTCACACCAAGCTCGCGCTCCAGATGCTTCGCGGATACGCCGCATCGGGTGCTCGTCATCATGTGGATCGCGTAGAACCACAGCTGGAGCGAGGTCGAGGACTTATGGAAGATCGTCCCGGCGGTCGGGTAGAACTGGAAGCCGCAGTTGGCGCAGGCGTAGGAGGGACGAGCCTTGACACGATAGAACCTGTGCTCACGGTCGCACTTGGGACAGTGGGCGTGATGGCCGTCCGGGGCGTAGCGCTGACGCCAAAGCTCATCCAGACATGCAGCATCGTCGGGGTAGTCCCGCACGAACTCCATGAAGGAGTATTGGGAGTAGGAGGCAGAGCCTCTGGTGGGGTTGTTGCGGTCTGACATTAGGAAAATCGAATCATGTGAATCGGACGGACTCTTGTGCAGATTGTTACGAACTGCTAGAATGTCGTGCGCCCCACCGAGGTTGCGCTTGGAACTCTCACTTCCCCTCGGTGGGGCTGTCCGCAACTGCGACGCTTCCCTTTCTATCAGCCCGGAATTGGCTTGAATAGAGGCGTTTCGCGGTGGTCCAGCGGCCGAATCGGGGTATGTACATCAGGCCGGGGGTGCCGCCTCCGGGCCACGGAAGGGCCACTCGAAGCGACGTGGCCGACCGGCGACCGACTGAAACCGCTATTTCCCGGCCATGAGCCTGGGAAGGCCGCTCCCGTTCTTCCTAAAGGTTGACTAAAGATTTGGCCGGACCAGCGGCCCTTTACGGGGTTGGATGCTGCACCTAAAGTCGGGGTGTGAAGCGTTTCTTGGCGCGAGGGTATATGTGTGGCCGATATCACACATAGATTCCTGCGCTGCGGGCAACATAGTGATCGACCCGAAGTACAGCAGTATCCCTCCTCCCCGAAACGGCCCGCCTCCCCAGCGGGTCGTTTCATTTAAGCAGGCCCTTCCGCGGGGCGTCCTTGTGGTGCAACAGCTCCGGATCGTGCCAAGCGCTCGCGTTCACCGGCGAAAAGCGCTCCCAACCGTGCCACCGCTGCGGTGACCGGCGCCAATCGCGTTGTTCGCACGGGTCTGGCTATGGGTCACCCATCCAAGCCCGCTCGCCGATCATGATCGGCGGTGAGCTCAGGCGCCGATCGTCGCGGAGTCGCGCTCCAGGATCGCTGCCCTGACGCGCTCGGCAATGCGCGTGCCCGTGTAACCGACCTCCTCGTGCAGCAATGCCGGCTTGCCGTGCGTGACGTAGCGGTCGGGCAGGCCCACGCGCAGGATGCGCGGGGTGGCGCCGGTCTCGTTCAGAGTCTCCCACACCGCGCTGCCGAACCCTCCCGCGAGCACGCCCTCCTCGACCGTCACCAGCAGGTCGTGCTCGGCCGCCAGCTGCGCCATCAGCCCCGCGTCGATCGGCTTCGCGAAGCGCGCGTCGGCGACCGTCACCTCGATCGCGCTCGCACTCAGCTCCTCGGCGGCTTCCAACGCCTTGCCCACGCCGCTGCCGTATCCGATCAGCGCCACCCTGCGGCCGGCGATCGCGCTCGCGCCGCCCTCGCGCAGGATCTCGCCCGTGCCGATCCTGATCGCGCGCGGCTCATCGGGCAGCGGCACACCCGTGCCCTCGCCACGCGGGTAGCGCAGCGCGATCGGCCCGTCGTCGTAGCCCAGCGCCGTACGCAGCATGTGCACGAGCATCGCCTCATCCCGCGGCGCCATCAGCACGATGTTCGGCAGGCAGCGCATGTAGGCGATGTCGAACGCCCCGTGATGCGTCGGACCGTCGTCGCCCACCAGCCCGGCGCGATCCAGCGCGAACACCACATTCAGCTTCTGCAAGCACACGTCGTGCACGATCTGGTCATACGCGCGCTGCAGGAACGTCGAATAGATCGCCGCCACCGGCTTGCAGCCCTCAAGCGCAAGCCCCGCCGCGAACAGGATCGCCTGCTGCTCAGCGATGCCCACGTCGAAGTAGCGCTCCGGCAGCGCCTTCTGCAAGATGCTCAGCCCCGTCCCCGAGTTCATCGCCGCCGTGATCCCCACCACGCGCTCATCGCGCTCGCATTCGCGCACGAGCGCCTCACCGAACACCTGCGTGTACTGCGGCGGTCTCGCCTTCGCCCGCTTCCCCGCCGCGGCCGGAACCGCCGGGGCCGGCGCGCCGTTAGCGATCGAGTTCGGCTTCGCCGCGTGCCAGCGCTCCATCCCCTCCAGCCCGCCATCCTCGGCCGGCGCAAACCCCTTGCCCTTGACCGTCGCCACATGTACCACCACCGGGCGCTGCGCCGCCAGCGCCTCCCGCAAAGCCTCGCGCAGCGCACGCACGTCGTGCCCGTCGATTACCCCCATGTAGGCCCAGTCGAGCTCCTCCCACCACAGGCCCGGCGCCCAGAACGCCTTGATCGACTCCTTCAACTGCGGCCCCAGCCGCTCGAAGGTCGATCCGATCCCCCCCGGCAGCTTCGCCAGACCACCCTCGACGCCCGAGCGCGCGTGCCACAACTTCGGGTTCAGCCTCACCCGGTTGAAATACCGCGACAGCGCCCCCACGTTCGGCGCGATCGACATGCCGTTGTCGTTCAACACCACCACCATCGGCGTCCCAAGGCCCCCCGCCTGACCGATCGCCTCAAACGCCACCCCGCCGGTCATCGCGCCATCGCCGATCACCGCCACGACCCGGCCGTCAGAGCCCTCGCCACTCAGATGGCGCATCCCCTCCTTGATCCCCACCGCATAGCCGATCGAGGTCGACGCGTGCCCCGCGCCCATAATGTCGTGCTCGGACTCCTCCATCGAGCAGAACGGCGCCAGCCCACCGTACTGACGGATCGTGGCCAGGCGCTCGCTGCGCCCCGTCAGGATCTTGTGCGGATACGCCTGATGCCCCACGTCCCACAGGATCTTGTCCCGCGGCGATTCCAAGATCGAATGCAGCGCCACCGCCAACTCGCACGTGCCGAGGTTCGCGCCGAAGTGCCCGCCGATCTCGCCCACCGTATCGATGATGTGCGTGCGCACCTCCTGAGCCAGCCGGCTCAACTCCGCGTCCGACAACCCTTTCAAGTCCTCCGGTCCATCGATCGTGTCGAGCAGGGGTGGGGTCATGAGGTGCGGGTGTAGATGAAATCAGCTATCTGCTCGAGCTCCGCCCCGGCGTTCGGCGCTCCCGGTCCGGCGGTCGCGGCCTGCGCGAGCGCTTCTCTCGCCGTCCTGTGCGACTCCGCCGCCAGCCCTCTTGCCCGTTCCATGCCGAACTCGCTCACGTATGTCCGCTTGCCGTGCCGCTCGTCGCTGCCCCGCGGCTTGCCGAGCGCATCGTCTGTACCGGTCACGTCGAGAATGTCGTCAACGATTTGGAACAGCACGCCCAGCTCGGCCGCGAAGCGCCGATACGACATTGTCGCAGGTCCGTCGATTCCACCCAGCAACAGTACGCACACGACCGACGCATCGATCAGCCTGCCCGTCTTCAGCTCGTGCACCCGACGCAGCGCCTGCGGCCCATCGGGTGTGTCGAGACTGACGTCCGCGTACTGCCCGCCGACCATCCCGTCCACGCCAGTCGCCCCCGCCAGCTCAGCGGCCGCCAGCAATACCCGCTCCGGCGGTGAGCGCCGCTCTGAGAGCAGATGCCGGAACGCCTCCGCATACAGTCCGTCCCCCGCGAGGATCGCCACGTCCTCGCCGTACTTCATATGACACGTCGGCATACCCCGGCGCAACGCATCGTCGTCCATCGCCGGCAAATCGTCATGAATCAGCGAGTAGGTATGGATCAGCTCGATCGCGCCCGCCAGCGGCATCGCCTCGCGTTGCTCCAACCCCACCGCCCGCGCCGTCGCCAGCGCCAGCACCGGTCGGATGCGCTTGCCGCCCGCCAGCAGCGAGTAGCGCATCGCCTCCTCCAGTCCCGACGTCAGCGACTCGTGCGAGAAGCGCATCCCCTCCAAGTAGCGCTCCACCTCGATCCGCAAATGCTCCGGGTAACCGGTCTGCTCGGGGTCCTGAACACGCTCCGGGCGCTCGCTCCCCAGATCCTCGGCCTGCTCCGGACGGTCTGCCGTCACGTCGGCCGTCACACCGCTACAGCAACGAATCCTGGCCGGGCGCGACCGTCGAGACCTCAGCGCGCGAACGCCGCTCCAGCTCAGCCGCCGCCTCCCCTGCCAGCCCGGCACAATCCTCGACCAGGGTCGCGGCCGCGTCCGGGGACAGCTCGCCCGAGCGCAACTGCTCGGCCGCGCGCTCGAGCTTCGAGATCAGATCATCCAGGCGCTCGTCGACCATCCGCTCGGTCTCGTTCATCTATGACTCTCCCTCGGCGGCGTATTCTCGGGCATGTCAGGCGCATTCTCGCGCACTTCTCGCAATACCGCCGCCAGCACCCCGTTCACGAACGCGGGCGCATCCGCACCGCAGAACACCTTCGCGCTCTCCACCGCCTCATCGATCGCCCCCTCCGCCGGGATCGGCTCCTGCGCCGGCGCCACGTCCGGGTGCAGGATCTCGATCAACGCGATCCGCATGATCGAGCGCTCCAGCGGCTGGATCCGCTGCACCGACCAGCCGTGCGCGTGCCGATCGAGCACCGCGTCCAGCTCCTCGCAGCGATCGGCCGCCGCGTGTGCCAGCGCCAGCGTCATCGGCGAGGCGTCCCTGCCCAGCGCCTCCCCCAACGGCTTACCCGTCAGATCGTGCTGGTAGAGCGCCACCACCGCCGCTCGGCGCTGCTCGGTGCGACGCATCTAGCAGGCCTCCCAAGGGTCGAGCGATCGGACGACGCGGGTGACGCTGACAGCACAGGCGACGCGGCGGCCGCGCGCTGGCTCCCGGTGACTCACGCGCGCGAGACGTATTCGCCCGAGCGCGTATCCACCCTGATGCGCTCGCCCACATCCACAAACAGCGGCACCTGAATGCTCGCGCCCGTCTCCAGCGTCGCCGGCTTCGTCCCCCCGCCCGAGGCCGTATCGCCGCGCAACCCCGGGTCCGTCTGCGTCACCTCCAGGTCGACCGCGCTCGGCAACTGCACGTCCGAGGGCGCGTCGTCGATGAACAGCACATCCACCTCGCTGCTCGGCTTCGTCCAACGCAACATGTCCGCCAGCGTCGTCTCCGCGACCGCGATCTGCTCAAACGACTCCGTGTCCATGAAGTGCGCATCCGTTCCGTCCGCGTACAAGAACTGCATCCGTCGCGCCTCCGTCCGCACCGGCCTGAACTTCTCCCCCGCCCTGAACGTCTTATCGATCACATTCCCATCCGCGGCCCTGCGCAGCTTCGTGCGCACGAAGGCACCGCCCTTGCCTGGCTTCACGTGCTGAAACTCCAGGATCTTAAAGATCGTCCCGTCGACCTCTATGTGGTTTCCGTTCTTGAATTGGTTCGTCGTGATGATGGTCGATCAGGCCTTTCTAGAGCCAAATGTTGGGGTGTTCAGGGATTCCCGGAGGAGATGCCGGATTGCAAATCTCCGACCAGCAGCAAAGAGGCTACCGCCAGCCGGGCAGAGTAGCGGGCATAGAGACTGCCTCGCAACGGATCGGGCGATCAATCCGAAGGTGTATAGACGACCGCCACGGTGCGCCGGATGCTCGCCAGCCAGACCTACCTCGGAGAGAGCCGCAATGGGTCGGCCGTCAACGCCGAGGCGCACGAAGCGCTGGTGTCGCGCTCGGAGTGGGAGGCCGGGCAGCGCGAGCCGCGCCGACGCCGCGCCGCGGCCACCTTCCCGCTATCCGGCCTCGCACGCTGCGGGACCTGCGGCTCGGCGATGGCCGGGAGCCGCGGCGGGCCGATGATCCGCACCTATCGCTGTGCGGCCACGCAGAGCCGCTACCGGGGCAAGGCATGCCCGCGCCCGGCCTTCGTCAACGCCGAGCCCCTGGAGGACTACGTGCGCGAGCAGCTGCGCACTCTGCTCTCCCAGCTCGACATCGAGATCGGCGAGGAGACCTCCGACGACCTGCGGGCACTGGAGCGGGCGGTGCTCGACGCCGAGAGCGAGCTCGACGCGTTCGCCGCGGACATCACCCTCAGACGCGCCCTGGGCGACCGCTATCACTCACACCTCGACAGCCGCATCCAGGCGCTGGAGCAGGCCAAGAGGGACTACAAAGACTTCGCCCAGGATGTTCAGGTGCGCGAGCAGATCAGCGCCGCGGACCTGCTCAACAGCGAGGACCCGCTGATCCTGCCCGAGCTTCTACGCGGCATCCTCGCGGCGATCCAAGTCCTGCCCGGTCGCGGCAATCTGCCCGCGCGCGTCACCCTCGTGCCAGTGGGCGATGACGCGCCTGCCCGGATACAAGCGGCGGGCGATGCCTAGCGCCGTCTCCTCGGCGGCAGCGCGAGCCGCGGCGCTCCACAGGACGCCCGGCTGAGAGTTGGGTGCAGGTGGCCTTCTTGTCCTTTCCACACCCTTAATGACCGTGAGCGCGCGCAAACGGCCAACAAATTGCCGTCGGGACCCGCGCCCACGGGTCGCGGTCAGCGGCGGTCGCCGCTGACCGACCCAGGCTTCAACCGCGCCCTGGCCTCGCGTGTCGCGAGAGCGACCTCGCACTCGTCCTCGGCCTCGCGGGTCAGCTGAGACACCGTGACGCCCAACGCCTCGGTGAGCCCGCACAGCTTCGTCCAGGTCGGATTGCGCACCCCTCGCTCGATCCCCGAGAGGTATGTCGGATGCATCTTGGCGGCGAACGCGAGGGTTTCGATCGTCAGCTTCCGGGCTCGGCGCAGGCGACGGATCGCCTGCCCCAAGTCCATGTTCGTGGGCGCCATACTCAGATCGCGAGCAGGCCGAGAGCGTCCAAGCGTTTCGCGCACTCCGACGCCTGAACCCCATCGCCGTCCAAGACGACAACGCCCTCAGCAGCGAGTCGCGTCAGCGCTTCGCCGATCGCCGATGACCCGACCTCCAAGATTGTCTGCTCCAGTTCCGACCGTGACCACCGCTCGGGATGATCGTCGCGGAGCACCTGCAACACGATTGCGCGCTGCCCGAGCGCCAGATCACTACGCTCTGCCTGCATGGGAAGGTCCGTCCTTTCCGTGTCACGCCCCCGGCAGCTACAACTGCGCGGGGGCACTTGATTACGTGCATCGAGATAGCACGAGAATCAGACCTTAAATACCCTGGCGGACGGAAGCGCCGCCCGCGAGTGTTCCCCGCTGTGAGCCGCAACCCCGAGATGACCCCAGAACAGGACCAGCTCATCCTCGGGCACGCACTCCGAGCGCTGCGTAAGCGGGCTGGGATGACGCAGGAACAGCTCGCCGAACGGTTGGGGGTCGATCCCACGTTCGTCGGGCGTCTGGAGCGCGGGCAGCGCGGCGCGCATTGGCGGACGATCCGGCGCATCCTTGCCGCGCTCGACGCGAGCGTCGGCGACTTCGCTGTCGAGATCGACGCTGCTGAGCGCGAACTGCGCAAGTAGACCGGCCGTCTGCTCGACAGCCGCCACCTCATCTCAGGACGAGCTGGCGACCAGACTGGGCCTCCGCACTGCGGCCCGCTTGGAGTCTGCACAGACTAGATGCACGCGACTGAGCGGACCCACAAGTGGGCCCCAAATTCGTTGGCCGTTTTGGCCTTCTCACGGTCATTAACAAGAGAGGCGCAAACAGCGCCCACCGTCCATCACGACCGGAGGTGCCCAATGAGCCACCGCATGAAGATCACCCTGCCCGACCCCTTGTTGGCCCAGCTGCAAGAACTGGCCGCGAACACTGGCGAGCCCGTGTCGCGCGTAGCGACCCGTATGGTCAGCGACGGGCTCGCCGAACTCCACGCCGCACACAGCAACCACGCGAACAGCTCGACACCGATGGCGCTCGATGACGCCGCAGACTTCGACCGGCACGCGCCTTGGATCGAACCGATAATGGGCGATCCGGAGTGGAAGGCCCGGATGTGGGGCTCGATCGTCGCCCTACACGGGCGTTATCCGCGCGCCCTTGAGCATCTCAAGGTGGGCTGGTGGGAAGAAAGCCACCACGTGGAGATCCTGTGCGCGCTCGTCATCTGGCGCGACTGGATCGACACCGCCGCGGACGATCCGAGGCACGAGCTGGCGTTTCATGCGCAACTCGGGGACTACGGGCGGGAGCTGCGGCAAGGAAGGCGGCGGCATTGCGAAGGCTTGGACGCCTGGGGCGGCACCTGCAGAGTGGCTGGATACTAACTATTAGGCCACCTCTATCCAATCGATAGGGCCGCAATGGTAGGTAGGCTAGTGAGCCGGTGTTCGCGGCTTTCAACAGCACATGGGATTGGACGGCCGTCGGCACGCTGACACTCGCTGTTGTCACCGGCGTCTCGCTCGCGTTCGGCTGGGGTTCTCTCCGACAAGCGCAGCAGCAGATCGACTTGTCGCAGCGCCAGCTTGAACAGACACAACATGAGATTGAAGTCTCGCGGCAAGAGGTTGCGGAAGCCCACAGGCCAGTGGTCGTGGGGTTGGCGGACCGTCGCAAGATGAGCCTTTCAGGTGCCGACGTGCCACCTGAGATCCCATGCAAACCGTATGTACACCGCGACGGTTTCCTCACGGTTCCAATCGAGAACATCGGCACGGGTCCCGCGCTCCTGATGGACGCGAGCGTCAGCTTGCGTAATGACGAGGGTGGCCCGACGGGAATCGGCGGCACTGGCAAGACGACGCTTGCAGGATTACGAGCAGATGGCCGACTCCCGCTCGTGTTCCCGGTTCACGGTCTGCGCAGCGGGACTGAACCCGATTTCCAGCTGGAGATGATCTACGAGGATGTCGCGAAACGACGCTGGCGAACAGTTGACGTTTTCGTGCCGATCAAGGGTGACTATCGCGGTCCAACGATTGAGTAAGCAGACATCGCGCTAGCGCCACATGCAGACGGGCCTTAGCACTAGCAGAGGAGCCTTCATCACAAGGTCTTCAGTCGACAGTGCCACACCCATCTCCCTCGAAGCGTCGACCAATCCCTCGGCTCCATCGATGAGGGCATCGCGTTCGGCTTTTCCGGGAGGCGCACCGCGAACGAGGCGTAGCGTTACCAGCTCGTCAGCCTCGTCAAGGAGAAGCTCCTCTACCTGTACCAACACCGAGAAATTCCCGCTCAGGTCCTCCACCGAGACTTGTAGGGATGGGCGGGGAACGAACGCAACAACCCGAGCCACCTGGTCGGCGCCAGTGTGCAAATCTAGAAGGATACGGCCGTTCGGATCGTCTGTACCCGTCATCGCTTGAAACAGAGGCCATATCTTTCGCAAGTCTTTTGCTACAGCCTCCTGACCGACCTTGGAAGCATTCTTGAGAAAACTATCCATCACCGCGTGCAACTGGAAGAGTGGATGGAGCACTACCTCAGCCCGTAGCTCCACGACCATGCCAGGTCGAAGCTGCTGCAACGCGTCGTCGTCCAAGGGGCCATCCAAAACACCGACTGCCCCCCTTTCGTGAAGGCGATCAAGAAGGGTGGACGCTGCTGAGTGCTCCGTGCGCACACGTCGAATCTCCTCCTCTACGCGCTGCGTCTTCCCACGCTTTCCGCGTACTTTGACGGGCTCAATGCCGAGCTCGCCACCCATCTCGCCTCCCGACTCACCGACACGCTTAGTGAGGATCTCGTCCACGGCTCCGCCATCGAGGGCGGACAACGCGGCAAGAATGGTGGGAACGTCAAGGGCCACGAATCTGCGGAAAGCCTGAGCTCGTGGCGGAGTGAACGTCATTCGCCCAGCCTATCGTGTGGACCTGCTGCTTAAACCCAATGGTTGGGCGAATCTGAATTCGACGTCAAGACCTAGCCGATCCAGGCATGGGTGCCCGATCCATAAGACCCGCCGCCCAGGCGCCGTGCTCTTGGAAATCAGACTGCGGCGAGCGCCGGAGCAAGGTCCTCTGCGGTGGTCTCAATGGTCTCGGGAACCGTGACCGCAAGATGCCCGTCGCGCTCCAGAATGCGTCGAGCGCCGAGCACAGTCAGACCGACGACATGGTTGGTATCCGGCGCGTAGCGCACGACATGCCCCTCCGGCGTCTCCTCGCCCTCCCCAGCCTGCGGCTCGCCGACATGCAGGTAGAGCACATCGCCCTCGGCGTCGTAGTCGGCATGATCGAAGGTCAGCGGCCCGATGGTGATGTTCACGCGCTCCATGACTTGGGGTCCTTCCGGTTGGCGAACACGGACACGATCCGCGCTGGCGTCTGTTCATAGCTTACGACGACCAGCAACCAGCGACTCGGACCGACACCGCGGGCGTAGTAGCGCTTGCGAGCCTCGAAGCTCGGATCGGGCGCTACGTGATCCGGCGTGGACACCGTCCGCAGCGCATCGTCCCTGTGCGAGTCAATCTCCGGGTGATCGTGGACGATCTTCTCGCGCCACAGAGCGTCGTCAAGAACGACCCGTGCACCCGCGGGGTCAGTGGTCTCGGCGGTGTCGTGCTGATCCTCCACAGCGACGCAGCATGGCCGTCCGTCCGGATGCCATGCAAGGCTCTATGTGGCTCAATCACGCACCTGAATTGGTTCGTCGTGATGATGGTCGATCAGCCCTTTCTAGAGCCAAATTTGATGTGGTTTGCGGGCGCTCGCACACTGGCGGCTCGCTCACAATAGCCGCTGAGGGCGGGCATCAAAAACGGAGAGTGTGGGTGCGCGATCTTCCGGGATTGTGTCAGCAGTCTCGCGTGCTGTGGACGTCGTGCAGGAATCGGCTTCTTGGGAACACCGCCAATGCGATATGATGATTTCATATGTCGCGCTTGCTCTCCGTCTCGATCCCCGATGATCTCGCTGCCGACGCCGAGACCCTTGCCCGCACGACCGGCAAGACCAAGAGCGAGGTCGTGCGCGATGCGCTGCGCCGTCACGTGCAGTACGAGCACCTCGCAGAGCTGCAGCGCTACGGGCGCAGCCGAGCTGAGACTCGGGGAGTCGGACCAGAAGACGTCGAGGGGCTGCTCGATGATCTGCGCTCAGAGCACGCGTGACGCCGCGGATCCTTTGCGACACGAATGTCCTGGTCTCGGCCTTCATCGCCGGCGGGCCCCCGAGTCGCGTGATCGAGGCGGCGATCGATGGACGGATCGAACTGGTTCTCGCTGATCCTGTCCTCCACGAGCTCAATCGCATCCTTACCATGAAGCTCGGATTCGAGGCCGAGCGGTTGCAGGACGTGACAATGCTGCTCAGCGAACTTGCGAGCGCCCGGGTCGCGACTCCTACGACAGCGCCAGAGCCGATAACCGGCGATCCCGACGACGACCTGATCCTGGCGTGCAGCGTAGACGCGGGCGTTCAGATCCTCGTGTCCGGTGACCGCAAACACCTGCTGCCAGTCGGCGAATACAGAGGCATGCGCATAATCACCCCGCAAGCACTGCTCGCCGAGCTGGCCAACGCATAACTCACAGAGGTGACAGACCGCCAACGCGTCTGGTTCGATCACGCACCTGAAACTGGTTAGTTGTAATCACGGCTCCGCGGGGTAGCGGGCAAATCGTCAAACCGGCTGCGCAGGCCGGAAGGCACCCCGGCTGTTCGTTCTGAGATACAGGACTAGCCAGAAGATCGGCGAGTCCCTAGGCTAAGCGAATGGGCGAGCGGGTGGGGAGATCCACCGCAGGGCTTGGGGATGGTCTGACAAGGACGCCGGTACGCATATGGCGCTCGCCGGAGGATCAGCCACCGTGGGCACGCCCGGCGCTGCTGGCGATCGCGGCGCTGGCGGGCGTGACATACGCGTGGGGCATGAACGGAGCCGCCTTGGAGGCGTTCTACGGGGCCGCCGCGCGGAGTATGTCCACGAGCTGGCACGACTTCTTCTTCGGCGCCTTCGACCCGATGGGCACTGTGAGCGTGGACAAGCTGCCGGGAGCGCTGTGGCCGCAGGCGCTGTCGCTACGGGTGTTCGGATTTCACACGTGGGCGATCGTGCTGCCGCAGGTCATCGAGGGTGTGCTCACGATCCTCGTGCTGTATCGCGCGGTGCGTCGTCTGTCGGGTCCAGTTGCGGGGATCGTCGCGGCCGCCGTGGTCACGGCCAGCCCTGTGACGGTCGCGTTGAACCGCGGCAATGTGGCGGACTCGCTGCTGATATTGCTGCTCGTGTTGGCGGCGGACGCCGCGACGGCGGCAGTGGTGAGCGGGCGGTTGCGCTCGTTGCTGCTGGCCGGTGTGTGGGTGGGTTTGGCGTTCCAGGCGAAGATGACCGTCGCCTGGCTGGTGCTGCCGGCGCTGGCGGCGGTGTACCTGCTCGCCGCCCCTCCCCGGTTGCGCACGCGCCTTGGCCATGTCGCGCTGGCGGGAGCGGTGACCGTGGTCGTGTCGGTCAGTTGGATGACGGTCGTCTCGGTGGTGCCGGGGCACGACCGGCCGTATGTGGACGGCACGCAGAACAACTCGGTGTTCAGCCAGACGTTCGACTACAACGGGATCGCGCGGCTGCGGCGGGGAAGCGACGTGTTCGCCGGGGCGGGACATCCGGCCGCGTTCCTCGTGCGACTCTCCCAGTCGAGCGCGGGTCCGATTCATGGCATCAGACCGAGCTGGCACCGACTGTTGAGCGGCCCGTTTGGGCGCGATGACGGCTGGCTGCTGCCGGCCGCGCTGATCGCGGCGATCGGCGTACTGGTGACTCGCCGCGGGTGCGGTCGGCGCGATCCGCTTAGAGCCGCGGTCGTGTTGTGGGGTTTGTGGCTGGGAGTACTCGGGGCGTTCTTCAGCGCGGGTGGGTATCCCAACTCTTATTACGTGGCGGCGTTGTCTCCGGCGATCGGGGCGCTGTGTGGCACGGGCGTCGCGGTCGCGTGGCGACGACGACAGGAGCTTGCGGCGCAGGCCTGCCTGGCGGGCGCGGTGGTCGTGTCGGTCGGTTATGGCGTGTATCTGCTGGACGGGGGATCGCGTGTGCCGGGATGGCTGGTTCCGGTGGCCGTGTGCGCGGGCATCCTCGGCGTGCTGGGACTCGGAGCGGCGCGGCGCGGCGGCGGGGACAACGTCCCCGTGGGCGGCATGGTGGCGTTGGCGATAGCGTGCGCGCTGCTGCTCCCGGGCGTCGCCTCCGCGCTGATCGTCATCCGCGGTCTCGGCCCGTTCGCGGCGCCATATGAGCCGTCCTCGGCGACGATCTCACGCGGGGAAGCCGAGCGCACGCGACAGTTGGACGAGCAGATCGTCGCGGAACTCTCCTCCACGTACGGCACGCCGATAGCGATGGCGACCGACTCTTCGATCCTGGCGGCGCCATACATCCTCGCGACGGGCAAGGAGATCCTGCCGATCGGCGGGTTTCAGGGCGGGATACCGGCGCCGAGGCTAGCCCAGCTGCAGCGGTACATCGACTCCGGTCAGGTTCGCGCGATGCTCGTGCCACGAGCGAGCAACGATCCGCGGATCGTGTGGATCCGCGGACACTGTGCCGCACCGGAACGGTCGAGCGGGACGACGGCGCTGTATGACTGCACGGGCGGCTAAAGGCGTCCCGGCGGGATAGGGCCTGATAGCGAGTCTTGAAAGCTCAAGCACGCGCGGCCGAAAGCCGATGCCAACACATGAGGCGAGCGCTGCGCGAGAACGCTCTGTGCATGCTGGTGGCGACAACCGCGAGCATGGCGATGGCGTGGCTGGGGCTGTATGGGTTCGCGTGGAACGACTACGAAAATGAAGCCAAGCCGGCGCTGGACGCGCTCACGCACGGACACGTGCTCGAATTCCTGCGACTGGCGCCCGCCTATGGGGGCTCACTGGTGGAGCGTGCGCCGTTCGCGCTGCTGCCGGGATTGTGGGGCGGCGGTGCGCTGGCGGTGTATCGGGCGATGGCCGTGCCCTGTCTGCTGGCGGGAGCGGCGCTCGGGGTGTGGTTGTGCGCGCGAATGCGCGCAACCGGACGCCCGGCGCTCGCACGGGCAGTCGCGCTGGGGGTGTGCGTCGCCAACCCGCTGACACTGCGCGCACTCGAACTGGGACATCCTGAGGAACTGCTGGGCGCGTGTCTGTGCATCGCCGCGGTGGTGCTCGCTGCTCGCGACCGGCCCATATGGGCCGGTGTCGCGCTGGGGCTGGCGATCGCCAACAAGGAGTGGGCGGTGCTCGCGGCCGCACCGGTGCTGCTGGCGCTGGGGCCACGCACCGCTAACCCGGGTCGGATCGACGCCGCGAAGGTGCGCGCTGGTGTGAGCGTCGCACGACGGCGCGTCGTGTGCGCTGCGAGCGCCGTGACAGTGTCGGTGGCGGCGCTGGCGCCGCTGGCATTGGCCTCTCCTGGGGGGTTCGCGGCGAGCACGCGCGGCGCCGCGGTGGCGCATAACGCGATCTTTCAACCGTGGCAGGCGTGGTGGTTCTTCGGCGGGCACGGCGGGCTCGTACATGGCCTGTTCGGCGCCCCCAAGCCGGGGTATCGCATCGGGCCGGCGTGGACGAACGCGATCAGCCACCCGCTGATCGTCGTGATCGGATTGGGGTTGGCGGGGGCGGTGTGGCTGCAGTGCCGCCGCCGGACGGGCAAGGGAACGGCGAGCGAGCGCGACGCGCTGCTGACGCTCGCGCTGATCCTGCTGATGCGATGCGTGCTGGACACGTGGGACACGGCTTATTACGCGCTGCCGTTCGTGCTGGCGCTGCTCGCCTGGGAGGCGCTCGGCCAGAGCGCGCGTCCACCGGTGCTCGCGCTGGCGAGCACGGTGCTGGCCTGGGTGAGCTTCCAGTGGCTGCCAACCCACGGGGCCTCGCCGGATGCGCAGGCGGCGGTGTTCCTGGCGTGGACACTGCCGCTGGCGGCGGGGCTCGCGCTGCGGTTGTACGCGCCCGGCGTGGCGAGACGCGTCGTAGCCGGCACAGCCCAACGCACACCCGGAGCCCGACCCGCGACCGACATCGGGGCGCCCGCCGGTTCCCAGCCCGCTTGAGCACCTGAGCGCCTGCCCTCGGACGGCAGGACCGAGATAACTGTCAGGCGATGACGGTCAGCTCGGTAGGCAGTCCGGTGAGCACCTCGTGACCGTCCGGGCGGACGACGACGAGGTCCTCGATGCGCACGCCGCACTCCCCGGGCAGGTAGACGCCGGGCTCGACCGTGACGACATTGCCGGCACGCAGCGGATCCTCGCCGGCGGTGCGCGACAGGCGCGGACCCTCGTGGATCTCCATGCCGACACCGTGACCGAGGCCGTGGCCGAAATGCTCGCCATGTCCGGCGGCTTCGATCGCCTCGCGTGCGACAGCGTCGAGCTCGCGCCCGCTGGGACCGGCGGTGACGGCGGCGAGCGCCAGTGCCTTGGCCGAGCGAACGAGCTCGTAGACCTCGCGCGCCCGCGCGGAGATGTGCTCGCCGGTCGCATAGGTGCGGGTGCAGTCCGAGCAGTAACCCTCGTGCAGGGCGCCCCAGTCGATCGTGACGAGCACGTCGGGTGCGATCGGCTCCGCGCGGGGCTCGGCGTGCGGTAGCGCGCCGTGGGCGCCGGAGGCGACGATCGAAGGGAAGCTGGGTCCGTCGGCGCCGAGCCGGCGCATCTCGAGCTCGAGGTCGATCGCGACCTCACGCTCGGTGCGCCCGACCAGCCCGCGCTGCAGGACGCTGCGCTGTAGCGCCTCGTCCGCCAGCTGTGTGGCGGCGCGGATGCGGGCGATCTCGTGATCGTCCTTGACCGCGCGCATGCGCTCGACCGCGCCGGCGCAGGGGACGAGCTGCCATCCGGCGGGCAGCAGCTCGCGCAGGCGCGTGTGCTGGGCGACCGTGAGATTCCCGTCGTCGAATCCCAGACGTCCCGCGGTCCCGGCCGTGGCGAGCAACGCCGCAACGGCGGCGTCGAGCAGCTCTCCGGAGACGATCTCGCGGGCGAACAGCTCAGGGACCTGTTCGCCCGACTGCGTCTCGTAGCGGAAGTCGGTGAGAAAGCGATGCCCGGCGGAGCGCCCGGCGGCGTCGAGCAGCACCAGCGAGTTGCTGCCGGTGAAGCCAGTGAGGTAGCGAACGTTGACGGCGCTCCACACGAGCAGCGCGTCGAGCTTACGCTCGCGCAACTCGTCGGCGAGGCCCTCCACGCGCCCAACCTCAGCGAGCTCATCCCCTGTGCCCGCGCTCGTCATCAAGTCTCGTCCTGGTCGAGATACTGTCGCAGCTGCGTGAGGGCCTCCAGGTACCCGTCCGGCCCACGCCCAGAGATCGTCGCGAAGCATAGATCCCTGATCACCGAGAAACGCCGCCACTGCTCGCGGTTCTCAATATCGGACAGGTGAATCTCTAGCGCGGGCACGCCGACGATCTCGAGCGCGTCGCGGATCGCCCACGCGTAGTGCGTCCAGGAGCCGGGGTTGAGCAGAATCGCGTCGGTGTTGCCGCGCAGGGAGTGCAGATGCTCGATGAACGCACCTTCGTGGTTGGTGTGGAAGAAACGCACGCTCAAACCCATCACGCTCGCGGCCTGCTCTATCTGCCGTTCGAGCTCGGGCAACGTCAGCGTGCCGTAGAGCAGCGGGTCGCGGTGACCGAGCTGATCGAGGTTCACGCCGTGCATCACCTCCAGGCGGTAGCTCGCGCGGGTCATGGCATGAGCTCCGCCACCGCCGCGTGCACGTCGGCCGCATCGACCTCGCAGCCATACTCAACCTCACCCGGGGTCTTGACGAGCACGAACGGGACGTTAGCCGCCACGCGCTTCTTATCGCGCGCGGTAGCGGCGATGACTTCCTCGACATCGACAAGCGCGTCGTCGAGCACGACGGGAAGATCGCGCGCCAGCAGTAGCTCGCGCACCTGCGCGCGCAGGTCCTCGGCGCCGGAGAGCCGCAGCGCGGCGAGCAGCCCGAGTCCGACGGCCTCGCCGTGGCGGTAGCGGGTGTAGTGAGTGACGGTCTCGATCGCGTGGCCGACGGTGTGTCCGAGGTTGAGAACCTGCCGGGCGCCCGCGTCGCGTTCGTCGGCGGCGACGACCGCGAGCTTGGTGGCGGCACAGTCGCGGATCGTGCGCTCGTCCACTTCAGCACCGGCCGCCTGCGAGACGCGCTCCCACAGCGCGCCGCCGGCGATCAGGGCGGTCTTCAGTACCTCGACCCAGCCGGCGGCGAGCTCGGCGGCGGGCAGCGTGGCGAGCGTGTCGGGATCGACGAGCACGGCTGCGGGCTGGTGGTAGGCGCCGACGTAGTTCTTGGCGGCGGGCAGATCGACGCCGGTCTTGCCGCCGTAGGCGGAGTCGACCATGGCGACGAGCGTCGTGGGGACGTGCACGATGGGCACGCCGCGCTGGTAGGTGGCGGCGCAGAAGCCGGCGAGATCGCCGACTACGCCTCCGCCGAGCGCGACGATGTGATCGGCGCGGGTGATGCCGGCTTGCACAAGCTCACTCCACACGCGCTCGGCGCTCGCGAGTGTCTTGTGAGACTCTCCCGGCTCGATCACGGCTGTGCCCGCCAGATTCCCCAAACGGTCGGCGTAAAGCGCCGAGACGGTCTGGTCGCTGACGAGGAAAGGGCGGGACTGGGAGCGATCCAACGGCCAGATCTCGGCGAGCCGATGCTCGCCGCCGGAGCCCAGCAGCCCGCGAGCGACGAGCACGGGGTAATCACGGGACGCCGAGCTGGCCCACAGCAGCACGGCGTCGGCCAACCCTTCATACAGCTCCCGCCGATCGGCGTGCAGCGCCGCGAACGCCGCGAAGTCGCGTGCGAGTGGGCGCTTGAGACCGTCGGGCGAGGACCGAACGCGCTCCCAGGCCACGGCCGGGTCGACGTCGAGCAGCAACGTGAGGTGCTCGGCGAGCGCGGCGCGAACGGACTCCGACAGGACGCTGCCGCCGCCGAGCGCAATCGCATCGCGCGGGCCGGCGTCGGCCAACAGCTCGCATACCACTTGCTCCTCGCTCGCACGGAAGGAGGCCTCGCCGTGAGTCTCAAACTCGTGCGCGATCGAGTGGCCGAGGCGCTGTTGCAGCAGCGCGTCACTGTCGAGGGCCCGTCCGCCGAGGGTCGTGGCCAGCTGAGCGACGACGGTCGACTTGCCGGCGCCCATGAAACCGATCAGGACGAAGGCCACCCGATCCTCTCGCAGTAGGCGCGCAGGGATCCACGGACGTCGTCGATGTGATCGCCGCCGAACTTCTGCGAGTAGGCGTCGGCGAGCACGAGCGCGACCATCGCCTCGCCGACGACGCCGGCGGCGGGAACGGTGCAGGAGTCGGTGCGCTCGCGCAGCGCCTCGGCGGGGGCGTGGGTGGCGGTGTCGACGGAGCGCAGCGGCCGGGTGAGCGTCGGCAGGGGCTTCATCGCGCCGCGCACGATCAGCGGCTGGCCGTTGGTCATGCCTCCCTCCAGGCCACCGGCGCGATTGGTCTCGCGGTAGTAGCCGCCGCGCGCGTCGTCATAGAAGATCTCGTCGTGGGCCTCTGAGCCGGGCACGCCGGCGATGTGAAAGCCGTCGCCGATGGAGACGCCCTTGAGCGCCTGGATCGAGCAGATGGCCATCGCGAGGCGGCCGTCGAGGCGCTGCTCCCAGGAGATGTGCGAACCGAGGCCGGGGTGCAGGCCGAACGCCTGGACCTCGAAGACGCCGCCGAGCGACTCGTTGGCCTTGCGCAGGCGGTCGATCTCGGCGACCATCGCGCGGGTGGCATCGGCGTCGAGGCAGCGCACGGGCGAGGCGTCGACCTCGGCGAAGTCCTCCAGGCGCAGCGCCTCGACGAGCGCGGGGGCGTGGATGGAGGCGATCTGCACGACGTGCGAGCGCACGTGTACGCCGAGCGCGGCGAGGTAGGCCTTGCAGAGCGCGCCGCCGGCGACGCGCGCGGCGGTCTCGCGCGCGGAGGCTCGCTCGAGGATGTTGCGGATGTCTGAGTGGTTGTACTTTTGGGCGCCGACGAGATCGGCGTGGCCGGGACGCGGCAGGTGGACCTCGGCGACTGGCTCATCGACCGGCCAGGGGTTCATGCGCTCCTCCCAGTTGGCGTAGTCGCGGTTGGCGACTTGCAGCGCGACGGGACCGCCGAGTGTGAGGCCGTGACGCACGCCGGCGGTGACCTCGGCGCGGTCGCGCTCGATCTTCATGCGCCCACCCCGACCGTGGCCGAGCTGGCGGCGGGCGAGATCGGCGCTGAGCGCGTCCTGCTCCAGTCGTAGGCCGGCGGGCAGACCCTCGACGATGCAGGTCAGTCCGGGGCCGTGGGACTCTCCGGCAGTGATCAGACGAAGGCTCATGGAACAGCTAGCTTATTTGCCGGTAGCGATGCTCGCGCGAACGGGGACGGGTTGGAGGTGTGGGTGACCCACAGCCCGCGTCTTCGTAGAACGTCGCCGGCGCCGGTCACCGCAGCTGTCGGCATGGTTGGGAGGGTCGCTAAGCGGTGTCTAGCGATGCCGGGAGGCGGCGCGGGCCCCGAAGGAGTGGTGCTTGCCGAGCACGATCACGCCGGTGTGGGTGGAGTAACGCAGGCCGGGCAGCGCGGACAGGCCGGCGCTGCGCAGCAGGGCGCGGCCGGTGGGTGAGGTCGCGTGGAACGCGCTGGCGGCCTTGGCGGCGGCTGCTTTGGCCGCGGTGATCGAGACGAGATGCAGTCGGTAGACGAGCGTCTGACCGCTGGGGAGGATGTATTCGAGTTCCTCGCTCTGGCCGGGCGCGAGCTGGATCGCCTGGCACTGCGAGGCGCTGGGGTGGCAGACGGCGGGGCCGTGCGGGAAGACTTCACGCACGATCGTGAAGATCGCACTGGCGCCGCCGGCTGTAACGCCGGTGAACACGAGCGGCGCTTCACCGTTGACTGCGAGCGGGTATAGGCGGGTGAGGTTGTTGAAGGCGGTTAGGGGAATGCTCTGCGGGGGGGTGCCGACGGGGGCGGCGCCGAAGAGGACATCGACGTGGTAGACCTTTTGTGGCTTGGGCTTGGGTTTTGCTGGCTTAGCGGGTGTAGTGGGCGAGGACGAGCCGGAGCCGGAAGAACCGGAGGAGCTGGAGCCGGTGTTCGCAGTGCTCGGGGTCGGCTTCGTCGTGGAGGACGATGTAGCCGTTGACGAAGATTTCGCTTTGGTCGAGGGCAGCGGCGTGAACGGGTTGCGCGGGGTGCTGGAGTGGTGAGAGCCGTTGGTTGTCTCGGCGACGGCCTCGTTGGCGGCCGGGGCCGGGGTGATTGCGACGGCGCCAGCCGGTCCGGTAACGCCGGAGGAGGCGCTCGTGACGGGCGAGGTTGAGCTCGTCGAGGATCCGCCGCCGAGGACGGCATAGGCGAGCGCGGCCGCGAGTGCGACGCCGAGCAGCGCGAGCACGGGCAGAAAGCGCCTGTCGAGCAGATCCGAGCGCAGCGAATTCAGAAAGGTCTTCATGGGTTCACCTGCACGACGGCGGGGGCAGTGGCAGAGCTGGTTGCCCCGGTGGACGCGGCCTGCGTAGCCGTGCCGGTGGGGCCCGCTGGGGTGCCACCACCGGTGAGCGTCTGACCGGACGGGAGCACATAGGCAGTCGCGGTGATCGTGCCGGAGAGCCGTTCGGGGGCGCCGGATCCCGTCGCAGAGCCCGAGCCCACGGGGGCCAGCTTGATGCTCTGGATCGTGAGCAGGCGACCGTTCACGCTCAGAGCACCGGAGGCGCTGCGAGTCGTAAAGCCATCGAGCTGCTGGAAGAGGCTGTAGAGGTTGTCGAAGCCACCGTTGAAGGTGAACGTGAACGGCATCTGGGTGAACCCGGCGCCGGCTGTGGCGGCGGGTGCGGGGGCCGACGCGGTGCTGGTCCCGGGGACGGTGGTGGCGATCGAAGCGAATTCGACGTTCTTCTGGTTGGTTGCCTGCGCCAGCTGATAGATCAACGCGGGCACTTCCTGGCTCGCTGGGACGGCTTTGCCGAGACGCACGATCGAGGCATAGGCGGTCTCGTAGCGCGCCTGCGCGGCGCTGGCATTCGCAACCTGACTTTCTGCGCTCGCCAGCTGTCCTTGTGCGGCGGCGACTTCACTCGCGAGCTTGGCGGCCTGTTCGCGCTTGGGGGAAACCCCAAGAAACCACACGCCGGCGAGGATGCCGAGCGTGGCGATGACCAGCACGACGATACGATCGCGACCGGTCATCGGACTGCCACCGAGGAGGCTGTGGAGGTTGCGTTGGCGGCTTGAGCTGTGGGTGTCGCGGCCGGGGCAGCGGACGGGGAAGCGCTCGTTGCAGAGGCGATCGTCGATGTGCTCACGCCCGAGCTGGGCGTCGGGACGGCGGGAAGCGCGTCGAAGGTGACCTGGGCGGTGAACGCGGGGTTGCCACCTTCACAGCCGGCGCCCCCGCTCGCGCTAGGGCTGGCCGAGCCCGATTGGGTCGAGCTCTGCAGCGACACTTCGCTGACGCCGTCGATCAGGCGCAGACGCTGGAGCATAAGTGCGACCTCAGCCTGACTTACCGCACAGCCGGTGAGCTTGAAGGTGGGGATGCTGCCGGGCGGCGTGGCGGAGGTGACCGAAGATCCGCTCGCCGCAGAGGCTCCGGCGCCAGCGCCGGGACTGCTCGCCGCCGGCGTGGCGGAAGCGGTGGAGCCGACACTGCCTTCGATGGAGTCCAGTGAGACCTTGCCCGCCGGCAGCACGCGTCCGAGTTCGTGGAAGGCCTGCGCCCAATCGAAGCGCGAGGCCACGAGCGCAGCGACCGCCTGGACGCGCTGTTCGCGCATCTGCAGAAAGCTCGTGTATGGCGTCAGCTCGCCGGCGCGCACCTGCGCCTGCTGGGCGCGGGCGGTGAGCGAGGCGACTTCTGATGTGTCGTGGGAGATCTTGCGGTCGGCGAGACCGTAGAGCAGCGCGAGCAGAGCCAGTCCGGCGAGCAGACCGGCGATCACGAAGACGCCGCCACCGGAGCGCCCGGCGGTGATGACCGCGCCGCCGCGATCGTCGCTGGGGATCAGGTTGACGGCCTTCATCGCGGCGCCTCCTCGACCGCGAGGCCGGCGGCGATCGCCAGACGCTGCGCGGAGACGCCGTCCAAACCATCGCTTGCCATAGAAACGGTCGCGTTCGCGAGCGGAACGCCCAGTTCGGCCTCGAGCGCGTCGGAAAAGCCGGGAACGTCGAGCGCGGCGCCGCTGAGCACGACCAGCGCGACCTCGCCACCCGCGTCCTGGGAGCGATGGAATTCCAGAGAGTTGCGTACCTCGCCGGCGATCTCGCGGATGCCATTCTCGAGCACGACGCGCAGCTCGTCTTCGAGTGCGTCGGGCGCGGTCAGGTCGGCTGAGGAGATCTGGGTACGGGCGTCGGTGACGGCGATGCCGCGGCGCTCGGCGAGCGCGCCGGCCATCGCCTCCAGGCCCCCGCCGACGACGCGGGTGAAGCGACAGACCGAACCCTCGGCGATCGCCATGTTGGTGAGTCCGTCGACGTTCAGATACAGGACGCGGCCGTCGTGTTCGGCGTCATGACGGTAGAGCGAGCGGATCAGCGCGAACGCGGACAGGTCGACTCCCTCCGGACGCAGGCCGGCCTGGCGGACGGCGGACAGCAGTTGCACGACCATGTCACGCTGGGCGGCGACGAGCACGACCTGCTGGCGCGGTCCGACGGGCGTGTCGTGAACGCCGAGCGCCTGGAAGTCGAGCACGGCGTTTGAGAGTGGCATCGGCACCTGCTCCTGAGCCTCGAAGCGCACGGCGGCGGCGAGCTCCTTGCGGTCGGTGACCGGGGGCAGCTCGAGTGTGCGCAGGACGGTGCGCTGGTTGGCGACGCCTACCCGCACGCGCTTGGCCAGGCTGCTGCTCGTAAAGAGCTCGCGCAGGGTCTCGCTGAGCGCCTGCGCGTCGAGCACCTCGCCCTCACGGACGGTGTCGGCGGGCAGCGGTAGTGCGGCCGCGCTATCGACGACGATCGAACCGTTGACGCGCGCCTGCACGGCGGTGACGTAGCCGGGTTGGATGTCCAGGCCGACGACGCTCGGGCCGGAACGGCGCGCGAAGCTCAGGTTAAGCGAAGGCTTGGACAGCTTCGTGAGTGAAGGCTTCGACAGCTTCGGTCGCGAGAGCGAGGGCTTGGAGAGTTTGGGCTTGGAGAGCGAGGGCATGACGGAGGATCGGCGGGCTGGATGACCGGCGTCGGTCGCCGGTACGGTCCTATCGGCGCGGCGGAGGCGAACCCTTAGTGCAGAAAGTGGTTGGTGTAGAGGTCGATCAGGGGCTGGCCGGCATACACTGCGACGATCGCCCCCAGTGCGAGGAACGGGCCGAACGGAACCGCGGTCTTGCGTCCCTCCTGAGCGCCCTTGCGGGCGATTACGAGTGCGCCGTAGAGAACGCCTGAGAACAGCGCGATCAGGATCGCGGGCGCGACGGCTCGGCCGAGGAACAGGCCCATGACGCCGGCGAGCTTGACGTCGCCCATGCCCATGCCACCTGGGTAGGCCAGTGCGGCGAGCAGCAGGAAACCGCCGGCGGCGGCGCCGGCGATCAGTCGTTCGGGCTCGCCTGCGGGGTCCAGGAGCGTGCCTAGGACAAGCGCGAGGATCGCGCCGAGCAGCGTCAAACGGTTGGGGATGATGCGGTGCTCGAGGTCGATCAGAGCAGCGGGTATGACGATCAGGATCAGCGCGAGGCTGAGCGCGATCCCGGCCGCGGTGTCGTGGGCAAGCACGGCGCCGACGCACAGCACGGCGGTCATCGCCTCGACGAGCGGGTAGCGCGGTGAGATCGACTCGCCGCAGCTGCGACAGCGCCCGCGCAGCAACAGCCAGGAGAGGATCGGGATGTTGTCGTAGGGCTTGACCGGCGTACCGCAGCGCGGGCAGTGTGACGCCGGGCTGACCAGCGATTCGTGGCGGGGTAGGCGATGGACGACGACGTTCAGGAACGAGCCGACGATCGCGCCGAGGACTCCGGCGAAGGTGATTGCCTCCATGTGGAGGTGATCGGCCGCGGCTGGGTTGCGCTTGAGTGCGACAACGAAGGAAGGCGGCCAGATGGCCGCCTTCCTAAGCGCTACATAGAAGCACCGAGCGAAAGCCCGGGCGATCTACTACCAGCTGCCGCTGGCTGAACAACCGCCTTTTCCGGCGGTCGTGCACGAGCGGATTACTTCCCCTTCAGAGTTTCGGCTGATGGTGAAGGTATCACCGCTGCTGGCTCCCGCTTTGGCGGTCACCGTGTAGCTGTTGGCAGTACCTGTCGCGGCGCTGAGATACGCGGCGCCGTTCACTTCGGCCAACGGGATCGATTTCTCGACCGCGTTCAGAACCGTAGGACCGGAGATGGTCAGATAGCTACCGTTGTTGTCGGTCGCGATCGTCTCTGCCGTCGTCTGGGCGGTACGCGCAAGCTCCTTCGCCGACGCGTCATTGGCCTTGCTCTTCTGATTCAGGAACGACGGAATAGCAATCGCGGCCAGGATGCCGATGATCAGGATTACCACCAGCAGCTCGATGAGCGTGAAACCACCCTCATTGCTCAAGCGCTGGCGCAGTCGATACAACATTGAATCCTCCTAGGATCCGATTACAGGGCGCCAGCCCTCAGCCCATCGCCCCAAATGGCGATACAGCCCCTTGCGAGAGCCGCCGGCTTTGCTACACACTCGTAACGAGCGTTGCCTTGGCGCCTCGGCACTGGCTTTGTCAGCCGGTGCATCGACATATCTGCATTCGACCTTTAGTCCCACGCTAGGCCTAGACAGATGGGCCGCTCATCTCACTTGGTAGGCGCTCTGCGTTATGTGATCGCCACCCTCTCATCAGAGGGCAGCAACGACGACGGGCCCGACCTATGGCCGGGCCCGTCGCGGCGTCAAGCCACTCGCCAGAGGTTGCGTCTACCAGCTGCCGCTGGCTGAACAACCACCTTTTCCGGCGGTCGTGCACGAGCGGATTACTTCCCCTTCAGAGTTTCGGCTGATCGTGAATTCGTCACCGCTGCTGGCTCCCGCTTTGGCGGTCACCGTGTAGCTGTTGGCAGTACCTGTCGCGGCGCTGAGATACGCGGCGCCGTTCACTTCGGCCAACGGGATCGATTTCTCGACCGCGTTCAGAGCCGCAGGACCGGAGATGGTCAGATAGCTACCGTTGTTGTCGGTCGCGATCGTCTCCGCGGTCGTCTGGGCGGTACGCGCAAGCTCCTTCGCCGAGGCGTCATTGGCCTTGCTCTTCTGGTTCAGGAACGACGGGATGGCAATCGCGGCCAGGATGCCGATGATCAGGATTACCACCAGCAGCTCGATGAGCGTGAAACCACCCTCATTGCTCAAGCGCTGGCGCAGTCGATACAACATTGAATCCTCCTTGGGTCCTCCGTGAACCGGTTTGGATATGCCAGCCCTCGACTCATCGTCTTCCTGACGATGCTCCCCCTTGGGCCGGTCGCCCGGCCGATGGAGTGCCACCGGCTTTGTCAAACACCCGCTGGGTGTCTGCCTCGGCGCCTAGGCACTGGCTTTGTGCAGGCCGAATCGGACGACTTTAATGTCGGCTGAAAAGTGCCGGCCATGTATGGACATATTGCCGATCAAGCCCGGGGCGCGCTAATGAACCGCGCGCATCGCCTCACTTACGGGAGCGTCCGGGGAACCGCTATGCGCTGGACTTGGGAGCCTTCTCGCGCCAGGCCGCCTGGGCGTCGACGCCGGACAGGCGCATGCCGCCACCGTCACACCAGGGGCAGGGGACGGTGCTCTGCTCGCCGCCGAGGTTGGAGATCACGCGGCCGGTGCCGCGGCAGGGCATACACTCCCGCGGCCCGTGAGACGCCTCGGTTCGATCTCCGTCGGTTTTGCCGTCATCGCTCGCCACGCAGGCCGAGAGACTAGCGTGTCCTCGAAACCATGAACCCGCCGACGCGACAGCAGGACCCCGGGAGCGAGCCCGGATCGGCGTCCACGGTGCCGACCGTCACGGCGCCGACCCCGATCGCCAGGGAGCCTGGCCTTGCGTCGGGGATATCCACGATACGGCCAGGACCAGGGCCGACGCCGGCCTGGGCGTGGGCGGCGGTCGCGCTGATCACGGTGGGCGCGGCGCTGCTGCGGTTGGTCTACATCAATCGCGTCTCGCCCGATCCGTTCTACGACGCGGCGGTCAGGAGCATGGGCCTGTCGTGGCACAACTTCTTCTTCGGCGCGTTCGAGCCCGGCGGCAGCGTCTCGATCGACAAGCCACCCGTGGACCTGTGGCTGCAGGTGGCGAGCGTCAAGCTGTTCGGATTCAGCTCGACGACGTTGAAGCTGCCGGAGATTCTGGCGGGGATCGCGGCGGTGCCGTTGCTGTTTGCGGCGGTCAGGCGAATGTGGAGCGTGCCGGCGGGGCTCGCCGCGGCGATCGGATTGGCGGTGCTGCCGGTGGAGGTGATCACCTCGCGCAGCGACACGATGGACGCGGTGATGATGGTGCTGATCGTGTTCGCGCTATGGCTGATCGTGCGCGCGTGCGAGACGGGACGCTACGGATGGCTGCTGGCGGGTGCGGCGACGCTGGGGGTCGCGTTCGATGTGAAGTTGCTGGAGTCGCTGGTGGCCGTTCCAGGTCTCGCGCTGCTCGCGTACCTCGGTCTACCGGGACCACGCAAGCGACGCTTGTTGCAGCTGCTCGCCGCCGGCACGGTGTATGTGGTGGTCGCGCTGGCGTGGTTGACGGCTACGCTGCTCGTGCCCGCGCATGAGCGGCCGTACGCGATCGGCTCCACGAACGGGAGCCCGTGGAACGCCGCGTTCGTGTTCAACGGCGCCGACCGGCTGGCCGGCAAATCGACCGAACCTCAGCAGATCGTCTACCAGCCAGGCCACCACTACCCGGTGGCGACGCAGCTCGAGCGCGACCACATCCCGATCGTGCCTACCTCCCCCACGCGACTGCTGGCGCGAGTCGGACCGCTCTCGGGCGAGCGGCTGGGGCTGGAGTTGCTCGTCGCGCTGCTGCTGGGGGTGCCGGCGCTGATCGGGACACTGCTCGCAGACCGACGAACCGCGCGGGAGATGGCCGAACGCGAAGCTGGGGTCCCCAACGGGGACGGAGCGCAGGGACGGCGCATGCGGGTGGCGGTCGCCGCGGGACTGTCGCTGTGGACGCTGACGGGGATCGCTCTGTTCAGCGACATGGCTCGGCTGCACCCGCGCTATGTGGAGGGCTTTGTCCCGGCGGTTGCGGCGCTGCTCGGCATCGGCGTGGCGTGGGCATGCGCGCCCGATCGGCGATCCGCGTACAGCCGAGCGCGTCTGATCGCATTGGTCGTGGCGCTCGTGGCGAGCGTGTATTACGTAGAGCGGCTGCTGTATGGGCGCACGGGAGTCTGGTGGGTGACGCTCATCGGAGCCCTGGGCGCGATCGCACTTGCGATGATCGCACGGGCGTGGCCGCGCTGGGAGGGCAGGCGCGCGAGTTGGCTTGGCGGCGCGACGATCGTGCTGACGCTCATCACCGTTGGCGCGCTGCCGTTGAGCGCGGACATCGCCTCGATCAATGGTGGCGTGACCGACGCCGGGTATGTCGGCGCGCTGCCGCGCGAAGAGCAGCGTCTGGTGAGCTCCTATCTGCGCTCACACCAGGGCAAGGCGCATTATGAGCTGGCGGCGGAGTCGGCGACGCAGATCGGCTCGCTGGTCGTGCAGGAGGCCCGACCGGTGTTGATCCTGACGACATACGACGCGCGCGTGTTCACGACCGTGCCCGAGTTGCAGCGGGCGATCGCGCGGGGCGAGGTGAAGTATGCGTTCCTGAACTCGTTCTGCGGCAAACACATCTCGCCGATCAACGCGGCCTGTTCGCGACCAGTCAGATGGATTCGGGCGCACGGAACCGACGTCTCGCACAAGGCTGGGCTCAGCCGTGGAGGGGTGTTGTGGCTGCTGCCGGGAGCACCATGAACACGCATGGCGGCGCTGGATCGGCGTCCTCAGTCGCTCGCGTACGTAGTACGCCACGCTCCCTGCGTCCTTGCCCAGCTTGCCCTGCGTGTCCATGGAGGCGCGTGAAACGGTCAAGGCAGGAGCATCTGACTTGAGCGTGACGGCGCCCGACTTGCGGGAGATCGCGGACGCCGCGCGCGCGAGCGGGCGGATCGCGCTCGACACGGAGTTCATGGGCGAGGGCCGCTACCGGACGTTGTTGTGCCTGATCCAGATGGCGGTCCCGGAGGGAGCCTCCGCTGAACGGATCGAGCTCGTCGACCCCCTGATCGAGGATCTGGATGGTGCGCCGCTGGCGGATGTGCTTGCCGACCCGGACGTGCAGGTGGTGGTGCACGCGGGGCGCCAGGACATCGCGCTCGTGCGCCGCTGGCTGGGAACGGCGGTGCAAAACGTGTTCGATACGCAGGTCGCCGCCGGGTTCGCGGGGATGGCGGCGCAGGCCTCGTATGAGACGCTGCTGTCGGAGCTGCTGGGTGTGAGGGTCTCGAAGAGCGCGAGCTTCACGCGTTGGGACGCACGACCGCTGTCACCGGAGCAGCGCGAGTATGCCCGTGAGGACGTCGTGCACCTGCTGGCACTGGCGGGCGTACTGGAACAGAGGCTGGCGCAGATCGGGCGGCTGGAGTGGGCGCGGGAGGAGTGCATACCACTGTGTCAGTCAAGCGACGTGCGCGACCTGGAGACGGTGTTCGCGCGGTTGCCGCGGGTGCGCGGGTTGAACGCCTCGGCGCAGACGATCGCGCGTGAGCTGGTGCGCTGGCGCGAGGACATCGCGGCCACCCAGGATCAGCCGGTGCAGAGAGTCCTCGCGGACGCGGCGCTCGTGGAGATCGCCAAGCGCAAGCCGTCCTCGCCCGCAAAGCTCGAGCAGATCCGCGGCGTCAACCAGGGCAGCCTGCGCAGGCGCGGCCGCGACTTGCTGGAGGCAGTACGCCGCGGCGAAGAACTACCTCCGCTGGAATGGACCCAGGACGTGCGCCCGCCCGCGAGCGAGCCCGACGACGCACCGCTCGTCGCGCTCGCGGAGGCGCTGGTACGGGCGCGTGCACGTGAGGCGGGGCTCGCCTACGAGCTGCTCGCGGCGAGGGCCGACCTGCAGGCGATCGTCGCCGCGGGGCGCCACGGCGAGGAGGCGGATGTGCGCACGCTGCGCGGCTGGCGGCGTGAGCTGGTCGGCGCCGAGCTGCTGGAGCTACTCGGCGGCCGGGTGTCGCTGTCGGTGCACGAGGAGGGACGAACACGCAGGCTGCGGATCGCCTGAAGAACCGCTCCCGTGCAGAGTGTGGCCGGCTATTTGATCTGGTTGTAGACCGTGAACAGCGGCATGTACATCGAGACGACGATGAACCCGACGATGCCGCCGATGACGATGATCATGATCGGCTCCATGATCGAGGTGAGCGCCTTGACGGACGCCTCGACCTGATCCTCATAGAAGTCGGCGATCTTGTCGAGCATCGAGTCCAGGGCGCCGGTCTCCTCGCCGACGCCGACCATGTGCGTGACCATCGTCGGGAAGATCGGCGCCTGCGCGAGCGGCGCGGCGATCGTGCCGCCGCGCTTGACCGAGGCGATCACACCATCCATCGCCTCCTCCACGGTGACGTTGCCACCGGTGCGCCCGGTGATCTCCAACGCCTGCAGCAGCGGCACGCCGGCGCTCGTGAGCGAGGCGAGCGTGCGCGACCAGCGCGCGACGGCGACCTGCTGGACGATCGTGCCGATCTTCAGCGGCATGCGCAGGCGGAAGCGGTCCCACTGAGGGCGCCCCCAGGACGAGGACTTCCACTTCAGGAACGAGAAGGCGACCGCACCGGTGATCGCGAACAGCAGCCACCAATAGCCGACGACGGCGTGGGACATCGCGACCGACACCTTCGTGATCGCCGGGAGTTCGCCGCCGAACTGCTTGAACACACCCTCGAACACGGGCACGAGAAAGGCGACGAGCGCGAGCATCACCCCGACGGCGAACACAATCACCAGGGTCGGGTAGACCATCGCCGAGCGGATCTGACGGCGCAGCGAGGCGTCCTTCTCGAGCTGGTCGGCGACCCGCATCAGCGCGCTTTCGAGCACACCGCCCGTCTCCCCCGCCTGGGTCATCGCGACGAACAGGGGGTTGAAGACCTTGGGGTGACGGGCCATCGCATCACTCAACGACAGACCGGCCTCGACGTCCTTGCGTACCGCCACGATCGTTTCCTTCAGGAACTTGCTCTCGGTCTGTTCCTCAAGGACATACAGCGCGCGCAGGATGCTCATGCCGGAGGAGATCATCGTCGCGAGTTGGCGTGAGAACACGGCCAGATCGGCGGCATTGACGCTCTTCAGAAAGCTGAGCTCGATCTCGCGTGAGGAGTACTTGTCCCCGATGTCCAGGACGATCAGCCCGCGCGCACGCAGCTGATCGGAGACGGCCTGCTTGGACTCGGCCTCGATCTCGCCCTTGGCCTTGACGCCGGCGAGATCCATCGCCTTGAACACGAACGTGCTCATCGCCAGACTCCTCTACGCCGCCCGCCGAGCGTCCTGCCCCGGAGCGGCCCCAACCAGCAGGCGCCGGAGCTCCTCTGGCGTGGAGGAGCGCGCTTCGGCGAGCTTCTGGGTGATCTTGCCGGCGCGCACGAGCGAGGCCAGCGAAGTGTCCATCGTCTGCATGCCGTGTGCGGAGCCGGTCTGCAAAACCGAGTAGATCTGATGGGTCTTACCCTCGCGGATGAGGTTGCGCACGGCCGGGTTGGGGACGAGCACCTCGGTCGCGACGACACGCCCAGCGCCGTCGGCGGTCGGCAGCAGCTGCTGGGTCATGATGCCCTGCAACGCAACGGACAGCTGCACGCGCACCTGGCCCTGCTGATGGGCCGGGAACACGTCGATCACGCGGTCGATCGTCTGGGAGGCGTCCTGAGTGTGCAGCGTGGCGAACACGAGGTGGCCGGTCTCGGCGGCGGTCAGGGCCGTGGAGATCGTCTCCAGATCGCGCATCTCGCCGACGAGGATCACGTCGGGGTCCTCGCGCAGGGCAGCCTTCAGCGCGTCGGCGAAGCTGTGCGCGTCAGAGCCCAGCTCGCGCTGGTTGACCAGACACTTCTTGTGGGCGTGCAGGAACTCGATCGGGTCCTCGATCGTCATGATGTGCTCCTCGCGCGTCTGATTGATCTCGTCGATCATCGCCGCCAGCGAGGTGGACTTGCCCGAGCCGGTCGGACCGGTCACCAGCACGAATCCGCGCGGGCGACGTGTGAACTCGTGCGCGGCGGAGGGCAGGCCGAGCTCATCGATCGAGGTCAGTCCGACTGGGATCAATCGGAACGCGGCGCCGATCGCGCCACGCTGGTAGTAGGCGTTGACGCGGAAGCGGGCGTGGCCGGGGACCGAGTAGGCGAAATCCAGCTGCCAATCGGTCTCCAGGCGCTGGCGCTGATCGCCGTTGAGGATCGAATAGACGATCTCGCGCGTGTCCGAGGGAGACAGCGCGGGATAGTCCTCGAGCTGAGAGAGCCGCCCACGCACTCGCACGGTCGGGCGTGCGCCGGCGCTCAGGTGCAGGTCGGAGGCGCGGCGGGATACGACCTCCATCAGCAGGTCTGCGAAATCTATGTCCATGCCCGCCCATCGACATTTGCGGGCTCGGCCATTAGCGGTGGGGTTTGGCGTGTCGGGGAGTGGACGAAGGTATGAGACGGCGCGCCCGTCTCGGGTCCTCCCCCATCGGCGCACAGCGCGCGTACGACCCTACGTACTGCCGATGACCCGGGCGATCTCCGCGATTGAGGTGCGCCCCTGGCGGACCTTCTCCAGGCCGTCGTCGCGCAACCGGCGCATGCCCTGGCGGACGGCGAGGTCGCGAATCTCCTCCGAGGGGCGGCGGGCGAGCGCGAGCTGCTGAATCTCGGAGGAGACGTCCATCACCTCATACAACCCGACGCGCCCGCGGTAACCGCTGCCACCGCAGCGCCTGCAGCCGACTGGCTCATACGCCTCCAGGTCGACGAGCGCCTTGTAGCCGTTGTCGCGCAGGATTTGGGCGGTGATGATCGTGCGGCGCTTGCAGCTGGAGCAGAGCTTGCGCGCCAATCGCTGGGCGACGATGCAGTCGAGCGCGGAGGCGACGAGAAACGGCTCGATGCCCATCTCCACCAGGCGAGTGATCGCCGAGGGGGCGTCGTTGGTGTGCAGTGTCGAGAGGACGAGATGGCCGGTGAGCGCGGACTCGATCGCGATCTGGGCGGTCTCGCGGTCGCGGATCTCCCCGACCATGATCACGTCGGGGTCGGCGCGCACCATCGAGCGCAGGCCGGCGGCGAACGTGAGGCCGACCTTGGGCGAGACCTGCACCTGGGTGAGGCCCGCAATTTCATACTCGACGGGGTCCTCGACGGTGATGATGTTCTTCTCGGTGGTGTTCAGCCGCTGCAACGCCGCATACAGCGTCGTGGACTTGCCCGAGCCGGTCGGACCGGTGACAAGCACGGCGCCGTGGGTCTCATGGAAGGCGCGCTCGAAGCGCTCGCGCTCGGCCTCGGCCATGCCGAGCTTGTCGAGATCGACGACCACAGCATCCTTGTCGAGGACACGCAGGACGAGCGCCTCACCGTGGACGCTCGGAAGCGTAACGACGCGCAGGTCGACGTGATGACCGTCGACGGTCAGACCGACGCGCCCGTCCTGGGGCAGGCGCCGCTCGGCGATGTCCAGCTCGGCCATGATCTTCACGCGCGACACCACGCCCGCGGCGGTGCGACGCTGGACGGTCGTGATGTCCTGCAGTACACCGTCGATGCGGAAGCGCACGCGTAGCTCGCGCCCGTCGGGGGCGAAGTGGATGTCCGAGGCGCCGCGTTCGACCGCCTGGGCGACGATCTGGTTGACCAGCTTGATGACCGGGGCGTCCTCGGCGGTCTCGTGCAGGTCGACTACCTCGGCGCCCTCCTCGAGCTCTTCGATGTGCGAGTCCGAGCTGGCGACGACGTCGTCGAGGCGGTCGAGACGCAGGATCAGGCTGGAGATGTCGTCGGGCGGGGCGACCGCGACGCGTACCTCATAGCCGGTCATGATCGCGATGTCGTCTACCGCCAGCACGTTCGAGGGATCGGCCATCGCTACCAGCAGTGTGCGCTTGTCGGCGAACGCGACGGGCACGGCCTGGTAGCGCTTGGCGGCGCTCGTGGTCACGAGGTTGGCGGCGGACATGTCGACCGAGAAGGCGCCGAGGTCGAGGTGATCCAGGCCATAACGCTCGGCCAGCGCACGCGAGAGCCCGTCGTGGGTCAGCGCGCCCGCATCGAGCAGGACACGCTCGGGCGTGGTGCCGAGACCGCGCGAGCTCTCGACCGCCTCCTCGACCTGGCCGCGCGATGCGAGGCCCATGTCGACGATCACATCCGTCAGGAAGCGCGAGGAGGAACCGCGGCGGCTGGGGCGGGTGATGCCCGTCCACTCCCCCGGTTGGGGCACAGCCGCGTCGATCTCCACGTCAGGGCCCGACACAGACTCAAAGCCATCGTCGGGCGCCTGCACCGCGACGTCCTCGGTTGCGACGGCGCGCTCGACCTCAACGACGTGGTCCTCCGCCGCGCCCGCGGTGGCGTCCATCCCGAAGATCGCGTGCAGGTCGGGCCCGGTTTGAGGCGCGTCGCTCATTACGACCGCGTCCGGTAGGGGCTAGTCCAGGGCGCGGCGCATGACATCCAGCGGTGGCTGGACGCCCGTCCACAGCTCGAAGCTGAGGGCGCCCTGGGCGAGCAGGATCTCCAGCCCGCCGACTGCGCGCACGCCGTGGGATCGCGCGGCGGCGAGTAGCGGGGTCGGTGAGGAGCGGTAGACGAGATCGACGACATAGGAGTAGTTACCGACTTGATCGAACGTAACCGCCGGTAGGTTGAGCCCCTGAGTCTCAGTGGCCGACTGTTTTAGGCTCCCGTCCTCGGACTCAAGCCCGACGGAGGTGCAGTTGACAAGCAGGTCGGCGGTCGCGGGGGCGGTCACCGCGCGCGCATCGAGGTCGCGTGCAAGCGCGACAGCACGCTCGGGCGTGCGGTTCCAGATCGACACCTCACCAGCGCCGGCCTCGCGCAGGGCCCAGACGACCGCGCGCGCGGATCCGCCCGCGCCGAGCACGAGCGCGCTCATACCGCGCGGCGAGACGCTCAGCGCGGCGAGAAAGCCGGGAGCGTCGGTGTTCTCTGCCGCGATCGTGCCGTCGGGGGCGAACGTGAGCGTGTTCGCGGCGCCGATCGCTCGCGCGGCGTCACTGGCGGTGTCCGCGAGCGCGAGCGCGGCGTGCTTGTGGGGAATCGTGACGTTCACACCGACGAACCCGGCGCCCGGGAGCGCACGGACGGTTTCGACGAAACGTTCGGGCGCCACCGGCAGCAGCTGATAGCGCCACTCCTCCATGCCCAGAGCTGCGAGCGCGGCGTTGTGCATAGCCGGCGAGCGACTGTGCGCGACAGGCCAGCCAAGAACCCCCAACCGTGGCATGCGCCGCCTATCGCTTCCGACAGGTCGGAACGCGTCCGCCGTTGGCGGCGAGCGCTTCGCGGTAGGCCGCCGCGTCGTGTTCAAACTGGGCATTGGTGCTCGAAAACACCTGCTCTCCGCAACCGTCGGCCCCCGCAACGTAGTACAGGTAGCCGACGTGCGCGGGGTGTGCCGCAGCGTCGATCGCGGCGAGACCGGGATTGCTGATCGGGGTCGGCGGCAGGCCACGGTGCAGGCGCGTGTTGTAGGGGGAATCGAGCGCGAGCTGGGCGGTGGTCAGTGGCTTGGAGTAGTCGTCGAGCGCGTAGCGGAGGGTCGCGTCGATCCCGAGTGCCATGTTCAGATGCAGGCGGTTGTAGATGACGGCGGCGACCTTCGCTCGATCGCCGGACAGCTGCGCCTCGCGTTCGACCATCGAAGCGACGATCAAAAGCTCATACGCAGTGACGTGCAACTCGTGGGCGCGGCGGATCTCCTCGTCGCCGAAGCGTTCGGTGAAGGCGATCAGCTGTTCGTGCACGAGCCGCCCGGCAGGGTCGCCGCGGTAGAGATCGTAGGTGGCGGGGAATAGGAACCCTTCGAGGTTGGGTGTGTCAGGCGGCGCGCCATAGTGAGCCGGATTCAGCAGCGACGAATGCTTGGACGCCGTGAGGTAGCTGCCGGTCAACCCGGCCGCATGAGCGCGAGCCGCGATCTGCAGGCGGGTTTCGCCCTCGGGGATCAACACCCGCACAACGGCCGGAGCGGCGACCGGCTTGGGGGGCGCGGAGTGCGTGGTGAGGTGGTCGATCGCCAGCCACACAGCACCCGCAACGAGGGCCAAGGCCAGCACAGCCAGCGCCCGCGCCAGCCACGAGCGCCCGTGCCGGGGGGACGATGGCTCTGACGACGACCTCAACGGCTCCGGTGGCGACACGATCGGCGGGAGCACAACGGCCGGCGTCTCGACAGGCGGCGGCAATGGAACCTCGACCATCTCCGCGACCGGCCGCGAGACAGCACGCCGCGCTTCGCGCTCGGCGCGATCGCGCTCGCGTTCCTCCTCGGTTCTAGGCACCCTGGCGCAGCCTGGCGTGCAACCAGCTCTCGAGCATGTGGGCCGCCGCGCGGGAGTCCTCGCCGGCGCGGTGGGAACCCTGATCCTGGCGAGCGATGTGGGTGGTGTAGCGCTCGTCGTGAAGCTCAACGGGGATCCCCTCCCCCAGGCGCAGCGACAGGCGCCGTGCAAACTCGCGGGTCTCGCGCGTCTGATCGGAGTCTCCTCCTCGTAGCGAGACGGGCAACCCGATGACAACCCGCTCGACCTCGCGCTCACTGATCAGCTCTTCGATCTCGCGCAATCCGTTGCGGGTGGCGGGACGGGGGATGGCCTCGATCGGGGTGACGATCGTACCCGTCGGGTCGCTGAGCGCGCAGCCACAGCGGGCGCTGCCATAGTCGAGGGCGAGCACGCGACTCATGCCCGCAACGCCTCCTCGATCGCGGCGCGCGCGGCGATCAGTGCGTCCTCGAGCTTGTCGGGGTCGCGCCCGCCGGCCTGGGCGACGGTGTCGCGCCCCCCTCCCCCGCCGCCTACGACCGCGGCGGCGGCCTTGACGATCGCACCGGCCTTGACGCCTCGCTGCACCAGCTCGGGGGCGACGCCGGCCGCCAGGTGCACGCGCCCGTCCACGGCCGTGCCGAGCACGATCGCGGACCCGTCGAGCCGGCCACGAACGCGGTCGAGTATCTCCATCAGCGCGTGCACGTCGGGCGCCTGCACGGTGGCGGTGAGCACCGGCACGCCCTCCACGGGTTGGGCGGATGCGGCGAGCGCCTCCACGTCGATCGCGCCGGCGGCAGGACCGACGCCCTCGCGCAGGGAACGCTCCAGCTCCCTGCGCTCTGACTCGCGGGCGCGCAGGACGGTAAGCGCATCCTGTGGCCGGGCGCGCAGCTCGGCGGCGATCTCGGTGAGCAGGCGGTCGTGCTCGCGCAACAGCTCCACCGCACCGGACCCGGTGAGCGCCTCGATGCGGCGCACGTTCGCGGCCGAGGAGGTCTCGCTGACGATGTGAAACACGCCGATCTCGGCCGTGCTGCGAACGTGCGTGCCGCCGCACAGCTCGCGCGAATAGGAGCCGTCGCCGATCTGCACCATGCGTACGACATCGCCGTACTTCTCGCCGAACAGGGCCATCGCGCCGAGGCCGCGGGCCTCCTCCAGCGTGGTGGAGATCGCGCGTACGGGGTCGCCCGCGGCGATCCAGGCGTTGACGGCGTCCTCGACGTCGCGCAGCTCCTGCGCGGTGAGCGCGCCGGTGTGGGTGAAGTCGAACCGCAGCTTGTCCGGCCCCACATAGGAGCCGGCCTGACGGACATGGCCGCCGAGGCTTTCGCGCAGGGCGGCGTGCAGGAGGTGGGTGGCCGTGTGGTTGCGCTCGGTGGCGCGCCGTGCAGCGTGGTCCACGCGTGCGAGCACGGGCTCATCGGGCGCGAGCGAGCCCTGCTCGATCGCGACCTCCAGCGCCTGGTCGTCGCCGAGGCGATAGACGTTCGTCACGCGCCCCAGGCAGGCTCCGGAGGCGCATTCGATCGTGCCTGTGTCGGAGACCTGACCGCCACCGGCAGGATAGAACGGGGACTCGGCGAGCTTCACGAGCATGCTCGCGCCGGGAGCGCCCGCCGCGAGCGCTTCCGCACCGGCGGCCTGCGACGTGGCCGACGAAGCCGCCCCGTTCGTGGAGACGACCAGGGCGGCGACCGCCCCGACCGTGGTCTGCTGTGACTCGGTCTCATAACCGGTGAAGCGCGTCGCCGCGCTGGAGGCCGCGAGCTCGCGGGCCCGTTCGCGAGGATCGGCGCCCTCCCCCTCACGTGCCACCGCGCCGACAGCGGCCGCTCGAGCACGGGCGCGCTGAGCGTCCATCAGCGCCTCAAACCCCTGCTCCTCGACGCCCAAACCGCGCTCATCTGCCAGCTCGCGGGTGAGGTCGAACGGGAACCCGTAGGTGTCGTGCAGGGCGAACGCATCGGCCGCGGCGATCGCCTGCTCCCCTGCGTCCAGCGCGCGGGCGATCAGGTCGTCCAGCAACTTGGTGCCCTGCTCGAGTGTGCGCCCGAAGGCGTCCTCCTCGGACGCCAGCCAGCGTTCGATCGGATCGCGCTGGTCGAGCAGTTCGGGGTAGGCGCCGGCCATCAGCTCGCGCACGACCGCGGCGTAGCGCAGCAGGAACCCGGGCGCCATCTCCAGGCGCCGCGCCTGCAGGATCGCGCGGCGAGTGAGGCGGCGCAGAACGTAGCCGCGGTCTTCGTTGGAGGGGACGACGCCGTCGGCGATCAGGAACGACATGCCGCGAGCGTGGTCGGCGAGGATCCGCAGCGCGCGATCGGCGACGGGATCCTCGCCATATGGGCGATCGGCGAGCTCCTGGCCGAGGTCGATCAGCGGCTGGAACTGGTCGGTGTCGAACACCGAGTCCCGGCCCTGCAGGATCGCCGCCAGGCGGTTCAGGCCGAGGCCAGTGTCGATGTTGCGCGTGGGCAGCACCTGCAGCGTGTCGTGGGGATCCTGGTCGTACTGCATGAACACGAGGTTCCAGTACTCCAGGAACCGCTCGTTCTCGCCACCTGGAAGATCGTCGGCCGCGCCGAAGGCGAGACCGCGATCGATATATAGCTCCGAACATGGTCCGCTGGGGCCGACCGGGCCGGCTTCCCAGAAGTTCTCCGAGCGCGGACAGCCGACGATCCGCTCGCGCGGCACGCCGATCGCCTGCCACAGCTCGATCGCCTCCTCGTCGGGCCCGAGCCCCAGCGCCTCGTCACCGGAGAAGACCGTCACCCAGATGTCGGCGGGATCGAAGGAGAACGCTTCCAGCGAGAGGTCCCACGCGAAGCGGATCGCCTCGGCCTTGAAGTAGGCGCCGATCGAGAAGTTGCCGAGCATCTCGAAGAACGTGAGGTGGCGCAGGGTGGCACCGACGTGATCGATGTCGGGCGTGCGAAAGCACTTCTGGCAGCTCGTCAGCATCGGCGCCGGCGGATCGGCGCGACCGAGGAAGTAGGGCTTCAGTGGCTGCATGCCCGCGGTCGTCAGCAGGACCGTGCGATCGTCCGCCGGGGGCACCAGCGACGCGGAGGGAATGCGCAGATGGTCGCGCTCGGCGAAGAAGTCCAGAAACCGCTCGCGAATCTCATCCGAGGTCATCGCCGACTGATGTTAAGGGAGGTGCGCGTGGGCTGTGCGTGGCGGCAGATGAGAGGATTCTCATGTGGATGCGCTCGCGGTGCGCTCGGAGCCTCCCGGCGGCAGATCGCGCCGATGAACGCCCACCCGGAGTGCGTCAGGTGATCGTGCCGTGACCCACGATCAGATCGCCGTCGTATAGACAGGCGATCTGGCCCGGGGCGGTGCGCTCGGCCGGCTCGCGCAGCTCGACCTCGATCGTGGCATGTTGGCCGGCTTCGGCGGGTGCGGCGAGGCGACAGGGGAGGCGCGCGCCCCGGTAGCGGACCTTGATCGCGTCCACGCGCTCGCCATCGCGATGGAGGGTCGTGTCTCGGACGTGCACCGTTCGCGTGAGCAGCTGCTCACGCGAACCGACGGTGACGGTGTTCGAGGCGTGGTCGGTCCCGAGCACATACAGCGGCTCGCCCGCCTGGTCCAGGCCGGGGCCTGAGCCAAGCCCGCGGCGCTGCCCGACGGTGACGGTGTGGATGCCAGCGTGCTCCCCCAGGAGGCGCCCGTCACGGTCGAGGATCGGGCCCGCGTGCGTGCCCAGGCTGCCATGGCGGGCCAGGAAGTCCGTGCGGCGGGTGCCCGCGAGAAAGCAGAGATCCTGGGAATCGCGCCGACTGGCGACGCCCAGCCCGGCGCGCTGCGCGATCGCGCGGACCTCGGGCTTGGTCAGCTCACCCAGCGGAAACTGTATGCGCGCAAGCGAATCGGGTGAGAGCGCGCTCAGCGCGTAACTCTGATCCTTCGCCGGATCGATCGCCGTCCGCAGCAGCGGCGCGAGCGCGGGCTCGTCGCTGTCGATGCGCGCGTAGTGCCCGGTCGCGAGCGTGCGAGCTCCAAGCCGAGTGGCGAGGTCGAGCATCGCATCGAGGCGCACCGAGCCATTGCAGCGCACGCAGGGGTTGGGCGTGAGACCGGCCGCGTGGTCACTCAGCCACGGTTCGACGACACCGGCGCGAAACTCGGCGCGCAGATCGATCGAAAAATGGGGAACGTCGAGATCGTGCGCGAGCGAGCGCGCGGAACGGACGGCCTGCGCGGAGCAGCAGCTGAGATCGCCGTCGTTGGCCGGATCCGACCACAGCTCGAGCGTGACCGCCACCGTCTCGTCTCCGACTTCGGTGCTGAGCAATGCGGCGACGGCCGAGTCGACTCCACCGCTCATCGCCACGAGCGTGCGGTCTACCACCGGCGCGAGGTTGGCCTGGCGCAGGGCGAAGCCGAGCGCACGATGCAGCGCGTCGGCGGCGAGCTCGGCGGCGTGGCGCTTGGCCGGGGTCAGCCCCCCGAGCTCTTGCGCGATCGTCTCGGGAGCGACCCGGGCGGCCTCCAGCAGCGGGAGATCGCGCAGCAGAGCGACGACCGCACTGCCGGCCGCGATCGTGGCGCCGCAACCGCTCGCGTCAAACCCGACGTCGAGGATGCGGCCATCATGACTGTCGGGGTCCAGCGCGAGCGAGATGCGAATGAGATCGCCGCAGGCCGCCCCGCCCGCGGCGCCAGTGTGCGCACCCGCGGGAGCATGTCCGCGCGCGAGCGGTCGTTCGAGGTGCTGAGCCAGGCCCGTGGCGAGGGTCACCTGGTTGAGTGTAATTCAGGAGTGACGCGATTCCGCGACGGCTTGCTGGATCGCAAACGCGTCGTTGAGCCCCGTCAGCACCGTCGTCTGACCATGCGGATTGACGATCAGCAGGGTCGGGGTCTGGGTGACCTGGACGGCGTGGGTGATCGTGCCGAACGCCCCGACCTGACCGGCGGAGGCGTAGTGGACAGCGACCTTGGGGCCAAGCGCATGCTGGACGCCGGGAAGCGCGTTGTGGACCGCCATGTCGTCTGAGCCGTGGCGATTCCAGAAGAGGATCAGCACGGTCTTGCCCTGTCCTAGCTCGTGTTCGACCGTGGCCTGCATGCTCGCCTTGGTGGCGGGATGCTTGATCACAGGCGGCGTGGCGTGGACATGGGTCGGGGTCGGCGTCACAGCCGCAGGGTGCGCGGGCGCGCGGGCGGCGGTGTGACTCCCATGCGCGGCGGCCGAGGAGGAGGGGTGTTGTGAGCTTTCCACGCGCCGGGCTTCATGCTGAGACTGCGCGACGGCGCCGTGGGCTTTGTCGATCGCGCGCGTCAACCCTTCGACTCCGGGGGCCGCGCCGTGATAGACGCGGGTGGGCGTGGCGGCGGCTTTGGCCTCGGCTGCAGCCGAGGGGGCCGCAGGGGCCGCGGGCGCGCTGGAGGCGGCAGGGCTCGACCCTGAGCCGCCGCCGGAACTAGGCCTGCGGCCGTGCAACGCGGCGAACCACACGAGCACCAACAGCGCGAGCGTGACGAGCGCGATCTGGTAAGGGCGGGATAGCTGGGTCATAGGTCTAGGCCCTGTGTCGGCACATATCGCCTTCGAGTTGAACGGCGAACACCGCGATGGACTGCCCACGTGACTCGATCGGGCCGCTGACAGGGCGATGACGCGCAACGAACGCTCATGAACCGCCCCGCCCGGCATCGGAGAGCGAGCTGCCGCGCTGGCTCCGCCGTCCCAAGAAGCCCGATCGGTAAGTCCAGCCGACCGTGGGACGATTTACAACGAGCGCAGGCCACGCAGCACGGCGTGCACCACCGCGTCCGAGGCGACCGTCTCCTGGGTGGAGCCGAGCATGTCTTTGAGGACCGTCTCACCGCTGCCGAGGATCGCGACGTAGCGAGCCTCGAGCGCGTTCGCGTAACCGAGCTGGCCTTTCAGCGAACGACCCGCGAGCTCCATCTGCGCCGTCAACCCAGCGGCGCGCGCCTCGGTGAGCAGCGCGAACGCACCAGCCGGCGCGTGGCGGTGTGTGGACTGGGCGCCCTCGCGGGAGGGCTCATACGCCACGAACAGGTCCACGGGCGCGGGCGCGGGATGGGGCGGGGTGCCCGCGAGCAGGATCCGCTCGATCCCTGCGGCCCAGCCGATGCCGGGCGTCGCAGGGCCGCCAAGCTGCTCCACCAGGCCGTCGTAGCGTCCGCCGCCGCCGACGCCCGACTGGGCTCCCAGTTCCTCGGAGGTGAACTCGAACACGGTGCGCGTGTAGTAGTCCAGCCCGCGCACGAGCGTGGGGTCGATCTCATACGCGACACCCGCGCTGTCCAGGCGGGCGCGGACCTCGGCGAAGTGCTCGGCGTCCTCTGAGCTGAGGAAGTCGAGCAGACGTGGCGCGCTCTCCATCACGGTGCGGGTGCCGGGATGTTCGGAGTCGAACGCGCGCAGCGGGTTCAGCTCGATGCGCTCGCGCACCTCCTCGGACAGTTGCCCGGCGTTAGCGCGCAGGTGCGCCTGCAAGCGCTCGCGATACTCGTGGCGCGCGGCGAGGCTGCCGAGGCTCGACAGGCGCAGGCGCACAGCGGCGACGTCCAGCTCGTCGAGCAGCGCGGCGAGCAGGCAGATCGACTCGGCGTCCACAGCCGGATCCTCAGAGCCGAGCGCCTCCGCGCCGAGTTGCCAGAACTGGCGGTAGCGCCCGGCCTGGGCGCGCTCGTGGCGGAAGAAGCTCGACAGGTACCACAGCCGCACCGGCTGGCGAAGCTTGTGCATGCCGTGCTCGACGTATGCGCGACAGACGGGCGCGGTGCCCTCTGGACGCAGCGTCAGCGAACGCCCGGAGGCGTCCTCGAACGTGTACATCTCCTTGCTGACGATGTCCGTGGACTCGCCCACGCCCCGCGCGAACAGCTCGGTCGCCTCGAACGTGGGCGTCTCGATGCGTTCGTAACCGGCGCCGCCGAGGATCGTGTGAGCCCTGTCCTCGAGCACGGCGCGCGCGGCGGATTGCTCACCGAGCACATCAAACGTGCCGCGGGGCGCTTTGATGCGGTCGGTTCCGCTCAACGGCCGCCCGTGCCCCGGACCGGCGATGGCTGGGAGACCGCGCGGTCGGGACGGAGATCGAAGAGGAACGGGTTCGTGGCGAGCTCGTGACCGATCGTCGTGATGCCCATGTGGCCGGGGTACACGGTCGTGTATGCCGGCAGCGTCCGCACGAGCGTCTCGAGCGTTCGTTCGAGCGTCGGATGATCGGCGAACGGTAGGTCGGTGCGCCCGATCGAGCCCTGAAACAGCACGTCGCCCGACAGGATCGCCGCGTGCGCGGGCAGCGAGAACGTGAGATGGCCAGGGCTGTGGCCGGGCGTCAGCAGCACCTCGATGTCGAGGTCCGCGAGCTTCAGGGACTCCCCCCCGGCGAGCGTGTGCTCGGGCACGTAGTTCTCGAACGGCCCAAACCCGGGTGGGGTGCCGAGGCGGATGTCTTCGAGCACCGGGCGCTCGATCTCCGGGCAGTACACGGGCGCGCCCGTCGCGCGCGCGAGCGGCGCGACCGCGCCGATGTGATCGAAATGGCAGTGTGTGATCAAGATCGCCTCGATCCGCACGCCGAGATCCTCGATCGCTCCCGACAGCCGGTCGGGCTCATCGCCCGGGTCGATCAGCACCGCGTCGGTGGCGCCGGCGCGGCGGACGATGTAAGCGTTCTCCTGCACCGGCCCGACGGTGAACGAGCGGACGTCCAGCTCGCTCATCGCCCGCTCCCTTGCCGGTCGCCGGCTCGGCGCGGGAATCCCGGGCGGCGCGCACAGCACGCGCTCATCGCGCGGGCGCCTTGCCACCGCCCTGCTTGGCTTTGTTGCGCATGCGCCGGTTGTAGAGCCACATGTCGGTGTAGTAGCTGATCGGGATGTAGAAAACGAGAACGATCGGGAACAGCGCGATCGCCTCGTTGGGCTTTTTCAGCAGAAACAGGCTCACGAGCAGCATCAGCACCGCCGCGGCCATCGCGCGGTAGAACGCGCCGCTCCAGGTGGGCGGACGGTCGCGCTTGGGGATCTGCTCGTTGCGACGCGGCTTGCCTTCTTTCTCCTCTTTCGTCGGCTTGCGGCCGGTGCGGCCGCGCGACTCCACCACGCCCGCGGCGTTACCGCGGTGCTTGGTCTGGCGCTTGCGCTTGGTCTGAGCCATCACCGCAAGCCTACAGCCCGCGCGTATCCCGCCACTAAAGGACTGAGTCGCGGGTCGTCAGCCCAGCGATCCTGTGATCAGGCGAGGCAGGCACTCAGCCGAGGTCGAGGCCGAGCACCTGCTCGATCAACCGTGTGGATGGTTCGAACCCCGGCAGGGGCAAGTCGTCGGGGAAGTCCACGAACGCGGCGCGCGGCGCGAGTCCGACCAGCTCGCCGCTCGCGACGGGAGCATGCGTGCGGACGCGCTCGAGCACGAGCGCCAGCGGGGTCTCGAACGGACGCTCGACGTTCATCGACACCTGCGCAACGTCGCCACCGAGCCGCACCCCGATCGCGCGCACCCCTGGCAGTCCATCCGCGCCCCCCTCGCGGATCAGCGAGGCGATTCGGCGTGCGTCGGCGACGGTCGCCGGCGGGGCGAGCTGAAGGTTGAACGCGACCAGCGGCGCGCGCGCGCCGACGAGCGTCGCCCCGGCCGTCGGATGCAGTTGTGGCGGCCCGAAGTCGGGGGACAGCTCTCCCTTGGCGATCCGTTGTGCGAGGCCGGCGATTCCCCCGGAGCGCAGCTGCGCGCGGGTTCGCCCGCCGGCGAGCTCGCCGTAGAGGAACACCGGAATCGACAGCTCATGCCCGATGCGGTCGGCGATGACAAGCGCCTCAGCACACGCCGCGCCGCGGGTGGACTCGTCGAGGTAGACGACGGGCGCGATGTCGAGCGCACCGACATGCGGATGCTCGCCGCGGGATATCGGCATGTCGGCGTCACCCATCACATCGATGCGCGCGCTCGCCTCGACAGCGCCCGCCAGTAGCGCGTCGCAGAGCGCATCGGGCGCGCCGGCGAGCGTGTAGACCGAGCGATGGTGGTCCTCGTCGGAGTGGACGTCCAGAAGCCTGACCCGGCTGTCGGCCGCGAACGCCTTTGAGATCGCGCGCACGGTCGCGGCGTCGCGCCCCTCGGAGAAGTTCGGGACGGCCATGAGGATGCTCGGCGGGTGTTGGGCGCGTAATGCCATTTAGGGCCCGCGTAGCCCTGGCCAGCGCGCGAGAATCTCATGCCGGAGGAGGGACTCGAACCCCCGACACGCGGATTATGATTCCGCTGCTCTAACCAGCTGAGCTACTCCGGCGGGACGGCGCAGTTTAGCCTTATCGCTCTCGTCTCTAGTCGCCTGTGGCGGAGAAATGCTCGGGGTCGACCGGCCCGAGGACGCCGCCCACGAGCTTCACCGGCCCGGGATAAGAGCGCAGCGCGGCGATCAGCTGAGATGAGTTCGTCACGTCCACGGCACCCCCCGGATACACCGTGGTCTCGTGGTTGCTGTGCCCGGCGACCGCGCTGAAGGCCCCGGCGGCGTTCAGCTGCGCCTGTTCGTAGTAGGTCCGGTACCCGCTCGTCACGGTCCCCGCCCAGCCATGCAGCGACGCCCACTGCAGGACCGGGACGATCCAGTCGGCGATCGGCTTCAAGCGGGGGTTCCACGCCGCTTCGGGCGTCTGGATCTGCGCAGCCGGACCGCCCGTGGCGGACTGCGCTTGTTCGAACGACGAGGCGGAGTCCCCCGACGGCAGCACGATCCCAGCCCTGCGCGCTTCCCTGATCTCGCGGCGGATCTCCGCGTCCGAGGCCGCGCCGGGGGCGATGTGCACCTTGCCTTCGGCCAACACCGCGTCGGATGAGGCGTCGATCCGCGCGACCGTACTGTTGGGAGGGGCCAGCGGAGGACCCGACCGGGTGGTCGTGGTTGTGGTGGTGGCAGCGGCGCTCGCGGCCTTCGCGGGGGGTCCGCTCGGGATCGTGGCTTCGCCGCATCCCACCGCGCCGGCGCAGGCGATCGCCAAGAGCGCGACCGTGGCGAGATGGGCGGGATGGCCGGGATGGCGATCGAGCGGTCCGCGACTCCCCATGAAGATCAGCGTAGCTGCCGGCACCGAGGGATGTGATACCTGTTGCTTATGCGGCACGGAGCGCTGCCGGGGTGTTCCTGGGCGCCCGCGCCGAGCGATTCCATAGAGATCGCCCCTACATGCGGTTCCAAAATGCTTAGCCGGTCAAGTACCCAGCGACTCGACATATAGAAAAGCCCCGCCGGAGCGGGGCTTTTCCTTAGCAGGTCGATAAGCCGGGTTCTGTCGTTGAGCAGCCATCCATCTGCGCGGCCTACCTGGATCTCGGCGGGCTACCTACAGTCGATCCGCTTTGACCTTGCACCGGGTGGGGTTTGCCCAGCCGTCGCGTCACCGCGACGCTGGTGCGCTCTTACCGCACCATTTCACCCTTACCGGTCCGCCGTTCACGTGGGACGGCGGACGTAGGCGGTTTGTTTCTGTGGCACTTTCCCGCGGGTTTCCCCGGGTCGATCGCTCGACCACCCTGCCCTTCGGTGTCCGGACTTTCCTCGAGAGCCTCGCGGCCCCCGCGGCTGCCTGACCTGCACTTCCACGGTAGCGCTTAGAGGGTGTGGTGTAAAGCGCCGCAACCTCGACGGACGCCGGGGCGCTCAGACGCTCCTGAGCAGCCCTACGACGCGCCCCATCACCTTGACGTCGGTGCTGCGAATCGGCTCCATCGTCTCGTTCTCCGGCTGCAGCCTGATGTGGTCTGGCTCGCGGAAGAAGCGCTTGACGGTCGCCTCCTCACCGAGCAGGGCGACGACGATGTCGCCGTCACGGGCGGTGTTCTGCGAGTGCACCACCACGTAGTCGCCGTCGAGGATGCCGGCGTCCTTCATCGATTCGCCCCGAATCCGCAGGAGATACTGGCCGTCTCCGCCACCGGCGAGATCGGGCACCGACACGTACTCCTCGACGTTCTCCTCGGCGAGCACCGGCGCACCCGCGGCCACTGAGCCCACCAACGGCAGGCTGTCGGGGCGCACGATCCCACGCACGCCCTCCACCGCGGCGCCCGCGGCACGATCCAGCAGCTCGATCGCGCGCGGCTTGGTCGGATCGCGGCGCAGCAACCCGATCTTCTCGAGGTTGGCGAGATGCGCGTGCACGGTCGAGGACGAGGCCAGTCCGACGGCTTTGCCGATGTCGCGCACCGTCGGCGGATAGCCGTACTTGGCCGAATGCTTGCGGATGAAGTCGAATATCTCCTGCTGGCGCTTGGTCAGATCCATGATTTGCCTGTTCCGCTCCCTGGGTGGTTCGGTGGACGGGGGACTTCGACGAACATGTGTTCGCACATTAGCGCCCGCCGTGGACGGATGCAAGGAGCAGATGTGTTTTGTCGGGCGCAACTGCCGCCTCGGGCCCCTCCGTTAGGGCATCACGCGAGGGCAGCAAGCCGCCGTCGGAACGCGTGTTCGGCTCGTTGCCGGATCGGGGCGTGGCCTATACTCGGCCCCTCTGCGCCGGTGGCGGAATTGGTAGACGCGCAAGGTTGAGGGCCTTGTGGACCGCTTGGTCCGTGGTGGTTCGAGTCCACTTCGGCGCATGGAAAGTCCTGCAAGTGATTGGTTTCTGAAGAGCCGGGGGTACCCCGCCCATCATGAACCCCGATTCTCAACCAATCCAGCACGTCGATTCCCTCGGTGTGGTCGCGGACGCGATGGCGCGCACGGAGGAGACGCTGGAGCTGGCCGCGCGCCATCTCGATGCATCGCTCGTCGACGTGCTGAGCATTCTTGGCTTCGACAAGGAACACATCTCGGCGCGGGGGTCCTATCTCTATGACGCGGCGGGTCGCGCTTACCTCGACTTCCATACCGGCGAGGGGTTCGCCAGCTTGGGTCACAACCATCCTGACGTGCGCGAGGTCCTGCAGGCCACGCTCGCCGCGGACTTTGTCGATGGCGTGCAGATCCACTACTCGCCGTTGGCCGGGATGCTCGCCGAGGCGCTGTCGCAGCGTTTGCCGGAAGACCTCGACGCCGTGTTCTTCGCGAGCACGGGCGCTGAGGCGGTGGACTCGGCGATGAAGTTCGCGCGCGCGGTGACTGCTCGGCCGCGGTTGCTCTCCTGCGAGAGCAGCTTTCACGGCGTCACGCTCGGACCGCTGTCGCTGGTCGGCGACGAGTTTTTCAAGGATGGCTTCGGCCCGCTGCTGCCGGACTGCGCGCTCGTCCCCTTCGGCGACCTCGCGCGCTTGGAGGCGGAGCTGCGGGCGAAGGATGTTGCCGCCTTCATCGTCGAGCCGATCCAGGGCCGCATGGTGACGCTCCCGCCCGAGGGCTATCTGCAGGGCGCGCAGGAACTGTGTCGGCGCTACGGGACGATGTTCATCGTCGATGAGATCCAGACGGGACTCGGACGCACCGGGAAGTGGTTCGCACTCGAGCACTGGGCGCTAGCGCCTGATTTCGTGCTCGTCGGCAAGGCGCTCAGCGGCGGCTACATGCCGGTCGCAGCCATGGTGACGACCCGTGAGATCTACCAGCAGGCGGTGGGGACGCTCGAGCGCTGCTACGTGCATCAGTCGACGTTCGGGCGCAATCGTCTGTCGATGGCGGCGGGTCTGGCCACCTTGCGCATTCTCGAGCGCGATCGCCTCGTCGAGCACGCCGCTCGCATTGGCGCCATTCTGCGGGATGGCCTCCTCGAGCTGCAGCGGCGCTATGAGATGATCAAGGAGGTTCGCGCCAGCGGGCTGATGATCGGGATCGAGCTGGGCGCGCCGAGCACCCGCATGGCCCGCCTGAACTGGCGCTTGATCCACATGGCGAGCGAGGGGCTGTTTCCCCAGCTGATTGTGATCCCGTTGCATCGCGACCACGGCGTGATCACGATGGCGGCCGGTAAGAACGACGTGATCAAGCTGCTGCCGCCGCTGACGCTCTCCGAGCGCGAGGCGCGCGGCTTCCTCGACGCACTCGAGGCCGTGCTCGCGGAGTGTCACGGCAGCGCGAGCAAGAACTGGGGCGTCGTGCGCGACATCGCCACCACGACGCTCAGCCGCCGGGCGCGCTCGAAGTTCCGGTGAGTGCGGAGACGACGTTTCGCGGCGGGCCCCGCGATCGCTCGCGCGAGGACATCTGCTTGATCACGGGCGCGAGCGGGTTCATCGGCGGGCGCCTGGCGGAGCGTTTGGTGCGGGAGGGCTACTCGGTGCGCTGCCTCACACGTGCGAGCAGCGACACCTCGCATCTCGACGATCTCGACCTCGAGATCGCCATCGGCGACCTCACGAACGCGCATTCACTCACCCGCGCCGTAGAGGGCTGTCAGTACGTATTCCACTGTGGCGCACTGGTAACGGATTGGGCCACAAAGGAGGAGATCGCCCGTACGAACGTCGAGGGCACACGGAGCTTGCTCGCAGTCTCCGTCGGTGCAGCGGTGAAGCGTTTTGTTCATATGAGCACCACGGATGTGTACGGCTATCCCGACGGCTCCGAGATCGACGAGGCTTACGTCGCGACGCGGTTTTGGAACTGGTATGCGCAGACGAAGCGGGAGGCCGAGGCCGAGGTCCGGCGCGTGGCAGAGAGCAGCGCGCTCGACGCGGTGATCCTCCGCCCGGCCACCGTGTATGGACCCGGCTCAAAGGAGGTCGTCGGCGAGATCGCACGCGCGATCGAAGCTCGCCACATGCTCTTGGTCGACGGCGGTCGCGCGATCGCCGGGCTCTGTTATGTCGAGAACCTCATCGACGCCGCCCTGCTCGCGCTCGGCCACGACACGGCGCCCGGCCAGGCCTTCAATATCAGCGACGGTCTCGACATCACCTGGAAGCAATTCACCGATGACCTGGCTGAGGGCCTCGGCTGCCCGCAGGTCCGCTGGAGCCTGCCGTATTGGCTGGCGAACGGCATCGGCTTCTCGCTTGAGCATGGCTACCGACTGCTGCGCCAGGCCACCGGTCTGACCTTGCCACCGTTGCTCTCGAGGCAAGCCGTGCAGGTGCTGGGCAAGCATCAGGACTTCAGCAATCGCAGGGCGCGCGCGACGCTCGGTTGGACACCGCGCGTCGATTATGCGACTGGCCTGGAGGCGACCCTCGCATGGCTGCGGAGTGAGCACTCCGAGCCACGTAACCCCTAGCAGCGCTTGCGCGCCTCGGATGAAGCGCGTGAGTAATCGCGAGAACCGGTGTCTATAGAGACAGTCCACCAAGCAATGCGCCGAAGTGCGCACAGTCAAGGAGGAATGTCGCATGAGAAGAAGTCTGCTGACAGTTACGGGGGTAACGGCGCTCGCGCTGGCCGTTCCGGGCGCCGCGCTGGCCCATGACGGTCATGGCCGCCACCACCACCATCATCACCACAAGGTCAGGGCGCACGCCCATCATGCGAAGTTCCGGCTCGTCCACGTTGGACCGCCCACAAGCACACCGGCGCCGGCTCCCGCCACGACGCCCACGCCCGAAAACGCGGGTACGGTCACGTCGTACACGAACGGCGTGTTGACGCTGACACTTAAAGACGGTTCGACGGTCAGCGGCAAGGTCACGAACGAGACGCGGATCAGGTGCGTGAAAGCAGCGCCGCCGACGACGCCTGGCCAGGGGGCTGGCGATCAGGGCCAGGGCGACGATCACGACCGCGGCGACATGGGCCGGCACGGCGAGCACGGGTCGGGCGATTGGCGCGGTGGGGATGACGGAGATGGCCCCACGGTCGGACCCGAACCGCCGTGCGACAGCTCGGCGCTGGTGACCGGCGCGGTGGTACGCGCGGCGGAGTTGCGGATCGGCCCGGGCGGCACGGAATTCGAGTGTGTGTTGCTGGTGCGCTAGCTCGATGACTCCTACTGCGAGGGCGGCAGAATGCGGGCACGGTTCGTCGCCCTCGCGTGTACCTGTGAAGATTGGAAGGCCGGAACGATCGTCCGCGAGTGCGGTGGAAATGGCGCTACGGGGTATAACGGGCGTCGTGAGGCTGGTTCATAAGACGATGCCGGGGATCACATGAGTCCGTCGGTCTCGGCGCGACTGTTGGGGACCCAGAGCGACGCGCGTCTCGTGGCATTCGCTCGGGCCGGACATGAGCGGGCGTTCGAGGCGCTCGTGCGGCGCTATCGCAGTCCATTGCTCGGCTACTGCCGGCGGCTGCTGCTCTCGGAGGAGCGCGCGGAGGATGCATTGCAACAGGCTCTGATGCAGGCGTGGCTGGCGTTGCGCGGGGGCACGGAGGTGCAGAATGCGAAGGCGTGGCTGTATCGGATCGTGCACAACTCGGCGCTGAATGCGCTGCGGGTGTCGGGATATGACTTCTGCACGCTGAGCGAGAGCTTGTCGGGTGCGGATGCCCCGCAGGAGGATCTCGACCGGCGGATCGCGGTGCGCGAGGCGCTGGCGGGCCTGGCGGCATTGCCGGAGATGCAGCGTGAGGCGCTGCTGCGCACCGCGGTGGAGGGGAGCAGCCATCGGGAGACGGCGCGTGAGCTGGGAGTTAGCGAGCCCGCGTTGCGCGGACTGGTGTATCGGGCGCGAGTAGCGTTGCGCGCGGCCGCGGGTGCGATCGTGCCACCGCCGGTGGTGGGCTGGGCGCTGGAGTCGGGAGGCGGTGGAGGCCCGGTGGGTGAACGTCTGGCCGAACTGGGCGCCGGCGGCTCGGCGGGTGTGGCGGGCCTGTTGATGAAGGGCGGCGCGGCGGCGGTGACGGCGGGGGTACTGGCGAGTGGGATAGCGGCGGTACACGCTCATCCGAGGCATGTGGGTGGACATCATCCGGCGTCGGCGGGCGCCCGCCGACACACGCTCGTCAAGACGGCGCCGGTCGCGTTGGCGTCCTCACGCTCGAGGATGAGCATTACGCCCGTGGCCGATCTCCGGGCAACGCCCGAGCGTGCTCGGTCGCTGTCGGATCACCGACCGATGCCGAGGGTCGGGCGGCTCAGACGCCATCGGCATCGAGGTCGAGTCCCCATGGAGATGGCGCTTGCGCCAGGCCCGACTGGGCCGAACCCGCGCGGGGACGACGATCGACCAGACCGAAAAGATCGGGGCGGACGCGGTGACCACGGACCGCGGAACCCGAGAGCGCACGACCCGGGCAGCGGCGCCGATGCCGGAGGCGACGGAGATGGACGCCGCGACGGTGGTCACGGCGTGACGAACGGCGACCGGTCGGGACGCGGCGACGGTGAACACAGCTCGTCCGGGGACGGGGCGAGCGAGAGCTCGTCCACCAGCGGCGGTGGCAGCGGCAAGGGTGGCGACGACGACGAGAGCGACCAGGGCGAACAGACAGATGAGACGAGTCGACCAGGGGAGTCGCGCGACAAGCAAGGCCCTACGAGGACGTCGTCGACGACCGCTGGCGACTCATCCAAGACGCACAGGGCTCGGAAGCAGACGGGAAGAGAGATTGAGAGGCGCGGTCCTGCGCGCGGGAGCGCTACTGCGCGATCCGGGCCACCCCGCTGAAGTTCTCGCCGGCGAAGATGAAGGGCCGGAGCGGGGGCGACGCAGGGGTGGTTGTTGGGGGGGGTCGAGCCCGTGCGGACGACGAGTCGCAGGCGTGGTGTCCGCGGTCGATCGCGTGCGCGGAATGTAGCGCTCGCAAAAGCGGGCTCATCCCCGCTGAGAAGGGCGCGGGAAAACGGAGGTCGCGATACTGCGGGGATGGCGGCGACAGATTTGAGAGACGAACCAACGGGGCGAGCCCGGGTGGTGGTGCTGGGCGGGGGATTCGGCGGGGTGTATGCGGCGCTGGGCTTGGAACGGATGGCGGCGAAGGGCGCGGGGGTGGAGGTGTCGATGGTCAACCGCGAGAACTACCTGGTGTTCCAGCCGATGTTGGCGGAGGTGGTGGCGGGCGACGTGGGGATTCTCGACACGGTCAGTCCGCTGCGGCAGATGCTGCCGCGGACGGAGCTGTATGTGCGGGAGATCGAGGATGTGGACGTCGAGCGCAAGGTGGTGAGGCTGGGCGCGGGGATGACGCCGCAGACGTATGAGCTCGAATACGACCATCTGGTGGTGGCGCTTGGGAACGTGACGGACTTCAGGGGGATCCCGGGACTGCCGGAGCATGCGATGGGCTTCAAGACGCTGGCGGACGCGGTGCGCATCCGCAACCACGTCATCAACGTGCTGGAGCAGGCATCGGTCGTCAAGGACGCGGAGGTGCGCCGCTCGATGCTGACGTTCGTGGTGGCGGGCGGCGGGTTCTCGGGCACGGAGGTGGCGGCGGCGTTGAACGACTTTGTGCGCAGGGCCGTCGGGGACTATCGCTCGCTGCAGCGCGAGGAGCTGCGGGTGGTGTTGGTGCACAGCGGCAAGCAGGTGCTCGAGCGCGAGCTGACGCCGAGGCTAGCGGGGTATGCGACGAAGACGCTGGGCGAGCAGGGGATCGAGCTGGTGCTCGGGGAGCGGCTCGTGGCGGCGAGCCCGCATAGCGCGGTGCTGGGCGACGGGCGGCGGATCTCGACGCGGACGTTGATCTCGACGGTGCCGTCCTCGCCGAATCCGGTGGTGGAGCGCATGGGGTTGCCGACGGCGAGGGGGCGACTGGAGTGCGACGGGACGATGGCGGTGAAGGGGTGTGAGGGAGTCTGGGCGGTCGGGGACTGCGCGCAGATCCCGATGAAGGACGGGGAGCCGAGCCCGCCGACGGCGCAGCACGCGATCCGTCAGGCGAAGGTGCTGGCGGCGAACATCGTGGCGAGTGAGAAGGGCACACGAAGGAGCGTGTTCGCGTTCAAGGGCCTCGGCAAGCTGGGCGCGCTGGGCCACCGCAGGGCGGTGGCGGAGCTGCCGGGAGGGGTGACGGTGGAGGGTCAGCTGGCGTGGTTGATGTGGCGGTGCATCTACTGGGCGAAGCTCCCGGGGGCGAGCCGCAAGACGAAAGTCGCGTTGTCGTGGCTGAGCGACCTGGCGCTGCCCTCGCACCCTGTGCAGCTGAACCTGGGAGGCGGCCGCGGCGCGACGCAGGCCCATTATGAGCCGGGGGAGGCGGTGTTCGAGGAGGGCGACACGGGCGACAGCCTGTTCATGATCCTGTCGGGAGAGGTCGAGGTGAGCAAGCTCGTCGGCGGTGAGACACGGCAGATCGGCTCGCTCGGCCCGGGTGAATACTTCGGCGAGATGGCGTTGCTGGGCCGCCGCGCGCGCAGCGCGAGCACCCGCGCGGCAACACCGCTTGACCTGCTGGTGCTGCCCGGCTCGGATTTTGCGGCTCTGGCCGAGAACATGAGCGAGTTCCGCGGTCAGTTCGAGCAGATGGCTCAAGCCCGGGCCGAGGCGGATGCGGCAAGGGCGGCGTCGAGCTCGCCTGGCTGACCGTAGCCGACGGCCCGGCCACAGCCTCGCAATGAGCGATCGACCTGGTCAACGAAGAAAGGACGGTGAGAATGCCGAAACGCATGAAAGAAGACGACGATCCGCTCGAAGACTTTGATCCCCGCGCGATCACCTTCGAAGACGTCACGAAGGTGGTGCATGTAGCCGGCGTGGGACCGGGGGTGATCGTGATGACGGAGATGCCGGGGATCAGTCCGCATGTCGCTCGCTTTAGTCGCTGGGTGAGGGATGCGGGTTTCACCGTGTACATGCCTTCGTTGTTCGGCCGCGACGGCGCGGTGCCTAACGTCGAGGATGGCGCGGCGGTCTTCCAGCGGGCGTGCGTCAGCGCCGAGTTCCGCGCTTTTGCCGCGAACAAGTCCAGTCCGGTGACGCAGTGGCTGCGGTCGCTGGCGAGGCTGGCGCACGAGGAGTGCGGCGGGCCGGGCGTGGGCGCGATCGGGATGTGCTTCACGGGCAACTTCGCCCTGACGATGATGCTCGAGCCGGCGATGCTCGCACCGGTGCTGTCACAGCCGGCGCTGCCGCTGGACGATCCCGGCGGGCTGGAGATCGCGCCCGAGGAGCTCGCCGCGGTCAGAGAGCGCCTCGAGCGCGAGGACCTGACCGTGATGGCTTATCGCTTCGAGGGAGATCGGTTCTGCAGGGCGCAGCGGTTCGCGGCCTACAAGGAGGCCCTCGGCGAGCGCTTTATCGGACGCGTGCTCCCCGACGGCGCGGCCAACGCGGACACTCCGCCGTTCTTTGAGCACGTCGTGGCGAGCCCGCATAGCGTGGTGACCGCCCATCTGATCGACGAAGCGGGGCAACCGACGCTCGCCGCACGCGACGAGATCCTGTCGTTCTTCACCGATCGACTCGCCCTGTGACTACTGGCGAGACCATCTGCCCTTCCGAAAGGAGAATCCCCACACTCCTCTCCACTTCCAATTTATACCACACAGGAGGCTTGTAACAAGCCCCGGTCGTGCTGCATAATCGCCCGCCGCAGGCTTAGAACCTACGGAAAAGGGGAGTCGAAATGTGTGTGTTGTTGACGACATATCCGACGGGAGTGTGACTATGAGCGAGCATGCGGTGGTGATCGCCGGAGGCGGTCCGGCGGGGATGATGCTGGCGGCTGAGCTGGCGTTGGCGAAGGTCGACGTGGCGGTCCTCGAGCGGCGTCCCGATCACGTGCTGGTCGGCTCACGGGCCGGCGGCCTTCACTCACGCACGATCGAGCTGTTCGATCAGCGTGGGGTCGCCGATCGCTTCCTCGCGGAGGGTCAGGTGGTTCAGGTCGCAAGGTTCGGCGCGGCCGTGTTGGACATGAGCGACTTCCCGACGCGTCATCCGTATTCGCTGGGCATCTGGCAGAACCAGATCGAGCAGATCATGGCCGACTGGATCGCCGAGCTGGGAGTGCGGATCCACTACGGCTGCGAGGTGATGGGCTTCGCGCAGGACGACAGCGGCGTCGTGGTCGAGTGCTCCGACGGCCAATCGCTGCGGGCGCAGTATCTCGTCGGCTGCGATGGAGGACGCAGCCTGATCCGCAAAGCAGCGGGCATCGAGTTCCCGGGATGGGATGCGACCAGGAGCAACTTGATCGCCGAGGTCGAGATGACCGAGAAACCCGAGCTGGGCATCCGCAATGACGCCCTCGGCATGCATGCCCTCGGCAGGTTGGAGTACGAGATCCGCGACGGCGAGGTGATCTACAAGGACGAGGGACCCGTGCGTGTGATGGTGACCGAGCCGCAGGTCGGGGCCAGCAGCGAGCCCACCCTGCGCGATCTGAGCGAGGGCCTGATCGCCGTGTACGGCACCGACTTCGGGATTCACAGTCCCACCTGGATCTCGAGGTTCAGCGACATGACCCGCCAGGCAGCCGCCTACCGTGCGGGCCGGGTCCTACTCGCGGGCGACTCGGCGCACGTGCATTCCCCCGCGGGGGGACAGGGCCTCGGCGTCGGTGTCCAGGATGCAGTGAACCTGGGCTGGAAGCTCGCTCAGGTGGTCAACGAGACCTCCCCCGAGAGCCTCCTGGACACCTACCACCAGGAGCGCCAGCCGGTCGCTGCCGGAGTGCTCCGGCACACGATGGCCCTGACGGCGCTCCAGCGCCCGGACGAGGGGATCAAGGCGATCGTCGATTTGGTCTCGGAGCTGGCGAGCATGGACGAGCCTCGCAAACAGCTCGCCGGAATCCTCTCCGGGCTGGACATTCACTACAACCTCGGCGAAGGCCACCCCCTGCTCGGACGCCGGATGCCCGATCTTGACCTCATGAGCGCCGACGGCCCGCTGCGGGTCTTCGAGCTGCTGCACGACGCCAAGCCGGTGCTGCTCAACCTCGGTGAGCCCGGCGGCTTTGACATCACTCCATGGGCTGACCGGGTCCAGCTGATCGATGCCGACTATGCCGGCCCGTGGGAGCTCCCGGTACTCGGCGCTGTCACCGCTCCCACCGCCGTGTTGATCCGGCCCGACGGATACGTCGCCTGGGTCGCAGACGGCACAGATACCGGATTGCGCGACGCGCTGACTACCTGGTTTGGAACACCATGACGCGCGCATGGGCGAAAGGCACTCAGGCAAAGTCCGGCGTTTACGGGCATTTTCGCCCATTGCCGCTGGCCTTTGCGAAACTTGAAGGAATCGGGGAGGTAGGTCCACATCCGCTTAGATGCGGGAGATCTGTGGACGTGTGGGCGGTTGCCGTCGCTCAGGCGGCTTTATTGCCAGCGAGCGCGTCTCGGTTGTCTATGAGTGCCCGGGTCCCCTGCAGATGTCGCTGCGCTCTTGCTCAGTTACGTCGGCGCGGTCCGCAGCACTCACCATGACGCTGCCGATCATCACGGTCAGGCGCCTGCCGGAATCGCCCCCACGACGCAGCGCGATCAGTGACGCCAGCTGCTGCGGCGTCATCTGTATGAGCAGCAACGCCCGTGCGGCCGCGGCGCTGTAGTAGCGGCGATGGGTACCCGCGCGGTGTGCCGGGATCAAATCCTCGTCGGTCCAGTGACGAAGCTGACGCTCACTGGCCCCCGTCAACAGGCGCAGCTGACCGAGCGTCAGCGGATAACGCGTGGCATCTGGCACATCGGGATGACGATTCGGCTCCGCGACCCATGCCTGCTGCTCGGCAGACAACTCGGCGTAAACGCCCTCTTCCCACGCCCGTGCAGCCTCATCCTCATCGGCCTGAAAGCCATCCTGAGCCGCAGACGGTTGCCTTGAAGCATCGCGCTCAGCTTGCGGAGAGGCCAGCAGCTCACGCTGAGCCGCAGTGAGCTTTTTCGCGTAGCGCTCGGCGAGTCGCGCCAACCGCACCCGTACCGGGAGCCCTAGCTCGGGCCGGTCGGCGAAGCCGTCGATTGACGCACCTGCATAAGTGTAGCCGCGCCCATCGGCACGGACCAGTGGGACGGGGCTTGGGAGTGTTGTTGTCGGCATGCCTGAAGCCTAGGAGGGATTAGCGAAACTCGGGATCGCGCTCATAGAGCGGGATCGTAGGGCACGCGGCGGGAGCAGTACCCCGGATTCGGGCTGCGACTACCCCACCTCACCGGAGCTGGCCTCATCCGCAGCAGCGTCGGGCTCGGGCTCGGGCTCGACCTCGGCGCTAGCCTCATATGCATCGGCGGCGGGGTCCCAGAGTTGGATCGAGAGCAGTTTCATCTCTCGGCTCCTTGCGGTTTGCTCGTAGCTTCGCCGCTGCTCGACTACGCCCACTTCGACTTCAACGTATTCGCGCAAGGATTGGCGAAGCTCCTCCAGCTGACCATCCTCAAATGTAACCACTGCTACATGCGCTGCCTCATCGCCCAGGGAGGCAGCATCAATCGTGACCTGTCGGTGCTTGGTGTCTATGCGCCACAATGTGCCTCGCAGGGTTTGACGCCCAGCATCGCTGGATTGTGGCTGCTCAAGCGTTTTGACACGCTGCCCCGCAGTCCTCGCAGCTATTTCCACTTGAGCACTGATGCTGCCGTCACGAAGGACGATGACGCCCAAGTCTACGTTGCCTGCGTTTGCGGCTCTAAGCAGATTAAGCAGCTCATCGCCAACGCGCTCGGGCAGCGTCGTGAGCATATTGTCGAGCGCCGTGCCATCCGCCGTAATGAGACTCACGACCTCCTCAAGCTCGTGATAGTCGGCTAGAACCATCTCGCCAGTTGGAGGGTCGAGGCGGAGCGGGATCGCATAACTACCCGGGGCGGGAGCCATCGCTGCAAGGTGCCCTGCGCCTTTGACTTCAGTGATTGGTCCGCGACGCTTGACCTCCAGGCCGCTTTTGTGGGCTTGAGTTATGCGAACGAGGCGGTTGAAATGCTCCAATACGGGGGCCAGAATCGAGACATTGACCGAGTAGCCATGCACACCCATACCTGTGAGCTTGACAACAGCGCCACGATTTGAAAGGGATTGCCAGGCAGAACCACCGATGAGATTACGAATTGTCTCGATCTCTGGAGGTGGCAGATCGTCTTCGTCGTCCCCGGGTGCCATGAGTAACAGACCTATTGTACGCCGACTGCCGTAAAGGCGAGGATTAGCTCGGCGGCGATACACGCCAACGCGACGCCGCAAGCCTTTGTAGCCAATTCAAGAGCTTCGGTCCGCTTCTTATTGTTCGCCCTACGCCCCTCCGCAATTGTTGAGTAGGCGTCAACCAGCTTCACCCCTACGGCAGGATTGCCGTCTCGCGCTGGCTGTAGATAGTCGCGGAGGGTCTTGATCCCCAGCGCTGGATCATCGAGAAGACGCCATGAGCGGTAGCTGACGACAACAGCTACAACGAGTGCAGCGCCTGCCAACCCACCGGCGGCCGCGAGCCATGGAACGAAGGACGACGCCTTGTGGCCTTCGCTTGCCCCGAGCACCCCGTTAAGCAAGCCGATTACTCCAGCCTGGACAACTGCAAAGAAGGTCGCGGCGAGAGCGACCTGATTGCGCGACTTCGCATCAATCCGTTCGCTACGCCGGAACTCCTCATCAATGATCGCGGTAGCTGACGACAGCAAGATCGAGAGTTGCGTAGCGCTTGCCCCCCCGTCTCCGGGTGCAGGCGACGTTAGGGGTGCAGGCTCATCCATAACTCCCTCAATGGTTGCACGAGATGCGGCGTATCGCCGCAACCAATGCATTCTACCAATGGGCGAACACATGTTCGTATAGCATGGTGCTCCTGACTACAGCCTCACCAGACTTTCCGTCCGATCCGACCTGTAGTTTTTGGCTTACTAAAGCCATAAACGACCCCCGCGAGGCTGGAACCTCCGGGGGTCTGGATCAAGGAGATGTGACCTCCGTGACCTCGCCAAACGTACCACGGCAATCCGTCGCCGCTGACCTCGCGGACATCCTCGCCTCACCGGAGGTCGGTCGCCTCGTGGATGAGCTTCAAGCGACCCGCCAGACGGGCCGTCCCGGCTACCCGCTCAGGGCGATGATCGGGATGGCGCTGGCGAAGTCGCTCTACGCGATCCCGACGTGGACGCGTACTGTGGCGCTCGTCTCCGAGCACCCGGCGCTCGCGGTGGTGATCGTCCCGGATGGCGACGTGCCGTCCATCTACGCCTGCTATCGCTTCACCGCGAAGCTGCGCGAGCATACGGACCTGCTGCAAGGCTGCATCGCTCGCGTGCTCGGGGAGTTGAAGAAGCGAAACCCCGTCCTTGGCTGGAACGTGGCGATCGACGCCTCCGACATGCCCGCGTATGCGAACGGGCAGCGGTTCGTGTCGAAGGGTGGCCGGGAACGCGAGAAGTTCTCCGACCCCGATGCGTCGTGGGGGCACCGCTCGGCAGTCTCGACGCGCAAGGGCGGCGGGTTCTACGGGTACAGGTTGCACATGGCGGTGTGCTCCAAGACCGATCTTCCGCTGGCGTGGGGCGTGGAGACGGGGAAGATGAACGAAACGCCGACCGTCGCGCCGCTGCTGGACAAGCTCCACGCGCTCGGGATCGACCCCGAGACTTGCGCACTCGACAAGGGGTACGACAACGGCACGGTCTATGAGGCGTGCGCCGAGCGGGAAGTCCTGCCGGTGATCGCGCTGCGCAAGACCCCCGCCGTCAAGCGCGGCGAGGACAGGCCCCCGACGTGCGAGCACGGCGAGTGGCGGTTCGCTGGAGCCGATCACAAACGCGATGCGTGCAAGTGGCGTTGCCCGACCGGGGAGTGCAAGCCCGCGTCCGTGTGGATCTCCATCCCCTGATCCCCCGCGAGACGCTGCGCTGGAAAGGGCTCTACCGTGGCCGCGCGTCCGTGGAGCGCGCGTTCGGCAGACTCAAGAACGAATGGGCACTCGCACCGCTGCGAGTGCGCCGGATCGAGCGGGTGCGTCTACACGCCGATCTGACGGTCATGGCTCAGTTGACGTGTGCGCTCAATCGTGCGCGGTATCAGCCTGACGCGCTGGCGGCATAGCCCCGCGACCGGCGACGATGCCGTGCTCGCGTTTCGCGCACGACCCGCGCGACTTCGCCCTCCTGCTCAGCGGTCTGCATGAGCGCCGGGAGAGATACCCCGAGCGCTCGTGCAAGGCTCGTGATCTTGCCCCACGTCGGGCTTGCTCCACCACGCTCGATACGTCCGAGGTACGTCGGGTGCATGTCGGCAGCGTGCGCGAGGGCTTCGATAGAGAGGTCCCGATCCCAGCGCAGGCGACGAACCGCCCGGCCGAGATCGGCGTTGCTCGGCACGACTCAGACCGCAATGAGGCAGAGGTCGCTCAGGTGCTCCGCGCACCGCGACAGGCAGACCTCCTCCTCGCCGGTACTATCGTCTTCGACCTTGACGACACCCTCCGTGATGAGGGCCGTCAGCGCGTCGTCTATGAGCGATGGTGCGAGCGCGCCCTTCAACTCGTCTCGGGACCACCAGTGCTGCGTATCGTCAGTGAGCATGTGCAGGACGATCGCGCGCTGCACCAGAACATTACGATGGGTCTGCATGGGAGCTTCGCCTCCTGTGCCACGCCCCCGGCTGTTGACGCAGCGCGGGGGCACTTTGGATGAGATGCCCCGACGCTACGATCCCCCGGCGATGAGATCAACCCGTTTCGCTACTCGTTTCGCCAAACCCTCCTAGACTAAGTTGACTTTCTAATGTCAGGATAGCATCGCGTCGGCTACTGAGCAGCGCAAAACCCGGCTACCGCTGGAGCAGCTCGGCGATGCGCCAGGCCGCGTTGGCGGCGCCGCCAATTTAATCGCACACACGGTCCACTGCTGAGGCAGTCGACCTGGTCAGAAAGATTCGTATATAAGGGCTTTTGGGTATCTGGGTACCAAACCCTAATCTGGAGGAACCATGTGGGGTCAGAAAGACGAGCATACATTTGTGGTGCAGTATCGGCTGGCGCGTACTGTCGTGAGGATCGATGGCAGCGTTGCCACGCACACGGATCCAACCGAAGCTCCGCCGCGGGTCATAGCAAGCACCGTGTCCATCGCAGTCGAGGCAGACCCTGGCCAAGATGGTCTTCGAGAGATCGAGGTCGACGGCAGATACTTCGCCTCGGCGAGCTTCAATCTCAGTTTGGCTCCGGATGGCCGGCTCGCGGGAGCTGGAGACACCGCCACCGGTGTTGGCGGGGAACTGGTGAGCGCCGGGCTAAGCCTCGCGACAACCGCTGCGGCCACTATCGCGAAAGCCGTCCCGCTGGCGGATGTCGACGCTCCCGAGGGCGCCGCCGGCAAGGCGGAAACCGTGGACGAACGGTACGAAGGAGATCAGCCGGATGCCGCTACGCGGCGGAAAGCGATCAAGACCGTGGTCTCGGCGTTGGAGAGCAAGCTTGCGGCCTCGCTGACTCAGGCCGCCGCGTCCGCAAGTAAAGAGATCGGTGCCGAGCTAATGGTGCTTGAGAGCGCACTCGCCGTCGCGCGGACTGAGGCGGCGAGCTTGGAGGCAGCGTTCGAGTCGTGGCGAAGCACGGCGTATCCCATCTCGACCGAGGCGTTCTCGGACCTTATTGGCACCGACGAACTACCGCTCATTGATACAGCCAAGCAAACACGCGAATTTCCAGACCTCGAGCCTGGCGCATCTCGAGTCGCCGAGGTACTTCGAACCGTGGTCGCGATCGTCGGTGATGCGCCACCAGCGCAGGTGGTATTGGACCGAGCAACTGGAATCCGACACCCAGTGAGTGCCCGCGATGACGCGCTCATGTACAGGATCCCACGACGGGTTCACATGGCCGTCTATAAGGCGACAGACGAGTCGCCGCATTCGTACCGGCTTCAGTCGGTCGCGCCAGCTTGGATCGTGGACAAGCGATCGGAACTTGGCAGCCTGCCACTGCATTGCGGCTTGTTCGCGAAGCGCAGCATGACCGTTGCGTTCGGCGAAACTGGAACACTTACACAGCTGAGCAACAGCGAGACTCCCGATATCTCCGGCGTCGCATCGACACTCGGAGGCGCCGCCGGTAACGTGGCCGGAGCTGTCGAAGACGCAACGAAGCTGGTGGCTGCTCTCCCTGCTCCTCCGACGGACGCGTCCCTCAAGACGCTGGAACAGCAGGTGACGCGCAAAGAGCTAGAAGCGCGCCTCGCAACCGCCGCCAAGACAATCAGCGGGGGCGGCAGCGTCAAACCAACGTAGCCGTTGTGTCGCGTCATGCGTGGCGTAGTCGGCCGAGCTGCAATCGGCTTGCGGACCCGCCCCACCGCACGCGCGCGAAGAGCCAGCAGAACACAGCCGCCATTCTCAGCGGCGGCGGTTCAAATAAGACTCAAATAGTCGGGGAGAACGGTTCAAGTTGGCTTTCCAGTGCGGGGCTTGGGCGCCTCGCAAATGTCCTGCAAACGTCGTACCGTCGGCAGACCAGGGCATTCGCCCCCTGAGACCGAGCTATGCCATCGCGAACATCCGTACACGCGGCCCGACGCCGTCTCTTTTCGTCGCTTCTGCGGCCCCTCTGTGGCCCCTCTGTGGCCCAAATCCCGCGAACATCGATCCGGAACCCAGCGATGCCCGTTTATCCAACCCGCTCCATATAGCGGGCTAAGCTAAAATCCCAACCGGGCTGCGGTGCTTCCAGGGCAATGGCCTGCTCTACCGCGTTATTGTGATCACTTTCATTGTCAATCAAGGGCCGACTGTACTAGCAAAGTTGGGGGTATTCCATGGATCTATGTGCCGCGATCAACGGAAGGCGTCTTCTTAGCTTCCTGTACGACGGGCATCAGCGGATCGCCATACCGGCAGCCTACGGAGAGCACAAGACCACAGGCAACGTGGTGTTGCGCGCCTATCAAACAGGAGGCACCAGCAACTCTCGGCCGGTCCCGCTGTGGGATCTGTTCTTGGTCGAGAAGATGACCAACTGCGTCATCCTGGATGAGATCTTTACGGACGATCCGCCGTATTACGCGCCCAATGACAAGCACATGGGCGAGATCTATTGTCAGATCTAACGCACAGCGGCCTGAGCGCACCCCGCTAGCGGGCGATCCGTTCGGCGGGCTGGCCCATATCGATCACAGCTGCAACGACAGCCCGCCTCTCGGATGTCAGCCACCTGGACATCGCTGCCCTGGCAACTCTCCTCAGCCCCCCGCCGCCGAGCCGCTGCGCAAGCGCAGCGGCTCGGTTGCTCAAGGGTGACCAGTTAGGACAGTCGCTACGCCTAGTAGTGGTGGCGTCCGATGCCGAGCCAGTGTCCGTGCCCAGACCCATCTCCAGGTCCATGTCCGGATCCTGGCCCATGACCATGTCCGTGTTCTTCACCTCCCACCACTGCGGAATGCCAAGCGCTCGACAGTTCCTTGCCCTCGTTGGGAATCAGTGGCGCGTCAAAGAACGTGGCGAGTGAGTTCGTGACTTCGTTGTAGGTCACCGTGTTGCTGCCAACGGGCGACGGCAGGCCTACGTTGTGGTTGATGGCTTGATCCAAAATGCCCCTAGGACCGCAGCCGCTGGCTGCGGGAACGGCAAACGAGCTGCTGCCCTGACCGTTGAAGAACTGAAACACGCTCAGCGGGCCGGTCAGATTCGGCGTGCCGTTGGCTTCGAACAATCCAAAGTTGACGAGCGGTTCTGTCAGTGACAGGTTTTCTGGCTGCAACACGATCGGCTCGGTGTCAGAGCCGATGTAGCAATTTTTGCCCAGCAACGGGTTCTGCAGATGGATCTTGACCGGCAGCGTATCCAACGCGTGGCCGAGTTCCAGCCCGAAGAACAGATCGACGTTATACGGATTACCGGCCGAGACCACCGTCGCAGTGGTGGTGTTGAGGCCGTAATTGCCACCGCCGTAGCGGTGCTCCCGACAGCTCCCTCCCCACCAGTAGGGCGAGCGGCTCGGGCATATCAAGCTCTGCAGACCACCCGGCACTTCGCTCGCTTCATCGACGATCGCGCCATCCGGGGGCGAGATCGCGGTGAACACTTCGGTGCTGATGTTGTCGCTCAGCCCGATCTGATAGCTGCTGCCCTTCGTCGTAAGAGCCAAGTTGCCAATCTTGAGTGAGCCGCTGGGCGAGCTGACGGCGAAGCAAAGCGCGGAGTTCGTCGCGCCGTCTGCCGCCAACATCACCGGATCATCGACCGGACAGCGATTGAACAGCGCCCACGTGCCGTTCAGCGTGGGCGGACCACCATGATTGGCAAGCGCCGATCCCGCCGAGACAGATCCGGCAAACGCCGCAACCGTGAGTGTCGTCGCGACAATCACGGCCAGGCGCAGCCGGCTCGTTATTTTGAACATATTGCTCCCTCCCTCGCACTATGAATAAAAATAATGCCCACCGGTCACACGGCTATGCGCGCAACAGTTGAGCTCACCTACGGCTTAGATCCGCAAAATCAACCGGGGTGCCAAACCCGGACGTTGCCCCGCCTATTACCGCCTATCGAGTCCGATGGCTTGAATTGCTGCCAGGCGCGTCTCCTCCGAAGCGCCGGTATCCCTTACCTCTACAAGCTCGATGCTAACTTCTACCGCCTTTCGAGTAATCCGTGGTGAGCCAATATGGAATACGACCGCACCTAAAATGCGCCATGTTGTCCCACTCCAGCCCCACGCAGCCCCGAAACAGCGTCGCGGGCGTCGCACGCGCAGAGGTTGGATAGGCCTGACCGCATGCGGTCAGGCCCGCCCCCGCACATGTGCGGGGGCGCCGTTGGCGCATGCGCCAACGGATGACGCGCCGCATGCGGCGCGTCACGAACCCGCGCATGCGCGGGTTCGCCGGGCCGATCGCGGATCGGCCCGGATACCACCCGAGAACGTTCAGTAGTAGTCGGCCACCGTCATCGACCACTTCGCCGAGTCGTGACCCCCGGAGACCACCACACGGTAAAGGCCCGGGCCGCTGTCGAACGTGTGCGTTTCCGTGTCGCCTTCGCCGAGTTCGAATTGCCCGAAGGTCGATTCGGTGCGGAGATCGTCCACCGCGGCGCTCGGCCCGAGGCATACGACCAGCAGGGTGCACAGGCCCTGATAGCTCATGTGGTAAACGACCCTCCACTGGGCTCCCAGGATGCGCACGGGAACCGATCGGCCGTCATCGACACCGGAGAACGTGGTGAGCGTTCGCCAGCGCGGGACCTCGGCGACGCTGAGCGCAACCGTCGATCCCCGCGGCGCCGTCGTCGACGATGCCGGGGACTGACGCGTGACGACCCCGGGCTCGGACCCGGGCGCGGCCACGGTGTCGGTCGCGTAGCGCAGCCCGGCGCGAGCGAGCACGCTCTCGGCCGAGACCGAGTGCCGGCCGATCACGCCGGGAACCCTCACTGGCGGCGGACTCGAGGAAACAGAGCCGCTGAGAACGAGCACCGCGAGGATGCACAAGAGCGCCAGGACGAGCGTTGCAGCCGGCAGCGCGATTCGCCGTGGGCGGCGCGCTCGCATGCTCGTGCCGTGCCCGGAAGGAGCCGACGGCTTCCTGCGTGTTCCCGAGCCCGCGCCCATGACCCTGGTTGCGGCAGTCGCCGCGATCACCGTCGGCGCGGTCGCGCCAGCGACCGCCTTCGGCTTGACCGGAACGCCCGTGGGCGCCCTCCCATCGCGCACGCGTGCTCGGACTGGTGGCACCCCGCCGTCGTCGCGGTCCTCGCGGGTCCGGTTCACGTCGCTCGCGCCTGTCCCGGCGAGACCGGCGAGCCCGGTCGATGCGCCCGCGGCGCGCAGCGCAGCGGCCATCGCGGCGCCGTCGCGATAGCGGTCGCCGGGATCCTTGGCGAGCGCCCTCTCGACCACGGCGCACAGCGGCGCGGGGACCTCGGGTGGCAGTCGGGGAGGCTCGTCCTGGAGATGGCGCAGCCCCAACTCGACCGCCGATCCGTGCGTGAACGGCGGCTCGCCGGCGAGCATCTCGTACAGGACCACGCCGGCGCTGTAGACGTCGGTGGGCGGACCCGTCGGCTGCCCGCGGGCCTGCTCGGGGGACATGTAGCGAGGAGTGCCCGCGACGGTGGCCGAGGGAGCCTGCGACGTGCCCTCGGCGAGTCGCGCGACACCGAAGTCTCCGACCTTGATCTGGCCCGAGGCGGCGATCAGGACATTCGCAGGCTTGACGTCGCAATGCACCACCCCCTGAGCGTGTGCCCCAGCGAGCGCCTCACAGAGCTGCTCGGCGACGGCCCACGCGTCGCGCGGCGGGAGCGGACCGCGCCGCAGTCGCGCGGCGAGGCTCTCGCCGTCGACAAGCTCGGCTACGTAGTAGGGACCGTCGTTCTCGGCGTGACCGATGTCGTAGATCTGCACGATCCCCGGATCGCTGACGCGCGCGAGCAGTTGGGCCTCGCGCTGAAAGCGCTCGACCCAGGCGCTGTCCTCGGCCCACCACGGCTTGATCACCTTCACCGCGACCGCACGCGCCAACCGACGGTCCAGCCCTCGGTACACCCGGCCGAAGGAGCCTTCGCCGATCAGCGCATGCAGCTCGTAGCGACCGTCGAGAACACCGCCGGAGAGATCTGGTGCGCGTGCCGCCATCGCGATATGAGTATTCCGCGCCAGACCGCTTCGACCCGCCGGTTCCCCGAGCGAGCAGCCACCGTCAGAGGATCACGAGCGCCACGCGATGCAGCGAGACGCCCTGCCTGCTCGACACGGCCTGGGCGTCTTTCCTCACCTCGCTTCGAGCGACATGCGGGGCGCGGCATGCGGGGCGCGAGATGAGCGAGTCGGTCTGCACTCCGTGCTCCCGCGATGCCGTGATCGACGATATTTTGGCTGCGGATCGCGGTCTCAGCATGTGCGGCCGTGGCCGCACCGTAACGACCGATTGGAGTGGAGATGGCCAAGCTGATCTATGCGGCGATCACCTCGCTTGACGGATACGTCGAGGACGAGGAGGGCAGGTTCGACTGGGCGGCGCCGGATGACGAGGTGCATGCGTTCATCAACGATCTCGAGCGGCCGATCGGCACCTACCTATACGGGCGCCGGATGTACGAGACGATGGTGTTCTGGGAGACCGTGAGCACCGAGGCCGATGAGCCGGCAGTGTTCTGGGACTACGCCGGGATCTGGCGGGCAGCCGAGAAGATCGTGTACTCCCGGGCGCTACAGACGGTATCCAGCGCGAGGACGCGGATCGAGCGCGAGTTCGATCCGGACGCCATCCGGCGGCTCAAGCAGTCCTCGGGGACAGACATCACAGTCGGGGGCGCCGAGCTCGCCGGCCACGCAATCGGCGCGGGGCTGGTCGACGAGTGCCATCTGTTCTTGTGCCCGATCGTGGTGGGTGCCGGCAAGCGCGCCCTCCCAGACAACGTCCGCGCGCAACTCGAACTCCTCGATCAGCGCCGGTTCCGAAACGGCGTCGTTCACCTCCACTACCGCGTAAGCGTCTGATCGAGCCGGCAACGCGACGCCAGGCAAAGACCCGCTCTAGCGATCGCGCGAGCATCTGGCTGGCTGGCCGCGGCGACCCGCTAAGCAGGCTGCGCGTCTGCGGAGACGCTTGCCCGATCTCCTGCTCCTCGGTGATAGCTACCTGCCCGGTCGTCAGGTGGGCTTGTGTGCCAGGAAAAGGTAGCGGTTGAGACTGAGGAAATAGTTGGGGCCGAGTTCGGTTAGGTCTTGTGCCCATGCTGTGGCTTCGGCCTCGCTCACTCCGTTGCGATCGGGTACGAACGTGGCGATCAGCTCAAGCATTCCGGCGCTGTAGGTGTTGGGGTCATAGCCGGCGTTGAACAACGGCACGATTTGGCGGTCGGTGACTTCCAGTCCAGCATCGCGCAGCAGCCGTGTGAGCGTACGCGGCAGGTGAGGGTGAACGAGGTGCTCCTCCCACGCGGCAAGCACCCGGTCCATGCGCTCGTCGTCGCTCGAAGCCCATACGATCGAGTCCCAGTCGGTGTCAAGCACGAGCGCCCGGCCCCCCGGGCGTAGCACCCGCCCCAGCTCCAGCAGGGCGCCGGGAACATCATCGACGTACTCATAGACCTGTGTGCAGACTGCGACGTCGAAGCTCGCGTCCGCATAAGGGAGCGTGTGCGCGCCAGCTTCTTGGTACTCGATCGGGCCGCTGCCGGCCGGTGGTCTGCGCGCCCTGGCGAGGGCAAGCATGTTCTCGCTGACATCCACCCCGCAGATCCGCCCACCGGCCCCGACAGCAACGGCCATTTCACACGCAAGTAGACCAGGACCCGAGCCGATGTCGATCGCGCGCTCGCCGGCCTGGAGCGCGAGTGCCCGCAGGATCGTTTGGCGCTGTTCGAGGACATCGGGCGTGGTGTAGATCCTCTCCACGCGCCGGGAGGCGTCCTCGTCGAATTGCAGTGTGACGCTCATAGTTCGCCCTCGGTTGGTGAATGGCTCACTCTTAGGGAACGCCAGGGTACACCTGATGCTCGATACGGTGTCTTGATCGGTCGCTGAGCAGCCGGCTTACACGCCGCCGAGGAATCAACACTCACCGTTACCCTTCACCAACGTCGCAATCGCTAGCTGACGAACCCCTCATGACACTACCTGCAGAGACCGGTCCTGTCCTTGCCCCTGATCGCCTCTCGGTGTGGCCCGTCGAGGGCGGACGCTACGGCCTGGACGCTACGTACCACGGCGCAACGGGCTTTGAGCGTGCCGAAGCACAGCGACAACATCTCCGCGCCGCGAACCTATCAGCGTCCGTTCGACAGGAGCTGGGAGACGACTGGACGCTGCGGCTCGGGCCGCTGACTCACAGCGCCGCATGGACGGCCATTGAAGCCTTCATCGGTGCCCGCACAATCTAGACCCGGGAGAGCAGCCGGTCGTAAGCGAACTGGCGCTGCAGACTGCTCAGCTCGACGCCGCGATCACGCGCGAGCGGGCGCAGGCGATCAGTGATCGCGTTGCGCATCGCGCGCGGATCACGATAAGGATTATCGCCCATCGCCTCGCGCGAGCGCGACCATTTCAGCCCTATCCGAGTAGTTGGCCAATGTCAGTAGATGCTTGAGCAACGCAACGCCATCATCCCTGCGAAACCCGAAGCGAGCCGCCGACGGCGCAATGCACTCTGCAATCGTGGCCGGGTAGTCAAGCACCCGACGGACGACCTCCGCCGTGATCTGAGCCACGCTCGCCGGCTCGACATGATCAGCGAGCAGGTCGGCGACCATCCGCCCAGCACGAGTCGTGGGAAGACCGTGCAGCAAGAGCCGCTGCGCCTCCGGCACCTGACCGCGGTGCAGACGCACATCTGACCGACGAGTCTGGCGTCGCGCTGGAAGCGTGAACTCGTGTACATCGGCACGAAGATCGCCGACGCCGTACAGCGACGCAGCCGAGGTATGCGAGACGAGCGCCACATCGGACGAACGCACGCGCACCCACGCCGGCGCGTCGGGCTCGAGCTGAAGCCACGCCGCCCTCAGCGTGAGATGGTCCGGCTCAGAAGCCCCACGTATCCGGTAGACGCCGTGCGCGACGCGTTCGAGCAACCCGTCACGAGTGAGGCGCGCAAGCGAACTCGCGCCTACGCCGGCTTGCTGTGCCTGTTGACGCGTGCAAAGACCCCACTGCTGCTCAGCGGCATCAAAGAGTCGTTGTAGTGGACGAGCCATACTGCGAAAGATACCAAAAATGGCATCTTATGCAGCGCTCTTTGTCAGGTAGCGCTGCAAAATACCCCGGTTTACGAGACACTTTGCAGCTGCCACGCCATGCCCTTCAAGCCAAGCCGCACAACGCGACGCAATCGACCGTAGAGGCACGGCCCGCCTACACCAGCCTCATCTGCGTGAAGCTCGCAGTGCGCTCGTAAGCAGCCGCCACGCGGTCGAGAGCGCACTCGTGGTCGCGGTGCCCGTAGAGCTTGCGGACCAGCTCCCCGCCGTCGGTGTGCCCGAGCGCTATCGCGACATCCTCGGAGGGCAGCTCAAGGATGTTGACCATGTACCAGCCGGCGAAATGACGGGTAGCCAGGTAGAGCGGGCCCTGCCATCCAGCCGCACCACGGACCGCCTTCCAGTGATATGCGCGAGAGCCAGGAGACCAATGCTGTCCCTGGATCGGCGGGAAACAGAACTCGCCTTCGACCGGTAGCCCGACGATCGCCTCACGCGCGGGCACGGTCAGCGGCGCCTCGCGTGCCTGGCCGTTCTTTGGCGGCGTGAACGTGCGGGTCTTGGCGTTGAACTGCTCGACGACACGAATGCGCCCACGGTCCAGATCGACGTTCGTGCGACGCAGCGCATCCAAATCCCCGACCGAAGGCCTGTGAACGCCGCGACTTGAAGCCATTCCGCGAACGAGGGGCTTGCGAGTTCGTGGCGCAACGGATCAGCTTCCAAACCTGCTCTTCGCTCACTTCCAAACCGCATGTCGGCCTCTCCCAGCCCACGCCGCATTCGGCGACGCGGTCGGCCAGCTGCGCAAAAAGCGCGACATCCCCCAGGAAGAGCTCGCCTCAAGAGCGGGCTGAACCACGGCTACTACGGGGACGTCGAGCGCGGCGAGCGCAACATCGCGCTCGCCAACATCCTCAAGATCGCCGACGCACTCGAACTCCCGGCCTCCGAGATCCCCACCCGCGCCGAGCAGTTTGCTCAACGAGCGCCGCTGACGGGCACACCGGATACTGGCGCCATCGCCGGACTACTCGGTGCTCCCCTCCCACACTAAGGTCTCTACGTACACGGTGCCGTAGGTTTCGAGGCCGTTGGGTCGCTTGACCTCGAAGCGCTTGCGCAGCGCGCGCGGCGTCAGACTCGATCGCCTGCTCGGCAACTCGGCGTGATCTGCACGCTCATCTGGAAATCCTCACTCGTCGCGTCAAGCTCCCCAATGGGTGCTCAAGGCGCGCTGACAGGCCGGTCGAGCGCGAACAGGTCGTGGACCAGGCGCACCGCGATCGAACCCTCGCCAACCGCAGAGGCGACACGGTTCATCGATCCGTCCCGGACATCCCCGACTGCCAAGACTCCTGGCATGCTGGTCTCAAGCGAGAGCGGCGTGCGTTCGATGGGCCAGGCGGGCGTGTCTACCAACTCTACGCCGGTGCGGATGAAGCCACGGTCGTCACACAGGATCTCAGCGGGAAGCCAGTCGGTGTTGGGACGCGCGCCGATCATCAGAAAGAGCGCATGGGCTCGAACCGGCTCCACCTCGCCATCGCCACGAGCGCGCAAATCCAGCCGCTCTAGCCAGCCGTCGCCGCCCCCACCGACAATCTCGGTTTCCAGTCGAACCGTGATGTTCGGTGAGGCTTCGAGCTGCTGCACCAGGTAGTGCGACATGCCGGCCGCGAGTGAGGACGCACGAACCACGACCGTGACCTGTCGCGCGTATTCGGCCAAGTGTAGGGCGGCCTGCCCCGCTGAGTTGGCGCCGCCGACGACGAAGACATCCCGGTCCCCCATCGCGGGCGCCTCCGTCGCGGGGCCGCCGTAGAAGACCCCGGCGCCGTTCAAGGCCAGGGACTCAATGTCTTCGACCTCGAGTCGGCGATACGCAGCGCCGGTTGCGAGGATCACCGCGCGGGCGCTGACGTCGGGAAAGTCGGAGAGGCCGACGACGATGCGCTCGCCTTCCCGCTTCAGGCCGGTCGCCTGCTGCATGAAGGCAAAGTGCGCCCCGAAGACCCACGCCTGCTCATAGGCTTCCTCGGCCAACCGTCGCCCGCTAATGCCGCGCGGGAACCCTAGGTAGTTGCGGATCAGCGAACTCAGGGTTGCTTGTCCGCCGATACCGCCGCCGTCGATCACCAGGGTGCGGAACCCTTCGGAGGCGCCATAGACCGCAGCCGAGAGCCCGGCCGGCCCAGCGCCGACGATGACGAGATCAAAATCGCGGCCCTCCGGGTTCACCGGGCCGCCCGCGGCGATCGTGAGTTCGGTGTTGCTCGGATCGGCGAGGACTTCCCCGTTGGGGAATATGACCAGCGGCAGCGGCTTACCGTCGCCGGCCTCGGCGACCAGCGTGCGCCCCTCGGGCGAGTCGACGAGGCAGAAAGCATGGGGAAGGGCGCATCGGCCAAGAACCTCCCGCAACTCGTGTGCCCGCCCCGTCCAAGACTCCCCGACGATGTGCACCGTGTGCGAGGAGAGCCGCCGCGCGTGCGCCCACTCCAGCAGGAAGGTTGAGATCGCCTGATGGAACATCTCGTCTGGGGCACGCGTGGGGCGGATCAAGTAATAGTCGATCTGGCGCAGCGCCATCGCCGCGAAGATGACCTCCCCAGTCGGGCCGTCACCCCAAGTGGCGTAGTCGATCAGGAGGCCGCGCTGCGCCTGTGGGTGGCGCTTTCGCACCCCGCCGAGGAACTCACTTCCGGGTGCGCCACCGAGCGACTCGCTGGCGAGGATCAGCGCGACCTCCTTACTCGCGTCCGCGAGCTGGGCGAGTTCCGCCCTTGCCTCTGGCGCTGAGCAGAGGCAAACGATGCGATAGCTCCGCTCGTAGCGATCACTCAGTTCGCGCTCGATGTCGTGAAGCGATTTCTCGTCTTCGTCAACGGCCAAAATAACGGGACGGGACATACGTCCAACCGTAGCCTCTCGAGCCGGCACGCATCGGACGTAGCTCTGGCAGGCTTCCTCGGCGCGCATGCTCGCGGATCATGCCCCTCGTTAGCATGGTCGCCTTATCTCTCTTTACGACTGGCCGGAGGCGAGGCGGCGCTCGCTCAGGCGATGACTCCGGAGAGGCGTCGTCACGCACGCGATCCGGCGACGCGCGCACGACAATTCCATGACTGTCGTCATTGCAATCTCGTGGCACGGCCTCTCCCGCGAATAGTCGCTTCGTGATGCGGTCCGCGACAGCGCCCCAGTGCGCTAGCACAGGACCTCGGTAAGGCTCGAATCTGTCGATCACTCGCTGACCGCTTCGAGAGACGCCATGAAGCGGCTGCTAATGGCGATCAGTTGCTCATAGCTCACGGACTACAGCCAACAGCTCCGTCAGGAGGGCGGGGCGTCACGACGGCCTGGAAACCAGGCGCACCCCCCGGCCGAGTGGAGCATGTGAGGAGGTGGCTGGGAAGGTAACCGCTACGCGGACTACGGTTCGAGCATGAGCACAAGCCTGAAACCCTCCGGCGATCGAGCGCTTCGTGTCTCAGGGCTTCTAGCGGCCTCAGACGCGTGGTCGCACAGCTTGAGCGCTCTCAACGTATCGACTGCACGGGCTTTGTCTGACGGATGCACATCGCCTGGCATGTGGAACGAAATGCTGCCATCGCGCCAGCAACAGCGCGAGGTGGCACTTCCGCCGGGTGATGCTGCCTGTGCGTGGGTCCGTTGCACCCCAGACCCGCACCCAGTCCTTCAGGCCGTCCCGCTCCAAGCTCGTCGCGCAGATCGCTGTCGAATCGAGGTATTCGGCTTTGGCAGCATCTGCGCGTTAGCCCAAACCACAAGCACCGGCCCCGCAAAGGAACTCGGCATCTGGCGGGCGACGAGAATGGTCAACTCCATCCCATGGAATACAAAGTCCGATCCTGGCGGGAGAGTTCGACACGAGGCCAGCGGACAGATTCGGAATGCTCTGCACCTCGGGGACAAGAATCGCCGCGGCCGAGGCAGCCTTGGCCTCGCGAGCGAGCCAGCGGACGCCATCGGCGACGAGCTGCGGTGTCTGCGGGTACGAGACGATGACGTAGCGCTCCACGACCGTGACGGTAGACGCTGGCCCGCCCGGCACCGCCCGCCCGATCAACGCTCTAGCGTGTGCGGTCCGTGTGCGGTGGATCGCGATTCGCGACCCACCATGTTCGTCGGAGATCGAGTCGCAACGCGGAAAATCGGCGTCACGGAGGCTGTCGCGTAAAGGTGGTGGCGGGTCGGTGGAGGCTTGCTTTCTGCTCGTGTCGTTGTCGCGATGGTGCTGGTCAGAGGGGTAGGGCAGAAGCGGGGCCGCTCTTGTGTGTTTAGGCGGCCGTGGGTGCGCTGGTCGCTCGCCAGAGCTTGAGGATGTTGTGGGTGGTGGCGATAAGCCGCCACTCCGATCTGCACGCGGTGATGCCCCTGCGTTGGAAGCGGCCGATATGTCGGTTGTGCTTGATCTGGCCAAAGATCGGCTCGATCGTGTGTTTTCGCTGGCTGTAGAGAGCGCGTCCGTGGTCACCTTTGAGGACGCGTCGCATGAAGTCGTAGCGAGGCCCTTTGCGGTTCTTGCCGATGTTCCTCTTGGGGTTCTGGGCGTCGGGTGGCACGAGTGGCTGGATGCCTCTGGCAGCGAGGTTCTCGATCTGTTCGCTAGCCCAGTAGCCGGCGTCTGCGAGCAGCACGTCGATCTGCCCGTCCAGGCCAGCCGTGATCACTTCCCTGACCGCGGCGTCTGTCACCGGCTCCAGCAGCCCGTAGTCGACGCCATTGCCCACGATCTCCGCGGCGATGATGATCTGCTCGCGGGTCGCGGCTGCCTGCGCGCTATAGCCCTGGATGAACCCCTGCCGTGTCCTGACCGACCGGGAGTTGCGATCGGTGATGTTCATCCTCGCGTCCACGGGAACCTTCTCGGAGGGTCCCTTCGGTTTGCGTCCGGCGAATTTGCGGCCCTGCTCGGCCTCAAGCGCGGCACGACGCTCCAAACGCTCGCTGTGCGCGTCCTTAGCCGCCTGATGCTCAGCCTCGATCTGGCGCTTGGCCTCTGCCAGCCGTGCGTGACGCGAGACCGAGTCGGACATCTCTGGTGGCAGCTCATCCCCGCGAGCCTGCCCGAACTGCTCATCCTCGGCCTCATCGGCCGCCTGCGCTTCGCCTAGAAGCTCAACTGCGATCTGCTCGTAGGTACGGTTGGCATCCCCGGAGGCGTTGGCCGCGATCTTCGTGCTGTCGAGCGCGACTATCCCCAGCGACACCAACCCCGCGCGTGCACACAGCGCCAGTACCTGCCCGAACAGCCCCGCTAATGCCTGCTCATGACGTGCCCTGAAACGAGCAATCGTGGCGTGGTCAGGCGCCTGGTTCGCCGTGATCACGCGGAACGCAATATCCACATGGCAACGACGCTCGATCGCCCGAGAGGACCGCTCACCAATGGCGTAGGCGTAAAGCAGCAGCGCGACCATCATGCCCGGGTCAAACGCCGCGCGGCCATGCCCATCAGCCCGATACTCCCCGTAGATCACGGAGAGATCCATCTCCGCGACCACGTCCAACACGCACCACGCCAGCTCGTCCTGGGAAAGCCAATCCCGCAAGCTCGGCGGCATCAACAACGCCTGATCACGATCACACAACCGAAAGTTCTGAGCCATCCCAGAACCCTCTTAAACCCAGCGGACAGAACCCTTTACGCGACAGCCTCCACGCAGCCGGTTTCGCGTCCTCCAGCTACCCCCAGCCCTCTCCAGCATCCAACGAGACTCTAATCGGGGAGACAGGTCTGACCCCGCATGGACACAGGCGATTCGGACGGGATCTAGGCGGATTCGTGGGCGGCAAGCCCGGCGGATAACCCGTCAGGACGTCGATGGAGATTCGGTGCCCGCTTCTGCTTCCAGGCGCTCGCTCAGACGCTCAAGCTGCGGACGGAGCACCGGGAGTGACGACATCCCAAACCAGCCCCAGCTCCACGCCAAAGTACTCGTGGATCAGCACGTCCCGCATGCCGGCGATCTTTCGCCACGGGACTTCTGGCTCCAGGGCACGCGTGTCGTCGGATATGCCCTTGACTGCTTGGCCAAGAATCTCGATGTTGCGGATCACCGCGTCTTGGGTCTTGCTGTCGGTGAAGAACGCCTCACGGCCCTCCACCGTGTAGCGCTGGATCGCGTCAACCGCTTCGATCGCGTGCAGCAGGCGTGCCCGCTCGTCCATCAGAGGGGAACAGCTTCGGCAAATATGCGATCCCGCATGTGCGGGCTGACGCCTCCGTCGGTGAGCACGTCAACATGGCTGCCCAGCAGGTCCTCCAGGTCCTGCCAGAACCCGACGAGATCGAGCAGGTTGCGTCCTGGCTCCATTTCGACGAGGAGATCCACATCGCTGCTCGCCTCTGCTTCGCCCCTGGCAGTCGAGCCGAACACACGCACGTTGCGGGCACCGTGCTCAGCGGCGTACGCGAGGATCTCGCGCCTTCTGGTGCGGAGTCCGGCTAGGTCGAAATGGGTCTGCGCAGCGTTCATGACGAAGACCACGTTACCGCCACGATCGGCGCTCTGGTTGGATGGTCGCGGCCTCCGACATAGCCAGTTCCGGCGTCACACCAGCCGCATCTGGTGCCAGCACATGCTGCCGGCGGGTTGCCCAAACCGGACCGCGTAATTGCCGGAATGCGCCGGCTACGCGGGTCGGGCGCGCCGGGAAACGGACCAGAGCATAGCGACGACTTAGTCGGTGAGTACCGACTACTGATAGATCACCGGCGTGCCAAAGCGCTCGGTAGTCGTGCGACCTAACGCGAGCGGACGCGGTTTCGGCGGTGGGGCGTCCGTCACGTCGCGGTCTAGACTGCGTGTCGATGTCCTCGGCCAGCCGCGACATCCACGAGCTACTAGACGAGGCGCTTGCCGCATCGGATGACCCGACCGTGCCGGTCAGCGTGTTGGCACGGAAAGCCATGCGTATCGCTCGGCTACGCAACGATTGGGAGAGTCAATGGTGGCTGCAAATGGAAATGCTGACCATTGACGACACGCGGGCCAAGTCCGGCAAGTTCCTGCAAACAGCCTCGGAAGAAATCCGGCCCCACATGACGCAGGACGAGTACAACGCAATGGGTGATCGCATCATGTCTCGTTTCTTCCACGGTCCGCGGATCATGGAGGACGAGATGTTGATGTCCACGGGCATCGCTGACACTGAAGCAAGGGTCCGAGGCATCGAAGGGCTTCTTGAATCGTCAGCGATGCAGTTGCCCGACGGATTGCATCCCCACGATGTTTACGCCCGCAGCAAAACGATTGGGGACACAGCCGTGAAGCTCACCACCTCGCGCTTCCAGTGCGAAGGTGTGCTCGCTCGTCAACGCGACGCGATCGGCGACTACTTGTCGAAGGTCGAGACACAACTGCACTTTGGCGAGGTGACCACCGATATGTTCGAGCGGAACCGCGAGTACGTGGATCAGCGGCTTGCCGAGGTTGCACCGCAGGTGCTGGAGCAGTTCTCCGCCGCTTACGATCGACGAGTCGATGGTGGCGGGGAGGCACGCAGCCATGCGCTGTTGTCGTGTCGTCGTGTATTGAAGTCGCTTGCCGACTCGTTGTACCCGGCGACAGGCTCAGAGATGGAAGGCCTAGACGGGAATCGTCGAACTATGTCTGACGATGCCTACATCAACCGCCTGTGCCAGTACGCGGCCGATGCGACCATCGGCTCGGCGTCCCGTGATCTGGTCGTCGAATCGGTAGAAGCGCTCGGCCGCAAACTGAAACACCTGAACTCGCTCAGCTCGAAGGCCGTTCATGCCGACGTGTCAGCTGCCGAACTTGACCAGTGCATCATGCAGACTTACCTCGTGGTTGGCGATCTGTTGCGGCTAGCCGACGATAGGTCCGCTGCATTGGCCTAGCCGCCAGTCGTCGTCGGAGTGTGGTGCGTAGCGTCAGGCTGCGACAGGCTTGCGCTCACTAGCAGCCCTATGAGGGTCATTTCGATCGCTGAGGACGGTGGTGTGCCAAGGCGCTTGGCCGCATCGCTCTGATTGAGCATGTGCGTCCACCTAACGCCCGTGGCAATGGTCGTCGAGGTCACGGCTGGGTCTCGACACGACCGTTGCGGCGCTGTGCGAGAAGGCGAGGACTTTGTCGCCAGTTGGCCAGCGTTCAAGGTGGTGATTGGGCCGCCAAATGGGCCGCAACGCCTCCGCTGCGGTCCATTTGCGGTCCCGCGTGCTGAGAACAGGCGAGAACAGCCTTCCACCATCTCCAGCTTTTGCGCGGGTTGCAGGTCATAGGATCAAATTTTCATCGGGGAGGCAGGTTCAAAGTTGCGGACATCCCAATGTTTACGGGCGTTTCGTCGAGCTGGTCCCCCGAGCGTCCCCCTATTGCGCCTGTCGCCGGCGTCCTTAATCTCCCTTAGTGACGTGATGTTGCGGCCCCAGCTACGGCGCATGCGATCGATCGGCGCTTACTAGGGCAAACTTGCGGAAATCATCATTTTGCCCTATTCTTAGCAGATGAAGACTCGTGAGCTGCCCGACGCTCTGCTGGCTCAGGGTCGCCATACGGCGAGCACCGAGGAGCTGCTGGAACTGACCGGATTGGACCGCACAGCACTGCACAGCGGACTTCACCGGTTGCGCCAGGACGGATCTATCGTCTCCCCCGCTCGCGGGCTATACGCAGTGGTTCCTCCTCAATACCGTGCATGGGGCTCGCCACCCGCGGAGTGGTTCATCGACGCGATGATGACTCACCTGCATCGCGGCTACTACATCGCGCTGCTCACGGCCGCGGCGATGCATGGCGCGGCGCACCAGGCGCCACAGAGCTTCCAAGTCATCACCGAGAAGGACATCCCCGACCGGGACATCGGACGCAATCACCTGCGCTTCTACACCTCCCGACACATACGCGACGCCGTGACCGAGCAACGCACCGGTCCCTCGGGCTACCTGCAGCTCGCCACTCGTGAGACGACCGCCGTGGACCTCGCCCGGCATCCACGCCACAGCGGCGGGCTGAGCAACGTCACAACCATCCTGATCGAGCTCGGAGAGCTGGACGGCGCGATCCTCGGAGATGTCGCCGCGCCGCACGGAAAGAGCACCGCACGAAGGCTCGGCTGGCTGCTCGAACACCACCGCCCCGACGTCGCTCTGGACTCGCTGCGCATCATCGCCCGCGCACAGGAGGGCGAGCCCACCCCGCTGAGCTCAAGCGGCCCAGCCTCTGGCCGGCTCGATCGCACCTGGGGCGTGCGGGTCAATACCGACGTAGAGCCCGACCTGTGATCCCCCAGCCCTACATCACCGAATGGTCCGCCCACGCGCCCTGGCCCACAGAGAGCCAGATCGAGCAAGACCTGATCCTCTCCCGGCTGATCGTCGAGATCGCATCCGACGAGCTGCTCGCCAACGAGCTGGCCTTCCGCGGCGGCACCTGCCTGCACAAGCTGCACCTCCCGGGACCCGCGCGCTACTCCGAGGATCTCGACTACACCCGCACCTCCGACGAGCCCAGAATCGGGGCCTGCCTGACCGCGCTGCGCCGCATCGCCGCGAACATTGGTTTGGAGGAGAGAAAGCGCAAGTTCCCCAGCCACGACTCCGACATGGCCTGCATCTGGTTTCGCACAAACTCACAGACAGACGGCGGTGAGATCTCTATCAAGATCGAGATCAACGTCCACGAGACCGCCCCCTATGGGCCTCATGTCTTCCTGCCTTACCGAGTCGACTCCCGCTGGTGGAGCGCAAAGGCGAACGTGCGGACCTTCCGGGTCGAGGAGATCCTCGCCACCAAGCTCCGAGCCCTCTACACCCGCCGCAAGGGACGCGACCTCTACGACCTCTGGCTCACACTGACCAAGCTCACACTCGACGACCAGCTCATTATCGAGGGGCTCGCCCACTACATGGACTCAAACCCCTACAGCTACCGCCAGCTACACGCCAATCTCGCCGACAAGCTCGCAAACCCCGAATTCCTCGACGACATCCACAACCTCACCCGCAACCTTCACGGATACGAGCACCGGACCGCCGCCGAGCTACTCATGCAACGCCTCGGCATGCGCCTACGAAACGCGCCCCCGAGATACCCACCCTGCACTTTCCGGTAGGAGCCTAGTCGGGGAGACAGTGTGTGGTTGCAGTACATAGTGGACTGATGTCTCGGGAGATACTGGACACCGACGAAAGGTGGCTGGTATGGGGGCGGGGCTGGGGCGCTATGTCGTGGATGCTGTGCTGCTGGAGGGAAGGAGCGCCCGGGAGGTGGCCGAGGCTCACGGGATCTCCAAGACCTGGATCTATGAGCTGATCGCTAGGTATCGAAGCGGTGGCTATGGGGCGCTCGAGCCGCGTTCTCGCCGGCCACGCTCGTGCCGACATGGGACCTCGCCGGAGATGGTCCAGGCGATCGTGGCGCTGCGTCGCCAGCTACAGGCAGAAGGCCACGACGCCGGGGCGGCGACGATCGCTTACCACCTCGCCCAGCGCCTGGAGGGCGTTCCCTCTCACACCACGATCTGGCGGATCCTGGGGCGCGAGGGGCTGATAGTCCCGCAGCCGCAGAAGCGACCACGCAGCTCACTGATCCGCTTTGAAGCCGAGCTCCCAAACGAGACCTGGCAGACCGACATCACCCACTCACAGCTCGCCGGCGCCAAGCACGTGGAGATCCTCAACTTCATCGATGATCACTCACGGCTGTTCCTGGCCTCCGCGGCGTTCTCGACGGTCAAGGCCAGGGATGTCGTGGATGTCTTTCACAGCGCAGCGCAGCTGCACGGGCTGCCCGCATCGCTGCTCTCAGACAACGGCGCCGTCTTCAATGCCACGCCCCGCAAGGGCAAGGTGCTCCTGCAAACAGAGCTCGAGCGGCTCGGTATCGCCTCCAAGAACTCACGCCCTTATCACCCACAGACCTGCGGCAAGGTTGAGCGCCTGCACCAGACACTCAAGCGCTACCTGGCAAAGCAGGCGCCCGCTGCGACGATCGCAGAGCTACAGGGCCAGCTCGACACCTTCCGCCATTACTACAACGACATCAGACCGCACAGGGCCCTTGCCGGGCGCACACCGCTGCAGGCCTACAGTGCCCGCGTCAAGGCCAAGCCAGCCAGCGGACCTCGTCCTGCCACCCACTTCCGCGTTCGCCACGACAAGGTCCACAGCGGCGGCACAGTGACCCTACGCCACATGAGCAAGCTGCACCACATCGGGCTTGGCAGAGCTCACAAAGGACTCCACGTCAAGCTCCTCATCGCCGATCAAAACATCCGCGTGATCACTCTCGAAGGCGAACTGATCCGCGAACTAACCCTCGACCCCAGCCGCGACTACCAGCCACTCGGGCGACCCTAAACTGTCCAGGAACTCCCGAGACACATGTCCGGGATCTCCTGAGACACAACACTAGTCGGGGTACTTGAAGCACTCTCGAACCAAGACATCCTCCAGCGGCTACAACAGTTGTCCGACACGTTGGATCGGCTTGCTTCGAGCAAGGCGCGACCGCGCCGTTCACGTCGCCATAATCGCGTTCTTCGGCCAGGCTCGGTGCTGGTTGCGGTGACCCAAGTCCTTGCTGCTGCTGAGGAACCGATGCAGGTCTGCGACGTCAGCATGGCCGTATCCGACTTGCTCGGACTCGCCGTGTCGCGCAGTTCGGTCAAGAACTGCCTGGCAGGTAGAGCCAAGGGCGAGCAGGCCCGCTTCAAGCGGACAGATCGGGGGCGCTACCAGCTCATCAGTCCCAGCTAGGTCTGCTGGCGGGCGTCCGCCGATTGCGGCTCGCCAGGCTGCTCCAGCAACACCATCGGGTCAAGGCCCAGCCGACTGGCGATGCGCTCCAGGCTCTTGAGGGTCAGGTTGCGCTCGCCACGCTCTACGCCGCCCATGTAGGTGCGGTGGACTCCCAGCAGGTCGGCGAATGCCTCTTGGCTGAGGCCCTGGGCTTCTCGATACGCCCGGAGGTTGCGGCCCACTGTCCGCTGTAGATCGCCTTCCACAGCCCGAAACCCTCTCCGGCTGCTACTTGACAGTCTACATACTTATAAGTAGCATCGCCCGTCCCACAAGGAGAGGACGGGGAGGCGGGCCGATTTCCGCTCGGCCTGCCTCCCCCTCAAAGAGGGCTGCCGCCGTACCCAAGCCCCCATCGACAAGGAGACCAGTAGCGATGCCGACGCCGCCGATCCCGAAGCTGTCCACGCCCGCCAGGCGCAAGCGAGCCACCGCCGCCGTGCCCCGCCGACTCGGCGTGTGCTGCGTGCTGCTGGCGTCAGCCCTGGCAGGTTGTGGCTCGACAACCCAGCCCCTGCCCGGTGTCCCGCAAGCCACCAGTCAGCCACGGCCAGCCACGCCAGCGCCGGAAACGGCGAGTACCACGGCAGCATCCACCACGACGGCGTTTACGAACACGGTGGGCGGTACGGTGAGCGACGAACAAGGGAATCGTGCGGCAATCACGGTCGGCGTCGGATCACCACAACCACAAGAAGAACTGACCGATCCCGTACCTACGGCATGCAACTCGCTCATCGCCAGTCTTGGTCAGAGCACCAGTAGCACGGTCGCCGTGCCCCTACACGTCACGGCCCGCTTGACCTCATCGTTGCAGGTGCCTTTGGGCGTCAGTCTCAGCAAAACGTATTACCTTGAACCCAAAAGCCGCGAGGTCGTACCGCTCAGCGAACATACCTATCAGGTGCTTTGGGCGACGTCGTACAGCAACACCGGCCCGGAGTGTCCAAGAACCGGCGAACAGGAAGCCTCCCAGGTCATGTGGGCCGCTGAAGAAGTGACGCCGAACGTCACGAAAACTTGGGACGCTTGGCTGGTGCTTGTGGGAGCCATCACGCCAAATGATCCGTCCGGCGAAGACCTCGTGAACCGCGTACTGATCGAGCCAACGACCAACACGACCGCTGGCCCTGCCTTGACCCCTCACGGTTCGGGCTGGGTGCGCTGCTCGGTCTCTGCCATTGGGGGATCGAGCCTTGTGTCATATCTCGCCGTTGATCCCACCACAGCCGAGGCCAATGGTTGTACGGCGTCCAGCTAAGCTACCTTCCAAATAGCCAGCGCGCCGACGCAAAGAATACCGAGAGCGACGACCACCACTCCGCGTGCTGCGTCTGATATGCGAATGAAGGCTGCGAAGCTTGCAATAATGCCCACCCAGAATCCGATGCTACAGCAGAAGCCTACAATGGCGATGCCAAAGTTGGGATTGTTGATGTCACTCCCCGAAGCGATGGCAAGAACAATCCCCACCGATGCGATCGTCCCGAGCACTGGCAACAAAAACTGCATCAGTTCTGCGCCAATATCAGACCATGTCTTTGCTGGCGGCGTTGGTTCTTCCAGAGGCATAGGACGGGGTGGCATCCATGACAGGGGGTCGGCAGCGGGTGGTGGTTTTGGTACCGCCGTGCTGATCACATTCAAGGCAATGGTCAGGCTGACAATCTGATCGTCAATAAAGAAGTGCGCCTCGTCCCTGTGTTCACCCACGGTTGCCGTATGGCTTACTGGGGCAAAGATATACTCCACTAGATCGTCACCCACCATGACGATATCAGCGTCTTCGATCATCCAGAAGGCTCCTCTTTGACGGTCGTTGCCAAACTTCCCAATCTCGTCGAAACCGCCATCATTGCTCAATCGAACTGTCACTGGATCAGGTATTTCACCATCAACAATCACCCAGGCAATCTTGTCCGGCGTCAGATACGGTGACACAGTCGATTTACCAGTGGCACTTGAGCCATTCCGCATCCTCTCCCTCCCACCAGCGTCGTATGAGTCGCGCGCCTCTGGATCACTGAGAGTATCGTAAGCCTCTTTGAGTGCAATAAAATGCTTGTCGTCACCACCTTGATCCGAGTGCAATCTCTTAGCCTTTTTGCGGAAGGCACTCTTGATCGCCTCAAGACTCGCGTCTTTGTCAATGCCCAGGCGATCGTAATAGTCATCTGGTATTTCGTCGTGATCCATCGCGGTACACGACTAAGTTGCTTTATTGCCGTGCTCTAGATATGCACGAACCGAACCGCCACCGAGACGATGGACAGAGTCCACAACCTCTACCACGCGTGCGAGCAGCGACGTAAAGAGGTGCATTATCGCGTCGGTGTCCACTGACGATCCGACCTGTCGCCACTCGCCGCCGTGCTGAGAAGCCCAGCGCTTGTAATAAGGCAGATTCGGGGATACGGTGAAGCAGGCTGCGTCGAGTGCAGCAAGCGCACTATCGACAGCGAGCATTCCCTGCTCATGTCCAAGTGCTGGCTCGTCAGTAATGAGGACTAGCACCTTGACAGCATCCGTCCGATAAGGCTTCCGGCAAGCTGCCAACATTGCCTCAATTGATGACTCGCCCAGGTTGGCGCCCCCAGAGAAGCGTGGCATAGATCGCAGCTGATTTGACACTGCTTGCACGTCGGTTACAAATGGCCGGTCATCCACGATCCTGTCACCAGGCACGGTAAGGTCACCGAATGGAACCGTCGTAACACGCCAGTCCAGCGCAAGTCGGCCAAGTTTCGTAACCAGCTCATCCATGCAGCGAACAAGTCCGTCGATCTTATCCGACATAGAACCAGTCGTATCAAATACAAAGCAAAGATCCAACGCCCGTCGCTTCATTTTTATATTTACACCCGAGCGGGCCACAACATGCGTGCCATCGGGCAACACCATGACCGGAAGCCGTGCGCCACGCTTAGTGACTTTGTCAGAACTCATTTATTGACCTATTGCCTTGACGCTGGGAGGAGAATAGCTTACGATAAATACAGTGAACTCAACATCTAAAATAAGCAACAACGCTCTCGATGAACGACACACCAACCGGAGAATCACCCGGATATAGGCCCGACTTTGTCTTTGGCGGGAACCGGGTCATTTCAGAAGAAACCTGGTCAGATTACGAAGCGCAAGGTGTGAGCAATCTCGTGGAAGCCATACCAGATGATGAGACGGCATTTCGGGAGGAATTATCTCGTAAGGGGCATTTCTATGGTGCCGAGAACCTGCTGCTTGGCGATGCCTTTGATGCTGATACAGGAAGACCGTTGCGGCTGAAACCCGGCATCGGCTTGTACGTGACAGCCGAGGGTAGAGAGCATTTTCATCGTCGCTTCCAATCTTCAACAAAATCAGACTCACCTCCGGTCATGGTGTTGCCCGATGGAACGCATATTGTGGCCCGCCCAGGTGTACGAGTCAAAACACGACGACCTGATCGACCGAGGGAGCCCGATCCCAATGCCTCTCCTTGACCCACCCCTTCTCCTTGGCGACTTTTCTTAGACTGAAAGGATCGCTACGCTAGCGCAGCCAAGTCGCTGCACGGTAGGGCTGTTTCTCAATCCGTTTTCTACTCCTCAATGTCGGGCTTCTGCCCCCTAACCATCACCAACACATCCAGCCCCAACTGGTAGCTATCCGGGAAGCAGAGCGCTCCAGCTGCATCGACCATCTTGAAATAGGCGATCGAGGAACAATCGTAGGTCGGGGCCTTCAAAGGGGCCGTGATCGCCACCACCGCCCCCGGCTCCGTGCTGGGTATGTCTACGAACCGCAGCGAACTAATCAGGCCCGGCCCCGTCAACGGCCCCTGCCGTTCCAGGCGTCGCCCCTGCCACTCAACCGTCCCACTGTTCTTGACCCGCCAGGTCTGCTCAAAGACCTGGCCCGGCTCCATGAGAGAGCCGTGCGGCACGGTGTCCCCCAGGAAGGTTGAGCCGTCCCCCGATCTGGCCCGCTGGAGCCTCGGCCGTCTGCCGCCTACCCGCCGCCGGGCCCGCTCCGGGGCATGGACGGCTACCTCGAACAAGCTCAGCAGCAGACCATCACCCCCCAATCTGTCCTCATAGAACTGCACCAGCTCCCGGCTCGGTTTGCTGCCTTTCTCAATGCGCGAGATGTGCGCCGGGCTACAGCCGAACTCCTGGGCGACCTGCTTGCCCGTCAGGCCATTGACCTGTCGGAGCTTCTGCATGTTCCAGCCGAGCACCGTCTTCGGTTGACGCGGCACCAGATGCGGCGGCAGTTGGGGGCGGGGCATAGCGCCCCAGAATTGCAGGTTGCTCAATAACTCGGCCCTCCCCGATCCTGACGCCAGGCCGCCATTTGGGCGGATCACCAAACGAAAGGAAGCCCGCCATGCCCCGTTCGTTGGCTCCAGGTCCGACCGAGACCGACCCCTCATGCGCGGCTATTGCGCCGGAACCGGACGTCCCGTGGGGCAAGGGCGGCATTGACGACTACGGCTGGACATCCTGGGAGGGCGACCCGCCAGCCAGTCCAGCCCCCGAATCCGCAGAGGGGCCAAACCGTGCCTGAGCCCACCAAGCTCATTGAGCGCATCATCGTCGGCTTGGTGGCCAGCGCCATCAGCATCAACATTCTGGCCGCCGAGCTGCCGCGCCTCATGCCCTATCTCATCGTCTTGGCCGTCATCTTTGTGGTGATCCGCCTGGTCTTTTTCCACACCCGCAAATGGTAAGGCCAATTGTAAATCCCACACTTGACCGAGCAACTGAAGCCGCGAGACAATGGAAGGTTACGTTAGAGCGAAAGATAAGAGTTCGAGTGTGGACGTGACCGAATCAGTCGGCAGTAAGTGAAAGGAGCACGTCCATGCCAAGGCAGCGCAAACCAACCCGTCAAAAAAGAACCAGAGTCCGTTCCAAGCGGCTCGATCAACTGGATGAGTCCAAGCTGGCCCTGGCCTTGTGGCTGCTGGCTCAGCACATGATTGCCAGTGACGGTGACGCTCAACCGCCTACACCACCACGAAAGTCCCGGCCCCAATGACGCGGACGGGGCTGACCTGGTACCAACTCAGCTTCCCGCGCCAGCTGGACGGCCGCGCCGTGGTGGCCGCCTTGTCGGGTATCTCCGGCGTGTCGTCCCGGACGCGCCTGGCCCTGGACCTCAGCGCCTCCCGTCGGGGCATCACCCACCGTTTGGCAGTGAGTGCCTATGCCGCCGAGGCCCTTGTCGGCAGCTTGCGCGCCGCCCTGCCCAGTCTGCACCTGGCAGAGATTGACGCCCCAGCGCCCCGGCCCGCCCGCCGCTGGCTCTGGCAGCTCACCCCGGCCACGGCCGCCATCCGCAGTGATGACCTATCAGCCATCAGCGCCAGTTTGCTGGCTAGCTTGTACCCGCTGCACGGCGATGAGCTAGTGCAACTCACCTGGCGGTTGCGCTCCGCCGCCCGCCCCCGGCTGGTCGTCACCCCGGAGCACCGTCACCAGGGGCAGACCCAGGCCCTCAAAGCCAAGCTGAGCGGGCCGGGCCTGAGCGCTCACGGTGAACTGCGCCTTACGGCGGCCACCGTCGCCCGGGCGGGGTTGCTGGCCCAGCGCACCGCCGCCGTGCTGCGCAGCCTCGCCACGCCTCACGGTCGCCTTATCAGTGACCCGTATTGGTACGGCCAGCTATTGCACCTCATCGGCCTGCGCGGCCGTTACGTCAGTGCCAGCGAACTGGCCGCCGTCATCGGCTGGCCGATCGACGGCCCCGATCTGCCCGGCCTGGAGCTGGGGGCCGCCAAGCGCTTGGTGCCGAGCCGCGCCTTGCCCCGCCGGGGCCGGATCTTGGGCGTCAGCAACTTCGCCGGCGTCACCCGCCCGGTGGCCGTCACCCCCAGCGCCAGTACCCGTGGTCTCTACCTGCTCGGCCCCACCGGCACCGGTAAGACGTCGCTCATCCAGAACCTAATCCGGGATGACCTGGAGCAAGGCCGGGGGCTGGCCGTGGTGGAGACCAACGGCGATCTCATCCAAGACCTGCTGGACATCGTGCCGCCCCAGCGTCTCAACGACGTGGTACTGCTCGACCCGACCGACCCAACCCACGCTGTCGGCTTCAACCCCTTCAGCGGCTCGCCTGATCCGTCACTAGTGGCCGACCAGCTCGGCGAGCTGTTTCAGCGCCTGTGGTCAGCTTTCTGGGGGCCACGGACGGCCCAACTGGCGCACATGGCCCTGCTAACCCTGGCCCAGCGCAAAGGCTCCACGCTGCTGGATCTGCCGCGCCTGTACCTCGATCCGGCCTTCCGGGCGCGGGTCATTGCCGGACTGCATGACCCGATCGGTCTCGGCCCGGACTGGCAGTGGTTCGAGCACTTGCCGGTGCGCGAACAAGCCAGCGTTACCGCGCCGCTGCTCAACAAGGCGAGAAGTTTCACGGCCCGCCCGGCCATCCGGGCCATCGTCGGCCAAGCCACCCCGCCGCTCGCCATTCCGAAGCTGCTGGCCGAGCAACGGATTCTGTTGGTCTATCTGCCCAAGGGTCTCATCGGGGCGGAGACCGCTCAACTGCTGGGCTGCCTGATCCTGACGGCCATCTGGCAGGCGGCTGCGCAGCGGGCCCAACTGCCGCCCGCCCAGCGGCATCCCTTCGGCCTGTACGTCGATGAGGTACAGGACTTTGCCGCCGCCCCGATCCCCTGGGAAGAAATGTTCGCCCAAGGCCGTAAGTACGGCCTGAGTCTGACCGTCGCCCACCAGAATCTTGACCAGCTCCCCCGCGAGCTGCGCGAGGTCATCCTGGCCAACGCCCGCTCGAAGGCCGTCTTTGCCCTGAGCAGCAGTGATGCCCGGAGTCTGGAGCGGCTGTTTGCCCCGGCGCTGACGGCCGCCGATCTGCAAGCCTTGGACGCGCATACCATCGCCGCCCAGGTCGCCCTGGACAACGGCGGCACGGCCCGCCCGGTGACGCTCCTCACCCCACCGCCGCCGGAGTCCACCGGCAGTGCCGAGTCCGTGCGCCAAGCCTCCCGCGCCCGCTACGCCCGGCCCCGCGCCGAGGTCGAGGCCGCCCTGCGGCAACGGCTCACCGGCACCCAGCCAACCCCCGTAGCTCCCGTTGGCCGCAAGCCAAGGCGGTCCCGATGACCTGTCCACTCGCCCGTCCAATCGCCTCAACTTCCACCTGCTCAATACCCCGTGTCTATCAGCCATTCCGTCCATATTTGCCACTGACTACTGACGCCGGAAGGGTGCGTCAATGACGCGCTATCTGACGGCGGCGGTGACTGGTGACCTACAAGCCAAACTGACGGAGCGGGACTGGCGGGTGTTGCACTACGTGGCGGCGCTGCGCTTTGTGCGTGGCGACCAACTGACTCGGCTGTGTTTTGCCGACGATGGCACTGAAGCGGCACGGGCGCGGGCTGCCCGCCGGGCCTTGCTGCGGCTGACGCGCCTGGACGTGCTGGCCCGCTTGCCGCGTCCAGTTGGTGGCGTCCGGGCCGGTAGCGCGGGTTTTATCTACCACCTGGGCCTGGCCGGGCAAGCCCTGGCAACCGCGCGGGGGTGGCAGCCCGAACGCCGACGGCGGCGGTCGCTGGCACCGGGGACGCTGTTTCTCGGTCACACCCTGGCTATTGCCGAGCTGCATACGCGACTCACGGAGGCCGACCGCTCCCGGCATCTCGAGCTGCTGGAGCTGACGGCCGAGCCCGCGTGTTGGCGGCGCTACGACGGGAACGGCCGTCAGCGGCTCAGCCTCAAGCCGGACAGCTACGCCCGGCTGGGTGTTGGGGACTATGAAGACAGTTACTTCCTGGAGGTCGATCGGGGTACCGAGGGCAGCCGGGCCGTGGACGGCCAACTGCGGCAGTACGTGGCCTACTACGCGAGCGGTATAGAGCAGGCCGAGCGCGGGGTGTTCCCACGGGTGTTGTGGCTGACGACCAGCGCCGCGCGGGTGGCCGTCATCGCGGACGGCGTCAGCCGCCTGCCAGCCGCGGCCGGGGCGCTGTTTCAGGTGGCGGCGTTTGATGAGGCGCTGGCGGTGATGGCGGGGACGGAAGTGAAAGAGAAAGCCAGCTCACGCGACTTGCATACTAATGAGTAGCAGTCTACAATGTTAAATTAACAACGCCCTTGGTAAGGGCGGGTAATAACTTAGGTAAAGGAGGTACATATGCAAATAACAACTACTAAATCCCGGTCGCCGACTAAAACAGCGATCGATTCAGGGCCGGAGCGGACGGCGCGAGCGGTGCTGTACTTGCGGGTCAGCTCACCCAGCCAGGTACGCACCGATTACGACCCGGAGGGTCTGTCAATTCCGGCTCAACGCCAAGCCTGCCAACGCAAGGCAACCGCCCTTGGCCTTGGGGTCGTGCGCGAGTACATCGAGCCCGGCGTCTCCGGCGGTTCGCTCATCAAGCGCAAGTCCTTTCGGCAGATGATCGCCGACATCCGTGAGCTACAAGACGTCGATTGCGTCATCGTCTGGAGTGTGTCGCGGTGGGCCCGCGACCAAGAGGATCACTGGACGGCGCGGGGCATGATCAACCGGGCTGGGGCCAAACTCATCTCCGTCAAGGAGCCAATTGGCGGTAACGGCTCCAGTGACATTGTGGTAGAGGGTGTCATGGCCGCCGTGGCAGCCGGACGGCGCATTGAAATATCTGAGGATGTCACCCAAGGTATCCGCCGCAAGGTGGAAGTTGGCGGCACCCCCACCCGTGCCCCGCTCGGCTACCTCAACACTGGCGAGCCCTTGCCGAATGGTGGCGAGGTGCGCATTGTCGTTATTGATGAGGTACGCGCGCCCACTATCCGCTGGGCCTTTGAGACGTACGCCACCGGCTTGTACTCGATCAATGACATGGTGACATTGCTGGCCGCGCAAGGACTCCTCACGCGCGGCAACCGACGCTACCCCTCACGGCCCCTGAAGCACTCCAGCGTCTACCAGCTGTTGTCCAACCCGTTCTACGCCGGCAAGGTGCCCTACAAGGGCAAGGTCTATCCCGGCCGCCATAAGGAGCTGGTCAGTGAGGAGTTGTTTGAGCAGGTGCAGGCCGTGCTCAAAGCCCACAATCAGAGTGGCGAGCGTGACCGCAAACACGCCCACTACCTCAAGGGCTCGATCTTCTGCCACCACTGCAACCACCGTCTGACGTTTTCACGGAACAAAGGCAACGGCGGCTTCTATGAATACTTCGTCTGCCCGCTGTACCAGCGCCGGACTTGTCCAGAGCGTTACCAGCGTGTTGAAGCTGTCGAGGCCGCTGTCGAGGAGCACTATCGCACCATCAACTTGAGCGCACCTGACCAGGAACGCGTCCGGGGAGCGATTGAGCAGCATTTGGCCAAGCTCGCTACGACCAGCACCAGCGAGATTGACCGCTGCCAAAGTGTGCTGACGGGTCTCAAACTGCAAGAGCGCAAGCTGCTGGCCAAGCACTATGCGGATGACATCTCCGACGAACTATTCCATGAGGAGGCGGAGCGCATCAAGGGCGAGCGCCAGGACGCCGAGGTCATCATCGAGCGACTGAGTATCCGCCATGAGGACTTGGTGGCGGGACTGGCCCTGGCCCTCAAACTGGCCAGCGCCGACCTACACGACCTCTATCTGCGAGCCAGCCCAACTATCCGGCGGCTCATGAACCAGGCCATCTTTGCGGCCATCTGGGTTTGGGACGAAGACTGCATCCGCTCCGAGCTGGCCAGCCCCTTCAAGGAGCTGGTGGCCGTCAGCCGGGCTACGGCAGCCCCCGACCTGATCGCCAACGAAGACGACCAAGTCCCCGATGCCAGGGAGGCATCAGCAGACTTGGTCGTCGGTTCGATTAGCTTCAAGATGGTCGGGGAGACAGGATTTGAACCTGCGACCGCCCGGCCCCCAGCCGGGTGCGCTACCAGACTGCGCCACTCCCCGTGACATCCTCGATTCTACGGACAAGGCAGCCATGTGCCTCGTCCGAGCGCCATGCGAACATGTGTTCGTGCCAGATACCTCTCCGGCCTCGACTCGAACCTGCGGCCGCTGCCGGCAGCCCAAGCCGCTCTCAGACTTCGCCTGGCGTCGACGCGCGCGTGGACAGCGGGACAACTACTGCCGCGCCTGCCGAGCCGCCTACAAACGCGAGCATTATGCGGCGCATCGCCAGCGCTACATCGCGAATGCGGTGCGCCGGAAACAAGCCCTCATCGCCGAGCGCACCGCCTACCTCGTCGAATTCTTCCGCACGCGGCCCTGCGTCGACTGTGGCGAAACCGACCCGCTCGTGCTCGAGTTCGACCATCTCGGGCACAAGAACTTCAACATCTCCGCAGGTCTGCGCAACCATCGCTGGCAGGCCGTGCTCGACGAGATCGACACCTGCGACGTCGTTTGTGCAAACTGTCACCGTCGGCGAACATCCCTGCGAGCAGGGTTCGTGCGTGCGGGGGTAGCTCAATGGTAGAGCCTCGCCCTTCCAAGGCGATGATGCGAGTTCGATCCTCGTCCCCCGCTTCCTCGGCTTCGGCGCCAGGCCTCGGCGGGGGGCCAGTACTCCGCCGGCTCCTACATCGGCGCTCCTCCACCAGCCCGCTCCCCTTTCCGCTCCTCCGTCGGCACCTCCCCCGTACCCTCCGTCAGCCCCGGCGGCGGCCACGGGCCGAACCAGTTGTCTCGAGCGCCGTCCAGCGTGATCGTCGACCCGTTCAGCGCTCGTCCGATCGGAGAGCACAGCAGCGCCACCAGCCAGGCGTGCTCCCGCGGCTCGCCCAGGCGCTGCATCGGCACCGAGCGACCCATCCCCGCGCGCACCGTATCCGGGTACTTGCCCATCGCCTCCGTATCGAAGTGGCCCGCCGCGATCGCCGTCACCGCGATCTTCCGCCCCGACCAGCGCTCGGCCATCTCGCGCGTCAGCGCCTCCACCGTCGCCCTCGCCGCGCCCGAGTGCGCCATGCCTGGCATGCCGTGATGCGGGGACAGCGTCACGTTCACGATCGCGCTCCCAGACGGCTCTCCGGCCGGCCCCGCGCCGCCCATGCCCCGTGCGACCGCCGCCTCTGACATGTTCAGCATCCCCTCCACGTTCAGCCGCCACACCGCCCGCCAGCCCTTCGGCGCTATGCCCTCGGCCGGGGTGAAGTATTGGCCGCCCGCGTTATTCACCAGGATGTCCAGCCTGCCGCACCGCCCGATCACCGTCTCGACTAGCTCTTTCGTATCCGCCGGCTCCCGCACGTCCGCCGCCACCCAGTCCACCCGGCTCGCCACGCCCACGCCGTCCTCGCCGGCCCTCCCCACGCCATCCTCGCCGACTCCCGTTTGCATGTTGTCCGCGCCACCCTCACCCGTGCCCGTAGCGCCAGGGTCCGCGCTGCCTCCGCCGGCATCCGTCACGGTCTCGCCCGCATTCGCGTCGCTCTCCCGCAGGATCTCCCCCACCGCCTCCTCCAGCGTCTCCGCGCGCCGTCCCGCGATCACCACCCTCGCGCCGCACCGCGCCAACTCGATCGCCGTCGCCTTGCCCAGGCCCGTCCCGCCGCCCGTCACGAGCGCCACCTTGCCGGACAACAGCCCCTCGGCGAACACCGCGGAACGGGGGTTATTGTCTGCCATACCCGCGATCATAAGAGCGTGGCCCGCCCCTCGCTCCCCAAGCGCGCGCGCTGGATCGCGGCGGGACTCGTCGCGCTGCTCGCCGCGCTCGCCCTCGGCGCCTACCTCTACGAGCGTCACCGCACCGGCAGCATTTACCACCCCCACGCCCGCTTCATCCCCCAGCCCACCCCCGTCCTGCCTGCACGCGGGCCCGAACGCTCCTCCTGGCCCTTCTACGGATACTCCCGCAACCACACCCGTTTCTTCCCCGCCCCCGCACGTGTCTTCCCGCCCTTCAAGCGCCTGTGGGTCCGCAACGGCAGCTCGCTGCTCGAGTTCCCCCCCTCCCTCTACGGCGACCATATCTTCCAGCTCGCCGACAACGGCACCCTCAGCGCGATCAACCTCCACACCGGCCACACCTTCTGGCAGCGACGCATCGGCTCGCTCTCCGCCTCCACCCCCGCGGCCATCGGCCATGTCGTCTACGCCACCGTTCTCGCGCGCACCACCGGCGTCCGCAAGGGCGAAGTCTTCGCGCTCGCCTACGCCACCGGCAAGATCCTCTGGCGGCGCGCCCTGCCCAGCCCCAGCGAGTCCTCACCGCTCCTCGACCACGGTCGCGTCTTCTTCGGCTCCCAATCCGGCACCGTCTACGCGCTCAACACCCACAACGGCAACGTCATCTGGACCTATCACGCCGCAGGCGCCGTCAAGGCCAGCCCCAGCCTCTCCGGCGGCGTCCTCTACTTCGGCGACTACTCCGGACACCTCCAGGCGCTCTCCGAGCGCACCGGCCGACGACAATGGGACAGCGGCTCCGGCGGCGCCCTGCTCGGCAGCGGCACCTTCTACTCGACCGCCGCCGTCATGTACGGGCGCGTCTTCCTCGGCAACACCGACGGGCGCGTCTACGCCTACGACGCCTCCACCGGCCATCTCGACTGGGCCGTGCAGACCGGCGCCTACGTCTACGCCTCCCCCGCCATCGCCAACGCTCCCGGCCTCGGCCCAACCGTCTACGTCGGCTCCTACGACGGCACCTTCTACGCCCTCAACGCCCGCTCCGGACACATCGAGTGGCGCTTTCACCCCGGCGGGCGCATCTCCGGCTCGGCCACCGTCGTCGGGCGCGTCGTCTACTTCGCCGACCTCGCCACCCACCACACCTACGGCCTCGGCATCTCCACCGGGCGCATCGTCTTCCAGATGCACACCGGCTCCTTCGACCCCGTCATCAGCGACGGGCAGGACATCTACCTCACCGGCTACACCGGCCTCTACGGCCTCGCCCCGAGATAAGCACGCTCTTTGGCGCCGGGCGTCACCGCGACGGGATGAGCGCATGCGAGATCCGTTCGCATCCGCCCGCACCATCGCCCCACACGAGCCCGAACCCGTACCTCCCCGACCTCAATGACAGGCGCCGTCCAGCCCCAGTGCCCGACCCAACGAGAACCGCGCGCCCACCACGATCTCACCCCGCGCGCCGGCCCGCACGGACGTCCAGCCCCCCGGCGAGCTCGCCACGCAACCGTGCCCCGAGAGGACCGTGTCGTAGCGGGTGTAATGCACGCGCACCAGCAATCTCCCCGGAGCGTCGGCATACACCGCGAACGTATCGCTCCCCAACGCCGTCACCCGTCCTGCTCCCTCCAGTAGCGGCGTAGCTTCGCCGACCGCATACACCCGCCAGTGCCCATTCGCCCACACCGGCTTCAAATACGGCAACCCTCCGCGGATCAACCGCCCCTCCCGCGCGCTCGACGGGTCCAGCGGCACGTCCGGCAGCGCCACATAGGCCACCGCCTCGCGCTGCAGCCACGCGCGATATCCCGCCGCGGTCAACCCCGGGCCGAGCAGCGCCGAGTCGTAACGCTCTTCCAGCTGCTTCTCCCACCCCCGCGCCAGCGACACGCTCGGCGCCAGCATCGCCGCCTCCCAGTGCGAGCGCGTCAGCGGCACCTCCACCCGCTCCACCCCCGCGCCGTGCTCCCTCAGATAGCGCTCGACCGGCGCGTAGTACGACGCCCGCGTCGCTGGCGAACCCGCGACCGCCCTCGTCTCGCGCACCGGCCCCCACACCGTCCACGCCATCGCCACACACACCGCCAGCCCTACGGCGATTGGCTTCGCGTACGCCATCCGCCTACGTGCGCCCCGCCCCCGCCGACCTCCCCGCCGTGCGCGAACCCGCCGCTCTTCCCCGGCGAGCCCACACAGCAGCAGCGGCCCGGCGAGCAGCACCCCGTAGCGCTCGATGTTGCTGCCCATCGGCGTCTGCACCGCGACGCACAACAGACATGCGAGCAGATACACGACCGCCCCGACCCGCACCACCCGATTGCGCTCGCCCCACGGCAGCGCCCACAGGAACAAGCACACGACAATCGCCGTGGCCACCAGCGACGTCGTCGGATACGGCTCATACCCGCCTTCCGCAAACAGCGCCCGCACCGACCCCACCACCAGCGCCACCGGCACACCGACCACCAGCACAACCAATGGCTCGCGCCGCGCGAGCGCATACGACAGCCCAGCCAGCGCCAACAACACGCCCGCGACCGGACTCGCCGCCGCGCACACCCCCGCCGCCAGCGCCGCCACCAGCAGCCGTTCGCGACCGAGCGCATACACACACGCCAACGCCAGCGTCACTCCCAACGCGAACGTCAACCGCCCGCTCCACACGTCCCCCACGGCCGCCACCGCAAACAGGCACGCCCCCCAGCGCACACACGCCTCATCGCCGTATGCGCCGAGCACAATCCGTTCGAACAGCGCCACCGACACCAGCACCGACACCACCGCCAGCGCCCGCATCCCGATCAACGACGCGAGCGGCCCGAACAGCAGGCTATAGCCGGGCAGCGCGTGCCCCGCGTACCAATGCTCGTCGAACACGCTCAGCCCGGCGCGTTCATACAGCCCCAGCCGGTACACCTGCGCCGCCAGATCGGGCGTGCGCGGATCGACGAGCAGCCACACCACAAGCAGTCCCGCCGCCACCACCACCGCGAGGGGCGCCCGCACGGCGCGTCGTTTATAGGCCGGCGCTCGGGGTGCTACCCCACCGAGCCCCGACCCATGCCTGTTAGAACCGGCGGGCCCTCTTGAAGTAGCGTCGATAATCGACACGCGCAGATCATGACGAGGACACCGACATCACGAGCAACCACCGGTTTGGCGCTGTTCTGCGCCGCCGCCATGACGCTGCTCTGCGGCGGCTGTGGCACAACCAGCCACCCCGGTCCGATCGGCTCAAGCGAGCTCGCCGAAGCGCAGACCTTCCCCTACTACCGCATCTACTGGGCCGGCCCCACCTTCCAGGGCGAACCGCTCGTCGCCGCCGACGGTCGCAAGAGCTACAACATCTCCGTCGGCGACAGCGTCTATTACGGCGACTGCGCCCGCGGCCACGGCGTCTTCGGCGGCGGCGGATCCTGCCAGCTGCCGCTGCAGGTCACGACCGTGATCTACCGACTGCACTCCAACGCCGCGCTCGGCCCGCAGCGCAACATGCTCATCCGCGGCGTACCCGCCACCGTGTACGACGAAGGCCGCTCGATCGAGCTCTACAGCGGTCGCGTCGCGATCGACATCTTCTCCGACACCTACTCCCGCGCCCGCGCGGCCGCCCTGCAGTTGCGCCCCCTGAACGCCGCCGGCTCCGCCACTGCTCCGCTGCCCCCGCCCGTCTACTGTCCCGGGCTCTACGGCCCGCAGGAACCCCACCTCCAGCGCGCGATGACCCACCTGCCCGGGCATGCCTGTCAGACCGCCGCGGCGGAGGTCGCCTTCGCGAGCAGCCTCAAGCGCCTCGCTAGCTCCGGATCGAGCTCCGGATCGCGGGCGCGAGCGGACGCGACAGCTCGCGGCGGAGGCTAAGAAACGCAGCCGAGCCGATCAGCGCAGGGACCCACAGCGAGATCGCCCGGTAGGTCACGACCGCCGCCAGCACCAGCGAGCCCGGGCGCACCCCGAACGCCAGCAACATCCCGAACAACCCCCCTTCGACCGCGATCAGTCCCGCCGGGATCGGCAGCGAGTTCGCGAGCATGCCCACCAGGTACGCCATCGCCACCACCCACCACGACGGCGCCGGACCGTAAGCGAGCAGGCACGCATACAGCGCACCAATGTCAAACAGGCAGTACCCCACCGCCCCCAGCAACCGCCAATCCCGGCGCGCGCGGATCAATGCCAGCGCATCGAACACGCCACCGCTCAGCGCGACCAGCGCGACATACATCCGCCCGCGCGTACGAATACGGCGGGCCGCGCCCCGGCGCGCCCACGCCGCCAGCGCGATCGTCCCCGCGATCGTCGCCAACGCCGCCAACGCCGGCAGCAGCGTCAGCAACGGGTTGCGCGAGCCCGGCAGCAGTCCCAGCCACATCGGCACGCCGATCAGCGCCGTCGCGCCGACGTTCACGGCGCTCGTCAACACGAAGATCAACACCGAGCGCTTCGCGATCCGCTGCACCGACACGCCCTTGCTACGCAGCACCCACGCCCCCAGCGCGATACCTGCCAGACCGCTCACCGACACGACCGAGTTGACCGCCAACTCCGACAGCGACAGACGCGAGTAAAGGCGCCGGCCGAGCATCCCGAACACGAGCCCGAACAGCACCACGTATCCCGCGCACGAGGCCAGCTCCAACCCGATCCCCGCCGCCACCCAGCCCGGGCGCGCGTCGCCGATGCGATCGGCCGCCGCATGCAGCCCCGGCACCGACAGCAGCAGCGCCGCGACCAGCGCAAAGAAGATCGCCAACCCGATCAGGCTGTTGCGCAACGTCCGCGACTGCGCCGCCATCACAGCGGCCGACCCCGCGGCCCCGTCCACCGAAACATCCTCTTCATTGCGGTCCCTATCGACGATCTTGGGCATCCTCTCCGCTTTAATCACCTCATGGCCGAGCAACCAGCTCGCATCCTCGTCGTCGACGACGAGCCCGCGGTGCAGAGCGCGCTCTCACGCGCTCTCACGCTAGAGCACTACACCGTCGCCCAGGCGAGGGACGGGCGCCAGGCGCTCGAACGTCTCGACGCAGACCCCTACGAGGCCGTGATCCTCGACGTCGCCATGCCTCACATCGACGGTCTCGAGGTCTGCCGGCGCCTGCGCGAGGGCGGAGACCGCACGCCCGTGCTGATGCTCACCGCGCGCGAAGAGATCGACGATCGCGTCGCCGGGCTGGACGCCGGCGCCGACGACTACCTGGTCAAGCCCTTCGCGCTACGCGAGCTGCTCGCCCGCGTGCGCGCACTGCTGCGCCGTGCCGGCGACGAGGACGACGACGAGCAGGAGCCCACGCTCGCCTTCGAGGACCTGCGCCTGGACCGCCTCGCCCACGAAGCCTGGCGCGGCGAGCGGCTACTGTCCTTGACCCGCACCGAGTTCCTGCTGCTGGAGATGTTCCTGCGCCACCCCCGCCAGGTGCTCACGCGCTCGGCGATCTTCGAACACGTCTGGGGCTATGACTTCGGCGCGACCTCCAACTCGCTCGGCGTCTACATGGGCTACCTACGGCGCAAGACCGAGTCCGGCGAGGAGCCACGCCTATTGCAGACGGTCCGCGGCGTCGGCTACGTATTGCGCGCCCCATGAGCTTCCGCCGGCGCATCACGCTCGCGTCCTCCGCCGCGGTGGCCATCGCGGTCGTGCTCGCCTCAGTGCTCGTGTACGTGCTCACCTCCAACGAGCTCCACGGCCAGGTCGACGCACAGCTGCACAATCGCGTCGACAACCTGCGCCTGATCGAGCGCCACCCCGCACGGCGACACGGCGACCGCCTGCTCGATGCCCTCGCGGGCAGGGGCGTAGCCTCCGCGCAACAGCTCTTCGAAAGCGGTCCACAACAGCCGGCCGAGAGGCTCGGCAACGTCTCACCGCGACCCAACCAGGTGCGCGGCTACCAGCAACTCGTCGACACCGCCGGCAAGGTCCTATTCCGCTCCGGCGCCAAGAACGTGACGCTGCCCGTCGATGCGCGTACGCGCGCGTTGGCCGCCGGCAAAGGCGAGGACTTCTTTCGCGACGCCACCGTCAAGGGCCTGACGCTGCGCATCCTCGCCGAGCATCTCGCGCCCGGACGCGTCGTGCAGTTCGCCCAGCCGCTGAGCGAAGTCAACGAACTGCTCAGCCACCTGCGCCTGATCCTCGTCCTGCTCTCGCTCGGCGGAATCCTGCTCGCCGCGCTGCTGGGGCAACTCGTCGCCCGCGCCGCCGTGCAGCCCGTCCGGCGGCTCACCCGCGCCGCCGAGCACGTCGCCGAGACGCAGGACCTATCCGGGCGCATCGCACCGACCGGCGATGACGAGATCGGGCGTCTGGCGATCAGCTTCAACGCGATGCTCGACGCGCTCGAGGTCTCGATGTCAGCGCTCGACGCCTCCGTGCACGCCCAACGCCAGCTCGTCGCCGACGCCTCGCACGAGCTACGCACGCCCGTTACCAGCCTGCGCACAAACATCGAGATCCTCCAACACGCCCCCGACATGGACGGCCCCGAGCGCGAGCGCCTACTGGACGACGTAGTCGAGCAGATCGGCGAGCTGACGCTGCTGATGAACGACCTCATCGACCTCGCCCGCGGCGAGCAACAGCGCGCCGACGCCGAGGACGTGCGCCTGGACATCGTCGTCGCCGAGTCACTCGCGCGCGCCCAGCGCAACTCCCCGGCGACACCCCTGCAAGCGAACCTCGACCCTGTCCTCCTCACCGGCGTCGCCGCCCGCCTCGATCGCGCCGTCGCGAACCTGATCGACAACGCGATCAAGTACAGCCCTCCCGGCGAGCCCGTCGAGATCGAGCTCCACGGGGGTCAGCTCACCGTTCGCGACCACGGCCACGGGATCTCCGCCGAGGATCTGCCGCACGTCTTCGACCGCTTCTACCGCGGCGCCGAGGCACGCGGGCGCCCCGGCTCGGGGCTGGGGCTGGCGATCGTCAGACAGGTCGTCACCCAACACGGCGGGACCGTCGCCGCCGAGCGTCCCCCCGGCGGCGGCACGCTGATGCGCGTCATCTTGCCCGGGGTCGAGCCCATGGATCAGGATGGCACGCAGGAGACGCCGGCTGCGGCTGGCTCGGCTGCGACCGGCGTGATCGTGAGCCCGCACGTCCACGCGTAGGACTCCTCGCCGCGTGCCTCAGCGCGCGATTGCGAAACAGCGCGGGCGAGAGCCCGTAGCGGCGGCGAAACGCCCGCGCAAAGTACGAGCTCGGATATCCCACCAGCCGCCCCACGTCGCCGACCGGGATCGACCGCTGCTCGCTCAACAGCTGCGCCGCGACCGTCATCCGCCGCGCATACAAGTCCTCCTGAAACGAACTGCCGAACTGCTCGTAAGCGCGCTGCAGCTTCCGCGGAGAGGTAGACAGCGCCTCAGCAACCGCCGCGAGCGTCAGCGGGCGGCGGTAGTAGCGCGAGACGATCACCCGTGCCAGCAGATACAACCGGCGGCGTTCGCTGAGCGTATCCGGGTGCACACCTCTCTCAACCGACCCACCCTTCCTACCGGGACACGGCGACGCTCGGAGCAGTACGACGGCACTGGGACTTAAGCTGCGGGCGGGAGGGCCGGCGCCGGAGCGCGAGGGCCGCGCCGTAGAGGCGTTACTCCTCGCCCAGCTCCAGCACAGCGAGGAACGCCTCCTGGGGCACCTCGATGCGGCCGACCTGCTTCATCCGCTTCTTCCCCTCCTTCTGTTTCGCCAGCAGCTTTTTCTTGCGCGTGATGTCCCCGCCGTAGCACCCCGCGATCACGTCCTTACGGAACGCTTTCACGGTCTCCCGCGCGATCACATGCGAGCCGATCGCCGCCTGGATCGGCACGTCGTACTGCTGGCGCGGAATCCGCTTGCGCAGCTTCTCCGTCAGCGTGCGCCCCATCTCATACGCCTTCTCGCGATGCACCACCATCGACAGCGCGTCCACCGGGTCGCCCGCCAGCAGCACGTCGAGCTTGACCAGATCCGACGGCCGCACGCCCTCCAGCTCGTAGTCCAGCGAGGCGTACCCGCGCGTGCGCGACTTCAGCTGATCGAAGAAGTCCAGCACGATTTCCGCCAGCGGCAGGTCGTAGGTCATCTGCACCCGCTCCGGCGAGAGGTAGTGCATGCCCACGTGCTCGCCCCGGCGTTCCTGGCAGAGCTCCATGATCGCCCCCACATACTCTTTCGGCGCGATCACCTGCGCCTTGATAAACGGCTCGCGGATCTCCTCGATCGTGCCCGGGTCGGGCATGTCCGAGGGGTTGTGCACCTCCGTCTCCTCGCCGTTCGTCAACGTCACGTCGAACTCCACCGAGGGCATCGTCGCCAGCAGCTCCAGGTCGTACTCGCGTTCCAACCGCTCTTTCACGATGTCCATGTGCAGCAGGCCCAGGAACCCGCAACGAAACCCGAACCCCAGCGCGTCCGAGGTCTCCGGCTCCCACGACAGCGCCGCGTCGTTCAGCGTCAGCTTTTCCAGCGCGTCGCGCAGGTCCGGGTAGCGGTCGGAGTCGATCGGGAACAGCCCGCAGAACACCATCGGTTTGACCTCCCGATACCCCGGCAGCGGCTCGCTCGCCTCGCCCGCCCGACCCGCCGTACCGCCGCTCGCCTTCGCGCGCGTGGTCAGCGTGTCTCCCACGCGCAGCTGCGTCACGTCCTTGATGCCCGTGATCAGGTACCCCACCTCGCCCGCCGCCAGGCGCTCGGTGGGCACCATCCGCGGAGAGAAGCAGCCGATGTCGTCGATCTCCGCCTCCGTCCCCGTCGCCATCGCGCGGATCGGCTCGCCCTTCTCGAACACCCCATCGACAACGCGGATGTAGGCGATCACGCCGCGGTACTGATCGAACTCCGAGTCGAAGATCAGCGCCCTCGGCGGCGCGTCCGGATCGCCCGCCGGCGGCGGCACCCGGCGGATCAGCTCCTCCAGCACGGCGGGCACCCCATCTCCCGTCTTGCCGCTGATCCGCAAGATCGAGTCCGCCGGCTCACCGATCAGGTCGGCTACTTCGCCCCCTACCCGCTCGGGCTCCGCGCCCGGCAGGTCCAGCTTGTTCAGGCACGGGATCAGCTCCAGTCCCGACTCCACCGCCAGATACGTGTTCGCCACCGTCTGCGCCTCCACGCCCTGCGCCGCGTCCACCACCAGCAAAGCCCCCTCGCACGCCGCCAGCGAGCGCGAGACCTCATACGTGAAGTCCACGTGCCCCGGCGTGTCGATCAGGTGCAACTGATAGCTCTCGCCGTCCTTCGCCGTGTACATCACCCGCACCGCCTGCGCCTTGATCGTGATCCCCCGCTCGCGCTCCAAATCCATCGAGTCCAGCACCTGTGCGCGCATCTCCCGCGCGGTCACCGTGTGCGTCAACTCAAGGATGCGGTCCGCCAGCGTCGACTTACCGTGGTCGATATGGGCGATGATCGAGAAGTTGCGTATGCGCGCTTGGTCCATGAGCCCGCGTCACGATAGATGGTGGCGACTCCAGACCGTCGGGTTGAGCACGGCATCGCGGGTCGAGCACCCCGCCCGAGCGCGCCCTCGGCCGCAGCCCGAACGCGCTAGCCTTCATGGTCCGGCGGATCGCCAACTCGACAAGGATTCATTCAGCCGCGGCAACGCACCGGCCCTCGGGTCAGTGGCCTGTCCAGGTGTCGAGAGTGTCACGCCGCCCAGGCAAGACACATAGTCCTGGGACGTAAGTAGTAAGCGGCGATCTATGTTCGGGTGCAGCCGGGCGGGTCATTGGCCCGTCCGGCTTCATATCCGTAAAGCTCTCTCTCCGCGACAGCCCGACCGGATCGATGATCCAAACGGCTCCGGTGAGTCCCGCTCAGTGCCTCACGAGCGTCATCGACCAATCTCCCCCTGGTTCCAGCGGAAAAATCATGCGCGTTCCCGGCCTGGCATGTTCGAACTGTGACGCCTGCTGAGCAAAGCCATTATCTTCAAAAGATGGGTATTTCCAAGTCGTCGGAATCGTCACCAAGCACATAAACAGGAGAACACCGGCCAGCACCACCCGCCACGGTCTGTGCGTGTATCCAACAGCCCATACCAATGTCGCCACAGCGGCAAACTGCGGGATGATGAAATAGCGACTGCCGGTGGGGAACAGGGTCAATCCGGGCCAACCGATACCCCACGGGCGCGCGAGCGCCATCACGAACAGCGCCGCGCCGAACCCGATCGTCAGCTTGAGCTCGGCCGTTCCCCGGCGAAACGCCACTACACCACCAACCGCAGCCAGCAGACCCAGCAGGATCGCCACCGCAGCGTTCAATTCGATCGTGTTGCCCAGAAGCGGCTCGGCGATCACGCGCGCCCCGAAGATCCGAAAGAAGCCCGACACCGTCGCATGCAGTGGTTGGACATCGCGCGGCTGCGCGTAGAAGCCGTGCGGCAGGTGATACTCGAGCACGAATATCGCCAGGAGCTGAACAGCCGCGCCAGTGGTGAGAATCGCCAGGTTCAAGCGCGACACGGACGTGGCGCCACGCCAGCGTCGATACAAGAACGCCAGCGGAGCGAGCGCGATGCTGAACACTCCGGTGACGCTGCACAACGCCACGACAGCGACGTCGAGCACACGCGCCGCGCGACTCACAGGCGGGCGCAGCATCAGCACGATCACCGCCGCTACCGCCAGATACCAGAGCGCGTTGTCGACGTTCGCGTTCGATTCCGGCGCCCCCGGCAGACCTATGTAGAGCGCCGCGAGCAGCGCGCGAACACGGATGTCCGGCGAGATCGTCTCGGCGCGGCGCGACAGCAACAGGCCGACCGGGAGCACGCGAATGACGATCGCGATCGAGTTCGTGACCAGCGGCGCCAACGCGAGCGGCACGAGCTGCGCGATCCCCGCGGCCAGAACCGGGAGCTCCTGGAAGTACCCGGACTGCGGCACCACCAGCGTCGCCAGCAGGCCGTGGTTGTAGACGTTCGTATAGAACAGCGTCCCGTCCTCGGCGAAGAACTGAGCGTGCATGATCGCGTCGGGGCGGCGGCTGACGATGAGCGCGCCCGCGAGCAGCATGCCCCACAGGGGCATGAGCCGCCACAGGAGCTCACTCTGTCTTGGCACGACGCTATCTCGGCTATGGACCGCCAGAGAGGGGGCAACGACAGCGTGCGAGGATGAGTCCACACAGGCCTATCGGCAGCTGTCAACACTGTCTTTAGAGGCGAGTACCCGACGGCGCGCTGTCCATCAGGATGAGACCAATCACGGCAAGGGAGTTCCGAGCGAAATCTATGATGACTTCGCTACACCCGCGAATCCAACTCTGACCGGAGTACCGAGAGGATATCCTTAGTTTTTCCTCCTCGCCATGTAACCGGCGCGCCTTGAAGAAGGTTCGTATTCAGGGTCCTACCGTCCCTAAGCTTAAGGTCGACTACCTCATTGATACTCCAACGGTGAGTATCAAGTCCGGACACATCGCCTCGTGCGACACGCTCAGTACGAAAGGGGCCATATACAACGATATCTCGTTCTCCGATCTCTATACCTATGCGCCTGCCTCGGACAGTCAACCATATGGACAGGACAATAATCAGACAACCTGCCAGGGGCAATAGAAAACCGCCGTTGGGCGCCACGGCGATGCTGAAACCCACAAGCACCATAACGATCGTAAAAGGAAACACAGCGATCCACGCCCTTCTCGTTCGATAATGGCGTTGTTGGCTCATTGACAAGCAATAAACGCTTGGGCTTCTTCAGGAGAAAGAGCTTGCAGAAGATCCAAGAGCACCTGGGGAGAAACAATCGCTCCTCCTAGGGCGGCACGCGCAAGACCTTGCAGCTCAGAACTAGCTACCGCTAGAAGCCCAGATCCACCGAGCCCCAAGCCCGCAAAGGCAACCGCCTCGTCTGGTCCCGGCGAGTAGTTCGGGTCATAGATAGCTTGATCCGCAACAAGTGCCTGCTGAAGAATGAAATTTCCTCCCAGTGCCGCCGCACAAAGGCCATCCGACAACACGATACACGCACCGGCCGCTGTCACATCCAGGGCTGGCGCAGCATAGTGAGCCACACTGTTCAACGTTTTGCCGGCCGTGTGCAGTATTTCGACTGTACCGCTAGCAGCACTTTCCACTGTTCCCGCAATCTGACCAGCCGAGGGGGTGCCGGGTATCCCAAAGATGAGCCCGGTGGGGTCATTGAAGTTCAGCGGATTGTCATTGACGTAACTGTAGGGAACTAGAGTCAGTCCCTCAATCGGGTCACTATTCAAAAACTGTGCGGTCTTGGGGTCGTACTCCCGTGCACGCATGTAAATTAGCCCCGTATCTTGATCGGTGTACTGATCGTCATATCCAAGAGGAGTCGTGCTACTCCCGGTATGCCCGCTCAGACTGCCGTAGGCATCGTACGTCATCGTCGCCTTGACCGTACCACCGGTGTCGGTCAGCATCCGCGTCGATCCTTGCTGGTCGTGGTGGAGGAAGAGGGCTTCGCCGCCGCTGGAGATCTGCTCGATCGACACGTTGCCGGGACCATAGATGTAGCTGTTCTGGCCGTCGCTGAGGATCAGCGGCAGTTCGCCGGTCATGCCCCATGTCAAGTAGTGAGTCGTCCCCCCGATCGTCTGCGAGGCGCGTAGTCCGTTGCCGTCGTAGGCGTAGGTGTCTTCGATCGCCGGGATGACGCCTTCTTCGAGGCGTTTGACTGACGTGAGGTTCCCGGCCTCGTCATAGCCGTAACTCGTCGCGGGACCGCCCGATGGGCTGGTTTTGGTGCGCTCGCCGAGTTCGTCGTAGGAGTACATCACGCTCGTGCCTTTTTCCAGCTCATCGGCTTCATCATAGACATTGGTATTACCGGGTGTTTTTGTCGGATTGCTCGCGGCGTCGTATTCGTAGGCGTTAGCGCCGGCTTCCGTCAGGCGGTCGTTTTCGTCGTAAGCGTAGCTGGTGACTTCTGCGCCCGGCAATCCTATGCTCGTGGTTTTCGTGAGTTGACCCACGTTGTCGCGTTTGTAGACGAGCGACGCCTGCGTTTCAGCACCTTTCTTCATCTTAGTTTCGCTCATCTGGTCGGCTTCGTTGTAGAGGTATTTGTCTTCCTCGCCGGTGCCGGAGGGGAACGTCGTGGCAGTCAGGTTAGAGTCTGGGTCGTAGGAGAATTTGGTCGTGTGTTCGAGCCAGTCGGTGACTTTTTCGAGGCGTCCGGCTTTGTCGTAGACGCGTTCGACAGCTTTGCCGTTGGGATAGGTGATCTTCGTCTGCTCGTTGGCAAGGTTGTATTCGTAGCCGGCCGTGTCGCCGTGGCCGTCTTTGCTTTCCGTGAGCCGATCGAGTTGATCGTAGCCGTAGGTCGTCGTACCGGTGCCGTCGGTCATGCCGGTACGGTCGCCATCTTCGTCGTATGTGTATTTGACGGTCGGTGTTATCCCATCTGAGTAGGTGATTTCTTTGAGACGGTTCGCCGCATCGTATTTGTACGTCGCCGTGCGTTTTGCCGGATCTGTCAGGCTGGTGAGGTTACCGGCTTTATCGTATTCCTTGGTGGTTTTGCGCCCAAGCGGGTCGACCACTTCAGTAACCTCGCCAAGGACATTACGCACATATTTCGTTTCGTGTTTGCTGCCATCGATCTGGCCGATGACACGCCCGGCCCCGTCGTATTCGGTTTCGGTTACCGTTCCATCGGGCGCTTTGACTTTGGTCGCCTGGTTGTTCGCGTTGTAGGTGTACGTCGTTTTGTGCGAGTTGGCATCTGTAGTGGTTTCCACGTTGCCATCACCATCATAGGTGTATTTCGTTGTGTGCCCCAGCGGATCCGTGATCTTCAAGGGCCTACCCTGCGGGTCGCGTTCGGTGGCGGTCGTGTATTTCGCCGCTTCGGCGCCTTCCACATTCCCGCGCGGACTGACGCTCGCGATCTCCTGCGAGTCTTCGTTGTATTCCCAGGTACGCTTGTCGCCTTCGGGGTCGGTTTCGGCCGTGCGATTGCCCTTCGCGTCATATTCGTATTTCCATATGTGTTCGAGCGGATCGGTGACGCTTTCCAGTTCTCCGTGAGCCGTGTATTTGTATTTCGTGGTCTGGGTGGTGCTCCCGGGCGCAGGGCGTTTGATGGTTTCGGGATTGCCGTGGACTTCACGTTTGATCGTCGTCGTCTCACCCTTCGGCGTGGTCATCGTTTCCACGTCATGAGTCACGTCGTACGTCCATTTCGTTTCGTTGTTGTTTGCGTCGATCATGCTCGTCTTGTCGCCTGAGCCGTTGTATGCGTAGGTAGTCGTGTGCCCATTCCCGTCTGTGACGGTCAGCGGCTCCCCTGCTGCGTTGTACAAAAACGTCTGAGTGCTCGCGCTCGCCGTGCCGTATCCATGGATGATCGAGTTCACCAAATCCGCGCTGGTGTATTTCTCCAGCGTAACGCTGCCGGTTGCTTCATTCGTGATCTTCGTCTGAAACACTTCGTATTCGAATTTCAGGGTGTGGCCCAGCGGGTCTTTTTGCGATACCACTCGATTCGATCCGTCATAGCCGTTGATCGTTTTGCCGCTGCGGCCGTCAATCATTTCTGTCATCTGATGCGAACCGTCGTATTTGAACTGCCAGCGAGCGCTTTCTTCGCCCGGGAGCGTCACGCTCTTTAGATCGCCGCTTTCGTACGTGTATTTGACGGTATGTCCCAAGGGGTCTTTCGCGCTTTCGACAAGCCCTTCGCCGTTGTACGCAAGCGTGATTTTCCGGCCGGTGGGATCGGTGATCGTCGTCAGATGACCTTCCGTGTAACCGAGCGTCGTTTGGTTGCCGTCACGATCGGTCACGCTTTCCAGCCGGCCACTGCCGTTAAACTGGTATTTCGTTTGGTTCGCGAGCGTCAGCGTATAGCCTTCTCCCGAAGTGCCTGTCAGCGTGTCTTGCGTCCAGGCTGGCTCGGTGAACGTTCCGCCGCCGGTTTCCCCGAAAGGCACGGTGCTCCCGTTGGCCTGATACAGCGTGACCACTTTGGTCGCTTCGTTGACGAGCAAGTGGTCGCTGAACGAACCATTCCACCCGTAGCCAAACGCGCCATGTTCCCCCGACGCACCCGCTTGTGAGTTATAAGAACGCGTCAGGTCAAGGCCCACACCCCGGCCGCCGATCGACAGATCGGTCTGCGTCTCGGTCGCGTTTCCGGTCACGCAGTTCACTGGGTCGCCACAGCTTGAACGGGGCGACCCGATTGCGGAGGGATTTTCGGGTCCCCATTGCGAGGCTCTTTCTGCTTCGACTGGACGTTGGATTTCAATATGACCCGTAAGCGCCTGGATCGTTCCAAAGTTGGAGAATTCGACTTTTACTCTGGTTGTTTCGGTGCCGGCCGTCTTTTGAAAGACGCCTTCATTTACGAAAAACGGCGTAGCGCCACTACCGGCTACAATACTGCCGGACTCACTGTTTGCATCGAACGTATTCTCGTTGTAGATATGAGCGCCGTTTCGCTCTTCCAGGTAACCGGAACTCCACGTCAAAGTCCCGTCGTTTATCAAGGCTCGTTCATCCAGGACCGGATCGCCTTCGATCGTCCCGGTGGTAGTCGACTTAACGACAACATCACCGGACCCCGCAATAGTGCCATAACCCCATGATAGGGCCGATGAGATTTCGAGGTTTCCAGCACCCTTAAATGTGCCTCCGCCGGCTAGCAAAAGCCCCGACAATGAGGACGTTCCCGGACCGGTGGCTTCTACGGTCCCGTATTCACAGCAGCCAGAGTTTATGACAGCCAACGCGGCAGCGGCACCTTCTAGCTTTCCAGCTGTCACGTCGGCTGCCGATACGATGACCCCTCCGCTCAATTTTGCGGCGGCGCCCAGCGTGTAACTTCCGGTGCCGAACACGATCACCGCACCGCCCGATGTTGACCACGAGCTTACTTTTTCTTTACCGGACACTCCTCCACCCCGGAACTCGAGCTGACCCGACGTTGCGCTTACCACACCCTCGTTGTCCATTTCAAAGCCGACGCGCGAGATCCCGCTGCCTTCGGTCTTTTGCAACGTCCCCGTGTTTGTCAGTGTCGGCGTTGGACCGGGCGTAGCGGCATTTAGACCCTCGCCTTCGCCCTCGCCGTTGACCGTAAGCGTCCCGTGATTGATGATCGCGGCCCCTTCCTTGCCCGAGATGCCTGCTTCCAACGGAATCGTCAGCGAACCTTCGTTGACTAGGGATCGTTTTGCGATTACGGGAGTCGCTTTGCTGGCCACTGAACTTGTCGCGCCCGATTCCAAGACGATCGACCCCGATCCCGACATAGTTCCACCGGTCCATGAGAACGACGAAGAGACATGCAAAGTCGCAGCGCCGTTCAGGGTAGTACCGACGTTGATCGTAAGTTCCTTGACATGCGAAGGGGTCGAAGTACCTGTCAATTCCAACGTGCCTCCGGCGCTCCACAGGTAGATGTGAGCATTTGAAGCCTGTATGTCGCCAGCATGGATGCTGCCGCCCGCGAGAAAGACAGCACCTTCCATTTCCACACCTGCGCCCATGGTATAAGAACCACCGTTAAACGAAAGCGAGCCGCTTTCAGATCCGCGCCACAGACCGCTTGGCGTGCTCCCACTATGACTGCCACCGCTGAAGATGATCTGACCGGTGCTCGCCTCCACTTTGCCTTCGTTGGCGATCTGGAACTGTATCTGAGTAAATTCGGTACCGGCGGTCTTTCGCACCGTTCCCGTGTTGTCCATCCAGACATTCGAAGCATCAGAGTTGAGAAGCCCGTGCGACGAATATTCTCCACCGGAGACATTTGCATTCGCGTTGAGGGTCCCCACGTTGTCGAACTCCGCGCTTGAGCGCCCTTCGACCGAGCCCGTACTCCATGTCACCGTGCCTTCGTTGACAAGTTTGCGTTTGGTCAACGCAACCGCGTTACCAGCTCCAGGGTTGATTGACCCGGACGCCACGCCCGATTCCAGCACAGTCGACCCCGAGCCCGACATCGTCCCACCCGTCCATGAGAATTCCCCAGAAACCTTCAATGTTGCGGCTCCGCTCAATGTTGTGCCACTTTTGATCGTAAATTCCTTGACGTGTGAGGTAGTCGAGGCATTTGTCAATTCCAGCGCGCCCCCAGCGCTCCATAGCAAGATATTTGCGTTCGGCGCCTGGATATCGGCGGCCTGAATGCCGCCACCGGCAAGCGCGATCACGCCTTTGAAGACCACACCTGCGCCGAGCGAATACGTGCCGCCGTTAAATGATAGCGAGGCCCCTTCGGATGCGACCCATGAACCGGTCGCGCTGCCACCGCTGTGACTGCCGCCGCTGAGAATAATTTGGCCGGTTGTGGCTTCAACCGTGCCTTCGTTGTCAATCTGGAATTGGATCTGAGTGAATTCGGTTCCGGCAGTCTTTCGCACGGTCCCGGTGTTCTCCAGCCAGACGTTCGACCCATCGGAGTTCAGGAGACCGTGTGACGACCAGAACGCCCCCGACACGTCGGCGTTCGCGTTTAGGGTCCCACCATTGTCGATCTCCGCGTTGGAGCGCCCTTCGACCGAACCCGTGCTCCACGTCAGCGTTCCGTTATTCGTGAGCGTACGTTTCGTTAGTGATACTACGTTGCCAACTCCCGGATTGATGGAGCCCGACGTCACTCCCGATTCCAAGACCGTAGAACCGGCGCCCGACATCGTACCCCCCGTCCATGAAAACGCTGCGGAGACATTCAGCGTCGCGGCGCCCGTGAGGGTGCCGCCTTCGAGCATCAGCGAATGAATGCGCGACGCTTCTTCGGCGAGCGAGTTGGTCAGTTCCAGAGATCCGCCGGAGATCGCAAGCGCGCCTTCGCCCTGCACGACGCCGGACTGATCGGTCCCCGTGGTGACCTTGACCGTCTTGCCCGAGCCGATGCAGGCGACGTCGCTCGACGTAGGCACGTGTTCGGCCGACCAGTCCGCGGCGGTCTGCCACGTACCTTCGCCGGGACCCGTCCAGGTGTCCGTGCAGAGTGGTTCAGCCCAAGCATTCGCGGAGGTCAGAGCGAGGGTCGTGAGCAGCAGCGTGGCGAAGCAGCCCAACACCCGCACTGCCGGTGAGCCGATCATCGCGCAGCTACGCCCTTGCGAACACATTGCCCGCAGGAATCCTCCAGACCGCCCACCACCCATAGGACATCTCCTCCTCGTAACGTCTCCATTACCAAATATTGAATCAGAAGCGAGATGCGGTTGCCACCCCATATGGGCCGCCCTGGACAATTGTTCGATTAATTGGAGCGCCTATAGGCCACCGGCGGGCGTCGCGTGCGAACGACCGGCAGCGGGCCCTGAACGACGCCCGAGCCCTGCAGAGCAAGCTCCCGGTCGAGCGGACGTCGATCCCCGACGGGGGCCGCGCCCAGGTAGGCGCAGCGCCCGGCGAGCCTAAGCCCGCCCGAACTGCGTGCGAATCAAACGGTTGACCTGGTGGGCCTCGGGAATGCGCATCGCGAGGACCGCGCGCGCGTAGACGAACAGTCCCGCCGCGGCGGCCCCACCCACGCTGACGATCTGCGCGGGCAGCGAGGCGCCGAGGATCCGGTTGCACACGGTCCAAACGACCCAGGAGACGGTCCCCAGCAAAGCCGACGCCACCAGAATCCGCGCGGTGATCATCGTCGTCTGGGCACCTTCGAGGCTGCCGTTGAAGCCGATGCGCAGACGGTAGAACTGCAGCGCGGTCATCACCGCGTTGGCGGCGACGGTGCCGATGATCAGCCCGGCGATCCCCAGCGGCTTGTAGAGGCCGATCGAGACGACGATGTCCACGATGATGTTCAGCGCGGCCAGCCGCGTCGGTATCCACGGGCGCTGCACGGAGAAGAACACGCGCGTCAGCAGCAGGTTCAGCCCCCCGAAGGGCAGGCTGAAGGCGAACCAGAAGAGCGCTTCGGAGACCAGGCTCGTGGAGGTGGCGTTGAACTGGCCGCGTTCGAACACCAGGCGCACGATCGGGGTGGTGAGCACGAGCATAAACACCGCGGAGGGGATCAGCAGCAAATTGATCTGGCGCATGCCGATGCCGATCGTGCGGCGCATGTTGCGTACGTCGTGGCGGGCGGCCATGCGGCTCAGCGTGGGAAACAACACGGTGGCGACCGCCACGCTGAAGAGGCCCTGCGGGAGCATGTAGATGCGAAAGGCGTTGTCGATCGCGCGCGGAGCCTCCTTGTTGACGAGCGTGCCGAATACCGAGTTGATCAGCTGGTCGAGGTTGACGATCCCGAGGCCGATCGTCACCGGCAGCATCAGCGTGAACACCTGGCGGATGCGCGGGTCGTGCCAGTCGATCGAAAACTGCAGGCGGAAGTCGATCCGCCGCAGCGCGGCGAAGACCATCAGCGTCTGCACGAACGTCGCGGCAAGAATCGCGATCGCGTACGCGTAGACCTGATCGCCGTTTTCATAGCCGCCGTGAAAATGGGGGCGCAGCACGACGAGCAGGACGATGATCACGAGGTTCCACACCGCCGGCGCGATCGCGGGAATCGTGAAGTGTTCGTAGGACTGCAGGATCCCCACGAACAGGCCCGTCAGGCCGATCAGCAACACGACCGGGAAGAGGATCTGCGAGAAGGCAACGGTGAACGCGTCCAGCGGGGCCGTGAACGCCGACCCGGTGAACAGCGGCATGATCAGGCCGGCCCCCAGGATGAACAGCGCGGAGATCGCGCCGAGGACGATCAGGATGATCCAGAACAACGTCGAGGCCAGCCGAAAGGCCTCGCGCTTGCGGCCCTGCTGGAGCAGTTCGGTGAAGACCGGCACGAACGCCGCCGACAGCGCGGCGTTGGCGAACAGATTGCTCACCAGGTTGGGAATCTGGAAGGCGATCGTGAAGGCCGACGCGGGACCGCCCGTGCCGAAGAAGCTCGCGGCGACGACTTCGCGCCCGAGTCCCGCCACGCGAGAGATGCCCGTCGCGAACGAGACGATCGCGGTGTTGCGCGCTACCCGCTCCCCCCCACCGGCCGGTCCGCCTCCACCGCCCTCCCCCGCCATCTGCTCGGGCTCGGGCTGACCGAGCCCACCGTATTCCTCGCCGAAGCTCGCGTCGGGTATGCCTACGAACTCGACCCGCGGATCCGCCGGCGGCTCTGGTGGGATCGTGGACAAGGCTCGCTATAGTACGGCGCTCACACGATGGCCAACATTCATTCACAGAAGAAGCGCATCCTGCGCTCCGAGCGCGAGCGGCTCGAGAATCGCCAGTACACGTCGGCGATCAAGACCTACTTCCGCCACCTCGAGGCGGCGGTGCAGAGCGGCGATGGCGAGACGGCTGCAAGCGAGCATCGCAGGCTCGTGAGCACGATCGACAAGGCCGTCAAGCGCGGCGCGATGCACAAGCACACGGGCGCCCGGCGCAAGTCTCGCGCCGCCCGCACGCTCGCCGGCTCCTCCCCCTCCTAAGTCCCCTGCAGCACCCGCTCGGGCAGGCCGTCCGACTTAGCGGCCGGCGGTTATCGCCTCGATCGCGCGCAGCGCCAGCGTCTCTTCGTCCAGGCCCGACATGCGCGAGCGGGCCTCCGGCACGGGCGAGCCGCCGCGGGTGTCGAGCTCCAGGTCCGCGAGCACGCCCAGCGCGTCGCGCAACCGCTCGGGCTCGGTCTGCGCGACGTCGCGCACGAACCGCTCGGCGGCGCGTGGCGGCATCCGCAGCCCACGCTTGACCTCGGCGGCGGACTCCCCCGCGCGCAGACGCAGCGAGACCGCAAGCGCGTCGCGCAGGCGCGAGGCCATCAGGTAGGTCAGCCCGGACAGACGCTCGCCCTGCTCACGCAGACGGACGTATGCGCGGGTAGCCTCGCGCCGATCGCCTCCCACGAGCGCGTCGGCGAGGGTGTAGGCACGGTATTGAGCCGAGTGCGCCGCGCGCGCTTCGATGTCCTCCACGGTCACCCTACCGGGCCCGTCCAGTTCCAGCGCGAGCTTCTCCAGCTCGCGCAACAGCCGCTGCTGGCGCTCGCCGACCTGACCGACCAGCGCCGTGGCCGCGGCCATGTCGAGCTCGATGCTCATGCGCGAGGCCTGTGCGCGTGCCCACTTGGGCAGATCCCACGGCTTTACAGTCGCCTGCGCGACGACCTGCCCACCCGCGCGCTTGACGGCGTCATGCACGGCCGCGGGCGCCTTGGCGCGACCCTCCTCGCGCGCGAACAGCGCCACGGTCGTCTCGGGCGGCATCGCCGCGAGCGCAGGCACGAGCGACTGCTCGACCTCGGCCTGCTTCCAGCGCTCGACGCCGTCGACCAGGATCACGCGCCGCCCGACCATCAGCGTCATCGCCGCGAGCGCCCCTGCGACGCCCTCCGGAGTCGCCGCTTCGCCCTCGAGCGGCTCCACGCTGTCAGGTCCACCATCGCGCTCGGCCAGCGCGCGCAGACCAGCACGACGCTCGGCGACGGCGCCGTGATCGTCGCCGTGGATCAGGTAGGCGGGCTTGAGGTCGGCCATCGAGGCCAGTCTAGGCGCGTGGTCAGACCACTACTTGACGACGAGGTTCACGAGCTTGCCAGGAACGACTATCTCCTTGACGATCTCTCGACCGTCCACGTGCGCGCGCACGTTCGGGGCGGCGTGGCACAGCTCCTTAAGCTCGTCCGGACTCGCATCCGTCGCGGCCTGCACGCGGTCGCGCAGTTTGCCGTTGACCTGACACACGAGCTCGTAGGAGTCGCGCTCGAGCATCTCCTCGTCTGCTCGCGGCCACGGCTGCTCCCACACCCGCATGCCTGTCAACAGCTCGTAGGACTCGGCGCTGACGTGGGGCGCGAACGGGAACAGCAGCGAGGCGGCCGTTGCGAGCGCGAAGCGCTGACTGTCCACGCTCACCTCCTCGCGCAGGCGTGAGCAGTCGTTCAGCAGCTCCATCACCGCGGCAATCGCCGTGTTGAACGCGAACCGGCGCAGATCCCCGCTGACCTTGTCGATCGCCCAATGGGACTTACGCAGGAGGGTGAGGTCGGCCGCCGCGGGACGGTCGCCGCCGGGAGCCGCATCGGATGCGCTCGTCACCGCGGGTCCAGTCGGCGCAGGATCCACAGAGGGCGGGTCCGCATGCTTTTGAAAAGCTGATGATGTTCGGGGTGGCGCATGCGCCACCCCGCCGGGCGGCACATGTGCCACCCGGGGCAGGGTCGCATGCGACCCTGCCGGAGGAGCCGCATGCGGCTCCTCCCCACCTTCCCTTTCAGCCGTTTCCGCCGCCAACCGCCACAGCCGGCTCAGGAACCTATGCACTCCCTCCATCCCCTCGTCCGACCAGTCGGCGTCCTGGTCGGGCGGGCCGATGAACAGGATGTAGCAGCGCGCGGTGTCCGCGCCGTAGCGCTCCACGATCGCCGCGGGCGAGACGACGTTGCCCCGCGACTTGCTCATCTTCGCGCCATCCTTAGTGATCATCCCCTGCGTGAACAACGCCGCGAAGGGCTCCTGGAAGTCGAGGTGTCCTAGGTCGGCGAGCGCCTTGCAGAAGAAGCGCGCGTACATCAGGTGCAGGATCGCGTGCTCGACCCCGCCGATGTACTGATCCACCGGCATCCACTCGCGCAGTACCGCCGGGTCCCATGCCGCCTGGTCGTTGCCGGCGTCGCAATAGCGCAGGAAATACCACGAGGAGTCCACGAACGTGTCCATCGTGTCCGTCTCCCGGCGCGCATCGCCGCCACACTCCGGACAGCTGGTGTGCACCCACTCCTCGGCGGCAGCCAGAGGGGAGCGTCCCCGCGGCGCGTAATCCTCGACGTTCGGCAGCTCCACCGGGAGATCTCGCTCGGGCACAGGCACCGCCCCGCAGCGCTCGCAGTAGACGATCGGGATCGGCGTGCCCCAGTAGCGCTGGCGGGAGATGAGCCAGTCGCGCAGCCGGTAGTTGATCGAAGCGTGCCCTTTGCCCTCGCGATCCAACCAGCGCACGATCGCACTCAGCGCCTCACGGTTGCCCATCCCGTCGAACTCGGCGTTCGAGTCGATCAACGGCCCGTCGCCGGTGTATGGCAGGCCGTGCTCGTCGCCTGAGCCCTCGGACGGCGTTCCTTCGATCACACGCTTGACCGGCAGATCGAACGCGCGCGCGAACGCATAATCGCGCTCGTCGTGCCCCGGCACGGCCATGATCGCGCCCGTGCCGTACTCCATCAGCACGTAGTCGGCGACATACATCGGGATCTGCTCGCCGTTGACCGGGTTGGTTACCGTCCGCCCCAGCGCCACACCCGTCTTGGGCTTCTCGACATTGCCGCGCTCCTCGCCGGACTCGGTGATCGCGTGGCTGACGTACTCGCGCACCTGCTGCTCGCGCTCGGTGTCCGCCACCAGGCGCAGCACGTCCGGGTGCTCGGGGGCCATCACGAAGAACGTCGCCCCGAACAGCGTGTCCGGGCGGGTGGTGAAAACGGGGTAGTCGATGCCGAGCTCCTCGCAGCGGAACGTCACCTCCGCCCCCTCCGAGCGCCCGATCCAATTTCGTTGCATCGTCTTCACGTGCTCGGGCCACTCGATCTCGTTCAGATCGTTCAACAGGCGCTCGGCGTAATCGGTGATGCGCAAGAACCACTGCTCCAGCTGCCTGACTTCGACCGTCGCGCCACAGCGCTCACACGTCCCGTCGGGTGAGACCTGCTCGTTGGCGAGCACCGTCTGGTCTTTCGGACACCACTTGACGGCCGCCTCCTTGCGATAGGCCAGGCCGGCGTCGAACAGCTGCAGGAAGATCCACTGCGTCCAGCGGTAGTAGCTCGGTTCATGCGTGGCCAGCTCGCGCGACCAGTCGATCGAGATGCCCCACTCGCGGAACTGGCGCTGGAAGGAGGCGATCGAGGCGTCGGTGGACGCACGCGGGTGGACGCCCGTCTTGATCGCATGGTTCTCCGCCGGCAGCCCGAACGAGTCGTAGCCCATCGGGTGCAGCACGCGCCGGCCGAGGCGTCGGTGGTAGTGGGCGATCGCGTCCCCCACCGAGTAGACCTTCAGGTGGCCGATATGCGGCTCGCCGCTGGGGTAGGGCAGCATCTCCAGTACATACGAGCTCGTCCGCTCGTCCTTGCCGTCGAGCGCGTCACGGCCCGACGCCGGCGAGGCGCCCTCGTTGGAGACCTCCCACGTGCGCTCCCGCGCCCACACCGCCTGCCAGCGGGGCTCGATCTCGCGGGGGTCGTATTTACGCTCTGACATGGAGAGCGCAGGTTAGCGAGCGGGCTAGGACGGAACTCTCGGGGCAGGTCACATCGACGCGCGGTTCGCCGCCCAGCTATGCGCGCGACGCCGCGCACGCAACGCCCGAGTCCCGGCGGCGTACCGCGGACCCGGGCGCCGGGGCGAAGCTCAGAAGCTGTCGCTCGTCTCCATCGGACGCCAGAACACCGGCTGGGGCTCGTTGCTCACCCCGGCCTCCGCCATCAGCGCGCCGATCTTCTCGCCCTGCTCCTCGAAGAACGCCTGAAACGCCTCCGCGCTCGGCCACTCGTCGGCCACCATCACCTCGCCATCGCCGGCCAGGAACATGTGGTGAATCGCCCCCATCTCTTTCCCGCGCGCGGCGATCGCGTTAATGAAGTCCTGTTTCTCGCGCGCCACCGCTTCGAAGCTAGCCGGGTCCACCGTCAAGCGCAATCCCATCATCACAGACATCGTCCATTACCTCCCTGTTGTCTCGGTGCAATTTGACCGTTCACCGAGCGTACGCTTCCATCCGTCGCGAGGCGTTCACGAGCTCGCGCAGCGGGCAATGGTCAACCGCCAGGCGATGGTATGTGCGGAACTCAGCGGCTGCCGAAGATGCGCAGCAGGGTGAGAAAGATGTTGATGATGTTGATGAACACGCCCGTGGCGATCCAGATGACGTCGCGCTCGGTGGCCTGCCGGCGGATGATCTGGAAGTAGATCGCCAGGTAGGCGCTCACGATCACATAGATGGCGAGGTTCAGCAGGAAGCTTTCGCCAGAGCCGATCAGGATCAGCAGGATCGCGAGCGCGAAAACGCCGAGCAGCGCGAAGAACAGCGGCCGCATCCAACGGATCAAATCGCGCGAGGTCGCAAAGCCGTAGGAGCCCATCACCCCGACCGTCAGCGCGGTGCCGCCCGCGGCCTGGTAAATGGCGCTCTGATCGACCGTCGCGTACTCGTTGATCACCGGCCCTAGCCCGAGCCCAAGCAACAGCGCAAGCCCGAACATCCACGTCATTCCCGTCGACCCCTCCCGCAGCTTCGGCACGAACATCTGCACGATCAGCATCCCCAGCGCTCCCAGCTCGCAAATCAGCCCGGTGCCGTAACTCAGATCGCGCCCGATATAGGTGCCAGCTGCGAAGAACGCGAGCGCGACCGCGACCAGGAACATGACCTGTCCGAGCAGAAACGTCGAGCTGGCCTCTCGTTCGCCGGCGTGTGCGTCGAAGACGCTCAACCCTGCCGGCTTGGACGAGGTGCTTGTTGCGAACGGGTTGTCGGACATCTACTGAATCTTACGTCAGCGGCGCCTCTTCAGGCTGCAAAGCGTGAATATGCGCGCAATCCCTCGACGATCGCCGCGGGCGCCTTCGCCGGCGAGCCCGCGTCGAACGGCGGCTGCGGGTCGTACTCGATCCCCAGCTGGATCGCCTGCGCGACCTCATCGCCGGCGATCGTGGCGGCCAGCGTGAGCGCCATGTCGATTCCCGCCGAGACCCCCGCGGCCGTGACGATCTTCCCGTCGAACACCACGCGCTCGGACACGGGCTCCGCGCCCAGCTCGCGCAGCTGCTCCAACGCCAGCCAGTGACTCGTCGCACGCTTGCCCTCCAGTAGTCCCGCGGCGGCGAGGATCAGCGAGCCGGTGCACACCGAGGTCGTCCAGGCACTCGTCTCGTGCACTGCGCGCAACCAGTCCAGGGCCGGTCCGCCGGCGCGCGTGGCGACCTCTCCGGGCCCTCCCGGCACCAGCACGATGTCGGGCGCGCTCGCATCCGCCAGCGAACCCTCGGCCACGAGCGTGAGCATGCCGTTGTCGGTCGTGATCGGACCCGGCTCGACCGCGACGAATCTCGCGCGCGCGCCCGGCAGTCGGCTCAGTACCTCATACGGTCCGATCGCATCCAGCGCGGTCAGGCGGTCGTACAGCAATATCGCGATTTCCATCATGAGCGTCCTTTCGTTCGATTCGGTCTCAAGCGGCAAGCGCGCCGGGTGGCGCTCCGTCCGGGTGGTAGCGGCGGCGATACTCGGCCGGGGCGACGCCCAATGCGCGTATGAACGTGCGGCGCATCGTCTCGGCGGTACCGAACCCGCACGCCGCCGCGACGGTCGCGATCGGCTGAGCGGTGTCCTCCAGCGCGCGCCGTGCCACCTCCAGGCGCACGCGCTCGACGTAGCGCGCGGGCGTGATACCGGTCTCGGAGGCAAACGCACGGGCAAAGTTACGTGGGCTCATGTGCGCCTGCGCGGCAAGCGCCTCCACGGACAGGTCCTCGGCAAAATGGTCGAGCACGTACCGCTGGACGTCGCGCAGCGGCTCGCGCTCGGGCTCCTGGGCAGCGAGCGTCGCGCTGAACTGCGACTGGTTGCCGGGCCGGCGTAGGAACAGGACGAGGTGGCGCGCGATCGTCAGCGCAGCGTCGCGATCGAGGTCTTCCTCGACGAGCGCCAGCGCCAAATCCATACCCGCCGTCACGCCGGCCGAGGTCCACACTGGCCCATCTCGCAGATAGATCGGCTCTGGATCTACCTCCACCGCCGAATAGCGCCGCGCGAGCTCCGCGGCCGAGGCCCAGTGCGTCGTCGCGCGGCGTCCGTCCAGCAGTCCGGCGGCGGCCAGCACGAACGCGCCCGTGCACACCGATGCCACACGGCGGACCGACGGCGCGGCGCCGGCGAGCCAGTCGAGCAGCGCCTCCTCGGCGCTCGCATCCCTCGAGCCGGCACCCCCGGCGACGATCAGCGTGTCGATCGGCCCAGGCGCCTCACCGAGGCTCGTCTCGGGGACGATTGCCAGACCGCTGGATGTGCTCAGCGGAGCGCCGTCGAGACTCGCGACGGTAACGCGATAGCCCCGCTCAGAGCGTCCGGTGGCGGCGATCAGCTGCTGGGCGCCGGTGAACACCTCCAACGGACCCGTCAGGTCCAGGCTCTGTACACCGGGGTACACGACGATGACGACGTTCATCGGCTGTTTGCGTTGATCCATGCGTCGATCATCGCCCATCCAGCGTTTGTCCGCAAGGACATATTTCCAACGATTTCTGCCGCACCCCACTGTGCACGGCGATGGCCGCAGCGAACAAGCGGTATGCGGGTCTAGGATTGCGATGTGGAGTCCTCCGACGCCCTGCACGCCGCCTCCGAGCACGTCGCCGGCATCATCGAAGCGGCCGAACGCACAGCCGCGGAGCTACGCGAGCAGGCCGAGTCTCGCGCGCGCGAGCGGATCGCCGAGGCCGACCGCGCCGCCGAGCACCGCGTGCAGGCTGCCGAGGAGGAAGCCCAGGAGATCCTGCACACCGCGCGCTCCCAGGCCGAGACCGCGCGCAACGAGGCGATGGCCTCGGTCGCCGAGATCCACGGCCAGGCCGACGAGCGCCTACGCGAGGGTCAGCGCGTCCTCGAGGAGGCGCGTGCAGAGGCCGTGCGAATCGGCGCCGACGCACGCGCAGCGGCCGAGCAGACGCTCGCGTCCGGCCACACGCAGGCCGAGCAGGTGCTTGCCGAGGCTCACGAGCAGGCCAACCAGACGCTCGCCGGCGCCCAGGAGCAGGCCGGGCGCTTGCTTTCGGACTCGCAGACGGAGTCCGAGCGTACGCTCACCTCCGCGCGCGCGGAGGCCAGCACCATCGTTGATGGCGCGCGCCAGGAGGCCGAACGGCTGAGCGCCACCGCCGAGCAGGAGCTCTCCGGTCGCCATGCCGAGGCGCACACTCGTGCCCAGGACATCCGCGCGATCGCCCGAGCCGAGGCCCGCGAGATCGTCGGTGAGGCCCACGCCGTCGCCCATGACGTCGCGCGCGAGGGAACCGAGGTCTCCCGCAACCTGCGCGAGCTCTCCTCCTCACTGCGCAACAACGCCGAGCGCCTGCTGCGCGACGTGCGCCTGGCGCACGGCAGCATGACCGCGCGGTTGGATCAGGTCGGGCCTGGGGGCGGGCCGGGCAATCGAGGGTCAGGCACGCGCGGGCGTGACGAGCCCGGCGAGGAGCTTGACGTTCCGGAGTTCATTCCCCGGGGCTAGGTCCTCGCGCAGCTGGGACCAGATCCCCGCCTGCACCCGTGCGACGCACTGGCACGCCTCCGTTACGAAATTGGCACAGAGTTGGCACAGAAGACACGGTCCTGACACACAAGCCGGCGTACTTTGCGTGATGGATGATCGAGCTGACCCCCAGCCAGAAGGGTGCTGCAGCTGAGGCCGAGATCGCCGCAGCGGCGATACGCCTGCGCCTCCAGGTGCTGCGCCCGGTTGGCGAGGGCGGACGTTATGACCTTGCGATCGATATCGGGGAGAAGCTGCTGCGGGTGCAGTGCAAGTGGGCTTCGCGACGGGGAGACGTGCTGACGGCTAACTGCATAACAAGTCGCTATACGCCTCGCGGATACCGGCGAACGACGTACACAGCCAATGAGATCGACGCCATCGCCACATATGCCCCCGACACAGACCGGTGCTACCTGATCCCCGTCAACGAGGTCGAAGGCCACACCGTGCTGAGCTTGCGCCTCCGACCGACGCGCAACAATCAAGCCCAGCTCGTCCGCTGGGCCAAGGACTATGAGCTGGAGGACGCAATCGGACGGTACTGGAGCACGCGTCCGACCCTCCCTAATCTCGACGCGCAACCTAGGTTCGAGGCGATACGATGATCTCCCTTGGGGCTATAGCTCAGCTGGGAGAGCGCCGCCATGGCATGGCGGAGGTCGAGGGTTCGAGCCCCTCTAGCTCCATGTAGCCCGACTCAATGCGAACCGCTGGTACGCGGAAGGTCGGCTTGATTTGACACGTGTATCCACGCGGATTCCGGCTTGGGGAACGGGGCTGGTACGGTTGGCTAGCCGTCCTCTCGCGCCGCGCGTAGCGTGCTGCGCAGCACGTCGAGGCGCCTCGGTCGGGCTGCGCCTGCGCCGGTGTCTCGCCACAGGCTGGGAGCGCCGGCGACTGTCCGGTTGTTGGCTCAGGCACGAACACAGCTCTTTACACGGACCAAGGATGGGTCGAGCTGCGTCAAGCCGAGCTACTAACGCGTCGAGTCAACCTCGGGCCAAGGACTGAGCCTGCGGACAGCGAGCCGGTCACAGGCGTTGGCGAAAAGGACTCGAATTCGCCGATCGGGCAGAATAGTGTCAGCGTACGACGACATAGCCATACCGATAGATTCTCCCGCGTGAGGTCGCCAACTAAGTGGATCATTGAGATCGTATGCGTCTCCGTGGTCCTGCTCGCCTTGGGAGTGCTCGTCTCGCACGCTCTCACCACAGTTAGCTTTGGCGGCTCACCATCGAAGCTCGAGCAGGTGCTGGTAGCGATCTATATGTTGCTGGTGGGACTGGTCGTGGAGCTGGTTCGCTGGGCGCGCGACTCGCTTGAGCAGGCTGCTGACAGCGTCGAGCGGGTGCTGGATGAGCGGCTATCAGAGTCGGCCGAGAAAGCCGTAAGAGGGGCGGTCCTGCGCTCGATCTTCCCTTCCGGGAATTCCGACCCGATCACCGCCCAGATCCAATTCGGCATCGTTGAGGACTACCTGCGACAGGTCGAGGGCTGGCCTCCACTGGTGCAGCGCGCGAGTGGCGTGCTCGCTGAGCGGCATCTGTCCGCCTGGGGCCAGGAGATGGATGACCTCATCGGCAGCGAGGGAGTGCGCCTAAAGATGGACGAGTCGGCCAGGATGTCGGCGGTCATGATCCGAGCTGGGACGAGGTACCTAACGATCGAGCGCGCACCGTGCGATCCGGTCGAGTGCTGGTCGCCGGGATTCCTGAAGCTGATCGAGGAGATGGGCGCTATTCCCGCACTGCAGAAGAAGTTCGTTTTGTTGGCGAACGCCATTACCCTGTGGGGAGATGGCCCCTCCGAGGATCGAGAGCGGGAACGAGATCTGTATCTGCGTGAGGAGGCGTACCTTCGTCGCCACGGGTTCGATGTGTACTTCTGCGACGAGCGAGCGGTGTACAAGGAGCTCGGCACGACCGAGATTCCGACCGGGAACTTCGAGATCTTCTCCGAGCAGGTAGCGCTACAGATGGTCCCGGCCGAGCATTACGACCGAGAGCTGACCGTGTGGCTACGCCCGCTCAACGAGGTGGGGAACCTGAGCCGGTTTCTGAAGATCGTCGAGGAGCAGGCCAAGAAGATAAACAAACGTTCGATCAGCAAAGGCCCCCCGTAGGGACTACGACATGCCCTTAGTACAAGAAGTTGACGGACTTCAAGATGCCGTTCGGCTAATCGGTCGAAAGTTGTTGGGCCCGGAGGCGGAATCGGTCGGGCCAAGAGGACTGCCAACTAGAGAGCTGCTCGGGTGTGCAATCAAGATCGCCAATCCGCGCAGGCGTCTCGTCCTTAGACCGGAGCGGCAGAGATGGAGCCTGGCGTTTGCCATGGCGGAGTATCTCTGGTACATGCGCGCTGATAGAAGCGTCGAGACGATGGCCTTCTACGCCCCCGGGATGCGGACGTTCTCCGATGACGGGGAGACTCTCCACTCTGCCTACGGGTACCGCATCTTCGGCGCGCACGGATATGTCGGCTTCGATCAATGGAAGATGGTGAAGGCCAAGCTAGACGAAGACCCGGACTCGCGACAGGCTGTCATCCAGATCAGGATGCCACAGGATGCACTCGTGCCGACGAAGGACCATCCCTGCACCATCGCGCTTCAGTTCCTGCAACGAGCAGGTAGGCTGAACATGTTGACGATGATGCGGAGCAACGACATCGTCATCGGCACTCCATACGACATCTTCTCCTTCACCATGATGCAGGAGCAGATGGCCTTGGAGCTAGGGCTCGAGCTTGGGGCCTACTTTCATCAAGTGGGCAGCTGGCACCTGTACGAGCATCAGGTCCTACTGGCGCAGGAGATGGTGGAGATCGCCGACGGCCCTGCGTCGATGCCGAGGCTTACGCCCGGGATCGAGGAGATGGTCGCCGACGAGGAGGCAATCCGCAGCGGCCAGGCGGTCAACCCTGGCACAGGCTACTGGCGCGACTGGCGCCTCGTGCTGTCCGCGTTCGCGGGGGTGAGCGATGGAACCTCCGAGCTGAGCGAGTGCTACCAGGATGCCTGGGGGATGGGACGTCGTCGACGTTCCATCCCTCCCCCTGAATCCGTGGTCGGCAGCTAGGTCGGCTTGAGCGCTCCGCAGATGCTGGTCCTTGGCTTGAACCTTGGGCACGATCCGAGTGCAGCTCTGCTGGACGCGCGAGGAACAGTGCTCGCGGCGGCGCACGAGGCGCGCCTGACGCGTGTCAAGAAGGAGCGACGATTTCCGCGTCTGGCGATCGTCTCGGTCCTGCGCGCCGCCGGTCGAGCGGCGTCAGAGGTGACGGTGGTGGCTTACTCAGGCTATGACGCTGACACGCTCCGGTTGGTGCGCGACAAGTACCTCTGCGGCGTTGGCGACCTGAGCAAGCATGTAAGCGAACTGCTCCACGATGAGCTCGTGGGTCTGGGCCTAGAGCAGTTCGAACTGATTCGCGAGGATCATCATTTCGCTCATGCCTGCACCGCTCAGATGTCGTGTGCGGCGCCAGATGCCCTGATCGTCACCTGCGACGGCTACGGCGACGGCGTCTCCTTCTCCGTGCGCCGTTCGCGCGGCGGTCGTGTTCCCGAGCGGGCTTCGTTGACGGCTCCGGTCGAGGCAAGCCTTGGCCTCATCTACCAATACGTAACAGGCGGCCTTGGCTACTCGATGCTCTCGGAGGAGTGGAAGGTGTTGGGGTTTGAGCCATATGGTCAGCCTGCAAGAGCGGCCGAGTTGTTCGATGAGCTGATCGAGGGTAATCACATCGGCAGCTGGAGGGCGGGCAAGCTGGGACGGTGGGCCCTCGGTGAGGAGCGGTGGCAGGAGCTTCCGGTTGCTGAGCGCCGCAACGCGCTGCGCCGCTACATGGAGCTGAACGTCCCTCGGTTCGATCCCAGGGACGTGGCGAGCGCCGTACAGCGGCTGGTCGAGAGACACCTAGTAGGCGAATTGGAGCGGCTGCGACCGAGGTCGCCGACCGCGTTGGCGCTCGCTGGCGGCATGTTCCTGAACGTCAAGCTCAATCGCCTTCTCGGCGGGCTCGAGTGGGTCACCGACGTGAGTGTGTTTCCTGCCGCGGGCGACGGTGGCAACGCGGTCGGCGCCGCACTCGCCTATCTACAGCGGCGGGGACCGAGGCCCCCGCAACAGAACATCGAGAGCGTGTATTGGGGTTATGACTACGGAGCCGAGGTTGGGAACGCCTGTTCGGTGGCGGGTGTGCAGAGCGCGCCGGTCGAAGAGCACGAGGCAATCGACCGGCTTGCGGAGGCGGTGGCGGAAGGGCGCATCGTTGCGATTGCACGAGATCGCAGCGAGTTCGGCCCCCGCGCACTTCTGAACCGCTCGCTTGTCTGCCGCGCCGATCGACCGCAGCTCATCGAGCTGCTCACGCGTGGTCTGCGGCGCAACCCCGCCATGCCCTACGGTTGCACGATGCTCGCAAGCGAGGTAGACTTCGCGCTTGTATCTTCGGGGGTATTGGCTCAATGCCTGCGCTTTATGATCGCAGCCCCGCTCGTGACGCGAGAGTTCGGACAGCGTTACCGAGCCGTCTGTCACGGGGTGTCCGGGGGCGGCCTATCGACACGCCCCCACGTAGTGAACAACGGAGCGTCCTGGCAGGCGCGCTTTCTGAGGGCGGTGGGAGAGAAGACCGGCGGTGCGGTGGTGTTGAACACCTCCTTTAACCTCCACGGTGAGCCTATCGTGGAGACACCGACCGATGCCCTGAACTCGTTCAGGCAGGCAGCGTTCCCCGGGAGTGTTCTATTCCTCGGTGATCAGGTCGTCTCGCTCGAGGACTTCGGGCATGCGGACCACCGGCCCGCTAGGCTGGCTGTGCCTCCGCGGCTCGGTGCTCCGCGACGCCGGCGGGAGGGCTGCGTCTGTCTCGCGTTTGGGGCCCGTGACGAGGAGTTGACGGCGCTGAAGGAGGATATCGAGCAACTCGGCCTGCGGGTACTCGCTGAGCAGTCCGTTGCCGAGACGAATGCTCAGAGCGGGCGCCCGCGCGAGGGGCGGGCACTGTTGGTGATGGGAAGCGAGTCCTCGAGCCTGTTGCGGCAATGGGCGGACAGACTCGACCTACGGGCAGGACTCGTGGTGGATGTGCCAGCGAGCAACGCCGAGAACAGCAGCAGACGTAACGATCTGTTCCAGAGAGGGGACGATCGGCAGGCCGGTGCGTTCGCCGATCTCCTGCTGTGGCCGGGAGCAACTCGCACAGCCGACGCGCTCGAGCTGCTTGAGAGGACTTCCTCACTCGCCCTCGTGGGACTGCTCTACAAGCCTGATGAGCTGCTCGCCGCAGAGCACGAGGAGGTGCTCATAACCGAAGGCGATATGGTTGCTGTATTCGGCACGATGGTCGAGGTGCCACCACCGCTGGGCGGTCACATGTATCTGTATGCACCCGAGGGCCGAGCTGCACTGGGTCTGCTCGTGCGCCAGCTCGGACGATACCTTCGTGGGGGAGACTTCCTGCGTTGCAGAGAGAGCGGGCTCGTGCTCGTCTACTCCCCGCCGGTCGATTCTCAGATGCCGCTAGAAGGTGCGCTTGGTCGCGTTCTTGAGTGGGAGATAGACGGTTTGGTTGCGGTGCACCCTACTCTCGGCATGGATGAAGCCGAGCGGCTCGAGCAGTTCGCACGCGAGCTGGACCTGGCGGTGGTGGGGGGAAGCGGCTGCGCGATATCAGAGCGGGCGCTGTACCCACTCGGTGTAGGGGCCGGTGGCCTGAGCCGCTTCGTCAACCGATTCCCGGGACTCGAGCTATAGGCCATAGCGTTCGAATTGTGACCCGACGATGTTCTCGGGATGGCTCTTGTTGAAGATTCGCTCGGCTCCCTCTAGGAGGTAGACGTCACAGATTCCGGCTTCGATCATGGCCTCCCAGCAATCCCGGCAGCAGCCGAAGTGTCCCCACAGGTACAGGTCGGCGCCATCGGTATCCAAGCCCCGTTCGACCGCGTATCGCAGCGCCCTGCGCTCGCTGTGGTTGCGCGGGTGGCAGCCCTCACACAGGTGATAGTCCTGTCCGGGCCCAGCACCGCAGGCCTGCCTACGGCAGCCATGAATCAAGTGGTAGTGTGAGCCGTTGGCGCCAGCCGCAATCGGGCTGCCCTCACGGACGATGACCGAGGCATTCGGCATCGTCTTGTCGAGGGAATACTGGCGCGCGTAGCGCATCGCCATCAGGATGATCGGGTCCGACTCCGACACGTACCGGACCTCACGACCGTCCGGGTAGTAGGGATAGCGATAGTCCATCATTGGTACGGCATATACTTAGAGTTCGAACTCGTCGATCACCGTGAGATTCTCTTACGACCAAGTGGGCGCCGGAGCGATTCTCTTCGGTTGATTCGTTGGAAGGCTATGGGCAGCAATCACTCACCGCGTTGGGCATTCATGCAACGTCTGGACATTCCAGACGCTCACGACCCGAGCCGGGTATATCTGCGCCGAAGGAGGATCATCCAAACACCGTGGTTCGGAATTCTATGGCATCATATCTTCCTGCCAGATTCTGATCGTGACCCGCACGATCACCCGTGGCCATTTGCGAGCTTCGTTGTACGCGGGGGTTACCAGGAGCGGATCTATCCAACTCCGCGGTCTACCATCAACCGATGCTTTACGGTGGATTGGAGGCGGTTCTCGTGGCATCTCGTCGACACAAACGTGGCACACCAGGTCACAAGCGTCTCGCCGGGCACGATCACGCTGCTGTTGACGGGACGTCGTTCGCGCGAATGGGGGTTCTGGACCTCTAACGGCTTCGTACCATGGCGGTCCTACGGTGCGCCCGGAGTCTCGCAGAAGGACATGCTGCCCTCGGGGGAGGAACCATCAGGTTCGTGCTCATAGGGCTGCCGGGTGCCGGAAAGTCGACGGTCGGCTCTCTCCTTGCTCGAGCAACCGGGGGACTTGTTGCAGGAGAGAATCCTTCGACGTTCGAGTACGTCGAAGACGCTCTGAGCGACCCGGTGCGGTACGCGGCGTTGAATCAGGTCGAGTTCATGCTCGACAAGGCGCGGACGGAGCTTGCGCCGGAACTTGGGCTCGTGTGGGAGGAGGACGATACTCGCTACCTCCATCACGTCTGGACATACGCCCTGGTAAGCGACGGCCGCATAGATGCCCGCGCCACCGATCTACTCGAGAAGCTGGCATCGGTGCTAGACGCGACCTGTCCGCAGCCTAACGGAATCCTCGCGCTGGAACTCGACCTGCCAGCGCTCGAACGAAGGATCCTCGCCCGCGGGCGACCATATGAGACGATCGCTGGCGAGCTTGACGACGGCCTCCGTCGCCTTCTGGCAGCTCTCCATCGCAAGCATCAAGACTATGTGACCTCGAGGTCTGTAGAGGATCCCCCGCTATGGTCAATCGACGCGTCGCAGGCGCCTGCAGTGATCGTGGCTGAAGTACTCGCACATGTACGGACGTTGGGATTTATTCCAGCGACTTTCGCGATCCCGACGGATACCTATGGGAGATCCTCTAGAATCCACGGCTCCTGAGCTCGCAGGAGTAATCGCGATGCAACGTCAGGATCAACGACAAGATCCTGTGGAGCTCCTTGTTGCCTTCGTCAAGCAACATCATCCCACCAGGAAGCCGTGCGAAATGGTTCGCATTGAGTCCGGTTGGCTCCATAATGCGGCCAGTAGTCGAACCACCAGCGTTCCCCTACTCGCCTACCGGCCTGTGAGTCATGACCATGGCCACGTGCGCTGGGATAGCGGGTTTGGGGATGGATCGACGGGCGCTGCGTGCTCGCGGTGTCCTGTCTCAGCTGGTCGAGCGTGCTTCGCTTGCCTGCCCTCGCTGGAGACCAAATGATCTCCAAATGCGTGCCCGGCCGATAGCTCTCTTTCAGCACCCTGCCACCGAACTGACCGGAGCTCGCCAGCGGGTAGCCCTTGAACAGTGCTACGATAAATCGGACACGTGATTTTGGCATCCGATTCCGATACCCAGCGCCAATGCCCAGTGATAACATAAGCGAGGTGAAATCATTGGACGATCCCTCCGTTTGGGCTCTGAAACCCGGCGACGAAGTTGAACGCAAGGAGTTGCAGCAGCGCTACGGGGGCCGAACGCAGGGCGGAATCGGACCGTCCAAGAGCTCGCCGAACGTCCTCGTCTTTTCCGACCCGATTGCTGGCGAGCCCCACGGATACTTCGACGGCTGGCGAGCTGACGGATGCTTCCACTACACGGGCGAAGGACAACGCGGCGACCAGCAAATGAAGTCTGGTAACGCCGCGATTCTTAATCACGCAAGCGAGGGGCGCGCGCTCAGGCTGTTCCTAGGCGCGCGAGGGCGAGTCACTTATGAGGGAGAGTTCGAGCTTGCCCGAGAGGAACCGTTCTACACGACCGACGCACCAGAGACCAACGACGGACCCGTGCGTAGCGTCATCGTCTTCCGACTGCAGCCCGTCGACGCACAACCTAAGCCCAGTGCCTCGAAGCTGGATCGCGTTGGTCTGAACGGCATCGAAGACGTGCCTGTCGAAGAGCAGTGGACAGAGAAGATGTTTGTGGCTCCAAGTCACGTGCCATATGAGGCCGACCGGCGCGAGCAGACGCTTGTGCTTGCGTTTCGCGACTATCTGCTGCAGCAGCGGCACGAGGTTGCGCGCCTCAAGATTGTTCCGGCAGGGGAGGCTAAGCCTCTGTTCTCAGATCTAATAGACAGAACCACGAACACGCTATACGAGGCAAAGGGTTCTGTAGAGCGCGGAGCGATTCGAACGGCGATCGGGCAGCTTATGGACTACAGGCGATTCGTTCAGCCTTCGCCTCGGCTAGTGGTGTTGCTGCCGTCCAGGCCACGCGACGATCTTCGCGACCTACTGACGAGCGTCGACGTCGGCATCGTGTGGCGCGACGGCGACGGCTTTGCCGAAGTGCATGGAGAGGATTCGTGACATTTCATCTAAGGCACATAGCGAGCCACCCACCGCTTGGTCATGCCCCCTGACTGGCTCCAAAAGAATGCTCGCTTGGCGAGTGATGAGGAGCTGCGTAGCCTGCAGCTCCGCTGGGCACGAGACGATCTCTGGATGCGGCGCATTTCGTTTGCAATGTCCGTGATGGCGCTAGTTGTCAGCCTGACCCTGTTCGTACTTCAGCCAGTCCGAGGTGCCACCCCAATTGCAGCAGGCGCTGCGACTACTTCAGCTGTTTTGTCGGTCGGATTCTTCCTCAGTCGGCAGAGAGGTCGTTAATCAGGCGTAGCCGCGTAATGATCGCAGGCGTCGAGCGACACGAGCCCGCCCGACAATCGCGCTGTGCGGTTCGACTTGAGATCGGTTGGCTCCACCATATTGTTCTGACTCCAACCCACGACCTCGCAAGGGGTCGTGGGTTGGTCTGCGCCCACGAGGATTCCTTGTGGGCGCTGTTCGTTTCGGAACTCGACCTGGGCGTGACGCTGCCGTAGGGCTTCCTCGACGGCGGCCAGCTTGGCAGTGATGACGTCTTACTTGCTCTTGAGCAGGTCGAGCGGCACCGCGTCGGCCAGATGCGCGTCCAGCAGCGCCTTCCGTTCGGCTTCGAGCTTGCGCTTCCGCCGTTCCTGAGCCGTCCGTTCGTGCTCGGCACCGAGCAGCTTGGACAGTTCTTCTTCCAGGAAGGCCCGGAGCGCCACCAGCTCGTCCTCCGGGAGCTTCACCGTTGCGTAGTAGTCGGCGACGACTTCCTCGATCAGCTCGATCCGTAGAGCCCGCTGCGAGCAACTGTGCTTGTCCTTCTGACGGCCAATGCAGACGAAGTACGGATAGATGCCGCCGTGGCGACCCTTGGCGTAGTTGACGATCAGGCGAGTGCCGCAGTGGATGGAGCCCTTGAGGTAGTGGGGGTGCTGGCACTGCTTCTCGCCGACCAGGTACTTAGCGCTCAGCAGGTCTTGGACCGACCAGTTGGCCGTAATCGACGTCGTGGCCCGGCTCTACGGAGCCGGGCTGATCCACCGCGCCGATGAGCTGGTCTTTCCCAGCCGGGCTGCCGTCCGCTACAGCCAGATCACAGGATGAGCGCCCCGGCCGACGGGCAAGCGTCGCCGCCGCCGACCAACGCTGACCTTGGCCGGACAATCCGACGGCTCGCAAGGCCCGCCGTCTGTCGATTGAAGCCCTCGCCTTCATGGCCCATATGCACCCGACCTACCTTTCCGGCATCGAGCGGGGCCGCCGCAACCCGAGCTGGCGCAAGCTCTGCAGGGTGGCTGAAGCCCTGGAGATGCCCATGTCGGCCATGACCAGCCACGCCGAGTGCGAGGCCAAGGCGTGGGTGATGTATCGACGGGCGCTGTCGGCTCCGTTGGAGTAATGGTCACACTCCCTGAGGTGACTCCGCACAGTGGCACTTGTGCGACGCGTCTGTGGTTCGACGCGCACACGACGCACTGCGTCCGTGCCTCATAGAGACGCCGCGGCGTTTACTCTGATAGAACTTGCCGCCCCTATGACCAGGTACTTCGACGGGCACAAGACGAGGCAAGGGTATGAGCAACGACTATGACGCCATCACGCAGTACTCCGGCTTGGGCCGATTCGACGCTAGCGTCGCCGCTAGCGCAGCCACACGTTGGCGACAAACATCCCGCCTCCTCCTCTCCGACTTCTGTGAGCCCAGCGATGCCCTGCGCCATGCTAAAGTATCCAGGCCACCCGCACGATCTCCATCCGGCTAATGCGAGCTGAGGCTACCAGCGCCCAGATTTTAGCCGTGCCCGGGTCCACACGCATGTCGACCAAACCGTGCAATTGGCATCCGAAGGTACATCTCCGGTTCGGCGAGAAGCTGTGCTTCTATCTCCTGAAACTGCGCCAGCCCCTGATCGAGCCTGTCGCCGACCACATACGCACCCTCATGCAGCAGGCCGATATCGAGTACGCCTGTGAGTACTCACTGTTCGGCTATTGGGATGCCCTGATCCGGGTGTGGCTCACTGAGGTGTCGCAACATCGCCTACTCTTTTGTCTCGATCGAGACAGTCAGATAACGGAGGTGCGCCACTTCGAAGCAGAGCAAGTCCGATATCTATGGACCAATACCGATGACGACCTCCTCGCCATACGTGGGCAGATCGATGGTGAAATTACCGCCAACGATGCCGACATTCGCACTGTTGCCCAAACGATGACAGCTAACGGCCCTGCGTGGGATCTGGCCACCACGCAAAGCCTCATTGGCGCCGAGCTTCTAATCCCGTCCCCTGAGCGCAAGGATGGCGAAGTCAAGTTCTACTGGTCCTTAAACCGTGCAGGAACCGGGAAGTCTCTGGACGCCGAGACGAAAACCCTGCTTCGCGCGATACATGACGTCGGCATCGCTGACCGTGCATCCCTCTACACCGGTGTTGGCAACTTCACCAGTTATCTTTTGCGCTGTGTCGCCCCCAGCTACGATGGCATCCTAGCCATCACATCGCGGCTGGACCATTATCTAGATGAGCTTGAGGTCGAGCGTACAACCTTTCTCATCGCGAACCAAAGCGCACGCGAGTATGACAATATCAACGGCGCCCAGTACAGTGGCCTCACGCGTGACGATGTTCACGACGTAACCACCGATGTCCTTGAGCTTGGTGAGACTGCCATCGCGCTTCTTTCTGGTCTACCAAACCCTCAGCGCGATCCCCTCCATCGATTGATCACTAAGGCCCATGAGATCTCAAGGCAAGATGAGGCGATGCGCGGAAGGCTCCGCACGCTATTGCGCGCGTGTCTCGAAAATAACCGTGACTCCGTTACCGCCTCTCTCGCATTTTTGCTCGACACCGAGTATTTCCTTGGGAACTATCTCAAGCGCGCTTGGGGGAGCTTGTACGGGGAATGGATCAAGCATCTTGCCGCTCTGTTCGAGCGCGATGCAGCGACGACGCGATATGTCGCCGCGATTCGCGAGCCGGACGAGTGGACCCTCGGTACGTTGATCGGAATGGCCGAAGCCTCCGCCGAGGCAGACCCGAAGGTGGACGCGCGTCTCACAGCTGATCTCGGTTCGCGCTGGAAAACGCAGCTGCTGCGTCTCCGTGAAGTCCGCAACCGTGTAGCTCATGGCCAGGTAAGACGGGAGCCACGGCTCGACGACTTCGCCGGCAAGTGGGGTGAAACCCTCGCATCCATTCTTGAGGACATCGCACCGCTACAGAGTTCGTTGCAAACTCTACTACAGGGAAAGGATGGTAACTGATGACACCTCGTAGTAACATAAATACGATGATGTACAACCAGTCTTTGGTACGAGATTCGCGTGAGCTTGTGCCTGATATCTGTCGTGAGACTAGACAGTTTGCCGTGGATATGATTCGTGGCGACAGGCCTACAACGGTATTGGGCGTCCTACTCGATCGCGAGCGGGACGACCCAATTAGCCTGGAGGCTCTTGCGGGACGGCTTGGACAGTCTGTCGGCGCTGTGACATGGACCGTCGAAATGCTTGAACAGGAACAACTTTGCGGCCATGTGATCCACGACGGCGTTACTCGTGTACTCGCTATGGCACCGTACGACGACAGCGAGTCGTATGCGACATCGTCCGCAGGACAAGCGCCCAACATCCCAACACTGAGCCCCAGGCCGGCCAGTGACCTTCGGCGTCGTCTCAGTTAATCCGTCGTATGCCACGCTTGCTGCGCTGGTGACGGCGCCTCTAGCCGGATTACTCGTACAGTGGATCAGGTTAATTGGCCTAAGCAATCGTCCAGGTCTAGCGGGGATCGTTCTGTGGACAAGCAAGGCGGATGTCGCGACGATCGCCTTTTATGATATCTGTGGCGCTGCAATTGTCGCGGCTAGCGTCATCATCCTCGGGATCACGCGGCCACCCTCGCTAGTTCAGGGGTTTCAGACATCCCCGGTGGTAGCCTGGAGCATTGTCGGTCTTGTCGGTCCGCTATTTAGCACCGGGGTCCTCGACCGACTTCCTGTCCGTGCATTTGCCGACCTCGTCACAAGACCCGACGAGACCCGCGACACCACACTCATAGCCGCGATGTTGACCCAGGTGCGATCTCGCGCATCAGCGCGAATAGCGGAAACGCTGTGGGCAGAGTCAACCAAGTTGGAAGATCGTGAACGCCACAGACTTCTCGTTCGAGCGAAGCGTCTGGCGGCGTCTGAAGTCTTGACCTTTCACGATGTCGCACGCGCGCTGCGAGATCATGCGACTCAACTCAAGAACCCATTGCCAGAGGAGGTGGAGGAGATCCTGGACTTGCCTGCTAAGTGGGGTCACGAAGCGAATCCGGACCGCCATACGCCGGTTGCTGTCGGCACCGCTCTTGACTTCGGCCTCTGCGTACCGATTGCGACAGCATGTGATTGTGCAGAGCAGCGGGTTGTCGACAGCACCCAGCGTCTGGTCCTCTCCGAACACTCGGTCGTCCCGGATCAATCGCAAGCGGTAGATCTAGTCGACTAGTTCGCGCGCAGGGGGACCCATAGCCGCGAACTCGGCGGCCTCAATAAAGTTTCGGTATGCCCGCACCACGACAGGCGGCTCAGCGGAAAGAGACTGCCGGTACAGCTCGGCACCCATCTCATAGAGCCAGGGCAAGTCGTCTCTAAAGAACGACGCGATAACCAAGGCGGCGACCCCTGGATTAGGGTCACCGCGTCCAAGCATGTGGATCGTCTCGTGAATCATCCCCGGATGTAGCCTTCGCGACCGCCGGGGTTCGCCAGCTCGTTCGGCTACCACGTCGATGCGCGAGGGCAGAGGTTCGACTTGAGATCGGTTGGCTCCATTTTTCTGGTCGGCAAACAAACCGGGGTGTGCCGGCGCTGTTTGGCCTGGGCTCAGAGCTTGTCGATGGCGCGGTGCAGGTCACGACGGTCGATGACGCGTGCCACCAGGTAGCGCGCGTCGGGCTCGTCGGCGAGTTCGCGGTAGAGCACGCGGTGCTCACCGACGTGTAGACGACGCCAAGGAGCATGTCCCGCCACCGGCTTGACGTCGAGGTTAGCGGCATCGGCCTCAAGCGCCTGGAATGCGTGCTGCACCCGCTTGCGGGTCTGTCGGTCCAAGCCCTTCAGGTCGCGGACGGCGCGCGGAGCGAGCTTGATGCTGCTCAGAGGGTCGGTCATCTACGACGACCCTGCTTCCGGCGTGTAGGCGCTATTGGCCAGCGTCTTGCGCGTCAAGCTCCGCGAACACATCAGCAGCGGAGCGCGCTTCGCCATGTGCATGAGCCTGATCGGCTGCGCCCATGTCCTCGGCGAAGCTCGGGACCTTCGAGAGCAGGTAGTCCTCGAGATCCTGGGCATCGATCGGCACCAGCGCAGCGATAGGCTCGCCGTGTCGCGTGACGAGGGCGGTGCGCTTGGAATCGGCGACATCAGCGACGACGCCACTTGTGTTGCGCTGTAGATCACGGATGCTGATAGTGCTCATCGGGCGTCCTCGACCTTCCCAGGGAATGTCCGACAAGTATACGTACAATACGTGCCCGGCGTCAAGTCTCCTTCGCCTTGTCCGTAGCTACCTCTTCGACTCGCCGTCTGCGGCTGCCAGCGTGCTGGCGGGCGGCACCGATAAGGATCACGTCGACGCGAGCTGAAGGATGAGCACGGTCAAAATCGCTGCTATGCAGGCCAGATGCTGATACAGGATCGATCTCGCCAGCGCGCTCTGCCGAGAGATACTGTCTCGCCTGGTGCCGAGGCGGACGGCGCTCGGAACCGTGCGCAGGGCGGCCGTCAGGATCGCGCCGGTGGCAAGAGCGAGCGATACCCACGCGACCCAGTTCGGCGTTTCGCCGTCGAGGATCTCGGCGAGGATGGATGCAAGCGTGCCTAGCATCACCGCGGCGATCAACAGATTCATTGGGCGAGCGGCCGTCGTCACTCGCCTGTAGTAGCTGGAGACCGAGGCAAGCACATCCTCGGACAGCTCGCCCGCTTTGTGCCCGATCATCTGCACGTCGAACATCAGGTCGAACCACAGCACCGCAAGCAGGAATCCGATGCCGGCGGTCACGAACGCGATCATGCCCAAGTATCCCAGCACTGGCCAGAGTCACCAGTCAGGCCGGAGAGGTGAGCTCGGCGGGGTGCGAGGAAGATGCGCTCGGGGACGCGGCTCACGGCTACTGAAGCTCCGCGCCGGTTGGCACGGTCTCTTGCAGCCCGATGCGGTCGTGGAGGCGTCGCAGCGGCCTAGGCGCCCACCAGTTCCACTTGCCCATCAGCGCCATCAGCGAGGGCACCAAGAGCGCTCTGACGATGCTCGCGTCGATCGCGACCGCGAGCGCGGCGCCGAGGCCGAGCTGTTTGGTGAAGAACAGCGCTGAGGTGGTCAGGGCGCCGATCGCCACGCAGAAGAGCAGCGCGGCGGTGGTGACGATTCGGCCGGTGCGCTCGATGCCGAGCGCGATTGCCTCGCGGTCGGGCAGGCCGTGGTCGTGAGCCTCCTTGATGCGGGCGAGCACGAACACCTCGTAGTCGGTCGCCAGCGCGAAGGTGACCACGAGCATCAGCACGAGACTCGACTCTTCGAGCCCGCCGATCGGTGCGAACCCGAGGGGGCCGGAGAGGTGCCCGTCCTGGAAGATCAGCACCTGCAGCCCGACGGCGGCGCTCACGCTCAGCATGTTCATCACGAGCGCCTTGATCGGGATCGTCACCGAGCCGGTCATCGCGAACAGGAAGCCCGCGGTGAGCGTCAGCAGGATCAACAGTGCGAGCGGTATGTGCGAGGCGATCGCCGACTTCTGGTCGGCGAAGAACGCGCTCGCGCCGCCCACCAGGGCGGCGTAAGGGTGTGCGAGCGCGCGCAGTCTGCCGAGCAGCTGCTGCTGGACGTGGGAGTACGGAGAGCCGTGGGGCAGCAGCACGATCTCCCAGGTGCCGTGGCCGAGGTAGGCTGGGGCTGAGACGCTCCCCAGCCGGCCCGCGACGCCGGCTGCCGCCGTCGCGAGGCGCTGCGCCGAGGAACGTGGGCCCTCGAACACGATTTCGGTCGCTTCCCCGGCGTTGGCCGAGAAGCTCCGGGCGAGCGCCGTTTCGACCTGGCGGCTTTCCGCGCTCGCGGGCAGCAGGTCCGCGCCGGGCGAGGTGAACTGCAGGCGCAGCGCGGGGATCGCCGCCGCGAGCAGGACGAGCGCGCTGATCAGCGCCACGGGAGCGGGCCGGCGCACCACGCCGTGCGCCAGCCTCCACCAGCCGCCGTCTTGGGTCGCCCTTGCCGTGCGCGCCGCGCGGCGCCTCAGCCATGCCGGGGAGAGTGCGTCGATGCGCGGTCCAAGCACGATCAGCACGGCGGGCAGCACGAGCAGCGACACCGCGCCGCCGCACAACACGACGAGCGCTCCGCCGATCCCCATCGACGAGAGGAAGCGAATCGGGAACACGAGCAGGCTCGTCATCGCCGCCGCGACCGTCAGGCAGCTGAACAGCACCGTGCGGCCGACCGTACGCAGCGTTCGCTCGATCGCCTCGTGAGCGCCGGCGCCGCCCACGAGCTCCTCGCGGTAGCGGTAGAGCACGAACAGGCTGTAGTCGATCCCCAGACCGAGGCCCATGCCGCTGACGAGGTTCAGCGAGAACACCGAGATCGGCGTGAACTGGTCGATCAGTCGCAACCCCAGGAACGCGAGCACGATCGCAAAGCCGCCGACCAGCAGCGGCAGCAGCGCCGCGACCAAACCCCGGAAAAACCAGAACGACAACAGCAGCAGAAGCGGGAAGGCGAGCAGCTCGGCGCGAGCGAGATCGCTGGTCGTGCGTTCGTTCAGTTCCTGGTTGATGAGCGCGTAGCCGCCGAAACGTACGCTCACCCCCGCGAACGTCGCGTTCGTCGGGGGCGCCGAGAGGGTGGCGCGGACACGCGCGATCGTCGTGGTCGCGTCGGTCGGGGTCGCAAACGCCGCGAGCACGATCGTGTCGCGACCATCGCGTGAGAGCAGCGTGCGCGACCGGCTCGTGGCGTAGTCGAGAACACGCTGGAACCCGTGCCCGCGTGCGAGGAGTGCCGCGAGCGTCCCGGCGGCATTCTGAGCCGCCGTGCCAGTCCTCATGTCGCTGCCGCTTCGCAGCAGCGCGGCCACGTTGTAATACGGGTTCTGCCCGGTCGCGGCCTGAATCGCGGCGTTCGTGCGTTCATATTGAGAAGCGGGGTCCTCGAAATACTGCACCGAGCTGCCGAGCATCCCGGTCACAGGCGTGCCCAACGCAGCCGCGACCACGAACAGCACGCCGGCCCCGGCCAGCACGCGCCGCGGGCGAGTTATGACGAGTTTCGTGAGCCGTCTAACCAAGACCTACTCCTCGATCAGCCGCCGGTGCACCGCCCAGCGGGTCAGCTCGTGGCGGCTGGAGAGCTGGAGCTTGCGCAGAACCGCGGAGACGTGCGCCTCGACGGTCTTCGCCGAGATGCCGAGCTGGGCGGCGATCTCCTTGTACATATATCCGCGCGCGATGTGCTGGAGCACCTCGCGCTCGCGCGGCGTGAGCAGATCGAGCTCCGGGTCGACCTGCGCGGCTGGGATCTCACCGGCGAAGGCGTCGAGCACGAAGCCCGCCAGGCGCGGCGAGAAGACGGCGTCGCCAGCGCGCACGCGGCACACGGCGTCAGTGAGTTCGGGGCCGGAGATCGTCTTGGTCACGTAGCCGCGCGCGCCCGCGCGGATCAGCGCGATCACGTCCTCGGCGGCGTCGCTGACTGACAGCGCGAGAAAGCGAACGGCCGGGCGGCTCTCGCCGATCCGCCGGATCACCTCCGCGCCACCGCCCCCCGGCATGTGGACGTCCAACAGCACGACGTCGGGCTCGAGCTCCTCGATCGCACGCACCGCGTCTCGCACCTCACCGCTCTCGGCCACTACCTCGACTCGCGGGCCGAGACTCGCGCGCACCCCGGCGCGGAACAGGTCGTGATCGTCGACGATCACGACCCGCGCGACCGATCCCGATGCGTCGCTCACGGCCGATCCCCGCGCGATCGTCGACCCCGCTCCCCTGCGGCCAGCTCCACATTAACCCTCACCGCCGGTCCCCGCGATCGATCGCGATCTCGACCTCTGTACCTCCGCCCGGCAGGGCACGCACCGTCGCGCCGCCGCCGGCGCGACGCATTCGTCCGACGATCGACTCGCGCACGCCGCGTCTGCCCGGCGGCACCGCCGCCGGGTCAAAGCCGGCGCCACGATCGCGGACGAACACCTCGATGCGCTCCTCAGAGAGCTCGGCGTACACGGATACCGGCGCCTGCCCGGCGAACTTCGCGGCGTTGAGCATCGCCTCGCGAGCGGCGCCGAGGACAGCGCCGGCGGGCTCGTCCAGCGAGCAGTCACCGACGGCCACGACCTCCACCGTGCCGCCCGCCGCGGCCTCCACTTCGGTGGCGGCCGTCTCCAGGGCACCGGCAAGCCGCTCGCCACGCTCGTCGCGCGAATCCCCTCCGGCCAGCCAGCCGCGCAACTCGCGCTCCTGCCGACGGGCAAGCGCCGCCACCTGCTGCGGGTCCTCGGCGCTGCGTTGGATCAGCGCCAGCGTCTGCAGCACCGAGTCGTGCAGGTGCGCCCCGACATCGGCGCGCTCCTGGGAGCGAATCCGCTCGGTCCGCTCGGCCGCGAGGCTGCGCGCCAGACGGCGCCAGGAGGGGGCAAAGATCAAAGCAAGCGCGATCAGCACCGCGAAGCCCGCGAGCACCGTTTCGCCCGCCGGCCGCAACGCGCCGTTCGCCCACAGAAACGCAAATCCACCGGCGAGCACGAGCGTGACGCCGAGCCCACCGCGGCTCACCTCGGGGCGGGCGGGCAGGCGCACCCGCGCGGAGGGCTCCCGCGAGGGCGCGGCAGGCGAGGTCTCGGGTGGGCGATGCGCAGCCCAGCCGCGACGGCGCGCGGGCGGGGCGCCGGACGCCCGCCAAAGTAAGAGCGCACCCAGCGCGGCGACCGCGGCCGGCCAGACGATCGCGTCTCCCGGCCAGGGCCCCGCCGCGCGCACGAACAGCAGGCCGCTGGCGAGCAGCAGGCCCGCGCCGAGCGCGATTCTCATACCGCCGCGCGGCCGGTGCGCCGGGTGGGAGGACATCGCCGCTCATGATCTCAGCCGCGACCCCGGCCACGTCCGACCAGGCCACTGGCGAGCAGGATCGCCCCCAGCGCGCCGACGAGCACGGGCGCCATGTAGGCAAAACGGAGGTCGATCGCGCCATCCGCGTCGAGCACGAGCAGCACGCCTAGCGCAAAGACGGCGACGCCCGTCAGCAGGACGGTGACGTTCGGCGAGCGCATCAGCGACTCGCCCCCGCCGAAGGATCGCAGGCTTCGTTGGTACCGAGCTCACCTGTGTGTGAGTGAGCGCCGAACCAGCCACCTCTGCCGTTCCAGCCGTGTTCAATCGGGTGGTCGGCCACGAGCAGCGCGCCGAGCCCGACATCCCCGCTCAATACCAAGCGCGGCGTGTGCAGCGGGGGCGAAGGACGTTCGGACCAGTCCACGTCGAGGCCCCCGGACCTCTGTTCGAGCGCCCCGGCATAGCCGCCGCCGATCTGCGCGCTGGTCGCGACGCAAACGCCGCGGGGCACTAGGACGACGAGCTCCCCCACGCCCAGCCGGACGTGCAGAGAGGTGTCGCCCGGTGGGAATGCGATCTCACGCAGGTCGACTTCTAGGCGGCCCGCTCCAAGCCGGTAGTCATGGCGTATTTCGCTCAGGAGGTGCGGGCGATAGGTGCGTTCGCCCACGCCACCGTGCAGGTCGACGTGGGCCGCGGCGATCACCGCCACCGACACAACAAACGCCACGGCCGGTAGCACCAGCCGGCGAGCCCGGCCCGTGAACGCGCTCAGCACGAGCGCCGCGCCGATCGCGACCACCACCCACGCGGCGAGGCGTCCGTCGATGCCCGCAAGCCACGCGCCCGCCACCGCGAACAGGACCGACCAGACGACGATGGCCGCCACGAGCGCGAGATAGCCGAACAACCGGCGATCGGCGCTCGCGTTCCCCTGCTCCCCGGCGGGCCGGCGCAACCGCGACCAAACCAGCGCGGCGATGCTCCCCACCAGCGCGAGCGACCCGATCCCCACAGCGAACCCCCACGCGCCGCGGTGTCCCGCGTGGCCGGCCGCCTGGAGGGCGATCCCCACCGCCACGACCATCACGACGACGCCGAGCACACTCAGCCAAGACGAGCGGCCGAGCCGGATCGGCGCCCGGCTCGCTCCCTCCTCCGGCACCAACAACAGGATCGCGAGGTACAGCACGATTCCCACCCCGGAGAAGACCGCAAGTCCTACGAACACGATCCGAAACAAGATCGGATCGACATCGAAGTGAGCCCCCAGCCCGCTGCACACACCGCCGATCAGGCGCCCGCGCCGTGTGCGGACGAGCCGTGGGCGGCGGGGGCGACGCTGCTCGCGCCCGCTTTCAGCGCTGGACATCGACTGCGCCGCGGGTGACTGCGCGGAGATCGGTGATCATCTCGAACATGGGCACAGTCTCGCCCCGCGGCCGTGCCCCGCGCAATTGGGAATGTCCCTTACCCCGAGCCTAGTGCCGTCCGATCGGCGCCAGCGAGTTGCCCGGCGCGATGCTCGAGCAGTTCTGCGGTGCCGGCAACCCGGCGAAACGTGCGGCGAGCCAGGCGTCGGCTTCTCCCAGCCACACCGCCGCGCTTGGAACGTGACTGAGATGTTCATATTCCTCGTACTGCACGGGGACGTCGCGGCTGCAGTACTCGCGCGCAAGACTGCGCACATCGCCCGCGATCATCACCCCGTCGCCCGGACCGATGCCTTCCTTGTTGCCCGCGGTTCCTTCGAGTTCGCCGCCGTTGCCCTGGCCGATGAACATCGGCATGCTGGGCGTGCCGCGACTGCCCATGATCATCTGGTTCACCACTTCGACGTAGACGGGCACGCTCTCGGGTGTCTGGTATTCGGGCTTCGCGATCTGCGCCCAGGTGAGACCCGGGTACTCGCCGAGCACAGTCGCGATCGAGGCGCGCTGGAGCTTGTTGTAAAGCCGTAGCCCGTATTCGTTCAGGTACGGCGTGAGGTCGACGTAGAAGGCTCGCGAGACTCCGATCACCGACATCGGAATCACGCCGGCCCAGATGGTGCTGCCTTCGACGTAGTGCAGGTTGTGCGCGGGATCGACGAGTACGCCGCCCATCGCCGCGCCGACGATGCGCGAGCTGATGTCGGGCGCGTAGGAAGACGCGAGCTCGGCGGCCCACCCGGTAGCGATCGCGCCACCGGAATAGCCGATCAGGCCGATCTTCTTTGCTCCTGTCGCTCCGCTGGCGGGCGAGGCGAGCACCGCACGCAGCGAATCGAGCGTGTTCATCCCGTACTCCGGGCCCGCAGCGAAATCTGCCGTCTCGCCCTCGGTGTCGGGCACGACGACGGTCTCTCCCGCGAGCAGCGCGGGCGCGATCAAGCCCGACTCCGCGGTCGGGATCAGACCGCCTAGCGTGACCCCGCCGGAGATGGCGTAAGAAGGCTCGTCTTCAGGATTGAGCGAGTCGTAGAAGGACTGGTAGGAGACGATCGTGGGAGTGCCGAGGCGCAGTGGCGGCTGCAGCACCGAGGTCACGTTGACCGTCGGCTGTCCTGTCTCACCCGTCGATCGATAGAGCAGTTGCACCGCTTTGATCGGCAGCGGCACGCCCGCCACATGGTAGGAGAGCGTCCGTGTCTTCAGCACAGTGCCTGGCACGATGTTCGCCAGAGGCGTGGAGCCTTCATAGGAGTAGAAGGGATCCTGTTCAGGCGGTACCGCCGCGCCCGCTGCTGGTGCCATCAGTGCCAGGAAGATCACAAGCAGGCCGATCGCGAGAAGGCCCGTTCCCAATTTCATCCCCGGCCTGATTACAAGACGCATCAGATCCACCTCTACCCAGTTGACGCGACCGGTAATCGGACCCGTTCATAGGTCCACATGTCGTTGAGTTGATGGACGATGAGCTAACCGATTTGAGCCATCTCGGACTTGACGGTCATTTCGCCCACCATTACTTCGCTAATCGAACCACGACCAAGTCCCCCGACGCCTCGTCCGACGCTAAGGGCGGCTACGACGTCGCGTTGTACTCCTCGTCGCCGACGTGCCCCCATGTCATGGCGTTCCCCTGTTCATCGACTTGCTGCATCGCTCAGGTCTGACGACGGCTTCGAGAATCCTTTTGGCGCTGGTGCGCCTCTTATCTACGTGTCGACACTCCGTCGGCCAGAACGGCAGGCTCAAACGGGAGGCTTATTGTGACCATCGCTGTCTATCTACGCAGAATGTCCGCTGGTCTGGCTGTGGTCGGCCTTGTCGTCCTTGGTCTGGCGGGCCCGGCTTCGGCGACGCCAACGTTTACGTTCAAAACAGCGGCTCTGCCAATCCCGGGCTTCCCGGGCACCGGCGACATCCTCGGCGCCGGCGCCGTGATCCAGGTCGAAGGCAAGATCTCGGGGACCGAATACGGTGGCTTCCCGCCGCCGCTGATCGGGATCAGATACTTCGCGCCGGCCGGCGCGAAGCTGCACCCGCAGGGGTTTGCCTCCTGCGCGCCGGCGGTGATCGAAAGCGACGGACCCGCATCGTGCCCAAAGAAGTCGACTGCGGGACCGAAGGGCGTCGGGGTCGGGATCGTGAGCTTCGGCGCCGAACGCGTACAGGAGACGGCGTCGGTGCAGCCATTCTTTGCCCCCGGCGGGGGCTTGGAGGTCTTCCTGGATGGCGCGACGCCGGTCTCACTCGAAATCCTCGCTGCGGGCCGGTTCGTCAACTCTTCCCCGCCGTTCAGCGTTGAGTTCACCGGCACGATCCCGCTGATCGAAACGGTGCCTGGAGCGCTCGACGCGTCGATCCTGCAAGGCACCGTCAGGGTCGGCGCCGCTTATAAACAGGGCGAGAAGACGATCTCCTACGTAACCGTGCCAAAGAAGTGCGCGAAGGGCGGATGGCCGGTGAAGGTCGGATTGAGCTTCCTCGGCGGCGCGACCGCGGAAGCCTCCTACAAAATGCCGTGCCCCAAGAAATAGTCAGCACAGATACTCGTCTCGACAAGGAGGGACGCTCATCATGACCATCATCTCTCTCATCGCAGCCGCGGTCGTTGTCTGCGGCTGCCTGTTCTTCTTCACCAGAGCAAGAGCACGCTCTCGTGACTGATACGCGCACCGAGACCTGGCCCGACGAGCAGGTCGTTAACGCCGCGAAGCAGGGCGACCCCCGTGCCATCGCGATGCTTCTCGACGGCTCCCACGCACATGTGCAGCGCTTTGCCCGCACGCTCTGCTCAACCCCCGAGGACGCGGAGGACGCGGCGCAGGAGGCTCTGATCGTGCTGTACCGCAAAATCGGGACCCTCAGAGCCACCGCGGCGCTCGCATCGTGGATGTTCCAAATCGTGCGCAACGAGTGCATCCGCAGATCACGGGTCGTAATCCACAAACCGATCGCAACCGCGATGCCCGAGCCTTCTGCCGAAGACGCCGCCCTCGCCCGCCTGGAGATGCAACGAATCGTCGACTCGATCGCGGGGCTCCCCCCCGAACAGCGCGCCGTCCTCGTGCTACGCGACATCCAAGGCGTATCGGGATCGGCGACCGCTCAGGCACTGGGACTCAGTCGCGCCGCAATGAAGTCACGCCTGCACCGCGGACGCCAAACACTCCGCTTGGCACTCAGAACACCAAATAACACGACCAGCCACGGAGACGCCGAGAATGCCTGACCACAACCAAAGCGCTCCCGCCAGCACCTCCCTCATTCGCCAGCTCACACGCGGAGCGATCGGTTTCGGGCTGATCGGCTCAGCGCTCGCGCTGACCCCGAGCGCCGGTCCCACCGCACTCCTACTCGCAACCCCCGGCATGATCGCACTCCACGGCTGTCCCATATGCTGGATCGCCGGACTGATCCAGACCATCTCCGCGGGCCAGCTCAAACGTACGTGCGCTAACGACAGCTGCACGTTGCATCCTAGACAGGATGGAGTGGCCGGGTTGGTCCGGGTGCTCGGTGAGGATGGCCGGCGGCCTGCGCATTTGCGTGGGTTGCTGGGTTTGATCCCGGCCGAGCCACATACGGAGGTCGCCGACCATGGTGGAGGATCGCAGGGGAGTCGTTGTTGGGTTGGATGTGCATAAGTCGTCGGTGAGGCTGGCGGCGCTGCGGGATGGTGAGCTTTTGCGGGAGGTGACGCTTGGCTATGACCACGAGCAGCTGCTGGGAGAGGTCGGGGCGTGGCCGGGCGTCCGGGTTTGCCAGGAGGCCGGCCCGACGGGGTTCGGTTTGCATCGTGCGTTGGTTGCGGCGGGGGTAGATAGCGTGATCGTGGCGCCTGGGCTGGTGCCCTTGCGTCCTGGTGACCGGGTGAAGACCGATAAGCGTGACGCCAGGCGGCTGGCAGGGTTTCACGCCGCGGGCCTTTTGACGGAGATCTTCATCCCGACACCGGAGCATGAGGCGTTGCGTGATCTTGTCCGGGCTAGGGAGGACGCGCGTTTGGACAGGATGCGCGCCCGTCACAGGCTGGGGAAGTTCTGTCTGCGTCACGAGCGGACGATGCCGACGACTTGTTGGGGCACCACACGGCGCGCATGGCTCGGCCGTCAAGCGTTCGAGCTCCCCGGCCAGCAGCAGGCGTTCGATGACTACCTATTCGCTGTCGACCAGGTCGACCGGCGCATCGAGATGCTCGAGGCAGAGCTCGATCGCCTCGCGATCCAGGGGCCGCACAGTGAGCTGATTGCCCGGCTGCGCTGCATGCGCGGGATCGACACCCTGACCGCGATCGGACTGGTCGCCGAGGCCGGGGACTTCAGCAGGTTTCAGACGGCCGAGCAGTTCATGAGCTTCGTCGGACTGGTCCCTTCAGAGCGTTCTTCGGGAGAGAGTCGCAGGCAGGGCTCGATTACCAAGGCCGGTTCAGCGCACGCCAGGCGGCTGCTCGTCGAGTCGGCATGGAACGGGCGGCGGCGCCCGACGGTCGGCTATGAGCTCGCGCGCCGCCAACGTGGCCAGGACCCCCAGGTCCTCGAGCATGCGTGGCGCTGCCAACAACGACTGCACAGGCGGTGGGCAAGGATGGCAGGCCGCGGCAAGCCCCACCAGAAGATCGTTGTCGCCTGCGCACGAGAGCTCGCCGGGTTCGTGTGGGCGATCGCGACCGAGCAGCCACTACGGACTCGCTGAACAACACGATCGCGCTCGAGCGTGGGGTGGCGGGCGATCCCTCCCAGAAGGAGAACCCTCGCAACACCTATGCGGCACCGGCCTGCCGGCGACCCGCGACGCTAGACCGAGGCAGCTCCCGACGGATACCAGTCATGCGGCACCAACCCGCGAATGTCAGTCTGACCCACCGTCGCTGCCCCGGGACGCCCGCCACCCCACGCCCGAACCGCTCAGCGCCAACCCGCGCAGGCCCTTGACTTTTTACTCCATGTCAGGTGTAGGTAGCGATGAGACCGACGTGACAGCCCCCGCGCCGCATCGAAGTGAGGAAGCCCTCAGCCGATGACGTACTGCAGTCCGACGACGGACTCGAGGTCAGACGACATCGCGTCCAGCGAGACGCCCCACGTCTGATCGCCGACGACGCCGTCGGCGCTCACGTGACCCCATTTCTGGAACGCCACGACGGAGGCTCGCGTTTTCGGTCCGAATTCCCCGTCTACCGGTCCTGGACCGGTGTTCCACTCACCGGCGGCGCCGTCGGCGAGGATCGTCTGCAGGCTGCGAACGACATCCCCGTGCTTCCCCTCTTGCAGCGTCGGCATCGGACCACCGTCGGGAAGCGCGTTCCACGTGATCGGTCCGACGATGCCGTCGGGCGTGATTCCTGCGCTTTCCTGAAACGTCTTGACCTCCTGCTCGGTCGCGGCGCCGAAGATTCCGTCGACGGCGACGCTCAGGTCGGGGGTGCGCCGCAGCGCCCTCTGCGCGCGCCTCACCGCGTCACCGTGAGCGTTAAGGCTGATGGTCGGCTGACCGGGATTGGGCATTGTGATTCCTCCACGGTTTGCGTGCGCCGCACAGACGATGCGAACCGGGCCATCGATTCATGTTAGGCGACTGTTTTTATGGATCGGGCTTCAAGACTATAACCTAGAAATCCCATCCGATGCTGTGTGATCAAGCAGTCGGGATCGGTCACCGAGGCCGTCCGAGCGACCGTGGGAGCACGCCAGGCCGATCTTCGATCGGTCCGTCTCGCACATGTGCGAGACGAGACGGGCCGCATGCGGCCCGTCTACCGGTGGCGCATGCGCCACCGGCGGAGCCGCACATGTGCGGCTCCGAGGCAGGCCCGCATGCGGGCCTGCCGGCCTTGCCGCATGCGGCAAGGCCCCTCCGATCAGCTTTTATCAAGCATCTGACTTACCGCTTTTGCCTCATCCCGGCGATGCCACTGTGCAGTTCTACCGGCGGGCCGTACGTGACGAAGCGCCGCTCACAGCTCCGCGATCCGCCCTGCCAGAAACCGCCGCTCGGGCTCCGCGCGGGCCAGCTCCAGTGCGCGCTCATACGCCGCCCGCGCCTCCTCGGCACGGTTTAGACGGCGCAGCAGATCGGCGCGGGCGGCGTGGTAGTAGTGGTAATCCACAAGCCCATCGATGCGGTCGATCTCCCGCAACCCCTCGCGCCAGCCCCGTGCGTGCGCCATCGCGACGGCGCGGTTTAGCTCCACCACGGGCGAGCCCGTAACCTGCGCGAGTTCCTCATACAGCGCCGCGATCGCCACCCAGTCGCTCTCCTGCCGGGCGTGCAGCGAGGCGATCTCGGCCTGCAGGACATACACCCCACCCACCCCGCGCCCGCGCAACGCCAGCGCGCGTCCCAGCGCCGCGCGACCGTCGCGTATCCGCCCTTCGTCCCACAGCTCGCGATCCTGGTCGGCGAGCAGCACGATCTCACCGTCGCGCCGACGGGCGTCACGGCGCGAGTCGTGCAGCAGCATCAGCGCCAGCAGCCCGTACACCTCGGGCTCGTCGGGCATCAGCTCCACGAGCGCGCCACCGAGTCGGATTGCCTCCTGCGAGAGCTCGCCGCGGCCGTCGTAGCCGGAGTTGAAGATCAGATACACGACCGCCAGCACCGCGCTCAGCCGGTCCGGCAACAGATGCGCGGGCGGGATCCTGAAGGGGATGCCCGCGGCCTTGATCTTGCGCTTGGCCCGCACCAACCGCTGCGCCATCGTCGGCTCGGCCACGAGGAACGCGCGCGCGATCTCCTCGGTGCTCAACCCCCCGAGCGTGCGCAGCGTCAACGCCACCTGCGCCTCGGTGGCGAGCGCCGGATGACAGCAGGTGAACACGAGCTCCAAGCGCTCGTCTGCAACCGTGCTCGTCTGCATCTCCATATCGGTGTCCTGTTCGGGCGTCTCGAGTGCCTGCAGCAGGCGGGTCTTCGCGGCGAGCGTGCGATCGCGGCGAATGCGATCGATCGCGCGGTTGCGCGCCGTCGTCACCAGCCAGTTGGCCGGGTTGGCGGGGGTTCCCTCGCGCGGCCAGCGCTCGGCGGCGATCGCAAACGCCTCCTGGGCGGCCTCCTCGGCGAGGTCGATGTCGCCGAGGAAGCCGATCAGCGCGGCCAGCACGCGCCCCCAATGATCGCGAAACGTCCGCTCGAGCGCGGCCGTCACTCGGCGATCGGGCGGATCTCGATCGCGCCGCCCATGCTCGCCGCGGGGATGCGCGCGGCCAGCTCGATCGCCGCGTCGAGATCGTCGGCCTCGTAGAACAGGTATCCGCCGAGCGCCTCCTTGACCTCGGCGAACGGGCCGTCGGTCGTGAGCGTCTGCCCCTCCTGCACGCGCACGGTCGTCGCCGTCTCCGGCGGCTGCATCCGCACCCCGGAGGTTGCCCGCGGGTCTTCGTTGATCGCCCGATACGCGGCGTAGACCGAGCCCTGCTCGGCCTCGGACAGCTCCTCCCACTCCGGTGAGCCTGGCAGCGGGGTCGTGCCCTGGTGGATCAGCAGCATGTACTTCATCGAGGTTCTCCTTCCTAGGGTACGTGCACAGTCCCCTCAAGGACGAACGGACATGCCGAAAATCGACACCTCCCGCGCTCGGGCCGCTGAGCCAGGCGCTATGGTCGCGTCCCGATGAGCGTCGATGACCGTGCGGGGGGCCGCTCCGATGACGGCTCGGGGGTCCGCTGAACGTGCTCGCCGCCGTGCATGTGGCTCCCGGCACGTTCTTCGCGATCATCGCCGCCTCGGCGCTCGCGGGCACCGTCACCGCGATCGCGGGCGATCGTGGCGTGCTCGTGCCGGTCGTCGTGGTCGAGCTGCTGCTGGGGGTCATGCTGGGGCCGCAGGCGCTCGGCCTGCACGTCAACCAATTCATCACCTTCTTCTCCGACCTCGGCCTGGGCCTGCTGTTCTTCTTCGCCGGCTATGAGATCGACATGCACCGGATCATGGGCAAGCCGTTGCGCCTGGCGCTGCTCGGCTGGGTGCTCTCGCTCGCGCTCGCCTACACGATCGGCGGGGTGCTCGCGGCCTTGGGGATCGTGCTGTCGCTCCTGTACACGGGCTCGGCGCTCGCGACGACGGCGATCGGTACGCTGATCCCGATCCTCTCCGATGCCGGTGAGTTGCGCACGCGCTTCGGCACCTACCTGCTCGGCGCCGGCGCCGTCGGCGAGTTCGGCCCGATCCTGTTGCTGACGCTGATCCTCTCGGCACAGAGCACGGTCCACAACGGGCTGATCCTGCTCGCGTTCGTGGGCTTGGCGGTCGGCGTGGCGGTCTTCGCGGTGCGCTCCTCCGAGCGGACCGTGCCGCTGTTCGAGCAGACGCTGGAGAGCAGTTCCCAGCTGGCGGTGCGCTGGATCCTCGTGCTGGTGTTCGCGCTCGCGCTGCTCGCTTTCGAACTGGGGCTCGATCTGCTGCTCGGGGGCTTCGCGGCGGGCATCATCACGCGCCAGCTGCTGCGCACGCGCGAGCTGCCGGCCTTCGACTCCAAGCTCACGGCGGTCGCCTTCGGCGTGTTCGTGCCGTTCTTCTTCATCGTCAGCGGTATGAACCTGGACATCGACGCGCTGTTCGCGAGCGTCTCGGGCGTGCTGAAGATGGTCCTCTTCTTCCTCCTCTTCCTGGTCGTGCGTGGCGCGCCCGCGCTGCTGCTCTACCGCGACGTGCTCGACGCCCGCGCGCGAGCGGCCCTCGCTCTGATGTGCTCGACCCAACTGCCGCTCGTCCTGGCGATCACGACCCTGGCCGTGGAAACGGGGCACATGCGCTCCTCCACAGCCGCCGCGCTGGTCGGAGCGGCGGTGCTTTCGACGCTCATCTTCCCCATTCTCGGCCTGCGCCTACGCGGCGATCTCGCCGCCGCCGAGGCGACCGAGGAGGCAGCGGCGATCTTCTGAACGATTCCCGCAGATGCCCGGGTTGCAACCGCGGATGTCGCAAATGCAGTTGACAGCCTCCCCAGATTCGTGTTACTCTCGGTAACGCGAAATAAAGGGAGCGGCGATCCTCGCTCAAGACAAGCGCGGGGCGACCGTTATGGCGGTGGGTTGAGAGGAGAGTGTGTGATGAAACACCATACCCGGGTCCTGGGCGCGGCGAGTCTCGCCTGCGCCTGCCTGATCGCCGCCACGGTCGCGTGGGGGGCGCAAACGCAGACGCTGACCGTTCATGCCAGCTTCACCCCCAATCGGCTGGGAGCGCCCACCAACCTCTCGGCCACGGCCGTATTCGGGCCGATCGGCCCCGGCCCGCAGTCGCCTGCCGTCAAAGTCACGGCCTACGCGCCCGCCGGCCTGCTGCTGGACGTGCGCGGCGCGGGCACCTGCACCGCCACCCCGGCGACGCTCGAAGCGCGCGGCGCAAGCGCGTGCCCGACCAGCTCCCGGATCGGCTTTGGCGCCGGCGTCGGACTATTTGAAATAGCCCACGAACACGTACCCGGACCACTCACGATCGAATTCTTCCTGGCGCCCTCCGAACACGGACGTCTGGTGGTGCTGATCTACGTCAACGCGGTCACGCCCGCCTCCGAGCAACTCGCTTTCGTGGGTCACGAAGTCCGCGCGCCCAAGCCCTATGGCGTCGGCATCACCTTCGACATCCCGATCGTCCCCACGCTCCCCGGCGCCTCCCTCGGCTGGCTGCAGCACGTCTCGCTGACCTTCGGCGCGAACAACGTCGCCTACTACAAGACGATCCACGGCAAGCGCAAGCTCGAGCACGTGCGCGGGCTCGTCACCCCCAAAGTGTGTCCCCGCGCGGGTTTTCCGATCGAAGTGCAGGTCGGCTTCGCGGACGGCACGGCGACCAAGACGACCACCACCATCCCATGCCCGCACAGATAACCGGGCGTTACGCGACAAGCGCCACGCCGCTGAGCATCGCCAAACCGTTCTCAAGTGAAGAAGCTCCACCCAAACATGCCCAAGCGCGACATACTTCTCATCAGATGAATCCCCTACAGATCGACATTGCCGGCATGCGCGCAGCCAGCGCGCGAGGCGCAGCCCGCACGGCCGTCCTGGCGCTGACGGTCTGCGCCGGGCTGGCCGGGACCGCGCAGGCGGAAACCGTCGCCTCGATCGCACCCTCGCTGTCGCCCAACCGGCTACACGCAAAGGCCTCGCTCACGTTCACGATGCGCTTCTCCGGCGGGCCGTTCGGCGTGCCCACCCCCGTGAGCAAGTCGGTCGTTCGCTTCCCCGCCGGCCTGACCCTGGACATCCCCCACCTCAGTAGTTGCCCGGCCGCGCGCCTGCGCTCCCGCGGAGCGAGTGGCTGCCCCAAGCGCTCGCAGATCGGCCACGGCCAGGCGCTCGTGGAGACACACGCGGGCACCGAGAACATCACCGAGGAAGCCACCCTGTGGGTGTTCCTCGGCCCCCCGAACAACCTCCAGCCGACGTTCGAGATCCTCGCCCAGGGTTACACCCCGATCGACGAACGCAAGGTCTTCACCGGGGTCGTGCTTCCCGCCGAAGCCCCCTACGGGGAAGAGCTTTCGCTGACGATCCCCCCGATCCCCACGCTCATGTTCGAGCCCAACGCCTCGATCGTCACCCTCACGCTGACGATCGGCCCGACCGGCCACCGCCCGGCACGCGGCGCAACCGCGGTCCTCACGCCCTCCAGCTGCCCGGCCGGAGGTCTCCCGTTCGCGACCGAAACCACCTACGCCGACGGCTCCACCGGCCAGGCGCTCGCCACGACCCCCTGCCCGGCATGAGCGCCGGCGCGACACCCATCCGCGTCCTGATGGCCCTGGCGGTGTCCCTGCTCACGCTGGGCGCGTTCGCACCGCTGAGCGCCGGCGAGCGCGCCGGCTCACTCCCGTGGGCGCACTCCTCGCGAACGATCTCGCTGAACGAGACCGGCCACCTGCACCTCACGAGCAAACACAACTTCACCCTCAACGAGCAGGGCTCGGCGACGGGCACGGTCACGGGCACGATCTACGTGCACCTGACAGCGGTCTCCTCGACCCGCGTGACCGCCGAAGTCAACATCTATGCGCGCGGCGTCTCGTTCTCGGGCAACGGCAACGCTAACTATCACCGGGGGAGCACGACGGCCAGCTTCGCCGGCTCGATGTCGATCAACCGCGGCACCGGCAGCTACGCCCACGTGCACGGGTCGGGGCTGAGCTTCAGCGGCACGATCGCCGAATCGAGGAACGACGCGATCACCGTGCACGTAAGCGGCAGGGTGTCGGCCTGATGCGGGTCGCCGGGGATTCTCTCCGGCGCGCCCCCGGGCATTGAATCGAGACACCGTGCTGGAGCTGCAAAACCTCGTCAAGCACTACCCGGCGGTCGGCGGCGAGACAATACGCGCCGTCGATGACGTGTCGCTGAGGGTCACCCCCGGCGAAACCGTCGCGTTGTATGGGCCGAGCGGATCGGGCAAGACGACGCTGCTGCTGATGGTGGCGATGCTTTTGGAACCCACCGCCGGCACGATCCTGATCGGCGAGCGCGACATCTCCACGCTGTCCGAGCGCGAGGCCTCGCACTTCAGGCTCTCAGAACTGGGATTCATCCGTCAAACGTTCGACCTGCTGCCGGGCGTCAGCGCGATCGACAACGCGACGCTGAAGCTGCTCAAGACCCGGCGCTGGCGCGAGGCCCGGCGCGAGATCGCACCGCTGCTTCAGCGCCTCGGGCTGGGCGAGCGCATGCATCACCGTTCAGAGACGCTCTCGATGGGCGAGCGCCAGCGGGTGATGATCGCGCGGGCGCTCTCCACGGCACCGCGCCTGCTGCTCGCCGACGAGCCGACCGGGAGCCTCGACAGCCGCCGCGGTCGTGAAGTGCTCGAGCTGTTGCGCGAGCTCAGCCGCGAGCGCGAGGTCGCCGCGGTGATCGTCAGCCACGACCCGATGGCGGCCGAGTATGCCGACCGCGTGCTCGCTCTGCACGACGGCCAGCTGGAGGAGTACGCACCCAACCACGACGTCTATGCGCGGCGATGAGCCCGCTCAACGCCCTGCATCTCTACCGCGTGCGTCTGCGCGCGCGGTTCTGGCAGGAGTGCTTCGCGGTCCTCGGCATCGCCGCCGGGGTCGCGCTGCTGTTCGCCTCGCAGGTCGCCAATTCGAGCCTGCAGAGCTCCGTCTCCCAGCTCTCGCGCGGGATCGCCGGTAGCGCGACGCTGCAGCTGCTGGCGCGCGACCCGCACGGCTTTCCCGCCGCCACGCTCGCGCGCGTGCGCGCGATCCCTGGCGTGCGCGTCGCCGCGCCCGTACTGGAATCGGGCGCGCAGGCCAGCGGCCCGCGCGGCAGTGCCTCGGTGCAGCTGATCGGCGCCGACACGAGCCTCTCGCAGCTCGGCGGGGCGCTCGTGCGGGGCACCGACCTGCGGCCATTCGGTGACATCGGCGCGGTCGTGCTGCCCGCGCCGCTGGCCCGCCGGCTCGGCGCGAGGAAGTTCGGCCAGGAAGTCAACTTCGCGCTCGACGGACGCACGGCCGAGGCGCCGTTGTACTCCCAGCTGCACGCCGGCCAGGTAGGTGCGCTGATCGACAGCGCCGTGGCGATCGTGCCGCTCTCGCTGGCGCAGGAAATGACCGGACTTCACGCTCGCGTGAGCCGCATCCTGATACAGCCCGCCGCGGGCGCACAACCGCGCGTGCGCGCGGCACTGCAGCGATTGGCGGCGGGAGCAGAGAACGTCGAGACGGTCGACTACGAACAGCAGCTGTTCGCCAAGGCGGCCGCGGCGAGCAACCAGTCGACCGCGCTGTTCTCGGCGATCAGCGCGCTCGTGGGGTTCCTGTTCGCCTTCACCGCTGTGCTGCTGACCGTCCCGCAGCGCCGCCGCTTGGTCGTCGACCTGCGCCGCGACGGCTACACGCCGCGAACGGTGATCGCCGTGCTGCTACTCGACGCCGTCGTGCTCGGTCTGGTCGCGTGCGTGCTCGGGCTGGTGCTCGGCGAGGAGCTCTCGATCCACGTGCTGCACTCCAATCCGGCCTTCCTCTCACTCGCCTTCGCCGTCGGCTCGGAGCGGTTCGTCAGCTGGCAGAGCATCGCCTTCGCCGTCGCCGGCGGAATGGGGGCCGCGATCGTGGCGGTGCTCACACCGTTGCGCGACATCCTCTCGCGCGATCCGCTTGCCGCGCTCGGACTGCGGCAGGTTCCGGGCGAGGAGGGCGCCTCGCGCCGGGGGGCGGCCGCGTACGCCCCCGCCCGCGCGGCGCTCGCCGGAGTGGTGTGTCTTCTCGCCGCCACCGCGATCCTGCTCGAGGCCCCCGACGCGGCGATCCCCGGGATGGTCCTGCTCGTGGCGGCGCTGCTGCTCGTGCTGCCATTCGCGCTCAGCCTCACGCTCGCCCTGGTCGCGCGGCTCGCGCGTCTGAACGCGGGTGTCGTCCCGCACGTCGCGACGATGGAGCTAGGCGCCGCCGGAGCGCGAGCCGTCGCGATCGCCGCGACCGGCGCGATCGCGATCTTCGGCAGCGTCGCGATCCAGGGCGCCCACGGCGACCTACTCCACGGCCTCGAAAACGCGGCACGAGACATGAACGCCTCCACCGATGTGTGGGTCTCCCCTGCCGGCTCCTACAACCTGCTGAACACCACCCCGTTCGTGCCCGTCGAGCGCGCGAAGCTCGAACATGTCGCGGGCGTGCGGGCAGTGCGCCCATATCGCAGCGGACTGCTCGACTACGGGCAGCGACGGGTGCTCGTGATCGCCCCCTCGGCCCAGGCGACGCCAATGCTGCCCGCGACCCAGCTCGTGCACGGCGACCTGCGCCGAGCCGAAGAACGCGTGCGCGCCGGCGGCTGGCTGGTTCTCTCCGAAGCGATCGCCTCCGAACACCACCTACACATCGGTCAGGCGCTCACGCTGCCCACGCCCGTCCCGCAGACGTTGCGGATCGCGGCGCTCTCCACGAACATCGGCTGGGCGCCCGGCGCGATCGTGATGAACGCCGACGACTACGCGCGCGCGTGGGGCAGCCAGGATGTGAGCGCCTACAGCCTCCTGCTGAACCCAGGCGTCTCATCGGCGCAGGCCGCGCGTGAAATCCAGCGCGCGCTCGGACCGCACTCGGGCCTTGAGGTGCAGACCGCGGCTCGGCACACGCTACGCCAGAGCGCGCTCAGCCGCCAGGCGCTCGCGCGCCTCACCCAGATCGCGACGCTGATCCCGATCGTGGCGGTGCTCGCGATGGCCGCGGCGATGGGCGCGATGATCTGGCAGCGCCGCCCGCGCCTGGCCAAGCTCAAGCTGGAGGGGCTGCCGCGCGCGGATCTGTGGCACACGATCCTGCTCGAGAGTCTGCTGTTGCTGGGCGTCGGCTGCCTGACGGGGGCGATCTTCGGCCTCTACGGTCAGCAGCTCGCCGATCGCGCGCTGGCGCAGACAATCAACTTTCCCGTCGTCTATTCCGTCACCGCGCTCACGGCGCTGGCGAGCCTCGCCCTGATGACGAGCACCGCGCTCGCGATCCTCGCGATCCCCGGCTGGTTCGCGAGCTCCGTGCCCGCTTCGCTCGCCCTGCAAGACTGACGGTCGCAATGGCACGAGGGGAGTCGCCACAGCGTTCCTACAAACAGGTCGCGCGCGCCAAAGCCCAGGAGCAAACGCGCGAGACGCTGTTGCAGGCGGCCACCGAAGAGGTCGAGCGAGACAACTGGACGCAGGCGTCGCTGGAGTCGGTGGCCGGTCGCGCGGGCGTCAGCAAGCAGACGGTGCTGCGCCATTTCGGTTCCAAGCAGGGCCTGCTCGACGCCGTCATCCGCCGTACGAGCTCGCTCATCATCAAAGAACGCAACGATGCTCCGATCGGGGACATTCCTGGCGCGGTCGCCAACCTGATGCGCCACTACGAGCGCTACGGGGACATCGTCGTGCGCATGCTGCCCTACCGAGACGCGATGGTCCGCGTGATGGGCGGCGAGCGCGGCAACTCGATCGTGCGCGCCGTCGACTACGGCCACGAGATTCACGAACAGTGGGTCTTGCGCACGTTCGAGCCGCAGTTGGCAGAGCTCTCACCGCACAAGCGCGAACGGCGCCTGGCGCAGCTGGTGGCGATGTGTGACGTGTACGTGTGGAAAATCCTGCGATGCGACATCGGCCTGGAGGTGGAGGAGGTCGAAGAGGCGATCGTGGAGATGATCGAGCGGCTCCTCGCTCCCGACGACTCCCCCACGTGATTTATGCGCGTGCTCGCCTACACCTCGCCCGCGCGCGGGCACCTGTATCCGGTGACGCCGATCGTGGCCGAGCTCGCCGCCCGCGGGCACGACACATGCCTTTATGGGCTCGCGGACGAGCTCGCGCACCTCGAACCCCTGGGTATCGCGTGCTCGCCGATCGACCCCGCGATCGAAGCGATCGAGATCGTGGATTGGCAGGAGCGCTCGCTGCGTGGGGCCGGCCTGTCGGCGCTGAGGACGTTCGCACAGCGCTCGCTCGGCGAGGCGCCCGACCTCGCGCGCGCGATCGAGCGCCACAAGCCGGACATGCTCGTGATCGACATCAACTGCTGGGGCGCCGCGACGGTCGCCGAGGCCTCCGGGCTGCCGTGGGCGATGTATGCGCCCTACCTGCTGCCGTTGCACTCTCGCGACGCCCCACCATTCGGGATGGGATTGCGCCGGCTACAGGGCCCCGTCGGCGCGCTCCGTGACGTGCTCGTGCGCCGCATGATGAGCGTGAGCTTCGATCGAACGACCATGCCGACGATCGGGAAGCTACGCGCCCGGCACGGCCTGCCGGCGATCGATCATTTCAACGATCTCTTCTTCCGCCCGCCGCTGCTGCTGGCGCTCACCGCCGAGGGCTTTGAGTATCCGCGCAGCGACTGGCCGGCGAACGTGCGCTTGGTGGGACCCGTTAATTGGGCGCCCACCCACCCAGCGCCCACCCACCCGACGCCCACCCACCCATCGCCTTTGTCGGAGCCCTCAGCGCTGGAGGACCTGTCGGACCCACTGGTGCTCGTCACCTGCTCGACCGAGCGCCAGCGCGACAAGCGCCTGCTCCACGTCGCGCTGGAAGCGCTGCCCCCGGCCAGCATCTCGGTGATCGGCACGACAGCCGCGCATGACCCGGCCGCGTTCACCGTCCCACCGGGGAGCAGGGTCGTGCGCTTCCTCGCTCACGACCCGATCTTGGAGCGCGCCGCGTGCGTGGTCTGCCATGGCGGCATGGGAATCACCCAGAAGGCCCTCGCCGCGGGGGTTCCGGTCGTCGTCGTCCCGTTTGGGCGCGACCAGCTGGAGACCGCCCGCCGTGTGGAGTTCGCCGGTGCGGGGGTGCGCTTGGCGCCCCGCCGCCTCACCCCCGCACGGCTTGCGGACGCCGTTCGCGCCGCGATCGGGATGCGGGAGGGCGCCCGGCGCGTGAGCCGCGCCTACACGGCCGCGGGGGGCGCCGCGGCGGCCGCGGATGCGATCGAAGCGCTCGCGTCCGAACACCGTCCGCCGCATACGGGACGACGCCCCGTCTCGGCGGCTGGCGATCCTTGACAGTCGCATCCCGGCAAGGGAGGATGCTCGCTCGGATGAACCGCGACGCGAAGGGGCCGGTCCGACGATGACGGGGGTGTTGTACGGGCTGGCCCAGTTCTGCGTCCGCCGGCGGTTCGCGGTGCTCGGCGTGTGGCTCGTCGTCGCAATCGCGCTGATTGTCGTCTCACATCGCCTGGGCGAAAACACCAACGACAACCTGTCGCTGCCGGGTACCGACAGCCAGCGCGCCACGGACACGCTTGCCAAGTCATTCCCCGACCAGGCCAACGGGACGAGCCCGATCGTCCTGCATGCCCACAGCGGCAAGTTGACCGAAGCCAAGTACTCCAGCGCCGTAGATCAGGCCGCCGCGTCGGTGGCGAAGGCCCCGAATGTCGCCTCGGTGGTCAACCCGCTCACACCCCAGGGCGCCTCCGCGCTCAGCAAGGACCAGAAAACGGGATACCTGTCGGTGACGCTGGCCGTCAGCCCGGGCGAACTCTCGACCGACGAAGCACAGACGATCATCGACGCCGCCGATCCCGCCAAAGCCGCGGGCTTGCAGGTCGAGACCGGCGGTCAGCTCGGACAGAAGGTCTCCAAACCGGCGACCGAGTCCAGCGAGCTGATCGGGATCATCGCGGCGATGGTGATCCTCACGTTCGCCTTCGGGACGATCGTCTCGATGCTGCTGCCGATCCTCAACGCGATCCTCACGCTGCTTACGTCGCTGGCGATCATCCGCATCCTCGGCCATGTGACGACCGTTCCCAGTGTCGCGCCGACGCTGGCGACGATGATCGGGCTGGGCGTCGGGATCGACTACTCGCTGTTCATCGTCACGCGGCACTTCCGCGGCATCAACGACGGCCTACAGATCGATGAGTCGATCGCCCGCGCAGCCGCGACCTCGGGCGGCGCGGTGTTCTTCGCGGGCGGCACCGTGACGATCGCGCTCGTCTCACTCGCGGTCGCCGGTATCCCGCTGGTCACGACGATGGGCCTGATGGCCGGTGTCGCGGTGCTCGTCGCGGTGCTCGGCGCGCTCACGCTGCTGCCGGCCGTACTCGCGATCACGGGAGGACGCATCAACTCGCTGCGGGTGCGCCCTCCCCACCGCGACCTGCGCCCGGAGACCGATACGAAGGAGGGACTGTGGTCACGTTGGGCCAATATGATCGCCCGGCACCCGCTGCTCGCGGGACTCGCGGCGCTCGCGATCCTGCTGCCGCTGACGATCCCGCTGCTGTCGCTGACCCTGGGGCAGCAGGACACCGCTGCGCTGTCCACTTCCACCACCGCCCGCCGGGCGTATGACCTGATCTCCGAAAGCTTCGGTCCGGGCGTCAATGGACCGTTGCTCGTTGCCGTCTCGCTGGGTTCGCCGGCCAAGGCGCCGGCGTCGGGCGGCTCGTCCGGGCCCTCCAGCGCGACCCAGAGCGACCCGCGTACCGGCGACCCGCGCCTGCAGACGTTGCAGAAAGACGTCTCCTCCACGCACGGCGTCGCAGCGATCACACCGATCCAGATCGACCAGGCGGGAACGACCGCCTACTTCAACGCGATCGCCACGACCGGACCGGCGGAAAAAGCCACCGAAGAACTCGTGCAGCGGCTGCGCGCGGACACGATCCCGAGCGCCGAGCACGGCACGGACATGCAGGCCGACGTCGGCGGCAGCACCGCCGGCTACGTCGACCTGGCCACGCGGATCTCCGAAAAGCTGCCGCTGCAGATCCTGGTCGTGATCGCGCTCAGCTTCATCCTGCTGATCCTGGCGTTCCGCACCGTCGTGATCCCAGCCCAGGCGGCGGTCATGAACCTGCTCTCGATCGGCGCCTCCTATGGCGTGCTCACCGCCGTCTTCCAGTACGGCTGGCTGAGCGGACTGATCGGGCTGGAAGGGCCGGTGCCGGTCGTCTCATATGTGCCGCTGTTCATGTTCGCCGTGCTGTTCGGTCTCTCGATGGACTATGAGGTATTCCTCGTCAGCCAGATCGAGGAGCACGTGCACGCCGGCGAGGACAACCGCGACTCGGTCGTCTCGGGGCTGGTGACGAGCGCGCGCGTGATCACCGCGGCAGCCGCGATCATGGTGTTCGTGTTCGGCAGCTTCGTGCTGAACGGCGATCCGACGATCAAGCAGTTCGGCGTCGGCCTCGCGGTCGCGGTCATCCTCGACGCGACCGTCGTGCGCTGCCTACTTGTGCCTGCAACGATGCTGCTGATGGGTAAGGTCAACTGGTGGATGCCCGGGTGGCTCGATCGGGCCGTCCCGCACATGAGCATCGAGGGCGCGGAGTTCTTTCTCGCGCGCGACTACGAGGCGATAGAGGATCAGCCCGCGATGGTCGACGCGTCGGACGGGCCAAGGTCATGAGCAGCGCGATCGTGGCGCGCGATCTGCGACGGACATTCAAGGGCGACATCGACGCCGTGCGCGGGATCGATCTGGATGTGGCGCCGGGTGAGATCTTCGGGTTCCTGGGCCCGAACGGCGCCGGCAAGACGACGACCGTGCGCATGCTCTGCACGCTGTTGCCCCCGACCTCCGGGAGCGCACAAGTCGGCGAGCTTGACGTGGTCGCAGATCCCGCGGCGGTACGCCGGCGGATCGGCGTCGCGCTGCAGGAGATCGGACTGGATCCCTTGCAGACGGGGCGCGAGCTGCTCGAGCTGCAGTGCGGTCTGTATGGGATCGTCGGCGCCCAGGCGCAGGCACGGGCGCAGGAGCTGCTCGAGCTCGTCGGTCTGCTCGACGCCGCCGAGCGGCGCACGAAGACTTATTCCGGTGGGATGAAGCGCCGGCTGGATCTCGCCAGCGCGCTCGTGCACTCGCCCGACGTGCTGTTCCTGGACGAGCCCACCACCGGTCTCGATCCCGCCTCGCGGCTGACCATCTGGGAGGAGGTGCGGCGCATCAACGCGCAGGGCACGACCGTGTTCCTGACGACGCAGTACATGGAGGAGGCCGATCAGCTGTGCGACCGTGTGGCGATCATTGACAACGGGCAGATCGTGGCGCAGGGCACGCCCGAGGAGCTCAAGTCCCAGCTCGGCCATGACGTCGTGTCGGTCGAGCTCGACGGCGCCGACATCGACTCCACGCAGGCCGCGATCGGCGAGGTGGACGGGTTGGAGCGCGCGGTGACCGGGCGCGACAGCCTCGCGCTGTATCTGGAAGACGGCCCCGGCTCGATCGCGGAGATCGTGCGACGCCTCGACGGCGCTCAGATTCGCGTCGGAGCGATCTCGGTGGCGCGGCCCTCGCTCGACGACGTGTTCCTGCGTGCCACGGGCAGACGCCTGGAGGGCGATGAGGAGAATCGCGAGGAGTCGGGCGCATGACCGAGGTGTTGCTGCTCGGCCGCCGCGCGGTCCGCGAAGTGATTCGCCTGCCCGCGGCGACCGTACCCACACTGTTCATCCCCCTGTTCTTTCTTGCGGTGAACATCGGGCAGATCTCCAAGACGTTCCCCCCGACGACGCCCTTCCTGCACGGCCAGGGCTACGTAGGCTTCCAATTGCCGGTGTCGCTGATGTTCGCCGTCTGCACCGCGACCTCGGGGCTGGCGCTCGTCACCGAGATCGACCTCGGCTACTTCGACAAGCTGCTTGTGGCGCCGATTCGGCGCTCGTCAATCATCTTCGGGCGTCTCGCCGCCGACCTAGTGCGGGGATTGGCCGTCGCAACGCTCGTGCTGCTCGTCGCGCTGGCGTTCGGCATGGAGGTGCGCGCCGGCATCCCCGGCGCGCTCGTGCTGGTCCTCCTCGCGGCGCTCTGGGGCGTCGCCTACGCGGGCATCGGCATGCTCGTAGCGCTGCACACCCGCAACGTCCAGGCCACGAACGCGAGCTTCCTGGTCTTCTTCCCCCTGCTCTTCTTGACCCCCAACTTCGTGCCCTTCGAACTTCTCAGTCCGGTGATGGAAGTCCTCGCGCGCGCCAACCCGGTCAGCTACGTGATCGAAGGGCTGCGCTCGCTCGTGCTCGAAGGCTGGGTGCTTGACAAGCTCGCGATCTGCTGCGGCGTGATCCTCGTCACCGGCCTAGTGCTCACCTGGTTGTCGGTGCGCGCGATCGACGCTTACGACCGCTGAGGCTCGCCGCCGGCCCGTCGAAGAACAGCCCAGTGGCGGCGTACCCGCTCGCCGTCGCAGCACAGGACTGACGGTTCTTCAGGCGAAGTATGTGGCTGGGTGAGGGAGCAGGGCTCACCCAGCCGTCTTTCGCAAAGCCGCGACGTGACCCACCGCCGCCGCCTGCGACCGCTACGGACCGCCGCGACCCTCGGCGCGACGGTCCGGCTGCAGCATGCGACTACTTCTTGGGGCAGGGCGCCTTGTACAGCGTGGTTACGGTTGCCCCGGTCGCGAAGGTGATTTCGGACTTGACCGGGAACCCGCCCTTGGGGCACTTCTTGGGCAGCGTGCCGTAGGAGACCGTCTTCTTGCCCTTCTTGTAGGCGGCGCCGACCTTGATGTTGATCGATTCGGTCGACACCGGCGGCGCGCCTGGAACCGACTGGACCAGCTGGACTTCAGTGTTGAGCTCCGGCCCATAGGGGGCTTTCGCGTTCATGATGCGCCCTTTGGCGACGAGCAACTGCGCGGAGATCGGCGAGGCCGCATTGGCGTAGAACTGCAGACCGCCGCCGGGCGCGAAGAACGCCTGCAGCGTCGCGTTCTCTTTGACGAGTTCCCCGCCGATCGGATCGACCACTCCCGCGGTGCCCACGGGGCTCGCCTGCGACTTCTTGGGGCAACCGCTTGGACCGATGTTTTCAAGCGTCGCCGCCGAGCAGGTCACAAAGCCCTTTTGATTGATCTTCGTGCCGGCGGGCAGGAAGAAGTTGACGTGCGTGATCTGCGAGACGACGCCGCCAGTCGATTCGGTGCCTTTGAGCGTGTATTTCGCTTCCAGAGCAGCGCCGGCGCCGAGTTTGTTGCCGGTACCCGGGAAGCCCTTAATCGGGACGGCTTTCGCGATCAGCGTCACCGTCGGGCAGGGTCCCGCCGTGCTGCAGGTGGAGGCCGATGAGACGGCCGGCAGGACGAAGGCGGTCAGGCCGAGCATGGCCAGACAGGCGGACGTTCTGCGCATCTGACGAGTGATGTCGATGGTGCGCATGATGGGCTCCTTGTAGGGGGGTCTGCTCATAGAACCCCCGACGTCCCCACAAGTAGCGGTTCAGGCGGGGGACGCGGCCACTTCGGGCTTCGCCCCCGGGCCGGGCTCGGCACGCACGTCGCGCGCGTCCAGCGGCTCTCCGCAGCGCGAGCATATGCGCCGCTCGCCGAGCTCGCCGCCGCAGCCCTTGTGGCGCAAGACGATCGGCGGGCCACCGGGCGCGGCGTAGCGATCGCCCCAGTGCAGCAGCTCGACGACGACCGGCCATAGGTCCACTCCCTTGTCGGTGAGGCGGTACTCGTAGCGCAGTGGACGCTCGCTATAGGGGACCTTCATCAGCACGCCCTCGCCGACGAGCCGCTCCAGGCGCGCCGAGAGCACGTTGCGGGCGACTCCGAGGTCGCGTTGCAGGGCGTCGAAGCGGCGCACGCCGAGGAACACGTCGCGCAGCACCAGGAACGTCCAGCGCTCGCCGACAAGCTCCAGCGTGCGGGCGATCGAGCAGTTCTGATTGTCGTAGTCGGACCCGAGCATCCCCTGGTCACGATATCACGAGTTAGTTGCATCATAAAACGCAATGGGGTAGGGTCCCGGCAGTGAGTTTTTTCACGCAACCCGATTGGACGGCGAGGTTACCCCGTCGAGCCGGCATGAGAGGAGCGAACGAATGATGGAGCGCAAATGGAAGGTCCTGATGGTCGTGGTGGTCGGCGTGTTCATGGCCGGCCTGGACGTGTTCATCGTCAACATCGCATTCCCCCAGATTCACGCCGATTTCCCCGGCACGAGCTTGGCGTCACTGTCGTGGATCCTGAACGCCTACACGATCGTGTTCGCCGCGTTCCTGATCGTCGCGGGACGCTGGTCTGACGGGTTCGGACGCAAGCGCGCGTTTCTGCTCGGCGTCGGCCTGTTCGTCGCCGCCTCGGCCGCCTGCGCCGCGGCGCCATCGATTCCAGTGCTCGTCGGGGCGCGCGCGGTCCAGGGTCTCGGCGCGGCACTGCTGATGCCGGCCTCGCTCGGGCTGCTGCTGCCAGAGTTTCCAGCGGAGCAGCGCCACATCGCGATCGGTGCCTGGGCGGCGGTCGGCGGGATCGCCGCCGCGGCCGGCCCTCCTCTTGGCGGTCTGCTCGTGCAGGCCGGCTGGCGGTGGGTGTTCATCGTCAACGTCCCGGTCGGCATCGCCGGCCTGATCGCCGGTCGGCGCGTGCTGAGAGAGATCCGCCACCCCGACGCCGAGGATGTCCGGCCGGATCTGCTGGGCGCGGCGTTGCTGAGCACCGGCGTGGCCGCGCTGACTGTGGCGATCGTCCAGGGCGGGAGCTGGGGCTGGTCGAGCGCCGCGATCCTGTCGCTGCTCGCGCTCTCGGCGGTGTTGATCGCCCTGCTCGCGCGTCGCATCGTCACTCACCCCGCCCCGATCGTCGAGCCCCAGCTGCTTGCAGTGCGCGCGTTCAGCGCCGCCACGCTCGGGTCGCTGCTGTTCTTCGCCGGGTTCGCGGGGATGCTGCTGGCGAGCGTGCTGTTCCTCACCGGCATCTGGCATGAGCCGATCCTCACGGCCGGCCTGATGATCTCACCGGGCCCGGCGATGGCCGCGCTCACCGCGATCCCCGGCGCGCGCTTGGGCGCACGCTTCGGGCCCGGTCGCGTGGGCGCGCTCGGCACGGTTCTGTTCGCCCTCGGCGGGGTGTGGTGGATCGGGCACCTGGGCTCTGAGCCACAGTACGCCTCGGAGTACCTGCCCGGCATGCTGATCGGCGGGCTCGGCGTGGGGTTCGTGATCCCCTCGCTGACCGGCGCCGTGGCCGCGACGCTACCGCCGGAGCGCCTGGCGACGGGGATCGCGGTGCAGACGACCGGACGCCAGCTCGGCTCGGCGCTGGGGTTCGCGATCCTGATCGCCGTGCTCGGGACCCCGCACAGCGCCGACGACTTCGACGGCGGCTGGAAGTTCATGCTGGCGGCTAGCCTGCTCGCCGGCGTGTCGCTGCTCGCGGTGGGACGCGCCCCCGCGCGTTCGAGTATGGAGACGGTGGCCGAGACGCTCCCGGCCACCGCTCCCATTCAGGGCGCCTCACCCCAGCCTGGCACGCTCCCGGCAGGATAAGGACCTATCCATCAGTGCAGCGACATATTCGGCTCGCCCGCAGAGTTCAGGCCCGTGCCGGAGATCGTGCACGTGCCGCCTTTGGGCGTACCGGAGTTATAGGCCTGGGTCACGCAGTTGCGCAACGCCAGCTGCGCCCAGTAGTTCGGGTGCAGATCTTCCTGGATTTCATATGGGGGCAAGATCGCCGAGACCGTGCGAATCTGGTTGACCCACTCGGTTTTGTCGACGGCGCCCGGCGAGGTCCACGAGGACAGGCCCTTTTCCTCCAGCAGGCCCACGGTGTTCTCACACAGACGCCGGCCGTTGAACGCGCCTGACAGTTCCATCGTCTTGACGTTCGACAGGCCCGCTTCGGTGGCCGCGCCGAACACCGTGCTGTCGATCGTCGGCAGCATTTCGGAGTTGGCCCGGTTTGCGTCTTCGTTCCAGAACCCGCAGCCGCCCACCGTCTGACGGGTAAAGCCGCTCTGCGAGTAGCGGAAGCCCGAGCCGTTGGGGATCGGCGAGGGGTAGTCCTGGACGAGGATCGTGTATTGCGAGCTGTTGTAGCCGGCGTTCGTCATCGCCTGCGCGACGTTCTGGATCGCGCCCTTGATGGCGGCCTTCTGCGTGGCGATGTTCGCGGTCGTGAAGTTTTCCTTAACCGAGGAGTCGTCGTAACAGAAGTTCGGCCACCACGACGGTGATGTCAGCCAGTCAAGGACACACGTCTGCACGATCGAGGCGAAGTTGAAGTTGTTGCCGCCGATCGAGAGGGCCACCAGTTTGACGTTGTGAGAGGCCGCGAAGTGCTGGAGCATCAGCGCCTGGCCTTCGTTGCCGCCGGAGTTGTAGAAGTCGATGCCCGGCTTGAATTTGCCTTCGGTTGTAAAGCTCGAGGTCTTGGCGCCCGAGCAGGCGAGGTTCTCACCGCTCACGCCGCCACCGATGTAGACCTCGGCGGAGGCCGAGCGATGACAGCCGGGGATCAGTTCGGCGGTGTGGCCCGCGTTGTCGAAGTAGGCCGTCGATCCGAGTGCGTCGATATGCGAGGAGCTTTCGTTCGTGTTCCCCGCCCAGCGCCCGGCCTCGCCGGAAATGTAGGAGTCGCCGAGGCTCGTAACCCAGGGCGAGCCTTCGCCGGGCCCTTCAGCGTGCGCGACGGGCGTAGTAGCAGCCAACGCGCCAAGGCCGCACATCAGCACACAGGCCAGCAGCGCGGCGAGGAGCAACGCCATGACGCCACCCCTCGGGTAGGTACTTTGGGCAGTCGTGGTACAGGTCATGCTGATCTCCCTCCAGAGTGCGCACCGCGCTCACCGCGGGCGCTGTCAGCGCGACCCTACCTCGGCAGGAAAGTCTAATCAATAGAAACTGGACAGATGTTGGGAACTGTTTCCAGCTTCACCAGCCGCCTCGATACGCCAAAGCGCTCGCCGCGGATTCCAAGCCAGTCGATCTACGGCGGCGTCGACTGCGACGACAGCGGGCGGACTACGCCTCGCCGCCGGCAGCACGGGCGGGAACCTCGCCCCACAGCTGCTCCAGCCGGTAGTACTCGCGCGTGGCGGGGGTAAAAATGTGCACGACGACGTCGAGGTAGTCCATCAGTATCCAGTCGCCCTTGCTGAAACCCTCGACGCGGCGCGGGAGCGTGCCGTGCTCGCGCTTGCACCCTTCGAGGATGCCGTCGTGGATCGCTTTGGTCTGGCGCTCGGTGTTGCCCGTGCAGATCAGAAACCAGTCGGTGTAGCCGAGCACGTCGCGCAGGTCGAGCTCGACCACCTCGCCGGCCTTCTTGTCGGTCGCATACCGCGCGATCTCATCGAGCAGCACCTGCGAGCGCGGCGACTCGGTGGACTCCCCGTCCGGCTGCGATCCCCGCCCCGGGACGGACCCTTCGACGCTCACGCCGCACCGCCGGTCGCGGGCGAGGAAGCGTCCGCCATGCGGTAGAGACCGTGCTCGGCGATGTAGCCGGCGACCGTCTCCCCTACCAGCTCGGTGACGGGCTCACCGGCGGCGATCAGATGACGCACTGCCGATGAGGACGCCGCGAGGGGAGCCATTCCCAACGATGTCACGCGTGGTGGAGAGCCCGGTCCTGACGCCGGCGCCAGGGAGGCCAACTCCAAGCCCACGTCGTGCAAGTTCAACTCGTCGCGCTCAGCTACCGCGAGGCGCGTCACCATCCCCAGCAACCGCGCCGGTTCGCGCCAGCCGGGCAGTGTGCGCGCGGTGTCGGCTCCCACGATCAGCGTCAGCTCGGCGTCGGGATGGGCGTCATGGATGGCTTGCACGGTATCCACGGTATAGGACGTTCCCCCACGTTCCATCTCCAGCGCCGAGGACTCCAGGCCGGGCTCGTCCGCGACCGCGAGGCGGCACATCTGCAGGCGATGGGCGGGACCTGGGTCGTCTCCGACCGTCGGCTTGTTCGGCGCAATGTATGCCGGCATCAGCAGTACCCGCTCCAAGTCAAGCTCCGAGCGCGCGTGACGCGCCAGTGCGACGTGCCCGATGTGCGGCGGGTTGAACGTCCCGCCGAGGATGCCGATGCGCTCCACAGGGGTCGTTCAGTCGCGGACGTGTCCGTCGCCCGTGACGAGATACTTGTAGGTGCACAGCTCACGCAGTCCGATCGGCCCGCGCGCGTGCAGCTTCTGGGTCGAGTTGCCGATCTCCGCGCCCATCCCAAACTCGCCCCCGTCAGTGAAACGGGTCGAGGCGTTCACGTACACGCACGCGGCGTCGACTCCCAGCTGGAAGGCGCGCGCGGCGTCGGTATCGCGCGTGAGGATCGCCTCGGAGTGTCCCGACCCGTAGCGGGAGATGTGCTCGATCGCCTCCTCCACCGAGTCGACCACGCCGACGGCGAGGGTCAACGCCAGGTACTCAGTGGCCCAGTCCTCCTCGCTCGCAGGCTCCATGACCACACCCAGGGGCTCTCCGACCGCAAGCTCCCCGGGTGTGAAGCATGACGCGAGTGCCCATATGCGCTCATCGGCGCGCACGAGCACGCCCTCCTCACCGAGCGCGCGCAGCAGGTCCGGCATCAGGTCGGCGACGACATCGTGGTGCACGAGCAGCGTCTCAGCGGCGTTGCACACTCCCGGGCGCTGGGTCTTGGCATTCAGCACGATCGCTTGTGCCTGCTCCAGGTCGGCGGTGGCATCGACGTAAACGTGACAGTTGCCCGAGGCTGCGTAAATGACGGGCACCGTGGCCACCTCCTGCAAAGCGGACTTCAGACCCTCGCCACCGCGAGGGATGATCAGATCGACGGTGTCCTGTTGGGTCGCCAGCTGCGCGAGCTCCTCGCGTCCGCCGCCGGAGATGAGGCCGATGCACCCCTCGGGCAATCCCGCGGCGACGGCGGCCTCGGCGGCGATCTGGGCGAGCGAGGCATTTGAGTGAGCCGCGGTGGAGGACCCGCGCAGGACGATCGCGTTGCCCGACTTCAGACACAGCGCGGTCGCGTCGATCGTGACGTTGGGCCGCGCCTCATACACGACTGCGACGACGCCCAGCGGCACGCGCACTCGGCGAATGTCCAACCCGCTGGGCAGACGCCGGCCCTCGACCGTCTCACCGACAGGATCAGGCAGCGCGACGATGTCCTGCACGGCGCCCGCGATCTGCGCGATCCGGGTCTCGTTAAGCGCGAGCCTGTCAAGCAGCGCGTCGCTGAGGCCCGACTCGCGCCCGGACTGCATGTCGAGGGCGTTCGCCGTGAGGATCTCATCGGTGCGCTCGATCAGCGCATGCGCGATCCCCGAGAGAGCGGCGTCCTTGCGCGCGGTGTCGATCTGGGCGAGCTCGCGCGCGGCGCGTCGAGCCGAGCGGCAAATATCCCCGACGGATGAGGTTACGGCTGTTGCCATCGCTCTAAGGGTAGGGGCTCAGTCGAGCACTAGATAGTCCCGATGCACGGCCTCATCGGTCGCACGCGGCAAAAGCTCGCGCACTGCCGTGGACTGCATCCCCATCACCTGGCGCAGCTCGGGCGCGGAGTAGTTGCAGATGCCCTTGCCGATCGCGCCGTCTCGGTCGCGCACTGCGATCTCGACCGCATCGCCCGCGTCGAACTCGCCGTCGACGGCGACGACGCCGACCGGCAGCAGGCTGGCGCTGCCCTCGCGTACGGCACGCGCGGCGCCGGCGTCGATCGTAAGCGTGCCCCGCGCGGGGCGGGCGTACTTGAGCCACAGCTTGAAGGAGGAGTAGCGGGCCTCGCGCGCCTGAAACCGCGTCCCGGCGCGTCCGCCCGCGAGCACCGTGCGCAGCGCGTTCTCGTCCAGGCCGTTGCAGATCGTCGTCGCGATCCCCGCGGCGGTGGCCATGTCGGCGGCGACGACCTTAGAGCGCATCCCGCCCGAGCCCAACGGGGAGGTCGTGTGGCCGATGTCGAGCTCGTCCAGGGCGGCGAACTCGGTGACCTCATCGATCAGCCGCGCGTCGGAGCGCAGGCGCGGATCGGCGGTGAACAGCCCATCGATGTCGGTCAGCAGGATCAGCTCGTCGGCGCCGATCAGCACGGCAACCTGGGCGGCGAGAAAGTCATTGTCGCCGAAGGAGATCTCGTCGGTGGCGGTGGTGTCGTTCTCGTTGATGACAGGCAGCACCCGCCACTGGAGCAACGTCGCGAGCGTCTGGCGCGCGTTCAGGTAGTGGGTGCGCGCGGACATGTCGAAGAACGTCAGCAGCACCTGGGCGCTGGTCACATCGCGGTCGCGCAACAGCTCGTCGTAGACGCGATACAGCTTGCCCTGCCCGACGGCGCTGGCGGCCTGCAGCTCGCCGATCGCGCTCGGACGCTGAGGCAGCCCCATCGTGCGCATGCCCCGCGCGATCGCCCCGCTGGTCACTAGGATCGCCTCATCGCCGCCACGATGCAGCTCGGCGGCGGCGTCGCACACGCGCGCGAGGGCGTCCTCGCGCAGCTCGCCGTCGGAGTCAGCGACGACGGAGGAACCGAGCTTGATGACTACACGTTTCATGGCGGTACGCAGCGTAGACGGTCGTTATGCGGGTGGCGTGTGCGCGCCAGGTGGTGGAGGGGTGGGGCGAGCTGAGTCCCGGCGTCAGCGGGCGTAGCGACGCCCACCTACTTCGGGCGGTGCACACGAATCTTTTCGGTCCCGTTCAGAAACGCGGGGGCGGGGACGAACTCGAACAACGGTCAGTCAGACGCGCCTCGACGCGATCGCGTACGCCGGCGAGCTATTTCCAGCGATTCGATGTCGACTAGATCCTGCGGACGGCCGGCGGCGCGCTTCATCGAGATCAGGTCGTCGATCGAGGCAACGCGTACCGTGATGCCCTCGACATCTATCTGACTCGCCCGACGCCGCAGGGCGGCATAACCCGGAGAGCCATCCGGTTTGACGAGCAGATCAATCCCTCCGTCGGGCGTCGTCAGAGTCAGAATCTCGGCCTGTCGGAGCGTGCGTCCGTCCGGCACGAACGGCAGATCCTCCTCGACTGCTCGCAGCTTTGCCCCAAGCTCGACCAGCACCGCCCCGAGGCGGTCAAGATTTTCCTGAGCGAGGTCGTAGGAGATGTCGAGGTCCTTCGTAAGGCGAGGACTGGCCTGGAAGATCACCGCAACGCCACCGATAACCACGAAGTCCACCCCGCCCTCTGTCAGCCGGCGCAGCAGTACGCGCAGCCGGAGTTCTGGATAGTCCCACCGACGCTCAGGCGCGTTCACCACGACTCCTGGCTCCAGCGAGGGCAAGTGCGCGAGCCTCTGCGTACATCGTTTCGATGCCACGCAGCCGCTCGACTGGGGGCAGTTCCAGGTGCTGGCGGATCAGGCTCTCGTCGACGCCCGGACGCCGAACAGGCGCTTCCAGCACGAGGCTATGTCCGGTCGCCCAGAGCGCGGCATCCAGCGTGTCCACGGTTGGATTGGCCCCCGGCCGCTCCAGCTTGGCGACGGCCGCCTGGCTGACTCCCATGTGATGGGCGAGCTCCGCCTGGGTGAGACCGGCCTGACGACGGGCCTGCTTAAGAAGCGCTGCTGACTCGGACATGCCCCTATTATAACCCAAAGGTTGTTTTAGTCCTGCCGACTTGCTCCCGTTCGTATGCATCGCTTTGTATTCAACCAGATCATGCCGACATCTCCGGGTCCAGCTCGAACACGACCCCCGCGATGCGAACCTCATCCCCCGCGACGAACCCCTCGCGCTCCAGCGCGTCGAGCACGCCGATCTTGCGTAGGCGTTCCTCGACGTAGGCGAGGGCGTCCTCGTTGTTGACGTCGTATCGACTCAGGAGACGCTCTACGCCGCGGCCGCCCACGGCGAAGGAGCCCGGTCCGAGCTGTTCGACCACGTATCCGCGCCCGCCGTCGCGCGCGCCGGGCCGGAAGACCATGTGCTCGGCGAGCTCCTCCTCGACCGTGTCCGTGGAGATGGAGGAAGAGGCATCGCCCGCGTCGTCGCCCTGCGCGGATGCCGCGTCGGGCACGATCCGCAACAGCAGCTCGCCGAGCTCGCGCACGCCCGCGCGGGTGGCGCTGGAGGTCCCCAGCACGGGCACGTCCGGTCCGAGCCTCTCCTGCCACTCGATCACGGCCTCTCGCGCGCGCTCGGGAGCGACGAGATCGACCTTGGAGAGCACGAGCACGCGCGGCAGGCGCACGAGGCGCTCGTCGTGCGCGGCCAGCTCGTGCTCGATCGCGGCATGGTTTGAGACCGGATCGGCGTCCTCGGCCCCGGAGAGCTCGGGGGCGATGTCGAGCACGTGCACGAGCAGACGCGTGCGCTCGACGTGGGCGAGGAAGTCGTGTCCGAGCCCCGCGCCCTCACTTGCGCCCTCGATCAGCCCGGGGATGTCGGCGACGATCAGCTGACGGCGCTCGTACTCGTCTTCGAGCACCCCCAACACCGGCGAGAGTGTCGTGAAGGGGTAGCTGGCGATCTTGGGCGCGGCACGGGTCAGGCGTGAAACGAGCGAGGACTTGCCGGCGTTGGGGAGCCCGACGAGGCCGACGTCGGCAAGCAGTCGCAGTTGCAGCTCGATCCAACCCTCCTCGCCGGAGAGACCGCGCTCGGCGAACCGCGGTGCCTGGCGGGTCGGGGTGGCGAAGCGCTTGTTGCCGCGCCCGCCTGAGCCGCCGCGCGCGATCGTGGCGCGCTGGCCGTGGGCGAGCAGCTCCCAGCGACAGCCGCTGAGGTCATCGTCTCCGCCGCCATCTCCCTCGCCACGGGCTTCGGTGCCGGGGGGCACGCGGATCGTCAGGGTCTCGCCGTCGGCGCCGTGCTTGAGGGCGCCCTGACCATGTCCGCCCCGCCCGGCGTGATACTGGGCTCGACGCCGAAAGGAGTGCAGGTCGCGCAGCGAGGAGTCGCACACGAGCACCACCTCTCCCCCGCGTCCGCCGTCGCCGCCGTCGGGCCCGCCACGCGGGACCTTGGCTTCGCGGCGAAAGCTCATGCAACCGTCGCCCCCGGCGCCGGCCTGAACGTGGATTCGCGCGCGGTCGTGCATGCTCGCCCCCCAAAAGGGACGGGACCGGGCTCAGCTCTCGCCGGCGGCGAGGACGCTGACGACGCGTCCGCGTCGTCCGGTGGTGAACTGGACGGTGCCGGCGGCGCGCGCGTAGAGCGTGTCGTCCTTGCCGATGCCGACGCCGGCGCCTGGCTTGAATTTGGTGCCGCGCTGGCGCACGATGATCTCTCCGCCGGTGACGGTCTGACCGGCGAAAGTCTTGACGCCTAGTCGCTGGGCGTTTGAGTCGCGCCCGTTGCGGCTGGATCCGAGCCCCTTCTTATGAGCCATCGTCGGTCTCCTTGCTCACGGCTTTTTTCGGTTTGGCGGGGGCTTTTTTGGCAGCCGCGGGTTTGGTGGCGGCGGCTTTGGCAGGCGCCGGTTTGGCAGCGGCGGGTTTCGCGGTCCTCGCTTTCGCCGACGCGGCTTTCTCGCCAGCGGGCTCCGCGGCCGCCGGTGCAGCGGTCGCCTCCGTGGGCGCGGCGACGACGGGCTCTTTCGCGGCTTTGGCGCGGGAGCCCCCGCTTAGCGCCAGCTCGGTGACCTCGATCCGGGTCAGCTCCTGGCGGTGGCCGGTGCGGCGCTTGTAACCGCGCTTGGGCTTGAACTTGAACACGCGCAGCTTCTCGCCGCGCTCGTGCGCAATCACCTTGGCGGTGACCTTGACCTTCGCCAGGCCGGTCTTGTCGAACACGGCCTCATCGGAGCGATACAGGATCGGCTCCAGTGCCACGCTCTCACCCTCGGCGGCGGGCAAGCGCTCGACCAGCAGTCGCTGGCCGCGCTCGACGCGGTACTGCTTGCCGCCTGTCTTTACGATCGCATACATACCGATTCAGCCGCTGCCTTTCGATGCTGGTGCTATGACTCCGTGCCCGCCTCGGCCGCTCCGGCCTTGGCCTTGGCAGCCGAACGGCGTCGCCCGCCCCTGCGGCCACGACGCCGAGGTTTGGATTGTACGGCATCCTCGCTGCCGTCCGCCGGCTCGCTGGGCGCGGTGTCCGGCGCATCCGCGGGCTCCGGCGCCGCGCCGTCGCTCTGCACGGGCTCGGCCGCGTCGGACTTGGGCTTGGCGGCGTTGGGCGCGGACCCACCCGTGTCGGCTTTGGAGGGCGTCCGTTTCCTCGGCCTGCGTTTGGCCGGGGCGGGCGGGCGCGGCGCAGGCGTGATGACCTCCCCGGACTCGTCCAGCAAGAGCGCACTGGCGGCGGTGCGCCCAACCTGGTCGATGCGGACCATCCGCTTCTCGCCCACGTGCACGGCGGCGCCGGCGATCGAGATGATGTAGCCGTCGATTTTGGCGACGGCGTCGTCGACGTCGTACATGTGCGGCTCGACGATCTCGACGAGCACCTCATCGCCCTGACGGAACGGTAGCGCGCGCTCCTCGACCTCCTCGCGGGTGCCGGCGAACGTGATCGCGAAGTGGTCGAGCGTGAGACCCTCGGAGCCCTCGAACAGGAACGACTTGCCGGTCTGGGCCTCCAGCGCGTGCAGCACGCGCGAGCCGTGCCCGGTGAACTGGGTGGACACGCGCGGGTTCATCTGCACGAGCAGCGCGTCGGCGTCAGAGTGCTCGATGGCCACGTCGCGCAGGCGGCGCTCGAACTCGATCGCGATCGTCTCCTCACTCTTGATCGTGCCCTCGCCCTCACACGTGGGACAGGGCCGGCTCATGATCTCGCGCACGCCCTCGGTCACGTTCTGGCGAGTCATCTCGACCAGGCCGAGCTTGGATATCTCGGCGGTGAACGTCTTCGTGCGGTCCTCGTCGAGGGTCTTGCGCAGCGTCTTCATGACCGCGTCGCGGTTGCGCGCGCGGGCCATGTCGATGAAGTCGATCACGATGATCCCGCCGATGTCGCGCAGGCGCAGCTGGTTGACGACCTCCTCGGCCGCCTCGAGGTTGGTCTTGGTGATCGTGTCCTCGAGCGCAGCGCCTTTGCCGCGGCCGATGAAGCTGCCGGAGTTGACGTCGATCACCGTCAGTGCCTCGGCGTAGTCGATGATCAGGTAGCCCCCGCTGGGCAAATCCACGCGCCGGGACATCACGCCTTCGATCGCCGTGTCGACGCCGTAAGCCTCGAACAGGGGCTTATTCTGGTCCTTCTCCTCCCACAGCTCGACCCGCTCGACCAGCTCAGGAGCGGTGCGCGCGAAGAACGACACGAGCCGGTGGTGCTGCTGCTCGTCGTCGACGATCGCGCGCTCGAAGTGCTCGGAGAAGATGTCACGTACGACGCGCACGGACAGGTCCGCCTCCTGAAAGACGAGATCAGGCGCCTGCGTATCCTGCACGCGTTTGACGAGCACCTCATGCAGCTTGTGCAGGTACTTGAGCTCGCGCTCGAAGTCCTCGCGTTTGGCTCCATGCGCGGCCGTCCGGACGATCGCTCCGCCGCCGCCGAGGTCGAGTTTGGCCGTCTGACGGCGCAACCGCTCGCGCTCTTTGTCCTCCAGGCGCCGCGAGACGCCGATGCCCTCGCCGGTGGGGGCATAGACCATGTAGCGCCCGGCGATTGTCAGCTCCATCGACAGGCGCGCGCCCTTCGTCTTCAAGGGGTCCTTGATGACCTGCACGACGATCTCCTGCCCGGGTTTGAGCAGCTCGGCGATCTTGTGCCCGCCGCCGCGTCCGCGTCGGCCGACATCCACGCCCGGGAGCACGATCTCATCGACGTGCAAAAAGCCGTTCTTCTCCAGGCCGATGTCGACGAACGCGGCCTCCAGGCCGGGCAGGACGTTGTCGACCTTGCCCTTGTAGATGTTGCCCACGATCGAGCGCCCGCCGCGGCGCTCGATATACAGCTCAGCTATCCGATAGCCGGCCCCCGGTTTGCCTGAGCCCTTGCTGCGGGCGCGGGATGAGGAGGACTTCGCGGCGCCCGGTACTCCGGTCGCCTCCAGCAGCGCGACGCGCGTCTCCGCGCGGTCGACGCTGACAAGCACTTGCTTTTTCAATTTTTCGATCCAGTCTTATAATTGTCATGTCTAATAAAGTGGCACGCGGCCCTTCAGCGCAGCCGAGGCGCGCGCCCTGACGTAGATTGACTGCAGCAGACCTACGGCCAGAAGCGTTGTGATCACCGACGAGCCGCCATAGCTCATCAGGGGCAGCGTGACGCCGGTGATGGGCATGATCCCAATGGTCATTCCCACGTTTACAAACACTTGAAACATCAGCATAGCCGCTACTCCGGCAGCGAGAAGTGACCCGAACAGGTCCTTGGACATCGTCAGAATGCGCAGCGTGCGCCAGATCAACAGCGCATACAGGCACAGCACGAGCCCGGCCCCCACGAACCCGTACTGCTCGCCGACGGCGGCGAACACGAAGTCGGTGTGATCCTCGGGCACGAAGTTCAAGCGAATCTGGGTGGCGTCTGAGCCGCGCCCGGTCTTCTGACCGGAGCCGATCGCTATCTTCGACTCCTCCTGCTGGTAGCCCTCTTTCCGCGGATCGGTCGAGGGGTGCAGAAACGCGGTCAGTCGTTCGGTCTCATAGGTCTTGAGCACGTGCACCCCGGCCGCGGGAGCGGCCACGAGCACGATCGTCAGCGATACCGCGACGAGCGCCAACAGGCCGACGAGCTGGCGTCCAGGCGTGCCCGCCACGAGCAGCAGCACGAACGCGATCACCATGTAGACCATGCCCGAGCCGAGGTCGGGCTGGGCGATCACGAACATCGCCGGCACGAGCGCCGCGAGCATCACCCGCGCGGTCGTGTCGCGCTCGCGCAGCCGCCGCGCGCGATCGACCACGAGCGCTGAGAGCGCGACGATCAGCAGCACCTTGCCGAGCTCGGATGCCTGAAAGGAGAAGAACGGCAGGCTGATCGCCCGCTGAGAGCCTTTGGCGGCATGACCGACCGCGAGCACCGCCAGGATGCTCGCCATCAGCAGCGCGTAGATCGCGGTTTTCAGGGGCCGCAGGCGGGCGTAGTCCACGCGCGCGAGCACGAGCATCAGCAGCCCTCCTAGCACGAGGTAGACGACCTGGCGGTTCACGTAGTAGCCGGGGTCACCGGGCACGACGTTGCGGGTGGCGGCGCCGAGCGTCATTACCGAGGCGATCGCGAGGCCGATCACGGCAAGTGTCAGCAACGGATCCAGCGGGAGCGTCACGGCGCGTGGCGAGGAGACGGCCGGCGCCTGCTCGGGCGGTTTGATTGGGCTGAGGGTGCTCATGAGGGGCTCAAAACGTCTTGGAGGTCCCGGAGACGAACTGCTCGGGCTTGCCGAACCACTTCGAGGCGATCAGGCGAGCGATCGGCGCCGCGGTTTCCGCGCCGAAGCCGCCCTGTTCGACGGTGACGGCGATCACGATCGGGCGCTGAGGGTCCCCGACGAGGCACATGTACCAGGACTGGTCTTCCTTGCCGGTGTGTTCGGCCGTGCCCGTCTTGCCGTAGACGGGATGCTGGGACTGGTCCCAGCCGCTCCACACATCCGCGGAGGTGCCGCCCGGCTGGCTGGCGGCCTCGTGGATGCCTTCCATCACAAGACTGAGGTCTGAGTAGTTCAGGCGCACATGCCGTGCCGGCGGGAAGTTCAGGCTCTGCACGAGTCCGCCGTCGGCTTCATCGATCTCCTTGCCCAGATGCGGGCGCACGACCGTGCCGTAACCGCCGTGCATGAACGCGTTCGCCAGCGTCGAGTAGGCGACCGCCATCTGCAGCGGTGAGGTCAGCAGATCGCCCTGACCGACCGCCAGGTCCATGTTGTCGCCAACGCTCCATGCTCTTGGTTCGGCCACGATCCCACACGAGGCGACATGCCTGACACGCCGGCATTTGAGCTCGGCCGCGTCCTGTTTCGCCCGCCACGCCGGATCGGGGATCGTGCCTTGGATCTCGCTCGGCAGGTCGATCCCGGTGGTGTGGCCGATGCCCAGCTCACGAGCCATGTTCTGGATCACTTCGTGATAGTGGTTGGCGAGCTCGCCAACTTCGAAGAAGTACGTATCCGATGAGACCTTCAACGCTTCGACAAGCCCTACGGGGCCGTAGTCGGCCTTGCCGGCGTTGCAGAACTGCTCGGTGGAGACGTGGATGCACTGCCCCGCCCCAAGACCCTCGCTGGGGTTGATGACTCCTGCTTCCAGGGCCCCCATCGCGGTGAACGGCTTGAACGTCGAGCCCGTCGGGTAGGCGCCATTGACGGCGCGGTCGGTCAGCCGCGCGGGGGCTTCTTCGCCACCGGAGGCGCCGGCCTTGCCCTCCAGTTCGGCGTATTCGCGCTGCGTCAGCGGTTTGGCGAACTTGTTCGGATCGAAGCTCGGATAGGAGCCGATCGCGAGGACTTCTCCGTTCAACGGGTTCAGCGCCGTGAACGCGCCCGCGGTCGCCGGTTTGCCGCCCGCGCGGGCGTTTTCGATGCCCTGCAGCAGCGCTTTTTCGGCCTCGTGCTGCAGGCCGAGGTCGAGCGTGACCTTGAGGCTGTAGCCGGCCTTGGGCGGCGTCGGCTGCAGGCGCGTGGGCTCGGGATAGCCTTCGGAGTTGACCTGCACGCGCTGTACCCCGTCGTTACCGCGCAGGTAGCGATCGTAGTAGTACTCCAACCCTTCCTGACCGACCACCGTCCCCTGCTTTACGCCGGCGAACGGGCGCAGCTTCAGCTCCCGTTCGGAGACCTGACCGACGTAGCCCAGCACCTGCGCGGCCATTTCCCCGTAGGGGTAGGAGCGGATCGAGACGGGCTGCTGGGTGACGCCGGGGAACTTGTTCTGGCGCTCGGCGAGCACGGTCAGCACGCCACGCCCGGCGTCGGTCTTGATCGTCACCGGGGCATAGGGCAGGGCGGTGCGGCCCTTGATCACGAGCGCCTCGACGTGCTGAGCGCTCATCCCCAGCAGCCCCCCCAGCCGCCGGTACAGCGCCAGCCGAGGGGCGCCCGCGGGTGGCAGCGCGGAGGGAACGATCTGCACCGCGTTGGTGACCGTGCTCGCGGCGATTGGCTTACCTTCGCGGTCGAATATCTGCCCGCGCGGTGCGGCGATCGGCAGGTCGCGCACGCTGTTGACGGCGGCTTCCTGGACATAGCGTTCGCCGGTGAGCACCTGCAGGTACCACAGCCGGAAGAAGATCACCCCGAACATCACCACGGCGATCCCGCCGAGGATCGCCACGCGAAAGGCCATCTGCGGCGAGACGGGGGGCATGCGGGTACCACCGGCCGACCCGGCAGACCCGCCGCCGCTGGTATCGCCGGAGCGAAAGCCTTCGATCGCGCTCATACGGTCCGACCGCCTACGTTCTCGACAGCGGGCTCAACCCGCCGGTCGTGTAGGCGCGTCGGCGTCGGCGGCGCGGATCTTCGGGCAGACCGCCGATCAGGCAGCGGCGCACGAGCACCCACATAGGTAGCGCGACGATCGTGTTGACGAGCACCCCGAGCACGATCTGGCGCAACAGCTCCAGGCTGACGGGGGCGTCGACGCCGAGCATGAACTCCATCAGCGAGTAGACCACGAGTGAGGCGGCCGTGGCGCCGGCCCCCACCAACAGCGGCGTCAGCGCCGCCTGCGGGTCGCGCAGCTCACGCAAGCGCCCGCACCAGTAGCCGACGAGCGTGAACACCAGCGAGGTCAACCCAAGCGTCTGCACGAGCGCGAGATCGACGAGCAACCCGACGGCGAACCCGCTCGCGGCGCCGACGGTGGAGCCGCACAGCAATCCGATGAACGCGACCAGCAGCGGTGACAGGTCGACGGTCACGCCGAACACGGGCACCTCGGAGACGACGCCCGCCTGGAAGAACACGATGACCAGTGACAGCGCGGCGATGCGCGCGATCAGCCCACTGGAGACGCCTTGTTCGCCCACTATCCAGCTCCCGTGGAGGCGAGCTGCCCGGCGGTCCCGGTTTCGGTGCTCGGATGTCCACCGGCCGGGAGGTTCGACAGGAGACTGCTCAGCCGCGCGGGCTGTGAGCCTGCGGCGGCCGTCAGCACCTGCACGACGTCGAGGTTGCGCAGGTTCGCGAGCGGGTGCACATTGACCGACTCGTACGCGCTTTCTTCATCGACCGAAGTCACCTGCCCGATCGGGATGCCGCGCGGGTACAGCGAGTCGTCGGGACTCGCGACGGTGCCTGAGGTGTAGACGTATTCGCCCTTGAGGGCGGCCGTGCCACCCGGCAGGTACTGGAGCAGCAGATCGTTGGGGTCGCCCACCTTCGGCTGAACGATGCCGGTCGCCGAGGAGGAGCCAATGCGTGCGCTCACCCCCATCGAGCTGTCGGTGATGAGGCTCACCTGGGCGCCGTCGGAGGCGGCGAGCGTGACCTTGCCGACGAGCCCTTCGTCGTTGATCACGGGATCTTCGACTCGCACTCCCGCCGAGGTGCCCTTGTCGATCGTGACGGTCGAGTACCAGATGTTCGGCGTTTTGCCGACGACCGTCGCCGTCACCGGCCGGTAGTCGGCGATGCTCAGCTGGTTGTCGAGGTGGAACATGGTGAGCAGCTGGTGGTAGGACTGCTGATCGACACGCTCGGTGACGACCTCGCGGCGCAGCGTCGCGACCTGTTTGCGCAGTTCGGCGTTCTGGCCTTTGGCGTGCAGCGTGTCCCCGAACCAGCCGAACAGGTCGCGCACGGGCTTCAGCGCCTTGTTCGCGCCATCCTGAATCGGCGAGACGACCGTCAGAAAACCGCGCTGCACCGAATGCAGGCGCCCGCCCGAGGCCTCGCCGAAGTAGGCCGTCAGGAGGATCAGGGAGAGCACGACGAGCAGCGCGAGCACCACACGTCGACGGCGAACCGTCTTGTCATACACGAGTCAGGGCCTTCCGAAGCGTTCATTGCAGAGGGTACGCGTCGTCCCCGATCGACGCTACATCCAGACAGATACAGATGGCCGCATGCGAGCGCAGGCGTGCTACCGATCGTCCGGGATCGGCCAGCACGTCGAGCATCGCGGGTGGCGCAGATCGCCGCGGACCGGTCATCTGCGCCTGCGGTTGCGTGAGTTGCGGTTGGAGCGGTGTATCGCCTCGAACTCCTCCAGCGAGCGGCCCGAGCCGACCGCGACGCACGTCAGCGGCGACTCGGCCAGGTGCGCGGGCATCTGCGTCTCCTCGCGCAGGCGCTCGTCGAGTCCCTGCAGCAGCGAGCCGCCGCCCGCGAGCATGATCCCGCGGTCCATGATGTCCGAGGCCAGCTCCGGCGGGGTGCGGTCGAGCGTCTCCTTGACGGCGTCGACGATCTGGCTCACCGGCTCCTCCAGCGCCTGGCGGATCTCCTCGCTGGTGAGCACCACCGTCTTCGGCAGCCCGGAGACCATGTCGCGCCCGCGGATCTCGGCCTGCAGCTCCTCGGCCATCACAGAGGCCGAGCCGATCTCGAGCTTCAGCTCCTCCGCGGTCTGCTGGCCGATCAGCAGCTTGTACTCCTTCTTGGCGTAGTTGATGATCGCCTCGTCCATCTCGTCCCCGCCGACGCGGATCGACTGCGAGACGACGATCCCGCCGAGCGAGATCACGGCCACCTCGGAGGTGCCCCCGCCGATGTCCACGACCATCGACCCGGTCGGCTCGCCGACGGGCAGCCCCGCCCCGATCGCGGCGGCCATCGGCTCCTCGATCAGGTAGGCGGTGCGCGCGCCTGCGGATAGACAGGCCTCCTCGACCGCGCGCTTCTCCACGCCCGTAACCCCGGAGGGCACGCAAACGACCACGCGCGGGTGCGCCCAGCGATTCTGATGGACCTTCTGGATGAAGTGACGGAGCATCTCCTCGGTCACGTCGAAGTCGGCGATCACGCCGTCCTTGAGCGGACGGATCGCCTGGATCGTCCCCGGCGTGCGCCCGAGCATGCGCTTGGCCTCGATCCCAACCGCGTGCACTTCCCCGGTGCGCGAGTCGATCGCCACGACGCTCGGCTCGGACAGCACGATCCCGCGCCCACGCACGTACACGAGCGTGTTCGCGGTTCCCAGATCGACCGCCATGTCGCGGCCGCCGAAGCCTGTCAGGTAAGTGAAGATGCTCATTGGTCAGGGTGTGGGGCGCGTCCGTCCGCGCTCAGGCGCGAATTCGGCTCTGGGGCGCGGATTTCGGGGTCTCTCTCCGATGCGGAGAGCGTGTCCGGCGGCCGGCGCTTGCCCGCGGCGCAGTCTAGCGGACGCCCTTTGGCTCCTACCACGGTTGCGAGCGTATTTGCAGGGGGTTCGCGGGGGCGGGCTTTGAGGGGTGACCCATAGCCGGCCCCACCGAGATCGTTGTTGGCGCCGGTCACCGCAGCCGCCGGCGCCGCGAGAGGGACGTAGCGCATACCGGAACGCAAATCCGGACTTAGCTAAGCCGGACTAAGTCTACTATGATCGTCCTTGTCATGACACGTGTGGGAATGCATGAGGCCAAGACTCAACTCTCGCGCCTGGTCGAGCAGGCCCGCCGGGGCGAGGACGTGATCGTGGAACGCTCGGGGCGCCCGGTCGCGAAGATTGTCCCCTATGAGGAGCCGCGCGGCCTGCTGGCGCTCAAGGGCATCTGGAAGGGCAAGGTCAGGATCGCCGATGACTTCGACGAGCTGCCCGAGGATCTTCAACGCGCGTTCGGCATGATCGACGACGAGTGAGGCTCCTGCTGGACACACACGCCCTGCTGGCGTTCCTCTCCGGCGACTATGAGCTATCGTCCGGCGCCCAAACCGCCATCGAGAAGCCCGGCGCGAGCGTAGTCGGCAGCGCCGTCAACATCTGGGAGATCGCGATCAAGCGCTCGATCGGCAAGCTGGACGCGCCGGGCGACCTGATCGAGCGCGCCGACAAAGTCGGCGCCGAGCTTTTGCCAATCACCCCTCGACACGCCCTCGCCACCGGTGAGCTGCCCTTCCATCACCGCGACCCCTTCGACCGACTGCTGATCGCCCAGGCACAGCTTGAGGGCTGCGCGATCGTCACCGGCGACCGCGCCTTCCCCCCATATGACGTGCCCGTCGTCTGGTAGTCGCGGCTACTTCTTCTTGGCCTTCTTTTTGATGGGCGCGTATTTCTTGCGTGCCTGACGTTCACAACTGGCACGTTTGGCGCCTTTGGGCTTCTTGTGGCAGGTTTTTAGTGCGAGTGCGAGTTTTTGTGCGCGGGTGAGGGTCTTGGTCTTGGGACAACCGGTGACGGTGACCTTCGTGTTCTGGTTGATCGTCGTGCCGTTCTGTCCGGTGAGCTGGGTGGGTGTCGTGGGTTTGGTGGTGCAGAGGTTCGCGTTTGCTGCTAGGACGGAGTGTGGGCCTTGGGGGAGGTTCGTTTCGAAGCTGGAGATCGGGGCGTCGGGGACCGTTTCAAAACGGGAGTAGGTGATGCCCTTCTTGATCTCCGTCTTGCCGTCTAGGTCGATGCGGATGTCCGCTCCGCGTTCGTTTGCTTGCAGCAGGAACACGACATCCGGGAACGCCGCGCCACCGTGGGAGACCAGGATCGCCGGACCCGTCAACGGGACGCTCAGGATCGGCGTGAAGGCCTTTGCTGTCCCGATGAACGATCCCGGAGGGCAGCCTGCGGGGTTGGTCGCGAACTGTGTTTCCGTGCACGCTTTCTGAAGCGTCGTCAAGCGTGCCGGCAGTGCCTTCGGGAGCGTGAGATCAACCTTGTGGATGTTTGCTTCACCGGGTTTCTGGACTAGTTTGACGGTGAGGCTCGCGCCGTTGGCTTTGCTTGTTTTGCCCTGGGTGCTGATGACCATTGCTGGTTTGAACGGGAGGCTCGCACAATCACCGACCTGGAACCGGTTCGACAACGCAGCCACAGCGCCCTTGACCGACGTTACGGTAGCGTTGACGCTCATCGGTTCGCAATTGGTGGGGTTGAGCACGAACCCGGACTTGTCCAAGAGGACCTGGATCGTGCGGTACTGGATCGGGATGCCCTGAATGATCTGCGGCACCGGATCGGTCTTGACGCTGACCTGTGCGGTGTTCGGATCGATCCGTATCGTCGCCCTGACGATCACGTTCCCCAGATCAAACGGGCCGGCCTGAGCAGGAGTCTTCACGATCAAACTCAACGGTGCGCCCTCATACGGACCACCCAAATACACCGCCGTTGGGCTCTTACCCGGCTGCGGCAACCACAACGGACTAGTGCCAGGACCAGTGGCCGCCAACACAGACCCAATCTGCGACCCAGCCGGGCATTCCCCGCTCGCGGCCTGCGGTTCGGAACACAACGGGACACCCGCAAGCTTCGCTACCAAACCCGGGGGCAGGGTTGCTTCCAACTGACTCAGGTTCTGTTCACCTGAGGCCTGCTGCAGCGTGAACTGAAACGGCGAGAACCCACCCGCCACGGGACTCGTCGTCCCAGCCGAGAGCGTCGGCGCGAACCCCGGCGCACCACACCCTTCAGTGATACTCATCACGGCCTGACCCCTCACCGGCGGATTCCCCGACCACGGCGTCAATTCATATTCGGTCTTGTATTCCCCGCACGCCTCCGGATTACGCAACGGCGCTCGCGGTCCGCTCTTGAACTCCAAGTCGATTTCTTCGACCGGAACCTGCGGCGTATTCGAGAACGTCGTAGTCAACCGTCCCGTCGTCGGGTCCGCCTGGATCACACCCGGAATCTTGATATGCAACCCCAATTCATCCACCACGAGCCAGATACCCAACAACTGCCCCGGTTCCCCCGCATTCAAATACGGAGCTTCACCCTGAGCACGCTGATAAATCCCACCATGCAACGGCTGCGCCAGATCAGGCGACACGATCGTCGCCAAACCGATCTTCGCGCCTTCCGGACATTTAGCGTCCATCGGCGGGCTCGCTTCTTCTGCTTGGATCGACACTGGTGGCGCATAACCAGCCTGCGCTGCCGAACACCCTTCAAGCCCATCCGCCGCAGCCGAGGAGATCGTCATCCCTTCCGGCAACGTCACCTTCGCGTCCTTCAACGGCGAACTCGCCGGCAAGTTCACATCATTCGTCTGCGGGATCCTCAACACCGCGCTCAACCCCGTCGGCGCACCCGCAACACGACTCGACGGCACCACCGTCAAACTCGGCTGAAACAACACCGACCCACAACCCGTGATCGGACTCATCAAAGCGTCCTGACGAAAGATTCCCGGGAGGTTATAACTCTTCGCGGTCGCTTCCAGTTGTAGGCTGCCGCAGCCAACCGGATTCGACATGAACGGCAGCGACGGCGAAAGCCCACTCGGCCGTTCCTTGCCCGGCGCAAGACAAGCGATACCGGGTTCCCCCAATTCGGTGCAATGTTCGGCTTCGATTATCTTCATGCGCTGCGGATTGTGGACCGGGTTGGCGGGTTCGCCCCAGATTTCGGTCGTCGCCGACACGATACGTTCGGCCGCGGGCAGCGCACGCGCGGTGGCGGTGACGCCATAGTCCCCCCCGGTGCGCACCGAGACGTCGAGGAACACCGGGAGTACCGGCCCTCCCCAGAAACCCAGGCGAGCAGGCATTTCATGATTCGGCGGCTGCAGGACGTAGAGCGGCTGAATGACGGGCGGCCATTCTTCAGGAGCTATGCTAGGAGGGAATTCCTCCGGCGATTCATTCAGACGGAGCCTGACCATGCCAACCTGCGAATCCAGCGGACAGTTCTGGTGCTGGAAGTCCCCGGTGGAGCACAGCGGCATGTTCCCGGGATCCCCGATCAGGCCAGGAGGAAGCGTGACCGATACGGTTTCGGTCAGCCCCTTCGCGTACATGATTTCTTCTTCGGTGGTGTGATTGAAGACCAGCTTGGTCGTAAAGTCTGGATGCATCCCCGCCCGGGAGGTCGACTCTTTGGCTACGAACGATTCGATGCCATATTCATTGAAACCACCCGCGCTCGCGACGCCCGCGCCGAGACCCGCACACGCGAGGGCCGCAGCGACCAGCGCAAGGACGATTAGCCTTAGCTTGCTCGAAATGTACGTCATCGGCCGCCTCCCATCGATCGGTGCGCTCGCCCGGCCTTACCGCCCTGGCGCTTGCCTTGCTTGTGCTTGCGGTGCTTATGAGGACGTTTCCCCTGCGCCTTCTTCTTCGCCGGCGCCTTCTTCTTCGCCGGCGCCTTCTCCGCCGGCACGTTGCCGGGGCCGGTGTACATGGAGCTCGCGGCCTCCTCGCCCAGCGTGGGCGCGATGCTTGCCGGCTGGCATGCTTCACCGCTGCACGGCGTGTTCGGCGCCGCCGCGAAGCCGCCGCCGACGCGGGCGTCATAGACACCGCTCGCCCCGCCGGTCGGCGCCCCTGAAGCCAACGCATCCTCTGTAATGAAGAACACGTCCCCCCCGTCGGGCGTGACCGCTGTCAGCACGTTCGGTTCCTGTTCTTCTCCGCCGATATAGCGCGACGTCTGGCCGGAGGTGATGAGGGCGACACTCGGCACGGCGCCCCCGGTCCACTCGTAGATATCGGTGATCCCGTCCACGTCTTGGGAAACCAGCGCTTCTTCGGTTTCGAAGACGACCCGCTCGCCGTCATCGCTAAGGTTGTGAACCACAACCTCGCTGCTCAATCCAAAGGGGCCGATGGACTCAAAGCGCGCGTCGCCGGTAGCCGGGGCGCCGCTCGGGTTACACGATACACACACAAGACTGTGATCCCGCGTGTCGTAACGATAGATCTCCCGGTGCCCGGCGTTTGCATATCCGGTCAGTTCGGCAGCCGACTCAAACGCGATCACCGAACCATCGGGATTCGTCCGTGAAGCGTTCGAACCAGGACCCGCATCACCAGGGTTTTCGACCTCGAAGACCTGTGTGGTCCAGTTGGTCAGAGAGCCTACGTCTCCTGGGGAAACCGTCGCGATGAACCGTGTTTCTTCGCTCGCGGCGTCCCAGACGTAAAGGTTTGGTTCTCCTGCTTTCCCTGCTCCCGCGATCTGTGAGTGTGAGATGAAGTAGACATGCGACCCGTCCGCGCAGACGTTGACCACTTCAGCGTCGCCGACACTGCTCGCGCGCTGCAACTCTTCGGTCTGCGTGTCATAGGAGAAGATGTCACCACCTTCAACGAACGTCAACCGATCACCCGTACTGCTGAGCCCAGCGAACGTCTGCGGACTCACGTCCGGAACCGCAACGGTCACGGAATCATCCAAACGCACATAGGTTCCGCCACCGTTACCGATCTTGAACGCAACCGCGGAACCATCCTCAGAAGCCCCCAAATATGTCGCCCTCCCATCGTTCTCCCCACCGGTGGGCGTCACATCGCCCGGCAAAAGCGACACCACCCGCGTCGGACCACCAAGAGCACTCCGATCATAAATCGCCTGGGTACCAGTAGCCGGAGCGTTCGGCTCAAGTTGCTTCATTTCCGCTCCCGAGAAAGCGCGCTGACCGCCGGTGACGAAAATGACATGGCTCCCATCCGGACTGATCCACCTCGCTTCGCTTTCCCGTTCGACCCCGAGACTGCCAACCCCAACCAGTGCAAAAGAGCCGTCGGGACCCTGCAGGTAGTTCGATACCTTCGCGACATCGCTGAGCGACCCTTCTTCCCCGGGTCTGGCGGGGTTGAGTATCATGGACGTGAATTCATGAGCGTCGGACACACCGCCGAGCGCAATCGCCGTTTCGCCGATCTGTTCGCGCGAGGGCGTCAGCAGCCGGACGGTGCGCCAGCCGGAGGTGGTTCTCACGGCCTGGTAGTCCTCACGGGTCCCGTTGCTCCCGGACGGTTCGGCGAGCGGGTCGCCGTTGTCGCCGAAGAGCAGGCTGTCACCATCGCTCGAGCCGAGTTCCGTGGCAAAGAGCGGTCCACGTTTGTCATCTGCAGAGAGGCCCGGCCAGATCTTGCGGCCGCCCGAATTGGCTGGCGTGACGAGCTCGTAGGCGCGGCAGTCGGGGAGGTTGGCGGATGATCCGGTGCGCAATGTTTCGTTAGGGCATGGCGCGGCGGACGCCCCGCCTGGTAGCAACCCCAACAACACCGGCGTCACAAGCACGATCAGAACACGACGTAGCATCAAGACGATCCCCTCCTAGAGACGCGATCCACACAAAACCCGCGGGACCGCGGGTGTGACAAGACCGCCGCGGGCATATGGCCCGTGGCAAGAAAAAGAACAAGTGTTTGAGCACGTGCGCGCGGACATTCTCAGCGACCCCCCTGCTCGTGCTGTGACCGGGCGTGCTCGCGGACTGGTGCGACACCGGCCAAATCTGGAGTCTGTCCCACCGCTGTTTCTCCACCGACATGAGCGCCGATGCTCTGCGCGACACGTCTACCGGTCGCGGTGAGCGTCCAAGCATTAGCCTCACCACGGATATGGCCCGCCCCCGTGTTCTGCGCAAGGCCGAGCCGCTCCAAGCGCGCCAACAACCGCGAAATCTGGCCCTGATCCGACACTCCCGAGCGCTCACCCACAACGCGGTTGGAGGCATTGGGACAGGTCACGAGGACTTCGAGCACCCGCGCCGTGCGATACGTCAAGCGCATCGGCAAATCCACGAGGGGATCGCGGTCATACCCCTCATTCACACCCGGCGCGCTCGGTCCTGAAGAGGCGGGCATCGCGCGCGTCTGCTCGTTGCGTGCGATCGCCGGCCCGAGGTACGGAAGCACGATCATTCCCATCAATTCCCCAAACAGGTCGGTGAGCGGTGCGCGCTCATCTCTGAGCAGCCGCCCGTAGACGATCCCGAACGCCGCGCCGACGAGACCATCGGCCATCAGCGAAGGGCAGGCCCGGCCTTTGTCGTTCTCCTCGCGGCCCTCATCGACGGCGTGTGCGAGCCCTGCGAGCACCTGCTCGCGACGCTCCAGCACGCGCGGTCCGCCGCGCAGCGCCTGCACCACGCAAACCCGCGCGAGCACGGGCTCGCGGTCGAAGAAGGAGAGGATCGTCCACAATCCAGCGCGTACACCCTCGCGCCAGGAAAGCGCGTCGAAGTTCAGAGCGGATAGCTCATCGTCGATCCGCTCCACGACGCTCTCCAGCGCCGCGAGCAGGCAGTCCTCGCGATTGTCGAAAACGTCATAGAAGGTGCGCCGAGAAACACCCGCGCGGGAGGTCACGTGCGCGACCGTGGCGCTCGGGTAGCCCAGCTCGTCCACGACGTTCAGGGCGGCGCCGAGCATCCGCGCGCGCTGGATCTCCACCACCCGTGCGCGCGGCGCTTCGGGAGCGGTGCGCGGGCGGGCCGACGTTTTCACACGTCCGCGTGGACGTGTGGGTGCGCGCGATGACATCACGCCGCCGATCCGTTGATTGGCGGGCATGACCGTTTTTGGCATGCGGCAACCCCCACCACGTATGTCCCCAATTGACCCACGCGAAAACAGCTCCCTCATCGAAGCGATTCAGGCACCCTCTCCAAAGGGAAACCTCTAATGCTCTACCCGGGTCCCCCAAGATAGGTGGACCCGAACCCGATCTATGTACGCCCAGTGGCTCAGAACTCCACCGGCCTGGAACAACATAGCCGCAGTGGAAACAAATGTCAAGTCCCCCCTTGGTTCGGGGACCTCTAGGGAGCAACTCGAACGCCAAAACGAGGGACTTCCCAGCAGCTGCCTGGATTGCAGCTTATCCCCGTAGCCGGTCGCCGACCGGCCGTCCACGTGGGCAAACCTCTACTCGACAGACCCATATGCCAGCAAGCCACAAGCCGCTTGTCGCCATACGAAGCGGTTGCGTAGCTGATTACCCGCAAGCCCAGTCTGGACTCGACGAGTCGGCCACCATTACCCAGGCGGTATACGCAAATACGGCAATGCGAAGCTCATGATCTGGCCAAACGCCGGCGCGGCGACGGTGCCGCCAAAGATCGAGCCGGACTGGGGTTCGTCCACTATCACCGCGCACAGCAGCTTCGGGTCGGACGCGGGCGCGAAGCCCACGAACGAGGCCACGTAGGCGCTTTTTGAGTATTCGCCCGTGGCCGGATCGATCTTGCTCGCGGTGCCCGTCTTGCCCGCGAGCTGGTAGCCGGGGACCGAGACCTCGTGGGCGGTGCCACCGGGCGCAAGCACACCCTCCAGCATCGTGCGCAGCTGCGCGGCGGTTGTGGCGGAGATCACGCGGTGCCCGTACGGAGTCCGGCGCAGGCGGCCGTTGACCGCGCCGATGATGTGGGGGCGGCGCAGGATGCCGCCGTTGGCGATGGCGGAGTAGGCGGCGACCATCTGCATCGGCGTCACTAGCTCGCCCTGGCCGATCGGGAGGTTGCCCATTGAGGAGCCGGAGTATTTGGAGAGAGGCAAGGTGACGCCCTGTTCCTCACCCGGGAGTTCGACGCCCGTGGGGGCGCCGAAGCCGAAGCGGTGGACCCAGGTGTTGAAGTTGGAGGCGCCCTCCAGTTTGCCGATCTGGATCGCGCCGACGTTGCTGGATTGGGCGAGGATTTCGGCGGTCGAGAGAGTCTCGTCGCCGTGTTCGGTGTCGTCGTGGATCGTGCGGTCGGCGACCTGAATCTGGTCGGGGACGTTGAAGCCGCTGGTGGGGGTGATCAGGCCCTGCTGCAGCGCGCCGGAGACGGTGAACGCCTTGAAGGTGGAGCCCGGTTCGTAGGCGAAGCCGACCGCTCTGTCCTCAAGTGCCGCCTGGGAGGAGGCCGCGGGGTCGTCGGCATTCACCTGCGGCCAGTTGGCGACCGCGAGCAGCGCGCCGGTGCGAGGGTTGATGACTATCGCCGTGGCGTCTTTGGGGGCGAACACACGTCCCACCGCGCCGAGCACGTCTTCGGCGCGCTGCTGGATGTTGGCGTCGAGCGTGAGGGTGAGCGTGGCGCCCGGTTTCTCGGTGTGCACGTTGGCGATCGAGATCGGCTGGCCGCGCGCGTCGCTGATCGTATGCCGCTCCCCCGCCGTGCCCTTGAGCAGGGTCGCCTGCGAATACTCGAGCCCCGACAGGCCCTTGCCTTCGGTGCCGACGAACCCGAGCACCTGCGCGGCGAGCGTCCCGCGCGGGTACACGCGGCGCATCACCGGCGTGCCGGAGATACCTTCGAGCTTCAAAGCGCTCACCGCGCGCGCCTGGCGGGCCGGGAGCGCGCGCGCGAGGTAGACGAAGCCACGGCGTTCGCTGAGCTTCGCCAGGATCTGCGCCTGGGGCTGGCCGAGCGGCGGCGCGAGTTTTTGCGCGGCCTGCAGCGGGTCCTTGACGAGGTAGGGGTCGGCCGCGATGTCCTGCGCGGGCTCGGAAACGGCGAGGTCGACGCCGTTGCGGTCGACGATCGTGCCGCGCTGAGCGGGCAGCGTTTCGTTGGTGAGCTGCTGGGTCTGGGCGGCTTTGCGCAGCGTTCCCGCGCGCACCGTCCCCAAATACAGGGTACGCGCGGCGGCGAGCGCGAGCAGTAGGAAGAACAGCGCGAAGATGACCCCAATCCGGTGCTGGACGGTGGCCACCGGCTAACCCCCCGGGGTCGCCGATGCGCCGCCGGATTCGCCGCTCGGTGCGGGTGTGGAGGCGGCTACTTCGCTCGCGCCGCTTTCGGCCCCGCTCGTCGTGTGTTCGCTGCTCGCGGGCGCTTCGCTCGATGCGCTCGTGCTCGTCTGACTCGTTTCCGAAGAGGCCGTGTTGGAGGAGGTTTCTTCGCCGCCGCTCGTGCCCGTGGAGCTGCTCGCTTCGCTTTCGCCGGTGGCCGATGAGGAGGACGCTTCGGATTCGGACGACGACGAGGCTTCGCTCGACGTCGAAGCGGTGGCGGTAACGCTGGCCCGTGCGCTCAGCGCGGCGACGGCCTTGCCGATCTGCGACTGGGACCCCTGCGCGGAGAGGAACTTAAGTGATCCGGCGGGGACGAGCTGCATGCCCATGTGCGCGGCCTGCAGCTCGACGGTGTCGCCGGCGGCGACTTCGGAGTTTTCGACGCTGAGGGCGGAGTTTTCGCGCTGCAGCGCGCCCTCGTGCTCGAGCGCGCGCCCGATGCCGGCGTTCAGCTTCAACAGACCGAGCTGCATCGTGACGATCCCGATCAGCGCGAAGGTGACGAGCCCGATCCACGCGCGCCCGTGAATCAGGCGATCGAACAGGGGGTGCGTGGTGATGACCGTCGCCGGGTTGCGCGACGGCGCGGCGCGGCGCGCGGGCGCGGGAGAAGACTTGGCGGGGCCCGATACGCGCCGGGGGCGGCGTGGGCGTGGGGCGGGCGCCAGCGGCGCGCGGCGGGGGTGGATCGCAGGAGCAGCCGTAGCGGCGGCCGCTCCGGGCGGCGGGGTCATCGCCTGCCCCCGTGCTCGCCGCGCCTGCGCGCGGCGCGTCGCGCGGAGGACTTCGGGAACGGGTCGCCGGGCGCCTGCTCGGGCGCGGGCGAGGAAGAGGACGCTGACGCCGACGATACGTCGCCCCCCAGCTTGCGGGCGGCGCGCAGGCGCGCGGAGGAGGAACGCGGGTTGGAGGCGATCTCCCCGGCGGAGGGCACGATCGAGCGGCGCGTCAGCAAGGTGGCCTCGGGCGTACGTCCGCACCCGCAGACGGGCAGGTCGGGCGGGCAGATGCAGCCCTGCGCGCGGGCGGCCATGAAGCGCTTGACGCGGCGGTCCTCGAGCGAGTGGAAGGAGATTCCGGCGAGCACGCCGCCGTCGCGCAAAAGATCCCACGCGAGCGGCAATGCCTCGTCCAGCTGCTGCAGCTCGTCGTTGACGGCGATGCGCAGCGCCTGGAAGGAGCGCTTGGCGGGGTGGCCGCCGGCGAAACGCGCGGGCACGGGGATCGCGGCGACGATCGTCTCGACCAGATTCTGGGTGGTGTCGATCGGCGACTGCTCGCGGCGGCGCACGATCGCGCGGGCGATCGCGGCGGCGTGGCGCTCCTCGCCGAAGTCGCGCAGCGCGCGGGCCAGCTGACGCTCGTCCCAGCTGGCGACTACCTCGCGCGCGGTGAGCTCCTGGTCGGGGTCCATGCGCATGTCGAGCGGCGCCTGGAATGAGTAGGAGAACCCGCGCTCGCGCGCGTCGACCTGCATCGAAGACATCCCCAAGTCGAAGTAGACGGCATCAGCGCGCACGCCCTCCTGCGCCAACTCCGCCAGCGCCTGCGCGTAGCCGGCGCGGATGAAGCGCACCGTGCAGGCGACCTCGCCGGCGAGTTCCTCGAAGCGCTCGCGCGCGTGGGGGTCACGGTCGATCGCGATCAGCGTGCCCTCGGAGCCGAGGCGCTCGGCGATCAGCTGCGCGTGGCCGCCGCCGCCGAAGGTGCAGTCGATCGCGGTCTGCCCGGGCCGCGGGTCGAGCAGGTCGATCAGCTCGCCGGCGAGCACCGGGATGTGCGTCGAGGTGGTCATCTTGTCAAGGGTTAGGGTGGGCATCACGATAGGCGGTGGGTTCAGGGGCTCGTGATCTCACTCGTCAACACGGGCGGTGATCTCCGCGACGCCCCCCAGGAGGGTGGGTCGATGGTCGTTCCAGGCGCCGCGATCCCACAGCTCCAGGCGATCGCCGACGCCGACGACGACGACCTCCTTCGTCAGGCCCGCGTGCTCGCCCAAAAACGAGGGCACCATGATCCGCCCGGCGGCGTCGAGGTCGGCGTCGTGGGAGCTGCCGTAGAAGAAGCGCTCCAGCTCGGTCAGGCGCGAAGACAGGGGAGGAAGCTCGGCGAGCGCGCGCTGGGTGTAGCGCTCGTACTCCTCCGGACGCCACACGCCCACGCAGGGCTTCAGGTCGACGGGCATCGCCAGCACGACTCCCTCCGAGAGCGCGGCGCGATAGCGAGCCGGGACCGTGAGGCGGTTCTTGGCGTCGAGCGTGTGGTCGAAGGTGCCGCGGAAGTGGACCATGAGGGAGAGGACTTCTTGTGCTGGTCGGAAGAGGGCTGCTCGTCGGGGTGATTACCGAGCCGGGGTGGAGGAGTGGGAGGAGCCCCTCCACCTCGGCTCGCTTCCGGCAAGTTACCCCACTTTCCCCCACAACGCAACCCTAATTGCACATTTTTTCCCACAACCCTGCCCCAGGACCGTCGAAATCGGCGAAAAGCCTTTCCTCACGCCGCTTTTCCACCGGGTTCGGCGCCCGCCCGCGAGACCGCCGAGCCGCCCGATTCGTGCAATCCGGCGTGCAAACCGGGTGGGTGCATCGTGCGTTGCGGATACGATCGGCTGATGCGGGTCGAGCTGGGGCAGCGACGGGAACGAGAGCGGGCAGACAAACGGGGTCGCGCCGCGGGTCGCGCGCTCACCGCGCTCGCCGTCCTGCTCGTCGCGCTCGCCGGCGCGCTCGCGGGGTGTGGCTCCAGCTCCTCGACCGGCACGAAAGCCGATCCCGCCGGGGTCGTCCCGTCTTACGCGCCCGTGTATATCGGCGCGGTCGTGCGCCCGGACGGCGCTCTCAAGAACGAAGCGCTCGCGGCCGGGCATACGCTGACGGGCCAGAAGAACCCCTACACCCGCCTGCTGAGCGTGCTGCAGACGCCTGGTTCCCCCACGCTTGACTTCAGCCGCGACGTCGCGCCGTGGCTGGGCGAAAACGCGGGGCTGTTCTTTACGGCGCTCGGATCGACCGAAGGCTTGACGGGGTTGCTCCAACAGGGACTGATCGGTGGAGGCTCGGGCACGCAGTGGCCGTTCGCGGCGAACGAAGGGGGACAGGGCGCGATCGTGCTCGACACGAGCGATCTGACGAAGGCCGAAAAGTTCGTCTCCACGCAGGCCGCGCACGCGGGCGCGCAGACGACCAGCTACAAGGGCGTCTCCTACCAGGCCACCGCGAGCGGGGACGCGTTCGCGGTGATCGACAAGCTCGTCGTGCTCGGCTCGGCGTCGGGCGTGCGCGCGGTCATCGACACGACCCAGAGCGGGTCCTCGCTGAAGGGCAACGGGACCTACTCACAGCTGCAGTCGGTCGCGCCGTCCGGCGCGCTGGGGCACGTGTACGCGAACCCGGGAGCGCTGACGAAGGCTCACATCGCGAAGGCGGCGAGCGGCGGCTCAGAAGGCGCGCAGTCGCTGCCGGCGCTGCTCACCGCGCTCGGAGGGACGCGCCCGTTGAACGTCTCGCTCGTGCCCTCCGCGAAGACGCTTGCGATCGACGCCGACATCGGTCCGGCGCCCGCGGGCGCCGCCAAGTCAAGCGGCGGCCTCGTCGGCGCGCTCGCGACGGGCGCCGGCGCGCTCGGCGAACTACCGGGCGAATCGTGGCTGGCCGCCGGCCTGGGCAACGTCGGCGGCTCGCTCGGCAGCGGACTGAGCGGGCTACACAACCTCCTGTCACTGGTGAGCACGCTCACTTCCGGATCAGGCGCAGGGCCACTGGCGCCGTCCTCCGCGCAGGTGACGCTGAGCATCTCGGGCATCCTCGAAGGGATCCTTACGCCGCTGAAGGCGTTGAGCGCGAACACGGCGCAGGCCCGGCGTGACTTCACCAGCTGGATGGGTGACGTGGGCGTGTTCGCGAGCGGGACGACGATCCTCGAACTGAAGGCCGCGGCGGTGATCGACTCCACGAACCCGACGGCCTCGCGCGCGGCCGTCGGCAAGCTCGCGAGCGCCCTGAACGAAGCGGGCGCCGAAGCCAGCCCCGCGACGATTCCGGGGACCGAAGCGGCGATCGAAGCGAAGGTGCAGGGACTGCCGGTGACGCTCGTGATCGCCGATGGGCGCTCGGCGAGCGGGCAGGCGAAGTTCGTGATGGGCCTCGGCGAATCCTCGATCACGGGCGCGTTGAACCCGTCGAGCACGATGTCCGGCTCGGCCGCCTACACCGCCGCGCAGAGCGCGCTCGGGGAAGGGATCAAGCCGAGCCTTCAGGTCAACTTCGCGACGCTGCTGAGCCTGCTCGAAGGCGTCGGCCTCGGCGAAGACCCGACGATCTCCAAGTTCGTGCCCTACCTGCGCAACGCGACGACACTGGCGGGCGGAGGCAAGAGCCTCGGCGGGGGCATGGAACGGCTGCGCTTCGTGCTGGGGCTGCTGCAGCCCACCAGCGCGGGCTGAGGACCCCTCCCCTGCTTACGCTGGCGCGGGTTCGGGCTCGGGCTTGGCGCGCGCGGGCCGGTTCTGGGTCTCGATGATCACACGACAGGGGCGCTTGGCGAGCAGATAGGCCGCGGTCGGGCCGATCCGCTGCTCGCCCGCGGGGGCGTGGAGCGTCGACCAGTAGATCACGTCCGAGCCGACCCGGATCGCTTCGTCAACGAGCGCCGAGCCGGGGTTGCGCGTGCGGATCAGGCCGGTGTGGATCTTGATGCCCGCGCGCCGCGCCTTGATGCGCGCGGACTCAAGCGCCGAGCGCCCCTGCGCCTCCTCCTCCTCAAGGCCCGAGTCCAGGGAGAGCTGGCTGGGGACGGGCAGCACGAAGATCGCGTAGACGACGCCGTCTTCGCCGATCAGCTTGGCCGCGGAGGACAGCGCCGAGGCAGAGACGTCCGAGCCGAAGATCGGCACGAGCGCGGTGCGGTAGTCGAGCTCGTGAAAGTCCGGCGGGCGCTCCTCGCGGGCGATGCGGTAGCTCTTGTAGGGGTCGAGGCCCTGGCGGTGGCGGTAGTAGAAGTAGCCGGCCATCCCCGCGAGCATCCAGGGGATGCCGATCGTGCGCGCCTCGGTGTGCAGCGCGACGACCGCACACCACGCGCCAAACGTGCCGATCGCGCCGATCACGGCGGTCATCGGGATGTCCGCGCCGCGGATGCGCACGTTCCAGGGCATCCGGTAGGGGCGTTCGCGGTCGGGCTCCTTCACGCGCAGCGCGACGACCGCGACGTGGGCGGTCGTGAAGGAGAGCATCGCCCCGAACGAGTAGAGGTTGCCGAGCAGTTTCGTTTCGCCCGGCAGGATCAAGAGCGCGGCGATGATCGAGAAGAACACGATCGTGAACCACGGGGTGCGGAACTTGGGGTGCAGCTGCGAGAAGATGCTCGGCAGCTGGCGGTGCTCGGCCAGCGACCACGACAATCGCGAGATGCCGATCAGCCCGGCGTTGGTGGCGATGAAGAGGATCGTGGCGGCGAGCACGCCGACGTAGTCCTGGGCGAGTTTCAGCACCGTGCCGTGCAGGCCCAGGTGCCTGACGATGCCGAGCACGGGGTCGTTTTCGTAGGTCGTGCCCAGTTCGGTGGCGTAACCGTGGACGGTATGCACGACCGGCAGCGCGGACAGTGCGACGACGGAGATGCCGGCGTAGACGCCGAGCACGGCGATCAGCACGAGGTTGACCGCCTTCGGTACGTCGTGACCGGGGTCCTTCGCCTCCTCGGCCATGTTCGAGACGGTCTCGATGCCGGTGTAGGCGACCATCGCCACCGACAGCGCGAAGATCAGGTTGTGCCAGGTGGGAGCCGTGCCGAGGTGGACCTGGTCGACGAGCAGCGAGGGATTGAGCACGAGCACGGCGCCGAGCCCGACGAGCAGCACCTGCGTGCAGAGGTCGGCGACGGCGAGGAACAGGTTGAGTTTGGCCGACTCCCCCAGGCCGCGAATGTTGAGCGCGGCGAGCAGCACGATCGTGATCAGCCCGCCAATGATGTCGCCCGGGTTGTGCGTGAGGCTCGGGAAGAACGCCCCCAGGTAGTGGGGCACGAAGAACGCCGAGATGGCGATCGTGATGATGTAGTCGAGGCTCAGCGCCCAGCCGGCGAAGAACGAGACAACGTCGTTGAAGGCATGACGCGCGAACGAGGAGGAGCCGCCGGCCTCGGGAAACATCGAGGCGCCCTCGGCATACGTCTTGGCCGTGAGTACGAACAGCCCGCCCGCGAACATGAACACGACCGGGGTAAGCCCGAGCGCGTAGTAGGCGACGAGCCCGAGCGCGTAATAGATCGAGGAGCCGACGTTGCCGTAGGCGGTGGCGAACAGGCCGGAAACGCCGACGGATCGCCGCAGTCCTCGCTCGGTCAGGCGTGCCATTCAGCGCAGCGTATCCGGGAGGGCCACGCCACATGCTTTTGAAAGCTGATGGGGTCGACCTGGCCGCAAGCGGCCAGGTCCGAGGCAGTGCATGCACTGCCTCGTCGGATGGCGCATGCGCCATCCGTAACCATGCCGCATGCGGCATGGTTCGGGGCCGCACATGTGCGGCCCCGCCGTCGGCGCATGCGCCGTCCGAACTGCAAAATCCCATTCATCGCCTCGGCCCGAGCAGGAACGCAGCATATGATCCCGACGACCCGGGGCCCCAACGACCTCCCGGCCGATCTCTCATGGAACAGACATCATCGCGCCGCGGCAACTACGACTCGGGTGAGGACTTCGTCCTCGAATACGGGGAGTTGCGCTTCACATTCAACGAAGAGGACTTCTCCGAGCGCTGCGAGCAGGCGGCGCTGAAGCTCGGGTTCGTCGGCGGACGCCTCGGCGAGGACGAGCTCGAAGACCTCGTCAATCTGGCGGTCAACGGCGAGGTCTACGACCCCGCCTCGGCGCTCGGCGAGCACGTCAACGACTGCTGGCCCGAACTCGTCGGACCGGCCGAGCGCTCGCTCGTGCACTGGCTGCGCCGGCTCGTCTTCAGGGGCGCATGGCTCGATCAGCGCGTGAACGAGGGCGAGCTGGGCATCGCCTTCGACGAAGCCACGGGCGGGTTCACGTACGTGCAGCCCGCGCGCGACCACGAGCCGATCGAGCTCGCGCGCGAGCCCTCCTGGGACCGCGTCGCTTACAACCGCGCTAGCTAGCCCGAGGACTCCAGCGCGCTCGCGCGGGCCTTGGCGATCGCCGCCGCGCCCTCATCGCCCACGAGTCGCTCCGCGCGCACCGTCCCGCTCGCGGTGAGATCCAGCGGTGGCCCGCCGGCATCGGCCAGTGACGGGTCGAGTGCGATCACGGTCGTCTCCCCGCCATACGGGCGCGTGGCGGTCGCGACGATCGTCAGCGAGCCGCCGTCAGTGAGGTTGCGCGCGGCGGCGAGCACCTTCCGCGCCGCATGCGGGTGCAGCCCGTCGAGCGTGTCGATCAGCACGAGCGCGTCCCCACCGCGCGCGGCCGTACGCTTGGCGGTCTCGATCGCCCGTTCGACCGCCTGACCCTGGGCGTCGGCGGAGGCGGCGAAGCTGAGCGTGGTCGCGGGCGCGACCGGACCCTCACCCCACTCGGCGACCTCCTCCGGGCGCACGCCCGCGAGCAGCAGCGTGACCTCCAGGTTCTCGCGGCCTGAGAGCGCGCCGAGCAGGCGCCCGAGGATCTCGGTCTTGCCGGCGCGGGCGGGGCCCGTGATGAGCACGCGCGAGCCGCGGCCGAACGGCGTCAACCACTGGATCGCCTCGAGCGTCGCGTCGCCCCCGTCGAGGGCGAGGCGCTCGGTGGGGTAGGCGACCGGACGCTCGTCGTAGCGAGCGCCCTCGGAGACCTCGCCCGCGGGGGCGCCGTTGATCGTCTCCACGCGGATCAGCGAGGAGTAACGCTCCGAGCGCCTGGGCGTGCGCAGCGGACCGCTGACGCGATCGCCGGAGACGAGCTCACAGCGACGTACCTGCGCGGCGGAGATGTAGACATCCTCGTCCGAGGCCTCCGGTGGGTGCACGCGCATGAACGCCGAACCGTTGCCGAGCAACTCCACCACGCCCTCCGCCACGCGCTCCTCGCCCGCGGGCTCCTCCTCACTGGCTGAGCGCTCACCCCGGCCCCCCCGACCTGCCCCTCTGGCCGGGCGCTCGCCCCTGGGAGCGCGATCCCCTTTGGGCGGGCGCTCCTCTCTGGGCGGACGGTTCTCTCCCGCCCCGCCACGACGGCTCCTGCCGCCGCCACTGCCACTGCTGCTGCTGCTGGCGCTGAGGTCTCCCCCGTCCGTCTCCTCGCCCTCGGCCGGGCGGTCCTCCGCGGCCGGCTTCGCCTCCGCGGCCGGCTTCTCCTGCGCATCCTGCGCGTCGGTGTCTTTGGCCGCCGCGCGCCGGGAGCGACGTCCGCGAACGCTCGGACGCCGGCGCCGTTTCTCGGCAGCCGAGGCATCGTCGGAGTCCTGCTCCTCGGCATCCGCGGCGGCTCCCCCGTCGGTCGATCCCGCCGAGGAATCCCCGGTGGTGGATCCGCCGAGAATCGCGTCGATCAGATCGGCCTTGCGCAGCCGACGAAACCCTTCGAGTCCGAGCTGATCGGCGATCGCGTGCAGGTCGGCCAGCGGACTGGCCTCCAGCTCGGAGCGGTCGAGTACTGACATGTGATTGTTCTCCTTCGCGTCGGTGAATGGGCGGTTGGCGCCCGGTCGCGTTGCGCAGCGACCGGCACCCGCTATGAGCTTGAACCCTAGCGCCCAGAGCGGCCGTACTAGGAACCTGTTTCAAAAAGATCGGCACGTCCGGATGCATCCCTGGACACTGCGCTGGATCGCCACGTGACGGCTTGCACGTGCAACCAGCATGCGCTGCGCCGTCCCGCGTCGCCCAGCTTGATCCATGAACGCCCCGACCGCACCGCCTATTTTGAAACAGGTTCTAAGGCTCGTGTCGGAGTTCCTCGGCGAGCACGAGATCCCTGCGCGGCTCAGACGTTCCGGCGAGCGCCGCCCGCACCGTGAGGTAGTCGCTGGCCGCGGCGATGTCGTGCAGGCGAAATATGTGCGCGCCGGCGTCGACGCCGTGGGCGAGCGCGGCGAGCGTGCCCGCCGATCGCTCGCGCGGGGCGCGCGAGGTGAGCGCCCCGATGAAGTCCTTGCGCGAGATCGCCATCAGCAGCGGCCGCTGCAGCTCGTGCAGGCGCCGCACCTCGGCGAGCAGCGCGATCGTCTGCGCGGGGGTCTTCGCGAAGTCCGGGCCGGGATCGACGATCAGCTGCTCGTAGGAGACCCCGGCGGCGGTGGCCAGCTCGATGCGCTCGCGCAGGAACGCGAGCACCTCGCCCGTCACGTCCTCGCCGTAGAGCTCCGGATCTTGCATGCGCTGCTTGGGCGCCGCGCGGGTGTGCATCAGCACGAACGCCGCGCCGGTCTCAGCGCACACGCGGGCGAGATCGGGGTCGCGCAGACCCGAGACGTCGTTGACGATCCTCGCGCCCGCGGCGATCGCGGCGGCGGCGACCGGCGGCTTATATGTATCCACGGAGACGATCGTCTGCATAGTGGTCGCGATTCGTTCCACCAGCGGGACGACCCGCTCGATCTCCTCCTCGACGGACACGGGCGGAACTCCCGTGCGCGCGGACTCGCCACCGACGTCGAGCATGTCCGCGCCCGCCGCCACCAGCTCACCGGCGAGCCGTAGCTGCCGATCGAGCGTGCGCGCCGAGCCGTCGTCGCTGAACGAATCGGGCGAGGCGTTGACGATACCCATCAGCCACGGCCGACCGCCCAGCTCGAGCGTGCGGTCTCCCGCGCGCAGCACGCATGCGGAAGCTTCGCCATGCGGGGCGCCTTCGTGCGGGGCGGCGGTATCGCTCACGCCGCGCGCCTCACGACGACCGCGCCTGCCGTGAGCGTGCGCCGGCGGCGCTGTCCGCGTCGGCGCGCTCGCCGTCCGGGGAGATCGACCCGGCCTCGGCGGGGATGGCCTCGACGTCGGCGCGAATCCCCTCGCCGCGCATTCCCTCGGCACGAATTCCCTCGGCGGCAGCCTCTTGGGCGAAACGCTCGACCTCGCGGGCGGTTTGCTCGGGGCTCCAGCCGAGCTCCCGCGCGAGCACGTCGGCTACGCGCTCCACGGGCAGTTCGTGCGCGGCCAACAGTCCGAGACGGGTGCGGCGCAGGAGCACGTCGCCGATCGAGCGCGCCTGCTCGCGGCGGGCGGCGAGCGCGACCTCGGCCAGCAGATCGGGCAGGCCGGGGATGATCGGTTGCGCCAGCTCGCCGCGCTGCGCCGCGAGCGCCAGCACCTCGCGCGCGGCGTAACCGTAGCGGCCGGCAAGCGCCGCATAGGACTCCTCAGGGACACCCTCCACGCGCGGGAGATCCTCTACGGCGATCCCCTGTCCGAGCGGGATCTCGTGCGTGCGACAGGGCGCCTCGCGAGCGTCACGCTCGACCAGGCGATCGACCGTCAGCTTGGCCATTCGCCGCCACGTCGTGAGCTTGCCTCCGGTGATCGTGAGCATCCCCGAGGACGCCTCATACAGCTCGGCCTTGCGCGAGATATCCACCGACTTCTTCGGGTCGCCGCTGGAGATCAACGGGCGCACACCCGCGTATGCACCCGCGAGATCCTCCGCGCCGAACGCTGTCTCGAAGAATGCGTTGATCGCGCTCAGCAGGTAGTCGACGTCCTCGCCGGACGGGCGCACGTGGTCGAGTTCGCCCTCGTAGTCGAGGTCGGTCGTGCCCACGAGCGTGCGCCCCAGCCAGGGCAGCGCAAAGATCGTGCGCCCCCCGTCCGCCGGGACGATCGCCCCGCCGACGAGCGGCAGGTCCTCGTCGCGCAGCAGGATGTGGGTACCGCGGCTCGGGCGGATGCGCGGCAGCTCGGACTCCTCGATCAGCCGATCGGCCCATACGCCCGTCGCGTTGACGACGTTCGCGGCGCGGATCTCGAACTCCTCGCCACTCTCACGATCCAGCGCGCGCACGCCGTACGCGCGTCCATTATCGCGCTCCAGCAGGCTGAGCGCATCCACGCGATTGGCGCAGACGGCGCCGAAGCGCTCGGCCTCGCCGAGGACGGTCAGAACGAGACGCACGTCGTCGGTCTGACAGTCGTAGAACAGGTACCCGCTCGTCGGTGCGCGCGCGGCCAGCGCCGGCAGCAACTCGAGCACTTCCTCGCCGGAGATCGTGCGGTGACGCTCGGGGCTCCACGACTCGCCTGTCTCGGACTGTGCCGGCGAAGCCGGCGATTGGGACTCGGCCTCCGCCGTGGACGCGCTCTGAGCGCGCTCTGCGCGACCTCGCCTGGAACGGCGCGAGCGCAGGCGATCGCGGTCGAGGGACATCGCGTCATACAGGTTCAACCCCACCCCCATCAGCCGGTCCGGACGAGCGCCGTCGAAGGCCGGCACGACCAGCGGCAGCGGATGCACGAGGTGCGGCGCGAGCGCGACCATCAGCTGGCGCTCGAGCAGCGCCTCGCGCACGAGCGCCAGATCGAAGTTCTGCAGGTAGCGCAGCCCGCCGTGCACCAGCTTGCTGGAGCGGCTGGAAGTCCCGGAGGCGAAGTCGGCGCGCTCGAGCAGTGCCACGCTGAAGCCGCGCGTGGCGGCGTCGAGCGCCACCCCCGCACCGGTGATGCCCCCGCCGACCACCACGAGGTCGAACTCGTGCTCGGCGAGGGCCGTCAGGGCCTGGGCGCGTGCGATCACGCATCGCAGTCTGGCATGGCGGGCGGGGGGGTATGCGACCGGGGCGACTCCGGCAGTCGGTGAACTACGCCGCCAACGCTTCGCGCAGAGCGCTGGCAGCCAGTTGGGCTGGGGGCCACGTGAGCTGAACCTCACCGTCGCCCTCGAGTGCGCCTCGAACCCCGCTCAGCTCCAACCCTACGACCGCGCCGTGAGCGTCGTATTCGACCGTGTGCCCCTCCGGCGTCTCAAGCGCTCTGGCGGGCGGCTCCTTCGGCTCGCCCACATGCAGGTACAGCACGTCCCCACGCTCGTCGTAGTCGTGATAGTCGAAGGCGATGCCGGCGATCGTGATCATCATTGCGCTCTCCCCCGGGGATCGTTGTCCTGCACCACAGCCGTCACAACCCAGGCGGGATCTTCGCTGAAGTCTACGACGACTCGCAGCCAGCGCCCGGGGTCGATGTGCTGACGATAGAAGCGCTCCCGGCCGGCGGTCGGATCCAGCATCCGGAAGTCGGGGCGGGCGACAGCCCCCATGATCACGTCGATATGGTCGAGCAGCCAGGGGCGGCGCCGAGCCAAGTGCAGACGAGAGCCCGCGTCGAAGACCACAAGCCGCCCGTCAGGATCATTTGTCTGAGGGTGCTCAACGGACACGCTGGGACCGTACGACGAGGTGCGGACAAACTGACGCTCAGTGCCGAGCGCGATGGCGCTTGCGCTTGTGACCTGGCCGCCGGATCGCGACCTTCGCACGGTGACCGACATCGGAGGCCAGGAAGTGTGCGATCGCGGGGTCGGCGATGCGCGTGTAGACGCCGGCGAAGCCCGGCTGGGCGCAGCCGTTGCCGAAGTCGACGAGCCCCACGAGCACGTAGTCCGCAGGGGGGCGGGCGGGGCTGTCGCGGTCGACGACGAGCGGTCCGCCGCTGTCGCCATAACAGGAGTCAGCGCGTGGTCTGGAGCTGCCGGCGCAGAGCATGCGCGGGGTGATCGTCTGTTCGATCGCCGCATACTCTTCCTGGCAGAGCGATTCGGAGATGAGCGGCACGGTATTCGCGCGCAACGCGCCCGGATAGTGAGGAGCGCCGAATGGCGCCGGGCTGGTGTCCCCCCAGCCGCTAACGGTGGCAAGCGTGGTGGATGTGGAGGTCGATTCGCCGTAGTCCGCGGCCGCCGCCGTGTTGATCGCCAGCGGCGCGATCGTGCCGGTGCCGTTGACGCCCGGGGCGGTCGTGCCCGGCCACAGCGGGCGTGCGAGCGCGACCACGCCGACGTCGTAGTCGTTGGTGTAGGGGTTGTAGTAGGGGTCGACCGACACGCTCGCGGCCGGATCACGGACGCTGCCGGCGTCGGGGCGATCGAGCCGGGTGGAACCGGCGAGCACCTCGACTTCGCGGGAGACGCTTCCCCGCCCATGGCCACCACCCGCGAGGCAGTGCGCGGCGGTGATCACGTGGGTCGCGTCGACGATCACGCCGCCGCAGAAGAACCCCGCCATCGGAGAGCCGGCCGCCGGGTTGTACAGGGCGACCTGAAACGGGAAGCGCGAGATCGAGACGCCGGCGCCGCCGATGACGCTCGTGTGAGCGCGCGGCGAGCGCCTGGCGAGCGCCTGTGCAGTGACAGTGACCGACCCCCATGCCACTCCCGCCGCCGCCGCTCCGATCGAGAGGGCGAGCCAAGCATAGGAGTAGCACCGACTTCGGCGGCCGGCCACTGACACAGCAACCCCCCTCCTCCACACGCTGGAGTCGCGAGCTAGACGCTGTCCCTCTCCTGTCAGTTGACGGTAGAGTACGGCCGACTTTTATGCAAGCTCTTTGTGTACCGAATCCATTGTGCGCTGGGTACAAACTTCCGCACAACCGTCAGCCATGCGGGCCCACCACGGTCATTTAGGATTTATTGACAGGAACCGAGCCCTTGAGGATGCGGCCGAGGCAACAGCCGCATCCAGCAGTCAGGCGCCACCGGCAAGTCTGAGCGTCCGACAGGTTCCGAGAAGCGCCCGCTCCTTAGATCTGAGGCGGTGTCAGAGCTGGGCGAGCTCCGCGGTGATCTCGCTCACCGCGGACTTGGCGTCGCCGAATAGCATCGACGTCTTCGGGTCGAAGTAGAGCTCGTTCTCGATGCCCGCGAAGCCGGGGTTCATCGAGCGCTTGATCACGATCACCGAACGGCTGTCGGCGACCTCAAGGATCGGCATGCCGTAGATCGGCGAGGAGGGCGTGTTCTTGGCGGCCGGGTTGGTCACGTCGTTGGCCCCAATCACGAGTGAGACATCGGTGCGCGCGAACTCGGGGTTGGCGTCGTCCATCTCCTTCAGCTGGTCATACGGGACGTCGGCCTCGGCCAGCAGCACGTTCATGTGCCCGGGCATGCGACCCGCCACGGGGTGGATCGCATAGCTGACGTCGACCTGGCGCGCCTCGAGCTCCTTGGTCAGCTCGCGTACCGCGTGCTGGGCTTGGGCGACCGCCATGCCGTAGCCGGGTACGACCACCACGCGGCTCGCGTAGGCCAGCTGAATCGCGGCGTCGGCGGCGCTCGTCGATTTGACGGTGCCGGCGTGCTCGCCGGCACCCTGCGCGCCCTCGACGGCCCCTCCCCCACCGAATCCGCCCGCGATGATCGCGGGGATCGAGCGGTTCATCGCCGTGGCCATCAGGTTCGTCAGGATCGTGCCCGAGGCCCCCACGATCATGCCCGCGACGATCAGCGCGGGGTTGTTCAGCGCCATCCCGGTGGCGGCCGCGGACAGCCCGGTGAAGGCGTTCAGCAGCGAGATCACGACCGGCATGTCCGCGCCGCCGATCGGCAGCACCACGGCGTTGCCGAGCAGCGCGGCGACGATCAGCATGCCGATGAACAAGAGTTCGGAGTGAGCACCGGCGATCAGATCGACACCGGCGGCGAGCGCCAGTACGAGCAACACCAGGTTGACCGCCTGCTGAGCGGAGCCGAACGAGATCGGACGACCGGGGATGATTTCTTGGAGCTTGCCGAACGCGATGTTCGAGCCCCAAAATGAGATCGAACCGACGATCGCCGCGAACACCGAGAAGATCGCCACATACGTCGGCACACCGCCGATCTGGATCGAGGCGCCCGTCTGCAGCACCAGACCATGGGGCAGTTCGGCGCCCAGATGGACCGTATGGGAGCCATAGGTGGAGCCCGAGTGGCGAAACTCGACCCAGGCGATCAGCGCGACCGCGCCACCGCCGACGCCGTTGAACAGCGCGACCATCTGCGGCATCGCGGTCATCTTCACCTGGCGTGCCGCGGGCACGCCGACCGCCACACCCAGCGCGATGCCGAGCGCGATCAGCCCCCAGTTGCCCTCGCCGGGATTCAGCAGCGTCGCGATCACCGCGATCGCCATGCCGACCGCCGCGATGCGGTTGCCGCGCACGGCCGTCGTCGGTCCCGCCAGCCCGCGCAATCCCTGGATGAACAGGGCGAAGGCGATGATATACAGGACGTAGATGAAGTCTTCGCTCTGCAGCACCGAGGTGGCGAGCGTCGTCGGGGCGATCACGAGCGTCTCCCATCACGCCCGTCACCGGAGCTGCCGGCCTCGCCGCCATCGCCCTGCGAGCCCTTGGGAGGTTTGGGCTTGGACTTGAACATCTCGAGCATGCGGTCGGTCACGAGAAAGCCACCGATGACGTTGATCGTGCCGAAGGCGACCGCGATCACGAGCAATGCCTTGCTGAACGCGTCCAGCCCGGCGAGGCCAAACAGCAGCAGACCGCCGAGCAGCACGATCCCGTGGATCGCATTCGTGCCCGACATCAGCGGCGTGTGCAACGTGTTCGGGACCTTCGAGATCACGACAAAGCCGATGAAGCCCGCGAGCACGAGGATCGCGAGGTTGGTCGTGAGCGTGCTGGCGAGAATCATGTAGTGGCACCTCCGCCCGGCGTTGCGCCTGCCGCTTCCACCGCCGCCTTAGCCCCCGGATGGACGATCTCTCCGTCGCGCACGATGCACGCGCCCGCGACGATCTCGTCGTCGAAGTCCAGGTGCAGGGCGCCGTCCTCGCCGACGAACAGCTCCAGCAGCGCGAGCACGTTGCGCGCGAACAGCTGCGAGGCATGCTCGGGCATGCGCGCGGGCAGGTTCAGCGGCGAGACGATCTTGACGTCGTGCTTGACCGCCGTCTGTCCCGGCTCGGTCAGCTCGCAGTTGCCGCCGGACTCGCCCGCGAGGTCGACGATCACTGATCCTGGCTTCATGCCGCGGACGGCCTCCTCGGTGACCAGCTTCGGCGCCGGGCGGCCCGGAACCAGCGCGGTCGTGATTACCACGTCAAAGCCCTTGATCGCGTCTGTGAGCGCCTGCTGCTGAGAGGCGCGCTCCTCGTCGGTCAGCTCGCGTGCGTAGCCGCCCTCGCCGCTGGCCTCCAGGCCGAGATCGAGCCACTGCGCGCCGAGCGACTGCACCTGCTCGGCCACCTCCGGGCGTACGTCATAGCCGGTCGTGCGGGCGCCCAGGCGCTTGGCCGTGGCCAGCGCCTGTAGCCCGGCCACGCCCGCACCGAGCACGAGCACCTTGGCCGGCGGGATCGTGCCGGCGGCGGTCATCAGCATCGGGTAGAAGCGGCCCATCTGCTCGGCGCCGAGCAGCGCCGCCTCATAGCCGGAGACGTTGCTCTGCGAGGACAGCGCGTCCATCGACTGTGCGCGCGAGATCCGCGGGATCGCCTCCATCGCGAACGCCGTGGCGCGGGCGTCGGACAGCGCGCGCGTCGTGCGCGGGCTTGTCAATGGCGCGAGGAAACCGACGAGGATCGAGCCTGAGCCCAGGCCGCGGACTTCCTCGGGGTCGGGCGGGGCGATCTTGACGACCACGTCACAGCCCCACACCGCGGCGGCGTCGCCGGTGAGCTCGGCGCCCGCCTGCACGAAGGCGGAATCGGGCAGCAGGGCATCGGCGCCCGCGCCGTTCTGCACGACGACGTCGAGGCCCTTGGCCTTGAGCTTGGCGACCACCTCCGGCACGAGCGCGACACGGTGCTCGCCGGCGGCGGTCTCAGTCGGAACTCCGATCCGCATGTGAAGTCCGAGAACGTATCCGATCGTCCCGATGGTGGGCAGTCAGAGCTCCATATGCGAGACTCGGAAGGTGGCCTGCAGGCCCGGTACTGTAGGCCTGGGCCTGTAGTCCCAGGGCAAGCTATGACGGTAAACCTGACGCGGATATATACGAAGCTCGGCGACTCGGGCGAGACGCACCTAGGCGACATGAGCCGTGTCTCCAAGGTGCACCCGCGGGTCGAGGCGTACGGCACCGTCGATGAGCTGAACGCGACGCTCGGCGTGGCGCTGCTGCAGCCGGACCTGCCCGAGAAGATGGTCGGCTGGCTCCAGCGCGTGCAGAACGACCTGCTCGACCTCGGCGCCGACCTGTCAGTGCCCGGCGTGGCCCCGGACGCGGATGCTGGACAGGCAGGGGATGGTGGACAGGCAGGCGCGGACCGCCCCCGCCTGCGCGTGACCGCGCAGTACACCGAGTGGCTGGAGGGCGCGTGCGACGAGGTCAACGCGACGCTTGCGCCGCTGCGCTCGTTCGTGATCCCCGGCGGGACGCCGGCCAGCGCGCAGCTGCACGTCTGTCGCACGGTGTGCCGCCGCGCCGAGCGGCGGGCAATCGCCGTCGGAGATGAGAGCAACCCGGAGGTGGTGCGCTATCTCAACAGGTTGTCGGACCTGCTGTTCATCCTCGCGCGCTCGGTGAATCAAGGCCCAGCCACCCCGGAGCCGCTATGGGACCCTGGGGCTCACGGCTCGGACTCGCCGTCCGGACGTGCGTGACACCGAGCGCGCGTCGTAGGCACGCAGGCAGGCAACGGCCAGCGCCACCCACAGCGTGCCGACCAGATAGCCGCCTACAACGTCGCTCGGCAAATGCCAGGCGAGCACCAGCAGCGAGAATCCGACGCCCGCCACGAACATCGCACCCAGTACGACGACGGTGGGGCGCAAGCGCGATGGGACCACGAGCACCGCACACAGCGCGAGCGCCGTCGCCGCCGTCGCGTGACCGCTCGGCCACGAGGCGGCCTTGACCCAGTCGCTGCCTACCCACGCGTGCGGATGCGCCAACAACGGCTTAAGCAACTCCGCGGTCAGGGGCGCCAGACCGAGAACGAGCGCCACGGCGAGCGCGAGCCATGGGCGCCGACGTCCGAGCGCGACGGCCACGAGCATGAGCCCCCAGAGGGTGTAAAGCAACGGATCGAGCAGGTGCAGCAGGGCGTTCGCCAGATCGTCCAGCCGTGGACCGCCGAGCAGGGTGAAATCGTGCAGCGCCACCGCGTCCTTTACGTGGGTCGCCGGCACCAGCGCCGCCACGACCCACGTCAACGCGAGCCCGACCACGCATGCCCCGGCGATACACAGAGGGACAGCGACATTCGACCGCACTGTGTCACCGCGACGGTGACCGGGAGCACGGGTGGCGGACATATACACCGTAGACATGGTCCCCACAGGGTAGGCGGGCCGGTAAAGGCCCGCTGAACGGGTCATCTCACCCGACGGGGAACGTGCGACCCGAGAGCGCGATCAGCGCCTGGGCCGTTACCCATACCGGCGTCTGTGAGCCGGTGCGGGAGTAGCGGATGCTGCCGTCGGGGCCGCGCAGGCTTTCCAAGTAGCCGATCGGGGTGCGACTGCCGCGGCGGCGCACCGCGCCTGGGTTATAACCGGCGGCGATCAGACCCTGAATCGCCCAGGCCGTCGACTGGGCGTTGGATGGGCCGCCGTACTGCTGGGGAAAGCCGCCGTCGAGGCTCTGTGAGCGAATCAGGTAGCCCGCCGCGGCACCGAGGATGTGCGTGTTGTGAGCGCCCGCATCGGCGAGCGCCTGGAGCGCCGCGCCGGTGTCATCGACATCGCTGGGTGAGCCGCGATAACCGAAGGCGAAGCCACCGTCGGAGTTCTGCTGGCGCTCGATCCAACCGGCCGCCTGATGGATCGCGCCAAAGCCGGGGGAATGGCCAACCGCTCGCAGCGCGAAGATCGCAAACGCCGTGAGGTTGACCTGGTGGTCGAACGAATCGTCGCTCGCACGCGAGCGCAGGACTTCGGCGACGAGGTTACGTCCCGCGAAGGAGTACGCGGAGGCGCCGCACGCGCGCGCGGCGAGGATCGTCCGCTCGGCATCGCCGAGCCCCTGCAGAGTGGGTGCCTGGGTGCGCAGCGAATCGAGCACCGACCGTCCCGAACGGCGCACGCTCGCGGGGTTGCGTCCGGCGGCGGCGAGGCCCATCGCCGCCCAGGCGGTGTACAGCTCGCTGGAGCCCTGTCCGCGCGCGCCACCGAAGCCGCCGTCGGTGTTCTGGGCGGAGGTCAGGAACGAAAGCTCGGGTGAGAGCCGTGAGGAGGCGACATGTGCGTCACCGGTGAAAGCTCCAGCCACGGTCGGACGTGTCGCCAAACCACCCAAACCGAGCGATGCGACGACGATCGCGAGGATCGCCGATGCCGTAGCCCCTCTGCCCGCAAGCCCTGGGTCGGGCGACCCTCCCGCGGGCGCTGCCGGTACGGCCGGCGGGGGTGGGTGGGGTTCCCATCTCACGGTCATGCGCTCACGTGTGCGCGCGAGCAGGCGCGCGAGCTCGGGGCCGAAGGCGAGCGCGAACAACAGCGTGGCGAACATGTCGGTGAGGTCGAATGGCAACGAGGTGCCGGCGATGGCCAGGAACGCCGCCGGGGTGTGGGCGCCGGCGAGGGTGAAGGTGTAGAGGTTCATGATCTCCTTGGCCATCAGCGCGGCCACGGCGCACGCCAGCGCAAGCGGGACGCGACCGATACGTCGGTGGGTAAGAGCTCCGAGCGCGGCGCCGGCCAGGCCGACGAGGCCCCAGGCGACCATCTGCCAGGGTGTGTAGGGGCCCTGGCCGAGCATGATGTTCGAGGCCAGCATGCCGATCGCGCCGATGGTGAAGCCGGGTAGGGGCCCGAGGGCGTATCCGACGACGAACGCGATCGCCGTGATCGGCTTGACGTCCGGCAACGCGACGAACGCGTCGCGGCCGAGCGCGGCGACGGCCGCGAGCGTGGCCACGACCGCGACCATGCGCGCCGAGGGCCGCCTGCGCTCATAGGCGATCCAGCCGGCGATGAGGATCAGCCCGACGATCAGCGAGGAGGCGAGCAGCCAACTCATCGCGTGAGGCCCTGCATGGCCGAGCCGGCGCCAACCGCACGTGAGCCAGGATCTTGTGGAATGGAGCGCTGCGCATCGGGCGAGGACGCAACATCTCGATGGACGCGCGAGGCCAGCAGCTCCGCGCCCTGCTCGGGCAGCAGCGCGCCGCCCGCACCACCGAGGATGCGCGCGGTCTCGGTGGCGAAGTACCACCCGCCGGCGAGTAGTTCCGTGGCGGGCCCATCGGCGATCACGCGGCCGTCGGCCAGCAGGATCGCGCGCTCGGCGCAGGACGCGGCGAACTCGGGGTCATGGGTCGCCACGATCACCGCCTGGCCCTGTTTGGCGCGGCGGCGCAACTCCAGCGCAAGCTCAGCCTTGGACTCGCGGTCCATTCCCCGCGTGGGCTCATCCAGCGCCAACACCGCCGGAGGGTCTCCGTCACCGGTGACGATCGCCAGGGCGAGGCGCTGACGCTCGCCCCCGGACAGGTCGCGCGGGTTGCGCTCGGCCATATCTTGCAGTCCGACCGCTTGCAGGGCCCTAGCGGAGGCCTCCTCGGCGACGTGCTCGTGCACGAAGTAGTCGCCTGGGTTTTGCAACAGCAGCGCGACCCGCCCCGCCCGCTCGATCCTGCCGCGTGTCGGCGTGAGCAGCCCGGCGGCGTGGCGCAGGAGCGTCGACTTGCCCGCGCCGTTGCGACCCATCAGCGCGATGGTGTCACCCGGATGCAACGTCAGGTCCAGTCCTCGCAGGATCGCCGGTCCGTCGCGCAGCTCGTGCCAAACACCGCGCAGCCGCAGCGCGACGACGGGCTTGGGCGAGCGCCGCCTCATGCGCTGTGGTGCCGCGACGGCGGGAGCCTCGGTGGGGGCGGCTGGGTTCCCCCCGGGGAGCAGACCGCGATCGCGCAGCGATCCACGCGCCTGGCGCACGCCGACCGGCAGCGGGCGCAGGCCGGTAAGCGTGAACAGCTTCGCGCCGGGCGTCTGCAACGCCGGAGACTCGCGCGCGGCCCAGGCCAGAAACGACGCGGGGTCGCCGTCGTGGGCGATGCGCCCTGCGCGCAGGGCGATCACACGATCGGCCGCCGACAGGCAGCGCTCGAGTCGGTGCTCGGCCAGCAGGATCGTCGTCTCCCACTCCTGGTTCAGGCGACGCAGCAACCCAATCAGCTCATCACCGGCGACCGGGTCAAGCTGCGAGGTGGGCTCGTCGAGCAGGATCACCGGCGGGCGGCCCGCGAGCGCCGCACCGAGCGCGACGCGCTGCTGCTCGCCGCCGGAGAGCTCGTGCACCGAGCGGTCGAGCAGCGCGTCGATCCCCAGCGCGAGCGCGACCTCCTCCACCCCGCGCGCGATGGCGCCCTCGCCGTGGCCACGACTTTCGAGCGTGAGGGCCAGCTCCGAGCGCACGGTGCTCGTCACCAGCTGGGTCTCCGGATCCTGGAACAGGGCGCCGGCGACGGCGCCGAGCTCGGCGGGCGCGTGCTCGCGGGTGTCCATACCGGCGAGCTCGACCGTGCCGGCAAAGCGCCCGCCGTGAAAGTGCGGGACCAGACCACAGGCGGCGCGCAGCAGCGTCGACTTGCCGTGGCCAGACAGTCCCGCGAGCAGGCACAGCTCTCCGGGTTCGACCTCAAGGCTAACGTCGTCGAGCGCGGGCTGCTCGGCATTCGGGTAGCGGTAGGTGACGTGGTCGAAGGAGAGGATCGGATTCATGGGTCGATCCCTCGGCGATCGGCGAACGGCAGGAGGACGACGGCGATCAGCGCGGCGCAGAGCGCACCGGTTGCGAGGGTCACCGGCATGTGTATGAGCGGATAGGCGTCAAACGAGGCGGCGCCTGTAAGCCGCCCGAGGATGCCGAGCGCGAGGATCGCGACGCTCGAGCAGGCAAACGCGAGATCGTGGCGTGAGAACGGACGCACCATCTGCGAGCGGCGCGGACGCCGGTGACCGATTGAAGATCTCGCAATCTCCAATCGGCCAGCGGCGAAGCCGCGCAGCTCGAGCGTGGCGGCGACGTCCATCGCGCGATCGAGCGAGCCGCCGATGACTGCCCCGAGCAGGGCGACGCGCGCGCGAGGACCCGTGGGAGCACCCGTGGGACGAGTGCGCTGGGCCTCGGCCAGGCGCTCGGAGTCGGCCGCGAGCAGCGGAATCATGCGGGTGGACAGCGAGGCGGTGAGCGCGGAACGAAACGACATCCGGCGAAACGTGCGCAACAGCTCGTCGGGGTCCACCGCGAGGCTGGCGAGCGTTGTGATGAGGATCAGCAGCGTGACCTTCAGCCCGATCACCGCCCCATACACGGCCGCCTCAACCGTGAGGTTGCCCTGACCGAACGGGCCGAGGTCGCCCAGCCGCGCGAACACTGTCAGCCCGTCGCGGGAGACGAGGACGTTGATCGCGACGATCGGCACGACGACGATCGCGGCGGTGCGCAGAGTACGCGTCATCTGGCCTCCGACCCCGGCGCCGTAGCCCGCGCCGAGCACCGCGAGCGTCAGCGCGAGCAGGGCCAGCGGATGGAACAGCATCAGCGCAGCCACGGTCAGCGCGAGTGCCCACGTCGCGCCGACGCCGGCGCGCGCAGCGTGCAGGGGACTGGAGAGACGGCGATAGAAGAACGGTCGCGAATGGGAGAGCACGGCCTCGTCAACCTCCCGTCGAGACCGGGGCGGGCACGGGCACCGTGACGCCGCCGGACGGAAGGGCGACCGCGAAGCGATCTGCGAGCGTGGCCTGGTCGAGCGCTTGCGCCGCCAGCTGGACGCCGGCTGCATCGGTGCCGGTTATGACCCATGTGGGCGCCTCTTCGGCGTAACGCGTGGCCGCGATCAATCCCGCACCGGCGGTGAGTGTGCGCGCCACGGCGCCCTGTTCGTCCAGCAGAGTAAGCGTGGCGCCACCCGCGGCGAAGCGCGCATAGACGCCGCTGGAACGGGGCCCGAGCTCGATCTGATGCGCGGCCGGATCGCCACGCACGGACGCCCACGGCCCGACGAGCACGCGCAGCGTTTCCGGCTCATCGCCCGGTCCCATCCCCGCAAGCGCGGCGGGCACACCGAGCGCGCGCAGGCGCGAGCTGACCGTCTGACATGGGGCACTGGAGACGGTGGCGCATTCGATGCGGACCGGCAGGCGCTTGCCGTCGATGCCGTTCAGGAACGGCTCGGGGAACGACCCTACGACCGCGGGCACGCTGTCGGTCTGACCCCAGTCGTGCAGGTCCCACCAGATGTGATCGCCGGGGTGCACATTCGTCGCCGCGGCGCCCCGAGGCGCCTCCACGCCGTTGACGTAATAGAACCAGTCGCGCGGCTGTCCACTGGTGGAGCCGCCGGAAGAGCCGTCGACGCTCTGCACGAACCCACCGCCAAAGCGGGTAGTGACGGTCGTGTTGCGCATCAGCAAGCTCATCACGGTCTCCTGGCCGTGCACGCTGGGAGGGCTCATGGCGCGCACGGTGTGGGCGCCGAAGTCGCGGGTGACGGTGAGCGTGATCGCGCTCGGCGCGGGTCCGGCACCGAGGCCACAGCCGGCGAGCGCGGCGGCGAGCAACGCCGCCGCCGCGCTCACACCGAGGGCTCTCGGTGTCTTACCGGACATGTGGTGCTGGTCTAGCGGACATAGAACACGATCCTGGATGTCCCCCGTGCCAGCGCGGTATGGTTGCCAGCGGCGTCGGTCGCCTTGATATCAAGCACATACCGCCCAGGCGCAAGCGCGGACGGCAGCAGATATGAGAACAGGCCGTTGGTGGAGACTTTGAACGGCTTGCCCGTGCCGCAGCGGGCACGAACGAACCGGGTGGCGATGCCGTCGAAGGAGTAGCAACGGCGCCGGTAGGAGCGACGCAGCGTCAGGCTGACCGAGGAGACCGTTGTATGCGCAAGCACGCCGCCCGAGAGGATGCGCGGGGCATGGGCGCGGGTGTATGTGTGGCCATCAATGATGCCTGTCAGATGCGGGACGAGCGCGTAGGCGCCTTTGAAGGGTGCGACGTTCACGCCACCGGCAGTGGCGACGCCCCCGGCAGGGACTCCCGCACCGGACACAACTTGAGTGCCACACGTGCCGTCGTTGCCCTGGTGGACACAGATCGTTGTCTCGGTTCGAATGGAGCCCGGCGCGGTCACCTTCACTTCCGCCCGTCCGGCATGGAAGAAGGTCAGTGTGGCATGACCGCTGGAGTCGGTCGGCGTATTGGTCCCGTCATACGTGACCGTCGCGCCACCGGCCGGCGATGGTGCTCCGCTGGGGTTTGCGTAGGAGATGACGGTCACCGTCACGGGCTTGCCGAGTTCGGCGACCACAGGCGCGTCGATGCCCAAAGGGTTGGGCGGGGGCAGACATTCACCGGAGCATTCGGGGAAGAACAAAACTTCCTCGCCGGGCGTCAGCTGCGCTTCACACGCTCCTACTTCCGACGAGACGTGATTGACCCAAAGCTCCCAGAAAGCCGGTCCGCCGAATGGATGAGACTCGCCCTCGATCGAGAAGATCTCGTACTGTTTGAATCCCGGTTCCCAGGGTCCACTCCAGTTGCCGCCGGTGGCAAGCTGCAACGCGCCGAGAGCACTGGTCCCGGGACACGAGTCAGCCGGGTTGCCATCCTTGACAACAGGTTCGGTGGTGGTGGTCACCTGGGTTGGGGGAAGGAGCGTTGCGGAGGCGCCCTCCACTCTGACGGTGACGGTCGCCGGCCCAGCCGCAACGGCGGCGGAGGCAGAAGCGAGAACGGACAACGCGAGGCACACTGCGCCGAGCGCAATTGACATACGACCAGATACGAGCATGAGCCAACCCCTTTCCACGAGGGTTACGTGGGCTTGTGGTCGGAGGCAGGTCTCCTGGCTCCCGGGCCTACTCCTCCACGCCTTCCCGATCGCCTGAGCAGATCGGTGGCCTGCGCTTGCGCGCCGCGGTGAGCATCCCCGGTCACAGTGGCGGGTCCGCGCCGGATTCACACCGGCTTCCCTTCATCACCGACCGTTATGGACTCGACGGATCCTACACGGCGTCGAGATCGGCGTCGAGATCGCCGAGCCTCGCGCGCGCCGTTGCGTCGAGCGTCGGCTTCTCGGCGAGCAGTCGCCGCGCGTGGTCGAGGTCGTCCGAGCGCCCGAACGTGAGCGCGGCCACTACGTGCCCGTCCTGCAGGTACCAGTTGGTGAAGCTGCCGTCCGCGATCGAGCCGCGCACGATCTCCTCGTCCCACGATGACGCCGGCCCCACGTACTCGAGCTCGCCGAGGCCCGCCAGGACGGAATAGAAGTACGGGACCACCGTATGCGGCACATCGCGACCGAGCATGTTCAAAGCAGCGGTCTTGCCGTGGTTGAAGGCGACATCCCAGTGCTCGATCCGCATCGGCCCGCCATGCAGCGGTGAGTCGTACTCGCATACGTCCCCGGCGGCGAACACCCCCGGCGTGGAGGTCTGCAGCCGCGAGGAGCAGGCGATCCCGCCGCGCTCACCGATCGCAAGGCCCGCACGCTGCGCGAGCTGTGTGTCCGGTGTGACGCCGGCGCCGATCACGACCGCTTCCGCGTCAAGCTCCAGGCCGCTGCGCGTGATCACCTTCCCGACACGCTCCTCGCCCTCGAAGCGCTCAAGCTCGTCCTCGCCGTGCACGGTCACGCCGATGCCCTCCAGCAGGCCCTGGATGTAGCGCCCGATACGCTCGCCAAAGCCGCGTTCGAGCGTGGCGCGCTCCTGCATCACGATCGTGCAGCGCTTGCCGATCGCGGTCAGCGACGCGGCCACCTCACAGCCGATGTAGGAGCCACCGATCAACACGACGTGCTCGGCCTCGGCCACACCCTCGCGGATCGCGTCGGCGTTTGAGAGCGTGCGCAGATAGTGGATCTGCTCGAGCTCGCAGCCGGGCACGTTCAGCCGCCTGACGTTCGCGCCGGTGGCGATCAGGGCCTTGTCGAACGTCACCTCATCCTTAGTCGAGAGCTTGGCGGTGCGTGCGTCCAGATCGAGCCCGGTCACGCTCGCGCGCGTCAGCAGCTCGATGTCCTGCTCGGCCCACCACTCGTTCGGACGAAACAGCGGCTCCTCGCGGGTCTCCTCACCACGCAGGTACCCCTTCGAGCACTCCGGGCGGTTGTATGGCGGGTCGGGCTCGCGCCCCACCAGCAGCACCGTCCCCTCTGCCCCTTCCTCGCGCAGCCAGCGCGCGCAGTTCGCGCTCGCCAGGCCCCCGCCGATCAGGAGATAGTCGACCTCGCGCTCCGCCATGTGTGCCACATTACAACCCCGTCGGATGGCGCACCGACCAGTGCGCCCATGTCGGGATGTGGTCGAGGATGCGCCAGCGGGGGCCGTCTTCGCTTTGGTTGGGGCCGATGTCGGTGCCGTTGTGACTGGTATCCAGACGGAGACCGGCGATGACGACGAACACGTGATCTGTCGGGGACGTCGTTGCGTAGATCGTGACCCAGTGCCCGGGGCCGGGCGCGCCCCAGTGGACGTAGTCCTGCGCGAGGGGGTTATCTCTGACGATTTCTGAGATCGGGCGCACGCCGGAGCGGTAGAGCACGTAGTTGAGCGTGCTCGAGCAGTCCTCGTCGACCGCTCCGCGCGGATCGGGGTGGCCGTCGGGGCCGTATGACAGTTCCTGGAGCTCGTTGCCCGCCACCACCATCGCCTGTACGACGGGCGGGACACCCGCCGGTACCAGCGCGACGTGCCCGTCGCCCGGCGCGAGTATCGCGCGATCGCCCGCGACGAAACGCACGGGCGTGGCGGTTTCGCCCGCCAGGCGCGTGTCGGCGCCTGTGAGTCCTTCCCCGCCTTCGATGCCTTCGCTCCCGCTCCCTGGCACCGACGAAGTGAGCGGACCTCGATACCGCGCCGCCCATCGCTGTACCTCGGCCACATACCAGCCGGCATGGTTGTAAGCGAAGATCGCAGAGCGATAGTTCGCGGGAGCGCCCGCCGCGTGCAGGTAATTGGCGGCGCCATAGATCGCATCCGCAGGATCCCAGCGGTCGCGCCGCCCATCGCCGTCACCGTCCACCCCGTACGTCGTCCAGGTCGATGCGATGAACTGCATCGGCCCCCCGGCGCCTGCCGCGTTCGTCGCACCCTCGCGCGTACACGAGGGGTCAGGGTCGCGCCCGTGGTCACACTCGACCTTGCCGATCCCGGCAAGGATCGCCCAGTCCAGCCCGTAGCGCGCACTCGCCGCCTGATACAGCCGCAAATATTCAGCAGGGATGTCGCGCCGCGCGAGCGCCGAGGCGCCATCGCCCGCTCCGCCGACATCGCCACCGCCACCGGCGCCCAGGGAGACGCTGCCCATTCCGGCCACGACGGCTATGAGCATGAAGATCGCGGCCAGCCCCAGGCTCGCGCCCACCGAGACCGTCACGGCGCCACCGGGCAGGATGCGCCGGGCTGTGACAGATCCAGCGTTCAAGGCCGGTCTCGTCCCAGCTGGCGTTTACGCCGCGCCGCCACCTCGCGCGCGTCGTCGAGCACCGGCGACCCGGTCCGTCGCGGGCGCGGATGCGAGGCGTACGGTATGTCGCGGGCCCGTTGTGCCTCCGGCATCGGCGAGCGACCTCGCGGCGAGTCCACTCGTCGGCGCCCGCCACCGGGGCGAACACCCTCCCCAAGGGCGCCTTCGAGTTCTCTGCCTCCATCTGGCCGCTCACTTCGAACGCGAAGTCCACCCTGCTCGGTGGAAGCGACGTCGCCTACCCCTCGGCCAAGCTCGCGGCGTATCGCCAGCTCGCGATCAATCCTGGCTCGCGCCTCCCGCTGGTGGCGCGAGTCGAGCCGTTCGTAGTCACCCCGGCCATACCCGGCCAGTCCAGCGAGGGCAGCGTAGTCACGTCGCTCACCGTCGCCATCGGCGCGCCCAGCCGCAGGCAGAGACGCCTGGGCGTCGAGGAAGCGCGCACGCTCCTCGCGCTGCTCGCGCGTGTGCGCCGCTCCTGTCCGACGCTTTGCGCTGTCACTGTCTGCGACCGTTCGCCGCGCCCGCATAAGCGCTTGCTCCTCCCCGTCGATCAGCTCGGCGACGCGTCGCTCGCGGGCGCCCAATTCGATCGGTCTGCGGGTGTCGCCCATGGCGATCGCGTCCGCACGCGCACCCTGTACGCGCGTGAGCTGCGATCGCAGCTTCGACAGCAGCACCTGTGTCTGCGGTTCGGCCAGCACCTGCGCCCGCGCTTCGTTCAGCTCATGCCCGAGCGTGCGCTCGACCTGCGCCTTTACGACTTCGTCGGCGTGCCCGTCACCCGCAGGTGGCGGATCTCGCCGCGACTGGACGCTCGGAGCACTGCCATCGCGCCTGCCTTTCACCCAGCGCGCCACCGCCATCGCTTTGCGAGTCTCGAGCACATCGTTAACGCGCCGCATCATCGAGCGATGCTCCCCCTGCTCGCGGCCGATGGCGCCTTCCGCGAGCCCGAGAGCCTGATAGCGGCGCGTGTATGCGCTCCACCAGAACGCGGACGTCAACAGCCATTGCGTCCACCAACCGAATGCGGTGAGATCGCGCAGGATCGCCACGACCGTTAGCACCACACCCAGCAGGAACGAGTACGTCAGCTTCGCGACGACCGCTCCGAACAGGCGCGTGGCCCAGGTGCGAAATGCCGCCCGCCCGGACTCCCCGAGTGCCGGTGCGAGCACCGCTGCGGGCGCGAGCAGCAGATACAGCAGACTGAACAGCGCCGCACCGAGCAGTCGCAGCGCGATGAACCCGAGCAGCAACAACATCCCGAGCACGCCCGCGACAATCGCTAGCAGGCCGGCCGCGCGCGCCCACGTACCGGAGCCGGTGCGAAACTCCGCCTGCGCAGCGGTCGGTCCGCGACACGCAGTGGCGTTGGGGCTCTGACACAGCGTCCGCAGCAGCGAGCCCGCTTCGTTGATCGAGTTACGCGCCGGCCCGTTCGGGGGCAGCGCCAGGAAGACCTCGGCGTTGCTATGCGCGTCGCGCAACTGCTCGGCGCTGAGCACCAGCGCGTGCGCCTGCGCACCAGCCGAAGAGGTGGCCTGCGTCTGCTCACCGGCGGCGATCTTCAGCCCGGCCGCGCGTAGCCGCGGGTCCAGGCGCGCCGGGCTCCGACACCAGGCGACGGCGCCAAACTCCAGATAGCACCATGGCGCTTCGATCGCGGCGGCGAAGACCGACTCCATGCTGTCCGCCAGCGCGCCTCCGGCGCCGGCGGGCGTTCCCCGCGCGGTGACCGCGAGCGTGCCGAGGCTCGCCTGGTTGGCCCATCCTCCGAGCGCACCGACGGTGCCGGTGGGGTCGAGGATCACCCACATCCCCCCGGCCATCATCGCCAGCGTCATCAACGCCTGGCCAAGGGTCTCGGCGACGCGGCGTCGAATCAGGCCGTTGTAGGCGGCGAGCACCGCGGCGATCGCGAGCACCATCGCCAGCCACGGCCCGGTGAGCGCGCTCTGCATCTGGCGCAGCCCCCTGCCTACGCTCGCCGAGGCGCTGTCGAGCAGGTCGATCGTGTAACACCACTCGAGCATCACCACGAGTGCGTGCACGGCCCATACCAACGCCATCCACAGCGGCGTCACGAACAGGTCCTGCACGGCGCTCAGCATCCCGCCCGTGCTGAACCCACCCAGCACGCCGACGTCGATGTGCACGTCGATCCCGTAGTCGCCCGTCGGAGCGGGCGCCGCGACGAACCCGGACGTTTCACAATCACGTCTGCCGGCAGCCGACAGCCCGCCGCCGAGTGCGCCTTTGCACAGCGGGCTGCCGAGCCCATTACCGACCAGGGGGTCGGATTCTCCCTGCACGCTCGCGTCTGACCCTTCGGCTTCGCCGGCGCTCGAGCTCGACACGCCGCCGGTGCCCGCGCCGAGCGCCGGAGCGCTCGGCGCGCTCTTCGTACCGGTCATTGGGCGAGCGTGCGACGGTGGCGCATCGGCCGCTTTCGCCCGCGCGTCCCCGGCTCCGAGCGCCGCGGAGGAGCCGGCCGCCATTGCACCCAAGCCACCCAGTAGGACGGCGGCGGCCGCGCAGAGCGCTCGTCGTGTCCCGTCGCCGTTCACCCGCGCGCGGGCGTGGTCGAGAGCGCGCGCAGCAGTGAGGGGGCGACGACATCGACCTGGATCGCCTCCACACGCCCGTAGTGGTCGCGCAACAGGCAGCGGCCGGCCTCCAGTTCGAGCAGACTCTGGCGCATGCGCCGATCGTCGGGATCGAGCCCCAGCAGCTGAAGCGCCCGTGCGGCCTCGGCGTCCGAGCGCATCCCGAACACGAACGTCGCCCCGATCAGGTTCTCCAGCGACTCGCGCTCGCCGATCAGCGCGTCGGTGACCAGCTGCGTCGAGACGATCGGCACCGCGAGCTCCGAGCGGCCCATCCGTTGCAGGGAGGCAAGCAGCGTGCGTCCTACCGGATCGCCGAGCAGCCGCCATCCCTCGTCGAAGCTGAAGATCTTCAGCCGGTCCCGCTCGGCGCCGAGGAGCTGCATCGCGAACATTGCGATCAGGCGCACGATCTGCGCGCCGACGCGCTCGGCTTGGGAGTACTCCGAGCGGGGCGTCCCCGGCTCAGGCCCGGGCAGGTCGCGGATCGGCAGGTATGTCACCTGGCTGTGACCGACTGGCGACAGCCGCACGTCGGGGTCGGCGAACCCCAGCTGCGTCAATCCCGAGCGTGCATACACCGCCAGCGTCGCTCCGACCCTGCGTTCGGTCTCATCGCCCTCTGCAAGCGCCCTGACGACCTCATGGCAACTCGCCTGCTGTGCGCGCCTGAGCACACGATCGACCGCGCCCACGACCGCCGTCTCCCACGCGGGCTCGGCTCTGGCCGGCAGCAGATCGCGCAGGAAGGAGACCGCGGCGTCCTGTCGGAGATGCTCGGGCGCAACCCGCAGCGGGTCCAGCACCCCGCGCAGCGCTGGGTCGGGCCGCAGCGTTATGACCTCCGTATGCGGCGCGACCTCATCCAGCAGGTGCAGCCGGTGATCGCCCTTGGGGTCGCAGTCGATGATGCGCGCTCCCTGCAGGAACCCCTCGTACTTGAGCTTCTGGTCAAGCGTCGTCTTGCCCGAGCCGAGCGCACCGACGCTGAGGATCGTCGTGTTGCGGTCGCCGTCTGAGCCCTCGCGCAGGTTGAACCTGACGGGCTGGCGGGATCCGGACAGCGTGTGCCCGAGGTAGTACCCGCGTCGCGAGCCCACCTCGTGCGTGGCGACGGGCATCATCGCAGCGACCTGCTCGGGCGTCAGCGTGTCGTCATACCCGGCCACGCGCGTGCGCTGGCCGGGTAGGTGCTGGGCGAACAGGCGCAGCTGGTCGCCGAGCGGGCGGTGTAGGTGAATCTCGCCGTAGGCGCGCCTGACCGTCTCCACGCGCTCCTCCAGCTGCTCCTCGTCGCGAGCTCCTACGGCGATCGCGAGCGTGGCCCGCAACAGCGGTGGGCGACTGGAGGCCTGCAGGTAGGCGAGCAGGTCACGAGCCTCCTGCGTACGCTGATACCCGAGGTCCGAAACCCCCTGGTCCCCATCGGACTCGGCCCGTACGATCTGGTCGGCGTCCTGGATGCGCCGACGCGCGATCCGCAGCGCCAGACCATTCGGCAGGTAGCGCGCGTTCAACGAGAGGTCGACTCCGAACGGCAGGCTCTCGACCGGGGCGAACATCAGCTCGACGCGCGCCCCGGGGAACGTGGCGCGATCGGGCAGCGCGCCGAGCACGAGCTGCGCCTGCCAGCTGGTCCCGAGCTCCGACTCGATCCGCAGTCGCCGGCCCTGGTGCTCGACGCGGGAGTCCATCCAGCGCAGCACATCGCCCTCCAGCGGTGCCAGTTGCGCTTGGCCGTTGCGCTCGAACACGAGCGCACGCGGCTCGTGCAGCCCATCGATTTGCGGCTCGCCGAGACCGCGGCAGAACGCGCGCCTGATCAGCCACTGCAGCTCCACCCCACGCGCCTGCCTGACGGGCAGGTAGTCGGCGAGCCGTGCGTGCGTCTGGTCGGCGCGAACTCGCGCGCGCTCCAGGTCAGACACCTTCAACAGGCGCCGGTCGTGCGGTGAGAACGCGCGCCGGAGCTCCCGCCACCACTCTCGCGGACCGCTCTCGGCGGCCTGGGAGACGTAGGAGGCGACATCGCGCTCCGGGTCACTCAGGCTCACGAGCAGGAACACCGTCGCTCTCGCCTTGCCGACGTCACGTAGACGGCGATGGTGTTCCTCGAGATACACGCTGTTCGCGCGCGTATGCGCCCGCGACCCGACACCGACCTGCAGCTCGCGCACGTACCGTCCTACCTCCCAGCGGCGTGCGACCCGGACGATCTGCAGATCGGCCTCGATCGCCTCGATGGCACCGAGCAGCTCCAACAGGCGCGCCCGCTTGCCGTCCTCGGAGAGCCATTGATAGGAGGCGACTCGCACGGCGAACGCCGCCCAACAATCGTCGAGGCCGTCGGCGAACACGCAGTTCCCGTACACGCAGGCGATCGGCGGTTTCACCGGCTCACCGTGAAGAGCCGCGCCCGTGCGGCGAGCGCGATCACCTGTCCATGTGCGGGTCGGGGCCGACCGGGCAGCGCGGACACCGTCAAGCGCGAGCGCCGTCCGGCGATCGCGAGGGCAGGGGACTCGCTTCGCTCGTGCGCCACCCCGACGAGCGCGGCTCCCGGTCCGGTGTAGCGCAGGCGGCGCACGCGCGTGTCCGAACCGTCTGGGAGCAGCAGGATCTCCGGTGGGCGCCAGCAGACGTCGGGCTCGGCGCCCCATCCGGCGCGAAACCCCACAGACCGGCGTGGCGCGACGCGGTGGCGCAGCAGCGCCTGCGCCGCGAGGTGGGCTGGACGCCCGTCGATCGCGACGACGGTCAGCAGCGCCGCGCCGACGCCCGGCAGCGCGAGGTAGATGAGATACCACGGCAGCGCGCTAGCGACCGCACGTAGCGGCGGCACGTGAGCGCACACCACGATCGTCGCGAGCAGCGCGAGGAAGTAGACGATCCCGCGCACGGGCACGCCCGCCGGGTTCAACCGCAGCCTGTCGATGCGGTAGATCCGTCGCTCGAGGTCGAACACGGCGCGGTAAGAGCGGATCTCCATCCCTCAGCTCGCCCGCCCCCGCCGAGCGCGATGCGACTTCGTACAAGCGCCGTCCCGCGAGACCGCCACCGCGATCATCCGTGGGATCCGAACAGCGAGTTGACGGTGTCCTGCAGCAGGCTCACGCCGGTGGGAGTCGCCAGCAGCACCGAGACGATCCCGACCGCGAACACGCCCGCGGCCTCCTTGAAGTCGCGCTTGAACGCGAGCACGATCGCGGCCACCGCAAACGCCAGCCCGATCAGACTCATAGCGACCGCGCGACCCGTGCTGCCGGCCTTGGCGGCGGCCGATTCCAGCGAGGCGCCCGTCTTTTCGGTGCCGGCCGCCTGCGGTACGGCGACCGAGCTTGGCGTCGATCCCGGCGTCGAGATCGCAGCTTGCGCGGCAGGCGCTCCGGCCACGAGGCATACGCCCGCGAGCAGCAGGATCGAGCGAGCCCGGGCGAGGGAGGGCTCTGGGAGGCGAGTAGTGGTGACGATCGGGTCGGGGACTTTCATGGAGCTCCTTCGGGTTGCGGTCTCACGTGTAGGGGTCCATCTGGATCGCGGCGATCTCCCAGCGACCGGCCACGCGGGTGACGTCGAGCGCATAGGCGAGCGTGTAGCGGGCGCCACGCGCGTCTTGGGCCTGCACGGTCGCGCTGACCGCCTGCCCTCCTTCGGGTGACCAGTCCAGGCGCTGCACGGATTCCAGTCGCAGCGCTTGCGCGGGCAGCGATACACGCGCAGTGCTCGTCAGATCCGCCGCCAGCTCGGCGGCGGAGTCCGCGAGGTAGTTGCGCAGCGCGCGTTCCACCACCGTCTGCAGCGCCGCATCTGAGACTTCGCGCAGCGCGCCGCCGCCGGAGGCCGACCCGGCCACCGGCGCTCCCACGAACGCGGGATAGCCGGCCAGCTCCAGCACGCCACTGCGAGCGCGCGCGACGCTCACAGTGAGATACACGAGGCCGGCGGTGTCGGTCTGCGCCGCGACGGTGTACACGCGTAGCTCTGCGGGGGCGGCCGTCCGTTCTTGTACGACCTCGGTCCATTGCACCTGCTCCTCACCGCCCGACGGCGGTTGCAGTCCGGCGCCGGGTTCCATGCCCGCGCCCACGTAAGCGGCCAGCGCCCGCTGGTGGGCTTCGGGGTCGTCCGCTTCCCAGCTCAGGTAGCGGCGTGCGAACAGCTGCGCGAACCCCTCAGCCGCCAGATCCCGCGCGGGCGCCGCTACCCGGTCGCGAACTGGGGTCGGCGGGTGCGGAGGCGCGATCACATAGCGAGCGCTCGCCATCAACCCGGCGAACGAGGCTCCGAGCAGCAGGATGCGGGGCAGTTCGCGGGCGAGCCTGATACGCCACAGGGACTTGGAGGCGATGGTCACCCTCGCACGCGCGTGTATCGGTCGTGCGTCGTGCGTCTCCGCACGCGCGATATCCATCTCTGGTACTCCGTCCATCAGCGCTCGAACCCGAACTCGCTCTGGGCCCGAGGCCGAGCGTCGGGGGTTGCGGGTGACGGTCCCTGCACGGCGCTCGCTGTGTCAGTCGAGATGCTCGGCGCCGCTCTAGCCACACGCGCGGGGGTGCTACGCGAAGCGCTTATGACGATCGTCCGTGCAGCCGTTTCGGCCCGCAACGCCGAACCGTGTGGGAGCCGCACCGCCGTCCTGCGGCGCGCGTGCATGCGCCGCGGTCGGATTGGGTGCAGGGTCCACCGACGCATGATGTGCGCGGGCGTGCTCGCATGCCCGCGCGCTGGCACCGCCCGCACGGGTGACAGGACACGCTGCGCGATCTCGCGACGATCGACGGCATGCATGCGCAAGCCGGCGATACCCACGACGCCCCCGACCGTGCCGACCGCCCCGGTGAGCGCGGCGGCGCCGGCGATGCGCTGCAGCCTGCGCCCGTGCGTGGGCTCCTCTGCGAGCGGCAGGTCCTCTCGGACGGGAAGCGTGTCGACCCCGGCGAGATACTCCTCCTCGCCATACACCCGGTAGACCGCCCGGGGCCGGCGACGCAGACGCAGCGTCATCGCCACCCCGCGACCGCACACATACCGCAGCGCACGCGTGCGACCGGAAGCCAAGCTGGGGATATACCCGGCCTCCGGCCGCTTGCGCGCATATGGGCATCGCCGTGCGGTCGTCCGTCCGATCGACTGCCGGCGTCCCAGGGGACACGCCTATGAGTGGGGGGAGATATGTTCATAGGAGAGTCCCTGTCTTCTCCTCCGACTCGCCCCCGCGAACGGGACACTCGGCCTCGGAAATTCTTTGCTCGACGACCCCTCGCCTCACCTCACCGCCCGTCGGCTGGGTACCGGCAGGCCCGTGAGGAGCAGACAGAGCAGCGGCGGGCTCGCCCGCCAACCGTCGCAGCCGTCCCCGCGCGCGCTGAGCCACCTTGCGGTGCTTCTCAGCAGACCAGCCGAACGTGGCGCAGAACTCGGCGGCGCTCATCTGCAGAGCGATCTGGCACGCCAGGACGAGGCGCTGATCGGAGCTCAGCCCGTGGGCGGCGCGCTCCAGCGTGCGCAGCTCGTGGCGCAGCAGCGTGCGCTGCTCGACGTCGGCGCGAGGGTCGGCCACCTCGACCGCGCGCCCGTCCGCGCCAGGGTGCGCGAGCGCGCCGTCGAGCATCGCCTGCGCCGGGCTGCGCCCGCGCAGCGCGCGGCGGCGATCGCGCACGCGCGAGACGAAGCGCAGCTCGAACAGGCTGCGCAGGTGCGAGCGGCTGGAGTAACGCAGCTCGCCGCGGCGCGCCTGCGCCAGAAGCTCGAGGGTCGCCTGGCTATAGCAGTCCTCCAGGTCCTCACGGCGCAGCCAGGCGCGATGCACCGACAGCAGCAGCCCGCGCGCGGAGTGGGCCACCAGCGCGACCTCCTCGATGGCGTCGAGGCCCGATCCGCGACGCTCGGAGATCGGCCAGGAGTCGCCCAGGACTCGCGTTCGCGACTGCGATCGGGTAGACACGTATAGATGTCGCTCCCAGTCGCGCCTCGCCTCCCCTGCCAATTTTTGGAACCGACACCTCGACGAGCCGGAGCTTCCCGGCGCGCGCGGGAGGGCTGGGGACGGACGCGATGAGCCTCGGCGAGCGCGTGCACGCGCTGGACCGCCTGCAGCAGCGCCACCGCTGGCTGGCGTTTCCGGCGGGTGTGATCAAGAAGTTCGGCGACGACGAAGCCGGGAGCATGGCGGCGCTGATCGCCTACTACGGGTTCGTGTCGCTGTTCCCGCTGCTGCTGGTGCTGGTGACGGTGCTGGGGTTCGTGCTGGAAGGCGATCAGAAGACGCAGGACGAAGTGCTGCATTCGACGCTCAGTCAGTTCCCGATCATCGGCGATCAGCTGCAGAGCAACGTCCATTCGCTGAAGGGCAGCGTGGGCGCGCTGGCGATCGGCGTGATCGGCCTGCTGCTAGGCGGCCTGGGCATTGTCGGCGCCACGCAGAGGGCGTTCCAGCAGGTGTGGCACATTCCGCGAAGATCCCGTCCCAACTTCCTGACCTGGCGATTGCGCGGCATCGGATTGCTGGCCGTGCTCGGCGTGCTGCTGGTCGTCTCGACCGTCGCCGCGGGCTATGTGACCGCGCAGACGGCGGGCGCGACCGCGGTGCTGGGCGGCGTCCTGCTGGCGCTGGCGTCGAACCTGCTGCTGTTCTTCGCCGCGTTCCGCTTCCTGAGCCCAGACGAGATCCCGACGCGCGATCTGCTCACTGGCGTGGTGTTCGCGGCGGTGCTGTGGCAGATCCTGCAGCACATCGGCGGCTACTACGTCGCGCACGTCGTCCGCCACGCGCAGGAGACCTCCGGCCTGTTCGCGTTCGTGCTGGGGTTGCTCGCGTGGCTGTATCTCGGCGGGCAGGTGACGCTGATCGCGGCGGAGATCAACGTCGTGCGCGCGCGCAGGCTATGGCCCCGAAGCTTCACCGCCCCGCTGCTCGACGCGGACAGACGTGCACTGACCTCCTCCGCGGAGACGGAGGAGCGCGTGCAAGAGGAGAACGTCGAGGTGACGTTCGAGGATTAAGTGCAGGCGGGCGCATGCGCCCGCCTGGGGTGGGCCACATGTGGCCCACCCTCGAATCGGCACATGTGCCGATTCGTCCGAGCGGCGCATGCGCCGCTCGGCGGGGGCGCGCATGCGCGCCCCCGAGGCGGGTCCGCATGCGGACCCGCCCACCCCATCAGCCTTCTTTTAGTCATGCGGCCCGGCCATACACACATTGCCTTCCGATTTCGCCTCCAGCGCACTGTCCCCGAACTCGTATCGACAGCTGACTCCGACCATGCGGACCCGCCCACCCCATCAGCTTTCTACAAGAGCACGCGCGGCCCCGCCCGAACTTCTTCTTCTTCTTCGTCGCCGCATGCGCGCCCACCCGATTTCGTACACGCCCCGCCTTGATTTGGCTCTAGAAAGCGCCAATCCGACATGCCTACGATGTACTTGCACAAGCAACGACCCCGCGCTATACTAACTAACAAATCGTAACCTCATATGGAGTCGTGCTCATGCCTGCATCTCCCGACACCCCCCAGATCACCCCCACTGCACCCAAGCCGATCCTGCGCCTGATCCCGCTCGAGGACACGGTCGTGTTCCCGAACATGGGCATCACGCTGACCGAGGAGGTCGGCGATGACGAGCGCGTCGTGCTCGTGCCGCGCCACGAGAACGAGTTCCTGGACGTCGGCACGATCGCCGAGGTCACCGAGCGACTGCGGCTGCCCGGTGGCGGGCACGCCGTCGCCCTCTCGGGCGAGCACCGTGCGCTGATCGGCGCCGCCCAGACCGGCCCCGGCGGCGAGCTGCGCGTCGAGGTCGAGGAGCACCCTGACGAGGTGCCGGTCGACGGGCACACCCGCGAGCTGGAGCGCGAGTACCGCGCGACCGTCGAGGAGATCCTCGAGCTGCGCGGTGACGACGGGCGCATCGCCGCGTTCCTGCGCGCGATCGCCGAGCCCGGAGCGCTGGCGGACTCCGCCGGCTACTCCCCCAACCTCAGCTACGAGCAGAAGGTGCAATTGCTGCGCACGCTCGACGTGACCGAGCGGTTGGAGCTGTCGGTCAAGCTCCAGCGCGAGTCCCTCGCGGAGCTGCAGATCCGCAAGCGCATCCGCGAGGACGTGCAGGAGGGAGCGGAGAAGCAGCAGCGCGAGTACTTCCTGCGCAAGCAGATGGACTCGATCCGCAAGGAGCTCGGCGAGGACGACGCCTCGGTCGCCGACGAGTACCGCACCAAGATCGAGGACGCCGACATGCCCGAGCCCGTGAAGGAGCAGGCGCTGAAGGAGCTCTCGCGCCTGGAGCGCATGGGCGAGCAGACCGGCGAGTCGAGCATGATCCGCACCTACCTGGACTGGCTCATCGCGGTGCCGTGGGGCAAGCGCTCGGACGAGCACCTCGACCCCGTCGCGGCGCGCGCGGTGCTAGACGCCGACCACGCCGGCCTGGAGGACGTCAAGGACCGCGTCACCGAGTATCTCGCCGTGCGCAAGCTGCGCGAGGACCGCGGCATCGAGGCCGACCCCAAGTCAGGTGCGATATTGACCCTGATCGGGCCTCCCGGCACCGGCAAGACCTCGATCGGCGAGTCCATCGCCCGCGCCACCGGGCGCGAGTTCGTGCGCATGTCGCTCGGCGGCGTGCGCGACGAGGCCGAGATCCGCGGCCACCGGCGCACCTACATCGGCGCCCTCCCGGGTCGCCTGGTCAGGGCGCTGCGCGACGCCGGCACGATGAACCCGGTGATCCTGCTCGACGAGGTCGACAAGGTCGGCGCGGACTGGCGCGGAGACCCCTCCGCGGCGCTGCTCGAGGTCCTGGACCCCGCGCAGAACCACTCCTTCCGCGACCACTACCTCGACGTCGAGCTCGACCTCTCGCAGGTCATGTTCCTCGCCACCGCCAACGTCGCCGACACGATCCCCGGCCCGCTCCTGGACCGCATGGAGGTGATCCGCTTCGACGGCTACACCTCCGAGGAGAAGCTAGCTATCGCCAAGGGCTACCTGTGGCCGCGCCAGCGCGACCGCAACGGCCTGCGCGAGGACGAGGTCGAGATATCGGACGAGGTCCTGCGCACGATCATCAGCGAGTACACGCGCGAGGCCGGAGTGCGAAACCTCGAGCGCGAGCTGGGGACGGTGCTGCGCAAGACCGCCACGAAGATTGCCTCCGCCCAGAGTCAAGCCGAGACCGACGAGGTCGATGCGGCGCCCGCGGCCGACGCACAGGACGCCGCGAAGTCCGCCGGGAAGAGCAACGGCAAGGTTCCCGACGGCGAGGTCACCAAGGCCGCTAAGAAGGCCTCGAAGGCCAAGGCCGCGAAGGCCACAAAGCAGACCCCCTTGAAGATCGACCTGGAGGTCGTGCGCGACGCGCTCGGACGCCAGAAGTTCTTCCAGGAGTCGGCCTCGCGTACGGCCACGCCCGGTGTCGCCACCGGACTGGCGGTGACCGGCACCGGCGGCGACGTGCTGTTCGTCGAGGCAACCGCCATGAAGGCCGGCGAGTCCGCGCCCGGCAACGCGCTCGTGCTGACCGGCCAGCTCGGCGACGTGATGAAGGAGTCCGCGCGCATCGCTCTCTCCTACGTGCGCGGGCATGCCGAGGAGCTCGGCATCGAGGAGAGCGCCTTCGAAGGCCAGGAGTTCCACGTGCACGTCCCCGCCGGCGCGATCCCCAAGGACGGCCCGAGCGCAGGCGTGACGATGGTCACGGCGCTGGCCTCGCTCTTGAGCGGCAGGCCGGTCAAGCACACGGTCGGCATGACCGGCGAGGTCACGCTGCAGGGCCGCGTGCTGCCGATCGGTGGCCTCAAGCAGAAGGCGCTCGCCGCCCACGCGGCCGGTCTGACCGACGTGATCCTCCCGGAGCGCAACCGCGGCGATCTGGACGAGATCCCCGAGGAGGTGCGCGAGCAGATGGCGTTCCACCCGGTGATGACCGTCCAGGAGGTGCTCGACCGCGCGCTCGAGCCCGCGCGGGTGGACTCTGGCCGCAAGGCCGCGGCCTCGGTCGCCTCCTAAGGAGGGTACCCGCGATGTCCTCGCGTCCTCCCATCACCCGCAGGTGTCAGCCCGTTCCAGTCGAGGTCCGCGAAACCGCGAGCCTGCTGGAGCGGCGCTGGCAACTGTCGATCATCTACGCCGCGCTCACCGGCGCGTTGCGCTTCAACGAGTTCGCCGAGGCCGTCGCCGGGATCTCTCCGCGCATGCTCGCCGAGCGGTTGCGCGACCTCGAGGCGGCGGGACTGGTCGAGCGGACCGTGATCCCATCGAGCCCGCCGACGGTCGAGTACCGCCTGACCGAGCGCGGCCGGCGTCTCGGGCCGCTGGTCGAGGCGATTCGCGCTTATGCGGAGGAGCCCACAGGCTGAGCGACCTCGGTGACCGCCTCGGGGCTCGCGCCCACGAGCGCGCCGCCCTCGCAGGTGGAGGCGTGAACCACGCGCTGGGGATTGCGTACTCCGAGCGCGCCCGCGATCCCGCCCAAGGCGACGAGCACCGCGGCGATTGCCAGACCGAGGTGGAAACTGTGCAATGACGCGGCTTCCGCGGCGCTCAGCACGGCGTGCGCCTGGCGCGGCGGCAGGCCGCTGACGTTGGGTAGACCGAGCGGGAGGCGCTTGGCCTCGCGCACCGTGGCTTCTGCTGCCGGGCCGAGGCGGACGCCCGCTAGATTGGTGTCGAGGGATGTGGCGAACGCCGTCGCGATCGCCGCGCCCACAGCCGCCGTGCCGATCAGGCCGGCGACCCGCGCCACCGCGTTGTTGACGGCCGAGGCGATCCCCGCCTGCGTGCGTTCCGCGCCCGCAAGCACCGCCGCGGTCAGCGGGGCGACCGTCATCGACAGTCCCAACGAGAACACGAGCAGTCCCGGCAGCACGTCGCTGACGTAATCGACGCTCGTGCCCACGCGCTGGAACAGCAACAACCCTACCGCCGCGATCAGCGGCCCCAGCCCCATGAACAGGCGCGGGCCGTGACGGTCGGCGAGCGCCCCGAAGCGACGGGAGAGCGCGAACATGACCAGCGTGACGGGCAGGGTGGCGAGCCCGCTCTGCAGCGGGGTGTAGCCGCCGACCTGCTGCAAGAACAGCACCAGGAAGAAGAACAGCACCGCCAGGCCGGCGTACATCGCGAACGTCTCGACGTTGCCCGCCGAGAAGTTGCGACGCCGGAAAAGGCCCAGCGGCAACATCGGGTCTCGTGCGCGCCACTCGTAGGCCACGAAGCAGATGAGCAGCGCGACGCCGGCGATCAGCGGTATGAGCACGCCGGGACTCGACCATCCCAAGCGCGGCTGCTCGATTAGCGCGAACACGGGACCGCCGAGGCCGAGCGCGCACAGGGCCGCGCCGGGTACGTCGATCCGCCGCGAGGTCCGTGGCGCCGGGGAGCCTACCTCCGACGCCGTTGCTCTCCCCGTCGCGGCGGGACGCGTGGTGGCGGGGATCGCGACGAGGATCAGCGCCACGCACGCGATCGTGAGCGGCAGGTTGAGCAGGAAGATCCAGCGCCAGGAGGCGATCGCGAGCAGCTCGCCGCCTGCCAGCGGGCCGAGCACCGTCGCGATCCCGCCCCACGCCGTCCAGCTGCCGATCGCCGGACCGCGTTCGGCCTCGTCGAACGTGGCTACGATGACCGCCAGAGCGCTCGGCACGAGCAGCGCGCCGGCCACGCCCTGCAGGGCCCGCGCGGCGATCAGCACCTCGATCGTCGGAGCCAGAGCGCACAGCAGCGAGGTCGCGCCGAAGCCTCCGACGCCCAGCGCGAAGATCCGCCGCTCGCCGTACAGATCCCCGAGCGAGCCCCCGATCAGGATCAGCGAGCCGAGCGTCAGCAGGTAGGCGTTCACCACCCACTGCTGCGCCGCCAACCCACCCCCCAGCGCGTCCTGGATGCTCGGCAGCGCCACGTTCACCGCCGTGCCATCCAGCAGCGCGATCCCCGAGCCAAGGATGCACGCGATCAGCGTCAAGCGCTTGCGCGAGGCGTCGGTCTGCACGGAGAGCATCGCCCGATGCACGGTAGCTCGTGCGATGCCCCCGCATGGGATAGCGTGCCCATCGATGGCCGGCGCGAGTCCACAGCAACCCAATCCCCAGGAGCGCTGGAGCGCCGTAGACCGCTACATCTCCGACCAGCTCGTGCCCGCCGACTCGGCACTCGAGGCCGCGCTCGCCGACAGCGATGCCGCCGGGCTGCCGCCGATCGCGGTCACGCCCAACCAGGGCAAGCTGCTCGAGCTGCTCGCGCGGATACAGGGCGCGCGGTCAATCCTCGAGCTCGGCACGCTCGGTGGTTACAGCACGATCTGGCTCGCGCGGGCGCTGGCGCCGGGCGGGCGGCTGATCACCTTGGAGTACGACCCACGGTTCGCCGAGGTCGCGCGCGCGAACATCGCCCGCGCCGAGGTCGCGGACGTCGTCGAGCTGCGCGTGGGAGCCGCACTCGAGATCCTCCCCCAACTCCACGCCGAGGGCGCAGGCCCGTTTGATCTGATTTTCATCGACGCCGACAAGCAGAACTACCCCGGCTACTTCGAGTGGTCGCTGAAGCTCTCACGGCCTGGCACGCTGATCATCGGCGACAACGTCGTGCGCGACGGAGCGATCCTCGACCCCGAGGCATATGACCCAGAGCACGGTAATGAGGTCATCAAGGGCGTGCGGCGCTTCTACGAGCTGGTGTCCGACGAGCCGCGCGTCAGTGGAAGCGCGACCGCCATCCAGACGGTCGGCGCCAAGGGGCACGACGGGTTCGCGCTGATGATCGTCGGCGAGGAGAAGCGGGCCTAGCCCCGTGAAGTACTTCGCCTACGGCAGCAACATGGCCGGCCTGGTGATGGACGCCGCCTGCCCGGAGCACCGCTTCCTCGGCCCCGCGCGCTTGCCCGGCTACCGATTCGCGTTCATGCGCCGCTCCGTGCGCACCGGCACCGGGGTCGCGGACATCGCACCCGACCCTCGCGGCAGCGTGTGGGGAGCGCTGTATGAGCTGGAGCCTGACCGGTTGGGAGCACTTGATCGCAAAGAGACACTCGGGTCGGCATACGAGCATCTCGACGTGGTGGTCCTGACGAACGGCGGGCACTCACACCCCGCGATGGCGTACTCGGTCATCGCCAAGGAGCCCGTCGAGGTGTGTCCGTCGCACGCATACGTGCAGGTGCTCATCCAGGGCGCTCGCGAACGATCGCTGCCCGAGGACTATCTCGCTTCGCTGCAAGCGCTCATCGCCCAATGGAATCTAGAGGTCCTCGCTTCAGGCTAAAAGGCACGGCGAGCGGGGGATCTGCTGGCCTGAACGAGGGACGAGGCCGGCCGTGAGAGATGCCTCGGCAAGGGGCTGGTGCTGGGCGCCGGCCGGTCACGCCTCGACGAGGCCGTTGCGGATTGCGTAGCGGGTCAGCTCGACGCGGTCGCGCATGCCGAGCTTCTCGAGGATGTTCGCGCGGTGGCGGTCGACCGTCTTCTCGCTGATCACCAGTGCCTCCGCGATTTGGCGGTTGGTGTAGTTCTCCGCCACGAGCTTGATGACTTCGGTCTCTCGTGGGGTCAGCGGGTTGCGTGGCTCCTCGCCGTTGTGCGCGCGCCGCAGGTAGTCATCGATCAAAGCGGTGACCGCACCGGGGTAGAGAAACGGCTCGCCTCGGATGGTGGCTCGGCAGGCCTCCACGAGGTCACGGTCCGCGGCCCTCTTGACGACGTAACCCGAGGCCCCCGCTCTGAGTGCCTCGTATAGGTATTGCTCGCTCTCGTGCATCGAGAGGATCAGGATCCGCAGGTCAGGACGGCGTTGCTGAAGCTCCCTTGCCGCTTGCAGCCCGGTCATTCGCGGCATCGAGATATCGAGTATCGCCAATTCGACATCGGCGCCCAAAGCGAGCTTGACGGCCTCAGCGCCATCGCCAGCTTCGGCGACCACTTCCAGGTCTGGCTGTGCGTCGAGGATGAGGCGCAGTCCGCGTCGCACCAGCGCGTGGTCGTCCGCGAGAAGGATCCTTGTTGTCAGGCGTTGCACAGCGCCCCCTTCAGCGGCAGCTCGAGACGCACTTCGGTACCAGGCCCATCGCTCGGCGTTTGGATCCTGAGATCGGCTCCGATCAGTCCGGCTCGTTCCTGCATCCCGCGAATCCCGTTTGCCTCTCCTGCGTGCCCGTTCGCTAGGCCTCGACCGCGGTCTCGGACGGTGAGGGTGAGCCGATCGGCGTCGCTTGCCAAGGTCAGCGTCACACTGTCGGAGCCGGCGTGGCGCGCCACGTTTGTCAGCGCCTCCTGAGCGACTCGATAGACGACAAGCTCCGCTTCGCCGCTGAGTTGCGGCACCGGTGTCTGGAGCTGGCGGTCAACGTGCAACCCGGCACGCCGTCCGAATCCATCCCCGAGCGCTGCCAGTGCGCTGGCAAGTCCCAGGTCCCTGAGCGCCTCCGGTCGTAGGTCGGTTGCGATGCGCCTGACGTCCTCAAGGCTCGCGCGCGCCGCATCCTGCGCTTCGCTCAGTTCAGCGCTCAAATCCTCGGGCAGGCGCCCCTCCAGTCGGCTCAGCTGAAGCAGCACCGCGGTCAATGTCTGCCCAACCTCGTCATGCAATTCCTGGGCGATGCGCAGCCGCTCGGACTCGTGCGCGGCGAGAACGCGGGCGGTGGCCTCACGGCGCTCCAGCTCCAGCCGCTCGAGCATCTCGTTGAACGTCACCGCGAGCTCACCGGTCTCCGACGTAGGCCGCGCATCGGGAATCCTCTGTCCGGGCTTGCCCAAGTCGACCCGGCGAGCGAGCGCGGTCAACGCCTGCAGCGGTGCCAGGAAACGGTGCACCACGACCACATTTATCAGCGTGACCAATCCGAGCGCAACCACAACGATGATCGCCTCACCCAGCGCGAAAGACGAGAACTTGCGTGGCGCGAAAGCCAGGACCGTCAGGACACACGCCGCGATCAGCAGCAGGGCGTTGGTCACAACCAGCCGCTGACGCAGCGATCGGTAACGCGTCCGCCCAGCTGGGGTCCGCGCACGGTCCCTGGCGGATACAGTCATGACAGTATTCTTGCGCGGAACGACTCCCTGCCTCGACGGCGTTCTGAGTGCAGGTAGGACTGCACCTCCGATATAAGCGCCGTCGCGACCAACCGGCCGTTCGGCTGTAGGAGCACCACCCGGCCGTCGCGGCGCTCGAGACGCGGCGATCCTTGCCTCTTCCCGATCGCGTGCCCGTCGAGAAGAATTGCCACACGCGCGATCTGAGGTCGGGTCAGTGCGACCACGGCCTTGAGACCTCCTGCGCATCAAGGACGGCCCAGGCCACGCGCTCGATGATCTGGTGCGAGGCATGCTCGTCGGCGAGGTGCTCGGAGTTGACCTCCTCGTCCATCAGCACGGGTGCGTCGATGTTGGCCTGTCGGGGCGTGTCGGCTATCACGAGGATTCTTGGCATAGTCAGCTGCTCCATCCTTTGGTAGAAGTCGATCAGAGTTGAGCCGCGGCCGATGGGAGCTCCTGCAGGTCCAGTCGTTCGACATCGAGTCGGCGTCCGGTGCGGCTGGGGGCCGACGCCTCGCCGGGCAGCACCTCGAGCTTGCGCAGCATCTCGCCTTCACGAGAAGCCAGCTCGCGCGCTGACATCCTCAACGTCTTACTGATCTCAGACTTAGGGATGCCCGCCATGAGCATCCCGAAGATCGGCTGCTCGCTGTCGCTTAGCCTCCGACGCAGCATGTCTGCCATTGGCCGGGATGGCTTCGGCATCACGCGCCTGCCACGCGCGACCGACCGGACGGCGTCGCATAGCTCTGAACCCAACGCTCCCTTGTTGAGCACGCCATCGGCGCCCGCCACCACACAACACGCCGCGAGATGATCGTTCGCGAACGCCGAGAAGACGATCACGCGAGGCGGCTCCGCCAACTGCTTTAGCCGTCGGCAAACCCACAGGCCATTTCGCCCCCCGAGGTGGTAGTCCACGATCGCGACGTCGATACTCGCGAGCTCCGCCTGGGCCACGGCGCCCTCAGCGTCGATACACACCGCCTCGACATCGAAGTCGAGCTGCCCCGCAAGCAGTTGCACCAGCCCCAGCCGAACAGCCGGATGATCATCTACGACCATCAGGCGGAGCTCACGGGCCTGCGAATCGGCTACACGGCTGTGATCGGTGCCGGCACGTTCGAATGAGTGCGCTGCCGTCAGCATGATTCCTCCTTGGTGGTTGTTCATGCTCAGCACGCTCGCATCCGCCGAGCCTTCTCGGAATGGGGTCCCGACCTCATCCGTCACGCGTGCACGCGTGACCGGTCGCTTCAGTGCGACTGCAGCCAAGCCGAGGACTCGCGTGCCAGGTCCAAGCACGAACCCGCCGCCATATCAGGTGCCGTTGCCTAGGGCGGCCGGGCTCAGTGCGCTCTCACGGGCACTTCCAAGAGGGGCGAGGTATAGCCGCAGAGCGGGCGTTGCCACTCGCTAGAAGGCGACCATCCGCGCGCTTTTCAGCAGCGCAAGTCTTGCCTTGGATGCGTCCATACGCGCCGAGAGTGTCCCTGCTTAGAACTGCAATTCCGATGCAGACGCTTTCGCTTCTGAGGAGCCCTTGACGACTATGTACTTCAGCGTGGCATCGGACTGGCGTTCCATGGCTATCACAAGCCAGTCATCCTCGTCTTCCGCTGGCCGAGAAAGATATCTCACTCGAACGCCGTCGGGAAGCGGGATGATTTCCGAGGTCGATACTCCAAGCGGTGGCTTGTATAGGGCTTGAGCACCTCGGATCATGGCAGTAGCGATCTCAGCACGAGCCTTAGTCGTCGACACGGAAGCGGCACTCCGCGCACGAACGTCTGATGCGATCAGGTATCCGATCGAAGCCGCAATCACCGCGGTGATGACTGCGGCTCCCCCGATTACGACCTCTTTGATGCCAGTTCCTTGCTTGGGCCACCAGATCGCGACCACGCCCCAGGTAGCAACTGCCGTTGTGCCAAGACCGCCTGCCCACCACTTCGATGCCGCGGTCGCTCCGGCCTCAATGACCGCGACGCTCTGCGGCGGACCGGTAAAAGCAGAAGCGAATCCCGTGCCTTCTGCTTCGTTAGCGCCCAAAAGGTTCAGGTCGTGGAGCAGAGCAATGATCGGCTGACCAAGATCACCGCCCTGTGACACAGCGCCGCTGGGAATCTGAACTGGCTCGGCGGCGGCCACAGGCAGACTTTCGTGCTGGACAGCGAAACTCCTGCCGCCGAACACATCCTGACGGGCCCAGCCTGAGCTACGTGAGAATGAGGCGGTCGTGGATCACAGTGGGGTCAATCCTCGGGCCATCAGACGGAAAAGGCGGTTACTGGCGCGCTACAGCTCGCCGCTCGAAATATCGGATTTGCAGGCATTTCCTGAGGGTGAGCGACGGGACTCGAACCCGCGACCGCCTGGACCACAACCAGGAGCTCTACCAACTGAGCTACGCCCACCACGCGAGGCAGTGGAGTCTAGCGACGCACTGGGGGTGATTCAGGACGGGATGTCATCCAGCGAGCGCAGCGTTCGTTCGGCCAAGGCAAGCGACTCGCTTGGCGAGAGCTCGGGGCGACGCTCGGCGGCGAGTCGCCACGCCTGCAGGAGCGCCGTCGGATCGGAGCCGAGCAGTGGCCGCGGGTCGCCGTTGTGCAAGGCCGACGCGGGATCGGCGCTCGGGGCGCCGTTCGTGGTCGAGGCGGCCTGCGCGCCCACCGCGGGGGATTCGACCGACGTCCGAGCAGTCGGCGACGTCGTGGCATCGGATGCAAGCGCTTGGGCGATCATGCGCTCCGTGACATCAGTGGATTTGTGCTGTGCGTTGCGCCAACCGCGACCCATCGCCAGGTCCTCGACCTCCAGGTGTGGTCCCTCCAGCACCGTCAGGCGGGCCTGGTGCGGGCTCCATTTACGTTCGCCCTGCTCGATCCACTCGTCGCGTGACCAAGGCTCGACCACCTCCCACATCTCAGCCTCGGTCAGGTTGAACCTGCAGGCGTTGTGCGGAAACTGGCGCAGCTCGAGATGGAACATGCGCTGAAGGCTCGCATGTCGGCCTTCGCGGCGTCCTTTGGGCAACAATCGAGCGTCCGCTCGCTCGCAGGCTTCCACTGCAGCGGCGACAGACAGCGACGGATATGTTGAAGGGCAATGCGTAGATGCTTGGCGGTAACGATCGCTGTACTCGTCGTCGCGCTCACACCCGCGATGGCGCACGCCGCGTCCCGAGACGTAGCCTCAACCCACGCCTATCTAACGGCCAGCTACACCCTGCTGCATACCGCGGTGAGCACATGGCCGTCAGTCGAACGGAACATCCACAAACTCAACCTACGCCTCCACGCCGAATGCCCGGACGCGGGAGCCGGCTCGCCGGAGAACGAAGAAGCGCAAAAGCTCACCTACGAGACTGCCGGCGCTCTCTGGGCCGTCGGCTACCGCACCGACATTGCCAGCATCCACGCGTACAGCAACACCCTGGAGCGGTTGAGGTGGAGCAACCCGGAGATCACTCATGACGCCCGCCGGCTCGCCAGGGGCCTGCTGGAAATGACCACCCTGAAGGTGCCCGACATCTGCGCGGACGTGCGCGCTTGGCGCGCCGATGGATTCGGGGCGATGCCCTCCGACGTGGAGCCCTATGACCGGCATGTGGAAGCGATCGACATCCACGAAATCCCGCAGCGCCTGCTGACACCTTATGTGCAACCGGCAGACAGGTCGCTGCGCCAACGCGTGGAACACCTCGCCACGAGATTCGAAGAACTTGAATTCGTGCGGGGTCAAGCGGACTGGATCGCATTGCTCGAAGTGGTCGGGCTCAACGAGTAGGCCACGTCTCCGACACCGTGATCATGCGGACGGTGCCGCTCGTACTGATCGATCACCAACCACAACTCGCACTCGCCGCATGACGCTCGCCGACGGGCTTGGCATCCAGCCATCCGCACTGGTGACCCTCGCCGAACAGTTCCGGGAATCGCAGGAGCCGTGAGGGTTCCACCAGAACCGGGGAGGACAATCACGACATCGACCGTACGGCACGAATCTCTTGGAAGTGCAACCAGGTGTTACACTTATGGGGTGTCTACCGTCCACCCCCGCATAGCGCTTACGCGCGACCCCGAGCTCGAAGAGGCGCTGCGTCGAGCACGCCCGTTGCTCGGCGAGCGTAAGCCCACGGCCACACTTGCCCGCGAGCTGATCCTGCGTGGAGCACGCGAGCTGCTCTCCAACCAGGGCACAGAGCTCGACCGCTGGCTCGATCAGAGACATGCGACCCCCGCCGAGCGCTCGACGGAAGAGGTGCTCGCGGCCGCCGCCGAGCTGGGGGCGCCAAACCCCGCGAGACCGTACGCGGCCTCACAAGCGCTGGAGAGACAGCGCGACGAGCGACTCTGAACGACGTGGCAGACGAGCATCTCGTCTACCTGGACACCTCGGCGTTCGTGAAGCTGGCGATCCCCGAGCCCGAGACGGCTGCATTGATCGCGGCGCTACCCACCAAAGCCCGGCTGGTCGCCTCGGAGATTCTCGAGGTCGAGGCGCTGCGCGCGGCGCGCAGGGCCACGGGAGAAGACGGCACCACCGCCGCACGCACCCAGCTCGCCGGTGTACGCCTACTGCCGCTGACAGATCAGATCCGCAGGCGGGCATGCGAGCTGGAGCCCGCCACCTTGCGCTCACTCGACGCGATCCACATTGCCACCGCACTGGACCTCGGAGAGCTTCTCGCGTGCATGTACGCGTACGACACCCGCATGTCCAGTGCTGCAAGCGACGCCGGCATACAGGTATACGCACCCATGACCGAGGCGCCGACCACCGGGGACACTCAGACAGACGACCCCGCCAATCCAGACGCCGCGGAAGTTCCGTCACCCGGGTCGGATTGACGAACGGTACGCTGATAAGGCAAGCGCCTGATCAACATACCGCCTTGCCGCCGACAATTCTCTATGGAGAGGGCCGTACGTCGCGCAACCCCGTGGTCGTGCGGGCGGAGTCGTTGAGCCTGGCGTAGCCCCGGTCAGATCGAGGTCTCGTTCTGGCTGAGCTGAGCTATTCGGGGGCGCTCCCGCTGAGAGGGCAGTACCGAAACGAATGCCGAGGGCGCACTCAGGGCTTGTGCTTGCGCTGCGCAGAGCTGGGTGCCCGATAGGCCATGTGTCGACGCATGAACTCATCGAAACGGGGCACCGTGAAGTCGACGTGTCCGTAGTCCTCGGTGGCGTAGGCGAGACCCTTGTCGATCAGGTGCTGGCGGGTCATCGAGACTTCGGGTGTTCTGCGCCCGAGTTTGGCCGCCACATCACCAGAGCGGTAGGGCCCCTCGCCGAGCTCGGCCATCGCGCGCATGTAGCGACGCTCCTCGCGGGTCGCTCGCTGGATTCGCACCTCATAGATGCTCGTGTCCAAGGCCTGCTGCGCAACCGGGATAGCGGCCTGCACATCTCCGGTCGTGATCGGGGAGACCTTGGCGAGGTTCCAGGCGTGCTTGCCGAGCTGCTGGATGTAGAACGGGTAGCCCCGCGTCCAGGCCAGGGCCAGCTCGACGGCCTCGGGCTCAAAATCGACTTGCTGATGGCGTGCGGGCTCGACGAGCGCAGCGCGAGCATCGGGCCCTGAGAGGCCGGCGATCACAGGGAACGTGAAGAGGCGCTCTGCGTATGAGCGCGCCTCGCCGGTCAGGCGCGGAGTCTGAGGCAGCCCGGCGGCGGCGGCAGTGATTGGCATGTTCTTCTGCGTCGCCCGGTGCAGCGCACTGATAAGCGAGCGATATTCGATCTCCTTCACGAACTGCACCTCATCGAGCAGAAACGCAACACCCGAGTCCTTGCTAGCCGCAGCCGCACCGAGGGCCAAGAACAGCTCGGACAGGTCACCGGCGATCGTCCCCTCGTCGGCCTTGCGGAGATCGACAGCCAAGCCGATCCCTTCCGATCCGGTCAACGTGATCGTGCCGAGATGCTCAAGCGCAGCGCGCACACCTTTGATGGCTCGGGCGCTGAGCTTAAGACGAGCGAGGGCGCTCTGCGCGTCCCGTGCGATCTCCCCCACCAAGCTGCTGTCTGGCGTCAGCTCGTGGTAGTACGTCAGAAAGCCCTCGGACTCGGCGCGATCCTCGAAAGCGTTCAGCAGCACCGTCTTACCGACGCCGCGCAGGCCACGGATGATCATGCTCTGCTCGGTGGCGCCGCGCTTAAGGCGCCCCACAAGCACCCTGAACTGCTCCAGCTCACCGGCGCGGCCCGCGAGCTCGGGTGGACGCGAGCCGGCATTCGGTGTGTACGGGTTCCCGATTGGGTCCATCGCTCTACCGAGTTATAGCAAGTTATAAGCGATCACAATATAAGCCGGTATAACTGATGCAAAGTGCTAAAAGATCGTCTATTAGCATTACTTTTACGGACTTAACACCACTTAGCTGGTGTTCCAGCACCATTGGGCGTCGTGGGCTCGGTCTCGCAAGGTGTGCGAAATCGCATCTTTCGCAGCCAGCTGTCTGAAGTGGAGAGGACCGTACGTTGCGCAAACCCCGTTGTCGTGCAGGCGGTGCCGTTTGAGCTTGGCGTAGAGCGCGAGTTGCGGGCGGACAAGCCGCGACAACAGGGAGGTTTCGGCGCATCGGTGTCTGCTGTCGATCGCGTGGATCATCCGGATCGTCACTCATGATGATGCCGTGCCCAGGATCAGCTTCTTTTACGGCATCGCGATCACGATGTACTTCTACGATCACGAACCTCCCCACTTCCATGCTCAGTACGCCGAGCACCATGCGGTGATCGCGATCGGAAGCGGCGAGGTGCTGGTCGGCGACCTTCCGACTCGTGCGCTCAAGCTCGTGAGCGATTGGGCCAGGCTCCACCGCGAGGAGTTGGAAGCCGACTGGGACAGCGCCAAGGCCGGTGGCACCCCGGAACCGATCGACCCGCTGCCGTAAGATGAGGCGATGGACATCGTAAGCGTCACATCCGCACAAGTTCTTGACCACTATCGGCTGCGGCTTGGCTTCAGCGATGGCAGTTCGCGCGATGTCGACCTCACCGGCGAGTTGCACGGCCCCGTGTTCGAGCCACTTGCCGATCCCGACTTCTTTGCACAGGTGCGCGTCGACGATCAACTGGGGACCGTCGTATGGCCCAATGGTGCGGACCTCGACCCCCTCGTGCTACACGGCGACTTCGAGCCAGCCTCGCGCTTCGCCCATCGGTGAGCGCGGCTACCTTTCGAGGCCTCGTCGCCGACAGTTGTCTATGGAGACGGTGGGAATCGAACCCACGTCCGTGATCGCGTATGAATGGCTTCTACGAGCGTAGCCGGCGCTCTGATCTCATCCCTCGCTCGCCTCGCCGGCGGGGTTGCGGGGGACCAGCCTGCTTAAGTGTTCCCGGCTTGGCACAGGCGGACCGCGCCGGGTGAGCCTGCTTTCTGATCCCGGCCTTCCCCGCCACAGGCGAGCGGGGCCCGAGACCTCGCGTTTAGCTCTTAACTAAACGGCGAGGGCGTACTCGTGAGAGTCCGCACTTATGGTTTTCCCGGGAGTTTTACGAGGCCGCCCGGGACCTCGACTCGCCACCATCCACACGAGCCGACCGCGTCGAAGCCTGTCGTCCCCGTGGATGTTGCCCATCCAGTGTAGCCGAGCCCCGCTTTGGCCCAGCGGACGGTAGTGGGTCAGTTTGAGGATCGGGGTTGCGCGGGGGCGTTGGGGGTCTAGCCTGCGGGTGTCCGGTTCATAGTTGCCCCCCGCGCAGCGGTGAACTGCCGGGGGGCGTGACACAGGAGCGTGAACTCCCATGCACGACCAAGATACCCGTACCCCTGCTTGCAGGATGGAGCAGGCCGAGCGGCGCGTGTTGTATCTGCTGACTGATGAGCAGCCCGTTTGGGCGATGGATGATCTCGCCCGGGAGGTCGAGAGCGCCGAGGATGCCCGTATCGCCGTTCAGGAACTGATCGGTGCCGGACTGGTAGCGATGGCCGGTGACGGTTGCGTGTTCGCCACGCGGGCGACTGTGCGGCTCCTGGAGTTGACCGGCGGCGCGATCTGAGCCGTGCCTACGAACGCCGATCTCGGGCAGGCGATCCGTCGCCTGCGCTGGGATCGGGACCTCTCCATTGAAGTCCTCGCCCACGCGGCCGATATGCACCCGACGTTCCTCGGGCGTATCGAGCGTGGCAGAGCGAGCCCGACGTGGGGCAAGATCACGAGCCTCGCCCGAGCACTCGGCGTCTCCATGTCGGCGCTCGTGCAGACCGCCGAAGACGAGGCCGAGATCGCGCGGGCCGTTCGCACAGCACGAGCGCGGCTCGAAGCCGGGCGTGAGGACCGTTCGTAACGGTACGATGCAGGGATGGCCGACCTCAACCAGATGGCCTACCGGGTCGTGCAGCACGCAACGGAGGCGCAGGAGCCTGAGACGCCCGCGCAGGTCAGCGGTCGCAAGGGGGGGCAGAAGGGCGGCAACGCACGCGCTGAGAAACTCACGCCCGAGCAACGGTCGGAGATCGCCCGCAAGGCCGCGTTAGCGCGCTGGCGCACGAAATAGCCGGCCCGTCGCGTTCAACAGGATAGGATCGCCGCTGTGACTGAAAAGGCGAGTAGCGATCCACACCTACTTGCACGAGTCCTCGACGACGCGCGACAAGCCGACGAGCAGACACAATCTGCCTTCGCCGCCAACCGCGAGCAGATCATCCTGCGCAACAAGGACCTGTTCGCGCGGTACTCCGATCTATGCGGAGGACGGCGACTGGTCGCATATTTCGCGAAAGTAGAGCACCCGAACGCGGCAATGCAGCCCTCGGACGTAGCGCCGATTACGGCCCTCCTAGAGCGAGAGGAAAAGACGAAAGATCTCGATCTCTGGATCAACAGCCCAGGCGGGAGCGCCCAGACGGCCGAGAAGATCGTCTCCGCGTGCCGAGCGGTCTGCGACGGGGAGTTTCGCGTCGTTGTGCCGAACATGGCGAAGAGTGCCGCGACGATGACGGCACTGTGCGCCGACCAGATCGTGATGGGCTACCTCTCCGAGCTTGGTCCCATCGACCCGCAAGTCCCCGTTAGGGTCGGCGGAATGGTGCGTTATGTCTCGGCCCAGTCGTTTCTCGATGGGCAAAAGAGCGCGCTCGCAGCAGTTGCGACCGCGCAGACGAAAAACGAACCAGTGATCGGACATCTCCAGCTGCTCAACTCGCCGGACATGTCGGCCGCGTGGATCGCCGAGATGGAACGCGAGATCAAGTTCGGCAAGGACATGGTCAGCAAACGGCTGGTCAAGCACATGCTGCCTCGCCTGCTCAAGAACGCGGACTCCAAATCCCTCGGCCAACAGGCTGGTCGAATCGCCCGAGACCTATCTCAGGCCAACAAACGCTTCTCGCACGGGCGAATGATCGGGGCCGAGGAGTGCCGCGATGATCTGAAGCTCGACGTCGAGGTCCTTAAGCAGGAAGACGACCGCTGGAGGCTCATCTGGGAGATCTGGGTTCGCATGGAGATCTTCCTCCAGACGTTCCCCGCGAACAACGAGACGTTTCCGCCCGCGAAGATATTTGCGGATCGCGACGCAGTCCAGCTCTCGGGCTGAGAGCCTGATGACCTACAGCAGGACGCGAGACGGCCGAGGTGGCTCGTCCGCACACGAGAGGTCGTTTGCGTTCATCTCAGCTAGTTCGCGCAACAGACGCAGATCGTCCTCCGCAACGCCAGCCTCACGAAGGGCTGCGGCATATGCAGAAAACTTGGCTGGCTGCTCTTGCGGACGCCGGGGCGACGAAGCACCCGCGACCCTGGCGCGAGGTACGGTGGTTGCCATAGGGCGAGCATACACGAGAACAACGTCCTTTCCGTCTGGCACCTCAAGCATAATGGTCAGTATGAACCGCTTGAGCACCGACAAGCGCGCCCAGGTAATCGGCTGTCTGACCGAGGGCATGAGCATTCGGAGCACGGTCCGGATCACGGGGGCTGCGAAGAACACGATCACGAAGCTGCTCGTAGACCTCGGCGACGCTTGCAGCGCCTACCAGCACGCCACGCTGCGCGATCTGACCTGCACGACGTTCGAGTGCGACGAGATTTGGAACTTCGTCTACGCCAAGGACAAGAACATCCCGGCCCCACGCCAGGGCGAGCATGGAATCGGCAGCGTCTGGACGTGGACAGCGATCTGCGCTGACACGAAGCTCATCCCGGCATGGTTCGTGGGACAGCGCACCGCCGTGGACGGCTACCTGTTCATGATGGACCTGCGGACCCGGCTCAAGTACCGGCCACAGATCACGACCGACGGGCTCGCGGCCTACGCGGAGGCGATCGGGTTCTCGTTCGGCGCACAGGTCGATTGGGCGACGATCCAGAAGACCTACGCCAGCGACCCGAGCGACGAGCGCCGCTACAGCCCACCCGTCTGCACAGGTATGGACGTTCGCGTACGCACCGGCAACCCCGACCCCGAACGGATCAGCACGAGCTACGTCGAGCGTCAGAACCTCACCATGCGGATGAACATGCGACGCATGACGCGACTCACCAACGCCTTCTCGAAGAAGATCGAGAACCTGGCCGCAGCCGTCGCGCTGCACTACCAGGTCTACAACTTCGCGCGCCCCCACATGAGCCTCAAGAACCCCTACCCCCGCACCCCCGCAATGGCCGCCGAAAAGGCCGATCACGTCTGGACACTCCACGAGGTCGCCGCTCTGCTCGACTGAAACTGACCCACTACCCAGCGGACGCTCGAGCGCTCTGCCCCACAACGCAAAGCGACGCGGTCCCGGGCCGCTTGAGGAACCTTTCCCGTCCGGCCCGGAGGCCCTTCGGTTCGGGTGGCGCGGCCTCACACCTCAGTGGCCTCGCTCTTTGCGGCTCGGTTCCGCGTCTTCATTCAAGGTAGCTCGCTCCCCCACCGATTGCAACCCCCTGGCGACGTCCTCCCCGCAAGTTGCGAAAAAAACGTTTCTCACCGTGTCCCGGGCTCTGGAGAGCGTCGTTAGGCAACGCTTATCGGGGCTGCCACAATGAGCGTATGGCCAATGGCCTCGATGCCGATGTCTCCCTGCCGGCGCCCACCGCGTCGACTCCCTCGCTGACGCCAATCGGCCGCTCCTACCCGTCGCACACCGTCGCTCCAGCCGTCCTTCAGCCCGCACCCGCGACTCCACCTGTCGACGCACCAGACTCTGCTGGCGACGATCCCTTCGGCACGCACCGCCGCTCGCGCGTGCAGGCGCTGCGCAAGCGCATCGGCAGCATGTTCGCGGCGATCCTCGCCCTGGTAGCCAAGTTCTTCACCGCGATCAAGGGGCTGCTCCTACTTCTGCCCAAAGCCAAGTTCCTGACGACCACCGGCACCGCGCTCATCTCCATCGCCGCCTACAGCCTCTTCTTCGGCTGGGAGTTCGCCGCCGGGTTCGTGCTGCTGCTGTTCGTGCACGAGATGGGCCACGTCTTCCAACTGCGCCGCGAAGGCGTCCCCGCGAGCGCGCCCATGTTCATTCCCGGCCTCGGCGCCGTCGTGATGATGAAGTCGCTGCCCGACGACGCCCTCGCCGAGGCACGCGTCGGCCTCGCCGGCCCGATCCTCGGCACGCTCGGCGCCGCCGCCACTCTCGTGCTCGCCGAAGCCCTGAACAGCGACCTGCTGCGCGCGCTCGCCTACGTCGCCTTCTTCCTCAACCTCATCAACCTGATACCCGTCACCCCCTTCGACGGCGGACGCGCGATGGCCGCGATGGCGCCCGCGATGTGGTTCCTTGGGCTCGGCACGCTCGTCGCGCTGTTCTTCATCACCGGCAACTACTTCCTGCTGATCTTCCTCCTGCTCGGCTTCACCGACACGCGACGGCGCTGGCGCCAGCGCAAGACCCGCTCGATCGAGCAGGCCGCCTACTACCGCGTGGCGCCCCGCCACCGCCTCTACGTCGGCGCGGTCTACATCGCCCTCATCGTCGTGCTCGTACTCGGCATGGACGTCTCGCACGTCCTCGCCTCCGGCGGGCACACCTTCCGCTCGATCTAGCCTCCCATCGCCCGCAGGCCAGGGCATCCCGACTCGGGGCAGCAAACCAGGAATAGGCGCGCTCGCCTACCGGCGTGCTTCGCGCACCGCGCGTTCCATATCCCGCTTGGACTCCCGGTCGCGGATCGTCTGGCGTTTGTCGAACACATCCTTGCCGCGCGCCAGCGCGATCTCGACCTTCGCGTGCGAGCCCTTGAAGTAGATCCGGGTCGGCACCAGCGTCCATCCGCGCTCAGCCACTTTCGCCTCCAACCGTTCGAGCTCACGCCGATGCACGAGCAGCTTGCGCGGACGCTCCGGGTCGTGGTTCTCGCGCGAGGCCGGCTCATACGGCGGGATGTGCACCGAGTCAAGCCACAACTCGCCACCCTTGATCGCGGCGTACCCATCCTTCAGCTGCGCCCCAGAGGAGCGCAGCGCCTTCACCTCCGTGCCCACAAGCACGATCCCGCACTCGACCCGCTCGATCAGCTCATACCGATACGACGCGTACCGGTTCGACGCCACGTCGCCGGCGCCAATCTTGCGCTTGCCTTTCTTACTTTTCGCCATCGCCTGCCGAGCCTAGACGGTCACACATCCCAGAGACCGGCCGGAGAGCTATATCACTCGGCCGGGACCAGATCCACCCGACCGCGGACCGTGTCCACGCGCGCGACCCTCACCTCGATCGCATCTCCCAGCCTCAGCGTCGTCCCTGAGCGCTCGCCGCGCAGGATCGTCTCGTGCTCGTTCAACTCCCACCAGTCGCGCCCGCCCTCGCTGCGCATCCGTCGCACCGGCAGCATTCCCTCATACGTCGGCTCCGTGCCAGCGCCGAACGCGACGAACGCGCCCGCCGAGATCAAACCCGTGACCTCGCCGATGAACGTCTGCTCCCAGCCTTCTGCATACAACGCCTGCTCCAGCGCAAAGCACCGCACGACGTCGTCCCCGCCACGCTCGATCTTCATCGCCTCACGCTCGCGTTCGGAGGCCCACTCCCCCAGCTCGCCCATCTCCCCCGCCTTCGGCGCCGGCTCCTCCCCACCCAGCGTCGACACAAGCGCGCGGTGGCACACCAGATCGGGATAGCGCCTGATCGGCGAGGTGAAGTGGCAGTAGCAGGCCGAGTGCAGCCCCGCGTGACCGATGTTCCTGGGCGAGTAGTACGCCTGCCGCAACGATCTCAGCACGAGCGAGCTCAACGCGATCCTCCCACCCCACGGTCCGACCTGCGCTGCGCCGGCTCGCTTCAGCGTTCCCTGCACATGCCGCTGCACCCGTTGAGAGACCTCGCCTATCAGCTCCGCCGCCTGCGACGGCGAGATCGTCTCTCCCACCGCCGGCGTACTCACCCCCAATGACGCCAGCTGCGCAATCAGCCGCAGCACCCGCGCGGGCTCCGGGCGCTCGTGCACGCGATACAAGCACGGCACACCCCGCTCCGACAGATGCCGCGCGACCGCTTCGTTCGCGGCGATCATCAGATGCTCGATCAACCGGTGGGACTCGGTCTGCGCGCGCGTGCGCAGCTCACGCACATGCCCCTCCTCGTCGAACACCACCTCCGGCTCCTCCGAGTCGATCACCAGCCCACCCGCCTGCTCGCGTGCCCTCCCCAGCGCCCCGCTCGCCTCGCGCGCGAGGCTCAACGGCTCCGCCCACGGGTCCTCCGCGCGCTCCCGCCCAGCGAACACGCGATCGACCTGCTCGTAGTCCAGCCGCATGTCCGAGCGGATCAGCGAACGGTAGAACGCGCTCCGCACGACCTCCGCCCCGCTCAGGTCCATCTCCACGGTCACCGCCGCGCGCTCGGCCCCTCCCACCAGCGAACACGCGTCGTTGGACAGCGCCTGCGGCAGCATCGGCTCCACCGCGCCCGGCGCATACACGCTCGTGCCTCGTCGACGCGCCTCGCAGTCCACCACCGACCCCTCCCCCACGTACGCGCTCACGTCGGCGATATGCACCCACACCCGCACACCCCCATCTTCCTCCAGCCGCTGCGCGGAGATCGCATCGTCGAAGTCCTGCGCGCTCGCCGGGTCGATCGTCAACGTCGCCAACTCGCGCAGGTCGCGTCTGCGCCCCGCCCGCACCTCACGCATCGCCGCGGCCATCCCCCGCTCTCGCGCACGGTCCGCCGCCTCGCTCACCTCCGGCTCGAAGTCCCGCGCCAGGCCCCGCTCGAGCATCAGCGCCTCGATCGCGTCCCGCGCCACGTCCGCTCGCCCGATTCTCCGCACGACCCGCGCCCTGCCGTCGCCCCCACGGCCACCACCACCCAGCTGCACGAGCACCAGCTCGCCCGCGCTCACCGTCCCGCCCCCCGGGCCGTACACGCGGTTGGAGGCGAGCACGATGCGACGCCCACCCCGGGACCGCCGTCCGTCCTCGCCGGAGCGCATCGAGGGGAAGTGCGGCTCCGCCGCCCAAAACCTTCCCCGCTTCTCGACCACCGCTACGACGGTTACTACGTCGGTCACCCGGCTTTCGCGGCCAACGTATTCAGGGCGACTTCCAGTCCATGCGGGGTGTCGACCCCGTGCGCCACCACCACTTCCGGCGTGACGCCCGCGCCCTGTTTGATGCCCCCGCCGCCGAGGTTGCGCCCGTTAGGCGTGAAGTACTCCCCGACCGTGATGTCCAGCGCGCCGCCGTTGGACAGCGGCATCTCCTCCTGGAACACCCCCTTGCCGAACGTATGCGTGCCGACCACCGTCGCGCGCTTATGGTCCTGCAACGCCGCCGTGACGATCTCCGACGCCGACGCCGTGTTCGCATCGACCAGCACCACCACCGGGATCGAGGCCGGAATCGCATTGCCGACCGCGCTCAGCGTCTGCGTCGGCAGCGAGCGAGCGCGCGTCGTCACGATCGGACCGTGCTCGACGAAGATGCTCGCGATCAGCTGCGCCTCCTCGACGAGTCCCCCGCCGTTGTCGCGCAGGTCCAGCACGATCCCCTTCGCGCCTTCGTGAAGTACTTTCTCGACCGCTTCCCGCACTTCGCCGTGCGATCCCGGGCTGAACGTGGACAGCGCCACCACCCCCAGCTTTACCCCGTGCACCGTCTTCGTCGCCGAGGCCACGACCGGCTCCGAGATCGTCGCGCGGGTGAGCTTGACCGTGTGCGCCCCATGCTCGGCATGCGCTTCGATCGACAGCGTCACATCGGTCCCCGGCGGCCCCTTGATCAGCGCGATGGCCGCGTCGGGGGATAGCCCTTCGAGCTTGCGCCCGCCGACCGCCACGATCCGATCGCCGGCCTTCAATCCGCCACGAGCCGCCGGTGAGGAGTTGAACACCCGCTCGATCAGCAGCGCGCGATCATTCACCAATTGGCCGCCGACCGACACGCCGATCCCCGTGAAGCTCGGCGGTTCGTCGAAATCGTGAAATTCCTTCGGGCTCAGATAATGCGAGAAGCGGTCGTGCAGGCTCGCCACCGCACCCGCCACTGACGCGTTAGCAAGCGAACTGCTTCCCACCGGCCGGTAATAGTCGCTCGAGATCCGTTCGATCGCTTCGTCCACCACCCGCGTATCCGCATGCGCCACCAGGCTCGACCGCGCAAACGCCGGCAAGTCTTCCGGATGCCCGCCCCACCATACTCCCGCGACGAGCAGCACCGGCAGCATCGCGATCAGGATGTACGTCAGGCGCCGGCGCGAGGACATGACCTCCAACCCTAGTCGAGCCACCAAGATCCTGAGACGGTCGTCGCGGACCGATCAGCCTGCCCGCAGATCAGACTCTGAGGAAGCGGCGCAACGACAGACCGGAGCCGGCCGCCGACACGCCGATCGCGCAGGCCATCAGGATCGCGATCAGCAGCGGAAAGGCGATCATGTCCGGCTGGGAGATCAGCTTCACCGTGTTCGCCAGCGGGTCCACCAGCGTGACCTTCGCCAGCGCCAGCAGTCCGATCGCCGCCACACCTCCAAGCGCGCCCAGGAACAGCCCCTCGATCACGAACGGCCAGCGGATGAACCAATCCGTCGCGCCCACGAGCTTCATCACCTCGACCTCGCGCCTGCGCGAGAACAGCGACAACCTGATCGTGTTCGATATCAGCAGCACCGACGCGAACACGAGCAGCGCGGCGAGCAGCGCCATCGTCAGCTTGATCACCCGCGTCGCCGACAGGATCTTGTTCGTCTCCGCCTGACGGTTCTGCACCGCCGCAATCGCCGGGTCGGTGACAAGACGCGTCCCCAGCGGACTGGACTGGTCGAGCTCCGCGCGCACCGCACCAGCGTCGTTCGGGTTCGACGGCGTCACGCGGTAGATGTCCGGCAGCGGGTTGTAGCCGATCAGCGCAAACGCCTGCGGGTTGAGCTTGCGCTCCTGTTCATACCCGGCCTGCTTGGAGACGAACTGCACGCTCTTCACGTCCGACGCCTTCACGATCTCCGCGCGCACCCGCGCCTCTTCCGCGGGCGTGGCCGTCGTGTTCAAGTCCACATCCACGAGCACCCGCCCGCGCACGTCGTTGGCCGCGCCGTTCGTCGCCTGCACGACCGGGATGAACACCCCCAGCACGAGCGTCGTCACGAGCACCGACGCAAACGCCGCGAAGCTCGGCACCGCGTTGCGACGGATCGAGCGAACGCTCTCTTTCAGGAAAAACCCCGGCTTCATCGCAGCCTCATGAGGGGGCGTCGCCCTTCGACCGTTTCGCCGCTCCGAGTACGCTGCGCGCCGCGTCCACAGTCGCGCTTTCCGCACGCAGCCTGTCCCCGAGCTCATTCGTGTTCTCTTCGCGCGCATACAGCCCCGTCGCCTCGTCGCGCACGATCCGCCCGCGACGCAACTCGATCACGCGGCGGCGCATGCGATCGACCATCTCACGGTCGTGCGTCGCCACGATCACCGTCGTACCGGCCCGGTTGATCCGATACAGCAGCTGCATGATCCCGATCGAGGTCTCCGGATCGAGATTGCCCGTGGGCTCGTCCGCCAGCAGCAGCGGCGGATGCCCGGCGAACGCGCGCGCGACCGCCACCCGCTGCTGCTCGCCCCCCGACAACTGGTGAGGGTAGTTGTGCAGCTTCGTGCTCAACCCCGTCAGCCGCAGGATGTCGGGCAGGGTCGTGCGAATCTGCTTGCGCGAGGCGCCCGTGACCTGCAGCGCGTACGCGATGTTTTCGTACACCGTCCGGTTCGGCAGCAGCTTGAAGTCCTGGAACACGACCCCCACGTTGCGCCGGTAATAGGGGATCTTCTTGCGGCCGATCTCCGCCAGGTCCCGCCCCGCGACGCGCACCACGCCCTCGCTCGGGTCGAGCTCCTTGATCAGCAGCCGCATGATCGTCGACTTGCCCGAGCCCGTCGGACCGACCAGGAACACCATCTCCTGGCGGCGCACCGCGAACGTCGCGCGCTCCAAGCCCGTGTCGCCGGCGCCATACAGCTTCGAGACGCCGCGCAGCTCCACCACCAGGTCGCGCTCGTCGCGTACCGGCCCAGCCGCCCGCTTAGGGGCCGGTCGAGGAGCAGCGACGCGCTGTGGCGGATGCGTCGCACGCGCGGGCAGCGTGACCTTCAGGCGGCCGTTTGCGATCGTCTTCGTCGGTGACATATGGCCCGGGAGAGTAGCCGGGCGACAGCCATCCGCCTAGGGTTTTGCCTGCATGCAAGCGTATTTGCACCATCACGCTCGCCAGAGGGCCGTGGACCGGGGTCATCTCAGGCTAGGCTGCGCCCATGGCCACAATCCAAACGATCACCGTCCCCGCCAACGACCTCCCCGTCCATAGCATCGCGATACCAGGCACCCGCGCGCTGACCGTCCTGGTCGCGTTCGACGCCGGCGCCCGCACCGAGCGCCCGGAGGAGAACGGCATGGCCCACTTCCTCGAGCACCTCGTGTTCAAGGGCGGCGCCGTGTACGACAGCTACCGTGCCGTCAATGAGACCGCCGAGCGACTGGGGGGTGTGCTGAACGCCTACACCAGCCACGATCTCGTGGCCTTCCACATCACCGTCCGCGCCGAGTCCGCCCCGCAGGCGATCGATCTGCTCAGCGACTTCGTCGGGCGCCCACGACTTGACCCCGAGGAGCTGGACCGCGAGCGAGGGGTGGTCATCCAGGAGATCAACCGCTCCTACGACCAGCCCTCGACCGTCGCCGAGTACCTGATCGACCGCGCCGCCTTCGGAGAGCATCCGCTCGGACGCACCGTGCTCGGCCCGGAGGAGAACCTGCGCACGTTCACCCGCGAGGCGATCGTCGCCTTCCGCGAACGTCGCTGGTCGGGGGGGCGCGGCGGAGCGTTCCTGGCGGGGAACGTCGAGAGCCTGCCCGAGGAGTCGGAGCTGATCGAGCGGTTCGGGCGCTTCCCAAGCCTGTCCGAGCCCGAGCCCTACGTCCCGGCACCCGAGTTTGCACCGCAGACGCTCGTAGAGCAGCGCGACACCAACCAGTCGCACCTGCGCATGATCTACATCCCCCAGATCCAGGTCTCAAACCTGCGCGAACGCGCGGCGCTGTCGATCTACTCCACGCTCCTGGGTGGATCGATGGGCTCAAGACTGTTCGAGGAGATCCGCGAGAAGCGCGGCCTCTGCTACTCGGTGTATGCCGCCGACCACGCCTTCGCCGATATGCCCGTGCTGCAGCTCGGCTCCGGCCTCGAGTCCGCCAAGTGCATCGAGGCCTACACACGCATGCGCGAGATCGTCGATGAGCTTCGCGACGACGGCCCCACCGAAGATGAGGTCGCCCGCGCACGCGCTTACGCCGCCGGCCGGCTCGTGCTCGCGTTCGAGAACACCAACGCCGTCGCCCGCTACGGCGCCAGCCGCTCGATCGTCTTCGGCGAGGACATCGACCCCGACGCCGTCATCACCGCGCTCGACGCCGTCACGTTCGAGGAGGTCCGCACGGTCGCGGCGGGCGTAGCGGACAACCTCGCCGTCGCCTGCGTCGGACCACACACCGCAGACGAATTCTGATCTCAGCCGAGGGCAACCATCCGGTCGATGGGGATCCGAGCCCGCTCTGCGATCTCCGCGGACACCCGCACCTCGTACTTCATGTCGCGCAGCGCGTCCCTCAGCTTGGGTAGCGTGATCATCTTCATGTACACGCACGACGCGCGCGGGTTGGCCGGAATGAAGTTCACGTCGGGGGCCGCCATTTCCAGCGGGTAGAGCATCCCCGTCTCGGTCGCCACGACCGCCTCTCGCGGGCCCCTGCCGACGTACTCGTGCGGACCGCCCGCGACGCCGTCCACGTCTCCCGCGACGGCCCTCCCGGCGGCGGGAGCGTTCGCCTGCTCGGCGGCCCCGCCCGCGACGCGCTCGAGCTCCTCGGCGTATTTGAGCATCCCGCCCGTGGAGAGCATGTGCACGCCCTCGCCGGAGATGTCGCCGGCGGCGACGTACTCCATCACGCTCGTCGAGCACCCACACTCGGGATGGATCAGGAAGTCGGCTCCAGGATGGGCGGCACGGGTGGCGTCGATGTCGGACGGGCGGATGCCGGCGTGCACGTGGCACTCGCCGTCCCACACGTGCATCGGGCGGCCGAGTTCCTTCTCCACGAACGCGCCCAGCCACATGTCCGGCCCGAACAGCACCTCGGTGTCGGGGCCGTGCGTGTCGTAGATGTGACGCACCACATCGACCGCGTTGGCGGACGTGCAGCAGTAGTCGGTCAACGCCTTCACCTCGGCCGTGGTGTTCACATACATCACGACCACGCCCTCTGGGTGTTCGGCCCGCCAAGCCGCAAGCTGCTCGGCGTCGATCGACGCGGCGAGCGAGCAGCCGGCGTCGAGATCGGGGATCAGCACGGTCTTCTCCGGACACAGGATCGAGGCGGTCTCGGCCATGAAGTGCACTCCGCAGAACGCGATCACCTCACTGTCGCCCGCAGCCGCGCGGCGGGAGAGCCCGAGCGAGTCGCCGACGTAGTCGGCGACGTCCTGGATCTCAGGGACTTGATAGTTGTGCGCGAGGATCGTCGCGTTGCGCTGGGCCGCGAGCGCCCGCACCTCCTGGTGCAGAGCCGCGATCTCCTCGAAGCTCAACGCGGGCGCGGGAACCTGCTCGGGGACCATCGGCAGGGTCGGGGTCATCGGAAGGGGGTTCATGACGGCAACACCTCCAGCGTCATCGACAGGTCCAGCGCGCGCGGCGAGTGGGTCAGCGCGCCCATCGAAATCCAGTCTACCCCCGTCTCGGAGCGTTCCCGGAGCGTGTCCAGCGTGACGTTGCCGCTGGCCTCCATCGCGGCGCGACCGGCGACGCGGGTGACGGCGGCACGCAGTTCATAGACATCCATATTGTCGAGCAACAGCCGGGGCGCCCCGGCCGCGATCGCCTCGTCGATCTCGGCCAGATTGCGAACCTCCACCTCGAGCGTGCCGGTAAGCTCGGGGTGCGCCGCACGCACGCATTCGATCGCCTGCGTGATCCCGCCGGCGGCTGCGATGTGGTTGTCCTTGATCAAGATCGCGTCGTATAGCCCGAACCGATGGTTGCGCCCACCACCCGCCGCCACGGCGGCCTTCTCCAGAGCGCGCAGCCCGGGCGTCGTCTTGCGCGTGTCGAGCACCTTGGCGCCCGTCCCACTCACCGCGCTGGCCGCGCGCGCCGCGAACGTAGCCACGCCGGATAGGTGACCGAGGAAGTTCAGCGCGGTCCGCTCGGCCGTGAGCAACGCGCGAGTCAGCCCCTCGACCTCGAGCACGGGACCGCCTTCCGCGCGCCAGTAGCCCTCGCGGACGAGCCGCTCACAGTGCGCGTTGGGGTCGAGCGCGAGAAACGCGAGCTCGGCCAGCTGGAGCCCGTAGACGGAGCCGTCGGCCTTCTGAGAGATCAGGCCGCGAGCGCGCGCGTCGGCAGCGACGATCGCGTCGGTCGTGACATCGCCAGCGCCAACGTCCTCGTCGAGCGCACGCCGTACAAGCCCTTCGAGCTCCTCACGCGGCGGAATCGGCGGCTCTCCGCCGGAGCCCCAGTGCCGCTCCTGCTCCTTCTCCGGCAGTGACGTCACGTCCGCTCGGTGGATGAGGCCGCCGTCATCAGTAGATACGCTCGCACAAATCCATCCAGATCGCCGTCGAGCACGCGCTGGACGTCGCCCATCTCGTGGTTCGTGCGGTGATCCTTCACGAGCGAGTAGGGGTGCATGACATACGAGCGGATCTGCGAACCGAAGTTGACGTCCTGGGCGTCGCCCTTCTCGCGCGCGATCTCCTCGGCGCGTTCGCGCTCCTGCTTCTCCAGGATCTTCGCGCGCAGCATCGCCATTGCAGTGGCGCGATTGGAGGACTGGGAGCGCTCATTCTGGCACTGCACCACGATGCCGGTGGGCCTGTGTGTGATGCGCACCGCGGAGTCGGTCTTATTGACGTGCTGACCGCCCGCTCCCGATGCCCGATAGGTGTCGACCTGCAGGTCGTCCTCGTCGATCTCGACCTCGCCGGAGGAGGCGGGCACGACGGGCGCGACCTCCACCCCGGCGAAGCTCGTCTGACGACGATGGGCGGAGTCGAACGGGGACAAGCGCACGAGCCGATGCACACCGCGCTCGGCGGAGAAGAGACCATAGGCGTTCTCCCCGGTGGCCTGGAAGGTGGCGGACTTGATGCCCGCTTCCTCGCCCGCGCTCGCCTCCAGCAGCTCCACGGTGAAGCCGCGCGCTTCGGCCCAGCGCATCAGCATGCGCAGCACCATCTCCGCCCAGTCCTGCGCGTCGGTTCCGCCCGCGCCCGCATTGACGGTGACGAGGGCGTCGCCGGAGTCATAGCGACCGGAGAACAGGCGCTGCTCCTCGAGCTCGGCCAGGCGCGACTCGACCGAGGCGAACTGCTCATCGATTTCTCCTCCCAACGACGCGTCCTCCGCGGCCATCTCCACGAGCCCGTCGAGATCCTCGACGTCGGAGGCGAGCGTCGTAAACGTCTCCAGGCGCCGCGCCGCGCGCGAGTGCTCAGAGGACACCGACGCAGCTCGCTCGGAGTCGTCCCAGAACCCCGCCTGTCCCATCTCGGATTCGAGCGCCGAGACGCGCTCGGCTAACGCAGCCGGGTCAAAGATAATCCGCAAGGAGCTTCAACTGCTCACGAATCGCGGATAGGCGCTGCGGTGTGGTCTCGGCTGGGGCGTTAGTCGTCATGGGCCCCACGCTATCAATGCCGACGGGGTACCTACGCGCCGTGGCACTTCTTGAACTTCTTACCACTCCCGCACCAACACGGATCGTTGCGGCCGACCTGGTGCTCGTCGTCGACCACGCGCTGCTCGATGACAGGAGCCAGTTCCTGCTCGGCCGCGCCACCGTTTTCGGCGTAGGCGCCCACCGCCTGTGCGCCGCCCGACTGAGCTCCCGCCGCCGCGGCGGCAGCCGCGAGCGCTCCGGCGCCGGCGGCGGAGCTGCCACCCGAGTATGAAACGCGGCCCGCGCGCGTGGCGTTGCCCGAGGCAGCGAACGCTGGCTGCAGCCCGCCACCACCACCGTTCTGGCCTTCGACGTTGACCTGCACGTTGAAGATCATGCGCGTGTAGTCGGTCCACACGCTGTTCAACAGATCGCCGAACAGCTCGAAGGCTTCGTTCTTATATGCGACGAGCGGGTCGATCTGAGCGAAGCCGCGCAGGTGGATGCCCTCGCGCAGATAGTCCATGTCGAACAGATGCTCGCGCCAGCGCTCGTCGATGATCTGTAGCAGCAGGAAGCGCTCCAGCGCACCCATCAGCTCCTCGCCGAGCTCCGCCTCACGGGCGTTGTAGCGCTCCAGCGCAAACTCGGTGATGCTTTCGGTGAGCGAGTCGCGGTCGGCCGTCTCGGGGTCGAGGTTCTGCTCGGAGAGGTCGAGCGGGAAGAACTGCCCCAGGGCGGTGAAGAGTCCATCCAGGTCCCAGTCCTCCATGAAGTCGCCGGGCGTGTACTGGGCGATCGTGCGATCGAGCACGGCCGCCACTTCCTGACGGGCCTCCTCGCCGATCGGCTTGCCTTCCAAGACCTCGTTGCGGTAGGCGTAGATGACCCGGCGCTGCTCGTTCATCACATCGTCGTACTCGAGCACGCGTTTGCGGATCAGGAAGTTCTGCTCCTCGACCTTCTTCTGGGCTTTCTCGATCTGCTTGGAGAGCATCCCGGCCTCGATCGGTTCCTCGTTGCCCTCCTCGTCGATCCCGCCGAGTTTGTCGAGGATGCGGTAGATACGGTCGCCCGCGAACAGCCTCACGAGATCGTCCTCGGCGGACAGGAAGAAGCGCGACTCGCCAGGGTCGCCCTGGCGGCCGGCGCGCCCGCGCAGCTGGTTGTCGATACGCCGAGACTCGTGACGCTCGGTGCCGCAGATGAACAGCCCGCCGGCGGCCATCACCCGCTCGCGGTCGTCTTCGACGCGCGTCTCGATCTCCGGCACCAGCGCCTCGAACCGCTCGTCATAGCCTTCGGCCCCCGGCTCGATGCCTTCGCGGGCAAGCTGCTGGCGCGCGAGATGCTCGGGGTTACCGCCGAGCTTGATGTCCACGCCGCGGCCGGCCATGTTCGTGGCGATCGTGACGGCCCCCGGCTGGCCGGCCTCGGCGACCGTCTCGGCCTCGCGCGCGGCGTGCTCGGGCTTGGCGTTCAACACCGAGTGGGCGATCCCGCGCTTCTTCAACCGTTCAGAGAGCAGCTCTGAGACCTCGACGGAGATCGTGCCGACGAGCACCGGCTGGCCGTTCTCGTTACGCGCGGCGATCTCTTTGACGACCGCGTTCCACTTGCCGTCCTTGGTCTTGTAGACCTGGTCGTTGCGATCGGCGCGGACCATCGGCATGTTCGTGGGGACCTGCACAACCGGCAGCTCGTAGATCTTCATGAACTCAGTCGCCTCGGTCAGCGCCGTCCCGGTCATGCCCGCGAGCTTGTCGTAGAGCCGGAAGTAGTTCTGGTAGGTGATCGTCGCCAGCGTCTGATTCTCCTCCTGGATCGACACCCCCTCCTTGGCCTCAATCGCCTGATGCAGCCCCTCTGACCAGCGCCGACCGTCGAGGATGCGCCCGGTGAACTCGTCGATGATCTTGACCTCGCCGTCGATCACCGCGTAGTCGACGTCGCGCTTGTACAGCGACTCGGCCCGCAGCGACTGGATCAGGTGGTTGACCAGATGGCCGTTCTCGGCGCGGTAGAGATGGTCGATGCCGAGAAAGCGCTCCGCCTTGGCGACGCCCTGCTCGGTGATCGAGACCGTTTTCTGCTTCTCCTCGGTCTCGTAGTCGAAGTCGGCCATGAACTGCTTCTTCATCCGCGGATCCATGCCTTCGGGCGTCTTGCCCGCGGTCAGCCGCGGCGCCAGGCGCGCGAACTTCACATATAGATCCGCGGCCTGTTCGGGCGCGCCCGAGATGATCAGCGGCGTGCGCGCCTCGTCGATCAGGATGTTGTCGACCTCGTCCACGACCGCAAACGAGTGCCCGCGCTGGACCTTCTCGGCGAGGTCCTTGGCCATGTTGTCGCGCAGATAGTCGAACCCGAGCTCGGAGTTGGTTCCGTAGACCACGTCACAGGCGTACGCGACCTGCTTCTCCTCATAGGGCTGCTGGTTCGCCAGCACGCCGACAGACACGCCGAGCGCCTCGTACAGGGGACTCATCCATTCAGCGTCGCGTCGCGCCAGGTAGTCGTTGACCGTGACCAGATGCACGCCCTTGCGTTGCGGCGGAGCATCGGGATCGTCGAGGTCGGGGTCGGGGTCGTGCACGGCCAGCGAGTTGAGCACGATGGCGAGCGTGGCGGTCAGCGTCTTGCCCTCGCCGGTCTTCATCTCGGCGATGCACCCGTCGTGCAGCACCATCGCGCCGATCAGCTGCACGTCGAAGTGGCGCATGCCCATCGTCCGCTTGCCGGTCTCGCGTACGAGAGCGAAGCACTCGGGCAGCAGATCGTCCAGTGACTCACCTTCGGCCGCGCGCTCGCGCAGTCCGTCCATCCGCTCGCGCAGCTCGGCGTCGGAATCGTGTTCGAGCTCGGGCTCGAACGCGTTGATCAGCGCGACGCGCTTCTGGTAGGACTTGAACTTCTTCGCCTCGCCCGCGTTCAGCGCGCGATCGAGCAGGGATGGGGACACTCCTTCAGGTTAGCGATTGCGTCGCTGCCACGGGAACGATCGGGCGCCCCCGCTCAAGCACCCCTTCCGACCCCTTGCGCGACCCGCGCGCAAGCAGCGCGATCAGCCCGTGGGCTGCTCTCCGATCCCCGGTGAGTCCACCCTCGGCAGGCCGGCCCTGACGCCGCTCGTGCGCGCCTCACGACGGTGCCGGCGCTTGTCGCGATGGCGCTTGACCTGCCGCGCGAGCTCCAGGGAGATGAGCTTCAGCGAATGGTCCATCTCCCGCGAGGCGTCGCGCGCGCGCAGGGTCACGCCCTTCAGATAGAGCGTCGCCTCGGCGACCTGGCGGTCGGCGATCGAGGGGTTGCGCTCTTCGTAGATCTCGACCTCCAACCGAGCAAACTCGGAGACCTGGCGCGAGACCTTGCGGCACCGGCGCTCTAGGCGCGCGCGCAGCTCGTCGGTAACCGGAACGTTGCGACCCTTGATGTCTATCTGCATCACAGGCTCCCTTCGCGTATGGATGAGGTCTGTCTCCGATCCTACGCCCCCGGGCAGCGGTTGTCCATCGGCTTATCCGCAGTGGTGGCACGCGCCGAGCCCTGATGGGACAATCGGGCGCGATCCTCGCCACCGTCGCCAACCCCAACCTGTCCTGGTCGCTGCAGCCCGGCGTGCTGATCGGCGTTGCGCTCGTGGGCGGCGCCTACCTCACGCGCTGGCGGCGCGTGCGCGCAACCTCGCCGCGGCCCGGCGCCGACGCGCCGGTATGGCGGCTGTGCTGCTTCGCCGGCTCGCTACTGGTCGCGATGCTCGCGCTGATCTCCCCCGTGGACGCGCTCGCCGATCAGCTCTTCTTCATGCACATGGCCCAACACATGCTGCTGCTGGACATCGTGCCGATCCTCGCGATTCTCGGTTTCACGAAGGTGATCCTGCGCCCGGTCACGCGGACCGTGCGCGACGTCGAGCGTCGCGCCGGCCCGCTCGCGCATCCGGCGTTTGCGGTGCTGCTCTACGTGGGGGTGATCTGGACATGGCACGTACCCAGGGCCTATGACTTCGCGGTCACCCATCCGACCGTGCACGTGCTCGAGCACACGACGTTCCTGATCGCCGGCGGACTGTACTGGTGGCATCTGCTCTCGCCTATCCGGGCGCGTATGCGCCTCGGCGGCATGGGCCCGGTCGCCTACATGGGCTCGACCAAGCTGTTCGTCGGCGCGCTCGGCATGGGCCTCGCGTTCGCGCCAGTCGCGCTCTACCCCTACTACGTCCACCACGCGCGCGTATGGGGCATCTCCGCGCTCGACGACCAATCGATCGCCGGGATCATCATGGCCGTCGAGCAGTCCATGGTGATGGGCGTCGCACTGGTCGTGCTGTTCGTGCGCATGCTCGGCGAGTCCGAGCGCGAGCAGATTCGACGCGAGCGCTATGAGACCGTGCTATGATGACAGTTGTCAGAGTGCCATCTATCCACTGAGCCAGGAGGGTCCCCCACGGCGGGGCCCTCCTCAACTCTGGCGGGGACGCAGACTCTCGAGTATTCCGGCGTGACCTGAGATCGCGCCGATCAGGATCGACTCGTCCGCGACATCCGTACCGGGGAACACGATCGTCTCGCGCAGCTGCGCACGGTCGCCGACGGTGGCACCGTCGCCGAGCACGACCGGGCCCATCAGCCGCACACCCGCGCCGAGCGTAACGTCCCGACCGATCCACACCGGCCCCTCGACCTCGGCGTCCTCAGGTAACGGACGCCCACCGGAGACGACCACGCCCGGAGCGACCTCCTCGCCCTCTACCTCCAACCGCAGCTCGCCGCGCAGCGCGTCGAACGTACCCTGGCGCAACTCCCCGAGCGAGCCGACATCGTTCCAGTACTCGCGCACCTCGTGGATGTAGAACGGGACGTCGTTCTCCAGCAGCGTCGGGAACACGTCCTGCGCCCAGTCCACAAACGGGCGCTCGGGGAAGTAGTCGAAGATCTCCGGCGAGAACACGTAGATGCCGCAGTTGCCGAGATCCGAAAGCGCCTCGTCCGGGCGTGGCTTCTCCTGAAAGCCCGTGATCCGCCCGTCGCGGTCGTGCAGCACCACGCCGAACTCGCGCGTGTCCGGCACTTTCTTGACGGCCAGCGTCGCGATCCCGCCCGCCTCCCGATGACGCGCCGCGAGCGCGGTCAGGTCGATGTCTGTGAGCGCATCGCCGGAGATCACGAGAAAGGAGTCCTCCCCGAAGAACTCCGCGCATGCGCGCACGCCACCGGCGGTGCCGAGCAGCTCGGGCTCGAAGCGATAAGTCACGCGCTCGCCGAAGTGCTCGCGGATCGAGTCCGGGAAGTAGTGCAGGTTGGCGATCGTCTCCTCAAACCCATGCCGGTCGAGCAGATCGAGGATGTGCGCCATCACGGGTCGGTCGAGCACCGGCACCATCGGCTTGGTGATCTCGTACGTCAGCGGACGCAGCCGGGTCCCCAGACCCGCCGCCAGAACCATCGCTCTCATCGCGTGGGCAAGCTATCGGATCGGACGCACTGGACCCCGCCTCGCCGCCCGAGGCCCGCCGGCAGGGCGGGACCCGGCGCCTGGGACTCTTTAGTAGCGATAGTGGTCGGGCTTATACGGGCCCTCGACGGGCACGCCGATGTAGGCGGCCTGCTCGTCGGTCAGCTGCGTGAGCTTCACGCCGAGCGCGTCGAGATGCAATCTGGCGACCTTCTCGTCGAGGTGCTTGGGCAGCACGTAGACGCGCTTGTCGTACTGATCGTTCTTCGTGAACAGCTCGATCTGGGCGATCGTCTGGTTGGAGAAGGAGTTGCTCATCACGAACGACGGATGACCGGTCGCGTTGCCGAGGTTCAGCAGGCGACCCTCGGAGAGCATGATGATCGCGTGGCCGTCCGAGAAGACCCACTTGTCGACCTGCGGCTTGATATTGACCCGCTCGACTCCCGGTACGCTCGCCAGCCCGGCGATGTCGATCTCGTTGTCGAAGTGACCGATGTTGCCGACGATCGCCTGGTGCTTCATGCGCTGCATCTGCGCGGCCGTGATGATGTCCTTGTTGCCGGTGGTGGTGATGAAGATGTCGGCGTCCTCGAGCACGTCCTCAAGCGTCTTGACCTCGTAGCCCTGCATCGCCGCCTGCAGCGCGCAGATCGGGTCGATCTCGGTGATCACCACGCGCGCGCCCTGACCGCGCAGCGATTCGGCGCAGCCCTTGCCGACGTCGCCGAAGCCGCACACCACCGCGACCTTGCCGCCGATCATCACGTCGGTGGCGCGGTTGATGCCGTCGATCAGCGAGTGCCGGCAGCCGTAGAGGTTGTCGAACTTCGACTTCGTCACCGAGTCGTTGACGTTGATCGCCGGGAACAGCAGCTCGCCGCTCTCGACCATCTGGTAGAGCCGGTGCACGCCTGTGGTCGTCTCCTCGGTCACGCCTTTGACGCTCTGACCGAGCTTCGTCCAGCGCTGTGAATCCTCCGCCAGCGAGCGCGTGAGCAGCGAGAGGATCACTCCGAGCTCCTCGGAGTCGGCGCTCGCCGGATCGGGCACGGCGCCGGCCGCCTCGTACTCGGTGCCCTTGTGCACGAGCAGCGTTGCGTCGCCGCCGTCGTCCAAAATCATGTTCGGACCGTCCTCACCCGGCCAGCAGATCGCCTGTTCGGTGCACCACCAGTACTCCTCGAGCGTCTCGCCCTTCCAGGCGAACACCGGCACCCCGCGGGGATCCTCCGGCGTGCCCTGCGGACCCACGGCCACGGCCGCGGCTGCGTGATCCTGGGTGGAGAAGATGTTGCAGCTGCACCAGCGCACCTCGGCGCCGAGCGCGGTCAGCGTCTCGATCAGCACGGCGGTCTGGATCGTCATGTGCAGCGAGCCCATGATCCGGGCGCCGGCCAGCGGCTGAGCACCCGAGTACTCGCGGCGGATCGCCATCAGGCCGGGCATCTCGTGCTCGGCGAGCGTGATCTCCTTGCGTCCGAACTCGGCGAGGGAAAGGTCGGCGACCTTGAAGTCGGCTTCTGTTGCGACGGCGGTGGGAGTCATTGCTGACTGTTCTCCTGTCCGGTCAGGTGAGCGCCCTTGCTTCAGGGAAACGGGCCGAGCGTGGCGGGACCGGAGCCCGTCGCAGCGCTCCTCGGCCGTCGTCCCGAAGGTATCACACCGAACGGCCCCGCCCGGCGGGGGCCTAGACGCCACTCAGCTGCGCTCGAGCGCAGCCTTCAGCTCGTCGATGGCCTTCACGGGCCCCGGATCGACGCCACGCAGCGCGGCGAGATAGATCGACACGAGGTCGCCTAGCAGCACGAGTGAGATCACCCGCTCGATCGTCGTCTGCCCGCGTGTCTCCAAATGGAAGCTCGCCGCGGCGTTGGGAGCGATCAGCCGCTCGGTCAGCGCCATCCGCTCCTTCACGCGTGGATGCGCATCGGAGTCATCGAGGAACACCGCCGCGAAGCGGGCGGGCGGGTTCAAGTCCCCGGCGCCTTCCCAGCCGACGAGCTCGTTGTGGTCGAGCTCGGGCAGTTCGTGCATGAAGCACGGCAGCTTCGCGTTCTCGTTGATCTGCGTCTTCCAGCGGTAGGCAACCGGCGTGGTCAGGCCGGCGCCGATCACGACTGGGATCGTGCCCAGCAGACCACGGGCGACGGTCTTCGCGAGCGAGTCCTCGCCCGCGTCGGGACCCCACTCGGCCACGAGCTGCTCGGTGTGGGAGGCGGCCACGTCGATCTCGGAGGTCAGCCGCGGTCCGGCGCCGCACAGCGCGGCGACCTCGAGTGCGGCGACCGTCATATAGGCGACGGCCGCGCGCGGCTGAAACCCGCCGGGCAGCGGGATCACCGGCACGCCATCCGCGCGTGCCATCTCCGCCAGGCGTCCCCCCGTCGTCACGACCACGCGCTGGGCCCCAAGCGCGCCCGCGGACTCGTAGCAGGCGAGCGTCTCCTCGGTGTCACCCGAGTAGCTCGCGCACAGCACCATCGTGTCCGGTGTCGTCCACGGCGGCAATCCGTAAGCGCGGGTCACGAATATCGGCCGCGAGGCGTGATCGCCGAGCGCCGCACGCGCCAACGCGCCGCCGATCGCCGACCCGCCCATCCCCGCGACGACCAGCCCGGCCGAGGTGTCCCAACCTTGCATGATCGCCGACTCCACGCGCCAGGCCGCGTCGCGCAGGTGCTCGGGCAGGGCGAGCACGTCCTCCAGCTGGTCGGTGGTGTCGACGCGCGCTATCGCCTCACGCGAGAGCGCTCCCGTCACGGCGCTTGCGTCCGTCGGCGCGTCGGTGCTTGGCGGCGTGCTCATCAGAACTTGATCGCTCCATCGGGGATGTTCACGCCCGGGAAGATACGCGCCCCGCGCGCGATCGTGTTGTCCGCCCCTACCGTCACGCCCTCACCGAGCACCGCCCCGCCTTCGATGCGAGTGCCAGCGCCGACGCGAGCGCCGGCCGCGACGATGCAGTCGCGCAACGTGCATCCCGGACCGATCTCCGCCCCGCTGAGGATCACCGACCGCTCGACCGTCGAACCGGGACCGACGTGTACGTTCTCGCCCAGCACCACCAGGCTGCCGACGTGAGCGCCCGGGGCGACGTGCGCGCCGCGCTCGATCACCGCGGGTGGGACCGCTCGACCGTGGATCTCCGCGCCCTCGGCGATCGCCAGCCAGCTCTCGCCAAGCCGCTCGCGCACCGCCGTCTCGACGTTGCCCTCGATGATGTCGAACGTCCCCTGCAGATAGCGCTCGGGCGTGCCGATGTCTAGCCAATAAGCATCCGCCGGAAACCCGTACAGACCGGCGCCGATCAACTGTGGCCACACCTCGCGCTCGATCGAGACGTTGCGATCTGCCGGCACGAGCTCCAGGATCTCGCGCTGCAACACGTACGCGCCCGCGCTGATCAGGTTCGTATCGATCCGGTCTGAGCTCGGCTTCTCCACGAAGTCCTTCACCGAGCGGTCCTCGTTGAGGTGCACCAGCCCGTACGCGCTCGGGTCGGCGACGGGCGCCAGGGCCAGTGTCGCGCGCGCGCCGGTGCGCTCGTGCTGAGCGATCTGGCCCGTCAGGTCGATATCGGTGAGCACGTCGCCGTTGAGCATCAAAAAGCGCTCGTCGAGTAGCCGCTCGGCGTACTTCAGCGCCCCGGCGGTGCCGCGCGGGTCGGGCTCCTCTACGAAGCGCAGCTTGATCCCCATCGCCGAGCCGTCGCCGAGCACGTTGCGCACCGATGTCGCCAGAAATCCGCACGACATGATCACGTCGTCGATCCCATGCCCCTTCAACCACTCGAGCATGAACGCGATGAACGGGCGGTCTACGAGCGGCACCACCGGCTTGGGCACAGTCGAGGTCAGCGGGCGCAGGCGCGTGCCCTCGCCCCCCACGAGGATGACGGCCTGCATCAGCTGTGGTCCTCGCGACGGCGCCCCGTCGCGGGCTCGGGCAGCCCGCGGCCGATTCCCTCATACATCAGTCCCGCGGCACGCACCGCATCGCGATCGAGCGCGTTGCGACCGTCGATGACGACGTGACCGCGCATGGTCTCGGAGACCTGACTCCAGTCGAGGCCCATGAACTCGGGCCACTCGGTCACGAGGACCACCGCGTCGGCGTCGGCGAGGGCATCCATGGCGCCGGGCGCGTAGTCGAGCTGGGGCATCAGCCTACGCGCCTCGTCCTCGGCGATCGGGTCATACACGCGCACGTGCGCGCCCTCGGCCTGCAGCCGCGCCGCCAGCACCAGCGAGGAGGCTCCGCGCATGTCATCGGTCTCCGGCTTGAAGGCGAGACCCAACATCGCGACCCGCTTGCCCGCGAGATCTCCGAGGTGGCGTTCGAGCTTGGACACCACACGACGCTTCTGCAGTTCGTTGACCTCAGTGACCGCGTTCAGGAGTTGGAAGTGATAGCCGGAGTTGGCAGCCAACAGCTTCAAAGCACTGACGTCCTTGGTGAAGCAGGAGCCGCCGTAGCCGATTCCGGCCTGCAGGAAACGCGGACCGATACGGTCGTCGAGTCCCACGCCCCGGGCCACCTCGATTACGTCGGCGCCCGTCTCCTCGCAGACATTGGCGATCTCGTTGATGAATGAGATCTTGGTCGCGAGGAACGCGTTGGCGGCAAGCTTGATCATCTCCGCGCTCGCAACGTCGGTGCGAACCAACTCGCCCGAGCCCCGACCGCCGTGCGCGCCGCTCAGCAGCGACCGGTACAGCTCGACCACGGCCTCGCCCGCCCAGTCGCCATCGTCGCCCACGACGACACGGTCGGGGTGCATAAAGTCCTTGACCGCCGAGCCCTCCTTCAGGAACTCGGGGCAGGAGACGTAGGTCATCGCCTCCTTGCCACGTTCGCGGAAGACACGCTGGATGGTGGCTCCGGTGCCGCAGGGAACCGTCGACTTCATGACCAAGGCGTGCCGGTCGGAGTTCGGCATCTCCTCGACAACGGCGTTGACGGCGGCCAGGTCGGCATCGCCCGAGTGCGTAGGCGGCGTGCCGACGGCGACGAACAGCAGTCGCGCGTGCTCGAGCGCAGGGGCAAGCTCGGTAGAGAAGTGCAACCGCGCGGAGTTGCGCGCCAGCATCTCCTCCAACCCGGGCTCGTAGATGGGCACCTCACCACCCTGCAGGCGCGCGACCTTCTCGGCGTCGATGTCCACGCACCACACCTCGCTACCGAGCTCCGCGAAACCCGCGGCGCTGACCAGACCGACATAGCCGGTGCCGATGACCCCGACGGGCTCTCGCTCAGTGCTCATCTGGCGCGAAGGCTAACCGTCGGAGGTCCCGGACGCCTCGGTGGCCTCCTGAACCAAGACCAGCGCACGGTTCTCGGCGAACTGCAGGTACCCCTCCCCCTGCTTGAACCGCACGACGTCGGTCTCCGAGCGATACAACCGCAGCTCCGTCGGCTCCAGCGTGGCCAGTACCGGCTCGTGGCCGGCCAGGATGCCGATCGAGCCCGAGGCGGTACGCGTGGAGACCATCTCGACCTCCTCGTCGAACACCACCCCTTCGGGGGTCAGCACTTCGACTGGGAACTTGGTTCTAGCCACGAGTCCTGCCTAGTCCTTCTTGGCCGCCTCGACCACATCGTCGATCGTGCCCTTCAAGAAAAACGCGCTCTCGGGCACCTCGTCGTGCTTTCCCTCGATGATCTCTTCAAACCCTCTGATCGTCTCCGCGATCGGCACGTACGCGCCGGGGGTGCCCGTGAACTGTTCGGCCACGAAGAACGGCTGCGACAGGAAGCGCTCGACCTTGCGCGCGCGCTGCACCGTCAGCTTGTCCTCGTCTGAGAGCTCGTCGATGCCAAGGATCGCGATGATGTCCTGCAGCTCCTTGTAGCGCTGCAACACCTCCTTCACCCGGTTGGCCACGCGAAAATGGTCCTCGCCGAGAATGTCCGCCTTGAGAATCGTCGAGGTCGAGTCCAGCGGGTCGACCGCCGGGTAGATGCCTTTTTCGGAGATCCCCCGCGAGAGCACCGTGGTCGCGTTCAGATGCGCGAACACCGACGCCGGCGCCGGGTCGGTGAGGTCATCGGCAGGCACGTAGATCGCCTGCACCGACGTCACCGAGCCCTGCCGCGTCGAGGTGATCCGCTCCTGCAATTGGCCCATCTCCGTCTCCAACGTCGGTTGGTAGCCGACCTGCGAGGGCATCCGCCCGAGCAGCGCCGAGACCTCGGAGCCGGCCTGCACGAACCGGAAGATGTTGTCGATGAACAGCAGCACGTCCTGACCCTGGTCGCGGAAGTGCTCGGCCATCGTCAGCCCCGACAGCGCCACGCGCATGCGCGCGCCCGGCGGCTCGTTCATCTGACCGAACACGAGCATCGTCTTGTCGATCACGCCCGATTCCTTCATCTCCAGCCACAGGTCGTTGCCCTCGCGCGAGCGCTCGCCCACACCGCAGAACGCCGACAGCCCGCCGTGCTCCTTGGCGAGGTTGTGGATCAGCTCCTGGATCAGCACCGTCTTGCCGACGCCCGCGCCGCCGAACAGCCCGACCTTGCCGCCCTTCGCGTAGGGCGCCAGCAGGTCGATCACCTTGATGCCCGTCTCGAACATCTCCGTCGTCGGCGTCAGGTCCTCCACGCGCGGCGCGTCCTGGTGGATCTGGCGGCGCTCGGTGTCCGCCGGCAGATCCTCGCCGAGGTCGATCGGTTCGCCCAGCAGATTGAAGATCCGCCCCAGCGTCGCCTCGCCGACCGGCACCGTGATCGGGCCGCCCGTGTCGATCACCTCGACGCCGCGCGCGAGCCCGTCGGTCGTGTCCATCGCGACCGCGCGCACCCGATCGTCGCCCAGGTGCTGCTGCACCTCGCACACGAGCACCTCGCCGCCCGCCTCGGTGCTGATGCCCGGGGCCTCCTCCTCCGCGGCCGCCGCGGGGCGCGCGATCGTGATCGCGTGGTTGATCTCGGGCAGCTTCTCGGGGAACACCGCCTCGATGACGACGCCCTGAATCTCCTCGATGCGCCCGACGTTGCGCTTCGCGTCGTTGCCCGCCTCGCCTCCCGCCCGCCCGGGGGCGTCGGAGGCATCAATTGTGGTCGTGGATGCCATTGCTCTGTCGATTCTCCCTCATTGTGTCCGTTGCAGTTCTCTGTGTCGGTCGGGCTCGTTGCGATTTTCGGTGTGTCCGGCTTGCTGGGCCTAGCTGAGACCCTCCGCGCCGGCTACTACCTCCATGATCTCCTGCGTGATCTCGGCCTGCCTGGCGCGGTTCATTTCGAGCGTCAGATCGGTGATGATCTCCCCAGCGTTCTCCGAGGCGTTGCGCATCGCCGTCATCTGCGCGCCGAAGAACCCGGCGGCCGACTCGACCAGCGCGCGATAGATCGACGTCTCGACATAGTCTGGCACGAGCCGCCTCAGGATCTCCTCCGCGTCGGGCTCATACTCAACCAGCGCCCTAGGACCGGCCTTGCGCGAGCCCGCCCCGGCGCCCCCCGTTCCAGCCGAGCCCGCGGCCCCGGCCCTGGGTTCCCCGCCCGCCTCGCCGGCGCCGTCGCGTTCTTCCTCGCCCGCGATCGTCGCGCTGGATAGCGGCAGCAGCGTCTCGCGGGTGACCTCCTGGGTCAACGGTGAGACGTAAGCGTTGTAGACGAGCTCGACCCGATCGACCGCGCCGGTCGTGTATGCCTCGATCAGCTCGCCCGCGATGTCGCGCGCATCGGCGTATGACGGTTTATCGGTGAACCCCGTGTAGGCCCCGCTGACCTCGCGGCCGCGGAAGGTCAAAGAGGACACGCCGCGGCGTCCGGTCGCATACCAGACAGTCCGCAGTCCCTCCTCGTCCGCCTCCGTACCGGCGCGTACGCCCGCGCGGATCACCTGTGAGTTGAATCCGCCCGCCAACCCGCGGTCGCCGGTCACCAGCAGCAGCCCTACCGTCGCGACCGTCTCGCGCTCGTTGAGCAGCTCCAGCCGCGAGGCCTCGGCGCCAGCGTCCAGCGCCGCCTGCCTGGTCATCCGCCGCAGCGCGTCGGCGTAGGGGCGCAGCGCGGCGATCCGCTGCTCGGCCCGGCGCAACCGCGCTGCCGCGACCATCTCCATCGCGCGGGTGATCTTCTGAATGTTCTTAACCGAGCCGATCCGGTTCTTGACGTCGCGCTGCGAAGCCATAGCTATGCCGCCTGAGCCTCCGACTCGGGTGCGCGCTCAGCGGAACCGTCTCGCGGCGGCGTCAGGGGCGCGTCGTCCTCCAACGGCTGACCTTCCTCATCGAGGTCGTATCCGAAGTCCTCGGCGAACGCCCGCGCCGCGTCGTTCAAAGCTTGCTGGGTCTCATCCGACCAGTCGCCGCCGGCGATCTTCGTACGCACATCCGCGTGTTCGGAGTGCATCCGTTCGGTCAACCCCGTCAGGAACTCGGGCACGCGCTCGACATTCAGCCTGTCCAGAAACCCGTTCGTGGCCGCATAGATCTGCGTGGTCTGATCCTCGACCGGCAGCGGCGCGCGCTCGTTCTGGTTGAGCGTCTTGACGATCCGCTCTCCGCGCGCGAGCGTGCGTTGGGTGTCCGCGTCGAGGTCTGAGCCGAACTGCGCGAACGCCTCGAGGTCGCGGTACTGTGAGAGCTCGAGCTTGATCCGCCCCGCGACCTTCTTCATCGGCCCGATCTGCGCGTTACCGCCGACTCGCGAGACCGAGATGCCGACGTTGATCGCCGGGCGCACGCCCGAGTTGAACAGCTTCGGCTCGAGAAATATCTGCCCGTCGGTGATCGAGATGACGTTCGTCGGGATGTACGCCGAGACGTCGCCGGCCTGTGTCTCGATCACCGGCAGCGCCGTCAGCGAGCCCCCGCCGAGCTCCTCGTTGAGCTTGACCGCGCGCTCCAGCAAACGCGAGTGCAGATAGAACACATCGCCCGGGTACGCCTCCCTGCCGGGCGGGCGGCGCAGCAGCAGCGACATCTGCCGGTAGGCGTAGGCGTGCTTGGTCAGATCGTCATACACGCACAGCGCGTGGCGGCCGTTGTAGAGGAAGTGCTCGCCCATCGCGCAGCCCGCGTAGGGAGCCATGAACTTGATCGGCGCCGCCTCATCCGCGGAGGCAGCCACGATGATCGTGTTCTCCAGCGCGTTATTTTCCTCCAGTGTCTGCGCGAGCGCGACGACCGTGGACATGCGCTGACCGATCGCCACATACACCGACACCACGCCCGTGTCGCGGTTGTTGATGATCGAGTCGATCGCGATCGCCGTCTTGCCCGTCTGGCGATCGCCGATGATCAACTCGCGCTGGCCGCGCCCGATCGGGATCATCGCGTCGATCGCCTTCAGCCCGGTCTGCATCGGTTCGGTCACCGGCTGGCGCTGCACCACACCCGGCGCCTTGAACTCCGCCGGGCGCGTTTCAGTGGTGTGGATCTCGCCCTTGCCGTCCAGCGGACGACCCAGCGGGTCGACGATGCGCCCGAGCAGCGCCTCGCCCACGGGGATCTCCAACAGCCGGCCCGTGCGCTTAACCGTGTCGCCCTCGCCGATCCGCTCCCACTCGCCGAACAGCACCGCGCCGACATTGTCGGACTCGAGGTTCAACGCCAACCCGGTGACGCCGTGCGGCAGCTCGAGCATCTCGAACGACATGCAGTTCTCCAACCCGTGCAGGCGCGCGATGCCGTCCGCCACCGACAGCACGGTGCCGACCTCCGTCAGCTCGGCCTCGCCGGCGCCGAGCCCCGCGATGCGGCTCTTGAGGATGCTGGTTATCTCGTCTGGATTGATCTGCATCATGGCTCTTTCGGATGGCTCCTTGTCGATGTCCGGTCGGTCTCGTCGGTCGGTGTCGGCGGGTTCGGCGGGGTCGTTCGGCGATTCCCCTCAGGCGGCGGCGGACGCCACCTGCTTGCGCAGCTGCTCGAGTCGGCTTCTGATCGAGGCGTCGAGGATCGAGTTCCCGACCCTGACGACGATCCCGCCGAGGATGTCCGGGTCCACGCGCGTGCTCAGCGTCACCTTGCGCGAGGTGCTCTGCCCGATCGAGGCGCCGATGCTCTCGGTCGTCGCCTCGTCGAGCGCGATCGCGCTCGTGACCTGCACCGGCAGCACCCTGTTGGCCTCGGCCCACAGCCGCTCGTACTCGCGCCTGACGCGGAATATCACCGGCATCCGGTGGTTCTCGATCAGCAGCTTCAGGAAGCCCACGAATGCCTCCTCGGCGCCCTCCAGCAGCCCGTCGAGCGCCTGCTGCTTCTCGGCGGTGGAGAAGTAGGGCGAGAAGAAGAACAGCTTCAGCTCGCGGTTCTCCGCCAGCGCGTCGGCGAGCTGGCCGAGCTGCTCGCGCAGCTCCTCCACCTTGCCCTGCTCGCCGGCAACCTCGAACAGCGCGCGAGCGTATACCTGGGCGAGCTCCTCCATCAGTTGTTGCTCGCCCCGGAGGACAGGCCCGAGAAGTCCAGCTCGCCCAGCGCCTCCGCCACGAGACGCTTCTGATCGTCGTCGTCGAGCGTCTTGCGCGTCACCTTCTCGGTCGCCATGATCGTCAGGTCGGCCACCTCCCGGCGGATGCCGTCGATCGCGCGCTCGGTCGCCGCCTCGATCTCGCGCTCGGCGCGCTTGGCCGCCTCGGCGGCGATCCGCTGCGCCTGCTCTTTGGCCTCCTGCTCGTGGGACTCCGCCGTCTGGCGCGCGCGCTGGACGATCTCATCCGACTGCTCCCTGGCCTCCTTCAGGCGCTCGCGGTACTCGGCCAACAGCCTGTCGGCCTCCTCGCGCGTGCGCTGCGCCGAGTCGATCGAGTCTTCGATCGTCTTCTGTCGGCGTTCCAACGCCTCGCTGATGCGGGGGAACGCGAGCCTTGAGAGCAGCACCATCGTGATGCCGAACACGAGCAGCGTCCACACCATCAACCCGACGCCCGGCTTGATCAGGAAGCTGCCGTTCGATGCGAGGACTCCCATCGCGCTAGACGATGAACGCGGCCAGCAGCCCGGCCACGAGTCCGTAGAAGAAGCAGGCCTCGGTCAGCGCGAACCCGAGCCATTGCAGCTGGGTGATCTCGTCGCGCATCTCCGGCTGGCGGGTGATCGCTTCGATCGCCTTGCCGAAGATGATCCCGATGCCGACACCCGCGCCGACGGCGCCGAGACCGCCGCCGACTCCGAGGCCGATCGACTTGCCGGCCTTGGCGGTTTCTTCGGTAGCGGCCGCGAGCAACGTTATGAGGGCTATATGCACATTCACTCCTTTTGGCGATTTTCGGCGTTAGTTGATGGTGGTCCGGCAGTTGGTCGGTCTGGTGCGAATTGGTGACGGTTGATTATCGGATGCGATCTGGCGCGGTGCGATTATTCAGTGATCTTCGGCGACCGCGCCGCCGAGGTAGATGGCGGTGAGCGTGGCAAAGATGAACGCCTGCAGGGCGGCGACGAGGCCGACCTCGAAGGCGAACAGCAAGATGCCGAACGGCAGCGTGAACCAGCCCAGCGCGGAGATACCCAGGATCACAGCGAGCGCCCCCGCCATGAACAGGATGATCAGATGGCCCGCGAGGATGTTGGCGAATAGACGAATCGTCAGCGACAGAATCCGCATCAGGTTCGACAGGACCTCCAGAAAGAAGATCGCGACGGCCATTCCGCCCGTGACGCCGCCCGGGATCAGCCCTTTCAAGTAGCCGATCGGGCCCTTGGCGCGCACGCCTTCGTACGTGTAGGACACGAACACAACGAGCGCGAGCGCGAGCGGGATCGCGATGTTGGCGGTCGACGCGTACAGCGAGAACGACGGGATATGGGTCCCAAACACGCTCAGTTCGTGCTCGGTATTGGTCGGCAGCGGGATGTAGCCGATCAGGTTCGAGAACATGATGAACAGGAACAGTGCCCCGACGAACGGGAACCACTTCGCCGCCATCTTCTCCTCCATCGCGCTGCCCGTGATGTTCTCGCGCATCAGCTGATACAGCGTCTCCACCGCGGCCTGCACCTTGTTCGGGCGCTGCTGCATGCGCCGCGCAATCCAGATCATGCTCACGCACGTCAGCGTCGCGGCCAGCACCAGGTAGAGCACGGCCTTGTTGAGCGAGAACGCCCCCAGGCTCACCCAGTTGTCGAGTTTGAACTCGTTCTGCGGTTCAAAGCTCGTGTTGCGAGTGCCGTGGAACCCATAGATGATCCCGAGCACGATCACGCCGCCGATCCATACCGCCCCCAGGATCAGCAGTTTTCGTTTGGTGCTCAGCTTCTGGCGGGCGCCATTCTCCTCACCGGTCGTGTTCGACGCGGCGCCCTCACCCTGACTGTGATCCACGGCGACGCTCATGAGGCGCTCGGCGTCCGCAGGGCACTTGTCCGCAGTGGAGTTCCACGCGTCACGAACGACATCACGAAGTAGACGGTGAATGCCGCGAGCACGAGCGCGGCCGCCATGATCCCATCATCCTTACCGCCGGCATATCGGGCAACGATCACCGCCAGCGCAATCAGCCACAACCGCCCCATCATGCCCCCGACCTGCAGTCCGGCTTTGAGCTTCGGATCTGGGGCTCGCATAGCCCGCTCCTGCATCCACACCATGCCGGCGCGCGTCAGCAGCCAGGCGCACGCGCCCACGAGGTAGCCGAGCAGCGGCAGACCCGCGATCAGCACGAACGGGGCCGTCGCGAGCACCAGGCACACGTCGAGATAGCGCAGGGTGGCCACGTCAGTTCAGGGATCCCGGAGATCCGTGGCACTGCGTCCACAGGCGCCGGCGATTGCGCGGCGGAACTCCCAACACCCGCACCTGCCACCCATACGGGCAGGCACGCCGCGCCAGCCTGCGCCGGCGCGCCATCAGCTTCACTCCCACACGCCGCACCGGCATCCCGCTCGCCGAGAAATGCCCCATGGCGAGATGTCTCGTGCGACGGACGATCGGTGTTTCCTCGGGCAGCTTGTGGCCGTTCTCGATTATCTCGTCAGCGTCGATCGCGTCTGTCCCCTCGACACGCATGACCGGCACCGGAGCGACGCCACCCTCCTCCGCCGGGACATACCCATCCGCGGGCACGCGATCCTCACCGCTCCGGCTGGACAGGGGCGAGTCGGCGCGACGGCGGCCGGCCTCTACGTAGCCTTCGTTGATCTCAAAATCTGGCATCTGCTCTTTGCCTCCTTGCAGGCGCAACCGACCACGCCCTGGTGCGGACGAACGGTCAGGTCCTGCGCTATTGCGACCTCAGCGCTTGTGGACCGCCTGCGATGACGAATTCAGTCTACCTGGTATCAGACTTCGTAACAAGTTTGTGACATGCGCCACGCGGGGTGGGCGGATTTTGCGGAGAATGGTTAGCTCGATAAGCATCGCTACTACCAGCGTCGCGAGACCCGCGAACACATCCAGCACGTAGTGGTTGCCAGTGGCGAGCACCGCCACCGCCGTCATGCACGGGTACAGCACCGCCACACCACGCACCCACACGCGCGGAGACAGCCGCCACAGCGCGACCGCACACCACGCCGCCCACGCCATGTGCAATGAGGGCATCGCCGCCAACTGGTTGGCGGCCGATGCCAGCGCGCCCGTGTGCCAGGACCCGAACGCATGCGTGGAGGCGACGACGTCGCTGAACCCATCGGCGCGGAGCATGCGTGGCGGCGCGACCGGGTACAGCCAGAACACCGCGAACGCGATCACGTTGGTGAGCACGAGCACGTTGCGCAGCGGCCGGTAGATGTCAGCGCGACGCACCCACAACCAGCCCAGCAGACCCAGCGTGACGATGAAATGGGCGTTGTCGTAGTAGTCGGAGACGAGCAGCCCCAGCGTGTGATGGCCCGCCAGCCAGCGGTCGAGCGAGAGCTCGGGATCGATGCCCAGCCAGCGCTCGGCCGCGAGCACACCTTCACCGTGACTCACCGCGGCGTGTAGACGCAGCGGCGCGAAGTTCGTGATCGCGTCATATACCCAGCACAGCCACACGATCACCAGCACCTCTACCCACCAGCGCGTGCGAGTAACGGTTACGCGCGCGACTCGTGCCCGTGCACGCGGCAATGCGGGCATGGGCGCAACCCCCGCGACGGACTGGACGACCGCCGCCGCGGAGCCGTCTGGATCGAACGAAACGGCACTGGACAAGCCTTCGATCTTACCCTCCCACTCTCCCGGACCAGCGGTCTGGGACGGTTCAGGCGCGACGGCGCCTCAGCACAGCGCCGAATCAGGGCGCGACGGGCTGCAGGCCGCGCTGCGCGAGCGTGTCGAGTACGCGCGGCAGCGCCGCCACCGTTCTGCGCCAGGAATCCGGCGCCGAGTAGTCGTCGGCGTCGTGCAGCAGCAGCACCGCCCCCTCACCGGCGCCGTCGGTCACGCGCGCCGTGATCGACTCCGGCGTGGCCCGCGCCTGCCAGTCTTTGCCCCAGTGGCTCCACAGCACCGTGCGCCAGCCATGCCCACGCGCGACTCGCAGCGCCGTGGCGTTGAGCACGCCATACGGCGGGCGGTACAGGCTCGGCGAGCGGCCGGTCTCCTCCTCGATGGTCGCCTGCGCGCGGGCGATGTCTGCCCGTACCTGCCATGGTGTCAGACGCAGCAGGTTGCGATGACGATCGCAATGCAGTCCGATCTCGTGACCGGCCGCGACGATCTCGTGACCGAGGGACGGGTTGCGCCGCAACTGCTCGCCGACCAGAAAGAACGTGGCCCGCACATCGGCTGCCGCGAGGATCTCGAGCGCCGCGGGGGTTCCCTGCGCGTGTGGACCGTCATCAAAAGTGAGCGCATATCCGTGTCCGCTCGCGGTGCGGTCCTCCACGCCGAGCGGACGGCGCAGCGCCGGCCAGGCGCCGGCGAGGCCGGGCAGCAGGTAGCTGCCCATCGCCAATCCGGCCACCGCGCCAGCGGTGTAGCGGCTGCGAGTGCGATGATCGTGGGTGGACATGGTCGATCTTGTGCTGGGAATCGGGGCCGCCGTGGGAGCGTCCGTCTTCTACAGCCTAGGGATCGCCCTGCAGGCGATGGACGCCAAGGAGGCGCCCCCGGAAGAGCACCTGCGCCTGGCGCTGGTCTGGGGGCTGGTCAGGCGCGGGCGCTGGATGCTCGGCACGGGTCTGTCGATCCTCGGCTGGCCGCTGCAGGTCCTCGCGCTGCTGCTCGCTCCGTTGGTGGTGGTGCAGCCTGCGCTCGCGACCGGATTGGTCGTGCTGCTGTTCTTGGGACAGCGGATGCTCGGCGAGCACGCCGGCCGTCACGAGCACATTGCGATCGTGGCGATCGTCGTCGGTGTGGTCGGCGCGGGCCTGTGTGCCCCTCCGCGTAGTACGGGTCATACCTCCGAGCGACTAACGATCACGCTCGTGCTGCTCGGTCTCGGCCTGGCCAGCCTGCTGCCCTACCTGCTGCGCGCAGTCCGCCGCTCGCCGGCGTCCGTGACGATGCTCGGCGCGGGCCTCGCGTTCGGCTGGAGCGGGATCGCGACCAAGCTCGCCTCCGACGACCTCTCCGCGGGACACCTCGTCGTCGCCGCCGCGTGGGGGCTGGCGACGGCGGCGGCCTCCGCCGTCGGCGTGCTCAGCGAGACTAGCTCCCTACAGGCGCGACCGGCGATCCAGGTGGCGCCGGTCGTGTTCGTGACTCAGACGATCGTACCCGTGGCGGTCGCGCCGCTGCTGTTCGGCGAGAGCTTCTCCGACACCCCGCTCGGCGGCGTGCCGCTGGCGCTCTCGCTGGCGCTGCTCGTGACCGGCGCTGCCGCGCTCGTGCGCTCGCCCGTGCTGCTCGCCCTGATGGGCGGGGAGCCGATCAGCCACGACAGCGGCTCGGCCCCCAGTCCGTCCCCGCCAAGCGCGGAGACGATCCGCTCGAGCCCCGCCACCGAGGCGGAGGATCCGTCCAGCGTTACGACCAGCACTTCCCCGGCGCGCGCCGGTCGCTGAGGCAACGAGCCGCTCGCGCTCAGACGCAGCGCGCCGCTCACGGGTTTGGCGCCGGCCGTGCGCGCCAGCACGAGCTGGCCGACGGTCATCCCACCGCGCGGCTGCAGAAAGTAGAAGTGGTGGCGCAGCCCCAACGCGCGCGCCTGCGCGCGCAACATCCCGCGCGCTTTCACCCAGCGCAGCAGCGGGCCCGAGTCGGGGATCGCCGGCAGTACTTCGTCGCCGAGCGCTCGCACCTTGGAGATCGTCGTGACGCTCGGCACCGTGCCGGCGTCGGCGAATGAGACATGGATGCCGCGCCGCGCCAGCTCGCCCGCGACGAGCGCCTGAGCTGAGCTCGGCACGCGCACGATCACACCGACATCGTGTTGCTCGGTCTTGACGCGCGCGAGCGGCTTCTCGTGCAGGATCTTCGCGGCCAGCACGCTTACCTCGTCGGTGGACATAGTCCACATGCTCACGCTCAGCAGCAGTATCAGCGGCGTCAGGAACGCCACCAGACGCAGTCGCCACAGCGGGATCGGGATCACGCGTCGAGGAGCGTCAAGCACCAGCTCGGCGGCCGTCGCCTCGGCGGCCGCCGTCTCGGTGGGCGTCGCGAGACCTGGCGGCTCCGGCTCCCCGAACGCCGCCGCCGCTCGAACCCCTGCGCCGGCTCCCGCGAGGTACTTCCCGGCGAGCGCCGAGGTCTGAGTGTCCGTCGCAACCGCCGGGGCGACTTCGGCAAAGCTCGCGCGCACGTGTTCGCGCAGCTCGGTCGTATCGTTGGCGAGCCGCAACAGGTTCAGGTCGGCCATCGCGCGTGTGTTCAGCCGCGCATGCCCGACCGGCAGCCCGTAGGAGACCACGGGGGTGCCGGCGGCCTTCGCCTCCAGGCAGGTAACGCCACCGGTGGAGTGCACGAGCACGTCGGCGGCGGCCAGCAGCCGCGGCATCTCCTCGGTGAACCCGTACACGTGCACCCGCTCCTGCCCGGCGAAATCCTCGTTCAGGCGTTCGCGCAGCTGCTCGTTGCGCCCGGCCAGGCATACGATCGCGCTTACCTCGCTCTCGTGCAGCAGCTCGCGCACGGCGCCTGTTATGTCGCCCACGCCCCAGCCGCCACCGGAGACGACGACGATTCTGCCCGCCTCCGGCAGGCCCAGCGCGCGGCGGGCCTCCAACGGACAGCGAGGCGTCGTGAACTCCGCGGAGATCAGCGGGCTCACCAGCTGCGCGCTGCCGGCGCCGGCGATCCGCTCGACCGGGCTCATCGACTCTCCATACATCACCAGATGCATGTCGATGCCCGGCTGGGCCCAAAAGAACAGGCCGGTCAGGTCGGTGATCGTCGCGACCGTCGGGCAGTGAATCGCGTGCGTGCGGCGCAGACGCGCGAGCACGACGGTCACAGCGGGGTAGGTGGAGACGATGACGTCCGGGTCGTGTTCGGCGATCCGGCGCGCCAGCGGGCGCGATCCGAACAGGCACAGCAGCCGTCGCGCCGCCCAGCGAATCGGCCCGACGTGCTCCAGCAGCCAGTACACGACGGTGTACGTCCAGGGCATGAACCGCAGCTGCACCCTGTATCCGTCCTCGACGACCGGCTGCAACAGACGCCCCATCGCGGCCAGCCCATCGATCACCGTCACCTCGGCCAGCTGTCCGGAGTCCTCAATCTGACGCGCCAGCGCGCGGGCGGCCGCGGCGTGACCCTCCCCCACGTCCGCGGACAGGACCAGCACACGCTGCGGCTCGTGCGCAGAGCGCGGGCGGGATTTGCGTTGGCGGCGTCGCATGTGCCTGATCAAACCTTCGCCCACGCTATGGGCGGTCCTGCTCGAACGCGTGCCCACGGTCGAATACTCCCTGAAGGCGTGGGCCAGCCCCCACAGGGTACTTGGCGCATCGAATGCTTGCAGGGCGGGTAGACGTAACAATGACCCCTATCGAGGCCACGACTCCGATACCTGCGCGGGCGGCGGGCCAGGGCCGGCGCTCCACACGCGCGGGCGGCGAGACCGACTCAGGCGAACGCCCCCATCGCTCACGGGCGCTGCGCGCGCTCGGGGCCGCCGGCCTGTGCGGGATTCTGGCGAGCGTCTTCCTGCTGAGCGCCGGCGCGGCGAGCGGTCCCTCGCAGTACGTGCCCGCCCGCACCGGGGGCTGGCCGGACTGGCTGGCCGGGCCGTTGCGAGGTCTTGGCGTGGGCACGATCTCCTCGGGCGAGTTTCAGACGCTCACCTTGATCATGTGCGCCGGATATGTCGCTGCGCTCGTGGCGGCACATGCGCGCGCAGTATCGCTGCGCGCGATCGTCGTGGCGATCGTGGCCGCGAACCTGATCCTGCTGCTCGGCCCGCCGCTGATCTCCCAGGATGTGTTCGGCTACCTCACGTTCGCCCGCATGGGCGTGCTGCACGGCCTCGACCCCTATACCCACGTCGCGTTCCAGGCGCCAACCGACCCGATCTACCCGTTCATCGGCTGGCCCTTTCAGCACTCCCCCTACGGACCGCTGTTCACGCTCGCAAGCTATGCGACGGCGCCGCTGGGACTCGCCGGCGGGTTGTGGACGCTGAAGGCGATCGCGGTCGCCGGGAGCCTCGCCGCCGTGGCGCTGACCGCGCGCGCCGCCGGCGCCATGGGTCGCTCGCGGCGCTACGCGGCGGCATTCGTAGGCCTGAACCCCGTCATGCTGGAGCTCGCCGTGGGCGGAGCCCACAACGACACGATCGTGCTTGCCTTCCTCGCCGGAGCGCTCGCGCTGACCGCAGGCGCCTCGCCACGCTTCCGCGGTGGCGCATTGACGCTGGCCGCAGGGATCGGCGTCAAGGTCACCGCCGCGATCGTGCTCCCGTTTCTGGTGCTCGCCCCCTCAACCTGGCGCGAGCGCACCCGTGTCGCACTCGCCGCGATTCTCGGCCTGGCGCTCGTGACGGGCCTCGGTCTGATCGGATTCGGTTCACACGCGCTCGGCTTCCTGAACGCCGTCGGCGAGCAGCAACAGCTCGTGGCCGTCCACAGCATTCCCGCCGAGACCGCCCGTCTCGTGGGCTTGCACGGGACGCCCGGCTGGTGGCGACATTGCTTCGTCGCGGCGTTCGTGCTCGTGCTGGCATATGCGCTGTGGCGCACCGCGCGCGGCGCCGACTGGCGCGTGGCCGCCGGCTGGAGCACGCTAGCGCTACTGCTATCCACGGCGTGGCTATTGCCGTGGTATGCGATCTGGCCGCTGCCGCTAGCGGCCGTCGGCGGCGATCGGCGCCTGCGTGCCGCCACGCTCGTCGTCTGCGCCTACGCGATCCTGATCCACCTGCCGCTCGCCGACCCGCTGCTCAGCGCGCCCGCCCTCCACACCGAACCCCGTCACGGGCACGTCGGCGCGCTCGGACGCTGAAGCAGGCTCGGATGCTGAAGCCCGCTCGGACACTGCGGCCGGTTGGCGCGGCGAGCCGGACTTGGACGTGGAAATCGTCTGAAACTCGCCGGTCTCGAAGTCCCGCGCCACATCTCGCTCGATCTCCGCGAGCGTGGCGTCCGGACGCAGTCGACGCAGTCGGATCGCGTCCAGACGGCGGAACTTGAATATCTCAAGCACATACACGAGATACACGCTGGCCGCGACCACCACCAGTCCAATGGCGATCATCACGAGCGCCCAGCCGGTGTGCAGGTGGCCGTGATGATCGCTGTAGGGGACGAACCGCAGCGCCAGCGCGAGCCCCGCGAGCATCAACGTCCACGCATACAGGTAGGCGATCGTGCGTCTGTTCGAGAAGCCGATGCGAGCCATCCGATGGTGAAAGTGCTCGCTGTCGGGCCGGTAGATCGGCTGCTTGTACTTCAACCGCTTGAGCACCACGAACGTCGTGTCCAAGAATGGCACCGCGAGCAGGATCAACGGCAGCACGAACGACACTACGGCCGTCGTCTTGACGGCGGCCTCCACCGTGATCACGCCCATCAGCAGCCCCAGCAGGTTCGCGCCGCAGTCGCCCATGAAGCTCGATGCGGGCGGGAAGTTGTAGATCAGGAACCCGAGCGCCGCGCCTGCGGTGAGCGCGGCGAGCACTCCCGGCTGCTGGCGCCCGAGATCGAACGCGATCACCGCCATCGCCGCGGCGATGATCGCGCACACGCCCGCGGCCAGCCCGTCGACGCCGTCGGAGAAGTTGACCACGTTCATCATCGCCACAAGCCCGATCACGGTCAGGATCGGCCCGGCGTTCGTGATGCCGGCGTTGGGCAGCGCGAGTTTGCCGATGAACGGCAGCGTGATCGCCTTCACCGCCACGCCGTAATGCACGACGATCACCGCTGCCAGCACCTGCCCGGCGAGCTTGATCGCAGGCGGCATGTCGAAGCGATCATCCAGCGCGCCCACGAGCGTGATCAGCGCGGCGGCGAGCATCACCCCCTGCCATAGGTGACGCTCGCCGTAGTAGCCCCCCGGCAGCCATATCAGCATCGCCACAAGCACTCCGGCGAAGATCGCCAGCCCGCCGAGCAGCGGCGTCGGGCGCTCGGACAGGCCGCGCTCGCGTGGTTCGTCGATCGCTCCCACAGCCCGCGCGAGCCGCATCGTCAGCGGCGTCAGCAGCGCGGTCACGGCCGCAGCCACCAGGCCGGCGTAGAGCGCGTCGAGTGGGGTCGGGTGCGCCATCGACTCCAGCACAGCATCGCAGGCGCCGGGGTCATACGCGAGCGGGACGCCGACTGAGCGAGTACGCGGGACGGACTTCTTGATCTACATGGGACAGGCTTACTGATCTGTTTGGGACAGTCTTTCTGTACCAACCGGCCCAGCGATACTGATCCTCAATCGTCCGTCACGCGCTTGCAGCCAAGCGTCGCTCGATCTCCGCCCGCCCGATCGGGCCCTCGCGCACGATGCGCCACTCCCCCGCGTGCGCGTAGTCGCGTAGATCCAGGACAGTCGAGGCGGCGCCTGGCAGCTCACCGCCGTCGAGCGCCAGGTCCGCGCCGGCGCGAATGGAGGCGGGAACGTCCGCCAGGCGCGACGCCTCCGGGCCGCCGGAGAGATTGGCGCTGGACTGCAGCAGTGGCCGATCCAGGGTGGCAAGCGCGGCGAGATGGAGCGGCAGCGAAGGAACGCGCAGGCCGAGAGTTGCCGCGCCTTCCAGAACGGGCCCGCACGCGAGCGGATAACGGCGCTTCGGGTTGGGCAGCAGCAGCGTCAACCGGCCTGGCAGCAGTGCGCGCAGCGCCGACTGTTCAGGCGGCGCCAGCTCCGGCAACGCGACCAGAGCGCGGTCGAGCGCGAAGAACATCACGGCGGCCGGCTGCGTGGGCGGGCGACCCTTGAGCTCGTACAGTCGCCTGACCGCGGGCTCGCTGTCGGGGTCGCAGCCGAGGCCATAGACCGTGTCGGCCGGGAATACGGCCACACCCGCTTGGGCGATGCACTCCCTCAGCGCATCTACGTCGGCGGCCATGAGCGGCCTGGGGTCCGGCCGGACCCTCACCGGCGGCCCACGCTCACACGCTCGATCCCCGCCAAGTCGCGCTCGCAGCGCACCTCAGGAAAGCCCACCGCGTCCATCAACTCGCTCACGGCCGGCGCCTGCCCGGCGCCGTGCTCCAGCGCGACCGTCCGTACCCGCTCGCGCGCTCCCGCCTGGGCGATCAGCGCGCGGATACAGTCCAGCCCGTCCACACCGGCGAACAGCGCGCCGGGCGGCTCGTGGCGCACGATCTCCGGCGCGAGTTCCGCGCGCTCGGACTCGGCGACGTAAGGCGGGTTGGAGAGAATCGCGTCGTACTCGTCTGGCACGCCCGCGAGCAGGTCGGCGTGCAGCCAGTCCACGCGTAGGCCGAGCCGCTCGCCGTTGGCGCGCGCCAATGCCAGCGCGTCCTCGCTGAGGTCGCTCCCAGCGACGTGCAGGTCAGAGCGCTCGTCGGCAAGCGCGAGTGCGACCGCGCCACTACCGGTGCCCACGTCGAGCACGCGCGCTCCCGCAGACAGCGACGCAATGGCAATCTCAACGAGCAGCTCGGTCTCCGGGCGCGGGATTAGCGCGCGGCGGTCCACCGCCAGCTCCAGCCGGCGAAACGCGCGCATCCCGGTGATGTAAGCGACGGGCTCGCGTTGCACGGCGCGGCGGCGCACCGCGTTCTGAACGGCCCTTACGTCAAGCCCTGAGACGGTGAGGTCGTGGTCGGTCAGCAACCGCTCGCGCGAGACCCCGAGCACGTGTGCAAGCAGCAGTTCGGCGTCCAACCGCGGTGTTTCGCAGCCCGCGGCGGTGATCGCGGTGATCGCCCCCTCGAGCGCATCGCGAACCGGGGTTCCGTGCATCCCTCTCTTGAGCTCAGCGGACACGACTATGCAACGCCTGGTCCCGTCCCGTCTTCATGTGGCAGCGGCCTGGGACTGCAACCGCCGCGCCCGCTCATCGGCCTGCAGCGCCGCGGTGAGCTCATCGAGCTGACCTTCGAGGATCTGATCGAGGTTGTGCACGGTGAGCTTGATGCGGTGGTCGGTGACGCGGCGCTCGCCGTAGTTGTAGGTGCGGATCTTCTCCGCGCGATCGCCGGTGCCCACCTGCGAGCGGCGGTCGGCCGCAAGCTCGGCCTGCTGTTCGGCCAGCGCCCGCTCATACAACCGCGCGCGCAACACGCGCAGCGCCTTCTCACGGTTCTGCAACTGCGACTTCTCGTCTTGCATCGAGACGACGATCCCGGTTGGCTTGTGCGTGATGCGCACGGCTGAGTCGGTCGTGTTGACCGACTGACCGCCTGGCCCAGAGGAGCGATAGACGTCGATCTGCAGCTCGTTCGGGTCGATTTCGACGTCCACCTCCTCGGCTTCCGGCAGCACCGCGACCGTCGCCGTGGAGGTATGTACGCGCCCCTGTGACTCGGTCTCAGGGACACGCTGCACGCGATGGGTGCCGCCCTCGAACTTGAACACCGAGTAGGCGCCGTCGCCGCGGATCGCGAACGTGTACTTGCCCTCGCCGATGTCCATCGACTCCGCGCCAAAGCCGAGACGCTCGGCGTAGCGGGTGAACATCCGGTACAGGTCGCCCGCCCACAGCCCGGCCTCGTCGCCGCCGGCGCCGCCTTGGATTTCGACGATCACATTGTGCTCGTCGTTAGGGTCGCGCTCGATCATCGCCAAGCGGATCTCCTCCTCGATCTCCTCGATTCGAGCGCGCGCGACGGACAGCATCTCGCGCAACTCGGGGTCATCGCCATCCTCGGAGATGAGCTCCTCGGCACCGGCTGCGTCATCGCGTGCGCGCCGCCATTCGCTCGCGAGCTTGGCGGCAGGCTCGAGCTGACTGTAGGCGCGACCAGCCGCGGCGTAGCGCTCGCGATCGGAGATCACATCGGGATCGGTCATCTGCGCGCCGAGCTCGGCGAAGCGTGTCTCGATCTGCTCTACGAGGTCTTCGATCATGCAGGGCCAGTCTAGGTGCAGGGCTCGTCAGGCGGCCAAGCGGCTGGGCGCAGCAAGCTCGAGCAACTCGTCGAGCGTCGCCGACAGTTGCTCGGCGACGTCCCGCTCGACCGGCAGGCCGTCCGGCCCGAGCGCCTCGTCGGCTTGGCCGATCGGCAGCTCGCGGTCGATCACGCGGGCGCCGATCGTGGCCAGCACCTTGCGCAGCTCCGCCTGCGCCCAGACCGCCCCGAACAGACCGGTGCTGGCTCCGACAACGGCCACGGGCTTGTCCCGCAGCGGCGTGGTGGCGATCGGCCGGGAGACCCAGTCGAGGGCGTTCTTGAGAGCGCCCGGGATCGAGGCGTTGTACTCGGGGGTGGCCACCAGCACGGCGTCCGCCCCGGCGATCGCAGCCCTCAGGGCCGCGACCGCCGGGGGCGTCTCATGCTCGAGGTCCTCGCTGTAGGGCGGGATCTGCGCGAGCCGATCGAACACCTCCAGTTCGGCGCCGGCCGGGAGCAGCTTGCCCGCCCCGCGCAGCAGGCTGGTGTTATGGGAGTCCCGCCGCAGGCTGCCCGACAGTCCGAGGATTCGCATGGCCGCTACTACGCCTCCCTCACGAGCTCGAGCGAGACCTCGAGCTTGACGTCGTTGTCCAGCGCGAAGCCACCCTTGGGCAGCGGCGCGTTCCACTCCAGGCCGTACTCACGTCGATCTACGATCGCCTCGAGCTCGACCCCGAGTTTGTCGTTCCCGGCGATGTCGACGTGCGGGCCGGCAATCGACCCTCGAGCCGTGACGCGGTGCGTGTGGCCCTTGATCGTGAGGTCGCCCTCGACCTCCAAGCCACCGTCCTCGGCGACGGCGACGGCGGTCGAGGAGAAGCGGATCTCGGGGTGGCGGTCGCTGTCGAAGAAGTCGGGCGACTTCAGGTGGCCGGCGAGGTTCTCATCTTTGACGACGATCGAGTCGACCTTGACCGAGCCTTGCAGGATGGGCCGGCCGTCCTCGGTGGTGGCGAGCGAGCCAGCGTAGTCCTCGAACCGACCTCGGAAGGTCGAGACAACCATGTGCTTGACGGCGAAGCCCACGTGGGAGTGGATCGTGTCGATCTTCCAGTTCCCCGCGGTGATCGGCAGTGCGGTTGTGGCAGTGGCGGTGCTGCTCATCTCAGGACTCCTTGGTGTCGGGTGCGGACTATGGTCCGTTTTGTTCTGGAATCACTGTAGCACACAATCGGACCACGGTCCGATTACCGAGGGGTCTAGTAGCATGGTGGTTATGGAGATGATCGAGCTGCCCGTGATGGAGTCCGAACCGGCTGAGCGAGCGGACGCCGCTCGCAACCGCGAGCGCGTCCTCTGCGCCGCCCGGCGCCTGTTCGCCGAGCGGGGCGCCGGCTGCGTCTCGATGGACGAGGTCGCCGAAGCCGCAGGCGTGGGCAAGGGCACGCTGTTTCGCCGTTTCGGCTCGCGGGCAGCTCTGGCGCTGGCGGTGCTGAGCGAGGAAGAGCAGGACCTCCAGGAAAGCCTCATCCGCGGCACGCCGCCGCTCGGTCCCGGAGCGCCTGCCTGCGAGCGTTTGATCGCATTCGGTGAGGCGCGGCTGGAGATGCTCGACCAGCATGCCGACCTGCTCGCGGCGGCGGAAGTCGGAGCGGCGCGGTTCGCCTCGGCGCCGTACGCAGCGCATCGGTTGCACCTCGAGCTGCTGCTGCGCGAGGCCGACCCGCGGTGCGACGCCGAGCTGCTCACCGAGACGTTGCTAGTCGCACTCTCAGCCGAGCTGTTCGTGTACCTGCGAGACCTGCGCGAGATGTCGCTGCAGCGGATGAAGGCTGGATGGGGAGAACTTGTACGCCGCACGGTCCTGTCCCCGGCGGCGAAAGATCCGGCGGCGAGTGTCTAGGCGACGACCTCCACGCCCACGAGGTCGGCGGCCGAGAGCTCGCCGGGAGTCTCGCGCTCCAGCACAGCCTCCAGCGCGGCGATCGCAACCGCGAGCTGATCCAGGTCGGGCTCGCGGGTAGTCAGCAGCTGCAGCTTGAGCCCGGGCCACATCACCGCGCGCACCCAGCCGCGGCTGCGGTTGCGCCCGGCGAACTTGATCAACTCGAACGAGATGCCTGCAATCAATGGCACGCCGAGGATGCGCGTGAGCACCAGCCAGTACCACGCCGGCAGGCCGATCGGGGCGAACACGAAGATCGCCACGATCATCACGACGAGCAAGAAGCTGGTCCCACAGCGCGGGTGCAGCCGTGAGAACCGTTGCGCGTTGACGGGTGTCAGCGGCAGGCCGGCCTCGAAGCAAGAGATCGTCTTGTGCTCGGCGCCGTGGTACTCGAACACCCGGCGCAGATCGCGGATGCGCGAGAGCAGAAACATGTAGCCGAGAAAGATCGAGGTCCTGACGATGCCCTCGACGACCCAGAACAGCACCGAACTGTGCAGCTGGCCCTTGATCAGGCTCGTCAGGCCGACCGGCACGAGGAAGAACAGGACGATCGCCAGCAGCAGCGCGACGACGACTGTGCCCGCCCACACCCCACGGGGAATCTCCTGGGGCTCTTCGTCCTGCTCGTCGGGCGGGAGCTGGGCGTTGGCGGAGACCTCCAGCGCACGGAACCCGATCGCCAGCGATCCGCCGAGCGCGACGACACCGCGAATGATCGGCAGACGCAGGAGGCGGTGGCGCTGCATGACCGAGGTGAGCGGGAACGTGCTCACTTCGATCTCCCCGAGCGCGGCCTCCTCGGGCGAGCGGTGAGGCTCCTCGCGCAACTGCTCGACGCTGGGCTTGCGTACCGCGACGGCCCAGTTGGATACGCCGCGCATCATCACGCCCTCCAGCACTGCCTGGCCGCCGACAGGAGCGTCGCGCTGTGCGCTCAGCTCGCCATCGGGCTCGAGCGCGACCTCCGCACCGGGCGGGATATCCCCGAGTGCGTCGCGAGCGCTACCGTTCGCGACCGGCATCGCCGCGGGCGGGGCCTGCAGCGCATTGGCACGCACCCCCTCACCCCCTGCCGGACGAGAGGCCATGCTCGGACCGCTTAGGACGCCTTGGCCTGGGCGGCGGCGCGGCCCTTGGCCATACGCCGCTGGAAGCGCTCGACGCGCCCACCGGTGTCCACCAGCTTCTGGCGACCGGTGTAGAAGGGATGGCAGTTGGAGCAGACCTCGACGTGCAACTCCTCCTGAGTCGCGCGCGTGGTGAACTCGTTGCCGCAGGTGCACCGCACGTGGGCCTGCACGTAGTTGGGATGGATGCCTGTCTTCATCGTCCGTTCATTCTAGCGACGAGGACAATGAGGGCGTGCTCGTGGCGGGCGCCGGCTGCGAACATCTGCGTGTGCGCCGTTCGTCGCGCTTGATCGTACGGCCGTGCACTCCCTGCCAGCGGAAGCTGACGAGCCCCTTGTAGTCGGCTGGGGCTGACAGGTTGGTGACCTGCTTTACGTACTTGTACACGCCCACGCCGGGGTCGGAGGATCGCCATACCCCAAGCCCGGGGGCAGCGACTACGTGGTAGCTCATCTCCCCCGGCATCCGCTCCAGCAGTTCGATGCGCATCGACATCCGCGATGCCCCTGCAAACATCGTCATTTCGCCGGAGAACGTGGCCGATCGTTCGGCCGGTTCGCTCGCGGTCAGGCACTGCACAAGCGACGCCGAGTCGGGCAACGTGCCGCCACTGCTGAGCAAGTCGGCGCTCGCGGCGAGGGTCTGCCCGCGCGCACTGCCTGCAAGCGCCGCCCACAGCAGGGCCAACCCGCACGCAACAGCGAGGAGAAGGCGCCTGCCGCGGATGGCGGTCCTGGCGGAGGTCAGATCCATGACACCTCTCTAACACCACTTTCACGCGCATGTTTCGCACTGCCTACGACCACCCGAAAATTTCGTCCCAAGCGCGGCCTACGGTTCATGGCATGAAGGTTCGCGCGATCATCAAGCTCATCGAATGGGACGGCTGGCAACAGGTTCGCCAGACCGGCGGTCATCGTCACTACAGGCATCCAACCAAGCCCGGTACCGTGACTGTGGCCGGTCATCCGCGCGATGACTTGCATCCCAAGACCAAGGCGAGCATCATGCGACAAGCAGGTTTGCATCAATGACAGACACCAATCGTTATCTGATCCTCGTCGAGGGTGGCCCGCCCTCTAACTACTCAGCGTGGTCGCCGGATGTCATCGGCTGCGTCGCCGCCGGCGAGACGATCGAGGAGTGTGTCAGCGAAATGCGTGCCGCGCTGGCGAGCCATCTCGATCTTATGCGCGAGGACGGGGAAGCGATCCCCAAGCCAAACGGCCCTGGCGTCTACGTCGAGCGCCCCGTGGCGGCATAGACCTCGACGCGGTGATACGCCAAGTCGAGACAGCACGCTCCTGAGCGTCATCGGTCAAGCAGATCAAGGACGCAGGGAGCGTGGCGTACTTACGTACGCGAGTGACCGAGGACGCAGACCGATCGTCCGGGATCGGCCAGCACCGTGCCGATGGCGCTCAGGTGATTTGGTACAAGGGGCCGTCGCCCCCCTCGGGGGTGGTGAGCCGACCGCCCTTGGCGGTGATGGCCCCGCACTGCACGCAGTTGGTGTAGTTGACGATCACGTCAACGTCGCCTTGCTCGGGGGCGTCCTCGGGGATCTCGTACACCCCCGCGGGACACATCCAGCGCCATGTTTCGGCGACCTCGCGCGGGACGTGCTTCTGCACGCGGATGTGGTTGGGGGCGTCGTCGCGCGTGGCGTTGCCGGTGATGAACACGGAGGAGAGCTTGTCGAAGGTGTATTTGCCGTCGGGCTTGGGGTAGCGCTCCTTGGTGTTGCCGACGAACATCGGCTCGGCGTCGTCCCGGTGCCACTCCTGCCGGCCCGGCGGGACCTTGCCCTTGGACATGATCGACGGGCCCGCCAGCAGGCTGCCGAGAAGAAAGCCCTTTTGGAAGGCCTGGCGCGTGTTGCGCACTTGGTAGAGCTCGGTGCCGATCGTGGATTGCTCGACCGCCTCCTCGTAGTCGGACAGGTCGCTGCTGCCGCGCTTGAGCGCCGCGTAGATCGACTCGGCCGCGAGCATGCCCGACTTGATGCAGTGGTGGATGCCCTTCAGCGCCGCCGTGTCGACCATCCCGCCGGCGTCGCCGACGATCACCGCGCCGGGCATCGACAGCTTCGGCATCGACCAGTAGCCGCCGCCGGGCAGGGCCTTGGCGCCCCACGCGACCCGCTCGCCGCCCGCGAGGATGCTCTTGACGAGCGGATGGGTCTTGAACGTCTGCAGCAGGTCGTGCGCCGAGGTGGTCGCGTCGCGGTAGTTGAGGTCGACGACGAACCCGATCGAGACGAGGTCCTCGCCCGTCTTCTCGTCCTTCATCGGGTACAGCCAGGTGCCGCCGAGCTGCCCGTACTTGGCCGCGACTTTCAGCGGCCAAGGCTGCACGAACGTGTGGATCACCCGGTCCAGTGCCTTGGGGACCTTCCACACCTCCTTCACGCCTAGCTCCCAGACCTGCGGCTCGCGGCCTTTGGCGAGGTCGAACTCGCGGATCGCCGCGCCCGTCAGATGGCCCCAGCAGCCCTCGGCGAGCACGGTCGCCTGCGCCTTGATGTCGGTGCCGGGCTCGAAGTTGCCGAGCGGCTCGCCATCCTTGCCGCGGCCCTTGTCGCCCGAGCGCACGCCGAGCACCTTGCCATCCTCGACGATCAGCTGGGTCGCGGAGGTCTCGGTGAGGATGTACGCACCGGCGTCCTCGGCCTGACGTTGCTGGTAGCGCGCGAGCGCGGAGACCGAGACCACCTCGTTGCCGTGATTCTTGAAGTTCGGCACCGCCGGGATCGGGACCGGGAGCTTGCTTTTCGGGCCGGTGAGCATGTACACCGACTCCTTCTTGACCTCGCCGAAGGCGAAGCCCTCCTCGCGCCACTGCTCGCGGGTCATGTCGGGAAACAGCTCTTCGAGCGGACCCGGGCGCATGACCGCGCCGGAGAGGTTGTGCCCGCCGCAGGTCTTGGCCTTCTCGACCACCGCGACCGGGACTTCGCCGAGGCGCTCGAGCGTCTCGGGATCGTCGGCCAGCAGCTGCAGCAGGCGGTTGGCACAGGCCAGGCCGGCGGTGCCGCCGCCGACGATCGCGACGCCGACCTCGATCAGCTCGTCCTCGGCGTCCAGGCCGTGCTTGACGAACTCCTTCTGCGGGTTCACCGGCGGCGGGAACGCCGCCGGTATGACCTTGCCGTTGCTCGAGCCGTTATGAGATGACATCGCCGACGATCACGCTCCCTTTCTGTTGCGCTGGAGCACCCTCATCCGCCCGTTCCTCAACTGGCCTTCTTGGCCTTCACGGCCTCGGTGAGCTTCGGCAGGATCTTGTTCAGATCGCCGACGATCCCGAGGTCGGAGAATTCGAAGATCGGCGCGTTGGAGTCCTTGTTGATCGCGACGATGTTCTCTGAGGCCTGCATCCCGACCTTGTGCTGGATCGCCCCGGAGATACCCGCGGCGAGATACAGCTTCGGCGCGACCGTCTTACCGGTCTGCCCGATCTGCGCCGCGTACGGATACCAACCGGCGTCGACCACCGCACGCGTGGCGGCGACGGCCGAGTTGCCGCCGAACGCCGCGGCCAGCTCCTCGGCCAGTTGGAATCCCTCGGCCTTGCCGAGGCCGCGACCGCCCGCGACGAGGATGTCGGCGCCCTCGATGTCGACGTCGGCGCCGCGCTGTTCGCCGCGCGTGAGCATCGTCGCCTGCTGGGCCTGCGGGCTCAGCTCGAAGCTGAGCTGCTCCACGGCCGCGTCGCCCGCTCCTGTCTCTTTGATCTCGAACGCGTTGAGGCGGCCGATGACGATGCCGACGTCCGAGCGATATTTGATCTCGGAGATCGCCGAGTCGCCCAGGATCGGGCGCTCCGCGACGAGCTCACCGCCCTCGGCACGCACGGCGGTGACCTCCATCGCGACGCCCGCGCCCAGCCGAGCGGCCAGGCCGGCGCCGATCTCGAAGCCGAGCAGGCCGCCGCCGAACAGCGCGTACTTGTAGCCGCCACCGGAGATCGCCGCGGCCATCGCGTCGACCAGCGGCTGAGCCAGGCCCTCGGGACCCTCGGCGACGAGCACCTTCTTCGCGCCGTAGTTGCCCAGGGACGCGGCCAGCTCCTGCGGAACGCTCTCACCGAGCATCACCACATGGGCCTCGCCGCCGAGCTCCGCGGCGAGCTTGGCGCCCTCGGAGACGGCGCCAAGGGAGTTCTTGTTGATCGCGCCGTCGTAGTGCAGCGCGTAAACCAGGATGTTCGACATTTAGATCAGCTTCCTCTCGTCGAGCCAGGCGACGATTTTCTCGACGGTTTCGCCAGTGTCCTCGTCCTCGATGATCTCTCCGGCGGACTTCGCGGGCGGTGCCTTCGCGGCGACCCACTGGGCGGCGGAGTTGTCGCCCCCGACTTTGCCCGCGTCGATGCCGACGTCAGCCGCCGTGACGGCGTCCAGAGGCTTCTTCTTGGCGCCCATGATCGCCTTCAGCGAGGGATAGCGCGGCTCGTTGATCGCGTCGCCGACGGAGATCACCGCAGGCAACTTGATCTGCACGGTGTCGTAGCCGTACTCGGCCTGGCGCTCGCAGCGCAGGCCATCGGACGCTCCTATGTCCATCTTGATCACCTGCGTCAGCGAGGGCATGCCGAGGTGCTCAGCCACGACCGCGCCGATCGTGTAGCACTCGCCGTCGTCTGACTGCTGACCGAGCAGCACCAGGTCGGGGCTCTCGCGCTGCAGGGTCTGCGCCAGCGCGTACCCGGTCGCAGCCACGTCCGAGCCGGCGACGGCCGGGTCGGAGAGGTGCACGGAGCGGTCGGCGCCGAGCGAGACGGCCTTGTGCAAGGCGCGCACGGCGCTGTCTGGACCCATCGTCACGGCCACGATCTCCTCGACGGGCACCGCGCCGCCCTCCTTGATCTGCATCGCCGCCTCGATGGCGTGCGTGTCATACGGGTTGAGGTTCTTCTCCCCGCTGCGGTCCATGCGCCCCGTCGAGGGATCGATGCGCTTCTCGACGGCGGCGTCCGGGACCTCCTTTACAAGGACGCATATCTTCATATCCAGGTCTACTCCTTGGGCTGTGGTGAGTGAATCCTACTCGATCCGGCGGTTGACTGACTAGTCAATCGGTCCGGGAGGCCGCGACTCAGTCGGTGACGGCGCCGCGGATGAAGTCGACGATCGACTGGGTCGAGGCGCCGGGCGTGAACACCTCGGCGACGCCGAGCTCCTTCAGCTCGGGGATGTCTTCGGCGGGGATCGTGCCGCCGACGGTGACCACGACGTCGTCCACCCCCTGCTCGCGCAGGAGCGCCACGATGCGTGGCACGAGCGTCATGTGCGCGCCGGAGAGGATTGACAACCCCACCGCGTCGGCGTCCTCCTGGATAACGGTCTCAACGATCTGCTCGGGCGTCTGGTGCAGGCCCGTGTAGATCACCTCCATACCCGCGTCACGCAGGGCTCGGGCGATGATCTTCGCACCACGGTCGTGCCCGTCGAGGCCGGGCTTGGCCACGACCACACGGATCTTGCCGTGGCGGGTCTCAGACGACGATGGAGATGTGGCGGCGGCGCTCATGACTCCGGCAGATTATTCGCGCGCCTGCACACGCGTCCCCACGTGCCCCCTGGCGAGGCCGCCGAGGCCCCCCAGCGCAGCCGCCCCCGCGAGCCCTGCGAGGATCTTCAGGCGACGGCCGAGCCGGTCCAGATGCAGGATCTCCCAGCCCTCCTCCGACGCGATACGGCGCAGGTCGGCGTCCGGGTTGACGACGACCGCATGCCCAACGGCGCGCAGCATCGGCAGGTCCGACTCGGAGTCGGAGTAGGCGTAGGAGGAGGCGAGATCGATCCCCTCGCTCGCGGCGAGCTCACGCATCGAGAGCACCTTGCCCTCGCGATAGTTAAACGGCCCGGCCGCGCGTCCGGTGTAGCGTCCGTCCACGATCTCCGAACGTGAGCCCAGACCACCGTCGAAGGCGAGGACGTGAGCGAGCAGGTCGGCCATCTCCTGAGAGGCGGCGGTCACGATGTAGACCAGCCTGCCGGCGTCCTGATGGGCGTAGGCACGCTCGAGCATCTGGGGATACAGCCGCGGCAGCACGCCCGCGAGCACCCGTGGGGAGAGCCGCTGCAGATCGCGCACCGGCACATCGGCGATCATTTCGCCCACCCGTCGGCGCACGTCGTCGGCGCGGTCGTCGGTCGAGCCACGCAGGCGAAACCGCAGGTTCTCATACGCGTCGCGGGCGAGGCGGCGACGGGAGATCATGCCCGATTCGTAAGCCGCCCGGGCGAAGAAGATCCCCGAGGAGCCCGCCATCAGGGTCTTGTCGAGGTCGAAGAACGCCGCCTCGCGCGGCGCGCCCGCAGCAGGAGAACCGTCGCTGACCGCCGGTTCGATGCTTGGGTCGCCAACCTGCGCGCTCATCGTCGCAAGCGCTCAGACCTTGAGGATGACGGCGTCGCCCTGTCCTCCGCCGGAGCAGATCGCCGCGCAGCCGTAGCCGCCGCCGCGGCGGCGCAACTCGTAGACGATCGAGCCGAGAATGCGCGCGCCGGAAGCCCCGATCGGGTGTCCCAGCGCGACGGCGCCGCCATTGACGTTGACGCGCTCCTCGTCGATGCCGAGCATGCGAATCGAGTTGAGCGTCACCGAGGCGAACGCCTCGTTGATCTCCCACACGTCGATGTCGCCGGGCTGCAGGCCGGCTTTGTCCAGCGCCTTCAGCGCGGCCGAGGCAGGCGTCCTTGCGAGGTAGGCGAAGTCGTCGGCGGACTGCGCGTGGGCGACGATCTCGGCCAGCGCCTCCTTGCCGTTAGCGATGGCCCACTCATCCGAGGCGATCACCAGCGCGCCGCCGGCGTCGTTGACGCCCGGCGAGTTGCCGGCGGTGTGCGAGCCCTCCTTGCCGACGAGCCCCGGAAGCTTCGCCAGTGCCTCCAGTGAGGTGTCGCGGCGGGGGGCCTCGTCGACCTCGACGATCGTCTCGCCCTTGCGACCCGGGACGGTGACCGGCACGATCTCTTCAGGCAGCCGCCCCTCATCGGCCGCGGCCAGCGCGCGCTCGTGCGAGCGCAGCGCCCAGCGGTCGAGATCGGCGCGGGTGATCTCGAACTCGTCCGAGACCGCCGTCGCCTCGACAAACATCTGCTTGCCCGAAAACGGGTTCGTGAGGCCGTCGTGGACCATCGCATCCAGCGCCTTCACGTCGCCCATCCGAAATCCGAACCGCGCCCCCGGCAGCAGGTAGGGCGCCTGGGACATCGACTCCATGCCACCGCCGACGCCAACCTGCACGTCGCCGGCGCGAATCGCCTGGTCGAGAATCACCGCCGCGCGCATGCCCGAGGCGCAGACCTTGTTGATCGTCTCTGACGAGACCTCCTTGGGGATGCCGGACTTGATCTGCGCCTGGCGCGAGGGGATCTGGCCCTGGCCGGCCTGCAGCACCTGCCCCATCACCACGTGGTCGACCTGCTCGGGCTCGACCTGCGCGCGCGTCAGCGCCGCCTCGATCGCTGCGGCGCCCAATGTGGTCGCATCCAGCGTTGACAAGCCGCCGCCCATCTTGCCGATGGGGGTGCGCGCGGAGCCGAGGATCACGGTCTTGGGCATGGGCTGCTGGTTCTCCTGAGGTCGGGGGGAAACGACGAGAGATCGAGAATGCTAGCGGGCAGGACACTGGCTCCAGGCCGCGATCGTGACGATCGCTTGAGCCGACGCTGCACGCCGTGAACCTGCGCACAATCTGCCACACGCCGGCCGAAACGCCCCGCGGACGTATATCCTGCCCGAGATCGTGCGGGTATCGAGCACTACACAACCGGGGGCCGACACCAACGCCGACACGATCGCGGTGGGAGTGTTCGAGGGCGAGGATCCACCCGCGGATACCCCCGCCGAGCTGAGTGAGCTACTGAGCTCGGGCGAGGCGCGACGCTCGCTGAAGTCCCTCGGCCTGACACACGCGCAAGGCAGGCGCTGGCTGAGCGTGGGACTCGGCAGGCGCGACCAGTTCACGCCCGAGCGCGCACGAGTAGTTGCATCCTCGGTGCATGCACGCGCACTTGAGCTCGGCACGCAGATCCTGTGCATCCAAGCACCCGCTCAGACCGGCGTCGAGATCGCGGCGGCGCTCACCGAAGGCATGATCCTGACCGACTATCGCTTCGACCGGCACAAGTCCTCCACGCCGGACAGCGAGGCCGGCAACGAGCCGCCCGCCCCCAAGCAGCTGAACGGGCTGATCCTCTCAGCACCCGACATCGCCGGCGACGGCGAGCTGGAGACGTTCGTGCGCGACGCCGCGCTCGTAGCGCAATCCGCGAACGCCGCCCGCGACCTGCAGAACCGTCCCGCCAACGATCTCACCCCCACCGCACTGGCCGAGTACGCACGCGGGCTGGCCGGCGAAATCGAGGCGCTGTCGGTAGAGGTCGAGGGGAGCGCGGGGATCGCCGCCCGCGGCATGGGCGCCTTCGCAGCGGTCGCCCAGGGCTCCGAGCAGGAGCCCGCTTTGATCGTGCTGCGCTACGAGCCCCCGGACGGAGCCCCAGCGAGCTCTCCGACGCTCGGGTTCGTGGGCAAGGCGGTCACGTTCGACAGCGGCGGCATCTCGCTGAAGCCCGGGGCGAAAATGGCCGAGATGAAGTTCGACATGTCCGGCGGCGCCGCCGTGATCGAGGCCGTCGCCGCGATCGCCCGCCTCGGCCTGGGAGTGAAGCTCGTGGCCGTCGTCGGAGCGACCGAGAACCTGCCCAGTGGCCGCTCGGTCAAGCCGGGAGACATCGTGACGGCAGCCAACGGCAAAACGATCGAGGTAAACAACACCGACGCCGAGGGTCGGCTCGTGCTGGCCGACTGCCTGTGCCACGCTGTCAGCCTCGGCGCAGAGCGAATCGTCGACCTCGCCACGCTCACCGGCGCGGTCATCATCGCGCTCGGCTCGACCTACTCCGGCGTGATGTCCAACGACGACGAGCTCGTGCAGCGCATGACCACCGCGGGTGAGAAGACCGGCGAGATCGCATGGCGTTTGCCGCTGCACGAGGAGTACGACGAGCTGATCAAAGGCACCTACGGTGATCTCGACAACGCACCTGAAGGCCGCAAGGCCGGCACGATCGTCGGCGCCGCCTTCCTGTCTAACTTCGTCGGCGAGACGCCCTGGGCGCATCTCGACATCGCCGGCTCGGCCTGGGACCTCGGTCGTGCCTATGTCGGCAAGGGCGCCTCCGGCTACGGCGTGCGCCTGCTGGTGGAGCTGGCACGCTCCTACTGCGCCTGATCTCGCGCACCAGCTAGGCTCGCCCGACGATGGACTTCGACCTCTCCCCCGACCACGAGCTGATCCGCCGCACGGTACGCGAATTCGCCGAGGGCGAGGTGGCGCCGGTCGCCGAGGAGCTCGACCGAACGAAGTCGTTCCCCTACGACATCGTCGCGCAGCTGGGGAAGCTCAACCTCATGGGCATCCCCTTCCCTGAGGAGTACGGCGGAGGCGGAGGCGACACGCTCGCGTATGCGCTCGCCGTGGAGGAACTCACGCGCGTGGACTCCTCGGTCGCGATCACGCTGTGCGCACACACCTCGCTGGGCACACAGCCCGTCTACCTGTTCGGCAACGAGGACCAGAAGCGCGAGTGGCTGCCGCGCCTGTGCTCCGGGGAACGGCTCGGCGCGTTCGGGCTGACCGAGCCCGAGGCCGGATCGGACGCCGGGAACGTCAGGACACGCGCACGGCTGGCCGACGGCGAATGGACGATCGACGGCGCGAAGCAGTTCATCACCAACGCCGGCACCGACATCTCCGGGATGGTCTGCATTACCGCGCGCACCGGCGAGGAGGAGATCTCCAACATCATCATCGCCAACGGCACACCCGGCTACGAGCAGGGCGAGCCCTACCGCAAGATGGGCTGGAACGCCTCCGACACCCGCCCGCTGACCTTCAGCGACTGTCGCGTCCCCGAGGAGAACCTGCTCGGCCCACGCGGCGCCGGCTTCAAGCAGTTCCTGCACATCCTCGACATCGGGCGCATCGGCGTCGCCGCGATGGGCGTCGGCCTCGCACAGGGCTCACTCGACGAGGCGTTGAAGTACGCCAAGGAGCGCAAGGCCTTCGGCAAGCCAATCTCCAAGTTCCAGGCGATCCAGTCAAAGCTCGCGGACATGTCCGTCGAGATCGAGGCCGCAAGACTGCTCGTCTACAAGGCCGCGCGCGAGAAGGACCACGGGCGCAATTTCACCCTCACCGCCGCCCAGGCCAAGCTCAAGACCGGGCGTCTGGCCGTGCGCTGCGCCGAGGAGGCCGTGCAGATCCACGGCGGCTACGGCTTCATCGAGGAGTACCCCGTCTGCCGTTTCTACCGCGACGCGAAGATCCTCACGATCGGCGAGGGCACCGACGAGGTCCAGCAGATGGTGATCGCCCGGGCGCTGGGGGCGTAGTTCGCCTCAGCGCGGTTCGAGGACCACGAGCGGGATCTCCCGCTCGGCGCGGCGCTGATAGTCCGCATAGCCGCCATACACACCCAGCATCAGCTCCCACAGCCGGGGGCGCTCCTCGGCGCCGGCTACATGCGCGTGCACGTCCCGGCGCTCAGAGCCGACCTGCACGGTCGTGTCGGGATGCGCCACGAGGTTGTGGTACCACGCCGGATTCTTCGGGTAGCCGCCCTTCGAGGCCACTAGGACCAGGTTCCGCCCATCCTTGCCATATACAAGCGGACTTGTGCGGTGCGTCCCGCTCTTCGCGCCCACGTGGTCGAGCAGCAGCACCGACGGAAAGCCCGGCGTGCGATGGCCGATCCGCCCGCCAGTAGCGCGATAGATCGCGGTATGGCCATCCATCAAGCGGCCCAGCAAACCCCAGTTGTTCTCGACCCAATCCAGGAACGCCATCGATCTGACCCTACAGGCTCGCGACCCACATCGGCAAAAACACCGACCAGGCCGGCTCCGGGACCTCAGCCGCGCCCGTCGGCATCCCCCGCCCGCTCCAACAGCGTCGTGGCGGCGCTGGCGGGGTCCAGGCGCCGGGCGACGACCTCGTCGAGCAGACGCTGAAACTCCGCATCCTCGCCCAACTCCTCCTCCAGGCGCCGGCGCATGCGGGCCGTGGCGATCGCGAGTACCTCTCCCCGCAGGTTGCGTCGCCGGCGCTCCTCCAGCTGGCCGGCCTGCAGGATGTGCGCGCGGTGCTCATCCAGGCGTTCCACCAGCTCGGGCACGCCGGTGCCGTGGGCGGCCTCGGTCTTGACGATCGGCACGCGCCAGTCGCCGCGCACCTCCTCGGGCGAGCGATCGAGGTTCGCGAGCGAGAGCACGCCGCGGATCTCGCGCACCATCGTGTCGGTGAGCGGGTGGTCGGCCTTGTTGATGACGATGATGTCCGGGATCTCCATCACGCCCGCCTTCAATGCCTGGATCGAGTCGCCCGAGCCGGGCATCAGCACGAGCACGATCGTGTCCGCGTGATCAATGATGTCGATCTCCGCCTGACCCACGCCGACGGTCTCCACGAACACGTCTTCACGCCCGGCCGCATCGAGCAGCAGCGCCGCCTGCAGCGCCGCCTCCGACAGCCCCCCGAGCGCGCCCCGGTTGGCCATCGAGCGGATGAACACGCCTGGGTCGAGAAAGTGCTCGCCTAGACGGATGCGATCGCCCAGCAGCGCGCCCTGCGTAAACGGCGAGGATGGGTCGATCGAGAGCACCCCGACGGTGCGCCCGGCCTCGCGCCGCGCCTTCGTGAGCGCGCCGATCAGCGTGGACTTCCCGACCCCAGGTGGCCCCGTGAACCCGACCACCGCGGCCGCACCGGTATGCGGATAGACCTCGCGCACGAGCTCCCAGCCCTCCGGACGATCGTCCTCCACGAGTGAGATCGCACGCGCCAGCGCGCGGCGGTCGCCCGCGAGCAGGCGTTGAGCGAGGTCTGTATCGGTCATCGCGGGCGCAATCATCGCAGGGCGGCGTTCAGCCGGACCCACGCTGCGCGGCCAACGCTCGCACCGAACCGGATCGGTCCCGCCGAGCCCCGGGGCAAACCCCTTACGATCCCGCGCGATGGAGCCGCCGCTCACCGAACCTACAGTGCATGCACCCGTCGAGGGGATCGCGGACGCCCTGCGTCGCGCGCCCGAACCCTTGCACGGTGGACCGTTGACGCTGCTGCGGTTCATGCGCGCCAACAACATGCTCAACCGCCACTACGCGCGGCTGCTCGCGCGCTACGCCCTGATCAAGCTGCGCTACGGCCGCCGCTTGCAGACGGACGGGATCTGCTTCATCTGCCCCGGAGTGCACCTGGAGATCGGGCGCGGCGCGACGCTGCGGATCGGGCGCTGGGCGTGGATCGGCGATGGCAGCAAGATCCGCGTCCACGAGGGCGAAGTGTCGATCGGGGCCAAGACCGTGATGGGTCAGGAGTGCACGATCTCCGCCTACCAGCACGTCGAGATCGGGCGCGAGTGCATCGTCGCCGACCGGGTCATGCTGATCGACTTCGACCACGGCGTAGTCGAGGTCGAGCGGCCGATCCGCCTGCAGGGCATCTACAAGCGCGATGTCCGCGTCGGGCACAACGTCTGGATCGGCTACGGCGCCTGCATCCTGCGCGGGGTCGCCGTCGGCGAGAACGCCATCGTCGGCACCAGCACGGTGGTGACCCGGGACGTCCCGGAGAACGCCGTCGTCGGCGGCTCCCCCGCGCGGGTCATCCGCATGCGCGAGGCGCCCCGGCGGATGCGCTGGGAGTAGACCTCGCATCACCTCGGTTGGCGAATCTCAACATCAAGGCACTGACCGTCTGCCTGCAAGCGCAGGGCATGGTTCTGCGATTTAGCGCGTCGCGAGGAAGGTATTGACTGCGAAAGCGCTATGCCGCCGGGCGGCTCACCTGGTGCTCACAGGCCCGTTCGTACAGTCTCTCGGGGGCCATGTCGAGGCCGTCGTTCGGCCACACCAGCGTGCCGAATGCAATGGATACTTGCGCAAATCGCTCCGGATCGCGCAGCGGCTTGAACACGCCGTTCCACTCACGGTCGGTGAAGCTGACGTCGCCCACAGTGCCATCCTTGAACGTGAGGCGCAGCAGGTAATCGCCGATCACCTCGACGCCTGTGACGGGAACGAGCTTGCCGGGAAAGACGTTGTCCATGGCCGTGATTCTAGATCAGCGGAGCGATCGGATTCAATGGCTTTTCGCTCACGGCGAGTGCCCAGTTGGCACTCAGCTCGTCGGCGTGAAGCTCGACCCAAGCCCGCACAAGGCGCAGTTGCGACCTCGGGAGTCCGCCGGCTATGACTTCGCCCGCCAAGTCGAGCGAGGCTTCGTGCTCGGCGTAATAGGCGTGGAAGTGCGGTAGCGAGTGATGGATCTCGTCCCAGTACATCGTGATTGTGATGCCGTAAAAAGAGCTGAGTTGGGGCATGAGTGGCCTCTGATCGATTGAGCAGAGAGACCATAGGCCGCGCTTGAGACGAAACTCTCAGCACGTGTTCAGCGGGCTCATGTGCGTATGTGAGATCTACCGCCGCCCGTGCCTGCGCTTCGGCGTGGGCTCGCTGAGCACGAGCGCCCCGATCGCCGTGACGCCGCCGATCACCGAGACGCTCGCTTTCGCGGACAGCCGGTGGTGCCTGGCCTTGGCGAGCGCGCTCTTGCCAGCCGAGGTCAGGCGCACGGCGATCATGGCGCTGTGACCCGCCGCCAGCGCATACGGACCCCGCGCCAGAACGATCGTCTTCACAACCCTCCGGTGGTGGCGACGCTTGACCACGACCCGCTCTGTCAGTTCAATCGTTCCCGCGCAGGTGGCGCTCGCACAGGCGACCGGCACCCGGGCCGCGTTGCCGGAGACGACGACGTTGGCGCCCGACAGTTTGACCACGGGTGTGGGCGGCGGCGGTGGTGGAACGGGCACTATCAGCGTGTTGCTCACGGCGGAAGCTTTTCCAATTTTGTTCGCTGCCGTGACCTTGCAGGTCACTCCATTGCCTTGATCGGCCGCTTGAACGGCATACGTACTTCCGGTCGCGCCGGGGATCGCGACACCGTCGCGCAGCCACGAGAAGGTGAACGTCGGTACCGGACTGCCCTTCCACGACCCGGTGGTGCAGGACAGTGTCTGCCCCACCGCCGGAGTTCCCGACGCGACGGGCGCGAGCGCGTTGACCGGCGCGATGGCGGGCACCATCGCGGCGTCGATCCCCGAGACCGTGCTTAGCTTGACGACCCCCACTGGATTGGCACTCGCGAAGGATGGCTGATTTTTGTAGTACTGCGCTATATATCCGCCGTCTATGTACTCGATCTCATATGAGCCTGCCGGCAGTCCCGAAATCGTGTAGTGGCCGCTCGCATTTGTGAACGTAAGCCCGCTCACCGCTTCGCCCGGGCCAAGCACTACGACCAGGGCATTTGACAATGCCATGTGCGTAGTGGCGTCGGTGACCGTGCCTTCGACGATGCCGCCGGCTTCCAGTTCGGCGTCGATGTTTTTGGTCGCTTCGCCTTCGACGACCTGGACTTGTTCGGCGGCGGCAAGCGATGACCTGTCGTTGTAGAATTGGGTGATGTAGTTGAGGCCGCTTTCGAATTCGGGCGTGAATTCGACCTTGTATTTGCCTTCCGGTAGATGTTCAACCGTGTATTCGCCATTTGCATTGGTAGTGGCGAAGCCAGCGAATTCTTCTTCGTTCGCTTGATATACGGTGACTTCGATACCCGCAATGGGTTTGTGTGTTTCGTCAGTCACGGTTCCCGCGATGCTGCCGGAGGGTACTATGGCGAATGTGGCCGGCGCGCCCAAAAGCAGCAGCGCGGTGCAGACAAGCAGCGCAGCAAGCGCCCAGCGACCAGTGCCTCCTCTCCATCCCATTGGTTGGACCCTATCAAACCCGCAGGCATCCGGGCCGCGACCTGTTCAGGGCGCGAGCAGAACCGAGAGATCGGCGCCGACGGCCAGTTCGCGCAATCCCTCCACGCTCGCCTGCGGCCCGTCGCGCAGCGCCCGCTCGAGCGCTGCGCGGTGCCCCTCGAAGCGCTCGCGAGCGTAGGGCACGGCGAGTCCACGCGAGATCATGAAGGCCCAGTCGGAGGCCTGCAGCGCGAGCAGCTCGCGCACGACGGCGGGGCCGGCGCGCCCCGCGGTGGCCGCCGCGAGGGTCTGGAGCTCGCCCGCACGCGCGGCGAACGCCATGTCGGCGACCGCTGGGCCCGACCACGTGGAGAGATCGCCGTCGGCGCCCCAACTGCTGGCAGGCCATTCGGCCTCGCTCCATTCGCCGTCGCCGCCACCGCCGGCCGGCACGGGCTCGAAGCGCTCGAGCGTGTTGTCGTCGTCCAGACGCACGAGCTCGAGCCCCTGCGAGGCGCACTCCTCGATCACGGCCTCCAACCAGTGCAGGCCCTCGTACCACCAGTGCCCGAGGAGCTCGGTGTCCAGAGCACAGACCGCCAGCCCACCACCGGGGAGACCGGCGCCATCCCGACTCAAGCGCTCACGGGTGCGGGAGATGAAGTCAGCAGCGTGCTCGCGCGCGCGGGCGAGGGCCATCCCGTGGTCGTAGGGGTCACCGTCGTTGCGCCAGGGGTTGTGGTGGTGAATGGTGTGGCGGTGGTAGTCGCGATAGAGGCCATCGGCGGGATAGCCGGCGTCGCTCCAGACGAGCGCGATCGTGGCGCGATCGACGGGGCAGAGCACGAGGCCTGATGGGGACAGGAGCGGCTGTAGATGAGTGCGCGCGCCGAGACCGTGGCGGCGGGTGAGCTCCACACACACGCGGCGTACCCCGGCGGCGACGAGGATCGGCTCCAGGTGGGGCGCGTGGGCGCACTCGGGCAGCCAAAATCCTCCCTCCCAGCCGCCGATCCTTCCGTCCTCTCCCGACCCGGACCTCCCCCGACTGCCGAAACGACCCGCATGCGAGGCGATCCCACTCTGCACCTGCAGGCGCACGCCGGCGTCGGTCGCAAGCAGCGGCAGCACGGCGTGTGTCGCCGCGGACGTCCAGCGGGCGTGCGGCGCGAATGCCCGCAGCATATCTCCACCACGCTCGGCCATCCGCCGTGCGGCGTGCTCGTAGTCGGCGCTCCAGGCCCGCTCGAGCTCGGCGGCGAGCTCGTCGTGGCCCCCGGCGCGCAGCCCGGCCGCGTCCTCGGCGTGGGTGAAGCGGCGGGTGCCCTCGACGAACGCGTGGAAGCGCTCGGCCAAGCCGGGGGCGCGCAGCTGATCGCACAGAACGGGCGTGATCGAGAGCGTCACAGCGGGATCGCGCGTGTCGAGCAGGTCGAGCAGCGGCAGGTAGCAGCCGGCGATCGCCTCCCACAGCCACTCCTCGCCGAACGGCCAGGTGCCGAACCCCTCGACGTAGGGCATGTGCGTGTGCAGCACGATCGCGAGCGCCCCGCTCTCGCGCGCAGGGTTCACGATTTGCAGACCGCGATGAAGTCCAGAGCCCGATCCAGGTCGGCCTCACCGGGCGGGCGCAGGGCGAAGTCCGACGCAGAGATCGCCGGGGTGAAGCGGTCGTAGAACGGCCTGGTCAGCCGCAGCCGCGGATGGACCGAGTCCCAGCCGGCGCGCAGCGCGAGCTCGTGGACGCGAAGTTTGCGCGCGTGGAACAGCCCATACAACTGCACCGAGGAGAACGTTCCGCGACATAGCTCCTCGAACTCGGTGGCGCGGTACTCGTGGACATGCCAGGGGTTGTCCGAGCGCGGAGCACCCGCCGGAGCGAGCGTTAGGACGTTGGGCGTGGAGACGAACACGATCGCGGCAGATCTCACAGCGGCCCCGGCAGCACCCGCCGCCCCGGCGACCCCTGTCGGCCTCGCGGCCTCCCCTGTCTCCGCGCCCGCGACCAGAGAGCGGAAGTGCTCGAGCACGGCGACCGGGTCTTGGAGGTGCTCGATCGTCTGCAGGAACACGACCGCGTCGGCCGGAGCGGCGTAGGTCTCGACCAGATCGCGCTCGAAGCGGAGGTTGGGGCGGCGGTAGCGCAGCCGTGCGTGCTCGTGCGCCTCGGGGTTGGCGTCGACGCCGACGACCTCGGCGGCGGCGCGCGCGAGCACGTCCGAGCCGTAGCCCTCGCCGCAAGCCATGTCGATCACGCGCAGTCCGCGCGCACGAGCCGCGATCCACTCATACACGGCCAGATGGCGGCGAAACCAGTAGTTCTCCTCGGGCACGTCCGGGAGCGTGCGCTCGCCCGTGAGCTCCAGCGCAGGGACACCCTCCGGCTGATCGCGCTGGGCGTAGGTAGGCACGGACACGGCGCGCGAGTATATGGTGCCGACCCGTGACACCCACCCTGACAGCCGAGGAGATCCGCGACGTCAACACGCGTTACCACGACGTGGCAGCCGACCATTACGACGCGAAGTGGGGCATCGACTTCGGGGATCTCGGAGCTGAACAGGTGCTGGGGAAGGTACGTAAGGCGCTCGGAGACGGCGCGCCGGCCCACTTCCCGCGGGCGCTTGAGATCGGCGCGGGCACGGGTTATTTCACGCTGAACATGCTGCGCGCGAGGCTGATCGGGGAGGCGACGTGCAGCGACATCTCACCGGGGATGCTGAGCGCGTTGAAAGCGAACGCTAAGCGATTGGGCCTCGAAGTGAAGACCAAGCCCGCGGACGCCGAGCGGCTGCCGTTTGAGGATGCGAGCTTCGATCTGGTGTTCGGCCACGCGGTGCTGCACCACATCCCCGACCTGGAGCGGGCGTTCGAGGAGTTCGCGCGCGTGCTGGCGCCGGGCGGGACGGTGATGTTCGCCGGTGAGCCCTCGCGCTACGGCGATCGTCTCGCGGGTGTGCCCAAGCGCGCGGCCGGCGCGCTGGCCCCGCTGTGGCGCCGGGCGATCGGGGCGCGGCCGGCGCCCCCCGCGGAGGGCGGGGCGCCGGAGGCGGCGCTGGAGGGCTCGGTGGACGTGCACGCGTTCGCTCCCGCCGAGCTCTCGCGTGCCGCCAAGAGCGCGGGAATGGTGGATGTGCGCGTGCGCGGCGAGGAGCTGCTGGCTAACTGGTTCGGTTGGACCAACCGCACGCTGGAGGCGACGGCCGACCCGCGCGACGTGCCCTGGGGTTGGCGCCAGTACGCATATCGTGGATACCTGCTCCTGCAGGGTGTGGACCGCAGTCTGCTGGAGTCGCGGCTGCCGCCGGCGGTGTTCTACAACCTGATGCTCACCGCGCGCACACCCTCGCAGTGATGGCGCCCACGGGGCCGCGCCGGATTGACGCCGACAGCGCGATCGCCCCTCCCAGGACCCGCCCGTCGGCGCAGCGACCGGACGTTCCGACGGCGAAGCAGGAGACACAGTTGAGCGCCTGGCGCTCCCGCTCAGCCAACTGACTCGGATATTTTCGATCAGTTGGAAATCGGTCGGCAGATGGCAATACACTGCCGCGCATGTTCGATCGGACCGAGGGTTTTCCGCTGTTCCCGCTGGGAATCGTGGCGCTGCCTACCGAGAGCGTGCCGCTGCACATCTTCGAGGATCGCTATAAGCGGATGATCGAGGAGTGTCTGCGAAACGACGGTGAGTTCGGCATCGTGTGGCTCTCCGAGGAGGAGCTCAAGCCGATTGGCTGCGCCTGCGCGATCGAGCGGGTGCTGGAGCGCGACGAGGAGGGCAACATGGACATCCTCGCGCGCGGAACCAGGCCGTTCAGGTTGATCGAACGCCAGGACGACTATCCCTACCCGGCGGGCATCGTCGAGCCGCTCGGCGACCTCGAGGAGGAGTCCGACCCCGACGCGGCGCAGATCGCCCGTGAGCTATATGCCGAACTGGTCGAGCAGGCGACCGACAAGCGCTTGAGCGAGGAGGAGTTGGCAGGGCTCGACGCCTACGCGATGGCGGGCACCGTCGAGTTCGGGCCCGACGGTAAGCAGGATCTGCTCGAGCTGCGCTCGGAGAACGCGCGTATGCGGTTGCTCGCGGGGCTGTTCCGCGCGGCGATCAAACGACTGGAGCTGGTCGATCGGGCGCAGGCGCGGGCGCGCTCCAACGGCAAGGTCAGGTTCGGCTGAGCGCTGTCTCTATGCCCCGGGCTGGGGCAGGCGGCAGTTCTGCTGGGCGACCTGCAGCACGAACAGCGCCAGGTTGCGCAGCACCTTGGGCTGAGCGGCAGAGTTGTCCGCGAACGACACGCTGCCGGCTTCGTCGCGCACGCGGTATGAGAACACCGATCCAGGGCGCGGGGCCAGCGCGAGGTGTTCGCCGGCAGGGGTGGCGAGTTCTTCTTGGATCGCGCGCGCCTGGATGAGTTGAGGATCGCTCAGAGCCGGCGCGCGGGCGCCGTTGCAACGCAGGCCGCCCTGTTCGTCGACGAGCAGCGTCAGCCGCCCGCCGGGTCCGGCGCGTTCGACGATGAACAGGTCGGGCGGCCTTACCCCGGCGCAGCCCGCGAGCACGATCACGGCCAGGGCCGCACAGGCGCCGAGCGCCACCGTCGCGCGTACGATGGCCCTCGCGCGAGCGCGATGCCTCCGCGGGGTGGGGCGCGCGTCCCGCCTGTGCGCGAAACTCACGCGCTCACCGCGACCCCGCCCCGGCGGGGATCGCCCGCGCCCGTGAGCACACCGCTGGAGTTGTGCACCGCCTGGACGCCGCCGAAGAACAGGTTCAGCGCGTGAAACCGCACAACCTCTCGCTCGGGGTTCAGCTCGCGCGCGGCGGGCATGTCGATGCCGGGCTCGTGGTAGACGATCCCATTCTCGAAGTGCGCCCGCGGGGCGCCCACGGCATCACGAGCGCCGAGGCCGTGGTCGACCACGCCCACGATCGTCTGCAAGAGAGCGGAGCGGATGCGGTTGGAGCCGGCGCTGCCGAGCACCAGCTCGACGTCGCCGTCGCGCAGCACGATCGAGGGCGCCATCATGCTCGGCATCCGCCGGCCGGGTGGGTGGCGGTGAAAGCCCAGCGGGTTGAGGTCCTCCTCACCCATAACGTTGTTGACGTGGATGCCCGTACCGGGCACGACCACGCCTGAGCCCTCACCGTTGGTGCAGGTGACGCTGCACGCGCGCCCCTGGGAGTCGAGCACGGAGATGTGCGTCGTCGAACCCAGTCTCGTCGCGAGAAAGCGCTCGAGAAAGCCGTCCTGGACGAGCCCCTCGACAAACTCGGGCGTGCGCTCGGCCTGGGCGGATTCCATCGCGACGAGCACGTCTGCCAAGCGCGGTGGCCGCGGGCCGCGGTCGAGCAGCGCGAGCGAGTACGCCAACAGCGTGCCGCCGGCGGAGGGCGGAGGGTTGGTGAGAACGGTGCGATCGCGATAGGAGACACGTACTGGCTCGCGCTCGATCGCCTGATAATCGGCGAGTTCGACCGCGCTCAACGACCCCCCGCGCGTCGCCAGCCAGTCGCATACCGCCTGGGCGATGTCACCGCGGTAGAACGGCTCGGCGCCGTCTGAGCCGAGGCGATCGAGGGCGTCGCCGAGGTCGGCGTTGCGCAGCAGCTCGCCCTCGCGCAGCACGTGGCCGTCGGGCGCCCATAGCGCGGCGCACTCGGATGTGGAGGTAAGCAGGTCGGCGAGGATCTTTGCGATGTATGCCTGACCGGCGTTCAACCTCACCCCCTCGCGTGCGGCGCGCGCGGCGGGGGCGCTCAGACGCTCGAGGTCCATCGTCCCCCAGCGCTCCACGGCTGCGCACACGCCCGCGGGCGTCCCGTACACCCCGCAGGAGGCGGGACCGATGTGGAACACCTGCACGGCGTCTCCGAACGAGACGTCGACCGCGTCGAGCTCGGCCGCGCCGCCATCTTGCCGGCGCGCGGGCGATTGGACGAAGAAGTCCAGCAGCACCGGCGTCTCGCCGGCGCCCGCGACGAGCATGTGTCCGCCGGCCCCCAGCCCGGTGAGCAGCGGCTCGGCTGCGAACGACATCAGCATCGCTCCCACAGCCGCATCGACGGCGTTGCCCCCGGCGCGCAGCACTTCCGCCCCGGCTTGGGCCGTCAGGGGGTGCCCGGCGGCGATAACTCCGTGCTCGGCCGTATCGCTCATGTCAGAGCGATACCACAACGCTCAGCGAGGGATGAACTCCGGCACGTCCAGTTCGTCTACGGCAAGTGTCGCCCGGCGCGGTGCATGAGCCGGTCGCGGCGGCCCGCTGGTGCGGCGCACGCGGGGCTCGCCCGCGGGCTCCTGTAGCCCGCCGATGTCGCGGGCGATCTGACGCCGGGCATCGCCGTAGCCGGTGGCGACGACCGTGACCCAGACCTGGTCGTCGAGCTTCTCGTCGACCATGGCGCCGAAGATGATGTTGGCGTCGGGGTGGGCGGCCTCGGCGACGGCCTTGGCGGCCTCGTTGACCTCCCACAGCGAGAGGTCGCGCCCGCCGGTGATGGACAGCAGGATCGAGTGGGCGCCGTCCATCGATGTCTCGAGCAGCGGCGAGGCGACGGCCTGCATCGCGGCGTCCACCGCACGAGACTCGCCACCGACGCCCATGCCGATGCCGAGCAGGGCGGCGCCGGCGTCGGACATGATCGTGCGCACGTCGGCGAAGTCGAGGTTGATGAGCCCGGGCAGGGTGACGAGGTCGGAGATGCCCTGCACGCCCTGGCGCAGCACGTCGTCGGCGACGCGGAAGGCCTCGACCATCGCGGTCTGCTTGTCGAGCACGGTGAGCAGACGGTTGTTGGGGACGACGATCAGCGTGTCGACCTCCTCGGCCAGCGCGGTGATGCCGGCCTCGGCCTGCTCGGAGCGGCGCGAGCCCTCGAAGCCGAAGGGCTTGGTCACGATTGCGACCGTGAGCGCGCCGACTTCGCGTGCGATCCGCGCGACAATCGGGGCAGCACCGGTACCGGTACCACCGCCGGCGCCGGCGGTGATGAAAATCATGTCAGAGCCCTTGAGTAGCGCCTTGACGCGGTCGTAGTCCTCCATAGCGGCCTGTCGGCCGACGGCGGCGTCAGAGCCCGAGCCCAGTCCGCGCGTGAGCTCCGCGCCGATGTGCAAGGTGATATCTGCGGTGGACTGCTGCAGCGACTGCTGGTCGGTGTTGACGGCGAGGAACTCGACGCCCTCGACCTCGGCCTCGACCATGCGGTTAACGGCGTTTACGCCCGCGCCGCCGACGCCCACGACCCTGATCCGCGGCTGTCCCACGGGACCGTTGGTGTACGCGGAAGAGGCATGGTCGCGATGCTCATACCCGTCCATGACCGGGCGTGCGCCGCGAGCGGTATCACCGGCGGAGGCGTCGTCGCGGTCCATCAGACTGGCGGGGATCTCTGCGGAGAAGGCCTGCTTGAGGCGGTCCTTGGGCGTGGGCACGCCGGCGCCGGAGGAGCCCTCGCGGGCGGCGGGCTCGGCGGGAGCGGAGCTACTCAGCGCGGGGTGGGGCGCGCCGCGCTGCTCGCGCGCAGCCGGAGTCTGCGATTGCGGCGCTCCCGCATCGGTGTCGGCGCCCGCGTCGGTCTGCGCCGACTCGTCGGTCTCGGTCTTGCGAAAGAGGGCCGCGAGCGGTCCTTCGCGCATGGACGCGCGCTTGGGGTTCGTCATGGGAGCGGCCGATCAGACCTTGGACTTGCCATGTGAGAGGACCTCCTGCGCGAGTTGCCGGTAGGACTGCGCGGCCACCCCGTCGGGCTCGTACTTGAGCACCGACATGCCCTTGACGGGCGCCTCCGCGAAGCGCACGGTCTTGCGGATGCGGGAGGCGAACACGCGGTCGCCGAAGTTCTCCTCGAGGATCTCGATCGCCTCCTTGGCGTGGATCGTGCGCGAGTCGACGAGCGTGGGCAGGATGCCCTCGATGTCGACGTCGGGGTTGAGATTCTCGCGGATCATGGCGAGGGTGTTCTGCAGCTGGATGAGGCCGCGCATCGACAAATACTCGCACTGCACGGGGACGATCACCTTGTCGGCGGCTGTGAGCGCGTTGATCGTCAGCAATCCCAGGCTCGGAGGGGTGTCGATGCAGATGAAGTCGTAGTCCTCCATGATCGGTTCGAAGGCCTTTTGCAGAGAGCGCTCGCGGCCGATCATGGTCGACATCGCGATCTCGGCACCGGCGAGGTCGATGGAGGCGCAGGCGATGTCGATCTCGCGCTTGCGGATCACCTCGCGGATGGAGATGTGGTGCACGAGCACGTCATACATCGACTGCTCGATCGTGTCGGGGTCGATTCCCTGGGACATCGTGAGGTTGCCCTGCGGGTCCATGTCGACGCATAGCACGCGATGGCCCTCCTCCGCGAAGGCGGCGGCGAGGTTGAGCGTCGTTGTGGTCTTCGCGACGCCGCCCTTTTGATTGGCGAACGCGATGACCTTGGCAGTGCCTTGCACGGGAGGCTCCTAGTTAGCTGGAAAGCCGCTTGTCCGGTGGGTATTCGCATAAGCATGCGCGATTCCTGCATGCTCACCGTCGGGTTTGCGCGAGTGTCCGCGGGCGCGGGCGCACCGCGGGGGGTATCGATGGGTGAGCCACAGCCTGTCCCGTCGTCGAGTTGCTGTCGGCGCCGCTCACGACAGCCGCCGGCATATCGGGAGCTGGCATCGCGGGCGGCGGCATCTAGGATCGCCGAATGGCCACGCGCGCGGCGAAACAGCTGAGGGAACGGCTGCAGGACAAGCGCGTAGTGGTGTGCGTGGGCTCGGGGGGCGTTGGCAAGACGACGGTCTCGGCGGCGCTCGCGCTGGGGCTGGCGATGCGGGGCGGGAAGGTGGCGGTCGTGACGATCGACCCGGCCAACCGCCTGGCGGCCGCGTTGGGACTGGATGGGCTCGGGGGCGAGCCGCATCGGATCGACCCGGAGCTGATGCGGGCTCAGAAGGTGCGTGTGAAGGGGGAGCTGTGGGCGATGATGCTGGACGCCAAGCGCACGTTCGATGAGATCGTCACGCGGTTGGAGTCCGACCCTGAGCGTCTGAAGAGCATCCTGGAGAACCCGGTCTACCGCGAGCTGTCCACGGCGGTGGCTGGGTCGCACGAGCTGAGCGCGATCGCGAAGCTGTATGAGCTGCATGAGGAGCATGAGTTCGACGCGATCGTGCTCGACACGCCGCCCTCGCGCAACGCGCTGGACTTCTTGAACGCGCCCACGCGGCTGCTGGGGTTCCTGGAAGGGCGCGCGCTGCAGGTGTTCCTGGCGCCGAGCGGATTGACCGCGCGACTGTTCGGACGCGGGACGGGGATCGTGTTCGGGATCTTTGCGCGCGTCACGGGCATCGACATGATGGGCGAGCTGTCGCGCTTCTTCGGCTCGTTGACGGGTGTGATCGACGGGTTCGGCGAGCAGACCAGGGGTGTCGCTGAGCTACTGCGCTCGCCGGGGACGGCGTTCGCGATCGTGACCTCGCCCGAGCCTGAGCCCGCGCAGGAGGCGTCGTATCTGGCGTCCCGGCTCGATGAGGCGAAGATGGCGCGAGGGGGGCTGATCGTCAACCGCGTCCATCGCGAGGGACTGCACGGGCAGACGGTCGAGCAAGTCGCGGAGCTGCTGGAGGGTGAACTGGGCGAGCGACTGGGCGCGCGCGTGACGGCGAATCTCGCCGACTTCGACGTGCTGGCGCGCCGGGACGCCGCGACGGTCAAGCGCTTGGGGAACGATCTGGGCGAGAGCGCGCCGGTGGTGGTGCCGTATCTGGACGAGGACATCCAGGATCTCGCGGGGCTAGCCCGCGTAGCCGCCTACCTGCTGGGCTGACCCGCGCTCGGCTACTACGCCTCGACGAGGATCTGCTGCTGAGCCGGTGCGGGCTCGCTGCCGTGGGCGTCGATGGTCGGTTCGGACTCGGGGGCCGGCGCGGGCCCCGGGCCCGCCAGCAACTCGTCCGCCAGCCGCGCCAGGTCGGGGGTGAGGTGGCCGCAGATAACGTCGCGTAGCAACGCCCGCAGGTAGTCGGCGACATCGCGTGCGATCGCCACGCCAGCGGTGCGCTCGGCGGCTGTACCGGCGATCACGGCGCGCTCGAGCTTGAGCGCCTTGGTCATCCGCTCGGTCAGTGGAGCGCGATTCTCCGGGATGGCGCACAGCGCGGCGATCCGTCCGGCGAGCAGACCGCTGGAGGAACCCTCGGGCTCCAGCAGCGCGCGCAACCCGAGCAGATGGTCGGTGAGCGCCTCGTATGGGTGTGAGCGCTCGCAACCCAGCTCGAACCGGCGCAGCGCCCAGGCCAACTCGTTGTCATGGGGAGCGCGGCGGGAGACGAGGCTGCAGAACGCGCGCAGCTCGTCCTCCTGCTCGGGAGAGATGACGAGCATCCCGTGCGGACGCCCACCCGTGCCCAGCGGAACGGCACTCCAAGCGTCTTCGCCGCCCGTGCGCGCCCATGCGAGCGCCCCGAGCGTGACGCGTCCGTCGCCGAACAGGCGCAGCGCGCGCAGCAGGTCTCGTAGCACGGCACGTCCGTCGGAGGCCTGCTCGCAGGTGAGCGCGACCAGCAGGTGGCCGGTCTCGTCATCGCCGGCGGCGAGCGCCTGCGCCGGAGCCCAGCGCAGCGTCTCGGGCCTTGCGATCTGCAGTCCGGTCGTCAGCCTGATCTCGGGCGAGGCGATCGTGAGCCCGTGCAGGGTCGCCACCAGCGTGACGGTGTCGGGTGCGCTCGTCAGCTCGGCGCGCTCCAGCCGGGCCAACGCCGCGGCGAGGCGGTCGGGGCGCAACTCGAACTCGGTCTGCTCGGCGAAGGCATCGTTCAACAGCACGTCCAGCGCCAGACGTGCGCGCGTTTGCACGCCTGCCTGCCGGCCGATCTCCGATCGGTCCGCGCCTTGACGTCCGTCGGGAGCACACTCCCCCCGGCCCTTACCCGTCTCACGGGTGCGTCCGGCGAGGTAGCGATCGAGCCCGTCGAACCCCGCGAGTGCAGTGACGGCGGCCGCGTGCTCGGGCAAGCGCGCGAGCTCGAGCTCGCGCTGGGCGATGAACCGGTCGGTCAGCGGCCGGTAGCTGTAGAGCGGGGTGTGCGTGCGCCCGCGCTGGGAACCAAGCTCCAGTTCGACCTCCGCCCCGGCGATGATGTCGGCGTGCAGCAGGTGCGCGGCCGCCTGGGCGTACTCGCCGAGAGCGGACTCCAATTGGGGTGACAATCCGCTGGAGCGCATGGTCGGGACAGTTCGCCCTCGCGCCGAGTGCTCCTGCTCGGCGCACCCTTGGTTGCAGCGCCGTTCATGCGATACGGCCACGCCCGTGCGAGGATTCGCACGTCGACGCGGGTCTGGCGCAACCGTGAGGGACGCCGTGCCTAGGCGACCGCGGCGGCGACGCCGGCGAGCAGCTCGGCCGCCTGGGCGGCGTCGCGTTCGGCGCACTCCGCGCCGAGCCAGCGTTCGCCGTAGGAGCGCATGTCATCGATGATCGGCAGCAGCGCCCGGCCCTTCTCCGTCAGCGCGTACTCGACGCGCGGGGGCACCTCCCCGAACGTGTGGCGCTCGACGATCCCCTCCTCCTCCAGTGCGCGCAGGCGCAGCGAGAGCGTGCGCGGGCTGATGCCGGCGAGCGAGCGCTCGAGCTCGCAGAAGCGCGAGCGGCCCTCGGAGAGGTCGCGGACGAGCAAAAGTGTCCACTTGCCGCACACCACCTCGGCGGTGCGACACACAGGACATGTCTCATCTACGGCCATGCCGGTTACTTTACCAACTGAAGTTTTGCGGCCCAGCGCTATGCGACTGTGAGCTTAGGCTTGGCGTCGGGCTCGCGGCGGGCGTGCGCCTCCTGCACGTCCTCCATCGTGGTGCCGCGTTTGCCGTCGGCCTGCATCAGCAGCTTGAAGTCGCTCGGGCTCGACGCCACCTTCATCGCGTCGTCGAAGCTCACGAGCCCCGCGTTGACATGCCCGAACAGGGCCTGGTCGAAGGTCTGCATGCCGTAGTAGGCGCCCGTGGAGATGACCTCCGGGAGCTTTCCCGTCTGGGAGGGGTCGACGATCATGTCGCGCACCCTGCCGGTCATCCTAAGGATCTCGCACGCCGCCACGCGTCCGCCGTTCGCGCCCGGCACCAGCCGCTGGGAGATGACGCCCTTGATCGTGCCGGCGATCATGCTGCGCGCCTGGCCGTGCTGGTGCGGGGGGAAGAAGTCGAGCATGCGGTTGATCGACTCGGCCGCGTCGACCGTGTGGATCGTCGACAGCACGAGGTGCCCCGTCTCGGCGGCCGAGAGCGCCGCCTGGACCGTCTCCTCGTCGCGCATCTCGCCGACCAGGATCACATCCGGGTCCTGACGCAAGACGCGCCTGAGTGCGCGCTTGAACGAGGCCGTATCCATGCCCACCTCGCGCTGGTTGATGACCGAGCGCTTGTCTTCGTGTACGAACTCGATCGGGTCCTCGATCGTGACGATGTGCTTGCTCGTGGTGGCGTTCATATGGTCGATCATCGCCGCCAGAGTGGTGGACTTGCCGGAGCCCGTGGTCCCCGTCAGCAGCACGATCCCGCGCTCTTCCTCGGCCAGTTCCCTGACCACCGCCGGCAGCGCCAACTCTTCGATCGTGTTGATCTTGTGCGGGATCGCCCTGCACGCCATCGAGATGACGCCGCGCTGCTGGAACGCGTTCAGGCGGTAGCGAGCGACGTCGGGGATTTCGAAGGAGAAGTCGACCTCGTGCTCCTCGGCGAATTCCTTGAGCTTGGCCTCGTCGCTCAGCAGCACCTCGAGCGCGTGCTCGGTGTCTTCGGCGCTCAGCACCGGTGCGTCCTGCTCGGTCGCGAGCTCGCCATCCACTCTGAACAGCGGCTGGCTGCCCACCTTCAGGTGCAGATCTGAGCCCTTCTTGGCGATCAGCTCGCGCAGGGCCACTTCGACGTCGAACATACCCCCGAATCGGCATTCCCGCCGCGGGGCTTGAGCCTCTGGGCGCTCCGCCGGACGCGGTCAGGCGCGCCGAGGCGCCGTCAGGCCACGTCGCGGAGCTTTTGTGCCTCAGCGAGCGACTGCAGCTTCTTCAACGACTGGTTCTCGATCTGACGGATGCGCTCGCGGGTGACGTTGAACGTGCGTCCGACCTCGTCGAGCGTGCGCGGGTGCTCGCCGCCGAGGCCGTAGCGCAGCTCGAGCACGCGCCGTTCGCGGTATGAGAGGTTCTCGAGGGCCTCGCGCAGCGCCTCCTTAGTGAGGATCTCAGCGGCGCGCTCATACGGGGACTCGGCACGCTCGTCGGCGATGAACTGCCCGAACTCCGACTCCTCCTCGTCGCCGACTGGCTTCTCCAGCGAGACGGGCGCCTGCGCGGAGCGCTTGATCGAGTCGACCTCCTCGGGGTCGATGCCGGTCACCTCGGCGATCTCATCGGCGGTGGGCTCGCGGCCGAGCTCGGTCACGAGCTTGCGCTCGGCGCGACCGATCTTGTTGAGCTTCTCGACGACGTGCACGGGGATGCGGATCGTCCGCGCCTTGTCCGCCAGCGCGCGCGCGATCGCCTGGCGGATCCACCAGGTGGCGTAGGTGGAGAACTTGAAGCCCTTGCGGTAGTCGAACTTCTCCGCCGCGCGCACCAGCCCGAGCGTGCCCTCCTGGATCAGATCGAGGAACGGCAGCCCTTGGTTGCGGTAGTTCTTGGCGATTGAGACGACCAGGCGAAGGTTGGACTCGACCATCTTCTGCTTGGCGTCGAGGTCGCCGCGCTCGATGCGCTTGGCGAGATCGACCTCCTCCTGGGCGGTGAGCAGCCGCACCTTGCCGATGTCCTTGAGGAACAGCTGCAGCGAGTCGGTCGTCATGTCCGGCTTCAGATCGAGCGCTGTTTTGGCTTTGCTGCGCCGGCCGCGCTTGTCGGGGGCGCGCTCGACCGCCTGCGCCGCCGCGGTCGCCGGGTCGATGTCCTCGACGAGCTCGATCTCGGATTTCTCCAGGAACCCGTGCAGCTCCTCGACATCGGACTCGTCCAGGTCGAGCTCCGAGGTGGCAGTCGATATCTCCGCGAACGTCAGCACCCCTACCTGCTGGCCTTTGGCCAGCAGACCCTTCACCTCGTCGAGCTCCTGCAATTCGACTACTGACATACCTGTTTCCGCTCGTTTCAGTTTTCTGAGTGATCGATCCTCCGGATCACCCGGAGGTCCTGCTAACTGCCGGCCGCGTGCGAACGCCCGCCGGACAACTACCGCCGCACGCTGGCGACGTTACGCACACCGCGACGACGATCCCGATCTCAATCCATATCTCAACTGCTTCCGGCGCCTATGCTAACGCGCATGAGCGACTCTCCCAGCGGTGATCTCCACGAGACCGCCTCCGCCGACGGTCCCGGCATCCTCGCCGGCCTGCCCCGCACCCGCCCACAGCGCACCAGCGCCCGACGGGTAGCCTCGCGCACGACCACACCGAGCGTGGCGAGCGCGGCCTCGCCACGAGCGGCGAGCGCGACCTCCTCGCGACCGATGAGCAAGCGCACGACGGCGAGCAAGCGCACGACAGGCAAGCAGCGCACGACAGCAAAGATCCGCGCTACGGGGAAGACCAGCGCGCCGACCAAGAGCGACGCAGCGGCCGAGGAGCGGGCGCCCAAGCAGGGGTTCGAGGCCGAGCCCGACTCGCTGGGAGCGGTCCAGCCGCCCGGCTCTACGGAGCTCATCTCCTCCGCCGCCGAGCTGGCCGGCGAGCTCGCCAAGGCCGGCGTTACCACGGGCGCACGGGTGCTCAGGGACTTCCTGTCCCGCCTGCCCGGCTGAGCCCGTGGAAGCACGCCGCGCACAGCCTGCACTTTGCGCGATTTGCCTCACTGTGTGGTTGTCATAACTCTCACCGACCCCGGCCCGTTCGCGGGGAGGGTCTGTATACTCGCGCCACGCCGAGCTTCCACGATTCAGGTCGCGGAAGGCGGGGGACCCAATGCGAGTCGTCACCGATTCGCTGGGGCGAATCGGCCCATTGAGGGCCGTAGCGCCGTCGTCGTAGACCGCGCGAGCCCGTCAGCTCACCCCGTAGGCGCCGACGATTATGCGCACCTCCCGCACCGCCACGACGATCCTGTTCGCCCTGCTCGCCGCCATGGCCTGCTTGGCCTGCGGCACGAGTGCGTTCGCCGCTACGACCGGTGTGACGGGCGCGACGGGCGGCGCGAGTCCGGCGCCCGCCAAGACGAAGGTCCACAAGAGCGGCATCGCCACCTGGTTCGGTCCCGGCTTCTACGGCCAGCAGACCGCGTGCGGACAGATGCTCACCCCGGCGGTCGTCGGCGTCGCCAACCGCACGCTGCCGTGCGGCACGCTCGTGAAGGTCACCTACAAGAGCCACGCGCTGGTCGTGCCCGTGCTCGACCGCGGCCCTTACGCCAATCACGCCGACTGGGACCTGACGGCCGGCGCGGCGCAAGCGCTCGACATCACCGAGACGGTCCGCGTCGGCACCCGCGTCGTCGGCGCCGCAGCCAACACCCCGCTGCTCGGCGCCCCGCCGCTCACGCCCGCGGAAGTCGCCACCGGCGGCGCGCAGGCCGCGGGCTGAGCCGGCTAAGGGCCTGTCCCGCAAGGCCCACGCTCCTTTGAAAGAGGTTCTAAGCGACTGGCTTGCCGGAGGCCCGCGCCGCATATAGCGCGATCTCCGCGTGCGCGGCCAGCGCCGCCGCCCGACTGGCGTCAGCGGGGCATACGGCGAAGCCGACCGCAACCTCCAGCGGGGCGCCACCATGCTTGGCGGCGTTACGCACCGCGCTCGCCAACCGCTCGATCAGCGCGCGGGCGCCGCTCGAGTCCGTCTCGGGGGCCAGCAGCCAATAGCGGCCGGGGCTCTCACGCGTGAGCGAGTCGGCCGGACGCAGCTCTTCAGACAGCGCCGCCTCGACCAGGCCCATCAGACGCGACATCTCCCCGGGCAGCTCGGCATGGCGCAGGCGCTCGACGTCGATCAGCTCAACGAGCAGCACCGCGAACGGAGCTCGATCGCGCTCGTAGCGCTCCAACCTCCGCTCGATCGCGCCGATCCACGGGCTGGGCTCATCCACGCCATGCGCCCACTCAGGGCGCATGTCCTCGCGGCGTTCGTCTCTGATTTCGATCTCCTGTACCGCCCGTGCGCCCGACTCAGGCGGGTCGGACGGGGACTCCGGGACCGACGCGGCGGGGGCCTGCTCGTCCACGAGGACCGCCCGGGAGGTTGGCTCAAGCGAGGTGGGCTCACGCGCCCCGGAGCCAGCCGCGGAGGAGACCCGCGGCGGGGGCGGCTTGTCGCGGATCGCACCGCCGGACGGTGACGCAGACCTAGGCCCGGGCGATGCGGGCGCCTCGGCGGGCCCGGACCGCTCGTCATGCATCGCCACCGCACTCCGAGACTGCGACTGCGTGGACACAGCGGACGGCGCCTCGCCGACAGACTCCGCGGGGACCGAGCGCGCCAGCAGAGCCACCGTCGCGGATACGTCCGTCAGCCGCTGTGACAGTTCGGCGACGCGTCGCTGCGTCGGATCGGCCAGCTCCTCGTGCAGCGCCTCCCACAACGTCTCGCTCAGCGCCTGCGCCGCACGTGCGGCGCGCGTCAGACGTTCGGCGCTGCGCGGGTTTATGGGCTCGTCGCTCACGGACGTTGCATATCAGCAGACGGGGATGTCGTGCAGGATGCGCGATCTCGCATTTAGGGGGTATCGGGCGCCCGGCGCGCACCGGCCGCCACTGCGTAGCCTGCACGTCGATGAGGCCGGCCACGATCTCCAACCTGCAGGACCGCACCACCGAAGACGCGCGCACGGGCGCGATGCGCTCGATCCAGGCCGCCGATCTGAGCCTGCCGGAGGCGGCACTGCGCGAGCTGTGGTCGCCCCTGTATCTGGAGCGTCTCGCCCGCACCTACTGGCGCTTTTTGACACGGGCGACGCTGGGGCTCATCCGCGTGCGCTACTCCCAGACCGAGCGCTCGGTCGTGCTGCTGGGGCTGCGGCTGCGACTGCTCACGTTCGCCGCGCCCGAATATGAGCTGGAGCCCGACCACGGGGTCGTGCGCTGGCGCATCGTCCGTGGAGCGCTCGTGGCTCGTCACGGCCACGGCGGCGCCGGGCACCTGCAGATCGACGTACGTCGTACCCCCGATGAAAATCAGGAGGGTGCGCGCCTGCACGTCGAGGTGGAGGTCGCCAACTTCCACCCCGCGATCGCCTCGGGATTCGGCCGGCGCGTCTACAACGCGACCCAGGCGCGCATCCATGTGCTCGTCACGCACGGCTTCTTGCGTTCGCTCGCGCGGCTGGACCTGGCCGAGTCGCGGGTCGGACGGTTCGCCGATGACGACACCGCCGGCTCCCTCACGCGCTGAGAGGCTCACGGTCGGGTCGGCCCGAGCACTGTGACCGCTGCCTACCCTCGCAGCGCGGCAAGCTTCGCGCGGTCGTGCGTGGCCCTGATCCGTCGGATCGTGCCCGAGCGCGTGCGCATCACGAGCGACTCGGTCGTGGCACCGCCCGCGCTGGGGTAGCGCACGCCCTGCAGCACGTCCCCGTCGGTAATGCCGGTGGCCGAGAAGAACACGTCCTCGCCGGAGACGAGATCGTCGCGCGTGAGCACCCGCTGCAGGTCATACCCCGCGTCCAGCGCGGCCTGACGCTCGTCCTGATCGCGCGGCCACAGCCGTCCGAGCAGCTGGCCGCCGAGGCACTTGACGGCAGCCGCGGAGATGACGCCCTCGGGCGTGCCGCCGATGCCCCACAGCAGATCGACGGTCGAGCGCTCAGTGACCGCCAGTAGCGCGGCGGAGACGTCTCCGTGGGCGATCAACCGCACGCGCGCGCCGGCCTGACGAATCGCCTTGATGCCCTCCTCGTGGCGGGGGCGGTCGAGCACCACGACCATCACGTCGCCGACGGCTGTGCCCTTGCGCCCGGCCACCAGCTTCACCGTCTCCCCCAGCGGGCGGTCGAGGTCGAGCAGGTCTGAGATCTCCGGGGAACCGGCCATCTTCTCCATGTATACGCACGGGCCGGGGTCGAACATGGTGCCGCGCGCGGACAGCGCGATCACCGCCAGCGCACTGGGCATCCCGTGCGCGGCCAGCGTCGTGCCCTCGAGCGGATCGACGGCGATGTCGACCTGCGGCGGGGAACCGTCGCCGATCTGCTCGCCGTTGTAGAGCATCGGCGCCTCGTCCTTCTCGCCCTCGCCGATCACCACCAGGCCGTCCATCGGCACGGAATGCAGCATGTAGCGCATGCCGTCGACGGCGGCCTGGTCGGCGGCCTCCTTGTCGCCGCGTCCCACCAGCGGCGCGGCGGCCAGCGCGGCGGCCTCGGTGACGCGCACCAGCTCGAGGGCGAGGTTGCGGTCGGGGAGCTGCTGTGCGTGGTCGGGAGTCATGAGTGGGGTGGAACGTATAACAACCGCGCCGCCACTACGATCGTGGGCGGATGAGCCCGAGCGCGACCGCAACGCTGCCGGAGAACCCGCTGGTGCTCGGCTTGGAGCGCCGGCCGGTCGCGCCGACGGCGCTCGTGATCTTCGGCGCCACGGGCGATCTGGCGAAGCGCAAACTGCTGCCGGCGCTTTACAACCTCGCGCACGAGGGGGCGCTGCCCGAGCGCTTTCAGCTGATCGGCGTCTCGCGTAAAGAGAAAGCACACGAGGACTACCGCGCCGAGTGCGAGCAGGCGATCCGCGCGTTCTCACGGCGCCCGCCCGACGACGACGTGCTTCAGGGGCTGCTGGAGAACGTCAGGTACGTGTCGGGCGTGTTCGACGACCCGGCGGTCTACGGCACGCTCAGCGAGACGTTGGACGGGTTCGACGAGCAGGCCGGCGAGCGGTTGAATCGCGCGTTCTACCTGTCGACCGCGCCGAGCTTCTTCCCCACGATCATCGGCCAGCTGGGCGGCTCGGGACTCTCGCGCCGCGCCGACACCGAGGTGCGGGTGATCATCGAGAAGCCGTTCGGCTCGACGCTCGAGGAGGCCCGCGAGCTGAACGCGCGCGTGCTGAGCGTGTTCGACGAGTCGCAGGTCTTCCGCATCGACCACTACCTCGGCAAGGAGACCGTGCAGAACATGCTGGCGTTCCGCTTCGCCAACGGCATGTTCGAGCCGCTGTGGAACCGCAACTACATCGACCAGGTGCAGATCACCGCCGCGGAGGACATCGGTATCGGCAGCCGCGCGGGCTACTACGACCAGGCGGGCGCCCTGCGCGATCTGATCCAGAACCACATGCTGCAACTGCTCTGCCACGTCGCGATGGAGCCCCCCGGCAGCTTCACCGCCGAAGAGGTGCGCAACGAGAAGGTCAAGGTGCTGCACGCGATCGCCGCCCCCACACCAAGTGAGATCCCCGAGATGGCCGCGCGCGCGCAGTACGCGGCTGGGCATTCGGGCGGCGAGGACGTGCCCGGGTATCTGGAAGAGGAGGGCGTGCCGTCGGATTCGATCACCGAGACCTACGCGGCGTTGCGCCTGGAAGTGGACAACTGGCGCTGGGCAGGCGTGCCGTTTTACCTGCGCGCCGGCAAGCGCCTCGCGCGCAAGGTCACCGAGATCGCGGTCACGCTGAAGCCCGTCCCCCATCTGGCGTTCAGCCAGGACGGCTCGCTCGGGGTGCAGCCCAACCAGCTGATCCTGACGGTGCAGCCGAATGAGGGCGTGACGCTGCAGCTGGGCGCGAAGATCCCGGGCACGCGCATGTCGATCAGGCCGGTGAACATGGAGTTCCTGTACGGCACCTCATTCCTGTCGCAGTCGCCGGAGGCCTACGAGCGGCTGATCATGGACGCGATGCGCGGCGACCCGACGCTGTTCACGCGCAACGACGAGGTCGAGGCGCAGTGGCGGATCTGCGATCCGATCGTCAAATATTGGAGGTCCGCCCACCCGCAGACGCCCGGGCCGCCGGCGCAATACGAGGCGGGCTCGCAGGGACCGGCGGTGGCGGCTGAGATCCTCCGTGAGGGCCACTCCTGGCGGGCGATCTGACGATGACGAGCGCGACCGTCGCCGACGCAGCCTGGAGTGAGCGCAACACGACACCGGACGCGATCGCAACGGCGCTGCGCGAGCTGCTGGTCGAACGCTCGAAGCTCAACCAGGACGCCGCGGACGGAGGGCTGGCGCCCGCGCGAGTGCTGAACATGGTGGTGTTCGTCGAGAGCGAGCACAGCCAGGAGATCGCGGACAGACTGCGCGGCGTGGGGCGCTACCACGCCTCGCGCACGGTCGTGCTGTCCTACGAGCGCGACCGCGAGGAGTTGGACGCGCGCGTGAGCATCGCCTCGGAGAGCGATCGCGGCCCCGGCGAGCCGGCGCTGTTGCGCGAGATCGCGATCGTGCAGATCGGCGAGCGTCACCTGGACGATCTGATGACGATCGCCGATCCACTGGTGATCAGCGACCTACCGACGCTGCTGTGGTCGCCCCACCGTCATCCCGAGGCGGCCGACGCCCTGTTGGAGCTGGCGCAGGCGACGCTGATCGACTCGATCGAGCAGCCCGTGTGGAGCGAGGCGATCGAGCGCGCGTGCGGGCTGTCCGAGCAGGCCTACGTAGTCGATCTGGCATGGTTGCGCTCGACCCCGTGGCGCGAGCGGGTGGCGGCCACGTTCGACCCTGCGCACATGCGCCCCGAGCTGAGCTCGCTGCAGCGCCTGGAGATCCGTCACCACCCGGATTCGACCGTGGCGGCGATGTTGTTCGTCGGCTGGCTGGCCTCACGTCTGGACTGGGAGCTCGACCATGCGCAGATCGAGCGACGCACGGGCCCCGACGGCGCGCTGAGCGCCAGCGCCCGCACACAGGCGGGGGCTCGTATCGAGCTACGCCTGCAGGCCGCGCCGGAGCTGCGCGTGCCGGGACTCGCGGGGGTGGCGCTGTGCAGCGAGTCGGGGCTGCAGATCGGCCTCGATCGCGGACCCGGGGGTCTGCACGAGCGCCGCCGTGATCGCGATGGCTCAGAGCGCGCGTGGACGCTGCTGGGCGCCTCCCGGGGCGAGGGGGGCATTCTCGGCGAGGGCATCCGGCAGGCGCTGCTGCGCGACCCGACCTACCTGCCGGCGTTGCACGCGGCCCATGCGATGCTGCCCGACGCCGAATCGCAGGTGCTCGCGGCATGACGCAGCTGACGACGCTCGTGGATGCCGAGGCCGTGGCCAAACGCGCCGCGCTGCAGGTCGCGCGCGAGCTCGACTCCGCTCGGCGCGCCCGTGGGGTCGCGCACCTGGCGCTCAGCGGGGGCACGACGCCGGCGCGCACCTACGAGCTGCTGGCGAGCGAGCTGGCGGATTGGGATGGGATTGAGGTGTGGTTCGCCGACGAGCGCTGCGTCGGGCCCGAGGACGAGCAGAGCAACTACCGTCTCGCACGCGAGACGCTGCTCACGACAGCCGGGATCGCAGACGAGCGGATTCATCGCATGGAGGGGGAGCTGGGGCCCGAGGAGGGAGCCGCGCGATATGCACGAGCCCTGCGCGAGCGAGTTCCCGCGCAGGACGACGCTCCGGCGCACACGGCCGGGGATATCGGGGAGTCCGAGGCGATGCCCACGCTGGACGTGATCGTGCTCGGCATCGGCCCGGACGGGCATGTCGCCTCGCTGTTCCCCGGCGCGCCCACGTTGGACGCCGACGCGCAGGCGGTATGCCTGGGAGTGCACGATTCCCCCAAGCCCCCGCCCGAGCGGATCACGCTGAGCCTGGAGGTGCTGCGCGCCGCGCGTGCCTGCCTGCTGCTGGCCACGAGCGCGGGCAAGGCCGACGCCATCTCCGCGATGTTGGGTAAGCCCAGTCGTCACGTGCCCGCGAGCCTGCTTCGGCGAGGCCGTTTGAGCGTGATCGTGGATGACGCGGCGGCGCCCCCGCCCCCGCTGGGGGTGAGCACGGGCTGAGACTGCGGTAGGGCAGCACGCCGCTGTCCTACGAGGGCAGCCCCGCATGCTTTTAATAAAGCTGATGGGGTGGCCTTGCCGCATGCGGCAAGGCCAGCAGGGTCGCATGCGACCCTGCTTCCGAGCGGCGCATGCGCCGCTCGGTGGAGACGCCGCATGCGGCGTCTCCCGGGGCCGCACATGTGCGGCCCCGCGGTCGGCGCATGCGCCGACCGAACGACACGACTGATCCAAATGTTCGCCAAACGGCGGTGAGCGTCGTACAGTGAGGGGTCTTCCGATGGCCTCGACCGTGACCGCGACCCATCAAGCCGCAACGCCGAGCCCGGAGGAGCTTGTGCTGGGTGCGCTCGATGACGCCCGCGAGGGCACGCTCGCGCTGGTGTCACATCTCAGCGAGGAGGAGTTGACAACGGTGCACTCCTCGATCATGAGCCCGCTCGCGTGGGATCTCGGCCATATCGCCGCCTATGAAGACCTGTGGCTGGGGCATCGGCTCGCGGGACTGGAGCTGCTGCGAGGAGACCTCGCCGGCGTGTATGACGCATTCGAGACGCCCCGTGCGGTGCGCGGGGACGTCGAGGCTTTGGGGCCGGAGGAGGCACGCGCATACATGCGCGAGGTGCGCACGCGCGTCGCCGAGGCGCTCACGCAGACCGGCGCGGGCGATGGAGACGTGTGTGAGATGGTGATCCGCCACGAGCTGCAGCACTGCGAGACGATGCGCCAGACGTTGGCGCTCGCGGGCCTGCTGCCCGCCGGCGAGCCCCCGGCGATCGGTGCGGAAGCCCCCGCCCTGTCCGAGGAGGAGTGGTTGGAGATACCCGCGGGATCGTTCGCGATGGGCGCCGGCGCGGCGGGGTTCGCTTACGACAACGAGCGCCCCCGCCACCCGGTTGAGCTGGGAGCGTTCGCGATCGCGCGCCGGCCCGTCACCGCCGCGAGCTGGATGCGCTTCGCCGAGGGCGGCGGGTATGAACGCCGCGAGTGGTGGTCTGACGAAGGGTGGGCGTGGAAAGAGGAGTACGACATCACCCACCATCCATCCGTGGCCGCCGGCGATCGCAGCGCGCCGGCGTGTCATGTCAGCTGGTTCGAGGCCGATGCCTTCGCTCGCGCGCACGGTGCGCGCCTCCCCAGCGAGGCGGAGTGGGAGAGGGCCGCGACCTGGGATCAGCGGACGCTCATACGAGAGGGCACTGCCGAATCCCAGCCCGGACGGGTAGAGTTCGCACAGGTGGGACACGTGTGGGAGTGGACGGCCAGCGCGTTCGGGGGATATCCGGGCTTCGTCGCCTACCCGTACAAGGAGTACTCCGAAGTCTTCTTCGGCGAGGACTATCGCGTGCTGCGCGGCGGCTCGTGGGCGACCAGCCCGCGGGTGAAGACGCTGACGTTCCGTAACTGGGACCTGCCCCAGCGCCGGCAGATCTTCGCAGGCGTGCGCCTGGCGCGGGACGTGTCGTGATGGAGCCGATCGCCAACCCACCCACAAGCCCGGCGATCCAGATCGACTCGCATCTGGACGGCGAACAGGAGCGCTCGCTCGCCGACGACGTGCTCGACGGACTCACCCGCCCGTTCAAGGAGCTGCCTCCCAAGCACTTCTACGACGCGCGCGGCGCCGAGCTGTTCGACCAGATCTGCGACCTGCCGGAGTACTACCCCACGCGCGCCGAGCGCGCGATCCTGGAGGAGTCCGCGAGCGAGCTGGCAGCGCTCACGGGCGCCGCGGAGCTGGTCGAGCTCGGCTCGGGCACCGCCGCCAAGACGCGCGTGCTGCTGGACGCCCTCTACGAAGCCGGCACGTTGCGCCGCTACGTGCCCGTGGACGTCACCGAGAGCATGGTCCGCGACTGCGCGCAGACGCTCACCGAGGAGTACCCCGGATTGCAGGTGCACGGCGTGATCGGCGACTTTGAGCGCCACCTCGACCAGATCCCCGAGGCGGTCGGACCGCGCGTCGTCGCGTTCCTCGGCGGCACCATCGGCAACTTCCCTCCCGGCAGCCGCCGCCGCTTTCTGCGCGCGATCGCCGGCCTGCTCGGGCCCGATGACTACCTGCTGATGGGCACCGACCTCGTCAAGGACCCGGGTGTCCTTGAGGCCGCCTACGACGACGCCCAGGGCGTCACCGCCGAGTTCAACCGCAACGTGCTGCGCGTGCTCAACCGCGAGCTCGACGCTAACTTCGACCCTGAGGACTTCGACCACGTCGCCCACTTCGACCCCGAGCACGAGTGGATCGAGATGCGCCTGCGCGCCCGGCGCGAGCACACGACCCACGTCGGCGCGCTCGACCTGCCCGTGCGCTTCGCCGCCGGCGAGGAGCTGCGTACCGAGATCAGCGCCAAGTTCACCCCCGAGCGCCTGCAGGGCGACCTCGCCGCCGCCGGGCTCGAGTGCGTGCGCTGGCTCACCGATCCCGACGAGCTGTTCGCGCTCACGCTCTCACGCCTGACGGTCGGGTGACGGCGCCCGGCAGGGTCAGGCGCCGACCCGCACCGGCGGGCGGCGATCGCGCCAGGGTGCCGCCTGCTCCAGCTGCGCGGCCAAGCCCAGCAGCGTCGCCTCCTCCCACATGCGCCCCATGAAGTGCGCCCCCACCGGAATGCCCTCGGGTGTCCAGTGCAGCGGCACCGACATCGCCGGGCAGCCCGTCATGTTCGCCACGCGCGTGTAGGGCGAGAAGGCCATATAGGGGGCGCTCACCGCGTCGGCGGCCTCGGCGTCGAACGTGCCCAGCGGGATCGCGGGCCGGGAGAGCGTGGGCGTCAGCCACACGTCGCAGCGCTCCAGCAGCTCGGCCACCGCGCGCGCTCCGAGCCCGATCGTGCGCAGGTCACGCAGGTGCTCGGAAGCGGTTCGCGCAAGGCCCGCCTCATACCAGCGACGCGTGCGTGGCTCGAGGTCCTCCTCACCGGCCACACGACCCGCGAGCGCCTGCGCTTCGAGCACGAGCGACATCACAACCTCGGCCCACACCCCGAACCACGCCTGCACGAGCGCCGCGCCGTCCTCGATGCGCGGTGCGTCGTCCACGAGCTCGTGACCCAGCTCGGCGCACACCCGCGCCGCGTGCTCGACCGCCGCGACGCACTGCGGATCGGGCTGCTCACCGGTCAGCGTCTGCGTCGAGACCGCGATCCGCAGCCTCTGTACCGGCGCGCTCAGTGCCCCCGCGAACGCTCCCGGCGCGCTTGCGGGCGCCGGATAGGGCTCGCCGGGCAGTGACCCATGCGTGTGATCCAGCAGGCGCGCGCTGTCGCGCACCGAGCGCGTGAGTGCGTGCTCGACCAGCAGGCGCGAGAGCAGCTCGCCGCGCTCGAGCTCGTTCGGCATCCGGCCACGACTCGGCTTCAGCGCGAACACGCCGCAGCACGAGGCCGGGTTGCGCAGCGAGCCGCCCGTGTCGTTGCCGTGCGCGAGCGGCACGATCCCCGCCGCGACCGCCGCCGCCGAGCCGCCGCTCGATCCAGCCGTCGAGAGCTCGGTGTCCCAAGGGTTGCGCGTCGCCCCGAACAGGCCTCCCTCTGTGATCGGCGCGCGGCCGAACTCCGAAGTGCTCGTCAGGCCGACCGGCACGAGACCCGCGCGGCGCAGCCGCGCGACGAGCTCGCTGTCGGCGCCCGCGACGTTCTCGGCAAGCAAGCGCGAGCCGTTCGTGTGGCGCGTCCCGGCGCAGTGCGCGAGCAGATCCTTGACCAGCAGCGGCGCCCCCGCGAACGGCGTGCTCGGGTCCACCTGCTCGGCGGCGGCGAGCGCCTGCTCGTACATCGGCGTGACGACCGCGTTCAGCCGCGGGTTGAGCTCCTCGATCCGCGCGACGCTCGCCTGCACCAGCTCGCTCGGGGTCACCTCACCGCGGCCGACGAGCTCGGCCAGTTCGGTGGCGTCGGCGAACGCCAGCTCGGTCAACATTCCAGCAGTATCGCTCCCCCGTGCTCAGACGTGCGGGGGGCGTGCACGTCGGTTCGCTGCACCACGATGTGAGCGCCGCGTGACGCGACTCGCGTGTTCCGACCTCCACGCCCAGGATGCGATCGTCCCACCATCGCGCAGAACCCGCCCGATCAGCGGGCATTGACGTAGATCGTATGAGTCGGATAGTGTGTCCAGCGGCGCCTCGGGCAGACGCCCGGGGGTAAGACTTCGAGGGGCGTAGGAGGAGAGATATGGCAACGCAAGCGACACAGCAGGCGCCGCCGAGCCTGGATATTGCCTACGAGGACGACGCCGAGATTCTGCGGGGGGCCAGCACCGAGGACTACGCCGGCCACATCGCGCCGGACTCCTGGCGAGCGGGCAGCGGCGCGCTCGCGATGGCTTGGCTCGGTTTTCCCACTGCGATCTTCTGGATGGTCGTTCCCGCCGGGCTGTCGTTCGCCGTCGGCACCGGCCCGGTGCTGATCGGCCTCGCCGCCTCCGCGGTGCTGGTGGCCGCTGGCGCGTACGTCGTAATCCCGTGGGCGACCGCCACGGGGCTGCCCGTGTCGGTCTTCTCGCGCAGGCTGTTCGGCTACTTCGGCGCGGCGTTCGCGACGCTCGTGCTGGCCGCGACCGGCATCTACTTCGCCGCCTTCGAGGGCTCGGTGATCGCGCTCGCGTTTCACCAGTACTTCGGCGGATTGTCGCTGAACCTGTGGTACCTCGTGGTCGTGCTGATCGCGGTGCCGCTGATGATCGGCGGCGTGCGCGTGTGGCTGGACCGGCTCAACGGCGTGCTGCTGCCGCTGTACCTGATCGGGCTGGTTGGGGCAATCGTGTGGGCGATCGTCGAATTCGGGTATCACGGCGGCTGGTTCACGTTCAAACCGCCGCACCCGCTCGACACCCACGGCCCCGCCTGGGTGTTCGTGCTGAGCGCCTACATCGCCCAGCCGACGCTGCTGTTCGCCTGGGAGTACGCGCGCCTGGGTCGCCGCGAGGACGTGCGCGTGAATCGGCGCATCACGTTCGGCCTGCCCTTCTGGCTGGCGACGTTCTTTCTCAACGGCCTGATCGGGATCTTCCTCGTGCACACGATCCCGATCGTCGGCGAAGTGGGCGAGGCCACGCTCGTGCTCGCGCTCGTCGCGCTGATGGGCCTCGCCGGCGTGGCGTTCATCTGGGTCACGCAGACGCGCATCAACACGGCCAACTTCTACGTCGCCTCGACCAACCTGCAGGGCTTCACCGCGCGCGTCTTCAAGCTGGAGCTCCCGCGCGCGGTGTGGGTGGTGCTCGCGGGCGCGATGGTCTATGCGCTGATGCTCGCCGACCTGTTCTCGTTCTTGCTCGAAGCGCTGCGCTACCAGGGCGCGTTCGTCACCGGCTGGCTGGTGATCCTCGTCGCGCACACCGTGATCGCGCGGCGCAGCGGCGAAGACCCGCGCCAGATCGAGTTCCGGCCGGGACGGCTGCCGCAGATCAACCTCGTCGGCTTCCTGCCGTGGGTTATCGGTGGCACGGTGGGCGTGATCCTGCTCGCAGGCGAAACGGCCTTCGCCAACACCTGGGCGCTGCCGATCGACGCCGGCATCGCGCTCGTGCTGTTCCTGCTCGCGCGAGCGATCGCACGCCCGAGCTGGGAGACGATGGCCCGTCCGCACGATCCCCGCTCAGAGGTCGATGACCCCTGGAGCGCGCGCATTCGCTGCGGCGCCTGCGGGCACCTGTATCTCGCCGCCGAGATCGACCGCGACCCCAGCGAGGGTCAGCGGCCGGTGTGCGCGGTGTGCGCGACCACCAGCACGCGCCTGTACCATGCCGCGCATCTTGAGGCGCGCGCGCATAGAGCATCCTCAAACGGGGCCTGAACTGGCCGTGAGGCGCACGTGCGTCGAGCGGCCGCGGGCATGCCGTCGCGGGGGCATGAGGAACGGAGCCCGCCGTGGGTGAGATCACCGTCGGCGACGTACGCGTCAACTGCCTACGCGACGCGATCGCCCCGTTCGCGCACGGCTCGCTCGCATACGCCTTTCCCGGCGTCACGCTCGAGCAGTGGGAGCCCTATCGCGAGCGCTATCCCGGCACGTTCGTCGGCGACAACTGGCTCGTGCGCTTCTGCGGCATCCTCGTGCAGACCGACGATCTGACGATCCTCGTCGACACCGGCCTGGGCGCCACGCCCGACGCCTACTGGGGCGTCGCGGAAGGTCGCCTGCTCGACGCGCTGAGCGAGGCCGGCGTGACACCCGAGCAGGTCGACGTCGTCTTCCACACCCACCTGCACGCCGACCACGTCGGCTGGAACGTCACCACCACCGGCGAGCCGACCTTCCCCCGCGCCCGCTATATCGCCAACCGCACCGACTGGCACGCCTTCCACGAACCGCTGCTGGAAAAAGCCTTCCCCTTCTCCTATCTGGAGGAGCAGGTCTTCTCGCTGGAGCGCCACGGCGTGCTCGACCTGATCGACGGCGAGCACGAGCTGGCCCCTGGGATCACCGCCGTGGAGGCCTACGGCCACACGCCCGGGCACATGTGCCTAAGGATCGAGTCTCAGGGTCAACTGGGGATGATCTGCGGCGATGCGATCCTGCACCCCGCACAGGTCAACGAGCCCGACTGGCCGTTCGTGTTCGACATCGACCGCGACCACGCGGCGCGCACGCGACGGGAGTTGATCGACACGATCGAGCGCGAGGGCGCGACGCTGATCCAATGCCACTTCCCCGAGCCCGGCCATGGCCCGATCGTGCGCGAGGGCGATAACGCGCGCTACTGGGAACCCGTCTGAGCGACGTCGCTGCGCGTAGGCTCTGGCCGAGATGACGGCCGCGACGCTCGTATTCACAGGACAGATCGTGCCCGATCCCACCGCCGGCGAGGACGTCGCCGCGCAGGCTCGCTCGGTCCTCTCTCGGCTGACTGTCGCCCTCACCGAGCGGGGGCTCGTCCTGGATGATCTCCTCAGGCTGCGCCTGTTCGTGAGCGATCTCGGCGAGCTGCCGACGGTCGAAGACGCGCTCGATGCACGCCTGGGGTCGGAGCGGCCGGCTGTGAGCGTCGTCGAGCTGCCCGCCAACTCGGCCGATCCCAGCGTGGCGGTGACGCTCGACGCCGTGGCCGCTCCGGAGGCGCACGAGCACCGTCGGCTCGGACACAACGGCGTGCGCCTCGGACCATGGGTGTTCGTCGGCGCCACCGCCTTATCGACGGGCCCGGCGCAGTCGTTCTCGCCACTTCATGATTCCGCTGCCGCAGACCCCATGACGCGGCGCATCCACGAGGAGTCTCATGCGGTGTTCGCGCACATCGCGGAGCTGCTGCGCGCGCATGGCGCCGAGCTGCGCGATGTCGTCTCCGTCGGTGGATGGCTGACGTTTCCGGTGCGGCGATCCGACTACCGGCCCCTGGGGGACGTGCGCGAAGCACTCCTCGCACAGAAGGGCCTGTTCCCGGCCAGCGCAGCCGTGCAGGTTGCTCGCGTTCCGCCCGCCGGGGCGCTGCTCGCGTTCGAAGCGATCGCGTACGCCCCCGAGAACCCCGCCGAGCGCGAAAGATGGCGCACCGCGTCGTCGCCCGAGCCCTCTCCCCTCGCGCCCTACTACGCGAGCGCCCGGTCTGCCGGTGGCTACGTGTTCACATGCGGCGAGGTTCCCATCGGCACGACCGACCCGGAGTGCCCGGTCACAGTGGCGACTCAGGCCGGCGAGGTCTACGAGCGCCTGAGCGCCGATCTCTCCGCCCACGGGGCATCGCCCGCGAATGTTCTTCACCAGACGGTGTTCCTGCGCCATGCGCGCGACCGCGACGCCATTGCCGACGCGGCGCGCGCATTCTTCGGCGACCGCATACCCCCCACGACGCTGCTGAGCGCGACCGATATCGGCTTCCACCCCGGGTGCGACGTCGAGATCGAGCTGGTCGCGGCAAGCGACGGACGGTCCGCCGATGCCCGATGATTCGCCCATGAACCCCCCGGACGACCTCGAGCTGGATCTCGACGCGCTCGACGAGCGCGAGCGCTATTTCCTGCTGACCTCAGTCATCGTGCCCCGCCCGATCGCCTGGATCTCCACGCTCGACGCTCGGGGCACGCGCAACCTCGCCCCCTACAGCTACTTCAACGCCTGCTCGGCGACTCCCCCGATAGTCCACTTCACCTCCACCACCTCGCGCGACTCGCTCGCCAACGTCAAGGCAACTGGCGAGTTTGTCGTCAACGTCGTCAGCGAGGACCTCGCGCAGGCGATGCGCGTCAGCTCCGCGGCGCTGTATAGCGGCGAGGACGAGTTCGAGGTCGCGGGCCTTCAGACCGTCCCGTCACACATGGTCTCGCCCCCACGGGTCGCCGGTGCAAAGGTCGCGCTCGAGTGCCGCCTGCGTCAACTGCTGGAGATGGGCGAGGGCACGATGGTTTTCGGCGACGTGCTCCACATCCACATCGAGCGCTCCGTCTGGCGCGACGGGCGTGTCGACCCCACCCTCCTGCGCCCGGTTGGACGACTCAGCGCCCCTTACTTCACCACCGTCTCAGACGTCTACTCGCTGGAGCTGTCCGAGGACGTCAAGCGCCGTGCGGACGACTACACAATCCGGGGCGGGCCGGCCGGACCCGCGGACTCGACCCAGCCCGACAACGACGGCTGACCGTCCTCAGCGGCCGGGGCTCGGACTCAACGCCGCCTCCACCTCCTGTCCCTTCGGTGTGAGTCCCCAGGCGTTGGCTTCGCCCCGGGCCTGGCCGGCACCGTAGTTGGCGATCAGGCCGATGCGCTCCAGGCGACCGAGGAGCTTTGAGATCTGGCCCGGGTCTTGGATGCCGGCGGCATCCGCGATCTGTCGATTGGACGCTCCAGGGCGCTCCGCGATTGCGACGAGGACGAGCAGCGTGCGCGAGGTCAGGCGCATATCGAGACCCTGCAACGGGTCCGTAGCGGGCTTGCATAGCGCGCGAACCGTCCCCGGCGGGCGGGCGATCTTCGGCTTGGGGCGCTCCAGCTCCCGCGCCGCAGAGTCCTGCCCAAGATATGGCAGCACGATCATCCCCATAAGCGGGTTGAGTAGGCCCGTAAGCGGGGGTTGACGGCGCGAGGACCCGTTCCCGACGGGCTCCACCGCCGCCTGTTCGAGCAAGCGCGCGTGGATCACGCTAAGCACCGCGCCGAGCACGCCCTCCGCCGTCAACGGTGGTGGAGACGACGGAGCGCCACGCACCCCCCTGGCTTCGACCCTGCCCTCGTCGACGACCGCCTTCAACCTTTCAAGCGCCCTCGCCCTACGCGCCAGTACCTTCGGACCGACCGCGAGCGCATCCACGATCAGCAGCGAACCGATCGCCGGATCGTCCTCGACAAGCACCAGCAGCGCAAACAAGCCCGCCCGGACCCGCTCATGCCAACGATCGCCCACTCCCGCCCCGACAGCTGTGGCCGCAGCCTCGCGCGCCACCTTGCTCGCACGCTCGAGCGCTTCGTCAAACAGCGCCAGGAAGCAATCTTCGCGGTCCTCGAACTGCTCGTAGAACGTCCGCCGCGACACACCCGCACGGCTCGTTATCCGCGCCACGCTCATCCCGCCATACCCAGCCTCACCGACGATGCGCGCGGCGGCACCGACCATCCTCGTGCGCTGAACCTCGGTGATGCGTGTCCGTGGAGCCGGGCCGACACCACCCACGGCTTGGGTGCCACGTCGCACTCGCGCACTCCCTCGCTTTGCCTTGGATGCCGACATCATGCTCACGCCTTGCCCCTACCTCTTCCGGCCTTCTTGGCCTTCTTGATGGGCCCGTATTTCTTACGTGCCTGGCGTTCGCAGACTTTGCGCTTGGCACCCTTAGGCTTCTTGTGACAGGCCTTCAGCGCAAGCACGAGTTTTTGAGCGCGCGTGAGGACCTTTGCCTTGGGACAACCTGTGACGGTGATGTGGTTGGTCTGGTTGACGAGCGCACCGTTCTGTCCGACGAATTCGGTCGGTAGTGCGAGTTTGCCCGTGCAGAGGTTCCCGTTGGCCGTCAGGGCGGAGTATGGGCCTTGGGGCAGCACGAGTTCGAAGCTCGTGACGGGCTGATCGGGGACGGTCTTGAACGTGCTTGAGGTGATGCCTGTTTTGCTGATGAACGTGTTGCCGACGAGGTCGATCGTTATGCCGTAGCCCTGGAGGACCATGATCAGGTTCGGGAACGCTTCCCCGCCGTTCGAGACGAAGTACACGGGGCCTTCGATCGGCACTGGGAGGATCGGTGTGATCGCGCGGGCGTGACCGACGACAGACGCTGCCGGGCAGCCCGCGGGGTTGGTGTGGAACTGTGCGGCGGTGCATGCCTTCTGTAGCGTCGTGAGGCGGGATGGGAGTTGCTTTGGCAGTTCGACTTTGACGGTGCGGATGTTCGATTGCGAGCCTTGGGGTGCGTGTGGGAAGCTCAATTTGACGGCGAGGCTCGCGCCGTTGGCTTTCGAGTTTTTGCCCGAGGTCGTGACCTGGAAATTGGGTTTGAACGACAGGTTTGCGCAGTCCGCTGCCTGGAACGGACTGTTGAGCGTGACGGGGACGTCATCCGCTGGGGTAGTGAGGTCGGTGCCTGCGCCGCTGACGGTGTTCTGTATCGACAGGGGGTTGCAGCTCGTGGGATTGATGATGAACTTGTCACGGTCTACGTAGGCGTGGATCTCGCGGACGTTGACGACGATCCCCTGGATGATGTGCGGGATCGGATCAGAGCCGGCGCTGTCGATTTCGATCTGTGCCGTGCTCGGGTTGATGCGCAGCGCGAAACGGATCACGACCGTCCCTAGGTCGAACGGGCCTACCTTCGCCGACGTAACGGACACGATCGACAACGGGGCGCCGTTATACGGGCCCGCCAAATAGATCTTCCCCGGCGCCCACGCCAGGACCCCACCGACACCCGCACCGACGAGGGTGTGCCCGATCTGGCTCGCGGCAGGACACGAAGGTTCATTGTCCTCCTGCACCCCGGTCTTATGCCTCGCGGTTTCGATCGCGGCGTCAGAGCAGAACGGTATGCCCGTCAGGTTCCCCGTGAGTCCGGGTGGCATGATCGTGGAGAAGCGTGTGAGCTCCTGTTCGCCGTCTTTACGCGCGATACGCAAATCGAACTCGGAATAGTTCCCCGCGTTGTTGTTCAACGTTCCGGCCGTCGCCTGTGGAGCAAACGGCGGGACACCACCCGCTGGACACGACCCGGCGTTCGCACCAGAGGTGATCTGGAACGCCGAGGTCGTCGTGATCGGTTCCCCACCAGACCACGGAGTCAACACGGCCTTCGTGTCATACGTCCCGCACGCGGGTGGAGTGACGAGGGGGCTGCGGGAACCCTCACGGAAGTGCAGCGTGAAATGACTGAACGGCAGTTGCGGAATGTTTTCTACGGTCGTGACGAGCCGCCCCGTCTGTGGGTCGGGTTCGACCTTCGCTGGTTGCTTGATGATGATCCCCAGGGTGGGGTTCTTGATCACGAAATAGATCGCCAGCAATGAGTTGAAGGGGTTCGCATATGGCTTGGCGATGAACAGGGAGCCCTTCAAGGGTTCTTTCAACAACGGGGTTTCGACTTCCAGGGTCCCGATCTTCGATTCGTTCGGACACCCTTCCCCGGGGGCAGAGTTGACCGTCTCACGCGCCAAATCTTCTTCAGTGCAGACGTTCAGTCCTTCAGCGAGGGAGGGATTTGCCGTCATCCCCTCAGGGAGCGTGACGACCGTCTTCTTGATATCCGACTGTGCGATACCCGTGGGGCTGGTCAGGCCTTCGTCGTGGACATTCAGGCTGAAATCCAGTCCGGTAGGGCTTTGCGCCGCGATGCTCGTCGGCTTGGTCGTGATCGTGGGGTTGAAGCGCAGTCGATCGCAGCCGGTCGTACCGAGCGGGTTGGATGGTGTGGCGTTGTCGTGTGTTGCGGAGAAACCGCTGACCCACGCGGGATCAGAGAGGTCGGGTTCGCCGCTGGGAAGGAAAACACCGGGGTTCTGCCAGGAGTCGGCTTCATAACTGGTGATGAGTGGCCCGTTGCAGCTTGTTGGCAGGTCGAGGAAGGGTGTTTCGGGGGTGTTCGTCGGACATTTGGTTCCTTCGTGCGCGATGCAGGCGCCGCGCTGCGCGTCGTGCGCGGGGCTGGCAGGATTGCCCCAGAGGGTGAGTACGGAGCCGTAGACCGGCACGGGCTGGGCGATACTGGAGAGCTTGGCAACCACGTTGTAGGGAGGGTTGTGGTTGAGAGTGACTTCGATCGTCACCGGCACGATGTCGGTCGCGAAGAACCCGAACTTGGAGATGACGCCCGGAGGAGGCACGAGGTTATAGACCGCTGCCAACGGACCGGGACCAGGATGGATGATCTCGGGCGCGACAGTCCCGATCGCGGTGCTGTCGGGGCATTCAGGCGTTTCGGTGATCGGATTGTGCTTCAGGAAATCAGCGGTCGAACAGGCCGGGACCGCCACGGGGTCCCCCGCAAAGCCCGGCGGCAACTTCACGAACAGATCCCTGACTTCCCCATCAGGGACCTTGCTCCCGCCCGGTTCGGTGGGGTTCGTCTTTTCGTTGAAGTTGACGGTGGTCGTCATCGCGAACGGATGAGATCCAGCCTGAGTCACCGGGGAACCATCCTGATTGGTGTAGGTGACGTCGAATCCGCTCAGGCCGAACGAAGCGCCCGCGGGAACAGCGAGCACGCCGCACGCGAGCACGATGAATATGAATATCGAAAGAAAGCGTTTCATCGCGATGCCCTCCCGTTACGCTTGACGGCTATTCGCGAAGACTTCCCCGCCTTCCCGCGCTTTACTGACCCCTGTTGAACAGATCGCTTCTTCTTCACGCACTTGCCTTTCTTGCGCACCCTGCCCTTCCCGCACGACTTGACCCTGGGTTTAGCCTTCGCCTTCAGCGCGGAAAGAACCGGCGGCCGCGGATTGCCCGGACCGGAGAACGCGAACGACGCCGGAGTCCTGTCCAGCGGAGGGACCGGCGCGCCCTGACACGCTTCACCTTCACAAGCCGCGGGAGGAGCTGACGGCGACGGGAAGCCACCATCAATACGGGCGTCATAGAGATCGATCAGACCCGTATCCTGAGGCAGGAGACTGGCGTTGGTGGTGAAGAAGACGTCGCGACCATGCCCGCCTGTGTCCACCAGTTCGGAGTCCGAGGGGCTTTCGCCGCTCGAGATCAAAAACAGGCAACCACCGTTAGCCGGGTGATAGTCGGGATCGGATTCGTCTTTGCAGCTCCCTGAACCGACGGCCTCCCACTCATACACGTCGGCCTTACCGTTGGTGTCGGCCGGGAGCAGATCGGCGTAGGACGTGAAAAAGAGCCTACTACCGTCATCGGAGAGCGCGCGAGGGGCATTCAGCTCGGTCTGCGGCGCCGGGAGCGAAGCAGCGGTCCAGAGAGAGTTCCCAGTATTCGCCTGGGCGGCGATGTTGCGGCCCGCCGGCCGCGCCCCGGCCGGGCTGCACGACGCGCAGACCAACTTCCCCGTCATCGCGTCATAACTGAAAACCTCCGAGTCCGCTTCGCCTGATTCGAGATCGGTGTTGTCGAAGCCCGTCAGCCTTTCAGTGGAGACGAAGGCGAGGTGGACGCCGTCGGGCGTCGCCCTAGCGGCGTGGAAGACTGGGTAGACGCTGCCGTCAGAGGGAGGGGATGACTCCACGTCGCGGCCCGAGAGCGTCGCGACGAAAACGTTGCCCCCCGCTTCGTGCAAGTAGAGGTTCTCTTCGCCCGCGCTCGCCCCCGTCGTCCCCGCCAACACCGCTTCAGAGACGAAGTAGACGCGGGAGAGGTCTTCGCTGGTGGCGACCACGGCAGTGACCTTGGGAGCGATCAAGGTCGATTCTTCGACGCCGAGGTCATAGAGGTAGAGGCTCTTGTCCTTTGGGGTCGGGCTTTTCCGGTCGGGATCTGCGACCACATAGAGCGCCCTGGCACCATCGGCGCTCGCGCCCCAGAACTGCGCCGGCTTAGTCGTCTGCCCTTCGCCCGGAGCTTCAGTGACCGGCAGCGTCGTGGTGCCGTTCAGACGTAGATAGATTTTGCCCAGGCTGCTTTGTTCGCCCGAGGCCGACCAGTAGACCCGCGAACCATCATCCGACATCGCATGCGAGACGTCCGCCACGCGACCAACCGAATCGCCACCTAGGTCAGACGGCGAGCCCGCCGAGCAGTTCGGAAATTCCGCTTCCACTTTGGCGCTCGTCCCTTCGGGGAAGACACAGACAGGCTTCAGCGTTCCACCGGCGGCTTCATAGACCTGGAACGCTCCGCCTTCCCTCGCGTCTTTGCTCAGCTTGTCGTTGACGCGGAAGATCGCCTTCGCCCCGTTGGCGGAGAAGCCCTGTAGCTCCGGGTAGTAGCCCGACGGCGCAATGCTCGGCGGCACAACCGTGGTGAGAGCTTCGTAGCTCTTCGGGCAGTTCTCACGCCGGTAGAGGTTCGGGAACCCGGCGACCTGCCCCGGGGCGAGCGTCGATTCGCCCGCGGGCAGGACCCAGGACTGGCAGAGGTCGGGACTGAAGGCCTTAAATTCATTCTCGAGCAGCGTAGAGCCGTAGAAGGTGCCCGTCAAAGGACCACCGAGTGCTTCGCTGCGCCACCCTTCGGCACCGCGCCGTGCCATGTATTGGGCCGTCCAGGGGGCACCTTCGGGCCCACCGAAAGCGCGGTAGGAAGAGTAGGTCAGCGCTTCGCCGTCAATTGCACTCTGGTTGAGCCTGGTTTCCCAACCGGTAATATCAGGCAGGGTAATGATGTCACCGTTGCTCTTATCGACCGGAGAGACCATCTCATAAGCCCGACAATCAGGCAGGTTCACCGAAAGGCCGGTACGGAAGGCTTCGTTGGCACAGGTTTCCGCCGGATGGCCGGCGGCGAAGGTGGTAAAAGTCCGATCGGGACCAATGACCGGTCCGCCACCTCCGCTTTCGGCAACGAAGTGATAATGGTAGGTCGTCCCCGGCACAAGGCCGGTGAGGACGACGCCAGAGCTCGTCACCGCCTTCTTGACCGCGCCGGCCCCAAGCTCGACCCCCGGCGACGCCGGGGACTGTGCGCATGGGTCCGAAGCACAATCGGCAAGACCGTATTCGAGATAGTAGCGCGTATCAGCCCAATGGTTTGGGTTGATCTGAGCCTTCAGCGTGGCGCTGGTCGAGTCCACCGATGAGGGAAACTGAGCGACGATTCCCGGGGGAACCCGCGGTGGCGGCCATATGACCGGCGGCGGGCCAAAGAGAGAGATATATTGGCTGCTCCCCACGCCTGAGTTGTGTCTGCTGAAGATGTAGAGATCTCCGACCGTGTTGGTGGCGAGACTAGTAAGACTCAGACTCGGCAAGTGAACAGCACAGCAGCTTGAGACTTCGGCCTCGCCCGAGTTGAACTCGATGACTTCTTCGGGAATCCCATTGGGAAATCCTGTACGAGGCTTTTCTTCCCCCTTTACGACGTAGATATTCCCCTCAGCGTCGATTGCGATCGACCGCGGTTCGTGAACTTTCAGCGACGACAGTTCCGTTCCCGCTGAGCTGAACTTGTGGACGACGTCTTTATTTTCATTGAAGATCGCGTAGAGGTCAGATCCGGTGGGATCGGGCGCGATCGTGAAGACGGTGCCGGGGACTTTGAATTCCGACTTGAAGCTGCCGTCGGGTTCGAACTCCTGGATGCGGCCGGCACCGCCGACGAGGATGGTGCCGACCTGATTGATCGCCAGACCTGTGCCTTCAGAAAATTCTCCCGCCCCGCTCCCGGAGGTGCCGGTCTGGCATTCATCGCCCGACGCCGCGGTGCAGACATTCCCCCCAGTCGTTTTGTCAACTCCGCCGCCGAACATGAGCACGAACTGGCCGGAGGAGTCGAACTTCTGCACCCGCTCGTTGTTAAAATCGAGGATATAGACATTACCGCTGCTGTCAATCGCGACGCTGAACGGGCCCTTGAACTGTCCCTTGCCCGATCCTTCGATTCCCTTGAGACAGGTGACGGTACAGGTCTCAAGTTCACCGTTGCCGTCGGCCACTCCCCAGCCCCACGCCTTGACGAATTCGCCCCAGGCCGTGAACTCGTCGATTCGCTGGTTCCCAAGGTCGGCGACAAAAAGATGGCCGGTGAAGGGATCCGAGGCCATCCCATAGGAGACGTTGAACTGACCGGCGCCCGTGCCTTCGCTTCCGAACTGACCGAGTTCTTCGGAGTCGGTGACGGCGCCAGCCGATGCTGTTGTGATCCAGGCGAGGGACGTAAAGGCGCAGAGCACAAGGACAAACAGCAGCCCGATGCGAGACCCCGGTGAGGAAAAGCCGCTGGAGACTGGAGTGGATGCCGGAGCGAAGGGTGAGAGCATCAGTGGTGTCTCCTTGCGAGTTCGTGTTGTCTTTGTGCCGGGTTCATAGTGCGCTTGTCCACTTGCTGGGATCGACCTCACCCGGGCCGTGATGTGTGCCGACTCCGGGTGAGGTGTGTAGCCGTGAGGCGTGGACTATTCTTCGGGACCCGTCACCGCCCAGGTTCCCATTACGGCACAACGCGCGGTGCAGTCGACATCCAGAACCCCTCCGGCCGGTGTGGCTCCAACATTCGCGGCCCAGCCTTCTCCGGCTAGGTATTCGGGACTCCAAATTGCACCGACTTCGGCATTATCCACGGCATCCACGTAGATGCACAGTTTCCCTGGGTCGGCCTCAGGCACCGTGGGTTTATAAGTGCCAGTCGCCGGGAAGCCGCCACCGCCACGCCCCTTACATCCTGCCTTTTCTTCTTCATTGCTGGCCACGATGACCGTTTCGGGGGCACTGGCCAACGGGATCGGAAAGGAGATCTGGAACGACTTCTCCCCTTCGGGCTCTTCCAACGCACCGGTACCCCACACCCCGGTCTCGGTCGCTTTGGGGGGAAGCGTGCCCCCCGCCGTCCAGGGAGAGCCGTTTGCGCCTTTGGCGCCGGTCACCCCCTGTTTGCCCTGGGGGCCTTCTTTGCCCTGGCCTTCTTTACCGGGCGCCCCAGTTTCGCCCTTCCCGCCAGCCGGGCCCGCCGGACCCGCGGGACCCTGCGCCCCAATCGCCCCGGCTACACCAACCGGACCCGCCGCGCCGCTCTTACCCTGCAACGACTTCAACACACTCGGGCTGATCTGCTTGGTCGAGGTGATCAAATACTTCTTAGCGGCCAAGGCGCCACCGGTCATCGCGAACACCAGCACGAGCGTGGCGACGACGTTGACGTACGTAATACGACTGCGTATAGCTGAGAGCATCGGTTACCTCTCCTCCTGAGAGTCGAGCGTGCCGGCGCCCAGCGCAGCGCACGCGGAATGGACTGAACTACGAGAAGCGCAGCGCGCGCGAGGTGTCTTCACACGCGCGCGGCAAGCCTTATCCCTACCCGCGAAGGGCCCGGGAACCAACAGCGATCTAGCGCTTAGACCAGGACCGCTACTGGGACAAGAGAGAGAGAGAGAGAGAGAGAGATGTGTCAGCGCTGCTGACGCATCTACCAACGGGCACGTTCAAGCCCGCAGCAACCCCCGGCACGTATGTCCCCAAAGAACTCACGCGAAAACAGCTCCCTCAACGAAGCGATCAAGGTCCCTCTCCAAAAAGAAACCCTCTTATAAACACTGCAGGTCGACCACGAAGGAAGACCCAAACCCGATCTATCTATGACCCGACATCCCACACAGGGATGCCATGACAAGAAGCAATATACATTCACGGGAAGGCAATGTCAAGCCCCCAACCACCCGTACCGCCTTGACGGCGGCAATTGGCTCTGTAAAGCCGATAACGGACCTATGGAAAAAGGCTCGAGCGCGCCCTGCGTACAAGGCGCTGATCCTTCAGGGACTAGGGCGCGCTGGGCTGAGCGCCGCCTCCACCTCCTTCCCCTTGGGCGTGAGGCCCCAGGCGTTGGCTTCGCCCTTGGCCTGGCCCGCACCGTAGTTGGCGATCAGGCCGAGGCGCTCCAGGCGGCCGAGGAGCTTTGAGATCTGGCCCTGGTCGTGGATACCGGCGACGTCCGCGACCTGCCGGTTCGACGCTCCCGGACGCTCTGAGATCGCGGAGAGGACCAAGAGAGTGCGTGAGGTCAGGCGCATCTCCAGGCCCTGCAGTGGATCCGTGGCGAGCTCCTTCGGTGAGCGAGTGGCCTTGGTCGTGCGGGCGACCTTCGGCTTGGCGCGCTCCAGCTCCCGTGCGGCGGCGTCCTGCCCGAGATACGGGAGCACGATCATCCCCATCAGCGGGTTCAGCAGCCCCGTCAGCGAGAGCCGGCGGCGCGAGGAGCCGTTCCCGGCAGAAGACACCGCCGGCCCTTCGAGCAGCCGCGCGTGAATCACGCTCAGCACCGCGCCTAGCACCCCCTCCGCCGTCAGGGGCGGAGGAGGCGTGGGAGCGCCGCGCGCGTGCTTGGCTTCGATCCTGCCCTCGTCGATGACCGCCTTCAATGCTGCGAGCGCACGTGCTCTGCGCCCCAGGACCCTGGGGCCAACCGCGAGGGCATCGACGATCAGCAGCGATCCGAGCGCGGGATCGTCCTCGACGAGCCCGAGCAGCGCATACAGACCCGCCCGGACCCGCTCGCGCCAACGATCGCCCGTTCCCGCCGCGATTGCCGCGTCCCGCGCCACTTTGCTCGCGCGGTCGAGTGTTTCATCGAACAGCGCCAGAAAACAGTCTTCGCGGTCCTCGAACTGCTCGTAGAACGTGCGCCGCGACACACCGGCGCGGCTCGTTATCCGAGCGACGCTCATGCCGCCATATCCGACCTCGCCAACAACGCGCGCGGCGGCGCCGAGCATTCGTGTGCGCTGGACCTCCGTGATCCGGCTACGAGACGCCCCACTGACACCGGCCACCGCCGTCCCCGATCCGCGTCGCGCACGCACGCTTCCCCGCTTCCCTTTGGACGCCGACACCGCGCTCACGCCACCACCTACCTCTTCGCCTTCTTGGCCTTCTTCTTGGTGGTCGGCCCGTACTTCCTGCGGGCCTGGCGTTCGCACGCTTTGCGCTTGGCGCCCTTGGCCTTTTTGTGGCATGCCTTGAGTGCGATGGCGAGTTTCTGTGCGCGGGTGAGGGTCTTGGTCTTGGGGCAACCCGTGACGCTGACCTTCGTGGTCTGGTTGAGCAGCGTCCCGTTTTGCCCGACGAATTCAGTGGGCATGGAGAGTTTGCTGGCGCAGAGGTTCCCGTTCGCTGTGAGGGCGGAATATGGACCTTGGGGCAGCACGAGTTCGAAACTGCTCACGGGCTGATCGGGGACCGTCTTGAACGTGCTGGAGGTGATCCCTGTTTTGCTGATGAAGGTGCTACCGACGAGGTCGATCGTGATGCCATAACCCTGCAGAACCATGATCAGATTGGGGAATGCTTCCCCGCCGTTAGAGACGAAGTAGACGGGTCCTTCGATTGGGACTGGAAGGATCGGTGTGATCGCACGGGCGTGCCCCACAACCGACGCCACAGGACAACCGGCAGGGTTGGTGTGGAACTGCGCGGCGGTGCACGCCTTCTGCAGGGTCGTCAGGCGGGACGGTAGCTGCTTGGGTAGGTCGACTTTGACCGTGCGGATGTTCGACTGTGTGCCCTGCGGCGCGTTCGGGAAGGACAGTTTCACGGTCAGGCTCGCACCATTCGCTTTCGACGTTTTGCCTGACGTTGAGATGTTGAAGGACGGCCTGAATGTAAGGTTCGAGCAGTCTGCGGCCTGGAACGGGCTCGTCAATGACACCGAGACGTCATCCGTGGGGTTCGTGAAATCGGCGCCCGCTCCGTTGACGGTGTTTTGTATCGAGAGGGGGTTGCAGTTGGTGGGGTTAAGGATGAATTTGTCGCGGTCGATGTAGGCGTGTATTTCGCGTACGTTGACGACGATCCCATCGATGATGTGCGGTATCGGATCAGAGCCCGCACTGTCGAGGTTGACCCGGGCGGTGTTCGGGTCAATGTGCAAACCGAAGCGAATGACGACGGTACCCAGGTCGAACGGGCCGACCTTCGCACTCGTGATCGACACTACCGACAGCGGGGAGCCGTTGTAAGGGCCGGCGAGATAGATCTTGCCGGGCGCCCACGCAAGGATGCCGCCGACACCGGCACCGACTAGCGTATGTCCGATTTCACTCGCGGCGGAGCACGATGGTTCGCTCTGCTCCTGCGCCCCTGTCTTTTGCCGTGCCGATTCGATCGCGCTGTCCGCACAGAACGGTATCCCGGTCAGGTTCCCCGTCAAACCCGGAGGCAACGTCGTGGAGAACCGTGTCAGCTCCTGTTCGCCGTCTTTACGCGAGATGCGCAGATACAGCGGGGAGTAGTTCCCAGCGTTGTTGTTCACGGTGCCGGTCGTCACTTGGGGAGCAAAGGGTGGGACACCACCCGCGGGACACGGACCCGCGTTCGTGCCGGAGATGATCTGGAACGCCGAGGTGGTCGTGATGGGTTCCCCACCAGCCCACGGCGTCAGGACGGCCTTCGCGTTATACGTCCCGCACACGGGCGGTGTCACGAGGGGGCTGCGCGATCCCTCACGAAAGTGCAATGTGAAGTGGCTGAACGGTAGTTGGGGAATGTTTTCCACGACCGTGACCAACTGTCCTGTTTGGGGGTTCGGTTCGACCTTCGCGGGTTGCTTGACGATGATCCCCAACATCGGGTTCTTGATCACGAAATAGATCGCGAGCAGACTGTTGAAGGGGTTCGCGTAGGGCTTAGCTATATACAGCGATCCCTTCAATGGTTCTTCGAGCAATGGTGTTTCGACTTCGACGGTACCGATCTTCGATTCGTTCGGGCAGCCTTCACCCGGCGCTGAGCTGAACGTCTCACGCGCCAGGTCTTCTTCGCTGCAAACGTTCAACCCTTCAGCCAACGACGGGTTTGCCGTCATCCCTTCGGGCAACGTCACGACCGTCTTCTTGATATCCGACTGCGCGAGACCGCTCGCGCTCGTCAACCCTTCGTCATGAACGTTCAGGCTGAAATCGAGACCCGTAGGGCTCGACGCTGCTTTCGCGGTCGGTTGCGCCGCTATCGTCGGACCGAACCCCAGCTTTGAACAACCGGTCATCCCGAGCGGGACAGATGGTACTGAGTTGTCGTGGGTTTCCGAGAAACCGCTAACCCACAACGGGTCGGACAGATCCGGGTCCCCATTGGGAAGGACCGCGCCGGGATTCTCCCACGAGTCCGCCGTATAGGTCGTGCGCAAGGGACCCTGACAAGCCCGGGGCAGTGTAAGAAACGGTACTTCGGGAGCGCCGGTGGGACAATCGCCCCTGGAGGTGACTTCGCCCGTCGGCGCTTCCAGGGCGGCGCATTTGCCTCTATAGGGGTCGTGGACTTCGCTCGCCGGGACGCCCCACAGAGTCAGTTTTGATCCAAAGAGGGGCAACGGCTGAGCAATGTTGTGCAGTCTCGCGATGACGTTATAAGGAGGCTTCGGGTTGACGAGGAAATCAATCGTGATCGGGACTGTTGCGATCACGAACCCGATCTTGGCGACCGTTCCCGGCGAAGGCGGCAGGTTGTAGACCGCACCACTGTGCGTCGTGCGTGCTCCTTCGATTTCAGCGACGATCGTCCCGATCGCGGTGGCATCCGGACATTCCGTTTCGAGTTCTTCAGCGCGGGAGCGGGCAGGGCGGGTGAGGAACAGATCGGTGGGACAGCGCGGCGTCACCCCAGGATCACCCACGAGACCGGGGATCTGGGAAACGTTGAGATCCTTGATTTCGCCTTCCAACTGCAGGGGATGACCCGGTTCCGTATTCAACGCCAGATCGGCGGTGACCGCAAAGGGATGCGAACCGGCCTGCGTCGCAGGCGAACCGTCTTCGTTGGTGAACGCGAGATTGAACGTTTCCAAGCCGAACGACGCATGCGCGCTCGCGGGGATGACGACCGCTACGAGAACCAGGAGGATCACCAGGAAGCCCATTGCGATCACGCACGCGCCTCTCGGACTCGGGGATTGCGGCCGCATGATCATTTGCCCCTCCCGTTCGACTTCTTGACCCTACTCTTTGACCTCGCGCCGTACCGCTTTCGCGCCGCGACTTCACATCTCCTGCGCTTGGCGCTCCCGTGCGTTTTCCTGCACTGCTTCAACGCCTTTGCAAGCTGTTTGGCTCTTACCTGGGAAGCGGTCTTCTTGCGTGGCTGTACCACCGGCGGCGTGAGGACGGGCGCGAGAACCCCGGGGCCACTGAAGATCGCACTCGCGGGGCTCGTGTCATCAGGTGGTTCGGGGGGCCCCTGACACGCTTCGCCTTCGCATGACGCCGGAGGAGTCTGAGGAGATGGGAGGCCGCCGCCTTCGCGGGCGTCGTAGAGGTCGATCAAGCCCGGGTCCTGAGGCACGAGACTGGAGAGAGTGACAAAGAAAACGTCTCTACCGTCGGGAGAGGCGTCGATGAATTCAGAGTCGCGAGGACTTTCTCCAGTAGAGATCAGACTGAGGCAGCCTCCAACACGAGCGTTGTAGGACGCCTTTGTTTCGTCGCACTTGGCCCGTTCGGGGCCGGCACCAAGCGCCTCCCACTCGTAGACATCCCGCTTACCATTGGTGTCACCCGGCAGTAGCGCTTCATAACTGTCGAAATAAAGACGCGTCCCATCATCGGACAGGTAGCGCGGCTGATATGTCTGCATCGCATAACCCGGGAGACGAGCCGCAGCCCACAGTCCGATAGGGGTGTTACCGGCAAGGATCTCGCGTCCGATGGGTCGCGCTCCCGTCGGGTTGCAGGAAACACAAACCAGGCGCTCCGCCGAGTAATGGTAGACCTCACTGTCGGGCTTATCGCTTTGCTGGTCGAGGTTGTCATAGCCAGCGACCGTCTCGGCCAGTTCGGTGCTGTCGGAGCTAAACGCGAGCGAATGCCCGTCAGGACTGGCCCGAGCAGTGTGGAAGTAGGGCTGGATGTTCACCGGTGTAGGCGTCACATTTATTCGGGTTGCTGCGTCGTCAACCGAAAGTGCCGCAATGTAGGTAAAGACGCCTTCGTCATCGAGATAGAGATTAGGCCTGCCCGCGATGGCACCCGCGGCGAGACTTCCAGAGGATAGGAAATAGAAGCGCGAAAGATCGTCAGACGCGCCGAGCAGGCCAAGGAATCCAGTCGCGACCAATTTCGATTTGCCTTTCGCCAGGTCGAATTGATAAAGATCGCCCGAATGAGTACCCGCGGTGTAATCGTAAAGCGCACTGGAACCATCGGCGGACGCCGCCCAGAAAAGCGCGGGCGAAGAATCGGTGGGTTTTACCGCTTCAGAAACCGGAAGCGTTTCCGTACCGCCAACACGAACATAGATCGAACCCGGACCTGCACCGGCCGCCGTCCAATAGATACGCGAACCATCTTCGGAGATCGCATGATCGATGTTATCGAGACGCCCTTCTGACACGGAGTCGGCGCCGATACCCGCCGAAGCACCGCTTATCGCCGGCGCATTATCGGGCAAGATACTGACCAAGCGCAGCTGGGGAGGACCTCCTTCTTCACGATAGGCTTCATAGACCTGGTTCGCGTTTACTTCGGGCGCCGGGGCAACGAGATTATCTCCGGCGGTGAAAACCATATGACGCCCGTCTGCGGAAACTCCCTGCAAATCAGGAAGCTCACCGTTATCGAACTGGTGTGGTGGCACCGCCCGAATCTGAGCCGTATACGCACCGCTCGTGTCATCACGGCTGAAAAGATTGTAAAAACCACCGGGAGAGCCCGGATCCAGTGACACTTCACTCGGATCATAGAGCCATGCCGTCGAAAGATCCGCGGAAAAAGCACGAAACGGCGTATCGAATGAAAGATTGCCACTACTTCCAACTGCTTCCGGACCCCTCGTCGGGGAGATCGCTTCAGTAGACCAACCGTCCGCGCCACGACGAGCGAGATACTGACTACTCCAATCAGCACTCCGAGCGCCAGCAAACGCACGATAAGAAGAAAAGGTTATCGCTTCCCCTGAAACCGCGCTCTGGTCCAAACGAGCATTGAAGTTGTGTTCAGAAAGCAGGGTAAGGACATCACCACCGTTCTTATCGATCGGGCTGACCATCTCATACGCACGACAGTCCGACAGCAAAGCCGACGGACCCGTGCGAAACGCCGCATTAGGACACGGATCGGGACTGGGCGGAGTTACCGGCAGCGCCGGGGTGGCGAACGCGCCTTCTTCCCCATCGATACCCACTTTGCCACCCACACCACGCACCGGCTGGCCTTCAGACCCACCACTCTCCGCAACGAAACGAAAATGGTACGTAGTGCTGGGGGCGAGACCCGTCAGGCTTACGCTCCCGCCGACAGGCGCCCTGACAAGCTTGGATGTCAGCGTCGAGCCAGGTGCCACCGGCTGCTTGGAGACACAACCACCTTCCGAGCACTTACCCGTACCGTATTCGAGATAATACGTCGTGTCCTTCCAAAACTCAGGATTGATGTCCCCCTTCACCAACGCGTCTTCGGGATCGACCGACGCCGCATACTGATCCAGGACCGATGGCGGCACCTTCGGCGGCAACTCGAATTCCTCCGGCGGCCCATACGCCATAACAAAACTTTTGAAAGGACCCCCACCACCAGAACCAGAAGAGAGAACGTAGAGGTCCCCCGGGACGCCACTGTCCATGGCTATCGTGTTCGTGGCAAGACCGGTCAGGATAAATGTAGATGGTCTGGTCCGCGCAAAAGCCGCTACCTGTTTACCGCTCGGATCGAACTCGAGTACTTCTTCGATTCCAGAATGCCCTGCAACCTGATGCTGTCCTTCGACCACATAGACGCTACCGTCGGCGGCAACGGCAACCGCTCTTGGAGTATCGACTTCGAGCTTGCCGAGGACGGCACCGGTCGGACTGAGCTTGTAGACGTCGGGCTGCTTGGAGTGTTCATCCTGAGTCTGGGAGAATGCAAAGTACAGGTCGCCGCTTACAGAATCGACGGCGAGGGACGCTGGAGTATTGGAGGGTATTTCGTTTGCGGCAGCAGTGAAGCCGGTCTTGGGCAATTCGAACTGGGACTGGAATTCGCCGTTGGCAGCGAAAGTCTGTATCCGGCCGCGGGTGCCACCTTCAGACCCTCTATCGGCGACGTAAACCTCGCCGGTAGGGGAGGTCGCGATTCTGTTCCCGACTTCGTCTTCAGTGTTGAACTGGCCCTGGCCGGTGCCGGCGGCGCCTGCCTGGCAGACATCACCGGAGGCGGCGGTACAGAGGTTGCGCTGGGCTTCGGTGGAGCCCGGTTCTTCGACCTTAGTCTTATCGACACCGCCACCGGTCATCCATAGGAATTCTGCTTCCTCTCCACCAACGCCCGCGGTGGGGTCGAGCTTCTGCACACGGAGGTTGTCCTGTTCAAAGACGTCAAGGTCACCGCTAGAATCGATCGCAATTCCATTCGGATCATCGAACTGGCCGGCGCCGGCGCCGGCCAGACCCTTGAAGCAGGTGATGGTGCAGGTCTGTAGTTCCTCACTAGTACCGTCGGCTACACCCCAGCCGAAGGCCCGCACGAATTCACCCCAAGAAGTCAGCTCATCAATGCGATTGTTTTCACCACCGGCGACATACAGATCGCCGGTGGTGGGGTCGGCGACTACGGAGAGAGGCGCCAGAAGCCGGCCGGCACCAGAGCCGGCCACACCGTCTTCAGGCGTCTGCCACAGAAGCGCAGGAGGTTCCACCGCCACGGAAACAGCAGGAACAGCGCACAGAGACGCGAAGGTCACAAGGCCTATGAGAAGTACCTTTGCCTGGTGATGCCGTTTCACTTTGCTCTCCTTGCCGTAACGAGAATTCGTGGGTGAGGTGCGTACGTTCCGCTCCGGGCCTTTACGGTGCCGTAACCGCCCAGGAACCAAAGCCGATTCCGCCTGTTTCGGCGAAGCTCAAGAGCAAGAAGGCGCCACCTGTTAGAGCGCCGCCGCCATCCACGCCGAGACCCTTGCCGATATCGGCATTGGTTATTTCGTTTGGTGCAAATCCCGTGATGGTCCTGGTGTAAATACAGAGATTGCCGGCAACGGCTTTCGGAGCACTAGCGGTACCCGTGCAGACGCTCGATTCCACTTCCGAGGCATTTGCCAACACTTCTTTGTTGTTCAAGTTGATGAAGTGAACGTGTCCAGCATCGAGTTCGGTTGCCAACGGGATCAGAAAAGAGATCGGTATGTGTATGGCATTGACATTCGCCGCGAGTTCCCCAAATGACCAGAGACCGGTCTCGGTCGCGCCTTTGGGAAGAGTGCCCCCGTCGGTCCATGGATTGCCTTCTTCGCCTTCTTCGCCTTGAGGTCCAGTCGCACCGGTTTTACCAGCCGCGCCGTCTTTGCCGGCCGGACCCGTTTCGCCTTTCGCGCCGGCAGCACCGGCCGGACCGGCAGGCCCCTGAGGACCCTGCGCCCCAACCACCCCAGCCGCACCGGCCGGACCCGCCGCACCGCTCTTGCCCTGCAACGACTTCAACACGCTCGGACTGATCTGCCTCGTGGAGGTGATCAAATACTTCTTTGCCGCATAAGCCCCACCCGTCATCGCGAACACCAGCACGAGCGTCGCGACGACGTTGACATACGTGATGCGACTGCGTATAGCTGAGAGCATCGGTTACCTCTCCTCCTGGGAGTCGAGCGTGCCGGCGCCCGGCGCAGCGCACGCGGAATGGACTGAACTACGAGAAGCGCGCCGTGTCTTCACACGCGCGCGGCAAGCCTTATCCCTCCCCGCGAAGGGGCCGGGAACCAGCAACGATCTGGCGCTTAAATCAGAACCGCTACTGGGACAAGAGAGAGAGAGAGAGAGAGAGAATGTGTCAGCGCTGCTGACGCATCTACCTACGGGCGTGTTTGCACCCGCAGCAACTCCCGGCACGTATGTCCCCAAAGAACTCACGCGAAAACAGCTCCCTCACCGAAGCGATCAAGGTCCCTCTCCAAAGAAACCCTCTTATAAGAACAACAGGTCGACCACACAGGGAAGACCCAACCCGATCTATCTATGACCCGACACCCCACTTCGAGATGCCATGACAAGAAGCAATATACATTCACGGGAAGCCAATGTCAAGCCCCCAATCGTCCACCCGTCTTGACAGCAACAACTCGCTCTGTAAAGCGGATATCGGGCCGGACGGGCACGCTTGGAGCAGCAACCTCTCAGCCGTGCGAGCGTCGACTTCGCCCCGACTCGACCCCTTTCGTCCCGCCGATGCGCCCCAGAATGACGCTGTCCCGGTTCCCAGATCGAGTCGGTACAAGAAAGCGGTGGCAACTACAATCCAAGACATGACGACTAAGGAACGGCTGCACAGGCTCGTGGATGAGCTTTCGGAGCAAGAGGCTGCCGCTACGTTGCTCGTGACCGAACGGCATCGCGATGACGCCATGCTTCACGCACTTGCGAGCGCACCCGCCGACGACGAGCCCACGTCGCCCGCGGAGGACCGCTCGGCTCGGGATGCCCTCGCGGCATACCGTCGGGGCGAGGCCATAGGCCCGGACGAGCTCAAGCGCGACCTCGGGCTCGATTGACAGACGATCTCTGGACCTATGTTGTTGCCCCGCCTGCCCGGCGCGACCTGCGACGCCTAGATCCGCCTGTCTGCAAGCGCGTGGTCGATGCCCTTGACCGTTTCGTCACGGATCCCCATGCCGCTGACATACAGAAGCTCACAGGCAGCAACGAATGGCGGCTGCGTGTGGGCGACTGGCGCGTGCGCTTCGACTTCGACGAGGAAGCCCATACAATCGTCGTAACGCGAGTCCTGCCGCGCGGACGGGCATACGACCGTTGATCGCCGCCACCGGCTCTCCGTCAGCCTATCCTTGGGCATACTCCGCCGATGACCAAGCGAGCGTTCCTCACCCTGGCGGCGACGGCGATCCTTGCCGCGACATCCGCCCCCGCGCTCGCGGATCAGGGCGACGTCGCCGCCACGAGGACCTACATCCAGGCCGACTATGCACTCGTGCACACGGCGAAGGTCAACCTGAAGACAAGCGAAGCGGCGCTGCAGAAGCTCCGCCGCCGGATCACGGCCGAATGCCCGAAGGCCGCGGCGGGGTCACCGCAAAACACCGACTCTGAACAGCTCAGCAATGAGCTGGTGGGGGCGATGACGGTCGTCGCGATCCAGCCCGACAGGCGCGCGGTCGCAGCGTTCGCGAGCACGGTCAAGGGCTTGCGCTGGAGCAACGCGGCGCTCACGCGCAAAGTTCACACATACGCGACGAAGCTCAAAACGCTCTCCCTCCTGCCGGCGCCGAACGTATGCGCCGACGTGAGGGCGTGGGTCGTGAGCCGCTACCAGGCGCTGCCCGCGAGCACGGTGAGCTTCGACAGCCGCTACTACAAAGTCGAAGTGGCAGTAGGCGAGGTGCCGGCGAAGCTGCTCACTCCCTCGGAGCAACCGGACGATCGACCCGTGCTGGCGCGCGCCGAGGAGATCGAAAGTCAGCTGGGCGAAGTCGAAGCCAACGCGGTGTACACGTGGGGGCACATCATGGAAGCGCTCGCGCTCAACCCGTAGGAGCGCGGACGGAGCGGAGGATCAGGCTTTTTTCGGTTTGGCCGCGGCGCGAGGCGCACGGGGTTTGGCGGCGGCGGCCCGTTTCGCGGACGCAGGTTTGGCCGTTTTGGTCGACGCGGCTTTGGCCCGTTTGGCGGGAGCGGTTTGTTTCGCGGAGGCCTTCTTCGCCGGAGCTTTTTTCGCGGAAGCTTTTTTCGCGGGCGCTTTCTTGGCCGCCGCTTTCTTCGCGGGTGCTTTCGCGGCCGCGCGCGAGGACTCCCCGGCGCTCGCGTCCGCGGCGTTGCCAAGCTTGCGCGAGAGCGTCCCCAACTGCTCCTCGATCTTGGAAAGGCGGGTTTCGACGCCGTGCGAGGCGAGCACGCGGTCGAGGCGGTGGACTCCGTCCTCGATGCCCTCCAGGCGCTGGGAGACCGAGCGCAGGCGGCGCGTCAGGCGTTCGATGTCGGCGGCGGAAGGGATGTTGAGGGCACCCATCGCGAGCTCTTGCGCCTGGGCGGCCTTCTCGCGCGCGTCGAAGGCTTTCCCGATCGTGCCGGTCAACAAGGGGTTGTCGAGCAGGTCGGAGAGGGCCTTGCCGAGATGGTCTTCGCCGGCGCCGGCGAGGCGCTCGCGCAGGTTCTTGACGGTGTTGTTCGGGTCGGGCATGTGACTCCAGACGGTCGTGGCGGGACAAGAAGGATACGGTGCTTAGCGTGAGCAAGAGTCTTCCTGACAGCGGTCCGCGGCTACGCCTGTTCCTGTTCATCCAGTGCGAGCTGCCGTGGGAGCTTGGGCCTCCCGACGGGCGATATCTGCTGCGCTCGGAGACCGACGGCGAGCCCGAGCGGGTGATCGTGCTGGCCACGCTGGGCGCCGGCAGAGCGACGCTCGCGCGCGAAGCGGGTCCCCTGCGACGTCGTGCCGCCGCACGCAAGCGCCCCGTCGCCGCCGAGCCCGCGCCCGAACCGGTGACGACGGCGAGCGCGACGATCGTCGACCCGGTATCGGTGTCCGCCGAGCGCCAGGCGCGGGCGTGGCTTGACGAAATACGCCCCGAGCGCGAGGTCGCCGACGCGTTCGCGGCGCTCAACCGCGTGCTGCACGCACAGCGGATCGCCACGGCCGACCCCTACGCGCGCGAGGTCTCCCCCGCGCAGGCGTTGACGATCAGGGCCGGCTGGGGCGAGGGCGAGCAGGTCGCGGAGGGGCAGTGGCTGCACGCCGTCGAGCTGCCCTTGACGGGAGCGCGCGCGCGGGTTCGCCGGCGCGCCTCGGCGCTGCGCCCCGACGAGCGCCTCGCGGAGATGCTCGGAGCGCGCGAACGGCCGCTGCTGTGCGAGGAGCTGACGCTGCGCGCGCGCCTGGACCTCGATCAGGGTCGCCTGGAGCACGCCACGATCGAGCTCGACCGCGCGCTGTTCGCCGCGCTGGCCGAGCTGGCTGAGGAGCAGCGCGCGGATCTGCCGCTGCGCGTGGCCGAATTGCAGGCGCTGCACGAGAGCGTCGCCGCGGCTGCGCGCGGGATACTCGGCATCGAGACTCCGCCGGAGGAGGACGCGAGCGCGGGCGAGACCACGGACGGGCCCGGGGATGACGGTGGCAATGCGCCCGCGGCGGCGGACGAGGAGACGATCCGCCACGCGCTTGGGCGGCTGGAGGCGGCGCTGCGCGCCCGCTCGGCCGCCGGCTACGATCGCTCCTGAGGCGCACACAGCGGGCGCCTCGATCGGCGACGAGTGCGATCGGCGCGGCCGACTGCGCAACTCGCCGGCCGGAAGGTTGTTTGAACAAGCACTAGATCTTTCGTAGACAGTCCCTTGACGCGAAGCCTAGGGGGTAGATAGAGTCTCGACCAGGTCCTAGGATTAGAATTACGGTTGTAACCAATGGGTCGTAGCCAACGGGAGAGGGTTTGACGTGATCGTTCTGAGAAGTGGTGCTCATCGCAGTCTCGCCGGCGGTGCCGGCCTACTGGCGGCGGTCGCGTGCACGCTCGCACTCACAGCGGGAGGCGCGTCGGGGGCCACCGCGCACGCCGCGCGCACGATCACGCTGAACGACAGCGGGAAGCTGCATCTCACCAGCCACCGCACGACCCACCTCAACCTCCAGGGCACGGCCTCGGGGACGATCAGGGGCACGATCTACATCCACCTGAACGTCACCTCCCCGAGCCGAGTGAGCGCCGAAGTCAGCATCTACCCGAGCAACGGCTCGCTCACGGGCGTGAGCACAGCCAAGTATCGCGCCAACGGCGGCCAGGCGACGTTCTCCGGCACGCTGTCGATCTCGCGCGGGAGCGGCGCCTACGCCCACGCCCATGCTCCGGCGCTCAGCTTCAGCGGCACGATCCAACGCTCCAACGACGCCACGACCGTGCACGTCAGCGGCCCGCTGTCGTACTGACGGCCGGCGAAGACACGAGGACTCGCACACATATGCCCAGAGTTCTCGCAGCCCTCGCCGCGACGGCCGCGACGGCCCTACCGGCATACGCCGGCCCGCTGAGTGCGAGCGCCGGCGCCGCGCCGGTGTCCGAGCAGGCCACGCTTCACGCCTCGTTCACGCCCGACCGGCTGGAGGCGAGCACGACGATCGCGTTCGGCTTTCACCTGCAGACCGCCACAGGGCTGGCGCCACCGCCGCTGACGAGCATCGTCCTGCACATGCCCGCGGGCATGGACTACACGCACACGACGCTCGGCCTGTCGACCTGCCAAGCGGCGACGCTGCAGGCCGACGGCGTGAAGGGCTGCCCGCCCAACTCCCGCCTGGGCTCGGGTGGCGCGTTCGTGGAAGTCCCGTTCGGCACCGGCTCCGGCCATGAGCTCCCGGAAATTCAGGCCGTCTCGGGGCCGCCGTCGAGCGAAGGCAACATGGTCGTGCTGTTCTATGCCAACGGCCAGTTCCCGGTCTCCGCCCAGTTGGTATTCAGCGGCGAAGTGCTCTCCGACACGGGCGTGTTCGGCTCGGAGCTGGCGACCACCGTGCCGCTGATCCCGAGCGTCCCCAACGGTCCCGACGTCTCGATCGTCAACGTCAACGCCACGATCGGCCCGGCAGGGCTGACGTACTACCACCACGTGCACGGCAGGCTGAAGCCGTTTCACCCGCTGGGAATCGGCGTGCCGGAACGCTGCCCCCGCGGCGGGTTCCCGTTCGGCGCGTCGTTCGTCTTCCAGGACGGCTCGACCGCGAGCGCTTCGACGAGAGTGCCCTGCCCGCCGCCGGTGCGCAAGCGGCACAGGTAGCGCGAGGTATCCCAGCTACGCCACGAACTCGCGTGGAATTACTCTGCTTGTGGACTTGCCGGAGATTGGTCAGTTGCGAAACTGATCTTTAAATGAGTGGTCGGCCGGTCTGCGACCGGCGATAGATGCAAGCGGCGATTGATCGCATCCTATCCGGGCGTATCAGTCTTGTAGGGCCACAGCCGGCGGCACGCCGGTGGCGAGATATCCCGGCAGCGCGACGATCACGACCGAGGCGGCGGTGACGATCGCGAGGCTCGTGAGCGCGACGAGCCCGCCGAAGGAGTAGACGACGGGGAAGCCGATCACGTTCGCGAGGGCGCGGTCGAGCAGCTGCTGGCCGTAGAGGCCGAAGACCGCGCCGGTGATGCAGCCGACGCCTACGAGCAGCACGCTCTCGAGGATGATCGTGCGCCACAGCTCGCCCACGGGGAAGCCCTCGAGCTTCAGCTTGGCCAGGCGCGGGCGGCGCTGCCAGACCATGTTCGCCATCGCCGCGGCCATCGCCAGCACGGCGACGATCAGGATCAGCGTGGCGATCTGCGTCAGGCGCGTGAGGCCCTGACGGCTGAGCGTGTTCTGGCGACCGGCGTGCTGGGCGGCCGTTTGCACCGCAAGGCCCGTGCGCGGACCGAGCGCCCGTTCGATCTCCAGGCGCACCCGCGCGGGCGAGACGCCGGGGTCGAGCAGGACGTCGTAGGCGCTCGCGTCCTGACTGCCCCAGGCGCGGGCGAAGTCGCTCGCGTTCATCACGATCGCGCCGGGCGCCCAGCCGATGTTCGTGGAGAGCGCCGCGAGGCGCATGGGCGTCGGCTGGGGCGTGGGCAGCGTGAAGGAGGAGCCGATGTGCAGGTGGTGTTCTTCGGCGATCGCCCGCGTGAGCACCGCCCACCCGCCGGCGCGCACCCGCGCGGTGGCCTGGCGCACGTCCCCTTCGACGATCTGGCTCGCCGGCAGCAGCGGCGAGGATTCCCGCGGCGGAGCGATTACCCACGTGCGCCGGTCGCGCCAGTCGAGCAGCCCGCCGCGATACAGGCGCACGGCGCGCACGCCCGGCAGGCGCGCGAGCTTGGCCTGGTCGTTGGGGGTGAAGGGGGCGGTCTGCAGCAGGTTGTAGGAGCCGGCTGGTGAGACCCAGACGTCGGTGAAGGCGTTCATGTCGTGCGCGGCGTTTTCCAGGCCGTGCAAAAGGTCGCCGTGCGCGGCCTGGATGGCGACGCTGCCGAACACGGCGATCGCGCCGGTCGCGGAGATCGCCAGCGCGCGCGTGCGCCCGGCACGCAGCTCCATCACGGCGACGTGGGGCACGGCGCTGACGATCCGCGGTGCGAGCGCGCGCACGAACGCGAGCGTCGCCACGAGCGGGAGTGCGAGCAGCAACAGCAGCGCGGCGACGAGGAAGACCATCCCGAGGATCGCCAGTTTCGGGGCCGCCAGCAGGATCGCGGTGGCGCCCGCCAGGCATACCAGGCCGGCAAGCGCGAGCTTGAAGAGGCCCACGCCCCCGCCGTCCCCGGCGGTGAGGTCGCCCGGCGCGGTCACGGCGGGCGGACGGCGCGAGAGGATTTCGCGCAGCGGGCTGAGCACCGCCACGATCGCGGCGAGCATGCCCCCGCCGACGGCGACGAGGACGCTCTGCGCGCTGACGACGCGCTCAGAGCCCACGGCGAAGGCTGAGGAGAGGTACCCGGGGTTGGAGTGGAACAGGTGGATCGAGAGCTCCTCGCCGAGCACGAGGCCTAGCGCGCAGGCCAGCACGCCGAGCACGATCGCGTCGAACAGCAGCACCGTGATCACGCTCGCCGGGGGGTAGCCGTCGCGGCGCAGGTCGGCGATCAGCCGCCGGCGCTGGGGCACGGTCAGGAGCATCGCGTTGAACGCGAACAGGAAGCCGACGAGCGCTGAGATCAGCGCGAACAGCTGCGTGGACTGGTTGGTGGCGGCGGAGGCGCGCGCGAACAGCGTTTCGTCATAGCTCGCGGGCTCGACGTTCAGGTGCGCCCTGGCTGCGAGTCCGATCAGCGCCGCGCGCACCGCGCGTTCGCGGCCGGGGGCGGGCTCCACGAGGATGCGGCTGTAGCTATGACCCTCGCGGTCGCCTGTCATTTCCTGGGAGGCCTGAAGCGGCGCGACCGCTATCGGGCTGGAGGTGAGCGGCCCGATCTGGGAGGCGTGCAGCTGCTCGTAGAGCCCGGCTTCGGCTACGCGGCCGTTCAGCCGGAACGTGATTTCGTCGCCGAATTTGCTCACGCCCAGCGTGTGCGCCAGCGGTGCCGGCAGCGCGACCACTTCGACGCCCGCGAAGGAGCTCGGTGAGGCGTGGCGCACGAGCGTCCCCCCCAGCGCGGTCAGGCTCGAATCGACGCCGACCAGCTCGACCGACTCGCTGCCGCGCGGACCACTCGCCTGCGTGCTCGCTTCCAGCAGCGGCGCGGCCGCGCGCACGCCGGGGACGGCGCGCACCCGCGCGAGCATCCCCGCTTCAAAACCCTGCGGAGAGCGCGCGAGCAGCTGCAGCGTGGCGTTGCCGACGATTCCCTGCGAGAGCTGGGCCACGGAGCTTGAGAGGCTCGAGGTGGCGACCTGGGAGGCGAACAGCAGCGCCACGCCGGCGGCGATCCCGACGATCGCGAAGCACTCCTGCAACAGGCGCGCGCGCAGGCGCACGCGATACAGGTGCAGGACATTGCGCGGCTTCACTGCTGGGAGAGCCGGTCCGACTCGTAGGAGCCGAGCTTGCCATCGCGCAGCGCGTACACCCGGTCGGCGTACGCCGCGGCCTGAGGGTCGTGGCTGACGAGCACGATCGCGACCTGACGCTCGCGGCATAGCTCGCGCAAGAGTTCCAGCACTTCGCGCCCGCGCTGGGTGTCGAGGCTGCCCGTCGGCTCGTCGGCGAGCAGCAGGCGCGGCTCGGTCGACAGCGCACGCGCGATCATCACGCGCTGGCGCTCGCCCATCGAGAGGTGCTCGGCGCGATGGCGCAACCGCTCACCGAGGCCCAACCGCTCGAGCAGCGGCGCGACGCGGTCGTGGGCGTCGCGCCAGCGCATCGTTTTCAAGAGCTTCAGCACCGCGTTGTCGATCGCGCTGACACCCGGCAGCAGGTCGAAGTTCTGGCGGATGAACCCCATTTCGGCGAGGCGAAAGTGCGAGGCCTCGCGCTGGGAGAGCGAGGAGACGTCGCGCCCGCCGATCAGCACCGCCCCGTCGGTGGGCGCGAGCAGCGTGGCGATCATCAACAGCAGCGTGGTCTTGCCCGAACCGCTCGGCCCGTACAGCGCGACCATCTCCCCCGGCGCGACCGCCAGCGACACGCCGTCGACGGCGCGCACCGACTCCCCGCCGACGGCGGGGTAGTGCTTGACGAGGTCGCGCAGCTCGAGCATCAGAATCCAGACACCACTAGCCGGGCATTCTTTCGATCGGCGCGGGGATCACGAGCTCCGCCCCCTGCGCGCGGCGTCCAGCAGCACCCGGGAGCAGACGACGTACTGCTAAACGCGCCCGGAACACCCCCATCGCCAGCGCCGCCGGGCGACCCAGCGTGTCGAGGACCGCGCGGGTGACCCCCAGCGCCTGCGGCGTGGATGCCTCGGGTGTGGACAGGTAGAAGCTCGCCATCGCCGCCAGCAACAGCGTATGCGCACGCCCCCCGGGCAGCTCCGCGCCCGCACACAGCGAGCGCTCGGCCAGCCGGCGCATGCGCGCGGCCGCTTCCTGGGGCGAAGCGTAGGCGCCGAACAGGCTGTGTTGCCCGGTCGCGCGGTCCTCGCTCGTGTCGATGAGATTGTCGAGCAGTGAATGCAGGGCGCCGATCCAGGGGAAGTACGCGTCCTGCACCGCCGCCGGCGCTCCCGGGTCGAGCTCGGGGTCGGCCGCGAGCGCGATCAGCGCGTACACGCACAGCGAAGATCCGCCCGCCGCCGCGACCTCCCACCAGCGCAGGTCAGACCCGGGCGGCGTTGCCGCGCGTGCCCAGCGCTCGAGCGCCGCGAGATCGCCCTGGCGCTCGCCGGTGTTGCAGCTCTGGAACTCGACGATGCGGTGCGCCGCGGCCAGCGCCGCCTGAGCGACCGCCCCATAGGACGGCAGCCGCGCGAGCGCCGCGCGGGTGTCCTCGACGATCTCGCGCAGATAGCCGCCGTCCTCGCGCTCGGGACTGTGGGCGTAGTAGTCGACATGCGAGGCCTCGGGGTTGAGCGCGACGAGCAGCGCCCGGTGCAGCGTGCGTCCGTTGGCGGCCGGGTCGACGTTCGGCTGCTCGCCGAGCATGTCCAGATAGTTGTAGGCCTCCTGCAGGCCCATCATCGCGCGCGCCGCCGCGCGGCGATGCCGGCGGGGGGTGAAGACCGCGAACGCGGCGGCCCCCTCGACGTTGCCCCACTTGCGCTGTGACTCCAGCGCGATGCGGCGCAGCAGCGGGTCGGGAATCTGAAGCGCGCGCACCCGTCGGCGGCGGCGCTCTATGCATACCCACGGGAACACGCCCAGCCAGTAGCGGCGCGCCGCGCCCGCGAACGCCACGGCTAGTCCGATGGGACGACCATCCCCCTCCTCAGCTGACATCTCCACCCGCACGACCCTCCCCGACCCCGACGCAGCGATCACTCCGATCGTGCAGTTGTCTCATCATAGACGCGTGTCGAGCGCGATGTCTGGGGGTCGCGTGAGGCATTGGGCTCATAAAGTACAGCTGTATGGACCCCACAGCGACGGCCATAGGTACCTGGAGCGGCGGGCGCTACATGCGCTTTGGTGAGCCCTTGGGCGACGCGCGCCTGTGCTCGTTGCTGCGCCCCGGTGAGGGAATCGACACTGTGATAACCGCCGACACCTACGGCGCGGGCGAGGCCGACACGATGCTCGGCCGGGCGCTTGCGGGCCTCGCGCGCGAGGACTACTGCCTGGTGGGGGCGATCGGGCACGATTTCTACACGGGCGAGCGCGAAGGCGCGAAGGGGTATCCCCGCTTCACCGACCCGAGCCTGCGCGGGCAGGAGTCCTACGCCGATTACATCAGGATGGCGACCGAGCGCAGCCTGGAGCGCTGCGGCGTGCAGCACTTCGACCTGTTGATGCTGCACAACCCCGACCGCATCGGCTACACGAGCGCGGCGGTGTGGGAGGGCATGGCGGCGGTGCGTGACGCCGGGCTGACGCGGATGCTCGGCCTCGCCCCGGGACCGGCGAACGGGTTCACGCTCGACGTGATCGACTGCCTGGAGCGCTACGGCGAGCTGATCGACTGGGCGATGATCATCCTCAACCCGCTCGAGCCGTGGCCCGGCGAGCTCGTGCTCGACGCAGCGCGCGCGAACGACGTCGAGTTGATCGCGCGGGTCGTGGATTACGGCGGGCTGTTCCACGACGACGTCCTCCCCGGCCACGCCTTCGCCGAGCACGATCACCGCATGTTCCGGGCAGACGGTTGGATCGAGGCCGGCCGCGAGCGGCTGGAGCAGATGCGCCCGATCGCGCTTGGGCACGAGATGTCGATGCTGCAGCTCGCGTGCGCCTGGGATCTCGCGCAGAGGTCCGTGCGCTGCGTCGCGCCGACGCTGATCCAGGAGCCCGGGGCGGGCGGGGGCCAAACCCCTCGCGCGATCGAGGACAAGCGCGCCGAGCTGGCGGCCGTGCCCGAGAAGATCGCACGCTCCCCACTGCGCCCGGACGAGGTCCGGCGGCTGCGAGAGATCGGCGAGAACACCGGCTGCATGGCGCTGAAGGGCGCCAACCCCGCGCATGAGGGACCGGCGCGCCCGGACCGTTGGGGGCTCGACGGCGAGCTGGAAAGCGTCGCCGGACGCTGGGGCATCGCCCCCACGCGCGACCTCGCGCAGACCGCCTGAAGAGCGTCAGAACCGCGGCGGCGCCGGGGAGCGCGCGTCGTCGATATCCAGCGCGCTCGTGAGCGCCCCGAGCTCCTCGACGATGTCCCCGTCCAGGCGCACGGCGGCGAGCCGGTCGAGCGGTGTGCGGCCCTGTGTGAGGATCGCGATCGCCCCGCCGGATTGGAGGGTGATCAGCGGCAGCGAGCCGACCGGTTGCACCTCCAGCGAGGAGCCGATGCAGAGGATCAGGTCCGCGGCGGCGCACAGCTCGCGCGCGCGCTCCATCGCCTGTTCGGAGAGTGGCTCACCGAACAGCACGACTTCCGGACGCAGCGGGCCGCCGCAGACTTCGCAGCGGGGGATGCCGTCCGGATCGCCGAGGCGACGTGCGCGCACCTCGAGCTGAGGGATGTCACCGCCGCAATCGGGGCAGGTGCAGCGCGCGATCGAGCCGTGCACCTCGATCAGCTCGGCGGTGCCGGCCTTGCGGTGGAGCATGTCCACGTTCTGGGTGATGACCGCGTCGAGCATGCCGCTGCGCTCCATCGCCACGAGCGCATGGTGGGCGTCGTTGGGCGCCTTGCCACCGAGCGAGGCGAAGCGCTCGCCGTAGAAGTGCCAAAAGCGCATCGGATCGGCGCGGAACGAATCGATGTGGGCGACCTTCATCGGGTCGACTTTCGTCCACGTGCCCGTTGCGGGCGAGCGAAAGTCGGGAATCCCCGACGGCACCGAGATGCCGGCGCCCGTCAGCGCCACGACCGAGCCGGCGTCGCGCACCAGCTCGGCCAGGCGCGCGACCTCCTCCCCTTTGCGGTTACTGCTCGCGCGCACCGCCATCGCTAGCGCTCCACCAGATCCGTCATTACCGCACCGTCCTTATACGATCCGACCCTCGCCGTGCTCACGAGGGGCACGACCTCCACGACTATGATCCCGCAAATCGCGGCGTACGTTTGGCGAGGAACGCGGAGATGCCCTCGCGCGCGTCGTTGCTTGAGAGCACGCTCGCGAAACCGTCCTGCTCGGAGACGATGCCAGCGTCGATGTCGCCGGCGCCGGAGACGCGCTTGATCTGCTCGATCGCCAGCGGCGCCTGCGCCGCCATCCGCCGCGCCCAGGCAAGCGCGGTATCGAGCAGTTCGTGGTCTTCGACGACGCGGTTGACGAGCCCCAGCTCGAACGCCTCCTCGGCCAGGATCGGATCGCCGACGAGGTTCATCTCGAGCGCCTTGTTCTCGCCGACCAGCCGCGGCAGACGCTGGGTGCCTCCGAATCCCGGGATGATTCCAAGCTTGATCTCGGGTTGCCCGAACAGCGCGGAGCGCGCGGCTATGCGAATGTCGCAGGCCATCGCCAGCTCGCAGCCCCCACCGAAAGCGAGGCCGTTGACGGCCGCGATCGTGGCCACGCCGGAGGTCCCCATCTCGCGCAGCAGCCCGTGCATGCCCTGCAGCAGCTCGCGCCCGCCGGCCTCGTCCATCGTCGTGAAGGCCTTGATGTCCGCGCCCGCGCTGAACAGGAAGGGGTTGGAGGAGGCGATCACGAGCGCACGCACGCCGGTGTCCTTCACGCGCGCCCAGACGCTCGCGAGGTCGGTGACGACCTGCGGGGAGATCGAGTTCATCTGTCCGTTGGCGAGCCACGCGATCGCCACGCCTGCGTCCTCATCGCCGCCGAAATCGACGCGGGCGTCCTCACCGGTGAATGTCTCCAACTTGATGACCTCGGCCGGTTGCTCTGAGTCGGCGCGAGGGTAGGCGTAGAAGCCCTGACCGCTTGACTGGCCGAGGCGACCCTGGGCGACGAGGCGACGCAGGATCGTCGGCGGAGCAAAGCGCTCGCCGTGGCGCTCGGCGGCGTTCTCCATCCGCTCGAGGACCTTGTCGAGCCCTTCGCTGTCGGCCTTCATGAACGGCGGCATCAGCCCCCGGCGAGGGTCGAGACCGGCGCCGGCCATCATTCCGAAGTCGATGTCGCGGTGGGTGGCGACGCCCTCCTCCAGCACGAGGCAGGCCTCGATGAACGTCTTCAGCGAGAGCAGCTCGACGAGCTGCTCGACATCAGGCTCGGCCTCGCCGGGCACGTTGGGCTCGCCCTGGGGGTCATAGAAGCCATCGCCTCCCGTCTTCGCTCCGAGCTTTCCTTCGGAGACGAGCTTCTGCATCGCCGGCGGGACGTAGAAGCGCTCGTCGCCATAGGACTCGGCGAGGTGCTCGGCGACGTGCAGGACGGTATCGAGGCCCAGCAGGTTCACGAGGTGGTAGGGACCGACCGGAACGACACCAGCGGCGCCGACGCCCTCGTCGATCAGCTTGATCGACAGGCCCTGCTCCTCCTGTGCGCGCCACACCTCGGAGATGCCCGAGTTGAGGATGCGGTTGACGACGAAGCCGGGTACCTCGGCGCAGGTAATCGGCTGCTTGCGGATCGACTGCGCGAACGTGACGGCCGCGGTGACGGTCTCCGCGGAGGTCTCCTCGCCCTCGACGATCTCGATCAGCGGCATCAGCGAGGCGGGGTAGAAGTAGTGAAAACCGACGACCTTGTCCGGGCGCAGCGTGGCTTCGCCGATCTCGGTGATCGACAGCGAGGAGGTATTCGAGGCGAGGATCGCGTGGCCGGGCGTGGCCGCGTCGAGCTCGGCGAAGACGGCCTGCTTGATCTCCATCCGCTCGGGCACGGCCTCGATCACGAGGTCGACGTCGCCGAAGGGCGCGTAGGAGGTCGTGCCGTTAATGCGGCCGAGCACCTCGGCGAGGCGCTCCTCACCCTGCTCGGCGGTGAGCTTGCCGCGCTCCACGAGCTTTGAGACCTGCCCGGATGTGACGTTGCGCGCCTCGTCCAGTCCGGCCTGTACGAGCGCGTCGTCGATGTCCTTGAGCACGACTGGAATGCCGGCGGCGGCGATCGTCTGGGCGATCTGCCCGCCCATTGTGCCGGCGCCTACGACCGCGGTCTTGAAAACGAACATGTGATGAGCTCCTGGCTGTTAGAGGTCGCTAAACGAAAAACCGCATCGCCGAGACGCGCGGCGGGTTATGGATGGTGCAAGCCGGGGGGACGCAGCCTCCGGCCGGAATCGGAGAGGGTTCGGCCGGAGGCGCGATTGTCGGAGTAGTTCCGTACCGCACATGTGCGGTACGGCGAGAAGCCGCATGCGGCTTCTCGTACCGACGGCGCATGCGCCGTCGGCGAAACCGTGCATGCACGGTTTCGTGGAGGGGCCACATGTGGCCCCTCCGGTCATGCCGCATGCGGCATGACAACAACATCACCCGAGCATCAGGCCGGAACCGCAGTCGGCTCCTCCACCCTGCGCGGGAGCAGCGTTTCGCGAGCGATCACCAGCCGCTGGATCTGCGAGGTGCCCTCGTACAGCTGCATGATCTTCGCGTCGCGGAAGAGCTTCTCCACGGGGTACTCCTTGATGAAGCCGTAGCCGCCATAGACCTGCACGGCGTCGGTGGCGATCTTCATCGCCGCGTCGGCCGCGAAGCGCTTGGCGTGCGAAGAGACGAGCGTGTTGCGTTCGCCGTTGTCGAGCATGAACGCCGACTTCCATGTCAGCAGGCGCGCGGCTTCGATTTCGGTGGCCATGTCGGCGATCATGAACTGGATCGCCTGGTGCATCGCGATCGGCACGCCGAACTGCACGCGTTCGCGCGAGTAGTCGGTGGCGAACTCGAAGGCTGCGCGGGCGATCCCGGTGGCCATCGCCGCGACGCCCGGGCGGGTGCGGTCGAGCGTGGCCATCGCCAGCTTGAAGCCGTGGTTTTCCTCGCCCAGCATGTTCTCCGCGGGGACCTCGACGTCGTTGAAAGAGATCGTCGCCGTGTTCGACGCACGCTGACCGAGCTTGTCCTCCTTCTTGTCGACGACCACGCCCCAGTCGCGCTCGACCACGAACGCGCTGATGCCGCGATGGCCCGCGTCTTTGTCGGTCTTCGCGTAGACCGTGTAGTAGTCCGCGTAGCCGCCGTTGGTGATGAAGCACTTCGAGCCGTTGATCACGTACTTGTCGCCCTGCTTGACGGCTGTGGTGCGCATGCCGGAGACATCCGAGCCGGCGTCGGGCTCGGTCAGGCAGAAGGAGGCGAGCTTCGGCGCTTCGGTGAGCATGCCCAGGTACTTCTTCTTGACCTCCTCCGAGCCTCCCAGCGCGATCGGCGCGGTCGCCAGGCCGTTGCAGCCGAGCGAGGTCTGAATGCCCGAGCAGCCCCACGAGAGCTCTTCCTCGATCAGGCAGCCGTCGAGGTAGCCGGCGCCCGCTCCGCCGTACTCCTCCTCGATGTGGCTGTTCATCAGGCCGACCTCCCAGGCCTTCTCGATGATGTCCTGCGGCCAAGTGCCGTCCTTGTCGTACTCCCAAGCGACAGGGCGAATCTCTTTCTCGGCGAAGTCGTGCGCCATTTCGCGCAGGCTCTGCTGCTCGTTTGTCAACGTGAAATCGACCATTTCTCTGCTCTCGCGCCTCCGTAGATTGACCAGTCAGTCAACGAGCAGGGTAGCGGAGGGCGGGCGTGCGAGCAATCGGCTCGCCCTCGCGGACGTACAATCGATCGATGCAAGCCGCATTTCCGATCGTCGTATTCGGCACGGTGGGGCTGTCGGTGGTGATGTCGATCGTCTTCCTGCTCAGCAAAGGGAGCATGTACGACGAGATCGGCTCGGGCGGATTCCCCGGCGAGGGCGAGGGCTCCTCGGGCGGCGAATCGCCGTTCGGGCAGAGCGGGTCCGACTACGACTCGATCGCCATGAACCCCGAATTCCAGCGGGCCGAGCGCGAGCAGGAAATCAGACAGATGCTGCAGGCGCGCAGCGAACGGCGCGAGCGCCGCGGCGAGCCCGCGCTCGACATCGACGCCGAGGTCGCCCAGCTGATGGCCGCCCAACCCGCGAGCACCGGCCATGACCCGGGGATCGCCGAAGAGGTGCTGCAGCTCGTCGTCGCCCGCAATGAACGCCGCGAACGCCAGGGGCTCGAGCCGCTGGACATCGAGGCGGAGGTTGCCCGCACACTCTCAGAGCTCGATCCCCACTGAACCGCGGTCGGGCGGCGTGCATCGGTATGGCGAGGTCGGGTATAAACGCGCCATGGCCGAGCACCGCACGTTCGAGCTGGACGAGCTGACGATCCGTCCGGGGACCTACTTCAACCCTCAGACCGAGGTGCTGCTGGTCGTCGACGACTCCCCCGACCTCGACCACGAGATCTTCAACATGGAGGACTTCGAGGGCGACGAATGGGTGCTCGTCTCCGACGAGTCCCCGGTAGATGAGCACCGCCGCGACGAGCTAATCGAGCGCTTCCAGGTCACCTACCACCCCGGCGGCGAGCACTCGATCGAGGGCGACGCCGACGATGAGGAGGAAGACGTGCTCGAAGCCGACGATCAAGAGGTCGGGCGCGAGGACCAGTCGGCCGACTGAAACAGCAGCGCGACTAGGAGGAACGCGCTCCCCGGCTACTGAGGGTCGGCCGTGTCCGACGTCGTATCGCCAGCGCTCGGCGGCTCGATCTGCTGCCGCGCCCACTCCACGGCCGCGGCAGCCCAGCGCAGTGCTTGATCGCGGTCGAGCTCGACCATTACACGCGACCCATACCGCAGCGCGACTCCGAATACCGACAACCGACCAACCCCTGACAGATCCTCCGGCACCTCGATCTCGTGCTTGCCACAAAGCTGGATCAGCCCATCCAGGTCATGCGAGTATGGGTAGTCGACTCCCCTGAATGCGAGCATTGCCTTCAAAGACTTCTCCACTGCTTGCTGAGCGTGGAAGCCAAAGATCGCATCGGTCACGCCCTCAATCGACAGCACCGACCTGGCGGCGAACTCGTCGTCGGCCGCGAGGCCAAGCAGAATCGTTGCGTCGTCAGTCGAATCAGGCATCAGGCAGCCAAAGCACGGCCCTCTGACAAGGCAGCGTGAATCACCGTCCCGTTTACCTCCCCCCAAGCCCGGGCTTCAGCCTCGCTCACGACCACGAGATCAACGAACACATCGAGCCCGATCAACGCCTGACGCAGCCTGTAGGTCTCCTCGACAACATCCTCGACCGATGGCTCGATCACTAGGAAATCCAGGTCGCTGTGCTTGCCGGCATCGCCTCGGGCATGGGAACCGAACAACACCACTCGGGTACCTCGAGGCGCGGCCTCCAACAGCCGGCGCCCAGCCTCCTCGATCACCGCCTCATCGAACATACGCCGTACAGTAGCGCGGCAGGATGCTGACAACAAGTATCACCACGAAGCGCAACTGCGGCGCTGCGGTGGGTTTGAGGGGGCATGCGCACGCATACTCGCGATCGGCTGCAACGGGCCGTGCAGAGAGGGGTCGGCGCGGACGCGGCCCGTAGCATCCGCGCGATGCTCCGTCCGCATGTCCGGCGCGCTCGTGTGCGCCGAAGTCTGCCTATAACCCTCGCCCTAAGCGGGACGATCGCCGCGCTGCTGATCCCCGCGCAGGCCGGAGCCCGCGGGCCGAGCGTGACCGCCGCGCTGAGCAGCCTCAAGAGCAGCGGCGCGATCACCGAAGCCGCCTACCGGCAATACGCCGGTGCGTATGCGGCGGCGAACAGCTCGCTGAAGAAGCTCAGCGGGACTCGCCGCGCCGAACTCGCGGCCGTGATCGCCAACACGCAGGGGATGGCCGCTGCGGGCGCCTTCATACCCACGCGCCTGCCGGTGATCTTCTTGACGCTCGAAAAGAACCGCCAGTGGTGGACGACCCAGCCGCTGGTCTCCTCACGCGTGCGCGTGAGCTTCCCGCCGAGCAAACTCGTGTGGGAGTACTACGCCGGGCAGGGCATCCAGATCCAGTGGCTGGGGACGTTCGGCGAGGCCAACGGCTACTACCTCTCCGGCCACGAAAACACGAACCTGCGCCAGCTGCTGAGCGAAGTGCTGCCGCTGGCCTCCAAGCGCGCCGGGGGCATCGCGTGGGAGTACATGTTCCACTTCGACGGCGGCTCGCCGCCGTGGACGAGCGGGCTCTCGCAGGGCACCGCCCTGCAGGTGATGGCGCGCTCGTGGTCGCGCTTCAAGGAACCGGCCTACCTGACCGCCGCCCAGCAGGCACTCGGCATCTTCCAGACGGCGCCCGCGACAGGCGTGCGCGTGAAGACCGCCGCGGGGGCGGAGTACGCCGAGTACACCTACGCCCCCAGCGATCGCATCCTCAACGGCTTCATCCAGGCCGACGTGGGACTCTACGACTACACCTCGATCACCCACGACCCGCTCGGGCTGAAGCTGTTCGAAGCAGGCGACGCCGAGGCGCGCGCCGAGGTCCCCCATTACGACACCGGCGCGTGGTCGATGTATGACCAGTACGGCGAATCGGACCTCAACTACCACGAACTGCTGACCGAATTCCTGCAACACCTGTGCGAACGCACGCGCAAAGGCCCGCCCACGACGACCGCCGTCACTCCGGCGCCCTCCCCCACGCCCCCAACCCCGCCCGCCGGCGGAGCCGGAGCGCCCGGCGGCGCTTCAGAAACGGGCGGCGCGAGCGCCGCCGTGGCGAGGGCGCCCGAACATCTCGTAGCGAGCGCCGCCGCGAGCACGGCGCCGGCAACGCCGATCACGGGCGATCAGATCTACTGCACGACCGCCCAGAAATTCACCGCCGACCTGCACACACCCCCGGTCGTCTCGCTCATCACAAGCAAGCTGCCGAGCGCCTCGCGCGCGGGCGTGCAGGTCTCGCTATCGAAGATCTCCACCGTCAAAATCTCAGTCAAGCGAGGCGGCAAGACCGTCTGGAGCAACGGCGCCACCGTCGAACGGGGCAAGCCGAAGATCCTCTGGACGACCCCCTCGCAGACCGGCGCCTACCAGGTCACGATCACCGCCACCGATCTCGCGGGCAACTTCTCGACCGCCAACGGCACGATCACGCTTAGCAAGCGCTGAGAAAACGCTGACGGCAGGTGGCGCGCCTAGACTGGTTGGACATGGCGCGCAACACCACTATCGAGCGCGAGAGCGGGTCAGACCGATGACCCGGGCGATGAGCGACTGGCGGGCGATGGAGCCCGAGCAACGCCTCGCGGCGATCGCCTCGCTGGCGCTGCTGGTGACGATGTTCCTGCCGTGGTACAGCCTGCAGAGCCTCAACCGCAAGGCCGCGACGATCAGCACGCACAGCATCAGCGCGTTCGGCGACGTCTCGTTCGTCGAGGCGGCCGTGTTCCTGGTCGCGGCCGGAGTCCTGACGATGCTCTTCGCGCGCGCGGAGGGCAGAACGTTTCATCTGCCCGGCAGCGACGGCACGATCACGATGATCGCCGGCGGCTGGGCGGCGCTGCTGATCTTCTACCGCGTGTTCGACCGCCCGTCCGGCGGCGGCTATCCGGTGGGGATCCAGTGGGGCTTCTTCCTGGCGTTCGTCGCCGCCGGCGTGCTCACGTACGCCGGCTGGCGCATGCGTGCGGCCCATACGCCGGAGCCACCGCTGACCCGGGCACGCCGTCCGCGGCGCCCGCCCGCTCCGGCGCCCGCACAGCCGCCCGCGCCCGCGCCGGCCCTGCCCGTGAGCAGAGCGCCACGTGCCGCGCGCCGACCCGTGCCCGCCAACCCGGCGAGTGAGCAGCTGTCGTTCGAGGACGCGCCGACCGAGCACGAACAGCGCTCGGCGTAGTCGCCCGCTGCAGGCGGGGCGCCTATCATTGGGCCGACGATGTCTCCGTCCCCGTCCGTCTCGCCCGACACGACCTTCCCGGGGCCGACCTCCGTCCAGGCGGTCGCCGAGGGACTACGCGGAGTGGGATACCTGCCGGGCGAGTCCACCGCGTTGGTGGCGTATCTGGCGACGAAGCTCGGCAAGCCCGTGCTTGTGGAGGGGCCCGCGGGCGTCGGCAAGACCGAGCTGGCGAAGTCGCTCGCCTCCTACCTGAACCGCGAGCTCGTGCGACTGCAGTGCTATGAGGGCCTGGACGAGGCCAAGGCGCTGTATGAGTGGAACTACCGCAAGCAGCTGCTGCGCATCCAGGCCGAGGCCGACGGCGCCGGGTGGGAGGCGGTGCAGGAGGACATCTTCGGCGAGGAGTTCCTGCTCGCGCGACCGCTGATGAGCGCGATCGCCTCCGAGCAGCCGGTCGTGCTGCTGATCGACGAGATCGACAAGACCGACCAGGAGTTCGAGGCGATGCTGCTGGAGGTGCTCTCGGACTTTCAGATCTCGATCCCCGAGCTCGGGCGCGTCGAGTCGCGTACCCACCCCGTGGTGTTGCTGACCTCGAACAACTCGCGCGAGCTGACCGAGGCGCTCAAGCGCCGCTGTCTGTACCTCTGGTTGGACTACCCCGAGCTCGAGCACGAGCTCGAGATCGTGCGCTTGCACGCGCCGGATCTGGGAGAGACAGTCGCCCGTCGGTTGGTCGAGGTGATCGGCATGGTGCGTGAGCTCGACCTGAAGAAGCCCCCGTCGATCGCCGAGTCGATCGACTGGGCACGGGCGTTGCTGCTGCTCGGAGTCGATGACATCGACGAGGCGACCTTCACCGACACGATGTCGGTAATCGTCAAGCACCGCACCGACATGGACCTCGTGGCCGAGCGCGTTGGGGTCAAGCTCCGGGCGCCGGCCGATGCCGTCTGAAGCCCGGTCAAGCCCCGCAAGCTCACAGGCGCCCCCGGCGGGATTCGCCGCGCGCGTGCTGGAGCTGGGCGAGGAGTTGCGCCGCGAAGGGGTGGCTGTCGGCACCTCGGAGCTGCTGGACGCGTTCGCGGTGCTGGGCGAGATCGACTGGACCGAGCAGGACGACTTCCGTGAGGCGCTCGCGGCGACGCTCGCCAAGAGCCAGGAGGACCGGCGCGTGTTCGAGCTGGTGTTCGACCGCTTCATGTTCCGCGCAGTCGAGCTTCAGGCGATCCGCGAGGACGTGCGCGAGCAACCCGACGAGGCCGCCGGCGGGCTGGACCTCGACGAGCTGACCGACGAAGAGCTGGAGGGACTGCGCGCGCAGATCGCGGCCGCACTGCGCGACGGCTCGGAGGGCGCCATGCGCGACCTCGCACGCATGGCGATCGCCGCGTTCGCACGCCGCCAGGAGGGATCGGGCGTGATCGGCGTGGACGTGCAGCGCATCAGGCGCGCGCTGGGACTGCGTGCAGAGCCCCAGCCGGAGCTGCCCGCGAACGACCCACGCCGCGACGGGCTGCCGCGCGAGGCCCTCAGACGATTCGAGGCGCTGCTGCGGCGCGAGCTCGAACGCGCTCAGATCGAGCGCACCGGCAGCCTGCCCCCTGCCCGGCCGCTGGGCGAGCTCGACCGGGCGCTGCCGTCGGGCCCGCTGCAGGACCTCGCCGCCGTGCACCGCGTCGTCGCGCAGCTGCGCCGCCGCCTGGCAACCCAGGGGCTGCAGGCACGCGGACACCGCCGCCACGCGCACGTCGACGTCAGGCGCACGATGCGCGCGTCGCTACAGACCGGCGGTGTGCCGGTCGTACTCAAGTACCGCCCCCGCCGCCCGCGCCGCCCGGAGATCTACGTCCTCTGCGACGTCTCCACGAGCGTGACCTCCGCGTCGGTGTTCTTTCTGTCAGTGCTCCATGCCCTGCACGACAGCTTCCGTCGCATGCGCTCGTTCGTGTTCATCGAGCGCATCAGCGAGGTGACAGACATCTTCGAACACGAGCGCGACTTCAGCTCCATCAGTGAGCGCATCTCCGGCGACGCGGGCGTGGCCGACATCTCCGGCTACACCGACTACGGGCGCGTGTGGTCGGAGTTCCTCGTACAGGTGGAGGACGACCTGCATCCGCGCGCGACCGTGATCGTGCTCGGCGACGCGCGCACCAACGGGCGCGACCCGCGTGCGGACATCTTCGCCCAGATCGCCGCGCGCGCCGGTCGCACGTTCTGGCTGAATCCCGAGCCGCGGCTGTACTGGAACTACGGCGACTCGGTGATCGCCGCCTACGAGCAGCACTGCACCGCGTTCGAGTGCTGGACGACGGCCCAGCTGGAGGACTTCGTGCGTGCGCTGGCGCGCCCGGGCGTGGCGATGACGCAGTAGCATCATCGCCTCAGCAGACGAACCCAGGGGAGCTGGCGGATGAGGCCGGCTGAGATGGCGCACAGCAGACGATGACCCTGCGCCGACCCGTTGAACCTGTGGGGTAATGCCCGCGAAGGGAGCAACGTGCAGACAGGGCTTCAACCCGGTCGGAGACCGCAGACGGAGGACCCCGGTACGCCGGCTGTGCTCGTTTCGGGGGTCAGCCGCGCGTATGAGGGACGCGACGGGACGCCGGTGCAGGCGCTCGCCGGCATCTCGCTGCACGCCGACACGAACGAGCTGCTAGCGGTGGTGGGGCCCAGCGGGTGCGGCAAGACGACGCTGCTGGAGCTGATTTGTGGGTTGCAGCCCTGTGATGAGGGCTCGATCGAGTGTGCGCCGGCGGCGCTGATGCCACAGCGCGACCTGCTGCTGCCGTGGCTCGACGCACTGGACAACGCGGCGCTCGCGCTACGGATTGCCCGCGTACCGCGCGCCGAAGCTCGGACGCGCGCAGGCGAGCTGTTCGCCGAGTTGGGTCTCGCCGGGTTCGAGCAGGCCCATCCGCATGAGCTCTCGGGCGGGATGCGCCAGCGGGTCGCGTTCGTGCGCACGCTGCTGTCAGGCAAGCAGCTGTTGTGCCTGGACGAGCCGTTCGGCGCGCTGGACGCGATCACCCGCGCGGAGATGCACACCTGGCTCGTGGACGCGCTGCGCCGCGACCGATCGAAGATCGGCCAGCGGACGGTGGTGCTGGTGACCCACGACGTCGAGGAGGCGGTCGTGCTGGCCGACCGCGTCGCGGTGCTGTCGGCCCGCCCCGGCCGCGTCGTTGAGGAACTGGAGGTGGAGTTGGAGCGCCCCCGCTCGCGCACCGATCCCGCGGTCGTGGCACTGCGCGAGCGAGCGCTGATCGCTCTGGGCTCGGGGAGCACGCGATGAGGCGTCGCGTAGTAAACGCGCTGCCGGCCGTCGTGCTCGTCGCGGTATTGCTCGGCGTGTGGGAGCTGTATGTGGAGCTCGGGAGCGTGGACCGACTCGTGCTGCCGGCGCCCCATGAAGTGGGCGGGGCGCTGTGGAACAACGCCGGCTTTCTCGCGTCCAACTTGAAACCAACGGCCGAGGAGGTGGTGCTCGGGATCGTGCTGGCGCTGGCGAGCGGATTCGCGCTGGCGGTCGCAATCCACCTCTCCCCCGTGCTGCGCCGCGCGGTGTATCCGCTCGCGGTCGGCTCACAGGCTGTGCCGATCGCGGTGATCGCGGTGCTGCTGATCTTCTGGTGGGGCTTCGGGATCCTGCCCAAGCTCGTGGTGATAACCCTGATCTGCTTCTTTCCCGTGCTCGTCACGACCGTGGACGGGCTCGCCGGCGTCGATCCGGAGCAGCTGAAGCTGCTGCGCACGCTCGATGCCTCGCGCTGGCAGGCGTTCCGCTTCGCCGAGCTGCCGGCCGCGCTGCCCGCCGCGATCAGCGGCGCGCGGATCGCGCTGACGGTCGCCGTGATCGGCGCCTACATCGCCGAGTCCCAAACGGCGACCACCGGGGCGTACGCCGGACTGGGACACGAGATCGACGCCGACCTGACCGCGCTGCAGACCTCGCGTGCATACGCCGCCGCGGTCGTGCTGTTCGTGTTCGCGATCGCCTGTTTCTATACCCTCGCCCTCGCCGAGCGCCGCCTGGCTCCGTGGGCATACCGATCCAGAGGAGAAGTCCGTTGAGAATCATCAGACCCGCCGTGATCGCGTCTGCGATCACTTGCGCCCTGACCGTGTCCGCGTGCGGCTCCAAGCAGGACGTGACCTCCCCGCCCGCGGTCAAGCCGTTCACGGTGATGCTCGACTTCTTCCCCAACGCCGATCACGCGGCGCTGTACTCGGCGATCGCGGGGGGAGAGTTCAGGGCGGTCGGGCTGGATGTGCGCCCGCAGATACCCGCCGAACCGGCCGACCCGCTGAAGCTGCTCGCCGCCGGCAAGGTGGACATGGCGATCTCCTATGAGCCCGAGCTGCTGCTCGCGCGCGATCAGGGACTGAAGCTGGTCTCGATCGGAGCGCTCGTGCAACGTCCCCTGACCTCGATCATCGCACTGCCGGGCCAACACGTGCGCACGGTCGCAGACCTCGCGGGTAAGCGCGTGGGTACCGCCGGCATCCCCTACCAGGCGGCCGAGCTGCACACGGCTTTGCAGGCCGCCGGGGTGAATCCGGACAGCGTGCGGGAAGTGAACGTCGGGTTCAACCTCGTACCGGCGATGCTCTCGGGCAAGGTCGCAGCGACGCTGGGCGGGTTTTGGAACTACGAGGCGATCCAGCTGCAATTGCTGCACCGCCATCCCGTCGTGATTCCGGTGGATGAGGCGGGCGTGCCGAGCTACGACGAGCTGGTGCTGGTGGTACGCCAGGACGAGGCGCGCGAACGCGGCCAGGACCTGCGCGCGTTCATGCAGGCGCTCACCCGCGGCGAGCGTGCGGTTCGCGCCAATCCCCAGGCGGCGGCCGCGCTGGTGGTCAAGGCGAACCCCTCGCTGGAAGGAAAGCTTCAGCTGGAATCGATTCGCCAGACCCTACCCGCGGCGACACCGGCGAAGGCGAGCAATCCGTATGGCTGGCAGGAACCCTCGGCGTGGGCGAGCTTCGGAGGATGGATGCTGGCGCACGGGCTGCTCCAACACAACCCCAACGGCGGACTGCCGCCGTTTACGAACGAGTTCCTGCCCGGACAGGGGATCTAGTCCGACCCGACCCAGAGTCCCCCGGCTCTGCATCGATCGGCTTTCTCGACAAGACAGCCGGCTCTTTGGCCGGCATCGTTTACATCCGTACCGAGCCGCGCGAATCACCGTACTTTTCCCGTAGACGCGCGGGGGCCCTACGCGGTACGTTCATCGTCGGTGACGCCCGATCACGACACCCGCCCGGCGCAGGCCGACGGAAAGCCTCCGCTGGAGCCCACCCTGGAGACGATCACGATCGTGATCGCCGACGACCATGCCGTGGTGCGCAGTGGGCTGCGGCTGCTGCTGGACGGCGAATCCGGGTTCGAGGTCGTGGCCGAGGCCGGGGATCTCGAGAGCGCGCGACGGTACGTGCACGGTCATTGCCCGGACGTGCTGGTGCTCGATCTGAATATGCCCGGCAGCTCAAGCCTCGAGGCGATCCCCGATATCCGCGCGGAGTCGCCGGAGACGCAGATAGTCGTGCTGACGATGCAGCAGGAGCCCGCGTTCGCGCGGCACGCCCTCGGCGCCGGCGCGATCGGGTACGTGCTCAAGGAGGCCGCCGACGACGAGCTCGTGGAGGCCGTGCGACGCGCCGCCTGCGGCGAAAGCTATTTGAACCCCAGGCTGGGAGCGCGGATGGCCTCCGAGCCCCCACCCGGACCGCCAGATGATCTCTCAGAGCGTGAGCTCGAAGTCCTGCGGCTGATCGCGCTGGGACACACCAACGCCGAGATCGCCGAGCAGCTGTACCTGTCGGTGCGCACGGTCGAGACCCACCGCGCGCACATCCAGCAGAAGCTCAGCCTCTCTTCGCGCGCCGAGCTCGTCGGCTACGCGCTGCGGCGCGGGCTGGTCAACGCCTGAGGTCCGCTCGTTGAACATGAGCGGCGCCGAGACGCATCGTGGACAATGCGAGGCATGGCACGGGTTGGTCTGCTCACCGGCGGCGGCGACTGTCCCGGGCTGAACGCCGTCATCCGCGCGGTCGTGCGCAGGGGACTCGTGGACGACGAGCACAGCGTGCTCGGCTTTCGCCACGGTTGGGCGGGGGTACTGAGCGACGACGCCGTCGAGCTGACGCTGCAGAGCACCGTGGGCATCCTCCCGCGCGGCGGCACGATCCTCGGCACCTCGCGCACCAACCCGTTCGCCGACGGGGATGATCGCGGGTTGCGAACGATCCGTCAGACGATCGCCGCGCGCGGGGTCGATGCGCTGATCCCGATCGGCGGCGAGGACACACTCGGCGTGGCGTTGCGCCTGCACCGTGAGGGTATCCCGGTGGTAGGAGTGCCGAAGACGATCGACAACGACCTCGGCGGCACCGATGTGACGTTCGGGTTTCAAACGGCGGTGCAGATCGTGACCGAAGCGATCGACCGCCTGCACACGACCGCCGAGTCACACAACCGGGTGATGGTCGTCGAGGTGATGGGCCGGCACGCCGGCTGGATCGCCACGCACGCCGGAATCGCCGGGGGCGCCGACGCGATCCTCGTGCCGGAGCGCCCGTTCGACGTCGAGGAGGTGTGCATGCGCTTGCGCCGCCGCCACGAGCGCGAACGCAGTTTCTCGATCGTGGTCGTCTCCGAGGGCGCAACGCCGCGCAAGGGAACGCTGCAGACACGCGCGGACGCCCCGACCGACGCGTTTGGGCACGCTCGACTCGGCGGTATCGGGGTGACGCTCGAGGGCGAGATCGAGCGGCGGACCGGATATGAGACGCGCGTGACGATCCTCGGACACGTGCAGCGTGGAGGCACGCCGGTGGCCTTCGATCGTGTGCTGGCGACACGGTTCGGCGTCGCCGCGATGGACGCGGTCGCCCGCGGGCGGTTCGGGACGATGGTCGGGCTGCGTGGCACTGAGATCGTGGAGGTCGCGCTGGAGGATGCGCTGCGCGAGCCTAAGCTGCTAGATCCGGGACTGTATGAGACGGCGGAGCTGTTCTTTGGCTGAGGGTTCACCGGAGCTGATGCGGGCGATGGTGTTCGAGGGTGTTGGCCGACCCCTGCGGGCGGTGGAGCGCCCGGTGCCGCGAGCGGGCCCGGGAGAGTTGCTGCTGGAGGTCAGGGCGTGCGGGGTATGCCGGACCGACCTGCACCTGCTCGACGGCGAGGTCGCGATCGCGCACCCGCCGCGTATCCTCGGACACCAGATCGTGGGGGTCGTGCGCTCCGATTCGCCATCACTGGACGGCAGGCGGGTAGGGGTACCGTGGTTGGGGTGGACGTGCGGCGAGTGTGAATACTGCCGTTCGGGACGAGAGAATCTGTGTCGGCGAGCGCGGTTCACCGGGCGCGATATCGACGGAGGGATGGCTCAATACACGGTGGCGGACGCGCGCTATTGCTTTGAGATACCTGAGGACTATCCCGACATACAGGCGGCGCCGCTGCTGTGCGCGGGGCTGATCGGGTATCGCGCACTGGGGATGTGCGGGCCGGCACGGCGGCTGGGGCTATACGGGTTCGGCGCCGCCGCCCACATCCTCACCCAGGTCGCGTGCAGCCAGGGTCGCGAGGTGTACGCGTTTACCCGCGAAGGCGATTCCGCCGCGCAGGCATTCGCGCACGAGCTGGGCGCGATCTGGGCAGGGCACTCCGGACAGACTCCCCCGCAAGAACTGGATGCGGCGATCGTGTTCGCACCGGTGGGCTCGCTGGTGGTGCAGGCCCTGAGCGCGCTGGCGCCGGGCGGAACGGTGGTGTGCGGGGGCATTCACATGAGCGATATCCCGAGCTTTCCCTATGAGAGCCTGTGGGAGGAGCGGACGGTGCGTTCGGTCGCCAACCTGACCAGGCGCGACGCGGAGGAGTTTCTGGCGCTGGCGCCGAACGTCCCAGTCCGCACGCGTGTGAGCTCATATCCACTGGATGACGCCGGACAGGCGCTCGAGGATTTGCGCGGCGGTCGGTTCACGGGCGCGGCAGTGATCGTGCCCTGACATCGCACGATGGGGCCGAGTCAGAGACAAAGGTCAACAGTTTGCGATTGAACGCATTCGCCGATATCACCTTTACGTCCAGCCAAGTCGTAGCCTCGCATGGTGCGCGCGGACAGACTTGATTCGGGCGACGCCCACCGTCTGCTTAGTGGCAACTTTTGGAATCGTTCTACACATAATGAGCGGCTTGCGGTATCGTTCGTGTGGCTGGGAACGACAGGATGGCCGAAGCGACAACGAACACCCGAGGATGGATGCGCGGCGCCTCGGCGCCGCTACGCGGAGCGTTGCTCGGCATCGTGCTTGAGCGTCCCGGACACGGCGGCGACCTGGCAAGCCGCCTGGTGGCAAGACTGGGCGCAACGTGGCGAATTGACACCAATGATGTGTACCGCCTGCTGGACCAACTCGTAGCCGACGGTCTGGTTGCCGCTCGCGAGGAGCCTCGCCGCGACAACGCGCGGCGCACCCGCGTGGTGTATCGCCCGACCGACCTGACCGAGAACGCACTGACGGCGTGGATGGAGACACTGCTCCCGCGCGAGCCGGTGAGGCTCGGACTGCACGCGAAGCTCGCCGTCGCACGCGACGAGGACGCTTACAGACTGATCGCGGCGCTGCGCGCCTACGAGCGTGAGTGTCTGCGACTAGCTCAGCTGGTGGCGCCCACCGCCAATGAAATGCGCTCCTGGACCGCACTGGTGATGGACTGCACACGAGACGCGGTCTGGCGGCAACTGCAGGCCGACGTCGACTGGGCCGCGCAAACGCGACAGCGCATCAACGAGCGCATGAGGGCGCGGGAGCGATAGCGTCACAGGCGTCATGACGCCGCTGCTCTCATTCGCGAACGTCGGCAAGCGCTTCCCCGATGGGGGCCGCGAGATCACCGTTCTGGACGGGGTGTCGTTCGAGGTCGACGCGGGGGTATTCGTTGGCCTGTACGGCGCGCGTCGTTCGGGCAAGTCCACGCTGTTGCGACTGGCCGCGGGCATCGAACGACCCGATACGGGCACGGTGCGCTTCGACGGTCACGCACTGGACGAGATGACCGGCTCGCAGCGAGGCCATCTGCTGCGCCGCGAGCTCGCGTTCATGGCGTCCGGAGATTGGCGTCCGAACCCCGGCGAGAGCGTCGTGGACCACGTCGCAATGTCACTGGGCAGCGAGGGGCTGACCGTCCGCGATGCCCGCAGACGAGCTCTCGGAGCGCTCGAGCGGGTGGGCGTGACCGCGACCTGCGCAGACGAGCCGGCGGGATCACTGTCGCTGGCCGAGCGAACGCTCGTAATGCTGGCTCGCGCGCTCGTGCACGATCCGCGTGTACTGCTCGTGGACGAGCCGGCGGTGATGCCGAGCCTCAGCGACCGCAGCCGCTTCTACGTACTGCTGCGCGAGCTGGCCGGCGAGCGGAACATGGCCCTGCTGGTGGTCTCGGAGGAAATGGGCGCCCTGCAGGGCGCGGGAGTCATGATGTCGATCTCGGGTGGCGAAGTGTGCACGACCGAAGAGCGGGGGACCGTGGTGCCGCTGCCCAGGCGCAGCGCTGGCGGCGCGGAGTGGTCCGGGCGTTGAGCACGCCTCCAGCTGCGCTCGAGCTGCACAAGGTCGTCAAGCACTATGCCAGCGGCGGTGGGGAGACCGTGCGAGCGGTCGACGGCGTTTCACTCACAGTCTCACCGGGCGAATTCGTGGCGATGTACGGGCCGAGCGGTTCCGGCAAGACCACGCTGCTGCTGCTCGCAGCGGCGCTGATCGCGCCCGAAGCGGGGAGCGTGCTGTTCGCTGGTCGCGATGTCAGTCATCTGCCTGAGCGCGAGGGCGCACGCTATCGCCTGCGGGACGTCGGGTTTGTGTTCCAGTCGTTTCACCTCATGCCCAACACTTCGGCTTTGGACAACGCGACGATCAAGCTGACCGCGGAAGGCTTGCGACTGAGCGAGGCCCGGCGACGGGCACGCCCGTGGCTCGAGCGTCTCGGTCTGGGCACACGTGCCGAACACACGCCCGAGCGCCTGTCGATGGGCGAGCGCCAGCGAGTCGCCATCGCGCGCGCGCTCGTGAACGAGCCGCGATTGCTGCTCGCGGATGAGCCGACCGGCAACCTTGACTCCAGACGCGGCCACGAAACGCTCGAACTACTTCGCGATATCTGCCACGAACGCCACATACCCGGCCTGCTCGTCACACACGACCCCGACGCGAAAGAGCTCATGGATCGCGCTTACACACTCCGCGACGGACATCTCGCCGATAGCCTGGACTTCGCCGAACCGGCCGCCATCGTCTCGTGAGAGACCTGCTCAACCCCCGGATCTGCGGGGTTCGCATGAGCATGCTGTTCCACCTCTACCGCCGACGGCTGCGTTCGCATATGGCTCAAGAGCTGCTGGCGGGCAGCGGCATCGCGGTCGCGGTCGCGCTCGTGTTCGGCGTACTGGTGGCCAACACGAGCCTCACGAGCTCCGCCGGAGCGTTGATCCAACAGGTAATCGGCTCGGCGCGCGTGCAGCTGACGGCGCGTTCGGAGGCGGGATTCGACCAGCGACTGGCGGGCAAGGTGGCACACCTTCCGAGCGTAAGCTCCTCGGCGGCAGTCCTGCGCGAGGACGTGTCGGTCGCCGGCCCGCACGGCGTGAAAGCGATTCAGATGCTCGGCGTGACCGCGGGAATCGTCCACCTCGGCAGCCTCGACACCAAGAACTTCGGCACAGGTGGGTTTCGCTTCTCGGGAGGGCTGATCCTCCCGACGGTGGTGGCGAGCGCGATCGGCGCGGAACCGGGCAGTCAGGTGACGGTGCTCGCGGCCGGCGGCGCCCACCGGGTGATGGTCGGAGCGGTGCTCAGCGGGTCGCTGTTCGGAGCGCTGACGTCGAGCCCGGTGGCGATCGCTCTGCTGCCGATCGCACAGCGCCTCGTGGGTCTGCCCGGGAGAGTTACGCAAGTGCTCGTCCAGCCGCGTCCCGGGGCAGACCGGGTCCTCGTGCGCGAGCTGCGGCGGATCTCGGGCGGGCGCCTGGATGTCGCGCCGGCCAACAACGAGCTGCACCTGCTCGACCAGGCGATCACGCCGAACAGCCAGTCGACGGAGCTGTTCTCGGCGATCAGCGTGATGGTGGGATTCCTGCTGGCCCTGAACGCGATGCTGCTGACGATGCCGGAGCGTCGCCGGTTCGTCGCCGACCTGCGCATGCAGGGCTATGACCGGCGTCAGGTATTGCTGCTGCTCTCCTTCCAAGCGCTCGCCCTGGGAATCGTGGCCTCGCTCATCGGCTTGGCGCTCGGCGACGCGCTTTCCAGCGCGTTCTTCCATCGCGTCCCAACCTATCTGGCAGCCGCTTTTCCGATCGGCGCCAAGCAGATCGTGCACCCAAAGACGGTACTGGCAGCATTCGGTTGCGGCGTCATCGCCACCGTGCTCGCCTCGCTCACGCCGGCCTTTGACCTGCGCGAGGGAAGAGCGGTGGACGCCGTGTTTCGCGAGTCCGGGGGTAGGGGCGAGACGATCAGCGGGCGCGCCACCAGAACGCTTGGGCTTGCCGGCATGGCCTCGATAGCCGTGGTTACCGTGCTCGTGCTGCTTACGCCCGGTCTGACGATCGTCGGCGGAGTCGCCCTGGCGCTGACGACGCTCCTGCTGATCCCAGCCATGTTCGCGGGAATCGCCCGCGCGCTGCCGTGGTTGGGCGACCACATCCGCAGCAGCGCACTGGTGGTCGCCGTCTCTGAGCTTCGGGCCACGAGCATGCGTGCGGTCGCGCTGGCCGGCATCGTTGGGCTGGCCGTCTACGGAAGCATCGCCATCGGAGGCGCTCGCGGCGATCTCATACGCGGCATCGACCGCGCCACGGCCCAGTACTTCGGCACGGCCGATATTTGGGTGGGTACCGGCCAAGACATCTTCAACGTGAACCAGTTCGCACCCGAGCGCACCGTAGCCGCGATCGCGCGAGCGCCCGGCATCGCGTCCGTGCGCTCCTATCAGGGGGGGCTGCTGGACGTGGGCACGCGTCGGCTGTGGATACGCGCAAGACCCCCGCGGGACTCCGAGATGGTGGAAGCCAGCCAGCTGCTCCACGGAGATCTGGCGCAAGCCACACAGTTGCTGCGCCAAGGTGGGTGGGCCGCGGTCTCAAGCGCATTCGCCGGCGAACGCCACCTCCACCTCGGCGAGGAGTTCTCGCTGCCCACACCATCTGGCACGGCGACGTTCAGGACGGCCGCGATTATGACGAACTCGGGTTGGCCGCCAGGGACGATCACAATCAACAGCCAGGACTACAGCCGCTACTGGCGGACAGCCGATCCGTCGGCTCTAGAGGTGAGCCTGCTGCCCGGCGTCAACGCCGCCGCCGGCAGGCGAGCGGTCACGGCCGCCCTCGGCTCCCGTCAGGGATTGTCGGTACGGACGAGCGGCGAACGTGACAGGCAATCGGAGGCCAGTGCGCGACAGGGACTGGAGACACTCGCCGAGATCTCCACGCTGCTGCTGATCGCGGCCGGGTTGGCGGTTGCCTCGGCGCTGAGCGCGGCCGTGTGGCAGCGACGAGCGCGACTTGCCTCGCTGAAGATCCAGGGGTATGACTCAAGCCAACTGTGGCGCGCATTGCTGTTGGAGAGCGCGATCACGGTAGGGGTCGGGTGCGCGATCGGCGGGGTGGTCGGCGTCTACGGCCACGCCCTCGCCGGGCGCTGGTTGACGCTGACGACCGGCTTTCCGGCACCATTCTCGATCGCACCGATGCAGGTGGCGGTGACGTTGACGTTGATCACGGCGGTAGCGTTGGCCGTGATCGCGATCCCAGGGTTCGCGGCCTCACGTGTGCCCGCTCGCGCCGGCTTTCAAGATTGAGACTCCGGAGGAACCTCGTGACTGCGTAAAGCTGTTCGCGTGGGCGAATGGATCGGGACCGATGGCGCCCTGCCGACATTGGCGGGAGCGGCAAGGAGCTACTGGCTGGGCGTATTCCCAGACGCATGCCGAGAGGTACGCATCTGGCGTGCGCGAGCGCAAGAAATCCCCGACCCGATGCTACGCCGAATCGCGTTGCAGGCTCATAGCGAAAAGCGCGGCAACCTCGAGGGCGCGGCCGCGTTCGCAGCGTTTGCGCAGCCGGCCGGACGGCATGCCGCGGTGCGCGCGGTCGTGGCCTACCAGACGATGTTCGACTACCTCGACAACCTCTCCGAGGAGCCGAGCGAGGATCCGATCGCCAACGGCCGGCGGCTCAACGGCGCACTGTTGGCGGCGATCACGCCAGACGAACCACACAACGACTACTACCCGCATCATCGGTGCGGCGAGGACGGCGGTTATCTACATGCGCTGATCGCAGCCTGCCGCACGGCGCTGACGGCCCTGCCGTCGTTCGCGACGATCGCCGAGCTTGCGCAGGAGGCCACCGAACGCGTTGTCACCTACCAAAGCCTCAACCACGGAGACGGCAACGGACGGCACGACTCCTTCGAACGCTGGGCACGCGCTTCGGGGGAGGCGCACGCGCGGCTGCGTTGGTGGGAGACGGGAGCTGCGGCCGGCTCGACGCTCGACCTGTTCGCGCTGATCGCCGCCGCGGCCGATCCCGCGCTCGATCGGAGCGTGGCCAGGATGCTCGGGACCGCCTATTTCCCGTGGGTCGGAGCGCTGCACTCGTTGCTCGATAGTCTCGCCGACCGGGTCGAGGACCTCGCCACCGGCAGGCGAGGTCTGATCGACTACTACCGCTCTCCCGACGAGGCCGCCGATCGCATAGCCACGATCGCGACCGAGGCGATGAGCCAGGTCAGCGAGCTACCCGAAGGCCACAGCCACACGTTGATCGTGGCCGCGATGACGAGCTTCTACCTATGCGACCTGTCGATATCGTCCTCCCCACACGCCCGCCTCGCTACACCCGCTGTACTGGAAGCGATGGGCCGCCTCGCGCGCCCAACCATGCTGATCCTCAGCACCCGGCGAGCGGCTGGGCGCATGACTAATCGTCTTGGCGCATATCTCTCGGCACGACGGGCCTTGCACAGGGCCGCTCAGCCCGACCAGCATCGCATCCTCGAGTCGATTCGGCATCGGTCTTGAAAATCAAGTATTCGACTTTCCTCTTGTATAGGAACTTGAGGGCCGGAATATTATGTGACAGTTCGTATCAGTCCACGTGCCGACCCATGACAAACAATGCTTGAGCACAACAACACAGAACACAACGACATCACGATCACTCTGTCCAAGACCCAGGTCAAGCAGGTGATGCGCGGAGCCATCGACGAGGATGCACTGGCGAAACTGCTGGGAGGAATCGGCGCCCTTAAGCTCGCGTCCTATCGTGAGCGCCTGGACGACGATCGCTTTTCGCGATCGCTGCTGCGCGGACTGATGGTGCTCGCCTCGTTTCCTTCAGACGGCAGCGCGCGACGCGTCACCGACGTTGCTAAGCAGCTCGGACTGGGGGCAAGCACGACCCATCGCTATGCGATCACGCTCGTGGAGCTCGGCCTGCTCGAGCGCGACCCGGCCTCACGCCACTACCGGCTGCCGACCGACTGACCACCCACGCGATAAGACGAGAGACCGCCAAATGCCGAGAATGACTTCCAGAGCGCCTGCCGCCACGGACGAGGATGCAAGCACGCCGCCGTGGGCGCTGCCGATCCTGCGTGGACCACGCTACTCGCAGTCGCTGGAGCGTGGTCTGGCGATCTTGGGTTGCTTCACCTCAGAGCACCCGGTGATGGGTATCGCCGACATCGCCGACGAGCTGGGCATGAGCCGTTCGACCACCCATCGCTACGTGACGACCCTGCTCGCGCTCGGCTATCTGGAGCAGGGCCGTTCTCGCAAGTACCGGCTCGGCCTGCGCGTGACCGATTTGGGCATGTCGGCCCTGAACGCCACGGGGCTGCGCGAGAACGTCCACCCGTTCCTGGAGGAGTTGCGTGAGCGCACCGGCTATACCATCGGCCTGGCGGTGCTGGACGGCGCGGAAGTCCTGTATGTCGATCGCGCGCGTAGCTGGCGGCGAGCCGAGCGCGAGACGGACCTGGGCCTGTATCCGGGTTCACGGATGCCCGTGTACTCCACCGCGATGGGCAAGGTCCTGCTGGCCTACCTGCCCGACGTAGTTCAGCGCGATCTCATCGCGCAGCTGAAGCTGGAGCGCAACAGCCCGAGCACGATCACCAGCAAGCAGACTCTGCGCGCAGAGCTCGAGCGGATCGTCGAAGACGGCTACGCCGTCAACGACCAAGAGTTGCGACCCGGCCTGCAGGCCATCGCCGTGCCCGTACGCGACGAGTCACACGAGGTGGTCGCCGCGGTCGGTATCGCCGCCAGCCCCGAAGCCATCTCACTCGCCGAACTGATCGACGCGCTCGGTCCGCACCTGATCTCCACCGCCGCCCGCATCTCCTCGCGTCTGGGCTACCGGCGCGACGACGAGCTGTAGAAGGCCGACAGCCGGTTCGCCTGGAGCAGGCTCGGACCGAGCGGCCACGTTGGGGCGGGTAAGCGCCTTCTCATCGATCCCTCACGTTCGCTTAACCCTTCCTCTACATGCTGGCCGCGTGCCCCCCGAGCCAAGACCGTCCGAGCGGACGGCCCGTCGGCATGCAGCCAGGCGCAGACGTACCGTCCTACGCAGGCGGAGCGCCGCGCTCGGAGTCCTGGCAACCCTCGTCGTCGCGGTGGCGGTCGCGCAAGGGCAGGACAACGATCGCAGTGCCGCACGGACCGGCGAGAGCGCCGTCACAACAGCGGGCGGGCAAGCTCGGGGGAGCGGACGCCACGCAACGCACGCGCGAGCCCCGGACACACCCACAACGCTCGCTCCCGGCTCAGACCCATCGGTCCTACCCGGTCCCGTGCTGATAGCGGATCGCGACAACAACCGCCTGCTGGAGGTCAGCCCGAGCGGAGCGATCTTGTGGCGCTTCCCAGCGCCTGGTGACCTGCGCCCCGGCCAGACCTTCAAACTGCCCGACGACGCGTTCTTCTCGCCCGACGGCAGCCGGGTGATCGTCACCCAGGAGGACGATTTTGCGATCAGCGTGATCGACCTCGCCACCGGTCATATCGTCTACCGCTACGGGCACCCCGGCACGCCGGGCGCCGAACCGGGCTACCTGCACAACCCCGACGACGCTTTGCTGATGCCTTCAGGGGAAATCCTTACCGCCGACATCAAGAACTGCCGGGTGCTCGTGCTTCGCCCTCCAGCCCACGCACCGCTACGCCAACTCGGTCAGACCGGTGACTGCGAACACCGACTCGGCGCGACCTACGGCAGTCCCAACGGCGCCTTCCCGATGGCGAGCGGCGGCACCGCCATTACCGAGATCAACGGCGACTGGCTGGACGTGCTCGGACCTGACGGGCGACCGCTCCTCGACACGCACCCACCCGGCTTCACCTATCCATCGGATACGAACGAGGTGCGCCCGGGCCTGTTCCTTTCGGCCGACTACGTCGATCCGGGTGCGATCGAGACGTTCACGAGCGACGGGCGGCTGCAATGGCGCTATGCCCCAACCGGCCCCAGAGCACTCAATCAGCCCTCACTGGCGCTGCCGCTCCCCAACGGAGACGTCCTCGCCAACGACGACAAGAACCAGCGCGTGATCGTGATCGATCCTCGTACCGACCGAGTCGTCTGGCAGTACGGTCACACCGGCGTGACCGGCTCGAACCCTGGCTTTCTGAGCAATCCCGACGGTGTTGACCTCGCTCCGCCCCACTCCCTTGCGATGCGCTTCGCGGCGACACTGCACGCTCCCTGAAGCTCGCCTGCGCTCGGCGCGACCAGGGTCGCATCGCATCGATGAGACGGCGATCAGGCGTGTGCCACAGACGGCGCGCCGGTCGACCGCGGCGAAGCCGCGCCCGGCGGTCGCACCTGTGACCGCCGGTCCAGCCTAGCTGCCCGACGCTCGCGCGACGGGAGCGAGCGAAAAGATCGAGGATTCGGTCTGAGTGGCGCTCTGTCCGCCCGCGAGCACTATGCGCCCGCCAATGACCGCCGCGGCCGCGTCGGACAACGCCACCGGTAGTCGCCCAACTCGCGTAACGCCGCCACTAGCCGGATCGATGGCGAGGATCTCCCGGGTTTGACTGCCGGCCGCCGAGCCACGGCCTCCAATCACATATACGCTCCCGCCGAGCGCCACGGCCGGCGCGTGCGTCAGCGCGCTGGGCAGACGCCCGATCGCCGTCACCCGGTCGCTCGCCGGATCGAAGCGCAGGATCTCGCGCCCGGCCGCTTCTCCGTGCGTACCGCCGGCGATCACGAGCTGCCCTGCGACGGTCGCGACTGAGGCGTAGCGCAGCGACAGCGGCAGACGCGCGGCCGTCCGCGCCGAGACCCCCGGACGCCATGCCACGATCGTGTCGAGCGCTTCAGTACCGTCATACCCGCCGACGACATAGGCGGTCCCCCCGACGCTCGCGACCGCCGCGTCGGAGGTCGCTCGCGGCAGAGTTCCGGCCGGTGAGACAGAGCCATTTGAGGGATCGAAGCGCAGCACCTGGTCGTAGGAACTGACCTGGCCACCTCCGAACACGTATGCGTCATTCCCGAGCAGGGCGCCCTGGGCATCGTGCTGGGGCGAGGGCAGTTGAGAGCGGACGGACACGTGCTTCCCGTCAAAGACGAGTACTCCTGCGGTCGAGACGTCATTCTGGTCGAGCCCACCTAGCAGTGTGAGCGTCCCATCGGCAAGTGCGACCGCGGCGGCGTCCTGCAGCGGCGAGGGCAATGTCGCTGCGAGCCGGTGTGTCACAAATCCCGTGGGCTTCGTCGTGATAAGCCGCGTGCCATCGTCCCCACGGGCCACCACCGCAGGTTCGGACGCACGTGAAGAGTGGCGCCTGCCCGAGCCTCCTCCCAAGAGCGGGAGCACAGCCACGATCAGCGCCATGAGAGCGAGTAGCGTGCCGAACCCGAACATGCGGCGCCGCTGCACATGCCGGCGTCGCTGCACCCGACGCGCGATCCGTTCGGTCGAGTTCATCCGTGCACCGGCTCGGCGGCTTTGCGACCCACCGGGTCCTGCGCGCGCGGGACATACCCGCCGGTCGTGAACCGCGGCAACTCGATCTCGATCCGCGCGCCGCCCTCGGGCGAGCGTCCGGCGGCGACGCTGCCATCGTGGGCCTCGGCGATCGCGCTCACGATCGCCAACCCCAGACCGGTGCCTCCCGATGCACGATCGCGGGCGGCGTCGGTACGGTAGAAGCGGTCGAACACGCGCTCGCGCTGTGTGGCCGGAATGCCGGGACCGTCGTCCTCCACCGCGAACCGGATGTGTCCGCCGGGGACGATCTCAACCAGCATGCGCACGAGACCACGCTCGGCGGCGGTATGGTCGATCGCGTTGCCGATCAGGTTGCGCAGCGCCTGCGCGAGCCGGTCCGGGTCGGCGCGCAACGTGCCTCGCGGGACCGGGCCGAGCTCGAAGCCGCGCTGCGCGAGCAGGCTCATCCCGTCCCACAACTCCTGCACATAACCACTGAGCTCGATCGGCTCGATGCGCAGGAACTGCGTCTGCTCGGCCTTGGCCAGCAGCAGCAGATCATCCACGAGCCGGCTGATGCGTGCGATCTCAGATTGCACGAGACGCTCGACGCGACGTACCTCCTTGCCGGCGGGCGCCGGCTGCGCCGCGAGCACTTCCAGCTGGCCCCGAATCACGGTCAACGGCGTGCGCAGCTCGTGCGAGGCGTCGGCCACGAACGCGCGCTGGCCGGCGAACGCGTCGGTGAGGCGGTCGAGCATGTGGTTGAACGCGTCGGCGAGCACCCTCACCTCGTCTCCCTGACCGCCGAGGTCGTGGATGCGCGGATGCAGGTCGCCGGAATCCACCCGTGCCGCAACCGCCGCCATCCCCCTCAAGGGCCGCGACAGGCGCGTTCCTATCAGGTAGCCGCCCAGCAGAGCGCCGAGGAGAGCAAGGGCGCCAGCGAGGATGAATGCGCGCGCGAGGCCATTCTCGGCGTGCGTCACGCTCGCCAACGGCTCGCCGACGCCGATCGTCACGCGCGGTCCTCCGCGCACGCGCACAACGCGCTTGACCAGTCGTAGATTGCCGACGTCCGGCAGTGCCAGCGTGGCATACCCGGGGGCGACGCTCAACAGCTGCCGGGACAATCGGTTCTCCTGCGCCTGCTCAGCCTGCGTCTCGCCGTTGTCTGCCCGCGCCCGCACGAGCAGCTCCGGACGGTTGGTGGCCGTGCCCGCGCCGGGGACAATCGCGAACAGGAAAGTCGAGCTGGCGCGGAACGGCTGGTTATGCACGTAGGAGCTCGCCAGACGCTTCACTCCTGCGGGTGAGCGCACTTGCTGACTTGTGAGGTTGTGCGCAAACTCCGCCGCATCGCCAGAGAGCTCATGGTCGATCTGGGCGCGCAGTTGAGTACCCGTGCCGCGGTAGACGGCGGCGAACGCGATCCCCGTGCAGATCAATGTGACGAGCGCGATCCATCCAGCCAGGCGCCAGCGCAGCCCCGCCGGCATGATCCGTGCGAACGCAGACCCCATCGACATCCGCTCAGGCGGCGGCGCCGCCGAGGCGGTAGCCGACGGCGCGCACCGTGAATATCGGCGCCGGGTCGTCGCGGCGGGCGAGCTTGCGGCGCAGGTAGCCGATGTACACGTCCACGACGTTCGTCGCCGGGTCGTGCTCATACCCCCACACCGCGCTCAGGATCTGCTCACGCGAGAGCACCTGCCCGTAGTGACGCAGCAAGTAGACCAACAGCTCAAACTCGGTGCTCGACAGCTGCACGGCAGCATCCCCGCGGCGCACCTTGCGGGTCAGCAGGTTCGCTTCGATGTCCGCGCCGCGCAGCGTCGTCGCGGACGTCTGCGCAACCACGCGCAACTGGGCGCGCACGCGCGCCAGCAGCTCCGCAAGAGAGAACGGCTTAACGAGATAGTCCGCCGCACCGGCGTCCAACCCGGCGACGCGATCCTCGATCTCGCCGCGTGCCGTCAGCACGATCACCGGCACCTCCGGTTTGGCGCTACGTACCGAGGCGAGCACTGTCATCCCATCGCGCCCAGGCAGCATCAGGTCGAGCACGATCGCGTCGAAGTTGCCCGCCAGCGCCAGTCGTTCCCCCTGCACTCCGTCGAACGCGGACTCCACCGCGAACCCATCGGCCTCGAACCCGCGACGCACGAAGTCGACGATCCCCGGCTCATCCTCCACCAGCAGTATTCGCGCGCGTTCGGCGCCGTTCGCACCTGTGAACGCCTCCTCCGAGCGCCCCTCGACACGGTCGTCGGACGCACCCTCGGCGTCCCTTTGTCCCACCGCCGCGTTCACCGGCTTAACCGCTCGACCGCTACCGGAGTCCGCATCTGCGACCTTGGCCATAGCTCAAGCATAGGCCGCGCAGTGCAGGCATTTTTGTAAGCCCGTGATTCGATGAGCTTTCTCATCAAGCGGTTATCAGTTCCTTAGCTGCGCATCACACACTCCGTCTCATGGTGCTTGATCCCAGGACGATCGCCCGTGAGCCCCGCAACGCAATCGCGGCCCACGATCGACGGGCCGGCTTGAGCGACCGGGGCGAGCATCACGCCACGGCCCATCGCTCCCTCTTCGAACGCATGCGAGCCGGCGGAACGAGCGGAAATGGGAGACTCACGACGGCCACCGGAATCGTGCTGCTCGTGCTGCTGGCCGTGATCGGCGTGACGCTTCTGCGTCTGCGTTCGCTGCTGTGGGTACACCTGTTCGTGGGCATGCTGCTGATCGGACCGATCGCGCTCAAGCTGGCGAGCGTCGGATACCGGTTCGTGCGTTATTACACGGCTGATCCCCGTTACCGTCGCAAGGGTCCGCCCCCGGCGCCGTTGCGGATGATCGCGCCGCTGGTGGTGCTTTCCACCATCGTCGTCTTCGTCAGCGGCGTGTTGCTGCTGTTGATCGGGCCCTCCTCGCGTAGCGCGCTGCTGCCCCTTCACAAGATCAGCTTCATCGTGTGGGTCGCATTCACCTCGCTGCACGTTCTCGCTCATCTACCCGAGGTCGCGGCCGCCGTCGGCCTGGGCGGAGAGACCGCCTCCAAGGTCGACATCCTCGCCGCGGTGGGCGCCTCCGAGGGCGGAGATCTGTCCGCGTGGCAGGCCCCGGGCGCCGCCGTCGCCGGGCGCGCCGGGCGCGGGCTTTCGCTCGCCGGGGCGCTGGCAGGCGGCACGGTGCTCGCGGTCGCAGTCATCCCCCAGTTCGGCCCCTGGCTGAATGCCACTACGTTGCTCCACAAGCACTGATATGAGTCCACATTCACATACACGTGACATTGCCCTGCGGAGGCTGCACCGCGTAAATCGATGGCTGATCGCCGGCAGCGTCGCCCTGACCGCCGTGCTCTCAGAGGTCGCCGCGAGCGCGTTCCCCGGTTCGAGCTCGGCCAAGTCCTCCGCGGCCAAGCGCGCGGGCTCCACGCATCACTCCTCAGGTGGCCGCTCCTCGGGCTCCTCAAGCTCTGTGCGGCCACCAGCCCAAGCCCCGCAGACAAGTCAAGAATCGGCGCCCACACAGGAATCCTCACCCACCCAGGAATCCGCGCCTGAATCCGCGCCGACCCAAGAATCGGCGCCCACACAGGAATCCGCGCCGACCCAAGAATCGGCGCCCGCGCAAGAATCGGCGCCGACCCAGGAATCCGCGCCCGCGCAGGAATCCGCGCCACCGGTCGTCTCGGGAGGCTCGTGATGGCGACCGACGGTCCGGCCACAACCACACCAGGCTCCTCCACGACGGCGAGGATGCCCCCGATCGTCCCACCCGCCAGGCGCGATCGATTCGGGGAGGCACGCTGGGAAACCTGGAGCACGAGCGTCGTACTGCGCCTGAGCGACCCACGCGGGCTGGCAGCGGCACGCAATGTGGTCGAACGAGAGCTCGACGCGATCGACCGCGCGTGTAGCCGCTTTCGACCGGACTCCGAGATCGCACGCGCGAACGCGAGCGCCGGACGCGCCGTGCACGTGAGTCCGCTGCTCGCCGAGGCGCTGGCGCTGGCGCTGCGGGCCGCCCGGCTGACCGACGGTGACGTCGACCCGACCATCGGCTCAGCGCTGACGCTCGTCGGCTATGACCGCGACTGGCTACTGCTCGAGCGCCTGCCTGCCGGCACACCGCCCGAGGATTCCTCCACGCACCAGCACCCCTTCCCCCCGATGGTCCTTGCACACGCGGTCTGCGGGTGGCGCAGCGTGATGTTCGACGGCGCCACGCGCACGGTGCGCGTACCCGCCGGCTTTACGATCGACCTCGGCGCCACCGCCAAAGCCTGGGCGGCGGATCGCGCCGCACAGGCGGCCGCACAGACCGCGGGCTGCGGCGCGCTCGTGGCGATCGGCGGGGACATCGCTACCAGCGGGCACACCCCGGCAGGCGGTTGGGCAGTGCACGTGACCGACGATCACCGCAGCGACCACCATGCTCCCGGCCAGACCGTCATGATCCACTCCGGCGGCCTGGCGACCTCCAGCACCGCTGTGCGGCGTTGGCGCCACCGGGGGCACACGATGCATCACATCATCGACCCCGCAACCGGCGCGCCCGTGCAGAACGCGTGGCGCACAGTCAGCGTCGCCGCGGCGAGTTGCGCTGACGCGAACATCGCAACCACCTCTGCGCTCATACGTGCGGGCACCGCCCCCGCATGGCTGGCGCGGATGGGCGTGCCGGCTCGGCTCGTCAGCCAGAGCGGACGGGTCTACACGATCGGCGCCTGGCCGGCGGACCGGCGGCGAACCCAGATCCCATCAGCCCCGCAACCGGGCTCACGCGCCGAGCCGGCACGCCTACCACACCCCACCACTCGAGCGCGGTAGCCGATCTGAGATGCCTGCGATCCTGGCCACGGGAGGAAGCCTGTACTGGTATCTAACCCGCTCGACGGGTGCGGTCGCGCTGCTGCTGCTGAGTGCTGCGGTCGTGCTGGGCGTCGTGGAGGTGCGGCGCTGGAGCACACCCCGCTGGCCACGGTTCGTGGTGGACGCGCTGCATCGCAACGTCGCGCTGCTGGCGATGGTATTCCTGTGCCTGCACATTCTCACCTCCGTGCTCGACTCCTTCGCGCCGATCTCGCTGATCGATACGGTCGTGCCGTTCGCCGGCTCCTACCGCCCGTTTTGGCTGGGACTCGGCGCCGTGGCTTTCGACCTGCTCATTGCCGTGACCATCACCAGCCTGCTGCGCCAGCGCATGGGCTACGCCAGCTGGCGGGCGATCCACTGGCTCACATATGCGAGCTGGCCGATCGCGCTGCTGCATGGCTTTGGCACCGGCAGCGACGTGAACGACGCATGGCTACTGGCGCTGAGCGTCATCTGCCTGCTGGCGGTACTGGCGGCGGTGATCGTACGCGTGGTCGATGGTTGGCCCGAGCACCTGGGACGCCGCGGCGCCGCACTCGGCGGCGCGGGCGTCTTCTCGCTGTTCCTACTGGTATGGATGCCCAGCGGACCGCTTGGATCGGAATGGGCGCGGCGCTCAGGCACCCCGTCGTCACTGCTGCACCATTCGAGCGCATCCAGCACCGGCTCCTCCCACGAGAGCGGCGAATGAGCGAAGAGACCCTGATGATCGATCCACCCGTGGAGAGCGCGCCCACACAGGCCCCGGGCTCCCTACCACGACTGCTCGCGGGTATCCCCCCCGATGGCGCGATGAGCCTCGACGAGCACTTCGCCGTCCACGGCCAGGCGCCCGTTACCGCACGCCGTCGCGGACGCCGATCGGAGTCACCACTGATCGAGCAGATCGAGCGCTCCGGTCTGCGCGGGCACGGCGGCGCGGGCTTCCCCACCGCCACCAAGCTGCGCGCAGTCGCCGCCTCGCGCAAGCGCGCGATCGTCGTCGTCAACGCCGCCGAGGGCGAGCCCGCGAGCCTGAAGGACCGCACGCTGATGCAGACATTGCCCCATCTGGTCCTCGACGGCGCCCAACTGGCCGCACAGGCCGTCGGCGCGGATGAGCTGATCGTGTGTGTCTGCGAGACCGCGCGGACGAGTGTGGAGACGAGCGCTCACGCGATCTCCGAACGTCGGGCCATGCCCTCGGACTTCGCGCGCATGCATCTGACCGCGGTCCCCGGAAGCTACGTCGCCGGACAGGAGGCCGCACTGGTCAACTACCTCAACGGGGCCCCGGCGATCCCGACGTTCACCCCGCCGATGGTCTTCGAGCAGGGAGTCCGCCGACGCCCCACGCTCGTCGCCAATGCCGAGACGCTTGCCCATGTTGCTCTGATCGCTCGTCATGGATCGGAGTGGTTTCGCCAGCTCGGCACACCCTCCCAGCCGGGATCGGCGCTCGTGACGCTCTCGGGGGCGCTGGCACATCCCGGCGTGTATGAGATCGAGCACGGCGCGTCGCTGCACTCGCTGATCGACGCGGCCGGCGGCATGCTCGCCAACCCCAGAGCGCTGCTCGTCGGCGGTTACGGTGGCAGCTGGATCGCAGGCGAATTCCTGCGCGGCGTCGCACTATCGGACGAACATCTCGCGCCCCATGGCGCTTCGCTCGGCGCGGGTGTAGTGCTGTTGCTATCCGAGGACGCCTGTCCGGTCGCGGAGACAGCACGGGTGGCACGCTGGATGGCGGGACAGAGCACCGGTCAGTGCGGACCGTGCGTGCATGGCCTGGACTCGATCGCCGCCTCGGTGGAGGAGATCGCCGGCGGGCATGCCCAGGGGAACGCCACCCAGCGCATCGCGCACCTGGGCGCGCTCGTGCGCCGTCGCGGCGCCTGCGGGCATCCCGACGGGGCGGCGCGGTTCGTGACCAGCGCGCTCGCCGCCTTCGGTCCCGAGTTCGCCGATCACGCCCGGCACGGTCACTGCGAGGGGTGCGCCCGTCCCGGAGAGCTGCCGCTGCCCGTCCATCGCCCCGCCGGGACCCCGAGCTGCGAACCGGTGTCGCTGCGATGAGTCAGCGTGTACGCGTCAACCCGATCACCTGCGAGGCTCACGGCATGTGCGCCGAGTTGCTGCCCGAGCGAATCTCACTCGACGAGTGGGGATACCCGATCGTCGATTCCGAACCCCTGCCGCCAGCGCTCGTCGATCACGCCCGGCGCGCCGCCCAGGCCTGTCCCACGTTCGCGCTGTTGCTCGTGCGCGATCGCGAGCAGGTGCCCTAAGACGGCCGGCCTCGCACGATCGGTGGTTACGGCCAGTCGATTCGCTCGGCGAGCTCGCTCGGACCGAGGTCGATCAGGTCGCTGCGCTGTACCTCTCGATATTTGCCATCGGCGAGCGCGAGCCAATGAACGGCGTGATCGACGGGATCGAGGATCAGCACCTCGTCCACTTGGTGGGCGGCGTAGAACGGGAGCTTCTGCCAGCTCTCATCGCCCGGGGAGACGATCTCCACGACGAGCGCGGCGGTTGTATGCCAGACGCCGCGCGGGCGCGTCCGGTGTATGCCTCCGTCCGGCACGCGGAAATCATCATCGGCGGCGCCGAGGTTGAACTCCGCGATCGTGGCGGTCAGCCCGGCGGCTCTCGCCAGCGGACCGAGTACCTCGGCCAGCTGCTGCGAGATATCTGCATGCTCGCCTAGCGGAGCCGGAACCATGTGCAGCACGCCTTCCCAAACCTCATCGAAGCGGTCCAGACCCGAGCGGCGACGGTGCTCCAGCAGCGCCTCAAGCGCCTGCGGAGGAGGATCGAGCACCAGCGTGGGCATGGTGTAAGCGTAGCGCTGACACTGGCGTGCCGGGCCCACCCGTAGCCCCGGCACGCGCATGTATCGGAGCGGACATCGTTCCGCCGGCCTTCACAATCCCGCCGCGTGCACCGCGGCCAGCCCCGCCCACTCGCCGTATGGTCCAAACATCCCCCGCACCTCCTCTTCTGAGGCCCGCGCCCGCGGGTCGCCGCCGCTGAGGATGCGCCCCACCAGCTTCAGCAGCCCTAGGTCGCCAGCGGGCAGCTGGTCGTAGCGGCCCTGTCCGCGCAGGGCCAGCATCTCCACCGTCCACGCGCCGATGCCCGGGATCGCGCGCAGCCGCTTCCAGCCATGCTCGGGCTCGCTGTCGTGCAGATCCACGCGTCCGCCCGCCACCTCGCGGGCTGCCCGCCTGAGCGCTATCGCACGCCCACCGGCCAGATCGCAGGACTCCAGCATCGCCGGCGCGGTCGCGCCGAGCGTCGCGGCCGTCGGTAGGTCGCGCAGCCCGCTCGCCCACGACTCGGCCCCCTGTCCTGTCCAGCGCCGCCCCAGGCGCGTGACCAGCCTGCTCTGTATGGCGGCGGCACGCTCATACTCGATCAGCTGCTCGCACACTGCCCACACCAGCGCCTCCCACGGCTCGGGCCTGCGCCCCACCCGCAGCCATGGACGTCGCCGCAGCGAGGCCCCGATCAGCGGATCACCCTCAAAGCGCCCACGAAACTCGCACAGATCGTCGTCAACGCCAAGCGCGAACCGCATCCGCGCGATGCCGTGCTCGGCGCTCCCTCGCCTGCACGCGCGTGCGCCGAACACCACGCTCTCCGGAGCCGTCTGCGCGACCCGCACCGCAACCGGCGCTCCCTCCTCGTCATGCAACAGCCGTTCGATCACGCCCCCGCGTCTGCGCGTCACCCCGTCCATACCCAACTGCCGCGGCAGCCGGAACGGTCCAGGCGGGCGCACCTCCACCCGCAGCTCGACACATCCGCGCGGCACAGCTCGTTCCACGTCCAGCGCTCGGCTTAGCGCTCGGCGCCACCGAGCAGGTGCACGTCCACGAGCAACGACCGCGTCCCGACGATCTTCACGGTTTCGCCTCTACGCTTGCCCGTCTGGCGTGCACCCCGGCGCCTGGCCGGTCCCCGCACTGCTCCTCCGCGCCTGCGCACCGCCAGTCCGACCACCGCCGCGCCCGCGACGAACCCGCTCGCGGCAACCACCATCGCCTGCGTCGCCGGCGCCACCGATCTGACCAGGCCACCGCGCCTGACAGGCTCAGAGGCGAGCACCGGCACCGCGTCCACCTCCTGCACCACCTCGATCGTGCCGACCTCGCTCATGCAGGCAGTGTAGGCATCGGCCCGGACCTCTACAGCGCCCGCTCGTACACCCGATACCGGCGCTTAATCTCGCCACCCATGCCCTCCATCGCGCGGTTCATCGCCGTGTTCGTCTCCAGGATCCACCCCATCTCGCCGCCCTTCTGCGGTGTGCGTTCGGCCGCGTCGAAGTGCATCTGATAGAAGCGCGCAGCCACACCCGTGTGCTGATATTCGGGCTTGACGCCGAGCGCGAACACGCGCACTGCGTCGATCTTGCGTTTCTCGCGCAGGGCGGTCACCCAGCCGAAGGGCAGCAGTCGCCCGTTGAGCTTCGCCAGCACCTGATTGAAATCGGGCAGCGTCAGCGCGGCTCCCACCACCTCGCCGGTGTCGCGTTTTTCGGCAACCATCGCCCAGTTCTCATCGAGGACGGGCTTGAGGTCCTTGGCGTAGTGGCGAACCTCCTCCTCGTTGAGCGGCACGGAGGCCCAGTTGTTCTCCCAGGCGGCGTTGTAGACCTCGAGGAATCTGGTCACCTCCGCCTGCAGTTCCTTCTTGCGAAAGTTTCGGCAGACGATCCCGTGCTCGGACTCGAGCTTGTCGGCAGCCTCCCAGATCGCTGGGTGGACGTTCTCTCGCTTATCCACGTACAGGCTCCACATGTACAGGTCCATCGCCTTCTCGATGCCGATGTCCTGCTCGAACATGCGCTGGTAGTAGGGATGGTGCCAGGGGCAGAGAATGATCGGCGGGTGCTCGTGACCCTCGATCAGCAGTCCGATCTCATCGTTGGTCGTGAAGTCCATCGGGCCCACCATCCGGTCGCGGCCGCGTGCACGCAGCCATGCAGAGGCGGCGTCGAGCAGTGCGCGGGCCGCATCAGGATCGTCATCACACTCGAACCAGCCGAACAAACCCCAGTCGTTGCCTTGGAACTCGTTGAAGTTGCGATCGATATGCGCGCTGACGCGTCCGACCGCGCGCCCGTCACGCCAGGCAAGGAAATACTGAGCCTCGGCGTGCTTGAAGAATGGGTTCTTGCGCTGGTCCAGCCGCTTCTTCAGTTCCATCAACAGCGGCGCCACCCAGTTGGGCTCGTTACGATAGAGCCGCCACGGCAGCTTAATGAACGTGTTCAGCTCACGTCGGGACAGTACGGGCCGAATCTCCACTGCCATTACGGCACCACCCTATATGCCCACCTCGACTGATGTCTTCGCCAAGGTCCACGGCCACGAGCGCGAACAGGTGCTGCGTGCCGCTCGCGAGGCCGACGTGCTGCCCTACTTCCATGTCCTTACCTCGGCCGCGATGCCCGTCGTCGAGATGGAGGGCGCCGAGCGTATCATGCTCGGCTCCAACAACTATCTCGGCCTGACCGGCGACGAGCGCGTCATGCAGGGCGCCGAGGATGCCCTGCACCGCTACGGCACCGGACTGACGGGCTCGCGCTTCCTCAACGGAACGATCCCGCTGCACCTCGACCTCGAGCGGGAGATCGCCGAGTGGATGAACACCGAGGACGCGCTCGTGTTCACCACCGGCCATCAGGCCAACCTCAGCGTGCTGGGCACGATCCTCGGACCCACCGACACGGTGATCGTCGACTCTGGAGATCATGCCTCGATCCTCGACGGCTGCCTGCTTTCGCGCGCGAAGCTGCGACCGTTCCGCCACAACCGCCTGGACAAACTGGAGAAGATGCTCGACCGCGCCCAGACCGATGGCGGCGGTGTGCTGGTCGTGGTCGACGGCGTCTTTTCGATGGAGGGCGACATCGCGCCCCTGCGCGAGATCTGTGACCTGTGCGAGCACTACGGCGCGCGCCTGATGGTCGACGAGGCTCACGGGGCCGGTGTGCTCGGGGCGCGTGGCGCAGGCACCGCCGAGCTGCTCGGCGTGGAGGATCGCGTCGACCTGCGCATGGGCACTTTCTCCAAGTCGCTCGCCTCCTGTGGCGGCTTTGTCGCGGGACCGGCAGACGTCATCGAGTACCTGCGCATCTACTCGCGGGCGTTCCTATTCACCGCCTCGGCCGTTCCCGCCGCGCTCGGTGCTGCGCTCGGAGCGCTGCGCGTGACCCGCTCACCGGATGGTCCTCCCCTGTTCGCGCGCGTCCTCGAGCGCGCCTGGCGCCTGCGCGATGGTCTCGCCGAGCTCGGCTTCGCCGTGGTCTCGCCCCAGTCACTGCCCGCAGGCGCCGGCGTCGCCGCTCCCGGCGTGCGTCCCGACTCCACGGGCGCACCTACGATCGTGACTCCGATCGTGCCCGTGCTCGTGGGCGACGATTGGCAGGCCGCGCTGCTGTGGCGCGCGCTGTATGACGCCGGCGTGTTCGTCAACACCGCCCTGCACCCCGCCGTTGCACCGGGCGGCGCACTGCTGCGTACGAGCGTGATGGCCACCCACGACGAGGCCACGATCGACCGCGCCCTGTCCGTCTTCGCACAGGTCAAGCGCGAGTTCGAGGCCGAGCACGGTCCGCTGCCCGGTCCGGACTCCGAACACTGAGGATCGCCGGTGGCGCGTATCGCCGGAGGCCCCACCGAGGTCCGCGGCGCGAGCGTAACGTTCCTTACACGTCTAAACCCCCGCTCGGGACTTGTCCAATTCTTCACAAGTGGATCGGGCAACGAAAAAGGTCGCTGCTAGCGCACGAACCGTGCGCTGAGAGTTGACCGGACGCCCCTCGCTGTCGTAGCTTCCTTGGGCGCTCTGCATGACCGGTTCGGGACGAGTCCCGACGGTGACAATCTACCGGGAGGGTCCCCTCACGGGGGCGGTTATATCGCTGAGTATCTGGCTCTCCGCGACTGTTTGTCGCGGACCGGTCTCAGACGGTCACGACGAGCGTTTATACGTCCGAAAATCAAGCATATGTCGCCCGTCCGCGTCCCCGCGGCGGCGACGGGGAGAGTCTCATCATGAACGCGACGGCGACGATCGCCCCTGCCGGTCCTCAGTACATGCGCGCCCTCGAACGCGCCAACAAGGTTCGCCTCGCCCGGGCGGAGCTCAAGCGCAGGATCTCGACCGGAGAGATCGACGTCACCGATGTGCTCCTCGATTGTCCCTGGGAGGCCGACAGCATGGCCGTGGCCGACCTGCTGCTCAGCCAGCGCCGTTGGGGTCAGACTCGCTGTCGCAAGTTCCTCGCCCAACTGCCGATGTCAGAGAAGAAGACGCTCGGCTCGCTGACCGATCGTCAGCGTCAGACGCTGGTCGCGATGCTGCGGGGGGTCAGGACCACGCCGGAGCGTGGCCCCTGGGTAACGGACAACCTGATGAGAGCTTGACCTGCCACCAACCGGCGAGCATCCCGATCAGGCCCATACGAGGGCGCACCTCCCACACCCCGCAACCGTGTTCCCCGAGGTCTCGCACGGGTAGGCGCACGAACTTGTAGCTGCGCGGATCGCGCTTCATCCGCTCCAGCAGCTCTCGCGCGCGCGTCTCCAACTCGACTCTCTCGGTGCTCGCCCGCCGCGCTAGCTGCAGCCGGCCGGCCAGCTCGTCGCGTGTGCGCTCCAGCCGCCCCAAGTCCAGTAGACACGCGGCGCCGGCGCGCCGATCGCGCCCACCGCTCACGCCGGCGTGTGTGGGCGGCGCGATATGCGGGAACCCATCGGCCACGATCTCCGACAGCTCACGCTCGAGCTTCGCCACCTGCGCCCGCAGGGAGCGTCTGGCGGCTCGCTCGTCCGTACCCGAGGTCGAGACCCGATCGATGCGCTCGATGGTCAGCTGCACTTGATGCACTCCTCCAGTGTCCTCGTCTGCCAGCGATCTTACCAGCGCCCGCAGCTGGCGGTGCGTTACCGGGCGCGTTCCAGACCATTGCGAGCGCTCCACAGAGCCTCCTCCAAATACAACATCGGCACACCCGCGACCTGCACGGCGAACAGAGTCAGCTCGCGCGTACGCGCACTCACCTCGCAGTCCCCCGCGACCTCGCCGAACAGCAGGCCCAACGCGACGGTGTCATCGGCCACCACGAGCCTGCCCGCCGGCAGCGACCATGCGTCGGAGGCTCTCCCCAGCGGCTCACCCTCCCCGCTCAGTCGCACGCCCAGCTCTCCGTGGACGGCGTGCGCGTCGAGCGCCCACACCGGCACACCCGTATCGATGAGAGCGATCAGCAGGACATCCTGGAGCAACCCCTCCGACAGGAACCCGCCGCGCAACATCCGCTCCAGCACCGCCTCCTCGATCGGCGTTCGTGCGACCTCCGGGTCGAGACCGATCTGGCGGTAGAACACCCGGTAAGCGGAGGGCACCGGTTCGCGCCGCACGCCGACCGCGCGCGCCCCCCGGTAGCGATTGGACAGGTCGTTCAGTCGTCGCTCGACCCCCGGCGGTGAGCCTCGCTTCGCGGCGCCCGCTACAGGTAGGCGCGCGTGCGAGACCACGATGCGCAGCTGCGGCAGCTCTTCCTCGATCTCCGGCGCGCGCCAGCCAATTCTCGGTGCCTGCTCGGTACTCATCCCGGCGCCTGCCCGCCTGCCCCACGCCCGGCCGCCGCCACCAGCTCGGCCACGCGCGCGCGCAGCGTCCGAGGCGATGGCGTGTCGAGCAGCGCCGGGCTCTGCACGACACCCCCCGGCAGTACGAACGACACCTGCGGGCAGCTCGCGACCTTGTACAGACCCGCCAGCACCCCATCGCGGTCGACACCCACCTGCACGCTGCTCAGCCCGTGCTTGCGCATCAGCGCGAGCAACGGCTTGCGTTCGCCCTTGATAGCGACCGCCGCGAAGCTCACCGTGGGAAACGTGCCCGCCAGCGCCTGCATCTGGCCGAGCACGTCCGGGCACGAACCCCCATCTACGAACAGCGCGAGCACCAACGGTCTGCCGCGATAGAGCGCGCACACGTTCAGCACCCCCGGCCCCTGCACCGCGCACGCCGGCGTCCGGCCCGCCGTTCCCTCGTCGGCGTGCGTCGCGACGTTCACGTCCCCGGTCAGCGTTCCCAACACCAGCGGCGCGGCGAACGGTGGGATCGTATGGCCCGGTTCGATGCCCCTGGCCCCGTTCGGCTTGGTCACGATCGTGTTGACCGTGATCAGCACCAGGATCACGAGCGCCAGCAACCCCACATAGCGCCCGTATCGGGGCTCAGGTCGGCTCATGGCGTGCACGCCAGCGCATACGTGGGGTGGGCCACTCGACGCCCACCCGCGAGCGCTCCGCCAGCACCAGCGCAGCGGGCAGCGCCACGAGTACTCCCACGAGCGAGACACCCAGGTCGATCACCGTCACCAGACCGAAGTCGCGCAACATCGCGATGTCGGACAACACGAGCACGCCGAACCCGGCGATCGCCGTCACTCCGGAGGCGGCGACGGCCGCGCCCGTGTGGCTATATGTACGCCGCAGCGCCTGCACCACGTCATGCCCAGCCAGCCGCTCCTGGCGATGACGCTCGGACAGCAGCACGCTGAACTCGGTCGTGATCGCGATCACGAGCGCCCCCAGCGCGAGCGACATCGGGTTCAACGGCACCCGCACCGCGAACAGGATCAGCGCCGACCAGCCGCTTGCGAGCACGATCGGCGTCAACGGCGTCAACGCGCGACGGATGTCACCCGCGAATGCGATCAGCAGCACCAGGGCTACCGCCGCCAATCCGACCAGCAGCGTCTCCAGGCGCCGCCACGGCGAGGCGACCTGCGCGTTCGCCTGCGCCGCCAGCACCGACAACCCCACCAGCTGCGCACTCACGCCGCGAGGCGGGTGCAGACTCGCGCGCATCGCTTCGATCACTCGCTGCTGTTCATCCAGGCTCATCAGCTTGATGCCGAACGCGAGCGAGGCCAGACGCCGCCCCGGGGCTATCACAGCCTGAGAGAAGTACGGCGGGATCGCGGCCAGTAGACCGTTCACTTCGGCGCTCTTGAGCTTCGCTTTGGCGCCTTCGTGCTGGAACAGGTCGGGCAGCGAGAACGCGGGGCACAGCCTGGCCTTGCCGCACCCTCGGTTGGCGGTGTATCCGAAGCGCTTGAGCATCGCGCTCTCATACGAGCTCATCCATTCGATCGTCGCCGGCTTGAGCACCCCAGAGCCGCCGATCGTGAGGTTGACCACCCCGCCCACGCCACTGAGGCGCTCCAGCGTGTTGAGGTTGCGCAGCGAGGCCGTGTCCTGGGGCACCAGCTTTTCGATGTTCGTCTGCACCTTCGTCTGGGTGTCCAACCCCCACCCGAGCGCCGCCAGCGCGAGCCCCACGCCGAGCACTCGCCCCGGATGGCGTACGGCGCGATCGAGGGCCGTCCGCGATATGAGCCGTGTCAACGGATTGTCCATCAACAGCTCGCGCGCGCCCCGCCACGCGGGCGCCAGCAGCTCGCGTCCCCGCTCGATCGACTCCGGCAGTGCACGCCCCGCGCGTCGGGCCGCCGGGTGTGCGCTGCTCGACAGGGCTCCTGCGGCAGAGTTACTCGACTGACCCCGCAGGACGCTGTCGGGTCCGCGACGCCCGGAGACGACCAGCGCCGCCGATCCGACGGTCAGCGCGCACGCAAACGCGATCGCGATCCCCACCGCGAGCAGCACGCCGAACCCACGCACCATCGGGACCGGCGAGAGCGCCAGCACCAGCGTCGCCGCGATGCTGGCGGCGACCGCAGTGGCGATCGTCGGCGCGCTTATCCGGGCCGCCTCGCGTACGGCGGCACGTCTGTCAGACACCCCCGCCACGAGGATCTCCTCGGCGCGCGACTGGAACTGGATCGCATAGTCCACCGCCAACCCGACCAGCACCGGCAGCACCGCCACCTGGGCTACGGTCAGGGATGAGCTGATGAGCGACAGCGCGCCGAACGTCAGCGCGGTGGCCAACAGCGCCACTCCCAGCGGCAGCAGCCGCGGACGCCCCCGGAAGATCAGGCTCAGCGCGATCGCCATCACCATCACCACGGCGATCCCCAGCAACGCGATCGAGCGGCTGATCGAGCTCGTCAGATCCGATACGACGGCCGGCTCGCCCGTCACCAGATACCTCTCGCCGTGCGTCAGCCGCCACTGCTTCATCGCGACCGCCCGGCCGATCAGCGCGATCGTGTGCTTGCGCGCTGCCTCCGACAATCCCGGCTTCATCCGCACCGAGATCAGCGCCGCGTTCCGGTTGGGGAACAGGTATGCGAATCGCTGCTTGGGCGTGCCGGCCGGCTTGCTCGAGTCGAACACGAGCGTCGAGACGAATTCGGGGTTCTCGAGACTCGGCTTGGAGGTCAACCCGTACTGCAGCGCCAGCGTCGCGATCCCCTCTTGGAATCGCTTCATCGTGATCGAACTTGCCTGCGCTCCGAGGGTCTGCGCTTCCGCCGCCGAGTGTCCCTGCGCGAGCGCCGCCCGGGTAACTACCCGCTGCGCGGCGTGCGCCTGCGTTTCGGCCTGCTTGGTCTGACTTGTCAGCTGTTCGTCGATCTGTTCGGCCGCCTCATTCACGAACGTCCCCGGGCCGAGCACCACCTTCACCGCCTTGGCCTTCGCCAGCTGCCCACACGGTCCTCGCACACCTCCCTCGGATGACAGTGCGCTCACCGGCACGTTGCCCGACAGGCACCCCTCCAGCCCCACCAGCTTGTCGATGTCCGAACTCAGCAGCAGCTGCTGCAGGCTGCCCTGCACGACCACGTTCACGGGCTCTTCGCCAAAGCTCTGGTAGTAGCGCTGTGTCGCCCGGTATTGCGGGCTGGAGCTCGACACGAACGTGCTCGTGCTCGCACTCGGGCTCAACCCCAGAGCGAGCGCCGCGCCGACCAGCGCAAGCGTCATCGCGAGGGCGAGCGTCAACCACGGCTTACGGGTCACCCCCCCCACGAGGGCCGAGAAGAACCGGGCGCTATTCACGAACACGAGGCTAGTCGGTCGGTCCGCCGGCGCGGGGCGCTACCCGGCGCCATCCGATCACTCCATCCCGAGGGGCCCGGCCGAATCGCCGGACAGGAACTGCCGCACGAATGGGTTTTCGGAGGCGAACAGCTCGGCTGCCGGACCGGACTGGACGATCTGTCCCTGCCACAGGACGGCGATGTGCTCGGCCACTCGCCGCGCGCTCATGATGTCGTGCGTGATCACGACGTAACAGCCGCCGTTCTCGGCATGGACTTCCTTGATCAGCTCGCACAGCAGCGCCGTGCGCACCGGATCAAGGCCCGAATCGGGCTCGTCGAACAGCACGATCTCCGGTTCGAGCACGAGCGAGCGCGCGAACCCGGCGCGCTTGCGCATCCCTCCGGACAGCTCATTGGGCATCTTCGTCCCGGCGTTGCCCAGACCGACCTCGCGCAGGCGTCGGTTGACGATCTCCGCGATCTCCTCATCGCCCTTCTCGGTGTGCTGGCGCAGCGGGAACGCGACATTGTCGTACAGGTTGATCGACCCAAACAGGGCGCCGTCCTGGAATAGCACCCCGAACTTCTTGCGTATCTCGAACAGTTCACCGTCGGACAGGCTCGGGATCGACCGGCCCTGCACGAGCACATCCCCCTGGTCGGGATACAGCAGGCCGACGATGTGCTTGATGCACACCGACTTGCCGGTACCCGACGGACCGAGGATCATCGAGATCTGTTCATCGGGCAGGCTCATGTTCAGCCCGCGCAGCACCTGATTGCGCCCAAACGCCTTGTGCACGTCGATAAATTCGATCGCGTCCCGCTGGACCGGGACCTTGGCGGCGGGAGCCGTGGGCGCCGGCGCGGTGCGATCGTCATATGCGGGCGCGGACCCCGACTGGGCGCCGGCGAACTCGGCCTCCCCACCCGGCTCCACAGGCGCGGTGTGGTGCTCGATCTGCTCGTATGACTCCCCGTGCGGCTCGTCCTCGCCGGCCGGTTGATGGCGATCCTCGGCCATGGCGGTCAACCCCCGATCGGGGCTCGTGGATTCGAGCCCCAAAACACTTGCGTTCCGAGCATTCCGATGATGTGGACCAACACGATGTTGAGGACCATCGACTTGGCCGTCGCCCTGCCCACCCCCACGGGCCCACCACTGGCGTTGTAGCCGTAGTAACACCCCACGAGCACGATCGCGGTGGCCATGAACATCGCCTTGATGAGGCTGTACAGGAAGTCCGGCGGACTCTGGAACTGCCAGAAGATCAGCAAGTACCCTCCCGAGGAGACGTACCCGATCTGCTGCACGACGGCGATGTCCGAAGCCAGGAACGCGGCGCCGATCCCGGCCAGGTAGATGAACGGCAACACGATCCAGGCGGCAAGCAGACGCGTCGCGCACAGGAACGTCATCGAGTCGATCCCCATCACCTCCAGGGCGTCGATCTCCTCAGAGATCCGCATCGCCCCGAGCTCCGCGACGATGCCCGTGCCGACCTTCGCCGACATCATGTAGCCGAACGCATATGGCGTGATCTCGCGCAGGTCACACCACGCGGTGAACACGCCCGAGTAGGCCGGCGCGCCCTGAGCCTCGGTGAAGTAAGCGCCCTCGATGCCGCACTGCAGGCCGAGAATGAACATCAGTGTCCAGATGATCAGCGTCGAGGAGACGATCAGGATCCCCGCCTGGCGCAACCCCTCGCCGAAGAAGCGGAACACGCGCAGGCCGTACACGTCGCGCATGACATTGCCCGTGAACCCCGCGATCTCGCCGGTGGCGGAGATCCATTCGCGCGGCATCGCCAGCGGCTCGCTCACCTGGTCCCCCTTCCCAGCGTCGAGTCCGTTCCCCGCCGGCTCCGGCGCAGACCCGCCGTCTCCACGACTGCACAGGTACTGACCGCCGCCTCGATCACTTGATTACCAGGATGTTCGGGTGGGTGGCAAGCAGCATCTGGGTAAAGACGTAGTCAAACGCCCCGATGCCCAGGAACGTGATGACCACCGCCTGGTTGACGGCGCGGCCCACTCCCTCGGCGCCACCGGAGGCGGTCATGCCCTTGTAGCAGCACACGATCGCGATGATCGCCCCATACAGCGTCGTCTTCAGCACCGAACCCCACAGATCCGTAGTCGATGCGTTCGCGAACAGCGTCGCCCAGAACGGCCCCAGCGGCTGACCCTTGACGAGCTCGGCGAGCAGGCCCCCGAAGATGCCGAACAGCAGCGCGTAGATGTTGAACAACCCGGTGACGACCATTAGCGCCAGGAAGCGGGGAACGACTAGATTCTTGATCGGATCCACCCCCAGCACCTGCAGCGCGTCGAGCTCCTCGCGGATCTTGCGCGCGCCGAGGTCAGCGGTGATCGCGGTGCCCGCGACGCCCGCGAGCACGATCCCGGTGACAGCCGGGCCGATCTCGCGGATCGCGGCCAGCACGAAGATGCCCCCGATCCGGTCCAGCGCCCCGAAGATTTCGAAGAAGTTCGCCGCCTGCAACCCCGGAGCCGCGTAACACAGGCAGACCGTCGAGACGAGCAGTGGGAACCAGCACAGCCGCAGCGCGAACAGGAACTGCGCTACGAACTCCTCGCCGTAGGGGTACGGCGGGCGCAGAGCCGACCAGATGGTCCTGCCCGTCAGGATCATCATGTCCCCGATTTCCTCGAGCAGGTTCCGCGTCGGCAGGAACGCCCGCTCGGCTGCACTGCGAACCATCTTCTCTGACGCCCCTCCTCGGGTAGCGGTCGCTATCGAGACGAACTCTACGCGATGCGCTGGCGACGCGCCACCCCAACCTGCTACCGCATGTCGGCCCACCCGGGGACCCCGCTGGTATCGTGGCCTCGCTGTGAGGGGGTGCCACGCGTCAATCGCCGTCCTGCTCGTAAGCGCCTGCGCCGCGCTCGCGGCCGGCTGCGGTGGGGGAACACGCCTGGACGCGCACGAACCCGATGCGACGTTCACCGTCGCCGTCGTAGGCCACAGCTTCCCCGCCGTGCAGGCGGTCGCGCGTCCGGCCACGATGACGCTGCGAGTGCGCAACACGAGCACCGCCACGATCCCGAACATCGCCATCACCGTCGACTCGTTCAGTTACGTGTCCAACTTGCCCGAACTGGCGGCGAGCAAACGACCGATCTGGGTGATCGAACAGGGCCCGGGCACAGTTCCCAAACGTCCTGTGCAGAGCCAGGCCATTAGCCCTCCGGGGAGCGGCCAGACCGTCTACGTGAACACCTGGGCGCTCGGTCCGCTCGCGCCCGGACACACACAGACGTTCGCGTGGCGCGTCACCCCGGTGAAGTCCGGCCTCTACACCGTCCACTACACGATCGCTGCCGGCCTCGCCGGCCGCTCCAGGGCACGGTTGGCCGACGGCGCCATACCCCACGGCCACTTCAAGGTTGCGATCGCACCGCGGCCGCCCGCCAAGCACGTGAACCCGGAAACAGGCCAGGTCGAACCCGGACGCTACATACCCGGCGTAACCGGGAGCACCGGGTAGTCGCATCGGTTTGGCCCGGTGTCGAAACGACCAGGCACGGATTTCGCCAGACGGTGATGCCGCAAGCCCTCGCGAGCACTACGATTGCACTCCGGCAATGCGCCGGCGCCGACCCGCGGATCGGATACCGGCCCACCTCGCTCGAACGCCGCCCAAACACTTCATAGGAGGAATCGCCCCGCCCATGCCCAGGACCCGCCAGCACAACGTCACCGCCGCCCAGTGGAGCGCCAACGGCTCGGCGCTCGGCACCCCCGACCTGACGCTGCCGGGAAACCAGGTGTTCGCGTCGAACGTGTTCAGCGCCAACCTCCAGCGCCACCGACTGCCCAAGCACGTCTACCGGGCGCTGCAACGCACGCTCGAGCACGGCGAGGCGCTGGACACCTCGCTCGCCGACCAGGTCGCGCAGGCGATGAAGGACTGGGCGATGGAGCGCGGGGCGACCCACTACACGCACTGGTTCCAACCGCTGACCGGATCGACCGCTGAGAAGCACGACTCCTTCTACGCACCCGCGGGCGACGGCACGGCGATCGCCGAGTTCTCCGGCAAGGAGCTGATCCAGGGCGAGCCCGACGCCTCTTCGTTTCCGACTGGCGGCATCAGGGCCACGTTCGAGGCCCGCGGCTACACCGCCTGGGACCCGACCAGCCCCGCGTTCATCCTGGAGAACCCCAACGGCGCGCTGCTGTGCATCCCCACTGCGTTCACATCCTGGACGGGCGAGGCGCTGGACAACAAGATCCCGCTGCTGCGCTCGATGGACGCCCTGTCGGGGGCCGCGATCCGCGCGCTGGAGCTGCTCGGCTCGGGTGACGGCGCCGATCGCGTGTTCACGACCGTCGGCCCCGAGCAGGAGTACTTCCTGATCGACGAGCAGTACTACTTCGAACGCCCCGACCTGCTCACGACCGGGCGCACCTTGTTCGGCGCCAAGCCGCCGAAGGGCCACGAGCTCGACGATCACTACTTCGGCTCGATCCCCGAGCGGATTCTCGCCTGCATGATGGAGACCGAGCTGGAGCTCGCCAAGCTCGGGGTGCCGGTCAAGACACGCCACAACGAGGTCGCGCCGAACCAGTATGAGCTCGCGCCGATCTTCGAGAACTCCAACGTCGGCTGTGACCACCAGCAGCTGACGATGCAGGTGATGCAGAACGTCGCCCGCCGCTATGGCCTGGTGTGCCTGATGCACGAGAAGCCGTTCGCCGGCGTGAACGGCTCGGGCAAGCACAACAACTGGTCGATGGGCACCGACACCGGCGTGAACCTGCTGGAGCCCGGCGACACGCCGCACGAGAACCTGCAGTTCCTGTTCTTCTGCGCCGCGGTGATCCAGGCGGTCAACGCCCACCAGGCGCTGCTGCGCGCGTCGATCGCCTCGCCCGGCCAGGACCACCGTCTCGGCGCCAACGAGGCGCCCCCGGCGATCATCTCGATCTTCCTCGGCTCGGAGCTGGAGAAGGTGTTCACGGCGATCGAGGCGGGCAAGGCCCAGCAGTCAAAGCCCGGCTCGTTCCTCGGCCTGGGCACGCCCGTGCTGCCGCCGCTGCCGCTGCACGGCGGCGACCGCAACCGCACGAGCCCGTTCGCGTTCACCGGCAACAAGTTCGAGTTTCGCGCGCTGGGCTCCTCGATGTCGCTGGCGCTGCCCAACACCGTGCTGAACACGATCGTCGCCGAGGCGATCGACGATCTGACGGGCAAGCTGAAGACCGCCCTGAAAGGCTCCGGCGGCCTCGAGAAGGCCGTCGCCAAGGTCGTCAAGGAAAGCTACGCGCAGAACAAGCGGATCGTCTTCGGCGGAGACAACTACTCCCCGGAGTGGCACTCAGAGGCGGAGAAGCGGGGGCTCTACAACCTGCGCTCCACGCCCGACGCGCTGCCGTGGCTCGTCGACAAGGGCACCGTGGCGCTGTTCAAGAAGTACAAGGTCCTATCCAAGCGCGAGCTCGAGTCCCGCCATGAGGTGTTCCTGGAGCAGTACGCGACCAAGATCAACATCGAGTCCGAGACCGCCGCGGCGATCGCGCGCACCGAGATCCTGCCAGCCGCCGTCCGCCACCTGAACGAGCTCAAGGCCGCCGGCCTACAGGAGCTGATCGGCGAGGTCGAGCCCCTGCTCAAGGAGCTGCACTTCGCGATCCTCAAGCTCGAGGACGCCAACCTCAAGGACAACCAGGACGACAAGACTGCGATCAAGTGGGCCGCGTACATGCACGACCGGGTCATCCCCGCGATGGACGACGTGCGCGACGTCGCCGACCGGCTGGAGGGGCTTGTCGCCGACGACCTCTGGCCGCTGCCGAAGTACTCGGAGATGCTCTTCATCAAGTAGCGCCTGGCGAGCGTCCGCCAGCGCGGACGCATAAGGATTGCGGGCTGGGGTTCGGGCGAGACCTGGGTTTCGCGCGAGTCTTCAGCCCGAGTCCGTCGCGGATCGCGTCAGGAAAAATCGAGCGATCGCAAAAGCGGGCACGCAGTGTCAGCACTGCGCGGGGTTGGCCGGATGCTTTTTTGAGGCTGTGTCGAGGACCGCAACCCACAAGCAACCCACAAGCAGCCCAACGACGCCATTACCCATCCTGGCTGGCTTCGTCACCTAGACGGGTGTCGTATGAGCGTCCATCGGGCTTCAGCCACGACTCGCCGCGGCCGAGGGCTTCATATCAGGGACAACCGAGACGAGAAGAACGCTTTAGCGGATGACCTTCAGCAGGTCGCTGAGGTGCTTCGCGACCGGCGTGAGACGCTCGACCCGCTTGCTCTGGATGCAATCAAGCTGCGGGCGACGAGCAGGGCGCACCGGTCCACGTCCTCACGACAGAAGGGATTCTTCATGCGTTCACGTCTGACGACGGTCCTCACAATCGCATTCCTCAGCCTCGGCACCGGCGGCGCGCTGGCGATGGCCGGCGGCGTGGACTTCGGGCTCGGCGGCCACGATGGACACAGCGCCAGCGCCAGCCAGTATGGCAACCCGCCGTTCCCAACTCCGCCGGTGACTCCGCCAGGTCCCCCGGTGACGACGCCGCCGGTGCCAACTCCGCCGGTGCATACCCCGCCGGCGTCACAGTTCCAGCCTCGCGCGGCGTCGGCGAAGCTCTCGACGCAGGGCGCGGCCACGATTCACTGCTCGGTCGCTTGCCATATCGTGGTGCGCGCCAGCCGCGGGTCGCACCGCGTCCGCCTGGCCAAGACGCTCGGCGCCTCGGGCACGGCCACTGTTCGGCTGTCCAAGAGAGCGCTCCGTCGCCTCGGCAGGGGGCGAGTCGTGGTGATCGTCGAAGTCGACGGCAAGCAGGTCGCAAAGCGCACGGTGAAGGTCTCCTAGCGCGGCGTCGTTGCCGCCGCGGCCTACCTACACCTAGCGCCGCGGCGGCCGCGTCGCCCGGCAGATCGGCGGAACGTTCGATTCGTCGGTGAACACGGGCGCCATGACGCTGCCCGGGACCAACGAGTGGGGATGGCCGAGCAGGTGGCCCATCTCGTGAGTCACCGTCAGACAGAACATGTTCCAGTCTTCTTCCACGGCCGCCCGGGTGGGCCACCGCCAAGCGGCAAGGGAGATCGTGCATTGCGTGTAGGTGCCGGCGGGCGCTTCGAGGTCGTTCGGCCCGAGCGAGGAGTTGAACGTGACCCAGCCGTCGGTCGAGAGGCTCAGGCCGGGAGCCAGTGGACTGTAGGCGAGGACCGCGATCTGACCACCGCAGGGCGCCGCGCCCCAGTAGCGCTCTGCGACGGCGGCTGCAAGCACCACAGGATCGGGGCCGGCGAGCTTGTCGGGCGCCACCCGTCGGGCTGAGGCGTGCCGGTGCGTGGTGCTCGAGGCGTGAGGATGGTGAGGCCGGCGGCCGTGAGCGCCAGCCGACGTGGGCAGGAGAAGCGCCGTTGCGAGGATGACAGCGAGGAGGAGACGGGCCATACCTGCATGCTCGGGCGAGCCGCCGCCTCGCTCGTCCTCTCGCGCGGGTGATCTTGAGGGGAGCGACGGAGGAAGCGAAGGGTGAGGCGAGGCTCACCCTTCCGCTCCGTTCTGCCGATGAGGGCGTACGCGCTCGCCCGCGCCTGACCACCTGTCGCCTGGATCACACATGCCGCCGCAGACTCCCATCACCGTCGTCCTCGCCCGCTTCGACGATCTGCTGGCCAGAGGACTGCGCGAGTTGATCGAGAGCGATCCGAGCCTGACGATCCTCGCCGCCGACGTGGAGCACAGGCGCATCCCTGTCGTCCTACGCGCCCACCGTCCAGACGTTGCGATCCTCGACGTCGGCGCCCTGGCCAAGTTGGCTGAGGTGAGGGAGCTCAGCGGACTGCATCCGGCCACGCGCATGATCCTGCTCGCGGATCGCCCCTTGATGACCGAATCTGCCCAGCTGCTCGCGTTCGGAGCGAGCGCCTGCCTCGGCAGGGACACTCAGTCGCGCGACGTGCTGCACGCGATCCACCTCGCCTCACGGGGGCTTCAGGTGACTCCGCGGGGAGCCTCCGATCAAGGCGGCGGATCGATCGCGGGAGGGCAGCTGCTGACCCAGCGTGAGGCCGAAGTGTTGCCTCTGCTCCAGCTGGGTCGCTCGAACGCTCAGATAGCCGTCGCCCTGCAGGTGGGCGTCGAGACGGTTCGCACACATGCGCGCAACATCTACCGCAAGCTCGGCGTCTCATCCCGCCGCGAGCTCGCCGCGCCGCCTGCGCCCGGTCCAAAGCAGGGGCCCAGCTCGGCCGTTTCCTCGCCACGGCACCGGCCCGCATCGCTCCTGATGCGCCCGCGGCGGGGGGACAGCTCGCAACACAATTGACGGGCGGTGGCGCCCGTCAGCCCGAGTGGCCACCTGATGGCTTACCCGCCGCTAGCATGACCCGGATGGCAGCGTCCCGCGACTATCTGCAAGCCGTAAACGAGCACGTCGTCGTCTACGACGGCGGCATGGGCGCGACGCTGGAGCAATTCGAGCTGACCAGCGAGGACTATGGGGGCCTGCAGGGCAAGTGTCACGAGGCGCTCGTGCTCAACCGTCCGGACGTGATCGAGGGCGTGCACAGCTCGATGCTGGAGGCCGGCGCGGAAGTGCTGGAGACGGACACCTTCCAGGCCTCGCGGATCAAGCTCGGCGAGTGGGGGCTGGCCGACTACACGGTGGAGATCAACACGAAGGCCGCGGAGATCGCGCGCAAGGCGGCCGGCGAGGATCGCTTCGTCGCCGGCTCGATCGGACCGACAGGGTTTCTACCCGCTTCCGAGGATCCCTCGCTCGGGCAGATCCGCTTCGGCGAGTTGGTCGAGGTATTCGCCGAGCAGGCGGCGGGATTGATCGACGGGGGCGCAGACCTGATCATCATCGAGACGGCGCAGGACATCCTCGAGGTCAAGGCCGCGGTGTTCGGGGCGCGCGAGGCGTTCAAGTCGACCGGTCGCACGTTGCCGATCCATACCTCGGTCTCGCTGCTGCCCAACGGCGGCAAGATGCTCCTGGGCACCGACATCTCATCGGTGCTGAGCACGCTCGAGGCGCTGAAGGTCGACGTGATCGGACTGAACTGCTCGACGGGCCCAGAGGACATGCGCGACGCGATCCGCTTCCTCGGGGAGTTCTGCCCGGTGCCGGTCGCATGCATTCCCAACGCCGGATTGCCGCTGCAAGGTCCGGACGGCGAGACGATCTTCCCCGAGCAACCAGAACCGCTGGCGGATGCGTTGAAGGAGTTCGTCGAGCGCTACGGCGTCGGGATCGTCGGCGGGTGCTGCGGCACGACGCCCGAGCACATCGCCGCGATCGCCGAGCGGATTGCCGACAAGCAGGTTGGGCCACGCCCAACCCCCCGCCCTCCACACCTCTCCTCGATGATCGCCTCGACACCGCTGCAGCAGGAGCCAGCGCCAACGATGGTCGGCGAGCGCGTCAACTCGCAGGGCTCGCGCAAGGCCAAGGAGCTGCTGCTGGCCGACGACTATGACGGGCTCGTGCAGATCGCCGAGGACCAGGTCACCGGTGGTGCGCACGTCCTCGACCTCTGCGTAGCACTGACCGAGCGCACCGACGAGGACGAACAGATGCGACTCGTTGCCAAGAAGGTCTCGCTCACACAGCCGGCGCCGATCCAGATCGACTCGACCGAGCCCGAGGTGATCGAACGGGCGCTCGAGCAGATTCCCGGCCGGGCGATCGTCAACTCGGTCAACCTCGAGGCCGGCCGGGCCAAGCTCGACCGCGTGGTCCCGGTGACGCTCGCGCACGGCGCAGCCCTGATCGCGCTGACGATCGACGAGGTGGGGATGGCCAAGACGGCCGAGCGCAAGGTCGAGATCGCCAAGAGAATCCGAGACCTCTGCTGCGAGGAGCACGGCCTAGACCCGCAGCTTTTGATCTTCGACTGCCTCACCTTCACGCTGACGACAGGCGATGAGGAGTGGCGACCTTCGGCCGTCGAGACGATCGCGGGCATCCAAGCGATCAAGGAGCAGATCCCCCACGTCAAGACATCGCTGGGCGTCTCGAACGTCTCCTTCGGGGTCTCACCCGGTGCCCGCGCGGTGCTCAACTCGGTCTTCCTGCACCACTGTGTCGACGCGGGCCTGGACCTGGCGATGGTTAACCCGAACCACATCACCCCCTACTCGGAGATTCCCGACGCCGAGCGCGAGCTGGCCGACGACCTCGTGTTCAACCGCCGCGAGGACGCGCTGGAGAAGTTCATCGAGCATTTCGAGTCCAAGGGCGAGGAGGACCTCGCCCAGAGCGCGGCCGACCCGACCGAGGGCATGGAGCCAGAGGAGGCGCTGCACTTCCACATCCTGCGCCGCCGCCGCGACGGCGTCGAGGGGCAGATCGACAGGAGTGTCGAGAAGATCGGCGCGGTGCCGACGCTCAACGAGGTGCTGCTGCCGGCGATGAAGGAGGTCGGCGACAAGTTCGGCGCCGGGGAACTGATCCTGCCGTTCGTGCTGCAGTCCGCCGAGGTAATGAAGCGCGCGGTCGCGCAGCTGGAGAAATACCTCGACAAGATCGAGGGCTACACGAAGGGCACGGTCGTGCTCGCGACCGTGTTCGGCGACGTGCACGACATCGGCAAGTCGCTCGTCAACACGATCCTGACGAACAACGGCTACACGGTCGTGGACCTCGGTAAGCAGGTGCCGATCCAGACGATCCTCGACGCCGCCCAGGAGCACGACGCCACGGCGATCGGGCTGAGCGCGCTGCTCGTCTCGACCTCCAAGCAGATGCCGGCGTGCATCCAGGAGCTGCACGCCAAGGGCCTCTCCTACCCGGTGCTGATCGGCGGCGCGGCGATCAACCGCGCGTTCGGCTACCGGGCGCTGTATCCCGGCGGCAAAGATTCAGAGGAGGCTTATGAGCCAGGCGTCTTCTACTGCAAGGACGCCTTCGAGGGCCTATCGGTAATGGACCAGCTCGTGGACTCCGAGGCCCGTGGCGCGCTCGTTGAGAAGCTGCTCGCCGGAGCAACCGAGTTTCGCGCCAAGGGCGAGGCGCCACAGGAGGAGCTGAACTTCGCCGACGACTCGGTGCGTTCCTCCGCGCGTACGGACGCGCCGATCCCGACACCTCCCTTCTGGGGCGTGCAGGAGATCGAGGTGGACCTCGATGAGGTCTACCGCCACCTCGACACGCACGTGCTGTTCAAGCTGCACTGGGGCGGGCGCGGCGTCAAAGGCGAGGCGTGGAAGACCCTGCTCAGAGACGACTTTCGCCCGCGGCTGGAGCGGATGTGGCGCGAGCAGACCTACCTGCACCCGCGCGCGCTGCTGGGATTCTTTCCGTGCTATGCGCTCGGCAACGACATCGTCGTGCTCGATCCCTCCGACCGCAAGACGGAGCTGACCCGCTTCGTCTGCCCGCGCCAGCCCAAGGGCGACCGCATCTGTCTCGCCGACTTCTTCCGCCCGGCCGTCGACGGCGCGCCTCCACAAGAGCTCGACGTGATCGCGGTGCAGGCCGTGACGGTCGGCCCGGAGGTCACCGAGCTGATGGCCAAGCTCGAGGCCGAAGGCGAGTTCGCCGAGCAGCTGTTCGTGCACGGCCTCGGCGTGCAGACGGCCGAGGGCCTAGCCGAGTGGCTGCATTGGCGCGCCCGGGAGATGCTGGGCATCGACGAGACGCAGGGCCGGCGCTACTCCTGGGGCTATCCGGCGGTGCCTGAGCAGTCAGAGCATCTGAAGGTCGAGCAGCTGCTCGGTTTGGGCGAGATCGGCATGCGGATCACCGACGGATACGCCCCCGACCCCGAGCAGTCCACACTCGCACTGATCGCCCATCACCCCCAGGCGATCTACTTCGGCACGCGCCAAGGCCGGCTGCTGTCCGACGGCTCCCCCGATGACGTGATCAAGGGTTCGGCACGCGACCCATCGCTGTTCGAGGATCTCGGCGACGAGGATCCGCCGGATGGGGCAGTCGAGTCGGAGGACGAGCCGGCGATGGCCTCCTAGGGGGTCGGTTAACCCTCAGCCCGCGAAAGAGACCCGGCGCGCTCGGCGGGCAGCGGCCCGAGCGTGACTGGTGCGGCGTGCATCGTGCGCAGGCGCACGTCGCGCCAGGAAAGACCCTCGTTGAGTAGGGCGGGCACGCCCATCAGCAGCGCCGTTGCGACCTCGACCGCCTGCAGGACGATGCCGTAGGCGATCGCGTCGGGGGTGGAGACGTGGTAGGCGCCGGCCAGCACCGCTACGCAGGCGGCCTGGAACACGCCGACGTTGGCGGGCGTGGCGGGGATGACGGCGGTGACGTTGACCGCGAACAGGACGCCCGCGGCGGCTGCCGCCCCGGCATGGGAATCCAGGCCGAGCGCCATCAGTAGCAGCCAGCAGGACAGCCACTGCAGCGCCCACGCGCAGAGCTGGGTCACGGTGGCCAGGGCCGCACGGCGGGGCCGGCTGAATACACGCAGGCCGTCGCGCAAACGCAACAGCACACCACGCAAGCCGATTAGCGCCGCCTGCAGTCGGCGTGATCGAGAGACCGCGGCAGGCGGGATCAAGACCGGCGCGAGCAGGACGGCGACGAGCGCTGCCAGCGGCGCGAGCGTGATCAGCAGCAGCGCGCGATCATGACCGTCGAGCACGCTGACGCTGGAGAGGGTGACGCAGCCGAGTATCAGCAGCGCGAGCAGGTTGAGCAGCGTTTGGGAGACCATCGTGCCGAGCACGACGGGCAGCGTCTCCCGTGCGCGCCCGAGACGACGGGCGACGATCAGCGCGCGTGAGGGCTCCCCCAGGCGGGCGGGCAAAGTCGATGACATCAGCACCCCGATGAACGTGCCCTGCATCGCATCGCGACGTTTGGCGCGTCGCCAGGTCGGCGCGACGACGAGGATCGCGTGCCACGCCAGCGCCCTGACGAACATCGCGGCGCACATCACCGCCAGGCCCGCGAGCAGCAGGCCGGGCTTGGAGGCGACCAACGAAGCGGCGACGCGAGTGACGCCGATGTGCTGCAGGGCCAGCGCGGCGAGTCCCGCGCCCAGCAGCGAGCTGCCGACGAGACCCAGACGGCGTAGCAAACGCACACGCCGAGCGCGGTCTGAGGCGGGCATCGTGGGCGCCTGCGCCTTCAGCGAAGGCAGCCGCTGGGCAGGAACGCGCGGCAGCAGATCGGCGGGGGCGAATCCATGTCGCACCGCGGCTCTGGTCAGGCGCGTAGCCGGCTCGCCGACCGCGAGGGCCTGCTCGTAGCAGTCGAGCACTTCGGCGGCGACGTGCGGCCAGGCGAAGCGCTCGGCGCGCTCGCGGGCAGCTGCGGACATACGCGCGCGGCGATCGGGTTCGAGCGCGAGCCGGCGCAGGGTCTCGGCGAGCGCCAGGGGATCACCGGCCGGCACCAGCTGACCATCCACACCGTCGCGCAGGACGTCGCGGTATCCGGGGATATCGGAGGCGAGCACAGGGGTGCCAGCGGCCAGACCCTCGGTGATGACCATGCCGAAGCTCTCGCCGCCGAGAGAGGGCGCGCAGAGGACATCTGCCTGAGCAAACTCAGCCAACTTGCGCTCCTCGGAGACCTTCCCCAGCGCCCGGATGCAACGGTCGTCGAGGGTCATGTGCGCGACCTCCTCGGCGGACGCGCCGACGAGCGTGAGCGTGGCCGGAACGTGGTCGCGCAGCGCCTCGAACGCGCGCAGCAGCACGGACAGTCCCTTGCGCTCAACGGCCTGACCAACGAACAGGATGCGCAGCGGCCCGATGGGGCCGTCCTCGGACGAGACGTGAGGTGGCCCCAGCTGAACGCCGTTGGGGACAATCCGGTAGCGCCCGCCGTAAAAGCGCCGAGCGGTCCAGGCGGCCGCCTCGGATACGGCGATGCGCACACGCAGACGATTGATGCGCCGCCGCCCACCCAGCGGGCCCGCGGCGAGGCCGTTGGTGATCGGGTTCTCGGAGTAGGTGTGAAACGTACCCACGAGCGGCAGCGATCCGGCGTGGAAGAGGGCATCCCAGCAGACCATGGGGACGATCGGCTCGTGCAGATGCGCAACGTCGTAGCCGCCGCTGCGCAGCTCTCGGCGCAAAGCCAGGAAGGCACTGGGAGCGCCGGTGATGTTCGAGACGGCGCCGTTGGCCGGCAGCCCGAACGTGCGTCCAAGCGAGACGAAGCCCGCGGGCGGCTGCAGACGCTGCGGGCGAGCCCCACGATGCAGACGGCGCGCGAGGGCGTCGTCGGGGTCATACGGCGCGAGAATGCGGGCATCGTGCCCGAGCACGCCCAGCTCGGCCGCGAGCGCCTCAATGTGGCGCGTGACGCCTCCAGGGTAAGTCCAGGAGTAAGGCGAGATCAGCGCGATCCGCACACGGGTGAGTCTAACCGCTCGTGCCGACCACAGCCCAGGCGGGATCACGATGGGCTGCGATAATCGCCTGGTGGCCGCTCGGCATTTCGTCAAGTACACGTTCCTGAAGCTCGATCCGGCGTGGCGACGATTGGACTCTCCTCAGCGCGAGCAGGACAAGCGCGAGCTGCTGGCGGCGTGCGAGGACTTCGCCGACGGACATCTGCTGCAGGCGTTCTCGCTGATGGGCACGCGCGGTGACGCGGAGTTGCTGCTGATCGCCGAGGCGGAGAACCTGGAGCGCATCCATGAGCTGCACGTCGTGATGGCGCAGAGCGGGCTGATGAAGTGGGCCGACATCCCCTACTCGTTCCTGGGGATGCGTAAGAGCTCGGAGTACTCCGATGACGAGCGCACCAGCCCACGCGGCTTCGAGGGTCGCTATGTGTTTGTGTACCCATTTGTCAAGTCCCGGGAGTGGTATGGACTGCCCGCGCAGGAGCGCTGGCGGATCATGCAGGGGCATATCCAGGTCGGGCGCGAATACCCGGGGGTGGACAACCACACGACCTACTCGTTCGGGCTAGACGATCAGGAGTTCGTGGTCGCGTTCGACACCGACGACGTGGGCACGTTCCTGGATCTGGTCCAGCGCCTGCGTACGACCGAGGCGTCGCGCTACACCGTGCGCGACACACCGAGCTTCACCTGCATCAAGATGTCGCTGGAGCGCGCGCTGAACGCGCTCGACGGCGAGCCGATCAGCGTCCACACTACGGCGCTCCCGGCGGCCTGAGGCGTACGTGCCCAAGGGTCTCGCGCATCTGCGTCGCTCCGACCCTGTGCTCGCCGAGGTGATCGCGGTGGTCGGGCAGCTGCCCGACGGGCGCGAGGGGCGACCCGACCGGGAGGACCACTACGGCGCGCTGGTGCGCGCGATCGCGGGCCAGCAACTGTCGGTCAAGGCGGCACGTTCAATCTACGGGCGGTTGACGGATCGCTTCGATGGTCGGCCGCCCACGCCCGAAGAGATCCTCGAAGACGAGCCTGAAGAGTTGCGCGCCGCCGCGGGGCTCTCGCGCGCGAAGGTCGGCTACCTGCGGTCGCTGGCCGAACACACGCTCTCGGGCGAACTGGAGCTGGAGCGACTGGACGCACTGGACGACGACACTGTGATTGCCGAGCTCACCGCAGTCAAGGGGCTCGGGGTGTGGACCGCTCACATGTTCCTGATGTTCCACCTCGAGCGTCCCGACGTGCTGCCTGTCGGTGACCTCGGTATCCGCCGGGCGATCGAACGCGCCTATGAGCTGGACGAGCTGCCGGAGGCAGCCGCGATGGAGGAGATCGCGCTGCCGTGGCGCCCGTACAGAACGCTGGCGTGCCGGTACCTGTGGCGCTCGCTGGCTAACGAGCCTACGTAAGGCCGACGGACAGGTAGAACATCCGTCGATCGCTCACCGCATCGGGCAAGTGTCCCGAGCCGCGACCGACGTAACGTCAATGGTCCATCGGCGCAAAGCCCGCCTGCGAAAGACCAAGCATCAAGAGCAGCACCACGAGAAGCACAAGCGCCACGCCCAGCACCACAAACGCAGGCGTAAACACAAAAAGCCCCCCAAGCACGTCCGTCACCCCGCGGCAAAGCCAAGGGGCGCACTGCCGCTCCCACCGCCCAGCGCACCGGTCTCACCTCCCGCTCCCTCCCCCGCCCCGGTCGAATCGCTGGGCGCTCCTATCTCGCTCGCCCAAGCGCACCGCTTGTGCTGGCGCGCGGGCTTTGGACCGACACCCGGACAGGCCGCGGAGCTCGCCGGACAGCCGCTGAAACAGGTCGTCTACGGTCTCACGCGGCCAGCCGGGGCGGCCACGCTCACCGGAGCGCCACCGACCGACGACGCGGGCAACCCGCTCGCCCCTGCCGACGCATGGGGTGAGGACCACTGCTGGTGGCTCGACCGCATGGTTCGCTCCGACCAGCAGCTGGTGGAGCGGATGACGTTCATCTGGCACGACTGGTTCGCCAACTCCAACGAGAAGGTCTCAAGCCAGCAGCTGATGCTCGATCAGAACAACCTGTTTCGCGAGATGGCGCTCGGGAGCTTCCACGACCTGTTCCTCGCGGTGACCACTAACCCCGCGATGCTCGTGTTCCTCGACAGTATCTACAACGACAAGTACGAACCGAACGAGAACTACGCGCGCGAGATGATGGAGTTGTTCTCGCTCGGCGCCGACCGCGGCGCCTACACCGAGGACGACGTGCGCGAAATGGCCCGCGCGCTGACCGGCTGGAGCGCGGAATGGTCGGAAAACAGCGGCCTGCACAACTTTCACTTCGACGCCTCCCGCCACGACACGGGCACAAAGACGGTGTTCGGGCAGACGGGCAACTGGAACTGGGAAGACGCGGTGCGCCTGTGCGTCAGCCATCCACTGCACGCCTCGTTCTTCGTGACGAAGCTGTGGGGCTACTTCATCCCCGAGGCGCCCGACACGGCGACGCTGGCGTCGCTGCAGGGTCTGTATACGGGCTCGGGTTTCAGCATCCGGGCCGTCGTCGAGGCGATCCTGCAGCACCCCGACTTCTACGAAGGCCCGGAGCTCGTGACGCCGCCCGTCGTATACAACGCGGGGCTGCTGCGCGCGATCGGACGCCCGATCGACACGACCGCCTGGGCATGGTTGTCGGCGGGCGCCGGCCAGCAGCTGTTCTATCCCCCGAACGTCTCGGGCTGGGACTTCGGCGACTGGCTGGACACCTCGAGCGTCAAGGCGCGGTGGGAAATGGCCAGCTACGTCACGGCGAAGACCTACCCCAATCCGTGGCCGGGCAAAGGCGAACCGGAATACAGTGCCACCGAGGACCCCACAACCGCGCTGAGCAACGCCCTGGCCTACTGGGGCGATCCGTCGCTGTCCGGCGAATCCGCACAGTGCATCGCCGCGTTCGCGCAGTCCTGCCTCAGCGAACCGCTCGCTCCGTGGCAACAAAGCTCCTATCGGGCGCTGCGCCAGAACGCGCTGCGGATGCTGATCGCCACCTCTCCCGACATGCAAGTGAGCTGAGCATGCCGGCCAGAACGACACCCCGGGACGAGGAGAGCTGAAACATGGCAAAGAGCTGTTCGTGCAACGACTTCAACCGCGCCCAGCTGCTGCGCCGCGGCGCAGCCGTGGCGGGTCGCGGCCTACCGAAGATCGAGCCCGGCATGCCGCTACCGGCGGGCACGGGCCTGGATCGGCGCACGTTCCTGTTGCGCTCGGCCGGCGCGGCGCTGTCGGTGTACGGCACTTCGATGCTGAGCCCACGCCACTTCGAAGAGGGCATCGCCCAGGCCGCGGCGAGCGCTCCCGAACAACCGGTGCTCGTGTCGATCTTCATGGAAGGCGGCTGGGACGCGCTGTCGGTGCTCGCGCCGGTCGGTGACGCCAGATACCAGACGCTGCGCCCCACGCTCGCTCTGCCCGATGGCAGCGGACAGTCGTTCAGCGAGGACTCACGCCTGATGTGGCATCCGCAGGCGGGCGGCCTAGCGACGCTGCACGAAGAGAAAAAGGTGACCGTGTTCCCAGCCGTCGGCTATGACCCACCGGACGAGAGCCACTTCACCAGCCGCCACTACTGGGAGGTGGGCGAGCTGAACACCCAGACGCGCTCGGGCTGGATGGGGCGCCTGCTCGACGCGACCGGCCAGCCCGGCAACCCCTTGCAGGGACTGTCGCTGGACTACTCGCTCGCGCCCGCGCTGGCCACGACGAAGATGCCCGTGGCGGCGGTGTCCTCGCCGGCGGACTACAACATGTGGGCTTACGGACTGGACGAACCGCTCACCGCCCCGGCGCTGCGCACGTTCGGAGAACTGGGCGCGCTGAATGCGTCCTCGCCCGCCTACGCGCAGGCCCGGGGCGCGTCGTTGGACACGAGCATCGTCCTCAACCAGATGGCGGCGTTCGCGCAGTCACAGGGAAAATCGACGTACAAACCGATCGTCCCGTATCCAACAGCCGGCGGCGAATTCCCGGCGCGACTGGCCGCACTGGCCGCGATGCTCGACGCCGGACTGCCGATCAAATGCGCGTCGCTGACCGCCGTTGGCTCATATGACACGCACTCCGACGAGCAGGAAACCCTGAGCACGAACCTCGGCGAGACGGTCGCGGCGGTGCTTGCGTTTCAGCGCGACCTCGAACAGCGCGGACTCGCCGACCGGGTGCTGATCCAGCTGTGGTCGGAGTTCGGGCGCCGTCCGCAGGAAAACGGTTCGGGCACCGATCACGGCGCGGCGGGCGTGGCGTTCCTGATCGGGACGCAGTCCGCCGGGCAGATGATCGGTGAATTTCCGGGGCTGAGCAAACTCGACGAAAACGACAACCTCGTGAACACCTCGGACTTCCGCACGATGTACTGCGCGCTGCTGGAGCAATGGTTCCTGACCGAAGCCGAACCGATCATCCCCGAAGCGGCGCTGTTCAAAGAATTGCCACAGCTGATCAAGAGCTGATGGGACGCCCGGCGAGATACGTGCTGGCAGCGTGCGTCCTGTGCGTGGTTGGCGCAGCTGCGACCGCCGTGACACTGGCCGCGACCACGCACGGCAAAGGCAACCACTACGACTCTCGCCATCGCCTTTCCCATGTGACGAAAGCGTGCCATCGCACAAGACACCACCCGTGTCCGAAGCACCACAAACACAAACACAAGCGCAAACATCCTGCGAGCACGCACAGGAGCGCCCCCGCCAGCTTGCGCCCGCCGAGCGCTCCGACAACGCCGAGGCCAGCGTACCCACAGCCGGTGAGTGAAGCCCCAACGCCCGGCACGGGCGCGTCCCCGCCGAGCCCTGGCGAAGGTCCCCCCGCGCCAGAAGCTCCGACAGGCCCACCGGCGCCTGCGCGAGTTCAGGTGATCGCGAAGGAGTACAGCTTCACTCTTTCGCGCACCGAAGTTCCGGCGGGGCCGGTGATCCTCGAGTTCGTGAACAACGGTGAGGACCCGCACAACCTGCACGCGGTCGAACCGAGCGAAGGTTCTGAAGCGGGCGAAGTCGCGAACAAGGCGCCGGGCGAACACGAGGATCTGACGCTCACCATGCGTCCGGGTAGCTATACGCTGTTCTGCTCGCTACCGAAACACGAGGAAAAAGGGATGAAAGCCACGCTCGTGGTCAACTGATCCGCCGCACGACAACCGTACGATCGGCCTCAGCGACTATCTCCCACCCCGGGACACCACCGCCAGTGCGGAAGTGTCGCGTGACGACCGCCGTGGGGCCGGGCAGACCGCGCCCACCCGGTCGATCGGCGCGGGCGTCGTGGAAGACGACACGGCCGCCGAGCGTGACGAAGCGATGCCACTCCGACCAGTCCAACTCGCAGCCGGACTCGGAGTGATCCCCGTCGATAAACACCAGGTCGATCTCACCTTGCCAGCGTGAGGCTAGCTCGGCGGAAAGGCACACGTGCCAGTGAACGGCGGGTGCATCGCCGCCGCGCCGACGGCGAGCGCGGGCGACGGCGCGACGGGTCGCCCACTCGGTGGCGCCCCAGCCGGAGGGCAATGCGTCGGGATGGCGGCCGAAGGGATCGACCAGGTGCAGCTCGGCATCGGAGCGCAGCGCCCCGCACAGCGCGAGCGCGGAGGAGCCCTCGTATACGCCGATCTCGACCACGCGCCGGGCGCCTCGAGCCGCCTCCAGCAGCACCGAGGCGTCCTCGGTGGAGTGCATCGTGCGCGGCGGGATCAACCCGGAGCCGACCGCCAGTGCGCGCAGGCGCACATCATCGCGCAGACGCGCGGGCGTCAGGCTTCGCAGGCGGGCGGGGAGAAGAGACACCGGGAGCGCACCCTATGCGCTCTCGCGATCAGACCGCGGAGACCTGCTCCTCCTCGGCCACCCTGAACGACGAGCCGCAACCACAGGCGGCGACGACGTTGGGGTTCTCGACCTTGAAGCCGGCCCCTTGGAGGGTCTCCTCGTAGTCGATGATCGAGCCGCGTACGAACGGGAGGCTGTCGTTGTCGACCAGCAGCTTGAGGCCATGAGTCTCGAACACGGCGTCCTCATCGCGCTGCTCGTCGAACGCGAGCTGGTATTGAAAGCCCGAGCAGCCGCCGCCGCGCACGCCTACGCGCAGGCCGGCCATGCTCACGTCCGCGTCCTGAGCGGCCAGGAACTCGCGGACCTTCTCGGCACCCTTGTCGGTGATCGTGACCATCGCTTTCCAAAGTATAGCGAGGGGTGAACGAGTGTTCTAAGCTTGGCGGAGCATGCCGAATGCCGAGGAGATCAAGCAGCGTATCGAGGCCGCGATTCCGGGAGCGAGGGCCGAGGTCGAGGACTGGACGGGCGGTGGCGATCACTTCAAAGCGACCGTCACCGCGGCGGCGTTTGCGGGTCGCAGTCGCATCGAGCAGCACAGGCTCGTCTACGACGTGTTCGGCACGGAGATCGGCGGCCCCATACACGCACTGTCGCTGAAGACCCAAAGCCCCCAATGAATAGCCAGGAGCCAGCCATGTCAGACACCGAGCAGAACACCGAGATTCGCGAGGCGATCGCACAGGCGATCTCCGAGCACGAGACGATCTTGTTCATGAAGGGGACGCCGGATGCGCCCGCATGTGGCTTTTCGGCGCGCACGGTGGCGGCGCTGCAGGCCCTGGAGGCTCCATTCGCGGCCGTGGACGTGCTGCCGGATCCACGCATACGCGAAGAGCTGTCGGCGATCTCCCAGTGGCCGACAATCCCACAGCTGTTCGTCAAGGGCGAGCTAGTGGGTGGGTGCGACATCGTGATGGAGATGTACGAGTCCGGCGAGCTGGCGCAGACGCTCGGCGTCGAGGCGGATGCGGCGGAGTTGGAGGACGAGGCCGAAGCGGTCGCGCCCGGTTTGACGCAGATCGAAAATCGGCTCGGCTGAATCTCACGACGCGCGCGTCGGAGTGCACACCCGGCGGAGCTTGCTGTGAGGTTCCGTAAGGGTCGGCCGTTGCGATAGCGTCCGTCGAGGGATGCCTGAGTCCGTCGCGGTAGCTACCGACAGCACGCACTACCTGCCGCGCGAGCTCGCGGACGAGCAGGGCATCCACCAGGTCAGTCTGTACGTCGGCTGGCAGGGTCAGCCCGAGCGCGAGCTGGAGATGGACGGGTTCGACGCCTTCTACAAGCGTCTGGCGTCAGACTCCGAGCTGCCCACGACCTCGCAACCCTCGATCGGCGACTTTCTGGCCGTCTGGGAGCCGCTGCTTGAGCAGGGCAGAGACATCGTCTCGATCCATCTCGCCGGGGGCATCTCGGGGACGTGTGAGGCCGCCAGGCAGGCGCACGGGCTGCTCAGCGAGCGCGGGCTTGGCGAGCGAGTCGAGGTGATCGACGGCGAAACCGCGTGCGGCGGGATGGGGCTGCTGGTCCTGGCGGCCTGCGCCGCCGCCCGGGCAGGAGCGGATCGAGACGCCGTAGCTGAGCGGGTTCGCGAGGCACGTCGCGCGTTGAAGATCTGGTTCTGCCTGGACACACTGGAGTACCTGCGCCGAGGCGGGCGCGTGGGCAAGGCACAGGCGTGGCTGGGCGGGACGTTGCGGATCAAGCCGATCCTGTCGATGGAGTACGAAATCGTCCCCGTCGAGCGCGTGCGCACCGCGGGCCGGGCATTCGAGCGGATGGTGCAGTACGCCCAGCAGTTGCACGATGAAGGGGCGGACGGATGGGTGGTGCAACACATTCAGGCGACCGAGCAGGCCGAGCGACTGATCGAGCGCTGCCGCGAGATATTCGACTCCGAGCCGGTGTTCACCTCGGAGGTCGGGCCGGTGATCGGCACCTACACCGGCCCCGGCTTGATCGGCGTGGGCGCGGTGCCGCGGGCGCTGCTGAGCTGATCAGCGTCGCCGGCGCCGGCGACGGCGCAACATCCGCGCGCCGAGCATCAGTCCGACGACGGCGGCCGCGGCGGTGACCTCGCTGCGGTGGCGCTCCAGATGGCCGCGCCAGTCGGTCAGGTAGGCGACCTCGCCGCGCAGCTGCACGATCGAGACGGCAAGCTCGTTGCGATTGGCCTCGATCGAGTCGCGGATCTCGGCGGGCGAGCGCTGGGGCATCAGGCGGTGGCTCCCTCTCCGCCGCTGGATGCGGACGGGTCGACGGCGTGCGGCGCGGCGGCGCCATAGGAGGGGGCGGGTGTGGTGGTGGTGGGCGCGGAAACCGGCGATCCGGTCGTGCCGGGTGCGGTGGACGCCGCAGTCATACCCCGCCCCGCAGCGGTGCCCGAGCCGACGGGAGCGCCCGACGAGGAGACGGTGTCGCGGATGCGACGTGCCTCCTCGATCGCCATGTCCGGCGTCGGGGGGGCACCCCGTTTAACCGCGCGGGCGGCGATCAGACCGGCTATGAGGCCGAGGATCACGAGGATCAGAGCCATCGCGAAGAAGCCCCAGAAGTAAGTGAACTGGTTGCCGATCGGCAGGTAGTAGTAGAGCAGCCAGGCACAGCCGATCAGCACGAAGAACAGGGCCGTAATGAAGAAGATCCCTGCGGCGACGCCCACGACGGCGCCCTTGGCGAGCCTGGTGGCCTTCTCGGCGATCTCCGCCTTAGCGAGCTCGATCTCCTCGCGGACCAGCAGGGTCGCGCGCTCGGATACCTCGGTGATCGCGCTCGCGATGCCCTTCGACGCATCCCCGCGCGGCGAACCCGTGCCACCGGGCCCGTGGGGGCCCTGTCCACCAGAGCCTGACTCGCCGGCACCGGGCGAAGCGCTCACTCGGGCGGCTCCTCGTCGAACAGTCTCGTCCACACACGCGTGGCGATGCGATGGGCGACGATGCTCGACAGCGCGCCAATTCCGGCCAGCAGGCCGGACCACATCAGGCGCTTGATCAGGTCGTTCTCCATATCGCTATGGCAGTCTATTGCCCCGAGACGACACGCCCCACAATGACGTTCCTCGCGGGCCGGCTCTCCTCAAGACGACGCGCCCCCACCAGGCGCGTCGAGTCCGCCGCAGATGGTCTCGACGACGAGCCGCTTAGCCTGCTCGTAGTGCTCCTCTCCGCGTGGCAACAGGCCGAAGATCCAGCCGGTCAGCACCTGCTCGATCGCGCCGTAAAAGGCGATCGCCGCGAACTCGGCCGTGATCTGCGACTTGAACTCCCCGTCGGCCTGCGCCTTGGTCACGATCTCTGCGATCAGCGTGAACGCTTGGCGAATCTGGGCGAGGTGGGTCTGTCCGAACGAGTTAGCCGCGCGCGTGACCTCGACGATGATGACCTTCATCAGGTCGGGGTCGTGGGTGTAGGAGTCGATGATGAATGAAGCGATCGCCGCGAGCTTCTCGCGCGCGGGGATCGCCTCTGAGTCGACGTGGCGGATCGTCTCGAGCATGATCGCCCAGCGCTCGAGGAAAAGCGTGTCGAGGATCTCGTCCTTGGAGGCGAAGTAGTGGTAAACGAGCCCGTAGGCGACACCCGCCTCGTCGGCGATGTCGGCGACGCGGCAGGCGTGAAAGCCCTGGCGCGCGAACACCCGCACGCCCGCGTCGAGGATCGCGCGGCGCTTGTCGGCGGCGGTTTTTGCTCGGGTGGCGCTCACCAGTCGTACGCCTCCGGGCGGCGATGTGCGAGTGCGGGCAGCTGCTCGCGGATCTCCGCCTGACGCTCCAGATCGAGCTCGGCGAGAATGTGATGCTCGCCGTCGGGGGCCTGGGCGAGCACGACACCCCAGGGATCGACGATCATCGAGCGTCCACCCGAGCGCAGGCCGCCAGGATGGGGTCCGACCTGGTTGGCGGCGATGACGAACGCCTGGTTCTCGATCGCGCGAGCGCGAACGAGCACTTCCCAGTGATCGCGGGTGGTCGGCAGGGTGAAGGCCGACGGCAGCGCGAGGATCCGTGCGCCGCCGACGGTGAGGATGCGAAACAGCTCGGGGAAGCGCAGGTCGTAGCAGATCGCCAGACCCAGCCCGAGGCCGGCGACGCCGGCCTCGTCGGACCCGGTCTCAGCGGATGTGGTCTGGCTGAGCACGATCTCCTCGCCGGGGAGCTCGATGTCGGACTCGCGGTAGGAGCGTCCGTCGATGCTGACGTCGAACATGTGCAGCTTGCGATACACGGCGCATACGCCGCCCGAGGAGGAGACGTGCACACACGTGTTGGCGAACCTGTCCTCGCCGGGGATGCGCTCCAGGAACGACCCGGCGACGAGGTCCACATGCAGTTCGGCGGCGGTGTCGCGAGCCCAGGAGACGGCGCGTCCGTCGAGGAGTTGCGCGCACGCGCGCAACTCCTCCTCGGAGCCCATCGCCGTCCACTTCTCCGGCAGCACGATCAGCTGAGCGCCATCCGCGGCGGCGGCGCGTGTGAGACGATCGGCGGTAGCGAGGTTTGCGCCGAAGTCGGCGGTGGAGTTCATCTGGACGGCCGCTGCCTGCATGTGTGCACTCCCCTTCGCGAGCCGAGCCCAACCCACGGAAATAGATTGACTAGTCAGTCAACATCCACAAGCATAGCTCCAGAGCGAGGAGGGGCGAGCGCCGGCGATGGCCGCCTGCCGCTACTGCGGGGCGGCCGACCGCGGAAGCGGTGGCGATATGTGGGGGTGTTCTGCGAGGAGCTGATGGCGTGTGCAGCGCTCGTGCAGGTCGGTCCGGCGAGGCAGTCATTCTGGGCGATATACACACGCGAGGACGGACGCCTGCGGGAGCGCACGCGCATGCTCCTGCGTCGGGGCGCAACCGTCGAACTGCCACAGGGACGAATGAGCATCCGCGATAGGGGCGTGGGGCTCGATCTGACGTTGCAGGAAGGCGGCGGCATCGAGGCACGGTGTGCCCACGGCGCCGACGTGAGCGACGAGGGCGGCAAGACATCCGCAGTCGAGGCAGATCCGCCCGATACAGGCGAGGAAACCCTCGGCGTGGGCGAAGTGTGGACGCGTAAGCAGGCCGGCGTGCGCACGCACGGGACGCTCACGCTCCCAGGCGGCTCACCACGGGCAATCGAGGCACTGGCAGTGATTGACGACACGGTCGGATATCACCCCCGCGAGACCGAGTGGTGGTGGAGTGCCGGGGTGGGCACGGGCGAGGACGGCGCTGAGCTCGCATGGAATCTGGTGGCAGGCGTCAACGACCCACCGACCGGCAGTGAGCGCGCGGTGTGGGTGGATGGCGTGCCGAGCGAGACGCAGCCGGTGTATTTCGCCGCGGACCTCAGCGAGATAGCCGCCCGGGACCCCGACGATGGCTCGCGGTTGAGCTTCACCGCGGAGGCCGTGCGCCGGCGCAGCGAGAATCTGCTGGTCGTGCGCAGCGACTACACGGCGCCGTTCGGCGCCTTCAGCGGCACGCTGCCCGGTGGTGTCCATCTGAAGGGCGGGATCGGGGTCATGGAGCACCATCGCGCGCGCTGGTAGCTGCAGGGAGCAGAGAGCCGGTCGGCGCTTGCCGCGGGAACTCACCGCCCGCGCTGACGCGCGAGCTCGGCGAGCAGGAGCTTGGAGTGGATCGCCCCGATCAGCTCGCGCAGGGGCTCGGCGCCCGCCTCGATGATCTCGTGCGCGCGCTCCACCTCGACCTCGCCGGCGAGACGGTCGAGCAGCGCGCGGACCTCCTCCTGCACCAGCGGTTCCAGCGCCTCGCGGTAGCGGATGGTGTCGTAAACGGTAAACCCGAGCGCCTCGTCGTAGCCGCCGGCGCGGAAGCGGCTGATCGCCTCGACGATCTGCACGTCGTCGGGGCCATAACCGCGGCTGGAGGGCGTCAGCACGCCGATCTCGCCTAGTCGGGCGAGCACGTTCTGGGGAATGTCATAGCGCTCGCGGATCTCCTTGGCCGGCACGCGGCGCCCGCCGCCGCGCTGCTCGGCGCTGGCAAGCGCACGCTCGAGGATGCGATCCTCGGACTCGATCAGGGCGCGTACGCGCTCGGGCTCGGAGTCGAGCATCGTGCGGATCACGCGCAGCGGCATGAACCGCTCCTCCTGCAGGCGCCTGATCAGCGCTATCCGTTCAACATTGTCGGCCGGATACCAGGCCATGTTGCGGCTCGTCTTCACGGGCGCCGGCAAGAGGCCCTCACGCAGGTAATGCCTGACCGTGCCAGGGCTGACACCGGCGCGCTCGGCCAGTTCGCCGATCTTCAGCAGTTCCGGCTCGGGCGCGCCGCCGCTGGAGGAGCGCTCACCGCGGATGGGAGTGGAGGCGGCCACGATCGCCGGCTCCACTCACGCCCGGAACGTCGCCTGCGGCGTGGACTGCGCGGGCCCCGCGACCGCGCCGCACTCGAGCAGCTCGGCGATCTGCTCGTCGGTGTAGCCGGCCTCGCTCAGCGCCTGCGCGGTGTGCTCACCCAGCGCGGGTCCGGGCAGGCGCCGGTGATCGCCGGGCGTGCGGTTGAGCTTGACGGGGATGCCGAGCTGGCGCACCGCCTGCGCCGCGCCGGGCTGGTCGATCTCGACGACCATCTCGCGTGCTTGCACGAGCTTGGATTCGAGCGCCTCGTCGAGGTCGAGGACGGGCTCAAGGCAGCAGTCGTGCGTGCGCGCGAACTCCTCCCACTCGGCGCGTGCGCGAGCGCGGAAGATCGCCTGCACCTCGGCGTGAGCCTCGGAGCCCGGGGACTCGAACTGGCGCTCGATCAGATCCTCGCGCTCGACGCCACGACAGAACGCCTGCCAGAACTTCGGCTCCAGCGCCCCCAGCGTGACCCAGCCGTCGGCGCACTCGTACGGGCGATAGCAGATCAGCGAGCCCGCCAGCGGCAATTGACCGCGATGGGGAACAGTCCCATCGGCAAAGTAGGCCCCGGCGACCATCGCCAGCCAGGAGAGCGCCCCGTCGGCCATCGAGACGTCAACGATCTGCCCCTCCCCCGAGCCGGGCCGCGCCGGACGCTCGCCGCGCGCGGGGGCGCCGTCGCGCTCGTGCAGGGCGGCCATGATCCCGAAGGCGGCCATCAGGGAGCCGCCGCCGAGGTCGGCGATCTGCCCGGCCGATTGAATGGGACCCCCGCCTACCCCGCCGCCGGCCTCGCCGGTGAGGCCGAGCAGCCCGATCAGGCCGAGGTAGTTCATGTCGTGCCCTGCGGCCTCGCGCTTGGGGCCTGTCTGACCGTAGCCGGAGATCGCGCAGTAGACGATCCCGGAGTTGACCTCGCGCATGCGCTCGTAGCCGACGCCGAGGCGGTCGAGCACGCCAGGACGAAAGGACTCGAGCACGACGTCGTGCTGGCGTACGAGCGCCAGCAGCGCCTCGCGGCCGCGCTCGTTCTTCAGATCGAGGCGGATCGAGCGCTTGTTGCGGTTGAGCGACAGGAACAGCGCGGACTTGGCGCTGTCCTCCGCGCCCTCTACGTAGGGCGGAGACCAGCGGATGTAGTCGCCCATGCCCGTGTCCTCGACCTTGAGTACGTCTGCCCCGAAGTCCGCCAGCAAGAGCGAGCAGAACCCGCCCGGCAACAGGCGCGAGAGGTCGAGCACGCGAACACCCTCCAGTGGCAGGCTCATGACGCGGCACCCACTCCCTCGCGGGACTTGATCCCCAGCATCGCGCGCGCCTGCGCAACGGTCGCGGGCCGGCGGCCGACCTCTTCGGCCATGCGCCGCGCCTGGGCGATCAGCTCACCGTTGGAGGAGGCCATCTCGCCATTGGGCAGATACAGGTTGTCCTCTAGGCCCACTCGCACGGAACCGCCGAGGGTCAGGGCGGCGGCGACGAGCAGCCACTGCTGCCGGGAGATGCCGATCACGCCCCAGTGGGACTTGTGCCCGCCCGCCCCGCCATCCCTACCCCCACCGGGAATGTTGTCGACCATCGCCGCGAGGTTGCGCGCGCTCGGGGGGATGCCGCCGGTGACGCCCATGATGCAGTCGACGTGCAGCGGCGGATGCAGCACACCCATGTCGATCAGCGGCTCCAGCGAGCCGACGTGACCGATGTCGAAGCACTCGTGCTCGGGTTTGATGCCCAGCTCGTTCATCGCCTCCAGCAGCGCGACGATCTCCTCGAAGGGGTTGGCGAAGACCATCTTGAAGACGAAGTCTTTGCGCGAGCGCGAGTACTTGGCGTAGTTCATCGAGCCCATGTTCAGCGCGGCGACTTCCGGACGACACTCGCGCAGGTAGTCCACGCGCTTCTGCACCGAGACGCCCACGGCGCCGGTCGAGAAGTTGATGATCGCGGCGTCCCCCACCTCGGCGCGGATCGCTTGCGAGATCGCGCGGTAGTCCTCGACCTCGAAGCTCGGCGAGCCGTCGGGTTTGCGCGCGTGGATGTGAATCATCACGCCGCCCTCGTCCACGATCCGCCGCGCCTCGGCGGCGTACTCGGCGGGGGTATACGGAATCGCGGGGCACTGCTCGCGGTTGGCTAGCACGCCGGAGATGGCACAGGTGAGGACTACGGGGTCATCGACGCTCATACGGGAACCACTCCATGCCGCTTCCAGGGCCGCTCGACGCGCTTGCCCGCGGACATCTCAAGCGCCCGGCAGATCGTCGGGCGGGTCTCGCGCGGGTCGATGACGTCGTCGATCAGGTCGTTGCCCGCGGCGATGTAGACGTCGAACATCTTGCGGAACCCTTCGATCAGCTCGGCGCGCTTGGCCTCGGGGTTCTCGGCCTCTTCGACCTGTTTGCGGAAGGCGATCTCCACGACCCCCTCGGCGCCCATCACGCTGATCTCGGCGCTCGGCCAGGCGACGATCAGGTCGGGCTCGTAGGCGCGGCCGTTCATCACGTAGTAGCCCGCGCCGTAGGCCTTGCGCGTGATGACCGTGATCTTCGGCACGGTGGCGTTGGCGACCGCGTAGAGCATCTTGGCGCCGTGGCGGATGATGCCGGCGGCCTCGACCTTCGTGCCGACCATGAACCCGGGGACGTCCTGGACGAATATGAGCGGGATGCCGAAGGCGTTGCACAGGTTCACGAACCGCGCGGCCTTGTCGGCAGAGTCATTGTCGAGGATGCCCCCCAGCTGCTTGGGCTGGTTGGCGACGATCCCCGCCGGGCGCCCGCCGAAGCGCGCGAAGCAGGTGATGATCGTCTTCGCCCACTGGCCCTTGATGTCGAGATACTCACCGTCGTCGACGATCGCGCGGATCACCTCGTACATGTCATAGGGCGTGCGATTGGACGGCGGCAGCACGTCCAGCAGCGACTCCTCGCGGCGCTCGATCGGATCGGAGACCGCGCGTACGGGCGGCGGTGTCTCGCAGTGCTGGGGCATGTAGGAGAGGTACTCCTTGACGCGTTCGATGCACTCCTCGTCGGAGGCCACCTCCATGTCCCCGACGCCGGACTTGCGGCAGTGCACGCGCGAGCCGCCCAGTTCCTCCTGGGTGACGTCCTCGCCGACGGCCGCGCGCACGAGATGCGGGCCGGCAAGCGCCATCGAGCCCCGCCCCTTGACCATCGGCACGAAGTCGGCCAAGCCCGGGATGTAGGCGGTGCCGGCGGCACACGGACCCAGCAGCGCGGCGACCTGCGGGATCACGCCGCTCATGATCACCTCCTCGCGGAACAGATGCCCGGAGCCGGCGAACATCGCCCCGGCGGCCTCCTGCACGCGGGCGCCGGCGGAGTCGAGCAGCCACACAAACGGAATGCGCTTGGTCAGGGCCAGCTCGCGCAGGCGCGTGACCTTGAACTCGCCGGTCATCCCCATCGAGCCGGCCATCACCGTGAAGTCGTAGGCGCACACCGCCGTCAGGCGGTCGTCCACCTTGCCGTAGCCGGTGATCACGCCGTCGGCGGGCGCGTCCACGCCGTCCATCGCGCGCTGGGAGGAGTGCGGGCGCCCGTGGATGCCGAGCTCCACGAACGTGCCCTCGTCCACGAGCAGCGCCACACGCTCGCGCGCGGTCAGGGCGCCCTTCTCGTGCTGACGGTCGATCTTCTCCTGCCCCCCGCCGAGCCTGATCCGCGCGCGGCGGGCTTCGAGGTCCTCGACCAAGGGGCGCAGCAGGCTGGACTCGGTTGAGGAGGCGGCCATCGGGCAATCCTAACCGGATCCGGGCCTCGCAGAAAGTAAACAGTCCTACTGCTTACTTTACTTGGTGCTACTTGTTGGTGCTCTTACCCGCTTTATGATTCTCGGGAATGAACACGTCGAGTGACATTGGCCTGATCTGGCCTGATGCCGGGACAGGCTTGGGTGCTGATGTGGGCTTGTCAGACATCGCAGCTAGGTTAGCGCGAGCGCCAGCGCAAACGCCCACAGCATTGTCTCTGCTCCAAGCGATGCCAGCGCCAGCCTGAAGATGATCTCGCGCCGCTCGATCACCTCCTCGTTCTCAAGATATGCGTCGCGCAGACCATAGGCAGCTCGCAGGAGGTAGATCGCCGGGTTCTCCCGATCAGGAACCAGTTCCTCGTACATCCGATCAGCATCGACCGCGAATAGGACCCTCGCAGGCCACAACACCCAACCCGCAAGCACCCCGGTCAAAAGGAAAGCGGCCATCGCCAGGACGACCGCCCAGACCGGCGCGTTGCGACCAATCGCGGCGGCACCAAAGAAGCTCACCGACAAGGTTGCGGCAGCGATGAGCGTACTCGTGCGATTGCGAAGATCGGATAGTGCAGTGCCCTGCCGATCGAGCGCCTGTCCCGCCGCCGCGTAGACAAGCTCCTCAAGCATTGGGGTTTGACCGAGAGTCGGGCTGAAATGCTCCACGCCTTGAAACTACTCACCACTTCGGGGGCAGACTGCAGTCAGCGCCCTTTCCAAACAGGCTCGCGCTTCTCGAAGAACGCGGTGACCCCCTCGACGATGTCCTCGGTCGAGACGGCAAGTGAGAGCTGTGCGCGTAGATAGTCGAGCGCGTCGTCCAGAGGCATGTCCATTTGCCGCCGCATCGCTTCCTTGCCCAGGCGCATGATCACGGGTGACTTGGACGCGAGCTTCCCCGCCCACTCGGCCACCGCGGCGTCGAACTCCTCGGCCGGGACGACCTTGTTGACAATCCCGACAGCGAGCGCTTCCTGCGCACTCCAGCGCTCTCCCAGCAGCAGCAGCTCGGTGGCCTTCTTACGCGGGACGTTGCGGTAGATCAGCGCCATGATCATGAACGGAAAGGTGCCGACGTTAATCTCGGGCGTGCCGAAGGTGGCCTCCTCGGAGGCGACGATCAGGTCGCACGCCAGCGCGATCCCGAGCGCACCGGCAAGGACATGCCCGCGCACGGCGCAGAGCGTGGGCTTGCTCAGCGAGCCGATCAGCCGAAACAGCGATACGAAGCGCTCGGAGGCGAAGTGCTTGTGCACAAGCACCGCGTCTCCCGCGAAGCCGCCGAGGTTGGCGCCCGAGGAGAAGGTGCGCTCATGCGAAGAGCAGAGCACCACACAACGCGCGTCATCGTCGGCCTCGGCGCGCCCGAACGCCTCGATCAGCCCCGCCAGCAGCTCTGCGGACAGCGCATTGCGAGTGTCGGGCTCGTTGAGCGTGATCGTCGCCACACCGTCGGCGAGTTCGTAAAGGACCGGGTCGGCCACTGGGCCATCCTAACCACCGAGAGCGCCCACCAACCGTCTGCGCCTTACACGTCCAGCCCTCACGAGCGTGGCACTCAGTCAGACATCTCCGCGGACGATCGCGACATCGCATCGCCCGCCAGCGCAGCGGCGGCATCGAGCACATGGGTCTCATCTGCGGTGAGCACGGTCGCGGCGTAGGCGGCGCGGTAGGAGTCCACTACCAGTGCCTCCCGCGGCTCTTCTTCCTGCGACATGCCCATCAGCATACCTTTGGAGATGCGCGGGTACGGGCTCCAGCGCAGTCATGCATACCTATGTCCATGCACAAAGTAAGCAGCACTACTGTTTACTTTCTGACTGCGCTGCGTTAGCCTTCCCGAGACGCCTTCGCGCGCCGCCCCCGCTGGGCGCCGCGGGCGTGAGCGCACGACAGCCGAGCCCGAAGACCGAGACCCCAAGACCCGAGGAGACCCGCCAAAATGGCCGCCACCGCCGAGAGCCTGCTCAAGCCCGACCATCAGGCCGCGCGCAAGCACTTCATCTTCACCGACGAGCACGAACAGCTGCGCGAGTCGATCAAGAACTTCGCCATCAAAGAGCTCGCGCCGCACGCCGCGGAATGGGAGGAGACGACGTTTCCCGACTCGGTGTTCACGCGCATGGGCGAGCTGGGGCTGCTGGGGCTGGACAAGCCGGAGGAGTACGGCGGGCAGGGCGGGGACTACTTCAGCGCGATGGTGCTGGCGGAGGAGATGTCGAACGCCAACTGCGGCGGGCTGTCGATGGGCATCGCCGTACAGACCGACATGGCGATGCCGCCGATCTTGGCGTTCGGCACCGAGGAGCAGAAGCGTGCCTGGGCGGAACCGGCGATCAAGGGCGAGAAGATCCTGTGCCTGGGCATCACCGAGCCAGACGCGGGCTCGGACGTCGCCGGGATCAAGACGCGGGCGGTGAAGGACGGCGACGAATACGTGATCAACGGCTCGAAGACCTACATCACGAACGGCCACCGCGCGGACGTGATCGTGCTCGTGACGAAGACCGATCCGGACGCGGGCTATGACGGGTTCACGCTGTTCCTCGTGCCGATGGACGCGCCCGGGGTGATCCGCGAGAAAAAGCTGCAGAAGATGGGGATGCACGCCTCGGACACGGCGCTGCTGGCCTTCCAGGACGTGCGCGTGCCCGAGTCGGCCGTGCTCGGGGAGGTAGGGCGCGGCTTCTACCACATCATGTGGGAGCTGCAGGGCGAGCGCATGATCGGCGCCGCGGGGTGCGTGGCGGGCGCGCAGAAATGCTTCGAGCACACGCTCACCTACGCCAAAGAGCGCGAAGCGTTCGGCAAAGCCATCGGCCACTTCCAGGTCATCCGCCACAAGTTCGCCGAGATGGCCACCAAAATCGAGTCGGCGCGCCAGCTGGTGTACGTGACGGCGTGGCGGTTCGCGAACGGCGAGTACCCCGTGCGCGAGATCTCGATGGCGAAGCTGCACAGCGCGCGCGTGGCGTGCGAAGTCGCGGATGAGTGCATCCAGATTCACGGCGGCGCGGGCTACATGCGCGAGTACAACGTCGAGCGCGTGTGGCGCGACATGCGGTTGAACCGGATCGGCGCGGGGACCGATGAGATCATGCTCGAGGTCATCGGCCGCTCATACGGCCTGTGATCCAGCCGCCGTTCGCAGAAGAGCATGAGGAGCTGCGCGAGTCGATCCGCGGGTTCATCGACCGCGAGCTCGCGCCTCACTCCCAGACATGGGAGGACGAGCAATGGTTCCCCGACGAGGTCTTCGGAAAGCTCGCCGCTCAGGGACTACTCGGGCTGAAGTACCCGACCGAGTTGGGCGGGCAGGGCGGCGACTACCTGCACGAGGCGGTCATGTGCGAGGAGATGGCGCGCATCGGCTCGGGCGGGACGGCGGCAGGGATCGGCGCGCACGTCAACATCGCCACGCCCCCCATCTGGAAGTTCGGCACCGAGGAGCAGAAGCAGGCATACCTCATGCCGGCGATCCGCGGCGAGAAGATCGGCGCGCTTGGCATCACCGAGCCCGGCGCCGGTTCTGACGTCGCCGGACTGCGCACCTCCGCCGAGCGCGTGGACGGCGGCTGGGTGCTGAACGGCGAGAAGACCTACATCACCAACGGCGTGCGCGCGCACTTCGTCGTCACGGCCGCCAAGACCACGCCCGAGGGCGGCCATCACGGCATCTCGTTCTTCATCGTCGACCGCGGCGAGGGCGTCACCTCGGCGAAGCTCGAGAAGCTCGGCTGGCACGCCTCGGACACCGCCACGATCGCCTACCAGGACGTGTTCGTCCCGGAGGAGGCGCTGCTCGGGGAGCTCCACGGGGGCTTTAAGCTGATCATGGCCAACTTCCAGTGGGAGCGCCTGGCGATGGCGCTTGGCGCCGTCGGGGCGATGCGCATGGCGTGGGAGCGCACCGCCCAGTTCGCGCGCGAGCGACAGGCGTTCGGGCGCCCTCTCTCCGGTCATCAGGTCATCCGGCACAAGCTCGCCGACCTCGCCGCGAGCGCCTACTCGGCGCGCTGCGTCACCTACGACGCGCTGCGCCGCTTCGTCTCAGGCGAGGAACCCCTGCGCGAGGTCACGATGGCCAAGCTGATGACTCAGCGCGCGTGCTTCGAGCTGATGGACGAGTGCCTGCAGATCCACGGCGGCGCCGGCTACATGCGCGAGGTGTGGGTCGAGCGCGCCGCGCGCGACGCGCGCCTGGGGCCGATCGGCGGCGGCAGCGACGAGATCATGCGCGAGATCCTCGGGCGAATTCTGGAGGCCCCGCCCGCTTGACGAGGGCGCCCCACTCGGGTCGCACGGTGTTTTCGCCCGCGCGCAGCGCCGGACGGATAGGCTCCCGGCGCACACACGACAGAGACCAAGACAACACTCAGGAGAAGCGAGGAACAAATCATGGGAGTACTCGACGGCAAGGCGGCGATAGTCACCGGTTCGGCGCGCGGGATCGGGCGCGCGACGGCCGAGCTGCTCAGCGAGCAGGGCGCGAAGGTGCTGATCAACGACCTCGATGGCGACGTCGCCGAGCAGGCCTCGGGCGAGATCGCCGGGGAGACCGCCGTGTTCGCGGGCGACCTGACCAAGCCGGGCGCCGCCGATCAGCTCGTGCAGGCCGCGATCGACGCGTTCGGCAAGATCGACATCATCGTCAACAACGCCGGGTACACCGTCGATGCACCGGTGCACAAGATGTCCGACGAGCAGTTTCAGGCGATGATCGACATCCACACGGTCGTCCCCTTCCGCGTGATCCGCGCGGCCGCCCCGCACCTGCGCGAGCCCGCGAAGAAGGAGCGCGAGGAAGGCAAGGAGGTGTTCCGCAAGATCGTCAATGTCTCCTCCACCTCGGGCACGTTCGGCAACGCCGGCCAGGCCAACTATTCGGCCGGCAAGGCGGGCGTCGTGGGGCTGACGAAGACGATCGCCAAGGAGTGGGGCCAGTTCAAAGTCAACGTCAACGCGGTCGCCTTCGGCTTCATCGACACGCGCCTGACCCAGGCGAAGGTCGACGAGAACACGATGGAGATCGGCGGCGAGCAGGTGCAGCTCGGCATCCCCGAGCAGATGCGCCAGATGGCCTCGATGCTGATCCCGCTCGGCCGCCCCGCCACACCGGAGGAGGCGGCGGGAGGCGTGTTCTTCCTGTGCACGCCCTGGTCGAACTACGTGCACGGCCAGACGCTGCACATCACCGGCGGACTGTTCGGGGGGATGACGGGCTGAGGACCGCCGGGGCCAGGGCCCGCGCTCCTACGGGTTTGGGCCTCAGACTCCGCGCAGGTCCAGCAGGCAGCCCGAGAAGTAAGCCCCTGCGGGCGAGGCTAGGTAGGCCGTGAGCGCCGCCGCCTCGCCCGCGGCGGTGGTATCGCCAAGGGCGATCGTCACGACCGTGATCTCATGGCGCGCCCACTCCACCGACAGCGTGCGCGCCAAGTTCTCCAGCCCTGCACGTGCGGCGTCCGCCTGCTCGCCCGCGCCCGGTGGTGGCGCGAGGTAGACGACCTGCCCGCCACGAGCGGCAGGCAGGATCGCGTGGTTGACCGCGGCGCGGGTCGCGTCCCAGGCGCTCTCCAGGCACGCGTGCAGACCACCGGACGCAAACGAGGCGGCGCCATCCACGACCAGCGTGTCGAGACCGCCCGACTCGGCGGTGGCGCTCGCAACGGCGCGCTCGATCGCAGCCTCCTCGACGGCGCCGTCGTATTCGTACAAGACCACGCGCGAGCCGAGCTGCTCGCACGCATCTCCTACGGCGCGCGCAAACGACTCGTCCGGCTTCCCACCAGCGCCCGGCGAGGATACGGCCACCACCAGGATTGAGACCTCGTTCAGCAGGTCTGGGCTGAGCAACTCAGAGGCAACCGTCGGCATCGCCCGCAGGCTATTTGGTTGCGCTCAGGCTGTGGCGGGCGGTGGTGATGACGGCGGCGACGGCGAAGACGAAGACTCTCCGAAGGTCTCACCGGAAGCGGGCGGGCGCAACTCGAAGTAGATCACGGAGGCCGCCAGCGCCGCCAGGGGCGCCGTGAGGATCTGGACGATGATCCTGACGACGATGCCGACACCGGTACCGCCTGAGTCGCCGATCGCCTCGATGATCGCGGCGACGATGCCGACGCCGATCACGAGCACGAAGATCACGCCGAACACCGCCCAGCCATTGCCGCGCACGAGCTCGCGACTGCGTCCGAGCGCGCGCAGACCGCCGGGGTTCTCGAGTACTACGACCGGCGCCGCGACCGACCAGATCGTGATCAGGATCAGACCGGGGACGATGATCAACACGAAGCCGATCGCGATCCCGATGCCGGCGACGATCCCCACGAGGATGAGCTGCCCGAGCACCGGTGTGGCCGCTTGGAGCAGCTGTCCGACGGTGGCGTCGCGCCGGCCGTCCTGCACGTCGGCGACCAGCTCTACAACCATGCCCGTAAACAGGGTGGTGGCGGCGAGGCTGAGGATCGCGGCGACAATCGCGAGCACCGGAGCGATCGCGACCAGCACAGCCGTCACAACCCCGATCGCGACGAACACGACGGCCGCGGCGGGCAGCAGCACGGATGCCTGATCGGCGTAGATGTTGAACGTTCGGCTGATCACTGAGCCGATGTCAAGCGAACGGGTCATGTCGCTCCTCGCGGTGCATTCGGGGAATGGCTGCAAGTCAAGATATGCGCTCTACCGGCGGCTGCACGATGGATCGCCCAGGGGACGGGAGATATCGACCCCCGCCGCGATGAACACGCCGCGGCGATCCTCAGGCGACGGCGGTCCTGCCCGCCGATCCCCTTTCGGCGCTCCGCTCGGCGCGTGCACGCTGAAGCGCGCCCTTGCGACCGTGCTCCTCCAGGCCGGCGTAGAGAGCACGTATCCGTGTGAGGATCTCATCAGCGACGGCCTGCTGCTGCTCGCGCGTCGGGTTCTCGATCCGCTCCCAGCGCAAGGCGTCGCCGTACTGGACGGTGACCTGGGGAAAGCGCAGGCGCTTCCAGTTGCGGATGCGCGAGGAGCCGTAGATCGCGATCGGCACAATCGGCGCGCCCGTCTCCAGGGCCAGGCGACCGATGCCGCGCTTGGCCTGAGTCGCCATCTCACCGGTGCGCGAGCGTCCCCCCTCGCAGTACATCGTGATCGCGCCGCCGCGCGAGAGGATCGTCTCGGCGGTGATGAACGTCTCCTCGTCGCGAGCGCCGCGACGCACGGGGAACACGCCGCCGGGGCTGTAGATGTAGCGCATGGGAAACGAGAACAGCTGCGACTTGGCCATGAAGCGGACCTTGCGGCGGATGTAGCAGCCCATCAGGAAGTGGTCCATGAACGAGAAGTGGTTGGGCGCGAGGATCACGGCGCCGCGCCCGGGAACCTTCTCGGAGGAGATCGAGCGCACGCGCAGGAGCGTGTAGGCGTAGAGCGAGGTGACCATGCGCGTGGCCTCGTAGACCCAGTTGGGTTCGCGCGTGCGCGCGCGCTCGTGAAACTGGTCGAAGTACTCCTTCGGCCGGGGGTCGGCGTAGACCTGTTCGCGCATCGGTGCGAGATCGCTCATCTGATCGGACTACGTCGCAGGAGCGTGGAAGTTACGCGCGCATCCCAGCGCTTCGTGCCAGCCGGCCAGTAGTCGGGAGCGCTCTTCGGCGGGCATGCGCGGCTCATGGCGCCGGCGCTCGGTCCGCGCCGCGGCGATGTCGGAGATCGTGCACTGGCCGGCGCCAATGCCCGCGAGGTAGGCGGCGCCTAGAGCGGTCGTCTCAGGATTCTCCGCGAGCACGACCGGCACACCGAGGATGTCGGCCTGGAACTGCATCAACCAGGCGTTGGCGGTGGCGCCGCCGTCGACTCGCAGCTCCGCGAGAACCTGCCCGGAAGAGGCCTCCATCGCGCGGACGGCGTCATGGGTCTGGTAGGCGATCGCCTCCAGAGTCGCCCGCGCAAGATGGGCGCGGGTCGATCCGCGGGTGAGGCCGACGATCGTCCCGCGCGCATGTGGGTCCCAGTGGGGCGAGCCCAGGCCGGTGAGGGCGGGGACGAAGTAGACACCTTCGTTGGAGTCAAGCGAGGCGGCAAGAGACTCGGTGTCGGCGGCGGAGTCGATGATGCGCAGGCCGTCGCGCAGCCACTGCACGGCGGCGCCGGTCGCGAAGATCGACGCCTCCAGGGCGTAGGTCGTGGATGAGCCGATCATCCAAGCGACGGTCGCCAGCAGTCCGGAAGCGGGCTCAGGCGGGGAGAAGCCCGTGTTCAGCAGCGCGAACGAGCCGGTGCCGTAGGTGTTCTTGCCGAGGCCCGGATCGACGCAGGCCTGCCCGAACAGCGCTGCCTGCTGGTCGCCGGCGACGCCCGCGAGCGGGACGGCGTGACCGTGCAGCGCCGCGGGCAGCGTCTGCGCGAACACGCCCGCGCTGGGACGGACCTCGGGCAGGGCACGAAGCGGGATGTCGAACAGCTCGAGCAGCTCGGGGTCCCAGTGGCCGGCGGAGATGTCATACAGGAGCGTGCGCGAGGCGTTGGATGCGTCCGTCAGATGCTGGCCGGTGAGCTTGAATGCGAGCCAGGAGTCGATCGTGCCGAACACGGCACGGCCATCCCGCGCCCGTTTGCGCAGGCCGGGGACGTGCTCCAGCAGCCAGGCGATCTTCGTGGCCGAGAAGTAGGGATCGAGCACGAGGCCGGTGCGCGCACGGATGAGCGGTTCGTGCCCTTCGGCGCGCAGGCGCTCGCACAGCGGTGTGGTGCGGCGGTCCTGCCAGACGAGCGCGCGATGCAGAGGCTCGCCGGTGGACGGGTCCCACACGCAGACGGTCTCGCGCTGGTTGGCGATCGCGACCGCGACGAGCTCACCGGGACGGATGTCGCCGGCGTCCGCCAGCGCTTCGCCGGCCACCGCGTGCGTAACCGTCCACAGTTCGGCGAGATCGTGCTCGACCCAGCCGGGCTGGGGGAAGTGCTGTCGAAACTCGCGGTAGGAGCGCCCGATGGGCTCAAAATGCTCGTCATAGACGAAGCAGGTTGTACCGGTGGTCCCCTGGTCGATGGCGAGAATCATGAGCGGTTAGCTGAGCCTAACTGGCGCGTGTGTGGGGTGGGGTGAGCCGCAAGCTGAGTCCCTTCGTCTGTTTGCGCTCGGCGCCGCTCACCGCAGCTGTCGGCGTTGCGTGAGCGCTTTCGGTGATGACACTCAGCCACGGGCGAAGTACGCGCGGATGAAGTCAGCGAGCTGGCGGGCGCGATGGAGAAAGCCCGCGGGCGTGCGACCGGTGGCGCGGTGGGCGAGATTGAGATTCACCTCGATGACGCGGTGACCGGCGCGGACGGCGTCGATCGTCATGCCGATCTCCATGCCGAACCCGGGAGCGAACGGGAGAACGTCGCGAGTGACCGCCGCGCGCAGCGCGCGCTGCCCGGAGATGGGCGCGCGCGTGGAGAGGCCGCAGCGACGGTGGATAGCCCAGCGCGCGAAGGCGAGCGCGAACCCGAATCCCCCGCCCACGCGCGTGGCGAACGCGGCGACGACGAGATCCGCGTCGCTGCGGCGCAGCGCATCCGCGAGCGCGGATAGTTCGCGCGCGCAGTCACCCAGATCGCCATCGCAGAGCACGACGATCGCTTCGTCTCCGCTCACCCGCTCAAGCGCCGCCCGTACCCCAGCGCTCATCGCCTGGCCCTTGCCGATCACGCGCGGACTGCGTACCACCGTCGCGCCCGCGGAGCGAGCGATCTCGGGAGTGGCGTCGGTCGAGCCGTCGTCGGCCACCCACACCGGCGCCCCGGGAAAGGCGAGCGCGAGCGCGGCAAGCGTGGAGGAGATGCGATCGGCCTCGTCCAGGGCGGCGACGACGATGAGGATGTCGGGGTTCATGGAAGGGTCGGGTCCAGAGGCTATTGTCCGCCGCGGTTCTCGGCAATCGAGTCTCGGGCTGGACGCCGAGGCTCCGCAACCAGGAGGCGCATGGCGTGACTGACGTGGAGGCCCACATCACGGGCACTGTGTGGAAGGTCGAGTGCGAGGTGGGAGATGAGATCGAGGAGGGCGACACGGTCGCGATCCTCGAGTCGATGAAGATGGAGATGCCGGTCGAGGCCGAAGACGCGGGCACCGTGTCGGAGATCCGCTGCGAGGAGGGTCAGGCAGTGAACGAGGGCGACACGCTGGTCGTGCTGGAATAGAGGGGTGTCCGCCGTGCCCCATCAGCGCGAGCTCGCCGAGGGCAAGCTGCTCGTGGATGAGCCCGCTCCGGGGGTTGTGCGACTGACGATCTCCAACGTGGAGAAGCGCAACGCGCTCGACCATCCGATCCTCGACGCGATCACCGCGACGCTGGCCGAACACGCCGATCGGGACGGAGCGATCCGCTGTCTTGTGCTGACAGGCGCCGGTGGGATGTTCTCGGCCGGATATGACATCGGCGAGATCCCCGAGGACAAGTTCGAGGAACAGGCCCTCGAGCGCCTGGTCGCGCACCCGTTCACCGAAGCGATCGAGGCGCTGGAAGAGTTTCCCTGGCCGACGCTGGCGGCGCTGCCCGGACACACGATCGGCGGTGGGTTGGAGCTGGCGCTGACGTGCGACATCAGGGTGGCGCAGGAGGGCATCAAACTGGGCATGCCGCCAGCGAAGCTGGGACTCGTGTACTCGCATACGGGGCTGCGACGGTTCATCGACGCGATCGGCGCGGCGCACACGCGCGAGCTGTTCCTGCTGGGCAAATACATCGACGCCTCGACGGCTCTGAGCTGGGGGCTGGTCAACCGCGTCGCTGCAGCGACCGACCTTGAGGCGGTGACGGCGGAGCTCGCGGGCGAGCTGGCGGGCAACTCGCCGCTGGCCCAACTGGGCAACAAGCGCGTGATCGCGGCGTTGCTACGGGCGGAGGGACAGCTGGAGGAGGACGTGGAGCGTGAGCTGATCGAGCTGCGTCGCGCGTCGTTCGCCTCGGCCGACATGCGCGAGGGGATGCGGGCGTTCGCGCAGCGGCGCGCACCCGAGTGGCGCGGCGAATAAACCCGTCCGAGGCGGCGCATAACGTGAGGACATGCCGCCGCTGATCACTCGCGAGGAGGCCCTGCGTCTGGGCGAGATCGAGGATCACGCCGAGATCGAAGCGCTGATCGAGCGTGCATGGGCAGCGCGCGTGGAGCGGTTCGAGGACTCGACCGATATGTGCTCGCTGGTCAACGCCAAGTCTGGTGGGTGCGCGGAGGACTGTGGGTTCTGCGCGCAGTCGCGGTTCGCCGAGGCCGAGACGCCGATGCACGCGATGATGAGCCCCGAGCAGATCCTCGAACATGCGAAGGCCGCCGAAGCGGCGGGCGCCCACCGGTTCTGCATGGTCACGCAGGGACAGGGGCTGTCCAAGCGCGACTTCGAGAAGATCCTGGAGGGCGCGCGCATGGTCGCCGAGCAGACCAACCTGAAGCGGTGTGCGTCGATCGGGCACATGTCCGCGGCGCGCGCGCAGGCGTTGCGCGAGGCGGGTATCCAGCGTGTGCATCACAACGTCGAGACGGCCGAGAGCTACTACGACGAGGTGTCGAGCACGGTGCGCTACGAGGGCCGTATCAGGACGATCCAGGCCGTACGCGAGGCCGGCTTGGAGACGTGCGTTGGGGGCATCCTCAATCTCGGCGAGAGTCGTGCCCAGCGCGTGGAGATGGCGTTCGAGCTGGCGGCGATCGATCCGACGAGCGTGCCGATCAACCTGTTGAATCCCAGGCCGGGAACGAAGTTCGGCGATCGCGAGCCGATCGATCCGTGGGAGGCGGTCAAGTGGATCGCGATCTTCCGCCTGATCCTCCCGGAAGCGCTGTTCAGGCTGTGCGGAGGACGCGTGGAGAACCTCGGCGAGTTGCAGCCGCTCGCGGTGAAGGCCGGTCTGAACGGCGTGATGATGGGCAATTTTCTGACGACGCTCGGCTCCGAGCCCGAGGAAGACAGGGCGATGTTCGAGGAGCTGGGACTGAACGTGGCGCGCCAGCCGGACAATGGTGTGAATCCTCGCCCGGACAATCGCTCGGGCTGGTTGGATGGGGAGACACCAGATGTGGTGGAGGACCTACTCGAACAGATCGCCCCCGCTCAAGCCGGCGGCACGGATGGCGATGGCGAGAGCTCCAACGGCCCTGGTCTGACGGTGCGTCTATGGGACCCTTCGACGCAATTGCGGTTCAAGGCCAAGCGCTCGGTACCGCCTCGTCCCGACGGCGCGCCAAATAAGGTGCCGGTCGGCTGAGACCACGGACGGATCGATGAACGAGATCGAGCAGCGCCTGCAGGAACTGGAGCGGCGCGGACTCGACAGGCACCTGCGGATGGTGAGCGGACCGCAGGGACCGCGAGTGCTGCTCGATGGCAAGCCCGTACTACTGCTGTGCTCGAACAACTACCTTGGTCTCGCCGACCATCCGCGCGTGCGCGAGGCGGCGGCTGAAGCGGCGATGCGCTGGGGAGTGGGCGCGGGCGCGTCGCGGTTGGTGTCGGGCACGATGACCATTCACCGCCGTTTGGAGCAACGCCTGGCCGCGTTCGAGCGCAGCGAGGAGTGCGTCCTGTTCGGCTCGGGCTACCTGGCTAACGCGGGCGCGATCGGAGCACTGGCGGGGCGGGGCGACGTGGTGTTCTCCGACGAGCTGAATCACGCCTCGATCGTGGACGGATGCAGGCTCTCGCGCGCGGAGGTGGTCGTGTACGGACACGGCGATATGGACCATCTCGACAGGCTGATCCGCCGTCACCGCAGCACCGGTCGTCGGCTGATCGTCACCGACTCGGTGTTCTCGATGGACGGCGACGTCGCTCCCCTGGTAGAGCTCGTCGAACTGGCGCGGGAGCATGGCGCGCGCACGATCGTCGACGAGGCGCACGCCACGGGGGTACTCGGCCCGGGAGGAAGGGGCGCGATCGCACAGGCCGAGCTGGAGGGTGAGGTCGACATCGTGATCGGCACCCTCGGCAAGGCGCTCGGCTCCTACGGGGCGTACGCATGCGCGCGCCGCGAGACGATCCGCTACCTGATTAACACCGCGCGTCCGCTGATCTTCTCGACCGCCCCGCCGCCGCCTGCCATCGCGGGCGCGCTGGCGGCGCTGGAGCTCCTGGAAGAGCGCCCTCATCGCGTGCAGCGGCTGCGCTCCAACGCGCGCGTCCTGCGCCGTGCGCTGCACGCCGAGGGCGTCGCGGTCGAGGATGCCGAGATGCACATCGTCCCGGTGATCGTCGGCGATGAGCGCGACGCGGTCAACCTGTGCGAGGCGGCGCTGACGCGCGGCGTGTTCGCCCAGGCGATCCGCCCCCCCACGGTCGCCCCGGGTACGTCGCGACTGCGACTGGCGGTGATGGCCAGCCATACCTCCGAGGAGCTACGCGAGGCAGCGCACGTCATCGGTGCGGCGGCACGCGAGCTGGGACTCGACCTGAGGATGAGCGCCCCGCAAGCGACGCGCACCTCAGGACGCACGGTCGAGACAGACGCACCGCGGCAACCTGTCGCGACGCTGACGCCGACCGTCACCTCGTCGCGCTCACCCTCAAGACACGCCTCGCCGATCAAGGCCCCGTTCGATGGCGAGCGCGACCTCGTTGTGCACCGCGCGGCCTAGCCGCTCTGGCTGGAACCGGAGTGCCCGGATGCGCGGACTGTTCGTCACCGGCACCGGCACCGGCGTCGGCAAGACCGTCGTGAGCGCGGCACTGCTCGCCGCGATGTCCGCAGCCGGGGTGCGGGTGTGCGCGCACAAGCCGGTCGTGACCGGCCTGGACGAGCCCTCGGATACCAGATGGCCGCCGGACCATGAGCTGCTCGCGGGCATCGCGGGCATGACACCCGAGGAGGTGGCGCCGCTGCGCTACGGCCCGGCCGTCTCCCCCCACCTCGCGGCTTCGCTCGCGGGCGCGACGATCGACCCGGCAGACCTGATCGCGCGCGCCCGCGCGGCCGGAACCGGCAAGAACCCCAGTGAAGACATTCTGATCGTTGAGGGCGTCGGCGGCCTGCTTGTACCGCTCACCGACGAGTTCACCGTGCGCGATCTCGCCACCGCGCTTGGGCTGCCCGTCGTGATCGCGGCGAGTCCGGGGCTCGGCACGATCAACCACACGTTGCTGAGCATCGAGTCGGCACGGGCGGCGGATTTGGACGTGCGCGCGGTCGTGCTTACCCCGTGGCCCGAGGCGCCGGGCGAGCTGGAACGCTCCAATCGCGAGACGATCTCACGGCTCGGGGAGATCGAAGTCGCGGGTCTAGCCCACGTGCCGAGTCCCTCCGGGGTCCACCTCGCGCGAGCAGGCAGTGCTCTCCCTTGGCAGCGCTGGTGCCCCGAGAGTTTCATCCCAAGCGACGCTTAGCATCGACGTATGGCTGGTCGAATGACGTTGCCGTGAACTTCCCGCCCGGTGGGTTCCGGGGTCGTACCCCCGGAGAAAGGAGGTTCCTATGTTCGGAGCGATCACAGCACTAGCCATCGCACTGCTCATCTCCGCGCTGGTCATTGACCGGCTTACGAGGTAGCGGGGCGCCCTGGCGGTCGCAGTGAAGACGACCTCGGCGACCGTCAGGGACTTACTTAACCGGAGGAAGCCCGGTCACCCGGGCTCCTCGGAGGCACCTATGCCGGAGCGATAAGCGCACTAGCCACGTCTCAGTCTAGCCAATCACCGAACGGGGTTCCACAACTTCAGCGTTGGTCAGCCGCCGCCACCACCATCACCTCTGTCACACGCGCGAGATCCTCCTCGCCAATCAAATACGGCGGCATCGTGTAGATCAGGTCGCGAAACGGGCGCAGCCAAACCCCGCGCTCCACTGCGATCGCCGTCGCAGCGGGAATGTCCACGCCCCGATCGAGCTGCACGACTCCGATCGCGCCCAGCACGCGCACGTCCACGACCCCCGGCAGTTCCCGCGCGGGCTCGAGCCCCGCGCGCAACCCCCGTTCGATCGCCGTCACCCGCTCATGCCAGCCCCCATTGACGAGCAGATCCAGCGACGCCAGCGCGACCGAGCACGCGAGCGGGTTGGCCATGAACGTCGGCCCGTGCATCAACCCACCGCCTTCGCCTCCTGTCACCGTCTCGGCGACCGCGGATGTGCAGAGCGTCGCGGCAAGCGTCATGTAGCCACCGGTGAGCGCCTTGCCGAGACACATCACATCCGGCGTCACGCCGGCGTGCTCGCACGCAAACAGCGCGCCCGTGCGCCCGAACCCGGTGGCGATCTCGTCCAGCACGAGCAGCAGCCCGTGCTCGTCACACAGCGAGCGCAGCAGCGCGAGACACTCGGGCGCGTACACCCACATCCCCCCCGCGCCCTGTACGACAGGCTCGACGATCACTGCCGCCAGCTCGTGCGCGTGCGCGGCGATCAGTTCGCTCACGTGCGCAGCCCAGCGCTCGTCCAGACCGGCATCGAATCCGCCCGGTGGGCGCTCGGCGAACACGTGCTCGGCGAGCACACCCGCGAACAGGCTGTGCATCCCGCCGATCGGATCGCACACGGCCATCGCGCCGAACGTATCGCCGTGATAGCCGCCCCTCACGGTCAGCAGCCGCGTACGCCCCGCATGCCCCAGCGCGCGCTGGTACTGGAACGCCAGCTTGATCGCGACCTCCACCGACACCGAACCTGAGTCGGCGAGGAACACGCGCTCCAGGCCCTCCGGGGAGAGCTCGACCAGCCTCTCAACGAGGCGGATCGCCGGCTCGTGGGTGAGCCCTCCGAACATTACGTGCGCCATTCGCTCCAACTGCTCGCGCACGGCCTCGTCCAGCGCGGGATGGCGATAGCCGTGGATCGCGCACCACCACGACGCCATCCCGTCGATCAGCTCGCGCCCGTCCGCCAACCGCAGGCGCACCCCCCGCGCGGATACGACCGGCAGCGGTTCAGGTGCGGCAGCGGGCAGACCGCCGTAGGGATGCCACACGCGCTCGCGGTCGAGCGCCAGCAGGGCCTGCCAGTCCGGCAGCGAATCAGTCCTCGTAGAGGGTGAAGTCGCGCTTGCGGGCTCCGCACACCGGGCAGAACCACGTATCGGGGATGTCCTCGAAGGCCGTCCCCGCGGGGATGCCTCCGTCAGGGTCGCCGTCCTCGGGGTCGTAGATGTAGCCGCAGGACTCGCAGATCCAGCGTTGCAGGGTCTTGGTCGCGTTCATGCCCGGAAGATTACCGTCCGTTCCCGCCGGCGGGTAGGGTGAGCACGATGGATTCGAGGGCACCCGACGATCCCACCGTCCGCGAGCCATCCTCCGGCGAGCCATCGCCCTCGCCCGCGGACCGGATCGCCCCGGGCGAGGAGCACAACCCGTACAACCCAGGCGTCGCGACCCATCCGCGACCGGCCGCGACCGTGATCTTGCTGCGCGGCGGCACAGACGCGCTGGAGGTTCTGCTCGTGCGGCGCACGCCCGAGGCGAAGTTCATGGGCGGCGTCTGGGTGTTCCCCGGCGGGGCAGTCGACGCGGATGACGGCACGGGCGAGGATGCGCCTCGCGTGGCCGCGATCCGGGAGCTGCGCGAGGAGGCCGCAATCGTTCTGGACGATCCTGGCGTGCTGGTCCCGTTCTCGCGTTGGATCACCCCCGCCGAGGTCCGCATCCGTTTCGATACCCACTTCTTCCTCGCCTCCCTGCCCGCCGGACAGGAGCCGCGCGTCGACGGCGAAGAGTGCGTGGACCTGGGCTGGTTCTCGCCACAGGCCGCGCTCGACGCGCACGCCGCGAACGAGATCGTGCTCGTGTTCCCGACGATCGCGCACCTGCAGCGGCTCCTTCCGTTCTCCTCGGTGCAGGCGCTGCTCACACACGCGCGCGACCTCGTGATCGAACCGGTGCTGCCCAAGGTGATCGTCGAGGGCGACTCCGCCCGCGTGCTGATGCCGGGCGATCCCGGCTACTGACGCCCGCTCAGACTTGCGGCCGGTCGCACCCCGTGAATGCGGGCCTCAAGCCTGCTGAGCGGCGACGATGTGCGTCACGGCGTTGATCAGCGCCAGGTGCGTGAACGCTTGCGGATAGTTACCGAGGTGGCGACCGCTGGAGGCCTCGAGCTCCTCGCCGTAGAGCTCCAGCGGCGAGGAGTAGGCCAGCAGGCGCTCGCAGAGGTGTTCCGCTTCGCGGTCCTCGCCGATCTCCGACAGCGCCGAGACCAGCCAGAACGAGCAGATCAAAAACGTGCCCTCCTTGCCGTCCAGACCGTCGTCGGTCTCGTCGGTGCGATAGCGCATCACGAGGCCGTTCTCGGTCAGCTCGTCGCGGATCGCGCACACGGTGGCGATCACGCGCTCGTCATCGGGTGGCAGGAAGCGCAGCAGCGGCACGAGCAGGGTCGAGGCATCCAGCGCGTCGGTGTCGTAGTGCTGGCGAAAGACGCCGCGCGAGTCGACGCCGCGCGTGAGGATGTCCTCGCGCACTTCGGCGGCGAGAGCCTGGAATTCCTTGGCGTGGTCCTCGTTGCCGCGCCGTTCGGCCAGCCGCGCGCCGCGATCCATGGCGACCCAGCACATCAGCTTGGAGGAGACGTAGTGCTGGGGCTTTCCGCGCGCCTCCCAGATCCCCTGGTCGGGCTCCTTCCACACCGCCGCCGCGCATTGGACCTGGTCGATCAGCACCGGCCACAGGCGCTCGGGAATGTGATCGCGCTGCTTGGAGTGCAGATAGACCGAGTCGAGCACCGCGCCGAACACGTCGTTCTGGCGTTGTCCGTAGGCGCCGTTGCCGACGCGCACAGGCTTCGATCCCTCGTACCCGCTGAGATGGTCGAGCGTCGACTCCTCGAGGTCTTTATCACCTCTCACCCCGTACATGATCTGCAGCGAACCGTCCTCGTTGCGCGGGACTTCCGCGACGTACTCGATGAAGTCGTCGGCCTCCCAGTCCAGGCCGAGCGCGTGCAACGCCCACAGCGTGAACGAGGCGTCGCGCATCCAGCAGTAGCGGTAGTCCCAGTTGCGTTCGCCGCCAGGCGTCTCGGGCAGCGAGGTGGTCGGCGAGGCGACCAGCGCACCGGTGGGCATGAACGTCAGTCCCTTCAGCACCAGCGCCGAGCGCTGCAGATGACGACGCCATGGATGGTCGGGATAGGTGCCTTCGGCCAGCCAGCCGCGCCAGAAGTGGCCGGTCCGCTCGAGTATCTGCTCCGCTTCCTCGGCCGTGTGCGGGCCCCCGCGCGACTCCGTCCAGGAGATCGCGCAGAAGCGTTTCTCGCCCTCGGTCATCGTGTGGCGCCCGTGCGTGCGATTGCCCTCGATGCCCATGCGGATGTCGCTGAACAGCCTGAACATCGTGCGGCCGTCGGAGGCGTCCATCGCCATCGCGTCGTGCGCGTCAGGCGGGTTCTGCGCATCCGAGTCGAGCTCGACCTTGCGCCACTCAGCCGGAGTGGCACCGTAGTCGAGCATCGGCTCACACAGGATCTCGACCTGCACCTGGCCCTGCACGCATTCGATCATGCGCACGAGCAGATGGTCGGCGTCGAAGTCCGTCGGCGGGCGGGTGTGGCTGGAGCCGTGCTCGTTGTCGTGCCATTCGCCCATCGCCAGTGCGTCGACCACGCGAATCCATCCCTGCGGCGTCATCCACGTCGTCTCGATCATGTTCGTGCCCGGGATGTAGCGCCGCCCGGCCGGCACGTACAAGCCGTAGGGCCCGACGCGCCAGCTGCCGGCTCCGCGATCGAGCAGCGCGCCGAACACCGACGGCGAGTCGAAGTACGGCACACACATCCACTCGATCGAGCCGTCGGAGGAGACCAGCGCGCCGGTATGGCAGTCCGACAGAAAGCCGTAGTCGGCGATCGGCGGAAACGGGGAGCCGGACGAGGTACCGGCCGGCATGAACTTGTGCACCGCCGTCGCACTCGACGCGGCGACGCCCGCCGGAGTCTGTCTGGGCGCGGCGCCCGCCGGCGCCCGCCCGGCGCTCGAGTCGGGGGCGGGGGCGGGCGGACTCACCAGTCGAAGCTATCGAACGTCGGGCGCTGCACACCCTGGGGCAGGACCTGCTCATCGTCGAGCTTGTCCAGGTGCGCAGCCAGCGTGACGCTCGCGAGCGGGCGCATCGACTCCGACACTTCCGGCCAAACCGCGTCGAGCAGCTCGCTTTCGGTGCGCAGGCCCTGGCCGAGTGCGTACATCAGCGCGTGCTCGCGGTCCAGACGGTGGTTGACGTATTCCTCGAGCTTAGTGTGAGCGTCCCACACGACCGGGCCGTGACCGGGACAGAGCACGTTGAAGTCTTCTCGCATCCGCAGCCGTGTCAGCGCGAGCATGTAATGGGACATCGAGCCGCGATGCGGAGCGATGAAGACGCTGCCTTCGCCGAGCACCGCGTCGCCGGTGAAGCAGGCGCCGTCGGCGATCAGCGCGAAGTGGTCGATGGCATGCCCGGAGGTAGCGACCGGGTAGAACGGTCCGAACCGCACGCCCTCCTCGAGCTTGACGTCGACCTCGCCGCGCCCGGCTGCCAGCGGAGCGGGAAAACGCGCCAACACAGCCTGCACGGCCTCGGAGTGGTCCTCGTGATCGTGCGTGAGCACCACCCCACCGAGCCCGCCCCGTCCCTCGATCGCCGCGCACACCCGCTCCAGGTGGGACTCGATCAGTGGACCCGGGTCGACGACCCAGGCCGGCCGGCGACCGACGACCCAAGTGTTGGTCCCCGACAGCGTGTATGGCCCGGGGTTGGGGGCGCGCAGACGCAGGATGTCATAGTGCGTCAGCAGATCGGTATCGGACCCGGACTCCGGGACTATCTCCTTCTCCTCGTCCGGATCGGACGAAAACGGCGCGCTCACGGTCGCGACGTTAGCCGACAGGCCGCTTCAACGACTGCTCGTCGCGCTCGCACGGCGAGTTACGCGGCCACATAACGCTTGCTCACACGGCGCTCCTCGGGCACGGTTACCACATCCCAGCACAGTCCCAGACGAGCCATCGTGCGGATCACGAGCGCCGAGATGTCGGGTTGGCGCCAGCTGAGACCGTGACTGGCGGAGGTCGGGAACGCATGGTGATTGTTGTGCCAGGCCTCCCCGAATGTGGGCAGCGCCAGCCACATGAGGTTGCGCGACTGATCTTGGGTCGCGTAGTCGCGACGCCCGAAGAAGTGACACAGCGAGTTGATCGAGTAAGTCATGTGGTGCAGCACGAGCATCCTTACGGCGCCGCCCCACAACAGGCCGGTGAGGCCGGCGCGCAGCGAACCGCCGATCGCGTAGCCGAGCCCGAACGCGGCGGCCAGCCCGGCGATCGTCCACAAGAAGAAGGTGCGATCGACGAACGACACCACCGGGTCGGCGATCAGGTCGGGCGCGTAACGCTCGCGCGAGCCCCGCTGGGTGTGGATGAACAGCCAACCCACGTGTGCGTGTGCAAGCCCGCGCAGGGCGCCACGCCAGCCGACGCCGTGGTCCACGTGCGGGCTGTGCGGGTCTCCCTCGCGGTCGGAGAACGCGTGATGCTTGCGATGGTCGGCCACCCAGGAGATGACCGGTCCCTCGATCGCCGCGGACCCCAACGCCGCGAACACCCCGCGTAGCGCCGGCGAGGTCTTGAAGCTGCGATGGGTGAACAGCCGATGGAACCCGACGGTCACGCCGAGCCCGGTCAGGAGGTACATGATCACGAACACGACCAGGTCGGACGGGTGCAGCAACCCGTCCCACAACTGCCAGCCGACGAAGAACAGCGCGACGATCGGCCCGACGGTGATCAGCCCCGTGAGCACGCGGTCGAGCGTCTCGTTCGCAGCCGGCTGAACATCGTCTGGCCCGGGCCCTCTACTTACCGGACCACCCAGAGTGTTTTCGTCGTCCATAGTGCCAGCAGGCAAGTTACCAGCGCGACCCCTAGGCTGCGTAACGGCGATGCGCCTGATAACTCCACATCAGACGGTGAGTGACTGCGACGGGCGGGCAGACCGTGTTCGCCCGACCTGAGCCACTACGCCGAGAGCTCGCGCGCGCCCTCCCCGCGCGCCCATTTGCGCTGCGCTTCTGGGACGGCTCGCAGCTCGAGCCCACCGTCGCGGGAGGTCCCGTTTTGACAGTGCGCTCTCCTGCCGCGATCGCACACATGCTGCGTGCGCCCGGCCAGCTGGGCCTGGGACGGGCCTATGCGGCGGGCGAGCTCGAAGCGGACGACCTCGACCGCGTGATTGGCCTGCTCGATTCCTTCCACGCGCCCCCGATCGACCGTGCCACCCGAGCGCGCCTGACGCTGGCGGCCGTGCGTGCATGCGGGTTGACGCGACCACCGCACATCCCTGCCAGCGAGTTGCGCCCGCGCGGTCGCCGCCACAGCCGCGAGCGCGACGAGCGCGCCGTGCGCCATCACTACGACGTCTCCAACGAGTTCTTCGCACTGTTCCTCGATGACTCGATGACCTACAGCTGCGCGCTCTTCTCGCGCGGCGCGGCCACGCTGGAGCAGGCGCAGGTCGCCAAGCGCGAGCTGGTCGCCACCAAGCTTGACCTGCGCGAGGGCGAGCGCGTTCTCGACGTCGGCTGCGGATGGGGAAGCTTCGTGATCCATGCCGCCCGCGAGCACGGCGTGCACGCCCTCGGCGTCACCCTGTCCCCCGCCCAGGCCGAGCTGGCGCGCCGGCGCGTGGCCGAGGCGGGATTGGAGGATCGAGTCGAGATTCGCGTATGCGACTACCGCGACTTGGGATTGGCGGGCGGCGAACGGTTTGACGCGATCGCTTCGATCGGCATGGTCGAGCACGTGGGCTCCAACCGCATCGACGAGTACGCGGGCGTGCTCGCACGGCTGCTGGAACCGGGCGGGCGACTGCTCAACCATGGCATCGCCCGCCTGCGTCACGGCGACGCCGAGGCGGGGCCGTTCTCCGAGCGCTACGTGTTCCCCGACGCGGCCCCCCTGCACCTGTCGCGTATCCAGCTCGCGCTGGAGCGCGCAGGTTTTGAGACTGATCACGTCGAGGGTCTACGTCAGGACTACATCGACACGCTGTCCGTCTGGATTGACCGCCTGGATGCAAACCGCGAGGCCGCCGAGCGGCTGGCGGGCGGCGAGCGGCTGCGCGTCTGGCGGCTCTACCTGCGCGCCGCCAGGAATGGGTTCAGGACAGGCTTTACCTCGATCTACCAGGTGCTCGGCCACCGCTCTTAACGGCCCGCCTCGGCGTCGAGCTCCTGCCGGAAGCGTTGCTACGGCCGCGATTGCCACCGCGCTTAGCGCGCTGTGATGAGCCACCGCCCCCGCCGCGCTGCCCGGTGGCGTCGCTCGGCAGGCCGCCCAGCTCCAGCTCGCGATGCAGGCCGAGGTCGCTGACCATCACCGACAGTTCGCGCGCCTGCTCGTGCGTCACGAGCGTTACGCCCACTCCGCTGGCGCCTGCACGGGCGGTGCGCCCGATGCGGTGGACGTAGTCCTCGCGGGTGCCCGGAATGTCGTAGTTGATCACGTGCGTGATCCCCGCGACGTCGATACCGCGCGCCGCGACGTCTGTCGCCACGAGGGTGTCCACGGTTCCGGACTCGAAGCTCGCCAGGGCGCGTTCGCGCTGACCTTGGGACTTGTCGCCGTGCATCGCCACCGCGCGCACGCTGTTGCTCGCCAGTCGTTTGACGAGCCGGTCGGCGCCGCGCTTGGTGCGCACGAACACGAGCGTGCGCCCGCGCTCTGATCCGTCCAGCTCGGAGACCAGCCGCGCGACCTTGCCCTCGTGGGAGACGGTGACGAAGCGGTGCTCGACGTCGCCCTTGCGCTCCTCGGAGTGGGCGTGCTCGTGACGGCGGGGGTTGGAGGTGTAGGCCTTGGCGATCCGCCCCACCTCGCCCTGCAGCGTGGCGCTGAACAGGAGCGTCTGGCGCTCGCGCGCGCACATCTTCACGATTCGATCGACAACCGGCTTGAAGCCCATGTCGAGCATCCTGTCGGCCTCGTCGAGCACGAGCAGCTTGACCCGGCTCAGCGACACATCCCTGCGGTCGATCAGGTCGAGCAGCCGCCCCGGCGTGGCGACGAGGATGTGGGCACGCGCGGCGATCCGCGCCTGCTTGACGATCCCCGCCCCGCCGTACACGGCCGCGATCGACAGCGCGCGGGAGTGCGCGATGTCGCGCAGGTCGTCGACGATCTGCGAGGCCAGCTCGCGCGTCGGCGCCAGCACCAGCGCGGACTGGCGCACGTCGGTGCCCTTCAGTCGCTCGACCAGCGGGATTCCGAACGCGAGCGTCTTGCCCGACCCGGTTGGGGACTGCGCCAGCACGTCGTGCCCGGCGAGAACGTCGGGGATGACCAGCTTCTGGACGGCGAACGGCGTCTCGATCCCGCGCTTGGCGAGTTCGTTTGCGACAACCTCGGACACGCCGAGGTCGGCGAACGTTTCATGATGCATGTTGGTGTTGCTCCTTCTGGCGACCTTCGGGCCGCCGCTGCAGATGGAGATTCGACTGACCCCATCCGCGCACTGAGAGCGCCAACAAAGACAAGAACCTCGCGGACGACTTCGCCGCCCGTGGGGCCACCGTAGCAGCAGACGACCCTCACGCAAGGGAATGCATTCGCGCTCCCACGAGGTCGAGGCCCGCGCCGCATGACTAAATGAGAAGCTGATTTGGTGGTCATGCCCGCATGCGGGCATGACGGAACGGCCGCATGCGGCCGTTCCCTGGACCCGCACATGTGCGGGTCCACCGAGCGGTGCATGCACCGCTCGGCCAGTCGGCGCATGCGCCGACTGGAACTACTCCAAGCTCGCCATGACGTGCTTGACGACCGTGTAGTCCTCGAGCGAGTACACGCTCAGATCCTTACCGTACCCCGACTCCTTGAACCCGCCGTGGGGCATCTCGGAGACGAGCGGGATGTGGTCGTTGATCCACACGCACCCGAAGCGCAGTGCGCGCGAGACGCGTAGCGCGCGGCCGACGTCGCGGGTCCACACCGAGGAGGCCAGGCCGTAGCGCGTGCTGTTTGCCCACGCGATCGCCTGCTCCTCGTCGGAGAATCGCTGCACCGTGATGACCGGCCCGAAGATCTCGCGCTGGATCATCTCGTCCTCCTGCTCCAACCCGGCGACGACGGTCGGCTCCAGGTAGAACCCCGGCCGGTCGGGCGCGCTACCCCCCGTAACGATCTCCGCGCGCTCGGGCTTGCGCTCCAGAAAGCCCGTCACGCGCTCGCGCTGGCGGGAGGAATTGACCGGCCCGAGCGTCGTCTCCGGCGCGAGCGTGTCGCCGATCACAAGGCCCTGTGCCTGCTCGGCGAGGCCGGCGACGACGTCGTCATAGACCTTCGCGCCGGCCAGCACGCGCGTCGCCGCGGTGCAGTCTTGCCCGGCGTTGTAATAGCCGGTGCCGGCGATCGTCTCCAGGGCGCTCTCCAGCGCGACGTCGTCGAATACGACGACGGGCGCCTTGCCGCCGAGCTCCAGGTGCACGCGCTTGAGGCTGTCGGCGGCGGTGCGTGCGATGTGCTTGCCGGTGTCCACCGAGCCGGTCAGCGAAACCATGTCCACCTCGGGGTGGCTGATCAATGCCTGTCCGGTGGGCTGACCGTGGCCGGTGACGACGTTGAGCACGCCCGCGGGCAGGATGTCCGCCGCCAGCTCGGCCAGCCTGACGGTCGTGATCGGCGTCGTCTCGGCCGGTTTGAGCACGATCGTGTTCCCCGCCGCGAGCGCCGGCCCGATCTTCCAGATCGCCATCATCAGCGGGTAGTTCCAGGGCGTGATCTGCCCGATCACGCCGACCGCCTCGCGGCGTGTGAAGGAGGTATAGCCCTCCATGTACTCGCCCGCCGCCCGGCCCTCCAGGCAGCGCGCGGCGCCCGCGAAGAAGCGCAGGTTGTCGGCCATCACCGGCAGCTCATCCCCCGTGACCGCCTCGATCGGCTTGCCCGCGTTCAGCGCCTCCAGACGGGCGATCTCCGGCGCGTGCTCGTCGATGAGGTCGGCCAGCGCGAGCAGCGCCTGCGCGCGCTGGGCGGGCGTCGTGGTCGACCATTTTCCGAACGCCCGGCGCGCGGCCTGCACCGCACGGTCGACGTCCTGTGCGGTCGACTTCGACGCCCGCGCCAGCTCCTCCCCGGTGGCCGGGTTGAGGATCGGCTCGCTCTCGCCTTCGGCGGCGACCCGCTCCCCATCGATGAAGTTGCTCAGGGTCTCTGTCTGCGTGCTCACGTCCGGGCCTCCTGCAGCTGTAGGGCTTGGGCTACGGCGGGGTGCATGATCTCGCCATCGTGCACGTTCAGCCCCAGACGCAACCCGGGATCGTCGATCATCGCCCGCTGCGGCCCGTTGTCTGCCAGCGCTAGCGCGTATGGCAGCGTGGCGTTCGTCAACGCATATGTCGAGGTGATCGGCACCGCGCCCGGCATGTTCGTGACGCAGTAGTGGGTGATGCCGTCGACCTCGTATGTCGGGTCTGAGTGCGTCGTTGGGCGCGAGGTCTCAAAGCACCCGCCCTGATCGATCGAGACATCGACGAGCACGGCATGGGGCCGCATCAACTTCAGCTGCTCGCGGCTGATCACGTGTGGAGCGCGCCCACCATGGACGAGCACGGCGCCGATCACCAGGTCGGCGCTTCCCAACATCTCCTCGATCGCCAAGGTCGAGGAGTAAACGGTTGACGCGCGCCCGCCGAAGGCGACTTCCAGCTCGCGCAACCGATCGATCGAGCGGTCGAACACGAACACGTCGGCCTGCATTCCGATCGCGATGAACGCCGCGTTCATGCCCACCACGCCGCCGCCGATCACGAGCACCGTCGCGGCCGCCACACCCGGCACTCCGCCGAGCAGGATCCCACGCCCCCCGAGCGGCTTCTCCAGCATGAACGCGCCCGCCTGCGTGGCGATCTTGCCTGCGACCTCGCTCATTGGCGCCAGCAGCGGCAACCGCCCGGCGGAGTCCTCGACCGTCTCATACGCGATGCACGTGGCGCCCGAGGCCATCAGCCCGTGTGCGAGCTCGCGCTCGGCCGCCAGGTGCAGGTAGGTGAACAGCGTCTGCCCCTCGCGCAGCTTCCCGATCTCCTGCGGCTGAGGCTCCTTGACCTTCAGCACGAGCTCAGCCTCTCCGAACACGGCGTCGGCTTCAGCGACGATGCGCGCGCCCTGTGCCCGGAACTGGTCGTCGGTCATCGCGCTGCCCTCACCGGCGCCCCTCTGAACGAGCACCTCGTGCCCGCGTGCGCTCAGCTCGCGCACGCCCGCGGGAGTGATCGCGACGCGGTACTCGTCGGGCTTGATCTCACTGGGAACTCCGACGATCATCTCGCGAGCTCCCGACCGCGCAACGCCAGCCAGAACTCGATGCGATCGCGCGCGCTGGAGAAGTCGCGCCCGGTGAGCTGCTCGACGCGCCGGATCCGGTAGCGCAGCGTGTGACGGTGGCAGTAGAGGGCGCCGGCGGCCTTCTCCCAGTGGCCGTTGTTCTCGATGAACACGTCCAGCGAGCGCAAGAGCTCGTCGCCGTACTCGCCCTCGCCCTGCTCGACCGGGCCGAGCACACCGCGGCAGTAGGACATCAGCGCGTCGTCGTCCTGCAACGAGAGGAGCAGCTGGAAGGCGCCGAGATCCTTGTATGAGGCGACAGTCTGATCAGCGTCTCCGTTGCGCAGCCGGGCAGCCTCCAGCGCGCAGCGCGCCTCGTGGAAGCTCAGGCGCAGCGAGTGCGTCGCCGCTGGGCGGCTGGCGGCGACGCGGACCTCTCCCAGCCGGCTCTGCAGCTCGGTGCGGGCGCGCCCCGCGAGCTCGATCGGATCGGGCTCGACGCCGTCGACATCGATCACCGCGCACAGCAGGCCGGCGCGAATCGCAACCAGGCTGTGCACGCCCGCGCGTTCGAGTAGGCGCTCCAGTAGCGGCGCGCCGATGGCGGGGTCGGACATCGAGAACGCCAGCACGGCGGCCTGCTCGCCGATCCCGAACGGATGCAGCTTGGCCTGCAGCTCTTCGGGATAGAGGTTGCCGGTGAGCGCTTCGGCGAGCACGTCGCCCGCCATGCTGCGCTGCAGCAGCTCGTAGCGTTCGTCGACCAGCTGCGCGAACACGCGCTCGGTGATGGCGATGAACGGCAGCTCGTAGGGGACCTCGAACACCGGGAAGTCGAGCTTGCGCGCGGCGTTCACGAGCGCAACCGGCACTTTCTTGTGGGCGAACCCGGTGCCGAACCCCAGACCCGCGATCTGGTGCTCCGCAAGGCGCTGCACCAGTTCGTGCTGGATCTTCGGGCCCTTGAGCTGGATGCCGGTGGTGAGCAGCAGCTCGCCGCCCTTCAGCCACGGCGTGGGATCGACCAGCTCGGTGATGTGCACCCAGCGCACGTGAGCTTTGGCGGAGCTTCGCCCACTGGAGAACTCCAGGCCCAGCTCGGAGATCAGGCTCTCAACTGTGAGCTCCACGACCTCACCTTCGTGCTTTCGCCGGCTGGCTCCGCCCGTGCCATCCATTCCGAAGCCTCGCTCAGCACCGGTCTCAGGATCGACTCGATTTCCAAAAACTGCTCCTCGCCGGCGATCAGCGGCGGTGAGAGCTGGACGATCGGGTCGCCGCGGTCGTCGGTCCGGCAGATCAGCCCGCGCCGGTACAGCTCGCCGGAGAGGAACCCCCGCAGCAGCTGCTCGGCCTCCTCGTGGTTGAACGTCGCCTTGGTGTCCTTGTCCTTGACCAGCTCGATCGCATGGAAGTAGCCGGCGCCGCGCACGTCGCCGACGATCGGCAGGTCGCGCAAGCTCTCGAGCACCTCCCGGAACCGTGCCTCGTTGGCGCGTACGCGCCCGCACAGGTCCTCGCGCTCGAGCACGTCGATGTTCGCCAGCGCCGTCGCGCACGCGACGGGGTGTCCGCCGAACGTGAACCCGTGGTTGAAGATCTCCGTACCGTGCAGGAACGGCTCGGCGATGTGGTCGGAGGCGATCACGGCGCCCAACGGCGCGTAAGCCGAGGTGATGCCCTTGGCGGTGGTGATCATGTCGGGCATATAGCCGTCGCGTTCGCAGCCGAACATGTATCCGAGCCTGCCCCACGCGCAGATCACCTCGTCGGAGATCAGCAGCACCCCGTGGCGGTCGCAGATCTCGCGCACGCGCTGGAAGTACCCGTCCTGGGGCACGAAGCAGCCGCCGCCGTTCTGCACCGGCTCGAGGATCACGGCGGCGACCGTCGCGGGACCCTCGAACTCGATCGCCTCCTCGATCGCATCCGCCGCCCACAGCGGATCGCGGTCTTCCTGCCAGCGATAGGAGTTCGTGTTCGGCACGTGCACGCCGCCGGGGGTCAGCGGTTCGAAGGGCTCGCGCAGCGGCGGCAGCCCGGTCGCGGTCAGCGCCCCCATCGAGGTCCCGTGGTAGGCCAGCTTGCGCGAGACCAGCTTATGGCGCGTGGGCTCACCGCGAGCGGCGTGGTAGGCCTTGGCGAGCTTCCACGCCGACTCCACCGCCTCCGAGCCCCCGGAGGTGAAGAACACGCGGTTGAGGTTGCCCGGCGCGAGCGCCGCGATGCGCGCCGCCAGCTCGATCGAGCGCGGGTGGGAGTAGCTCCAGTTGGTGTAGAAGCCGAGCTCGGCGGCCTGACGCGCGGCCGCCTCGCCCAGCTCTGAACGACCGTGACCGATGTTCACGCAGTACAGCGCCGACAGCCCGTCGAGGTAGCGCTTGCCGTGCTCGTCATACACGTAACAGCCGTCCCCGCGGACGATCACGGGGACCTCGCCGCCTTCCTCGTAGACACCCATGCGCGTGAAGTGCATCCACAGGTGGCGCTTGGCGAGCCGCTGGAGCTCGGTGGACGTGGGGGTCAATAGCTCACTAGACATTGGGGATAACGCTACTCCGACAGGATGGCCAGCTCAAGGCATCGCGCGTTCAATAACGCCCAGATTCATTGTACGAGATGTACAACGCGAGCGGTACGTTTTGGGGATCGCGCCCATTGGCGATCGGCGGTCGAGGACGTAGCGTTTGTCACGACCTTTTCCGAGAGGAGCTCCCATGGCCAGTGCAAGCGTCGCCGCCCCCTCTTCCCCCGAGCCTTCGGGGGTCATGGACAAGGGCCTGAAAAAAGGCGCGATCGGCTACGTCTCGAACATCGTGATCGGCGTCGCCTCGACGGCGCCGGCCTACTCGCTGGCGGCGACGCTCGGGTTCATCGTCGTGGTGAAGGGCGTCGGCGTGCACGCCCCGGCAGTGATGCTGGTGGCGTTCCTGCCGATGCTGCTGGTCGCCTCGGCCTACAAATACTTCAACCGCGCCGACCCCGACGCGGGCACGACGTTCGCGTGGACCACGCGAACGTTCGGTCCGTCGACCGGCTGGCTGAACGGCTGGGCGATCTTCCTCGCGGACGTGGTCGTGATGGCCTCGCTGGCCGACATCGCCGCGATCTACACCTTCCAGCTCTTCGGCTTCACCGAACTCGGCGAATCGAAAGCGGCGATCATCATCGCCGCGGTCTTGTGGATCGCGATCATGACCTGGATCTGTTACCGCGGGATCGAGCTGTCGGCGCGCATCCAGCAGGTCCTGCTCAGCGCCGAGGTGTTCATCCTCGGACTGTTCGCGGTGGTCGCCTTCATCAAGGTGTACGGCAGCCATCCTCCGGCCGACTCGATCAAGCCCTCACTCGACTGGTTCAACCCATTCGCGATGAACTTCGGCGACCTGGTCGTCGCGCTGCTGCTGGCGGTGTTCATCTACTGGGGCTGGGACTCTGGCGTGGCGGTCAACGAGGAGTCCAAGGACCCGGCCGAGGGCCCGGGCAAGGCCGCGGTCATGTCCACGATCCTGCTCGTGGTGATCTACGTCGTCGTCTCGGCGGCCGCCCAGGCTTATCACGGGGTCGGCTTCCTCTCCAACGAAGCCAACCAGGAAGACATCCTCAAGGCGCTCGGCACGGGCGTGCTCGGCGAACCGCTGAACAAGTTGCTGATCATCGCCGTGCTCACGTCGGCGTCGGCCTCCACGCAGACGACGATCCTGCCGACCGCCCGCACGACCCTGTCGATGGCGCACTGGAAAGCCGTCACCAGCCTCCTTGCGCGGGTGCACAAACGCTACCTGACGCCGACCGTCTCGACGCTCGGGTTCGGCGCGCTCGCGATCGCCATCACGATCGCCCTGCTGCTGCTCTCCGAAAGCGTCCTCTCGGACTCGCTCACGGCGATCGGCTTCCCGATCTGCTTCTACTACGGCTTCACGGGCGTGGCCTGCATCTGGTACTTCCGCCACGAACTCCGGCACAGCACCCGCAACCTGCTGCTGCTGGGGATCGGACCTTTGCTCGGGGGGTTGATGCTGTTCGGCATCGGCATCAAGGCCGCGTTCTACTACGGACACACGGCCAACGTCGAATCGGCGCCGATCCTCGACATCACCCTGCCCTTGTGGATGGGCATCGGCGGGATGCTCCTCGGCGTGATCATCATGCTGATCTCGCGACCGTACTTCCGCGAGTTCTTTGCGCGCAAGCCCGAAGTCGCGGCGCCCGAGGTGCTCGACCGTCCGCCGCCGACCGAACCTGTCCCCGAGCGCGTGGAGTTCTGAGCCGGGGGCAACGCCGCCCGTCACGGGGAACACGGCGCTCACGCACATGGACTGGGGGGCCTTTGTGTGAGCGCCGTGTGACGGGTCCTAGCCGTTCAGCCGACCTCCATCACGCCGTGCGGTGAGCCGAGCGCCGCGAGGCGATCGAGGAAGGGCCCCGGCGGGAATGCCTCGGGACCGAGCACGCCGGCGCCCTGCCACGCGCCTTCGTTCAACAGCTCGAGCGCGACGACGGGGTTGACGGCGGTCTGCCAAACGACCGCCTGAGAGCCGTACTCGCGCATCGTGGTCTCGTTGTCGACGACGTGATAGAGGTAGGTCGAGCGCTCGTTCCCGTCGACGCCGGTGCCGGTGACCCAGGTGCCGGCGCAGGTGCGCCCGGTCATGCGCTCGCCGAGCGTCGCGGGGTCGGGCAACGCGGCGGCTAGGACATCGCGCGGGGCCACCTCCTGCCCACGGACGCTGACGGGCTTGGTGGAGTCCAGCCCGAGTTTGTGCAGGGTGCGCAGCACCTCGATGAACTCACGGCCGAGTCCGTACTTGAACGTAACGCGCTCGCAGGTGACCCAGCGGGGGATCAGCACGACCTCCTCGTGCTCGACGTTGACGCACTCGACCTTGCCGATGCCCTCGGGGAACGTGAAGATCTCGGGCTCGGAGAAGGGGACGGTCGTGTGGAAGCCGCGCTCGCGCTCCCAGATCAGGGGCGGGTTCAGGCACTCCTCGATCGTCGTCCAGATCGAGAAGGTGGGCGCGAAGTCATAGCCCTCGACGACGAGGTCGGCGCCATCGCGTACTCCCACTTCGCGCACGTGGGAGAACAGCCCCTCGGCGGCGTAGCGCGCGAACACGTCGGAGAGCCCGGGCTCGACGCCGATCCCGACGAGCGCGAGCAGGCCGACTTGCTCCCACTGCTCGTGCGCAGCCAGCTGGTGCTCGCCGAGCATCTTGCCGGGCAGCTCGTGGGGACGCTGGGGATGGGGCTCGGACAGCGTCATCGCCATGTCGAGGTAGGTCACGCGCGCAGCGAAGCAGGCGCCGAAGATCGGCTCGTTGAAGCGTGGGTCGCAGGCGTTGAGCACGGCGTCTGCTCGTGTGCGCTCGATCAGGGCGATCAGGTCGGCGCGGTCGGAGGCGTCCACGCGCTCGGCAGCGAAGCGGTCGGCTTCGCCCAGGCGCGCGACCACGTCACGTGCGCGCTGGGGTGAGACGTCGGCCAGCGTGACGCGCTCGAACACCGGACGGCGCTGGGCGATGGCGGCGAACGCCGCCCCCACGCCACCGGCTCCGACGACAAGCACCTTCATGGCAAAACAGTGTTACGCAAATCCATCCACCGGAACGTCCTAACAGGACACCGCTGATACGCCATAACGGACAGGCGACAGCGACGCCTGACGCCGGACGGCTCGCGTATGCTGCGCCGTTCGATGGCGAGCGCGCTTCTCGACACGCCGGCACCTTCGCCTGCCGCAAAGCAGCCTGCTCGCTGGGCGCCGTCGCCCAAGCTGAGAGGGGCGGAGTTGGCGTGGGTCATCTTGGGCGGGATCGCGCTGGCGGTGCTGACGAGTTGGCCGCTGGTCCTGCACTTGCCCAGCCGCATCGCGCCGGACCTCGGTGATCCCGTGCGCACGGCGTGGCAGGTGGCGTGGGTCGGACACGCGATGCTGCACGACCCGCTGCACCTGTTCGACGCGAACGCGTTCTATCCGCATCCGCTGAGCCTGGCGTTCTCGGATTCGCTGCTGGGATATGGCCCGGCGGCGTTCGTCGGTCACGGCACGGTGGCGGCGCTCGTCCGTTACAACCTGCTGTTCCTGTGGGCGTGGTCGCTGTGTTTCGTCGGCGCGTACCTGCTGGCGCGCGAGCTGGGGCTGGGCCGGCTCGGGGGCGCCGCCGCCGGCATCGCGTTCGCCTACGCGCCGTATCGCGTGACGGAGGCCGGGCACCTGCACGTGATCTCCAGTGGCGGCATCCCGCTGGCGCTGTTTCTGCTCCTGCGTGGCTACCGGCGATCCTCGCGCGGGCTGGTGCTCGCGGGCTGGCTGGTGTCGGCCTGGCAGGTCAGCCTGGGGTTCACGCTGGGGCTGCAGTACTGCTACCTGCTGGCGGTCCTGACGCTGATCGCGGCGGTGTACTGGTGGCTTGCCGGCCGCCCGGCACTGCCGCGGCGGCTGCTGGCGGTGACGTGCATCGGCATCGCGGTGTTGGGCGTGGTCGCGATCTACGAGGCGCGTCCGTACTTGAAGGTCGCGAGCGAGTACCCGACAGCGAAGCGGACGCTGAAGGAAGTCAAAAACTACTCGGCCGGTCCGGCCGCATGGCTGTCGGCCTCCTCGGAGAACCGCGTGTGGGGCGACGTCACGGCGGGCGCGCGCGAACACGTGCACTCGAAGAATGAGAGCGTGTTCTGGCCGGGTGGGTTGATCCTCGTGCTCGCGGCGGTGGGGTTGGCGGCGCCGCTGTATACGCGGCGATTGCGCATCGGTTTGGCGGTGGGGATCGGGGTCGTCTCGATCCTGGCGCTCGGCATGGGACTGACGGGCGCGGGCTACCCGTACAGGCTGCTGTATGACTTCGCGCCGGGCTGGGACGGGGTGCGGGTGCCGGGGAGGGTGTTCACGCTGGCGACGCTGTTCTATGCGCTGCTGGCAGCCGCGGGGGTGCAGTGGCTTGCGGGCTTGGCGGGGGCGTGGGGCAAGCGCCACACGGTGCGGGGGCTGGCCGCGATCCTCGGCGTGGTGCTGCTGATCGGTCTGCTGGGCGAAGGCGCAGGCCATCTCGCCCACCCGGTCGTGCCCCAGCCGAAGCCCGCGGAGGTGGGTTTGCGCGGCCCGCTGCTGGACCTTCCGACCGACGGCGCGGCGGACCGCGTGTGGCAGTACTACTCCACCGACGGCTTCTACAAGATCCCGATCGGCAACAGCACGTTTGACATCCCCCAGGTCGACGATCTGCGCGGAGGGATGAGCGGCTTCCCTGACAAGGCCAGCATCGAGAAGCTCCGCTATTACGGCATCAAGACGGTCGTGCTGCACCTGACGATGCCGAAATTGCCGGGGATTCACGGGTATGCGTTGGCGGAGCCGCCGGACGTTCAGGCGGCGGCGGCGAAACCGGTCGCGGGGTTGGGCGTGAAGCGCCGCCAGGTGGGCTCGCTGGTGATCTATGAAATCGAACCGGGCCCGGCCGCGCTTCACGGCACGGACTGAGAGCCGCGAGGACCGCGACGATGATCACCCGCAAACGCCTGGCACTTGCCGCGATCCTGCTCGTTGGACTGTCCTACGCGACACTGATCCAGTCGTTCTCGTGGAATCAGACCTCGCACTATGACCTGATCCGTTCGCTGAACGTGGAACGGACGACGATCGACCAGTACCAGCAAAACACGGGCGATAAGGCGTACTACAAGGGCCACTACTACTCCGCGCGCGCGCCCGGATTGGCGCTGATGGCGCTGCCGTTCTACGACACGCTGAACCTCGTGGGGGCGGAATCGTGGACGAACGCGCACGTGGCGCCGCCAAACCATCCGGGCGACGAGATGATCTACCTGATCGGGCTGTGGGCGAACGTCCTGCCGGGGCTCCTGTTGCTGTTGCTGGTGTGGCGCGTGGCGGACCGGTTCGAGCCTGGCTATGGCGCGGCGGCGGCGATCGCGCTGGGGCTGGGCACGATGGTGCTGCCGTTGTCGACGCTGCTGTTCAGCCACGTGTTCACGGCGTTCCTGGGGTTCGGCGCGTTCGCGCTGATGCTGCGCGAGCGCGAGGGTCCGCCGAGCGCGATACTGTTGGGTCTGGCAGGACTGGCGATGGGGTATGCCGTGACCTCGGAGTACCCGCTGTTCTTCGTCGCGGCCGTGCTGGGGCTGTATCTGCTGTCGCGCCGCGACGCGCTAACGGCGCCGCTGATCGCACGCCGCGCCGGCGCCTACATCGCGGGGGGCGTCGTCGGGATCATGCCGCTGGGGCTGTACAACCATTACGCGTTCAATTCGTGGACGCACCTGGCCTACTCGAGCATTCCGCGCCAGCAGAAAGGGTTCTTTGGGATCTCGCTGCCGAGCCTGAAGGTGTTGGCGACGTTGCTGCTGGACTCGCGCGGGCTGCTGACGATCTCGCCGATCCTGGTGCTGGGGGCGATGGGGACGGTGCTGTTGTACAAGCGCGGCAAGCGCGCGGAGGCGCTGACGATCGGCGGCATCTGCCTCTGCTACATCGGCTACAACTCCGGCTACTACCTGCCGTTCGGGGGCGGATTCATGGGGCCGCGGTTCCTGACGACGATGCTGCCGTTCCTGGCTTTCCCGGTGGCGCTAGCGCTGAAGCGCTGGCCGGGACCGACGGTCGCGCTGGCGGGGGTCTCGATCGCGACGACGGTGATCGCGACGATCACGCACCCGCTGGTGGGCTATGAGAACGAGACGGTCGTGTGGATGCGCTACCTGGGCGAGGGCTTTTTCCAGCCGACGATCGCCTCGGCGTACGGCCTGGGTCGCGGCTGGGGCGGCATCTGGCCGTTCCTGCTGGCGGCGGGCGGCGGCGTGGTGCTGGCCGCGTGGGCGACGCCCCGCCTGCGCCTGTCGAACGCGACGCTCGGCTACGGCCTGCTCGCGCTCGCCGGCTGGTGCCTGTTCGCCGCGCTGGGGCCGACGGTGCTGGGGATCGATCACGCGGGCCTTGAGAGCATCGTCAAAGCCGGCGATCACACCGCGCTGAACCTGACCCTGCACGACGGCAGCCGCTATCCCCTGAAGACGCTCGCCCCGGTCGCTGCGCTCGCCGGGCTGCTGGCCATGTGCGCAATGCGACTGTTCCGCAACGAGCCGGAGTCACGGGTGCGCGTGGAAGTGGGGTCGAGCCCCCACGGGCAGCGAGTCCCGGCGGGGTGACCGCGGTCGTTCGCGTGCGCTGAAGGCAGCGCTTTCGACACTTATCCTGCTGAGCAGATAGGTCTGAGCGGCGGACCGGGTCAGTTCTTGGCGAGCTTGACGCCGCCGCATTTGGCGGCGCGCAGCTGTTTGCACACGACCACATAGCCCGCGCGGGGCTGGTTGTGGGCGCTCATCAGACCGGCATCGAAGCGCGTCGAGGCGGTGCCGCCGGTCCAGTCGTAGATGTACAGCCGCTTGACCCGGGACTGTGAGGCGGCGACGGCGAACATGTACTTGAGCACCTTGGCGGCGCGCGTCAGGCCGGAGCCGCGCTTGTTGGGGAAGGCCGCGCCGAACTGGACGATCCCCCCCGTCTCGGTCAGCCACACCTGGCCGCCGAGGGCGCGCGAGAGTTCGCGCGTGCGCCACGATTCGAGTCGGTTGATGTCGGAGTAGTTGTGCAGCCCCCAGATCTTCGGCATGATCGTTTTGAGTTTCCCGATCTCGCGCTTGAATTCGGAGATGTAGGTCAGCGTCGGGCCGATGTTCTGCGCGTCGAGGATGTCCAGGCCGATGGCTGTGCAGCCGTGACATACGCGGATCAGCGCCTGGTAGTACTTCGCCGCCGCGACGGCCGAGGGGGACGCCAGAGAGTGGGGGATGTAACCACGGTTGGCCTCGTCCCAGGACTGGTACTGGCGGACATGCGGGAACAGCTTGATGAATTTTTGCACGTCGTGCTGATACTGGGCGACGCTCGGCAGCGTCAGCGGCGAGTACTCGGAGTGGTAGAACGCGACCAGCACTTGCTGGTGGTGGGCTTCGGCTTCGCGGATGAAGAGCTTGGCCTTGTCGAGCGAGTAGGAGTGCGCGACCGCGTCATACGGCGCGATGTAGCGGACGACTTTCGTGTGCAGTTGCGCCCACAAGGGATTGCCGAACATCTCCACCGACTCATCGCCGACGCCCGTCAGGTAGGAGGCGGCCGCGTGCGCACGGGGGACGTGGCCCTTGCCGAGCGCGCCCGGCGCGAGCAGCAGCCCGGCCGCCAGGACAAGCGGGGCCGCAAGCGCGGCAAGCCGATGGGAAAGTCGATGTAGGCGTGGTCGTGTCATGTCGCTCCTGGAACAGCGGTCGAGGCGCAGGGTTGCGGCGCGCGGGTGGGCGATCCTAATAGCTTTACGCCACCCTTACGCGGGTCCCTGCTCGGTTAACGCGACCTTTATCTCGAGCGGCCTGCGGTGGACTACTGGCCTGCGGTGGGGCGCTACTGGCCTGCAGTGAGTCCTACTCCGGAACCCGCTCGGCGATCGGCGTCGCCTCGTCCGCCGCGTTTGCCTGCGCATCCGGCTCGGATGTCTGCCGACGCAGCGTAGGATCGGCGACGATGCGTACGTCCACCCCCGGCAACCCCCGCAGCAGGCGCGTCAGCAGCGAATCGTTCAACCGGCGCAACCCGCGCCGCGGTGAGGGCGCGCCCATCAGCACGTAAGTGCTGCCGAGCGAGCGCGCGACCGATACGGCGACCGCGGCGACGTCTTCGCCTTCCTCCACGCGCAATCGCGCGCCCAGCATCGAGGTCAGCCGTCGCAGCGCCTCCAGGCGCTCGCGATCGGAGGCGCTGGGCTCGCGCCCGGGGGGGCGCACGACGAGCACGTCTAGCCCTGCGTCCAACCGCTGGGCCGAGCGCCACGCGCGACGCACCACGCGCTCTGACTGCGGCGCGAGCGTCGCCAGTGCGAGCAGCCGCTCGGCGATCGCCTGCGGCTCGTCCCGCGCCGGCGCAGGCAGCCCCTGCTCGTCACGGCGCACCACCGGGGAGGGCTCGCGCACCAGACGCTTGACCTCGACGTCCTCGGCCACCTGGCGCAGTGCGGTCTCGCGCAGGGCGGCGAGGTTCTCGATCTTGAAGAAGTTGTTCAGCGCCGCCGGCACGCGCTCGGCCGGGTAGACCTTGCCCGCTTTGAGCCTACCGATCAGCGTCTCCGGGGTTAGGTCGATCAGCACGACCTCGTCGGCCATCGACAGGACCTCGTCGGGGATCGTCTCGCGCGTGCGCGAGCCCGTGAGCCGTTCGATCTGATCGTTGAGGCTCTCCAGGTGCTGCACGTTGACGGTCGAGTACACGTCGATCCCGGCCTCGATCACGTCGCGCACGTCCTCGTAGCGCTTCTCGTGCTCGACCCCGGGCGCGTTCGTGTGCGCGAGCTCGTCGATCAGGCACAGCTCCGGTTTGCGTTCGAGCACTGCCGGCAGGTCCATCTCCTGCAGCGGCGTTCCGCGATAGGTGACCGTGCGCCGGGGGACGACCTCCAACCCCTGCGCTTGCGCGAGCGTCTCGGCGCGACCGTGAGACTCCAGGTAGCCGACCGCCACGTCGCGCCCCGCGTCGGCTTCGGCCGCGCCCTCCTGCAACATCCGGTAGGTCTTGCCGACCCCCGGGGCCATGCCGATGAAGACCTTGAGGTGTCCGCGATCCGGTGAGGCCATGCGGGCATTGTCGCCCACGGCGCGGCTTCAGAGGCGGTTCAGGCGCCCAAGAGGTTGTGAATCACCAGATCGATCAGCTTGATCCCGATGAACGGTGCGATGATCCCGCCAAGCCCATAGATCAGAAGGTTGCGCCGCAATAGCGCGCTCGCGCCGATCGGGCGGTAGCGCACGCCGCGCAGCGACAGGGGGATCAGCAGCGGGATCACGAGCGCGTTGAAGATGATCGCCGAGACGATCGCCGACTGTGGCGTGCCTAGGTTCATGATGTTGAGTACGTGCAGCGGCCCCTTGCCTCCCGGCGAAGTGGCGTACGTCGCAACGAACACGGCCGGCAGGATCGCGAAATACTTGGCGACGTCGTTGGCGATCGAGAACGTCGTCAGCGCGCCGCGCGTGATCAGCAGCTGCTTGCCGACCTCGACGATCTCGATCAGCTTCGTCGGGTTGGAGTCCAGGTCGACCATGTTGCCCGCCTCGCGCGCGGCCTGGGTGCCGGTGTTCATCGCCACGCCCACGTCGGCCTGGGCGAGCGCGGGCGCGTCGTTCGTACCGTCGCCGGTCATCGCCACAAGCCGCCCGTCTTGCTGCTGCTCGCGGATCAGCGCGAGCTTGCGCTCGGGCGTGGCTTCGGCGAGGAAGTCATCCACGCCCGACTCCTGCGCGATCTTGGCGGCAGTGAGACGGTTGTCGCCGGTGACCATCACCGTTTTGATGCCCATCGCGCGCAGCTGCTCGAAGCGGACGGCCATGCCCTCCTTGATCGTGTCCTTGAGGTAGACGACGCCCAGAACCTGGTTGTCGCGCGCGACCGCCAGAGGCGTTCCGCCCTCGTTGCCGATGCGATCGAGCTGGGACTGCAGCTCGGGCGGAGGTGAGCCGCCTTCGCCGGAGACAAGTCCGACGATCGCGTCGCCCGCGCCCTTGCGCAACCGCCGCCCGTCGATGTCCACGCCGCTCATGCGCGTCTGCGCGGTGAATGGCACGAACTCTGCGTTCAGCGTGGACATGTCGTGCTCGCGGATGCCGTACTGCTTGGCGAGCACCACGATCGAGCGTCCCTCGGGTGTCTCGTCCGCGAGCGAGGCCAGCTGCGCGACCTCCGCCAGCTCGGACTCGGGCACACCGGGCATCGGCACGAACTCCGAGGCGAGGCGGTTGCCGATCGTGATCGTGCCGGTCTTGTCGAGCAGCAGCACGTCAATGTCGCCCGAGGCCTCCACCGCGCGCCCGGACAGCGCGAGCACGTTGCGGCGCACGAGGCGATCCATGCCGGCGATCCCGATCGCGGACAGCAGCGCCCCGATCGTGGTGGGGATCAGCGCGACCAGCAGCGCGATCAGGGTTGTCTCGGAGATCGACGTGCCCGCGAACAGGCCGAACGGGCGCAGCGTTGCCACCACGATCATGAAGATCAGCGTCAGCGCCGCGAGCAGGATGTTCAGCGCGATCTCGTTCGGGGTCTTGCGCCGCGAGGCGCCCTCGACGAGCGCGATCATGCGATCGAGGAACGACTGCCCGGGCTCCTGGGTGATTTCCACGACGATCTCATCTGAGGTCACGCGCGTACCGCCGGTGACGGCGCTGCGATCGCCGCCGGACTCGCGGATCACCGGCGCGGACTCGCCCGTGATCGCCGACTCGTCGACGGTGGCGATGCCCTCGATCACGGTGCCGTCGCCGGGGATCAGCTCGCCCGCGGGCACGACCACGACGTCGCCGCGCGTGAGCTCTGAGGCTGCCTTGGTGGAGCCATCCCGTAGTTTGGCGACAGTCTCCTTGCGCATGTTGCGCAGCGTGTCGGCTTGCGCGCGGCCGCGACCCTCGGCGAACGCCTCGGCCATGTTCGCGAACACGACCGTCAGCCACAACCAGATCGCGATCGTGAACGTGTACCAGGCGGGCTCGTGACCGCCGCCGAGCGGTTTGCCGCCAAACGCCTGGATCAGCCACGTCACCGTGGTGATCACCGAGCCGATCTCCACGACGAACATCACCGGGTTGTGGATCTGCACGCGCGGGTCGAGCTTCTTGAGGCTGTCGATCAGCGCGCGCCGGACGATGTCGCGCTGGAACAGCGAGATCGCCTGGCGCTCGTGGGTGGCGGGGACGGTGGACATCAGCCTTTGCCTCCTCCGGCGGTGAGACGGTCCAGGGCGAGGTTCAGCATCAGCACGTTCACGCCCGGTTCACCGGAGAACCCGAGCCCGCGCGAGTCGGTGTACTTGCCGATCAGCGCGTTCACCGTGCTCAACGAGAGCCCGCGCTTAGCCGCGATGCGATGCGCCTGAATCCAGGCGTTGGCCTGTGAGATTTCGGGATCGAGGTTCGAACCGGACGTGTTCACCGCGTCGACGGGGATCTGTGCGACTGTCAGCCTGGGGTCGTAGGGCCTGTTGAGTTCTAGATATTCCTTGATGTTTTCTTCGTCGGCTTCCTTGGTCTTGACGCTGTTGGGACCGCGGTTGGAGAACGTGCTCGCGGCTGCGTTATATGCGCCGCCTTCGGTCGCCGAGGGACGGCTCTGGAAATACCTGGGGTCCGCTTCGGTAACGAGTTTTTCTTCTTCTTCCTTTGGCTTGCCGTTCTTTTCGAGCACCGGCCGCTTGAAGCTCTGCCCGATGATCTTCGAGCCGACGAGTTTGCCGTTCACATACACCTTCTGTCCGTTGGCGTTGCCCGGGAAGGCGACCTGGCTGATGCCGGTGATGAACAGCGGATAGACGAGCCCGAGCAGGACCGTGAAAACGATCATGGCGATGACGGCTGTGACGATGTCGCGCTTCATCAGTACAGGTGTCCAGTCAGGCCCTGGACGATCGGTCCGAGCAGCAGGGCGGGAAAGAACGTGAGCGCGCCCACGAGCACGATCACGCCGATCAGCAGCACGACAAACGTCGGGTTGTCGGTGCGCATCGTGCCCAGGCCCGCGGGCGTGACGCGCTTGCCCGCCAGCGCCCCGGCGACCGCGAGCGCGAACAGGATCGGCGCGTAACGCGCGAACAACATGTCGAAGCCCCCAAGCAGGTTCGCGAAGGTGACGCCGTGCGAGCCGAGGTTGCCCGCGTTTGGTTGGATGAAGCCCGTGTAGCCGGCGAAAGCCGAGCCGTTGTTGTTGGCCTGCGACAGGTAGGCGTAGAACGTCTCCGAGAAACCCTGCGGGGTGTTTCCGCCCGCCTTCGACAGCGCACCTTCGGAGATCGAGGCCCGCCCGCCGGAGGTGGCGCTCGCCATCGCCGTGCAGAACAGCGCCGCCAACGGCGTCACGAGGATACCCAAGCCCGCGAGCTTGATCTCGCGCGCCTCGAGCTTCTTACCAAGCCACTCCGGCGTGCGACCGACCATCAGCCCACCGATGAACACGGCCAGCAGCACGTACAGCAGGATCGAGTACAGCCCCGTGCCGACGCCGCCGAAGATCACCTCGCTGGCGGACAGGTTGGCAAACGGCACCGCGCCGCCGATGCCGGTGAAGGACTCGATCGCGCTGTTCACCGCGCCGCACGAGGTGACGGTCGTAATCACGTCGAACAGCGCTGAGCCGGCGATCCCGAAGCGCTGCTCCTTGCCTTCCATGTTGCCGCCGGTCGAGCCGGAGATGACGTGCGTGTGCAGTCCGGCCGCGTGCTGGGCGGGCGAGCCGTGCGCCTCGGCGATGTAGGCGACGCACACCGCGCCGAGGAACATCACCATCATCGTCCCGTAGATCGCATAGCCCTGACGGCGGTTGCCAGTCATGCGCCCATACGCGAACACGAGCGCCGCGGGGATCAGCAGCACGAGCAGCATCTCGAAGAAATTGGTGAACGCCGTCGGGTTCTCGAACGGGTGCGCCGAGTTGACGTTGAAGAACCCGCCACCGTTGGTGCCGAGCTCCTTGATCACCTCCTGCGAGGCGACCGGTCCCATCGCGATCGATTGGGTCAACCCAGTGAGCGTGTGCGCCGTCAGGTAGGTGGTGAAGTTCTGGATCACGCCCTGGGAGACCAGCACGAGCGCGCCGATCACCGAGATCGGCGCGAGCACGTACAGGACCGTGCGCACGAGGTCCTGCCAGAAATTGCCAAGGCTCTTGCCACTGCGCCCGACGATCCCCCGGATCAACGCCACCGCGACGACGATCCCGACACCGGCCGACAGCCAGTTCTGCACCGTCAGCCCAATCATCTGGCTGAGGTAGCTCATCGTCGTCTCGCCGCCGTAGTACTGCCAATTCGTGTTCGTCAAGAACGACGAGACCGTGTTGAAGGTCACGTTCCACGGCGCCGAGTGATACCCCAGTGGGTTAAGCGCGTGTGGGACGTAGAACGCGTTCTGGGTGCGCAATATCAAGTACAGCAGCAGCCAGCCCGCGAGCGAGAAGATCAAGAGGCTTTTCGCGTACGCCTTCCAGTCCTGCTCACGCTTCTCGTCCGCCCGCAAGACGCGATACAGCAGCCGCTCGGGTCCGCCCAGAACCGGCGAGAGGAACACGCGCTTGCCGGTGTACACCTTCGCCATATAGCCGCCCAGCGGCAGCGCCACCGCGGTCAGGATCACCGCGAACAGCACGATCGTCAGCCAGCCGGCGGCGGTCACAACTTCTCCCCGCGGATAAGCGCATAAAACAGGTAACCGATGATCAACACGGTCACAACCAACCCAAACACATCAGCACCGCTCATGTGCGCGATCAGCGCGCCGATGGGCAACGACAGCGTCATACCCTGTCGATTCCCTCGATCAGGGCGAGCAATATCAGGAACATCGCGATCCCGAGCACCACGGCCACTGCGTCCATGCCTGCACTATTGACGAGGAGCCATCACGGCCGCGTGACAATCCGCCCGGTGCGTATAACGATTTCGTTACGGTCCCACAGTCGGGAATGCCGCAAAAAGCGCTCCCGATATGTCGCCGGTGCGGTAAGCGGCTTGGACCGCAATCCGATGAAAGAGTTGGCTATGGCTTACCCAGCCAAGCCCGAGCGGTGCCTACCCAGCGAACCTGTAACCGATACCGATAGACAGGATGAAAGGCGGGCGGGGAATCAGCTACGCAACCGCTTCGTATGGCGACAAGCGGCTTGTGGCTTGCCGGCATATGGGTCTGTCGAGTAGAGGTTTGCCCACGTGGACGGCCGGTCGGCGACCGGCTACGGGGATAAGCTGCAATCCGGGCGGATCGAGCCCGAGCGGTGACCTATCCCGCGAACCTGTAACCGACGCCGGGATCGGTGACGATGTAACGGGGCACGGGTCCCTCGGGCTCGATCTTTGCGCGCAGGCGGGCGATGTGCGTGCGCAGCGCCTGTACGTCCTCGGCATACCCCGGACCCCACACCTCGACCAGCAGCGAGCGATGTGTCATCAGCCGCCCGCGATTGCGCGTCAACACGCGCAAGAGGTCGAACTCGATCGGGGTCAGATGCACGAGCTCGCCGTCGCGACGCACCGTCCGCGCGGCGAGATCCACCTCCAGCCCCTCCGCCTCGATGCGCGGCTCCTCGCTCGGCGACGCACGTCGCAGCGCCGCCTGTAGTCGCGCCACCAGCTCGCGCGCGCCGAACGGCTTGGTCACGTAGTCGTCGGCGCCCGCCTCCAGCGCGCGCACCTTCTGCTCCTCCTCGCCCACCGCCGAGAGCACCAGAATCGGCATCTCGCTCCATTCGCGCAGTCTGCGCGTGAGGTCGATCCCGTCGCCGTCGGGCAGCACCAGATCGACGATCGCGGCCTGCGGCGGGCGCACCGCTGCACGATCGAGCGCCTCCGAGGCCGACTGCGCGGCGACCACCTCGAACCCCGCGTCGCGCAGCACGACCCGCAGCGCCCGCAGGATCTGCAGCTCGTCGTCGACGACCAGCACGCGCGGCGGATCAGGTGGGTTCATCATCGCGCTCGTTCGGCGTGCCCGGCTCGCTCGGGACGGCCGCGACGCCCACCGGCGTCTGCTCCTCCTGCGCCGGCACGACCGGGTCCAGCGGCAGCTCGAACACGAACGTCGCACCCTGCCCGGGCAGCGACTCGACATACAGCTTGCCCCCGTTCGCCTGCACGAACCCGCGTGCGATCGCCAGCCCGAGACCCGAGCCGCGGTGCCCGCCACTGGCCGTGCCCGCGCGGTAGAACGGCTCGAACACCCGCTCCAGCTGCAACGGGGGAATGCCGGGCCCGCGATCGACGATGCGCACGATCACACGGTCGTTCTCCCCGGTGTGCGTACGCACCGCGCGAGCGCGCACCGACACCGGGTGCCCGCCCGAATGCCGCCGGGCGTTCTCGAGCACGTTCACGAGCGCGCGCTCCAGCTGCGCTGAGTCAGCGCGCACGAGCGGCAGCTCGCGGTCGATCGACAGCGTGAACTCCTCTGTCTTCGCGCTCAGCTCCTCCAGCGCGGCGCCGAGCACCTCCTCGACCGACGTCCACTCGCGATGGGGCTCGGCCACGCCGGCCTCCAGGCGCGACTGGTCGAGCAGGTTCTCCACCAGGCGCGAGAGCCGGCGCGTCTCCTGCTCGATCACCGACGCCAACTCCTCGCGCTCGTGCTCTGACAATCCCGGCAGCGCCACCGCCTCCCCCGCCGCCGATATGGCCGTCAGCGGCGAGCGCAGATCGTGGGAGACCGCGCGCAGCACCGCGGTCTTGACGACGTCGGCGCGACGCAGTGACGCCGTCTCGACCACCTCGCCGAGCAGCGCCTCGCGCTCCAGTGCTGCGCTCAGCAGCGCCTCAAGCGCCGGTACGACGCGCTCCTGTAGTCGGCGCAGGCTCGCCTCGGGGGTGTCCGCCCCGACCAGCAGCGTCCCCAGCCGGCGGGTGCCTTCGCGCAATGGGAACGCCACTCGGCGCTCGTCGCCTTCGACGGCCTCCATCTCGATCGCCGCCGAGTGCAGACCCAGCACCTGCGCCAACCTGGCCGCGGCGGTCGGCAGCGCCTGCGCGAGATTCTCACCCCGCAGCAGCAGTCGCGCCATCTCCGCGGCGAGATCGGCCTCGCGCCGGCGCTCCTCGGCCTCGCGAGTACGCGCGCGCGTCACCTCCGCGACGGAGCTCGCCAGGGCGGCGGCAAGCGCGAACGCGATCAGGGCGACCCAGTTCTCGGAGTCGCGAATCGTGAACTGACCGACCGGAGGCAGGTGAAAGAAATTGAAGGCGCCTGCGCTCAGCACCGCCGTGAGTACCCCTAACCACGCCCCCCAAACGGCCGACACGACGAGCACCGCCAGCAGATACACCACCCCCAGTGAGACGACCGGGGCGATCTGCTTGAGCGGATAGATCAGCAGCGTGCACACTGCCACGGCCGCGATCGCGACGAGCACGCCCACCCGCTTGGGCGGAGGCTCGCTGGCCAGCAGGAATCCGAACGGGCGTAGTCGCATCTCGCGCTTCAGCGTAGGGGTTGGCGAGCTCCGATGGTGGGCGGCGCCCCGCACTCAGACCGGATGTGAACGGGGCGGGACCGAAGTCCCGCCCCGTTCTTGCGCCCTGCATGATGAAGCCCGCTCAGCCGGGTTTCACCGTCTCGCCATCAGTGGACCGGCTCGCCGGTCGTTTCGCTCAGGAACAGCTTCTCGCCCTGATGACGGGAGTGGTCGAAGTGGAACATGTCGTTCAGCGGACCGGCTTTGGCGTCGAACGAGCCGTCGCCGATGCGCCCGGTGCCCCAGTTGTCCTCGACGAACCGCAGAATCGAGCTCTGGTCGCTGACCGAGTGGGCGACGTAATCGTGCCTGGCCCACGGGGAGACGACCAGCAGCGGCAGCCGCGGACCGTAGCCGCAGCGATCCTCATAGCCGCCGGCCGGTTTGCCCTTGCCGCACAGGCCCGGTCCGTTCAGCGCATCCGCGGGCGAGGCCGAGGAATTGACGATCGGGCCCATCGCATGGTCGTAGAACCCGTCCGAGTCGTCGTATGCGATCACGACCGCTGTGCTCGACCAGTCGGGCGAGCTCTGCAGTTCGTTGAGCACGTGCACCAGGAACGCCTGCTCGTCCAGCGGGTCGGAGTAACCGGCGTGGCCATCCTGGTACTTGGCCGCCTTCAGGAACGACACCGCCGGCAGCTCGTGCATGTGCAGCGCGGTGTAGAACGCGGACAGGTCGTACTGGTGGTTGGCCTGGTCTGAGCGCCCGATCATGCTCGGCGAGCTCGGCGGTAGGTGGTGGGGGTTGGCCGTCGATGCGTAGTACTGGAATGGCTCGTGATGGGCGCTGTAGTCGGCAACCGTTTCACCGCCGATGTTCGTGTGACTGGAGCCGCACACCGCTTTGCCGGCTTTGGTTTCAGTAGGCGCGAACCCACCCTCGAACCAACCCCAGGTGACGCCCTTGGCGTTGAGCAAATCACCGATGTTCTTGTTCGTGGAAGCCATCTCGACCGTATGTGCACCCGAGCAGTCGTCCGTAGTCGGGTCGGGGTCGCCGATCACCGTTCCGTTTTCCGTTTCTTCGGGTGCCGACGCGGGCGTGGCGCCATGCGTCTGACCGGAGACGAGGTTCAGCGCTCCCGGAGTCGAGGGCCCGAACGTGGTGCCGAACGAGTCATCACTCATCGCGTAGTTCTGCGCGTAGTTCCACAGCGCCGTCACGGTGTTACCGTCGTAGTAGCCCATCGGCAGCGATTTGTCCGCGCAATCGCCCGTGAACTGCGGAAACCCGTCCATCAGGCCGCCGTCGAACGCCTGCTGCTCGGCCGTGTAGTCGTGGTCCTGGTCGCAGATCAGCGCCTGCGAGCGGTCCAACCGGAACGGGTTGAACGAGTTCGGGTTTTCGGTCAGCAGATTTTCGGTCAGCCCGTTTACGCTGGGGGTGTGCGGCGAGGCGACGAACGTCGGCTCGCCTTTCGAGTTGGCGGCGTCGGGGTACGTGCCGAAATAGTGGTCGAACGACACGTTCTCTTGGAAGATCACGACGAAATGCTTGATCGGAGTCGAGGTCGCGGGCGGCGGCGTGGCGCCGGCCTGAGCGAGGCCGAGCACGGCCGTGCTCGCCAGCAGACCGGCGACCGCGAAGAGTCGATTGCGCAACGGAGTCCTCCTGAGTGCGATTTGAACACGAGCCGCGCGGCCTGGGCCGACGACCCGCCTTAGCGCCCATCCTGCGCCGTGTGAGATCGCCTCGGGTAACGCTGGCGTAACCTTCCTGTGACGGTCCGGTTATGAGTTGTGAGCGCCTTGTGACCGCTCGTGATCGGCGAACCATCGGTCTGGGTCGTCTACGCTCTCCTCAAGCTGGGTAACACACCAGCCGATGCCAGTGGGAGGAGACGTGCAGACACGATGAAGACACGCGTCGGAGCCGCTACCGCACTGAGCCTGTTCGCGCTGATCGCGCCGCTTTGCGCATCGGCGCACGCCACGACCGTCGCGCCCCTGCCGGAATCCGACTACGCCGTGCGCCAGATATGCCCCGAGCCGGCCCCCGGGCGAGCCAGTTGCCTGGCGCTGGAACTCGTGCCCAGGACGAAGGCCGCGCGCGCTCACACCCACCCGCTGGGGATGACTCGCGCCCGCCTGCTGACCGAACCCTCGCCCGCGGGAGGCGGCTTTGGCCTCAGGCCCCAGGATCTACACACCGCCTACGGGCTGCCGAACCCCGCGTCCTCGACGCAGACGATCGCGCTGGTGGACGCCTATAACGATCCGACGGCGAGGAAAGACCTAAAAGCCTACGACGAAGAATTCGGACTCACAGAATGTTCGGGGTGCTTCGCTCAGGTCAACCAGAGTGGCAGCGCAGCGGCGGCAAGCCTACCGTTTCCCCAAACCAAGGCGGAGCTGGAAGAAGCGGAAAACAGCGCAAGCACCGCGACGCGCGAAGAAGCCGAAGCAGCCGCCGGATGGGGCCTTGAGATTTCGCTCGACATCGAGGTCGCGCGCGCGACGTGTCACAGCTGCCACATTCTGCTCGTGGAGGCCGACTCGCCGCGGTTCGAAGACCTCGAAACGGCCGAGAGCGCCGCGCGCGCTCTGGGCGCCACGGAGATCTCCAACTCGTGGGGAGGCCCGGAATGCGAACGGCCCTTGAAAGTGCGGCTGTGCACGGAAGACCGCCCGACGTTCGACGATCCGGGAGCGGTCATCACGGCCTCCGCGGGCGATGACGGATATCTGAACTGGGACGCCTCCGATGAAGCCGAACGCGGGTTTGCCGGGTACCCCGCGTCCTCGCCCCACGTGATCGCCGTGGGTGGCACCCGCCTGAGCCCGCTCGGAGGTGGCGGCGCATGGACCGGCGAGAGCGTGTGGAACGGCGACGGCGCCGACGGCGGCGGCTGCAGCGTGGAATTCGCCGCGCCGGCCTGGCAGGTGGGCGTCTCCGATTGGTCCACGGTCGGCTGCAAAGCCAAGCGCGCCGTCTCCGACGTCGCCGCCGACGCGGACCCGTACACGGGACTCGCCGTCCACTACACCGACTCCATCTGCAAAACGACCTATGAACAGGCGGGCAAACTCAAAGTCCTGCCCAATTGGTGCACGATCGGCGGCACCAGCCTCTCGTCTCCGTTGATCGCCTCGACGTTCGCGCTCGCCGGGGGCGCCCACGGCACGGCCTATCCCGCCAAGACTCTCTACGAAAACGAGGCGCAGTCGCCCGCCTCGCTCCATGACGTGACCGCGGGATCGAACGGCGAATGCACGTCCCCCTTCGACGCGGGAACGGGCCTCTCCGGTTGCAGCGAACTTCAGGAGGCAGCCGATTGCTCTGAAAAACCGATCTGCCTCGCGGGGCCCGGTTATGACGGCCCTACCGGCGTCGGCACACCCCACGGAATCGCAGCCTTCCAGCCGCCGGGCGCCGCCAAAGAAAAAGAACCGCCGAGCGAAGAATCCGGCAAAGAAGGCGAATCCAACGGCGGCTCAGGGGAAGCAAGCAAAGGCGGGACCGAAGCATCCACCGGCCCCGCAGGCTCGAGCGCTTCTACGCCAGGAGGCAACTCGCCGTTGACCGGCCAGCCGGCGGCCCTAGGAACCAGACCGCTCGTGCCGATCCTGTCGGCCCCCGCCCTGACACGAACCGCGACGGCTGCGCTGAGCCACGGCAGACCGCGTGCTTCGCGCGTCGCCTTCGCGTTCACGCTGAACGTGGCGGCACGGGTGCGCGTCTCGCTCGCCAAGCGGGTCACCGCGCATGGGCGCACCCGCTGGCAGACGCTGCCCGACTCGCGCACGATCGCCGGCTTGGCCGGACGGGACCACGCACACCTGAGCGCGCCTGGAACGCTTGCGCCGGGGCGCTACCGATTGACGCTCGCGCCGGTGGGTGGGGTTGGGCGAGGGTTGATTTTCTTGATTGGGTGAGCCTCGACAATCGTTTGCCGAGACAGCTCGCCGATCTATCGCTCGGCGGAAGAGGACTTACCCGCCCCGGCGCCCCGCCCAACCCCGGCGTCCGCCTCTGCCTTCAGACCGGTATCCGCCGAGCCGGGACCGAAGCGCCCCTCGACCCCACGCTCGACACGCTCGCCGTGCTCGGTCAGACGCCAGGCGTTGGGGGCACCGCGCGAGGTGCCTTCGCTCTGATTGGTGATCACGCCGGCGGACTCTAAGCGCGAGAGGAGCTTGGAGATCTGGCCCTGGTCGACGATGCCGGCGCGTTCGGCGACCTCGCGGTTACAGGCGCCGGGATAGCGCGCGATCGCCTGCAGGACGCGACCGGTGCGGTAGGTGAGACGCACGCCGAGATCTTCGTACTGCGTGGGGGCGCCGGAAAGGGCGCCGTCGGCGACACGTGGCGCCGGGGCGGGGCGGGTCAGCTCGCGCCTGGCGGCGCCCGCGCCCAGGTAGGGGAGCGCGATCAGGCTCATCAGCGAGCCGAACAGCTCGATCGTCGGGCGCTCCTCGGGCTGCTCTGAATCCTGCGCGAGCAGGCGCGTCTGGATGACGGTCGCCACCGCGCCGACCACACCCTCGGCCACGACTGGAGGGGGTTCGTTGCGACCGACGGCGCCCTGCGCGCGACCACGATCGATGACCTCCCACAGGATCGACTGCACTTCGGTGCGGCGGCGCAGCAGCACAGGACCGCCGCTCAGCGAGTGCATGATGCACAGCCGTCCGAGCGCGGGCTCGTCGTCGACGAAGCGCAGCAGTTCGGCCAGCCCCGCCCTGATCGCGTCGCGCCAGCGCGACTGGGCGTCGTAGGCGGGTGCGATTCGCTGCGCGGCTCGCTGCACACCGAGATCGAACGCCGCCAGCAGGCACGCGTCGCGATCGTCGAAGAGTTCGTAGAAGACGCGGCGGCTGACGCCGGCGCGAGCGATCGTGTCGCCCAGTGTCAGCGCGGCGACACCCTGCTCGGCCACGAGCGCGGCCGTGGCCTCGAGGATCTTCGTTCGCTGCGTCTCCTCCACGTGGCTCCTCCATGCGGCCACGCGAGAACGGAACGGACCTCCCCGACTTCCCCCAGCCACTGTTTATAACCCCTGTCAGCTTGAGAGTACCAATAGAAGCTATCTGCTTAATGTCTAACGATGGCGAGCGTGCAAGACGACCTGCACGACCCCCGAAACGCTTGTGCTCGAGCCGCCGGCGGGCTAGCTTGTCCGGTCCTCATGCGCCTGCTTCAGCGAACCCTGCCCTGCGCGGCCGTCGTCCTGGCCGCCGCCGCCCTGATTGCCGTACCGGGCGCGATCGGCTCGACGTCGGGCAGTTTGGAAAGCCGTATCGCTGCCTCAGGGGCGCGCGAAGGCGAGCTGCGTTCGGGCGTGGGCGCCGACACGCATCAGATCGAGGGGTTCCAGGGCAGCATCGACGACCTGCAGACGCGGTTGAGCGCACTGGAATCGAGTCTGAGCGTCGAGCGCAGCGTGCTGTCAAGCCTCCGTTCGCAGCTGCGCGCTGCACGCGCGCGCCTGAGCTCGCTGCAGATCCAGCTCGCGCGCGACCGCCAGGTGCTGGTGGCCCAGGTGGTCGCCTCGTATGAGTCTCCCCCGCCGGACATCGCCACGGTCGTCCTGCAGGCGCACGGGTTCGCCGACCTGATCGAGCGGGTCGACGATCTGCAGGCGATCTCGCGCCAGAACGCGACGGCGACGACGCACGTGGCCGAAGAGCAGCAGCTCGTGACCGCACAGACCAAGCGTCTGGCGGCGCTGGAGGCCAGCCACGCGCGCGAGACGAGCGCGGTGCTCGTGCAGCGTGATGAGGTCGCCCAGCTGCACCTCGCGCTGGTGAATCGGCAGCTGCAGTACATCCGTGCTCGCGATCGCAAGAGCTCGGAGCTGGGCGCATTGCGGTCGCACAAGCGCTCACTCGAAAGCGAGCTCAACCGACTCGCGGCGAAAGAACTCGCTGCCGAGGGTGTCGCGGGCGCCTACACCGGCCCGATCGGCGAATTCACCCCGACGCCCCAGGGCTCATCCGGGTTCTTCCCGGCGGCGGGCACGAACTACAGCGTCGGGGAGGAGCCCACGCTGGCCGAGCATCTGAACGCGCTTGGCATCGCCCTGCACATCCACCTGATCGGCATCTCCGGCTACCGCTCACCCCAGCACTCGGTCGAGGTCGGCGGGTTCGCCGACGATCCGCACACGCGCGGCGAAGCCTCGGACACCCCCGGTGTAGAGGGAGTACCCCAGGCGACGCTCGCGCGCTTCGGCCTGATCCGCCCGTTCTCGGGCGCGGCCGAGGCCGATCACATACAGCTGCTTGGCAGCCGCTACTGAGAACCGCCGACTCAGCCGGCGAAGTGGCAGTGGTGCTGGTGTTCCAGCTTGTGCAAGTAGGCGTTGGCTTCCTTGGCCTGTTTGGTGCTAACCGTCCCGTTCGGCCCGGTGTGTTTTTTGTACCAGGCGGTGTAGGTTTTGATGCACTTGGACGACGACCAGTGTGAGCCGGCGACGGCAGCCGGCGCGAAGGCGCCGGTGAGGCCGATCGCCGCGGTCGCGCCGAGCGCGAGGATGCGTGTGCGGATCATCTCGTGAGTCTCCCCCTGTGGGCGTGATTTGACGTGCGCGGAGTCTATGCTGACCGACGCGCGAAGCGCGGGCGGCGTGGGAGCCGGCGGCAGTGCGAGGCGCCTAGACGGCAGGGTCCAGGCGTGCGGGCGCGCCGTAGGAGGCGAGCACCTCGGGCAGCGCCACCGATCCGTCGTCCTGCTGGCCGTTCTCGAGCAGCGCAACGAGTGTGCGACCAACGGCGACGGCGGTGCCGTTGAGCGTATGCGGCGGTTCTGTCCCGCGCTCGGCACGGACGCGGACGTTCAGGCGGCGCGCTTGGTAGTCGGTCGTGTTGGAGCATGACGTCAGCTCGCGGTAGGCACCATAGCTGGGCAGCCACGCCTCGCAGTCGTACTTCTTGGCGGCCGAGTTGCCCAGATCGGTGACGGCGACGTTGACGACCCGGTAAGGCAGGCCCAGCTCCGTGAGGATCTGCTCCTCGATCGCGAGGATGCGCTCGTGCTCGGCGGCGGAGTCGGCGGGTGAGACGAAGCTGAACATCTCCACCTTGTCGAACTGGTGCACACGGAAGATCCCGCGCGTGTCCTTGCCGGCGGCGCCGGCCTCGCGGCGAAAGCAGGGCGAGAAGCCGGCGTAGCGCAGCGGCAGGGCGTCCGCCTCCAGGATCTCGTCCGCGTGCAGCGAGGCGAGCGCGACCTCGGAGGTGCCGACGAGGTAGAGGTCATCGTCATCTCCCAAGGAGTAGATCTGCTGCTCGGTGTCGGGCAGGAAGCCGGTCCCGTACAGCGCCTGCTCGCGCACGAGCACAGGCGGAATCACGGGCTGAAAGCCGTGAGCGCCCACGATGTCGAGCGCCCACCGCACGAGCGCGAGCTCGAGCAGCACGAGGTCGCCTTTCAGGTAGGCAAAGCGAGAGCCGGACAGGCGCGCGGCGCGCTCCATGTCGATGCGCGGACCCGCGAGATCGAGGTGGTCGCGGGGCTCGAACGCGAACGTGGGAGGCTCGCCGGCGGTGCGCACGAGCTCGTCCTCGGGTCCCGGCGCGGCACTCGGGTCGGGCAGGTTGGGAAGTCGCGCGATCAGCTGATCGAGGCGCTCCTTCGCGCTCGCGGCCTGCTCGGTGAGCACCTTCACCTCAGCGCTCATCTGCTTCATCTTCGCCAGCTGGAGCGAGACGTCCTCGCCGGCTCGCTTGCCAGCGGCGATGTTCTCCGAGCTGGCACGCTGCATGGCGCGCAGGTTCTCGGCCGACGCTGTGGCCATGCGCCACTCCCCATCGGCGCTAAACACCTCATCGACGGTCGCGCCAAGCCCCTCCCCGCGCCGCGCGAGCGCCGCGCGGACGGCGTCGGGGTCGGCGCGGATCAACTTTAGGTCGAGCACCCTCCGGAGCCTACCCTCAGGTCCGAGTTATTTGGTGGAGAGCGTGATGTTCGTCGCGGGCACGTGCTGGGACTGCGAGCCCGAGTAGTGCGCGAGGAATTCGGCGATGTCCTGGGCGTCGTCGCCGAGGACGATGTTCTCGGGCATGATCGCCCCGGAGAAGCCGCCGTTGCGGATCGCGTAGAGGACCTGTTCGACGTTCTCCTTGCGGATATTGAAGTTGGGGCCGTTGGTTTTGACGCGGTCCTTGATCGACGTGGCCGAGCCCTGGGCGCCGACGACGGAGAGCGTGTGGCACCCCGAGCAGTGGTCGCGGAACAACACCGAGCCGCGGTAGTAGGGGCTGGTCTTGGCGACCTGGTTGCCCTGGGAGCCGCATGCGCCGAGGACGACGCTCGCGGCGGCAAGCAATGCGATGGTGGCAAGCCTCATGCGGTCGGGAATATATAGGGACCCGGGCTCAGAACCCATGAGCGGTGCCGGCGGCGCGCAGCGCGAGGAATACGACGACGAGCGCGGACAGCGCCATGATCCCCATCTCGCGGGCGAGGATCGCTGCGACGACGGCATGCTGCTCGGGCTCGGGCAGGGCGCCGACGGCCTGAGCGTCGGGGAGGTCGCGGCGGTCGAGGATCGTCTGGGCGGAGAGCACCCGCAGCTGCTCGGCGACGAAGGCGACGGCGAGCGGAAGCAGGGCGTAGAGGTAGAAGAGGTGGTCGCTGGAGTAGTGACCGGCGAGGGCGAGCGAGCCGGCGAGGATCGCCAGCACCAGGGCCGAGCCCTGGCCGATGCGCAGCAGCACCCAGAAGGCGCTGCTGGGCTCGCCGCGGTACCAGCGCCAGGCGCCGAGCAGGGCTGGGAGCGCGTTGAGGACGGCGACCGCGAGCGCGCCCGCGACAACGGCTTGAGTCATGCGAGAGTCATGCTCGGCTCACGCCTGCATCATGGACTGATCGAGATTGGGTCGTTAGGTCGGATTGGAGTCGCGATTTCGAGCCGATCGTCACTATGTAACACATTGACACAAGCGGTGATATAACAGCGCTCAGTGCTGCGCAGTTATCTCCCCGCGATCGTATTCGTCCTGCTTGGCGGGGGCGTGGGCATCGCGTTTGCGCTGCTGAACTCGAAGATCGGGCCACGGCGGGTGACCCCGCAGAAGCAGGACCCGTACGAGTGCGGCCTGCCGAGCGAGGTCAAGCAGGGGATGCGGTTCGGGATCAGCTTCTACCTGATCGCGATGCTGTTCATCCTGTTCGACGTGGAGGTCGTGTTCATCTACCCGATCGCGATCGAGCTGCGCGCGTATGGCTCCTACGCACTGGTGGAGACGATCACGTTCGTGGTGCTGCTGTTCGTCGCGTTCGTGTACGTGTGGCGGCGGGGAGCGCTGCAGTGGAGCTGAAACGCGAGGTCGTACGCCCGGCCGGCGTAGCCCGGGGACAGGCGAGCACGAGCGCGGATCTGCGCGTGAAGTCGCTGAACGCCGCGCAGCTGCTGCGGGGCGGCGACCTGGAGGGCGCGAACCAGCCGGCGCACCTGGAGGGGACGGAGCTCGAACGCTACGTGGAAGAACGCACGCTGACGACGACGCTCGACAAAGCGGTCGCGTGGGCGCGCTCGAGCTCGTTCTTTCCGCTCGGGTTCGGGCTGGCGTGCTGCGCGATGGAGCAGTTTCACGCGGCGGGCCCGCGCATGGACATCGCGCGCTTCGGCTCGGAGGCGTTCCGCGCCTCCCCGCGCCAGGCCGACCTGATCATTCTGGCGGGGCGGGTGTCGATCAAGATGGCGCCGATCATTCGCCGGCTGTACGACCAGATGCTCGAGCCGAAGTGGGCGATCTCGATGGGCGCGTGCTGCAGCTCGATGGGCGTGTTCAACAACTATGCGCTGGTGCCGGCGGACAAGTTCATGCCGGTCGACGTGCACGTGCCCGGATGTCCGCCCCGCCCGGAGGCGCTGATTCACGGGTTGCTGAAGCTGCGCAGGATGGTGCAGGACAACCCGGACATGGGTTGGCGCGAGCGGTATGGGGCCGTCGGGACTGAGGAGCATCCGTCAGATGTGTAGGTGTCGCACGCGCGGGCTATGGGTGGGTGAGCCACAGCCAGTTCTTCCAGCGGACGCTGTCGGCGCCGCTCACCGCAGCCGTCGGCATAACGGGAGCGCCTAAATGCCTGATGCAACGGGGCTTGAGCTGCTCGCCAAAGAGCTGGGCGAGGCGACGATCGAGACGGTGTACTTCCGCGAACAGGCGACGATCGTGGTGGCACCGGCGGAGATTCGTGCGGTATTGCAGAAGCTGCGCGCGCGGGGGTACGGGTTCCTGGCAAGCGTGCACGGCGTCGACTACTACCCCGAAGAGCCGAGACTGGGCGTGGTGTACGAGCTGCTGGACATGAGCCGGGTGGATCGCGTGACGGTGAAGGTGCGCGTCCCGCTGCAGGAGCCGCGGGTGGAGTCGGTGACGGCCGATTGGCCGACGGCGAACCATCAGGAGCGCGAGGTGTATGACATGTTCGGGGTCGTGTTCGAGGGCCATCCGGATCTGCGCCGGATATTGATGCCCGAGGACTACGAGGGCCATCCGCAGCGACGCGACTTCCCGGTGGGGGGCGAACCGGTGATCTTCACGCGCGACGAGACCAAATGGCTGGAGGCCCGCGAGTGAGCCCGACGCCCACTGAGAGCCCCTCGCTGTCGGAGTACCGCCGCGGCGAGGAGAGCATCGAGCTCGCTCCGGTCACCGAGCAGATCGAAGGGGCCGAGACGAGCGACGAGCTGCTGACGCTCAACTTCGGCCCCCACCACCCGGCCACGCACGGCGTGCTGCGGCTGCTGGTGACGCTGCAGGCGGAGGTCGTGCGCGACCTCAAACCGATCATCGGCTACGTGCATACGGGGATCGAGAAGACGGCCGAGGACAAGGCCTACTGGAAGGTCATCCCGGTGATCGAGCGGATGGACTATCTGGCCTACTACTTCAACGCGATGGCCTATGTCGGCGCTGTGGAGAGGCTGGTGGAGGTCGAGGTGCCGACGCGCGCGCAGTACCTGCGCGTGATTCATCTGGAGCTCAACCGCATCGCCTCGCACCTGATCTGGTTGGGCACGAGCGCGTTGGACCTGGGCGCGAGCTCGATCTTCTTGTACTGCCTGCGCGAGCGCGAACTGATCCTCGACCTGTTCGAGATGTCCTCGGGGGCGCGGATGCACACGCGCTACTTCCAGGTGGGCGGCGTGATCGAGGACATCCCGACGGGATTCGCCCAGAAGCTGCGCGAGTTCCTGCAGATCATGCCCCGGCGCGCGGATGAGTACGGCGCGATCTTGAACTCGAACGAGATCGTGCTGCAGCGGCTGCGCGGGACGTGTGCGCTGGACGCGCAGACGCTGCTGTCATTGGGCGTGACCGGCCCGTTGCTGCGCGCGGCGGGCAACCCGTGGGATCTGCGCAAGGCGGCGCCGTACAGCTCGTATGAGAAGTTCGAGTTCAAGATCCCGGTGGGGACGGTCGGCGATAACTACGACCGCTTCGCGGTGCGCCTGGCGGAGATATACGAGTCGGTGAAGATCATCGAGCAGGCGCTGGAGGGGCTGCCCGAGGGGCCGTACATCACCGATGACCGCAAGGTCGCGCTGCCGCCCCGGCACGAGCTCGCCACCTCGATGGAGGCGCTGATCCACCATTTCAAGCTCGTGACGGAGGGGTTCAGAGTGCCGCCGGGCGAGGTGTACAACCCGATCGAGTCCCCCCGGGTGAGCTCGGCTGCTACGTGCGCTCGGACGGTTCGTCGAAGCCCGCGCGGGTGCACATGCGCGACCCGTCGTTCGTGAACCTGCAGGCGCTCGGGCCGATGTGCCGCGGGAGCTACATCGCGGACATGATCGCGACGACGGCGATGCTCGATCCGATTCTCGGGGGCATCGACCGATGAACCCCACCCGCTGGGACCAACCCGCCGACTTGGAAAAGGACCCGGCGACGATCCCCGACCCCGCGACGACACCCGTCCCGGAGGCGTTGCGCCGGGAGATCGAAGCGCATATGGCGCTGTATCCGGACACGCGCTCGGCCGCGCTGCCGGCGCTGGCGGCGGCGCAACGCGTGCACGGATGGTGCTCGCCGGAGGCGATCGAGCAGGCCGCGTGCGTGATGAGGGTGACGCCCGCGGAGCTGGACGCGGTGGTGACGTTCTACGACATGCTCGAGACCGAGCCGGTGGGCCGGACGAGCGTGTATGTGTGCACGAACATCTCCTGCTCGCTGCGCGGCGCGGATGAGCTGTACGGCGCGATGTGCGAGGCGGCCGGCGATGACGATGCCTTCAACGTGCGCGCGTTCGAGTGCCTGGGCGCGTGCGACATCGCGCCGATGGCCTCGGTGGACGGCGTCTACATCGGACCGCTCACGACCGACGACGTCCCCCGACTCCTGGAGGACATCCGCGCCGGGCGTGAGGTGCTGCCGGATAAGCAATTGGCGAAACGCCTGGTCGCCGACCCGAACGCGAACTCACAGGAGTTTCCACGCCACGCTCCGCAGGACGGCGCGCGATGAGCGAGCGGCTGCTGTTCAAGGACATCGATGAGCCGGGGCTGAACACGCTCGCCGTGTATGAACGCCGTGGCGGCTACGAGTCGCTGCGCAAGGCCCTGCAGATGGCCCCGGAGGACGTACTCAAGAACCTCGAAGCCTCCGGCCTGCGCGGGCGCGGCGGAGCCGGGTTTGCGATGGGCAAGAAGGTCTCGTTCCTGCCGAAGGGATCGATCGAGAAGTACCTCGTGTGCAACGCCGACGAGTCCGAGCCGGGCACGTTCAAGGATCGCGAACTGATGCAGAAGACCCCGCACATGCTGCTCGAGGGGTTGATCATCGCCTCCTACGCGGCCGGTGCGAGTCGCTCGTTCATCTACATCAGGGGCGAGTACGTACTGCAGGCCGATGTCCTCGACGCGGCGCTCGCCGAAGCCCGCGCGGCGGGGTACGTCGGCGAGCAGATCCTCGGCTCCGAGCACTCCCTGTCGCTGGTCGTGCACCGCGGCGCGGGCGCATACATCTGCGGCGAGGAGACGGGCCTGCTGGACTCGCTGGAAGGCAAGCGCGGCAACCCGCGGCTGAAGCCGCCGTTCCCCGCCAACCAGGGGCTGTACCAGGGACCGACGCTGATCAACAACGTTGAGACGTTGGCGACCGTCCCCGCGATCATCGCGATGAGCGGCGCGGAGTACGCCAAGCTCGGCGTTGCGACCTCGACCGGCACGAAGCTCGTGAGCATCTCCGGGCACGTGCAGCGCCCGGGCAACTATGAGATCGAGCTGGGGATCCCTTCTCGAGAGATCGTGTACGGGTTGGCCGGGGGACCACCCCCCGGGCGCGAGGTGAAGTGCTGGTTCCCGGGAGGCTCCTCCGCGCCGGTGCTGACCGCGGACGACCTCGACGTCCCATATGACTTCGACTCGCTCGCCAAAGCCGGCTCGATGCTCGGCTCGGGCGCGATCATCGTCGTGGACGACTCGACGCCGATCCTCGACGTCGCGATGAAGGTCGCGAAGTTCTACCGCCACGAGTCCTGCGGCAAGTGCACCCCCTGCCGCGAGGGCACGAACTGGACCGTGAAGATGCTCGAACGGATCGACCGCGGCGAGGCGACGCCGATGGACCTGGAGATCATGGCCTCCGTGCAGGAGCACATCATCGGCCACTGCCTGTGCGTCCTCGGCGACGCGATGGCGATGCCGATCGGCTCGATGATCGCGAAGTTCAAAGGCGAGTTCGAAGCGCACATGGAAACCCGGCGCCTGCAGACGCCGGAGCCCGCCGGAGCCATCGCCTGATGCCGAGACCCGAGCAGAAAATAATCACCTTCACGATCGACGGCCGCGAGGTGCAGGCGCCGGAAAACTCGATGCTCGTGGACGCCGCCAAGCACGGCGACGTGGAGATCCCGGTGTTCTGTTACGAGCCGAAGCTCGGCCACCCGGTGGGCGCGTGCCGCATGTGCCTGGTGGAGGTCGAGGGCATCCCCAAGCTGCAGACCGGCTGCTCAACGCCCGTCAAGGACGGCATGGTCGTGAACACGCAGTCCGAGCGGGTCAAGGAGGCCCAGCGCGCGGTGGTGGAGTTCCTGCTGATCAACCACCCCCTCGACTGCCCCGTATGCGACAAGGGCGGCGAGTGCCCGCTGCAGGACATCACGTTCGGTTGGGGGCCCGGCATCTCACGGTTCGTGGAGCCCAAGCGCCATTTCGTCAAGCCGCTCGAGCTCTCCCCCACGATTGCGATCGACCGCGAGCGCTGCATCCTCTGCTACCGCTGCGCGCGCTTCAGCCAGGAGATCTCCGAAGACCACCAGCTGGTGCTGCTCGAGCGCGGCGCGCACTCCTACATCTCGACGTTCGACGGTCACCCCTACGTGGCGCCGTTCAGCGGCAACATCGTCGAGCTGTGCCCCGTCGGCGCGCTGACCTCGCGCCCCTACCGCTTCCGGGCGCGCCCGTGGGACGTCGAGGACGCGGGCTCGGTGTGCACGCTGTGCCCGGCCCAGTGCAACGTCACGCTGACAGTGCGCGACGAGCGCGTGCTACGCGTGCTCTCCCGTGAGCACGACGAGGTCGACGACGGCTGGTTGTGCGACCGCGGCCGCTTCGCCTATCCCGCGCTGGGCGCCGTCCCCCCCGCCGCTGGCGCGAGCCCACTCGATCCCAACCTACGCATCACCGAGCCCCTGATCCGCGACGGCGGCGAGCTGCGGCCCGTCTCCTGGGAGCGCGCGCTGGAGGAGGCCGCCGCCGGCCTGTCGCGCGCGGGTGCTCGCACCGGCGCGCTGGTCGGTGGGGAAGCGACGAACGAGGAGGGCTATCTGCTCGCGCGCCTGATGCGCGAGGGCCTTCGCTCCCCGCACGTGGACTCGCGCCGCGCGGGCACGCTCCCGTTGGAGCTGCACCGCGCGTTGAACGACCCGCGCCTGCAGGCGCGGGTCAGCGACCTCGAGTTCGCCCACGCGGTGCTCGTGCTGGAGACCGACCCGATCGAGGACGCGTCGATCCTCGACCTGCGCCTGCGCAAGGGCGCGCGCCGCCACGGCATGCAGATCGTGCAGGCTAGCGTCGCGGACCTGCGCAACGCCGAGCGCGCCGGCGAGCTGGCCGCGCAGCTGCAGGGCATCGGCGAGGAGGTCGTGATCCTGTGGGGCGAGCGCCTGACCGCCGGCCCCGACGGCGCGGCGGCGGCCCAAGCGCTGCTCGCCCTCGCGGAGACGCTGTCCCTCGCCGACACCGACGGCGCGGGCCTTTTGGAAATTCCCGCGGGCACGAACGGCCGTGGTCTGCGCGAGGCCGGTGTGCTGCCGAACGCGAACCCCGGGCTCTGCGAGCCCAGTGCGGTGACCGGCGCCGACAGCTTTGGCGAGGACGCGGGCGAACGTGTCACCCCCCAAAACGACCCGCTGGATGCTCGCGGAATCGCCCGCGGACTGGCCGCGGGCGAGCTGACCGCACTGCTGTTGCTGCAGTCCGACCCCCTGGGCGCCGAGCGGCCGAGCGACCCGTCCGACGGCGAGCTGTGGGAGCGGGCGTTGGAGCGAGCCTCGACGGTCGTCGCGCACGCCACCTTCCTCAGCGACAGCCTGCGCGAGCACGCCAACGTGGTGTTCCCGGCGCAGGCCTACGCCGAGAAGGAAGGCACGGTCGTGCATCCCGACGGGCGCATCCAGCGGTTGCGCCCAGCGGTCGCTCACCCGGGCAAGACCCGCGCGCAGTGGCAGACGATCGCCGATCTGGCCGCCCGGATCGGGCTCGACCTGGAGGCCCTCACGGGTCCGATGGCCTCCCAGCAGCTGTTTGACGCGGTGCCGTTCTATGCGGGGTTGACGCTGGAGGAGATCGGCGGCAAAGGCGTGCGCTGGCAGGAGCGGACAGAGGCGAGCGCCTACCCGACGCGGGAGCAGCTCGTATGAGCGCGCCGTCCGTCCTCGCCACGGTCGGCTACTACGAAGAATGGTGGATTCAGGTCCTGAAGGCGATCATCATCTTCGCCGTCGGTCTGCAGCTCGTGCCGGTCGTGCTGCTGGCCGAGCGCAAGCTGCTCGGGCGCTTTCAGGCTCGCTACGGCCCCAACCGCGTCGGCCCCTACGGCGCGATGCAGCCGCTCGCGGACATCCTCAAGCTGCTCACCAAGGAGCAGTTCCGCCCGACCACCTCGATCGGGTTCCTGTTCGCTCTGGCCCCGCTGATCTCGATCGTGACGGCGGTCGCGGCGTTCGCGATCATCCCGTTCGGCAACGTCCAGCACATCTTTGGCACGCCCGTCGGGCTGTACGGGATCGACGTCTCGATTGGCCCGCTGTACCTGTTCGCGTTCGGGGCGATCGCCTTTTACGGGATCATGCTGGGAGGCTGGTCCTCGGGCTCGAAGTACTCGTTCCTCGGCGCGATGCGCGGCGCCGCGCAGCTGATCTCCTACGAGGTCGCCCAGGGATTGGCGCTGGTCGGAGTGATCATGACCGCGCAGACGCTGTCGCTCACGGGGATCGTGGAAGCGCAGAAAGGCATGTGGTTCATCGTGCCGCAGGTCTTCGGCTTTCTGATCTTCCTGACGGCGAGCTTCGCCGAGACCAACCGCGCGCCGTTCGACCTGACGGAGGCCGACGCCGAGCTCGTCGGCGGCTACAACACCGAGTACGGCGGCGGGCGCTTCGCCTCCTACTACTTCGCCGAGTACCTCAACGTGCTCGTCGTCTCCGGCATCGTCACGACCGTGTTCCTCGGCGGCTGGCTGCTGCCGTTCGGCATCCACCCGCCCGGTTGGGTCGACCCGTTCGTGGTGCTGTTCAAGATGTCGCTGTTCACGTTCCTGTTCATCTGGGTGCGCGCGACGCTGCCGCGACTGCGCTACGACCAGCTGATGAGCTTCGGCTGGAAGGTGCTGCTGCCGCTGGCCACGCTCAACGCGCTCGTGACGGCCGTGCTCGTGGTGGTGACCCACTGACATGACTCCCGACACCCCCGAGAATCCCTCCCGTCCCGACGCCGAGCCGACAAGCTCGAGCGTGCCTGCCGTGCCGCCCTCGGACTCACCCCGGCTACCGCCGGCACCCCCGGGCGGTCTGACCGTGACGGCTTGGAGCCCCGGCGAGGACGTCATCGAGGTCAAGCGCACCCCCGCACCAGGCCCTGTGCGCGGCACGTGGCGCACGTTCCGCGAGACCGCGCGCGGCCTGAAGACAACGTTCGGGCGCATGTTGGAAAAGCCCGTGACGGTCGAGTATCCGGAGGAGAAGACCCCCGTGTACCCGCGCTTTCGCGGCCGGCACAAGCTGCACAAGTTCGAGGACACGGGCCTTGAGAAGTGCGTCGGCTGCTCGCTGTGCGCCGCCGCCTGCCCGGCCGACTGCATCCGCGTGGTCGCGGCCGAGAACACCCCCGAGCACCGCGTGTCCGCCGGCGAGCGCTACGCGGCGGTGTATGAGATCAACCTTTCGCGCTGCATCTTCTGCGGCTACTGCGAGGTCGCGTGCCCGTTCGACGCGATCACGATGGGCCACGACTACGAGCTCTCGGACTACGACCGCACCGATCTGATCTTCACCAAGGAGATGCTGCTCGCCGAGCCACTGGAGCGCACGCCGCTGAGGAACGAGGGCGAATGAGCCAGATCATGTTTTTCATCGCCGGGTTCGGCGCGATCGCGGGCGCCGTGGGCGTGGTGATGCTGCGCGACCCGTTCTTCGCCGTGCTCGCGCTCGTCGCTCACCTATTGTCACTGGCGATCCTGTTCCTGTTGCTGCGCGCCGAATTCGTCGCCGCCGTGCAGGTGGTCGTGTATGCAGGCGCGGTGATGGTGCTGTACGTGTTCGTCGTCGCCTACGTCGGGGGGCGCGAGGAGCCGATCGGCGAGCTGTTGCGCGGACGCGGCCCGGCCGGTGCACAGCTGCGCCTCGGCGCGGCGATCCTCGGCGGCGCGCTGCTCGTGGAGCTTTTGATCGCGTTGCTGGGCACAGGGCTGAAGGCCGTCGACGGGAACGGCGCACCGTATGCGCCGGGACCAAAGACGTTCGGCACGCCCGCCTACATCGGCCAGCTGCTGCTGACGCGCTTCCTGCTCGTGTTCGAGGTCGCCTCGCTGCTACTGCTGATCGCGGCCGTCGGCGCGGTGGTGCTCGCCCGGCGGCGGGGCGGCATCGACGAGGACGACGGCGGCGTACGGCGCGTGCTGACTCCGCTCGACCTGATTCGTCCGCGCGAGACCGGCACGATGGCCGAGGGCGTCGGAGGCGTGCCGTTCGCCATCGCGCGTGCCCGCGCGACCCAGAATGGCAAGTCCACCGCCGAGCTTACCCCTGAAGGCGAGCCGGTCGGCACAAGCGCCGCCGGGACTTCCGAGCGGGAGGACGGCTGGTAGTGGCGATCGGCTGGTATCTGGCGGTCTCCGCGATCGTGTTCGCGCTCGGCGCCGCCGGCGTGATGGTGCGCCGCAACCCGCTCGTGGTGCTGCTGTGCCTGGAGCTGATGCTCAACGGCGCCAACCTCTCGCTGGTCGCGTTCTCGCGCATGTGGGGCAACGGCGACGGGCAGATCTTCGCGCTGATCGTGATGACGGTGGCCGCGTGCGAGGTGTGCATCGGGCTGGGGCTGATAGTGGCGATCCACCGGCGCAAACTGCCGATCGACGTGGACGAGCTTCGGGAGTTGCAGGGATGACCACGACGACCTACGGCTGGCTGGTGCTGCTGTTCCCGCTACTGGGGACGCTGATCATCGGGTTCGGCTATCGCGTCCTACCGGGCCGCTCTGCCGGGGTGATCGGCACGGCCGCGATCGGTCTGTCCTTCGTGGCGGCGCTCGGCGCGCTGATCTCGCTGGAGGGCCATTCGACGTCGAACCAGGAGCTGACCTCGACGCTGTGGAGCTACGCGAACACGGTCGGGGTGAACGCGAAGGTGTCGATCCTGGTGGACCCGCTGTCGGTGTTCATGATCCTGATCGTCAGCGGGATCTCGAGCATGATCCACCTGTACTCGATCTCCTATCTCGAAGAAGACCGCGGGTTCGCGCGCTACTTCGCGTACCTGAACTTCTTTGTGTTCGCGATGTTGCTACTGGTGCTGGCGGGCAACTTCCTGCTGCTGATCGTCGGCTGGGCGCTGGTCGGCGCGGCGTCGTACCTGCTGATCTCGTTCTGGTACCGGCGCACGACCGCCACGAAAGCCGGGATCAAGGCGTTCGTGATCAACGTGCTCGGCGATGCGGGCCTCGTGCTGGGTACGTACTTCATCTTCAAGCACACGCACACGCTCGACTTCCTCGGCACGTTCGCCGCGGCGCCGCACGTCTTCCACTCGGGCGAAGCGGACATCGTCGCGGGCTGCCTGCTGCTGCTCGTGGGGGCGATCGCGAAGTCGGCGCAGATCCCGCTGCACACCTGGCTGCCCGACGCGATGGAGGGCCCCACTCCAGTCAGCGCGCTGATCCACGCAGCGACGATGGTGACGGCGGGCGTGTACCTGATCGCGCGCATGCACGTGCTGTTCGAACTGGCTCCCGCCGCGCAGGACACGGGCGCGATCATCGGCGCAGCGACACTGCTGATCGCGGGCACGATCGCGCTCGTGCAGACCGACATCAAGCGCGTGATCGCGTACTCGACGATGTCGCAGATCGGGTACATGATCATGGGCGAGTCCGTCGGCGCGTACGCGGCGGGGATGTTTCACCTGATGACGCACGCCTTCTTCAAGGCGCTGCTGTTCATGGGCGCGGGCTCGATCATCGGCGCGATGGCGGGCGAGCAGTCGCTGGAGAAGATGGGCGGCTTCCGCCGCGCGCTGCCTTTCACGTTCGGGTGCTTCGTGATCGGCGGCCTCGCGCTGTCGGGCATCCCGCCGTTCTCGGGGTTCTTCTCCAAGGACGAGATCCTGCTCGTCACCGGCGAGCGTGGCGGTTGGCACTGGATTCTGTACGTGATGGGCTACATCGGCGCGTTCCTGACGGCGCTCTACACGTTCCGCATGATCTTCCGCGCGTTCTACGGCGATCCCGTCGCCGAGGCCCAGGAGCTCGAAGCAGGCCACCTGCACCACGCGGAGGTTCCGACGAACCCCGCCAACGGCGAGGTCGAGGACACCGACGTCGGCTTCCCAGGCCCGCACCACACGATCGCCGAGCGCGCGCTGCCGATGAAGGTGGCGATGACCGTGCTGGCGATCGGCGCGGTCGGCGCGGGCCTCGTGCAGATCCCCGAAGTCGACGAGGTCATCACCAACTTCCTGCGCCCGACGTTCGCGGGCTCGCCGCTGTATGAACCGCATACGCGCGATGGGCTGCTCGTCTTCGGGCTGTGCCTCGGCACGGTGTTGGGGCTGAGCGGCATCGCGATCGCCTACCGCATCTGGGTCAAGAATCCGGCGTTCGCCGTGCGCGCGCGAGAGCGCTTCGGGGCGGTGTACGAGCTGCTGGCGCACAAGTGGTATTTCGATGAGCTGATCGACGCGCTCGTTGTGCGCCCCGCGACGCTCGCGGGCCGGTTCGCGACGGGCACGTTCGAGCGCGTGTTCGTCCAGGACACGCTCGTCGGCGGCTCCACCGGGATCGTGCGGGCCGGGTCGGCGGCGGTGCGCGCCGTGCAGAGCGGGTTCCTGCGCTACTACGCCGCGCTGCTCGTGCTCGGCGTGACGGGCGTCGCCTTCTACTTCCTGCTGCAGACGTGACGAGCTGATGCCGCCGCTTTCAATCCTGATCTGGCTGCCCGCCGCGTGCGGGGTGCTCGGCGCGATCCTGTGCACGTTGATCGGGCGCGCGCGGACGGAGGAGCCCGGCGCCACACAACCAAGCGGCGCGGACGTCGCGCAGACCGGCGCCAGCGGCTCGGCCGAGCTCGACACACGAGGCGGCGCTTGGGACATCCCCGGCGTGCTCGCGCTGATCGGCACACTCGGCGCGCTGGGGCTGGCGGTCGGCTACATCGCCGACTACTCCCCCGGTACGACTGGCCTGACCCATGTCACCGACGTCGTGTGGATCTCAGAACTGGGCATCCACTACAAGCTCGGAGTCAGCGGTCTGAACGTGTTCCTGGTGGGCCTCACGACGCTGCTGTTCGCGGCCGCGAGTATCGCTGCCAACCTGCGCTCGTGGGAGCGCCCACGGCTGTTCTGGTTCTTCTTCATGCTCGCCGAGTCCGCCGTGCTGGGGGCATTCCTCGCCCAGGATCTGGCGCTGTTCGTGGCGTTCTTCGATCTGATGCTGATCCCGTTCTATTTCCTAATCGGGATGTGGGGTCGAGGCACCCGCGAAGAGCGCATCAAAGCGACGATCAAACTCGTCATCTACACGCTCGTGGGCTCGCTGCTGATGCTCGCCGCGGCGATCGCAACCGGCGTGCTGGCCTCCCAACAGGGCGGGGGGCACATCACGTTCGTGCTCTCCTCGCTGCAGGCGCTGCCGTTGGGCAAGGGCTCGCAGGAGTGGATCTTCCTGTTTTTCGCCGCGGCGTTCCTCGTGAAGATGCCCGCGTTCCCGCTGCACGGCTGGATGCCCGACGGGTATCGGGCGATGCCGATCGAGGTGCTGATGGTCTTCAGCGGCGTGCTCTCGAAGGTCGGCGCGTACGGGTTCCTGGCGATCGTGCTGCCGCTGTTCCCCCAGGGCGCGGCGCACTTCCAGACGCTGATGCTGATCATCGCGCTCGTCTCGATCTTGTACGGGTCGGCCGTCGCGTTCACGCAGACAGACGCGCGGCTGATCGCCGGGTACTCCTCGGTCGCTCAGCTCGGGTTCATCACGCTCGGGATCTTCGCCCTCAACCCCCAGGGCGCACAGGGCGCGCTGCTGCAGATGGTCAACCACGGGCTCGTGGTCGCGCCGCTGCTGTTTATCGTCGCGGTCCTCTCGCGTCGAGTTGGGGGCTCGGAGGACGTGCGCGACATGGGCGGGATCGCCTTCCGCGCGCCCGTGCTCGCGTCGGTGTTCCTGATCGTCTCGCTCGCCACGCTGGCGATGCCGGGCTCATCGAACTTCGTCGGTGAGTTCCTGATCCTGCTAGGCGTGTTCCAGGCCAAGCTAGTGATCGCGATCATCGCGTTCGCGGGCGTGGTGATGGCGAGCGTGTACGCGCTGCGGCTGTTCATCCGCGCGATGCACAACCGCGTCGGTAAGGGCGTGGACTCCCGCGAGATATCCGTGCGCGACGGTTTCGTGCTGGTGCCGCTCGTGGGGGTAATCGTGTTCATGGCGATCTACCCGCAGCTGGCGCTCAAGCGCAGCGAAGGCTCGACCAAGGCCGCGGTGGCGAGCGCGCAGGCCGATCTGAAACCCACCCTCCAGACGTCGGCCAGCACTTTCCCATGATTCCCTTCGCCACGACCACCCTGAAAGGCCCGCATGTGGACTTCGCGGCGCTCTCGCCGCTGATGGCGCTGCTGGGCGGCGCGGCGATCGTGCTGCTCGTCGGACTCCTGGGCTCGCGCTGGATTCGCGCCCAGCTAGTTCCTGCGCTGAGCCTCGTCGCGCTCGGCGCCGCCGCGGGACTGACGATCTGGCAGTGGAACGCGGAGAAGTCGATCGTCGCGGGTGCGCTGCGCATCGACAGCCTGTCGCTGACGCTGAACCTGATCCTCGTCGCGGGCGGGGTCTGCACGGTGCTGCTGGCCTGGCGCTCGCTGGCCGCGCGCGAAGCCGCGCACGGCGAGTGGCACGCGCTGCTGCTGACGTCGATCGGCGGGATGTCGCTGCTGGCGGCGGCGCAGAACACGGTCGCGTTGTTCCTCGGGCTGGAGCTCCTGTCGATCCCGCTGTATGTGCTGTGCGCGACCGAGCTCAAACGCGAGCACTCGCTGGAGTCGGGGTTGAAGTACCTGATCGTCGGCTCGGTCGGCTCGGCCACGCTGCTGTACGGCCTGGCGCTGATCTACGGCGCGACGGGTCAGACCGACTTCACCGCGATCGACACGGCGCTGTCGAGCGGCAATATGGCGACCGACCCGCTGACGCTCACCGGCATCGCGCTGTGCGTCGCCGGTCTGTGCTTCAAGGCGTCTGTGGCGCCATTTCACCAGTGGACGCCGGACGTGTACGAGGGCGCCCCGACGCCCGTGACGGCATTCATGGCAGTCGCCACGAAGGTCGCCGCGCTGGGCGTGTTCCTGCGGCTGTTCGACGTCGCGCTGATCGAAGCCCACGCCAGCTGGGGTCCGGCAGTGGCGGCGCTGGCGGCGATCACGATCGTCGTCGGCAACGTCGGCGCCCTGGGGCAGTCCTCGCTAAAGCGGATGCTCGCCTACTCCTCGGTCGCGCAGGCGGGATACATGCTCGCGGGTGTGGTCGTTGCAAGCAAGCTGGGAGCGCAGGCGACCGTGTTCTACCTGGCCGTATACCTGTTCATGAACATGGCCGCGTTCGCCACGATCGTCGCGCGTGAGCGGGAAACGAGCCTCGGCGACTCGGTCGCGGCGATGCGCGGGTTGGGCCGCGAGCGCCCGCTGCTGGCGTGGCCGATGACGCTGGCGATGCTGGGCCTCGCGGGAATCCCCGCGACCGCGGGGTTCATGGGCAAGTTCTACCTCATCGACGCGTCCGTATCGGGTGGGTACACGTGGCTGGGCGTCGTGATCGTGATCGGCTCGATGATCTCACTCGGCTACTACCTGCCGGTGATCGCCGCGATGTGGATGAGCGACGCGCCGAGCCCGGCGAGCGCCGACGACGCCACCCCAACCGCCTCCCCCGCGCCCGGACCGGCCTCCGCTGAGGGCGCGCTGCCGACCTTGGCGGGCGGCTCACAAGAGCTGGACGAGCCCACCTCCACCGGGCCCCAACCCGAGGTGGCGCTGGTCGCGATCGTGGCCGGAGCGGCGGTGTTGTTCTTCGGCATCGTGCCTCAGCCGCTGTTCAACCTCGTGCATGGGGTCGGCAGCGCGCTGGGGTTGCTGTAGCAGCAGGGTGGAGAGCTCCGACCCGAATTGATCACACGGTCGAGTTCCGATAGGCTGCATTTTGATGACGAAGATCAAGGGGGTCCTAGGCGATACGAAAAAGGCGATCCTGGCCGTTGGGGCCCTCGCCGCGGCGGTGGTCGCGGTGGCCGGCGCAATTCATCTGTTCCAGCCGGGGCCCACACCACAGGGAATCAGCGCCGACATCGAAGACGTAACGCTCGAAACGAACGTCGGTCTGCAGGAATTTGAAGATCGCGAACAGACCGCCGATGTAAGGGTTCCCGGCAGCCCTGTCCCTGCGCCCACGGGATACCGGTTCGCGGCCTACATCGCCGCCAATGGCTCGACGGAACCAACGACCAGTACATCCGAAACGAGCACCACTCCGTCGCCGAGCACGCCCGACACGACTCCGGAAACCACCCCGGAACACACGACTCCGACACCCACGACCCCGCATTCAGGAACCCACAAACGCAGGTCGGAAAAAGTGACCAAGAAACACACGCAGGAAAGCGAAGGCGGCAGTGCGGGCGCCCAGACATCCACACACGTTTACAAGCGAACCAAGATCACCAAGAGCACGGCCACCGAAAGCACCCCCGCAGAAGGCAGCTCGGGCCCCAGCGGCGTGCCGTTCGTCAAACCGCCACCGCCCGAAACCCCGTTCAAGAGCGAAGGGAGCGCAAAAACCCTGAACGGGACCGGCGCCGCCACGAGTGAAGTCGAGGGAGTCCTCGTGGAAGCCACGACCGCGAGCGGGGGGAGCCCGGGCAAAGAAGGAGCGGCCCCGGCGGCTACGATTGCGCTACCGCAACACTGTGGCTCCTCGTGTGCGGCTGGGCCGACGGTCGAGCAGATCCTCGCCGACAACCCGAGCCCGGCGCAGGCCGCGAAGAAGGTCGCGGCGGTCTTCCGCCACTCGCGGGCGCGCTACTACGACCACGAGCTGCACCCGCTCGGCGCCGACGTCGAATACACGCTGAAGCTGACCGGGTTCGTCCACAACGACGCGATCCTCGAGTGGACGCTGTGGTCTCAGTCCGAGAACCATCCGCTGCCGCATAGCTGGTGGCAGAAGGTGATCGTCAAGCAGGTCAAACCGTCGCGCTACGAAGAAACGGTCTCGGGCACGTTCTGGGCGCCGCTGCCACCACAGCCTGGTAACTACACCTTTCACTTGGCGGTGTACGACGAACAGGGCAACCGTCGCGGCCATGGCAGCACGCCGGCGTTCCACTAGACGACCGAACGACCAACGAATCGGCTTGGTCAGGCCTCCTTGCGCACGGGGCGGGAACCGGGACCGACTACTCGCTGCCGAGCGCGATCTCGGCCGCCTGCTCGGCTTCGTGCAGCTGGCGCTCGACGAGGTCCAGGCCCGACTCCCAGAACCCGGGGTCGGCGAGGTCGACGTCCACGATCGCGCCCAGCTCCTCGGGTGAGCGCGAACCTCCAGCGGCGAGCAGCTGCAGGTATTGCGGAACGAACTCGGCGCCGCGCTGCTCGTAGCGCTCGTACACCGACAGCGCCAGCAGCTGGCCGTAGGCGTAGGCGTAGACGTAGCCGGGCGAGCCGATGAAGTGCGGGATGTAGGACCACCACGAGCGGTAGCCGTCGGTGATCTCCACCGAGTCGCCCAGCAGCTCCTCCTGACTCTCAGACCACAGCTCGCCGAAGCGCTCCACCGACAGCTCGCCCTCGGCGCGGCGCGCGGTGTGGACGAGGTCCTCGAAGCGGTTCATCGCGACCTGGCGGAAGACGGTCGCGATCGTGTCCTGCAGGTTCTCCGCGAGCAGCGCCAGCCGCGAGGCGGGCGTTGAGTCCTCGGCGAGCAGCCGTCCGAACACGATCGTCTCGGCGAACACGGAGGCCGTCTCGGCGAGCGTCAGCGGCGTGCCCTGGTGAAAGACGCCCTGACGGGCGGCCAGCGCGAAGTGCACGCCGTGGCCGAGCTCGTGCGCGAGCGTGAGCACGTCGCGCCGGCGCGAGGTGTAGTTGAGCAGCACATACGGATGCACCGCGGGCACCGCCGAGGCGCAGAAGGCGCCGCCGCGCTTGCCCGGGCGCAGCGGGGCATCGATGTAGCGCTCGTCGAAGAACCGTTTCGCCAGCGCGCCCAGCTCGGGAGAGAACGAGGAGTAGCAGTCGAGCACGATCTCGCGCCCCTGGGCGAACGTGTAGGTGACATCATCGTCGGTGACCGCGGCCATGCGGTCGTAGTCGGCGATCCGCTCCACCCCCAGCAGTCGCGCCTTCAGCCGGTACCAGCGGCGTGCGATCTCATACCGGCCGCGCACCGCCTCGATCAGCGCCTGCACGGACTCATCGCTCGCTTCGTTAGACAGGTTGCGCGCGGCCAGCCAGTTGGGGTAGCGGCGCAGGCGATCGTCGGTGGCCTTGTCGGCGAGCAGCGTGTTGAACAGGAACGCGCGCGTGCGCAGGCCGGGCTCGAGCGCCGCGGTGATCGCCTCGGCGGTGCTGCGCCGCAGCTCGCGGTCGGGCAGCACGAGGTTGCTGAGCGCCAGGTCCAGCGCGACCCGCCGACCCTCGCCCCCGGCGCCGTCCGAGGCGCCCTCGCCGGCCGCGGGCAGATCGACCTCGATCGCCGAGGTGAGCTCCTCGAACAGCCGCGACCAGGCCGAGGCGCCGGTGAGCGACTTCTCGGCGAGGATCTTCTCCTCGGGCTCGCTCAGCAGGTGCTCGCGGTAACGGCGGGCGCTGCGCAGGTGATGGCGGCAGAAGTCGAGATCCGCGCCGTCGCTGCCCTCTCCGTCCAGCAGCTCGTCCACGCGCTCGTCTGGGAGGGCGGCCCACTCGAGCTCGAAGAACAGCAGCGTCGTCTCGATCGCCGTGCCCTGCTCCTGCGTGCGCTGCAACAGCGCGCCCCGCGCGGGATCGGCGGTGTTGGTGGAGAAGTCAAGGGCCGCGTAGGAACCGGCGCGACCGACGAGGTCGTGGATCGCGGCCAGCTCATGCATCGCCTCGGCCAACCCGGCGCTGTCGAGCGCATCCAGCTTGCCCGCGTAGCGCTCGGCGAATGCCCGCGAGCGGGTCAGCGCCTCCTCGAGCCGGCGGCCGACTCCCTCGGGACCCTCGCCGTCCAAGAGCGCGCCCAGATCCCAGGCGGTCTCCTCGAGCCCGGGATCGGTGGCGTTGGCGACCATGATCACGGCAGCTTAGCCGGGGCGACTCGTAGCCACCGCCGGGAGCTGCGCGCCCGGCGGCATCTCACCGGCCGTTGAGAGTGATCGGCGGCCATTCGACCAGGCCGAGCGCGCCGGCGCGGCGGGCACCGCGACCCGGGGGTAAGGCCGCGGCGCCCACTTGTCCCATGCCGTTGGCGACCTGAAGGGTGCCGCCACCGGTCACTCGAGCGCCGCCGGAGAGGAAGGGGAGGGGCGACGCCCAAGTCTGATGAAGCAGCGTCAGGCTTTGCCGGCTCGACCCCTCCCGCGTCGGTGCGACGACGCGTTCTTTGCGCTCTTGCTTTTTTTCTTTACGTTCGTCGTGCAGCCGGTGACTGCGATCTTGGTGGCCTGGGCGAACTGGGCGCCGTTCTGGGCGACGAATCCAGTTGGCATGATCAGCGGCTGCGCCACGGTTTTCTTGACCGGGCGGAGTACGTGCATGAGCCGCCCGCGCACGCGGCGGAGGACGCGCTCGTGCACGGTTACGGTCTTCGTCGGCCGGCACAGGCTGCCGTTGGTGGTGAGCGCCGAGAACCTACCCTGCGGCAACGTCAGTTCGAAGCTGCCGACGGGCACGTCCGGCACGGCCGTGAACGTGGAGCTCGTGATCCCCGCTTTGGAGATGAACGTCGTCCCCACCAGGTCGACCGTCACGCCGTAGCCCTGCAGCACGACGATCAGACTCGGGAACGCTTCGCCGCCGTGGGAGACGAAGTAGGCGGGGCCTTCCACCGGGACGGGTAGCAGCGGCGTGGTCGCCTTCGCATGCCCCACCACCGAGGCGGCCGGGCAGCCCGCCGGGTTGGTTTCAAACTGGACTGCGATGCAGGCCTTCTGCAGCGTCGTCAGCCGCGACGGCAGCTGCTTGGGCAGATCGACCTTGACGGAATGGATGTTCGCCTCTGCTCCCTGCGGAGCGTTTGGATAGGTGAGCTTCACGCTCAAGCTCGCCCCGTTCGCTTTGGAGGTCTTGCCCGACGTCGAGACCACGAATTTTGGTTTGAATGCCAGGCTCGCGCAGTTGGTGACCTGGAACGGGCTCGCCACCGGCGCGCTCGCGCCTTCCGTGCTTGCAAGCGTCCCCGCGACCTGCATCTTGGAGCAGCTCGTCGGACCGAACGTGAATTCGTTGCGGTCGATCGTCACGTTGACGACCTTCAACTGCAGCGGGATGCCGTCGAGCATCGTCGGCAGCGGATCGCTCCTGACCGTCAGCGCGGCGGTATGCGGGTCGATGAAGATCTGCGCCCGCACCACGACCGTGCCGTGACCCGTCGTCCCGGCGAGCGTGTACGGGCCGGCGACAGCAGGCACGACGATCGACAGGCCAAACTGAGCGCCCTTGTAGCCTTCGGTGAGGAACACCTGCCCGCCCGTGACCAGGAACGGGTCAGCACCAGGACCCGTCAGGACCTGGGTATGACCGATCAAGCTCTGCTGAGAGCACGTGCCCTGAGCTGCCTGCGGTTCAGCGCACAACGGCACGTGCGCCAGCGAGCCCAACAATCCCGGCGGCATGTGCAGTTCGAGCCCGCCCAGGAACTGGTCGTGATCGCCGCGCCCAAACGACAGCGTGAACGGGCCGTATTCCCCTGCTTGCAGGTTCGTCAGGCCCGCCGCGAACGACGGGCTGAACTGCGGACCGAAGCAGCCCTGGTTGACTTCAAAGCCATAGAACGGCATGGAATCGGACGTGAACGGGGTGCTCCACGGCGTCAGGTCCATATTCGACGTGACCGGCCCGCACGTTCGCGGGTTCGCCAGCGTCGCCCTGGGACCACCCCCGAGTTCCAGCTTCAGACTGTCGAACGGCAGCTGGGGGTTGTTTTCGAAAGTTGTCGTGATCTGGCCCGTCTGTTGGTCGATCTGACCCCTGCCGGCGAGCTTGACGACGATCCCCCCTTCACCTTCGCTGACCACCTGCAGGAAAAGGCGGATCATCCTGCCGTCCCGGGCGTCTTCGGGCGTACAGGGGTTGCATTCCGGTTCGGCCAAGTAGACCTCGCCTTCGAGCGTTTCTTCGAGCGCCGGCGTCTTGATCTTCACCTTGCCGACCTGCGCTTCACGGGGACAGTTCCCGGGTTGCGCGGGCTGCTGTTCACGCGGCCCAGGTCCGAAGAACTGCGCGTCCGAGCACGCCCTGAGGCCCACCGCCGCCGAGGGACTAACGACCACCCCGGCCGGCAGCGTCAGCTTGACGTTCTTGACGTTCGGCGTGGCGAGACCGTCGGGTTCGTTGCGTTGCGGGACATTCAGGTCAAACGAGTAGCCCGCCGGGGCTCCCGCTTCCAGCGTGTCAGGCAACATTGTGAACGATGATTCGAGCGAGAGCTGATCGCAGCCGGTGAGCGTGCCCATCGGCACAGGCTCCGATGAGACAAAGGCGCCCGGGTTTGTCCATGAGTCCGTGGACATTCCCGCGTTCAGCGGTTCGGAGCACTGCTGCGGGTTGGTCAGCAGCGGAACACGCGTCTGGCCCGGATTGGGACCACCAAACGCCTGACTTCCCCTATTAGTAAATTCTGATCTATCTTCACCGGGTCCGTTATGATCTGCCGGAACGCCCCAGATCGTGATCGAGCTCCACAGAACCTGGCCCGCCTCTCCAAGACTAGGAGCAGTCACACGAGCGCTGTAGTTACCGTCAGAGAGAACACTCGTATCCAGTCGCGCGGGAAAGAGAACAGTCTCAAACGCAAATGCCGCCGGCTCTCCTGGGGCAGGGGCTATATTCCATACCGGCGTTACAACTCCTTGCACAAATGGCCTTTCCTTTTGCTCAATATTCAACGTCGCCATACCAACCATGGCGTCGCTTGGGCATGAGTTGGGTACCGTTTTCTGATTCAATACCTGCTGCATTGTGCATCGCGACATCCCAACCGTGTTGCCGACAAGGCCAGGTGGCAGATCGAATCGTATGTCCTTCGCGTCGGCGGGCGTGCTATCGAATTCCTTAGTAACCATACTAAAAGCTGTGGTCACATTCGCGTGCGCACCAGCCTGGCTCGTAGACGTTGTCGCCACAACGCTCCCTGGACTTGGTCCGAAATTACTTGGAATGTCGCTGATCATCAACTCGCCCGAAACGGCAGAGCCCGAAATACCACCCCCAGATACAATCGCTTCATTCGGTTCATTACCAAAGGTTTGGGCTTCAGTCACTTCCAGCGTAACAGCCATAGTCAACGTATCGCCCGGATCAACTTTTCCTGAAAATTCGCAACTTACAACAGGCGATGCATTGATGCAAGATGGGCTTGAGAAAAACCCTCGGTCGTTAATAAAGGTGCCATTCCCGTAGGCATCGACACCCGTCACTGCAGTTGGTCTCACGTCAGTTCCCTTAAAGATGTCGCTAACCGTGACCGTGCTCCCGTCTGTCGACGCCCCACCGACATTGGTCGCCGTGACGATAAATTGCGGCGGGTAGACCCCCTTGACCTTCACAGTAGCAGTCGCGGTGGCGTTACCGCCTATTAGCAGAGAACTGTCTACAGCCATGGTCGCAAGCGGCTTGTCTCCATCTTCACCAACGAATGTTACGACATACGGACTCGTAGAGCCCGGTCCGCCCACCACCGCTACATTCCCGCTCCCGACGCTATTGAGTGCTTCCAGTGCGGACTGCACTTCAATCGCACTAGCGTTATATGCAATCGGTACTGTCGTATCAGCTTCGGATCCCGGCGCGACCACAGTCAAAGTAAACGATCCGCCCGTGGCGTCAACCACGACTTCCTGCGCCTCGTTCCTCGGAGAATTCGGCTTTAGATTCGTCGGATTCGAAATTGAGACGATTGCCCACCGCGGGCTTTCAGCCGCAACAGCCGAGACAGCGACTCCCGGCAATATACACAAAACACCAATGGTGAAACCGAAGATGGTTGCTGCCATACGAGAGAATTTGGGTGTCATGACTTGCATCGTCACTTTGCCCTCGGGGAAGCCTTTTTGGTGCCCGGGGTGAGGCCAGACGCTCTCTTGGCTTGCGCTTCACACCGGCGCCGCTTTGTGCGTGTCCTTTTCGCTCGGCATACCCTGAGCGCTTTGGCTAGCTTCTGAGCTCGAGTCAGCCGCGTAACGTCCGGCGACTTGGCTTGCGTAGGCGTCAGGTTCCCCGCACCGCTAAACAGAGCGCTGGGCGGCGAACCCAGCAGCGACGGCACGCTGGAAGGACCCTGGCAAACATCGCCTTGGCACGGAACCGCAACCGGAGCGGTGTTGTCGCCCGCTCGCGGTATCCGCGCGTCGTATACGTCGTAACTGTTATCCGTGTCTCCCGGAACCAATCCTTCGTCCGTTCTGAAGAACACATCTTCTCCACCTACACTAGAGTCCAATATTGTAGCTTCGTCAACACTCTTACCAGACGAGATCAGATACACATTGCCATTCTCCCACTCATAAACGTCACGTTTTCCGTTAATATCTGCAGGTACCAGGGCGTCGGGTGAATCAAAGAATATCCGTTGGCCGTCTGCGGAGATGACACGCGTATCTCGCGTGGTCATCGGATTGCCACCAACGCCATTTGTTCTACCTGGTTCAGCATTGTCGTAGGAGACGCGCGCATCACCAGAAGGATTTACGCCAGCAGGCGGACATGACACACATGACAGGCCCGCGATGCGGCTATAACGATAAAGCTCCGCAAAGCCCCCAGCGTTGTTGAAACCCGTAATGGGTGAGTTCGTCCTGAAGATAAACACCGACCCATCTGGGGTTGCGCGCCCGCCACTAACGTCAAGCAGGCCGTTAAACGGCGTTCCCACATTGGTCGGCGTGGGCAACTGCGCAATAGTGATTACTTCTCCGCCATTTGCTCCTTCCATCCATAGATCCAGTGCAAACGGCATCGCCATAGTGCTCTCAAAAATCAGGTCTGTCCCATTTTTTGAAGATGCAACGATCGGGCCCGATACCTCAGGCAGATAAGTCAGCTTGCCGGTTTCAATATTAAAATCGTAGGTCTTGATCGCCGTGTCTTCCGGCGCTTCTTTTGTCAAGCGACTTGCGCTTCTGAAGAATGCGTGTGATCCGTCGGGTGACGCATAGGTATCGGTCGCGCCCACGCTATGGCCGTTGAAGGTTTGAGCATTGTTGACACCAACGATACCGCTCGGCGCTGGCTCGCCTTCATGTTCAGGAAGCTGGGACCGCGAGACGAGCACGGTGCTTTTAGCTCCGGTGGATGCTGTCTTGCGGACGTAAAGCTCTGGCGGAGCGTCTGAACATGGTCCTTCTCTTTCACATACTTCTCGGTTAGTAATCTCAGATGCGATGGGATCTGGACTCACAAAAAAGGCACGCGATCCATCGGTCGAGACCTCGTTATTGAGGACTTGAGCCTGAAATTCAGGTTCCCGACGTTCCTGGCTAGTGGCCGCTGGAGTGGCACCTTCTGCCATCGCGGCCGGCACCGCACCGAATTGGTCCAAAGTCCCATCCGGCAATTCCCCTGCCTCACTGAGGATTCCCGTGTTCCATTCGTAGAAGCCCCATGGTGCGTCTTCTTTTTCGCCTTGGCCATTACCGATGTATGGCACTCGCGAACTGTCTTGAGGCAGTAGGGTGCCTGAATAGGTAAAATAGACTGTGCTGAGGTTGGGGGTGCCACCGGCAATAAGAGCGTCGTGTTCTTGATTGTTGTGCCCGAGGGCTGGGATTGGATCGGAAACCATCGGCCGCGCGACCCACAGAGGCTCATGTGCGGAGCTGTCCGAAAGAAAGATATTCGATGATGACCTTTCTTCAAGTGGCTCAGTCGAAACGTATGGTGCTATTGCAGTGAAAAGGAAGCGCGAAAAGTCCGACGAGGGGACGACCGCCCAAGGAGAACCGGTAATGCCACTGATGCTGATGGGAGCTTGATCTCGAGGTATGGCCGAACTGGTTACCCATCCTAGATGTGTGCGCTTGGCGACGAATGTGCTATTGATACTGCTTACAGAGTCCCCCATAGCACCCGAGCCCGGGAACACAACTGCGTCGCCGACTTCCGCTGCGAGCCCAAAGGCGTTCGGTGGAACGATATTGCCATTCTTGTTGGGCGGGGATACCTGCTCATATACACGTCCATCGGGAAGCGCCGCGGATTGCGCCGCTGCCAGTAGAGCAATCCCCAACGAAACAAGCACCAGTGTCGCCACCAGGGATACCCCAGACGCACCAGTATCGATATATTGATGAACAATATCCTTGACCCTCATTTAGTTCTCCCTCTCCTAGTGCTAGTGTCGCCCCTACTACCGTGCTACATCAGGATGTGAGCGGACTCATGCAAGAATGCCGCCCACATCCATCATAAGTGTACTACCTACCTATCAGATTAGATATTAATCAACTTTTATTTCACCGCCGTCCAGATGTACTAACGATTTTCCTGTATAGGTACCCGTCGTGCTTGTACCGCCGCAGGCTCCGCCGCTGCCTAGTGAACTGATCCCACTAACGTTTGCACTCAATTCAACATCGCCGTGGCCTGTGTTTGGTTCGATATTAGAGTACGTAACTGATTTGAGTCCGTTTTGTTTTTTGACTTTTACATTACAGCCAGCGATTGGGACAGTAATCGTTATTTCATTCTCAATATCGACAGTTCCTGCTGCATGGAATACATAGAGCGCTAACGAAACAGTTGCAGGGAATTCTCCGAGTAGAGTAACTGCGTTGCATTCCTCGTAGATGACATCCTCTAACTGTTCTTTGGTGTCTAGCGATGTGACTGTCCCTGTCGATAACTCTTTTTTGCATTCAATGGCGGTTCCTTCTGAACCGGTTTTGAATACGTGATTACCTTTCCCTGCGTTAGTGTCTAACAATGTCCCGGTCGTACTAGCTAAGAATAAGGTGGCGGCGGACGCCGACGACGATGCAACCGCGCTCAGTGCGAGCACGGCCCCGATGGCTAGCCCGATGATTCGTATACGTAACATATTGCAACACTCCTTCGTTTTGGTTGGTTGTTTACCGTCTCCGCCAGCCTAAGCGTCGCTTCGCATTCGGGCACTTCAGGCCAGCGGGGCCCTCAGGAACAGAACGCGGCGTCAATCCACCGCGCGCTGTGAAGATGCCCGCTCCCCTGGCATACACAAACCTTTTACCGCCGATGTTTTCTAACCGGCCGCCTGGCCGAGCCCGGGTTTCGATCGCCGCGTCACTGGGCGACCGGGGAGCACCGACGACTTCTGTACCATTGGGCCCGCTCCATCGCCGGCCTCGCAAGGGGCCGGGTTGGTTGCGTCTGCCGGCACCGGGGCGTCGATTCGCATGCAGCATTCGGGCGCCCCGGTACCGGTGCCCTACCCATTCCCGGGCCAACCTGACTTGGTCCACGGCGGATGGGCGCACAGACGCGCGCTGTTACACACAGACGAGCGGCCGGCGACCAACCACTCAAAGCACCGGCATTTGGAACGATACCCGTCCTCGCGACGGTCTAAACGGGGACGGCGCTGGTTCGCGCCCGCTCCGCGGCGATCGCCTCGAGCGCCTGCGGCGCGCCGATCGCCGGCGCGAGCGCGAGGTAGGCGAGCACCGGGGCGATTCGCGGCAGCTGGCGTAAGCGCCCGGAGGCGATGTGGTATTGGATCACGCCCCAGACGGCCCCGATCGAGGCTTCAGCAGCCAGCCTGCTTGGACGCTGCTCCACCGGCGCGCCGGCGCGAAAGTCCTCGGCCGCGGTCGCGATCAGATGCTCGCGGTAGCGCACACCCGCCGGCCCGGGCGCGAGGACCTCGACAAAGCCCAGCCGCGCGAGCACGGGATCCTGGGCAACGAGCACGCACAGCGCCCGGAGCGCGCGGATGAGCCCGGCGGGCCAGACGCTGCCGCCCGTGCTCGCGCGGACGGCACGCGCGAGCGCTCTGGCGGTCAGCAGCTCGACGGCGGCGAAGAAGCAACCCCGCACATCCTCGAAGTGCGTGTCGAAGCTGCTGCGCGAGACCCCCGCCGCCCCACGGATGCGCGGCGCGGACAGGCGCCAGTACCCGTCCTCGGCCGCGAGCCTGGCCGCCGCGGTGAGGATTCGCGCGCGCTCGTCCCGGTGTAAGTGCTGCTCGGCCAGCGCCCGATCGGCGATAACCTCCGCCCTGGATCGCGCGGGCGCGCCGGGATACTCCGGCTGCCCGAGCGCCGTCATGGCGCGGCTGCGGTAGCAGAGCACCCACTGCACGAGCTCGTCGGTGAGCTCGGGCAGCTCCCGCTCGTTGCCGGCGAGCAGCCGGGCGCGCGTCACGTGCTCGAACCCGCAGACGATCCCCTTGACGATCAGCGGCGCCGCCGCCCTGTTCGCGGCCCGGGCGGAGCCGGCGTTGATCAGCGCCTCGAACGCGCTGTCCGTGCGCTGCATCCGCACGAGCGCGGCGGGCCACACGGCGAACGTGTCCACCAGCGCCAGCCGCGCCGCCTTCGGGTTGCGCGCGATCCCCGTGCCGAACGCGTCGACGGCCAGCCGCAGCCGCTCGCGCCGGTCGATACAGCCTTCCTGGGCGGCTATCACCCGGCGTGCGGAGCGGCGCACGATCAGCTCGTGCGTGACCAACAGACACTGCTCCTTGCCGCTGAAGTGCCGGTAGAAGGCGCGCGTGGAGACCCCAGCCGCACGCACCAGCTCGCGCATCGTGAGCGCGCCGTATCCGCGCTCGGAGACGAGCTCGATCATCGCCGCGTGCAGGCGTGCGCGCTGATGCGAGGCCACCGCCGCGCGCGATTGGCCCGGGCCGGGACTCAGCCGCTGATACCGCGGACCGGGCGTCGCTCCGCCCCCGCGCACCGGCACCGCTGCCACCGCGCGCACGCCGCTCACGACGCCTGTCCTGGCGATCCGACTCCCACGATCCGAGTCATACACGAGACCGGCAGCCGGCATGGTGAATAGTCAATAAGCCCGTTTTACGTTTCTATTCGGAAGCCGCAACGCGGCAGACGATGATCTATGCGCGTGACCCGCACCGACCGCGCGCCTTTTCGCAGCGGACGGGGAACCCGGCGACCGCACAGCTGGAAGGCGACCCACCGGCGGGCGTCCGCGGGCGACCGGCGGCGGGCGGGAGCATCGCCGCCGGAAGTGTTTCCCTCTCTACTCGCTCGCCAGCGCCTGCAGCATGTCGAGCCACGCGGCCCGGCGCGCGGGGAGCTGCGCCGCGAGCAGCCCGGCGTGCGTATGCTGGCCGAAACGGGATGCGAGCAAGCGAGTGTCTCCCGGCTTCGGTCGGCGGAGACGGTGCATGCACCGTCAGGGGACCGATCGAAGATCGGCCGGCACATGTGCGACTCCCGGTAGGGCCGCACGCGGCGCCACCACCCTACTCGTACTGCAGCGCCTCCAGCACGTTCAGACGGGCGGCGCGCCGGGCGGGGAAGATCGCGGCGAGGATGCCGGCGAGGATCGCGGCGATCACGAACACGATGAGCGTGCCCACTGGAATCGTGAACGTGGGGTATTCGATCGCCTGTCCGACCATGATCGCCAGCACGATCCCGATGGGAATTCCGAGCGCGGCGCCGATCAGGGCGGTGACGATGCTCTCGTGCCGGATCATCCGGCGCAGCTGGCGGCGGCTCATGCCGACGGCGCGCAGCATGCCGAGCTCGCGGGTGCGCTCGAAGACGGTCAGCACGAGCGTGTTGACGATTCCGAACAGGCTGATGATGATCGACAGCGAGAGCAGCACGTAGAGCAGGTTCAGCAGCGTGTCGATCCCCTGCTCCTGACTTGACTTGAACTGGCTCTCGGTCTGGATCTTCGCGTCCGGGAAGCCTGCCAGGGCGCGTTCGAGCCTCTGCGTATTCGCGGGCGTGGCGCCGCCGGCGATGTTCACGAACGTGAAGACATTCTGCGGGTTTTCGTATTCGGCGTCGAAGCGCTGCGTGGAGATGGTGACGTCGCCATACGGCGAGCCGCCCTTGGGGGGCGCGAAGATGCCGCGCAGCTGTAGGTGCATGACTCGCCCGGAGGGCGTCTGCACGGCGATCGGCGAGCCGACGTGCAGGTGCAGTTCTTTGGCGTAGTCCTTGGAGACGAACGCTCCGCTCTGACCCAGTTCAGCCGGCACGGCGGGCGATCCGTGCTGCCACTTGACGACGATCACCCGGCTGATGTCCGGTGAGACGCCGCTGACGTTGATTTTGCTCCCGAACGCCCGGCCCTGTCCGGCGCGCACGCCCGAGACCACCTGCACTCCGGGCACGCCACGCAGCGCCTGCGCCGAGGCGATCGACACGGGCGAGAAGTTGTTCGTGGCCGTGAGCGCATAGTCGGCCTTGAAAAGCTGGCTCACGGAGCTCTCGAACGTCGCCTTCAGCCCGGTCGCCAGCACCGATACGAGCGTCACGAGCGCGAGGCCGATCATCAGCGCCGAGGCGGTCGAGGCGGTCCGCGTGGGGTTGCGCATCGCGTTACCGCGCGCGAGCTTGCCGGCGGCGCCGCCGATCCTCGTCGCGGGCCAGCCGAGCACTGAGGCCAGCGGGGGCACGAGCACCTTCGCGAGCATCGCCACGCCCACGAACAGGCCCACCGCGCCGAGGCCGATCGCGAGCAGTCGTGTTCCCGTCGAGAGACCTCCGACGAACAGGCCGATCAGCATCAGCGCGACCGCTACGACGATCGTCAAAAGTGCGGCGGGGGTGCCGAAGCGCGCGAACCGCGACGGCGGCAGCAGCGCGCCCTCGCGCACCGCGGCGATCGGCTGCACGTGCGTGGCGCGCAACGCCGGGCGCAACGCCGCGAGCGCGGTGATCAGCACGCCGACGACGAGCGAGACGACGATCGTACGCGTCGCGAAGACCGTGCTCGCCTGCGGCAGGTTGATGCCGAAGGAGACGAACAGCGAGTTCAATCCCTTGGCGAGCCCCAGGCCGAGGAACAGCCCGATCACCGATGCGAGCAGCCCGATCACGAGGGCTTCGAGCAGCACCGAGCGCAACACCTGGCGACGTGTCGCCCCGAGCGTGCGCAGCGTCGCCAGTTCGCGCGTGCGCTGGGCGATGGTGATCGAGAGCGTGTTCGCGATCACGAACGCGCCGACGAACAGCGCGACACCCGCGAATGCCAGCAGGAAGTCCTGGATGATGCTCAGGAACCCGTTCGTGTTGCTCGTCGCATGTTCGGCTTCCGCTTCGCCCGTGCGCGCCTGAGCGCTCGCGGGCAGGATCGCGCTGACTTCGCGTAGGACCTGCTTCGGCGTGTATCCGGGCCTGTCCGCGATCGAGATCGAGTCCAGGCGTCCCACCTTGCCGAACAGCCGCTGGGCGACGGAGAAGTCGAAGATCGCCATCGTCGCGCCACCGAGCGAGGAGACGCCGCCGATCTTCGCGATGCCCGCGATCCGCATCCGCTGCGCGGCGCCGCGCGCGATCACGCCGATCGACTGACCCACGGCGTAGTGCTTGGTTTCGGCCGTGTTCGCGTCGATCGCCACTTCGCCGGGGCCCGCCGGCCACGTGCCGGCGACGAGCTGCAGCGGGTTGAAGCGCTGGTTGCCGTGCGCGTGCACGCTGAACGCGAGACCGGGAGCGCCACCGCTCGATATCACCTTGCCGTCGCGCCCCACCAGCTGGGCCGTGTCCGAGATGCCGCCCTGCGCTTCCTTGACCCCGGACAGGCCGCTCACGCTCGCGAGCAGCGATTCGGGGATCGAGGGCGTCGTCCTCGCTTCGCCGCCCCGTTCGTCGCCGCCGATCGCGCTCTTGCCGGTGACGACCACGTCGGTGTGCTTGTAGACCTGCGTGAACACGGTCCCGAACGCCGATTTGATCGTGTCGGTGAGGATGTACGTGCCGCTGATCATCGCCACGCCGAGCACGATCGCCAGCGCGGTCAGCGCCGCCCGGAGCTTGCGCCGCGCGAGGCCTTTGAGCGCGACCGCGATCACGTGGAGAGACCGCCCGTCACCGCGATCACGCCGACAGTTCGCCCATCACGGCCAGCACCTCGGCGGCGCTCGCACCGCTGAGTTCCTTCACGATCAGCCCGTCGGCGATGAACAGGATGCGATCGGCGATCGCGGCGGCGCGCGGATCATGGGTCACCATCACCGTCGTCTGACCGTAGGCGTCGACCGAGGCGCGCATCAGCTCGAGGATCTCCCCGCCGGTCTTGGAGTCGAGGTTGCCCGTCGGCTCGTCGGCGAGCAGGATCGTCGGCCGCGTGACCAGCGCGCGGGCGATCGCCACGCGCTGCTGCTCGCCTCCGGAGAGCTCGGACGGGCGGTGGTCGCGGCGTGCCTGCAGGCCGACCTTCGTGACGAGCTCGTCGACCCACGCCTGATCCGGGCGCTCGCCGGCGATCGAGAGCGGCAGCAAGATGTTCTCCTTCGTGTCGAGCATCGGCAACAGATTGAAGAACTGGAAGATGAAGCCGATGTGCTCGCGGCGCAGTCGCGTCAACGCGCCGTCGCCGAGCGCGCCGAGCTCCGTGCCGGCGATCGTGACCGTGCCCGACGTCGGCTGGTCCAGACCCGCCAGCAGGTGCATCAGCGTGGACTTCCCCGAGCCCGACGGCCCCATCACGGCGACGAGCTCCCCCGAGCGCACATCGACGTCCACACCGCGCAGCGCATCCACGGCGGTGTCGCCCTCTCCGTAGCGCCGTGTCAGCGCACGCGCCGCGACCGGCACTCCGGACGGCGCCATCGCAGCAGAAGCTGTCTCCCCGGCCGTTGCCATATGGCTTGGAGGCTACCCGATGTGTCATCGCGATAAGCGACTACGCCCGACCCGGTATGTAGCATCGTCGGCCCGGTGCACGAGACCACTCCCTCCGTATTCCTGATCGCCCGCCCGTCGATCGACATCGAGGGCATGCGCGGCTACCTGGCCGACGTCGGCGGGGAGTCGTGGCTGACCCGCCGGCTGGAGGAGTCCGACGGCGCGCCCAACGGCGGCGAGCTGATCGTCGAGTTCGGTGGGCGCGCCTGCTACCGCAGCTGGGAGCCGGGCTTGAACCCGAACGTCACGAAGGTCCGGACCGATCAGCGCGAGTACTTCGCCAACATTCTGCGCTCGGCCCACGGCAGCGTGCTGGAGCACGCCAACTGGTCGTTCGCGCTGCGCAGCGTCAGCCGCGTGTTCACCCACGAGCTCGTGCGCCATCGCGCCGGCTCGGCGTTCAGCCAGGAGAGTTTGCGCTACGTGCGCCTCGCCGACATCGGCTTTCGCGTGCCGCCGGCGCTCGAGCCGGTGCGCGAGCAGGTGATCTCGATCGTCGAGCAGCTGGAGGAGTTCCAGGTCAGCGCCGCGGCCGAGCTCGGAATCGACGCCGAGGGCGTGCCGTTCCACGTCAAGAAGGAGGTCACCTCCGCGCTGCGTCGTCTCGCCCCGATCGGCCTGAGCACCGACATCGTGTGGACCGCCAACGCGCGCACGCTGCGCCACGTGATCGAGATGCGCACCGCCGCGGGCGCCGAGGAGGAGCTGCGCCTGGTGTTCGATCGGATCGCGCGCGTCATGCAGGTTGAGGCGCCCGGTCTGTTCCAGGACTTCGTCCGCCAGGACGACGGCTCCTGGGTGCCCGAGCACCGCAAGGTCTGAGCCGACCGCCACGGCCACAGGCGGTTCACGCTCCGCGCCCGTCCATGACCGGCTCACTGGTCGCTGCTCGCCGCGACCGGCTCGCTGCACGTCACGGTGAAATCCTATAGAGTTCGATTTCTAAGAACTATCCCATTTCACACCAATCGTCACCAAAGGTACGCACGCATCCCGCGCTTCGTGCAGCACGACCAGCTCACCGAAAGGCACCCACATGGACCCTCGCGCGACGAGCATTCTCCGGGAACCCGCCGGCCCCGACCTGGCGCGCCACATCATCACGTTCGATCCCGACGAGCCGGCCAGTCGCCTGTTCTCCGCGGTCCCGACGCAGGCGCGTGCTGGACTAACTCCGATCCCCTGGCCGTCCGGACTCGAGCCCCAGACGGTGACGCCCGCGAAAGCGCCGTCGCCATCCCACCCGTTGCCGAAAGTCGACGTGCTGGTGGTGACGTGGACCGTCGCTGAGGCCAAGGCGCTCGCCGACGTGCTCACACCGGGGGTCCCCAGCACCTCCTGGCATGTCTACCGGCACAAGTTCGACAGTTATGTGCCGAAGATTCGCAAAGGAGCGCCGGCACTCGAGAGCGACTGCCTGGGCGTCTACCACCAGTGTCGGATCGGCCAGCGCAGCGTGGTGTGCATGAAATCGGATCTGCACCTCAGCCAGGACGGGCCCGAGCTCCCCGTGCGGACATTGTGGCGACAGATCATCGAAGAGACCGGGGCCAAGCTCGTGATCACCACCGGGACCGCAGGCGGGATCGGCGCCGAGACCCTGCTCGGGGATGTGATCGTGACCAAGTCGGTGCAGTTTGACTGCAAAAAAACGTTCGCCAAATCTCCGTTCGCGAACGCCACCTACACAGACGGCAAACTCGACGCCGCGAGCGCCGGGCGGTTCACGGCGGCAGACAAATCTCTCATCCCAGCCAACGCAGGACATCTGCCCCAGGCGCCCCGCACACCGCTGATCGTGCCCGCGACCGCCGCCGATCCGGCGATGGTGCTCACCACCGACTTCTTCGCCTTCGACGACACCACCGACAGCTACAAACTGCGCGAATACAACCAGCACGCCCGGGCCGTGGAGATGGGCGACGCGGTACTCGGACTGGTGTGCGCCGAAGACCTCACCAACCCCCCGCAGTGGGCGATCGTACGTAACGCATCCGATCCCCAGATCGACGGCTCTGTGCCGCTGAAAGAACAGGCCCAGCAGGCGGCTCACATCTACGAGAAGTACGGCTACTGGACGACGGTCGGCAGCGCGATCGGCTGCTGGGCGCTGATCGCCGATTGACCCAGCGCCGCCGATCGACAACGACAAAAGCGAGAACACAGACAAGGAGCAGAGCAGATGCCAGGACTGAGGCTCGGCAAGAAGCCCGCCACCCACGACGCACAAGACCTGCTGTTCACCAAGTACGTCGATGCGACGCAGATTCCGCCGGCGCCGACTGAATTCGGCCACGAGAAACTCTTTCCGCCGAAAGGCTGGGGCATGCTCGGCAACGACGAGTGGGGCGATTGCGCATGGGCCGGCCCGGCGCACGAGACGATGCTGCTGAGCACCGAGGGTGCTCATCCCGCGGCGTTTACGACCGCCGGCGTACTCAGCGACTACGCGGCCGGAACCGGCTTTGATCCGAAAGCGGGCCCTCCCGGCAGCAATCCGACCGACAAGGGCTCAGAAGTCCGCGAGGTGCTTAGCTACCGGCGTAAAACCGGCATCATCGACGCGGCGCAGAAACGTCACAAGATCGGTGCGTTCGTCAAGCTGGAGCCGAAAAACCTCACGCAGATCTATCAGGCCATGTATCTGTTCCAGACCGTCGGCATCGGCATCGAATTCCCCGGCTCGGCGATGGAACAATTTCACGAAGGCAAGCCCTGGAGCGTCGTCCCGGGCGCACAGATCGAGGGCGGGCACTACGTCTGCTGCGTCGCCAAGCGCCACAACATCGACATCGTCACCTGGGGCGCGCTGCAGCAGATGACGGTCGAGTTCTTCGAGAAGTACTGCGACGAGGCCTGGGTCTATATCTCCACCGAAAACCTCCAGAAAGACAAAGATCCGGAGGGCTTCAACCTCACCCAGCTCAAGGAAGACCTCGCGAAGCTGTAAGCGCGCGGCAGGTCTTGCCCGGCCCAAGCTCGAGGGCCGGGCTACCGCCGCGTGAGCGTCGTAGCCTGCCGCTACCGCGTGAGCGTGATCGTCTGCCTGGTGACGAGGCGCCCGGAGGTCAGCGTGAGTATGTAGCGCCCGCGGGGAGCGGCCTTGCGCAGCTTCAAGATGATCGGGCTGCCGGCCGGGATCGTGCCGGGCGGTGCACTCGCATAGACGACGCCCTTGCGCGTCAGCGTGGCGCTCGTCAGCGCCCGCGGCGTGCCCAGCAGGCGGATGAAGCAGGCGATCCGATAGCGGCCCGTGCCGCGCCGTGAGTGGCATTCATAGACGGATGCCTGGCCCGGGGGGCCCTGCTTACCGGCGGGGCCGGTCGCGCCTGCCGGTCCGGTGGGCCCCTGCTGACCGTTGACGCCGGCCGCGCCCGCGGGACCCGCGGCTCCTGCGGGACCTTCCGCGCCGGCGGAGCCCGCTGCGCCGGGAGAGCCGGCTGCTCCGCCGGGGCCTGCAGCTCCCGCGGGACCGGTCGCTCCCGTAGCCCCGGGGGGCCCTTGCGGCAGCGTTCCGCCGGTGCCAGAGAGCTCGATGACGGTCGTGCCGGCGCCCGCGTTGCTCGCGACCTGCAGGCTCGCCGTGCGGGCGCCTTCGCCCTGTGGCGCGAAGCGGACCGTCAGCTGGCAGGTGGCTTCGAAGACGACTGGCCCCAGACAGCTCGAGGAGCCGATCAGGAAGTCTTCGGGATGGTCGCTGACCAGCGGCGAGGAGGAGTCTGCGAACGTCGTGCCGGTGATCGACAGCGGGTTGCCGCCTTCGTTTGTGATCGTGACCGTCTGGGGAGCGCTGATCGTCTGCTGCGGCTGCGTGCCGGGGAACGTGAGCGCGCTCGTGTCGGGCGTCGCCGTCGCGGGGCTCGGATAGCTGATCGTGATGGCAGGCGAGGTCGTCGGCGCTGCCGTGCCGATCGAATAGAAGGTCGCGCCGCCGAAGACGAAGTTGGCGCCGCCACCACCCCCGCCGCCGTTGGCCTGGGGGGCGAACTGGCAGGCTCCCGCACCACCGCCGCCGCCCGTGTAGCCGCCGCCCCCACCGCCGCCGGCCGCGAAGATAAAGCCGTTGGACATGCCGCCATTACCTCCAAGACCGAAGCTGCCCGAGCTGCCGGACCACGGACCCGGCCCAAAGCCGCAACCTTCGCCGCCCGCGCCGCCTCCGGTCAGCGTGCCGGCGCCGCCGCCACCCCCGCCGTAGCCGTTCACGCTGCCGGCCGAGCTCACGCCCGGGTTGCCGGCGTTGCCGCCGGTACTGCCCGAGGACCCGTCGAACAAGCCGCCGCCGCCACCACCACCGGCCGCGACGAGCAGCCGCGATTCCAGCGAGCCGGCCGTTCCCACCGGGATCGTGCGCACGTCGGAGGCATTGCCGCCGTTGCCCCCGCCCCCACCTCCAAAGCCGCCGCCGCCGAAGCCTGGAGCGGCTACCTCTACGTAGAAAGTCTCGCCCACCGTCACCGGTAGCTGTCCGACGATGTCGGCGCCCAAGCCGCCCGCCGTTGCGTCAAACCCGCTTTCGCCGGCGCCGCCGATCGCCTCCACGCGCACGCTGCTGACCCCGGTCGGCACGGCGAAGGACTGCTCGCCGCCGGTCGCAGAGAACGTTTCGGTGACCGTCGGCGGCGTCGCGGCCAGGGCGCAGGTCGGTGCGATCGCGCCGACACCGAGCACGGCCAGCGTGGCGACAGCTGGCACGGACCGATATCGAGCCGCTCGGCAGAAAGCCCGCAATGGCGTGAGGCGGTCGAGATGGACGGATGCCCTGTGCATGCCGTCGCACTGTTCGACGCCGAGGGACGAGCCTCCTGCATATCCGGCCCACCCCAAATACCCGAGAACGCCCGCACCTGGCAAGAGAGGACCCTCTGGGGTGACCTCGGGGTGACCTCCGTCCGACCGACTCACCCGAGCGCAAGCAAGGCTGTCGATCAGTCCTCCTGCGCCCGCAGCTCCGCGACGCGCTCCTCCAGTTGCGCCATCACCGCCGGGTCGCGCAGGGTCGTGACATCACCGAGGGCGCGCCCCTCGGCGATGTCACGCAGCAGGCGACGCATGATCTTGCCCGAGCGCGTCTTGGGCAGATCGTCGGTCCAGATGATGCGCTTGGGGCGGGCGAACTTGCCGATGCGTGCGGCAACCGTCTCACGAATGCCTTCAACCGTCCGCTCATCGCCTGAGAGATCGCCCTGGAGCGTGACGAAAGCGACGATCGCCTGCCCGGTGTCCTCGTCGTGCTGGCCGATCACAGCTGCCTCTGCGACATCGGGATGAGCGACGATCGCGGACTCCACCTCGGCCGTGGAGAGCCGGTGCCCGGAGACGTTGACGACGTCGTCGATGCGCCCGATCACCCACAGGTAGCCGTCCTTGTCCCGGCGAGCGGCGTCACCCACGAGGTAGGTCTCGTTACCGAAGCGCTTGAAGTAGGTCTCGATGAAACGCTCGTCCTCCTTGTAGAGCGTGCGCAGCATCGACGGCCACGGCTGTGTGAGCACGAGCAACCCCTGCCCTTCCTGGATCGGCTCGCCAGTGGACTCGTCGCGTACCTCGGCGAAGACACCCGGAAAGGGATGAGTGGCCGAGCCTGGCTTTGTCTCGGTGATGCCGGGCAGCGGCGTGATCATGATCGCGCCGGTCTCGGTCTGCCACCAGGTGTCCACGATCGGACAATGTTCGCCCCCGATCACTTTGTGGTACCACAACCACGCCTTCGGGTTGATCGGCTCGCCGACAGAGCCCAGCAGTCGCAGCGAGGACAGGTCGTGCTTGCCCGGCCACTGCGCGCCCCACTTGATGCAGGCGCGGATCGCCGTCGGCGCGCAGTAGAGGATGCTCACGCCGTATCGCTCGATGAGCTCCCACCAGATGCCCTTGTGGGGGTAGTCGGGCGCACCCTCCCACATCACCGAGGTGGCGCCGTTGGCCAGCGGGCCATAGACGATGTAGGAGTGTCCGGTGACCCAGCCGACGTCGGCGGCGCACCAGTAGACGTCCGTCTCGGACTTGAGATCGAACACGTAGCGGTGGGTGGCCGAGACGCCCGTGAGATAGCCACCGGTGCTGTGCAGGATGCCCTTCGGCTTGGCCGTCGAGCCGGAGGTGTAGAGGATGTAGAGCGGGTGCTCGGCGTCCAGCGACTCGGCCGGGCAGTCAGGCTCGGCGGCCGCGAGGATCTCGTCGTAGTAGACGTCGCGACCCTCCCGCATCTCGCAGGGCGTGCCCTTACTGCGCACGACGACGATCTTCTCGAGCGTCTGCAGGTCCCCCATCACCTCGTCGACGCGCTCCTTCACCGGCGCGGTCTTGCCCTTGCGCGCCGCCCCGTCGACCGTGATCAGAACGCGCGCCTCGGAGAACTCCATGCGCTCGCGTACGGCCTCGGCGGAGAAGCCTCCGAACACGACGTTGTGGGGAGCGCCGATGCGCGCGCACGCGAGCATCGCCACGACCACCTCCGGAATCATCGGCAGGTAGATCCCGACGACGTCGCCCTTGCGCACCCCGAGGTCCTTCAGCGCGTTGGCGGCACGCTGCACCTCCGCGAGCAGCTCGGCGTAGGTGATGTCACGCTCAGAGCCGTCCTCCCCGCGCCAGTGAAAGGCCACGCGCTCGCCCAATCCCGCCTGCACGTGGCGGTCCAGACAGTTATACGAGACGTTCAACTCGCCCCCCACAAACCACTTGTAGAACGGCGGGTTGGAGTCATCGAGCACGGTGTCCCACGGCTTGAACCAGTGCAGCTGCTGAGCCTGCTCGACCCACCACGCCTGCGGGTCGCGCCCCGCCCGCTCATACACCGCCGGATCGTTCAGCAGCGCTCGCTCGCGGAACTCAGCCGGCGGCTTGAAGCGCTCGACCTCCAGCAATGCCGCCAGCTCGTTGTCCAGCGTCTCACCTACCGCCGACTCCGCCGCCGTCGCGCCAATGTCGGATTCAGTCGCCATTGCTCACTCCTTGAGATCGAAGTCGCACGCTCTTCACCGGCACATCATCTCACCGGGGAGCGATCTAGTTGTCGATGATGCGTAGCCCTCGCGCGTCACCTCACCGCCCACCGAGCGGGATGACCGGCAGCACCGTGCGCCCGAACGTGGAATTGGTGACGGCCGCAAACGACGCGTACCAAGCCGCCGCGGCGGTCGCAAGGCCGACGTATCCGCCCCAGTGGGTGACCGTTTCATGCGGCCCCACAGCCCCAATCGCGAGCAGCACGAACGTCGCGGTCAACAGCACGAACACGAGCAGCACCGCTCCGCTGACGCGCAGCGCGGCGACGGTCATATACGCGGTGAAGATCGCCCATGCCCACAGGTACACACCGACCGCATGGCCGGCGTCACCCCCGATCTGCTTGGCGTAGAACACCTCCAACGCCCAGAAGGAGATCCAGAAGGCGCCGAAAGAACAGAAGGCGACCGCGCCGAAGGTGTTGCCCGTGCGGAACTCCCACATGCCGGCGAGCAACTGGACGATGCCGCCGTAGGCCAGGGCGAGTCCCAGCACCACCGGCACGCCCTTGCCGTTGACGAGGTTTGAGTTGAACATCGACAGGACGAACGTCGTCATCGCGAAGGCCGCGAGACCGAGCGGTCCTGGATCGGCCGGTTTCCACCCGGCGACGGCGGTGTTGGCTATGCCCGCGCGCTCCCCTTCGCCACGCGTCGGGTCTTGACGGTGGATCGTTGCAGCCTCCATGAGTCCTCCTTCAACCGTCCCGCGTGCGGGTCGGTATCGACGATGCAATGCGGCCACGCCCCGATCGCCGCATAGACGCCGATGGCGAATCCGCGCTCTCTCATAATTGTTCCCGCAAACGTCGGCTACCAATCGTGTAGCGGGCGGAATCGTGCGCTCTGGCCTGCCCCGCTCTCGGCGATAGGCCCTAACGTCCTACTCGGGGCAGGAGCGCGACGAGGCGTCTAGCGACGCTTGCGACCGCGCCTGCGCGAGGAACCGCTCTGAGGCGACGCCGGCAGCTCTGGCGGGGGCGCCACGTCCGAGCCGGACGCAAGCGCCGGCTTGCCCTTGCCCTTGCCGTTCGAGGGCCCTTCTTCGCGTTCGGCGCGACGCTCGGCCTGTGTGGGCCAAGGGCGCGCCTCCCCCGCCGCCCACGCGGGGGGGTCTCCGTTCGGCCAGCGCCCGAGGTAGAGCAGACCCATTCCCAGCATCCAGAAGGCGGGCACGATTTCAAGCGTGGCGCCCCCGATCGGCAGCAGGATGAGAATGCCCGAGAAGATCCCGATCACGCCCATCCAGCGGGTGAGCAGACCGACACGGATGGCGCCCAGCGACACCACGATCATGCCCGCCGTCAGGGCCAGCGCCGCGAGCAGGTCGAGGTATTGGCTGCCGACGTTGACCGCGCCCTTCGTCAGCGCCTGTTCGACGGCATGAGCGGTGAAGTCGTGACCGACCGCGAAGCCGTGCGCGCGGATCGAGCCGATGATCTGGTGAGCGATGTTGATAACCACCAGACCGATGCCTCCTACGAGCACGAGCGGACGGGCGTAGGCCCATGTCTCCGGACGACGAAAGCGGGTTGCGTCAAGAAGCAGCAACAACACGAGCGTGAGCACGACGAGCGCAATCGACTTGAGCGTGCTGCCGGCGATCAGCGCGAACGCATGATGGCTGATGTATTTGACCTCGACCGCGCGCGGGCTGACCGCGGGGTTGGCTTCGCCTCTGAGCGCCGGCGCCAGCCCCTGCAACAGGCCCACGGTCGGCGCCGAGCTGAGCGTCGAGGTGACTATGATCGCGCTCAGGAAGTAGAGGAAGCCGCCGGCGAAGGCGGGCACGCCCAGACGGTCGCGTCGCTCGGACTCGTTGGCGAGCTGCTCTGAGATCTCGGTCGGACTCGGCATGGCTCCGGGCACAATATCTGGCGCCATGTGGGGAGCACGCCTCGACCGACGCCCATATGGGCGAGGCCGGTCTATGATGAGCGTATGGAGGGTGGCGGCCTAGGCGACCTGTTCGGCGATCCAGAGGAGCTTCAGCGCAGGCTCGCCGAGTTCGCCGAGCAGATGCAGGGCAACCAGCGCTTGGCGTGGGCGGACAACGCAATCAAGCTCGCCGTCGATATGACCGTCGCCGCGGTGGAGCGCGTCAACCTGCAGGGCAACGCGGAGGCTCAAGCCGAGCAGATCAGGACCGTGATGGCCAGAGTCTTTCCTGAGGCCGTCACGCTTGTGCGCGAGGCGCGCGAGGGCCTGCAGTAGCGCGTTCGGCCTCCTGCTCTGACTCGCGCGAAGCGCGCCCGGCATTGAGCACTTCCCCGAACGAGCGAAACCGGAAGATGAACACCACCGCGCCGAGTCCGATGACCGCCGTGAACGCGGCGATCGCGATCTGCTGACCGACAGAGTAGGCCGCCACGATCGCCGTCGGCGCCGTTCCGGCGAAGACCGTCACGAGCAGCGCCTGCTGCACGCCTGCGCCTCCGGGCGTGAACGGGACCGCGCCCGCCACCTGGTTGACGGCGAACACGAGCAGCACGTTCTGCACCGAGCCGCCGACCCTGAAGGCCTCCAGCAGAAACCAGAACGCCGCGAAGCGGCAAATCCAGGCCACCGCCTGCCATGCCGCGACCTCACGCAGGTAACGGGGGCGATCGGAGAGGATCGTCACACCCTGGCGTACCCGTGCCCAGAACGCCCGCACCCGCACCGACAGCAACGCGAACGCGAACAGCCCGATAACCGCCAGCGCCGTGATCAGGAACAGCGTGAACCTGAAGTGCTCGGCCAGGTAGGAGATGTCGAACGAGCTGAGTTTCGAGAAGTCCGGAGGCTTGGGGAACACGCCCTGGGTGAACGCGTAGATCAGCACGAGCGCACCCGCACAGGCATCGAAGATCGACTCCACGAAGAACGCCGCCGCGACCGTCGGATAGCTGGACCCGGGGATCGAGGAGCGCGCGAGGAACAGCTTGATCAGGTCTCCCCCCCGCGCCGGCACGATGTTGTTGAAGCCGACGGCGGCGAAGTAGGAGCCCCAGATCCGCCGCCATTTGATCGGAGACGCCGGGTAGGCAGCCCGCAGGCTGTGAAAGAACGCGCGCGAGCGCAGCGTCAGATTCAGCCCGAAGAAGATCAGCCCCAGCACGAGCGCGCCCCAGTGGATCGCCGCCAAATCCGAGAAGAACTGCCCGGCGGCGTTCAGGAACGAGGTCAGGCTGTCCCCGATCGAGGTCGATGCGAGAGTCGCCGGCACAACCTCAAGCGTACGGGGAGCGGCGCATCGGGATCCCCGAAGCGATCCTTACGCTTGGACGATGATAGGCGGATCGCATGAAACGACAGATCCGGACGGCCGGCGAATCGTTCTCGATGAGCGCACCCAGGCCCATCTGGCCACCCGTAGACCTCAGATGCTCGGTCACACGCAGGCGATCCTCGACGCGATCAACCGACCCGATTTCCGCGAGGAGGATCCAGCGCCGGGGCGCGAGCGGTTCTATCGTCGCGACCTCGATCCGAAACGCTGGCTCAGGGTAGTTGTAGACTTCAACCAGTCTCCAGGCTTCGTAGTTACGACGTTCGTACAAGACAACAAGCCGGAGAATGCGCCATGACCGTCACCGTCGCCGGGACCAGCTTCGACAAGCATGAGTACGACGAGCGCGGCGACGTGCTCTATCTCAGCGTCGGCAACCCGAGAGAGGCGTTCCGGACGGTCGCGACCCCGGAGGGTCACGCCGTTGATTACGACGAGGCCGGCACCGTGATCGGCATGGTGCTGATCAACGTCAGATTTCTTCTGGATCGGGATGGCGCTATCACGATCACCGTCCCGCCCGACCGCGTGGGCGCGAAGCAGATCGAGCCGGCTCTGATTGCAGCTTGACGACGAGGAAGGGTGGAGACGATGGCCAAGGTGGTTTGCGTGCTGTATGACGATCCGATCGAGGGGTATCCGCCGCGATACGCGCGCGATGAGATCCCGCGCATCGAAAGCTATCCCGACGGACAGACCGCCCCGACACCGCAGGCGATCGACTTCACTCCTGGGGAGTTGTTGGGGAGCGTCTCGGGTGAGCTCGGGCTACGGAAATTTCTGGAGGATCGCGGCCACGAGCTGATCGTCACCTCCGACAAGGACGGCCCGGACTCAGTCTTCGAGCGCGCCTTGCCGGATGCCGAGATCGTCATCTCCCAGCCGTTCTGGCCCGCGTACCTGACGGCTGAGCGGATCGCCAAGGCGCCTCATCTGAAGGTCGCCCTGACGGCCGGGATCGGATCCGATCACGTCGACCTGCAGGCAGCGATCGAGCGCGGGATCACGGTCGCCGAGGTCACCTATTGCAACTCGATCAGCGTGGCCGAGCACGTGGTGATGATGATCCTCGGGCTCGTGCGCAACTACATCCCTTCCTACCAGTGGGTCATCGACGGCGGCTGGAACATCGCCGACTGCGCCGCGCGCGAGTACGACCTGGAGGGCATGCAGGTCGGCACCGTCGCGGCCGGACGGATCGGATCGGCCGTACTGCGCCGCCTGAAGCCGTTCGACGTCGGACTGCACTACACAGACCGCCACCGTTTGGCGCCCGAGGTCGAGCGAGAGCTGGGGGTGACTTTCCATGAGAGCGTCGAGTCGCTGGTGGCGGCGTGTGACGTGGTGACGATCAACGCTCCGCTGCACCCCGAGACCGAGAACCTGTTCGACGCGGAGATGATCGGCAAGTTCAAGCGCGGCGCGTATCTGATCAACACCGCGCGCGGGAAGATCTGTGACCGCGAGGCAGTCGCAAAGGCGTGCGCGAGCGGGCAGCTGGCCGGGTATGCCGGGGACGTGTGGTTTCCCCAGCCCGCCCCCAAAGACCACCCGTGGCGAACGATGCCCAACCACGGCATGACACCCCACACCTCCGGCACGAGCCTCTCCGCGCAGGCTCGCTACGCGGCCGGTGTGCGGGAGATCCTGGAGTGCTGGTTCGACGAGCGCCCGATCCGCGAGGAATACCTGATCGTCGACGGCGAACGACTGGCCGGCGCCGGGGCGCATTCCTACAGCCCCGGCGACGCTACCGGCGGAGCGGACGAGGCGGCTCGGTTCAAGGTCGGATAGCGGCCAAGTCCCTCAAAGCAGCGTGCCGATGCCGTGAATCGCCGCGCTGCCGAGAACGATCTCGAGCGTGACGCCCGCGACCCCCACCAGAAGCGCTGCGAGCACCACGAGGAAATCTTCGAGCAGCACGCCCAGTGACAGCAGCACTACGCCGAGTGCCGGCAGCGTGTCGAGTCCCGTGAAGGGGGGAGCGAGGAATGCTCCTGTAGAGCCGGCAACCACCAGCAACCCAAAGACGATGTTGCTCAAGCGATGATCGAACAGAAAACGCAGCCGGGGCCGGGACAGGCGCTCGAGTCGGCGGATGGCTTTCATCAACGCGGTGACGAAGCGCTGCTGTCGGTCGCCCGCCAGCTCTAGCTTGCGCCAACGCTGCGGCAGCCAAATCTCCTTGCGACCGGCTATCAGCTCGAGCGCGAGCAGCACGGCGATGATCTCGAACACGTGGGTCGCGCCGCCGGTGGGCAGCGGCAGTGCCGGCACGCCGAGCAGCAGCACGAAGACGATCGCAAAGCTCTTTTCCTCGAAGAGGGCGATGAGGCTACCCAAGGTCTTCTCGCCATCGCCTCCCAGCCAACGTTCGAGCTGGTCGCTGACCTTCACCGGCTCCGAGTCAGGCTCATCGGCCTTTCGGCGCGGTGATCCTTCTGTTCTCGGTCTCAGGTAGCGGATGGAAGACCTATGAGCCAGTCGCATCTCCGGTGATCGTACCCCGATGCATCGTAAGCAGGGGATCCGTGGCGGCGAAGACGTCCCCGAGCCCCGCACTCGCACACTAGGCTAGGGGCGGGGGTCGCGGCGTACGCCGCGACCCCCGGTGTGACTTTGGACGACTACGTTCCTGTGCGCCTTCGGTTACAGAATCTCCAGCTTGTTCGGTGAGAATTCGAACCGGTTTTCCATCGTGACTCCCGCATTCCATATTTTTCCACTGTCGACACGCCATGTTAGCTGCTGGCCCGTGGGGCCGCCTTCAAATCCGCTGAATTCCTGTTTACCTTTTTCTCCGAAATAACGAATAGGCAGGGTTTCCACTTCTTTTTCCAACGAAGTAGTGATCTGCCCGATGAGGTGACCCCTCAGCTGCGCCGTGTCAGTTGCGCCGAGCCAGGTGCATGTGAATTCGGCAAAGACGGGTTCTTCGCCGCTTTTTGCTTCGCCTTCCAGCTCCAGGCCCACTGGGGATGTACTTTTATTGATCAGCCCTATGGTGCCGTGCAGTTCCTTGGTTACGATGCCACGTTCTCCGGCGTATTCTCCGTTACTGCATTCGCCATTTACACCAAAAAACGTACCTTTACATCCTAGGTAATACTCGTATACTCCTTCGACGGATTTTGGGCCGGTTATGTGGCCCTCGACCATTGCCGTTTTACACGTCACTCCTTCGCCCCGTTCTTCCGTGTTAAACTTAAAGCCATTAAAGTTATTGGAGGTGAAAAGAATAGGGAATTTACCTTTTGTAACTTTGAATTCCGGTGTGGTTGCCCAGGCGCTGGTCGCGGGGACTGCGCCGAGGGCGGCGACCGCCATGATCGCCGCAAGGGCGATCGTCCATTTTACTCTCATTCGGTTGACCTTTCTTTGGTCGTCTGTGTTCAGCACCGGTCGGCGCTGAACAACAGACGTGGTTTGTTGTCGTTCTTCTCGCGACCGGGCCTGTCGCCAGGTCGATCAGAGAAGTCTTATCGGACCGTCAGGGCGCGGTGACGGCCCATAGGCCCGAAGCCAGAGTGCCTTCTTCGGCTACTCCTGTATTATTAAAGACAGACAAGACGGTTCCCGTCTTGCCTGCTCCTACTGCGCCTGCTTCGAGATTGATGGGGAGAAGGTGTTCGACTTTTGTACTGGACTGGATGTAGATACACAGAAACCCAGATTCGGCCGTGGGATTGCTCGTGCTTCCCCCGCCGCAGCCTTCTCCAGCCGCTCCTACTTCCCCATTTTCGATGATCTTGAAGTTTTTTTCGCCAAGGGCGGAGGCAAGCGGAATGGTAAATGAGATCGGTACGCGTGCCGGCGATTCTGTCGTTTTGGTGACTTCTGTGAGCGTCCAGACGCCAGTCTCGGTCTTTCCTGAAGGTAGCGTCCCGCCCGCGGTCCAGGGTGAACCGTTGCAGGCATGCGTTTTGCTGGCGCCGACTTTGAATTCGGCGCCGCCTTCGGGGCATGTCGCGCCTTTGGCGAGTGTGGTCGTCGTCACGCTTTCGCCGTTGGTGCCGCCTGTCCCAGTGTCTCCCTTGGGGCCGCCGGGACCGGCGGGACCTTGCGGGCCCTGGGCGCCGGCGGGACCCACCGCTCCCTGAGCGCCGGGTGCGCCCGGCGCGCCGTTGGGACCCGCTTTGCCTTGCAGCGATTTGAGTACCTTGGGACTGATCTGGCTGGTCGAGGTGATCAGATACTTCTTGGCGGCGTACGCCCCGCCGCTCATCGCGAACACTAGCGCAATCGTCAGGACGACGTTGGTGTAGCTGAAACGTCTACGTATTTTTGAGAACATCAGGATTTATCCTCCCCAATCTTGGTTTGACTGCACGCACGAAAACCTCTACTACCCGCGCGCACATCACGAATTTGCGAACGCACAAGCGTCTCTATTTCCTTGTCGGCGCTGCCCCCTTCTTGCTCTTTTTTGCCTTCACCGGCCCATACTTCTTGCGGGCCTTGGTTTCGCACGCGACGCGCTTCTTCTTCGACTTGTCTTTCTTGCAAGCCTTAAGCGCGAGGACTAGTTTCTGCGCGCGAGTGAGGCTCTTTGTCTTGGGGCAACCAGTGACGCTTATCGGTGTGCTGCGATTGGTCTTCACACCGTTCTGCGCAACGAATTCTGTCGGCATCGCGAGCTTTGAGGTGCAGAGGTTCCCGTTCGCCGCTAGTGCCGAGAAGTGACCCTCCGGCAACACCAGTTCAAAACTGCCGACAGGAACATCGGGGACGGTCTTAAACGTGCTGGACGTGACACCGGCTTTGCTGATGAACGTGTCACCAACAAGGTCCACAGTGACGCCATAGCCCTGCAACACGACGATAAGGTTCGGGAACGCTTCCCCACCGTTAGAGACGAAATACGCCGGTCCTTCCAACGCCACCGGCAAGATCGGCGTGATCGCCCTGGCATGCCCGATCACCGACGCCGCCGGGCACCCCGCGGGGTTCGTATCGAACTGCGCGGCAGTGCACGCCTTCTGCAATGTCGTCAACCGTGACGGAAGCTGCTTTGGCAGTTCGACTTTGACCTGGCTGATGTTCGCCTGCGAGCCCTGCGGCGCATTGGGATAGGTCAGCTTCACCGCGAGACTGGCACCGTCGGCTTTGCTGGTCTTCCCGCTCGTGGTGACCGCGAATTTGGGTGCGAATGCCAGCGTCGCGCAGTTCGTGGCCTGAAACGGCACACCGATGTTCGCGCCCGCTCCCTGGATACTGGACAGCGTTCCCGTGATCGCCTGCGGGTTGCAGTTGGTCGGGTTAAACGTGAACCCTGCTCGGGCGACCGTCACGTTGATGTGCTTGATCTGCAACGGGATACCGTCGATCCTTGGCGGTATCGCATATGGGCCACTGCTGTCGCTGGTGATAGTCAACTGCGCGGTATGAGGATCGGCTTCGATCTTTGCTCTGACGATCACGTTCCCCAGATGAAACGGTCCGGCATTCGCGGGGTTCACGATCGACAACCCAAACGGCGCGCCGTCATACGGTCCGGTCAAGTACACCTTGCCGCCGGTGACGGTGTAGGGGTTGTTGCCCAGGCCGACGCTGACGGTGGTTTCCCCGATCAGGCTTTCAGGACCACAAGTACCAGCGTCCGCTTGTGCTTCTGCGCACAACGGGATGCCGGTGAGTGTCCCCGATAGTCCTGGGGGCATGTGCAGGGTGATCGCCTTCAGGTCCTGCTGGCCGTCTTCGCGGCTCATAGTCATCGTGAACGGGCTGAAACCACCCGCCTGAATACTCGTCATACCAGCCGTAAGCGATGGTGCGAACGGCAACGGGGAACCCGGACAGGGACCACCGTTGGGAGCAGAGGTGATGTCAAACCTCGAGCTGACGTGGCTGGGTGCGTTACCAGACCACGGCGTGAACACAGCCTGCGTGGTGTACGCCCCACACGATGACGGGGTACCCAACGGTGCTCGCGATTCCCCAAAGAAGTGCAGGCGTAGGTTTTCAAACGGCAGCTCCGGGGTGTCCTTGAAAGTCGTCACCAACTGACCGTCGTCTTGGTTCAACGCTACTTCTCCGGTGAGCTTCACCAATGTTCCCGATACCGGCTCTTCTGCGATCAGATACAGCGCGATCAGGCTCCCGAATGGGTTTTCGTTCTGCGCCGCCAGGTATGCTGCGCCCTTCAACACGTGCGGCAGCAGCGGCGTTTCGATTTCGACGGTCCCGATCTTCGACGCGTCGGGACAGAACGAGCTCCCCAGCACCGGTGTGAACAGGTTCTCATCAGGTGCCGCGACCGCACGCCCAAGATACCCGACCTGGCTCTCAGCACAGGACTGCAGCCCGTCGGCCCCACCGGGATTGACAGTCACGCCCGCCGGCAACGCTACGGTCGTGTTGCGCAGCGTCGACTCGGCCAATCCTTCGGGGAACAACGCCGACTCCTGAGAGACGTGCACCGTGACACCCAGACCCGTCGGGGTGCTCGCATCCGGTACGTCCGGCGTGACACTGATTTCCGGATCGAACTGCAAGTGATTGCACCCGAACAATCCTTCCATCTCAGATTCAAAGAACAACGATCCCGCCAACGGTTCTGCCGGGTGTGGCTCCGCCCACGAATCGGCCTGCACACTCGTCGATAGCGGACCATCACAGACAGTCGGCAACGACAGCAATGGTGGTGGAGACTTCTCGGCCACCGTGCTGCATTCCCCTCTATGCTTCAGACATGCAAACCCTCGTTGGGGGTTGTGCACGGCTTCGCCGGGGATGCCCCAGAACGTGACCTTGCTCGCGAGTACACCGGAGACCTCTGAGATGTTATTCACGTTCACCGTCACACCATAATCCCCACCGGTGCGAACAGAGGTAGTCAGGAACACAGGGACCCCACCGACATCAAACGCGAACCTCGCCGGTTCACCAGGCAAAGGAACCATGTTATACAACGCCGATATCACCGTATCCAAATTCGGTGCACGCGGCGCGTCAAACGTGGGAGTCGAGACACCGACAGCGCTCTGCGGTGGACATTCTTCCTTGGCGAACTGCGCATCGGTGCACTGATCAAACGGCGTCGGATTACCGATCAATCCCGGCGGCAACCGAAACGAAAGATCCTTCACCATCGCCGCCGGCTGCTGATTGATCACGTTCGAGGCAACAGTACTCGCATTGAGATCCAGCACGCTGGTCAACTGAAACGGGTGCTCACCCGCCTGCGACGCTATACCGCCACCTTCTTCTTCAGCGAGAAGTTCATAGTTTTCGACACCAAACACCGTTTCTTCACCGATCGCTATGTGCCGCGCCAAAGTCTTGCCCGGAAGATTCCCACCGCTCACACTGACCATGTTCTCTTCCGACACAGACGCCGTTTCAGACACTTCGACACTGATGCGCACTTCGATCTGTTCAAACGGCGGCACCAGTCCCGCTTCACCTGGCGAGACACCCTTTTCAAACACACACCGCACTTCATGCACCGACGGCAGAGAGCACTGCAACGCACCATGATAATTACCACCCCCCGACTGCTCGCCAGACAACCCTTCCACGCTCTTTGCTTTCAATCCTTCCGGCAACACATCCCCTACCACGATCGGATCGCCCGCACCGCCTTCCGCGACCGTATAACCACGATTCTGCGCCGTCACGATGATTTTGCCCGTGCCACCAGGCGGCAGGTTCGACGGCCACGAACCAGACGTCAAACCCCACCACGCAGAACCCGCAAACGCCGGCGCGACACCAACCAACCCGACCAACAACCCAGCCAACACAACACCCAACACACACCGCTTCACCAAACCACCAACACCACTCAAGCCGCTCATCGCTTCACCGCGCCTCTCCTCACAACAGTCCTCGCAGACCTGCCTTTTACGGGTCCATACCGCTCACGCGCGGTGCGTTCACACACTTTTCGCTGCCTACCGGCCCGTTTCGCCCTGCATGCTCGCAACGCTCGTGCGAGCTTCTGTGCTCGTGTCAAGGGCTTCGCCTTCACCACCGATTTCACGCTCCCGAAGGCTGGAGGCGTCACGACGTTACCCGCACCAGAGAACGTCGCACTGGAGGGAGCCCCGTAGATCGAGGGCTGCGCCATCGGCGCGAGCCGACACGACGCCGCCGAGACACATTCCACCCCACCCACCGCAGATGACGGCGGACATGGCGAGCTGTTCGTGCACTCGTGCGCGTCATACACCTTTCTCCCAGTGCCATGGTCTGCAGGCACAAGCTGGCCCGTAGTCAAGAAGAACACATCCCCACCCGAAGCGCTGGCATCCAAGAACGCCGATTCCCCCAACGCGGCACCCGAGGAGACCAACCCCACACAACCACCCGCACCTTCCGCGAACATCACGGATTCCGTCGAACATCCCATCGCGCCACCAACACCCACGGGCTCATACTCATACACATCCCAATTACCATTGCTGTCTTGCGGCACAAGCCCACCAGCACTGTTGAAGAACAAGCGCCCTTCGTTAGACAGGTAACGCGGCTGATGCAACGCAGCAGCAGTAGTCGTAAACGCCGCCCAACCAGGAACATTCGCGGCCAACCACTGACTTGCACCCCAAAGGCGATCGCCGCCGACCAGCTGCTCGTCGATCTTCCTGTATTCCGTGCCCACCGGCCGCGCGCCCGTAGGATCACACGAAGCACACACCAGCTTGTTCGAGACCGCGTTATACAGGTACACCTCCTCGTCCGGCACACCACTCCTCACATCACGATTGTCATAACCCGTCAGCGATCTTTCAGACATGAACGCCAACCACAAACCATCAGACGAGACACGCGACGTCATCCTCGCCAAGTTCGTACTCCAATCAGGCGAATCACCAGCACTCAGTGTCCCGATGAAGCTCGTCACACCGTCACGACTGACGTACAAGCTGCACGTCTGGCTTGCCGCCGGAGAGTTACCCCCGCAGTCCCCCGGACTGGCCCCCGAGGCCTGCACACCATTGGCAACAAAATAAATATCACTGTCATCTTCGCCGGCTCCGAGCACGCCGCCCAGCACCGCGGCGGTTTCACCCGCCCCCGGCATGCCGCTCGCCGGTACCGGCGTCAAATCCCTCAGATCGCATTTGAGTTCACCGCCTTCGCCTTCCGCGATGTCACACTCATACAAATCTCCCCCTTCTCCCGCATTCGCCGTCAGCGGTTCCCCGTCCGTGAAGAGCACCTTCGAGCCATCGCCGTTGGCGATCTGAAAGACCGCAGACGGCTGAGCAACCAATGAGCCACCTTCCGCCACGTCCAAACGAATCGTTTCACCGGTCGTCGCATCATGCATATACAGGTGTTCGTGTTCCTGACCAGGCGCCTTTGCGGAGAAGAAAACACGCGAACCATCATCGGAGACCATCCCCCTACCAACCCTTGCAATGTCATTACTGTTACCCAGGGCCGCATTCAAACCGGCTTTGCCGCCTTCACCCACGGGCAAAACGCTTACCAACTGCAACCTTTCCGTCGCGGGATCATCTTCCAACCACTCATACAATCCGTCTACAGGCGCCGACGCAGACGTCAACTGCACACTTGAGCGCAGGACAACATGTCCACCATCTCGTGAGGCACCAACGAATTCAGCGTTCCCGTTCGGAGATTCCGGCGGCCCACCAAAAACAGCCCCTGACCGCACGTCGCCTTCTTCCGGTGCGCCGGTAACCAACGGCGCATAGCACCTCGCGCGATCGCTCTCACACGTCAAGTTGTGTCGAACATACGGCGTGCGTTCGGTCCCTTCAGGGAATTCTTCCCTCACACCCCCGCTTTCCTGTGCAGTGAACACACCAAATGGTTCGGCGATACCGACACTCAGATCTTCAGAGAAGAACCGGTACTCATGACCGATACCGGACGTAGTGCCCGTCGGTGCACTGTGCGACAAACCGATATTGACAGACGACCAACCACCCCCCGCACCCCGCGACGCAAGCACCTGCTGCCCAGCTGGTTCGCCATAACCACGCGGATCGGCTTCACTCGGATAAGACACCCTATAGGCCAACCCACCACCATCCGCCGCCGCCTGCTGCAACCCCGCTTCTTCGAACGGCTCAGGAATCGCCCCACGATCATCGACAGGCGACACCAATTCCCACGCCCGCCCATCGGGCAACACCAACCCACTACCCGATGGCTGTGTCATAAACGTCTTTTCTTCACCATCAACCGTACCGTGTTCGTTATGCGCCACCAGACGAAAGTGATACGCCGTGCGCGACCGCAGACCGCCAGGATGCACACTGACACTCGAAACACCGAACCCGGCCCCTATCGACACCTCCGGTTCGGGCGTCCTCGTTTCATAACCAGTCGCCGAACAAGCCGCCAACGTCACACACCGACCATATTCAAAATGGTATTCGGTACCCGCCCCACGCGGATTGATTTCCCCCGACAACACCGCATCACCCGAACTGATCGAGCCCACCGACCGGCTTTCGATCGTAGGCACCCCAGGCGGTTCCAACACAAACACAACGACGTCGCCCGTTGCGGAATCGACCACATAAACCGTTTCGCTCACAGCGTTGACAGCAATGCCACCCGTCCGCGTAAGATGCCCAGACCCAAACCGTTCGACCAACCCCCCCGAAGAACCAACCCGCGCAACAGACGTACCATTACCAACATAGGCATCGTCAGTCGACGATTCGACCGCCACCCAACGAGCCGGCGCCGAACCAACCTCCCTATTCAAATGTTCGCCCGTCTGAGGATCAACCTTCACCACCCGTTGTATAAGTTCTGCTTCGATAAAAAGAAGAGCACTGATGTAGAAGTCGCCTTTGGAATCGATGGCGAACCCAGGTTCAGTCTGCGCAGGGTCAGCGGTCCCTTGCGAACTACGCAGCAGCAGATGTATGCCATACGTTGTAAGGCTGTTGGCTACCCCGTCGGTAAAGCTAGCTGCATAGATTTGCTCCGCCACAGTAAGTTTTTGCACATAGTAGAGCCATAGTCCCCCTTCGCGATCGACCGCTACACCCTCAAGCCGGTCAACCGAAGGGGTGAGGTCTGTGCCGGTTATCTGGTCAATGTATTCACCCGTGGGGCTGAACTTATCGACCACGTCATGACCGATGTCCGTCACATAGACATCGCCTTTCGAGGGATCCGACGAGCTCGTGGAGTTATCGACGGCCACCTCTTCGGGACCCACGAACTGTCCCGTGGGAGCCGCCTGACCTTCGTTCAACCCCGTGCCGCTACCGTTGAACTGCCCTTCGGGGACACCGGCGGCGCTGAAGTACTCCACACGATTGTTATCCGTATCGGCGACATAAACCCTCCCCGTCGTTTCGTTGACGGCGATCCCGGACGGATTTGAGAATTCGCCTTCACCGGAGCCCTGCTTGCCGAAGGAGCTGCCAAAGACATGCCCACGCGCCGCCAGCGCAGGCGCACTCGCAAGAGCAAACGCTCCCACCGATACGCAGAGCGCGACGAGAACCATCAGCCTATGAACACTCATCACACCATCCGCTACCCGGAAACCGGAGGCATCCCGATACGAAACCAGCGTCGCCGAGTTCGGCCTGTGAGTGTTCATCAGGTCATCTCCTCCTGGGACGAGTCCACGCGAGACCCGCTGTATCACCGCTTTTCGTGGACTCATCGGACGAAGGCCTCTTTCTTAGGGTGAGTGTTCAGACTGAGCTGCTGCGTAATTTGTAAGCCGAGCGGCGTGAGATTCCACGCGTTGCGCTCACCCCTGGCCTGCCCTTCGCCGGTGTTCCGCAACAGGTCGAGGCGTTCCAGGCGCGCCAACAGCTTTGAGACCTGTCCCTGATCGGAAATCCCGGCGTGCTCGGCCACCAGCCTGTTGCTTGCGCCGGGATGCTCGGCCACCCCTTCCAACACCCGCGCCGTGCGGTAGGTCAGACGCATCGGCACGTCCCGCAACGGGTCATCCTCGATGACCGCGCCCCGTGGACGCTCCCGCGCCACACGCTTGGCCCGCGCAAGCAGCGGCAATGAGCGGTACTGTTCCCGGCGCGCCGCCGCCGAGCCCTGGTAGGGCAGCACGATCAGGCTCATCAACTCGCCCAACAGGCTCGTCAACGACTCGCGACGCTTCTCGGTCAGCGAGCGTGCGTAGATGACCGCGAACGCAGCACCGACCAAACCCTCGGCGGTCAGCACGGTGCATTCCCGCGAGCGAGCACTCTCCCCCCGACCCTCGTCCAAGATCTCGGCCAACTCCGCGAGGATCCCCTCGCGCCACTGAAGCACGCGCGGACCGCCCTGCAACGCCTTCACCACACACACCCGCGCGAGCAGCGGCTCGCGATCGAAGAACGACAAGATCACGAACAGGCCCCCACGCACCCGCTCGTGCCACACAAGCCCGTGCAGGTCCGCCGCCTCGATCTCACGACAGACCCGTTCCACGGCGTCTTCCAACACCGCGAGCAGACAATCCTCACGGTTGGCGAACAAGTCATAGAACGTGCGCCGCGACACCCGCGCCCGCGCGGTTATGTGTGCAACCGACGCGCGGGCATAGCCCAACTCCGCGAACGTCGCCACGGCCGCCGCCAACAACCGCGCACGCTGCATCTCCGCCACCTGCACCCGCGGAGTGACACTTGCCTCACGCGAACGCGCCTGCAGCGTCCGACGCCGCGCGCCCGTCTCAGCGGGCATCGCGCACCGCCAACGGGGACGCGGCCAAACACGATGAGCGCCGCGGCCTCGGGTTAAAGCCGCGGCGCTCGATGTCAGAACCGACGCGTATGGGAGTACGCACCGGAGCCTCCTCGAACGCCGACACCCCGATGAGGGAGAGACGACGACGCTCGAACAGGACCCGACCCCTCGGCCGAGAACGACATGTGCACAGGGAACGCCCTACCCCTGAGAGGTGCCCCGGACGACGGTCCGTCCGGGGAAAATCGACTGCTAGACGAGGGGCGCTACAGGGACAAGAGAGAGAGAGAGAGAGAGAGAGAGATGTGTCAGCGCTGCTGACGCATCTACCTACGGGCCCAAACGGGCACGCGGCGACTCCCGGCACATATGTCCCCAACTGACTCACGCGAAAACAACCCCTCATGTGGCGATCCGGCTCCCTCTCCCCAACATCCTGACAAGCGCTTGAAACCGATCCAGCAGACCGGACCCAAACCTGATCTATCGTGCCCCGACCCCCCACAACAGGAAGCCATGAACATAAGAGAACATAACGTCAAACCAAGCCCTTGTCAAGAGAGAACTACAACCGCCCGCCAGACCAGGGGTCGGAGCACCTATACCCGGAAGCCACACACCGACCGGCCCGCGGCTACGCGAGGGGGGCCGTGTCGGCTGATTCTCAACGAGGGCACCGAACCGCTTTAGATGAGAGTGGGAGAGCCTGCGATCGAACCAGAGATCCAGCAGATCATCCAAGAACAACAGGACCGCCAGCAGGACTGGGAGCACGGCATCAAGCCGGACCAGGGCAACGACCGCGACAACGACCGCGGATACGGGATCGAATAGGAAAGCCCTCCGGTCGACGCCGGATCTGACAGACTTCGTTCGCAGCGGGGCCGCGGACAGGGGAGGACCGGGGACAATGGAGGCACGATCAGCGGGGACCGTGAAGCTCGGGCCGGCAGGCCTGCTGCGGTCTGCGCCGGCTCTCTCGGTGAGCGCTCGCCGTGTGCCGCGGGTCCAGACGCTGGGCTCGTGGTGGCTGCTGCTCGCGGGCGTGCTGCTGGCGCTGGTGCTCGGAACGGCGGTGCACGAGAGCTTTCCCGGCAGGGGCTCCGTGGGCGCTTCGCACGTGCGAGCTCACCGCCTTTCGCATGCTGGTCTCCTGAGTCTCCCAGTAGCTGCTCAAGCGCCTGTGTCTGCGGCATTGGGAGCTGAAGGTCAGGCGTATCGGGTCAGCCGCCTAGGGGGAGGATTCACAGCGTCGAGCCCTGTTCAGAGCCTGAGCGCGAGCTTCACCCGCTTGGGGGTGTCGGTGCGCTCGAGGACCGCCGAGGTCGGGCTCGGTCTTCGAGCCGTCGGGTATGGCTCTACGCTCGCTCCGCTGGCGCAGGTCGCACCGAGTGCTCATGCAAACCGGGTCCTCTACCAGCATCCCGGCCTGGACGAGTGGTATGCGAACGGCCCGCTCGGCCTCGAGCAGGGGTTCACCATCCCTCGTGTGCCAGGTGGGCACACGAATGGGCCTTTGACGCTCTCGATGCTGCTCACCGGCAATGCGAAGGCCTCGCTTTCCGAGGGCGGGCAGGAGATCGTCATCAGCCGTGCCGGTAGGACTGTGCTGCGCTACACGGGCCTGCGCGCAACCGATGCCGGCGGGCGCGCGTTGCACAGCTGGCTTCAGCTTGCCGGCGGGCGGCTACTGCTGCGGGTCAATGCGACCGGCGTGCGCTATCCGCTGCGGATCGACCCGCTGATCCAGCAGGGCGAAAAGCTCACAGGCACGGGCGATGTCGGAACCGGCCGGTTCGGCTACAGTGTGGCGCTGTCCGGGGACGGCGACACCGCGCTGATCGGCGGGCGCTACGAAAGTAAGGATGCCGGGGCGGCGTGGGTGTTTACGCGCTCGGGTTCCACCTGGACCCAGCAGGGCGGAAAGCTCGTCGGTACGGGGGAGATCGGGTCCCCCTGGTTCGGCTACACCGTCGCGCTCTCCGCCGACGGTGACACAGCGCTGATCGGCGGCTGGCTCGATAACAACTGGATAGGGGCCGCCTGGGTGTTCACGCGCTCTGGCTCCACCTAGACCCAGCAGGGCGAAAAGCTCACCGGCGGGGGCGAGGCCGGAGAAGGCGAATTCGGCACAAACGTCGCGCTCTCCGCCGACGGTGACACGGCGCTGATCGGTGGCTGGCGCGACAACGGCGGCACCGGCGCGGCGTGGGCCTTTGTGAACCCACCCACCGCGACGACGGGCGCGGCGACGAGCGTCGGCGAAACCAGCGCAACCCTCAACGGAACCCTCGGCGCGGGAGGCTCGAGCACGGCGCACTTCCAGTACGGAACGACCGCGCCATACGGGGCCTCCACTGCCACCCAGAGCGTTGGCGCCTCCAGCAGTCCGAGTCCACGTGCGGCCACCATCGGCGGGCTTGCACCGGGAACGACCTACCGCTTCCGACTCGTCGCCGAAAACTCCGGGGGAGTGGTCTCCGGCGCCGATCAGACGTTCACGACAGCAGCCCCAGGCGCAACCTCCACGACCAACACCCCGCCGCCCCAACCCACCACCCCGTCGGCCCAAATCGCCTCCCCGCCGCCGTCGGTACCCAGCGAGACATCCATGCCTCCTGCGGTGCAGAACGCGCGCCAATCCACGACTAGATGGCGTGAGGGCAATCGGCTCGCCCGCATCAGCCGCGCGAAGACGCCCACTGGAACGACCTTCTCATTCTCGCTCAGCGAGCAGGCAACCGTGACCTTTAGCTTCGCCCAGCGCGTCAGCGGTCGCACGGCGACGGCGGGCAGGCTCACCTTCACCGGCCACAGTGGCACCAACAGGGTGGCGTTCCAGGGCCGCATCTCGCCCGTAAAGAGACTCAAGCCGGGGCGCTACACGCTTGTGATTACGGCCACCAACACTGCCGGAGTGCGCTCTGCCCCGAAGTCACTGAGCTTTACGATCGTGAAGTAACCCTCGGTGGTCTGAGCGACCGTCTGCTGCAAATGGCCCGAAGCTCCGCTTCCCACCACTTCCGCGTGAATATGAGCAATGTCCGCGAAAGTCAAGCTATACTAGTCCTATGTCGGACAAACTAGACCCTGATGTGCTCGGTCTCGAGGCCGAGGCATACCAGCAAGGCGGCTACTTCAACGCCGCTCAGGCCCGCGCGCACGCGGTCAGCCGCCAGCTCCTGGAGCACCACCTACGCCGAGGGCGCTTCGAGCGTATTCGTCGCGGGCTCTATCGCATCCAGGGGTATCCGACCGCCGAGCACGACGACATGCGCGAGGCATGGATGACCGTCGCCGGTACCGGAGCGCTGCTCTCGCACGAGAGCGCGCTCGCGCTGCTGGACCTCAGCGACAACATCCCCGACACCGTGCACCTGCTCGTCCCGCGCAAGCACCGCGGCCTGCGCCGACCCCCCGGCGTCGTCCTCCACACACACCCCGACAGCGAAGCGATCCCGACCGTCTGGCGCGACGGACTGCCGCTGACCGCTCCCGCACGAACACTGCTCGATGTCGCGCCGCGCCTACAGCCCGAGCAGTTCTCGATGGCGATCACACAAGCGCTGCGACGCGGACTGCTCACCACCGGACAGCTGCGAGAAGAAGCTGCCCGACGCAACAAACAGGACACCGTTGAAGCGGTCCTCTCCATCGAAGTGCACGCGTGAAGTACACGAGCCCCACCGCGTTCCGCCAAGCGCTTGAGCAGCGCCTGAAGAACGAAGCCACCAGCACCGGCCTCGGACTGGCCCGTCTACGCAAGCGCGTGGCGTTCGAACTGTTCCTGCGCCGCCTGCTCATCGTGGCGCCTGACCGCTGGGTACTCAAGGGCGCACTCGCACTGAACTTCCGTCTCGCCATCGCCACCCGCGCAACCAAGGACATCGACCTCGGACGCGACGACGACGAGCAGGCCGCGATCGGTGACATCACCGCCGCGCAACAACTCGCACTGGACGACCACTTCACGTTCGCCGCCGCCAGAACCTACGAGCTCGACGACACCGACGAATTCTCCGCCGTGCGCTTCCACGTCACCGCCCAGCTCGCCGGACGCACCTTCGAGCAATTCCTCATAGACATCGGCTTCACCGACACGATCTCCTGGACACCCGACACAATCCACACCTCACCGGTCCACTAAACCGCGAAGCTCGTTGATGAAACTCCGTCAGCCGACAGGCGGAGCAACTTCCGCAAGCGCCCGCAAGACCAGCTCGTCGTGCTCGGCGGGCTTCACCTTACGCAGCACCGCAGCAACATCCCCACCCGCATCCACGATAAACGTCGTCCGCCCCACCCCCCAATATTTTTTCCCGTACATCGACTTCTCGACCCAGACGTCATAGGCGTCGGCCACGTGATGGCCCTCGTCGGCCAGCAGGGCGAAGTTCAGCGCCTGCTTGTCGTGGAATTTCTTGACCTTGGCGACCGAGTCCGGGGAGATCCCGAGGACCACCGCTCCGGCCTGCGAATAGTCGGCGAGATGGTCGCGCACGCCGCACGCTTGGGTCGTACAGCCCGGCGTGTCGGCCTTGGGGTAGAAGTAGACGACGACCGGCTGCCCGCGGTAGTCAGAGAGCTTCACCGTCCGCCCATCCTGGTCGGGTAGCTTGAAGTCGGGGGCGTTCTCTCCTGATTCGATCATGCCCGGATCCTAGCCGGCTTGCAGATCTGCGGCGCGGCGATCCTCTACGCCGGTCGAGAGTACCCCCGGGCGGCCCGGGTCTTCAACCGGCGCAGAAGCATCACAAGGGGGGGCGCGGCGTACGCCGCGCCCCCCCTTGCTGTCTTATTGAACGACTACGCCTGCCTGTTGCGGTTACCGGATCTCCATCTTGTCCGGTGCGATCGACACCCGGCTTTCCATTTTGACCGACACGTTACCCTGTTCTTCACCGCCGACGATCCATTTCAGCTGCTGGCCTGTGGGACCGCCTTCGAACCCGGTGATTTCCTGTTTGCCTTTAGTCCCTCCGTAAACAATATGAAGTCCTTCGAATTCTTCGACCAATTTAGCGGGCGTACTCCCGATGAGATGGCCCCTCAGCTGCATTTTGAAATGAACGCCGAGCACGGTACACGTGAATTCGGCAAAGATGGGTTCTTCACCGCTTTTTACTGTTTCTTTGCCTTCAAGCTCCACACCGACCGGCTGGGTGCTTTTATTGACATATCCTATCGTACCCTTAAGTGCCGTAAATATTCCAACTTCCGCGCTACCGCATTCGCCACCGACACCCGCAAATGTCACTTTACATTTTGCGTATCTCTCTTCCATGCTTAGAGATTTTGGGCCAGTCACTACGCCGTTGGGACTCGCTGTTGCACATACCACCCCTTCCCCTTGTCGTGAGGTTTCGAAGCTGAACCCATTGACATTGCCCGCCGAGTTCATTGCGACGGGAAAAGTCCCTTTCGTGACTTCGAATTCCGGTTCGGCTGCCCAAGCGCCAGCCACGGGGATTGCGCTGAGGGCGGCGCCCATCACGACCATCGCGAGGATGGTCATCCTTTTTATTCTCATTGCTGACCTTTCTTGTTTGCCCGCGTGCAGCGCCGGTCGGGCCACACACGGGCGTGATTTTGTTCTTGGTTCTTCTCAGCCCAGCTCGCTTACCTGGCGATCCGAGAAGTCTGGGATCACACCCACAGGGTGCGAAAGCCGTTACCTGTCGTGGACCGGCTACTCGAGCCCAGTCCTTCGATACTGAGAAGCAAGCGCTTGACCAAGACACTCATCGCTAGGGTGCCGTGACCGCGAACTCGCCCTCAGCCAGGGTGTTTTCTTCGGTGTGTTCTTCTTCTTCGCTGCGAACCAACAGGATCGTCCCGGTTTTACCGGCGCCTATTACGCTGGTGTTTTCGAGATTGGTAGGGGTCAGCCGTTCGACACCTATCGAATGTCCCATGTAGATGCAGAGGAAACCTGGTTCGGCAGTAGGTACCTCGCTGCTGCCACCACCACAGCCTTCTCCTGCCTGGCCTACTTCTCCTTGCTGGACCACTTTGACATGATGTTCGTCGAGGGCGGCTGAAAGTGGGATCGGGAAGGAAACAGGAATCAGAACCGCATCTTTTTTACTTTTCCTAGTGACTTCTGATAGTGCCCAAACACCAGTCTCTGTCTTTCCTTCCGGCAGCGTTCCGCCGGCGGTCCAGGGTGCGCCTTCTTTGCCGTTGCAGGCGTGTGTTTTGCTGGTGCCGACTTTGAATTCGGCGCCGCCTTCGGGGCACGTTGCGCCTTTGGCCAGCGTGGTTGCTGTCACACTTTCGCCGTTGGTGCCGCCCGTGCCGGTGTCTCCCTTGGGTCCCCCGGGACCCGCGGGTCCTTGCGGGCCCTGGGCGCCGGCGGGTCCTGCTGCTCCCTGCGCGCCGGGCGAGCCCGGAGTCCCGTTGGCGCCGGTCTTGCCCTGCAATGATTTGAGCACCTTGGGACTGATCTGACTGGTCGAGGTGATCAGATACTTCTTGGCGGCATACGCCCCACCGCTCATCGCGAACACGAGCGCGATCGTCAGGATGGCATTGGTGTAGGTGAAACGGTTACGTATTTTCGAGAACATCAGGATTTATCCTCCCCGATATTGGCTTTACAGGCGCACGAAACCTCACAGGACCCCGCACGCACACAACAAATTCACAAACGCACAAGCGAACCTCCCTATTTCTTTTTCGGTGTAGCTCCCTTCTTGCTCTTCTGCACCTTTACCGGCCCATACTTCTTGCGGGCCTTGGTTTCGCACGCCAGGCGCTTCTTCTTGGACTTGTCTTTCTTGCAAGCCTTGAGCGCTATCGCGAGCTTCCGCGCACGAGTGAGGCCCTTGATCTTGGGGCAACCGGTGACGCTTATCGGTGTGCTGCGGTTGATCTTCACACCGTTCTGTCCTACGAATTCTGTCGGCATCGCGAGCTTCGAGGTGCAGAGATTCCCGTTCGCCGCGAGCGCCGAGTTGGGCTCCTCTGGCAACGTAAGTTCAAACATGCCGACAGGAACATCGGGGACGGTCTTGAACGTGCTGGACGTGACACCAGCTTTGTTGATGAACGTGTCACCGACAAGGTCCACGGCGACCCCATAGCCCTGCAGGACGATGATGAGGTTCGGGAATGCTTCCCCACCATTGGAGACGAAATACGCCGGTCCTTCCAACGCTACCGGCAATATCGGGGTGGTCGCCCTGGCATGACCGATCACCGACGCTGCCGGGCAACCCGCGGGATTCGTGTCGAACTGTGCCGCCGTGCACGCCTTCTGCAACGTCGTCAACCGCGACGGTAGCTGCTTTGGCAGTTCGACTTTGACCTGGCTGATGTTCGCCTGCGAACCCTGCGGGGCGTTGGGATACGTCAACTTCACCGCGAGGCTCGCACCATCGGCTTTGCTGGTCTTGCCGCTCGTGGTGACCGCAAATTTCGGTGCGAACGCCAGCGTTGCGCAGTTCGTGGCCTGGAACGGCACCGCGACGTTCGCGCTCGCTCCCTGAATGCTGGAGAGCGTTCCACCGATTGTTTGTGGATTGCAATTCGTCGGGTTGAACGTGAAGCTTGGTCTGGCTACGGTCACGTTGATGTGCTTGATCTCCAACGGGATGCCGTCGATCCTCGGCGGTATCGCATACGGGCCGCTGCTGTCGCTCGTGATGGTCAACTGTGCGGTATGAGGATCGACTTCGATCCTTGCCCTGACGATCACGTTCCCCAGATGGAATGGTCCGGCGTTCGCGGGATTCACGATCGACAACCCAAACGGCGCGCCCTCATACGGACCGGTCAAATACACCTTGCCGCCCGTGACGGTGTAGGGGTTGTTCCCCAAGCCGACGCTGACAGTCGTTTCCCCGATCATGCTTTCAGGACCACACGTCCCCGCATCCGCTTGTGCTTCTGCGCACAACGGGATACCCGTGAGGGTCCCCGACAGTCCCGGTGGCATGTGCAGGCTGATCGCCTTCAAGTCCTGCTGACCGTCTTCACGACTCATCGTCATCGTGAAGGGACTGAAACCACCCGCCTGGATACTGGTCGTGCCCGCTGTCAACGATGGTGCGAACGGCAACGGGGAGCCCGGGCAGGAACTGCCGCTGGGACCAGAGGTGATATCGAACTGTGAGCTGACATGACTGGGCGCGTTACCAGACCACGGCGAGAACACCGCCTGCGTCGTATACGACCCACACGATGACGGGGTACCCAACGGTGCGCGTGATTCCCCGAAGAAGTGCAGTCGCAGGTTTTCGAACGGCAGCTCCGGGGTGTCCTTGAACGTCGTGACCAGTTGACCATCGTTCTGGTTCAACGCCACTTCACCGGTGAGCTTCACCAATGTCCCCGACACGGGCTCTTCGGCGATCAAATACAGCGCGATCAGGCTCCCGAAAGGGTTTTCGTTCTGCGCCGCCAAGTAGGCTGCGCCCTTCAACACGTGCGCCAGCAACGGCGTTTCGATTTCCACCGTTCCGATCTTCGACGCGTCAGGACAAAACGGGCTCGCCAACCCCGGCGTGAACAGGTTCTCATCAGGCTCCCCCGACGCACGCCCAAGATATCCGACCTGGCCCTCAGAACAAGCCAGCAACCCATCCGCACCACCGGGGTTGACCGTCACCCCTGCAGGCAACGTCACAGTCGTGTTGCGCAACGTCGACTCCGCCAGCCCTTCAGGGAACAACGCGGACTGTTGAGAGACGTGCACCGTCACACCCAGACCAGTAGGGGTGCTCGCATCAGGCACATCTGGTGTGACACTGATTTCGGGATTGAACTGCAAATGGTTGCACCCGAACATCCCTTCCATCTCAGACTCAAAAAACAACGGTGCCACGGATGGTTTTGTGGGGTGCGGTTCAGTCCACGAGTCGGCCTGCACACTCGTCGCCAACGGACCATCACACACGGTCGGCAACGACAGCAATGGTGGTGGTGACTTCTCCGTCACGCTGCTGCATCCCCCAGTGTGCTTCAGGCACGCGAAGCCCCGCTGGGCGTTGTGCACGGCTTCCCCCGGCACACCCCAGAACGTCACCTTGCTCGCGAGCACCCCCGAGGCCTCGGAAATGTTGCTCACGTTGACCGTCACGCCATAATCACCACCGGTACGCACAGCAGTGTTCAAATACACCTGTACCCCGCCGACGTCGAATCCGAACCTCGCCGGTTCGCCGGCCAATGGCACCATGTTGTACAACGCCGACATTGCCGTGTTCAGAGCAGTCCCATTGGGCGCGTCAAACGTCGGTGTCGCAACACCAACAGCGCTCTGCGGCGGACATTCTTCCTTGTGGAACTGTGCGTCCGTGCATTGATCAAACGGTGTAGGATTACCAATCAAACCCGGCGGCAACCGGAACGAAAGATCCTTCACCAGTCCCGCGGGCTCCTGATGAATAACTTTCGACGCGACGATACTCGTGTTGAGGTTCAACACGCTTGTCAACTGGAACGGGTGCTCACCAGCCTGTGACGCCGCACCACCACCTTCTTCTTCCGCGACGATTTCATAATTTTCGACGCCAAACGTCGATTCTTCACCCACCGCGATATGTCGTGCCAACGTCTTGCCCGGAAGATTCCCACCACTCACACTCACCGCATTTTCTTCCAAACCGGACGCCGTTTCAGACACTTCGACGGCGATACGCACTTCGATCTGTTCAAACGGTGGTACCAATGCCGCTTCGCCTGGCAACGCTCCCTTTTCGAACACGCACTGCACTTCGCTCCCAGAAGACAACACAGAACATTTCAACGCGCCGTGATAATTACCCAGCCCTTCTTTTTCTCCCGACAGACCTTCAACACTCTTGGCTTTCAAACCCTCCGGCAACACATCCCTAACCACGATCGGGTTGCCCGCACCACCTTCCGCGTTCGTATAGCCACGATTCTGGGCCGTCACGATAACCTTGCCCGTACCCCCCGGCGGCAAGTTCGAAGGCCACGAGCCAGACGTCAAACCCCACCACGCAGAGCCCGCGAACGCCGGCGCAACACCAACCAACCCCACCAACAACCCAACCAGCACAACACCCAACACACACCGCTTCGCCAAACCACCAACACCACTCAAGCCGCTCATCGCTTCACCGCGCCCTTTTTCGCACCAGCCCTCGCAGACTTGCCTTTTACAGGTCCATACCGCTCACGCGCGGTGCGTTCACATACTTTTCGCTGCCTACCAGCCCGTTTGGCCTTGCATGCCCGCAACGCTCGTGCGAGCTTCTGCGCTCGTGTCAAAACCTTTGCCTTCACCACCGGTTTCGTGCTCCCGGCAGCTGGGGGCGTCACGACGTTCCCAGCGCCGGAGAACGTCGCGCTGGAGGGGGACCCGTAGATCGAGGGTTGCACCATCGGCGCCAACCGACACGATGCCGCTGAGACGCATTCCACTCCGCTTGTCGCCGGTGACGGCGGACATGGCAAGCCACTGGTGCACGTGTGTGCGTCATACACCTTGATCCCCGTACCACGATCCCCCGGTACGAGATCACCCGTCGTCAAGAAGAACACGTCGCCACCTGTCGCGCTGGCATCCATGAACGCCGATTCCCCCAACGCCGTACCGGAAGAGATCAACCCCACACAACCACCCTCGCCTTCGGCGAAGGTCACAGAACCTGTAGAGCAACCCGCAACACCACCCACACCCGTGGGCTCATACTCATACACGTCCCAATTACCGTTGCTGTCCTGTGGCACTAGCCCGCCGGCGCTGTTGAAGAACAAGCGGCCTTCGTCCGACAGGTATCGCGGTTGATGCAACGCAGCCGTCGTAGTTGTAAACGCAGTCCAGCCCGGGAGATCCGCAGCCAACCATTGATGTAGTTCCCAGACACGATCGCCACCGCCCAATTCATCATTGATCTTTGCGTATTCCACACCCGTGGGTCGCGCACCCGTCGGATCACACGAAGCACACACCAGCTTGTTCGAGACGGCGTTGTACAAATACACCTCCTCGTCAGGCAACCCGCTCTTCGCATCACGGTTATCGTAACCAGTCAAAGATCTTTCGGACATAAACGCCAACCACTCGCCGTCTGGCGACACGCGCACCGTCTCCCTTGAGAGGGTTGTGCCCCAGTCCGGATTATCTCTCTCAGCCAGTGTGGCGATAAAACTCGTCACACCATCATGACGAACATACAAACTGCACGTCTCGCCTTCCGACAAGCCACCCCCACAATCCCCCGGACTCGCTCCGGCCGCCTGCACACCATTGGCAACAAAATAAACGTAACCATCGTCTTCGCTTGCTCCGAGAACCGCGCCCTGCACTACGGCACTTTCACCTTCACCCGGTGCGCCACTCCCCGGCACCGGCGTCAAGTCACTCAGATCACACTTTAGTTTGCTCCCACTCACTTCCGCGACCTCAACCATGTTGCATTCATACAAATCATTTCCACTGCTGCCCGCGTTCGCCGTCAATGGGGCCGGGTCCGTGAAGAGCACCCTCGTACCGTCACCATTCGAGACCTGCAAGACCGCTGACACCTGTGAAACCGACGAACCACCTTCAGCCACATCCAAGCGGACCGTTTCACCTTCCCCACTAGCCATGTCACGCATATACAAGTGTTCATGCTCCTGTTTAGGAGCCCCCGCTGAAAAGAGAATGCGCGACCCGTCATCGGAGATCTCACCCCTACCCTCCCTGTTGACGGATTCGTTGCCGAGTGAGGGGTGCAGACCGGGTTCACCGCCTTCAGCGGCAGGCAAAATGCTCACCAACCGCAATCTTTCGGGCGCGGGCATAGCTTCTGACCACTCATACAACCCTTCCGAGGTTTTGATCGAAGTCAACTGCACACCGGAGTCCAACACGACGTGCCCACCATCCCGAGCCGCACCGACAAATTTGGCCTTCCCTTGGAGGTCTTCCGGTGCACCACCGAAGATCGTTTCCGACGGGACATCTCCTTCTTCGGGGGTGCCGGTGACCAACGGCTCATAGCATCTCGCGCGATCGGTCTGGCACGTCGCATTATGACGAACATACGGCGTGCGTTCTGTTCCTGCCGGGAATTCTTCGCTGACGCCCCCGCTTTCCTGCACAGTGAACGCACCAGACGGTTCAGCGATACCGGTACTCAAATCTTCGGAGAAAAACCGATACTCATGACCATCACCGACCCGAATACCTACCGGTGTGCTGTTCGACATCCCGATGTCCGTGGAGGACCACCCCCCACCTGCATCACGCGAGGCAAGCACCTGCAAACCGGCGGGTTCGCCATACCCACGCGGATCGGCTTCATTCGGGGCGGACACCTGGTAGGTGAAGGCATCGCCACCCACCGCTGCCTGCTCCACCACAGTTTCGCCGATCTGTTGAGGGATGGCCCCCCGAGCATCGATCGGGGAGACCAGTTCCCATGCCCGCCCATCGGGCAACACCAACCCGCTGCCCGACGGTTGCGTGGTAAACGTCTTTTCTTCACCATCGACCACACCGTGTTCGTTGTGCGCCACCAGACGAAAATGATATGGCGTGCGCGGCAGCAGACCACCGGGATGCGCACTGACACTCGCAACGTTGAACCCGGACCCTATCGACCCATCCGGTTCCGGTATCCTCGTTTCATAACCATCGGTCGAACAAGACGTCAGTGTCGCACACCGACCATATTCAAAACGATATTCCGTCCCTGCTCCACGCGGATTAATTTCCCCCGAGAACACCGCATCACCGGAACTGATCGAGCTCACCGACTCGCTTTCTATCGTCGGTGCCCCGGGCGGTTCCAGCGCGAAAATGGCGACGTCATCGCTCGTGGAATCGGCCACATAAACCGTGTTGCTCGCGGCGTCGACGGCGATACCCCCCGCCTGCGTGAGATGCCCAGAACCAAAACGTTCGACCAAACCCCCTGCGGAGTCCAACCTCGCGACAGACGAACCATTCCCAAGATAGGCATCGTCGGTCGACGATTCGACAGCCACCCAATCAGCCGGCGCCCCACCCACCTCCCTATTCAGGGCTTCGCCTGTCTGGGGATCGACCTTCACCACCCGTTTTATACGGGCCGACGCTTCGAATTCAAACTTGCCTCTGATGTAGAAGTCACCCTTGGAATCCACAGCAAACCCAGGTTCGGCTTCCCCAAATGAGCCGAATTGGATCAGATGATGCATGCCATCTGGCATCAGGACGTTTGCTATTTCGTCGGTAAAACCAGCAGCGTACTTCCCTTGGACGCCAGCTTCATTGGCTTGATCATAGTAGATCCACAATCCCCCTTCGCGGTCAACTGCCACCCCCTTGAAGCCCTCCAAGGGGTCTGGAGCAGGAGTAACGGCCGTGCCCGTTATCTGACCGATATATTCGCCTGTGGGGCTGAACTTGTCGACCACAACATGATCAGTGTCCACCACGTAAACGTCGCCTTTCGAGGGGTCTGACGGGCTCGTTGAGTTGTCAACCGCCACCGACTCCGGGTTCGCAAACTGTCCCGTGGGAGCCGCCTGGCCTTCGTTCAATCCTGTGCCGCTACCGTTGAACTGTCCTTCAGGGGCACCGGCGGCGCTGAAGTACTCCACACGATTGTTGCCGGCGTCGGAGACATAGACCCTCCCGGTCATTTCGTTGACGGCGATCCCTGACGGGCTAGAGAATTCCCCTTCACCGGAGCCCTGTTTCCCGAAGGAGCTGCCAAAGACATGCCCACGCGCCGCCAACGCGGGAGCGCTCGCGAGGGCAAACGCTCCCACCGATACGCAAAGCGCCATCAGCACCCGTAGCCCGTGAACGCTCACCCTACCGTCCATATCTCGAACGCCGGATTTATCCCTGCACGAAACCAGTGTCGTCGGGTTGGACTTGTGGGTGTTCATCGGATCGTCTCCTCTTGAAGCGGGCTCGTGCGAGACCGGCTGTATCACCGCATTTCGTGGGCTCATCGGACGACGGCCTCATTCTGGGGGTGGGTGTTCAGACTGAGCTGCTGCGTGATTTGCAAACCGAGCGGCGTGAGATTCCACGCGTTACGCTCACCCCTGGCCTGCCCTTCACCGGTGTTCCGCAACAGGTCAAGGCGCTCCAGGCGCGCGAGTAGCTTTGAGACCTGGCCTTGGTCGGAGATCCCAGCGTGCTCGGCCACCAACCTGTTGCTGGCACCGGGATGCTCGGCCACGACTTCCAACACCCGTGCGGTGCGGTAGGTCAAACGCATCGGTAGGTCCCGCAACGGGTCATCCTCGATGATCGCGCCATACGGGCGCTCCCGCGCAGTGCGCTTGCCTCGCGGCAGCGGCGGCAATGAGTGGTGCTGTTCCCGGCGCGCCACCGCCGGACCCTGATACGGCAGCACAATCAAGCTCATCAACTCGCCCAGTAAATTCCGCAACGGCTCTTGACGCTTGTTCGTCGATAGACGCGCGTAGAGGATCGCGAACGCGGCACCGACAAGACCCTCCGCGGTCAAGACCGTGCATTCCCGCGAGCGAGAGCTCTCCCCCCGACCCTGATCCAAGACCTCCGCCAGCTCGGCGAGAATCCCCTCACGCCACCCCAGTACCCGCGGACCACCCTGCAAGGCCTGCACGACACACACCCGTGCGAGCACCGGCTCACGATCAAAGAACGACAAGATCACAAGCAGACCACCACGCACACGCTCACGCCAGGCCAGTCCACCAGTCAGGCTCGCCACCGCGATCTCACCAGAGATCTGCTCCGCAGCATCATCCAGCACCGCGAGCAAGCAATCCTCGCGATTGGCGAACAAGTCATAGAACGTGCGCCGCGACACCCCCGCCCGCGCCGTTATATACGCAACCGACGCACGCGCATAACCCAACTCCACGAACGTCGCCGCAGCCGCCGCCAACAACCGCGCACGCTGCATCTCCGCTACCTGCACCCGCGGAGCGACACCCCCGCCACGCGCACGTGTCTGCAACGCCCTACGCCGCGCGCCCGTCTCAACAGGCATCCTGCACCACCAACGAGGAGGCGACCAAACACGACGAACGCCGCGGCCTCGGGTTCAGACCGCGACGCTCGGCACATACAGAACCCGCACGTGTGGGAGCACGCGACGGGACCTCCTCGAACGCCGTCCCCAGATGAGGATGAGGAAGACGCTCGAACAGAACCCGCCCAAGCGAGCGAGAACGCAACGTGCACAGGGCAAGCCCTACCCCTGAGAGATGTTCCGGACGAACCGCCGTCCGGGGAAAATCGGCCGCTAGAGCAGGGGCGCTACAGGGACAAGAGAGAGAGAGAGAGAGAGAGAGAAGATGTGTCAGCGCTGCTGACGCATCTACCTACGGGCCCAAACGGGCACGCGGCGATTCCCACCACATATGTCCTCAACGGACTCACGCGAAAACCACTACCCCTCTTCATACGATCTGGCCCTCTCCCCAAACATCCCTGCAAAAGCGCTTGACATCGACCCAGTGGACCGACCCAAACCCGATCTATCGTGCCCCGGCCTCCCACCGTTGGGAGGCCATGAACATAAGAGAACATAACGTCAACTCCACCCCTTGTCAAGAGAGAACCCAAAGAGATGGCCAGAACAGGACGACAAGACGGCGCATTGGGCAAAGCGCCGCCCCTGAATCGCCGGACGAGAAGCTCTACAAGGCCAGGTGCAGGCGCAGCGCGTCATCGAGTGAGGCCATCAGTCGATCGGACAGCCGACCGAGCTGCTCGCCAATGCGCTCGGCATCGAGCGAGCGGACCTGCTCAGCCTGCGCCTTGGAGTCCTGGGGCAGACCGCCGGCGCCTGCCGGTAGAAGCACCTGGAACGGGTAGATGCGATCGACGCTCGAAGTGATAGGCACGACCGTCAGCACCCCCCGACCCAGCCGTGCCGCGGCGGTGTTCGCAGCGTCGTTGCTGACGATGACCGCCGGCCGACGCTTATTGGCCTCTGCCCCGCGGACGGGATCGAGCTCCACCAGGCGCACCTCTCCCCGCCGCATTACAGACCATCGCTGACGACCGAATCCCAGCCGGCGCCTTCACCGCTCGCATCCCACTCGGCCCAAGAGTCGCCGTACGCCTCGCGAAGCCCGCCGAGACGAAGCGCCTGGATGGCCTGATGCACGACGGCAGAGCGTGATGGGTACTCATGGACGCTGGCGTACTCATCCAGGAACGCCACATCCTCGCCCGGGAGACTCACACTCACCTTCATACCGATGATCCTACCAGCTTTACGACCCTATTGCGCCAGACCCTCCGACCCAGCCCGCCCGGAAACCCGATTTCCCTCTGGACGTTCCTACGGTCTCCGCCCGCGGAGTTCGAACCCCGCGGGCGGACACCGGTTCAGCTTCTACAGAACGGCCTCGACTTCGGTTGTGAACTGTTTGTGGCCTTTGACGTTCGGGTGGTAGCTTTCTTCGAGCGGGTTGGACTGTCCGTTCAACCACTCTTCCGACGCGCAGACCTCGTGCGCTTTGAACGCGGCACGCGGGTCGACGAACGTGAAGCCGTGCGTTTCGGCGCGTGCTTTGATCGCCGCGTCGAGTTTGTCACCGGTTTCGTTCAGTTTCTTCTCGTTCGACGACGTCAGGAAGTTGACGTTGCACGTCGCTCCAGCGTCGGTGAACAGGTGCGGGTAGCCCATCACGACGACGTGCGCCGTCGTAGCTTTCGCGCTGATGTCGTTGTACGTAGTGTCGAGCACGCCCGGCAGTTTTTTCGCGATGTATTCGTTGGCTTCGTTGATCGCGCTGCCGCACGTGAAGTAGTAGAGCGCGCAGTTGATGATCACGTTGCTGAAGCCGGCGTCGTTGCCACCGATCGAGATCGTCACGAGCGCGGTCGAGCTGCTCAGCGTGCCGAGCTGTTTTTCGATCACGTCACTGGTCTTCGCACCACTGCAAGCCTGAAAGCTCAGCGTGTAGCCCTTCGCCGCGGCGACCTTCGGCCCGTAAGCTTCCGGGCTGCGCTTACAGCTTCCCGATTCTTCGTAGAACACGCGCGTTCCCACGCCCGAGGCGTAGGAGTCGCCGAGATCGACGTACTGCGGCAGCGCCGCGGCCGATGCCACCGGCACGAGCATCCCGGCCGCCAACGCGAGCAGGCCGACGATGCGAACTTTCTTCCCCATGTTTCCTTACCTCCCGTTCCGTATATGGCGCCCGGTGTAGGGATTGTCAGAATGATCCGCATTACCAGGCATTCCGTGCAACCTAACCGTCGCCGTGCAACCGGTCAAGATGGGGCCTGAACGAGACCTCCAACCGTCGTTCTTGGTGGGGATGCGCCACCGTAGGGACGCGAGATATGTCTCCAGCTCTGAGTCGACCGGACAGATCTGGAACGGACAGGCTCAGACCGCGGCGCGCACACCTGGCGCGCCGCGGTCCGTTGTGTCCGGCGTTATGACCGAACGCGAGCGTGCTTAGTGGTGTCCGTGTCCGTGCACGATGGCGGAATGCCAGTTGCTGGACAGGACCTGCCCGGCGTTGGGGGCCACTTCTTCGGGACTACTCAGCCCGGTGAGCGAGCTGGTGACTTCGTTGAGGACGATGCTGTTGTTGCCGACGGGCGAAGGCAGGCCGGCATTGCGGTCGATGGCCCTGTCGAGCAGGCCCGCGAAGCCACAGCCATGAACGCCCGGTATGGCGAACTGGTTGTCGCCTTGTGTGGCGCCGGTGAGCGCGATCAGCGTCATCGTGCCGGTGGGATCGGGGGTCCCGTTTGCATCAAACGCCGCGAATTCGGCTGTCGGCGCAGTCTCATTGGCTATGTGCAGCACGATCGGTTCGCGATCGGTGCCGATCGAGCAGTTCCGCCCTAGCAGCGGATTGCTGAGTTCGAGCTTGACCGGCAAGGCCAGGATCGGGGCGCCGATGCTGAGACCCGCGAACAGGTTGAATTCCGACGGAGCCCCGGCCGAGGACAGCGTCATCACGACGGTGTCTAGGAACCTGTTGGGCCGACCATGGCAGATCTCGCGCAACGTCCACGAGGAGCTCGGGCACACGAGCGCCGGCAGACCGCCCGGCAGTGCGAGCGGGGAGCCCACCAGGGCGCCGCCCCGAGCCGGTACGAGCGTCTGGGTGCCTTCGGTGTTATCGATGATCAGGCCGTTCTGCGTGTTGCTGCCCCCGATGGGGACCGTCACTTTGCCGATCGTGATCGCGCCACTCGGCCCGCTCACCGCGACACAGAGAGCGCTCTTCGCAGAGCCGTCAGTCGACAGCATCGTCGGGTCGTCGACCGGGCAGCGATTGAACGGCGCCCACGCGCCATTCAAGGTGACTTCGAACGGTCCACCGAAGGGCGGTCCGCCGAATCCAAACGCTGAAGCGGAGCCCACCCCGCCCAGCGCCACAAGCGCCGTCGCCACAATGCCCACGGTGGCGGCGCCTCGAAACAGTCTCGCCAGAGTCTTGTACATTCTGTTCACACCTTTCTCGTGTGTTGGACAACCCGTAGAAACTTACAGGGGAGCCGAATATATGCACGAAATCGGTGAGTAAGAATCCGCTATTTGCGGGAATCTGGCGAGCTTCTGGACCCGGGGTGCCTACTTCAGCAGCCGCGACAGCCGTCGGTCCTTGAGCACGCGCCCATCGGTTTGACACGCCGGGCAGTAAGCGATCACGTAGTCCTCGAAGTGGACCGCTCGCAGCGTCGTGGCGCAGCGCGGACAGGGCTCGCCCTCGTGGCGATGCACCTGCAGGGGCATCGGCAGCTTGTCGGGGATCGGCAGCTGGATCGCCTGTTCGTAGTAGACGATCGCCCCACCGAGGGTCTCGATCATGGCCTCGCGCAGACGCTCGCACTCGGCGGTGTCCAGGTCCGCGCCGCGCTTGTAAGGGGAGAGCCTTGCCTGCCACAGAATCTCGTCCACCCACGAGCGCCCGATGCCGGCGATCGTGCGCTGGTCGCGCAGCAGCGCGTGCAGGGGGCGGGGCGCGTCCAGCACCTCCGCGAGCGGCGGCGGGTCTGGCCACGCCTCGGGGCCGAGCTTGGCGAGCATCTCGTCGCCGTCGAGCTCGCCGGCGCGCAGGAGCTTTACCCAGGCGGCCTGCTTTGAGCCGAACTCGCGCAGGCGCAACTCCAACTCCTCGCCCTCGGACTCCGCGCTCCCCGGCACGCGCACCCGTACGAGCAGTCGGGAGGTGCGATCGCGCGGTCCGGCGCGCTTGTCGTAAAGCTGCAATCGACCAGCGGACATCAGGTGGATCAGCAGTGCCAGCTCGCCGGAGACATCGGCGATCAGATTCTTGCCCCGCCGGCGTACCCCGGCGATCGTCTCCCCCTGAAGCGCCGCGAGCGGAGGGTCAAACGTCTTCAGCGAGTTGATGCCCGGCGCAAGCGCCGACTCAATTCGCGCGCCGCGCAGCGCCTGATCGAGCAGGCGCGCGGTGATCTCGACCTCTGGCAACTCCGGCATGCACCGCTCATCGTAGGCGTAGCCAAGATCGCCCCTGAGGCGGTCGTGGACCATGCTGGCCGATCGGAGATTCCGTCGATCTCCGATCGGTAAGGACGCAGGGAGCGAAGTGTGCTGTGCACACGAGTGACCGAGGACAAAGCATCCGCGCAGCGTCCACGGCCGCCTCAGTAGGCGGCTATGGGACTACCTTCGTATTTCACGCCCGTGGGGCTGACCCAGCGCACGCGCCAGGCCACGCCACGAGTCGAGGAGTTAAAGCTCCAGTAGCCCAGCGCATTGGTCGTGACGGTCTTCAATGTTGTGTACTTGTGAGCGCCCTTGCGCTTGACGAGAATCGTCGCCTTGGTCGAGCCGAGGGTCGGCCGCACGAGACCCCACAGCGAGAAACCGTGACCGTGCTTAGTGACGGTCAGCGGCAGCGGCCAGCTGGAGAACAGCGGCTTGGGCTTGCCCGCGGCGGTCTCAAGGCCGGTCTGAAAGCCGACGGTGCCGCCGTTGACGCTCGATCCGGACTTGCCGCCGAGCGGGTCGTCCTTGAACAGGTACTGCGAGAACGCCGCCACGCGCGGGTTGCTCCAGGCGATGCGCTCGTCGAGCGCATCGAACTGGGCCTGCTTGGCAAGCGAGACGCCGAGTTCGCGGTTGGGCACGCTCTGCACACCGAACTCGGTCAGGTAGATCGGCACGCCGCCCGGGATCGCGTGCGTGCGAGCGGCCGCGTTCAACGCATTTGACAAGCGCGAGAGCACGCCGATCGTGACGTCGTCGCGCTGCGGGGGCTTGTAGTAGGGGCCTGCCGGCAGCGTGTAGGCGTGGTGGGCGTAGCCGGCCGTCTGCAACTCGCCGCAGGAGCCCGATTTCTTGTACTTGGCGTTGAGGCAGAGCATCCCGCGCAGGAACGCGAGCGGGGCGACGTCGTGCAGCAGCGCCCGTGAGCCTTCCTTGTGCACGTTGACGGTGTCGTAACCGAACGGAGCGGTCTCCCCCATCAACACCTGCGGACGCGCGATCCCGCTGGCCTGCAGGCCCGCGTAGCCGGCCTGGTAGAGGCCGCGATAGATGCGCGGCGAGGCTGGCTGGCCCCGCGATGTGAATTGCGGGCGCAGGAACGCGGGGTGGTTGGCCTCGTTCCAGATCGAATACAGCACGCTCGATCCGTAATGACGGCCGACGGCGGTCATGAACTGCTGGAAGTCGAGGTCGTCGGGGCTCGTGACGTAGGGCTTGGCCTTGTTGGACGTGGCCCAGCGCGGCACGGGCGAGGTGACGGTCAGCAGCACCTTCCAGTGCAGACGCTGCGCTTCGTTGATCAGCGCGTCGTATTCGCCCCAGCTATAGCTCGCCGGGTTGGTCGCGTCGAAGGCAGGCTTGGTGGCGAATTGCTGTCCGGGCGCGACGTCATACCAGGAGAGCTCGACGCGCAGCGCTTTGACGCCGAGAGACTGCAGCTGCACGATCGCGTGCGGGCGCGTGAGTGGGTTGAGCAGGTCGGTGGAGCCCTCGAAGTACACGGTCTCGCTGTGAGAGGCGAGGGCGGGGGCGGCGGGCAGGCTCGCGACGGCGCCGATGACGGCGGCGCAGAGCAGGACTGGGAGGGAGAGCTTGGTTTTGAGCATGGTCGCTTAAGACACCTTCGGAGTAGGTAGGTTGCGGTCGCTTCTGAGATTTCGTGGGCCGCGCCGGGGCTCCTGCCCGCAAATGCGCGCGATCCGATCGCCGCCGTGACCGGACAATACGGTGTGCGGCGGCAGCCTTCGCCCGCGCGAGAGTCCGGCGCGTCCCCGATCGGTCGGGTAGCGTTGCGCACATGACGCCCATCGCGACGGCTCCGGACGACATCGTCGCAACGCACGCGCAGGCCTCGGCCAACGCCCGCCCGCCGCTACTGGTGATCAAGCCGCTGCGGGAGTTCCTGGACGAGCACGGCATCGGCGCGGGCGAGATCGAGGCCCAACCGATCGGCGAGGGACACTCGAACGTGACCTACCTGATCGAGCGCGCGGGCGCCGCGGTCGTGCTGCGCCGCCCGCCGCGCCCCCCGCTGCCGCCGAGCGCGCACGACGTCCTGCGCGAGGCGCGGCTGCTGCGCGCACTGGCAGACACGCCCGCGCGCGTGCCGGCAGTGCTGGCGGTGTGCGAGGACGAGGACGTGATCGGGTGCCCGTTCTACGTGATGGAGCGGATCGCCGGCGAGGTGATCGTGGCGAGCGTCCCGGACGCGCTGGACAGCCCCGCTCAGCGCAGAGAGATCGGTGAAGAGCTGATCGAGGCGCTCGCGGAGATCCACGCTGTGGACTGGCGCACGGCGGGATTGGAGGGGTTCGGCAAGCCAACCGGCTATCTCGAGCGTCAGGTACGCCGCTTCGGGGGACTATGGGAGATCAACCGCACGCGCGAGATCCCCGCCGTGGAGCGCGTCGGGGAGTGGCTGGCGCAGAACATGCCCGAGTCCGGGCCGGCGACGATCGTGCACGGCGACTATCGCCTGGGCAACACGATCTTCGCCCCCGCCCCGCCGGCGCATCTGGAGGCGGTGCTCGACTGGGAGATGGCGACGATCGGCGACCCGCTGGCGGACCTCGGGTACCTGTGCATGATGTGGACGGAGGGCGGCGACCCGAAGGGCGGCATGCGCGAGTACCTCGGCGGGGTCACACGGCGTGAGGGGTTTCCCACGCGCGGGGAGCTGATCGAGCTGTATGAGCAGCGCACGGGGCGTTCGATGGCGGATCTGCGCTGGTACACGACGCTGGCGCTGTGGAAGTCGGTCGTGTTCATGGAGGGCAACTACAAGCGCGCGGTCGCGGGTGCCACGGACGACCCGTACCTGAAGCAGTTCGGCGAGGGCGTCGTGGAGCTCGCAAATCAGGCCGAGGGAGTCGCGTTCGGCAATGACTGACGAGCGGAACGACGCCGACGCCGGGAACGGAGCGCGCGAGGACACGACGAACGACCGTCGGCGCACGGGCCTGCTGATCGACTGGGGCGGAGTGTTGACGAGCAACCTGTTCGCCTCCTTCCACGCCTACTGCGTGCAGGCCGAGATCGACCCGCAGGCGCTGAGCGGGCGTTTCAAAGCCGATCCGCAGTTCCGGGAGCTGCTGATCGCGCTGGAGAAGGGCGAGCTGGACGAGCCTGCGTTCGAGCTGCGCTTCGCCGCGCTGCTGGAGGTCGAGCCGGACGGGTTGATCGACGGGTTGTTCGCGGGGGTGGCGCCGGACACGGCGATGCTCGAGGCGGTCAGACGCGCACGCGAGGCGGGAATCAGAACGGCGTTGGTGTCGAACTCGTGGGGTGTGCACCGCTACCCGCACGACCTGTTCGAGGAACTGTTCGACGGCATCGTGATCTCAGGCGAGGAGGGCATGCGCAAGCCCTCACGGCGGATGTACGAGCTGGGCGCCGAACGCGCGGGCGTCCCTGCGAGCGCATGCGTGTACGTGGACGACCTCCCGTTCAACCTCACCCCCGCCAAGGAACTGGGCATGGCCACGGTGCATCACACGAGCGCGGACACAACGATCCCCGAGCTCGAACGTCTCCTCGGGATCGCTCTGCGCGAGCCCGAGGGCGTCGCCTAGTCGCGATCGCCGCGGCCGTACAGAAACTTGAACACGCCCGCCAGCAAGCGCGAAGTCCGCCGCCTGTACGGGTACATGTGCGGTTCGCGCTTGAGCGCGAGCTTGGGCGTGACGACGATCGCCTGCTGGGAGCAGTACTTGCGGATGCCCCCCGCCCCGTGGCGCGAGCCCAGACCGGAGGCCTTGGCGCCGCCCATCGGCAGCTCGAGCACGGTGTAGTTGATCATCGCGTCGTTGACGTTCGCCGCGCCGACCTCCAGGCGCCGCGCGATCTGCTCGCCGCGGGCGACGTCGCGTGAGAACACCGACGCGCCGAGACCATAGGGCGAGTCGTTGGCGAGACGCACGGCCTCCTCGGCGTCAGAGACCTTCATGATCGGTAGCGTCGGCCCGAAGGTCTCATCGGTCATGCACTTCATCGTGTGATCGACGTCCACGAGGACGGTCGGCTCGTAGAAGCGCCCTGCGCCACCCGACACGGCGTGCCCGCCCGTGAGCACGCGCGCGCCCTTGTCGATCGCGTCGGCGACGTGGGATTCGATCGTCTCCAACTGGGGCGGGAAGGTGATCGCGCCGACCTCCACCGAGCCCGGCCCGGCTGGGGCGCCGACGCGCAGCGCGCGGACTTTGTCGGAGACTTTCGCGACGAACTCGTCGTAGGCGGGCTCCTCGACGTAGACGCGCTCGATCGAGATGCACGTCTGGCCGGCGTTCTGCATCGCGTAGTAGGTGGCGAAGTTCGCCGCGCGATCGAGGTCGGCGTCGGAGAGGACGATCATCGGGTCCTTGCCCCCCAGCTCGAGCGAAGCGGGGATCAGCCGCCGCGCGGCGGCTTCGGCGACCTTGCGCCCCGTGCGGGTGGAGCCGGTGAACATGATCATGTCCACCTCCTCGACGAGCGCCGCGCCGGTCTCGCCGCGGCCGGTGGCGATCTGCAGCACATCGTCGGGCAATCCGCACTCGCGCAGCCCCTCGGCCATCAGCAGCGAGGTCAGGGGCGTGACCTCTGAGGGCTTGAGGATCACCGAGTTGCCGGCGGCGAGCGCGGGGATGCAGTCGCCGAAGGAGTTCGTCAGCGGGTAGTTCCACGGGCCGATCACGCCGATCAGCCCCAGCGGGCGGTAGCGCAGCGTGAGCTTCTTGCCCTTGACCAGCAGCTGCCCAGACTTCACGCGCTCGTCGGCGAGGTACTCGGGGGCGTTCTTGGCCCAGAACCCGAAGGCGTTGCCCGCGTAGGAGATCTCGGCCAGAGAGGCGTCCTCGAAGGTCTTGCCGGTCTCCGAGATGATCGTCTCGATCACCTGCGCGGAGTTGTCCATCAGCCACTTCTGCGCGCGCGAGAGGATGCGCCCGCGCCCCTCGAACCCGTACGCCTCCCAGGCGGGCTGGGCGATGCGAGCGCGCCGCGCCATCTCGGCGACGGCGGCGGCGCCGAGGTCGGGCACCGTGCCGGCCCTCTGCCCGGTGGCGGGATTCTCGACCGCGATCTCCTCGCCCGCGTGCGCGAGACCGTTGTGGGCGTGGGGTAGCTGCTCGACGGTGGCCATCTCGACTGATCCTCCTCGTTTCGCTCGGTAAGGAAGAGGCTACTCCTGTTCGAGTTTTCGTTCCGATCGGCGCATGCGCCGATCGGCGACCCCGTACATGTACGGGGTCGTGACATGCCGCATGCGGCATGTCATCCGGGCGGTGCATGCACCGCCCGGCGGAGACGCACATGTGCGTCTCCGAGGGAGGGCCGCATGCGGCCCTCCCCACCAAATCAGCGCTATGAAGACAGCTCGATCGTGGCGATCCCGATCGGCTCGGTCGGCCGGTCGGCCCCGTCCGTGGGCACGCCCTCGAGCTTGTCCACGACGTCCATCCCCTCGGTGACTTGACCGAAGACCGTGTGCTTGCCGTCGAGCCACGGCGCCGCGGCGGTCGTGACGATGAAGAACTGCGAGCCGTTCGTGTTCGGCCCGGCGTTGGCCATCGCCAGCGCGCCGCGGACGATCTTGTGCGGGTTGATCTCGTCCTCGAACGTATACCCGGGACCGCCCGTGCCGGTCCCCTGCGGGCAGCCGCCCTGGATCATGAAGTCTTTGATGATGCGGTGGAACGTGAGCCCGTCGTAGTAGCCCTCGGAGGCGAGCTTGCGGAAGTTCTCGACGGTCTTCGGCGCGTCCGCGTCGAACAGCTCAAACGCGATCGCGCCCTCGCTGGTGTTCATCGTGGCAGTTGACATCGTGTGGGTCCTCCCAAGGCTCGGATGAGCGGGCCACGATAGCGCGCGTCCCGCCGTGTGCCGACTAACCCGGAACCCGCTCCAGGCTGAGCGCTCGACCCTGCACCTCATGGCCGTCCAGTGCGCCTATAACGCGATCGGCCTCGGCCTCGGGGACCGACAGGAAGGAGAAGCGATCCAGCACGAGCACATCCCGTACCGCCTCGCCGTCGAGGCCGGCCGAGGAAGTCACGGCGCCGACGATGTCCGCCACGCGCAGCCCCGCCTGCTTGCCTCCCCCGAGAACCAACTTGACGTAGGGCTCGTCCTTGGTGCGCGACACACGCGGCTTGGAGTGTCGGCGCGGGCGCTCTTTGACGGGCGTCGGCGCGCCCGCCGCGCCGGGCTGCCACGGCTCGATCGACATGCCGATATGGCGCTCGATCGCCTCCAGCTCGCGCTTCTGGCGATCCTCCACGAACGTGATCGCCCGCCCCGAGCGACCGACGCGCCCGGTGCGCCCGATGCGATGCACATAGGTGTCCGGCGAGGTCGGCACGTCGTAGTTGATGACGTGCGTCACGGTCGAGATGTCAAGGCCCCGCGCCGCCACGTCGGTCGCGACAAGGATCGGCACGCGTCCGCCCTTGAACGCGAGCATCACGCCGTCGCGCGAGCCCTGACTCATGTCGCCGTGCAGCGCGCGCACGTTCATGCCGCGGTCGCGCAGCGTGCGGAACAGCTGATCGCAGCGGATCTTCGTGCGTACGAACACGATCGCCTGGTCAGGCTTCTCCGCGCGCAGCACCTCCACGAGCTTGTCCGGCTTGCCCCTCGTCTCCACCGGGAGCTGGAATTGCGCGACCGTATCGATTGTCAGCGTCGTCGCCTCGACCTTGATCAGCACCGGGTCATACAGGTACCTGTCGGCGAGTTTGCGGATCGGCGGGGGCATCGTCGCGCTGAACAGCGCCGTCTGCCGACCCGACGGCGTCAGCGAGAGGATCTTCTCGACGTCCTCCAGGAACCCCAAATCGAGCATCTCGTCGGCCTCGTCCAGCACGACGAAGCGGCAGTCGTGTAGCACCAGCGAGTGCCTTGAGATCAGGTCGAGCACGCGCCCGACCGTCCCCACGACGACGTGCCCGCCCCCCCGCAGCTGCGCCTGCTGGGTGCGGATCGGCGCGCCGCCGAACACCGCGACGACGTCCAGGCCGTTGTGCGCGCCGTAGGTGCGCAGCGCCTGGGTCACCTGGATGCACAGCTCGCGCGTGGGCGTCAGCACGAGCGCCTGCACCTCGTGCAGCTCCGGATCGACGTACTCGGCGATCGGCAAGCCGAACGCGGCCGTCTTGCCGGTGCCGGTCTGCGCCTGCCCGATCACATCGCGACCCTGAAGCACCGACGGGATCGCCTGTTCCTGAATCGGGCTGGGCGACTCATACCCGACGTCGCGCAGGGCTTGCAGGGTGCGCTCGGACAGGCCGAGCTCGGCGAACGTCTTGCTCATCGGCCAGCAGCCTATCCGGCCGGGAGCGCGAGCCCGGTTACAACGATGTTGCAGACAGGCGTCGCCTGCGTGACGATGCCTGGTTGCGGACCGCGCTCACACCGACGGATCCAGCAGCAGCTTGCCTGTCGTGCGCCGCTCGCGCAGGTCGATCTGTGCCCGGGCGGCGTCTCCCAGGGGGTAGGTTCCGCCGAGGACCACCTGCAGCTCACCGCGGGAGACACGGGCGAACAGGTCCGCGAGTGCTTCGCCGAACATCCCCGGTCGCTGTAGGCAGTGGAACAGGTAAAACCCGACCACCGCGCGCGAGTGGCGCAGCAGCGAGCCCGTCGAGACCCGGTTGGGCTCCTCGGTGGAGATCCCGCACACGACGATCCGCCCGAAATGACTCAGGGCGTCATAGGAGGCGTCGAAGGTCGCACCGCCGGCCATGTCGAACACGACATCCACGGGCTCCCCGCCATTGGCCTCGATCAGTCGCTCGCTCAACCCCTCGGGCGCCGGATCGACCGCGACGTCCGCGCCGAGCTCGACGGCAAGCGCGCGCCGCTTCTCGCTGGAGGCGGTCCCGATCACCGGGTGGGCTCCAAATAAATGCCCGAGCTGCACCGCCAGCGAGCCCACGCCGCCGGCGGCCGAGTGCACGACCACGCTCTCCCCCTCCGCGACGCGCCCGGCCGTGCGATACAGGTGCCACGCTGTCGTCCCCTGCAAGATCAGCGCCAGCGCGGTCCCGTCGTCCACCCCGTCCGGGATCGGGAACACGTGCGCCGCCGGAGCGGTCGCATACTCGGCGTACCCACCCGTGCCCGTGAGCGCCACCACACGCTCACCCGTGTCCTCGCGCACGCCCGCGACCTCGCCGCCCGGCACGAGCGGCAGCGTCGCCTTGCGCACGTATGAGTTCGTACGCGTATGCGTGTCGGCAAAGTTGATCCCCGCGCGCGTGACCCTGATCAACACCTCGCCCGCCTCGGGCGTTGGGATCGGCAGCTCCGCGAGCCGCAACACCTCGGGTCCGCCGAACTCGCTCATCTGGATGGCGCGCATCGTGGCCATCGGCGCAGCGTATATGCCACAGCACGCCCGCCGTGCGCCGGGCGAGGAGCAGCCGAGCGCGTTCGCCGGGCGCCGAGACGGTAGGGTCCCGCGCCATGTCCATCACCGTCGTAGGTTCGATCGCATTCGACTCGGTCAAGACGCCATTCGGCGAGCGCGAACGCATGCTCGGCGGCACCGCCGTGCACTTCTCGCTCGCCTCCTCCTTCTTCGCCGACGTGCATGTCGTCGGCCCCGTCGGCGAGGACTGGGGCGAGACCGAGATGAGTGCGCTCGCGCGGCCGGGCGTGCACACCCGCGACGTCGAGCGCGTCCCCGGCGGCAAGACCTTCTTCTGGCGCGGCCACTACGACTACGACCTCAACACCGCCCACACCGACGACACCCAGCTCGGAGTGTTCGCCGAGTTCGAGCCCAAGCTTTCCGATGCCTCGCGCGCATGCGACGTGCTGTTCCTGGCGAACATCCAGCCCGATCTGCAGCTGCGCGTGCGCGAGCAGTGCGACCGCGCGCGCTTCGTCGCGCTGGACTCGATGAACCTGTGGATCGACACCGCGCGTGATGCGCTCGTGCGCGTGATCGAGACGGTCGATTGCGTGCTGCTCAACGACGCCGAGCTGCGCATGCTCACCGGCGAGCCCAATCTCGTCAGGGCCGCGCGCACCGTGATCGGCTGGGGGCCGGGGGCAGTCGTAGCCAAGCAGGGCGAGTACGGCGCGACGCTGATCACGCGCGGCGGCTTCTTCTCGCTGCCCGCCTACCCGCTGGAGAGCGTGCTCGACCCGACCGGCGCCGGCGACACGTTCGCCGGGGGCTTCATCGGCACGATCGCCGCCCACACCGGTTCCCTCGACGAGGAGGTGATGCGCAGCGCGATGGCCCACGGCACCACGTTGGCGTCGTTCAACGTCGAAGAGTTCGGCACCGAGCGCGTCTCGCGGTTGGAGCACACCGAGATCGAAACCCGCGTGCGCGAGCTGGGCGAGATGACCCGCTTCAGCGGGCGCCCGTTGCCGGCGCGTAGCTGAGTCTCTCCCCGGCCTCGGCCCGCCTCTCCCGGCCTCCGCCCGCATGACCAGGGGACCCATACGCGCCAGGCACAGCCCGCACCCCGTCAAACCCCATCTCCGGGTCGCCCAGCCGAGCCGACGGCTCTCGTGCTCGACCTCCGCGGGTCCCTTACGGACGTCCGATCGGTGTACGATCGGACGATGGAAGTGTGGACATTCGTCTGGCTGATGGTGTTCCTGAAGATCCCCATCGTCGCCCTGTTCCTGATCGTGCGCTGGGCCGTCAACCAGACCCCCGAGACCGAGCCCGGGCAGGACGGCGGCATCGGCCCGCGCCCGAGCCCCCACCGCCCGCACCATCCCCGTGCGCGACTGCCGCGCAAGCGCGGCCCGCATGGCGACCCCGCCCCGTCCTCGCCGGCGCGTGTACGCACGCTCGTGGCGCGCGGGCGACTCGTGACGCGCTGAAACGCGGCGGCGTGCGAGAATCCGCGCGCGTATGAGCGAGAGTCCCTCCCCCGCCTCGGTCCTATCCGACGGCACGATCTCAAGGCTCGTGCAGGAGGGCCGCATCCGCATCGATCCGTGGGATGAAGCGATGGTGCAGCCCGCGAGCGTGGACCTGCGGCTGGGAAGTTCGTTCAGGGTGTTCCACAACCACAAGATCACCGCGATCGACCTGCGTGACCCCCCGCGTGGGCTGACCGAGCAGGTCGAGCCGCCCGCCGGTGAGCCGTTCGTGATTCACCCCGGAGAGTTCTGCCTCGGGCGCACGCTCGAGCACGTGGAGCTGCCCGACGACATCGTCGCGCGGATCGAGGGCAAGTCGAGCCTCGGGCGGCTGGGGCTGATCGTGCACGCCACCGCCGGGTTCTGCGATCCAGGCTGGAAGGGGACGCTGACGCTGGAGCTCAACAACCTCACGCGCGTCCCGATCAAGCTGTACCCGGGGCTGCCGATCGCGCAGCTGTCCTTCATGACGCTCGACGCGCCCGCCCTGAAGCCCTACGGGCACGCCGAGCTCGGCAGTCACTACCAAGGTCAGGTCGAGGCCACCGAAAGCCGCTACGGAGCGCGCGCATAACGAGCGCATAAAAGCTTCGACCGACCCCCAGGCACGGAGCCTGGGATCGCGCATAATCGGGTAGAACCCACGACAGGAGACATTCACTCATGAGCACCCCCGAGACACACGCGCAGGGGCAGGGGTCATTGCCATCCGACAACGGCGCCGGCTCGCGGGACACGCTCAGCGTGACCGACAACCGCACCGGCCGGTCCTACGAGCTGCCCGTAACCGACGGAACCGTGCGGGCGATGGACTTGCGGCAGATCAAGACCGGCGAGGAGGACTTCGGGTTGATGGCATACGACCCGGCGTACACGAACACCGCCTCGTGTCGCAGCTCGATCACCTACATCGACGGCGAGGCAGGCATCCTGCAGCACCACGGCTATCCGATCGAGCAGCTGTGCGAGCACTCCACCTACCTCGAGGTCGCCTACCTGCTGATCAACGGCAGGCTGCCGACGCAGGCCGAGCTGACCGGCTGGATCGACGAGATCACGATCCACACGTTCGTGCACGAGAACGTCAAGGACTTCATGCAGGGCTTCCGCTACGACGCCAATCCGATGGGCATGCTCGTCGCCTCGGTCGGCGCGCTCTCGACCTTCTATCCGGACGCCAACAAGATCCGCGACGAGCGCGTGCGCGCGATCCAGATCATCCGCCTGCTCGCGAAGATGCCGACCCTGGCCGCGTTCGCCTTCCGTCACAACATGGGTCAACCCTACGTATATCCCGACAACGACCTCGACTACGCAAGCAATTTCCTCGGGATGATGTACAAAATGACCGAGCTCTCCTACGAGCCCGATCCACGGCTCGCGCGCGCTCTCGACGTGCTGTTCATCCTGCACGCCGACCATGAACAGAACGCCTCCACGAGCGCCGTACGCTCGGTGGGCTCCACCCAGGTCGACCCCTACTCGGCGGTTGCCGCAGGGGTCGCGGCGCTATATGGGCCGCTGCACGGGGGCGCCAACGAGGCCGCACTGCGGATGCTCGCGCGGATCGAGACGGTCGAGAACATCCCCGCCTTCCTCGAGGGCGTGAAGGCCGGCGACGAGCGGCTGATGGGGTTCGGGCACCGCGTCTACAAGAACTACGACCCGCGCGCGCGCATCATCCGCAAATACCTCGACGACGTGTTCGCCGTGCGCGGTAAGAGCCCCTTGCTCGACGTCGCCTCAGAGCTCGAGAAGCGAGCGCTCGACGACGACTACTTCACTCAGCGCAAGCTCTACCCCAACGTCGACTTCTACTCCGGCCTGATCTACGAGGCGCTGGGGCTACCCGTCGCGATGTTCCCCGTCATGTTCGCGATCGGGCGCACCAGCGGCTGGATCGCGCAGTGGAAGGAGATGGTCGAGGACTCCGAGCAGAAGATCGCTCGCCCGCGCCAGATCTACACGGGCGAGCGCGATCGGGACTACGTGCCAATCGATCAGCGCTAGATGACCAGCGTCGCGCCGTGGTGGCGCAGCCAGTCGCGGTCCTCACGATAACGGGGCCAGCGACGCTCCAGCAGCGCCCAGAAGCGGGGGGAGTGGTTGAGGATCTCCAGATGGCAGACCTCATGCCAGATGACGTAGTACAAGACCGGTTCGGGCGCAAGCAACAACCGCCAGTTGAAGCTCATGTGACCCGTGGAGGAACACGACGCCCAGCGCGTGCGCTGCGCGCGAATCGACAGGTCGCGGTAGGACACGCCCGCGACCCGCACAGCGCGATCCAGGCGCGAGCCGATCTCCACGCGCGCCGCGCGGCGGTAGAACCGCTCGATCGCCGGACGCGCGTCGCCCGCCGGCACGAACAGCCGCTCTCCGCGGCGATGCACACGCGTGCGCCCGGGCTGGACGACCAGGCGCAGCGACCCGTCCAGGTAGGGAATCTCGCGCATACGCGAAGGGTAATCATCGACCCGGCGCGCCCCCGCGTATCCGCCTGCGCGTAGTCTCCGTGACCGCCATGCCCAAGTCCCAAGTCAAACTCCCCCGCGAGGTCAAAGGCGACTACGAGGTCTATCTGAACGGCGTGCACCAGCAGCGCGGCGCCGACTACCGGGTGCGCGAAGGGATGCTCGTATTCGAGGCGGAGCTACGCAAGGACCGGATCAGCGGCTGGCGCTGGCTGCTCGGCGCGTGGGGCGTGGGGACATACCGGCAGAACGACTCGGTGGACATCCGCTACGAGGCCTCCGACGGCTCGCCGCGGGTGGCCGAGGGGCTGGAGATCGAGCTCGTCAGCTGAGCGCTGACTTCCCACGGTCGTGCGAGCTTGAGCGCCGAGAGGATCGCGCGCGTGGCCGGCGAGCGGTTGAGCGTGTAGAAGTGGATGCCGGGAGCGCCCTTGGCAAGCAGCTCGGCGCACTGCAGCGTGGCGTAGGCGACGCCAAAGTCGAGCACCGCCTCGGCGTCCTCACCGCGCGCGTGCAACTCCGCGAGCAGACCCGCGGGTATCGAGGCGCCACACATCGTGGCCATGCGCTCGACCTGGCCGGTGCGAGTGATCGGCATGATCCCGGGGATGATCGGAACCTCAATCCCAGTCGCTCGCGCGCGCGCGACGAAGTCGAAGTAGAGGGCATTGTCGAAGAACAGCTGGGTGATCAGAAAGTCCACGCCGGCGTTCACCTTGTCCACCAGATGCGCAAGGTCCTCCTCGGGGCTCGCCGCGTGGATGTGGGTCTCCGGAAAGCACGCCGCGCCGATCGCGAACGGGTAGTCCGCGCGGATCAGCGCGACGAGCTCGCTGGAGTACTCAAGGCCCCCTTCTGTCTTGACCCACTCGTCATGGCCGGCCGGGGGGTCGCCGCGCAAGGCGAGCACGTTGTCGATGCCAGCGGCGAGCATCTCATCGAGCGTGGCGCGCAGCTCAGGCACGGTGGCGCCGACGCAGGTGAAGTGGGCCATCGCCTCCAGTTCGAATTCGGCGCGGATGCGGTGGACGATCTCGATCGTCTTCTCCCTCGTCGAGCCGCCCGCGCCGTAGGTGACCGATACGAACGACGGATCCAGCGTGCGCAGCTCCGTGAGGGCGCCGTACAGGTTGCGCTCGCCGGTCTCGGTTTTGGGCGGGAAGAACTCGAACGAGAAGACGGGCTCGGCGCCCGCGGCGAGGATCTGGTCGATACGCATGGGGCCGATGCTATGCGCTATCGCCTAAATAGTCAGCGGCTGGAATATTCGTGGCGCGGAATATTCTCGGCCCGCCCCATGCAGATCAGAGCCGGAGCCAAGCCCGTCGTGTCGCCAGGCTGTGCCTCTACTCGGAGGCGCTCCAGCGCTCGGGCTCACCCGGGAGGCGCACCGCCTGACCGGTGACCTCCAAGTGCAGAAGCATCGCCAGTGTCTCCGTCAGCAACCACTGCGCCAGCATCGGCGGCAGATCGGTGCCGTACGCGCGCGGCAAGATCTCGAACGCCGTCAGGGGCTCGCCCGTGGAGACGACCTGCAGGACAGTGGACAAGCGTTCGGCGACAAGCGTGCGATTGCCTTCGATATGAGCGTGCACGTCGGCGAACGTGCGCCCATGCCCGGGCAGGCACAGACGCGCGTGCAGCGCCTCGACGACGTCGAGCGAGCGCACGAACTCGCCGACCGGATCGGGCGAGTAGCCGTAGTCGAAGTACAGCGAGATGCGCCCCAGCAGATGATCTCCGGAGATCAAAAGGCGCCGCTCGGGCTGGAACAGACACACGTGCGAGGGCGCATGACCGGGCGTCTCGTGCACGGTCCAGGGACCGAGATCGGTGTGGACGATGATCCCGTCCCGCCCTCCCACCAGCGCGCGGTCGGGCTCGACGATCGCGGCGATACCCGTTTCGTGATCGCCCTCGCGCTCGGCCGCGTAGCGACGCAGCGGCTCCTCGGGGACGCCCGACTGGCGGGCGATCTCCAAGCGCCGCAGCAGCGCCGCGTCGGGATCCTCCGCCCAGCGCCGTGCGTGCTCGTAGTTGGGGTGCATCCACAGCTCACAGCCCGCGCGCTCGATGATCGTGGCGGCCTGGCCGTAGTGATCGGAGTGAGCGTGAGTGCACACGAGCAAGCGCACGTCCTCGATCGCCAGGCCGCACATCGCAAGCGCCCGTTCGAGATGCGCCAGCGAGCCCGGCGCGTGAATGCCGGTGTCGAACAGCACGATCCCCTCACCCGCGGAGACCGCCCAGGCGTTGCCATGCGGCACGCCCGGCCAAGGCAAGGGCAAGCGCAGGCGATACACACCCGGCAACACGCGCTCGCCTCGTCCAAGCTCGGGCTTGCGCTTTCCCTCGGCCATCGCGCAGGAGACTAGACTACGTGTCTCTGCCGACGTCAGCAAAGGAGACAGCGATGGCCGAGGAGGAGAAGGCAAGCAACGCGGCCACGAAGGTGCAAGAGGCCGCCGCCAACGTGCAACAGGCTTCGGAGGCGAAACGGCGCGGGCGGATCACAGGCAACAAGGCCGAGGCGGTCACGCGCAGGTATTTCGAGACCATCGGCGCCCACGACGTGCAGGGCGCGGCCGCGATGTGGGCCCCGGATGGGCGCGAGGACGTGCGCGGGCAAGGGCTCTACATCGGGCCCGAGGGCGTGCGCGAGTTCATCGGAGGCCTGATCGAAGCGATCCCCGACCTGAAGGTGGAGATCGTCTCGACCACCGCCGAAGACGAGCGCTGCGCGGTGCAGTGGCGCTTCAGCGGCACGTTCGCGGGACCCGGGTCGTTCAACGGTCTCTCGCCGACCGGCCATCGCATCGAGCTGGAGGGCGTGGACGTCTTGACCGTGCGCGACGACGGGCTGATCCACTCCAACGAAGCCTTCCCCGACACGATGGCGGTGCCGCGCCAGATCGGGATGCTGCCGCCAGTGGGCTCCTCAGCCGAACAGCGGGTCACGGCCGCCTTCAACGCCAAGACGCGCGTCAGCGACGGACTGACGGGCGCCGAGGCGAAGCTCGTGGCCGAGGGCGTATGGGTCGTGCAGGGTCAGCCCGGCCGCTGCAACGTGTACCTGATCGAAGGCGAGGGCGGCGTGACCGTGTTCGACGCGGGCGCGCGCACGATGACGCGCTCAGTGGCGCGGGCCGCGGCGCGGCTCGGCGGGATCGAGCGGATCGTGCTCGGCCACGGCCACACCGACCACCGCGGCACCGCACCTGGCCTGGGCGTGCCCGTGTGGTGCCATCCCGAGGAGGTTCAGGACGCCGAGGGCAGCGGCGGCTGGCGCTATTGGCCGGCCGACCTCGCGGGCCTGCCGCCGGTGGCGAAACAGATCCAGAAAGCCTGCCACCGCTACGCCTGGGATGACGGCCCGGTGAAGATCGCGGGCACCGTCTCCGAGGGCGACGACGTCGCGGGATTCAAGGTGATCGAGCTGCCGGGACACGCGCCCGGGCTGATCGGGCTGTGGCGCGAAGCCGACCGGTTGGCGCTCGTCAGCGACTGCTTCTACACCCTCGACATGTGGGGGCGCAGCCGCGAGCCAAGCGTGCCGGCGGAGACATATAACTACGACACGAGCGTGGCCCGCGAGAGCATGCGCAAGCTCGCGGAGATGGAGCCCGCGGCGGCCTGGCCCGGGCACGCCCGTCCGGCAACCGGGGATGTGCGCGGTCAGCTGCTGAAGGCCGCCGGAGCGCTCGGCGATGTCACGTCTGACGCCGCGCCCGCGACGACCTGAGCCGGCGCGCGGGCTGTCAGATCGTCGCGTCAGATGATGGGATAGCCGGTGGGTAAGCGCAGCCGTCGGCGCGCCGCGGAGAACGGGGGCGCTCGCCCTGAGAAGCTCACGGCCTCGACGAGCGATTACACCGACGCTGAGGGCAACACGCTGATACTGCGCGGCGCGCTCACGCCGGCCACTCGGCGCGAGTACGCCGACGCGCTCGCCGGCACCGGCGCACGGGCGGCATCGACCACGGAGGACACATGGCAGCGCGCGACCGAGCTGCTGTTCGAGCGATTGGCGGTGAGCTGGACGATCGCGGACGCCCCGATCGAGGGACAGCACGAACTGCTGGCGCGCTACCGCGTGGCGAGCCAGGACGAGCGGGCATGGATCAGGGACGTACTGCGCGAGCACTGCACAGAGAACTTTCCTGACGTGCAGGCTCCGTAGTTCAGGCAGGGTCGCCCAGCAGCTCCAGACGCGGGCCGTGAGCCACGCCGGCTGCGATGAAGCGGGCGGTGGCGGGGCTGAGGACGAACTCCAGCGTGTCGCCGGTCTCCCCGCGCACGCTCAGACGGCGCCCCTCGTCCGACACGGCGATGACCGTGCCGCGCTCGAACGAGCCGCCGAAGTGGGCGATGCGCGCACGGGCGCCCACGCGCGGGACGGGTCGCGACGGTCCGAGCATCACACGATGGTAAGCCTCATCGAGACCGGTCGAGAACGCGGCTGCCGCAACGGACGGGGATCACCGCTACGGTGCGGGCATCATGCGCCGCACCAAGATCGTCGCCACCATCGGGCCCGCCTCGCGCGAGCCCGCCACGCTGCTGCGCATGGTGCAGGCGGGGATGGACGTGGCGCGACTGAACTACTCCCACGGGACGCTCGAGGAGCACGCCGAGACCGTCCGGCGCGTGCGCGACGCGGCCGGACGGGCGGGACGCCCGGTGGCGATCCTGCAAGACCTGCCTGGGCCGAAGCTGCGCATCGGCCCGCTGCGCGAGGACGTCGTCGAGCTGACGGCCGGCGAGCGGCTGACGATCACCGGCGGAGAGACCGAGCAGCTCGGCGACGCCCAACACATGAGCATCACCTGGGAGGGCCTCGCCGACTCGATGACGCCCGGAGACGTGTTGTACCTCGCCGACGGGTCGGTGCGGCTGCGCGTCGTGGAGGCGCGCGCGTCCACGCACGAGGTCGAGGCGGAGATCGAGATCGGCGGTGCCGTCGCCTCGCGTCAAGGGCTGAACATCCCCGGGCCCACCGAGTCGCTGCCCTCAGTACCCGAGCACGACCTCGAGCTGCTGCGCCACGGCGAGTCGATCGGGGTCGACATGGTTGCGCTGTCGTTCGTCCAGCGCCCCGAGGACGTCGAGACCGTGCGCGCCCACACGCGCCTGCCGTTGATCGCCAAGATGGAGAAGCCCCAGGCCGTCGAGCGCGCCGATGAGATCGTCCGCGCCGCGGACTGCGTGATGGTCGCCCGCGGCGACCTCGGCATCGAGCTCGCGATCGAGCGCGTGCCGATCGTGCAAAAGCAGCTGCTGCGCCTCGCCGGGCACCTCGCGCGCCCCTCGATCACGGCAACACAGATGCTCGACTCGATGGTCACCTCCTCGCGCCCCACCCGCGCGGAGGTCGCCGACGTGGCCAACGCGATCCTCGACGGCACCGACGCCGTGATGCTCTCCCAGGAGACGGCCATCGGCGCCTACCCGGTGGAGGCGATCGCGATGATGGCCTCCGTCGCCGAACAGGCCGAGGCGATCGCGCCGTATGAGGACTGGAACGCCTCGCGCGTGCGGCGCGTGGACTCCGACCCCGCCTACACGATCGCCCACAACCTCTGCGTCGCCGCGCGCGAGCTGCGCCTGGACGCACTCGTGATCCCGACGCTGTCGGGGCGCTCCGCCCGGCTGGTCTCCGCACACCGTCCGACCGCGCCCATCTATGCGCTCTCGCCCGGCAAAGAGACCGTCCGCCGCTGCGGGCTGATGTGGGGCGTGCAGGCCGCCTCGATGCGCCGCCACGAGACGACCGAGGCGCTGATCGCCGACGCCGCCCGGCGCGTCGTCGAGCTCGGCTGGTGCAAGCCCGGTCAGCGCGTAGGCATCACCGCCGGGCTGCCCTCGGGGCGTCCTGGGACGACGAGCCTCGTGCAGATCCAGACGGTGTAGGACCGAGAACCGCCCCGGTCGGGGACCGACGGGACCAAGGGCCGTCCCGGGCCCGGGACGGCCCACGCCGGGCGGGTTCTCGCGGTTAGATCCCTAGCGCCCGTGCCTTTGCGGCGGCAAACTCCTCGTCGGTCAGCGCGCCGCTGGCATGCAACTGCGCCAGCTGGTTGATCTTCTCCACCGTCGGGTCCGCCGGCGCTGGGGCCGGCGCCGCCGGTGGAGGGGGCGGAGCGGCTTCCTGTCGACCCTGTTCGTAGGCCTGCGCCTGCTGTTCCTCGGAGACCCGCGCGTTGCGCTTGCCCATCGCGTAGGCGCCTCCTCCGACGGCAGCCGCGCGGAGCAGTGGACGGCGTCTTCCTATCGGCATGATCTAAGCCTCCTCGGGCAGCGCCAGGCCCAGCGCGAGCATGATCTCGGGCGCCGCTGCGACGACCTTGGGACCACCGACCTGAAAGGCCACCGCGCGCAGCACGCCCAGGATGTCCTCCGGCGTCACGCCTTCGTCCAAGGCGTTGCCAATCTGCCAGGCGTAGGACACCGGCGGAGCGTCGAGCGCGATCAGCGCCGCGATTTTCACCAGCGCGTACGTGCGGGCGTCCAGACCCGTGACCTCACGGCCAAGCTCGCGCATGCCGATCGCCGTGTCCAGGATGCTCGCGTCACCGACGGAGATGCCCGTCAGCACCTCGTGTGTGTCTTGTGCGACATCAGCCATACGTGCTCCTTTCGTTCCCCGCACGCGCCGCGGGTTTGAAGTGATCGAATTGATCCGGGGACGAATCGATCGCCGACCGTAAGGTCATCGTACTCCCATGCGTACGCAGCGAGGTTGCCCCGACGTGGCCGCGAGGTTCGGACATGTAGCAATATGCTCCAACAATGCACTGGGCTTCGCTGCCGTGAGCGGCATCTGCGGAGTGATTCTCGACAGATTGGACAGACGACATGATCGCCGCAACCAGCTATCCGTTCCTCGAAGTCTTCTGGACGATGCTCATCTTCTTCGCGTTCGTGATCTGGATCTGGATCCTGATCACGGTGCTGATCGACATCTTCCGCCGTCACGACACATCCGGCTTCACCAAGGTCCTGTGGATCATCTTCATCATCGTGCTGCCCTATCTGGGCGTGTTCGTGTACCTGATCGCCGAGCACAAAGGCATGACCGAACGGGCCATCAAACAGCAGGAAGCCGCCCAGTCGCAGATGGACAAGTACGTGCAGTCGGTCGCCGCGCAGACCGACCCGGCCGAGCAGATCGCCAAGGCCAAGGGCCTGCTGGACTCAGGCACGATCTCCCAGACCGAGTTCGACCAGATCAAGCAGAAGGCGCTGGCCGCGAGCTAGTCAGCTCGCCCGCACCGGTACGCGCGTAGAACTCGGCCTCTTCACGGCCGAGCTCGGTGAGTGGATCGTCACCGTACATCCACTCGCGCGCGATCCGGTGCCAGTTGGCCCGCGCGCGCAGCTGCGACAGGACCGCCAGCGTCAGCAACTCCATGCGCCGCCCGAACAGGTGCTCGGGGCGCATGTCCTGGTGGCGCATTTCCGCGAAGTAGCTCGAGCGCGGATCCGAGCTCTCGATCATCACCTCCGTGGCGACCTCCGGGGTCAGCTGCACCGGTTCGTCAGCCGTCGTGTACCACCAGATCGCCGATCCGATAAACGCCAACAGATGCTCGGGGTTCACCCGGTCCGGTTCGGGCAGGAACCCCGACTGTGCGAGCAGCCGGTGCAGCTCTATAGCGTCGCCCTCGGACACCGCCCGCTGGCAGGCAAGCTCCAGCTCAACCGGCTCGCGGGACATGCGCTTGAACAGGCCGAAGTCCAGAAACGCCACGCGCCCGTCCGCCAGCAACATGAAGTTGCCCGGATGCGGATCACCCGAGAATTGGCGGTGGCGATACAGACAGCCCAGAAAGAACCGGAACACGATCTCGCCGATGCGGTCGCGCTCCGCCTGCGAGCGCGTCTTCAGCTCCTCGAACCCCACACCCTCGACGAACTCGCTCACCAGCACCCGCTCGCGTGAATAACTCGTCACGACCTCCGGCACCGCGATGAACGGATGGCCACGAAAGATGCGCGCGAGCGTGCTCTGATTCTGCGCCTCCAGCTCGTAGTCGAGCTCCTCCCCGATCCGTTCGCGGATCTCCTTCGCGATCGCCTTCGCGTCCATTCCCGGCGTCATCCGCTTGAGCAGCCGCATGATCATGTCCAGGTTCTGCATGTCCGCGCGCACCGCCGCCGCGACCCCCGGATACTGCACCTTGACCGCCACCTCGCGACCGTCGTGCAGCGTCGCGCGGTACACCTGCCCGATCGACGCCGCCGCGATCGGCTCCTCATCGAACGACGCGAACACCTCGTCGATCGACTCTTCGAGGTCGTCCTCGATCACGCGCCGCATCTGCTTGAACGACACCGTCGGCGCGGCGTCGCGCAGCTTCGCCAGCTCGCGCTGGAACTCCTCGCGGTACTCCTCCTCCACCAGCCCCACGTCCAGGAACGACATCACCTGGCCCAGCTTCATCGCCGCGCCCTTCATCGTCCCCAGCGCCGCCACGATCTGCTTAGCGGTCTCCAGCTGCCGGCGCGCCAGCGCCTGTTCTGAGGCCTCCTCGCCGCGCGTGACGTTCGCCGCCCGCGTCCCGAACTGCTTGACAGCCTCTTTCGCGGCCAGCCTGCCCACCGTCGCCGTACGACGCACGCGCGAGGTCGGGATGCTCTTGTCGCTCTCTCGCGGGGCCATACGCACTGCATCCTAGGCGCTTACCGCGCGTTGCCCTTCAGACCGCGTGCGCATGAACGCCGACGCGCGGCACGAGCGTCCCAGACGCCCTCCGCGGGCTCAGCCGAGCTGGACTTTGGAGCCCGGCACGATGTCGTCCACGCCGCTTGGCCAGCGCACCCATGCCTTCGTGCCGCCGTCATAGTCATCACACGACAGCACCAGCGTCGCCGGCTCCCCCAGGGCGGTGCAGGGGTCCGTGCCCTCCGCGTCGATGCCCCGCCAGATGCGGATGAACGGGTTGTGCTCCCACTCCTCGCCGACCGTCGTCGCCTCGGCGTGACCCGGATTGATGATCGTCTCCGGCGGCAGCTCCATCAGCGTGCCCATGATCGAATCCCTCAGGTCTGTGTACGTCGTATGCCCCGGCGCGCGCACCCCACCGACCGAGCCCCTGAACAGCGTGTCGCCGGTGAACACCATCGCCTCGCCCCCCGTGAACCCCCCCGGCGCGGCACTCACGACTGGGCGCCTCGCCGCCCCGCTCGGTTCGCTCACCAGGAACGACAGCATCCCCGCGGTGTGCCCCGGCGTATGCAACGGGCGCACCTCCAACGTCCCAAACCGCAGCATCTCCCCCGCCTCCACCGTGTCCGCCTCGCCGAAGTTCTCCCCCAGCCCCTCGCGCTCCAACGGGTGGATCAGCACCTTCAGCTTCGGCCAGCGCTCGCGCAGCTCTGCGACGTCGCACACATGGTCGTAGTGGTGGTGCGTCAGCAGGATGTGGCTCGGCGTGATCCCCATGCTCTCCGCCGCCGCGATCAACGGCTTCACCGGGCCGCCCGCATCGATGAACAGGCCCGGGCCGCCCACCCCGTCCGCGACCAAGTAGGTGTTCGATACGAACTGCGGGTTCGACGAGCGCTCGATGAGCATGGCGCCATCCTTGCACGAGTGGTCTTCGCGGTGCCATGCGCGTGTCTGGCGGGGAGCTGGGCGAGTTTCGCCGGACCGTCCCGGACGCGCGTTCGACGCCTTGCTAAGCCCCGGCTTCCCGTGACTCGTCGAATCCCGACCAAGTCGGATCGATGCCCTCGCTACGAAGCAACTCGGCGTCAGCGGCAAGAATGTCCTCTACGCGCTGATTCTCGCCCAGCACATAGCCACCCGAGGCATTCAGTCGCTCCACTCGGCCACCGTCTTCATGAGGTCGTATATCTCGTGGTGTAGCCATGATGGTTGCCCAGACCCTCCTTTTAGGTGTCGCAGCACCAACAGCGCATAGGTTTCCGCGACTACCTCATACGTGTACTCATCAGCACGATATCCAGCTTCCCGGACGCGCTCTCGGACTCCTTCAGGCGCAAGGTCAAGCAACCTAGAGCCCGAAGCCACATCATCCGCCGAGCAGCGCGCAACGCTCAGGGCATGCCCCCACTCATGCCACGCTACGCGAGCGATGAACTCCTCCCGCGTCGATGCGTCCAGGCCTGCCAGCTTCGGGTGTGCATCGTTGATCAGTACGATCCGCAGCTCACGCAGCCAGATTCCCAGCGCGCCGTCCAGCTTGCCTATGGCTGCGGGGACAAGCGCTCCGTCTCCGGCCGATCGTAGGAATTCATCCGCGACCTTTCCAAGCGGCTCATGTACAACCCGCCACTGGGAAGCCCCGATCGATTCCAGCAGCTGGCGATGCGAAGCCGGGAGGCTACGCCACGCCCTCTTAACCGTATGCTCCGACTCCGGCTGTTCGGAGCGCCCGTCCAGTGGTGACACGAAGCCGAGGTTACCGTCGTGCCTTTTCGTGTCATGTACGCGATGAAATGCTCGTCTACTGAATTGACGGTCCCGTAGACTCAGACCCATGCCCCTAATCCACACCTGCTACCGCATCACCGACATCGACCGCTCGGTGGCCTTCTACAACGCCCTCGGCTTCGAGGAGGTCGGGCGCATCCCGATCCGCGACGAGGCCGTCAACGTGTTCATGAACATGCCCGGCGACGGCGACATGCCGCGGCTGGAGCTGACCTACAACTTCGGCGTGGACTCCTACGACCTTGGCACCGGCTACGGACATATCGCGCTGAGTGTCGAGGATCTCGACGGGGCGCTCGCCCGCCTCGCCGAGCAGGGCATCGAGCCCGAGAAGCCTCCCTACTCCGTGCGCGAGGGCGGCTCGCGGCTGTGTTTCGTGCGCGATCCGGACGGGTACCGGATCGAGCTGATCGAGCAGCCGCGCGTTGCCGAGACGCGCGCCTGAACTTCGCGGCGAACCCGGGTCGCCCGGCGGGTGCGTATCTATAGTGCGCCCATGGAACTAGGCCTGGCAACCTTCGCCGACGTAAACCCGGGCGCGGGCCCGGACCGCGTGGCGAAACGCCTGAGGGAGCTGTTGGAGGAGATCGAGCTCGCCGACCGGCTCGGACTGGAGGTGTTCGGGGTGGGCGAGCACCATCGCCCGGACTACGCGGTGTCCGCCACGACTGTGGCACTGGCTGCCGCGGCGGCACGGACGGAGAGGATCCGGCTGAGCAGCGCGGTGACGGTGCTGAGCTCGGCGGACCCGGTGCGGGTGTTTCAGGAGTTCGCGACGCTCGACCTGATCTCGAACGGACGTGCGGAGATCATGGCCGGACGGGGGTCATTCATCGAGTCCTATCCGCTGTTCGGGTTTGATTTGGACGACTACGACGAGCTGTTCGCGGAGAAGCTGGAACTGCTGCTCCAATTGCGCAAATCCGAGCGAGTTACGTGGTCGGGCAAGCATCGAGCGCCGCTGAACGACATCGGGGTCTATCCCCGTCCGGTGCAGAATCCGTTGCCGGTATGGATCGCCGTCGGCGGGACGCCCGCGTCGGTGGCTCGTGCGGGAGCACTGGGATTGCCGTTGATGATCGCGATCATCGGCGGGGCGCCGGTGAGGTTTGCACCGCTGGTGAAGCTGTATCGCGAGGCGGCCCGCCACGCCAAGGCCGATCCGGCCGGCCTGGCGGTGGGAATCAACTCGCACATGTATCTAGCCGACACCGCACAGCGGGCTCGCGATGAGTTCTTTCCGCCCTACTCGCAGATGATGAACCGCATCGGCCGCGAGCGGGGCTGGCCGCCGATGAGCCGCGCGCAGTTCGACGCCGGGTGCGAGCCGGAGGGCCATCTGCTCGTGGGCACACCGGAAGACGTGACGACGAAGATCCTCGCCCACCACGGACTGTTCGAGAACGACCGCTTCCTCGGCCACATCAGCGTCGGCGTGCTGGGGCACGAGCAGGCGATGCGCGCGACCGAGCTGTACGCGAGCGAGGTCGCACCGGCCGTACGCGCGGCGCTGGCGGCATCCGCGGCGCCGGTGCAGGGCTGAACTCGGCTCCTCTATGCGCGGAATCCCAGGCGGGCCCCCGACGCACGTCCTCAGGCGAGTACGCGTTTGCGGAAGTTGCGCAGGCCGAGCGCGAGGAAGGTCGCGCAGAAGCCGACGAGCACGGGGTAGACGACGTAGAGGGGCATATGCGCTGCGTGGGTCAGTCCGGCGCGCAGGCCCTCGTTGACGTAGATGAGGGGATTGACCAGCACGATGATCTGCAGCCAGTGAATGCCCGCCACCTGCACGGGCGCGAGCTTCGTCCACTGGTAGTAGGTGCCGCCGAGGAACGTCAGCGGCAGCACGACGAACCCAAACATCAGCCCGAGGTTGCGAGCCTCGAAGGCGGTGCCGAGCAGCAGCCCCAGCGAAGTCATCGTCACACACGCGAGCGGGATCAGCGTGATCACGATCGGCCAGCTGACCGACAGGTGGGCTTCAACGCCGCTGGCGTGAACGACGGAGGCGATCGGGAAGACGATCAGCGCGGCGATCAATCCCTGGGTGGCGCCCGAGAGGACCTTCGCGACGGCGACGAGCCAGATCGGGCAGGGCGCCTGCACGCGGTCCTCGATCTCGCGCGTGTAGCCGAACTCTTGGGCCATCACCATCGCGACGGCCTGGATGCCCTGGAACATGATCGTGATCCCGACCACACCTGGGACGAGCACGGTGGCGAACGCCGACTCGGCGAGCTTGCCCCCACCGCCGCCGACGCCCTGACCGATCGTCGGGAAGACGTAGAGGAACACGAACACGAGCAGGAACGGCTGCACGAGCGTGCGGATCACGAACTCGGCGAAGTTCTTCCTGAGCACGACGAGGTCGCGCAGGATCAGCGCCAGCAGCGCCGAGCGGCTCGCGGCCATGGTGGAGCGCGCCGGCTCGATCGCGATCCGTGCATGCGCCGGCGCCAACGTCTGCTGAGTGACCGTGGCTGCCATCAGTCGCGCAATTCCTTGCCGGTGAGGCTGATGAAGACGGTCTCGAGGCTCGGCTCGGACACCGACAGATCGGCGAGTTCGAAGCCGGCGTTCTCGGTGACGTTGACGACGCGCGGCACGAGGCGCACGGCCTCCTTGACGTGCAGCTCGACACCCCCGTCGACTACTCGCGTGCGAGTGACCTCACCGATCTCCGCGGCGAGCCGCTCGCCGAGATCCTGCAGCTCGCCGCCGGCGGCCTTGACCGTGACGATTGTGTCGGCTCCCACTGAGCGCTTCAGCTCCTCGGGCGTGTCGAGCGCGAGGATGCGGCCGTGATCCATGATCGCGACCCGATCGCAGAGCTCGTCGGCCTCCTCCATGTAGTGAGTGGTCAGCAGGATCGTCTGACCCTCGCTGTTGAGCTCACCGAGGATCTCCCACAGCGCCAGGCGGCTCTGCGGATCGAGACCGGCCGTCGGCTCGTCGAGGAACAGGACCGCCGGGCGGTGGAAGATCGCGCGGGCCATCATCAGCCGCTGAGCCATCCCGCCCGAGAGCGCGTAGACCGATGCCTTGGCCCACTTCGAGAGGCGGAGCTTCTCGAGCAGCTCGTCGGCGATATGACGCGACTCAGACGCGGAGATGCCGAACAAACGACCGTGGAAGTAGAGGTTCTCCCATACATTCAGCTGGCGGTCGAGCGTGTTCTGCTGGGAGACGATCCCGATCAGCTGCTTGGCCAGCGCGGGATGGGCGACGACGTCGATCGCCCCCACGTAGGCCGAGCCCGAGGTCGGGATCACCCGCGTCGTGAGCATCCCGGCGGTCGTCGTCTTGCCCGCGCCGTTGGGGCCGAGCAGGCCGAAGATCTCGCCGCCGCGCACGCTCAAATCGAGCCCGTCCACCGCCGCGAAATCGGTGCCGGCATAGGTCTTGGTCAAGCCCACCGTGCGAATGACCTCGCCGCCCTCGCCACCAGCGACGGCGGCGACACCGGCCTGTGCCTGCTCGGCGACGGCCTCGGGCCCGAGCGGCGCAACGTCGGCTGTGCGGGCGTCGATGGCCATCCGCCCAATCTACAACCCCACCGCGCGGCCGCCGATGGTCCTGGGGACGCGCGCCCGCGCTACCCTCCCAAATGCATGGCGGACACGACCAAGATCGCCAAGAACCTGGAGCGATTTGCGCAGGCAGTGGCGGCGCACGACCGTGAGAACCCGACGCACACCGCCTACGGCATCGGTCTGGCGCACTTCGACATGGAGCGACTTGGCTTCGACGAGGGCGAGACGGTGCTGCCCGGCATCACGATCCATGCGGACGGGAAGACCTCGGGGAACTTCCGCGTGCTGTGCGACGGCGAGCACGACGAGGGCGAGCGCGAGTCCGAGGAGGAGGTCGTCGAGGCGGTGGGCACCCAGTTCGTCCCAGCGCACGCGCCGGGACGCTCGCCGTTCGAAGAGAACTGAGCGCGACGACCGAGCGGCGCGAACTCTGACGATCAGCCGGCGAGGATCGGCGGGGGCACACCCGCGCGCTCGGCGATCATGGCCACGAGCCGCTCGATCGTTGGGCATGCAAGGCCGTTGCGCGCGGCGGCGCGCAGGATCGAGCCGGGGATCGCGTCCAGCTCGGGGGGGCGCCCGGCGGCGATGTCGCGCTGCATCGAGCTGCCGAGCGTGTCGTGAGCGAGCTCGAGCTCTGAGAGGGCCGTCTGTGGATCGACGTCCTCGGCGCCCTCAGCCCTCCCGACTGCGCCGGCCTCCTCGATCGTCCCCACGAGGTCGGCCCGCAGCTCGGGTGTAGAGCGGATCTCGCCCAGCAGGACGTCGTAGGCGCTGGTGGTGCAGGCGAGCGCGTTCAGGCGCACGAGCTTGGACCACATGACCTGCGCCTCGGAGCGCTCGGAGACCGGCAAGGTCACCCTGGTGGGTATGCCAACGCCATCGAGCGTCTGCGCCAGCGCCTGCATCGGCAATAGCGCGGCCGGGCTGTGAGTGGCCATGTCGATGAGCAGGAACCGACTCGTGTGGACGATGACGCCGGGCTCGGGACGATCGGACTCGACGCGGATCGTGCTCGCGAGCACGGTGTCGGGATCGAACCGCTCGCGCAGCACCGCGAGGTGGTCGAGCCCGTTGAGCAGCGGCAGTACGAGTCCGGGCTCGACCTCGATGCGCTTAAGCGCGGCGTGCAGACCGGCGGCCTTGGTGGCGACGATCAGGACATCGACGTTCTCCTCGGAAGTCAAACGTATGCGTGTGTGTACGCGCGCGTTGAAATCGCCGAACATGACGCTGCGCACCGACAGTCCCCGCTCGGTGATCGTCTCGGCGGTCTCTTCACGGGCGAGAAGCGCCACATCGATCCCGGCGCGGGTGAGCACGCCCGCCACCAGCCCGCCCACGCCCCCGGGGCCGAGCACGGCGATCGTCATGCCGGCACCGTCCGCGCTCATGCGTGGGCCTTCAGAGGATCGATCAGCACGCCCGGGTTCATGATTCCGCGCGGGTCGATCGCCGCCTTGGCGCCTCGCAATGCGTGCGCGAACGGCTCGGGTCGCTGGCGGTCATACCAGGGCCGATGATCACGCCCGACGGCGTGGTGGTGGGTGATGGTGCCGCCGTGGGCGATCACCGCATCGCCGGCCGCGCGCTTAATCGCCGCCCACTGCGCGACCTCCTCACCGCGGCGGGCGGGCGCGATCACGGTGAAGTAGGGGGCGGGACCATCTGGGTAGACGTGGGTGAAGCGGCAGCTCACCTGCCCGGCGCCGCGCGCCTCTGGAGCAGCGACAGATTCGATCGCCTCGTGCACCGCCGCGGTGACATGCTCGTGGAAGGCGGGAAACCGCTCCCAGGTGATCGCCGTCTCGAACGTCTCCGAGAGCACGCCCATCGCGACGAACACGTCGCGCAGGTAGGGAGCGCCGAGGAACGCGCCGCGCCACGAGCTCACGGCGTCGCCGCCGCCACGATCGCCGCGACCTTCGGGCGCGACGCCACCGTGCTCAGCGCAGATTGCCAGCGCGCGGGACATCGCCTCCTGCACGGGATGATCGGCCGACTCGAAGCCGAGCACCAGCAGCGCGCGGGAGCCGTCGCCGGCCATCGTCGTAAGGGCTTCGCGCGCGTCGATTAGGCGACAGTTGGCTGGCGACAGACCCGACTGGCTGAGCGCGCGCACGCACTCGACGCCGTCGAGGAAGCGTTCGAAGCGCACACCGGCCGAGGCGCGCTGCGTTGGCCGCGGCTGCACGCGCACCCAGGCCTGCGTGATGACGCCGAGGACGCCCTCCGACCCGGCGAGCATCCGGTCGGGGCTGACGCCTGCGCCCGAGCCGGGCAGGCGGCGCGACTCCCATACTCCTGTCGGGGTGATCGCACGGGTGGACTCGACGAAGTCCTCAATGTGGGTGAGGACGGTCGCGAAGTGACCGGCCGCGCGCGTGGCGATCCATCCGCCGAGGGTGGAGTACTCGAATGACTGTGGGAAGTGGCGCAGCGTGAGGCCGTGCTCGGCGAGCTGGGCCTCCAAACCCGGCCCCGAGGCGCCCGCTTGAATGAGAGCCGCGCGCGAGACGGGATCGACCTCCAGGACGCGGTCCAGGGCGGTCAGGTCGATCGAGACGGCGCCGTTGTAGGCGCTTGCGCCGCGTGCCCCGGGATCATTCTCAGGGCCGGTCGCGCCACCCGCCGGCGCACCGACAGCGCTCGATGCGGATTCGTTATCGATGTCAGGGGTGACACCGCCGACGACGGATGTGCCCCCACCGTAGGGGATCGCGGCGACGCGCTCGGCCACGCACCACTCCAACAGGCGCTCGACGTCGGTCTCATCGCGCGGGCGAGCGACGAAGTCGGGGGGGTGGGCAAAACGGCCGCGAAAGCCGTGGACGACGTCGGAGTAGGACTTGCCGAGCGCGTGCGTCGTGCGCGCGTGATCGTCGACCGCGCAGATGTCGGCCAGCGACGCCGGCGCAACGACCCGTGGCACCGGCAGCTCGACCGCCTCCAGCGGGACCGGGGACTCCACCTCACCGAGCTCGACGTCACTGAGCGCGGGACGAAGGTGCGCGGCGAGTCCCGCCGCCGCCTCGCGTACCTCGGCGAGGGTGGGCTGCTGGTCCTCGAAACCCCAACCCCAGTGCTTGCGCGGACGGACGTTCACCGAGCCGAGTGTATGGGTCCGCGCGAGACGAACCCTATGGGCACTAGCCTGTAGTTGGAAATGGCCGCCCAATCACAGCCCACAGAACCGCAACCCCTGCAACCGCAGGCGACGGTGACCGAGCAACCGCAGATCCTCGCGCGGGGGCCGTGGCCGCTGGAGCGAGTGAAGGCCAGCTGGCGCAAGGAGCATTACGAGCCCTCACGTGAGCATGCGCAGGCCGCCGACGCCGCGATCGACGCGTTGCGCAAACGGGGATCGCCGAGCCACGACGGGGTGGCCGCGCGACTCATCGACTACACGCGCGACGCGGATGAGGGCATCGCGATGGAGTTGCAACCCCAGCGCTGGGCGCTGCGGCTGCTCCCCGGCAATGCATCGCAGAGCGTGGCGGCGCTATGCGTCACGCGCTCGGCCGACGGGCGCTGGCTGGCGGGCAGGCGCGCGGGGTGGGTCGCGTCGTGGGCTGGACGCTGGGCGCTGGGCGCGGGCGGCTCGGTGGACCTCGGCGAGAACCCCGCCGACACACTCGTACGCGAGCTTCAGGAGGAGTGGTCGGTCACGCCCGAGCGGGTGCGGGGCGAGGCGCTTGTGCAGTTGCCCCACCGACTGGTGATGTTCGTCGGGCAGGCGTGGCTCGCGGAGGGAGTCGACGCGGATGTGACGCCCGACGCCGAGCACGACGAGTTCGCCTGGTGGCCGCGCGAGATCGAGCAGTGGCCGGCGGAGGCAGAGGCGCCGCTACGGCTGATGGCGCGTTGGCTGTCGGCGGAGTGAGCCCGCGCGGGGCTTCAAGCGCCATGCCCGGGACGGACGTGCCTCCTCTGTCCGAAGCTCCATCCGCGGCGCCCGGTCCGGCGAGGATCGCCTCCTCCGCGGTCGCTCCGCGCCCCACGCGCGTCGGGCCGATTACGCTGGGACGCCTGAAGTGGGTGTCGTTCACCCATTCGTGTATCTACATGGCGCTGCTGGTGTGTGCGTTCGTGGCGAGCAAACCGGAGCCGCTGACGTTCGCGCTCGGGCTGACGCATGGGCTGCTGTGGATCGGAATGTCCCTCACTTGCATCGTCTGCGCGCGCCTGCGGATCGTGTCGCTGCGACTGGCCGTGGCGGTCGCCGTGCTCGGAGGAATCGGCCCGTTCTTCGGGAGCTACGAGTTCGTGCGCGAACAGCACGTCCGTCCCGACGGCGCAGGCAGGACGAACGCCGTGAACACTCTGTGAAGACACTCACTGCCCGCCGGGGATATCCGGCGGCGGGCCACGCTAGAGTGAAACAGACATGGCGTCGGGCATCACCACGGCTCAGCAAACAGTAGATGTCGTGACCCCCGCCGCGGGCGAGTCGGTGACCGAGGGGACGATCCTCGAATGGCACGTGAAGGTCGGCGATCCGATCAAGCTCGACGATACGATCGTTGAGATCTCAACCGACAAGGTCGACGTCGAGCTGCCCTCGCCGGCGAGCGGGACGGTAACGGAGATCCTTGTAGAGGAGGGCGACACGGTCACCGTCGGCCAGGTGATCGCGCGGATCGCCGTCGGCGACGATGATGCCGCTCCCGATGGAGGATCGGCTGGCAACGGGGGCGGTAGCGGCACGCAAGAGTCCTCCGGCAACGGCGCGGGCGCAGCGATAGCCACACCGGCAGCGGCGCAAGACGGTCAAGCCATCCCCGACGGCGTCAAGATCTCTCCCGTGGCCGCGCGCGCGGCCACGGCCGAGGGCGTGAACCTGACGAGTCTCTCCGGCAGCGGGCCGGGCGGGCGGATCGTCAAGTCCGACGTGCTGGGCGCGGCTTCGAATGCCGGCACGGCCGACGGCAACGGCTCGGCGGGAGCGCTCGCTGAGAAGCCGGCGGGCGCCGAACAGCTGAAAGGCGGAAGCGCAGCGCTTGCAAGGTACATGGAGCAGTCGCGATCGATCCCGACGGCGACGAGTTTTAGGACCTTGACCGTGACGACCTTGGACGCCCGTCGCCGCGAGTTGAAGGGGGCGGGCAAGCGGGTCTCTTATACGCACCTGATCGCGTGGGCGATCGCGCGCGCCGCGCAGGACGGCGCGGTGATGGCCGACCACTACGCCGAGATCGACGGCAAGCCCCATCGGGTGCGAGACGAGCAGGTGAATCTCGGGCTGGCGGTGGACGTGGAGAAGAAGGACGGCTCCAGAACGCTGATGGTGCCCGTGATCTCCGACGCGGGCGGGATGGGCTTCGACGAATTCGTGGCTGCGTATGACGCGCTGGTGGAGAAGGCGCGCACGAACACGCTGACCGCGGACGACCTGCAGGGAGCGAACATCACGCTCACCAACCCGGGAGGCATCGGCACGGTCGCCTCGGTGCCTCGGCTGATGGTTGGGCAGGGCACGATCGTGGCGACGGGCTCGATCGCCTATCCGGTGGGGATGGGCGCGATCGGCGAGATGATCGGTGCGGAGAAGGTCATGACGATGACCTCGACGTATGACCATCGGATCATCCAGGGAGCGGAGTCGGGCAGGTTCCTGGCGAAGATAGAGGAGTACCTGCAGGGCGAGCACGCCTTCTACGAGGAGGCGTTCGCCGCGCTGGGCGTCGAGCTGGGTCCCCTCCCTTCCCCACCCGCTCCGGTGGCAGCCGCGGCTGCTGCCGCTACCGAGACGACGAGCCATCTTGCACCGGCCGCGCAGCCGAGTGAAGAGTTGCTGGAAGCGGTGCAGGCTGCGAGCACGCTGGTGACGCGCTTTCGCAGCCACGGCCATCTCGCGGCGAGGCTCGACCCGCTGGGCTCAGAGCCCGAGGGCGAACCGGGGCTGGACCCCGAGGCGATCGGACTGACACCGGCGATCACCGCGCAGATCCCGGCGAAGATATTGCACATGTACGTGCCGGGGGCGACGCTCGCGGACGCGCTGCCGCATCTGCGCGAGACCTACTGCGGGACGATCGCATATGAGATCGAGCACATCGCTTCGCACAGACAGCGGGTGTGGCTGCGCGAGCACATCGAGTCGGGGGCGTTCCGCGCGCCGCTGCGCAAGGAAGAGCAGGAGACGCTGCTCAAGCGGCTGATCGAGGTGGACGCACTGGAGCGGTTCATGCACAAGGCTTACCTCGGCCAGCACCAGTTCTCGATCGAGGGGCTGGACATGACGGTGCCGATGCTGGACGAGCTGATTCAGCTCTCGGCGGCACACGGCGGCCGGGAGGTGGTGATCGGGATGGCCCACCGCGGGCGGCTGAACGTGCTGGCGCATAACCTCGGCCGCCCGTACGACACGATCTTTGCGGAGTTCGAGGGCGCCTCGACGCTGGAGGCGGTGACGACGATTCCACAGGGAGGGACGGGCGACGTTAAGTACCACCACGGCACGCAGGGGACGTACAAGCTGCCTGACGGCGGCGCGATCATGGTCAACCTCGAGTCCAACCCGAGCCACCTGGAGTACGTCTCGGCCGTCGTGGAGGGCGCCACGCGCGCCGCACAGACGACCAGGCACGGCCCGCACGCTCATCAGGACACGAACGCGGCGGTGCCGATCGCGATCCACGGCGACGCCTCGTTCCCGGCGCAGGGCGTGGTCGCGGAGACACTGAATTTGCAGGCGCTCGACGGCTACAAGGTCGGGGGCACGGTGCACCTGATCATGAACAACCAGGTGGGGTTCACGACCGACCCGGACGACGCGCGCTCGACGCAGTGGGCCTCGGACCTGGCGAAGGGTTTCGACGTGCCGATCATCCACGTGAACGCCGACGACGTGCCGGCGTGCATGAGCGCGGTCAGGCTCGCGTTCGCGTTCCGCCAGGAGTTCGGCCACGACGTGCTGATCGACCTGATCGGGTACCGGCGGTTCGGCCACAACGAGTCCGACGAGCCCGCTTACACCCAGCCGGAGATGTACGCGAAGATCAAGGGCAAGAAACGGGTGGCCGAGCTGTGGGCCGAGCGGCTCGTGAATGACGGGGTGGTGAGCAAGGAGGAAGTCGACAAGCTTGGGCAGAGCGTGTGGGACAACCTGACGATCCTGCACCAGCGCTTGAAGGCGAAGATCCAGGCCGCGGCCGAGCACGGCGGCGAGGAGGGCACGGGCGAGTATCAGCTGGACCGCTCGCCGAGCCCTGACGTAGAGACGGCGGTGCCGGCCGATCGGCTGCGGCGGCTGGGCGAGGAGATGTTGCGCACACCGGACGGCTTCACGGTGCACCCGAAGCTCGTCAAACAGCTCGAGCGCCGGCGCGAGGCGCTGAACGATCAGCCCGGCGCGAACGCTGAGGGCGACGGGGAGTCGTCATCACAGGCGCGTCCGGCGATCGACTGGGCGCACGCGGAGGCGCTGGCGTTCGCGTCGCTGCTGACCGAGGGAACGCCGATCAGACTGACAGGGCAGGACACCGAGCGAGGGACGTTCAGCCAGCGCCACATGGTCCTGCACGACGCGAAGACAGGACAGACGGTGTGCCCGATCCAGAACCTGCCGGAGGCGCTGGCGCCACTGGAGCTGCATAACAGCCCGCTCTCAGAGCTGGCGTGCATGGGGTTCGAGTATGGCTACAGCCAGGAGGCGCCGGAGACGCTGGTGCTGTGGGAGGCGCAGTTCGGGGACTTCGTGAACTCGGCGCAGGTGATCGTCGACCAGTTCATCGTCTCAGGTTTGGCGAAGTGGGGGCAGACCTCGCGGCTGACGCTGCTGCTGCCGCACGGGTACGAGGGCTCGGGTCCCGAGCATTCCTCGGCGCGGCTGGAGCGGTTCCTGGCGCTGGCGGCCGAGGGCAGCATCCGCGTGGCGAGCCCGACAACGCCGGCGCAGTACTTCCACCTGTTGCGCCGTCAGGCGCGGATCGCCAAGCAGCGCCCGCTGATCGTGATGACACCGAAGTCGCTGCTGCGGTTGCCGCAGGCCACCAGCTCGGTCGCCGATATGGCGGAGAACACGCAGTTTCAGCCGGTGCTGGCCGAGCCGGGGGTCAAGGACGAGCTCGTCACGCGACTGGTGCTGTGCACGGGCAAGGTCTACTACGACCTCGTCGGGCACCCCGACCGGCCCCAGCACGACGGGCTGGCGGTGGGTCGCGTGGAGCTGCTGTATCCGTTCCCCGAGGGGCAGATCCTGGCGCTGATGAACCGGTATCCACAGCTGGAGGAGGTCGTGTGGGTACAGGAGGAGCCGCGCAACATGGGTCCGCGCGCACACATGTTCCCGCGGCTGATGCAGATCATGCCCGACGGGATGGGCTTCGGCTACATCGGCCGCCCCGAGCGCGCAAGCCCGGGCGAGGGCTACCCGGCCGCGCACATCGCCGAACAGAGCCGCATCGTGACGACCGCGATCGATCCGGGCGTGCCGATCTCGCAATACCCGCGTAAGACGCCGGGGCAGCGCTGATGGCGGCGCTGTGGCGGAGATTCCGGCTGATCATGGCGCAGCGCAAACGCAAGAAGCGCTAGACGTCCGTAGACACGGCGCGAGGCTGCGTCCTTACCGATCGCAGATCGACGGGATCTACGATCGGCCAGCACGCGTGCCGAGCACGCCACGCTCCCTGCGTCCTGGCCTCGCTTGGTCTACGGACGTCTAGAAGCTACTGAGGTCCTCGGGCGTGTGAGGGTGGGTAAGCCATAGCCGGGTGCTGCGTCGGATTGCAGTAGGCGCCGCTTACCGCAGCCGGCTACACAACGTGAGCGCTAACGACCCTGCCAAACAGGGTCGCGCTTCTCCTTGAAAGCCGCGGCGCCCTCTTTGGCGTCCTCGGAGACGAAGACGGGGCCGGAGATGGCCCCCTGGCGCTCGAACATCTCGGTTGTGGGCCAGTCGAACTGCTCCTGAAGGATGCGCTTGGAGGCCGCGACGGCCAGCGGTCCGTTGCGAGCGATCGCGCCGGCCAGCTCCAGGGCCGTGTCGAGCGCGGAGCCGGGTTCGGCGAGGCGGTTGACGACACCGAACTCGTGGAAGCGCTCGGCCGGCAGCGGGTCGCCGGTGAGCGCGAGCTCCATGACGACGTGGTAGGGCATGCGTCGGGGCAGGCGCAAGAGGGCGCCGCCGGCGGCGACGAGCGAGCGCTTGGCCTCGGGAATCCCCATCTTGGCCCCGCGCGCGGCCACGATCAGATCGCAGGCGAGCGCGATCTCCATACCGCCCGCGACGGCGAAGCCCTCGATCGCCGCGATCAGAGGCTTGGTGGAGGCGCGCTGGGCGATGCCGGCAAAGCCACGATCGCCGAACCAGGGCGACTCACCCTTGACGAACGCGCCGAGATCCATGCCGGCACAGAAGAAACCGCCTGCGCCGGTGAGGATGCCGACCGACAGGGAGTCGTCCGCATCGAGCTCGTCCAACGCGCCCGCGATGCCCTCGGCGACGGCGGCGTTGACCGCGTTGCGGACCTCGGGACGGTCGATCGTGATCAGCAGCGTGGAGTCCCGGCGCTCGGTCAGTACTGCCTCGGAATCGCTCATCGGCGCATCCTACGCGTTTGCCCTTTGCACCTCATGCATGGACTCGCAGGGCAAGCTGGGCAAGGACGCAAGGAGCGTGGCGTACTACGTACGCGTGCTGGCCGATTGAAGGTTACATGACCTTCAATCGGTAAGGACGCCGATCCAGCGCCGCCATGCGGGTTCATGCCGCGAACAGCGTCAGCTCGGGCTCTCGTTCGCCGCGCAGCACCTCGATGTCGACCTCGACACAGTCGAGGCCGCGTGACGCCGCGAGCACACGCGCCTGGGGCTTGATCCACTTGGCGACGAGCACACCCCGGCAGGATGCCATGGCGGGGTCGAGGCGAATGCGCTCCAGGTAGCGGGTGAGCTGCTCGACGGACTCCATCGTGGCGATGCGCTTGATCTCCACGGCGACCCACTCGTCCTCAGTGTCGCGGCACATCAGATCGACAGGGCCGATGTCGGTGGGCCACTCGCGGCGTACCAGGCGAAAGCCCTCACCACACCATTCGGGCGCATCGGCGAGCAGCTCTTGCAATTCGCGCTCGAGACCCTCCTTTTCGAGCGCGGCGACATCGTCGACCGCATGGTCGATGTCGGCGAGGACCTCCGACACGGCGATCTCCAGGCGCTCGTCGGAACGCTGCTTGCGCACGATCAACCGCTCGATCGGACCTTCAGCGTCGCCATCGACACCGTCGGCACTACTACGCTCCTCCTCGAGTACGGTCGGCGGAGTCATCCAGTTCAGCGGCCGTACATTCGGGCTGCCTCCGTCGGCCCACACCATGAAGGTGCCGTCGGCCTTGAGCATCAGCAGACGGACGGCCTCCGGAAGGACCGTGGTGGTGCGGCCGATGTAGGAGACCTCACAGCGAGCGACGATCAGGCGCATGATCGCCCGAACGTACAGGCTCGCCCGGATCGATCGGCTGCGGGGGGACGGGCTCGGGCGGGGTCGCCACGACGACCGCCTCGGCGGGCGCGGCTGGAGTGCTTGACGCGGGCTCGTGTGGTGCACCGACGGCGGATCCATCGCTGATCGACTCGCGAAACTCGCGGATACCTTTGCCGAGCGAGCGTGCGAGTTCGGGCAGCCGTTTGGGTCCGAGCACGATCAGGGCAACAGCGGCGATGAACAGCAGGTGGACGGGATTCTCGATGCCCATGTAACTCCTACGTGGGGACGGCCGTGGCCGATCACCTCCAGGGTACCGCCGAATCGGGCTCTAGCCTACGGTGGCGTGGCTCAGGAACCTCGCGGGCAGCCCGGCCGTCCGTATCCACCGCCAGGGGACAGCGAGGCGTTCTGGCCGGCGCAGCTGACCGTGCTCGCCGCAATCGTCGTGCAGGTGCTGTTGCCCGACCGACTGACGGTTGGGCCTTCGTGGCTGGTGCCCTCGCTCGAGGGCGCGCTGCTGATCGGCATGTTCGTGGTGACGCCGAACGTGGTCGAGGAGGAGCACCCGCGGCGGCGGCGCATCGCGCTCGGCCTGACGGCGTTTGTGAGCGCGGCGAACATCTTCTCGCTCGGAGCGCTCACCCATTATTTGCTGCATCACAAGGTCTCGGACGGCCGCGGACTGATCTTTGCGGGCGTGCTGATCTGGCTCACCAACCTGCTGATCTTCGCCCTGTGGTACTGGGAGATGGATCGCGGAGGCCCGGGCAAGCGCGCCATGGGCCGTGACGGCCCGCCCGATTTCCTGTTCCCGCAGATGAGCGACGACCGCATCGAGCCGCGTGAGTGGAGACCGAAGTTCATCGACTACCTGTATGTGTCGCTGACCAACAACACGGCGTTCTCGCCGACCGACACGATGCCGCTAACGCCGATGGCCAAGTCCGTGATGGGCATCCAGTCGGTCGTCTCACTGATGACGATCGGGTTGATTGTCTCGCGGGCCGTCAACATCCTCTGAGCGCCGGTCAATCTCAGGCCGCCGACACCGCGCTGCGCGGCTCAAGGGCCAGCGCCTGTTCGATCGCCTCGCGTACACCTTTCCCCGCCCCCAACTCGGAAGCACGGCTCAGCGCACTCAGTGCGCCCTCGCGGTCGACCAGCTGCAGGCGCAGACGGCCGAGGCGCTCCCATGCGCCGGCATCCGAGGGATCGCGGTCTGCAGCCCGGGTGGCGGCCTCCTCGGCAAGGTCGATCGCGCCCATGTCCTCGTAGATGCGCGCGGCGAAGCGGTGAGCGGCAGGACGCTCGCCGTCCGCGCGGGCCCAGTCGCGCACCGAGCGGGCCGCCGCCTCCAGGTTGCCGGCCTGCCAGAACGCGAGCGTCATCAGGCGCAGGACGGCGACGTTGCGGGGTTCGGCGTCGCGCGCGTAGATGAGGCGCTGAGCGGCGAGCGCGAACTCGCCCTCGGCCATCGCGCGCTGGGCGGCGAGCATGAACCGCTCGACGCGCTCCTCCGCGGGGTCGGGCTTGGAGAAGTCGACAAAGCGCATGCTGCCGGCGGGCACCGTGCGGACGCCGTGGCTGAACTTCACGCGCGCCCACTGCTGGACTTCTTCGCCCTCGTGCTCGGCGTTCGTGAAGTAGATGCCCGCGACGGTCCCCACGCCCCACTCCGGGTAGGACAGGCAGCGCGCGTAGCGATGAACGACGGAGTGGTCGGGCACGCGGCTGCCGAAGGGGTCGTTTTCGGCGCGGTCCTTGGCCGCCGCGCGGGCGCGCTGCTCGGCCTCATACGCGCGCCGGCCGGCCTCCTCGCGCTCGCGGCGCGCGGCCGCGGCGCTGACCTTGACGGCGTTCGCCGAGACCTTCCCGCCGCGCGAGCCCTCGGCCAGGCGCTCGAGCTGATCGGCTGCCTCGTTGATCGCCTTCAGATGGCGCTCGTGCTCGTACTGGCGCCCGGCCGGCGCGATGTCCGGGTGCCATCGCTTGGCCATGCGCCGGCGCGCGAGCTGCACGTCGCGCTTGTCGAACGGCGGCTCGAGCTCCAGCAGGAGCAGATGCTGCTCGACATCGAGGACTGTGGTCGGCATGACCACGAAACGTTAGCGGCCGACGGAGCGCCCGTGGGCACGACGACCGCCTATCCTGCGAGCCGATGTCTTCTCAATACATCTTTACGATGCACCGGCTGTCGAAGCTGCACCCGCCGAACAAGACGGTGCTCGACAATGTCACGCTGGCCTTCTACCCGGGTGCGAAGATCGGCGTGCTCGGCTACAACGGCGCGGGCAAGTCGACGCTGCTGCGGATCATGGCGGGAGTCGATCAGGAGTATCGCGGCGAGGCGCAGCTCGCTCCCGGCGCGAGCGTGGGGATGCTCGAGCAGGAGCCGCACCTGGACGAGTCCAAGGACGTCAAGGGCAACGTCGAGGAGGGCGTCGCCGAGACCAAGGCGCTGCTCGACCGCTTCAACGAGCTGGCGGCCAACTACTCGGAGGACACCGCCGAGGAGTTCGGTGCGATCCAGGCGAAGATCGAAGCGGCCGACGCGTGGAATCTCGACACGCAGCTGGAATACGCGATGGACGCGCTGCGCCTGCCGCCGCCCGACGCCGACGTGAGCAAGCTCTCCGGCGGCGAGCGCCGTCGCGTGGCGCTCTGCCGCCTGCTGCTCTGCGCGCCGGACCTGCTGTTGCTGGACGAGCCCACTAACCATCTCGACGCCGAGTCGGTCGCATGGCTCGAGCAGCACCTCTCCGAATACAAGGGCGCGATCGTCGCGGTCACGCACGATCGCTACTTCCTCGACAACGTCGCCGGCTGGATCCTCGAGCTCGATCGCGGCAAGGGCATCCCCTACGAGGGCAACTACTCGGGCTGGCTCGAGCAGAAGCAGACGCGCATGGCCCAGGAAGAGCGCTCGGAAAAGGGCCGCGAGCGCACGATCGCCGCGGAGCTCGAATGGGTCAGGACGAATCCGAAGGGAAAACGGACGAAGTCCAAGGCGCGGCTGGCGCGCTACGAGGAGCTGATCGCCGAGGAGCGCAACGTCAAGCTCGACGAGGTGCAGATCCACATTCCCCCCGGCCCACGCCTGGGCGAGAAGGTGCTCACAGCCGAGGACCTGCGCAAGGGCTTCGAGGAGAAGCTCTTGATCGAGGACCTCAGCTTCGACCTGCCGCGCGCGGGCATCGTCGGCGTGATCGGCGCCAACGGCGCCGGCAAGACGACCCTCTTCCGGATGATCACCGGCGAGGAGTCCCCCGACGGCGGCTCGATCACGCTCGGTGAGACGGTGCAGCTGGCCTACGTCGACCAGTCGCGCGACGCGCTCGACCCCGCGAAGACCGTCTGGGAGGAGATCTCCGAAGGCTACGAGCACCTCAAGGTGGGCGACCGCGAGGTCAACTCACGCCAGTACACGGCGGGCTTCAACTTCAAGGGCTCAAGCCAACAGGCGAAGATCGGCGCCCTCTCCGGCGGCGAGCGCAATCGTGTGCATCTGGCCAAGCTCCTACGCAGCGGCGGCAACCTGCTGCTGCTCGACGAGCCCACCAACGATCTCGACGTCGACACGCTGCGAGCGCTCGAGAACGCGCTGCTCGAATTCCCCGGCTGCGCGGTGATCATCTCCCACGACCGCTGGTTCCTCGATCGCGTCGCCACGCACGTGCTCGCCTTCGAAGGCGACTCGCAGGTGAGTTGGTTCGAGGGCAACTTCGAGGCCTACGAGGAGCACCGCCGCGAGATACTCGGCGCAGCCGCCGACAGGCCACACCGCATCACCTACAAGCGGCTCGTGCGCGGGTAAAGACACCGCCTAGACACTCGCCCGCGGGCGTACACCGCTTGCAGTCCAACGTCGCCCGGGTCAGGACCCGATCCAGGTAAGCTCCGTTGCGCGATGCAACTCACTAACCCTCGGGATGAAGGAGCTGGCGATGGCCGACTACACCGCAAAGAACATCGATGAGATGGAGGCCGCGTTCGGCGGGGCCATGAAGAAGGTGCGCGCCGAGCTGGGGGTGAGCTCGTTCGGGATGCAGGTGATCGACCTGCCGCCAGACTACGCCGACTACCCCGAACACGACCATGAGGAGAGTGGCCAGGAGGAGGTCTACGCGGTGCTGCGCGGCTCCGGTCGCATCGAGGTCGACGGCGAGCGGATCGACATCTCCCCCGATGTGATCGTGCGCGTCGGACCGGCCGCCAGGCGCAAAGTGTTCGCCGGGCCTAAGGGCCTGCGCATGATCGCGCTCGGCGCAATCCCGGGCAAGCCGTATGAGATCAACTCCAACACCGAGCTGACCGCCGCCTAACCGCCACTCTGCGCTGAGCGCCGTCCACGCCTGAGCGCCTCCGAGGCGCTTAGCGCGTGAACGACGCCTCGCCGTCCAAGCGCATGACGGCGGCGGCGATCAGGCGGGCGGCGGCGTGGACATCGTCGAGCTGGACGAGCTCGACCGGTGAGTGCATGTAACGCAAGGGGATCGACACCAGCGCCGTGGGCACACCTGCGCGCGTGAGGTGGACGGCGTCGGCGTCGGTGCCGGTCGCCCGCGCGGAGGCCTCGACGGTGAACGGGATCTGCTCCTCGGTGGCGGTGTCGTACAGCAGCTCGAACAGGCGCGGGTGGATGGTGGAGCCGCGGGTGATCACCGGACCCGAGCCGAGCGTGTGCTTGCCGAGCTCCTTGACCTCGATGCCGGGCGCGTCGGTGGCGTGGGTCACGTCGATCACGATCGCCGCGTCGGGCGCGAGCGCGAACGTGCTCGTGCGCGAACCACCGAACGTGATCTCCTCCTGAGCCACCGCGACCGCGTCGACCTCCCACGCGCCGCCGCCGGCCTCGGATACAAGTCGCGCCGCCTCCAGCGCCACGAACGAGCCGATGCGGTTGTCCAGGGCGCGGGAGACGAGCCGCCCGCCCAACAGGCTGACCGGGTCGGCGTCGATCACGGCGACGTCGCCGATGCGTACGTGCTTGCGCGCCTGCTCCCCGTCGGCGGCCCCGATGTCGATGTGCAGCTCGCGAATCTCGGCGACCTTCTTGCGATCCTCCTCGCGCAGCAGATGAATCGGCTTCTTGCCGACGACGCCCCTGACCACACCGTTGCGTGTCGTGAGTGCCACGCGTTGGCCGACGAGGATCTGGGCGTCCCAGCCGCCGACCGGCGCGAACCATAGGTAGCCCTCATCGTCGATATGGGTGACGATCAGCCCGATCTCGTCGATGTGGCCCATCACGAGCATCCGTCGCGGCGACTCGCTGGAGCCATGCTTGGCTGACACCCGCGCGAGCGGCGTGCCGAGCACGTCGGTGCTCACCTCCGCGAACGCACTCGCGGCACTGCGCCAAACAGCGGCGGGGTCGGTCTCATAGCCTGACGGGCCGTGCGCGGAGAGGAGGTCCAGCAGCAGCCGGGGAGCGGCGGCTCCTGTGTCTGTCTCCTCCGCGTCGCTCACAGAACAACCTTCGGTCGCCGGGCGGTGGGGGTGCTCATGTCTGGATGGTGGGGGGCGCTCATGCGGCGAGCAACTGTCGCAGAACGAACTGCAGGATGCCGCCGTGGCGGAAGTACTCGCCCTCACGCGGCGTGTCAATCCGCACGCGCGCAGCGAAGACGATCTCCTGCGCTCCGTCGCGCTGCGCACGTACCGCGACCGTCTGGGCGCCCTCACCGCGCTCGACCGCCGCTACCGCATCGGCGATGCCGTCGATCGAGAAGACCTCCTCGCCGCTCAGCCCCAGCGACTCGGCGCTCTCACCGTCGGGGAACTGCAACGGCAGCACGCCCATGCCGACCAGGTTCGAGCGGTGGATGCGCTCGAAGCTCTGCACGATGACTGCGCGCACGCCGAGTAGCTTGGTCCCCTTGGCCGCCCAGTCGCGCGAGGAGCCCGAGCCATACTCCCTGCCGGCGAGCACCAGCAGCGGCACGCCCTCCTGCGCGTAGCGCATCGCGGCCTCGTAGATCGAGGTCTCATGGCCATCCGGGAGATGGCGCGTGATCCCGCCCTCGGGAAGAGGATCCCGCCCACCCCCGAGCTGGTTGCGCAGACGGATGTTCGCGAACGTGCCGCGCATCATCACCTCGTGGTTGCCGCGTCGCGAGCCGTAGGAGTTGAAGTCGCGCGGCGCAACCCCCTGTTCCTGCAGGTAGGCACCTGCGGGCCCGTCGCGCTTGATCGCGCCCGCAGGAGAGATGTGATCGGTCGTGACGCTGTCACCGAGCTTCGCCAGCACGCGCGCGCCGCTCAGCTCCTCGACGGCCGGCGGCTCGGCGGGCATGTCCTCGAAATACGGCGGCAAGCGCACGTACGTCGACTGCTGATCCCACGCAAAGCGCTCACCCTCAGGCACATCGAGCCCGTTCCAGCGCTCGTCGCCGGCGAACACCTCGCCATAGCTCTTGCGGAACATATCGGCCTGCACCGCCTCGGCGACGGTGTTTGCGATCTCATGCTCCGAGGGCCAGATGTCACGCAGGTAGACCTTCTCGCCGCGCGCGTCCTGGCCGAGCGGTTCGTGCATGAGGTCGATGTCCATCGTGCCCGCGAGCGCGTACGCGACGCACAGTGGCGGAGAGGCGAGGTAGTTCATCTTCACGTCCGGGTTGATCCTGCCCTCGAAGTTGCGGTTGCCCGAGAGCACCGAAACGACCGCCAGGTCGGCGTCCGAGACCGCCTGGGATATCTCCGGCGCGAGCGGACCGGAGTTGCCGATGCAAGTGGTGCAGCCGTAACCGACGAGGTTGAATCCGAGTTGCTCCAGGGGCCCGGTCAGACCAGCGCGGTCGAGGTATTCGGTTACGACCTTCGAGCCGGGCGCGAGCGAGGTCTTGACCCATGGCTTGCTCTGGAGGCCCCGCGCAAGCGCGTTGCGCGCGAGGATGCCCGCGCCGACCATCACCGATGGGTTGGAGGTGTTCGTGCAGCTCGTGATCGCCGCGATCACCACGTGCCCGTGGTCGAGCTCGAAGGTCGCGCCGTCGGCGGTCACGCTCGTCGCGGTGCCGTTGTGCGGGAGCGTCGCCGTGCCGCCCTCGGGCAGCTGCGGCAGAGCGACGTCGCCCACAGCGGACGGCACGTGGCCGGGCTCATTGGCGGGCGGGTCCGAGGCGGGGTAGGACTCGGCGACGGCCTCGTCCTGCGCGTCGACCTGGTCGCCGTCGCTTGGGATGTAGTCGCGCAGCGCCTCCTGGAAGACGATTTGCGAGGAGCTCAGCGCGACGCGGTCCTGCGGGCGCTTCGGCCCGGCGAGGCTCGGCTCGACGGCGCCGAGGTCGAGCTCGATCTCATCGGAGAAGGTCGGCTGCTCGGAGTGCTCGTCGTGCCACAGGCCCTGCTCCTTGGCGTACGCTTCGACGAGCGCGATCTGCTCGGGCGGGCGACCGGAGAGCTCCAGATAGGTGAGCGTCTCGGCGTCGATCGGGAAGATCGCGCAGGTCGAGCCGAACTCGGGCGACATGTTGCCGATCGTCGCGCGGTCGGCCAGCGGCAGACCGATCAGCCCGGCGCCGTAGAACTCGACGAACTTGCCGACGACGCCGCGCTCGCGCAGCATCTCAGTGACGGTCAGCACAAGGTCGGTCGCGGTGGCACCCTCGGGCAGCTCGCCGTGCAGGCGGAAGCCGAGCACCTGCGGGATCAGCATCGACATCGGCTGTCCGAGCATCGCCGCCTCGGCCTCGATCCCACCGACCCCCCAGCCGAGCACGCCGAGGCCGTTGACCATCGTGGTGTGCGAGTCGGTGCCAACGAGCGTGTCGGGATACGCCTGGCCGGTCTGCTCGTTGGGAAAGACGACACGCGCCAGATACTCGAGGTTGACCTGATGCACGATCCCTGTGTCGGGGGGCACGACCGCGAAATCGTCGAACGCGGTCTGCCCCCAGCGCAGGAACGAGTAGCGCTCCTGATTGCGCTCGAACTCACGCTCCGCGTTGACCCTGAACGCATCACGGGTCCCGAACGCGTCGACCTGCACCGAGTGGTCGATCACCAACTCGGCCGGCACGAGCGGGTTGATCTGCGCGGCGTCACCGCCCATCTGTGCGATCGCGTCGCGCATCGCCGCGAGGTCGACGACGGCGGGTACGCCGGTGAAGTCCTGCATCAGCACGCGCGCGGGCGTGAACGCGATCTCCTTGCTCGGCTGCGCCTTGGCGTCCCAGCTCGCGAGCGCCTCGATGTCGCCCGCCGTCACCGAACCGTTGCCCTCCGTGCGCAGCTGGTTCTCCAGGAGGATCTTCAGCGAGAACGGCAGTCGCGCGACGTCGAACTGTTGCTGCAGGGCGTCGAGGCGGAAGATCTCATATGTGCGCCCACCGGCATCGAGGGTGTCGCGCGCACCAAAGCTGTTGTCCGACATGTGTCTCCCGGGTTGATCTCTACAGAGGGGTCTACCCGCAGTCTCGCAGAGTCACGCACTCCTCGCCCGACGCACCGATCAAGCCCCAAGCACCTCGACGGGTCACCGATCAGGTCCCGATCCCACACGCCCGTGACCGGCAATCCCAGCTTGTGAGATGCACACCAAATAGCCGCGACTATGATGCCCATCGATGACAACGATGAAATCTCGCGTCGCGGACCTGCTGCCGCCGCGTGTCAAGAGCGCCATCCTGGATCGGGTGGCGCGCGCCACGTTGTTCTGGCACCTGATCCGCCGACGACGCTCGGAGTTCGTCTCCGGCTACCTGACAGGCATGCGGGGGATCGAGATCGGCGCAAGCAGCCACAACCGCTTTTATCTCGACGCGATCAACGTGGATCGCTTCGGAGGTAATGACACCGTGTACAAGCGCGAGGAGCGCCGACTTGTCATGCATGCGGTGAAGGTGGATGTGGTCGCGCCCGGAGATCAACTCCCGTTCGAGGATGACTCTTACGACTTCGTGTTCTCCTCACATGTGATCGAGCACTTTCCCGACCCGATCAAGGCTCTCTACGAGTGGATACGAGTCGCCCGCCGCTATGTGGTCGTGATCGCACCGCATCGCAATCGCACGTTCGACATCGACAATCCCCTCACTCCCGTGGCCGAGCTGATGGAGCGCCACAGGAGCGGTTTCACCTCAGAGGTGGACCGGCACTGGAGCGTGTGGACTTGCGAGAGCTTTATCGAGCTGTGCAACGCAACCGGTCTGCATGTGGTCGATCGTCAGGACCCCGACGACAAGGTCGGCAACGGGTTCACCGTGGTGATAGACGCGGCCACCTCGCAAGCCCGAATCGGATAATCGCCACACGACGACGACCCCGGATTAGCTCCGGGGTCGTCGTACTCATTCCCTGGGGAGGGAATCGCGCAGCGGTATCCGCCACGAGGTGGGCGGCGGTCATCGTCGGCCATACCGCCAAGATCTTTTTCTGTCCCTCAGAGCCCGGTCCCGCCGCGCGTTTAGTACGACTGGCTACTCGCTCCATCGCTGTTTATGACAATGTGACTCTCGGCACCCGGTACCGACTCCCTTACCAGGTATGTCCACTGACCTCTATTCGCAGTCGGCCACCTAGTGGATCATTGGGAGCCAGATTTGCGCGAAAAGTTCAGCGTGCCGACGCGCGCGTGACGCGACCCTTGCCCTGGCGCTTGGAGCGCAGCAGTGCGGCATCACAGGCCTGCAGTAGGGCATCGGCGTCCATCGGCGAGCTCCACTGCGCGACCCCGATCGACGCGCCCACACTCGGGTCGAGCTCGCGCGAGGGAAGGTTCTGCAGGCGTGTCAGCGCGCGCGAGGCCGCCGCGGCAGCGGCGTCCAGTTGGGCATTGGGCAGGATCACGACGAACTCGTCGCCGCCGTAACGAGCGACGCGATCGAAGGCGCGGAACTCGCCGACGAGCGCCTGGCCGACCTCCCGCAGGACCGTGTCGCCGGCCTGGTGGCCGTGGCGGTCGTTGACGAGCTTGAAGTTGTCGAGGTCGATCAGCATGCAGGAGAGCGGGCTCCCCGTGCGCATCGCTCGCCCGATCTCCTCGTGCAGGCGCCGGCGCATACCGCGGTGGTTCATGCAGCCCGTGACGGCATCGGTGCCGGCCTCGGCGCGGGCGCGCACGAGCGCGAGCGCAGTGGCGGCCTGGTCGGCGAGCGTCGTGGCGAGCTCGATCGAACTCCCGTCATACGCCTCGGCGAGCTCGCGACGCACAAGCACCACCACTGCCTCCACCTCACCGCGAACCGCCACGGGCAGCAGCAGCGCACAGCTGGCCTTGCCCGTCGCCACGAGCCGGGGCAACGAAGCCTGAAGCTCGCGGGTATCGGCGGCAAGGAAGCTGCGCGCGGTGTTCGCGACCCAACTGACTCCCGCCGGGCGCTCGGAGCGGGGCGCCAAATAGCTGAGACGCCCGTCGCCCTCGTGCAGGTACACGACCACCGGCTCCTCCTCGGCCGGAGACTTCAGCAGATGGTGAACGTGCACCTCCTCGGCCCCCGGCGCCATCAGCAGCTCTCGCGCCAGCCCTCTAAAGATCTCCTCGCCGTCACCCGCCCCATCAGCGAGCAACGTCAGGCGCCGCACACCTGCGAGCAGCGAATCGGTGCGCGCCGAACCTGTGCGCGCAGGCTGCTCGAAGGTATCCGTACCCGTACCGCCCACTCATGGAATGTAGCGCTTCTAGGACGTGAGCTCTTACTTGAACCTCACCGTCACGTATGCGATGGAGCTCGGTTCGCCCTTACTCTTCGGCACGAACCCCACGCGCACGCGCACCTTCAGCGGCCGCTTGTGGCGCCGGCCCGCACGAGACAGGGGAACCTTCAGCGTCATCGTTTTCTGGGCTTTCTTGAGGCTGCGAGAGACACCGGCAAGATGGTTACCCTTACCGCTGAGCCGGCCCGGCGCGTAGGTCTGCACAGTCAGATAGACGGTGTTGCCGACGACCTTGTGCCGCACGATCCGTACGGGACAGCCGCTCACGGAGATCGTCGTGCTCTGTTTGACCTGCTTGCCGTTCTGGGCGACGATCGTGGTCGGCATCGCAAGGCGCCCAGTACACAGGTTGCCGTTCGCCGCGAGTGCGGAGTGGGGACCGATAGGCAGGTTCAGCGCGAAGCTCGACACCGGCACGTCCGGTATCGAGGCGAACGTCGAGCTGGTGATCCCTTTCTTGATGTTCGTGTTTCCAATCAGCACGACCCGCACGCCGTCGCCTTCGAGGATCAGGTCGAGGTCGGGGAACGCCAGGCCACCGTGGGAGACCAGATAGGCCGGGCCGGAGAGCTTGCCCGGGAGTACAGGCGTAGTCACGGTCGCCCCTCCGACCAGCGAACCGATCGGGCAGATGCGGGGGTTCTGCTTGAACGTCACTTCCGGACAGGCCTGCTGCAACGTCGTCAGCCGCGCCGGGAGCTGAACCGGCAGCTGCGCGAACACCGACTTGATGTTCGCCTGATGAGCCGGCTCGCTGAGGTTGACCTGCAGACTCGCCCCGCCCAGTTTCGTGGTTTTCGCAGCGGTCGAGGCCTTGAAAGACGGCTTGAAAGCGAGCGCCCCACAGTTGGTGGCGGCGAACGGGCTCGACGCACTCTCGGTCGTTTCGAACGTCGAGGTCAGCAGCGAGTCGGTCGCCAGCGGTCCGCAGTTGGTCGGGTTGAACAGAAAGTTCGGCCGTGTGACCGCGACACTGAGGCTCTTCAGCCGCAGCGGCACACCCTTGACGATCGTCGGCAGCGAGCCCGTGGCGATCACGCGCGCGGTGTAGGGGTCTACGCCGATTCCCACCCGTGTGACCACGCAATCACACGGACCACTGCCGAAGTCGAACGGTCCGGCCTGCGCCGATATCGGAATCGACAGGCCGTAGGGAGCGCCGCCGTAAGGGCCGGTCAGATAGACAGGCCCACTGACCGTGTACGGTTCCGAGCCGGCGCCGACGCTCGCGGTCGCATCGCCGATTTTACTCGCCGCACTGCACGTTCCCGCCTGAGCCTGCGGTTCGCCACACAGCGGCACCGAGGGGATCGCACCGACCAGGCCGGGGGGCAGCACTGTCTGCAGACGGGATAGGTATTGCTGACCGTCTGCACGACTGAGGTTGAACGTGTAGGAGGTGTAAGCGCCCGCGTTTGCATTCGAGCTCTGTGTGCTTTGCGTCAAGGAGAACGGCAGCGGCGAGGGGCATCCGGTCGTCGTAAACGGTGTCGCACTCAAGGCGGGGGCCAAACCCGTGTACGGCGTGAACAGCGTCTCGATCGACGCCGTCCCGCAGACCAGCGGGTTCGCCACCGGCGCCTGCGGACCGCCCTTGAGCTTGAGAACGATGTCGCTGAACGTGAGTTGCGGGTTGTTCGCAAACGTGACCCGCAGCCTGCCGGTGCTCGGATCGGCGGTGACCGTGCCTTGAAGTCTCACCGACACGCCGACCGTGCTCTCGGCGTCCAGATAGATCGTGTAGGGAGGTCCCGTGATAGATCCACCGTTGGGGTTGCCGAGGTAGACGTTTCCCGCGAGCGCGCCAGGGGGCAGGACGGTTTCGATCGCCACCGTTCCCACTTTGGACGCCGCCGGACACGTCACCGGTTGGGTCGTACCGATGCCGATCTGCGTTTTCGTGCAGGCTGCCAGTCCGTGCGCCGCCGAGGGGTTCAGCGTCATCCCTTCGGGCAGCGTCACGTGGACATCCCTGATGTCGGCCGTGTTGATTTCTTCCGGGCCGGCTTTCTGCGGCGCCTTCACTTCCGCGGTGGCGCCGTCGGGTTGGTCGGAGGAGGAGTTTTCCGGGGTGACCGTGACCGTCGGTTTGAATGGGACGTTGTCGCAACCTCCCACGCCAACCGGTGTGTGCGTGTCGGCGTGCGCGATTTCGCCGCTCCACGATTCCAGTTCCAGATGCGAGGTCGTGGTGGTCGAGCATTCGCTCGGCAGCGTCAGGAAGTCACCGCCCGCGCGACCGTTGAAGTTCAGCTTCGACATCAGCACCTTCAACGGCGCTTTCACCGGCAGCACCGCATTTACCTGGGCTTCATTCGGGACGTTGTTGATTTCGAAGTACTCGTGGTAGTCGCTCCACCACGCAACGCGGCCTTCGAGGAAGAGATGGATCGGACTCACCAGTTCCCCCGCAGGTTCGACCGCGATGCCGAAGTCGAGCGGCAACCCGGGTGGCGCTTCGAGGTTGTAGACGGTCCCTTCCAACGACGGCAGCGTCAACGGGAGGAGTCCCAGCGGTTCGGCCACCGCTTCCATTTCGACCGTGCCGACGATGCTCTGCGCAGGACATTCGGACGGTTTGTGTTCAAAGGTTTTGACCGGACACTTCGGCATCGGCGCCTGCGGGTTGGCGGCAAGTCCCGGCGGCACATCCACGCGCAACCGCTTTACCGAGGAGCCTTCGACGTTGCTGCCGCTGTGTTTCATGATGAACTTCGTGCCGCCCCACGGCGGGTGCCCGGCTGCCTGAGTGAAAGCTTCACCGGGGTTGGCTTCCACGCTCGCATACGTGCACGTTTTGTTGATGCACGTCCCGTCTTCGAAGACTTCCGGACCAAACGCCGCCTGGGCGGCCGGCGCGAGCGCAGCGGCCGACAGACCCACGCACGCGAGCATCGTCAAACACGCGACATGACCACGCCTCAGCATCTCTACCTCCCCTGTGAACCCAGTAGGACTACGGGTCGTATACCCCGCTTGCCGCGCTTCTAGTCATCGCGGCCGATCTACAACGACAACGGGGGCCGCGAATCGCGGCCCCCGTTGGGACTGGAGTTGTCCTGCAGGCGCTACCCGAACCGAACGGTCGTGTATGCGACCGAGGACGGGGTGCCCTTCTTCTTCGGGAAGAACCCGACGCGCACCCTGGTGCTAAATGGGCGACCATGCCGCCGGCCGGCGTTCGACAACGACACCTTCAGCGAAGCCGAGCGCTGCGGCTGGCTGAGGTTGCGATAGGTCGTCGCCAGGTTGGCGCCCGAGCCACTGATCCGTCCAGGCGAGTATGTCTGGACGGTCAGGTAGGCGGTGTTGCCGATGACCTTCTTCCCGGCTATGCGTACAGGGCAGTTCTTGACCTTGATCGTCGTGTTCTGCTTGAACGTGCTCCCGTTCTGCCCGACCATTGTCGTGGGCATCACGAGCTTGTTCGCGCACAGGTTGCCGTTCGCCGTCAGCGCGGAGTGCGCGCCGACCGGCAGGTTCACGGTGATGCTCGACACGGGAACATCCGGGGGCGTCGCGAAGTTCGTCGTCGTGATCCCGTTTTTGATGTTCGTGTTGCCGACCAGGATCACGCGCACGCCGTTGGCGTTCATCACGAGGTCAAGGTCGGGGAACGCCTGTCCACCGTGCGAGACCAGAATCGCCGGCCCGGACAGTTTCCCGGGGAGCGTCGGCGTGTTCGCCCTCGCGCCGCCCACGAACGAGCCCGGAGGGCATTCGTTGTAGTTGTTCGCGAACGTCTTTTCCGGACACGCTTTCTGCAGCGTCGTCAAGCGCGACGGCAACTGCTTGGGCAGCTGCACGAGCACCGATTTGATGTTCGCGTTACCCGCCGGCATGTTGATCGTCGTTTCCAGGCTCGCGCCGTTGGCTTTGGACGTCTTCGCGCTGGTCGCCGACCCAAACTTGGGCTTGAACGAGAGCGCTTTACAGTTGCCCACCTGGAACGGGCTGGACAGTTTCTGTTCCGCTCCAAACGTCGAGGTCAGGGTCGTTTCGGTCGCCAGCACGCCGCAGTTGGTCGGGTTGACCAGGAAACCCTGCCGGTTCATGTTGACGGTAACTTTTCGCAACCGCAGCGGCACGCCTTTGACGATCGTTGGCAGGTTGGTCGTCGCCGTCACACGCGCGGTGTAGGGATCGACGTTCAGCGTGCCACGACTGAGCACGCAGTTACATGGCCCGCTGCCGAGATCGAACGGCCCGGCCTTGCCGGACGTCTCGATCGTCAGACCGTACGGCGCGCCGCTGTAGGGGCCGGTCAGGTAGACCTGCCCGTTGAACGGGTATGGCGTCGAGCCCGAGCCCGCTTCAGCCCTGACGACCCCGATCTGGCTCGCAGGCGAACATTCGCCTTTGCTCGCCTGCGGTTCGCCGCACAGCGGCACCGTCGGGATCAACCCGACGAGGCCCTCCGGCAGGGTCGTCTTGACCTGCGACAGGTACTGCTGGCCGTCGGCCCGTTCGAGGTTCAGCGTGTATGAGGTCTTCGCGCCCGCATTGCCCGGAGGCTGGTTCACGGTGCTCTGGCTCAACGAGAACGGCAGCGGCGACGCACACGCGCCCCCTTTGCCGTTGCTGTCGACTGTAAACGGTGTCACAGGCGGCGACTGCGTAGCCGTGTTGGTGAACGGAGCGAAGCTCGTTTCGGTCGTGGCTGGGCCGCACACGAGCGGGTTAGCCAGCGGGGGCGGCCCCTGCGACCCGCGTGTGAAGGTCAGCCTGATGCTGCTGAAGGGCTGTTCCGGGTTTTCGGAGAATGTGGCGGTCAATCGACCTGTCGTTTCGTCGGGTACGACTGACCCCTTCAAGCGCACGTCCACGTCGTATCTAGTCGATACGGCGTCGAGATAGATCGTGTATGGCGGTTTTGTGATGGGTCCGTTTTCGGCTTCAGGCGGCAACGGTCCACCGAGATACATGCTCCCCGTCAGCGATCCGTCGGGAAGGGCGGGGACGTTCAGCGCGACCGTGCCAATCTTTGAGCCTCCGGGACAAGTGACAGGAGACCTCGTGCCAATGCCGATCTGCGCTTTTGTGCAGGCTTCCAGGCCAGCCGCGGCGGCCGGGTTGAGCGTCACACCTTCGGGCAACGTGATGGTGGCGGTCTTGAGCTGTGACGAGTCGATCGCAGCAGGGCTTTCCGCGTGCGGCAGACTCAGTTCGGTGGTGATGCCATCCGGTAGATCGGACTGCGTCGTTTCCGGTGTCAGCGCGAACGCCGGAGCGAAAGGAACCGTCGAAAACGGAGCGGCTCCGTCGCATCCTTCGGTCGGGATCGGCGTGATGTATGCCTTTTCGCCTTTTTCGCCACCAACCGATTTGGCGGTCACCGTGCTGGTAGTCGGGAGACCGACGCCGGCACAATTGCTCGGGAGCGTGATGAACCCGCCCTTTCCGGTATTACCGATGTTTCCATCCAAGATCAAGCGTGAGGAGATCAGGGGAATGGCTGTGGAGACCTCGATTTCGTAGTAGTCGTGGTAGTTGCCAGCCCATTCGACGCCGCCTTCGATGAAGGTGTGAGCGTAGTACTGCTGTGCCTCAAGAAACGCTTGTTCGGGTAGCGAGGGAAAACCTCCGACTCCCGGTTTCGCCCCTTTGGCTTCGGCGGCTTCGAAGCCTTCTTTGAGCTTTAGCCCCGTGAGCGATATCGGGAGTTCAAGCGCCACGCCGAAGTCCGAGGCCCGACCCTGAGGCTGCACAAGGTTGTATGTAATGCCTTCCAGTGGCAGGTCGGAGATTAGAGGTGATTTCGAAACTCCTCCCACCCCGGCGAAGACGGTCACCTTGTTCAGGCCAATAACCGTGCTTTTGGGTCCTGTTTTGACGCACGTAGGCGCTGCGTAAAAGCCAGTACCCGGTATAGCTTCGTGTTCGCCAAACTGTTCCATCGTGCACTTTTCGACGGCCTCGGGGTTAGTACTCACACCGGGCCCTACGTCAGTGCGTATGTGATTCACGGGACCAGTGGTCGTAATACCAGCAGGTACCTCGTTGGGCAGCGTCCCGTCCGTGTTTATCTTGAAGTCGGTGATTCCAAAGGCAGGATGTCCGGCGGCCTGGCTATAGGCCTGTTCTTTTGCTTCGGCAAGACTCGGTTCCTTGGGGACGGAGTATTTGAAGCCGAATTCGGTCACCGTTTCCCCATAGCATTCTTCATGCCCTGTCGAACAGTTGCCCGCGGTGACCTTTCCCACGCCAAACGGTTCTGGTTCCGCAGCCTGCGCCGCAGGCGCTACGACGGCGACACTTGCGCTAACGACCAGCGCGACGAGCGAGACACGGACGTGGGACCTCATGCGGCTACCTCCCATTGCTTGCCAGGATTCCTGTACCCGGCCCTTGACCCTTCATGACCTCGAAAGTTGCGATCCTACGAGAATCTTCACTGGGCGAATCTGACCCGTCATAGCCACTGTAGAACAAGCCCTCGCTGACCCATGCACCTTCCATTGCAAACCCCACGTTACACGGCCCCGCTGTGTCCATGCGTCAGTACCCGCCCGTGGGTCGATGCGGGAGACTACGGAGGGGCCGAGCTACAGCAACTGCCGGGCCTTCTCGGACGCCTGCCGGGCAAGCGCCGCGCGATGGCGTTGCGAGCCGCCGAGCAGCGCGGCGTCGAGCTGAGCGCGCTTGTAGAGCCAGTGGACGTCGGCCTCCCAGGTGAAGCCGATGCCGCCGTGCATCTGGATGGCGCCAGCGGTGACGGACGGTCCGGCCTCGGCTGCTGCGGCGGCGGCGAGCGCGGCGGCCTCGGACAGCAGCTGCGGGTCGGCGTCGGCGGCCCAGGCCGCGTGGTAGGCGGTCGAGCGCGCGCCCTCGGTGTGGAGCAGCATCTCCGCACAGCGATGGGCGACAGCCTGGAAGGAGCCGACGGGGACACCGAACTGCTTGCGCTCCTTGACGTAGGACAGCGTCATGTCGAGCGCGCGCTGGCAGACGCCGACGACCTCGGCCGTAATCGCCGCGCGGATGCGATCGGCGGCGCCGGGGCCGAGGGGCGCTCCCTCGCCCGCGACGGTCGCAAAGCGCCGTGTGGGATCAATCGAGACGAAGTCCTCGGTCTGAGGCGAGACGAGCAGCTGAGCCTCATCGCCATCGAGCACGATGACGACCGCGGCGCCGGCGGCGTCAGCGGCCAGCTCGCGCGTGCCGATCCCGGCGGTCAGCTCCCCCGAGACCAGCCCGGGCAGCCAGCGCGCCCGTTGCTCGTCGGTGCCTGTGGCCTGGATGACCGCGGCGGCCGTGGCGGTGGACAGGAAAGGTGTGGCCCCACAGGCATACCCGAGCTCCTCGAGCAGCACAGCCAGCTCGACCGCCCCGAGACCCTGCCCGCCGTGCTCCTCGGCGACGGCGATCCCCGGCCAGTCGAGCGCCACCAGCTCGCTCCACAGCGCGGCGTCGTACTCGGCGGCCTCGGCCGCCTCACGCACCTTGGCCATCGGCGAGCGCGCGGACAGCAGCTCGCGGGCGACGTCCTTGATCTCGCGCTGGTCGGGGCTTAGATCGAAGTCCACGGTTGTCTCCCTCGCATGGCGCCTAACGCGACTTCGGCAGGCCGAGCACGCGCTCGGCGACGATATTCTTGAGCACCTCGGTCGTGCCCCCCTCGATCGAGTTGCCGCGCGCACGCAGCAGCTCATACGCCCACGGATCATCCGCGCGCAGCGCGCCCGGTCCGAGCAGATCGGCGGCGAGCTGGGTAAGCCGCTGGTTTGTGTCCGACCACATCCACTTGACGAGCGAGCCCTCGGGACCGGGCTGGCCGTAGCGTTCGGTCGCGGTCAGCCCACGGTAGGCGGTGAGGCGCACGATCTCGGTGCGCAGGTGCAGCTCGCCGAGACGGTCCGCGACTACAGGGTCCTCGAGCAGGCCCTCGCCGGCGGCCTGCGCGATCACGCGGTCGAGCAGCTGGCGCAGGCGCACCTGCAGGAAGAAGCCGAGGCCGGCGCGCTCGTTCATGAGCGTCGTGAGCGCGACCTTCCAGCCGTTGCCCTCGCCCCCGAGCACATTCTCGTTCGGGATGCGGGCGCCGTCGAGGAACAGCTCATTGAACTCGGGCTCACCGGTGATCTGGCGCAGCGGACGGATCTGCACGCCGTCCTGCTGCATGTCCATGAGGAAGTAGGTGAGGCCCTTGTGCTTGGGCGCATCGGGGTCGGTGCGCGCGACGAGCATGCACCACTTCGAGAACTGCGCGCCGCTCGTCCAGACCTTCTGACCGGTCACAACCCACTCGTCGCCCTCGCGCACGGCGCGCGTCTGTAGACCGGCCAGATCCGAGCCGGCATCGGGCTCGGAGAAGCCCTGACACCAGATCTCATCGGCGGTCAGGATCGGAGCGAGGTAGCGCTCCTTCTGGCGGTCGCTGCCCCAGGTCATGATCGTCGGACCGGCGAGCAGCAACCCGAGCACGTTGATCGGCAACGGAGCGCCTGAGCGGCCGAGCTCCTCGAAGAAGATCGCCGACTCGGTCAGCGTCGCCCCGCGCCCGCCATACTCGCGCGGCCAGTGCACGGCGGCCCAGCCGCCCTCGGCAAGCCGGCGCTGGAAGTCACGCCGCCAGGCGTTCTTGACCTCTTCGCCGCCGTCGGGCTCGGCGCCCGCGTCATTCGCCGCAAACCAGGCGCGCAGCTCGTCACGGAACGCGATCTCGGGCTCGCTGAACGTCAGGTCCATGGTGCCTCCTCCACGGTTGACCGCGCGCGTGGCCGGCCGGATCGATGGGATCGCACCAGACTATCCCCATGGGGAGGTTTGTGCCGCATGCGGCACAGGCGGCGGGTCCGGCCCCGAAAATACCGTCCCAAGTCGCGCGTAGCCTGGCGTGCCATCATGCAAATCGTGAGCAAACAGGCCCACGTAACGCTCAGCGGCGACATCGCCGGAGACTATGTGGTCGAGGATCGCCGGCCCGATGGGCGACTCATCCTCGTGCCAGACACCTCCGCCGAGGCGATCCGCGCGCGCGGTAGCTCGCGCAGCCTCACCGAGCGCGAGTGGAAGAGATTCCTTGCCGAGTACGGGCCTCACATGCTCCCTCCTGACGACGAGGGCTGAGCCGTGAACGACACGCCGCTCGTACTGTCGGCACGGTTCGACAGCGATGCCTGGGACAAGGACATCGCGCGCGCGGGCAGCAGTGGCCGTGCCGCAGCGGAGACCGCTCGCGACAGGTACGAGCGAGATGGGGTACCGGTCGAGGAACTCCGTCAAGTTCAGGACGAAGGCCCCGATGGGACGATCTTGCCCAATTGCGTCAAGGTCTACTTGCCGCCGCCCGTCGGTAGGTTCGGCATGATCTTCGAAGTCGTGCGCGCCGAGGAGAAGCTGCGGTTGGAATACATCGCATTCGGCGTACGACACCACCCGCCCGAGTCCAACGCCTCAACCGTCTACGAACTTGCTCACCAACGCCTGCACGCCTCGCCCTGATCCCCAAACCCCGCTGTCGTGACCCTACTTCCTCTGGCCTTCACCGCACCAGCACCGACTGACCCTGCGCCGCCCCATCCATCAAGGAGAGTGTGAGCTTGGCCCTGAGCGGGTGGCGCTTGACGTGCGCAAGCTGCTTGCGCCCAGCTGCGGTGAGATGGAGAACGACCGGTGAGCTCTGGCCTGCCGCGATCGAGAACGTGCCCTTGGCGAGGACGAGCGTCTGCTTGTGCGAAACGGTTCTGCCGCCCTTGTGGCGCTTGACTGCTACCTGTATCGTCAGCTCGACCGAGCCCTGGCAGCTCGCGCCGGCGCAGGCAAGCTGCAATCCCCGCGCCGATCGCCCAGTCACGAGAATCTTCGCGGCCTCGATTTCGATCAGCGGCGTGGGCGGCGTCACGAGGACGGGTGTGATTGGCAACCGGGGCGGAGGCGGCGGACCCGTGGAGACTCCTTTTTTGGTTTTCGCCACGATCGGCTGCAGTGCTGCGTCGATTCTCGACATCGTCTCACCTGCAGACACCATGACCGCCGCAGCGCCGGCGAGCGAGGGACTGTCGTCGTAGTACTGAGTGGTGTATTCCGCGGCAAGGAACACGACCTTGTGGGCCCCGCTCGCGAGCGCCGGCAAGGTGTATTCGCCGTTCGCGTCCGTCCCGGTACATTGCTCCAGCGAGCCACTTTCGGTGACCGCGCAGACGAGCACGTGGTCGAGCGCGGCGCCCGTCGAGGCATCCGTCACCCGGCCCGCGATGAACCCTCCCTGTTCGAGTTTCGCGTCGACGCCCGATGTCGTGTCGCCGGTGGAAACCGACACCGTTTCCGCTTCTTGGAGCGACGGTCTGCCGTTGTAGTACTGGGTGACGAAGTTGAGACCGCCCTGAGTGGGCGATGAGAATTCGACATCGTATTTCGCGCCTCCCCTCAATCCGACGACCGTGTATTCGCCGTTCGCTTCGCTCGTCGCGCATCCAAAGCTTTCGACGGTGATCGAAAACGCACAGACTTCGATGCCCGCGATCGGCGTCCCATTCGACGCTCGCGTCACCGTGCCCGCGATCGATCCGCCCTCTTCGAGTTCCGCGTCGATCCCGGAGGTGGTCCCCCCTCCGCTCACCGATACGGGAGTCGCTTCTTCGAATGAGGTCTTGGCGTCGTAGTACTGGGCGGCAAAGTTGAGTTTGCTGTTGGCGGGCGACAAGAATTCGACGTCATACTCACCGCTTGCCAGTCCCGCGATCGTATATTTGCCGCCCTCCTGCGTCTTCGCGCAGCCAAAGTGTTCGGCGAACACTCCTTCTTCTTCGAAGTTCGCCGGAGACGCGCAAACTTCGATGCCTTCGATCGCGGCATGGGGCGAGGAGAGTTCGGTCACGAAGCCTTCGATCGAACCCGTTCCGGCAGCTGAGGCGCTCGCGGCGAAGCCGAACGTAAGCGCCAGGGCGAGAAGCACGCCCACAACGCAAGTCGGCCCTCGCCAAAGACCATCGCCATTGAACCGCAAAACACCGCTCCGACCAGCCGATCTCACGCTCGCCACGCTCCCTCCGTCTCCGTTACCCACAGGACCATCCGATACCCGCTACCGGAACCGATCCGATAACGGAGCGTTGAGAATATATGAATCATGATCGGGGATGCGCGCCAACGCCAGAGGTGCGTGCTCGATGGCTCATCCCGGTCGCATGCACCCTCACCCCCCAATCGCCGAAAACCCAGCCCGCGGCCCAAAACTGACCCGCAACAAAGCCCCGCCCCCCTCTGCGTTACCCGCCTCGGCGTAGCCCCCGCAGGCTTCGGCGGCCTGGCGCACGATCGCCAGCCCCAACCCCGAGCCGGGCAGCCCGCGCGTGCCGTCGGCGCGGTAGAAGCGGTCGAACACATGCGCCACGTCCTGCTCGTCGAACCCCGGCCCGTGGTCGCGCACGCTCAACACGCCATCCTTGAGCGCCACCTCCACGAGGCCTCCGTCCGGACTCCATTTGCGGGCGTTATCGAGCAGGTTGTTCACGGCCCGATCGATCCGCTCCGCCTGCCCGGTCACGACCGTCGGCTCCAGTCGCTGCTCGAACAGCACATCGCCCCGCCGCGCCGCCTTCTCGATCGCCGCCCGCACGATCGCATCCAGCCGCACCTCATCCGGCTGTCGACCTTCCGAGGAGGTTCCCCGCGCCAGCTCCACAACGTCGGCCACGAGCGCCGTCAACTCGTCCAGCTCGCCCACGATGTCTTGCCTCAAACTCGCCTGCTCGACGGCCGGCAAACGCTGCGCTTCGCCCAACACCTGGATGTTCGCGCGCAGGCTCGCGATCGGGGTGCGCAACTCATGCCCTGCGTCGGCCACCAACCGGCGCTGCGCCTGCACGGAGCGCTCCAGCGCGTCGAGCGTACGGTTGAAGCTATCGGCCAACCGGCCCAGCTCGTCTTTGCCCTCGACCTCCAACCGCCGCGACAGATCTAGGCTCGCGCCGCGCAGCGCGCCTGCCTCCGTCAGCGTCTCGGTGCGCGTCGTAAACCGCCTCACCGGCGCCAGCGCCACCCGCGCCACCAGCGCTCCCAGCCCGGCCGCCAACGCGATACCGACCGCGCCGACGATCGCCAAGATCAGCACGAGGCGGTTCAGCTCACTGTCCACCTCGCTCAGCGGTCGCGCGACCATCACCGCGCCACGCTGGCCGATTCCCAATCGGTCGAGCCCCTGCGTCAGCACCCGCAGCTTCGTACCTCTCACCGTCCTGTCCGTCAACGAGCTCCCGCTTCCCGACCGGGCGATCGCCCGGTCGTGTGCGGTGACCGGAATCCTCGCCGGCGACGGCCCCTGCCCTCCCGGCACGTGCACCGCGCCGTGCACCCCGAGGAACTGGACATACCCGGAGGCGCCACCGAAAGGCGCTGGCTGAACGCTGCTCGGCAGGCCGCCAGGACCCACCCCAACCTCACCACCCGGAGGTGGTCCGCCGGCCGGCGGCGTCTCGCCTCCGAACAGCGGCACAGAACCCGGGCCTTCGGCGCCACCCTGCACGCCGCCGCCTCCGCCACCGGGCGGCGGCTGAGCGAAAGGGCGCGCTCGCTCACGCAACCCCGTGTCGACTTCGCCTCGCAGATCGGTGCTGACCGCGACATACAGCCCCACCGCAACCGCCAACACCGCCAGCGCCACCGACACCCCCGCCACCGCGGCTATGCGTGTGCGCAGGCTCACAGCTCGGTACTGCGCACGCGACCGCAAAACCGATCACAGGACAAGCGCCGATCGCCGCTCGCGGAGCGACCACGATGCCACAGCGACAGGCCATCGCAGAGCATGAGTAGGTCACGACGGCTCGCGCAGCACATACCCCACCCCCCGCACCGTATAGATCAACTGCCGCGCGCCGGCTCCCTCCAGCTTGCGCCGCAGATACCCCACGTACACCCGCAGCGCATTCGACGCCGGGCCGAAGTCATACCCCCACACGCGGTCGTAGATGAGGCTGTGCGCGAGGACCTGCTTGGGGTTCAGCATCAACAACTCCAACAGCTGATACTCCGTCCGCGTCAGCTCCACGAACTCACCGTTCACCTCTGCCCCGTGGCGTCCCCGGTCGAGTCGCACCTCCGCGAACGACAGCGCCTCGGGATTCTCCGCCTCCGGCCCGCTGCGCCGCAGCAGCGCGCGGATCCGCGCCTTCAGCTCACCCACGTCGAACGGCTTGACCATGTAATCGTCCGCGCCCACGTCCAGCCCGTCGATGCGGTCGGACACCGCATCCCGCGCGGTCAGCATCAGGATCGGCACCCGGTTGCCCAGCCGCCGCAGCCGCCGACACACCTCCAGCCCATCGATTCCCGGCAGTCCGACGTCCAGCACGACCGCGTCGGGGACGGCCTGCACGACCAGCTCAAGTGCCTGCTCGCCGTCCGCGGCCTCTTGCACTTCATACTCGGCGAGCGTCAGCGCCCGGCGCAGCGCCTCGCGCACCGCGCGGTCGTCGTCTACCACCAGCACTCTCAAGGGAGTGATTCTTACGCCCCGGACGCCAGCGCCGCTGCGTGCCCCTGGCAGTCATACAGCGCGCTTTCGCCGCCCTGCCCGCCCGCGACCCGGCTTTCCCCGGCGGTCGCGCTCGAGGAGAGCGTCACCTTCGTGCACGCCCGCGTCACGGCCGCCATCGCCTTGCGCGACCCCTGGCGGGTATCGCCCGGGAGCCGTGGGCCGCTCGAACCGCTCCCTTCGGCGAGCACCCAACGGATCTGTCCGCGGCTCACCTCGCCCGCCAGCCACGCAACGCTCACGTCGCTCTCGCGCCCGGAGAACCCACCGATCCCGGCCACTTCGGCGTCGCTGTCAACGATCATCGTGGCCGCGCTCGACTGACTGGACACCGCCACCGTGCCGCCGCCGTGCGCCTTCGCGTAGGCGATCGCCGCCGTAATCGTCCGGCTGTTGCCCAGCGACGCGCCCACCGGCCCGCCGGCGCCGCCGGCGAACCCGACGCCCGGACCGGCGCCCGACGGGCCGCCCGCAGAGGAGGACCCCGCAGAGGGCGCGCCGTTGGAGAAGGCGCCCGCTCCGGAGAGCCCGGCCGGGGGAGCTCCCGCTCCGGGAGGCGCCACGCCCCCGCCGCCCGCGCCGCCCGCGCCTGGTGGTGGCGGGGGCCCTTCACCGGCGCCGCCCGCGCCGGCGGCGCGGCCACCACCGCCGAGCAGCGGCACACCCCCCGTGCCGGCGCCGGAGGCTCCCGGCACGCGTCCTCCAAAACCACCGCCCGGACCGCCACCGGCAGTCAAAGCCGACTGCGGCCCACCTGCGGGGAACGTCCCGCTGGTCGCGTAGCCGAGCGTGTCCACCGCCCACACGCCCGGAGCGATCAGCAACGCCGCCACGCCACAACTCAGCGCCGCCGTGCGGATCGCCCGATCGCCGGCGAGGAACAACGCGATCGCCGCGCCGGCGCCCACGACGATCAGCGCCGGCACGAGCCACTGGAGCTGGCCGGGATATTGGTGCAAGACCACGACCTCGCACGCCACGCCCGCGATGATCGCCAGCGACGCCAGCACCCGCGCCTGACGTCCGCCCGCGCGCAGCTGCGCCACGCCCGCGCCCGTCAGCGCGGCCGCGAAGGGCGCCAGCAGCGAGACGTAGTAGGGATGGAAGATGCCTTTCGCCTCGCTGAACACCAACGCGACCACCAGGAACGTGCCGCCGACCGCGATCAGCCAGCCACTGCGCGCATCGCCGCGCCGCAGCCGGCTCGCTAGGAGCACCGCCACCCCACTCACGAGCGCAAACCCCAGCAGCCAACCCGCCTGCCCACCGAGCGCCGAGTTCAGCAGCCGCAGCGGCCCGGGCGTGCCGCCGAACATGCTCCCGCCCCCGTTTTGGAGCCCGCCCGCCCCGCCGGGCCCGCCCGTCTGACCGTCCAGTCGCCCGGCGCCGTTGTATTCGCTGATCAGCTGCCACACCGTGTTGTTACTCGTGCCCGACACCCACGGCCGGTCCGCCGCCGGGGTCAGTTCGACCAGCGCCGGCCACGCGCCGCCGACGAGCGCCATCGCGCCGCCCGCGCCCAGCAACTCGCCCAGCGCGCGTTTGCGCCCGTGCGGCGCGATCCATAGCCACGCCGCGACGATCCCCGGGACGACCATCAGCGCGACCGCCATCTTCGTCTCGAAGCCCAACCCCACGCACACGCCCGCCAGCACGAGCCAGCACACGCGCGGGTGGGTGGGCTCCGAATCCAATGCGCGCACCGCGCACCACACCGCCGCCACGCAGCACAGCACGAGCAGCGCGTCGGGATTGTTGTGGCGCGACACGCCCACCGCGATCGGCGTGAGCGCCAGCGCGAGCCCTGCGATGAACCCGCCGAGCCGGCCGAAGCGCCGCCCGACCAGGTCATATACCAGCGCGACGCTCGCCACCCCCATCAACGCCTGGGGCACGAGCATGCTCAGGGGGTGATATCCGAACACCCGCACCGACAGCGCCTGCACCCACAGCGCCAGCGGCGGCTTGTCGACCGTCATCACCCCCGCCCGGTCCATCGCGCCGTACAGGAAGTCATGCCAGCTGGAGCTCATCGAGCGTACCGCGGCGCTGTAGTAGGTGTTGGCCCAGCCATTGCGACTCAACGCCCACAGGTTCAGCCCACCCGCGAGGGTCAGTAGCGCCGCCAATTGCAGCCTGGCGGAGCCGGCGACTGCGGTAACCGGCGCCGGCAGGGCTGTAGAGGATCTCGGCTTATGGGTTACCCCCAAATAAGACTGCTCTTGTGCGCTCATGCCGGGCAGCATCACCGCCCGCCGTAGGAGCAGCGTGTTAACAACCTAATTGTTTGCTGAACGCCTCTATGGGCGCGTGTCCATCGTGGCGGCGCCGAATCTCCGACGCCGGTCCATACCGGCCCCAAGCCCGCATACGGCAAGCTCTCACAAGCATGGGATAGGCACTACTCGACGCACCGACACTGCGAGATCAGCGATGCGACCCTCCCGACGATCCCCCCGCCGCACCCCCCAGATCGTGGCCCTCGGCGGCGGCGGGTTCTCGATGGAGAAAGACTCCTCGCTGCTCGACGACTACATCCTCTCGCTCACCGCCTCAGAGCGCCCGCGGGTGTGCTTCCTGCCGACCGCCTCCGGCGACGCCGACCACTACGTAGTGCGCTTTTACCGTCGCTTCTCCGCGCACTGCGACGCCTCGCACGTGTCGCTGTTTCGCCGCGACCAGGGCGTCGGCGGCGTCGAGGACGATCTCGCCACCCATCTGCTCGCCCAGGACCTCATCTACGTGGGCGGCGGTAACGTCGTCTCGATGCTCGGCGCCTGGCGTGCGCATGGCCTTGACTCCGTCCTGCGCCGCGCCTGGCGGCGGGGCATCGTCCTGTGCGGACCCTCCGCCGGGTCGCTGTGCTGGTTCGCCGAATCGCTGTCCGCCTTCCACGGCGCCCCCCGGCGCGTGCGCGGCCTCGGGCTGCTGCCCTACTCCAACTGCGTGCACTACGACGCCGAGCCCACCCGCCGCGCCGAGTACCACCGCTTCGTCGCCGCCGGCATGCGCCCCGGCTTCGCCGCCGATGATGGCGTAGCGCTGCACTTTCGCGGCACGCTGCTCGAGCGCGCCGTGAGCTCGCGGCGCGAGGGCCGCGCCTACCGCGTGGAGCCAGCATGTGACTCGGTCGTAGAGGTCCCACTCGAGGTCACCCAGCTGGACTCCGACCCGAACTTCGGGCTCTCAGGCGCGATCGACCCCACGCCCGGATCCTCCTCTGAGCCCGTGAAGTCCAAATCCACATCACCCGGGGCCCTAGCCCGCGAGCCCATCGGCGCAGCCGCGTGAGCACGCCCGAGGCTACGCCCCCCGAGCAACGCCTGATCTTCGCGATGGGCGGCGGCGGGTTCACGATGGAGCCTTCCAACCCGCTGCTCGATGACTTCGTCCTCTCGCTTGCCCCCGCGCGCACGTCGGCGAGAACGCGCGAGCCGCGCATCCTGTTCCTACCCACCGCCTCCGGCGACACCACGGCTCAGATCGCCGCGTTTCACGCGCGCTTCGCCGACCGCCACTGCGTCGCCGAGCACCTTTCGCTGTTCCGCCTGCACGAGCTGCGCCGGCCCCTGGCGGAGATCGTCCTCTCTCAGGACGTGCTCTATGTCGGCGGCGGCTCGATGCGCAACCTGCTCGCGATCTGGCGCGCCCACGATCTCGACCGCCTGCTGATCTCGGCTTGGCGGCAAGGGATCGTGCTCGCGGGCATCTCGGCCGGGGCGATGTGCTGGTTTGAAGGCGGCATCACCCGCTCCAGCGGCCAACCCGAGCCGCTTGCCGGGCTCGGCCTGTTGGAGGGATCGCTCACCGTTCACGCCGACGGCGAGCCCGAGCGCTTGCCGGTGTGGCTCGCGGCCGTCCGCGACGGCGCTCTGCCCGGTGGCTGGTCGCTGGATGACGGCGTCGGGCTGCTGTTCGCCGGAACACGCCTGCAGCGCATCGTCAGCTCACGTCCCGGCGCGAGCGCCCAGCGCGTCGATCAGGTAGCCGGCGAGCTCGTGCGCAACCGCCTTGCACCCGAACTGCTTGGCGCAACCGACCCCGCCGCGGCGCCTCCCTCCACGGACGAGGACGTGCAGGAGCTGCGCCGTGTCCAGCGCCTGCGCCGCACGATCTCCGGCCCCCACGGCGGACGACTGGGCGGGTACTGACTGGTGGGGCGCGGACGACTGGGCGGGTACTGACTGGTGGGGCGAGCGCGGCGGCGTTCAGCCGGCGGACCTCACACACCCTCCGGGGTCGGACCGGCGACCGGCACCGACCCGGCCATGATCGTGTCGATCTCGCGCATGTCCCGATCGCTCAGTTCGACCTCGAGAGCGCCCAGACTGTCCTCGATGTGAGCAGAGCTGCGGGCGCCCACGATCGCGACGTGGACGGCCGGGTTGGCCAGCGCCCAGGCGATCGCCAAGCGACTGACGCTGCACTCGCGCGCGCTCGCGAACCGCTCGAGCTCGGCCACCGTCTGCAGGTTGCGCGCGAACGCCTCCCCCTCGAACAGGTCACTGCCGCTGCGCCAGTCGTCCTGCGCAAAAGTCGTGTCCGCATCCATCGCCCCCGTCAACAGGCCGTGCGCGAGCGGCCCATACACGAGCACGCCGATGTCGTGCTCGCGCGCGAAGGGCAGCACGTCGCGCTCGATCTCCCGGCGAAACAGGTGATACGGAGGCTGAACCGCCTCCACCGCACAAGCGCGGTCGAGCTCGGCCATCTGCTCGGCGCTGAAGTTCGACACGCCCACATGGGCGATCTTGCCCTCATCGCGCAGTTCGTCCAACACCAGCCCGGTCTCCGCGAAGGGCACGTTCGGGTCGGGCCAGTGCACCTGATAGAGGTCGATCCGCTCGACCCCGAGGTTGCGCAGACTCCCCTCCACGCCCTGGCGCAGCCATGCGGGGCTGCAGTCGCGCACGAGACCCTGCTCTGAGTCCATGCGCAGTCCGCCCTTGGTGGCGAACACGATCTCCTCGCGGTCGGCGCGCAGCTCGTCGTGCAGCGCTTCGCCGAGCAACCGCTCAGAGACGCCGAACCCGTAAGCCTGCGCGGTGTCGAACAGGTTGATGCCCAGCGTCCGTGCACGCCTGATCGCGGCGATCGCCTCGCGTTCGTCGTAGTCGCCCCAATCCCCGCCCAGCTGCCAGGTGCCGAAGGCGATCGGAGTCACCTGCAGGCCGGTCCTTCCGAGCGTCACCCTGTCCATGGTGTCCTCCTTTCCCCAACATCGGTAATCCAAACTCCGATCTGTCGGGCCTTAAGAGCGTCCCCGGAGACGATTCCTCGTCGAATCTCGGCTGGCGCCTCGTCACTGCGACCTACGCCCGGTAAGATCGTGACACCCCTGGACAGCGAGCTTGGAGGCCCCGATGGCGGCGGTAGACAGCAGCGACCTAGAGGACGTGCTCCTCACCGAGCGCGAGGTCTGGGAAGACGGCGTGCCGAACGAGCTGTTCGCGCGCATGCGCAGGGAGTGCCCTGTGCACTGGACCGAGACCATCACCGAATTTCCCGAGGAGCCCGGCTACTGGTCGGTGACCACCGCCGAGGACATCCGTACCGTCAGCCGCGACTGGCAGACCTACTCCTCCGAACTCGGGGGCGTGACGGCCGCCAACATCGGTCTGCCGATCGAGCTCTCGCGGGCGATGTTCATCGGCATGGACCCCCCCAAGCACGACCGCATCAAGGCCCTCTTTCAGGCCGGCTTCACGCCCAAGCGGATCGCCGCCCACGAAGACGCTGTGCGGTCGATCGTGGTGGAGTCGCTCGACCGACTGAAAGGCCCGCCCGCCCGGGAGACGTGCGACCTGGTCGCCGACGTCGCCCAGCCGGTGGTCTCGCGCGTGATCGGCAGCTTCATGGGCATCCCGCCCGAGGAGGACGAGGTGTGGGCGCGCCTGATGAACATGATGCTGGGCGCCGGCGACCCCGACCTGAACCCCCACGAGAGCCCTCAGGCGGGGGTCGAAGCGGGGGTCGCTGAGATCTTCCAGCGCTGCGGCGCGCTCATCGCCGAGCGCCGCGAGCGCCCTACGGACGACCTGACGAGCGTGCTCGTGCACGCCGAGGTGGATGGAGAGCGCCTGGAGGAGCACGAGATCGTGATGGGCTTCTTCCTGCTCGTCGCCGCCGGCAACGATTCGACCAAGGCCACCTACTGCAGCGGCATGCGCGCGCTGATCGAAAACCCCGACCAGCGCGAGCTGGTGCTGGCCAATCCTGAGCTGATCCCCGGCGCGGTCGAGGAGTCACTGCGGATGTTCCCCGCGTTCGCCCACTTCCGCCGCACGGCCACATGCGACACCGAGCTAAACGGCCGGCAAATCAAAGAGGGCGAGAAGGTGGTCATGTGGTACGTCTCCTCCAACCGTGACGAGACCTGCCACTCCGAGCCAGATCGCTTCGACGTCCGCCGCAGCACCGAGCACCAGGCGTTCGGCGCCGGCGGCCGCCATTTTTGCCTAGGCACCGCGCTGGCGCGGCTGGAGCTGCGCGTCCTGTTCGAGGAGACGCTCGCTCGTTTCCCGGCGATGGAGCTGGACGACGCCCCGACAATCGTGGAGTCGGTCTTTCTCAACCAACTCAAGACGCTGCCGGTCCGTCTGACGCCCTAGCCGCGACCGCGAGACCAAGGCCGGCGCGGCGGCAGACGAGGGGTCGCGATCCCGCGCGACCCTCGATGACGGCGCGCTCGCTCGGCGATCCGCACGCCCACCCCCGGCCTGCCGCTTCGCGGGGCTCGCACAGGTGTGACGAGAGCGTGACTTCTTTGTGCCCAGAGGCGAACAAGCCTGCGATCGAGGCCGGCCTGCCGCCCACCGGTCCTACAGTCGATGGCGAACATGTGTTCGCTCACAGGAGGGCCGACGATGGGAAATCATGAACAGATGACCGTACGCGCCGCCGATCTCGCCGAGCGGATCGTCGACGAGATCAGCCAGTCCGACCAGAACTGGGGCGCCATCGAGCGCCACGCCCGCGCGCTCGTGGAACTCGTCGCGCTCCGGGCAGACCGACGGGCGAAGCCGGCGTGAGCAGGCGCCTGCCCGAGGTTCTAAGGCGACAGGCGCGACTCGCTCCAGCGCTCACCGGCGCGCTCATACAGCAGCCGCTCGTGCATGCGATCCGGCGCCTGGCTCCAGAACTCGACGGCGTCGGGGAGCACGCGGATCGCGCCCCAGTCCGATGGGCACTCCGGTGGCGCCTCCAGCACGTTCATCAGATGTGCGTGACGATCGCGCAGCGGCTGGATGTCCTCGATCGGCTCGCCCTGGCGGGATACGAGCGTCTGCACACGATGGGACAGGTCCCGTTCGGAGAACAGCTCCACCGCCAGCGCGCGCTCGGCGAGCACGGCTCGCCCCGCGACGTGCACCTGGCGCCCGACGGTCGGCCAGTAGAACAGCAGCGACACGTGCGGGTTGGACTGGAGCTCGCGCGCTTTGCGCGTCCACAGCGCCGACGTGAACAGCAGCGCATCGCGCTCCACCCGCTTGAGCAGCACCGTTCGCGCCGACGGGCGCCCGCGCTCGCCCACGGTCACGAACGCCACCGCCTCGGGCTCGGGGACCCGCTCGGCTTTGGCTTGCACCAGCCACCTCTCCAGCAGGCGCAGCGGATCGTCCGCCATCACGAGCGACAGGCTATCGCCCCCGGGCGCTGAGATCGGCCTCGAGACAGTGACCTGAGGACGCATCACAGGGCCGAGGCGACGGTGACCGCAGAGGGGCAGCCGTGATCTGAGGGGCGCGGTCGCCGATACTTACCCAACAACCATGCCCGTGCCGACGATCGACGAACTGCTCCTGGCCGACGACGGCGCGGCCTGGGCGGCGCTCGGCTTCGCCGTCTCAGACGGATGCTGCCAGCTCGGTCGGGTACGACTGCGATTCCTTGCCGACGCCTCCGTGCGGGGAATCGTGGGGTGGTCGCTGCGCGATCTCGCCGGCGTCGAGCTCGACGGGCTTGCCACGACGGTCTCCCGCCGGCCCCCGCCGGACGCTGCGCCGGCCCACCCCAACGGGGTCGTGGCGATCGATCACGTCGTCGCGATGTCCCCGGTTCTGGACCGCAGCGTGGGGTTGTTGAGAGACGCCGGACTGGATCTGCGCCGGATACGCGAGCAGCCCACCCCCGCGGGCGCTCCGCGACAGGCGTTCTTTCGTCTCGGCGCGGAGATCCTCGAGCTGATCCAGGTGCCCGAGGAGGCGATCGAGCGCAGCGGAGGACGCGACGGTTCGGCGCGGTTCTGGGGTTTGGCGGTACTGGTGGAAGACCTCGATCGGACGGTGCAGATGTTCGGACCCCACGCCGGTACGGCCCGCGCGGCTGTGCAACCGGGACGGCGCATCGCCACCGTGCGCCGCTCGGCGGGTCTCACATTCCCGCTTGCGCTGATGAGCGCGCCGGAGCAGGCCTGAGCCTCAGGCGTGCTGCGGTGCGGACGCGACGCGAGCCCGCGCCGCCCGCACCGCCGCGCTGAGCGTCGCCACGTCGTAGACGCCCGTGTGGCGGCGTCCGTTGATGAAGAACGAGGGTGTCCCCGAAACGCCGCTGGCGTCGGCGCTGGCCACGTCCTCGCTGACCCGTGCCGCATGGGCGCGCCGGCGCAGTTCCTCGGTGAGCCGCTCGCCGTCCAGACCGAGCTCCAGGGCGTAGCGGCGCAGGCTGCCCGGCGTGAGCTCACCCTGATGGGCGAGCAGGATGTCGTACATCCCCCAGAACGCTCCCTGCGCACCGGCGGCCTCGGCTGCCTCGGCGGCGAGCTGGGCCCAGGGATGCACGTCGCTGAGCGGCAGATGGCGAAAGACGTAGCGCAGATCGTCGCCCCACTCCGACAGCAGCTCGCGGATCGCCGGCTCGGCGCGCCCGCAGTAAGGGCACTCGAAATCGCCGTACTCGACGAGCGTCACCGGCGCGTCGGGGGCGCCGCGGATGTGATCGCGCGCGGGATCGACGTCCTCGGCGAGATCGATCAGCTGCTCGGCCGTGCGCCCGAGCTGGCGAGCGCGCACCGCCGCGGGGACGCGGGCGATCAGCCGGAACACGATCCAGGCGGCGAGCGGGGAGATGATCGCCGCGGCGAGGATGCCGAGCTTGGCCTGCGCCAGCAATTCGCCGCCGAACGCGCGATCGGCGATCAGCAGCGACACCGTGAACCCGATCCCCGCGACCGCGCCGGTCCCCGCGAGTCCGGGCCAGGTGACGGCGAGCTTGGTCCGGCCGCCGCCCAACAGCCGGCGTGTGCCCAGCCAGGAGGAGCCGAGGATGCCCAGGGGCTTGCCGAGCACGTAGGCGAGCACGATTCCGATCGTCACCGGTGAGCTGAGCGCGCCCGAGAGCACGTGCGCGTCGACGTGGATCCCGGCGTTGGCCAGCGCGAACAGCGGCACCACGATGAAGCTCGTCCACGGATGCAGCCGATACTGCAACCGCTCGTTGGGCGAGATCGCCGACGTCAGCCCGCGCTGGGCGAGGTAGGCGAGCTCGGGAGTGGGCTGCTCGCGAAACGACCGCGTCAGCTCGGTGGCACGCTCGAGATCCCCGCGTTCGGGAGGGTAGGCGCTCGTCACCAGCCCGATCGCGAGGCCCGCGATGACCGGGTCGATACCCGACTCGAACATCGCCAGCCACACGCCGATCCCGACGATCACCGCCGCCGGCTCGCGCCAGCGCCCGGCGAAGCGCAGCAGCACGAGCACCGCGAACAGCGCGAGCGCGATCACGAGTGCGAGCGGCGAGATGTGGGTGCTGTAGGCGAGCGCGATCACGACGAGCGCTCCGAGATCGTCGACCACCGCGAGCGTCAGCAGGAACACGCGCAGCCGCGTCGCGCTACTCGGCGCGACGAGCGCGAGTGCGCCCAGGGCGAGCGCCGTATCGGTCGACATCGCCGCGCCCCATCCGCCCGCACCGGCGCCGCCGACGTTGATCGCCAGATAGATGCCCACACACAGCGCCATGCCACCGAGAGCGGCCATGACCGGGATCGCGATGCGGTTGCGCTCGCGTAGCTCCCCGAGGTCGAGCTCGCGCTTGGCCTCCAGCCCGACGACGAGAAAAAACAGCGCCATCAGCCCTTCGTTGACCCACTGGCGCAGGCTCCCAGACAGCACGTGCCCGCCCAGGCTGAGCGACAGACGCGTACCCCAGAACGACTCATAGGAGTGCGGCCAGGGCGAGTTGGCCCACACGAGTGCGACGATCGCCGCCGCGACCAGGACCACCGCACCGCCAGTCTCGGTGCTGAGGAAGTCCCGCACCGGTGCGCCGAGATTGCGCGCCCACGCCGTGCGGCCGGCGGAGGACTCGACGCTCGTGGTGGCAGCGGCGGATGCCATGGCCGTCAGTATCGCCGCAGCTCCGCTCGGCGGGGCGTCCAGTGAGCGCGCCGGTGGTCGATCAGCCCAGCAGCGGCGAGGGTGGGATGCGGGTCACGCCCTCGATCCCAGCGATGAGCATCGCCGTCTGATCGATGAAACACCAGGACCATTCCTCACCGGGCTCGATCGAGCGGATGATCGGATGTTCTGAGCCAGCGGCGTGCGCGGAGGCGTGGCGGTTGGGCGAGTCGTCGCAGCAGCCGACGTGCCCGCACTCCAGGCAGATGCGCAGGTGCAGCCACTCCCCGCCCATTGCCAGGCAGTCCTCACAGCCCTCGACCGCCTCGGGCAGGCGAGTCAGGTGGACGTGGTCGAGATGCGTGCACTGCACCATCGCATGCAAAGCGTAGCGGCGAGAACGAAACCTCGGCCGAGAAACCCGGCTTATATGGGAATAACTACGGAGTAAGCTCGGTGGTGGATGAAGACGAATTCCGAGGAGCCGTGGATTCGTCGCCTGCTGGACGTAGGGCGTTCACTGATGACCGAGCTCGATCTGGGCGCCGTGCTCGATCGCGTGCTCGAGACCGCGCGCGAGATCACGGGGGCGCGCTATGCGGCGCTGGGGATCCTGAATGACCAGCGTTCTGAACTCGAACAGTTCCTGACCTCGGGCGTGGATGAGGAGACGCACCGTGCAATCGGAGCGCTGCCCCGTGGGCGTGGCGTGCTCGGAGTACTGATCGAGCATCCACGGCCGTTGCGCCTGCCCGACGTGGGGCAGCATCCGAGCAGCTACGGATTCCCGGCGGAACACCCCGTGATGCACAGCTTCCTGGGGGTGCCGATCGTGATACGCGGGCAGGCGTGGGGCAACCTGTACCTGACCGAGAAGCAGGGCGGCGAGTTCTGCGAGCGCGACGAGGAAGCCGCGACGATCCTCGCCGACTGGGCGGCAATCGCGATCGACAACGCACGCGTGTTCGAGACCAGCGAGCGCCGTCGCGACGAGCTCGAGAAGGCATTTCGGAGCCTCGAGGCGACCCGCGACGTGGCAGTGGCGATCGGCGGAGAGGTCGCGCTCGAGCACGTACTGGAGCTGATCGTCAAGCGCGGGCGTGCGCTTGTGGAGGCCCGGAGCCTCGTGATCATGCTTCGCGACGGCCAGGAGTTGGTCGTACGGGCGAGCGCCGGGCACGTCCGCGAGATGCACGGCGCGCGCTTGCCGATCGCCGATTCGACCTCCGGGCAGGTGTTGGAGCATCGCCGCCCCGAACGGATAACCGACGTCCCCGCGAGGCTGCAGACCGCCCCCAGCGAGTTCGGAGTGTCCGACGCGCATACCGCGCTGCTCGTGCCGATGGTCTACCGCGGGGAGGCGCTGGGCGTGTTGGCTGCGTTCGATCGCGGCCAAGACGGGGACGTGTTCGGCGAGGACGACGAGCAGATGTTGCGCACATTCGCCGCGAGCGCTGCCACCGCCGTGGCGATGGCCCAGAGCGTGCAGGCCGATCGGCTGCGCAGCTCGCTGGCAGCGGCGGACGCCGAGCGCCGCCACTGGGCGCGGGAGCTGCATGACGAGACGCTGCAGGGGCTGGGCGGCCTGCGAGTGTTGCTGTCTTCCGCTTTGCGCCGCAACGATCCTGAGCGCGCCCAGGAGGCGATGCGCGAAGCCGTCGCACACATCGAGCAGGAGATCGGCAACTTGCGGGCGATCATCACCGAGCTGCGCCCGGCCGCGCTGGACGAGCTCGGGCTGCGGACCGCGATCGAGGCGCTGCTCGAGCGCCACCACCTGCAAAGCGGGTTCGATATCGACAGCGAGATCGTCCTGCCCGGTCCCCCGACTGGCGAAGACCGCCTGAACGGGGACCTCGAGACCGCGGTCTACCGGCTGGTCCAAGAGGCGCTCACAAACGTCGCCAAGCATGCGCGGGCGGACCGGGTACGGGTGGCGATCACAGAGTCCGACGGCGAGCTGTCGATCGAAGTTCGCGACGATGGCGCCGGCTTCGATCCCGAGACTACGAACCACGGTTTTGGTCTGGCGGGCATGCAGGAGCGGGCTACCCTTGCCGGCGGCACACTCAGCGTGGAGTCCGGTGCGCATGGAACCGTAGTCAGCGCCCGTCTGCCTCGCGCGGTTCAGCCCAAGCGGACCGTATAGCGCGTCGGCACCAGATGCTCGGTCCGGATGGGCGGGCGCAGATAGTCGCGCTCCTGACGAGGCGGGAGTATCGGAGACTTGCCCTCGTCGAGATGCTCGTATGGCACGAGCGAGAGCAGGTGACTGATGAGGTTCAACCGTGCGGTGCGCTTGTCGTCGGCCTCGACCACATACCAGGGGCTCTCCTGCGTGTCGGTATAAGAGAACATCCGATCCTTCGCCTCGGCATAATCCACCCAGCGAGCACGGGCCTGCAGATCGATCGGGCTGAACTTCCAGCGCTTGCGCGGGTCCGACAGTCGCTTCTCAAAGCGCCGCTCCTGCTCTGCGTCGCTGACCGACAACCAGTACTTCACGAGCAGAATCCCGTCGTTCTGCAGAGCCTGCTCGAAGGAGGGGCAGAAACGCAGGAACTCCTCGTACTCATCCTGCGTACAGAAGCCCATGACGTGCTCCACTCCGGCGCGGTTGTACCAGCTGCGATCGAACAGCACGATCTCCCCGGCGCCCGGCAGGTGAGCAACGTAGCGCTGAAAGTACCACTGCGTGCGCTCTCGCTCGCCGGGCGTGGGGAGCGCCGCGACCCGGCATGTGCGCGGGTTCAGGTAGGAGGTGATGCGCTTGATGACTCCGCCCTTGCCCGCCGTATCGCGACCCTCGAACAGCACCACCAGCCGCTGTCCGTTGGCGACGATCCACTCCTGCATATACACGAGCTCGGTCTGTAGACGCAGCAGCTCCTTCTCGTACTGCTTGGGAGTGAGCTCGCGCGTGTCGGACATGCGCCACGATGATCCCAGTTACGCGATCGCGTGTCCTGGTGGCGCCGCATGCGCGCAATCGGCGAGAACGGCGCATGCTTGGAAATAAAGCTGATGTTGTCCCTGGCGGCGCAAGCGCCGCCAGGCGGGAGCGCGCATGCGCGCTCCCGAGACGGGCCGCATGCGGCCCGTCTTACCGATGGCGCATGCGCCATCGGCGGGGCCGCACATGTGCGGCCCCGAGGCAGGGTCGCATGCGACCCTGCCGGCCTCGCCGCATGCGGCGAGGGCCCACCCAATCAGCTTCATCTCGGGCCGGAAGAGACTTCCAACAAATCCACCTTGCAGTTGAGTCCCGTGATCTTCGGCCAGTCGCCATCCGCGCAGAGCACCGTCTCGACGTCCCCGTGAAGGTCCGCCGTGGCAAGGATCAGGGCGTCGGGCATCGACAGCGCCTTGCGGCTCCCTCGCAATGTCGCGGCGCGCGCCGCGACGGGTCTGTCGACCGGTAGGAGAGCCTTGACGAAGGCGTCGAAGAAGCCATCCACATGCTCCTCGGCATGATGTCCGAGCGAGATTCCGGTCATGACCTCGGCATAGCTGATGACCGAGGCGACGAGCGGATGTGCGCCTACGATCTCCTTGAACTTAGCAACGGTGACCTCATGGAGGGCATCGTCGGTGTCCAGGAAGCCGACGATGACCGTCGAGTCGAGCAGGATCAATCCCACTCCCCGCGCAGGCCACGCACCGTGCGACCGAGCTCCCCGCCTGTGCTCAGACAGCCCGCGTACTCATCGAGAAGGTCGTCCACGCGCGCGACCAAGACGCGCCCCCGCCCCTGAGCCTTGACCTGCACGACATCCCCCTCGCGCAGACCGGCCTCGCTGAAAGCCGCGATTGGGATCGTGATCTGATGCTTGCCCGACACCCGCGAACGGCCTGCTGAGCGCCCGGATTCGCGCTTTGATTTCTTTACATTTACGGCCATCAGTAAAGAATAGCGACCCCAGCTGTTCGTTATGCAGTCGCGATCATGCTCGCGCTCGCGGCGCTCTGCGCGAGCGCCGCGCTGCGGGTCTTCCGCCAGCGCGATCTGACAGGGTCATAGCGCCCTGCGTGGGCATGTCCCCATCGAAGGCGTCGGCTAGCCCCAGAATGTCGTCGAGGAAGCCCTCGACCGCCTCGGGGGTGAGCGGGCGGGCGAACAGGAATCCCTGCGCGAGGTCGCATCCCTCGCGCTGGAGCTCTCGGACCTGGCTGTGATGCTCGACTCCCTCGGCGTGCGTCTGCAGGCCGAGGGCCTTGCCCAGCTGGATGAGCGCGTGCGTCAGCGCATGCGCCTCGCGCGAGAGCGCCAGACCCGTGATGAAGGTGCGATCTATCTTGAGCGAATCGACGGGAAATTGGCGTAGGTAGGCGAGGGAGCTGTAGCCCGTGCCGAAGTCGTCGACGGCTATGCGCACGCCGAGCGCCTTCAGCTCGGCGAGCAGACGCGCGGTCTCCTCCGGCTCGCGCATGAGGACCGTCTCGGTGATCTCGAGGGTCAACGTCGCCGGGTCAAGGCCGCTGTCTTGCAGCGCCGTGTGCACCTCCTCGATGAACTCTTTGCGTTCGAGCTGTCGAGCTGAGACGTTGACCGAAATATTCAGGAGATGCCCTTTCCGGCGCCAGGTGGCGGCCTGAGTACACGCCTCTTCGAGCACCCAGCGGCCGATCGGGACGATCGATCCGTTGCCCTCCGCGAGCGGTATGAACACGTCGGGCGCGATCACGCCGCCTGTGGGATGACGCCAGCGCAGCAGCGCCTCCACACCCACGACCCGCTCGTTCTCGAGGTCCAGCATCGGTTGGTAGAGGAGGAAGAACTCCTCGGCGTCGAGCGCATCCGCCAGATCCATCTCCAGGTGTATGCGATCTTGCGCGGCGGTCTGCATCGCGGACTCAAACTTGACGTAACCTGCCTTGCCCGCGGCCTTGGCCTTGTGCAGCGCCAGGTCGGCGTCTTCCATCAGGCCTTCGGCCGAGACGGGGCGCCCGGTCACGATGCCGATGCTCGCCGTCACCGAGACCGACGAATGGTGGGCCGGTCCGGGCAACTCGATCGGCTGGCGAACCACATCCAGGATCTGCTCGGCGAGGAGCTCGGGGATGGCATTCGGCCCCGGCGAGTCCACCAGCATCACGAACTCGTCCCCGCCGAGACGCCCGACCGTGTCGTTGTCTCGCAGGATCGTCTTCAGTCGCGCCGCGACCTGGCGCAGGACCTCGTCTCCAGCCTGACGACCGAACCGGTCGTTGATCTGCCTGAAACCGTCGATGTCGACGAACAGCGCTGTCACCGGAACGTCCTGCAAACGCGCTCGAGCGAGAATCTGCTCGGCCCGGTCGAGCACCAGGCCTCTGTTCGGCAGGTCCGTCAGCCGATCGTGCAGGGCGCGATACGCCAGCTCGTCGGTCTTCTCTCCGACCAATCCCCAGGCCCGTTTGCGCGAACGCGAGAGCACCCGGTAGAGCAGCAATCCGAAGATCGTGATCAGCAGGCGAGCGCAGAGACCCTGCGCATCGATCGAAACCGAGCGATCAGTCGCTGCAGTCACACCGACCAGCCGGCCTTCCCCACTAGGGCCGTCCAGTAACGGGATGCGGCCAGAACCGCAAGGCATTCATTAGTTAGACAAATTCTAAGCCTAACAGCATTTCGCGAAATCGGTCAGATCCATTGAACCTAGAGCCGCCAGTGTATATGACTCGGCTGCCGACGACCCACCGAGCCGCTCGCTAGACATTCGTTGAGTTGCGCATGCTTGACTAAGCCCGAGGGCGACGACCTGTCGAGCACATGAACAGGTCGAAGAGACCGGGGAGCCATTCCCCTTCTATCGCGGTCATCTGAATGCCGCAGTTAGGAGACGCCATGCAAAGCGGCGTCCCACAGACGTATGAGTCGCTTTCCGGCGACTTCCTCGCAGTAAGCCGACGTCCCGCCTCACGGGCCAGCGGCAAGATCTTCCGAGTCGGAATACCAATACTCGCACTGCTGTCCGCGCTGCTGTTCGCAAGCAGCGCCCTGGGCGCCTCGGCGACCGTGGGCCTGGGATCGGCGGCAAGCTTTTCGGTGTTGGGCGGCTCCACGGTGACCAACACAGGCCCCACGACAATGTTCGGCGATCTGGGGCTGAGTCCCGGCTCCTCGGTCACCGGCGCTCCGCACGTGCTCGGTCAGACGCACATCGACGACGCCGTGGCAATCGGCGCCAAGAACAGCTTGACCACCGGCTACAACAACGCCGCTTCCCGTCCGAGCAACGGTTCGGCCGGAACCGACCTCGCCGGTCAGGTCTTCCTGCCGGGCGTTCGCAACGCCAGCAGTTCCTTGCTGCTCTCATCTGGGAGCGTCACGCTCGACGCGCAGGGGAACCCCAACGCGGTATTCATATTCCAAATCGGCTCCACGCTGATCACCGGTTCGAACACCAGCGTCGTGCTCGTGGGCGGCGCGCAGGCCTGCAATGTGTTCTGGCAGGTCGGTTCCTCCGCAACACTGGGGACGGGCACCCGGTTCGTCGGCACGATCATGGCCTCGGCGACCATCACCGCCAATACCGCCGCCACGATCCACGGCAGGCTGCTGGCACGAACCGGCGCGGTGAACCTGGACACCAACACCATCACCACGTCCAACTGCCCCTCCAGTGCAACCGGCAGCGGCGGCGGCACGGAAACAACCACGGGCCCCGGTGGCCCGGGCGGCAGCGCGGGCACAACCACCCCGTCGGCATCGAACGGATCGGGGACGACCCACAAAACCGCACGACAGATCGCGGCGGCAAAGAAGCGGGCTGCGGCCAAGAGAGCCGCAGCCAAACATCGCCACACGCACAGGCGCTCCTCCGCGCGACCGGCGCTCCCCAACAAGCGCGGCTCGTTCACCGGATGAGCGACGCTCGGCAAAGCTGGGTGGCCCGTGTGGGGTCGCCCAGCCGCCTGCGCACTATGAACACGACAACCACCCCATCCCCTCGCCCCCGGCTTCGCCCGTCCGGTGCGACTCTGTATCCACGGCGGCTCGGGCGCTGGATGATCGGCGGTCTCGCCGCGGCGTGCGTGACCGGCGCCACGGTCCCCTCGGCCGGCGCCGCCCCCCACACAGCCCGCGTACAGGCGACGCAGGAACTCGCGGTCCTGCTCACCGCGCACGGCGCCCACCGGGCGCCCGACGCCGGCTCCCCACAGTCCGCGCTCGTGCCGGCGCGTAGGCCGATCACCGGCGAGCAGACGACCCTGCCCGTGATCGCACGCTCGATCGATCCCGGCGGGGTGCGGTGGCTTGACGTGATGCTTCCCGGTCGCCCCAACGGATCGACCGGCTGGATCGCCCAGCAGGGCACCCGCCCGCTCGTGACGCCCTGGCGGATCGTGGTCGACCTCGCAGCCCGCCGGGTGAGCGTCTACGGCAACGGCCACATGGCCAGATCCTTTCAGGCCGTAGTGGGTAAGCCTTCGACGCCCACGCCGACCGGCCGGTTCTTTGTCGAGGAGACGCTCCAGATGCCGGCCGGCGAGGCCGGCGGCCCGTACGCGCTGGCTCTCAGCGCCCGCTCGAACGTGTTGCAGGAATTCGAAGGCGGCCCGGGCCAGATCGGGATTCACGGGCGTGACAATCTTGGAGGCACGCTGGGAACCGCCGCCTCGCATGGCTGCGTCCGCGTCGCCACCGCAAGCATCGACTGGCTGGCCGCCCGCATCGGCCCGGGGACGCCCGTGACGATCGACGGGTAGCCAAGTTACGCAACCATCTGATCACACGAGGAGTGAGTCCGGCGAGGCGTGACTCCGTCCGTCTAGCGTCGGGCGAGCCGGCGTCCGCTCTCGGTGCTCGGAGGGGTGTAGTTGAGCTCGTAGTGGTGGTACAGAGCTGACTCGTCCGCCTGCGAGAGCTCCTCGCCATGTTGCTCGATGTTGGGCGCGTCCTGAACCTGTTCCCTGGCCACCGCGACTTGCAGCCCATCGGGGCCGACCTTGATCCCGCCGAGCGGCACGAACGTCAAGTGGCGGCCGATGAAGCCCTCCTTGACGGTGGCGAACTGTGGCTCGTCGGTCTCGACGTCGACGTAGACGTCCTCGAGCTTGCCGATCTTCTCGCCGTAGCGATCGACCAACAGCTTGCCGTGCCACTCCGCGACATTCCACTCCGCCTGTTCTTGATCCTCGGTCATCGTCTCAGCCTCCCTATATCGCGACAGGTCTACGACTTTACTCCGTGCTCGTGTGCACGCACGGGCCTGCCGTCTTGTTGAGGTTACGGCGAGAGTGAGCCGATGAGATCAGCCCTCCTCGGCAAGCGCCTCGCGCAGCGCCTGCTCGAAGGATCTCGGCAGGAAATCGAACAGCGCCATTCCCGACGGGTCGGTGACGGTCGTGTCGGTGGACAGTCCCTCGATCAACGGTCTCGCGACGCCCGCGTCGACCGGTGTGATGAGCCCGATCCAATGCGAGGAGAGCCAGGGCGTCAGCAGCGGCACGGGGATGCGTGGGCGGCGGCGTAGCCCCAGCGTGTCGGCCATCAGGTCGAGCATCTCACCGTAAGTGAGTATCTCCGCCGACCCGATCTGGATTTCGCGGGCGCGCGTCGCTCCTATCCGGGGCGCCTCGACGAGATAGCGCAGCGCATCGGCGATGGCGATTGCCTGGGTGGACGTGCCGAGCCACGACGGCGCGAGCATCACCGGCAGGCGCTCGACCAGCGAGCGGAGCGTCCGGTAACTCTCCGAGCCAGCCCCCACCACCATGCCGGCGCGAAACCAGGTCAGTGGCGGCCCCTGCTCGCGCAGGATCTCCCCTACACGCAGGCGCGAGCGCAGATGTTGGGACGCGGGACGATCGCCAAGACCACCCAGGTAGACGATCCGGTCGATGCCGGCATCGGTCGCATAGCGGGCGAAGTTCGAGGCCGCGATGGCGTCACGCTGCTCATAATCCGAATCGCCCCCACGGCCCATCGAGTGCACGAGGTAGTAGGCGGTCGTGTAGCCATCGCCGATCGCCCGCAGAGAGCTCGGGTCGAGCATGTCAGCGCGATGCACCGTGACGGCCGGATCGAAGCTAACCCGGCTCGGGTCGCGCGCGACGCACCCGACCGGATCGCCGAGCGCCTGCAGCTCACGCACCAGCCGGCTGCCCACATAGCCGGAGGCTCCGGTGACGAGCGCGCGGACCATACTGAACAAACGAGCATACGCTGCCCGTCTCATCAAGATGCCGACCGCTGTCGAAGACTTCCTTGAGAGCCATCATGTCCCCTCCCGCCGACACCAACACCGCGAGATCCTCCGATGACACTCTGCGGACCCTCTGGCGGCAGCATCGCGCGGGAGTGCTGGAGCGCGCGGACCTGATCGAGAGAGCCGTAGCGGCATTGACCGCGGGCGAGCTGGACGAGCAGCTGAGAGTTCGGGCGCAACACGCCGCGCATTCGCTGATCGGGTCGGTGGGGACATTCGGCTTCACCCGCGCCTCCGAGGCGGCACGCGAGCTCGAGCTCGCGCTCGCCGACCCAGTGCCAGAGCGCGCGTCGAATATGTCGAGGCTCATCGCCGCCATCCATCGCGAGCTGCAGAGCGAGCCGCCGACCCCCCACGGCGCGCGACAAACCACGCCGGCCGGCGCTCAGACGGCGGTCACCGATCAGTCGCCGGTAGGCGATGACCGGTTGCAAGTATTGATCGTCGACGACGACCGCGAGCTGTGTGAGCGGATCGTCACCGAGGCGAGTGCGCGGGACATGCGCTGCGACTCGGCCGCCAGCCCACAGGAGGCACGGGCGCTTTGCTCTGAGCGTACGCCGGCGATCGTGCTGCTCGATCTCACCTTCCCGCCCGAGGGCATGACGGACGCCTACGCGCTGCTGTCGGAGCTGAGCGCGGCGACGCCTTCGATTCCCGTGCTCGTGCTGACCGGCACGGGCGCATTCACCGATCGGGTCGAGGCGGTGCGGTGCGGCAGCCGCGCGTTCCTGTCCAAGGCGCTGCTGCCGGGCGAGGTGCTGGACGCCGCCGAGCAGTTTCTCGCGCGCGACCGTCTGTCGGCCACGCGGGTGCTGATAGTCGATGACGACCCGGCCGTACTCGACGCGATGCGCTCACTGTTGCAGCCACACGATCTCGAGGTCTTCACTCTCGCCGACCCGCTCCGCTTCTGGGACACGCTGGAGCAGGTGGCGCCCGAGCTGCTGATCCTCGACGTCGACATGCCGATCGTCAACGGCCCCGAGTTGTGCCGCACCGTGCGCAACGACCCACGCTGGAGTGGCCTCGCGGTGATCTTCGCGACCGCGCACACCGACGCGGCGACGATCGAAGAGGTGTTCGACGCGGGCGCGGACGATTACATCCCCAAGCCGATCGTCGGTCCCGAGCTCGTCAACCGTGTCGCCAACCGTCTTGAGCGCGTCCGCCTCTACCGCGCGCAGGCGGAGACGGACTATCTCACCGGCCTGTCCAACCGAGCCAAGTCGGACGAGAGTCTGGCGCAGCTCGCCACGCTCGCGGATCGATTCTCGGAGCCCCTGTCGGTGGCGATGCTCGACGTCGATCACTTCAAGCTCGTCAACGACCGTCACGGTCATGCCGTCGGCGACAGCGTGCTGCGACGTCTCGGCGAGCACCTGCGACGCGACTTTCGCGGCAACGACGTCGTCGGACGCTGGGGCGGCGAGGAGTTCATCGTCGGCATGTACGGCATGAACGCCCAGAACGGCGTCAAGCGTCTCGCCGAGACACTCGCGCGTTTCGAGGAGGAGGAGTTCACCGGCAGCCACGGCACGCTGCGGGTCAGCTTCAGCGCCGGTGTCGGCGAGTATCCGCTCGACGGCCGCGATCTCGGTGCGGTTTCGCGCGCGGCGGACGGCGCCCTCTACCGCGCCAAGGAGGCCGGACGGGGCCGGGTACTGGCGGTCGGGACAAGCTCGGAACCAGACTGACCGACGAGGTCCATCTGTAATGCCCGAGTAGGTCGTTCGGCGTGGGCCCACAGCGCGATGCCGGGAAGCTCAGCGGGACCCCTCGTGCGCCTCGTCATCAGGATGGCGCCCGCACAGGACCACGGGTCCCTGCACGTCGGCTCGCAGTCTCGCCAGCAACCCCGACAGCGCGGGCGCCCAATCGATCGTCGGATGCGCAAGCCCCCGCTCGAGGCGGCGGGCGGCATCGGCGGCAGAGATGAAACCGAACATCCCCAGCGAGCCTGCCAGCATGTGCGCGACGCGCTCCGCTTCACTGCGAAGGTCCGGGTCAAGGCGGTCATCCGCGAGCTCCGCCACAGCGCGCTCGATTATTCCGATCCGATCGCTAACTCGGTCCTGCTGATGTTCCCAGACCAAGCTCAACGCGTGAGTGGTCCACGCGGCGCTGTGAATCTCTGGTGCCGCGGTGTGAGTTCTGTCTTCGGCAGCTGGCATGGGAGACCACTCCTACATCGACCGTTGCGAGAGGGACCCAGAGGAGGAACTCCCGCAGGTCGGCTGCGGTGTAGTACCGACCACCTACTTCCAGCTACAGCCGTTAACGAACAGATATGGCCGCGATTCTCCCTGCCCCGAACGATGTGGTCCGCCCGCCTCGTGCCACACCGACACCGACAAGATTCGAACTTCCCGAGCTCGCGCTTTCCCCCGACCCCGATCTCGCGCGAACCCGCCGTGCGGCCATCGCGCTGGCGGCCTTCGTAGGGCTGTATTTGAGCTGGCAGCTGACCGGCTGGATCCCCGGGAGCAAGCAGAGCATCGGAGATCTACTGCTGCTGCCGATCGACGTGATCGCCGCCTACGCAGCGTGGAGTGCGTCGCAACGCTGCGTCGGCTCCAGCCGGCTGCGGTCGTTCTGGCGGCTGATGGCGTTCGCGCTGGCGGCGGAGACGATCGGCGACCTCCTGCAGGCGGTGTATGACGTCGGCCTGCACCAGTCTCCGTATCCCTCGCTGGCGGATCCTTTTTACCTGGCGTTCTACCCACTATTGCTCCTGGCGCTGCTGAGGATGACCACACGCACGAAGCTGCTGAAGCCGACGCTCGACGGCGCCACGATCGTCGTCGGCGGAGGCGCGGTGGTGTGGTACCTGGTGCTTGGACCGACGGTCGAGCAAAGCCAGAGCCCTCTGACGATGGGGGTCTCGATGGCCTTCCCGCTCGGCGACCTGTTCCTGCTGGCCGGCCTGGCGGCGATGCTGCTGCGCCCCGGCCCGATCGCGTTCCGCGCCCCGTTGAAGCTGATAACGGTCGCGGTTCTGTTGGGCATAGGCGCGGACGTCCTGTACGGATACGGGCAGTTGCACGGCACCTACAGGGCGGGCGATTGGATCGACACCCTGTACCTGCTCGAGTTCTCGATATTTGCCCTGGCGGGCTTCAGCCAACGCTCCGTGCGATTCGGAAACCCAGACGCGGAGGTCGCCGACGCCGCCCAATTGAGATCGCGGGCCAGCTGGCTCCCCTACCTCAGCTTGGCGATCGGGCTCGGTGTGCTGCTGGCCGTGGAGTGGGGCACTCGGTTCTTCCCGACCGTGAGCCTCGTACTGATCGTGATCGTGCTCGCAGTGCTGGTCGCCGCGCGCCAGTACGTGGCGCAGCGCGAGCTCGTCCAAGCCCAGCAGGCGTTGCGCGAGAGCGAGCGAATGAAGGACGAGTTCTTGTCGGTCGTTGGGCATGAGCTACGCACACCGTTGACCTCGATCCGCGGATCGTTGGGGCTGTTGGAGGCTGGCGTCCTCGGCGAGCTGCCCGAGGACGCGATGAACATGGTGTCGGTGGCGGTGGTCAACACCGACCGCCTCGTGCGACTGATCGGGGACATCCTCGACATCGAGCGCATGGCCGCCGGCGGACTGCTGCTTGAACCGGTCCCCGTCGACGCCGCGGAGTTGGTGAGCCAGTCGATGCAAGTCCTCCAGGCGAGCGCCGATGAGGCAGGTGTGACGCTGCGCGCCGATGTGGCGGCGATATCCGTCATGGCCGACGCCGACAGGATCGTCCAGGTGCTGGTGAACCTGCTGGGCAACGCCGTGAAGTTCTCGACCCGCGGAAGCACGGTGACGGTCACCGTCGAGCGTAAAAACCGTTGCGTCATCTTTTCGGTGAGCGACACGGGCCGTGGCATCCCGGCCGACCGCTTGGAGGGGATATTCGAGCGCTTCCGCCAGGTAGATGCCTCCGATGCCCGCGAGAAGGGCGGCACCGGTCTGGGGCTGCCGATCGCCCGCGGTATCGTCGACCGACATGGCGGGCGCATCTGGGCCGAGAGCTCGGAGGGTGCGGGCAGCACACTGCGCTTCACTCTGCCCGTTGCGATCGAGGAGCTCCAGCCGGCACGGAGCGGTGACGCATGAGCCGGCGATTGCTACTCGTGGACGATGCGCAGGACATCCGCGCGATCGCATGCCTGAGCCTCGAACGGATCGGCGACTGGACGGTCGTGCCCGCCGCGTCCGGTCAGGCGGCGCTGGAGGCACTCGCCGGCGACGCTCCGTTCGATGCCATCATGCTGGACGTGATGATGCCCGGCCTCGACGGGCCCAGCACTCTTGAGCGCATGCGGAACGGTGCACTCACCCCCCAGGTTCCCGTCATATTCCTCACCGCGAAGGTCGGCGAGAGCGAACGAGCGCGGCTGCTCTCACTCGGCGCGATCGGTGTAATAGCGAAGCCGTTCGACCCCCTGACCCTTCCCGAGGAGCTCCGGCGGATACTCGGCCGCTGATATGTGTAGTCGATTTATTACACCCATTCAAGAGAATATGCAAAGCAAGTAATTACCCTCATTTGAGAAATTAACCCAAGATAGAGGCCCCCGTAACCCTCGCCCACATCTGGTGCTAGCCTATCCGAAGTGGAAAAGGCCAGGGATGTGGAACTCAGGTCTGAAGAGTAGAGGCCGAGGGGGCACGCGGCGAATCGCTGCTGCCGAAACCGGACCGGGCACCCGGTCGCGTGAACTCGCGGCTCACACCGCGTTGCTCGATCTGACTCCGGACGCGATCTTCGCGCGCGACGCCGATCGCCGGATCACGTTTTGGAACCGCGGCGCGCAGGCCACCTACGGCTTCTCGCCCGCAGAAGCCCACGGTGTCGTGCCCGGCGATCTACTGCGCACGGAGTATCCGATACCACTGGAGGAGATCGAGCGTCTCGTCGCCGAGACCGGCGGCTGGGAGGGCGATCTGGTGCAACACACGAAGGATGGGCGCCGGCTGGTGGTCGAGAGCCGCTGGGCAGCCCAGCACGACGGCGCCGGGGAGTTGGCGGGGCTGCTGGAGGTCAACCGCGACATCACCGCGCGTCTGCAATCCCAGACGGCGTTGCTGGAGCTCGCCCCGGATGCGATTGTGGGAATCGGTCGCGACGGTTTGATCATGCTGGTCAACGCACAGGTGGAGGCGTTGTTCGGGTATGCGCGCGAGGAACTGCTGGGCCGGCCGGTGGAGATGCTGGTGCCCGAGCGCTTTCACGACACGCACAGTTCCCATCGAGCCGGATACTTCGCCGATCCCCGCACGCGGCCGATGGGCGCCGGGCTGGAGCTGTTCGCGCGCCGCGGCGATGGCAGCGAGTTTCCCGCGGAGATCAGCCTGTCCAGCATCGCGACCGACAACGGCACGCTCGCGATCGCCGCCGTCCGTGACGTCAGCGAGCGCGTGATGGCAGCCCGCGAGCGCGAGCGCTTGGAGGCCGAGGCAGAACGGGAGCGGTTGCAGAACCAGCTGCATCAGTCTCAACGCCTGGAGAGCCTCGGACAGCTGGCCGGCGGGATCGCCCACGACTTCAACAACCTGCTGGCTGTGATCATCAACTACGCGGCGTTCGTCGCCGGCGACCTCCAGGCCACGGAGATCACCGAGCAGAGCCGGCAGTCGATGCGCGAAGACGTCGAGCAGGTCAGCCTGGCCGCCGAGAAAGCGGCGCATCTCACCCACCAGCTGCTCGCGTTCGCGCGCCGCGAGGTCGTCCAGCCCGAGGTGGTCGACGTCAACGACGTCGTCACCGATGTGGAACAGCTGCTGCGCCGCACGCTCGGGGAGCACGTCGAGCTGCACAGCTCGCTGGCCAGAGATCTGCGTCCCGTTCTCGCCGACCCGGGGCAACTGGAGCAGATCCTGGTCAATCTCGCGGTCAACGCGCGCGATGCGATGCCCGACGGGGGTACGCTGCGGATCGACACCGCCAACATGGACATCGACGAGGAGTACGCCGCGTCGCGACCAGAGCTCTCGCCGGGGCCTCATATCCGTCTGCGCGTCAGCGACACCGGCATGGGCATGCCTCCGGAGACGGTGCTGCGCGCGTTCGATCCGTTCTTCACCACCAAGCCCCCGGGGCAGGGGACGGGACTGGGGCTGGCGACCGTGTACGGGATCATCCAGCAGGCGGGCGGCCGCGCGCAGATCTACTCCGAGCCGGGCGTCGGCACCACGATCACGGTGCTGCTGCCGAGCACCGATCGTGTGAGCGCGCCTGCAGAGCAGCAGACGGACTCCTCCGCGCCGTCGGGCGAAGCGACGATCCTGCTCGTCGAGGACGAGCAGGCACTGCGCGAGGTCACCCGTCGCATACTGGTCGGGGCCGGTTACCAGGTGATCGTCGCCGCGAGCGGCCCGGAGGCGCTCGACGCGGCGGCCGAGTACCCCGGTTCGATCGACCTGCTGCTCAGCGACGTGATCATGCCGCAGATGCCGGGACCGCAACTGGCCAAGCTGCTGGTGGGAGTGCGACCGCTGGTGCGGGTGCTGCTGATGTCCGGGTTCGCACAGCCGATCCTCGACTCCGGAGGGCACCTGGACGACGGCGCCGTCCTGATCGAGAAGCCCTTCTCTGGGCCTTCGCTGCTGGCGAAGGTCGCCCAGATCCTCGAGCGTAAGGGGTGAATGATGCCTGAGCTGCTGATAGCCGACGACGAGGCGCCGCTGCGGCGCTGGGAGGAACGGGTCGTGCGCGACCAGGGCTACTCGTGCGACACCGCCGGCGACGCGAGCGCGGTGCGCGAGCGCCTGTCCCAGGACTCCTACCAGCTCGCGCTGCTCGACGTGAACATGCCGGGCGAATCGGGCATCGAGCTGCTCACCCACATCCGCCGCGACTATCCGGAGGTCGCGGTCCTGATGGTCACCGGCGAGGACAGCACCGAGCTGGCGCTGACGGCGATCGAGCAGGGCGCCTACGGCTATCTGATCAAGCCGGTCGGAGCGGGGGAGTTGCTGATCAACGTCGCTAACGCGCTGCACCGCCGTCGTAGCGAGCTACAGAACCGTCGTCTCCTGCAGCGCCTGCAGGCGACGGCGGATGAGCGCGGGCAGAAGCTGGAGGAGGCGCTGCAGGACCTCGAGCTGTCCGAGACCAAGGTGTGGGTGTCTCAGGCGGAAACGATCTTTCGCCTCGCGCGCATGGTCGAGTTCCGCGACGAGGAGACCGGTCATCACCTGAACCGCATGAGCTGCTACTGCGAAATCCTCGCGCGGCGGACGGGATTCGCCGAGGAGGACTGCGAGCGGATACGCCTCGCCAGCCAGTTGCACGACGTCGGCAAGGTCGCGGTCCCCGACAGCATCCTGCTCAAGCGCGGCAAGCTCACCCCGGAGGAGTTCGAGGTGATCAAGGGCCACGCCGAGAAGGGATTTCAGATGCTCTCGGACTCGGTCTCGGAGGTGGTGCAGTTGGGGGCGCTGATCGCGCATACCCACCACGAGCGCTGGGACGGGAGCGGCTATCCGCGCGGACTGGCCGGCGAGGACATCCCCCTGGAGGGGCGCATCGCCGCCGTGGCGGACGTGTTTGACGCCCTGACAAGCGACAGGGTGTATCGCTCCGCGCTGCCCGTCAAGTCGGCCACGGAGATGATGCGCGAGGAACGCGGCGGCCACTTCGACCCAGATCTACTCGACGCGTTCTTGGACGGCCTGCCCGAGATCGAAGCCATTCGCCAGGCGTATGCGGACTGAGGTCGAGCCCATGGCGAGCGAGCGGAGCAAGCACCGGCCACTCCCCAATGTCCGCCCGATCGCCGCTACGCAGCGCGATTGCCGTGATCGGGACCCTCCCGGCGCCGATCGCCTCGATATCCACGTCGTGCCCGCAGCGCCCGCTCGATCGCGGCACCGAGCTGCTCGAACGTGAACGGCTTGACGAGCGTGGCCGTAAAGGAGATGCCCAGCTCGGCCAGCTCGGATGGTGGAGCCGTTACGCTCGCGCAGATCAGCGGCAGCGAGGGATCGATGAGGTGCGCGGCTTGGGCCAGCACCGCGCCGATCGGCGCGGCGGGCTCGAGGACGAACGCGTCGGCGCTCGTCAACTGCTGGGGCGTCGGCGCCCTGACCGCGATCGGTTCGTGGCCGAGACGGATAACCATCCGCTCCAGCAGACGCCGGACGTCGTCGTGGGGCTCGCTGATCAATATTCGTGCCATGTGCCGATGATCGGTGAGGCAGGTGGGAGTCCGGGGGCGTGGGGGTATGAACGAGGTATGAGCCGATGAGCCGCGGCCGGATCCTGCTCGTGGACGACGACGAGGTCACGCGCGAACTGGTGCGTGGGGTGCTCGAGCGCTCCGGGCACGACGTGCGCGAGGCCGCGGACGGGCGCGCGGGGCTGCGGGAGCTGTACGCCGTCTCGCCCGACCTCGTGATCCTCGACGTGGAGATGCCCGAGTTGGACGGGTGGGCCACGCTGGAGCGCATCCGCGACATGAGCGATGTGCCGGTGCTGATGTTGACGGCGCGCGAGAGCGAGCTCGAGCGGGTGCGCGGTTTGCGGGGCGGCGCCGACGACTACGTAGTAAAGCCGTTCGGGCACCAGGAGTTGGCGGCACGTGTGCAGGCGCTGCTGCGACGCGCGGGCGATCGCGACGATCAGCCCTTGACCTATGCCGACGCGCGACTGACGATCGACTTCGCCCAACGCACAGTCACATATGGCGAGCGCGAGGTGCAGTTGACACCTCTGGAGTTCAGGTTGCTGACCACGTTTGTGCGCAACCCCAACCAGGTACTCAGTCGTGATCAGCTGCTGGAGCTGGTATGGGACGACGCGCTCGGTGTCTCACCGGCGCAAGTAAAGCTGTACGTGGGGTATTTGCGCCACAAGCTCGACCCGGCGACACCGGGCTCGACGCCGATCGAGACGGTGCGTGGCTTCGGCTACCGCTATCGGCGTCCGCCCCAGCGCAGCACCGAGACGGGACACATACCGGACAAGTTTTTAGGATAACCCCAATTTTAGAAATTGCCGTCTCCTTGGAATTTTCTCCCAAAATCATGATATCCTTTGCCCCTCAAGGAGCGACACATTTTGATGCCATTGGTCACCAGGACGGCGGCCGCGCAAGTGAAGCTGCCGCGATCATTCATCTGCTCGTCGAGACCCGGACGGTATGGCTCGATTTGGGTAGACCTGGCCGGTGAGCTCGATCTCACGGTGTCCCCACAGCTCGCGCGGACGTTAGACCAAGCTCAATCGCGCTCGGACTTGGTCGTGCTCGACCTGCGCGAGCTGACCTTCATGGATATCGCCGGCGCGCGCGTGATCATCGACGCCGCCACCCGTGCCAGGCAGACCGGGTCTGGGCTGATCATCGCGCGCGGCCCCATCCAGGTCGACATCGTGTTCACGTTGACAGTGAATCCCGACGAGGTGGAGCGCTTCGACCTTGACCCCGAGCTCTGCCCGCCGGCACTCGGCGACGGCTATACCAGTCGGCCGAGGACACCCAGACCACTTCGACGGGCATGGCGCAATCGAGGCACTCTGCCGCCGCCCGCGGCATCACGCCGAGATAGCACCCGCCCGGTCGATACTCAGCGAGTCCCGCGCTGAAAGCCAACTCGAAGACACTCCACTTTGAGTGATGTGCCGTCACCGGAGAAACACCTGAGACCCTCGCCACCTACCCGAGCGTCAAACCAATCTCGATCGCCCAGCGCAGTGGTCTGGATCATAATTACCCACGCCGCTCCGGAGATAATACCTAGACGAATCCGCCCCTATTACCCCTCTTCGCCCAGAAGCTCAAGAGCGCCTGAGACGGCAGTCGATAGAAGCGCATGGATTGCGCACACACCTCATCACGAGCATCCTCACCACCCTCTCACAAAGAAGATCTCATGACCATGCAGGCAGCCGTACCGACGCGAACACAGCAGGATGAGTGCGAGACTCACCGCAAGATACGCCGTTCTCCTGAGAGCCGGGTGCGCGCGGAAAACTCCCCAGCGGTCACCGACGAGCACAGAAACGGGGGTCACGGCCGCCGGTTGATGCTGGCGATTAAAGCGCTCGAGACGTTTCCGGCGCTCGCCGAGTCCCGCGACCGACTGCTGTCGGTGGTCTCGAAGGATCACGTCGTCACCTCCGAGGTGGTAGCCGCGGTGGAGTCCGATGTCGCACTGATCATCGCGGTGCTGCGCCTGGCCAATAGTCGCCAAGAGGGTCGTAGGCGCGTGGACACCGTGGCGTCGGCCGTCGAGCTGCTCAGTCCGCGGGCGATGCGGACTATGGCCAACCGCTTGTGTACGTTCGACTTCTTCGAGCCGACCGACGTGTGGGGCGCTGCGCCCGAGCGCGTCCGGCTGCACGCGCTCGCTACCCAACACGCCGCCGACCGTCTCGCGACCGTGGTGGGCTATGAGAACCGTGATCGCCTGGCCGTCAGCTGTCTGCTGCACGACGTGGGCAAGCTGGTGTTGATCCGCGCATACCCTGGCTACCCCTCGAAGGTCCACGGCGCCACCGCGAGGACGCCCGAGGAGCGCATCCACCAGGAGCGTCGCGAGCTGGGCGTCGATCACGCGCTTGTGGGTGGTGTACTGCTCCGGCGCTGGGGCCTGCCCGACTCGATCGCCACTCCGATCGAGCGCCACCACAATCCCGATGTCGAAGACGAGGCCGCCCTGATTCGCCTGGCGGACATGATCGCTCACTACGAGCAGGGCGCCCGTGTGTCTTCGGCGGAGATGCTCCATACCGCGCGCATGATCGGACTCGGGTCGCAGGAGCTGCGACGGGTTCTGTGCACGCCGCCGAGCTCTCCGAACCAGCGCCAGCGTCACGTCGACCCATCCCCTCTGACCCGGCGCGAGTCGGACATCCTGCAGCAGCTCGCCCAGGGCAAGGTCTACAAGCAGATCGCCCACGAGCTGGCGCTTTCGACGAGCGCCGTGCGTAGCCATCTGCATAACATCTACGGCAAGCTGTGCGCCGTCGACCGCGCTCAGGCGGTGCTGATCGCCACCGAGCGTGGCTGGCTCTAGAAGGCACCTTAGACAGTGAGGTCACCTGGCAAGGCAGCAGCATCGGCGTCGCCGCCGGTGGCCGCGTGCGCTTGATCCGCGCTAACGCATAACCTCATGCAGTGTGAGTCGCTACAGGCAGAATTTGCTGAGCGTTTTCACCGAGGCAGCGGTCGAGAGGGCGCTCCAGGAGCGGTAGACGGCGGCGACGCGGTAGTAGTAGGTGGTCGAGGAGGAGAGCGTGCCGCTCTTATCGGTGTAGGAGGTCTGACCGATCGTGACGCTGGCCACCGAGATGTAGGGCCCGGCGCTCGCTGTGGCGCGTTCGATGGTGTAGGCAGTGGCGTAGGTCGAGTTCGTGGCGCTCCAGTCGAGTTCGATTTCGGGGTTCTTGTTGGTGCGGCAGTTGACCTGAGCGGGGGTCACTTCTTTGGCGGGGGAGAGCGTGGCGGTGATGAGCGTGAGCGGTCCACCCGACGCGGGGTCGTTGAAGACCGCCAGCGCGACATGCGCGCCGGCGAGCATCGCGCCGGTGAGGAATGCGAGGATTGCGACTGTGGCGTGACTGCGTAGGGAGGACATCTTGGTCAGAACTGCCCGTGCGCGGGTTGCGGAAGATGGATGGGGGGTGTCCAGCCCGCCCGCCGAGAGGCGCGACGCTCGCGACCGCGCCTGCGCTCGGGCCCCAACCACTGTTCGCGGCGCACGCGGCGCTCACCGGCAAGGCGCTGCTCCCAGGGGCCGTCGCGTTCGATCACGGGCTTGGCGGGGGCGGGCCGGCGCTCGGATGATCTGGCATCGGCGGGTGCGCGACTGCCGCCCAGACCCCAGATCTCGAAGATCGCGAGCAGCGCGAGGACTGCCGGCACGACGATGATGGCGGCAGTCCGCAGGATCGGTGAACGCAGCCAGTTGACGACATAGCCAAGAAGGGGCACGACGGCCGTGAGGCGCCAGGCGGTGGCGCCTTCCAGGCGCGCAGTCCAGGGGTCGGGGTGGTTGTTGGCGTCGCCCTGGGTCTGCACAACCGGGTGGGATCCGCCTTGAAGGATGCGGGTGACGCGGTGGGTCTCGACCTGATGGGCGCCGACGGGGACCTGGTAGGAGATGACCTGCCCGACGCGCACGGCGCTGACGGGCTCGGGGGTGACTACGACCATGTCGCCGGGCGAGAAGGTCGGGCGCATGGAACCGGAGAGCACGGTCACGGGGCGGTAGAGGCCCAGGCGCGGCAGGACGGCGAGGGCGAGGAAGAGGAACAGGGCCAGCGCGAGCAGCGCGCGCTGGCCCCAGACCCACCCGGTGCGGGCTGCCTGAGAGACCGTCCGCACCGGGCGACCATGGCCACGAGGCTCCTGCCAGGTGTGCTCGGCGGGGATTGCCAGAGAGGCCATCGGTGTGGCTCCTACTTGGACCCGGCGACACGCTGGGTGCCGACGAAGTTGTAGGAGATGGTCGATGTGAGGCCCTGCATCGTGTTCGGCGCGGCGGTGGGGAGCGTCAGCGTCACACGGAGGTGATCGGTGGAGCCGGTTGTGAGCGAAGCGAGACTGGCGAGGGGCAGGTTGGCCCCGATGACCGCACGCGAGGCGAGCACCGTGGAGGTGGTGCCGCTGCACGTGTAGGCGTAGGCGGGCGCGGTGCCCGTCTCTGTCCACGCCACGGAGCACTTGTCGATGCTCATCTGCAGACCGTTGGTCGCGTCGGTGTCGAGCAGCGATGTCGGCGAGGCCGTGGTGGTGAGCACAATCCCGGAGAGGTTGTCCGAGGAGGCGTTACCGTTGTTGATGAGGTCGGCGGCGCGCTGAATCGTGTCGCCGGGGACCACGTTGGAGGCGCCGACGGTCAGCCGGTTGGCGGCGCCGGTGCTGCCGAGGTTGATCGAGACGGTACCCGATGAGATCGTGTGGCTGGCCGAGGTCGAGCTGGTAAACGTCGCGAATGTGCCCAATCCCGCCATCGCGGCGGCTACGCCGACGACGGCGAAGGAGCCGAGCAGTCTCTTGGTTGTCTTGTGCATTTCAGTTGCCATCCTTTGCGTCGGGTTTGGTTGTGAGATCACGATCGCCCGGTGAGGTGGCAAAGAGGAAGTGGCGAGGTATGAGAGAGGTATGAGCGAAAACGGCTCTGATAGGAGGGGTCGAGACCCAGCGCCGGGTCGAGTCGGCGAGTGAGTGTCCGCGGTCGATCGCGTGCGCGGAATGGAGCGCTTTCGACAGCGATCCTGCTGAGCGGATGCAGGTCGGCGCGAACGTCGGCTCGAACGCCGAAGGCATAGGCTCGCGGCGTGAGCTTTGGCATTCTGCTGGCGATTGTGCTCGCGGGTCTCGGCGGTCCGCTGCTGGGACTGTCCGAACGGCGGTTCGTGCCGGTGGTGATCGGCGAGATCGCGGCGGGGGTGCTCGTCGGGAAGACGGGGCTTGAAATCGTCGATCCCGGGGAACCCACGATCGCGTTTTTGGGCGAGGTGGGGTTCGCGATGCTGATGCTGACGGTGGGGATGCATCTGCCGCTACGCGATCCGCGACTGGCTGCCTCGTTGCGCGGCGGGGCGGTGCTGGCCGCGATCGTGGGGGTGCTGGCGGTGCCGGCAGGCTTTGCGGCAGCGGCGATCGCGGGGACGAGCCACGCGGCGGTGTATGCGGTCGTGCTGGCGTCGGGTTCGGCGGCTGTGCTGCTGCCGGCGTTGCAGGAGACCAACGCTGAAGGCCCGGACGTGATGGCGGTGATGGCGCAGGTGACGATCGCGGACGTCGTGACGATCCTGTCGGTGCCGATTGTGCTGCAGCCTCAGCGCACGCTGCATGTGCTGATCGGCTCCGTTCTCGTGGCGATGGCGGTGGCGGCGTTGTACGGGGTGGGACGGTTGCTGGCGGGCCACCGCTGGGTCGATCATGTGCGGCGGATGTCAAAGCAGCGCCACTGGGCGCTCGATCTGCGGTTGTCGCTGCTGGTGCTGTTTTTGCTGGCGTGGATCGCTCAGAAGAGCGGTACGAGCGTGCTGATCGCGGGGTTCGGCGCGGGCGTGACAGTGGCGCTGATCGGGGGTCCGAAACGACTGTCGACGCAGATGCGCGGCGTCGCGGACGGGTTCTTCATTCCCCTGTATTTCGTCGTCCTGGGCGCGACGTTGGACCTGCGCGGGCTGGTTGACAACCCATCGATGATCGCCCTGATGGGTGCACTGGCGGCGTTGAACGTCGCGATTCACCTGGCGGCGGTCGCGGTCGTACGCCGCCCGCTGAGCGCGGGCCTCACCGCGACGGCACAGTTGGGGGTACCGGCCGCGGTGGCGTCGCTGGGGTTGAGCGAGGGCGTGCTGTCGGACACGGTGGCGACGGCGATCGTGGCAGCTGCGGTGGTGAGCCTGGGCGTGTGCACGATCGGCGTGGAGCGGCTTCTGGACGGAGAGAGCACAGGTCAAACGGCACCCGCCGCCGGGGCGTAGCGGCGGCGCATCGCCGAGGTCAGGTGCTCTCGCCGGCGCGGTAGTGCTCGTGCCAGATCAGGCGGTAGATGGGAATCCAGCGTGGGAGGCGGTTGACGACGGGGACGAAGGGAATGAGGACGAACGCGAGGCTGAGCACGCCCATCACGAGCATCACGAGGATGTCGGCGTTTTCGGAAGCCTTGAAGGGTTCGACCTGATACCAGAGGGCGTACAGCCACAGCCAGGCCTGGCCGGGGTAGCTGCCGGTCTCGTTCATCATCCCCCACTGCTCGCCGAGCAGGTGCTGGGTTTCGGCGCGTTCGTCGAGCAGGCCGCCGTCGGCCATGAACAGCAGCGGCTTGGTGTAGTCGGTCTGAAAGAACTGTTTGCCGGTCAGCAGGTCGCCGTCCAGCCCGCCACTCTTGGCGAGTGCGAGCAGGCCACCCATGAGCACGGGGACAGGTCCGGCGCCACTGGCCTTGACGGTCACGGCGCCGGTCGCCGGGTCGGTGGAGACGGCGCTCGGCGGAGTCTTGCCTTCTTCGCTCGCCGTTTCATATTCTTCCAGCGGCTTGGCGTAGGCTTCCCCCCACGCCTTTTTCGTCGCTTCCGGCGCCGCCTCGTATTCGCTGACGGCGCTCTGCAGTGCGGGATCGTTGGGCACCGTCTTGAGCGGGCCGAGCACGAAGTCGTTGGTCGTGTCGATCGGATGGCTGACGCCGAGCCATTTCTGGGGATAGAGGAAGGCGGCGTGCTGGCCTTCGCCGTTGTGGTTGTAAGGAGGCCCGTATTCGGCCGTGTCGCTGGTGCCGTTCAGCTCCTTGATGGCGTCGGCGGTAAAGTTGATCGGCTGCTGGCGCGACCATTGGGCAATCGTGCTGGGCGGATCGTCGGGCGATGAGAACAGCACGGTCAAAACGATCGCCAGCAGGGCGATGACGCCGATCGCGATGAAGAGCTCTTTGATGAGGTCGTATGAGGCGTAGGGGCCGGTCCAGGGCCGGGTGTCGTCGGTGGGACGCAGGAAGCTCACGACGGACCCCCGATCGAGGTCGGAGGAGGAGGAGGAGGAGGAGGAGGAGGAGGCCCTCCGGTCGAGGTTGGAGGAGGAGGAGGAGGAGGAGGAGGCCCTCCGGTCGAGGTTGGCGGCGGAGGCGAGCCGTTAGGGGGAGCGGAACTCGCCCCCGCCACCGATGAGGCCAGCGCCGCTTTGCGATCGTCGATCGAGAACGGCGGTACGACCCCGTGGCGGCGCACGAGCAGCACGTGCGCTGCGACGAGCGCGATCACGGCCATGGGCAGCAGCAGGACGTGCCAGCTGTACATCTGGCCGAAGTTGGTGACGTTGAAGAAGGCGCCGACGCCGACCGCGTTGAGCCCGTCCTTGGCCTGCGTGGCAATCCACTGGGCATCGAAGTTCTGCTGGGAGACGTAGCCGGTGAGCGCCGTGGGCACGGCGACCAGAAACGTGATCGCACCGGTGATCCACACGCGCGTGCGCCCGCCGCGCCAGGCGGCCATCCAGAACTTGCCCCACAGGTGCACGACCATCACGAAGAAGAACAGCTCGACACTCCACATATGGATCGAGTTGAAGAAGTGCCCAACGCCGGTGTAGTGCCACCAGGCGGGCCCCTTCAGCGCGAGGATCGAGCCGGAGGCGACGATCACGACGAGCGCGGCGATTGAGGCCACTCCGAACACGTAGATCCAAGAGGCCACATACGTCGGCTGGCCGTCGGGCAGCAGCTTCTCGGGCGGCAGCGCATCGACGGCGCGCTCGCGCGTGCGGACGGTCCACGATCTTCTCGACGCGGAGGCGCCGGCCGGACGGACGGCGCTCATGAGGGGCGCTCCCCGCGCCGGGCCGCCGCTCGTCTGGCCGCTCCCGGGAAGGGCAGCAGGATCGCCAGGAGGAAGACGATCAGCATCAGACCGATCACCACGACGTTGGCGACGGACAGGTGGATGAATTCCCAGTCCACCGTGTGCGCCGGGTGGTTGAGGTTGAAGACCGCTGCCGCCAGCACACTCATCGCAAAAGGCCCCTCTCGGAGTGGACGCTGCGTGAAACCCTATGCGCAGCTCTGTCCGCGTACGTCCGTAGAAACCACCCAAATTCGATGAGTGGATTCTCATGTGGCAAGCCGCTCCACTGTCCCGTCCAGGCGGTCGCGTACGCTGGACTCGGCAGCGCGCCCGCGAGACATACGATCGGAATGGTTTGAAAGGAGCGGATCATGGACGAGCACCCGATGGGGGGCACTGGTAACGATCCGGTACCGGGCGGTGGGCATCCGGTTGGCGGCGGGGAATATCCGGTGCGATTCTCGGTCGACTATCCCGACCGCGGGCTGGACCGCCTCACCACCGCCCTGCGCGTGTTCACCGTGATTCCGATCGCGATCGTGCTTGGCAGCATCGGCGGCTACGGCAACTACGCCGGCGGCGCCGGTCGCGTGGGTGCGATCGGCGGCACCGGTCTGCTGTTCCTGCCGCCGCTGCTGCTGATCGTGTTCCGGCAGAAGTACCCGCGCTGGTGGTTTGACTGGAACTTGCAGCTATTGCGGTTCACCAATCGCGTGGGCGTGTATTTCGCGTTGATGGACGACCGTTACCCATCAACCGACGAGGAGCAAGCGGTACATCTGGACTTCGTCTATCCAGACGCCCGAGAAGGACTCAATCGCTGGCTGCCGCTGGTGAAGTGGCTGCTCGCGATCCCCCATTACATAGTCCTGTTCTTCCTCTACCTGGGCGCGCTGTTCGCGGTGATCGCCGCGTGGCTGGCGATCCTGTTCACGGGTCGTTATCCGCGGGGAATCTTCGACTACGTTGAGGGGGTGATCCGCTGGCACAATCGCGTGGTCGGCTACGCGTTCATCCTCGTCACCGACGAGTACCCCCCGTTTCGGCTAAACGCCTGAGCACGTCGGAAGAACGAACGCCCGCGCATCGCCGCTACTCGCAGCGGTGCGCGCGATCGCAGTGGCCAACTCTCATCGCTCGCGGTAAAGGCGCGTTGCGGACAACAGGTCGAGACCGATCGCGCGGCGCGGGCTAGAGCGGCCAGTGGTGAGCGACGTGCGCGGCGGCGCGTGAGGTGAAGAACGCCTCGGGCGCGGCAGATTCCGCCGGCACCTCGTCGGCGAGCGCCGTGAGCGTGGCACGCACGCATTCGGCCAGCGCGTCCGGAGCGTAGCCACCCTCGAGGATCGCCCCGAGCGGGATGGCACGCTCGCGGGCGAAGTCGCGCACGTGGCGGGCCATGTCCGCGAACGAGGATGCCTCCAGACGGCAACTCGCGAGCGGATCGGCGACGTGGGCGTCAAAGCCGGCGGAGATCAGCACGAGGTCGGGCTCGAACGAGGCGGCGGCGGGCAGGACGATATGCTCGATCAGCGACAGCCAGATGTCCGCTTCTGAGCCCGACGGCACGGGGAGGTTGATCGTGTAGCCTTCGCCGGGACCGGAGCCGACGTCGCTCAGCGGGCCCGTCCCGGGGTAGATGCCGGACTGGTGAATCGATACGAATAGGACGTCAGAGCGGCGGCGAAACGCCTCGGCCGTGCCGTTGCCGTGATGCACGTCCCAGTCCAGGACCAGCACCCGCCGGGCGCCGAGCTCCGCGATCGCGAGCGCCGCGGCGATCGCCGTGTTGTTGAACAGACAGAACCCCATCGCGCGATCGGGTTCGGCATGGTGACCGGAGGGGCGCACGCCCGCGAACCCCAACGTCGATTCGCCGGCCATCAGCGCACGCGTCATCGCACACGCGCCACCCGCCGCATGCAGCGCGGCGCGAAACGAGGGCACGCCGACAAACGTATCGCTATCGATCGCGCCTCCACCGGACAGCGACAGCTCCCTGATCCGCTCGACATGACGGATGGAGTGGACGAGTGCGAGCTCGGCGTCGCTCGCAGGCGGCGCCTCGCGCCGCTCCATGCCCAGCCAGTCCCGCGCGTCCAGCTCACGCTCGATCGCGAGCAGCCGCCCGGGCGTGTCGGGATGCTCGGGCATGTGCACCCGCGGATCGTGCTCCAGGCAGGCGGGGTGGCTGAAATACAGGCCGGGGGGCGTAGCCATCGCGCTGAGTGTCACACATCAAAGCGCCCACGCAATGCCGGCTGCTGCGGTGAGCGGCGCCGACCGCAATCCGATGCAAGGACCGGCTCTGGCTCACCCCGCCAAAACGACGGCGGCTCAACGGGGTCAGCGGCCGAACCAGCGGGCGCGGCGGCTGGCGCCGAACTGCTGCTTCTGCGCGACGAGCGCCTCGGAGGGCTCGTGAAACGTGCCGGTCGGCTTCGGTCCAGACATGAAGTCCACGTCGACGCGTCCGACGCGCCCACCGCCGAACTCGATGTAGCAGGAGCCCAGCCCTTCGTACTCGCTGGGCCGCTCGCCGTGCTCGATCTGTGCGATCAGCGACTGCGCGACGACGCGCGCCGCGCCCTCGGCGAACACTCCCGCTTTGGGGACCCCCACCGCGGCGACATCCCCCACCGCATACACGCCCGGGTACCGCGTCTGCAGCGTTCGCGGGTTCACCGGCACATATACGTCGTCGACCATCCCCGCGACGGCCACTACATCGGGCGCTCGATGTTTGGGGACGCCGAGAAACAGGTCGTAGGGCAGCTCGCCGCCCCCGTCGAGCACGGCCACTTTGCGCGCCGGGTCAAGCGATGCCACGCGCGTGTTGGGGACGAACTCGATGTCGCGCTCGGCGAACGCCTGCACAAGCGCCGCCGAAGTCTCCGGCGAGGGCGGTACCGGACTGGGCAGCGGCAGCACGAACGAGATCTCACACTCCTCGCGCACTCCTTGCGCGCTCAGATACTCGTGCAATAGCAGCGCCGCCTCGCTCGGCGCGGGCGGACACTTGAACGGCGCCCCGCACACTCCCACGATCGCGCGCCCTTTGGTGAATGTGGGCAGCAGCTCGGCCAGTCGTTCCGCGCCGGCAACCGAATAGAACTCGTTGCCCCCCTCCACCAGCCCTGGTGTGGCGTCCATGTCGTAGTCGGCGCCCAGCGCCACCACCAACACGTCACCTTCATACTCGCCACCGTCCGTGCTCACGCGGCGGTTCTCCGGATCGATCGCCGTGATCGTCTCCCTCACGACCCGCACCCCCGGCTTAACGATGTCGCCGTAGGGGAGCCGCACCGCCTCCGGCGAAGTGCGCCCGAACATCACGTCGAGCTTGGAGAACCCGAACACGAACGACTCACCCTTGTCGATCAGCGTCACCTCGACCTTCTCGCCGAGCGCTTCCGACAGCGTGCTCGCCAACTCTAGGCCCCCGAACCCGGCGCCAAGGATTACCACGCGGGTGCTCATCGGCGTGAGCATAGTGGACGTGCTGCGGGTAGGAGCTCGACTCAATTCCATCGCCACAGCGCAGTGATCAACAGATGCTCCCGTCAGTGACAAGGGGACTCAAGCGTCGGCAAGGACCCGGACGGCGTCCACCCGCGAGAGATCGGTTCAGTCTCAGGCGACCGCCGGCTCGGCCATGACCTCGGGCGCGTCTTCGTGGCGCAGATCGCTGTCGCGGACCAGCAGCAGGGCGAGCACGGCGCCGATGAACGCCAGGCCGCTGCCGACGAGGAGGATCGTCGAGAAGCCGTGGGTGAAGCCCTCGCGCGCGGCGTTAACGATCGGCGCAGGGGCGCCGGACGGGAGGGTGCCGGAGGAGACCGCTTCCGCCAGGCCGCGCGCCCGAGCGCCACTCACGCCCGGCAGGAGATCCTGGATCCGCTGCTGAGAGACGGCGAGGAACAGGGCGCCGAGCCCGGCCGTGCCCGACGCGATCGCGACCTGCCGGAAGGTGTCGTTAATGCCCGACGCCACGCCACTCATGCGCTCGGGCACGGTCGAGAGCGCGACGTTCGCGAGCACGGGGTTGACGAGGCCGACGCCGAGACCGCCGACGATGAAGCCGGGGAGCAGCACCGTCCACGAGTCGTCCGGCTGAGCGCCGCTCATCAGGACGAGGCCGACCGCGGTGATCCCCAAGCCAGCCGCGAGCAGATAGCGCGGCGCGACCTTCCCCTCGAGCGATGCGGTGCCACCGGCCACGAAGAACGAGCCGACGGTGAACGGCAGATAGCGCAGTCCGGCCTGCAGGGGCGAGAGGTGCTCGATCTCCTGCATGTACAGCGTGATGTACAGGAACAGCGCGAACATCGAGCCGCTGAGCGTGAACGCAGTGATCTGCGCGCCGGTAAAGGCGTGACTGCGGAACAGGCCGAGGGGGAGCATCGGCTGCGCGACGCGCAGCTCGATCGCGACAAACGCCGCGAACAGCACGATCGCCGCGGCGATCAGGCCGAGGATCGTGCCGGACGTCCAGCCCTCGGCGTTTCCGCGCAGCAACGCGAGCACGAGCAGCGCGTTCGCTAGCGAGAACGTGACGGTGCCGCCCCAGTCCACGCCACGGGCCGTCTCATCGCGCGATTCCGCCACCTTGAGCACCGTCACGGCGATCGCGGCGAGGCCGACCGGTATGTTCAGGAAGAAGATCGACTGCCAGCCGATCGCCTGGGTCAGGGCACCGCCGACGAGCGGGCCCAGCGCCACGGCGACGCCGATCGTCGCTCCGTAGATCGCGGTGGCGCTCGCGCGCTCGGGGCCGCGCCACTCCTGCGCGAGCAGCGCCAGCGACACCGCGAACATCACCGCACCGCCGACGCCCTGCAACGCGCGCGCGAGGTTCAGCACCGTCGGAGTCCCGGCCAGCCCGCAGAGCAGCGAGGCCACCGTGAAGATCCCGAGGCCGATGACAAACACGCGCTTGCGCCCGAGCCGATCCGCGAGCGAACCCGACGTGAGCACGAACGCGGCGAGCGTCAGAGCGTAGGCGTCGACGACCCACTGCAGGTCGGTGAACGACGAATGCAGGTCCTTGCGGATACTCGGCAGCGCGGTGTTCACGACCGTGATGTCGAGGAGCAACATGAACGTCGCCACACAGACAGCGATCAGCGTCCACCACTTGCGTTCCATCTTGCAGTCCTTCCCGAGGGGCCAGCGGCATTGTAGGAGGGCCGGCGCGCCCGAGCCGCTCGACTTCGCGTATAGAGTCCGCCACCACGATGAGCGACGCGATTCCGTACGCCAACTATCAGTACGAGATATACCTGCGTGGCATGGCCGGGCAGCGTCCCGCGCGCACGCTGGACTGGCGCCAGTTGGAGCAGGACGCGATGAACCTCCTGCAACGCGGGCCGCGCGGATACATCGCGGGTGGCGCGGGGCTGGGCGAGACGATGCGCGCGAATCGCGAGGCGTTCGACCACTGGCGCCTGCGGCCGCGGATGCTGCGCGACGTCTCACAGCGGAGCCTCACGCGCACGGTGCTGGGGACGGAGCTGCCCGCGCCGGTGCTGCTCGCGCCGATCGGGGTGCAGACGTTGGCGCACCCCGAAGGGGAGCTGGCGATGGCTCGGGGGGCGGCCCAGGTGGGCGTACCGCTGGTGGCCAGCACGGCGGCGTCGCACACGATCGAGCAGATCGCCCAAGCAGCGGGAGAGTTGGCGCGCTGGTATCAGCTGTACTGGCCACGGGATCGGGAGCTGGCACGCAGCTTCGTTCAGCGCGCCGAGCGGGCGGGATACAGCGCCATCGTGGTGACGCTCGACACATGGCTGTTGGGGTGGCGTCCAGCGGATCTGAGCGAGGCGTTCCTGCCGTTCCTCTGGGCAGAGGGAAACCGCAACTACCTGGAGGACCCCGTATTCCGGGGACTGCTGGACGTGTCCCCGGAGGAGGATATGCAGGCCGCGATCGGACAGTGGGCCTGGCAGTTCGCCAACCCCTCGGTCACCTGGGATGACCTCGCGTTCCTGCGCGAGTGCACGCAGCTGCCGATCGTGCTGAAGGGGATCGTGCACCCCGACGACGCGCGGTCGGCGGTGCAGCACGGGATGCAGGGCGTGCTGGTGTCCAACCACGGAGGCCGACAGGTGGACGGGGCGATCGGCGCACTCGATGCTCTGCCCGGTGTGGTGGAGGCCGTCGATGGACAGTGCGAGGTGCTGTTCGACAGCGGCATTCGCAGCGGCGCCGACGCGCTCAAGGCGCTAGCGCTCGGAGCCCGTGCGGTACTGCTCGGGCGCCCCTACATCTGGGGGCTGGCGCTCGGCGGCACCGAGGGAGTGGCGGAGGTGCTGCGAAGCTTCCTCGCGGACCTCGATCTGGCGATGGCCTTGAGCGGATACGCGCACATCGACGAGGTGGACGCGAGCGCGCTTGTCGCGCAGAACCGCTGAGCGTTCAGCCGGCACGCTGGTCGCCCCGACGACAAATCCCAGATGCGGGATACTAAGTGGATATGTCGGTCAAGTTCGCGCCACTTGACGAACTGGCAATCCGAGACCCGGGTGCCGATTGTCATGCGCGCGGGAAGAGAGAGACGTCGTGAGCGGCGGCGTGGGCGCAAGGGGCGAGTTGGCTGCGGCGCTCGATGCCGGGTCGGACTACGACGCGGAGGAGTTGCACGAGCTGGCCCAGCGACTGCGCGGTGAGTTGCTCGAGCTCGACGTGGACGCAGTCGGGCTCGATGCTCGCGGCGAGGCGCCCGACGGCGCGAAGGGAGCCGAGCTGCTGGCCTTCGGAGGGCTGTCGATCCAGTTGGCGTTGAACTCGCCGGTCCTCAGATCCGTGGTGGACACGACGGTGGCGTGGCTGGGACGTCAGCAGGCCAGGAGCGTGAAGCTGACCATCGACGGCGATACGCTCGACGTGACAGGTGTGTCCTCGGACGAGCAGCGCCGACTAGTCGAGCGATGGGTCGCTCGCCATGCCGACGACCGCTGAGGGAGCGACCGGGCGCCGGCGCGCCCTCGTGGTCGCGACCGGCTCCTATGCCGACACGACGTTGGCGAAATTGCAGGCGCCCGGACGAGACGCATCAGACCTCGCCGCGGTGCTGCAAGACGCGACGGTCGGCGGATTCGAGGTTGAGATGGTGCTCGATGCGCCTGCGGAATCGCTGCGCCGGCGGGTCGCACGGTTCTGCGCCCAGACGGGTCCGGGCGATCTCGTCCTGGTGTACCTGTCCTGCCATGGCGTGCTCGACGATCGCGGTCGGCTCTATTACGCCGCCGTCGACACTGATCGTGCGCTCCTGTCCGCCACCGCGCTCTCGTCGGCGTGGCTGAACGAGCAGCTCGAAGACTGTCGCAGCCGGCGACAGATCCTGGTGCTCGACTGCTGCCACAGCGGCGCGTTCGCAAAAGGCGCAAAGGGCGAGAGCGGCCTCGCGCTGGGCGAGCGCTTCGAGGGGCGCGGCCGCATCGTTCTCACCGGCTCGCGGGCGACGGAGTACTCGTTCGAGCACGGCCGCGTCGTCGGCGACAGCGTCTCGTCAGTGTTCACGAGCGCCCTCGTGAAGGGCTTGCGCAGCGGCGAGGCGGACCGCGACGGGGACGGCGTGATCACGATCGGCGAGCTCTATGACTACGCCTACGAGACGGTCCGCGCGCGCGAGGCGCGACAGACCCCGACGCTATGGACCTACGGCGCCGAGGGCGACCTGCTGGTCGCACACAGCCCCCGAGGTGCGATCATCAAGCCAGCGCCGTTGCCCGAGGATCTGGTCGCACTGCTGGAGAGTCCCCGCGCACGGGTCCGCGAGGGGGCCGTGAGAGAGCTGGCTGACCTGCTGCACGGCCCGGACGCGGGCCGTGCGCTGACGGCACGCGCGCAGCTCGAACGCATCGCCGCCGAGGACCTGCCAAGCGTCGCCGTGGCAGCCCGCGCGGCGCTCGACGCAGCCGCTGCAGCCCCCAGCTCCAACCAGCCGCAGCCCCCACGCACGGGCGCACCGCCACAGCCACCCCCTCCCCCTAAGAGGGACGAGTCGGGGCAGGCAGGCCCACCATCTCCCAATCGCCGCCGCATGATCGCGATCGCCGCCGGAGCAGGCATCGCAGCCGTCATCGCCATCGCGGTCGCACTGCTGGCAGGCGGCGGACGGGCTCCCTCGGCGCCGAGCAAGATCGCCCTGAGCGGCTCTCCACGCGGGATCGCGGTGGGTGAAGGTGCCACGTGGGTGACTCGCTACGACTACGGTCAGGTGAGCAGGATCGACCGATCGTCAGCCATCGAGTCCATCGATGTCGGCCCCCATCCGAGCAAGATCGCCGCCGGAGAAGGCTCGGTGTGGGTCAGCGTCGACAACGGCAAACGGCTGGTGCGCATCGACCCGACCACGCACAAGGTCACGAAGGGCGTGACGATCGACACCGAAGGATGCAAATGTCCGGCCACCGAGCTCGCCATCGCCCAAGAAACGCTCTGGGTCGGCTCGCTGGAACGGCGCGCGATCATGAAGTTCGATCCGGTAAGCGGCGAACAGCTCGGAGAACCGTTCCACCCGGGACCTGGATTCAAAGGCGTCTTCACGGTCGACGAGAACGCGGTGTGGGCAGTGGGAACAGACAACACTGACCCTGCGGTTTCGTGGGTGATCCGGATGGATATCCGTACCGGCACAGTCAAGCGCATCCCGCTCCGCAGAGATTCCTACTTCAGCGGCGTCGCGTACGGTCGACAGACACTCTGGATCGCCGACGCGGCGAACGTGAGGAATTTCGCAACCGCCTTCGATCCAAGCACCGAACGCGTCACGGCAAACGTCAAGATCACTACGGGCATCGCCGACGACGACATCGCGGTCACCGGGAAAGCGGTCATCGTGTGGAATACGTGGGGCGGGTGGCTGACGCGGATCGATGCCGACAAGCTGCAGGTCGTGCGGAAACAGAAGATCCTCCGCTATCAGACGAGCAACAAAGTCAACCTCGAATGGAGCGACCTCGCCGTTGACGGCGACTTCGCCTGGGTGACCGAGCCTGCAGGCAACGCCGTCTACAAGGTCACCGACTGACCGCTCCCCTCATCGAGGACAGCCTCGCGCTTCGGTCCCCCCGCTAGTCAGGCGCCGAACTCCAACACCGAGCGGATCCCGTCCTGCGCGTCCATCAGCTGGAAGGCGCGGTTGATGTCCTCGAGGGGCATGCGGTGGGAGATGAACGGATCGACGTCGATGTCTCCGCGCAGGTAGAGATCCACGAGCTCGGGCACCTGATCGCGGCCCTTGACCCCGCCGAATGAGGAGCCGCGGATGCGCCGACCGGTGATGAGCAGGCGTGGGATCACCTCGAGCGTCTCGCCGCGCCCCGCGACGCCGCATACGGTGCACAGACCCCAACCCATGCGCGCGGCTTCGACGGCTTCGCGCATGACCGCGACCAGGCCGGTGGCCTCGAAGGTGTAGTCGGCGCCAAACCCGCCCGTGGTCTCGAGCACGCGCTCGACGGCGTGCCCGTCCGCGCGCCAGCATTCGGTGGCGCCCTGGCCACGCGCGAGCTCAAGCCGCTCGTCGGAGAGATCGACGCAGACGATCCGCTCGGCGCCCCGCAGCCGACACCCGGCGACGGCTCCGAGACCGACCATCCCGGCGCCGAACACCACACACGTCGAGCCGGGCTGCACCTCGGCGGTGAACATCGCCGCCCCCAGGCCGGTCGAGAGCCCGCACGCGAACAGGCACGCCCGATCCAGCGGCGCCTCGGGGCTGACGCTGGCCAATGCGATCTCCGGTATGACGGCGTAGTCAGCGAACGTCGAAGTGCCCATGAAGTGCCGCATCGGCTCACCGCCGCGGGAGAGTCGCGTGGTGCCGTCCGGCAGGTAGCCCCGGTTCTGCTGCTCGCGGATGGCGAGACACAGGTTCGTGCGCGGGTCTAGGCAATGAATGCACTCCCTGCACTGGGGTGAGAACAGCGTGACCACGTGGTCGCCGAGCGCAACCGCGCTCACTCCCTCGCCGACGGCCTCAACGACCCCGGCGCCCTCGTGTCCGAGGACGGTCGGTGCGTAGCCCGACGGGTCGGCCCCGGATGCGGTGTACATGTCGGTGTGACACACGCCGCAGGCTACGAGCCTGACCAGCACCTCACCGGGGCCGGGGTCGGCCAGGTCGAGCTGCTGAACGACGAGCGGCGCTGCGAACTCCTCCAGCACCGCGGCGCGCACCTTCACGGATGCCTCCTCCTGCTGGCCATACGGATCTCGATGACACCATGGTAAGCATCGGCGCGGAGGCGTTGCGCGGCGCCAGCCGGATCGGCCTGGCGAGCGCTCTCCTCGCCGCCTTCTGCCCTCCCCATCTCCGGCTTCTGGGCGTGGGTGGCCATCTCGCTGCGCGGTCTGCGCGACGCCCGGCGGATGCGGTCGTAAGGCCGCGGCCACGTCCGCGCCGCCCAGCCGGCGGCGCCGCAACGGAGTAGGCTGAAGCATCGAGTTGTCCAGTTCGAACAGTTGTCCATACCTGACAATGCGACTAGACTCACTTGTGGATGGTTTTCAGTGTCGGTACGACGGTTGATGTAGTGAATTTGCGTCCGTCGCCGCCCCGAGACGAGTCGACCGAGGTGGCCGTCCGCATGGTGGAAGTGCGCAAGACATATGGTGAAGTGGTCGCCGTCGAGCGGTTGTCGTTGGAGGTGCTCGCCGGCGAGTTCTTCACCATGCTCGGCCCGTCGGGCTCGGGCAAGACGACGACGCTGCGGGTGATCGCCGGCTTCGAGCCCGCCGACTCTGGGCAGGTCGAGCTGCACGGCACAGACGTGACGCGCAGCCCGCCGTACATGCGACCGGTTAACACGGTCTTTCAGGACTATGCGCTGTTCCCGCACATGAGCGTCACCGAGAACGTCGCCTATGGGTTGCGCGTGGGCGGCGTCGCCAAGCGCGAGCGGACACAGCGCGCCGCCGCCGCGCTGGAGATGGTGCGCCTGCCCGACATCGGCGCGCGCCGCCCGATCCAGCTCTCGGGCGGTCAACGTCAGCGCGTCGCGCTCGCGCGCGCGCTCGTCAACCGTCCGCGCGTGCTGCTGCTCGACGAGCCGCTCGGCGCGCTGGACCTGAAGCTGCGCCAGCAGATGCAGGTCGAGCTCAAGGCAATCCAGCGCGAGCTGAGCGAGCGCATCACCTTTATCTACGTCACGCACGACCAGGACGAGGCGCTGACGATGAGCGATCGCATCGCGGTCTTCAATGACGGCCGCGTGGAACAGGTCGGCACGCCGGGGGAAGTCTACGAGCGCCCCGCCAACGAGTTTGTCGCCGGGTTCGTCGGCACCTCGAACGTGCTCACCCGCGATGGGCGCAGGTTCACGATTCGACCCGAGAAGATCCGCATGCTGGGGCAGGGCGAGATCGGCAGCGGCGAGACGGGCGAGGGCGAGATGAGAGGGGGCGAGGGCCGTCGTCGTCGCGACGGCGCGGCCGTCGCGGGAGCGGTGCGGGAGGTCGCGGGGACGGTGCGCGAGGTCGCCTATCTCGGCTCGGTTACGCGCTATCAGGTCCGGCTCGATCGCGGTGAGACGCTGATGGTCGTGCGGCAAAACCTCGACACGTCCGCCGCGGAGGCTCTGCAGGAGCGTGGCCGCCGCGTCCGGCTTGTCTGGCGGGCGCGCGATGAGTCCGCGCTCGACACAAATCAAGAGGAGGAAGTCTGATGAGGTTCGCAAAGATCGACTGGCTGCTGGCCGGAGTTTTGACGGCTATGACAATTGCCATCGGCGCATGCGGGGGCTCGTCGAGCAGCACCACGAGCAGCCTGCCGACGTCGATCGGCAAAGGCGAGGGTCAGCTCAACCTGGTCGCCTGGGAAGGCTACGCCGAACCGGAGTGGGTGAAGTCCTTCGAAAAACAGACGGGCTGTGTGGTGCACGCCAAGTACGCCGGCTCCTCCGATGAAATGGTCACGCTGATGCGCCAGGGAGGGGGCGGTCAATATGACATGGTGTCGGCCTCCGGCGACGCTAGCCTGCGCCTGATTCGCGGTGGCGACGTCGCGCAGATGAACATGGCGCTGATCCCGGAATGGAAGAACTTCATTCCCCAACTGCAGTCACCGCCACACAACACCGTCGACGGCAAGCATTACGGCGTCTCGCTGCAGTGGGGTCCGAACATCCTGCTGTACAACCCCAAGTCGGTGAAACCGGCGCCGACGAGCTGGGAGGCGATCTACAACCCGAAGTACAAAGACCAGATCACCGTGCCGGCCAACCCCATTCAGATCGCCGACGCCGCGCTGTATCTGTCGAAGACGCAGCCGAGCCTGGGGATCACCGACCCGTACGAGCTCACCGAAGCACAGCTGAACGCGGCCGGGAATCTGCTCAAACAGCAGCGCCCGCTGATCAAGAAGTACTGGGCGCTGGCCTCGGATGAGATCGAACTGTTCAAGAACGGCGACGCGACGATCGGTGCGGCGTGGCCGTATCAGACGAACACCCTCAACGCCGACAATGTGGGGGTCAAGGAACTGATCCCGATTCAGGGGGCGACCGGGTGGGCGGACACGTGGATGATCTCCGCGCACGCCAAGCACCCGAACTGCGCCTACCTGTGGACGAACTGGGTGTCGACCCCGCAGGTCCAGGCCCAGCAGGCGCTGTCGTTCGGAGAGACGCCGGCGAACACCAAGGCCTGCGCCTACATGGAAAAAATCGAACAGGGATCGTGCGCTCGCTATCACGCGAACGCCTCGAGCGCCTACTTCAACAGCATCAAGTTCTGGAAGACGCCGATCGCTGACTGTGGCAACGGCAAAAACGACTGTGCCGACTACAGCAAGTGGCAGCAGAAGTGGACGGAAGTGACGGGATAGCCCAGGCGCCGCCACCCCGCCTGGCGTCCGACGCCGCCAGGCGGGGGACGGCCCGTGTCCGCGTCTCGGCGGCGCTGTTTCGCCGCCCGTGGGCACGGGCCGTGCTGCTGCTGTCCGCGCCGGGGGCGTGGTTCGTGCTGATCTACCTCGCGTCGCTCGCGCTGCTGTTCATTTCGGCGCTGTGGAGCGTCGAATCGTTCAGCGGCAAGCTCGTGCACAGCTGGACGCTGGAAAACTTCGAAACGCTGTTCACCGTGCCCGCCTACCGCACGATCGCGCTGCGCACGATCGGGATCGCGGCGGCGGTCACGGTCACCGACGCGCTGCTGGCACTGCCGTTCGCGTTCTTCGCCACGCGCATCGCACCGTCGCGGCTGCGGGCGGCGCTGTTCGTGGCGGTGCTGATCCCGCTGTGGTCGAGTTACCTCGTGCGCGTGTATGTGTGGCGGCTGATTCTCGCCAAGGACGGGATCCTCAACTGGACGCTCGAAAAGCTGGGGCTGGGGTCGCTGGAAATCGGCTACTCCAACTGGGCGATGTGGATCGTGTTCAGCTACATCTGGCTGCCGTTCATGATCCTGCCGATCTGGGCCGCGATCGAGCGCGTGCCCGACTCCTACATCGAGGCCTCCGCCGACCTCGGGGCGCGCGGCTGGCGCACGTTTCGCACCGTGCTGTTCCCACTAATCCTCCCGGGCATCGCGGCCGGCTCGATCTTCACGTTCGCGCTGACGCTGGGCGACTTCATCACGCCGACGCTCGTCGGCGGCGCGGGCTCGGACTTCATCGGCAACGTCGTCTATCAGAACGTTGGCGTCGCCAACAACGTGCCGTTCGCCGCCGCGTTTGCCACGGTGCCGCTCGTGATCATGGGTGTCTACCTGCTGATCGCACGACGGCTGGGAGCGTTCGAAGCGCTGTGATCGGGACGAGCCGCTTCTCTCGCCTGGCCTTCGCCGTATGGACGGTGCTGATCATGCTGTTCCTGTTCGTCCCGATCGCGCTGATCTTCCTGTACGCGTTCAACCCGTCGAACATCCAGAGCTGGCCGCTGGAAGGGCTCTCGACGAAGTGGTTCTCCTCGACCTGGCATGACGAAGAAATGCGCCACGCGCTGTGGCTGTCGGTGCGCGCCGGGCTGCTGGCGACGACGATCGCGATCCTGCTCGGCTCGATGGCGGCGTTCGCGGTGGACCGCTTTCGCTTCTTCGGACGCGAAACGATCTCGTTCGTGTTCGTGCTGCCGCTGGCGCTACCGGGGATCATCACGGGGATGGCGCTGAACTCGTTCTTCAACTTCAACGGCGTCGACTTCTCGCTCACCACGATCGTGATCGGGCACGCGACGTTCTGCATCGTCGTCGTCTACAACAACGTGCTCGCGCGCTTGCGCCGCACGCAGACCTCGCTGATCGAGGCCTCGATGGACCTCGGCGCCGACGGCTGGCAGACGTTCCGCTTCGTCACCTTGCCGACGATCGCCACGGCGCTCGTCGCCGGCGGCCTGTTGGCGTTTGCGCTGTCGTTCGATGAGATCGTCGTGACGACGTTCACCGCGGGCGCGCAGAACACGCTGCCGATCTGGATCTTCGGCAACATCCGCCTCGGCCAGCAGCTGCCGCAGGTGAACGTGGTGGTGCTGTTCGTGATCGCGATCACGGTCATTCCCGTGACGCTCGCCCAGCGGCTGACGCGCGACACGGGCGTGCTGCGCCGCCCCGCGGGCTCAGTGGCGGGCGCCCCCGCGGGAGCGGCGGCGAGCGCGGGCGCGGCGGGATAGGCCAAACCTCGGGTTGGGGACGGGGGCGCGCATGCGCGCCCCCGCGAGGAGCCGCATGCGGCTCCTCGACCGAGCGGCGCATGCGCCGCTCGGCGGACCGCACATGTGCGGTCCGTGGCAGGGCCGCATGCGGCCCTGCCGACCGTGGCGCATGCGCCACGGTCCATCCCCATCACCCGGTGTGTGCGCCACTGATCGCTCGCACGGAAGTCGCGGGCGGTCACTGAGCGCGCAGCACCGGACTCCAGCGCTCGGGCTCGCGCTCGGCCTGTTCGCGCGCCCAACGGAAATGGTGAATGGCGGAGCGCCGCAGGGGCTCGCCGAGCAACAGGCCCAGCAGCGCGTAGCGGCGGGCGTGGCGCGGCGTCTCCAGCGTTACCGCGAGCAGGCCCGCGAGCGTCCACAGGTGCAGCACGCGGTTGTAGGGCACGAGCTGCTCCGGCGTCATGCCCTCGGCTTCGGTCAGGTAAGGGATGCCGTGGCGCAACTCCCAGGGCCACTCCACGAAATGGACGATCCCGCCCGCCAGACCGGCGGCGTTGTTGAGGGCGATCCACTTCTCCATGCCCTCGCCCTCGGCGCTCCAGCCCGCGAAGGCCATCCCCGGCAGGGCTCCGATCCACATCGCGACCGCGGCGCGTCTGCCGATGAACGGCTCGAACACCAGGCCGACGCCCGCGCGCACCTCGAAGGCGTGATGGGCGGCGGTGCCGAGCGCGTTCAGGACGGTGAACGGCCGGCGCGGGCGCAGGCTCATGGCGTCATCCAGGTAGCCTCGTCCAGCTGCGGCGCGTGCGTCAGCTCGACCGGGAGCCCGAGCATATCCGCGGCCGCCTCGTCCATGCACCTCACCGTAATCGCGCCCGCGGCGGCGAGGCCAGCGGTGCGGCCGAGCACGGCGTCGAGCGTCTCCCAGCCTGGATCGCCCGTGAAGGCGACCGAGAAGGGATGAAAGAGCAGCGTCAGATGCCCGTCCTCGCGATGTGAGTGCTCGTCCAGAGCGGCGATCATGATGTCGTCTCGCATCTGCTCGGGAGTGAGGGGATCTGGCCCCTCGCCGTAGCGTTCGCGCAGGCCGGAGAATTGAGGCAGGTAGCAGTAGGCGTCCACGAGCGGCCAGCGGAACGGCAGCACCGCAAGGCCGCCCAGCAGACCCTCGCGCTCTCCCGCGGGAGAGACGTAGGCGTAATCGTGCTCTATCAGCAGCGCAAGCGTGCGCTCGGTCAGGCCGCCGCCCGGTGGACGGAAGCCGCGCGGGTGAATGCCGATCGCGCGCATCGCCTCGGTGGCGCGCGCAAGCAGCGCGGCCTCGGAGTCGGCGTCGAGCGCCGTCCATTCCTCGTGGCGCCACGCGTGCACGGCGACCTCGTGACCGGCGCTCGCGATCGTGTGCAGCGCCTGCGGGTACATCTCCGCGTTCAGACCCTCCACGAAGAACGTCGCCTGCAAATTATGGCTAGCGAGCAGGTCAAGCAGGCGCGGAAGGACTTCCGTAACCGTGAAGTGCTCCCCCATCGGCACCTCCTGCGGCCACATCCCCAGCTCAAGCTGCGCGGCCTCGCCGAGGTTGTCGAACGTGATCGACACGACCGGGTTGGACACGGGGCAATGATACGGGCCATCCCAAACGGGACGCACGGGCCTTGCCGGGCTGGCCTTTGCCGGATGGGTCTTTGCCCGGCGGGTCGCGAGGCGATCGCAAGTAAGCTCACGGCCGACATGGCGAACCTCTCCGCGAGACACATCAACGCCTGAGCGATCATCATGCGCCTCGCGAGCATTCACACCGATGAGGGACCCGCCGCCGCGGTGCTGCTGGACGAGGACCTGGTCCCGGTCTCCGCGCTGGGTGCGCCCGCGAGGACCGTGCGAGGGCTGCTGGCGGCGCTAGACGCCGAGGGGTTGCGTGAGCTGCAAGGGCGCGCCGAGGAGGCGAACGAGCGCACGGCGCTCGCCGACGCGAGGCTGCTTGCCCCCGTCGGCGACCCGCAGAAGATCGTGTGTCTCGGCCTGAACTACCGCGATCACGCCGAAGAGACCGGTCAGGACATCCCGGCCGCACCGATGTGGTTCGCAAAGTTCGCCAACTCGCTGATCGGCAGCGGGCAGGAGATCGTGCTCCCGCGGGCGCACCCCGAGTACGTCGACTACGAGGCCGAGCTCGCGCTCGTGATCGGCAGGCCGGCGCGAAACGTCATTGCCGAGGATGCGCTCGCACACATCGCCGGAGCGATGCCGTTCAACGACGTGAGCGCCCGCGACCTGCAACTCCAGAACACGCTGTGGACCAGCGGCAAGGCGATCGATACGTTCGCCCCTTGCGGCCCGGCGCTGGTGACTCTCGATGAGATCGAGGACCTGCAAAACCTGGGACTGCGCACTCGCATCAACGACGAGCTCGTGCAGGAGGGAACGACCGCCAACTTAGTGTTCGGCCCGGCCGAGGTCGTGGCGTGGCTCTCGCGCACGATGACGCTGCTGCCCGGCGACATCATCGCCACGGGCACACCCGCGGGCGTCGGTGCGGCGCAGGGGCGGTTCCTGCGCGACGGGGATGTGGTCGAGGTTGAAGTCGACGGGCTGGGGGCGGTGCGCAACGGGGTGCGGGCGCAGTAGCCGGCAGCCGCGACGCTCAACGACTCGGATCGCTCAGAGCCGAAGCCATCATCTGTACCCAGATATCGACCAGCGTCTGGTCATCGACTCGGGTTGTGATGCCGAGCACGTCGCGCAGCAGGCGGGAAGACAACAGCGCCCCGAGTCCGAAAACGGCTATCGCCGTGGCCTCCTCGGCCGGTATTGGACGCTCGGCGCGTTCGCCGATCCACGTGGCAAAACCCGTGAACGTTGAGCCCACGAGCTCCTCGACGGCTGCGGTCAGCAGCTGCGGTCGGTTGCGGACGTCTGAGGCGAGGATGCGCAGCAGCTCGGACTCGGTGTCGAGCTCGGCGAGGACATAGCGAGCCGTCAGCGTCAGTTCGGCCTTGAGGTCCCCCAACGATCCGAGCACGTCCCGGATCTCGCGCAGCGCACCCAGCCTCGACAGCTGGCGCTCGATACCGGCGGCCAGCACCGCTTCCTTGCTCGCGAAGTGGTGATAGACGCCGCCGGCCCCAGGTGTGAGTCCGGCCGCGGCCTCGATCTTCGCGATGCTGGTGGCGGCATAGCCGTGCTCGCTGAACAGGCGCATCGCCTCGTCGACGATGCGCTCGCGGGTCGGGGTCGTGCTTGACATGGATGGGCGCGACTAAGGATACACTTAGCTGAAGCCAGTATCGAAAGGAGATGTGTTTGGTGTCCGATGCCGGGCTTCCCCCAGATCCAGGTGGCCCGTTGGACGAGGGCGATGGCATCAGCCGTGGGCGCTTGCGGCGCACGGCCCCGTTGGCGGCTCTGAGCGCTCGCACCGCCGGTGAGGCGGTCGTGGTCGGGCTGCGCAGCAAGCTGACGGGAGCGGACCCCACCGAGTTCCACGTCCGCACGGCGGAGCGTTACGCCGAGCTGCTCGGTCGCTCCAAGGGCGCGCTGATGAAGGCCGGGCAGATGCTCTCGTTTGTCTCAGTCGGACCCGCGGTGCCGGAGGAGTTCCAGTCGATCTACCAGGCGACGCTGACGCGACTGCGCAACCAAGCCCCGCCGATGCCCCCCGAGCTTGCCCACTCCGTGTTGGAGAGCGAGCTCGCGCGGCCGACCGAGAGCGCGTTCGCCGAGTTCGACTGGAGCCCGCTGGCGGCAGCCTCGATCGGTCAGGTCCACGCCGCCCGTCTGCACGACGGTCGAGCCGTTGCGGTGAAGATCCAGTATCCCGGAGTGGCGGCCGCGATCGCGGCCGACCTGAAGAACAGCGAGTTGCTGGCCACGTTTCTCGGATTGATGCACGGTCTGTCCTCGAGGAGAGCGAGCTTCGATCTTCGCGACGCGGCACGCGAGATGAGCGCTCGCATCACAGAGGAGCTCGACTACAGGTTCGAGGCGGCCAACCAGGCCGAGTTCGTCGAGCGATACCGCGGACATCCGTTCATGCACGTGCCGGAGGTGATCGGCGAGCTGTGCACTCCTCGCGTGCTCACCCAGGAGCTCTGCCTGGGTCGATCCTGGAGTGAGGCCCTCGGCGCAGAGCAGGAGCTGCGCGACCAGTGGGCCGAGGCGATCTGGCGCTTTGTGTACGGCTCGCACGTTCGCTTCGGCACGATCAACACCGATCCCCATCCCGGAAACTATGTGTTCCATGACGACGGCAGCGTGAGCTTCCTGGACTTCGGCTGCATACAGCGTTTCCGCCGCGACCAGGCCGACATGGCCATGGCGATCATGCGGGAATGCCTGCGCGGCGATGTACTCGGGACATGGCGGGCCTGCGTGGAGGTCGGATACTGGAGATCCTCAGACCCCGTCACGCCCGAGGAGGTGTTCGCCTGGTGGCACGAGCCTTTCCGGTATCTGTGGGACGAGCAGCCGTTCACCATCACTCCCGAGTATGCGGCGGGCTGGATCGAGCACAGGTTCTCGCCGACCGGACGCTCGGCGAACGCGCTGCGATACCTCACCATGCAGCCCGACTGCCTGGCATGGACCCGGATCGAGGTAGCGTTGTCGTCGGTGCTGGCCGGGCTGCATGCCACAAACGACTGGGCGGCCATCGTCGCCGAGCACCGGGGAGACGCCCCGACCACCGCGATGGGGAAGCTCGACCACGCGTTCTTCGTCGACCGCCGGGTGGCGGGACGTGCCTGAGCGAGCAGCCTGCGGCGCGCCTATCCTCCGACCGGAGCGTGCGGGTTGGTGCCCCAGAAGATCTGCGTCCCGAGCATCCCGATCAGCGTGACCATGACCAGGTTCAGCACCATCGACTTCGCCGTGGCCTCGCCCACCCCGACGGGACCGCCGCCGGCGGTGTAGCCGTAGTAGCAGCCGACCAGCACGATCGTGGTGGCCATCGTCATCCCCTTGATCAGGCTGAACAGCAGATCCGGTGGACTCTGGAACTCCCAGAAGCTCAATAGGTATCCCCCGGGGGAGGTGTATCCGATCTGCAACACCACGGCGATGTAGGAGCCCAGGTATGCGACGCCGATCGCGGCGATGTACACGAACGGCAACACGATCCAGGAGGCCAGCAGGCGCGTGCCGCACAGAAACGTCATCGAGTCGAACCCCATCACCTCCAGCGCGTCGATCTCCTCGCTGATCCGCATCGCCCCCAGTTCGGCCACGATCCCGGTGCCCACCTTCGCGGACATCATGTATCCGAAGGCGTACGGCACGGCCTCGCGCAGGTCACACAGGGCGGTGAACACCCCCGCATAGGCCGGCGCGCCCTGGGACTCGAGGAAGTAGGCGCCCTCGATGCCGCACGTGCCCAGGCCGGTGATGAACACCAAAGCCCAGATGATCAGCGTCGAGCCCACGATCAGGATGCCCGCCTGACGCAGCACCTCGCCGAAGAAACGCAGCACGCGCAAGCCCCACACATCGCGCACGACGGTGCCCGTGAAGCTCGCGATCTCGCCCGCCGCCGTGACCCATGCGCGCGGCAACGCCAGCAGTTCGTTCACCGCGACGACCCTCCACTTGCCCCCCTGGGCGGCCTAGGATCAAGGCCAGCAAGGATGAGCTGGCCCGCCCGCCCCGCGTGGTGTGCTCGGCACACGAGCCGGCATCGACGGCGGAGCCGTTGGTGAGGACGCAGCTGGACGCAGGTCATCGGTCGTCCAGGGTCACTTGATCACGAGGATGTTCGGATGCGTGGCCAGCAACATCTGCGTGAACACGTAGTTGAACGAGCCGAAGGCCAGGATCGAGATTACGACCGCCTGGTTGACCGCTCTGCCAACACCCTCGGCGCCGCCGGAGGCGGTCATGCCCTTGTAGCAACAGACGATCGCGATGATCGCGCCGAACAACATGGTCTTCAGCACCGACCCCCACAGGTCGGTGGAGGTGGCGTTGGCGAATAGCGTCGACCAGAACGGGCCGAGCGGCTGTCCCGTGGCGATCGCCGCGAGAATGCCCCCGAAGATGCCGAACAGCAGCGCGTACAGGTCGAACAGGCCGGTGATGAGCATCAGCGCCAGAAACCGCGGCACCACCAAATTCTTGACCGGATCGACGCCCAGCACCTGCAGCGCGTCGAGCTCCTCGCGGATCTTGCGCGCCCCCAGGTCGGCGGTGATCGCCGTGCCCGCGACGCCGGCGAGCACAATCGAGGTGATCAACGGACCGATTTCGCGGATCGCCGCGAGTACAAAGAACCCTCCCAACCGATCGGTGGCACCGAAGAGGCGCAGGAAGTTCGCCGCCTGCAGTCCCGGCGCGCCGTAGTTGATCGCGACGGTCGTGACCAGCAGCGGAAACCAGACCAGCCGCAGCACGAACAGGAACTGCGCCACGAACTCCTCGCCGTAGGGATAGGGCGGGCGCAGCGCCGAGGAGACCGTCCTGCCTGCCAGCAGCATCATGTCCCCGATCTCCTCCAGCAAATTCCTGGTCGGCAGCAGCGCCCGCTCGACCAGCTGCCGCGCAGCGCTTCCCTCCGTCGACCTTCCCGCCATGCTCGGGCCCTCCTCGCGAGCCATCCCTTGGACGTATTCCGCTTGTAGATGCGTGCTGCGTGCGCCTATCTGGACCTAAGTATACACTTAGTCAGACTAAGTGAGTAAGGGGCATGCCAAGCGCAACGTTCACGATGCACTCGCGGCTTGAGTGCCGCAGGGGTAGGCCCTGGCGCGGTCTGGAGCGTCCGCCGGCACCGGAAAGAGCACCCCTGCCAACGATCTAAGCGGCGGGATGTCGCCCCGCAGCCCCGTAACACCGGTGAGGCTGCGCAGGCCATGATCATCGGCCCTGACGGCTTCCGCATGAGCCAGGTCATCGGCTGCGTGGAGGTGGCGTCTACCTACCTACTCTCCGCGTCAGATGCCCGTGACATTGTCGACCACCAGATCGAAGTCATCAAGTCCGAGTGGAGCGAAGTGTGCGACCGCGCGCGAATGACTGAGATCGAGCGCAAATACTTTTGGAAGCGGCAGTTTCTTAACCCGTATGCCATAGAGGACTACGGACGCCAGCCGTAGCCACGTCTTTGAGGCCTTCTATGCTTGGTCGAGCTATAGGTCGCAGCAAGCTCCAGATACGACTGAAGGCGCTCATATCGAGCGCCTTCAGCACAACCTCAGACCTTGACGACCTTGCGGGCATGGTCGCTAATGGGGTCATAGCGGGGGAACGATCTGCTCCCATTAGCGACCTCTCGGTGCCACTGGCACGAGCCGTGCCCGGCTGGCCCGGATGGTAGCGGTACTTCCCCCGAGCGCACAACCCACATAACAACAAAGAGAGAGCTGCCTCCCGATGCCGGATCACGATACGTCAGATGGCACCCGGGACCGGCTTGCACCGGAGATGTTGCTCTATGGCTTTGTGCGCGCGGTCGGGAGGTTTACGAGAAGCGGCCTTAGTGAAGAACCGCTCGCTGGGTCTGACGACGCTCCTGACTTGGACCGCCATGTACTCGCCGCAGAGTGGGGAGCTGCCGTTTTCGAGGCCCTCAACTGGTCGGTCACGCTGGACGAGCGCCTAAGACACGAGCTCGACGGAAGTGACTGGGCCGCGGACCTCAAAGGGGGTGGTGTGGTTCGGGCCCTGCGCTGCGCCCGAAACTGCGTCCATCACAATTGGGCCGCCGCGCTAGATGCGGACCTGGGGCCGAACGGGCTCGTGGCTCCACACACGACCGTGCTTGGCATCACCTGGGCGAACGAGCTGCGCTCAGATCGCCCCGATTGGAGAGGCGCCGCCGCTTACGGTGAAGCGCTTGCGGGCCGCAATGTGGGGGACACTCTCTTAGCCGCACTCAAGGTGTACGAGCAAGGTGTCCGGTCGCTGGTTGGCGTGAGTACGCCCTCCAAAGCAGGAGAAGCGGCAAGGGCCCAAGCCTTGTACCACTGCATCTACGCCGAAGAGAACTTTCACGATGCCGCACACGCCCTATTCGATCTGGTTGCGTACACCCAGCGCACCTTTCCGGGCGCAAAGCGTCAGCTTTTTCTGGACATAGAGGGCCATCGAACGCCTACCGATGCATTCGATGGGGACATGTTCGAGATACAGAGAGACTTTCTGCTGGGGTTCCTGATGCCGTTTTTGACCGAGGTCCACATGCCTCTCGCAGGCGTCAGAAACCCAAACCCTCAGCGAGAAGACCTGCCCGACGAGCTTCGCATCTTCGCTGTATCGAACGAGCCACCCCACGACCCAGAGCTCTGAGCCCTCTGGTGACGACCGTCTCGCGTATGCGACACCCATGTTCTTGATTTGGCCGTACGATGATCCCCATGCGTACTCAGCGACTTGAGCTTCGTTTGACGGACAATGAGCGACAGCTCGATAGCGCCGCAGCAACGGCGGTGGCGAGACGCTGAGCGACTTCTTTCGCCGCGCGGCGAGCGCGCGTGCCCAAGAGGTTCTTGCTGACCAGCAGCAGATCGTGCTCAGCGAGGACGAGGCGGCACGCTTCCTGGACGCACTGGACGCCGTTGATCAGGACACGGTCGTGTGACCGCCGGCTTCGCCGGCACATGGCTGTACTGGACCCAAGCCCACCCGCGATGATGTGCGTCTCGACAGCCGTGCCGACAAACACTAACCCCGCAAAGTAACCCCGGTGGCATGTCACTCTCAACGAGACATCCACTCGACGACTGCCGAACGAAGCTTGCGCGAGCTGACGAGCTATATGGAGGGCTCATCAAAGAGGTCGAGGAGTGGCATCAGCTCGGCTACGGCAGGATCGAGACAGAGTACCGGCCTCGGCGCGCGGAATACGTCTACATCGCGAAGATCGAGGTTCCTCCTCCGCTGCGTTGGGGCGCGATCATTGGCGATTGCGTACACAACCTTCGTTCATCATTGGACACCCTTATGTGGCAGCTTGTCCTTCTAAGAGGAGGTCGGCCCTCACGCCGGACACAGTTTCCGATCTTCGAACGTCGCGCAGCGTATCGCGCACGTGCTCCCACCATGATCGACGGAGTGAGCCGACGCGATCGTGGCACATTGGAACGCCTGCAGCCTTTTTACCTCTCACGAGGACGGTGGCCGCCAGGGGGACATCCGCTTGCCATCCTGGCCCGGCTTTCGAACACCGATAAGCATCAGGTCATCCATGCAGCCGAGACACGGCTAGGCCTGCTCGACGATGATCCGTATGGCGACCGTCCGCGCGTAATCAAAGGCGTACCCAACGAGGACGCCGGACAGATTCTCAAGGAAACGTGGCGCCGTGAGATAGGACTCGACGACGGCGATGAGATTGTGCGTTTTCGCCTCGCACCAACCGGACCCAATCCAATAGTCACGATGAGCTGGCAACTTGGCATATCCGTAACGTTCGGTTTGGCCGCTGGCGGATCGTTCCTGCCATACATTCGCAGAGGCGTGGATGACGTACTGGAGATCCTTGGACCAGAGTTTGACGCCTAGCGATCAGTGGGCACACCAAGCCGCCAAGCAAAGGCCCACCCTGGCCAAGACCCTCGCTACAAACAAAAACCCGCATTTGCAGGGCTTTTTGGGATAGCGGGGGCGGGATTGAGACGCCTACCCGCGACGCTATCCGTGGCTCCGCGTCGCATCAAAGAACGCGTGTATTTGTCGGCAGACAATAGCAATAGGCTCGCGTAGGACTAGGCCCAATCCGCCCGGCTTGCGCACACTCTGGCGACCTTCGGGTTATGAGCCCATTTGTGGGGTGTCATCGCACCGGATATTGGCTTTGTTGAGCGAGAATCGGAGGGATACTGGCAAGCACGATGTCGTGTAGTGGCGTGGTGCTTGTTTGCACTTTGTTTGCACCTCCGAGGCGGCTCCCCAGCTGGTAGCCGCGGCCGCGTATAGGGACGAACGCCGGGTGATCCCGGAGCATTGTGCGAGTCGCCGCGAGGGAGATGTCGTGACCACGTTGCAGCAGGCGGTCGTGGATCTGCTCGCTGGCGATCGGCTCCCTGTGCTCGGCCAGAAATCGCGCCGTTCGGGCCACGACGGCGACAGGGGTCGTCGGCGCAACAAGTCGCACACTGAGCGCCTGCTCCGCTTGTGCTCTCTTTAGCATCGCGTCGGCTGTCCAGGCCATGAGAGCTTCGGTCAATGGTCCAATCCGAGCCCAAGCTCCTACCGCCGCGGTCCGGAGTTGGGGGCGGTAGTAGATCAGAGCTCCGACGACAATCCCGATCGCTATACCGAGCATTACTTCCGAGCGTGCAATCTGCCGGCCCACTGCACCAACCGCGAGCCCCGGCAGATACAAACTCAGCCAGGCGGCGCGGCTGCCACCCCAGAGCATCGCGTCGAGCTCGGCCAACTCCCCGAGCAGATGAAGCGTGGTGAGCCAGTCGGGGTCACCGATGCCCGCACTTGTGAGGTGGCGGTCCTTCGTGAGGACGATTGCTGGTGCCAGCAGCGTCGCAAGGTGCGCCAGCTGGGTGTCGTCGCGATCCGCCTGCGCAACGGCATGAACGCGTGCGTCGTAAAAGGGCACCGGCATCTCGACGAACCGAACCAGCGGCCGGTGGACCTGTTCGTAGACGCTAACCGCGAGATCCGCTGAACAGCCAGTCTGTTCGGCTACGTTGGGGAGGTGCTCAAGCACCTCGGCGTCGACGCGGGTTGGCGCGACGAGGCTGGCGAGCTCCCTTCCCAGGAACGTCATCGCCGAGAAGTCCGATCGAGTGCGACGCAGCACATCTTCGATCAGCGCATTCGCATCAACAACGACGGGATGACGACGCATCCAAGGTGGCAGGTTGAGCACCTCTGGGAGCGACGACGGACGCACCATAAGCTCGGCGGAAGCAGGCGATGGTTGCATTGCATCCAAGGGTAGGCGAGATACCGGCGCGGTCCTTCGGTTGGTATCGGGGTGCTCGCGCTACACCCGGAGGATCACCGTGCGATCCGACGAGGATGTTTGGCCTTGTGCTCGTCGCCAAGACGTCGCACGCGGTTGTAGTCGGTCTCCGAGAACTTGGTCCGCCAGGGCTTGCGCATGCCCGTGACGACCGCGATCGCGGGCTTCGTGAAGCCGCGCCTCAACAACTCCTCGTCGGGCGCATTCTCAAGGACGCAGAACAGACGGAACTGCTCGCGGCCCGGCCCTGTGAGACGGATCTCGTGCCAGCCTCCCATGCTGCCGTGCATCGCCTCCCACTTGCCGCCGCCAGAGAACTGCGGCGGTGGCGCCGCGGCGACCGCATCAAGGACGGCTACGAACTGGGCGTCGATCTTGCCTGGACACCCGTCAAGGAACTCAAGGGAGGGCGCGGACCCGTCGCGAGTTTCGTAGTAGACGATCGCCCACGGCGGCCTGCGATCGACCTGCGGCGTCCGCGAGGCTTCTGCCTTGTCACTCTGCGGGTGCCGCCGAGCCATTGTTCCGAGCGTACTCGGAGCTGCCGACGATCTACGCGGCGGCCGGCTCGCGTCGCCGGCGCGTTGAACGCTTCGATGCCGGCGTCTTGGGCATGACGCGAACCTCGGCACCCAAAGCGTCGGCAATTGCGGCGATCAGCGGAAGCTCCGGCCGTGAGCTGCTCGCCGTGAACAGCCTGCGGATGCTTGACGCATTGCGATTGATCCGGCGGGCGAGCTCCGCCTTTGACATACCAAGATCGACCCGCAATGCATCGAGCTCGCGGATGACTTGATCGGTCTGCTCGATCTCTCGCATAGAGCGCTCGTAGGCACCCCGGAACTCCGGGTCTTCCATGCGCTGCGCCCGACGGCGCTCATGAAGGCTCATATCTAGAGCAGTGCTGGACATCGGCCAGCTTCCTTCCCAAAAGCGTTGCTTAGAAGGTACGCGAGGATAGTAGCATCCGCTCATCACCCATCAGCCGTGACGCTCTCCACCGACCCATCGCCTGCTTGGAGCGGCTCGCCGAGATCGTTCTCGAGCAGGTGGACGTAGGTGTCGAGCGTAAAGCTGGCCGAATGATGGCCGAGCCACCGCTGTACCTGCACGACGTTGCGACCCTCCGCAAACAGGCGCGAGGCGACGGAACGTGTGGAAGCCGGCCCACTCCACCCCCGCCGCCTCACACGCGGGCGCGAGCACTCTCATGGCCAGATTGTCCGGGTCCAGAACTGTGCCCGTGGCCGTGGAGAACGCGAAGTCGGCGGGCGCGGTGCCGAGGGCATGTAGGCGATCGGCCAGCGCGGGCGGAATGGGCACGTCGCGCTTGGAGTAGCGAGACTTCAGCGGGCCGATCACAAGGCCCTCGCCACGCCGGCGGCGCACGCGCTGGCGGACCTTCACGTGCGGGCGCTCCCCTTCGAGCGCAAGATGACGACCTTCGAGTACGAGCAGCTCCGAGCGTCGCAGACCTGTCGCGGCGAGCAGCGCGAACATGAGCCGGTGCGACTCGTGGATACGCTCGACAACCAGCTCCATCGTCTCGATCGGCTCGCCGTCATCACCCTCGACGCGTGGGAAGGGTTGTGGCCGGTCATCGTCATCATCCACTCGCGCCCGATGGGGCAGTGCCACGTCGGTCGCTGGTTTGTGCCGGATCAATCCCTCACGACGAGCAGTCGCCAGGCACGCCTTGAGCGGCCCGAGAGCGTTGCGCACGGTCTTGTCTGACAGCGGCACTCGCCGGTCCGGGTCCTCCTTGGTTGCAGCCGGCTTGGTCTGTTCGCACAACCAGCCCACGAAAGATGCGATGTGCCTGGGCGTGATCTCCGTCAGCTTCGTTTGCGAGGAGAAGTGACTCAGCCCAGCGGCTGGCAGACCAGCAAGGAGACCGCCTACGCCCAGGCCACCCGCGCCCGCCACGGCACCGACTGGCACCTCGCACGAGACCAGCTTGGTGAGGAAGGCCAAGACCCGGACCGGATCACACGGCTTGCCCGGCGCATGAGCAATAGCCGACTACCGACTCCATCCGTTGATTACCGCGAGCTGCCTGACCGGTCCTGGAGTCCCACCCGCGACCCACTACGTCTGCGAAGTCTGCTCACGGATACGAACTGGCTGGCTCGAACCCCAAGGCATGCCGCTCCCGAACGTGCAATCGAACGGGTCGCTGACCCAGCGGTCGGCGACTGAAACAAGCGAAGTACGGTAGACGAGTCGCCACAAGGAAAGGTGCGTCGCATGTCGAACAGGACGTGGACATTGGTCAAATGATCCCGAAAGATGGGCCAAGCTCTTGCTGGCTGCATTCGCTACATGCTTACAAAACGTCCAGTACGAGTATATTGAGAAGGGGCGGTGACCGTATGAGGGGTCTCCAGTGAGTTTTCACGACCCTCGACGTGAGATTGAAAAGTTCCGTGAACATCTCGCGTCACACGAGAATCCGATTACATTCCTGATTGGTGCCGGTGCCTCCTGCTCGCCCCGTGACCAAGATGGCAAAGCACTGAAGCCTGCGCTGGTGCCAGCCGTGGTGACACTGGGTGATCTATGCGCCAAAGCGGTGGCTGAGATTGGAGAGCAGCACAAGAAAATCTACGACTCTCTAAGCGCACAAATTCAAGCCCGCCGAGAATCCTCGGAGCGTCCTGCCGATATTGAGGAGATCCTTTCAGCCGTCCGACTAGCGATTGCGGCAATGGGGCCGGCAGATAACGTCGCGGATGGCACGAGGGAGCAGCTTTGCGAGATTGAGGCAACAGTCCGCGAATGTATTGCCAGCGCTGCACTCCCGGATGAGGCCCGTATTCCGGTGGATCTTCCTCACCATGCACTCGCCCGTTGGATCGGACGAATAGCACGAGTTGCTCCGGTTGAGCTTTTCACGACAAATTACGACACGCTACTAGAGCGTGCGCTTGAGGACGAGCGCATTCCCTTCTACGATGGTTTTGCAGGTGGCCGCAAGCCGTTTTTTCTCGGCGCGACACCCGCGAACGATTTCGAACTAGGCAGTGGATGGACACGGCTGTGGAAGATCCATGGCTCTGTGACCTGGAAATGGGAATCGATGCCACGCAGTGGGCGGCGCGTCACGCGCGGCGTCGAGAACCCCCATGGCGAGCTGATCCTCCCGTCAGACCACAAGTACGATGAGTCTCGTAGGCAACCATACGTCTCAATGCTCGACCGCTTTGCGCGAGTTCTGACGGCTCGGGAGGACACTCTACTCGTTACAGCAGGATTTAGTTTCGGCGACGAGCATTTGAATGCAGTGATCTTCGATGCCCTGGAGGCACGCGCGAGACTGCACGTCGTCGTGCTACTGCACTCAGAACTCGACAAGGACCACGAGCTTATAAAGCGTTCCCTTCGCCACTCCAACCTGCTTTTGTACGGGCCACAAGGAGCAACCGTCGGTGGTATCACGGCACCTTGGCGCCTCGCCGAACCGGTTGATGAGCGAACTGCTGATCTTCTTGACATCCCGTTCGACTCGGATGCTAAGTCAGCCGATAACGAAGTTGCGGACACAGGCCGCTTCCGACTTGGTGACTTCTATTGGTTCGGCCGATTCCTTGACCGTGTGACTGGTGCAGATGAGTGACACTCTGAGCCGCACACCGACATTTGTTGGGTTTGTGGTCTCAGTCCAAGGTGGCCTCGTCCGCGTGCGGTTGCGCAGAACGCCCTCAACTCTGATCATGGTAGGTGGAGACTCCTACCGTGTCGGCCAGATTGGGGCGTTCCTAAGGATTCCGCTTGGTTATACTCAGCTATTTGGTGTATGTACACAAGTAGGGGCAGATGCAGCACCGCAGCTTGCGCCCGAGCAGGCAACTGGAATGTTGGAGGTAGACGACGATCCCTCGCCTCACGGGTATCGCTGGCTAACACTTGCACTGTTTGGAGAGGCAGTAGGAGGCTATTTCGACCGCGGAGTAGGCCAGTACCCGACTGTAGGCGACGAGGTCCATCTCGTAACGCCGCCTGATCTTGAGGTCATATATGGCGAACGTGGCGAGCGCGACGTAATCGATGTCGGCCGAGTGGCAAGTTCGGCCGGAATTCCTGCTCGACTACAGCTCTCGAGCCTCGTCACCCGTCACGCTTGCATCGTCGGTTCAACTGGCGCTGGCAAGTCGAATCTCGTTGCCATAATGCTTGAGGAGTTGAGTTCGGGCTTTCCGACTGCACGGATTCTCGTCGTTGACCCTCATGGAGAGTATGGGGCCGCCGCAGGCCGTCCAGCGAACGTCATCCGGACTGGGACTGGAGACGGAGTGGGCCCTCACCTGCGTGTCCCGTATTGGGCTCTCCCATTCGATGAGCTGATAGGGATGACCATGGGAGGGATGCAACCCGCGACCCTAGAAGTATTGCGTGATCGCGTGCGTGAGATGAAGGTCGAGGCAACCGCTCATCTCCGGGAGCCACCCCCGCCCGAGACGGTTACGGCTGACTCGCCGCTTCCGTTCAGCATCCGGCGGCTCTGGTTCGAACTTCAGAACGATGAGCGAATGACTTTCGAGGAGCGCAACAAACAAGACGAGGACACCGTCTACCCACCAGAGGATCCGGGCGACATGACCAAGCTGCGTCCGCCTATCTATCCAGCGCCAACGTCGTATAACACACCGCCTTATCGCAACCAAAATGCGCGTGGCATCGGCAAGCAACTTGACCTGCTGCGTATGAAGTTGCTCGATACCAGCTATGCCTTTATGTTCGACCCAGATGATCCTCTACACCCGGACCCAGACGGGAAGATCAAGGCAGACCTTCCTTCCGTCCTGGCCGAGTGGGTCGGCGGGAACGACCCAATAACCGTGCTCGACGTGTCGGGCCTTCCATCGGAGGTACTCGGCCCGGTTGTAGGAACGATGCTTCGGACAGTCTATGACGCACTCTTTTGGGGCATGAAGCTACCGGTCGGTGGACGCGAGCAACCTCTGCTCGTAATCCTAGATGAGGCGCACCGATTCCTACCAGAGGGCATCAACACAGCGGCTCACCGAGCCTGCTCGCGGATAGCGAAGGAGGGCCGAAAGTACGGGGTCGGCCTCATGATCGTGACACAGCGACCGTCAGATGTCGATTCAGCGGTGTTGAGCCAATGTGGAACAATGCTGGCGCTGCGAATGACAAGCCCACAGGACCGCCATGCAGTGGCGGGCGCCATCCCCGACGATCTCGGAGGCCTGACAGCGCTGTTGCCCTCACTGCGGACAGGTGAGGCTCTAGTGCTCGGCGACGCTCTTCAAGTGCCGTCGCGCGTGCGCGTGAGGAAGGCACGCGAGAAGCCGATCGGGGAAGATCCGGTGCTTCCGGGTGCGTGGCTCAGATCAGAGCGTCCTGATCCGTGCCTCTACGAGCTTGCTGTCAAGAACTGGCGTTCTCAATCAACAACTGCCAGCGAACTGAAGGAGGGCTGATGGCGGAACCAGAGATGGAGTATGTCGACTCAAGCAATATCGAGGCGATCGGTTACGACGCCGAGGGGCGCGAACTCTGGGTCCGCTTCACGTCAGGCGGCACTTATGTCTACTCGGACGTGCCTCCAGCAACCTATAACGACATCATGCACGCAGATTCGAAGGGCAGCTATCTGAACCGCGAGGTCAAGCCCAACTACTCGTATCGCCCGATATAGGGCGGCTAATCGCCGAGCGGAGGAGAGCAGTCGTCGGGATATCGCCCAGCCGAGCAGAGCCATTAGTATGCCCGGAGACCCTCTTCCTAGCCTTGGATTCATGCTGAGACGCAAGCAGGATGCTGAAGCGTGGTCCGGCAAGGCTGTTTGCACTTCTGTTCGCACCCCGGCTCGAGCGACCCTCCCCGCAAGACCCCAAAAGCACGAAACCCGCTCAGTTGAGGCTGTCGCGTAAAGGTGGTGGCGGGTCGGTGGAGGCTTGCTTTCTGCTCGTGTCGTTGTCGCGATGGTGCTGGTCAGAGGGGTAGGGCAGAAGCGGGGCCGCTCTTGTGTGTTTAGGCGGCCGTGGGTGCGCTGGTCGCTCGCCAGAGCTTGAGGATGTTGTGGGTGGTGGCGATAAGCCGCCACTCCGATCTGCACGCGGTGATGCCCCTGCGTTGGAAGCGGCCGATATGTCGGTTGTGCTTGATCTGGCCAAAGATCGGCTCGATCGTGTGTTTTCGCTGGCTGTAGAGAGCGCGTCCGTGGTCACCTTTGAGGACGCGTCGCATGAAGTCGTAGCGAGGCCCTTTGCGGTTCTTGCCGATGTTCCTCTTGGGGTTCTGGGCGTCGGGTGGCACGAGTGGCTGGATGCCTCTGGCAGCGAGGTTCTCGATCTGTTCGCTAGCCCAGTAGCCGGCGTCTGCGAGCAGCACGTCGATCTGCCCGTCCAGGCCAGCCGTGATCACTTCCCTGACCGCGGCGTCTGTCACCGGCTCCAGCAGCCCGTAGTCGACGCCATTGCCCACGATCTCCGCGGCGATGATGATCTGCTCGCGGGTCGCGGCTGCCTGCGCGCTATAGCCCTGGATGAACCCCTGCCGTGTCCTGACCGACCGGGAGTTGCGATCGGTGATGTTCATCCTCGCGTCCACGGGAACCTTCTCGGAGGGTCCCTTCGGTTTGCGTCCGGCGAATTTGCGGCCCTGCTCGGCCTCAAGCGCGGCACGACGCTCCAAACGCTCGCTGTGCGCGTCCTTAGCCGCCTGATGCTCAGCCTCGATCTGGCGCTTGGCCTCTGCCAGCCGTGCGTGACGCGAGACCGAGTCGGACATCTCTGGTGGCAGCTCATCCCCGCGAGCCTGCCCGAACTGCTCATCCTCGGCCTCATCGGCCGCCTGCGCTTCGCCTAGAAGCTCAACTGCGATCTGCTCGTAGGTACGGTTGGCATCCCCGGAGGCGTTGGCCGCGATCTTCGTGCTGTCGAGCGCGACTATCCCCAGCGACACCAACCCCGCGCGTGCACACAGCGCCAGTACCTGCCCGAACAGCCCCGCTAATGCCTGCTCATGACGTGCCCTGAAACGAGCAATCGTGGCGTGGTCAGGCGCCTGGTTCGCCGTGATCACGCGGAACGCAATATCCACATGGCAACGACGCTCGATCGCCCGAGAGGACCGCTCACCAATGGCGTAGGCGTAAAGCAGCAGCGCGACCATCATGCCCGGGTCAAACGCCGCGCGGCCATGCCCATCAGCCCGATACTCCCCGTAGATCACGGAGAGATCCATCTCCGCGACCACGTCCAACACGCACCACGCCAGCTCGTCCTGGGAAAGCCAATCCCGCAAGCTCGGCGGCATCAACAACGCCTGATCACGATCACACAACCGAAAGTTCTGAGCCATCCCAGAACCCTCTTAAACCCAGCGGACAGAACCCTTTACGCGACAGCCTCAGTTGAGCGGGTTTCGTGACATAGCGGGGGAACGATTCGTCCTTATCGGCGACCGCTCGGTGCTGATACAGCGAGTCGTTCCGTGGCCAGGGAGCTAGCAAGGGTTCCGTCTCAACCCAACGGTACAGTTGTGTTATGATACCGGAGTTCGATGAGCGCGGGAACCTTCCGCCCGGAATCCACCACGCCACCTGGACCGAGATCGTGACTCGCTACGCGACCAGCACCCACCGACGAGACCTGCTTGACGGACTTCTCGCCGCGCTGCGCTCGCTGAAGACCGCCGGCTGCTCCACCGCCTACCTGGACGGCAGCTTCGTCACGGCCAAGGCGAACCCCGACGACTTCGACACCTGCTGGGAGGCAGCAGGCGTGGTGCCCAACCGTCTCGACTCCGAGCTGAAGGAGTTCAGCAACGACCGCGCCGCCCAAAAGGCGCGCTATGGCGGCGAGATCTTCCCCGCCCAATGGCACGCACATCCAGACGGCACAACGTTCCTTGATTACTTCCAATACGACAACGTCACCGAACGCCCGAAGGGCATCATTGCGATCGACCTGGCAGGCCTCCCGTGATCACCAACCAGCGCGAATACCGCATCACCAAGAGCTGGATCGCCCGCTTCGAAAAGGAGCTGGTTGCCAACGAGACACGGGAACTCCAACCCCGCGAAGACCCTGGCATGAGGAAGGTGGTACACGACGCGATCGCCAGCGAGATCGAAACACTGCAGCGGCAGATCGATCACTACGAGCGACTACGCGACGGACACATAACCAGCCGCGAGATTACCTCGCTACGGGACCTGCCGAGCGCCCTGATCGAAGCACGCATCGCCGCCCGGCTTACCCAGCGCCAACTCGCCGAGCGCGTCGGCGTCGCCGAGCAGCAGGTCCAGCGCTGGGAGGCCAACGACTACAGCAGCGTGGGACTCGACCGGCTACAAGGCATCGCCGACGCACTCGGTGTACAGATCCAAGAGACGATCACTTACAGCAGCGCGGCGTAGGCATAGGCCACAAGTCGAGCGATCAATCCTGGGCGCCCCTATCGTGTTGCCGCCGCTGATGGCTTGAAGCACTGCCCGTAGACAAGCACGGCTCTTGGCGCGACGCGACGCCAATTGCAGACCCACCATCGGTAATGGCTTGCAATCCGTTGCCAGTTCTGCTCTGATCGATCATGCTGATAGATGTCGTCGGCACCGAGCCCATGGCGAACAAACCCGAACACGAGGATCGCGGGAGGGATACCCCCCACGCTCGTCCGCGTCGCACTCGAAAGAGCGTGTGGGACGACGCCGAGATCGTCGTCAACATCGAGTGCACCAAGCCCGGCACCGCTCTTGACGACCACCTCCGCAAGGAGCAGACCCGAGCGCTGCTCGACCTTCTGGCCGACTATGTGCAGAAGCTCGACAAGAGCAGCGATGCCCACGCCGTAACCCTCCGTCCAAAGGTCGGTTATCCCTCTACAGCATTGGGAACGACATCGGCGTCATCTTGATTACCGGAGTCGGGTCGGGAGGGCCTTCGACGATCCCTTTGCGAGCCTGCCCCGCGGCCCATTGCCACACTCGTTGCAGTTGCGGTCGTGGCGAGGTTGGACAAGCTCGACGCCTGCGTCGCGCGGCGTGAACCGAAGCCATCTATGCGGAGCGTCGTCTTCGAGAAGTCCGGTAGCGGAGAACAGGTAGTCGTCGACAGCATGTGCAACCGCAACGGCGTTCAAGGTGATGACGCTCGGCGCCGGTACGGTCTCGTCGTCGACGTATCGCTGCCGTGCACGTGTTTCGGCGTCAAGAGCCTCTTCCTGCAGACCAGCACTAGAGATCAGGCCATTGCACCAGAGGCAACCGAATCCGGGAACGATCGGGCGGCTCACGCTAAAGACGTCGATGATCTCGCCGGTCGCTTTGTTGATCTGCACCTTGGCTCCGACCTGAACGCCAGGGACAAAGTATTGATGGACGATGGCGTTGAAGACAAGCCGGGCCTGCATCGAGTCGGCGGCGAGGAGGAGGTAGTCGCAGTCGATCAAAAGCCCGGCGACCTCGGCGTCCACGATGTCGCCCACAACCGCGTCGATGCGGATCTCTCGCCTCGCCTGCTTAGCGACCCGCTTGGCGATACGTACCTTGTGGCTGGCGAACCGCTGGCCGAGCTTCCGCAAAAACTGCGGTTTGTTCGGTGCGGTCAGCCAAGAGTGGGCGTCGAGGCGACGGCTGCCCGCGACGCGCGGCAGGTTAGAGGTTTCGATCCGCTCTGGGTCGATCACAACCAGGTGTCCGACGCCGAGGCGGGCTAGGTACTCGACGATCAGCGAGCCAGCGCCGCCAGCGCCGATGACAGCGACCTTCTGCTCGCGCAGGATGGCTTGCCCGCGGTCGCCGAAGATACGCGCCTGCCGGTCATCTTCGGTGCGCGCCACCGCGACGGCCGGCGGTTCAGGGAACAGCATCTTCATCGGACGCCCAGCGACGCGGGCGGACTGTAGCTCGGTGCGAGAGCCATCAGCAAGCCAAAGGTCCCCGGCGACTGCGTTCGCGGCGAAGACCAGTCCGCCGACGATGGCGCCGTCGGCGAGGTCGCGGAGAGCGGGGTAGCCCCGCTCATGCGAGCGCATGTCGTCTCCCGAAAATCCGACGGCATCGGTGCCGCCGTGACAATGCACCGCGAGATATCCGAGACCGTCGTCGCTGAAGTCGAGGATCGCGTCGCGCACAAACGTCGGCGTCAGCATGCGGTAGCCGTTTTCGCCGGGCAAATAGTCGACGCCGTCCTGCGCCAACCTCAGCTCGCGCACGAGGAGACGCACGCCGCGCGACGTCTTGACCTCGGTGACTCCAAGGACGGCACCGTGCTCGTCGTGGTCGCCGGGGAAAAGGTGCGCGTGCAGCGAACGCCACGTCTCGCCGGTCATCACGAGCTGGTAGTCGATCATCGGGTTCGCAGCCAGTCGAGCACCTTATGTAGCTTGATGACAGCGGTGTCGGTCTGGGGATCCAGATGATTCGATCGGCGCGAGATCTGCACCGCTTGGCGCTCGCGCCACGAACCCATGCTCATCCCCTCGACGAGCCCGGCGCCGTCGTTGCGGCGGAGATCGGCGCGAACGAAGTGCGGGTACACGTCGCTGAGCGGGTACTGGAAGGTGATCTGGAAGCCGATCCAGGTCTCATCCTGCTCGTAGGGCTCGCCGGGGTCAACAGGATCGACGATCACGTAGGCGCCGCCGTCACCGTCCTCGTCGACACTGACGGTGGCGCCCTCGAAGGTGGCTTCGATTTCACCGATGGCGTCGGCTACCTCTTCCTTGATCGCCATGGACTCAGGAGTTGTCGTCCCCTGCGACGGCCACAAACTGCGAGCCATCGTGGATGCGCACCGTTTCGCTGTCGCCGATCACACGTGTTTCGTGGTGCGGCAGGCGCTCTGAGAGCTGGAACGACAGTTCGATCGGGACACCGGCGGCGATGGCGGCCTCCTTGATCTTCAGTCCGGTGGTCTCTGGCCCCAGGACGGAGACCTTTGTCTTGTTGACGCGGATCTCGATCTCGTGGAGATGTGGGTGGTTCTCGGCGATGGCGTCAGGGACAGCAGTCATGATGACCTCCTCTCGGTTGCAGATGTGGCGGGCAATTGCTAATCTAGTATTGCAGATGAGGCCCGCGATTGCAAGATCGCAATCCTTGGAGGGAGATATTTATGAAGAAAGGCTGGTTCGATGCCACGGGCTTCTACACCGCGCTCGACGCGACCCGCCAGGCACGAAAACTGAACTGGAAGCAAGTCGCAGGCGAATCTGGCGTGAGCGCGTCGACGCTCACGCGTATGGCGCAGGGCAAGAGACCGGACGTCGATGGTCTGGCGGCGCTTTGCGCCTGGTCCGGTCTTGACGCAGACGACTACGTACGGTCGATCGAGCAGGCGCCTGCGAAGGCCGAGCCCTTGGCGATGGTCTCCACATACTTCCGCAGCGACCCCAACCTCACGCCAGAGGCGGCGGATGCGCTCGATGAGGTGATCAAGCTGACCTACGAGAGACTTCGATCGAGCTGAGGTGCAGTGGCGGTGCGGAGGGGCTTCAAGACCGTAGCGAACGCGATCGCAGTCGAGGTCCGCGCCGAGCTTGGCCTGCGGGCGCTCGACGCACTCGACCCGTGGCGCCTTGCCGAGCATCTGGAAATTCCCGTCATCACGCTCTCCTCACTGGACACCGACATCCCGAGCGCCGTCCACCGCCTGCGCGTCGTGGAACCGGAAGTGTTCTCCGCCGTCACGGTGTTCGCGGGCACCAAGCGGGCCATCGTGCACAACGACAAGCACAGCCGTGGCCGGCAGGTAAGCGACCTCGCTCACGAGCTTGCGCACGGACTGCTTCTTCATCCGCCGACGCCTGCGCGCGACGATCGTGGGTGTCGCTACTGGAATAAGGAAATCGAGGAGGAAGCCAGCTGGCTCGCCGGGTGCCTGCTGATCCCCGAGGACGCGGCGATATGGATCGCGCGTCAGGGCATGTCGGCGGAGGACGCCGCAACACACTTCGGTGTCAGCACGCAGATGGTGACGTTCCGGGTTAACGTGACCGGCGCACGCAAGCGGGTGGCGCGCGCTCAAGGCCTACGGTCCGTCTGAACGATGAGGCCAGTCAAGATCAGAGGAGAAACTCCGACCCATAGCCTCAGACAAATATCATAGCGGGGGCGGGATTCGAACCCGCGACCTTCGGGTTATGAGCCCGTCCGGGCGCTTGTGGCTGTTTGCGGCTGGACCACGTTTTGCCCGCTAAACGGCCATTTTGCGCGAGACGGGCGGCCTCTCGTTTGCGGCTGTTTCCCGGCCTTCCCTTGACCTTTTCTTGACCCGCGACAGGCTCGACGCTCGGCCAGTGCGTCCTTTGCAACGCGGGTAGCGTGCATGGCTGGGTTCGTCCGCGGCGCGGTTGGTCGGCAACCCCAACCGACCGGGTCTAGCCAAGTCTAAACAGACTAAAGGAGACTAAAGAACCTGCCCGGGTTTCCCGATCCTATGCTGGGCGACGCGTTGCGCGCACGCGAACTGGTGCGCCGTGCGAGGGAGTTGCTGTTGATCCGTGTACAGAACGTGTTCTTCCCCTTTGAGCGCGGCGACCCTCGTCGTAGCAACTGGATCGCTAGCTACGTCCCGGGTCTCACCGACGACGCGGCCGACTGGGCGAGCGAGCAGCTCGACAGCCTCGACTTCGCAGCGCTGGCGGAGGACTGCGGCGTGACAGCGCAGGATCTCAGCGGGATCTATGAGCGACTGGTCTACGACGGCCTCAGAATCGACCCCAATGACCATCTCTTCGATCTGCTGGACCAGCTTAGGCGCTCGCGCCGTGAAGACTTGAAGGGCGCGGCACGCCATGCCGTTGACTACTACGACGCGGCGCGCGTCCTGCGCTCCTGGCACCAGCGTCTAACCGGCGAGCTGTTGCCGGATATCGATGAGCACCGGGGTAGCAACGGCACGCCCTATAAGCAGAGCCACTTCGGCACGCTTGACACACGAGGCAATCGTGCCGTGTTGCCAATCCTGCTTGAGGATTACGGCCTGTACCCGTGGCGTGTGCAGCTAATTGCTGAGGGAGACTCGGAGATCGTGGCTTTGCGTGTGATCGTCGAGGAGGCATACAGCCTCACCTTCGAGACTCTTGGTATTGCCGCGGCAGATATGGGCGGCGCCGATATTCCTGCGAACGCTGAGCGCCTGCTCGGGGCGTTGCGTGGCTATGCCAATTATTTCCTTCTCGTGTTTGACAATGAGGGTAAGGCGCGGGAGCTCATCGAAACGCTTGTGCGGGGCAAGGTGATCGAGGGTGTCAGCGACGAGCAGCGCGCGGCGATCCTTCGGCAGGCAGCCTATGCTGCTCGGCAGATTGACGATCCTGGTGCCCGTCGTGAGGCCTTGGAGGCTGCGCGTACTCGCGCGGGCAGGCTCGATGAGGAGCCTGGTGCAGCTCCGGAGTTTGTGCTTTGGCGCGAGAACTTTGAGGCCGATAATTTCTCTCCCAATGAGATATTCGAGGTCCTGGAGAAGTTTGCGCGCGATGACGCTGGCATCGAGGACTTCCGTCTGATGCTGGCCGAAGTAGAGACTGCTCTTCGCGAACAGCGGGAGGCCAAGCAGGGAAACAAGGCGATTGCCTCTGTGGCGTTGGATCGCGCCGAAGAAACAGACGAGCGCTTCCATCTTTCAAAGCCTGATCTCGCGCGCCTGCTAGCACTTCACGCTCTCGATCATCCCGAGCGGGACGGTAAGACCCGGCCGATACTCGAGCTCGCCGGGCACCTCGTTCAGCTCACCTGAGCGGACCGACGCCTTGCGGGCCAACTACGAGGTCATTAGAGGTTGCCCGAAGGACTCTCCTGCTGGGCGTGCTCCGCCTTGAACGTCCTGAGGCGACCTTTTCCGGCTCGTGCTGTCCAGCGGGTGCCAGGGACGCCCTAGGAAGCTGCGGCAATTCGCGCCAGCTGCCACAAGCGCTGCGTAGCCTGTCTCGCATCGAGCCATGATATCTCCGGTACGCGGGCTGCACCAATTCTCATTGCTGCCCTAGTTCCGGTCATCGAAGGATCGCTCGCAACTGCCAGCCTCGGCCCGAGGGGCTAGAATCACGGCGGAGGGCGGAGAATGGTGCGAAGCAAGATCCTTGCGTGGTTCGTCGTTGGGGTGACGCTAATGGCGCCATTGGCCGCTAGCGCCCCAACACGGGCGGCGGAAGGTCCGAGCGCGCTCCAGGTCGAAAGGCTGCAGGCGAAGGTCGAAGCCAACGAACGCAACGTCGAAACGCTGCGGTCCGACGTTCAGCTGATGCTGTGGCCGGTCGGGATCTTGCTGGCCGTGCTTACCCTCGGCGGCCTACTCAGCGTCGTGTTCAGCATCCGTGACCAGCGTCGGGTCACGCAGCTGCATGAGCTCGCCGTGACGGGCGAGACGGCCGCGCAGCGGCGCAGCGAGGAGAGCTTCAGCTCGTTCCTGAGCGAGAGTCAGAAGACATTGACGCTCGTCAACGACACCCTGACGCTCGCCAAGGAGTCGACCGACCGCGCCGCACATGCGATGCAAGCGAATGCCGAGGCGCGGGTGAACGCGATCGAGGGACGCGCCGAAGCGCTGATGCTGCGAGCGTTCGACTCAGGCGAGTTCGAATCGATCTTGGATGAGCTGGAGCTACGGAACGAGCTCGGGCGGATCGCAGGCGACCTGGGTGGTCTCGAGGGCTACCTCGAGCTGCAGAGCATGCCCCTGCCGCCGCACTGCCGCTTCGTCAAGGCGATCGACCTGTTCCTCAAGGACGACACCCGTGGGGCACTCGAGCTGCTTCAGCGCGCCGAGCAGGAAGCGCGGCCCGGCGACCTACATCGCTTCACCCTCTACTGGATCGGCTACATGCAGCTGACGATCGGTGGGTACGAGAGCGCGCGACGCAAGTTCCACGACGACGAGGGCGGGTTGCGGACCGAGGACCGTGAGCACCATCAGCTCGAGCGGATGGAACTTGAGGCTGAATTTTTCCAAGCAGCGAGCGAGCTCGAGCGTCACGACAGCAGCACACCCAACCAACAGCTCCAAAAAATGAGGGAGCTGATCGGAGAACTCGCCAACCTCGCAGAGCGGGTCGACGCCAGCGACCACACCCGCAAGAGCCGCACCAGCCACGAGGTGGCACGGACCCGGGCCGACGCGCTCGCCTGGGTCGCGTATGACCCTACGGCGGCAGGAGCCCCGCTGGACGATGAGGATGTCAAGGCGGGCGCCAAGCCCGAGCAGCCCGCCGACGATGCGGCACCGGGCGTGATTCGCGCGTGGGCGCTGCACCGCGCATACGAGGTGTGCGACGCGCAAGAACAGCGCGACTTCTACCTCGAATTTACTCGCGCCGAATGCGCAAAGGCACTGACGCTACCTGGGGCGAGGGCTGCCTACGAGGAGGTGACGAAAATGCTCGTGGCCGAGGCCGGCAAGCACCGCGAGACACGTCGAGAAGCCGAGCTCGCGCAGGTCGCGGCGATCTGCCACATCCAACTCGGCTCGCTGCCGCCGGACGCCGACCAGGAGCACGCCGAGGACCCCGCCCCGGAGTCGGCGCGCCAGGCCGCCGAGGCCGAGAACCCCGACGCCGCCACGGAGCCAGCGAGCAACGCCGCGCAGGCCGAGCACCGCAACGCCGCGGCGGCGGCGGCGAGCAAGGCCGCGGAAACAGCGCTCAGGCTGAGCCACACAGAGATCACGATCTTCAGCGCTCTGCGCCGACACAACATCTCACCTGAAGCGTTTACAGACGAGGTCAACCACCTGATCGCCGCAGGGACCGGCGGCGGTCAGGCCGACGAAGCGGAGGCCTCGTGAACAGCGAAGCGTCGCCTCACCAAGAGCCTCCAGACAAGCCGTCCGTAGACCCGGACGCCTATCGCTTGCGTGCGCAGGTGTGCCCTCGCGGCTGCGAGTTCACCGAGACCGCACGGCGCGAGCTGATCGCCAAGACGCGCTTTGGGAGCTTCGGCCGTACCCGGCTCAGCGCCGAGCACAGGTACGAATCGAGCAACTGCCCGAAATGCGGCGCGCTCCTCATAGGGAAATGCGCGCGCTGCGGGAACTCGATTCTCGCCCCCGTCGGCCAACGCTGCACATCATGCGGTCTTCCTCACCCGTGGGCTGCCGAGCGACGAAGTGGCCTCGCCCAACAACCCGTGCGCAAATGGCGCAAGGGAGAAGAGGACGTCAACGATCCGGCGACTCCGGTCTATCAGGCAAAGCGAGGCGAAGTCCTAGCGCTGGACGGCGACATACTGCGCCTAAAGATCGACGCGATCATCAGCAACGACGACGTCGACGGCCAGATGTGGACCGAAATCGCGCACGGCATCCGTACTCGCGGAGGTGGCGAAATCGAGCGCCTCGCGCGGGTCGGGGCGCCCCGACCGATCGGGCAGGCGTGGATCACGCCTGCGGGGGAGCTACCGGCGAAAGCAGTCATCCATGTCGCTTCGATGAACCGGCGCGGCGCCTCAAACGATAAGTGGGTAGGCGAATGCCTACGGGAGGCGTTCGCGCTCGCCGAGAACAGTGACGAAATCGGCTCGCTCGGTGTCGCGACCATAAACAGCGGCCCGTCAGCCATTCCGCTCCCAGACTGGATCAAAGTGTTCGCCGAGGCGTGTGTCGCGCATCTCCACCCGAGCAACCTGGAGCAAGAGGCGCAGGAGGGTGCTCCGGAGGCCGCGCGGCTGGAGGTCCTCCTCGTGCTCTACGCGCCCTCGAACTTCGAGGTGAGCCTTGACGAACTGCGCGAGGGCCTTCACGCTGCGTGGTGTGCCGTCGGTCGACCAGCGGACGGCGAGGTGCTCGGCCCGCTGCCAAAGCCGCAGCCACAACCACGGTGGGTCGACCGCTTCGTGCGCTGGCTGCAGAGGACTGGTGAGGAGAGCCACGACGAGCGGTGACCGAGACTCGCCGCGGGAGCCCTTTTTGAAGCACCAGGTCTCGCTCAACTCGTATGGCTACACGAAGCTTCTGCACCTGGCGATCAACGCACACAAGCTTGGATATGTGCTGAGAGTGGTGTAGACGTCTGGAGCACTGGTGGGCCCTCGCACGCCTTTTGCTCGGCGGTGTCGCGGGCGAGGAAGTCGCCGCCCGTGGTAGCGATATATGCAAAGTGCTAGTGAGTCCATAGAATTGACCCTTGATCATCGCGGATATACCGCTATACTCTGATCGCATGATGGTCGCCGAGGTGGACATAGGCGCACCCGCGCTGCACTCACGTAAGCCTAGCCGGGCGGAGGGCATCAGTTACGAGAACCGCGCCCTGCTTGAGCGCCTGCACCGTGAGATCCCGGGGGCATTCGACGTTCAGCACGCCGCAAGGACCCTTGGGCTGGACCCCGACCGCACTCGTCGGCTGCTCGCCTATCTCGCCCGCCGCGGCTGGCTTTCGAGGGTTCGGCGCGGCCTCTATGTCGCGGTGCCGCTCGATGCCCGCAGATCGGGCGAATGGATCGAGGACCCTTGGGTGGTCGCGGAGCGGACATTCAGCCCGTGTTACGTCGGTGGCTGGAGTGCCTGTCAGCACTGGGGGCTCACCGAGCAGGTGTTTCGCACCATGCTCGTCGTCACGGCCAGAAAAGTCCGAAACCACGAGCCCGTGATCCAGGGGACGCCCTACCGCCTCACTGTTCGCTCTGAGGACAAGCTGTTCGGACTGACGCAGGTCTGGCGCGACCGGGTTCGTGTCAGCGTCTCCGATCCGACGCGCACCGTTATCGACATCCTCGATGACCCCACGCTCGGTGGAGGGATCCGCAGCGTCGCCGACATCGTCTATGACTACCTCACGGGCGAGTTCCGCGAGGACGACCTTCTCTTGGGGTATGGAGACCGGCTGGGTAATCGCGCCGTCTTCAAGCGCCTCGGTTTCCTTCTGGAGCACCTTGAGGTCTCGCCTGCAGGCCTGCTCGCTGCGTGCGCTCGCAGACGAAGCGCCGGCCTCGTCACGCTCGACCCCTCGGTTCATACGAGGGGTCGGATCGTCAGACGGTGGGGTCTGCGAGCGAACGTCGCCCTCGGGACCCCGGCCGGCGACTGGTGATCGCCCGCGCTGACATCGTCGAGCGCGTCGGCGAATGGGGGCTGGCCGAGGAGGTCGTGGAGAAGGACTACGTGCTCGGCTGGCTGCTGTGGGGGATCGGCACCGATCCAGTCCTCAGCCAGCGCTGGGTTTTCAAGGGCGGCACCTGTCTGAAGAAGTGCTACATCGAGACCTACCGCTTCTCGGAGGATCTCGACTTCACCGTCCTGCCCGGCGGCCCGTTCCGTCCCGATGACGTCGAGCCGCTGCTTCTGCGAGTACTCGCCCGGGTCGCGCAGGAGTCGGGCATTGACTTCTCCACTCCACCACGGTTGCGACTGCGGCCGAACGGCAGCTCAATGGAGGGCCGTGTCTACTACACCGGGCCACGCCGCACACCTCAGCCGGCCCGCGTCAAGCTCGACGTCACGGCCGATGAGACCGTTATCCGTCCGTCAGTGCTTGAGAGGATCGCGCACCCCTATCCAGACGTTCTTCCGGGCACTGGGAGCGTCCGCTGCTACTCCTTCGATGAGCTATTTGCCGAGAAGATCAGGGCCATGGCGCAGCGCGGACGCCCGCGCGACCTCTACGACATCGTCAACCTTTTTCGCCGGCCCGATCTGCGCATGTATCCCGACGCGATTCGCTCGGCACTCGAGGCGAAGTGCGCGGTAAAGAACATCGCGGTGCCGAGGGCCGCTGACTTCATCGAGTCTCCGCTGCTCGCTGAGCTGCAGTCGGAGTGGGCCAACATGCTCGGCCACCAACTCCCTGCGCTGCCTCCGCTCGACCCTTTCCTAGAAGAGCTGCCGCTCCTCTTCGCTTGGCTCGAGGGAGACGTGCAGGAAGCACCGGCCGAGGTGGCTTCGTATGCGGCCGACGAGGATGAGCTGTGGTCGCCTCCCCCGACGGTCTCAACGTGGGGCATGGGTGTACCGCTTGAGACCGTCCGCTTCGCCGCGTCGAACCACCTCTTGGTCGAGCTCGCCTACCACGGCAGTAGTCGTCTGATCGAGCCGTACTCGCTTCGGCGAACCCGCGTGGGCAACCTCGTCCTTCACGCCGAGCGCGCCGACGGCAGCGGGCACCGCTCCTACCGCGTCGAGCAGATCGAAGGACTCCGCGCAACGACGACACCGTTCAGGCCACGGCTCCCGATCGAGTTCTCGGCCCGCGGCCCCCTGCACGCGCCGCCGCAATATCGGACAATGAGTCCTCGTGTGACTCGCACACGCCGGAACTATTCGGAGCGCGCCTCACGCGAATACCTCTACGAGTGCGTTCGCTGCGGCCGCGAGTTCGCTCATACAAGACGCAACTCGGCACTGCGTCGACACAAAGATCAGCACGGCTTCCCCTGCAGCGGTCGACGCGGTCGGTATCTCGGAGAGCGCTACTGAGCCTTGCGCCGATCGGAGGGCAGCTCGGGCTCCGCGAAATCGCCAACTTTAAGCCAGTCCGTCCCGTCAGTATTTACGGGACAGCCAGCGTCGCGTAGCCGGCTCGCGAGCTCGTGGCGCCAAGCCTGGTCGGAGCCCACCCGTATTGTGTTGACACCCGCTAGGTCTGTCGCCGTGCGTGGTCTTCCGACTTCGATGACGATTGTCCGGTCAGGGTGCGACGTGACCGCGATGCCACCCTCGTAGAAGACGTTTGGACGTGGCTGCCAGCCCGCTTGGGCGTCGGACGGGTCGTTCGGATCGCGGAGATCGCCGCGCAGCACGACCTGCTCTTCGGACACGAGGAGAATGACCGCAGCGTGGGCGGTGGCGAACGCCGCTTCGACGGCCTGGCCGGTGTACGGCTTCGTCGTGCCAGTCGCCTTGACGGCGGCCGACCACTCGATGGGCTCCAGACCAAGCGCACGAAGCAAGTTGAAAAGGTCATCGCGTGCCTTGTCTCGGCCATGTACGACCATGACCCTTCTGTTGCTGATGGCGGGCAATGCCGGGCCAGACCCCAGTGAAGTGGGCGAGGCTGGCAGCGAGGGCTGCTGCTGTTGCCCCTCTGGATAGCTGATCGCGAGGAATTCGATCGCGGTATGGATATCGCGGTAGCGCCGGGCTCGCTCGATGTTCACCTCAAAGGACCAGCCGTCCGGATTCGGTCCGGAGAACGATGTCGATAGCTGCCACGCTTCGCTGCTTACGAGAGCTCCCAAACGGGACAGCGTAGGGTCGCCTGGTTCAAGCTCGAGATGAAGCCGGATCTCCTCGCTTGTGACCGACGAACGGTCAAGCTCCGTGGCCGACGACGGTCGAAATCGAGCCGCGCGATCCGCGACATAGCGCACGACCGACACGAACCGGCTCAGGTCCTCCGCTGCCTCGCGCAGGTGCATCATGCCTTCGAGACTGACCGCCACAGCAGTGTTCTCCCGTAGCTGAAACTGTTGACTGCGTGCCATCGCAGGGGTGACGAGGCCACGTTCGGCCAGGGCAACGTAGACCTCGCGTGGCTCCTCTCCCAGCTCCTCCCACAGCCGTGCGCTAACCGCCTGGAAAAGCGGCTGTTGCCCTGTAACGACGAACATCTCGTAGATGGTCTCGAGCATTCGGCGCTGTGGGCCGAACACGGCTTCGGACTCTGGATTGGGCGTGCTCATAGAGCCAACGGGCGGGGCGGTTGCGGCCCCCTCCTCAACCTTGTCGATACCAGCTATCAGCGGCTCGAAGACCCCTTCGGCGGTTTCGCGAATCATCCACGGAGGGACGTTTGAAGGCTGCCCGCCCGCCCACACACGGAGACTGGCCGGTAGCTCGACTTCTATGTCGAGCCGGCGCATCACCTCCTGCAGCGTACGGAGTTGGTTTCGGAAGCGGTCCTCGAGCGCCGCGGAAGTCCGGCGGTGAGCGCTGACCATCGTCTCCACCGTGCCGGCGACGATCTCCACCACGGCGTCTCGGTCGGAGATCTCCGCCTCGCCTTGTCGGATGCTGTTCAGGCGCTTGACATCGTAGGCCACCCGCATAGGCTAGAGCCGCAAGTGGGGTCCAGCGAGGTCTCCCCGAGGGCCCAGGCGGTAGCGACTGCTAGTTGCCGCGGGGCGCCTCTCCGAGGCGAGCACGAAGGTGCCGCCGCCGATACCACGCGGCCTGGTTTGCGGCCCACCACACGTCGGACCCGGGCGTGTCGTCTCGATGCGTCACGCTACCGAAGTGATCAGCTTCGAGCAGCTCATCGGGACCGGAGGTAAGGAAGGCGCTCGCACTGCCTTCGAGCGCCTCATCGGTCAGCTCGTCGGCCTCCGCTACGCCGGAATCAAGATCGTTGAGGCTAAAGGCGGGGACTGGGGCCTCGACGTCATCGTCGGCGAGATCGACGACGTCGTGTCCGTCTGGCAGGCGAAGTTCTTTATCGACGGCGTCGGCGAGCCTCAGAAGACCCAGATCCGCGAGTCCTTCAAGCAAGTGATGGCGAAAGCCGCGGAGAAGGGGTTCACGGTCGACAGGTGGACGCTGTGTACCCCGGTCGACCTCGACGCCGAGGCCCTGAAATGGTGGACAGGCTGGAAGAAAAGGGAAGAAAAGGCTCATAAGGTACGCATTGAGCTCGAGCCCCGGACCACCTTGGAAACCTTGCTTCTCTCGCCGGATGCCGCTCACATCCGTGGTGCTTATTTTCCAGCCCTGCCTGCCGCGACCGCCCCCCCGCTGCCGGTGCGCGACCTACCGGAGGACGTTTCGTACGACGACATGCTGTTCGTCAAGCAGCTCCAAGCGGCGATGATTGTCGAGCAGGAGTCCGCGAAGCAGCAGTTCTTCAACGCCGAGGCGCTCGCGCGCGAGGTGGCGGATAAGAAGGTCGCCGAGCACATCGACGCGCTCCGGGCCGAGCGGGCTGATCTGAGGTCGATCTGGGAGGACCGCTACAACCAGGCCTGCGCCGAGTCCGCCCAGGATCTTCTCCCTGAGCTGCACCCCGGCGTGATGGCCGCGATCGAGCACCGACACGACAGCGGTCGGGTCGTGGTATTGCCGATGCATCTGATCCATCAAAAGGGCGCGATGCACCAGGTCGTCGAGGATGGAAGCGCCGGCTGGGTCCGCGGCTTCCGCGCCATCGCGGAGGCGCACCGTGGCTGACGACGCCGGCGGTGTCGAGCGCTTCCCTGACGCACTGCCCCTCCGGCCGGACGATCTCCTGGCGTTCCGGCTCGGGCGACTCGTCCTGCTGCTCGACACGGTGCCGGGGCTTCCATCAGCGAAACCGTTCGACATCGAGCGCATCTCGTTCTACGACTTCTTCGCGGACAACCCGTTCTTGATCTTCGGTCGAGACACCCCGGAGCATGAGACGCTCGTTATGGCTGGCTTTGATTCGCGCAACCTCTCGTACCAATCCTCAGCGCAGCGTTTCTCGTCCAGGCGCGAGCGGTTGCAACATGATCTGGCAACTCTCGTTGCGTACGGGCTAGCTGCTGCGGTACCAGAGGCGCGGCGCGTCGTTTACGCGCTCACCGAGAGCGGAACTGACTATGCAGTTTCTTTGCTCTCTTTGTATGCACAGGCCTACCGAACGAGTGCCGCGTTGGTCGGCCGCGTGCTCAATCGATTTTCCGACCGTGCACTGCAGGAACAGACTCGAAGATGGCTGCGGGCCGACGACCTTCTCATCGACCTCTTTGAGCCCGTACATGTCGAGCAGGAACAGCCGGCATGAGCCTCCGCGTGCGACGGCTTCGTCTGATCGGTGTTGGCAAATCATATGAAGTCGACCTGACCGCGGATGGCGCCGTTCGCCCGCTCTCGGTCCTTGCCGGTGAGATCTCCACCGGCAAGACCTCGGTGCTCGAGTTCGTCGATTACTGCATGGGGGCCAGTAGCCATCCGCGTCATCTCGAGATCGAACGGCGCGTGCGCTCAGCCCTGCTGGAGGTCGAGGTCGACGGCGACGTCTCGGTCATCGAGCGGCCGACATTCGCCAGCGACCAGATGGCCACGGTGCATCGCTGCACACTCGACGAGTTGATAGAGCCACACACCATGGAGCGTCGGCCGTTGGCGCCCCCTGGCGATCCGAACTCGCTCTCCTCGTTTCTCCTTAGCGCCACTGGGCTTGCCGGCTTGGAGCTCAAGGAGGCACCGACGCAAGCACAATCCGGGCGCGATCCGCTGTCGTTCCGGGACCTCATGCCCCTCTGCTTCTTGACCAATCAGCGGATGGACAACAAGAACCTCTTGCTGGAGAGCCAGCACATGAGGAACCTCAAGCTGGTCCAGGTTATCGAGATCCTCTTCGGCGTATATGACGACCAGCTGGCGGCGATGAGCGATCAGCTCGATCGGCTCGAAAGGGAGCGCGCCGATCTCGCCGCGGAGATCACTGCGCTCGAGACCTTCCTTGCCGAGAATGAGGTACCGGAACGCCTCGAACTCGATGCCGCCGCAGCTGACCTGAAGCAGAAGCTCATCGATGCGCGCACTCGCCTGGACGACCTGAGCGCGCGCATGCAGGCGGCGACCACATACGCCGCTGACGCCCGGGCTGAGTACGGTCGGCTCCGGCGCGAGAGCGGCGAGGCAGCTGCGCGCCTCCGCGACCGCGAGACACTGCTCCGTCGTCTCCTTCCGCTCCGCGGCCAGTATGCCGAGGACGAGCGGAAGCTGATCTTCTTCCAAGAGGCGAACAACCTCTTTGATCCGTTGCGGGTGCGAGTCTGCCCCGCCTGCATGCAGGAGCTTGCGCAGCCGGTCGAGGTCGAAGCAGGTGGAACGTGCTCGCTCTGTCAGCAGCACATCCCTGTCATGGACAAGGCCGTCGACATAACGGCGGAACGGACCGCCGTGCGTTCGCGTCTCCACGCGATCGATCGCTACATCGAGGAAGTGGAGAAGGAGCTAGCCGGAGCCGGGGTTGTCTACGACGAAGCAACAAGTGCGGAGATTGCGGCGCAGCGCAGATTGGACAGCGAGGTGGGTAAGGATCTAGCCCCATTCCTTGCCCAACGCGACGAGCTCGTCCGTTATCGCGAGGCGATCGAGGGCGAAGAGAGGGAGGTCGCGCGGCAAGTCCGGTGGCGCGAGAGCTTGGAGCGTAGACGAACCGACGCAGTACGACTCGACGAACGAGCTACTGAACTGCGCGCCCGCATTCAGGAGCTACGGGCCAGTCGCCCCGACCGCAAGGCGGTGACCCAGGATCTCACGGAGCGCTTCGCCGAACTGCTCGAAGCCTTTGGCTTTCCGAAGCTCAACGAGCCACAGCCGCCGACGATCAACGAGAAGTTTGTACCGTACGTTCGCGGCAATCGCTACACCGACATAGGGTCGACCGGCGCGTTGACGTTGATCTCGCTCGCGTGGCAGCTAACCATCTTCGAGCGCGCTGTCGAGCAGGGCGACCCGCACCCCGGGTTCCTGCTGATCGACAGTCCCCAGAAGAACCTCAAGCCTGAGGGCACAGACATCGAACAGGACGAGTTCGGCGATCCGGCGATCCCTCGGCGCGTCTGGGAACACATCGTCAAGTGGAGCGCTGGGATGGGCAAGTCGGCGCAGATCGTTGTCGTCGACAACCTGCCTCCCGATGTCGCCGACGACCACGTCGTCGTGCGGTATTCCGGGCACACTGGCGAGCCACCCTACGGTCTCATCGACGACGAGACAGAGTAGGCCGGCGCCCTCCACCGACCAGACTCGCTGCCGAGTGTTTGAGAGTTCCATCACACAAGCACGGCCTATTGTGTTCGGTGATGTCTTGATACGAGCGGTCAGCCGGTTCGGCACACAGTGGTGAACCGAATCGGATTGAGGTGAATACCTAACAGACAGAGAGTAATGGGGTGAGAACGGCCATTTTGAATTGCGTCTCACCTCCGCGTCGATCCTCGTGGCCTGCTCGCTCGCTCACATTTTCGTCTGCGAGCACTCAGGCGTTCAAGGTGTAGTTCTGCCGCCAGTCGGCCAACGGGGGTGCCGGCACGAGGTCTCCCATCAGCCGCCGAATGACCTCTTCGCCGTAGGTCCACAGCGCGGCGGAGTAAAGGCGGTACTCGGCACGGGTGACGCGCACGAGCTCGCCGTCGGCGTAGCGCAGCGCCGGGGCCTGCTTCAGGGCACGCTCATCCACCCGTCCGGCGCGGTGCGCGAGCACGTGGCGTAGCGCCACCACCTCGGCCAACACCTGATCGAGATCCTCGGGGACGGGACGCGCAGGCGGAGCCTGCAGACCGGCGTGACGTAGAGCCTTCTCCCAGCGCTTGGCTCCCGCGCCTCTCGGCGTGGGGTCGAAGCTCCCGAGCCGCTCGGCCAATGCTTTGCGCGTCGCCCGCAGGAGCGCCTCGAGACCCTGCTCGTCGAGCTGAGCGGACGCATGGGGCGCTTGCTCGCGCGCCTGCTCGATGAGCCCTCACGCTTGATGCTCGATCAACATGTCGCGCGCGCTTGGCACCAGGTCCTCCACGAGCGCGTCCAGCGCACCGACCATTGAGACCAGCGTCATGCCGTTGTGCTCGACGAGCTGGTTGTCCTTCTCGGCGCGTGCGAACTGCGCGCGCTCACGAGCTGCTTCGATGGCTGCCTGCCGCTGCGAGTCCTCTGGGTTGGAGGTGCCTTTGGCCTCCAGACGGTGCGCTTCGTGGGCCTCTGAATCGAGAAGCTCCTCCAGGCCCCAGTCGGCCAGGGTGCGTACACGCTCAGCGGCGCCCATCGCGGCCCACCAGTCGGCCACCACCGCCTCGCGACCGTGGGCCAGGCGAGGGTCTCTCCGCGCGTCGGCGAGCTGGCGGTCAGCCAGGCGCTCGGGTCTATCCGCAGGCGGCTCGCTCACTCCTTCAGGGTGCCAGCTCTAGCTGGGCGAGCGCGTCGCGAGCGGGTGCGTCTCCCTTGGGCCGAGTACGTCGCGAGCCGGGAAACCGGCACTCGCCTGCGCGAACTGACCGACCTGCCTAGGAACTACAGCCGATGGACCACGACCAACGGGGCGAGAGCCTGGGACTGTCTGCATGCGTCGCCTTGCGCCGCGCGGCTGATGGGGCGCGCTCACCGCCCTACCGATGAGCCGCTATGACGACCGCTACCCCGCGTGGCAAGGGCCTTCGTAGACCTATCCCCACGCCACAAAGTCGACCAGCGGTGCGTCCGGGTCCCAAGGTTCTTCGATGCGATAGACGGTCGGGATGTTTGGCATAGCGGGGGCGGGGTTCGAACCCGCGACCTTCGGGGTTATGAGAGCGCCCGGACGTCGGCCGGTGGATGCGCAAGTAGCGCATGCCGACGCAACATAGGCTTGACTTCAAGAGACGGATCGGGATGATTTCCGGGAGGAAGCTCGCAGCGGTCTAGCGCGATCGCCGGATCGGTCCCCTACCTCGAACCCACGGACTCCAGCCATGGCACCACGGACCTTTGATTTGAGCGCTTCGATCAGCGGTCATGTGTGGCTCTATCGCGGTAAGCGCCGAGAGACGTGGTGCGCGAAGTGGCGCGACCGGACGGGGCAACACGAAAAGCGCCTTGGACGCAACTGGACGGGCAAGGGACGGCCTCCGCGGGGCTTTCTGCGTAGGCGCGACGCCGAGGCGCTGCTGGAGGAGATCTTGGTCGAAGCACGCCGCGGTCAACTTCGACAGCAGAACACCGGCGTCACGTTCGCCGACGTCGCCGAGGACTGGTACGCCAAGGGCCCCATGAAGCGCGACTGGGCGGCCTCGACGCGGGTCGACTACCGGTCGGTGCTGGACAGGCATCTGCTCCCCGCGTTTGGCCCGAGGCGTATCGAGACGATCACCGCGGAGCAGTTCGAACGGTGGCGTGACCGGCTGACCAATGACGGGAAGCGCTCTCGCAAGACCGCCAACAAGATCGCAACGCAGGCCCACGCCATCTTCGAGCACGCCGTCGACCACTTCGGGCTGGCCACGAACGTGGCCTCTCAGGTCAAGCGACTGCGCGAACCCAAAGGTTCCAAACGCCTGGACTTCTACTCGCCCCAAGAAGTCAATCGGCTAGCCACAGCAGCAGCAAAAGGTGCTCATCGCGACCCGAGTCGCCCCGCCATCTCAGATCGTGAGCGGGCGCGTCGCGGCGAGGAGGACCGGCAGGACGCCGCGATCTACCTAACGGCCGCGATTGCCGGCCTTCGTCGCAGCGAACTGCTCGCGCTGCTCTGGGACGACGTGGACTTCGCGCACTCCTTGATCCGCGTGCACGAAGGCTATAGCGCCGAAGAGCACGGCGAGCCGAAGTCGCGCAAGTCCCACACGGTGCCGATGGCGGACAAGCTCGCCGATGCGCTTGAAGCGCTCAAGCGGCGCAGGCATCACACGGCTGCTGGCGATCACGTGTTCGTCGGGCGCAGCGGAGGACCGCTCGACGGCTCAGCGCTACGCCGACGATATCTCGCGACCTGCAACGCGGCCAGACTGCGGCCACTGCGCTTTCACGACCTGCGCCACACGTTCGCGAGCGTCGCGATCAACGTCGCGACCGTCGTTCAGGTCCAAGCGTGGATGGGTCACGCCGATTTGAGCACGACGATGCGCTACCTACACCACAAGAGTCACGCCGACGATGCCCGCCTCCTTTCCGCGGCGTTTGATCCCGAGTCGTCCGAGCGCCACACCGAGCGCCCGCCGAACACAGCCGTGCCGAGTGATCCCGTTGCCAGGCACATGTGACCGTCGGGTTCCCAAACCGACGGTCAATGCTCGTCTCAGCGCCTCCCGATTTGCGGCTGTTTGCCGCTGTTGGCATCTGGAACCTAAGAATCTCGGGAGGAAATTCCGGGAGGAATTTTCCACGACTGACCGACTCATCGCGCTTACCACCAAAAAAGCCCCGCGTTTGAGGCTGTTGCGCAAACCCCGTGTAAGCGGGGTTTGTTGCGTCCGGGGTGGGGTTAAGACTTCTCGGGTATGGCTCAGAACTTCTTGTTGTGTGATCGTGAGCAGGAGCTGTTGTTGCCGCCCAGCTTGCGGGACTGGCTGGATGAGGACCATGTCGCGTGGTTCGTGTTGGACGCCGTCGAGACGCTTGATCTCGCGGGGTTCTATGGCGCTTATCGGGCTGACGGGCACGGTCGCGCGGCGCACGATCCGGCGATGATGGTCGCGTTGTTGCTCTATAGCTACGCCGTGGGCGAGCGGTCCTCCAGGGCGATCGAGCGGCGTTGTCGGGAGGACGTTCCGAGCAGGGTGATTTGCGCTAATCGAGCGCCGGATCACACCACGATCGCGCGGTTCCGCGTGCGTCATCAGACGGCGCTTGCGCAGATCTTTACGCAGGTGCTCGAGTTGTGTGGGCGGGCTGGCTTGGTGTCGGTTGGGCTGCTGGCGGTGGATGGCACCGCGATCGCGGCGAATGCGGCGTGGGCGTCGACGCGGACGCACGCGTCTATCCGGGAAGAGGTCGAGCGGATCCTTGGTGAGGCTGCCGAAACGGACGCACGCGAAGACGAGCAGTTCGGTGAGGCCCGCGGTGACGAGATGCCGGCCGAGCTGAGCGACCGTCGCTCCAGGCTTGCTCGGTTGCGTCGTTGCCGCGAGGAGCTCGAGGCCGAGCAGGCTCGTGCTGAGCAGGCCCACCAAGAGCACTTGCGACGTCGTGCTGAGTGGGAGGCGGAACATGGCCGCAAGCTCGGCGGACGCAAGCCGTTCCCGCCCGACCCGGCGGCGCTTGAGTCGGCGTCGATCAATACGACCGATCCGGACTCGCGGCTGATCGCCCGCAGAGGACGAGCCCCCGTCCAGGGCTATAACGCCCAGGCTGTCGCGACGACCGGCCAGATCATCGTTGCTGCCGATATCACTCAGGACTCAAGCGACGGCGGGCAACTGGAACCGATGATCCGACAGGCGCTCACGACCGTTGTGGCCGCGGGCGTTGATCGGGCGGTTGGAACGGTGCTCGCGGACGGCGGCTACTGGAACTCACCGCAGATCACCGCGCTCGGACAGGACGGCATCAACGTGATCGTCCCGACAAGCGCCTCCCATCGAACGAAACCGCGGAAGCTGTCACCGAAGCAGGGACCCGAGGCCGAACGGATCGACAGGCTGCTCGATACCCCAGACGGGAAGGCGCTCTACCAGCGTCGACAACAGATGATCGAGCCCGTGTTCGCTAACACCAAGTTCAACCGCGGGATCACCAGGTTCCACCGACGCGGGTTAGCCGCCTGCCGCGCCGAATGGCGCCTGATCGCAGCCACTCACAACCTCCTCAAGCTCTATCGCACCGGGATCGGCCCTCAGCCGCCTGAGCTGGCACGTTTCCGGCACTAGTCAGGAGTTCCGCTCTCGACACGACCCGTCCCGATCCCCACAAACGACAAAGGCCGCCTCACAGCGACCTTTGCGCAACAGCCTCGTTTGCAGGGCTTTCTTGGATAGCGGGGGCGGGATTCGAACCCGCGACCTTCGGGTTATGAGCCCGACGAGCTACCAGACTGCTCCACCCCGCGTCGCTACTGATGTTTTAGCAAAGAACCGCCATCCAAGCCGGATAACAGCCTCAGAACGCCACAGGCGACCCATCCCGAAAGAATCCACCGGTGGGCCCGTCATCGGGCAATGTCGCCAGCCAGACGACCCCGGAGGCGCCGTCCTCGACGGACTTGGTGGCGCCGAACTGAGCGCCCATGTCCGTGGCGACGAGCCCGGGACAGGCGGAGTTGACGAGGAAGCCCTCGCCGGCGAGCTCGGTGGAGAGGATCCGGGTCATCGCGTTGAGGGCGGCCTTGGAGACGCGGTACCCGGGCGACCAGCCGCCCATCTCGGCGACGCCGCCCATGCCGCTGGAGACGTTGACGATCCGGGGGTGAGCGGATGCGCGCAGGAGGTCGAGCAGCGCGACGGTCAGGCGGTAGGCGCCGTAGAAGTTCGTCTGCAGCGCGCGATCCATCGCGTCGAAGTCGGGATCGGTCCCGCTGACGCCCCAGTCGGTACCGACGCCGGCATTGTTGACGAGCACGTCCAGACGCCCGGGATCGTGGGTCAGACGCTCGGCGGCCGATGCGATGCTCGCGGGATCGGCGACGTCGAGGGTCAGCGCGCTCACCTGGGCGCCAGTCTGCTCCGCCACCTCGGTTGCTGCCTGGGCGGCAGCGTCGGGATCGCGGGCGCTCAGGATCACGTCGTAGCCGCGCCCGGCCAGCTGTGCGGCGACCTCGCACCCGATGCCTCTGCCCGCGCCGGTGATCAGGGCGACGGGGTTGGTGCTGTCGTGCATGTGACTACTACGCTCCTCCCGTTGCATTGGTGATGGACTTGGACCACAGTCAATAGCATCAGCCGCGTGCGAGCGGCGGTCGTCGACATCGGTACGAACTCGACCCGCCTGTTGATCGCCGACGTCTTGTCCGACGGCGGAGTGGTGGAGATCGTACGCCGCTCGGTCGTGACGCGGCTCGGCGCGGGGGTCGACGCCGAAGGGAAGCTGTCGGAGGAGGGTTGTGAGCGGGTGCTGTCCGCGTTGTCGGAGTTCCGCGAGGAGATCGACGCGCACCGACCGCCCAACGGTGAGCCCTACCCGAACCTAGCGGTAATGACCTCGGCGGTGCGCGACGCGCATAACGGACGGCAGTTCGCCGAGCGGGTCCGCGGCGAGCGCAACCTGGACGCGCGAATCCTCACGGGCGAGGAAGAGGCACGGATGACGTTCCTCGGCGCGATGTCGGGCCGGCCGAGCGCAGTTGAGCCGACGGTCGTGGTGGACATCGGCGGAGGGTCGACGGAGTTCATCGTCGGCGTCGGAAAGACTCCGGGATTTCATGTGTCGCTTCCGGCGGGCGTGGTGCGGATGAGCGAGCGCCACATCCACGGCGATCCTCCGCAGTCGGCCGACCTGCAGGCGCTCGCGACCGATACCCGGGCGGTGTATCTAGCCGGTCTGCCCGCGCAGGAGCGAGCACCGGTGAGGCGCGGTATTGCGGTCGCCGGCACGGCGACATCGGCCGCGGCGATCGATCAGGAGCTCGATCCGTACGACCCTGAGCGTGTGCACGGGTATCCGCTGCTGCTGGCCACGGTCGAGATGCTGCTCGCGCGGCTGGCCGACATGGACGAAACGCAGCGCCGGGTGGTGGTCGGCCTGGACCCCAACCGCGCACCCACGATCGTCGCCGGCATGGTCTTGCTGGCAGAGGCGATGCGCGCGTTCGACCTGGACGAAGTCGAGGTCTCCGAGCACGACATCCTGCATGGGGGTGCGCTCTTAATCGCCGGATACAATAATTCAGGCTCCCACGGCAGTTCGGACATCTGATACTCTGGATTAGCGAGGGTGTGTGCTAGAGACACATCCTCGAGCTGATCCATACAGGCCCGGATGTCGCCGCAACGTCGGCGTTCCCGTGTCCGGGCCAGTCCGGCCCCGAGGCACGTACCCCTGCCTGTTCCTCGAGGCCCGCCCCGAGGAAGCCGCCCCGCCCGGGCGGCTTCCTCATGTAGGGCCAGGCTGGGTTCAGGCCAGGTTGGACTTGCGCGGGTAGATCACGTCCGGGTCGGTCAGCACGTTTACGAGGGCGGGTGCGCCCGCGGAGAACGCGCGCTCCAGCGCTGGGACGACGTCCTGGGGACGCTCGACCAGCTCGCCGTGGCAGCCGAGCGCCTGGACAACCTGGTCATAGCGCGTGGCCGGCCGCAGCTCGGCGGCGACGGAGTAGCCATAGAGGAACTCCATCGGGTGCTTCTCCAGTGCCCAGATGCCGTTGTTACCCATCACACCGACGACGTTGACCCCATGACGGGCGAGCGTGTCGAACTCCATGCCGGAGAACCCGAACGCACCGTCGCCGAGCAGCAGCACGACCTGACGGTCGGGATGGGCTAGCTTGGCCGCAAGCGCATAGCCGGGACCGGCGCCCAGGCAGCCAAACGGTCCAGGATCGAGCCAGCAACCGGGATGGAATGAGTCGATGACGCGGCCCGCGTAGGAAACGTAGTCGCCGCCGTCGCCGATCACGATCGCGTCGCGGTCGAGCACTCGGCCGAGCTCGGCATACAACCGCATCGGGTGCAACGGCGAGCGATCGTCCTGCAGCTCAGCCTGCTCAGCGGCGCGGCGCTCGGCCTCCACCGCGCGCAGGTCCTCTACCCAGCGCGTGCTTATCGGTGCTCCGCCGGCGACGGATGTGCGCAGATCGGTGAGCGTCACTCCCAGCGCGCCATACAGCTCGGCCGCGACCGGTCTGGGATGGCGGCGGGCAGGCTCGGCGACGTCGAGGACGATGATCTCGGTGTCATCGCCGAACGAGCCGCCGAAGCCGAGACGAAAATCCATTGGCACGCCGATCACGAGCGCTACGTCCGCTCCCTTGAGCGCGTGCGAGCGTGCGCGCGAAAAGAACAGCTCGTGGTCAGCGGGAACGCAACCGCGGGCAAGGCCGTTTAGGAAGACCGGAATGCGCAACGCCTCCGCGAGCGCAAGCAGCTCGGCCTCGCCGTGCCCCCAGTACAGGTCCGTCCCGGCCATGATGACCGGGCGCTCGGCGGAGCGCAGCAACTCGACGGCGCGTTCGATCGCGGCGCCGTCGGCGCCCCGGCTCGCGCGCGGCGGCGGACCGTCGAGCGCGTCCTCTGGCTCGGGCGCCTCCATGAAGACGTAGTCCATCGGGAAGTCGATGAACGCCGGCCCGCCGTGAGGAGCCAGCGCTGTGGAAAAAGCCTCGTCGAGGAGTCCGGGTATCTCGGCCGTACTCTCGGGCGTCACCGCGAGCTTGGTGAGGGGACGCACGAACGGGATGTGATCGATCTCCTGCAGAGATCCCATCCCCCAGCGTCCGGCGGGAGCACGACCGCCGAGAACGACCATCGGCGAGTGGTTGGCCTGCGCCGAGCCCATCGCACTCATCCCGTTGGTGACGCCGGGTCCGGCCGTGAGCGCGCACACGCCGGGCTCACGCGTGACCTTCGCCCAGCCCTCGGCGGCGAACGCAGCGGTGGACTCGTGACGGACGTCCACGATCTCGATCCCCTCCTCGCGGCAGCCGTCGTAGATCGAGAACAGGTGTCCGCCTGAGAGCGTGAACAGCCGGCTGACGCCATGCGCGCGCAGCCTCCGCGCGACGAGCCGTCCGCCGTGGAAAGTGCCCGTGGTCTCCTCTGTCTCGGTCGCCATCGGCGCGACTCTACCCATTGAAGCGCCGAGTTGCCACCCGGAGCCAGAGGTGACTGAGATCGGGGTAGGGCGAGACGCCGCGCGCGGAGCGCGCAGTCGCGCGTGCGCAGGGTTCATAGTCTCGATCGATCGTCTCGATCGGCCTCCCAATCTCGGCCGCGGACGAGCCGGCCGCAGCGCTCAGCCGGTGGCGTCAGCGGCGGCCAGTCCCGCCCAGAAGCGGACGGACTCGCGCTCGTGGCCGATCCCGGAGTGCAAGGCCAGGCGCCAGCCGGACGGCGCGTCGGGCAGCTGCTCGAACAGCTCCTCATAGGCGCGCAGGCGATGGGTGTGGGCGGTGAGCTGAGCCGCCGCGAGCCTGCCCGGGTCCCCGCCGAAGAAGAGCTTGAGCATGGCGGGGTCGCGAACTTCATCGAACTCGTCGGTGGGCTCGCGCAGCCAATCCGCGAGCACCTCGCGGCCGGAGCGGGTGAGGCGATAGATCCGCCGGCGCCGACCCGTCTGCTCCCGTCGCTCAGAGAGCAGGCCCTGCTTGGCCAGCCGGGCGCACTCGGTGTAGAGCTGAGTATGGGGAACCGCCCAGAAGTTGAAGGTGCTGACCTGAGCCATCCGCTTGAGGTCGTAGGGCGTGGCTGGGCCGGTCTGCTCGATCAGCCCGAGCACGATGTAGGACGTCTCGGTCAGGTGGGCTGGGGTCGTGGTTGACATGGACGAGGGATTAACGTACGGTTGGCATCGTTCGTACTGAACTATATAGGAGGAGTTGTCGTCGTGCTCGTCGGTCGCTGTGCTCGTCGCGAGCCATCTCATACCGCGCCGTTTTCTCCGCGGCCGGCAGGCAGCGAGTACCGGCCCTATCCGCGCGAGCAGCCGCATAACCCGCTTATCCGGGGGACAAAGACCGTGCTGGGCGTGCGCATGCACGGCGGTCGCGTGCTCAGCGCGGTGCAGCTGCCGCTGTTCATGCTGATCCCACCGAAGGGCTTCGGCGTGCTCACGACGACCGGTCGCAGGAGCGGTAGGACACGGCGCAAATGCGTCCGGGCGATCAGGCGCGGCAGCAAGATCTACATAGTTTCGATCGGAGGTTCGCGCGCGGCCTGGATGAAGAACATCCGCGCCGATCCACACGTATCGGTGCGCATCCGGGGAGGCACATTCACGGGCAGAGCGCGAGAGCTCAGCAAGCCGGCCGAGCTCGAACTGGGGATCACGGCCTACAGCGGGGTGGTCAACGCATTCGACTACGCGGAGTGCGCGCTATGGCGCAAGGGACGCCCCACACGCGCGAAGATCCAGGACCTGCACCGTGGCTGGTTCAGGGCGGGGATTCCGCTGGTGGTGGACCTCGATGGGAAAGCCCGCGTAGAGACCAGCCCGTAGAGAAGTGCCCGGGACGGGATTCGAACCCGCAAGCTCACACGAGCGGCAGATTTTAAGTCCGCTGACTTTGCCAGTTTGTCCACCCGGGCGCAGCGATCGTATCTGCCAGCGTGGATGCGCGACCCCACGCTCCTCGCACAACCGATATCGAGCCGCGGTCCGCAACTTTTCGGTTGCTACGGTGTAAATAGGGATAGATACAAGAGGCAGCAGAAAGGGACCGAATACGCCGTGGAGGTCTCAGCACTAACACACAAGAGCATGCCGGGCCTGAGCGGCCCGTCGGCTCTGCTGCGGCTGCAGTCGGACGAGCGGCTGATCGCGATGACCCGGCGCGGGCAGCACGCCGCGTTCGAGGTGCTGTTCTCGCGCTACCAGTCGCGACTACTGGCGTTCTGCCGACACATGCTGAGCTCGCGCGAGGACGCCGAGGACGTGCTCCAGGAGGTCTTCACGGCCGCGTTCAACGCCGTGCTCGCCGACGAGCGCGAGATCAACGTCAGGCCATGGCTGTATCGGATCGCGCGCAACCGCTCGCTCAACCACCTGCGCCGCGCGTCGGCGATCGGCGTGGACTCGATGGATGTGCACTATGCCGACAACGGCCTGTCGACCGGCGAGCGGGTCTTGAAGCGCGAGAGCTTCAGGCAGCTGCTGGGCGATGTCAAGGAGTTGCCGGAGACCCAGCGCACGGCGCTGCTGCTGCGCGAGATCGACGCCCTCTCTTATGAACAGATCGCCGACGCGATGGAGACGACGGTGCCGTCGGTGAAGTCGCTGCTCGTGCGCGCACGCATCTCGCTGGCAGAGGCCGCCGAGGCCCGGCAGCTGAGCTGTGAGGAAGTGCGTCTGCAGCTCGGAGAGGTCGCGGAGGGCCTGACCAAGCTGGGCCCCCCGGCACGCAGGCACGTGCGCGGGTGCGAGCGCTGCCGCTCCTTCAAGAAGCAGCTCAAGGAGAACAACCACGCGCTCGCGGCGATCTTCCCCGTTGGGCCACTCCTACTGGCCAAAAAGCTGCTGCTCACCAAGCTGGGTTCGACCGCGTCGGCGGGTCATGTCGGCGCGAGCGCCGGCGCAACCGCCGGGGCCACTGCGGGCGCCGCCGGCGCGGGGGGAGCGAGCGCGGCCGGAGGCATTCTGACCGCAGGCGCAGGCGCGGTCGCGACGAAGGCCGTCGCCGGGCTCGCCGCCGCGGCGATCGTCACGGCGGTCGCCGCCGAACACGTCGGGCATCCCGCGCATCGTCATCACGCTACCCCAGCGACCACCGCCTACGTCTCCAGGCACGCAAGCGAACCGGTCGTCATGCACGCCAGCGTCCAACCAGTCAGCTCGACGCGACGGGTCGTTGCCAACCGCTCGGCCCGACGCCTCGCCCACTCCCATCTGCCGGCCAAGGCGGCCAAGATCGCGATCCCTGTAGCGGCACTGCACCAGTCAGCGGAAGCTCCCGCAGTTCCGCAGGCCGTCAAACCTCCGGTGCCGCCAAAGCCGGCGCCCGTGACGGAGGTCACGACTGAGACGACCACGCTACCGACCGACGCGACCGACACGCCTCCCCAGCCGGCCGTTCCGATCACGCCCGCGACAGACCCAACGGGCGGGACACCCTCGCCACCGGATGTGCCGGCACCCCCGACCGAACCGGCACCGCCCGCGGAAACGACACCACCGCCGGTGGACACCACACCGCCGACCGAACCGGGATCGCAGGGTACGCCCCAGGTGGGGGCGACGGTGGAATCGGCCTCCTCTGTCGCAGCATCGCAGGCCACGCCCTAGCACTGCGGGCTCAAGCTCGATGAGCACGGGGGACAGACACGGCTGACGTCGTGCCAGGTTGCGGGGCAAGCCGTAAACGCTAGCCGCTAGCTGAACGTGAACGTCTCGAGCGGCCGTTCGAGCACACCCGCGGTGCCGACGAGCAACGGCGAGGTCACCTGTGGGGAGGGGGAGCTCAGCATCACGATGTGTACGCCGGCACGAGCGCCGGGTTTTTCGGGCAGTAGCAGGATGTCGCGGCCGTAGACGGTCCGGCCCGCGATTTGAGCGGTGTAGGCGATGGTGTAAGCGGGCACAGTGTTGACGCGCGTCTTGCCCTCTCCGCGCAGCACGAACCCGGAGTAGCGATGGCGTAGCCCCACGATGTAGGAGGCGGCGTACAGCGGCAGCTCGGCGCTGAGACTGGTGGTGTAGCGCGGCAGTTGCAGCGGGCCGACCGCGAACGAGTCCTCCAGACGGCCATGAGCGACACGCTGCACTTGCACGTACTCACCCGCCGCCGGCGCCGTCCTGTAGAGGCTGCGGTAGCTGAACGAGAACGGCGCCGGTCCGCCGTGAGAGTAGTGGGCGTTCTCGAGCGTGAACGCGGTGCCCACGGCGAGTGCCAGCAGGCCAATGCCGCCCGCCACGACTACCGCCTGCACAAGCCGAGACGCGGCATGCCAGCGGGGTGCCAGCAGCTCGCCGAGGGTGGGACCGTACTCCGGCTTCAGTGGTATGGAGGCCATAGAGGGCTTAATCGCCCAGCGAGAACAGCGCTTCCAGATCATGGCGCGAGTAGGCCGCAAACGCAACCATGGTCTGGGTGCGGATGACGCCCGGCAAACCACCGATCTCTGCGGTAACAACGTCCGCCAACTGCTCGTGGTCGGGGACACGGACGATCGCCACGAAATCCCACTCGCCCGTGACGGAGTAGGCCTCGGCGACACCCTCGATGTCAGCGAGGGCGCCGCCTAGCGTCGACAGTGCGTCGCGCTCGGCCTCGATCAGGACGACGGCATTGGTCAGAGTCATGGCGAATAGCGCTCCCCGGGCGCGAGCACGACCACCTCCGATCCCCCGGCCGACTCGACCTCGGACTTGAACGCCTGCGCATCGGTGACGATCGGCGGGAACGTGTCGTAATGGCAAGGGATGACCTGCTTGGCGCCGATCAGCTTGGCGGCGTGGGCCGCGTCGTGGCGATCCATCGTGTAATGGCCCCCGATGCACGTCAACGCGACGTCGATCGGACCGTTGGTCTCGGCAATCAGCCCCAGATCGGAGAACAGGGCAGTGTCGCCGAGGTGATAGATCGTCTTGTCTTTAAACCGTACGATCAGTCCGGCCGGAACGTTGACCGCACCTTTGGGCGTCGTCGAGGTGTGCCAGGCGGGCACGAGCTTGACCGAGCCCCACTCGAACGTGACGGTGCCGCCGAGGTTCGGATCGTGGACCTGCGCGACACCGTCCGCGGAGAGCTCGTTGGCGATCTCGACGATCGCCACTACGTCCGAGCCGGCACGCGTGGCGATCGAGACGGTGTCGCCGATGTGATCGGCGTGACCGTGCGTCAGCAGGATCGCCTGCGGACTTAGATCCTCAGCGGCGACTGCCGCCTTAGGGTTGCCCGTCAGGAACGGGTCGATCAGCACGGAGGTGGACCCGTCGCTGAGTTCGAATGCCGCGTGGCCTAGGAAGCGGATGTCCATGGTCTGTGCTGCTCCTGTGTCGTGGGGCCGGATGGGTTGGGCAACATCATGATAAGAGCGTGCGTGATAAGAGCGTGCGTGATAAGAGCGTGCGCGAAACGGGGGATCGTGTTTCCTGGGAGCGACGCCACAGGCACTTCGTTCAGCCGGACGTATAGACCGGTCACGACTCTGACGAGTCGATTAGCTCCAGGCCCAGACCGACGATCAAACCGACGACCGCCCCGACGACGCCCGCCAGCCAGCTCGCCTCCGGACGAGCGTAGGGCAGCACGAGCAGCAGCGCTGCGATCGCCCCGGCTCCGAGCAGATCACCGTCGTAGTAATGGCCGCGACGCATTGCCTGCAGGTCAGGGATCGACCAGGCTGCGATCAACGCCAGCGCGCCCGCGTTGGCGCCGCTGACGATCGGCTCCGCGTAGAGCGCGATCGCCGCGAGCGCGCCGGTGATGCTTCCCCCAAAGAAGACCACAAGCGCAACCGCCGGTCCACGGCGGCGCTCCAGCAGCCATCCGAAGATCGCGGTGGCGAGCAGCGCGACGAACGCGTACAGCCCGTTGACGTAGGCGAACGGACTGGTGAGCAGCTTCCACCAGTCACCATGCAGGGGACCGCCGATGGCGATCTTGAAGAAGCTGACGTACACACCCGAGATGGAGCCGAGGCCCGCGATGCGCACGGTTCCCAGATAGCCACCGCGGACGAGCACCCAGCCCGCGCAGCCCAGCACGACCAGGGCGATCGTCGCGTACGGCGGCGATTCCCCGCGCGGATAGTCCCCGCGGCGCGTGGAGCGCCCCAGGCGCGCGCGGGGACGCGACGGCGACCGGCCAAGGGTCAGCGCGCGACCGAACCGCCGCAGTATCCGCCCCCGGCTCCTGACGCGTGGGAGCTTGGGCGCCCGGCTGCGCAACCTGGAGCCGCAGTAGGGACACTCGGTGATGTACGGACTGACCTCCGAGCCGCACTGCTTGCACACGACGAACAGGTCGGGGCCGGGGGACATCGTGCTTGCATTCTAAGGACCTATCAGCCTCGGTCCGCCGACGTTTGGACGCCGGGCAGCGTCCGCCCGTGGGATACTCAGGCCATGAGACCAGGATATGACCAGAAGCTGTACATACTCGCGTTCGACCATCGTGGGTCGTTTCAAAAGAAGTTCTTCGGTATCGAGGGCGAACCCGACGCCGAGCAGACGGCGATGATCGCCGACGCCAAGCACCTGATCTTCGAGGGGCTCTCCCAGGCCGTGGTGGCCGGAGCGGACCCGTCGGTGACGGGAGTGCTCGTGGATGAGCAGTTCGGCTCGACCGTGCCCGAGGAGGCACGCGAGCAAGGCTTGAAGCTGGCGATGCCGGCGGAGCGCTCGGGCCAGCCCATGTTCGACTTCCAGTACGACGATCAGTTCGGCGAGCACATCGAGAAGTTCGACCCGGACTTCACAAAGGTGCTGGTGCGCTACAACCCCGACGGAGACTCCACCGACAATGGCGAGCAGCTGAAGAAGCTCAAGCGACTGTCGGACTGGCTTGTGGAGCGCGAGCGCAGGTTCCTGTTCGAGCTGCTGGTGCCAGCCGAGGACGCCCAGCTGCAGGCCGCGGGCGGGGATACAGACCGCTACGACGCCGAGCTACGCCCGGAGCTGATGAGGCGCGCGATCGCCGAGATCCAGGACGCCGGCATCGAGGTCGATATCTGGAAGATCGAGGGCGTGGATGCGCGCTCCGATTGCGAGATGCTCGTCGCCCAGGCCCGCTCGGGAGGACGGGAGGGCGTCGTCTGCGTGGTCCTCGGCCGCGGAGCGGACGACGCAAAGGTAGACCACTGGCTCGCGCAGGCCGCGCCCGTGGAGGGATTCGTCGGGTTCGCCATCGGGCGCTCGATCTGGTGGGACCCGCTGAAAGCGTATGTCGCGGGCAAGATCGAACGCTCGGCCGGCGCCCGGCAGATCGCCGAGAACTATCTGAGATTCGTCAAGGTCTACGAGCGCGCCGAGACCGAGGCGCCGGTCGCCTGAGCGATGCTTGGCGCATACGCAACTTCAGACATTCAAGAGACCTCACTCAGGGCCGCGCATCGTCGTTCCTGGCAAGGACGCAGGGAGCGTGGCGTACTGCGTACGCGAGCGACTCCAGGACGCCGACAGGGGCATAACGAGTGGCCGCTATGAAGATGCGGCGAAGCCTTGCCGAGCTTGAGCAAGCGTTCGTAAAAGAGATCTCGCTCGACCGTCACCGTCGCGCGTCATTGCGGCGTACGACCGAGCAACGCGCGCTCAAACGCGAGGTGCAGCGCCGCCACAAGCGCGGGTCTGTCCGGTTCGGCCTGCTCGTGCTGACGCTAGTCATGACCGCGGCGATCGTCACTGTGGTCATGTTTCGCACGCTATATCTGCTGCTCGGCTGAGCGGGCGCCCGCAAAGGGCGGGCTTACTACGTTAGCCGTCGGCCGGCTCGGCAGCGCTCTCGTCGGTCACGACCACGGGGGCCGTGCCAGCGGGCGAGCGCTGAGGATCGTCGCGATGGATCTCGAGGTAGATCTCCGTGCGAAAGACGGGGATGTCCTGGGGAGCCTGAATACCGATGCGCACCTTGTCGCCCATGACGGACAACACCGATACCTCGATGTCGTCCCCGATCATGATGCTTTGGTTGGACTTGCGTGTGAGCACCAACATGGGTGCACCTTCCTATCGGCCGACGAGCATTGGAACGGAGTTGGCCCCGGACCGCGCCGGTCAGGCAAGCATAGTCGTTCGTGCCCGGGAGAAGTTGGTCCGGGCGACCTGAACCGTCACGCCGGGCGTATGCGCTAGTCTCCCGGACCGTCCATGGCTCGTAAATCTCTGCGCCCGCACCTGAACCAGATCCGCGCGTGGGTACGGCAAGGCCGTACCGATGCTTGGGTCGCCCACCAGCTCGAGGTCACCGTGCGTGACATCGAGCAGTTCAAGCGCCAAAACGAGCTCGTCAGCGACGCCGACCCCACTGAGGGCGCCGTCGCGGTCGACTATCCCGACGAAGTCGATCTCAGGGCCGAGGACGACGCGCTGATCGCGGCGGAGCTGGAGGCGGCCGAAGAGGAGGCCGAGCGCGAGAAGTCGGAGGACGAGGGAAGCGAGCAGGGGGATGAGGACGAGACGCCCGTCCGCGCCCGCCGGCGAGGGCGACGCGGAGGCCGCAGGCGCGGAGGCGCACGCGGTGGCGGGGGCCCGCTGGAGGGCACGTTCGACCACGGCGAGGAGGGCTACGGCCTGTGGCTGGACCCGGCGATCCAGGACAATCCGATCTACGCCGAGCACTGGGCCGGACATCGTCCGGTCGAGGTGACCGTCGAAGAGGACCGCATAGTCATCCGCCGAGTCGGCGACGACGACTAGCCGCGCAGTCGGCGATCAGCGCTCGTTACGCCTCCGTCAATGCTCGCCTGCCTCCGGCGTAATCGGAGGCTTCCCGCAGATAGCGGCCGAAGGCGGCGTCGACGACCACACTGGAGTCCCACGCCCAGGGATCATCGGGGGCTATGCGCATGGCCGTCTGCATGCACCAGCCCGTTCCGGTGGCGTACAGGTCGGCGAGCTCCTGTGCGGAGAACCGGCCGCCCAGGCGCCGACGCAGCTCTGCGACGAGCTCGGCGATGACGTGCTCCAACAGCGGGCCGCGCTCGGGAGGAGCCTCGCGCAAGCGTCGCTCACCCCGATGCCATTGGTAAATCGCGTTCTCGAACGACACCCGTCGAGATTAGCGGCCCTTCCCGGGAGCGCCGCAGGAACTTAGTTGCGAGGCAGGCCGGTAACGATGTAGGTCTGCTCGCCGGCGTGCATCATGTCCAGCCGGCGTGCCTCCTCTTCGACAGTGCCACGCCGGCCAAGCGCTTCGTGCTGGCGCAGCAGACGCACGTGTTCGTGCTCCAGCGTGGCCAGTTGCGCGTTGTCGCCGCGCGCCTGACGCCAGGTGGAGTAGATGCGAATGCCGGCGCTCAGATACAGGTAGGCGAGCGCTACGAGCAGGCACAGCATCGCGGCGCGTCCCAGCCTGTCCCAGCGAATGCGCGCGACCGGAGTGCTCGCGCCGATCGCGCGGGCGCGTGCGGAGGATGCCTGTGCGCTGGCCATTGCTGCTCGCATTCGCCCCCAGCGCGCGTATCCCTGCAAACCGGGCTCTCGGTAGCCGCGCCTGCAAGCGGTACGCCGGCGCCCTCTCGATCTTCAGCGCGTGGACTCAGTCGCGAAAGATCGATCGCCCGGGGAACTCGGCGTCGGAGCCTAGCTGCTCCTCGATGCGCAACAGCTGGTTGTACTTGGCTACGCGGTCCGAGCGCGAGGGCGCTCCGGTCTTGATCTGCCCGCAGCCGGTGGCCACCGCGAGGTCGGCGATGGTGACATCCTCGGTCTCGCCCGAGCGGTGGCTCATGACTGCCGTATAGCCGGCCTTACGCGCCATGGCGATCGCGTCGAGCGTCTCCGAAAGCGTGCCGATCTGGTTGACCTTGATCAGGATCGAGTTCCCCACGCCGGACTCGATGCCCCGTCGCAGGCGCTCGGTGTTCGTGACGAACAGGTCGTCGCCAACCAGCTGAGTATGCTCGCCCAGCCGCCCGGTCAGCGTCGCCCATCCGGTCCAATCCTCCTCATCCATGCCGTCCTCGATCGAGACGATCGGATAGCGCGCGAGGAGGTCGGCCCAGTAGTCGGTGAGCTCGGCGGCACTGAGGGTACGGCCCTCGTGCTCGAGTACATACGCGCCGTCCCGATAGATCTCGCTGGTGGCCGGATCGAGCGCTATCGCGATATCCCTCCCAGGCGCGAACCCGGCTGCGTCGATCGCCGCTACGAGCATCTGCAGCGCCTCCTCGTTGGAGCTCAGGTCAGGCGCGAACCCGCCCTCGTCGCCCACGGCGGTGCCCAGACCGCGCTCATGCAGCGTGCGCTTGAGCGCGTGGAACACTTCGGTGCCCATCCGCAGACACTCCGAGAAGGACCCAGCGCCGCACGGCACGACCATGAACTCCTGGAAGTCGACCTTGTTGTCGGCGTGGGCGCCGCCGTTGAGCACATTCATCATTGGCACCGGCAACACCCGTGCCGCCTCGCCGCCGAGGTAACGCCACAGTGCGAGGCCCTCCTCGGCCGCCTGCGCATGCGCTGTCGCAAGCGACACGCCGAGGATCGCGTTGGCGCCGAGTCGCGACTTGTTCGGAGTGCCGTCGAGGGCGATCAGCGTGTCGTCGAGTCCCTGCTGATCGGCCGCGTCCAAGCCGCGCACCGTCGCTGCGATCTCGCCGTTGACGTGCCCGACCGCGCGCGAGACGCCCTTGCCCCCCCACAGCTCGCCGCCGTCACGCAGCTCGGTCGCCTCGAACTCGCCCGTAGAGGCGCCCGAGGGAACGGCGGCGTGACCGTGAGCGCCCGAGCGCAGGCCAACCTCTACCTCTACCGTCGGATTGCCTCGGCTGTCGAGGATCTGGCGGGCGTGAACCCGCTCGATCTCGCTCATACAGCCGGTTCCTTATTTGGTCGTAGTGGTGGCCGTGGAGGTTGTCTGCGGAGTGCTGGTCTGCGGCGCGCCGGTCGGCGGGGTGGCACCAGTCGGCGTAGCCGGTTTCTTGTACTCGTGACAGTCCTGCACCACGTAGCCGCTGCGGCATTCGGTTTTGCCTTCCCAGCGGGTGCGGAATTCTTTGACGAACTTGCTCAGCGCCTGCTGCTGCTGCTGAGCGGTCAGCTGCTGCTTGATCGACGCCTGCGCCTGGGCCAGGGACTGCTGGTTGCCGACGGTGGTGCTGGTCACTTCGTAGATGTAGTAGCCGAACGGGGTCTTCACGGGACCGCCGAGCTTGCCCTTGGGCGCTGAGAAGATGGCTTCGTCGAGCGCCTTCTCCTCCTGGCCTTTGACCACACCGGTGATTTCGCCGCCTTTGGCCTTGCTCGTGGGGTCGATCGAGACGGCCTTGGCGACCGAGGAGAAGCTCTTGCCCGATTCGATTTCCTGCTTGGCCTTGTTGGCGGCGGCTTCGGTCTTGGTGAGGATGATCTTGACGTTGCGCTTTTCGGGCGTGCCGAACTGGGACTTGTGTTCGTTGTAGTACTTGCTGATCTGCGCTTGGGTGACGGTGCCTTTTTCTTTGGAGACCTTCTGCTGGATCTTCGAGGACAGCAGGTTCAGCTTGACGCGCAGCAGCAGATCCGAGACCGACTGCCCGGAGCTGGCGAGGAATTTCTTGAATTCTTCGGCCTTGGGGAATTGTTGGTTCTTGATCTGTTCGAACTGCTTCTTGACTTCGGCGTCGCTCACGTGCACGCCTTTGGATTCGGCCTCGCCGAGCACCCACGCGGAGGAGATCAAGAAGCCGAGCACCTCCTGCTGCAGCGATTTGTACTGCTGTTCACACTGGGTCTTCAGCTGTGCCTTGGTCGGCTTGGACTGACCCTTGGCCGGCTTCGGCGCGGTCGCTTCCAGGTGCGCGATGCACGCCGTGTAATTGGGCGGGTCGGGGACGACCGGCTTGGGGGCGGTCTGTCCAGGCGCGGCCGTCGAGCTCGATGCGGCGGCTACCGACAGCCAGTGTTCGTATGTCGCTTTGGTGATCGGGTTGCCACCGACCTGCACCACCGCGTTGCCGGGTATGCCGCCGCCGCCGCATGCGGCCAGGCCGATGACGGCAAAGAAAACGGCGCCTAGCGCCGAGATGAAGCGGAAGTGCTTGGACACGACGCGGGCACTCTAGCGGAAACTGACGTATGTGTGGTTAAGGAGTTCCTGAAGATGTCCTCAAGCCGCCTCGCGCTTGAGTGACAGCAGCACATCCGCGGCCTTGACGACGGTCGGGAACCGCGCCGGGCCCTCCTGGGGAACGCGTACTGAAACCTGCGAGCGCCCGGACTCATACAACGCCTCGGGCAACTCCTCGCGCAGCCGACGGGCGCGCACGGAGTCGAGCTCGATCGGGGTGACGGCGAGACGATCGCCGCGAAAGCTCACCACCGTGGCTCCGGCCTGACCGAACTTGATCCGTGCCCGCTGCAACGACAGCAGGTTCTGCAGCGGCTCTGGTACTGGCCCGAAGCGATCCTCGAGCTCGTCGTGTAGCTGCTGCACTTCGGCTACCTCCAGGGCACCGGCGATACGGCGGTGGATCTCGATCTTGGCCTGCTCGTAGGGGACATAGTCTGAGGGGACGTAGGCGTCGACGTTGACGTCCAGGCGCACGGGCTCGGGCAGATCCTCCTCGTCGCTCGCCCCATCGCCCTCGGCCGGCCCGGCTTGGCGGACGGCCTCGTCGAGCATCTGCATGTACAGCTCGAAGCCGAGCGCGGCGACGTGCCCGGACTGCTCGTCCCCGAGCAGGTTGCCGGCGCCGCGCAGCTCCAGGTCGCGCATCGCAACTCGGAACCCGGCGCCTAGTTCGGTGTAGTCCGACAGCGCCGACAGACGCTGCGCGGCGTCCGGGGTGAGTGCGGCCGCGGAGTCGTACATCAGATACGCATAGGCGCGCTCGCGGCTGCGGCCGACGCGGCCGCGGATCTGGTAGAGCTGAGACAGACCGAATGCGTCGGCGTGCTCGACGATCAGCGTGTTCGCCTGAGGGATGTCGATGCCCGACTCGATGATCGACGTGCACACGAGCACGTCGTGGTCGCCGCGCAGGTAGTCCATCATGACCGTCTCCAACTCGCCCTCGGACATCTGACCGTGGGCGACCGCGAAGCGCACACCGGGGCACAGGGCGCGTAGTCGCTCGGCGGTCTCGTCGATCGACTCGACGCGGTTGTGCAGAAAGAAGGCCTGGCCGTCACGCTCGTGCTCGCGCACGATCGCGCGCTTGACGAGCTCCTCCTCGTACTCGCCGACGTAGGTCTTGACCGGTCGGCGCCCCTCGGGGGGTGTCTCGATCACGGAGATCTCGCGCAGGCCCGCCAGCGACATCTGCAGGGTGCGGGGGATCGGTGTGGCGGACATCGAGATCACGTCGACGCGCAGCTTCAGTTGACGCAGCAGCTCCTTCTGCTTGACCCCGAACCGCTGCTCCTCGTCGACGATCAACAGCCCCAGGTCCTTCGCGCGTACGTCGCGCGAGAGCACGCGATGGGTGCCGATCAGGATGTCGACGCGACCGGCCGCGAACCCGGCGATCGCCTCCTTCTGCTCGGCGGGCGAGCGAAATCGCGAGACGTGCTCGACGTTGATCGGGTAGTCGGCGAGGCGCTCGGAGAACGTGCCGTAGTGCTGCTGGGCGAGGATCGTGGTGGGCGCGAGCATCAGCACCTGCTTGCCCTGACTGGCCGCCTTGAACGCGGCGCGCAGGGCCACCTCGGTCTTGCCATAGCCGACGTCGCCGCAGATCAGACGGTCCATCGGCCGGGGCGCTTCCATGTCGGCCTTGACCAGTTCGATCGCCTCCAGCTGATCGGGTGTCTCGGTGAAGGGGAAGCGCAACTCGAATTCTCGCTGCCAGTCGGAGTCGGGCTCGAACGCGTAGCCGCTGCGTCGACGGCGCTCGGCATAGAGGCTCAGCAGCTCACCCGCCAGCTCCTGCGCGGCGCGGCGGGCGCGCGCCTTCATCGTCTCCCAGCGCGTGCCGCCGAGCTTGGACAGCGGCGGGTGCTCACCGCCCGCCCCGACGTAGCGCGAGATCTTCGCCAGCTGCTCGGTGGGGACGAACACGCGATCGTCGCCCTGGTATTCGAGGTAGAGGTAGTCGCGGGTAACGTCAGCGACCGTGCGTGTCTCAAACCCGGCGAAGCGCGCGACGCCGTGATCCTCGTGCACGACGATGTCGCCGGTGCGTAGCTCGGTGAACGAGCGCAGCGCCCCCCGGCGGACGCCGCCCGGAGCGCCGCGTCCAGCCGCGCCCGGCGTCACGCCCGAGCGCTCGGCGCGACGGCGGCGCAACAGACGGTGCTCGGGGAAGATCGCGAGCTTCAGCTGGGGCGCGACGAAGCCCTCGCGCAGCGACGCGGCGGCGAAGCGCAGCGAGGGCTCGAGTACCTGACGGCCGACGTCCACGTCCTCGCCCAGCCACGTGGCCTGCATGCGCCCGAGGTTGTAGGCCGCCCGCTCGCCCTCGCCGCGGCGGGGGAACGCAACGACCGTGCGATAGCCGGAGCGCACCAGCTTCTCGAGCTCGGGCTCGGCCTCGGCCAGCGAGCGCGCGGCGGTGTCGGCGGCCTGCGCGCGCAGCTGCAGCGGCTGCTCGCCGGAGATCGACGACAGCCAGATCCGCGCCCGCCCGGCGAGCGCGGATTCGATGTCCTCGGGGCTCACATACAGGTGGTGGGCGTCCGCGTCGGCAAACGCGGCGCAGACGTCGGTCCAGTGGTCTGAGAGCGCGGGCTTGAGCTCCTCCTCGGCGGCCACGAGCAACTCGGTGTCGGTGTCGAGCAGGTCCAGCAGCGCACCGAATCGGTCGACGGGCAGCAACTCGGCGACATCGGGGCGATCCGAGACGTCTTCAGACGCGGCGATCTCAGCCAGCTCGCGGTGCTCGATCGCGAGCTCCGCCGCGGGCGCGATCTCCACCTCCGGGACGTCGCCGAGGGAGCGCTGGGTGAACGTCGAGAACCAGCGCAGCGACTCGATCTCGACATCGAACATGTCCACCCGCACCGCCCGGTCCTCGGTGGCCGGGAACACGTCGAGGAGTCCGCCACGCAGCGCGAACTGCCCGCGCTCTGCAACCTGATCGACGCGCTCGTACCCGGCCGCGACCAGATCTGCCGCGCACTCATCGAGATCAAGCAGCTCGCCCACGCGCAACGTGAACGAGCGCGGCCGCAGCGCCGGATCGGGAACCTTCTCCGATAGCGCTACCGCGCTGACGACCACTACCGGCGGCTCCTCATCCGATCCGTGAGCGGTGAGCAGTGCGTCCAGCGCGGCGACGCGCAGACCCACGAGATGGGGCGGTGGCGCCAGGTGAGACTCATAGGCAACTCCACGGGAGGGGTAGTAGCGCACCCGCCGGGGCTCCAGCCACGCGCGCAGGTCGGCCGCCAGATCGCGCGCGGCGCGGTCGTCACCGACCACGACCAGCGTGGGACGAGCCTGGGCGACGGGATCACGATCGGACAGGGCGGCGATCAGGTACGGCCGCAGCGAGGCCGACACGAACGCGTGACCACCCTCACGGGCGAGCGTGGTGGCGGTGGGGTCATCCTCGATCAGTCCGAGCAGCGAGCGCAGAGCCATCTACGCAGGCTCCTCACCGAGCACGATGCGTTGCACCTGATCGGCTGCACGCTGGACGAGCTCGTGCACCTGTTCGGAATCCTCGCGAAAGCGCCCGAGCACGTAGGAGGAGACGATCTCCGGATCGCTGGATGCGGGACGCCCGACCCCGACGCGCACGCGCATGAACTCTGGGCCTCCGAGCTCGCGCCGCAGCGACTTCAGGCCGTTGTGCCCCGCAAGCCCACCGCCCAGACGAGCCCGCACCTCGCCGAACGGGATGTCGATCTCGTCGTGTACCACCAGCACCCGGTGCAGCGGCACATGCAGCGCGCCGCGCGCCGGGCCGACGGAACGACCGGCCTCGTTCATGTACGTCTGCGGCCACAGCACCGCCACGCGCGGGCGCGCGATCGGGCCACCAGACGCCTCGCCCGCCGACCCGCCGAGCACCGATCCGGCCATGCCCCCGATGCGACCCTCGGCGATGCGCCCGCGAAAGCGCTCCACCGGGCGGCCCAGTCCCCAGCGCTCAGCGAGAGCATCGGCGACCATGAAGCCGACGTTGTGGCGGGTATCCGCGTGCTCGCGCCCGGGGTTGCCCAGCCCGACGATCAGCCAGTCACAGCGCGCCCCAGCGTCGCCATCAGCTCCGCCACCGCGACGAAACGGCCGCCGCAGAGGAACGCTACTCCCCGCCGGAGGCGCCCTCGGAGCCGGCGCCCTCGGTGTCCTGCGCCTGCTCATCGCCCTCACCCTCGCCCACGAGCTCGGTCTCGGTCTCGATCTCCTCCTCCTCGGTCTGCAACCGCGGCGGGGAGAGCGTCGCGAGGACGGTCTCGGGATCGTCCAGCAGCGTGACGCCTGCGGGCGCGGAGAGCGCGGAGAGCGCGATCGTCTCGCCGATCTGCATCTCACCGATGTCCTGCACGATCGACTCGGGAATCGCCGTCGGCAGCGCCTGGACGTTCAGCTCGCGGGTGATCTGCTCGAGCACCCCACCTTCCTTGACGCCCGGCGCGTCCTCGACGCCGGTCAACTCCAGCGCAACCACGGCTTCAATCGCCTCGTCCAGTCGCACCCGCAGCAGGTCCACGTGCACGGTCTCGCCGCGCACCGGGTCGCGGTGGGCCTCCTTGAGAACGACCGGCGTGGCCGTCTCACCGTCGACGCTCAGATCCAGGACGGCGCCCGATCGGGCGAGTGCGAGACGCAGCTCGCGCGCGTCGGCGTCGAAGCTGACCGCCTCGCCGCCGCCGCCATACACGACCCCGGGCACGCGCCCGGAGCGGCGCAGGCGTCGAGCCGCGCGCGAGCCTTCGGCTGCGCGGCTGTGGACATCGAGCTTGGTCGTGGCGTCGGCCATGGAGCTCGAAGACTCTAGCAATCCGCTTCGTTTTCGATCGGCGCGCTCAGGGAGAGCAGCGACACGTGCAGGCCCTGCAGAGCGTTGCCGCTGCGATGCACGACCACACACTGCACGATCGGCAGCCTGCCGATCACCGTCCAGGCGACGCGTGTGGTCCCGGTCGCATCCGTCAGCGACCCGGCGGTGGGCGATTTGATCGACAGGATCTTGACGGTGCCTGCTCGCCTGAGACGGACGGCACTCGCGCGTACGGTCGCAGCGCAGGAGAACCGCGCGCGACATCCGTCCAGCAGCGCGAGCTCGCGGGCGGCGTCGCCGCGGGCCTGTGCCTGCAACACCGCCAGGATGTCATCGCGTTCGACGTTTTCTGTGGACAGGTAGCGCGCGAGCAGCGTGCCGACCACCACAAGCAGGACGACGGCGGTGGATACGATCGCGACGCGCCGGCGACGTGGGATCTGCCGCCACCATATGCGCGGCGTCCGTTCGGGCGAGGGTGGCGGAGGGGAGTAGTGGTGCTGGGCGGAGATATCTGCGATACGGGGTCGGGCGGAGTGGGTCGCGAAAGCGTCGGTGCGCCCGCTCAGAACAGCTGGTTCTCGCCGCCGAAGACTTCGCTGACGGAGTCATCGACGAAGATGCGCCGGATCGAGTCGGTCAGCAGCTCCGCGCAGGGCAGCACGCGGATGTTCTCGGGCCGATCGGGACTGACGGGAATCGTGTCGGTCACGACGATCTCCTCCAGGCCGGAGGCCTTGAGGTTCTCGAAGGCGGCGCCGGAGAAGACGGCGTGGGTGGCTGCCGCATATACCCGCGTGGCGCCCGCGTCGAGCACGGTTCGCGTGGCCGCCGCGAGCGTCCCGGCGGTGTCGATCATGTCGTCGACGATCACCGCCGTCTTGCCGCGCACGTCGCCGATCACGTAGCCGATCTCGGCGACCTGTTGGGCCGGGCGCTCCTTGTCGAGGATCGCCAGCTCGGCGCCGATCTTGGAGGCGAACTTCTTGTTCAACTTGACCCTGCCCGCGTCCGGCGCCACGACCACCAAGTCCGACAGGCCGAGGTCCCCGAAGTACTGCGTGAGCATGAACAGGGCGGTCATGTGATCGACCGGCTTTTGAAAAAAGCCCTGGATCTGACCGGCGTGCAGGTCCATCGTCAGCACGCGGTCGGCGCCGGCGGACTCGAGCATGCGCGCGACCAGCCGCGCCGAGATCGGCTCGCGCGGCGCGGACTTCTTGTCCTGGCGCGAATAGCCGAACCAAGGCGTGACGGCGATCACGCGATGGGCGGAGGCACCGACGGCCGCGTCGATCATGAACAGCAGCTCCATCAGCGAGTCGTTCGCTGTGACGCCCGCCTGGGCGTTGCCGCAGGTGGACTGCACGATGAACACGTCGGCGCCGCGAATCGACTCCTCGTAGCGGCAGTAGACCTCGCCGTTGGAGAAGGTGTTGAGCGTCACCGGTCCGAGCTCGACGCCGAGCTTGTCGGCGATGTCGCGGGCGAGCTGCGGGTTGGCGCGCCCGCTGAAGAGCATCAGCCGCTTGTTGTAATCGATCGGCAGGCTTGTTTGCGCGGATTGCTGCGCGCGCGTATCCATCGCGCTGCTCATCGTGTGAATAAGTGTAAAGGTCCGGCGCGACGATCCCGCCGAACCTGCCGTGCAGAGCTCACGACTCTTCCTCCCGCGCGGCTCGCGCCCGCCGCTCGGCGTAACCCTCGATGTTCGTCTGTCGGGCTCGCGCGATGCCCAGGGCGCCCGGTGGCACGTCCTCATCGATTGTTGAGCCGGCGCCCGTATAGGCGTCGTCGCCGACGCTCACGGGCGCCACGAACGAGACGTGCACGCTGCTGCGCACACGCCGGCCGATCGTCGTGCGGTGCTTGCGCTGACCGTCGTAGTTGGCGGTGATCGTGCTCGCGCCGAGGTTGGCGCCCGCACCAACGTCGGCGTCGCCAATATAGGAGAGGTGCGGGATTTTCGCTCCGGCGCCGATGTCGGAGTTCTTGATCTCCACGAACGTCCCCGCCTTCGATCCCTCGCGCAGCACGGTGCCCGGCCGCAGATAGGCGAAGGGGCCGATGGTGACGCCGTCCTCGAGCACGCTGTCAATCAGGTAGGAGTGGCGCACCACGCAGCCCTCGCCGATGCGGGTGGCGCCGCGAATGGTGGTGAACGGCTCGATCGTCGTGTCCCGGCCGATCTCGACATCGACGTCGATCACGGTGGTGCGCGGATCGAGGATGCTGACACCCGCCGCCATGTGCCGCGCGTGAATGGCCTGCTGAGCCAGCGCGCGCACCTGCGCGAGCGCCGCGCGGTCGTTGACGCCCAGCACCAGCCGCTCGTCTGCCACGGCGTGCGCGGCGACGATCCCCCCGTCGGCGCGGATTAGGTCGAGCGCCTGCGGCAGATATAGCTCGCCCTGAGCATTGTCAGCGCTCAGCCGCGGCAGCGCCTCGCGCAGGGCGTGCGCCGAGAACACGTAGATGCCGGTGTTCACCTCGCGGATCTGCAGCTGCTCGGGCGTGGCGTCACCGTCGGTCTTGGTCTCCACCACCGACTCGACGGCGCCCTGCGCGTCGCGCACCACCCGTCCGTAGCCGCTGGGATCGTCCAGGACGGTGCTCGCCATCGTGGCGTCCGCGCCACCCGTCTCGTGTGCGCGCACCAGCTCGGCGATCGTCTCGGCGCTCACGAGCGGAACGTCTCCACTGAGGACAACCACCGGGGCGTCGGCGTCACCTGAGTCGAGCTTCGCGAAGCCCGCCACCACGGCGCCACCGGTTCCGTTCGAGTTGGACTGCACCGCGAGCCGGACTCCCTCCGGCAGCACGCCCTCCAGCGCGCGCTCGGGCGAATCCACGACGACGACCTGCCCGGCGCCGGCGGCGAGCGCGGCGCGCACGGGCCACAGCACCATCGGGATGCCGCACAGCTCGTGCAGCACCTTGGGCGTGCGCGAGCGCATCCGCGTGCCCCTACCCGCGGCGAGGATCATGACCGTCGGAGCCGGAGTCACGCGATGGATGGTAGGTCATGCCGCATGCGGCATGACCCCGGACTGCACATGTGCAGTCCGGCCGTTGGCGCATGCGCCAACGGAAGACGAGCCGCATGCGGCTCGTCACGGAGCCCCACATGTGGGGCTCCGCCGGACGGCGCATGCGCCGTCCGGAACAACATCGCTACTGGGGGGCAGGGACTCGAACCCTGATTCCCAGGACCAAAACCTGGTGTCCTGCCGTTGGACGACCCCCCAAGGGCCGCCCACATCGTCGCACGCCGCGCAGACCCTCGCTCAAGAACGCCGCGTCGAGCGTCCCGGCACGCGCCCGCCTTCCGCGCCGACCTCCGACGCGGGCCCACCCGCGGCGGAGATGCCCAGCACGCGCATCGCCTTCAGCCCGAGGCTGAGCTTCTCGCGTCCGTCGCTGGAGCTGACGTCTAGACCGGAGAGCTCGCGCACCCGCTCCAGGCGGTAGTAGATCGTGTGGCGGTGCGTGAACAGGCGTTGCGCGGTGCCGGCGACGTTGCCGTCGGCCTCCAGGAACGTCGCGAGCGTACGCACGAGCTCGGTCTCGTATTGCTCGTCGTAGGCCAGCAGCGGCTCGACCGTCTCGGCGTAGAACCGCTGCAGCTCCGAGGGGTTCTCGGTCATCGCGCTCAGCAGCAGCCGGTAGGCGCCGGTCTGCTCGAACGCGAGGGCGACACCGTCCGAGCCGCCCTGGGCGACGTTCGCCGCGAGCAGCGCCTCGCCGGCGGCGCGCGGCAGGTCCGCCGGGTCCTCGGCGATGCGGCTGCGGCCGAGCGCGAACGTGTAGCCGGCCAGCCCGGCCTCCATCTCCCGCAGCACAGCGTCGGCAGCGCGAGCGGCGGCGGCCTCGTCACCGCCGGGCAGGAGCAGCAGCACCTCCGCGCCCACGAACGTGCCGGCGCCCTCGCGCTCGGACAGGGCTGCGATCGAGCGGCTCGTGACCGCCCGGGCGCCGCGCTCGGCGACCGCGCGCACACGGGCGCGCCAGCCCTCGTCGGTCGGGGCCTGGGGAACGGCGCGCGCGACGATCATGCTCGCGCCGTCCTGGATGTCCAGCGAGAGCTCCTTGGCGCGCGCGAGCAGCTCCTCGCGCGCGGTCAGCTCGCGCTGCAGGATCGCGCGCAGGAACTCGCTCGCCGCGACCTCCGAGGCGCGCTCGGGCGCACGCACGCGCTCGACCTCCGAGGCGATCATCGTCACCAACAGTCGCTTCATCTGCTCGCTGGGCTCACCAGACTCGGTGTCGGAGTCCTCGCCACCGGAGCTCGTCGCCCGCATGTGCAGAGTGCCGACCACAGTGTCTCCCACGCGCAGCGGCGTGCTGCTCACGCCTTTGCCCTGGGACAGCAGCGCGCGCTCCTCTGCCGGCGAGCGTGCCGCCACCGCGAGGGTCGCGCCCCAGGCGTCAGCGACGGCCAGGCTCGCATCGAGCGCCTTGGCGGCCGCGCGCACCACTTCGGGCAGCCCGGCGCCCGACTCGACCGCCTCAGTGACGGCTTCCAGCGCCGCGAGCTCGGACATGGACCGCTCAGCCCCAGAAGTAGACGACGGCGAGCGCTCCCGCCACGCCGATGCCAACGAGCACGGCGAGCACGTACAGCGACAGGATGCTCGCCGCCACGCGCTCCCACAGGCGCGAGTAGCTGCTCCACGCCGGCACGAGAATCAGGCCGGCATACAGCGCCACGCCGAACACGCCCGCACAGACGGCTACCAGATCGTTGACGGCTGTCCTGCTCATCGCCGGAGATTGTGACGCATAGAGACGTCGACGCATATAGCGACATCGCTGTGTAAAGGCGACCTGTTACTCACCGCCGCTCCGCATGCCGCTTTGTCACTCCGCTCGCCCAAAGGCCGCGTCTACAGGCACAGCGCAAATCGCCTCCGGCTCGCCGGCCGATCTCCGATCGCTCGCCAGGCCTGCCGCCGCGCGCTCGGCCCGTCCGGGACCGTTGGCCCGCAGGAACAGTCCCACGACCGTCGGGCCCGAGCCGCTGACGAACGCGATGTCGGCGCCCGCGTCCAACGCCTGATTCAGCGCAGGCTCGATCAGCGGGCACAGCGAGATCGCGGCCTCCTGCAGATCGTTGTGCACCAGCTCGCGCGCATTCGGCACCGCGGCACTCAGCTCGAACGCGACCTCCAACTCATGAGCCTTCTCTGCCAGCTCGCGCGGCGTGCGCTCGACGCCCAGCTCGTCCCCGCGCGCATACACGGCGGCGGTCGACAGCTCGGCCGCGACCGGCAGCACGAGCACGCCGAACGGGTGGCTCGGCGCAGGCAGCTCACGCAGGCACTCGCCCGCCCCGGTTGCCAGCCAGCGCCCGGGGGCGATCTGCGCGGACACGTCCGCCCCCAGACGCGCTCCCAGTTCCAGCAGCAGCTCCTCCGAGCCGAGTCCCGACGCGCGACAGGCCAGCCTCAGCGCCGCCGCGGCGTCCGCCGAACCGCCTCCCAGTCCCGCAGCTACGGGGATGCGCTTGGCGATGGCCAGGCGCAACGGGGGAACCTCCCAGCCGGTCGCCTCGCGGAACAGTCCCAGCGCCGACGCCGCGAGGTTCTCGCCGGGGTCGCCCGCCACGCCCGGGCAGAGCACCTCGTCATGGACCGCCCCACCGGGAGTCGCGTCCGCGGACTCCAGCGTGAGCGTGTCGGCGAGTGAGATCGACTGCATCACGCTCGCCAGCTCGTGCCGGCCGTCCTGCTCGCGTACCGGTCCGACGAACAGCCCGAGGTTGATCTTCGCGGGCGCGCTCGCGTGTAGGGGCAGATCCCGTGCAGGCAAGGAGGTCATAGTTCGAGCAGCCGTCCCAGCTCGCGGAAGTCCTCGGGCGCCAGGCGCTCCGCGCGCACGTTCTCGGGGTGACCGAGATCGCTCAGCGCCATGCGAATCTCCTCGCGCGAGCGTCCGCCCACGAGCTTGCTCGCTCGCCCTGCCGAGACCCCCCCTGCGACGGCCGAGTCGCCACCACCGCGGCCAGCGAGCGCGAGCGAGCCCGCCAACGTCTTGCGCCGGTGCGCGAACGCGCCGCCCACCAGCGCGCGCAACGCCGGCGAGGGCGCCGCGCGGAGTCGGCGCATGCGCACGAGCACCGAGTCGACGTTCGGCTCGGGATAGAACACGGCCCGCGGTATCGCCCGCAACACCCGCACCTCACACGCGAGCTGGGCGATCACAGAGCTGACGCCGTAATCGCGCCCCCCTGGTGTGGCGGCCAGGCGCTCGCCGACCTCGCGTTGGGCCATCGCCACCCACAGCTCCACGCCGGGCAGCTCCTCGATCGTGCGCAGCAGCACCCCCGCCGCGATCCCGTACGGGAGATTCGCCACGACCTTCTCGGGCGCCGGGTGCAGCGCCGCCAGATCGATCCGCATCGCATCCCCCCAATGCACGCTCACGTTCGGGTGCGCGTCGGTCGCGTCCACCAGGGCCTCGCGCAGGCGCGTGTCGATCTCGACCACATGCACATGCGCGACACGCTCGGCGAGATACTCCGACAGCACCCCCAGACCGCCCCCGATCTCCAGCACGAAATCGCGCTCGCCGAGCTCCGCCGCCCGCTCGATCACGCCGAGGATGTTCGAGTCGATCAGGAAGTTCTGCCCCAGCTCGCGGTCTGGATGTACGTCGAAGCGCTGCATGCGCCGCAGGGACGGTTGAGTCGGCTGGGTGGGCTCGCGTGCCGTGACGCGCGGCGACCGCGAGGCCCGGCCGGATGGTCGGGCGTCGCTCACGGCCCTCATCCCCAGCCGAACACGCGCGCGGCGTTGCGCTCCACGAGCGCGTCCAGCTCGCCCACACTGACGCCCCGCAGCTCCGCCACGAACGCGGCCGTATGCGCGACGAATGCCGGCTGGTTGCGCTGCTTGCGCACCACCTGGGGCGTCAGATACGGCGCATCGGTCTCGACCAGCAGCCGCTCGTCGGGAACCTGACGCGCCGCCGCGGCGAGGTCTGCGGCGCTTTTGTAGGTGACGTTGCCCGCGAAAGAAATGGCATACCCACGGTCCACGCACTCCTGCAGATGCTCGGGCATCGAGAAGCAGTGGATCACGACGCTGCACCCTTGCGCTTGCGCGCCGAGCTGCGCCAGCGTCTCATCGGCGGCGTCGCGCGAGTGGATCACGAGCGGCAGGCCGGTATCCCGGGCGAGCGCGATGTGCGCGGCGAACGCCCGTTCCTGATCCGACCGCGGCGCCCCGTCGCGGTAGAAGTCCAGGCCCGTCTCGCCGATCGCCAGGCAGCGCTCGTGCGCGGCCAGCGCGCGCAGCTCTGCCAGATCGCCGTCGTCAAATCCCCTGCTCGCATTCGGATGACGGCCGACCGCCGCGTACACCTGTGGGAACGCCTCGGCCGCGGCGAGCGCCGCGCGACAGGATGCGGGTTCGGTGCCGATCGTCAGCATCCGCGTCACCCCCGCCTCCTCGGCGGCGGCTACGAGCTCGGTGTCGGGCGGCTCGCATAGATCCAGGTGGGTGTGACTGTCGATCATCTCATTGCCCTCGCGATCGGATCAGGCCGCCTCGACGGCGTCCAGACCCTTCGGAAACAGCGGTTCGATCTGCGCCACCCGCCCGACGGCGCCAGCGCCCAGCCGCGCCCCGGCGAACGCCACATCCGGAGCGCCGAGCGCCTGCAGCAGCGTGGCGGTACTCGCCGGCAGGTAGGGATGTAGCAGCACCGCGAGCACGCGCAGCCCCTCCACGAGCGTTCCGAGCACCCGATCGAGCTCCCCCGCGCGCGCCCCGTCCTTGGCGAGCTGCCAGGGCGCCTGCTCCTCGACGTAGCGGTTCAAGCGGCGCACGCGCTGCCAGATCTCATCGAGCGCGACCGTCAGTTGGACCCCGTCGATCAGCTCGCCGACGCGCTCGGGAAGGCCCGCGAAGTCGCCCACGATCGCTGGGTCGGGCGCGACCGCCGGCGTCACCCCGTCGCGGTAGCGTCCCACCATCGCCAGGGTGCGGCTGGCGAGGTTGCCGAGCTCGTTCGCCAACTCCGACTCGTAGCGTTGTTCGAACGAGGCCGTCGATACCGAGCCGTCCTGGCCGAACGGCACGTCGCGCAGCAGGTAGAACCGCAGCGCGTCGGCGCCGAAGCGCTCGATCACCGCGAACGGATCGAGCACGTTGCCGAGCGACTTCGACATCTTCTCGCCGTCCATCAACAGATACCCGTGCACGAACACCCGCTCGGGCAACTCCAACCCGGCGGCCATCAGCAGCGCGGGCCAGTAGACGGCGTGAAAGCGCAGGATGTCCTTGGCGATCACATGACAGTCGGCGGGCCAGAACGTCTCCGTCAGGTCGGCCCCGGGATCGGCGTAGGAGAGCGCCGAGTAGTAGTTCAACAGCGCGTCGAACCACACATAGAACACGTGCTCGTCATCCCACGGCACCGGCACTCCCCAGGTCAACCGATGGCGTGTCAGGGGCACATCGCGCAGACCCGAGCGGATGAACGACAGCGCCTCGTTGTAACGCGTGCGCGGCGCGACGAACTCAAGCTGCTCGGTGTACAACCGTTCGAGCGGCTCCTGAAACGCGGACAGCTTGAAGAAGTAACTGTCCTCGCGCTCGCGGGTGAGCTCGATGTGATGAATCGGGCAGCGGTTGCCCTCATCGATCTCGTTCTCGGCCTTGAAGTCCGCGCAGCGCGGGCAGTACCAGCCCTCGTACTGGCCCTCGTACACGAACCCGGCCTCGCGCACGCGGGCCAGCACCTCTTGCACCTTCGCGATGTGCTGCGGATCGGTGGTGCGAATGAAGAAGTCGTTCGAGGCCTCGATCCGCGGTGTCAGCGCCTTGAATCGCTGCGCGTTGCGATCCGCCAACTCCTGGGGCTCGATCCCAAGCGCGTGCGCCGCGTCGGCGACCGGCTCGCCGTGCTCGTCGGTACCGGTCAGGAAGAACACCTCCTCGCCGCGCTGGCGGTGATGGCGCGCCATCACATCGGCGGCGATCGTCGTGTACGCGTGCCCGAGATGCGGCGCCGCGTTGACGTAGTAGATCGGGGTGGTTACGTAGTAGCTCACTCGCGCTGAAGGCTACTCGCCAGGCGTGCCGCTCCAACCACCAGCACGACCTCGCCCTTGGGGGGATGCTCGCCGTAGCGCTCGGCTAGCTCGGCCGCGGATCCGCGCGCGACTTCCTCATGGAGCTTGGTCAGCTCGCGACACACCGCCACCGGGCGCTGCGGATCGACGTGCGCGAGCATCTCCAGGGTGACCAGCAGGCGCTTGGGCGATTCGAATGCCACCAGCGTCTCGACGGTATCTGTCAGCAAGCGCTCACGCTGTCCGCGCTTACGCGGCAGGAATCCCACAAATCGCCAGCGATCGGACGGAAGTCCGGAGAGGATCAACGCGCTCAGCACAGCGCTCGGCCCCGGCAGCACCTCGACGGGAAGTCCCTCGCGGATGCAGGCCTGCACGAGCACGTAGCCGGGATCGGACACCAGCGGCATACCCGCGTCGCTGACCAGCGCGATCATCTCTCCCGCGCCGATGCGCGCCGCCAGTTCGGGGGCGCGCGCCCGTTCGTTGTGCTCGTGCAGGCTCACGAGCGACGCCGCGCGGATGCCGTGGCGATCGAGTAGCACCCGCGTACGGCGCGTGTCCTCGCAGGCAATCACATCGGCTTCGCCGAGTGCCCGCAGTACGCGCAAGGTCACGTCTTCGAGGTTGCCGATCGGAGTGGCGCACACCAGCAATTGCCCATGCGTGTCCGACTGAACCGGAGGGTTCTGGGCGCCCATCTCGCAACTATAGGTTCCGCCTCGGGTCTCTGATCACGCCCTCCCCGCACGCGCGACCACAACACTCATGTCCACTCCACCCGACCAGCCCCCCCAGTACACCCGCTACCGCGCCGGACGCCGGCTGCATCCACGACGTGCTGAGGAGGACCTGATCGACCCGCTGAGCGCAGAGCGCGTCCGCGAGTCGGGCCCTCGACGGGGATGGCAGGAGCGGATCACGCCGAAACGACTGATCCTTGGTCTGCTCGCGCTGATAGCGGGCTGGTTGGTGCTGTCGCTCGTGCTGTTCCTGATCAGCTCCCATTTCGAGCGCACCTCCCCGCCGGCGAACGTGGCGAGCGTGCTCGACCCCGCGGGCTATCCGCTGACTTCGGCCAACAACATCCTCGTGCTCGGCTCCGACCGCCGCCAAAAGGACAGCAAGGAACCGGGCGCCGAAACCACGGGGCCTGGCCGTTCAGACTCGATCCTGCTGATCCGCACCGGTGGCGGGCACGCGGCGCGGCTGTCGATCCCGCGTGACACGGTCGTGGAAATCCCCGGCCACGGTCTGCAGAAGATTAACGCGGCGCACGAGTTCGGCGGCCCGGCGGAGTCGATCTCGGTGATCAAGAGCTGGCTCGGCATACCGATCAACCATCTCGTCGAAGTCAACTTCGAAAACTTCCCCGCCCTGATCGACGCGATGGGCGGCATCACCTACACAGGAGGCTGCATCATCTCGCGCCTGGACGGCGGCTTCAGCCAGGGCGGCTACACCCTGCGCCTAAGCTCCGGCGCCCATCACCTCGACGGCAAGCAGGCCCTGGCGCTGGCGCGCACCCGCGAGAACCTGTGCGCGCCCAACGAGACTGACATCCAGCGCGAGGAACACCAGCAGGCGCTGTTCACCGACATGAAGTCACAGCTGCTCTCCCCGTCGAGCTTCCTGCGCCTGCCCCTGATCGCGTGGAACGCGCCACCGACGATCATCTCCGACATGAGCGGTCCGACGCTGCTGGGACTGTTCGGGGCGCTGGCGATCTCCGGCACGCCGCCCACGCAGGTGCTCAAGCCCTCGGGCACGGTTACGCTGCCCGACGGCGAGCAGGGTCTGACGGTCTCAGAATCCGAACGCCGCGCCGCCGTGGCGCGCTTTGAGGCCGGTTGAACGTCGACCGGCCCTGAGTCAGCGCCTGCGACCAGAAGGCCGCCGCACGCCCCGGACCACCGCGACGCGCGGGTCAGCTCTTGGCCGCGACCGGTTTGGCGTCCTTGGGCTTGGCGCCCTCGGAGGAGGAGGACTTCTCGCCTTTGACCTTGCCGTCGGAGGTCTTGGAGGCGCCATCCGAGGAGGAGTCCTTCTTGGCCGAGGACTCCTCCGATGAGGCAGCGGCCGTCTCGCGCTGGCGTTTGCGGGTGCCGTAGTCGGTGTTGTAGAAACCCTTGCCCTTGAAGTGCACGGCCGGCGCATGCAGCACCCGCACGACGGGTTCACCCGTATCGGGGTCGTGCGTCAACGAATCGTCGCTGAAGGACTGCACGATCTCAAACGTGCTGCCATCGGGGCGTCTGTACTCGTAAATTGGCATCCGGGCCGATTATATGAGTGGCTTAGTCAGCCAGCAGCGCTCGGGCGCAGGCGATCCCCGCTCGCACCGTCGCCTCGAAGTCACGCTCGGGCTCGGTGAGCATCCGCAGCGCGAACCCATCAGCGAGGGCGAACAGGATCTCGGCGACCGTGTCCGGCTCGGCGTGCAAACGCACGACACCCTCACGCTGGGCGATCGCGAGCATGTCAGCGACCTGTCCGCGCGTGCGTCGCATCAGCTCGGCGTACTCGACGGCGATGTCCTTGTTGCGGCGCGAGAGCGTGAACAGCTCGAACATGAGCGTCACGAAGTCCGGGTCCCCACGCACGGTCTCCTGCAGGTTCTGAGCCATCAGCCCGATGAAGTCATCGGCCGTGCGTGCGCCCGCGAGTTGCTGCTCGAGCAACTCCATGCGCAACTCGCAGTCGCGCCTGACCGCCTCGAGCAGCAGTTGCTCCTTGGTGCCGAAGTAATAGTGCAGCAGCCCTCGCGACACGCCCGCCTCGCGCGCGACGTGGTCGAATGTCGACCCCGCCGTCCCGCGCCGGGCGACGCTGCGGCGCATCGCCTCGACGATCCGCCGTGCCTTCTCGCCCTCCACTACGACCCTGCGCGGCTTCTTCTCCGCGGAGATCGCGCGCGCGTCGGCGCCCTGGGCGGTCGCTACGGCTACGGTCATCTCGCGGTCTCGGTGATGTCCGTCGGCTCAGGAGGCCGGCGCGGACGCCGGCGCGGGCTCGGCCGGAGCGGTGGTCGAGCTGTACTCGAACTCCTCCTCGGCGCCGAACAGCAGGTCGAGCACCTTCCCGCGCAGATCCTCGCTGAGCGCGAGCGCGAGCACGCCGGCGATTCCGAGCAGCAGCAGCTTGCGGCCGAGTCCGCTACGACGCCGACGAGCCTTGCGTGGGGGTTCGCGCAGCGTGTTCGCCGCGTCACGCAGGGCGCCCGCCGCCTCGCGCAGCTCGTTCTGAAGCTTGCGATCCTCGAACAGAGCCGTGGTCGCGGGCTTGCCATTGCTCATGCGTCCGTACGCGCTGCGCGCCGCGCCATACGCCGCGAGCAGGCTTCCGCGCAGCTCCTCGTCTTCGATCAGCCGTTCTACGTACCGGTTGCTCCGCGCGGAGCGCGCCGCCTCACCGGCCTTGCCGAATCCACTGCCACCGCTTGTACGATCTTTCGCCGCCATTGTTAGGCCACCGCCTCTGAAAAGAGCTTTGTAGTTCCGCGCTCCAATATACGCCCCCGCGACGGGAGCGTACGCGCTGCCGCCGCGAACGTGACAATGGGCGCGTGCCCACATTCCAGGCGACCGCCACTGCGCTGGGCCTGCTGCTGATCATCGGCGCGCTCCTGTCGGGGCTTGCGCAACGCTCGTTCCTATCGCTCACCGCCCTGTTCGTGCTTGCGGGATTCGCGGTCGGCCCGGGTGGCTTCGGTTGGATCGATTTCCGCGCTCGCTCTGGTTTCGTCGAGGATCTGGCATTCGTCGCTTTGATCGTGATCCTGTTTCGCGACGGGCTGGAGGTCGAGGGCGAGATGCTCCAGCGTGAGTGGCGCCTGCCCGTGCGCAAGCTCGTGCTGGCGATGCCGATCACGGCAGCGATCGTCGCCGTCGCCGCGCACGCCCTGATCGGGTTCTCCTGGACGGAGTCCTTTTTGATCGGCGCCCTGCTCTCGCCCACCGACCCGGTGCTGACCTCGAGCATCATCACCAACCCGCGCGTGCCGCGCATCGTGCGTCACTCGCTGAACCTGGAGTCGGGGCTCAACGATGGCCTCGCGCTGCCGGCCGTACTGGCGCTGCTGGCCGCGCTGAGCGCCGGCTCCGGTCAGTTTGTGTGGTGGCAGTTCGTGATCCAGGACATCGGCCTGGGCTTCGCGTTCGGCCTGGCCTGCGGATGGTTCGCCTCGGTGTTGATGCCGCGCCCGCACAGGCGCCCACTTGAGCATTCGATCCCTTCCCACCAGAAGTCGCTGTTCGCGCTCGGTGTCGCGTTCGCGACCTACGGCCTGACCGTGCTCTCCCCCAAAGGCAACGGCTTCATCGCGGTGTTCGTCGCCGCGATCGTGCTCGGGGTTCGCAGACCCGACCTGCGTCTGCACTTCGAGCGCCGCGCCGATGAGATCGTCGAGATCGTCAAGCTCGGCATCTTTCTAGTGTTCGGCTCGTTGCTCACGTTGCACGCGCTCACGCGCGAGGGCCTGCCGGCGCTCGTGTTCGTCGCCGTCGTGTTTCTGCTGGCGCGTCCCGTGGCGGTGTTTGTCGCGCTGCTCGGCACTCGCACAGACGGGCCCACCCGTCTGTTCATGGGCTGGTTCGGGCCCAAGGGCGTCGCCACCATGACATTCGCCCTGCTCGTGCTCGACCAGAACATCGCCTCCGGGGAACGCATCTTTGACCTGGTCGCGCTGGTCGTGTTCTGCTCGATCCTCGTGCACGGCGCCTCTGACACCCCCGGCGCAAACTGGATCGCCGGGCACGCAGCACGCGCCGAGCACAAATAACTAGGTGTGCGTATGCAGAGCCGCCTGCTCCTGCGCTGAGGGAAACGCCCAGGCCGAGCGCGTGCGGCGCTCGGCTCGGAACACAAACCGCAATTGCTGCGGCGGTCGCAGTTGAGCCTCGTTGGGACGAAATGTCGCGCAGGGCTCGTCCAGGTCGAGAGCACACAGCAGGTTGCACCGGAAGAAGCAGTCCTCACAACTGACGGGTTTGGCGGCGCGCCGGTGAGTGACCTGCTTTCTCTGCACATGCCCCCCAGCGGGTTGGATCGGACGGACGGTTGAACGGACCGCGCCATCATCTCACGGTCGGCCCCGCCGCTCATCACCCATTCCGCAAATCGCAGAGAAAATCGACTTCTACCCGGAAAGAGCTTCCTTCACGTCACTTTCTCGTGACAATCTCTGTCTTTCGCCCACTTTGCGGACATACGGCGCCGCGCGTCGTCATCATCTGGGCCCATGCTCATCCTCGTCACCGGCGCCAGCGGCTTTGCCGGCTCACAGCTCGTTCCCCAACTGCTGTCCGGCGGACATCGGGTGCGGGCCCTCGCGCGAGATCCCACCCGGGTCGATGTGGCGGGGATTATGTCGCACTTGTCGGAGGACCCTCACGCGCGGGCGCGGGCGCGGGGGCACGCTGAAGCTCACGCCACGCGCGGTGATGATGGTGCAGAGGACGACACACTGGAGATCACCACCGGCGACGCACTCACCGGCGACGGGCTCGCGCGGGCCCTGCGCGGAGTCGAGGTCGCCTACTACCTGATCCACTCTATGGAGCGCACTCCCGCGCGCGAGGAGGAATCTCCGTTTCCCGAGCGCGAGCGGATCGCAGCCGAGAACTTTGCCGCGGCGGCCTCGCGCGCTGGCGTGCGACGGCTCGTGTACCTGGGAGGGCCGACCGCCGGCTGGACCGGCGCAAGCTACGCCGGTGATGAAGAGGCGCTCTCACGCCATCTGCGCAGCCGCGAGGCGGTCGAGCGGATCCTGCGCGACGCCATCCCCGACACGGTGGTGCTGCGCGCCTCGATCGTGATCGGCGCCCGCTCGCGCTCGTTTCGGTTTCTCGTCAGGCTCGTCGAGCGCATGCCGGTGCTTGCGCTGCCCGCCTGGCACACCCACCGTACGCGTCCGATCGACGCACGCGATGTGATCGGCATGCTCGCCGCCGCCGCGACCGTCGCTGCCGTAGCCGGACGCACACTGGATGTGGGCGGACCCGACATCCTCAGTTACGGTGAGATGATCCGGCGCATCGCCGAGGAGATGCTGCTCGCGCGGCCCGCCGTTGGGCTGGGCGTCAGCGTGACACCGATCACTGCCCGCATCGCCGCTGCGATCGCCGATGAGGATCCCGAGTTGGTCCTCGCGCTGATGGAAAGTCTGCAGGGCGACCTCCTGCCCGGCGGCCCAGATGACCCCTCGTATCTGCAAGCCGCCGCGATGCTGGGAGTCGATCTGCACTCATTCGACTCCGCCGTCGAACGCTCGCTGCGCGAGTGGGAGTCGGTCGAAGAGCTCGCGGCGCGCTGACCCCATAACCGATGAGCCTCGTAACCGCATCCATCCACATCGACGCGCAGCCGGAGGAGGTGTGGCAATTGGTCATGGACGCGCAGCGCCTCGGTGACTGGGTTACGGTCCACCGTGGGCTTGGGCGTGTGGACACCGGTCCTCCACGCGTCGGTTACAAGATGGATCAGCACATCCATCTGCGCGGTGTCAGCCTGGACGTTCACTGGACCCTCGTCGAATGCGACCCCGGCGCCCGCGCAGTATGGGAGGGCCGCGGACCGGCGCGATCGCGCGCGCATACGGAGTACGCATTGCAGCCTGAGAACGGCGGCACGCGGTTCGATTATCACAACGAGTTTCGCACTCCGTTCGGCCCGATCGGCGCGATCGTCAGCAGAGCTCTGGTCGGCGGAATCCCCAAGCGAGAGGCCGAGCGCACGCTCGAGCGGCTGCGCGCCCAATTGGAGTAGCAGGCTATCGTCGGCGTCGAGCGCGCCATCTCGAGGCCGCATGGCAACGACACCCAATTACTCTCCAGCTCACCGCTCTCGCTATGCGCATCGGTCATTACCCATAGTTCCTAAGAGCCGGCTTAAGTGATTATCACGAAGGTTTTCGTGGAGGAATGGTGTAAGGTGACGCGAACGGAATGTGACACGCTCACATTCGCACGAGTGAAAGAGGATTGGATCGTGACTGACTTTCTTGACGAGAAGCGCCGGGAGATCACCGACCGGCTGGCGGAGCTGGGGCCGCTGGTAGAGGAGTACCGTCGGTTGGAGGCCGCAGCTTCGGCGCTGGACGGGATCGGCGGCGGCTCGACCGCAGCCGCGACCGCTCCTCGCCGTCGTGGACCGGGGCGCCCTCCTGGCTCGGGTAAAAAAGCCGCAGCTGCGGCGCCGGCCAAAAAACGGGGCCGCCCTCCAGGACGTCCCAAAAAAGTGGGTCGGCCAAAAGGCAAAAAAGTAGGGCGCCCGGCCGGCAGCACGGCCAAAGCCGCAGCCACGGCTACGCCCGCCGCCGCGACCGCGGCCGCACCGGCGAAACGTCGCGCTGGACGGCGCAAAGGAAGCGGTACCCGTGCCGCGCAGGCGCTGTCGTTCGTGCAGGGACAGCCGGGCATCACCATTCCCGAGCTCGCGGCAAAGATGGGTATCAAGCAGAACTACCTGTACCGGGTGCTTCCCGCTCTCGAACAGGAAGGGAAGCTGTCCAAGAAAGGCAGAGGCTGGCACCCTAAAGGCTAGCCACCCAACAGATCACGGTTCAAACAAAGGGCGCGGCATATGCCGCGCCCTTTTGCTACTCGAATAGGTCCGACTGTCAAATAAGTCCCTGGCCTTTGACAGTGTCCCGCTCGCCGGTCAGCTCGGCGACGGTGGCGTCGATCTTGGAGCGGGAGAAGTCATCGATGTCCAGTCCTTGGACGATCGTGTACTCACCGTCGGCACATGTGCAGGGGAAGCCGCTGATCAGCCCCTCGGGAACTCCGTAGGAGCCATCGGAGGGCACTCCCATCGACACCCAGCCGCCGGCGGTGCCGGAGACCCAATCGCGGACGTGATCGATCGCGGCGTTGGCCGCCGACGCGGCCGAGGAGGCGCCACGTGCCTCGATGATGGCGGCGCCGCGTTTACCGACATTGGGCAGGAAGTCCTCTTCGATCCACGTTTGGTCATCGACGGCCGCGGCGGCCTGCTGCCCGTTGACCTGCGCGTGAAAGAGATCGGGATACATCGTTGGTGAGTGATTGCCCCACACGCCCATGTTGGTGATCGCGGAGACCGGGAGGGCGAGCTTGGCCGCGAGCTGGGCGACCGCCCGGTTGTGGTCCAGGCGCAACATCGCGGTGAAGCGCTCGCGCGGGATGTCGGGCGCGTTGTTCATCGCGATCAGGCAGTTCGTGTTGGCGGGGTTGCCGACGACGAGCACTTTCAAGTCGGCGCCCGCGTGCTCGTTCAGCGCGCGGCCCTGGACGGTGAAGATCTTGCCGTTCTCTGAGAGCAGCTCGGCGCGCTCCATGCCCTTCGTGCGCGGTCGCGAGCCGACGAGCAGCGCGATGTCTACGCCGTCGAACGCGTCGTCGGGGTTATCGTGCAGGTCGAGCCCTGAGAGCAGCGGAAACGCGCAGTCGACGATCTCCATCGCCACGCCCTCCAGCGCGCCCATCGCGGGGGGTATCTCTAGCAGCCGCAGATCTACCGGCTGGTCTGGACCGAGCAACTGCCCGGAGGCGATGCGAAACACGAGGCTGTAGCCGATCTGACCGGCGGCGCCGGTGACGGTGACTCTGACTGGATTGCTCACTGGTTCATCTCCTGCTTGAGGTTGTCGTCGATTGACGCGAGAAACTCCTGTGTGCTCTGCCACTCCTGTTCGGGACCGACGAGCAGCGCGAGGTCCTTGGTCATACGACCGGATTCGACGGTCTGCACGCATACGCGCTCGAGCGTCTGCGCGAACTCGCTGACGGCGGGGGTACCGTCCATCCGTCCCCGCGCCTGCAGACCGCGCGTCCAGGCGAAGATCGAGGCGATCGGGTTGGTGGAGGTGGGCTTGCCCTGCTGGTGCATACGGTAGTGGCGTGTAACGGTGCCGTGCGCGGCCTCGGCCTCGACGGTGGAGCCGTCGGCGCTCATCAGCACGCTGGTCATCAGTCCGAGCGAGCCGAACCCCTGCGCGACCGTGTCGGACTGGACGTCGCCGTCGTAGTTCTTGCAAGCCCACACGTAACCGCCCTCCCACTTCAATGCGGCGGCGACCATGTCGTCGATCAGCCGGTGTTCATAGGTGAGTCCGGCGGCCTCGAACTCGGCCCGGAACTCGTCCTGGAACACCTCCGCGAACAGGTCCTTGAACCGCCCGTCGTAGCGCTTGAGAATGGTGTTCTTCGTCGACAGGTACACGGGCAGACCGTGATCCAGGCCGTAGCGCATCGAGGCGCGCGCGAAGTCGCGGATGGATGAGTCGAGGTTGTACATCGCCATCGCGATGCCCGGTCCGGGAAAGTCGTACACGTCGAGCTCGATCGGCTCGCCGCCGTCGGCGGGCGCGAACGTAAGCATCAGCTTGCCCTCACCGGGCACGACGAGATCGGTCGCTCGGTACTGGTCGCCGAACGCGTGACGGCCGATCACGATCGGCTTGGTCCAGCCGGGCACTAGCCGGGGGATGTTGGAGATGACGATCGGCTCGCGGAAGATGACCCCGCCGAGGATGTTGCGGATCGTGCCGTTGGGCGAGCGGTACATCTCGTGCAACCCGAACTCCTCCACGCGCGCCTCGTCGGGGGTGATCGTGGCGCACTTAACGCCGACCCCATGTTGCTTGATCGCTTCGGCCGCTTGCACCGTGATCTGATCGCGGGTCGCGTCGCGGGACTCGATCGAGAGGTCGTAGCGGCACAGGTCGACGTCGAGGTAGGGCAGGATCAGCTGGTCGCGGATGAACGACCAGATGACACGCGTCATCTCGTCGCCGTCGAGCTCGACTACGGGGTTCTGCACCTTGATCTTGGCCATAGGTCGGGTCCTTGCGGGGGATGGAGGGTTCGCCGGGCCGGCGATGCTATCTCGCGGGGGGATTTGGTGGGTGAGCCAGAGCGTGTTCCTGCGTCGGCTTGCGGCCGGCGCCGCTCACCACAGCTGTCGGCGTCGCGGAAGCGCACGACGGGTGGCGGTATGCCGGCGATGAGATAGTGACATCTGCTTCACTGTCATCCATGGCCAGCGCACCGGCGGCACAGGCAGCGACAGGAGAGGGCAGCGCGCCCTGGCGCACGCACGATGTGTTCAACCAGGCCCCCCCGCTGGAGGGACGGGATGTGTTCTGCGATAACACACCTCTCCTGGAGGCCACCGAACGCGAGGGCGCGACGTGGGCGCTGGAGCGCGCGAGCGAGCTGGGCAGGCTGATCGGCGGCGAGCCCCAGCAGGTGTGGGGCCGTCAGGCCAACGAGAACAAGCCGGTCCTGCACACGCACGATCGCTACGGCCATCGCATTGACGAGGTCGAGTTTCATCCGGCGTGGCACCAGCTGATGACGCTGGGGGTTGAGCACGAGCTGCATGCGCTGCCGTGGCGCGAGCAGGACAAGCCCGCTCCGCACGTGGCCCGCGCGGCGATGTACATGACCGCGATGCAGGCCGAGGCGGGGTATGCGTGCCCGATCACGATGACGTTCGCGGTCGTGCCCGCGCTGCGCTCCCAGCCCGAGCTGGCGGCCGAGTGGGAGCCACTGGTGACCGCGACCACATATGACCCACGGTCGATCCCCGCCGTGGAGAAGGGCAGTGCGATCGCGGGCATGGCGATGACCGAGAAGCAGGGCGGCTCGGATGTGCGCGCGAACACGACCATCGCACGGCCGTTGAACGGGGGCGGCGGCGCAGCGGAGTATGAGATCACGGGTCACAAGTGGTTCTGCTCGGCGCCGATGTCCGACCTGTTCCTCGTGCTCGCGCAGGCCCAGTCGCCCGCGGGCGAGGACGAGGGGCTGTCGTGCTTTTTGATGCCTCGCATACTGCCCGACGGCACGCGCAACGCGATGCACATCCAGCGACTGAAGGACAAGCTCGGCAATCACTCGAACGCGTCCTCGGAGATCGAGCTGCACGGGGCGTGGGCGCGCATGGTCGGTGAGCCGGGGCGGGGCGTGCCGACGATCATCGAGATGGTCGGCCACACCCGGTTGGACTGCGTGATCGGCGCAGCCGCGGGGATGCGTACAGCCGTGGTGAACGCCACCCATCACGCCGCATACCGCCACGCGTTCGGCAAGCTGCTGATCGACCAGCCGCTGATGCGCAACGTGCTCGCCGATCTGTGCCTGGAGGCCGAGGCATCGACGGCGCTCGCGATGCGCCTGGCGCGCGCATATGACGAAGCTGCAGCCGATGCGCAGGCCGGCGAAGACGACAGCGACGCGCAGCTGTTCAAGCGCCTGGCGACTGCCGTCGGTAAGTACTGGGCCTGCAAGCGCGTGCCGAATCACGCGTTCGAGGCGATGGAGTGTCTCGGCGGCGCCGGGTATGTCGAGGAGTCGGGCATGCCGCGGCTGTACCGCGAGGCGCCGTTGGCCTCGATCTGGGAGGGCTCGGGCAACGTGATCAGCCTGGACGTGCTGCGCGCGTTGGTGCGCACACCCCGCTCACTGGAGGTGTTCCTGCACGAGGTCAAGCAGGCGCAGGGCGCCGATCAACGGCTGGACGCGCGGGTCCGGGACCTGGAGTCTCAGTTCGCGGACCCTGCGACGCTGGAGTCGCGCGCACGGCGGGTAGTGGAGTCGATGGCGCTGTGCCTAGAGGGCTCGCTGCTCGTGCGCCACGCTCCGCCTGCGGTTGCGGACGCGTTCTGCGCCGCGCGGTTGGCCGGGGATGGCGGGCTGGAGTACGGGACGCTGCCGGCCGGCACGGACTTCGAGGCGATCATCGCCCGGGCTCGCCCGCAGTTGTAGGGGTCGCGCAACCGGCGCCGCGGCCGCGGCGCCTACCATGGAGTGATGGCGCCGCGCACAAACTTCCAGCTGGCCCGCGTATTCGGCATCAGGATCGGTGTCGGCATGAGCTGGTTCGTGGTGCTGTTCCTGTTCGTGATCCTGACGACGCCTTACTTTCACAAAGTCCTCGGCGGCGCGAACACGACCGCCTATCTGGTGTCAGTCGCGGTCGTGCTGTCGTTCTTCGTGTCGGTGATCCTGCACGAGCTCGGGCATGCGGTCGTCGCGCGACGCAACGGTCTGTCAGTTGCCGGCATCGACCTGTGGGCGTTCGGCGGGCTGACGCGCATGCGCGAGATGGCAAGCACCCCGGGCGTGCAGTTGCGCGTGGCGATCGCCGGTCCGTTGGTGACGCTCGCGGTGGTCGTCGCCTGCGCGATCGCCGCCGGCCTGGCCGCGCCGGGCGGGCACTTCGCCGAAGTGGCGACGGGCAGTGGCCATGTGCGGGCGACGCCCGCCTTGGTGTGGCTGAGTTGGCTGGCGACGGTCAACGTGCTCGTGCTGTTGTTCAATCTGATCCCCGCGTTTCCGCTCGACGGCGGCCAGATCGCCCAGGCGCTGATCTGGTGGCGCACGGGCGATCGCAACCGAGCGACCCGCTGGACGGGGCGCGCTGGGCAGGGGTTCGCACTGGGGCTAGGCGCGCTCGGACTAGCGGGGCTCGCGAACGGAGACTCGTTCGGCGTGTTCACGATGGTGCTGGCGTTCATCCTGTATCAGGCGGCGAGCGGTGCGGTGGCGCAGGGAGCGTTCGGACAGCGCATCGCCGGTGTGACGGTCGCCGACATCATGGACCGCGAGCCGGTGACGATCCCTGCGGATCTGAGCCTGCTCGACGCTCAGGAGCAGTTCTTCCTGCGTTACCGCTGGCCGTGGTTCGCGGTGGTTGATCCGGCGCGCCACTTCCTCGGCGTCGTGCGCGAGCAGCGCATAGACGAGGAGATCGCGGCTGGACGCCCGGCGCTGCCGGTCGTGGACGTGCTCGAGGAGAACCTGTCGGTGCGGATCGCCGAGGATCAGCCGGTCGAATCGCTGCTACGCAGCGAGGGGTTGGGACACCTGGGCGCGATGGTGGCAGTCGACGAGCAGGGCGTGCTGCAGGGCGTCGTGACCGTGTCACAGCTGCGCAAAGCGCTGCGCCCGGCCGCCATGGGGTGAGGGATGCAAATGACGGGGACACGCTGCCGACGGGCGTTGCCGTTATAGAGTCCCAGGCCGGGGCGCGTCGGGCGCCCACGTCCTCCGAATCGACCGCAGGGAGCCATGCCAGCACACGACGTATTGATCATCGGCGCCGGCCTCGCAGGCCAGCGCGCAGCGCTGGCCGCAGCGCAAGAGGGCGCGAGCGTGGCGATCGTGAGCAAGGTCCATCCGGTGCGCTCGCACTCGGTGGCGGCCGCGGGCGGCATCAACGCCGCGATCGCAGTCGCCGACGACTGGCGCTCGCACGCGTATGACACGGTCAAGGGCTCGGACTTCCTGGGCGACCAGGACGCGATCGAGATCATGTGCTCAGAGGCGCCGCACGAGGTCATGCACCTGGAGCACATCGGCGTCACGTTCCACCGCAACGAGCGCGGCGAGCTGGATCTGCGCGCGTTCGGGGGCGCCTCGATGAAGCGCACCGCGTATGTCGCGGACATCACCGGCCAGGCGATCCTGCACGTGCTCTACGAGCAGCTGATGAAGCACCACGAGACGGTCGACCGCTACGAGGAGTGGTTCGTGACCTCGCTCGTGCAGGACGAGCAGGGGCGCTGCTGCGGGGTGGTCGCGCGCGATGTGCGCAGCGGGCGCATGGAGTGCTTCCACGCCAAGAACACGATCCTGGCGTGTGGCGGCGCCGGTCAGGTGTACAGCCCGACGACTAACGCGCTGATCGTGACCGGTGACGGGATCGCCCAGGCCTACCGGATCGGCGCGCCGCTGATGGACATGGAGATGGTGCAGTACCACCCGACGACGCTCGTGGAGAACGGCCTGCTGATAACGGAGGGCGCCCGCGGCGAGGGCGCGGTGCTGCTGAACAGCGAGGGCGAGCGGTTCATGGAGAAATACGCGCCGAACAAGATGGAGCTGGCCTCGCGCGACGTGGTCTCGCGCGCCGAGCAGACGGAGATCCTCGAGGGTCGCGGCGTGGGCGCCGACGGCTCGGGCATTTGGCTTGACATCACGAAGGTCCCGCGCAAGCGCACGCTGGAGGCGCTGCGCGAGATCGTGAACATCGGCAAAGACTTCGCAGGGGTGGACATCACGCGCGAACCGATCATGATTCGCCCGGGACAGCACTACATCATGGGCGGCGTCAAGACCGACGTCGATGGCGCGACCTCGATCGAGGGGCTGTACGCGGCGGGGGAGGTCGCGTGCGTGTCGGTGCACGGCGGCAACCGCCTGGGGGCAAACTCGCTGCTGGACACGCTCATCTTCGGACGGCGGGCGGGCGAGCACGCCGCCAAGCGCGCGCAGAGCATTCCGATGCCCCAGGCCGCGGATGGGAAGCTGCGCGAGGACGTCGCGGAGATCGACGCAATCCTCGCCCGCGAGCGCGGCAGCGGGCGGCGCGTGTCGGAGATCAAGGCGGAGCTCGGTGAGACGATGAACCAGCACGTGGCGGTCTATCGCGACGAGGCGGGCCTGCAGCAGGCGCACGAGATCGTCGGACGCTTGAAAGAGGAGTCAAAGAGCGCGTACGTGGACGATCGCGGGACGGTGTTCAACCAGGACGTGCTGGGCGCGCTGGAGCTCGGCTACATGCTCGACTGCGCCGAGGCGACCGTGGTGGGCGCGATCGAGCGCAAGGAGTCCCGCGGCGCGCAGTTCCGCACCGATTACCCGGAGCGCAACGACGAGGAGTGGCTCAAGCACATCGACATCTCACTGAATGGAGACGGTCCGCAGGTGAGCTACTCGCCGGTCACGATCACCCAGTGGCAGCCTGAGGAGAGGAAGTACTAGTCATGGCCTTCCCGCGCTTCCCCTGCCGCCACCCATCCCACCGATCCGCGACCGAGGAGGGCACGCGCTGATGGCCGAAACCCATAAGCCCCCGGAGACGTTCAAGCTGCGTATGCGCCGCTACGACCCCGAGTCGGGCGAGGCGCCCTACTGGGACGAGCACACCGTCGAGCTGGAGCCGCATCGCTCGGTGCTGGAGGGGATCCTGCAGGCGAAGGCCAAGCACGACGGCTCGATCGGGATCCGCTGCTCCTGCCGCGCCGCCATCTGCGGTTCGTGCGGGGTGCGCATCAACGGCGAACCGGGGCTGGCCTGCCACACGCATCTGGATCACGCCCGCGAGAGCGCGAAGGACGGCGTGATCGAGATCGAGCCGATGGGCAACATGCCCGTGATCAAGGACCTGATCGTGGACATGGACGCGGTGCACTGGAAGAAGGTCCAGCGCGTCACACCGTGGCTGATAGCCAAGCAGCCGGTGCCCGAGCGCGAGTACATCGTGCCGCACGAGAACATGGCCGACATCACCCAGTCGATGGCGTGCATCCAGTGCGGGGCGTGCGTGTCGGACTGCCTGGCGATGGAGGTCGATCCGGGGTTCATCGGCCCGGCGGCATTGGCGAAGGCGTACCGCTTCGTGGGCGACCCGCGCGACGATCAGCAGGACATCCGCCTGAAGGATCTGGCCGAAGACCCGCAGGGGATCTATGACTGCACGCACTGCTTCAAGTGCGTGGAGGCCTGCCCGAAGGGCGTCAACCCGATGGGCCAGATCATGCGCCTGCGGCGGATCGCGGGCTCGGACCAGCACATCGTGGACCGCAACAACGGCGAGCGTCACGAGGCGGCGCTGACGACGCTGGTGCGCGACTACGGTCTGCTGCACGAGGCCGAACTGCCGCCGCGCTCCTACGGCGGGAACTCGTGGTTTGGGAAATTCCACCCGGCAGCCGGTAAAGAGCTGCTCTCCCTGCTGCCAACAGCCGTCAAGGCGATCGCGCGCGGGAAGATCAGCGTCAAAACGGCGATGTTCGGCCACAAGCTCCAGAGCAAGGACTTGAAGGCGGTGCAGGCGATCTACGACAAGGTCGAGTCGCGCCCGCAGCGATATGAGCTGAACCTGTATGTGACGGGCTATGACGAAGACGACGAGCCGGTCCCCGCGGGCGTCGGAGCAGTTACGGATACGGGCGCCGCCGCGAGCGCCCTCGCGACACAGGATCCGGACGGGCCACAGGCGCCGTCCGCCCAAGCGAAGGGAGCGCAATAGCATGAAGGTCGCCTACTGGCCCGGGTGCGTAAGCCGCGGGTTCACACCGGAGCTGCACGGCTCGATGGCGCGGGTGGCGCCGCTGCTCGACATCGAGCTGGTCGAGCTCGATCGCGCCAACTGCAGCGGCTGCGGAGTGATCGCCGAGCACAATCAGGAGCTGGCGGACACGCTTAACGCGCGCACGTTCGCGCTCGCCCAGCAGGTGGATGGCGCAGAGCTGATGATGAACATCTGCTCGACCTGCCAGGGCGCGCAGGGCGAGTGCCAGGAGCGGTTGGACGCGAACGCCGAGTACCGCGCGCACGTCAACGAGACGCTCGCGGGCGAGGGCCTCACATACGAGAAGGGACTTACGAACAAGAACTTCCTGTGGCTGCTCGTCGAGGAGATCGGCTTGCAGGAGCTGCGCGCGAAAGTGCGCCGCCCGCTGACGAACCTGAGGGTGGGACCGTTCTACGGCTGCTACATCGTGCGCCCCCGTGAGCGGCTGGGCATCGACAGAGAGCACCCACGTGACCATTACCTCGAGCAGGTGATCGAGACGCTGGGCGGCACCGTGATCGAGTACGCGGGCATGCGCAAGTGCTGCGGTTTTCCGATCGTGACGATGAACAAGCAGGCCTCGCTCACCCAGGCCGGACGCCACCTGGGCGACGCGGTGGACGCCGAGGCCGACTGCCTGGTGACGCCATGCCCGCTGTGCCACCTGAACCTCGACCTGCAGCAGCCGGCCGCGGAAAGTACGGTCGGGCGCGAGCTGAACATGCCCGTCCTGCACCTCCCCCAGCTGGTCGGGCTCGCGCTCGGGCTGGAGCCCAAGGAGCTGGGGCTGCAGCGCCATGTCGTGCGGCCCACCTCGGTGATCGACTGGTCCACGTCCGTGGTCGGAGCGGCGGCCGCCGGCTCGGCGGGCTGGTAGCGAGCACACAGCGCTCGCTCGTCCGTGGGCAGCGGGCGCGACGGATAGGGTGCGGACGGTGAAGATCCTCACGGTCGTCGGCAACCGCCCGCAATTCATCAAGGCCGCCGCCGTATCGGGGCTGCTTAGAGAGCGCCACGAGGAGGTGCTGGTGCACACGGGCCAGCACTACGACGACTCGCTCTCGCGGGTGTTCTTCGCGGAGCTCGGCTTGGCGGAGCCCGACAGTCAACTCGGGATCGGCGGCGGCTCGAATACCGAACAGACGGCGCGCATGCTCGCCGCGCTGGAGCCGTTGCTGCAGGAACAGTCCCCCGACGCGGTACTCGTGTACGGCGACACCAACTCGACGCTCGCGGGCGGCCTGGCCGCGGCGCAGGCTCACATCCCGGTCGTGCACATCGAGGCGGGGATGCGCTCGTTCGATCGCCGCATGCCCGAGGAGCTCAACCGCGTGCTGACCGACCATCTCTCGACCCTACTGCTGTGTCCCTCAGATACGGCCGCGGCGAACCTCCAGGCGGAGTCGGTTCTCGGTCGCGTCGAGGTCGTCGGTGACGTGATGGTCGACGTCGCGATGCGTCGCCAGTCCGCGGCCCGCACAGACACGCGCACTCTCGCCGAGCATGGCGTGCACAGCGGCGAGTACCTGCTGCTGACGGCCCACCGCGCGGGCAACGTGGACGACCCCGAACGCCTGCGCGCGCTCCTCGACCTCGTCGCGGCGCTGCCGGCGCCTGTCGTGTTCCCGCTGCATCCCCGCACGCGCGCGCGGCTACTCGACGCCGGGATCATCGAGGAGCTGGAGCGAATCGACGGTCTGCGACTGACCGAGCCCCTCGGCTACGTCGAGTTCAGCGCGCTGCTGTGTCAGGCGCGTGCGGTGCTGTCCGACTCCGGAGGCGTCCAGAAGGAGGCGTACCTTGCCGGGGTGCCCTGCATCACCCTACGCACCAATACGGAGTGGGTCGAGACCGTCGATACGGGCTGGAACACGCTCGTGGACCTCGACGCGAGTGCGGCGCTCGCGGCGTTGGGACGCGAGTCTCCGGCGGAGCGCCCGGCGTTGTATGGGGACGGACACGCAGCCGAGCGCTGTGTCGAGGCGATCGGGACGCTGTGAGCGCGCAGGAACCGACGCAGACCGAGCAGGCGCCCGTGCGGGTGGGGGTAGCTGGACTCGGGTACTGGGGCCCGAACCTCGCGCGCAACTTCGCCGCGATCGCGGGGTGTGAGCTGACGTGGCTGTGCGATGCCTCGGACATCGCCCGCGAGCGTCTGACGGGGGCATATCCGAGTGCGCGCACGACCGCGGACGTGCAGGAGATGCTGGACGACCCCGAGCTCGACGCGGTCGTGCTGGCGACGCCCGTGCCGACCCATGCCGAGCTCGCGGTGCGGGTCGCGCAGGCAGGTAAGCACTGTTTCGTGGAGAAGCCGCTGGCGACGACCGCCGCCGATGCACAGCTCGCCGTGGACGCGGCCGCGCATGCGGGCACGACGCTGATGGTGGGCCACCTGCTCGAGTACCACCCCGCGGTCCACCGTCTGCGCGAGCTGCTGGATGGAGATGAGCTCGGTGAGCTGTACTACGTGTACGGCAACCGCCTGAACCTCGGCAAGCTGCGCGCCGACGAGAACGCGCTGTGGAGCCTGGGAGCGCACGACGTCTCGGTCGTGCTCGCGCTGATCGGCGAGGAGCCGGTGGAGTGCCTCGCGCACGGCTCCTCGTTCGTACGCGAGGGCGTCGAGGACGTCGTGTTCTGCTATCTGCGGTTTCCCTCGGGCGCGGTCGCGCACCTGCACCTGTCGTGGCTCGACCCCCACAAGGAGCGACGGCTGACGGTCGTCGGATCCAAGCGCATGGCCACGTTCGACGACATGCAGATCGAGGGCAAGCTGACCGTGTACGACAAGGGCTTCGACGAGGACGTGCGCTCGTGGGGCGAGTACATCGCCCGCTCGGGCGACATCTACTCCCCGCGCATCCCCAACCTGGAGCCGTTGCGACTGGAGTGCGAGCACTTCATCGAGTGCATACGCAGCGGGCAGACGCCGCGCTCAGATGGCAACAGCGGGTTGCGCGTGGTCAGGGTGCTGGAGCAGTTGCAGCGCTCACTGGAGGAGTGAGCCAAGGACCCACACATCCGGACTGCCCAATCAGAGTCTGGCAGCGATATCACGCATCTCGACCTATGATAGGTCATCAGATGACCTATTGAAGCACTGCTGGATCCCCGAGCTCGAGCCCGTGGCGTTGGGGCCGTTGCAGACTCCCGGCGGATGTTTCGCCCGCCGGACCGGCCAGGTGGTCTACTCCCTCAGCGAATGAAGATCGGCGGACTATAGGCGGAGACGTGAGCGCCGTCTGAGACCTTGATCAGCGCACGATAGACACCGGGGTGGTGAATTCGCACGACGCGGCTGAAGCGCGAGACGGTGGAGGTGCCGGCTTTGACGACCGTCCCGCCCTCGTTGACCGAGTTTCCCGGCCGCAGCAGTTGGAAGCCAACGAGCGCGCCGACCTCCGCGGGGGCGACCGTGCCGTACAGGCGCACGCGCCCGCGGTGACGGGTCCGCTGCGCGTGGAAGGAGACACGCACCGCGACGCTCTCCAAGACCACCGGGCTCGTGACGAGCGGACCGCCGACCGTCACCACGCGCAGCTGGGCGTTTTCGAGCAGCCCCAGGTACGGGAAGGAGAAGGCGCCGCCGCTGTTGGTGACCTCGGAGTTGCCGACAGCGCGGAAGCCGGCGACGTAGGGAAACGGGTTGGCTTCCAGCCTCACCACGCGACTGGCCCCTCCCGTGCCGGAGAGGTTGCCCTCGACCAGGAACGGATTGCCGTAGGTGACAGGGTTTGGCACGTTGGTGATCTGCAGCGACAGCGGCACCTTGGCGGTTTTGAACGTGCGGTCTTTGCCGTTGGTCGTGCCCGTCGAGTTGACCGCCACGATCCGGTAGTGGTAGGTCGTGTTCGGCTGCAGGCCGGTGACGATCTGGCTGAGCCTGATCGAGATGGTGCCGTTGCCCGCGGGAGCGAGCGGGGTCTGCCCGCCATAGCCGGTGCTCGTGCCGTACTGGAAGACGTAGCCAGTCGCCAATCCGTTCGGATTGACGTTCCCGTAGAGAATCGCCGAGGAGAAGCTCACGTTGGAGGAGCCGCCGGTGGAGACGGTCGGCGCTGAGGGCGCGCCCTGCGCCCCGGCCGGCGTCAGCGCGAGCGCGAGGGCAATGAGGGCAAGCAGGGCGACGAGCGGGCGACGAGTCGCGCGTCGGGCGGGTGGGAATGTGCGAGGGAGTGAGTGCATAACCGCTATATACCCGTTTGGCGGATAAAGTCGCGCTAAACGCCGCGACTGTATGCGATCAAGACGCCCGTTGGACCCCACGACCGCCGAAGCGCTACGCGGCGATCTGGGTGCCCCGACGCTCGACCCCGTCGAAAGGCGCTCGGCGCCGGCGCCGGTCGACACGCAGCACGGGGCCTCTTGAGTTACCGACGAGGCGCAGCACGTAAGCGTCGCGGGTGGTGCTGTAGCGGAAGGCCGGCCTGAGGATCGAGAGCCAATGCCATGCGACATACCGGCGCGGCCGTCTCGTTTCTCCCATGCCGTTCCTTCCCTCACACGTCGAGCTGAGAGGGACGCGCCAAGCGCGCGGTGAGCAGTCGCACCACCTGTTCGACCGCAACCTCCACGCTCTGTTCTCCCGAGCGCAGCACCAGATCGGGCCGGCAGGGCGGCTCATAGGGTGCGCCGACGCCGGTCAGCCCGGGGAGTTCGCCGGCGCGCGCGCGTGCATACAGACCCTTGGGGTCGCGCCGCTCGCACACCTCCAGGGGCGCGTCGACGAAGATCTCCAGGAAGCACAGGCCGTCGTCGGCGTGCAGCGCGGCAGCCGCCTCTCGATCGCAGGCGTAGGGACTGACCAGGCTGACGAGGGAGATCGTGCCCGACTCCGCGAGCAGCCTGGCGACGTGCGCTGTGCGGCGGACGTTCTCCGCGCGCGCGACCTCGTCGAACCCTAGGTCCCCGTTAAGACCGTGACGTAGGTTGTCGCCGTCGAGCAGGAACGCGGGACGCGCGGAGGCGATCAGGCGCTCCTCAACGACCGTTGCGATCGTCGACTTGCCGGCGCCGGGCAGCCCCGTGAACCAAACCGTCGCCCCTACCCGCCCGAGCGACTCCCAACGGCGCTCGCGGGTCATCCTCGATCCCTGCCAGCGGACGTTGGGACTACGTTCGGCGCCGCTCCCACCCTTGCGAGCGCCCGGCGCAACCTCGGCTAGGGGCATGGTGGTTGGGATGGAGAGAGGGTTGGCGGCGGGCATCCGTGTGGCGTTTTATCCGGTTGGTGTCGGGCGCGAAAAAAGGATCTTCGGCGTCGAAAGCGCCCAGCAACGGGCGTGGCGAGCTTGTTCGATACCCCTTCTACGAACGACGGCCGTGATTTCCGACTCGCGCAACGGCATTCTCATTCGGCCGTCCATCATTTCGCCGAGCAGCCCGCATACGATCCCGACCGGATTGTCTGGCTCGAGAGCCGACGAGCGTGCGGCTCAGGCCTTGGCGGTGGGCACGGACTGCTCGGTCGAGGCGGCACCGTTGGAGGACGACGGCGCGGCGGTCTCGGGCGATGCCGGCGCCGGACCGGAAGGCGGTGTCGGTATGGCGGGGGCGTAGGAGTAGGAGTAGCCATACCCATACGCGTCGAACCGCCCCGCCTTGAAGCCGTTCGCGATCACACCGAGCAGGGGTGCTCCGGCGCCGGTGAGCGTTTCGTGCAGACGTTCGGCGACAGCTCGGCGGTTGCGCCCTACACGGCCAACGATCACGACGCCGTCGACCTTGCGCAGCAGCGGAAACGCGTCCGACACGGCAGTCAGCGGCGGGGTATCGATCACGACCAAGTCATACGCGGCTTGGGCTCGCTCGAGCAGGGTCTCCATCGCGTGACTCTCGATCAACTCGCTGGGATTCGGCGGAAGCGAGGCACCGGCCACGAGCACGTCGAGGGTCCGTCCTTCGGCGCCCTCGCGCAACGGCGCCTGCACCTCAACCGTCTGCGTAGCCTCCCCCAGCATCACCGCGCCGATCAGCACATCCGCCAGACCGGGCCCGGACAGCGCGTCGAGCTGGCGCGCGAGCGTCGGACGGCGCAGATCCGCCTCCACGAGCAGCACTCGCGAGCCCATCCTCGCCGCCGCCGAGGCTAGGTGCCGCGCGATCGTCGTCTTGCCGTCGCCGGGGGCGGCCGAGGCGACGAGCAACGTGCGCAGCTGCCGATCGACGTTGAAGTAGCGCAGGTGCGCCCTGATCAGCTGAAAGGCCTCGGCCTCGCCCGGCGGCAGCTCCGCCCGGGCGGAGCTGTCCCGCGCGGAGCGCGAGAGCGCCGAGCTCTCGGGGACGACCCCAAGCAGCGGCAGACCATAGACGGCCTCGAGGTCTTTCGGCTCTCTGATGCGGCGATCGAGACGATCCAGCAGGAAGGCGAGACCCAGGCCGAGCAGGAGACCCAGCACGCCGCCCAACACTGTGTTTTTTGCCGTCTTGGGCGAGGATGGCGAGGTCGGCACCGTCGCGGTCTGGGCGACTTCGACATTGCCGTTGCGCAATTCCGCGAGGACCCCAAGTGACTGCGCGCGACCCGCCAGGGCGATCCCAGAGGGGCTGAGCCGCTGCCTGGGCGAGAGCGCGGCCAGCTGTTTGTTGACGAGCTTGAGCGCCGAGGCGTAATAGGCGTGGTTGCTGCTCTGCTGCTCTTTGACGAAAATGTTGGTGTAGGCGTTCGCGATGCCCGCAGCCAGCACCGGAGAGGTCGAGGTGGCGGCGACGTTGACGATGTTCGATTCCCCCTGGGCGCTGACGCTCAGATTCGCGCTGACCTTGTTACGCGTCAGGCCCTGGCCGAGCTGGGCCGCAGTCCTCGCCGCCATGTTGCCGAGCTGGACGAGCTTGAGATTGGTGTTCTGCAGAGCCTGCTGGTTGTTGCCGCCGCTGATCGCCTGCAGTCCGGCGACCTGCTGACTGAGCTGGTTGTTGTTGAAGACCAGCGACGCCGTCGCCGTGTACTGCTTCGTCTGATGCTTGGAGAAGGCGAAGGCGGCCCCCGCGACTAGCACAAAGCAGAGCGCGATCCAAGGCGCGCGGCGGCGCAAAACCCCCAGAACCTGCTCGATGCTTAGGTTTGCCTGCTCAGTGTCCATCAAGCTGCCTCCATCGCCGCGTCCATCGGCTCAGGAACGGACCGCCCGCTCGTCTTCTGGTCACGGCGCGAACACCGCAAGGCTCGTGATCGTAGACAAACGCGCCACTCCTTGCGCACCGATCCGTAGGATATCCAGCGACCAAGGATAGTGCAAAGACGAACAAAGTACGTGTCTGCGGGCCGATCGGCCAACACGGCGTTTTCGGAGCGCGTGCGTTTTTGGAGCGCGTATAAGGTGGCCCCGATGCGAATCCAGCTATGGAGCTACAACTACGACCCCGAGCCGCAGGGGATCGCGCCGCTCAGTCGGATGCTCGCGATGGAGCTGTCCACACGGGGCCACGAGGTGCTGGTCGTCGCGGCGCACCCGCATTACCCGGAACCGAACTGGGGGATGCGGTTGCGGCCCTACCGGGAGACCCGCGACGGCATCCCCGTCCTGCGCCTGCCGCTATGGATCGGGCGCGACAGCGGGGCGCAGCGCATGCGACAGGAGCTCAGCTTCGCTCTCGCGCAGGGACTGGCGGCGCCCCTGCTGCCGGGGGCAGACGCGATCGTCGCCGTGACACCGTGCTTCCCAGCGCTCGCCGCGGCGATGGCGTTCTCTTGGGTTCGTCGCACCCCCTGGATCATGTGGGTGCAGGACATCGTGACCGACGGCGCCGCCACCACCGGCCTGATCGAGTCCGGTCCGATGCTGAAGGCGGCGCGTGGCGTGGAGCGCATGACCTACGACTCGGCCGACCGGGTGGTCGTGATCTCAGACGCCTTTCGCGAGAATCTGCTCGCCAAGGGGGTGCGGGCGGAGCAGATCGTCCGCATCTTCAATCCCTCCAGCCGGCAAACACCCCACCCCGTCGATCTGGATGCGATGGGGACGTCGGCCCCCCACATTCTCGTGATGGGCAACATCGGCCACTCACAGGGCCTCGATCGAATCGTGGACGCCTTCCAGGACAGCGCGGAGCTCGAGGGGCTTGGCGCGCAGCTCGTGATCGCCGGCCATGGCGTCGCAGCCGAGGAGGTGCGCAGCCGCGCGCAGAGCGAGCGGGTGCACATGCCGGGCGTGCTCTACGGTGAGCAACTCGAGCCTGAGTTGCGGACCGCATCCATCGGTCTCGTCAGCCAGCGAGCGGGGATTCAGGAGTTCAATCTCCCATCGAAGTTGATGACCTATATGGCTTACGGGATTCCCGTCATCGCCTCGGTGAACCCCGACTCCGAGACCGCTCGTATCGTCAGGGAGTCCGGCGCGGGCTGGGTGACGGATTCGAGCACTCCGCAGGAGTTCGCCGCCCTCGCCGCGGCGAAGCTGCGGGATGCAGGCGCGCTCGAGACAGCCGGCGTCGCCGGCTTCGCCTATGCCAACGAGAACTTCCATCCGAGAGCGATCGCCGCGAAGTTCGAGGGTGTTCTCAGGGACGTCATCGAGGAGGGCAAGTAGCCCGCGGCGCTTTCGCTACGCGACGGCGCTCGAACTCCACTGCTCGATGTTGTACTCGTAGATGTCCTTCAGGACATCCTCGATCCCGTAGGTGAGCCGCCAGTCGGGATAGTCCGCCTCGAAGGACCCGAAGTCGCTGACATACCATTGATGGTCGCCGATCCGAGCCTGGTCTGAGAGGGTGTAGTCGAGTTCGCGCCCGGCTATCCGCTGGCAGAGCTCGATCGCCTCCAGCATCGATACGTTCGACGCGCGGCCGCCGCCGAGGTTGTAGACCGCACCCACCTTCGGATCTCTCCGGAAGGCGTCGAACGCGCGGACGACATCATGGGCGTGGATGTTGTCGCGGACCTGCTTGCCCTTGTAGCCGAAGATCGTGTACGGATCGCCCGTGACGGTGCACCTCATCAGGTACGCGAGGAAGCCGTGCAGCTGGGCGCCCGCGTGCTGTGGGCCGGTCAGGCAGCCGCCGCGAAAGCAGACGGTGGGCATCTCGAAGTAACGGCCGTACTCCTGCACCATGATGTCGGCTGCCACCTTCGAGGCGCCAAACACCGAGTGGGTGCAGCGGTCGATCGACATGTCGACCGGAATGCCCCCAAACCACTTGTGATCCTCCGGCAACTCCCAACGAGTGTCCAGCTCCACCAGCGGAAGGTCGTTGGGGCGGTCACCATAGACCTTGTTCGTCGACGTGAAGATGAACGTCGCGTTCGGGCAGTGATCGCGCGCAGCCTGCAGCAGATTCAGAGTTCCCACCGCATTAACACCGAAGTCCGTATGGGGCTCCCTCGCCGCCCAGTCGTGAGAGGGTTGCGCAGCTGTGTGCACGATTAGGTCGATCTGAGACCCATGTTCAGCGAACAGGCGCTCAACGCCCTCCCGGTCGCGGATGTCCAGATCCACCGCCCGAAAGGACTCACCAAGCTCGCTCCCAAGGCGCTCACTCGACGGCCTTGTCGATGCCTCAGCCCCGAAGAAATAGGCCCGCATGTCATTGTCAAGGCCGATCACATCGAAGCCAGCTTCGGCAAAAAACCGCGCCGACTCAGAGCCGATCAGGCCTCCGGATCCGGTTATTATGGCTGTCGATATCGCCATTCCCCGCGAGCATACTGAACATCGCGCCGAACCGTAAGCGAGCGCTTCTTTCTTAGATCTGCACAAAAGCCGGGTACCGATTGTCGATGATGTCAATTTTTTCAATGACTGGTGATTACATATGAGCATCGCCATGTCGCGATGGCGAATCCCGATGGCCACCCCCATGCGAATCCGTCTTTCTCCCGGGGCGGGAGCGTAATGTCAAGCTCGTCGTTGCGGGTCGGTCTCGGTCTTCTGGCGGTGTATCCGTCCAACAACGCCGGAACAACGACCTACGTTCGCGGACTGCTTTCCAGCCTGTCTAACGAGGGCGCCATCGACGTAGTCGCTCTCACCAATCCGGCGCTCGGGCGCGTGTGCAGCGACCTAGCGAATCACAAAACGGCGGTGCGCGGCTCAAAGCGCTATGCCACGGTTGAGGGGCGCTTTGGTCGCCGTGCCGCTCTTTGCATGACTACGGCCCTGCCCATGATCACCGCCGGCGACCTACAGCACGTAGACGTGGTTCATTATCCTCAAACAGTCTGCTCACCGCGTGTAGATCGACCGGTGGTGGTCAGTCTGCTCGATGTCCAACACCTAGATCTGCCGCACATGTTCTCGACCTCCGTGCGCATGTGGCGACGACTGATGTATGACGAGGCCGCGCGGCGTGCGGACGCTGTGATTACCATCAGCGAGCATGCGCGCGCTCGCATCGTCGATCGGCTGGACATCGACCCCGCCCGCGTGCACGTGTCGTATCTCGGCGTGGATTCGACACTTTTTACGCCTAAGCCGGCCGCGACCGACGCCGAGGTTCGCCGTCGTCTTGGCGTCGATGAGCCCTACATCTACTATCCCGCCTCGCTCGCACCCCACAAGAATCACGGTGCCCTGCTCCGCGCGCTGCGCCTGCTGAAGGGGAGACGCCTGCTCCTCACGGGCCCCTACGCCGATCGACTCGACGAGCTATTGGCCGACGCCGATTCGTGCGGCGTCAGCGACCGGATACAGCACCTCGGTATGGTCGCCACTGAGGAGCTTCCCGCTTTGTATCGTGGTGCTTCATGCCTGATCTTCCCTAGTCTCTACGAGGGGTTCGGCGTGCCGATTATCGAGGCGATGGCATCGGCTTGTCCAGTCGCGTGCTCTGACCGACAAGCGTCCGTCGAGATCGCCGGGGGTGCTGCTCTCGTGTTCGACCCAGAGGAGCCCGAAGCGATCGCCGATGCCGTGCGAAAGCTAGACGACCCAGCCGTAAGAGAGCGTTGCGTCACGGACGGACTACTGCGCGCGGCACAGTTCAGCTGGACCAACGTCGCACACAAGCACCGTCAGGTCTACACCATGGCGACTCGCTAGGCTTTCTCTATTGCATTCTCATTTAGTCTTACCGTTCCGCGCTTTGAGATTAGCCATGAGATTGCCAACATCACTGCAAGCCGGGCCATCGCCGCCAACAGTGGCCCCCGAAGCAAGATGCCGGTGTAGCCGGCAAGCAGCGGGATGATGAACAACGCAAATGTGAAATCACCCTTCACGAACAAATCATCCGATCGTCGCATCAGCAATCCGTATAGAAAGAAGATCGCAATCACACCTACGTATCCGAAATCTATGTAGGTCTCAATCCAAAGCGGGGCAGACAGATTCGTATAGGCTAGTCCAAAATGATTAGCGACCAACGCCCCAGTGTCTTCAGCCTTTGCTGGCCAGGCGGATCGTGGAACAAAGAAGAACGCATCCCCAAGAGTCTGTGAGCCATAGCGCAAGCCGTTGTCGAACGTGTACTGAACTCCGGCAGTAATCATCTCAAATGAATCATAATCTCCCTTCGTCTCGAGGGTCTGAACAACTCCTTGTGGTTTCTTAAATCCGGTCGACCACCGAAAATATGCCGCGTATGGAAACAGAGCGATGCTCACAAAGATGGCGCCTATAATCACTAGTCGCGTACCCAAGGGCTTTTTTTGGACGCTTGGAAGTGCAAAGATTAGCGCGATCACTATAGTCGCGATCCATTGACGGGGCATTGAGATAGGGCTATTAAGAATTAGCGTCGCGACTATGAGCAGGGCCAGTACCACACGAGAACGTCTTTGAGAGAGCTTATATTTGCGCGTCACGATTACGGCGTAGAGAGCCAAGAAGATGGGTACTGTCGAAAACACCGTCTTGATCCCGCCACCTGTTTGGTTAAGTTCGGTAGCGTTTCCGCCAAAGACTGACGTTTTGAGTTCTTGTCGACTGCTGAACAATGTGTGGAACCCACCAAGAACCCGAAACCAGATCGGTGCTGTGATCAACGCAAATACAACGAGTACCGTTACTCTTGAATCGACAATTTCTCTACCTATCTCTCTTTGCCGCTTGCTTCTGCGGGTCGGAAAGAGGTGACCAACCTCAAGAAGAGCCAGACCCAGCACCACAATAAACTGACTCTGCCATACCGCAGCGGAACCAATAGGGATCAACCAAGGTGTCGTTTGGCTGACCATTTGAGCCAAACCCGAAAGTCCTAGCCAGACATACACGTATAGCCAGAAAACGATCGCGAAGGGACGGGGTTCAGCTCGTGCCCACAGCTTGGCAAGCCTTAGGCCCGCCCACACGGTAATCAAGATCTGAAGAGGGATAGAACCCTTGGTACCCACAGTCCCGGTCACTTGCCAGCCTGCTAGAAGGCCGGGTATGAGGACACATAGGATCAGCGCTCCGCCGAGAAACGCCGGGGTTCTACCCAGAGCCATCGGCCGCGATTGAGCACCAAGCGAGAGGGTCGGTGATGTGCCACCGCTACCAGTGATTGGGATATGTTCTGGGGCGCTCAGACTTGACACGTCGTGGTAGTAGCTCGTGGAAAGACGTTACAGCGGATGGCGATGGCGTCAGCGCCTGGATGGGACATGCTAGTGGATTATGTGTGCCAGCTGGATACCGGTCCGGCCTTCATGACGATGCCGTAAGCTACGCGCGTGCCCGCCGTCGAAAAGGACATCGACAGCCCGCTGAGTGAGGTGCAACTCGCTGGCGGGGAGCAACAGCCATCCACTCGGCCCCGAACCGACGACGCAGAGGCACCCGACCCGCGATCGATCTGGCGACGCGTGCGACGAGACATCGTGGTCTTGGGGGCCGGAAGCGTGGGCGTGGTCTTTGCCCAACTTGCCTTCCGAGGCATTCTCCTTACCGTACTGGTGCCAGCGGCATACGGCCGCCTGTCGCTCGTCCTCAGCATCTACGGCTTCGTCTGGATCATCGGCGCCAGTGGCCTACCGAGCGCGGTCGCGCGATATGTAGCGATGGTCGCTCCGGGAGACGATTCAGCGATCATCCGTTCCGCATATCGAGCCGGGGTTTGGCCAACAGCCGTAGCCGCTGTCCTCGTGGCAGTCGCCTCGGGCGCGATCCTTAACTCGCCCTGGGCCTTTCTGTTCGGCGCAGTCGGCCTCTCCAGCTTGGTGTATGCCCTCATCACGATGGGCACTCTGCGAGGACGCGGTCGAATGGGCCGGGCGGCCTTGGTTATGCCGATTGGCGGCGTCGGCGAAGTCGCCCTGCTCCTGATCTTGCTGCTGTCTGGATTCGGCGTGACTCCATTGTCCGCATTTGAGGTCTTCTGCTTGGGCAACGTCGTCGGCCTCATAGCGGGGATCTTCTACACGGCACGAACATCTCCTCAACGGTCATCCGTCACCGAATCATCCACAGAAGATACACCCAACAATGCGCCTAGCGCCCGTCAGCTACTCGACTTCTCGATGTGGCTCGCCGCAGCCACAGTGGGCATCGCCATCTTGCCGCTCGTCGTGCGTCTCGCAGCGGCCCTCAACTCCTACACCGTCGTTGCGATAGTCGATGTTGCCCTCGTACTTCTCTCGATCCCACTACGCATGGCAGCCGTTATCGTTGGTGCTGTAATTCCTCATGCCACCAGAGCGCTCGATAACGGTAACGACAGCCTGACGATTTCTCGACGAGAGCATTTCGTCGTAATCGTCCCGTTTGTGCTCGCGGCTATCGTAGTGTTCTTTACGCCAATCGTTGGATGGCTGTTTGATTTGCTAGGGCGACCGGGGTATGCAAAGAGCAGTGTATACCTCGGCTTTGCGCTATTGGCTGGCCCAGCCCGCGTTCTATATGGACTGGTGGAGGGCGTGCTAATTGCTCATGACGAGGGCAAGTTTCTTGCATTGAACTCTTTGTCAATCACCGCGTTGGCCTCGGTCGTGATTATTGCAGCCGCCGCGCTTGGGAATATGGTCATAGCATTTTCGCTGTTTGTCGTGGCTTGCTGGGCCGTCTATGTATTTGGCCTCCGACGTGTTAGACACATAAGCCCGATCAGTGACCCATAACTCCGAGTTCGGTGGTTTTGGCGTCCTTGAGTGTATAGCCCGCTTGAAACATCGCCTCCATAGACGGCTCCACAAGTGCGAGCTCCGACTCAGAGTAATACTTTTCCCAGCGATTGTACGTACCGTCACCCACTGCCATAGACATCAGCTTTGCGGAGTACGGAGTCTTTCGCTCACGCATTTTGGCCGGCCTATTGTTCTCAGCTATTTCGCGAAGCCGTTTGTCGTCAGCCGATATCCCGAGAAAGCGAGCCATATCACCGAGCTGCAAAATAGTGTCATCAATGAGCGCCTCGTAGTGCACGATCAAGATATCGGAGCCATGTTCGGCTGCGGCAAGCCACGAGTGAACATGCGCTTGCCAGCTCCCGAATCCAGCTACGTTGCCTTGGACAAAACGCACCAAAAACTCTTCAAAGTTCTCGTCGGCGAACCCTTCAGCAGTTCGTAGCTTTTGGAATGAAAGTGCCACATCTCGTACATCGCGGACGAGATAGATGGCTCGATGTTGATCGTAGGTCTTACAATATGGCTCATGGGTCTTGACAAGTCGCCCACCCCCAGGCAAGAGTCGTTTCGCACGAAGGTGTCGCCCTACAAAAGGAACAACCTCGTCCTCCGAGCAGAAGTCCGTCTCTGAGCCCGTCAACAATTCAGCCAACATGAACTTGGTCCAGGTGTTACCCGAGCGCGGATAAGAAGCGAGCATCACATCGGCAGGCACGAGGCCGCGGTGTCTCCACATGGACACGAGAGACCGCAATTTCGAGCGCCGCAGGCGATCCGCGGCGCGCGAGGTGCCTAGGATGGACATATGCCTGCAAGTATCGCAGAGCCCCGTAAGAACCACAGGTAAACATTGACGTCAGCGCGTGGGGCTGTTTCAGCGATAGCTCAAGCGCACGCTTACGCGGTAGGTCTGACGCAGCCCGTCAATCGCCGTGGCGTCAACCGCGATCGCAGCCTTGACCGGAGCACCCCGGCGCACCGCGCGCCGTACCGCGGCGAGATTGCTGCGCGAAAGCGAGAGCGAGATGCGCACGGTCTGGTTGGCAGCGAGCGTCGCCCGGGCGCGGCGCAACCCGAGATGCCGGTGGTGACGGCGCAGGTTCAGGTGCCCGTGGACGTCCAGCGAGCACGCCATGTTGCAGCTGATCAGAAGGTAGATGCGGCCGTGGTGCCGGCGCAGGTTCTGCCTCCTGGCGACCGACGCGGTTAGCTGCAGAAGCGGGGTATTGGCCGGCGCCGGTTTGGGCGGTACATACCCAGGCGGGTTGGACGCAGGCCCGGGCGCAGGATGGGTGGGCAGGATCAACGGCGGCCGAGGCTGCTGGGTGAAGTCGAAGTCGCCCGCCAGCCCGCCGAGGCCCGCGGCGTTTTCGCGCACATCGGGACGGGGATCTGGACGGCCGTCGGTCGCAGGGTCCAGGCGCTTTCCCCCGAGGAAATCGTTCTCGATGAATTTCAGATAGGCGTCGTGGCTGAGCTGCTGGTGGTCGACGTACCCGGCCCTGGCGTAGGGGCTGATCACAAGACCGGGCACCCGCAGGCCGTAGCCGTTCTGATCGACGCTCGGCGGGGGGACATGATCGTAGAACCCGCCCCAGTCATCCCAGGAGAGGAAGATCGCCGTGCTGCTCCAGCAGGAGCTGCGCCCGATCGCGTTGACCAGCGTGGTTACGTATGCCTGCCCACTCGACACCAGCGAGGTGGGGTGCTCGGAGACATTGCTGTTGGGATCGATCCAAGAGACGTTCGGCAACCCGCAGCTGCTCTGGTTCTGCACCGCGCCGTAGAAGCTTGTCAGCGGCTGGATGTTCCCCAGCTGGCCATCCTGGCGCACATCGGTGAAGTGCGGCAGCGGGTTCCAGATGCCCGGTGTGGTGGGACGCTGCGGCACCGGCGCGCAGCTCATCGCTTCATCGGACTCGCAATCGGGCTCGGCGCCTCTGAACACGTAGTAGTCCCAGCTGACCCCCGCGCTGTGCAGCAGATAGGTGATATCTGTCCAGGAGTAAGTGGCATTGGGATCGACTTCCGGGCGCTGGGGCCAGAGTTCCAGCGAGCTGCTGCAATCCATCGGGTTGGGGTCCCCGTCGGGACATGCGGCCGACCATCCCGATACCAGGAACAGATGCTCGGGCAGGCTCCAGGAGGAGCTCGACGCGAACATGTCGTCCTGGAGCACGTAGTTCTGCGCGTAGGCCCAGTAGTTGGGGATCTCACGTGCGTCGTGATAGCCCATCACGTCGACGCAGGTGCCTGCCGTCGTAGTCTGGTCGCACGGGCTGCAGGCCGGTTCCGTACCCCCACAGTGCAGGCCCTTCTCGGCCTGCCCCACGAATCCGTTCATCTGGCCGCCGTCGATGTCACCGGCGGCGTTGGGGGCTCCATGCGGACCCCCGTAGTTCTTGTCGCTCCCGTCATGAAAGGGCGCCACGCAGCCACCGTGCACGGGGTCGGGCACGCACACCCCGCCCGGAATCCCGTTCGCCCCCGGGTACGTACCAAAGTAGGAGTCGAACGAGCGGTTCTCCTGCATGATCATCACGACGTGCTGAATCTTTTGAATGCCTTCAGGCGCCGCCAATGCGTCCGGGACTGCCGAAAGCCCCAACGCGAACACCAGGAACGTCACCGCCAATGCCCTGCGCATCGCGTCGCCTCCTCTGCTCGAGGTCGAACACCGCGGCCGTCCGTGGCATCCGCTCCGCTTCGGCCTCATGAACACGCCAGAGGCTGACAGGTTGCGCAGTTTCGGCGCTGCCCCCGAGACGCTATATGAGCGGGCCTGCGCTCACCCATCGCTGATCTCGCGGCGAACGTAGGCCGAGAAGAGTGGGTCGGCCAACGTCCAGGAGCCCCGCCCATTTGGCCTAATCACGATCGACGCGTCAGCGAGCGCGTTCAGCGCGCGACCGCGGTGTTGCCCACGCTCCGGATACGGTCCATCAGGTCGCTGTGGCGTCCCGCGTCGTCCGCCAGCGCACCGCGATCTTGACACAAAGCCAGGGATCTTGATAGACTTAGTGAACAATGTTCGATCGCCTAAGCCTCTGCTCAGCTGAGATCTCGTGGTCCCACTGCTGATCGGCGCCTCCTGGTCGCTCGTCGTCTCGCTGGTCCTCGGGCTGTGCGCCGCCGCCCGCGACGGGGACCTTCAGCAAGACCCGTAGCGCGCGCGCAAAGCGGGGCTAGAGCGGCGGGACCTGGTTGTTGACCTGTGTTCCGTGGTACATGTGGTCGTGGCTCTTGCAGGAGGCCGGGAAGCTGAACTGGACGCTGTCGCTGCGCACGCCGTTGTAGCTGGCGAACAGGGTCGCGCGTCCGATGGTTCCGACTTTACATTCCGGATCATTGCTGGCTCGCACGCGGACCCTGATCTTCATGATGTTCCCGGGGAAACCCCACATCACCGCGTAGTGCGATTGGTAGACGAGGTGATGTTCGACCGTCATTGTGATCGAACGAGTTGGCTGGTTGCGGACGTGGTCTTCCTGGCAGAGGATTCCGGAGACGGTGTGCGCTTCTAGATTGATATCGCCGTGGCCGCGGGCGAAGCTGCCGGTGGCCCCCGTGATCGGTGCACCGGTGTGGAAGCCCCACGGCGGAATCCCATAGACGATCGGGATCTGGCCGCAGCCGGGCGAATACCCGGCGGCCTGACTGGCCATGCCACTGAGCGCAAGCAGCGACGTGAGCACCACAAGCACGGGTCCAACGCGTTGCATGATCTGGTTGTTCATACCTACCATTTGGAGGGCTCCTGGTCCGGTCTATCGGATCGCAAGCGGCTTGGGCTAAAGAATCAACGAGATAGTCGGCGGAATGTGGAGTGGACACGCTTCGGTTGCCGCTCCGCGGGCTTGATCGACGCGGTGTGGCTACCGGAGCTCGGTTGGGTGCGTGTCGAGCGCGCGTTTCAGTCCAGCGTGGGGGTCTGCACGCAACAGCCGCTGATAATCCCGGGGCCCGTTCCCGTGTAGTGCCCGTCGGGCTGGACGAGGACCCTGTACTGGGCCACCGTGCCGGAGCGATAGACGATCGTGCAGGACCAGGGGTTGCGTAGGACACCCGTGGCGCCGGGACGGCAGAGCACGTGTATCGGGCGGGTGCGCTGGGCGGCCGCGACCGGCTCGGGAGCCTGCGCGACGACCGCCTGCACGTGGGCCGCGCTCAGCACCGTCACAGGCCTGAGGGCCAGCGAGCGCGACTGTTCGTAGCGAAAGACGTCCTCGCTCCCGCGCGTGCGCAGCGCCACGGCGGCACCCGCGGCCCCACACAGCACCGCCCCCCACACGATCGCCGCGGCCAGCCTCTGCTGCATCACCCCACCCTACGCAAAAAGAAGGGAGGGCCCGCGATCGGCGGACCCTCCCCGTGCTGCCCAGCTTGTCGGGCGCGTGTCAGTGGTTGTGACCGCCGTGGCCTTTGTCGCCGTGGCCTTTGTCGCCACCGCCACCGCCACCGTTGCCGTGGCCTTTGTCGCCACCGCCACCGCCACCGTTGCCGTGGCCTTTGTCGCCACCGCCACCGCCACCGTTGCCATGGCCTTTATCGCCACCGCCACCGCCACCGTTGCCATGGCCTTTATCGCCACCGCCACCGTTGCCGTGGCCTTTGTCGCCACCACCGCCGCCATCTCCGTGACCGTGGTCTTTACCTTTGCCTTTACCGCCACCATCGCCGTGGCCGTGACCACAATCGGGCGGGCATCCCGGCGGACGGTACTGGTGGTAGCCGGCGCTGCCACCATGGTCCCCGCCGAAGCCGAAGCCCCCGCCGCCACCGCACAGCGCTACAGCGCCACCGGTGCCGAGGGTGAGGAATCCGATTGTAAGGGCTGTCGTCAGGCGTGACCTCATGAAAAATCCCTTTCCTGGTGAGGTGGATCGGCGTGTCGCGCTCATCGCCCGCAGCTTGATTCGATCGAGCTCGAGGGGTGTTAGCGCTGGACGCTGATCGCGAAGCACGTCGGCGACCTCCTGGAGGTCATCCGAGAAGCGATCCTCGTTGTGTGAACGGCTCATGTGGACTTATACGCGCGAGCCGACCGTTTCCTGATCGCGACTTTTCCTTTCGGCTGCACTGCCGATATCGGAGATGATGCCGGGGATGAAGGACGACAGGTTCGAGCGACTGTACGCGGAGCATGCTCAGGCGCTCTATGGCTTCCTTAGCTATCGCACCGGCGATCGGGCCCTTGCGGAGGACCTGCTCGCGGACACCTTCGAGCGGGCCCTGCGCGCGCGGCGGCGCTTCGATCCGCGCAAGGCGAGCGAGAAGACCTGGCTGTATGCGATCGCGCTCAACTGCCTGCGCGACCACGCGCGGCGGCGCAAAACCGAAGGCCGGGCGCTGGAGCGCATCGCCAGCGGACCGGGGCCGGAATCGATGGGCGAGTTGGAGGGAGTCGCCGACCGCGATCTGATCGGCCGCGGCCTGACGACGCTGAGCGATGAGGAGCGCGAAGCGATCGCCCTGCGCTTCGGCGCCGAGCTGACGGTGCCGGAGATCGCCAAGCTCACCGGCGAGCGGCTGACCACCGTGGAGGGCCGTGTGTACCGGGCGCTGCGCAAGCTGCGCGAGGAGCTCGGCTGAGGCTCCCGCCCGGCGCGTCCCCACCCGGACGGCATGGGGCGCGGGCGAGGGGACGACGGCGCGGGTCAGGAGGGGGCGATCGACAGCTCGTTGGCGCGCAGCGCCGCACTCCGTACGATCGCCGCGCGGATCACCCACTCGGTGGAGCTGGTGGTGGCGAACTGGCGGACCTCCTGCCGGGTGAGGGGGTCGCGGGGATTCATGCGCAGGGCGCGAACGGCCGCCGGACGGGGGTCGATGCCGGCGGATGCCTGGGCGATGGCGAGCGCATAGTAGGTCTCCCAGCTGCCCGGGTCGCGCTGGACCGCTTGGCGCATCGCCTCCACGCCACGCCTGGGCTGCCCACGGGCGATGTCGCAGAAGCCGATGATCTCATACGGTTCCGGGCGCACGTCCAGCCAGCCGATCGAAGAGAGCGCGGAGGAGCCGGCGCCGGCGCAGTTCGAGGCGGACAGCGCGTGCTTGGCGTCGTCAAGACGGGATTGCGAGCCGATGATCAGCACGGGCGTGACGAGCGTGAACAGGCAGAGCACACTGAGGATCATGCGGCTGTTCTGGCCTGGAATCCAACCGGGCCGCAGGCCCGTGCGGGGGCTGAGGGCCGCGCCGGCGGCGGCGAAGAAGCCGAGCGTGACGACGGGCATCTCCCAATCCCAGTCCACGCCCGCGCACAGCGCCCACACGACGGCGGCCGCTAGCAGGGCGCCGTAGATCGAGCGCCGCGACCCGCGGGCGCGAACGGCCAAGCCGGTAAGGACGGCGCCGATGAGGATCAGCAGCAGTAGCAGGCCCACGATCCCGAACTCGGCCATCGCCTGCAGATACAGGCTGTGGGCGTTGATGGTGTAGACGTAGTGGGGACGGTTGCGGTCCCACAGCGTCTGATACATCCCCGCTCCGTAACCGTGCAGCGGCGAGGCGGAGAACCCGTGCAGAGCCACGCGCCACAGGTCGGTGCGGCCGTTGTTGGAGGGGTCGGTCAGGCGCTGGCGTAGGTCCCCGCCGCGCGTGGTGGCGCCGCCGATGAAGCGCTGGTAGTCCTGGCTCACCGTGTGGGGGGCGCCCAGGGCGAGCGCGAGCACCACGACCGCGGCAATCGCGCCCCCGATCGCCGCCAGCCGTGCGCGGCGGCTCATGAGCGCCCTGCCCGCGGAGCGGCGCAGGCGAGGGTCGAGGCGAACGGCGAAGAGCAGGCGCAGAGCCGCGCTCGCGGCCACGCAGAGACCGGCGGCGAGCGCGACGCGATGACCCTGGGAGACGGCCGCCGGAGTGGTCGGATCGACCGTGTCCAGGAGGTTGGCGTGGTAGGCGAAGAGGAGCAGCACGGCCGCGGGGGGGGCTGTGGCGAGCACGCCGCTGAGCAGCCCGCGGGGACGCGCCACGAGCATGTAGAGGAGCAGGCCGACCAGGCCCGCGGCGATCGCGCCGCGCGAGAAGGTGAAGAACAGCGTGGCGGCGAGCAGCGGCAGGACCGCCGCCGCGAGGACGCGGGCCAGGCGCCGTTCGGCGAGCGTGCAGGTGAGGTGGAAGGCGAGCACGATGCCCAGCGCGGCGAGCAGCCCGAGCGCGTTCCAGTAGGTGACGGGGTAGCTCAACCGCTGGTTGGACACGTCGGGGGCGGTGTGCCAGACGTTGGGCAGCACGCGGCTGATGAGGCCCGCCAAGCACACCACGCTCGCGCCGACCACGAGGCCTCTGATGAGCCAGCGAAGGTCCCGCCTGCTCGCGCGCACGCTGCCGAACAGGACGAGAACCAACAGATACAGCCATGCGCGATCGAACTCGATCAGCGCCCGGGCGTCTGCGTGCGACCAGGACGCGGAGATGAGCGTCATCGCCGTGTACAGGCCGAGCGCGGCGATCGCCACGAGCGTGATCGGCGCGAACCCCTCGAAAGGACGGCGCGCCTGCATGATCCTCACGAGCAGGATCTGCGCCAGCACGAGCGCGGCGATGGCGGGCGTCGCCGGGAAGTAGCCCCCGGCGTTGAAGCCCATGAACACGATCAGAGCGCCCGGCAGCAGCATCAGCGCCGTGACCGCGAGCCTCCCTCCCGGCCGCGGCTCGAGGAGATCCTCGCCCCTCGGGCGATCCTCCGCGGGGAACGCGTCCGGCTCTATCGCGACGCTGTCGGCCACCGGCGCATGCTAGTCGTCGACCCGGGTAGGCACCTGGGGTGCGGGCGTGCGGGACCTCCGGACCGGAAGGAAAGACACGGGTTGGTGTCAAATGCAGGAGCGCGGGACTGAAACGATTGCCCAGGGCCGAAGGTTGCCCCTAAAGGACTACAGGGCATTGCCCGAAAAGGACTACATATGCCCATACCCCTGAACGTGAGGACACATCGATGCTCCTGCCCGTGATGCTCTTCGCCCTGTGGCTGGCGGTCATGGCCGTGCTGGTGGCCGCCTGCCACATGGCCGCGCGCGGAGACCGCGCGCTCGCCGCCACCGCCGGGCGGCCGAAGATCGCCCGCCGCCGGGCTCGCATGCGCGGCGAGAGATCGGCGTCGGCGCGAAGGGCCGTGCCCGCGATCGCCCGTCACGAGGCCCGGCCTCGCTTCATGACGCGCGGCTCACAGCCCGCGGCGTCTGATGACGTGCGAGAAAGTGCGCAGGAGGATCTTGATGTCTGTCCAGAGCGACCAGTTGGCCACATACAGGTAGTCCATCACCGCCATCTCCCGCAGCGGTGAGCGCGCCGGGCCGAGGATCTGCCACGGTCCGGTCATCCCCGGCTTCAGCTCCAGGCGCCGACGGTGCCAGCCCTGGATGCGCTGATCCTCCTCGACCACCAGCGGGCGGGGCCCGACGAGGCCCATCTCGCCCTTGACGATGTTCAGCAGCTGAGGCAGCTCATCGAGGGCGCTCTTACGCAGGAGCCGCCCGACGCGGGTGACGCGGGGATCGTCGGCGATCTTGAAGAGGCCCTCGCGCGCCTCGTTGCGATCGCGCAGCGCGTCCTTCAGTGCCTCGGCGTTGGGAACCATGGTGCGGAACTTGAACACGTAAAAGCGCCGGCCGTGGCGTCCGACGCGCAGCTGGCGGAAGAACACCGGGCCGCTGGGACCGTCCAGCTTGATGGCGATCGCGATGATCGCCATCAACGGCACCGCCGCCGCCAGCATGAGCGAGGCGCCCACCAGGTCGAACGCCCGCTTGAGCGTGGCGGAGGAGCGGCTGAGCTCGAAGCGCCTGACGCCCATCAGGGTCACGCCGTGCAGGTCGTCGAACTCGACCGACGAGCCCACCACCTCGAGCAGTCGCGGCAGCACGCTGACGCGGACGCCGACCGCCTTGAGCGTGCGCATCAGGTCCAGCATCTCACCCGCGTCGGCGCTGTCGGGGGCGACGATCGCGCGATGGACGTCGAGCTCGCGCGCGAGCTCGCGAACCTCGGACAGCCGCGCGCCCGAGCAGGCGTCGGTCGACCACGAGCCGATCATGTCGAGATCCAGATGGGAGACCATCTCCGCCTTGACGCCGCAATCGGTCGTCAGCTTGCCGCGGATCGCCTCGGAGAGCTCGGCGTCGCCGATGAACAGGCAGCGCTCGGTCGGCGCGAAGTGCAGAGCGAGCGCGCGGGCGAGGGTGCGCACGAGGATCAGCAGCGCGGTGAGGGTCAGCCACAGGAACAGCGCCTCGCGCCGGTTCAAGGCGCCGTTGACGATCAGCCCACCGGCGAGCCACGCCACGAGCGTGCACAGGGTGGCGACCTCGAACAGCTTGGGCACCTCGTCGAGGGTCGTCTTGCGCAGCAGCACCTCGTCGCGGTCATACAGCCCGAGCATCTTCGCGCACACGACCAGGATGGGCAGTCCGATGATGCTCATCCAGGTGAGCTGCAGCGAGCGCGAGGACAGTGCCACGGTCAGCACGAACGCGAGCACGATCGCGAGCATGTCCGCCCCGAGCAGCGCCCGGCGAAAGAGCCATTCCCGGTAGGTGGCCGCCGCCGGACGCGGCGCCGTCTCGGCGATCGGCTCGAGCGGCGCATGGCGCCTGATACCCAGACCGACGAAGCCGCGATCGGCGATCGGGAGCTCGCTGCCGGCGTAACCGCGCGCTCCGCCCGCGAAGCCGCGGCTCTCGCGATCCTGAGGACCCTCGAGCGCGGTGTGACCGGGGACGGCGCGATGCTCGGCTTTGTCCTCCAAACCCAACTCGCTGCTCACAGCGTCCCCCCGCTTCCGTGCCTTTCACCGATCGGCGTCGATCCGTGACAGCTACCCATGTGCTGTGCAAGCTACACCAATTCAGGGCACTTTGGAATGGCACTCGTACGCATTTGGACGATATGGCCGATTGGCGTCCAACTCCCGCAAATACAGGAGATAGACGTTGTTCAGTGATTCAAAATCACGCGCAAATCCGTAACATCTCTACGTAATCCCGCGCGCGACAAAGGTCTGCTCGGCGACGATCGTCTCAGGACCCGAAAGCTCGAATGCGGAGTGCAGCGCCTGCACGACCGAATCGACGCGGTCGCGGGGGATGATGCACGAGATCCTGATCGGCGAGGTGGAGATCATCTCGATGTTGACGCCCTCGCCGGCGAGCACGCTGAAGACGCGCGCGGCGACGCCCGGGTGCGAGCGCATGCCGGCGCCGACGATCGAGACCTTGCCCATCTTCTCGTTGGCGACCAGCTCGGCGTACGCCTCACCGACCAGCGGCTGCAGCACAGTGCGAGCGGCAGGCAGATCCTCGCTCGGAATCGTGAACGAGATCTCCGCCTGCCCGCCCGCGGAGGTGGGCTCGTTCTGCACGATCATGTCGACGTTGACACCACTCTGCGCGAGCGCCTCAAAGATGCGCGCGGCGGCGCCGGGCTCATCGGGCACACCCACGAGCGTGACCTGCGCCTCGGAGGTCGAGTGGGTGACGGCGGTAATGAGAGGCTGCTCCATGGCGTCTGTCTCGCTGAGTACAACTGTACCAGGAGAGTCTTCGAATGCCGAGCGGCAGTGAATGCGCACGCCGTGATTGCGCGCGTACTCGACCGAGCGCAACTGCAGCACGCCGGCGCCCGAGGCGGCCATCTCGAGCATCTCCTCGAACGAGACGACATCCAGTCGGCGCGCGTTCGGAACGATGCGCGGATCGGCGCTGAACACGCCGGGAACGTCGGTGTAGATTTCGCACACCTCCGCCCCGACGGCCGCCGCGAGCGCCACGGCGGTCGTGTCCGAGCCCCCACGTCCGAGCGTGGTGACGTCGCTGGAGTCGGTCGAGACGCCCTGAAACCCGGCGACGAGCACGATCCGGTCCTCGTCCAGCGCCGAGCGAATGCGATCGGCGCGCACGTCGATGATGCGCGCGCGGGTATGAGATGAATCGGTGACGATCCCCGCCTGGGAGCCCGTCAGTGAGATCGCGCGATGGCCGAGGTCGTGTATGGCCATCGCGCAGAGCGCGCAGGAGATGCGCTCGCCGGTGGACAGCAGCATGTCCATCTCGCGCGGGTCGGGCGTGTCGGAGACCTCGGCGGCCATCCCGATGAGCTCGTCGGTCGTCTTACCTCTGGCCGACAGCACCGCGAGCACGCGCGCGCCCGAATCGCGCATGTCGACGATGCGACGCGCGGCGCGGCGAATGCGGGTGGCGTCGGCGACGGAGGTGCCGCCGAACTTCATCACGACGATGTCGGACACGTGCTGAGGATAGTTGGCCCGTGCCGCATGCGGCACGGGGACCAGGTCGCATGCGACCTGGTCACGAACCCGTACATGTACGGGTTCGCCGTTGGCGCATGCGCCAACGGAACTACAAAGACCGGCGTCCTGCGAAGGCCTTGCCGAGCGTCACCTCGTCGGCGTACTCCAAGTCCGACCCCACCGGCAGTCCGCTCGCCAGGCGCGTGACGATCAACTCCGGTGCGCGCGCGCGCAGCTCGTGGGCGATGTGCAGCGCGGTCGCCTCACCGGTGGTCGTGGGATTGGTCGCAAGCACTATCTCCCTGACCGGCGGTGTCTCCGACGCAACGCGCGCGTACAGCTCGGCGATCTTCAGGTCCTCCGGGTCGATACCGTCGATCGGCGACAGCGCTCCCCCCAATACGTGGTAGACGCCTGAGTACTCGTGCGTGCGCTCCATCGGGATCACATCGCCGGGCTCCTCGACGACGCAGATCAGGGTGTGATCGCGGCGGGTGTCCTCGCAGATGCGACAGCGGGGCTGGTCGGTGAGGTTGAAGCAGACCTCGCACAGCCCGATGCGCTCCTTGACCTCGCGGATGGAGTCGGCCAGCCCCAGCGCGTCCTCGTCGGAGGCGCGCAGGATGTGGAAAGCCAGGCGCTGGGCCGTGCGCGTGCCGATGCCGGGCAGCTTCGAGAGCTCGGTCACGAGCCGCTGGACGGGCGGGGCGTAGCTGCTCACGGCTGCAAGCCGGGCAGTCCCAAGCCGCCGAGCCCGCCGAGATCCAGTCCCTCGGTGGCCCCGCCCATGCGACTGGCCGCCAACTCTTGAGCTGAGCGCAGCGCCTCGTTGACGGCCGCGGTGACCATGTCGGCAAGCATCTCCACGTCCTCGGGATCGACCGCCTCGGGGTCGATTGTGACCGACGTTACGCGCAGATCGCCGGTCACCACCACCGTCACCATGCCCCCACCGGAGGAGGCCGAGACGGTCTCCTGCGCCAGCTGCTCCTGCGCAGCGGCCATCTCCTGCTGCATCTGCTGGACCTGCGCCATCATCCCCTGCACGTTCGGCTTGGCCCCCTTGGCCGCGCCGCCGCGCTGTTTGGAGGTGGTGGTTCGTTTGGACACCGTGATCACGCTCCTCGTTCGCTGCCGACCGCGGGATCGATCGGGATCTCTTCGGCGTCGAGCTCTGACTTGAACCGCTCGATCCACTCCTCCTCGGTGTACGCGCGCGGTGCGCCGTTGGCGCCTCCGGCGTCGCCGTCGAGGTCCTCGCGCAGCTCATAGGAGATCCGCCAACGCCCGCCCGCTAGCTGACGCAGCGCCTCGGTCACGATCTGGCGGTTGGCGGGGTCCTCGGCCTTCTTCTTCAGGAAGGCGGCGCTCGTGGGAAAGCCGACGATCAGATCCTCGCCCGCGAGCTCCACTGGGCGGGTGTCGGCGATCACCGCGCCGCACAGCGCGTGCCCCGCCCCGACCAACTCGACGACGGCCGGCCACAGCTCCACCACCGACTGCAAGTCCTCCGGTGGCTCGACCACGGGCGCGACGGCGTCGGGCGGCTCGATCGCAGCGAGCTCGGGGTCCTCCACGGGTGGGACAGCGGAGGTTGGCTCCTCTTCGCGCGCATGCTCACCCGGTGACCGCGGTGCGGGAGGGGGGGTTACGGACGCCGGCGGGGCGGGGGCTGGGGTGGCCGCTGGGGCAGGGGCGGACTCTGGAGCGGGCGCTGGGGGAGCCGGGGCGGGCGGGCTTGCGGATGGGACATGACCCTGCGGGGCGGGTGTTGCGGGCGCGGGCGTCGCGCTCGCGCCGCGATCGGGCGCGGGCCCTCCGGTGGCGGGCGGCGAGGAGACTCCTCCTCGCCCCTCCAACCGCTCGATGCGAGCCAGCAGCGCTCGCGTGGAAGCGTCGACCTCGGGGCGGGCGGCGATGACCAGCGCCAGCTCAAGGCTCGTGCGCGCATCCGCGCCCGCACGCACGGACTCCAGAGCCGATCCGATCAGTTCCAGCAGGCGCACGACCGTCGCGTGGGGAACGCGCTCGGCCTGCGCCAGCAGTCGCGCGTCTGACTCGGGGGTGAGGGCCAACTCGGAGGGAATCTCGCCGAGCGTCTGCACGAGCAGCAGCTCGCGCGCCCTGGACTCCAGGTCTGAGGCGAACGAGCTCGCGTCGCGCCCGGAGTCCGCGCACTCCGCCAGCGCGAGCAGTGCCCCGCGCGCATCGGAGGCGGCGACCGCATCGACGGTACGCTCCAGTAGGGCCGAGTCGGCGATGCCCAGCACCGCGAGCACGTCCTCCAGGGCGATCGTCGAGCCGCTGTAGGCGAGCAGCTGCTCTAGCGTGCCGAGCGCGTCGCGAAAGCTCCCCGTGGCCGCGCGCGCGAGCGCGGCGATCGCCTCGGGCGGGATCTCGATCGCCTCCGCCTCGGCGGTGCGCCGCAGCACCTGTGCCAGTTGCTCGACCGTGGGGCGCTGAAAGTCGAAGCGGTGACAGCGGTCGACGACGGTCGCCGGCACCTTCTGCGCCTCGGTCGTGGCGAGCACGAACACGGTGTTCGGGGGCGGCTCCTCGAGCGTCTTTAGGAACGCGTTCCAGGCGGCCGTCGAAAGCATGTGGGCCTCGTCGAGGATGTACACCTTGCGCCGTCCCGACACGGGCGCCAGCGCAACCGAGTCGCGCAGCTCGCGGATGTCATCGACCGAGTTGTTCGAGGCGGCGTCCATCTCGATCACATCGAGCGAGTTCGCCCGCGCGATCGCCTTGCACGAGTCGCACTGTCCGCACGGTGTGACCGTCGGGCCGTGCTCGCAGTTCAAGCACGCCGCAAGGATCTTCGCCATCGAGGTCTTGCCGGTGCCGCGCGAGCCGACGAACAGGTAGGCGTGATGGACCTGATCGCGCTGCACGGCGCCCAGCAGCGTGCGCACGACAGGCTCCTGGCCGACGACCTCCTCGAACGTACGCGGACGGTGCCTGCGATACAGGGATGACTGCTGGGGCTGATTCGACACCGTGGCTGAGTCTACCCACGGCCAGCACCGCGCCCGAGTCCTCCCGGTGTCGGCGCCACATCCACTTTCTGGACGGCATGGGACGCACAGGCACGAGGGGCTCGACCGCCACGAGCAGATAGCGTCCGCGCACGTGAGGGTGTGGATCAAACGGCTCACCGCTCCCGCGGCGATCGTGCTCGGAGCGGTGGTGTTGCGGCTGCTCGCCGGGGTGGGGTTCGTCAACTACGACACGCTGTACGCGCTCGCCTGGGGCGGACAGCTCTCGCGCGGCAGCACCCCCGCATACGGGGTCGCGATCGCACCCACGCCGCATCCCCTCGTGGAGATCCTCGGCGTGGTGCTCTCGCCGCTCGGACCGGCGGGCGTCGTACACGTCACCGTTGCGCTCGCCTTCTTGGCGCTGTCGGCGTGCGCCTGGGTCGTGTACGCGCTGGGTTCACACTGGTTCGGGCGCGCCGCCGGAGCACTCGGCGCGCTACTGCTGATCACGCGCGTGCCGGTGCTCTCCTACGGCGTGCGCGCGTACGTCGACATCCCGTACTTGCTGCTCGTGCTAAGCGCGCTGCTCGTGGAGTCCCGCCGCCCACGAGCGGGCTGGCCGGTACTGGCGCTGCTCGCGCTCGCCGGACTGCTGCGCCCGGAGGCATGGGTGTTCTCGGGGCTCTATTGGGCCTACCTGATCCTCTGGCCCGACTGGCGTGGGCGGATCGCCGCGCATAAGCGCACGCCGGCCTGGCTCGCCCGCCGGATCGCCCATGAGCCGGGTGCCGGCGCCGGCACGAGCACATGGACGCCCGCGCGCTCGCGACGGCAGCTGGCCGGGCTGACGCTGCTCGCAGCGGCGGCTCCGCTGGTGTGGGTGCTCAGCGATCTGGCGATCACCGGCGATGCGCTGTGGTCGCTGACCAACACGCGCCACACCGCCCAGACGCTCGACCGGGTCACGGGGATCGCGAATGTGCCCGAGTACATACCGCGACGGATCGGCGAGATATTGCGCCCGCCCGTGCTCGTCGGAGCCGCGCTCGGAGGGGTGCTGTCGCTGCTCTGGCTGGGCTCGCGCGCACGCCTGGGCGCGCTCGTGGGCGTCGTGGCGGTGGCCGTGTTCGCAGTGTTCGCCGCCGCCGGACTGCCGATCAACACGCGCTACGCGTTCGTGGCCGCGGCGATCCTGTGCGTGTTCTGCGGCGCGGGCGTGTTCGGCTGGACGCTACTCGCGCGCGATGATCCGCGGCGGCGCTGGTGGATGGCCGGCGGACTGATCGTGGCGCTCGCGCTAGTCGCATACGCGCCCAGCCAGTACCGCAGCGCCCACCACCAACTGGATGCGCTGTCCTCCCAGCAGCGGATCGAAGGCGACCTCGTCGCGCTCGTACACAAGCATGCGATCGGACTGCGGTGCGGCCCCGTGGGCGTGCCCAACCATGCGCCGATCCCGCTGCTCGCGCTCTACTTGAAGACAAGCCCCAAGAACGTGATCAGCGCACAGGTCAATCAGATCTCCTATGGCACCTACGTCGACCCGGCCAGCGTGGAGGTCGAACGCGACTACGTGCTCGATCCCCACGACCCACATCTGGCGGTGAGCGTGCCACCTGGGTTCACCGAGTCCGCGACCGACCGCTCGTGGCTGATCTTCAGGCGCTGCGTTTAGTCAGAGACGCCCCAGGCAGGCACGATGGACCGTGCACCCCTCGTCGTCGCCTCCGCATCCGGTGCCTGATCGCTGCCGCAAACTCCGGTCCGGGTGCTCCCGCTGCGCCTGCCGGTGATCGCTTAAGGCTGCTTCCTTCCGGACCTGACCTGGTTCGCAAGCCGACACCGCATGGGACCCGAACCATCGACGCCCGCGGCGGCGGGGCGACCGGGACGGACACCCCTCGGAAGGGAGTTCAGCCCCGCTAGAGCGGATTGCGGATTCAGGGCGCCGCTACATCCCCGCCTAGCACGGTCCGAGACGATCGTAGCGCGAGAGCCTCAGGTGCGTTAGGCTGCCCGGCCGTGAACTACTTCAGCGATGTTCCCACCCGGCTCCATCGAGCCCGCACTCGACGCATCGGCTTCGGCCTTGCCGCGCTCGGCGCGAGCGCCCTGATCGCCGGTTGCGGCAGCTCCGGCAGTTCCAGCACGATCACGGTCGGCGCAGAGAACAAGGCCGACGAAGCGCTTGCCAACAGCAGCGCCTCGACAGGCCCGACCGGCGCGACCGGCGCTTCGGCAAAGACGCCGACGAGCGGCCCGCTGTCCAAAGAACCGCATATCACCCCGCCGAGCGGTCCTGCGCCGACCAAGCTCGTGACCAAGGAAATCGTCAAAGGCACCGGCGCCGAAGCGAAAACCGGCAGCGCGGTCGCGGTCAACTACGTAGGCGCGCTGTATAAGACCGGCAAAGTGTTCGACGCGTCATGGAAACGCAACGAACCGTTCACGTTCACGCTCGGCAAAGGCCAGGTCATCCCCGGCTGGGAACAGGGCGTCGTGGGCATGAAGGTCGGCGGACGGCGTGAACTCATCATCCCCTCAGCGCTCGGCTATGGCGCAAAAGGCTCGCCACCGTCGATCCCGCCGAACGAAACGCTCATATTCATCGTCGATCTGCTGAGCGCGTAGGCCTGGTCCAAGAGGGAGCGTGCGGCTAGGGCCCTCAGCCGTGGGCGGCCTGGGCCACATCCGGACGCGCAGGACACCCCGCGTCGCCACGCGCGACGCGGGGACGGGACTGATCGGACTACTGCTGTGCGTCCTCGTCACGGGTGCATTGTCCGGTTGCGGCGGCGCCGGTTCGACACCGGCCGAACTGAGGCTCCAGCGCGAAGACCTCGTCGCGGTCAGTAGAGCCCTGGCGAGCGTCGAGCGCCCCGTCGCGATCGAGGTGGCGGCAGCCAAGCGGGCGTGGCCGCTGATCGCCAACGGACTGCCCACCGGCGCCGGAGCGTTGGCGAGCACGCGCGTGCCGGTGGCGATAGCCGCGACGAGCGCCGCCCACGTCCCGACACCACCGATGCTGGGCGAAGCGCAGGCGGACTCTCTGACCGGCCCCGGCGCGGGACTTGCGGGAATGTTCCGCAACTACATCGGCCTGACCACGCGCGGCTGGACGCTGACCGGCGCGGCGATCGATCAGATCGAACACGGCTCACCCTTAGACGCACGGTTCGCGCGCGAAAACGTGGGGCTGTACATCGAGAGCGTCTACGACGGCCACTTCGACCTCGCCCAGATCGGCAAGCACCTGACTGACGGCTACCAGCGACTAGGAGGCCCGGCGGCGTTTGGGCGCGCATTGACCCAGACCGAAGTCGATGCGCTCGCCGGCGTCTACTCCGAAGCGAACGCGCGCCTGCATCCGCATGTGGGGGTACGACTGGGGTCATAGCCCTTTGACGGACTACCCACACCAGCGGTCACGCCGATCGCACTTGCCGGGACTCTCGCAAAGACCTCGCCGGCCGTGCCGATCCGAGCGTGGCCAGGGCACAGGCCAGGAAGCAGGCCGCGCCGAGCGAGGTGTTGAAGTTGGAGGCCGCCAGATCGAGCACCGAGCCGCTGGACGGAACGACATGTCCGGCTACCGCCGAGACGCCGAAGAAGACGCAGCCAAGCAGATTGACAGCCGGCTGCCACCAGCCGGACCCGCTGCGCACCGGCAACCAACCGCGCCGCGCGGACACGCGATAGGCGATCGCACCGGAGACCAGGAAGCAGACCGACCCGAGCGCGTCGGGGCGCCATACGAGCCGGTTGTACTCGGAGCTCGACAGGGCGACGTGCATCGCGCGATAGGTGGTCACGTTGAAGAACAGCGTCCCAGCCGACTGGATCGCCGCGGCACGCCACGCCGCCCGGCCGGTCCCGCGTACATGGCGATGCGCAAAGGCCAGCGAGCTCTGCAGCCCCCCGCCGGCCGTGAAGAAGATCGAGCCGACGAAGAACGTGATCGCATCGGCCGTCTCGCCGACGAGGCTCGCATAGCCAGGGAACGGCCCGATCAGAAAGCAACTCGCCCCGATCGCAAAGCACATGGCCATCCAGCGTTCGCGGTTCATCGCCCGAAGCATGCCTGCTCGACGCTCGGCGATGCACGCACGTCGCGCCCAATAGACTCAAGACAGAGGGCGCGTAGCTCAGTGGGAGAGCGCTCGCTTCACACGCGGCTCAGGGCGCTGGATGCTGAGGGCCAGAATCCCGCATGGATAGCGGGTTTCGCCGCGCCCAGCACATCGGGGCCAGCGGCTCACATAGTGGCGGATTGGGGGCGATTCCGCGCGATTGTGGCAGGGCTGCCAATTGGCCCTCGCAGACCGTCGCTGGCCTGCCCGCAGGACATCTAGGCCGGTCCCGCCAGGACGATGCCTGGATAACGGACCGTCGGGGGAGCAGGCACCCGACAGTCCGCAAAGTTCGGCTCGCCATGCCGCGAGGCCACGTCATAGTCCCAATTCCCCCGGTCCTGCTCGACCGACTCCGGGGCAGCCGGATGGGCGTGGTTATCCCGCGTATGGGTTTTCCGGCGTCCTCAGGATGTGCTCCAGCATCAGAACCTCCCTTCGTTGAGGACACGTCAAGTCTAGCCGCGTGGGCTTCCTGGCAGAAGCCCAGCGTCGTGGGATGAGCGTCCGATGAGTCGCCTAGCGTCGTTGCTCGTGCTTGCCACCGCAGAAGGTGTAGCTGGGATCACAGCAGGTGCCACGCTTCTCGTCGGGCTTGGGCTTGCGGGTGTGACTATCTACACGACGAGTCGGCGCTTGTCAGCGGAGACTGACCGGCAGAAGCGAGAACTCGACGCCCGTAGCAAGGGACAGAAGCGGCAACTTGACCACGCCCGCGAGCTTGCCGACCTGACGGACCTGCGGCTACTCCTTGACGAGTTTGCGGTCGCGCTCGACCGCGGCCGCACCGCGAGAGACGAAATGGTCCTGCTTGCACAGACCGCCCGCCACATTCGCTCAACGCTCGAACAGCAGGTGAAGGAGACGGCGGACCCGGCTAAGGAGATCGGGCTACAGCTACTCGCTCTGACGATGCGCCTACAGGTGCGGCTCGGCGGGAACGACCCGATAGCGGTAGCAGCGCAGGGAGCGGCTGCTGCCATGCACGCCATGTGGCAGCAGGTCGAACTACTCGACAGGGAGCATGATTTCGCGGCGTCACTGGACCTCATCGCCGCAGCGGGCGACAACTTCGCACGGTCCAGCACCGCGTTCATCGAGGCCGCGGTGCGGCGCGCTGGGACGGTCAGATTCAAGGGCGCATCACCCTGACGTGCGCGCCAGTCTCGCGCCAGTGTGGAAGCAGTGAGGATCAGAGCGCGAGTCGCAGGCAAAGACATCGCGCCGTAGCCAGCCTCTCAACGCCAGCGTGCTATTCCGTGCCGCCCCGGCCCCCTTCACCAGACATCGAATGTCTGACCGAAGCCATCACGGAAGGCTATGGGCGCGCAGCCCGGCCAACCGCTCGGCGAGTTCGTCGCCGCCGTCGAAGCTCAAGCCGACGCCCTCAGAGAACGGCCATGAACGGCCACTCTCTGACGGTCACGGACGCGCGGCGATCGAGCGTCTGCGTGCGCGTTGACTCCGCCGAGCTGGGGCGTGTCCTGCGCCGTCTGCGTCGAGCGCGTGATCTGTCGATCGAAGACCTCGCGCTGCGCGCCGATCTTCACCCGACATACGTTTCCAGTATCGAGCGGGGTGAGCGCAACCCGTCATGCGGCAAGCTCTCCGACCTCGCTCTTGCACTTGGTCTGCCGCTCTCGGCTCTCATGCAGGACGCCGAGTTGGAGGCAAGGGTCATGCGACTCGCTCAGAGTATCGAGCGATCACTGACCGAACGTGGTGATGTGTGATGGCCCGTCCAGCGACAGGCAAGGTCATCGAGCACGCGGGCAAGGACGGCCGAACCTACCGGGCACTCCGGTTCACGGCCTACGGCAAGCGGCGATTCGTGTCGCTCGGCGCCGTCTCGGCCGGCGAAGCGGAGCGCGAATTGCGACACGTGATGTCTGATGTGGAGCGTGGCACGTGGCAGCCACCCCCGGCTATTGAGACTCCGCCGGAGCCCGAGCCGGTCCCGACGTTTCATCAGCTCGCGGAGCAGTGGTGGGTCCGCAACGAGCGTCAGTTCTCCGAGAACACCCGACTCGACTACCGCTGGCGGCTGGAGTCGCACCTGCTGCCGTTCTTCGGCGGCTTGCGTCTGGGTCAAATCACCTTCGATCAGGTCGAGCGCTACATCGCCGGCAAGCTCGCCGAGGACAAGCCACTCTCGCCGCGGTCGATCAATATGACGGTCACGCTGCTCGGCGTGATCCTGGAGGGCGCGGTCGAGCGAGAGCTGATTGCGCGCAACCCCGCGAAGGGACGAGGACGCCGGGTCCGCGAACGCGCACCCCGCCGCAGCTATCTGGAGACTGCCGCGCAGATCGAAGCTCTGCTGGACGCCGCGGGCGAATTGGACCGCGAGGCGCACCCAGCGTGCCGGCACATCGAGCGGCGCGCGATGCTCGCCACACTCACGTTCGCCGGACTGCGGATCGGAGAGCTGTGCGCGCTGCGCTGGCGAGACGTGGACCTCGCGGCCGGATGGCTGCACGTCGGGGAGGCAAAGACCGATGCCGGCAGACGCCGCGTGAAGCTCCGCGGAGCACTCAGAGACGAGCTGGTCGCCGTGCGTGCCCGCCGGTCCCAGGCGACACCGGACGGGTTCGTGTTCCCGACGCTCACCGGCGGTCGGTCGAGCCCAAACAACTTCCGCTCGCGGGTGCTCAGGAGGACCGTGGAGCGCGCGAACACGAACCTCGCCAAGCTGGACTCGGTGCCGCTCCCGCAGCGCATCACCCCGCACTCGCTGCGCCGCACGTTCTGCTCGCTGCTGTACGCACTCGGTGAGGACCCCGGCGTGGTCATGGACGAAATGGGCCACACGGACCCGGCACTCGCGCTGCGGGTCTACCGTCAGGCGATGCGCCGGGGCGAAGACGAGAAGCAGCAGCTCCGGGCACTCATCGAGGGCGGCCAATTGGCAGTTCTTGGTAGACGAGATGCTGAGACTTCGGAGACGACGGAGCGCAAAGCCGCATAGCCCAGAATCCCACTTCAATACAAAGGATTCTCCTGGACTTGCTTCGATGAGAGTTTCCAGCGTGGCCCGCGGGCGACGACACGTTCGCGCGCTACGGGCTGGCGCTCACGACTCGCCGAACGACCGGCGCGCGACGCGGGCCCTTCGGCTTACGGAAAGTGCGGTTGCCTACTCGGCACCGTCGGCCACTGCAGGGCGCATCTTCGCCAGCACCTCTGCGTCGAGGGCATCCTCGTTGAGCACGACAAACTCCGCCGTTCGCGCAAACAACCGTCGCCGCGCTCGAGGCTTCTCGCCGCACACCTCGCCGTGCGACGGGTCCTCATCGATCGGTCGGCGGCGAACCTCCTGCTGCTCCGACTCGACGAACGCTGTCGTGAGCGAGACGAGGGAGTACGTCGGTTTGGCGGCCAGCACCGTCTCGGGCTCGCGGCCCTCGTCCTGTAGTACATCGCCAAGGTGGACCGACATCTCGGGATCCTTGAACACGCCGCTCCCTGGCCGCGGACAGCCGTCGTTGTCGTCCCACACGATCTCGGACGGATGCACCCGTCGGAAGAGGCTCGTATCTGCCGGCACCGCTGCGTCTTCAGAGATCACAACTCTTGCAAGCGCGGCCAGTAGCTCGCGATCGCTGACACGGCCTCCGACAGCGGCAGCTCGACCTCACCACCTTGGCGGTCCACGATGTAGACGCCGGGGTCCTCGTCGGAGAACGCGACCTCGATGTCAAGCCCGCCTCGGTGCCACTCGATCTGCACACCGCCATCCGCCAAGGGCGTGATCGACGGCGCGGCCATCCCAGGGAAAGCCACCCTGGTCAGGAATGTGGCTGCGTCGATCGCCATGTCGGCTTTCACTTCCCGGGCTTCATAGCCGTTCCAGCCGACGGCGAGTGCGGTGAGGCCGCTGATCCGTTTGAGCGCCCCGCTGTACCACGGCGACGCGTCAGGGGCAACGACCCTGTAGACATCCGGCCCTTCGGCGCGGTCGCCGGCCACAGGCCACTGCCGGACCGGGGCCTCGATCCGCGCTGACCGCACGGGCAGCGCTTCCGGCGGCGGAACGACTGGTGGGAGCGGGCTCACTGCCGCCGTCCCCATTCCTCGTGACGCTCAGGCGTCGTGATGTCGCGAAACGCGGTCACGATCCGCTCTCTGCCTTCATCGAAGAACGCTAGGACGCCGTCAAGATCCGGCGATGCGGGTCGGCCACGCATCGTGAGCGTGATCGTGTAGCCGAGCCGACGGGGCCGCGCGACCGTCGCTTGGACCTGGATGAAGAAGCGAGCGTACGGCGCGCCCTCGCGCTCCAGCTGGAAACGTTCCTCAAGCCCTGTGTTGAACGGCCCCGGCAGCCCCGACAACTCCTGCGGCACAACACGCTTCAGCAACGAGGAGAGGTCTGGGCGAGGCTGGCCCTCAGGCTGCATGATCGGGTTGGCGTAGCCTATTTCGCACCAGGGAGCGTGCACGTCGCCCTCGGCGACACCGAGGTAGGACTTGTACGCCTCCTCGAAGCAGTTCCGCACGTGCCCATACCGCGGGTAGCTCGCGTCCGATTCCTCTTTGCGCCACGTGTAGGAGAGGCGATCAGACTGCAGCTGTAGCAGTTGCAAGTCGTCCTCGCTGGTAAACAGCCACCGTTGCGCCTCGGGTCCGCCGAACAACTGGAACGCGACCATTGGCTGTGTCGGGATCTCGAAGCTTTCTTCGATCGGCGGCAACGGTGGCTGCGGCACGATCTTTGGGTAGCGCTGCTGGATGGTTGGAAAGAACGCGCTGATCGCGCGCGAAGCATCGAGCGCAGCACCCGCGAGCTGGACGCCCAGAGAAACCTCCGCCACGGGCGGATTCAAGAAGTCGACGATGGGCTCGTGCGGCGAGGTCATAAGAGCACGCATTGTTGTAGCGGACAACCCTGCAACAGCGGACTTCTATTCGACCATTCTGAATGCCAGTTCAAGACACCACAAGCTAGCGCGATGGTCATCTGCTTGGTATCACTTGGCACCCTCGACGTGAACGTGCACGGCTGCAGCATACGTTGCGCATCCGGCGGAAGCCCCTGGGCCGTAAGCGACGAGGACGACGAGAAGGTCCAGCTCCGGGCGCTCATCGAGGGTGCTGAAGTGGCAGTTATTGGCAGACGAGCCTCCGAGACACCCTCGGAGACGATCGAGCGCGAGACCAAGTAGGCGCAGGAACCCCGCTGTCTATGGGTATATTGACCCGTCCAGGGCGCGTAGCTCAGTGGGAGAGCGCTCGCTTCACACGCGAGAGGTCGCAGGTTCGAAACCCGCCGCGCCCATGAAAGTCCCTGCAAATAAGCACTTTCTTGGCGGCGTGGCCCAGCCAAGGAATGGGATAGCCCCAAACAAGCGCCCTGCCGCTGAGCTACCACAGCGGTGCGCGACCAGCTCTCGCTTGCTCGCAAAATGCCTGCAAAGTGGCATCTTTGGCTACATGCGCCGCTGTACACCGGCCGGCACACCGGTTGTCATGAATAGTCGTTTTTGGCTGTATGTGGCCGTATTTTCGGCGGTGGACAAAACTGGACGAAACCCACGCTTCGACGCCACGTTGAGCGACGTCAGCGACGCCTGAACTGCCGAGACGCGACAGCCCAGCACTAACGAGAACTAACAAAACTAACGAGAACTAACGCGGCACGGCTATGCTCTCGGCGTGGCACCTCGTAGCCCGTTCACGCCGACGTTCGGAGCCTCGCCGCCGATCCTGGCTGGGCGCGGGGAGCTGATCGAGGAGTTCGCGGAGGCGCTCGAGGATGGGCCGGGCGCGCCGGGGCGCGCGACCATCTACTCAGGGGCGCGGGGTACCGGCAAGACGGTCTTGCTCAACGCCGTTGAGGCCGAGGCCCGTTCCCATGGCTGGCTTGTCGTCAGCGAGACCGCGACCCCTGGCTTTATAGCGCGCCTCTCCGACGACCACCTGCCGAGGGTGCTCGCCGATCACGACCCCAAGGCTGTGCGCCGCCATCTGACGGGCTTCGGACTTCCGGCAAACCTCGGCCGGCTCGACTGGGCGAGAGTCGAGCGACACGCAAGGACACTCTCGTTCCGCTCCAAGGTCGAGCTGCTGACCGACCTGTTGAAGGAAACGGAGAGCGGGCTTCTCATCACGCTCGACGAGCTCCACCATCAGCCCGTCGCCGAGCTGCGCGAGTTCGGCACGGTCGCGCAGCACATGATCCGCGAGCAGCGCGAGTTCGCGTTTGCCGCGGCTTCGTTGCCCGCCGCAATCGACGAGGTCCTCGCCGACGAGCTGATGACGTTCCTGCGCCGCGCCGACCGCCGCCACCTCGGCTCAGTCGATCCCGCGGCCGTACGCCAGGCGCTCGAGCAACCGATCGTAAACGCCGGACGCACAATCACAGAGGACGCGCTTGAGGCGATGGTCGCTGCGACGAGCGGGTACCCGTTCATGATCCAGCTGGTCGGCGACCGCGTATGGCGCGCCGCCGGCGACTCGCCGACGATCACGCTCGAGCACGCAGACGCGGGCATCGACGCGGCGAAACGACGCCTCGGCCAGTTGGTGCACGCACCCGCGCTTGCCGACGCGTCCGATGTCGCCAAGTCCTTCCTCCTCGCGATGGCGCAAGATGACAGACCATCGACTCTCGCCGATATCGGGCGACGACTCGGCGCCAACTCGAACTACACGAGCCAGTATCGACTCAGACTGCTCGCACTCGAGCTGATCAAACCCGCCGGGCACGGCCGCGTCGAGTTCGCACTCCCCTACCTGCGCGACTACCTGCGCGAACACGCGGCCACACTCGGGCTCCCGAGCAAGCCGTAGACAAGACGCGGTCGTCGGCGACCCTCTACCGATTTGGACCCGAAGCCGCCCGGCGGTGCGAGCACAGGCGGCGGAGCGGGTTTCGTCCACCAAGGACGAAACCCGCCCTATGAATCCGTATTTTCCGGGTATATTCAGCTACGAGCTCGGAGCGGATAGCTCGCTTTACGCCCAGACAATCCCTGCAAATTGGCTGGTTTTGGACCTGTAGCTCAGTCGAGCCACTCCCGCTTCACACGCGAGAGGTCGCAGGTTCGAAACCCGCCGCGCCCATTCCTTGTTTCCCTGCAAATCGGCCAGTGGTTGCATCGCGCTGACTAACTGAGCTTCTGCCAGTTGGCGCGTGCGTGGAGTTGGCCGAGGATGATGAGTCCGATACGGTAGTGCGGTAATGGCGAGTGAGATGGTAAATGGGGCAGTCCTGCATTACGAGGAGCGGGGAAGCGGGCCGCCGCTCTTGCTCGTGCACGGGACCGGCGCGTATGCCGACATCTGGTCCCCGGTGCTCGATGGGCTTGCACGCGCGTATCGCGTCATCGCTTATGACCGGCGCGGCTTCGCACGCTCCTCGCCCGCACCTCACGGAGGGCTCGCAGAACACGCTCGTGACGCCGCCGCGCTGCTGAAGGCCCTCGGTGCTTCGCCCGCGACGGTAGTGGGCTGGAGCGGCGGTGGCGTTTTTGCCCTTGACCTGGCTGCCTCGTTCCCCGATTGCGTTGCGGCGCTCATCTTGGCCGAGCCGGCGGTGCATCTAACGACGCACCCGACGCGCGGCGCGCTTGCGATGGCGGTGCGCTCGGGCTTCCACAGATATGTGCGCCGTGACCCTGCGTCGGCCGCGCTTGAGATGTACCGGTGGGCGAGTGGTTACAAGACGGGCGGCAACGCGTTCGACGCCCTCCCGGAGGCGTGGCGCGCGCAGATGCTCGCCAACGCCCCCACCACCCTGCGCGAGATGGATCAAATGATCCGTCCCTACCCCCACGCGAGCGGCGATCCGCTCGATCACGTGCCCAGTGACGATCATCGAGGGCGACCTCAGCGACCCGGCGTTTGCGAGGGCCGATGGGTTCGTCATGAGCTTGTTGCCCCAGGCGCGGATGGTCTCGCTGCCCGGTGCCGCGCACATGCTCCACATCGACCAGCCGGAGAGCTGGGTCGATGTCGTCACTCAGACGACCGGCCACGCGCCATCGCCCGCGGCCGTGCCAAGCCGCCACCCGCAATAATGGCCTGACCCGCGTTCCGCGCGGCCCACTCAAGTTGCCGCTTGGAACGACAAGCGACACTCATTCAAACGTGGCGACCCACTAGCGCATTGCGGGAAGAGCAGCAGTCACTACCGGTCCCATCGGTGGACCGCCAGCCCGTTGCCGCGCAACCGCGTCGTCACGCCCGCGTGCCGACCGCGAGCAGATACTCCTTCTCGAAGCGCGCTCGGTCGGGCGTGCCGCGATTCCACTCATCGCAGAACTGGTCGAGCGCCTCGTTGAACTCCGCCTCGCGCTCAGTCCGGCGCGCGTTCGCCTGGGCGGCGATCGTCGGGCCGTAGCGCGCCTTGAAGTGCTCGCCGTAGTCACGCGGATGCTCGAAGGCCGTGATCTCCAGGATTTCGCGCTTCAACGTGTGGAAGTCGACGCGGGCGCCAAACAGGTCGGCGACGTGCTCCTCGCTGCCCCAGAGCGGTGGAGACTGTGCTCCGGGTGGAGGCGGCGGGGCGAACGGCCCCATCGTCCGGAACAGCGCGCCGATCATCCCCTCGGGGGTCCAGCTCAGCAGCCCGATCGTGCCACCCGGTCGGCACACGCGCACGAGCTCGTCGGCAACTTCCTGGTGGTGGGGCGCGAACATCGCGCCGATCGACGACATGACAACGTCAAACGACGCGTCTTCGAACGGCAGGTGCTCGGCGTCGGCCTCGACCCACGCGAGCGTAAGGCCCTCGGCTTCGGCGAGGCGACGGCCCGCCTCCATAATCTCCGGCGTCAGGTCGCTGGCCGTCACCTCCGCGCCCGTCTGCGCCGCGGGTATCGCGGCGTTGCCGGTCCCTGCGGCGACGTCGAGGACACTCATCCCGGGGCCAATACCGCACGCCTGCACGAGCCTTGGGCCCAACGGCAGCAGGAACGTCTCGACCATCGACGGGTAATCGCCCGACGCCCACATAGCGCGATGGCGCGCCTTCAATTCAGAATCCGACACGCTTGCCGACAAAATAACCCCCCCTTGGTTGCCACGCCGATCGTACTGCGCCTCGGCACAAGCTGCAACCAACTTCGCGGGTCCCGGCGGCTCGCTCCAGGCAATTCGGTCGCTTCGCCGCCGGAGCTGGAGACTCCCTTGATCCCGAGCTAAGCTCCGCCCATGCTGGGGCCTACAATCGGCCCTGCTCGACTTTAGCCCACCTCTACTCCTGCGCCATCACGAGACCGGTCAGCGCTCGCCGTCGTAGTACCCGACCCGACCGTCCTCGCGCCGCAACATCATGTGATCCTCGTCGTCGTTGTCCGGCCAGACGCCGATCTTGTCGCTGTCGGGATAGACCGCGACCGCCGGCTTGCGCGCGCTTGAGAACATCACGATCCGCGCCGTCTGCTCGGTGCGGTTGCTCACCTTGTGGGCCCCAGCAGGGCCGGGTGCGAAGCAGACGATCTCGCCCGCCGTGAGCTCCTGCTCGCCCTGTGACATGCGCACAAGGACGGCACCCTCAAGCACCAAAAGCCACTCCTCCGTGTACTCGTAGTGGTACGGGCAAACGCTCTGCCCCGGGGGAAGCTCGAAGGCCTTAACCGCGAGCGCCTCGCCGCCAACCGCCTTGTCGAGTTGGGCGACGCCAGAGCGATAGCCGGCGGGGTCGGTGTCGTCGTAGGAGAACGTCGCGCCGAGTACATTCGCCTTGCGCAGCTCGCTCATCGGCAGATCCTACGCGCGCAGCGATGAGGCGTGGGCCGGCTCATTGGCCCTCTGCGACCCAAGAGTCGTGCTAACTACGACAAGTCATGCTAAGCACCGCCACTTTTTGGCACCCGTATCCGTTCATTAGCGCCGGGGCGGGCATTCAAGGTCACCAGCACAGACTCGATGACCACTTCGAGCTCGCCCAACGTGTTCTCGGGCGACGGGCTGAGGTCGGTAGGGATGCCGGCGAATGCCAGGTCAGGGCGAATGGCTTCGACCAGGTCGCGGGCGCTGCTCGCGAGTAGATAATCCGACATGGTCGCGAGCTCGGGCTGATGGAACCAGCGGAGAATGCGACTGAGGGCACCAAGCAATTGAGGCCAGTCACGACCGGATGGCAACTCCTCGGGTGAGCAGCCGAGCAGGGCCGCCCATGCGCGCCGATCCACCGTGTAGCGCTGTTCGCCCGCGACGGCAAATGCGGACACCACGCCGGCCTTGCTGAGGCCCGCGAGCGCGTCGTGGACGTTGCGCTTGGCGTAGCCCGTAGACCGGGCCAGCGTCTGGGCGTTGATCCACCGAGCGTCAATGGTCAGCAAGACGCGAACGACCTCTGCGCGGATGCCGACCCCGAGGATCTGGCGCAGCCGGAAGGCGAGGTTGATCGGCGCGATCGGGTCCGGTGGGCTGGACTTGTGAGAAGGGGTCAGGGGCGGGCGGATCCATCCGGCGGCGGCGAAGTCTTCGTCTGTCTCTCGCACCGGACCGCCCAGGCGGAACAGCGGTTGAAGCGGTGTCGCGGCCACTGTCGGTCCCCGATTGCCGAGACGTGCTCGGGGGCGCTGGTGAGCGAGCCATCCCAGCGCCGCCGCCGTGAGCGCGCGATCGGTCTTGTCTATGCACACCGCGCGCAGGCGCCGGACGCTGAGCAGCGGCTCGTTGACGAGCATCCAGTCCATCAGCTCGTCGAACAGGCGGGCGTCGGCGCGCGCGACCTCGAGGGTGAAGACGATCAGCGCCTCGGGGTCCTGCGCCCAGGGGCTGCGTCGGTGCGGCGTGGCGAGCACCCCCATCTGCGCCCACTCATCCCAGGCGAACGCCACGAGCTGCTCGCTGAGCCGGTGGCTAAGGGTCGAGATTTCCACTGTCGACTCCGAAGTGGGCCAGGACCCGCTTGAGGACATTGAGGTAGCCCTCCGATGGATCGTGCGAGCGACTCCAGTGGGCGGCGTCGAGCAGCTCCTGGTCGGTGGGCTGCAGCGCTTCCAGATCTTCGAGGTGCTTGCCCGCTCCCTGGTCGACTGTCGCGTAGAGCTTCAGATGAATCTGATCGACGCGTGAGGCGAACAGGATCTTCAGGCCGGGGCCGTAGATCCGGTGTTGCGCCCGCTCATAGAAGCCGTCGGGCAGCCCAAGGTCGAGCAGCGAAGTGGGGCCCGGGTTCAACCACGCATCGGGCAGCCCGAAGTCGCGGGCGACGGTGCGCGCGGCATCGAGCAAGGTGGCGGGGAGCGGTTGCGCTGATACGTACTCGCGATTCTCGACGATCGCGAGTACGTCAACGTCTCTCGTAGGCCGTGAGATGAAGCCGAGCGCCAGCAGCGCCGAACCGCCGACGACGGCGAGGGTGTAGGACTCGCCACGCGCAGCGAGCTGTTCGTCGAGAGCGTGGAGGAGCTGGTCGGCTGCTTCCGAATCCCTAATCGGCCTGTTGATCATCTCGATTCAAGATGTTATACATCGCAATGCCTAAAATCAAGAGCAAGATCTCCGTGCCCGTCCGATCGCTGCGTCGACTCAACGCGCGTACAGCGCGGCGGCTCGCCGCCGGGCTTGGAGTCAGCCGGGCTCGCTCTGTCTGCGGGCCGGCCCGCTGAATGTCACTCCGTCGAAGGAGGCCGCCTGGGCGAAGTTAACCCCGGTGAAATCGGCGCATCCGACAAGGTCGCCTTATCTGCTTGACGCGAGTCCGCCACCCCTCGGCGGCATCTGCTCTCAGTTCTTCAACAGCCGCCGAAGCAACGATGGCTTGCGTCGCTTGGCCGGTTTAGTTGATTGCTTGCGACGCGGACGACCATATTGTTTGTGGTGCAGCTGATGGCAGGAATGGCAGAGGACTACCAGGTCGGTCGTAAGCTCAGCCCCCAGGCGCTCGTAGGTATTGTGGTGGACCTCCAGACCGTCGATGTGCTTTGCGTCGAGCGAGCAGCAGTTGCCGGCGCGTAGCAACGCCGCCGCACGGGTCCGCCGCCACTCGGGTGTCCTCAGGTAGAGCGGATATGGCATCGCGCGAAGCTCGGCCAACCGCTTGGCGCTGACCGCCTCGGCGACAGGTTTTGCCGTGGCAGTGAGGGCTATGCCCGTCAGCTTCCAGGTGCTCCACTTCGGGTTCTCGACCAGGCCATCGCGCTTGAGGTTGGTGAGCGCCCAGGAGAGGTAGTAGTCGACTAATCGCGGGTACTGCTCGACGGCCTTCTCGGGTGACGGCGCCGCCAGCTCGCGCGAGGTAAAACCACCGTGAGCTAGCGCCCAATCTAGAACCTGTTTACGTTGGGCTCCGCCGCCAAGAGCCCGCAAGCTTTCGAGCGTCGCTGTCCGAACCTTCTGGCGAAGCATTCGACGCTCCGCTTCGTCCAGACACATAGTCACAACCCTCTACTCGGTCGCCTGACTCTCAATCTTGAGGTTCGGGATACTGGGCCAGTCGGACGATCAGCTGCCGCCCTCATCCGCAAGAGCGCGATCGCGGAGACCGACTCCGCGCGTACCGTATGCGGTCATGTGGCTGCAACGTGAACTGACGCTCGATCCCCGCCCGCGTGGGTTCCACCTCGTGACGGACGATGTGCTCTCCCGGCTGCCCGAGCTCCAAGAGGTGACGGTAGGGCTGCTGCACCTGCTGATCCAGCACACCTCGGCATCGCTGACGCTCAACGAGGACGCAAGCCCGGAGGTGCGCCGCGACTTCGAGGCCTGGTTCAGCGACGCCGTGCCCGAGCGCAGCGCGCTGTGGACGCACACCCTGGAGGGCAGCGATGACATGCCCGCACACATCAAGGCCTCGCTGCTCGGACCTACTTTGACGCTGCCGGTCAGCGAGGGACGGCCCGCGTTGGGGACCTGGCAGGGCATCTACCTGTGCGAGCATCGCAACCGCGGCGGCGCCCGCTCGCTGATCGCGACCGTTTGGGGGGAGACGACCGATCGGGGCGTGCGCCCGAACGGGGTCTGAAAGCGCCGGTGGACTTCCCGGCGGGAGCTAGTGTGAGCGATGGAATGGCCACCTGGGACGACGTTCGCAGGATCGCGCTTGCGCTACCCGAGACCGATGAACGCGTGGCGCGCAGTGGCCGTCAGTGGCGCGTGCACGACAAACTGTTCGTGTGGGAGCGTCCGCTGCGCCCAAAGGAAATCGAGGCGCTCGGCGACGACGCTCCGGACGGGCCGATCCTGGGCGCGAGGGTCGAGCACATCGGCGCCAAGGAGGCACTGCTCGCCGACGGATCCGGTGTGTTCTTCACAACACCGCACTTCGATGGCTATCCGGCGATCCTCGTGCGACTGGATGAGATAACGGTGACGGATCTGGACGAGGTGATTACCGAGGGGTGGCTGGCGCGCGCGTCGCGGAGACTGGTCGAGTCCTATCTGGGCGAGCCTCGCGAGGACTCGAGCCGGCGCCGGCCTCGGGGATAGAACCGCCCTTCAGTCGCCTCCGGAGCCAGAGACATCCGTCCAATCATCTTCACGGGAATGGCGCCACGATGCCGCGATCATGGCTCCGAGACGCCCACACGATGCCCCAGCACGCGCCCAGAGGGCAACGCAACATACGTCTCGGAGACATCGTTACGGTGATTTGACTCTCTCAGCAGGTTGTCGGGGTCAGCCCTCTGCACGTAAGCGAACCGGCCGCGCAGGCCGGTCACGTCGATCCACTGCTCGGGATACTCATACGGATACGCGTCCGTCCAGCCGACGGAGGTCCCGAGGACGTCGCGTCGGATAGCGGGGTTCTGATTGCAAGCGGGGTAAACCGGGGAGCTCGGCGAGCGGCTCGACGGGTGGGTGCGGAACAGATCTCGCAGGCAGTAGTCCACCTTCGGGCCCGTCCGCACGAGCCGCACCGCGCGATAGTGGGCGTCGATCGACCACAGCTGGAACGCGGCTGCGTGCTTGAACTTCCAGTAGCTGGCGCCCCCGACGCTCCCATACTCGTAGCGTTCGCCCGGCACGTACTTGTACACGAGCGTGGCCGGGGTGCGGAACAGATGACGCCGGCCGCGGCGGTCGTAGATCCCCTGGTAGACGACCATCCGTCCCCGCCGGTTGCGAAAAGCGCGGATTTCGAGCGGCCCTGCCCCGCGATTGTTGAGCGCACTGGCCGCGCGCAGCAGGACACGCCCGGGCTCGGTGCTGCGGTCGATATGCAGGAGCGAGGGAGCGGACATGAGGATGTCCGGACAGCGCAAGCGCACATGCCCGAGCTTGCAGGGCCTCGGCCGAGCGAGTCTCACCGAGTGGGAAGGACCGGTCGGAGCACCAGGCGCCGTCCAGGCAGCGCCAGACGCGCCGGGCCGCGCGACCAGGGCGCTCGGCAGCGCCAACCACGTCAACCCGACCGCGACGACAACCGCGGCTCCCGCGAGGACGCGAGCCCGTGCTCCGGATCGGACTCTGTGCCCCCGCATCGAGATGCGGGGATCCTCTCACAGCACGCGGAGCCCACTCGACGGGCGCCGTCGCGCCGGCGCAAAGTCGAGCCGAAGCTACGCCGCGAACCGCTGGGCGCTGCGGGCGCTGCGTCGGGCCGCCTCGACCTCGCGGTCCTTCGCGGGCGCCGCGGTGACCAGCTCGCCCAGCAGCCTGGCCGAGACCTCGGTCACCTCCTCCACGGCGCGCTCGAACGCGGCCTCGTTCGCCTGCGAGGGCTTCGTGAAGCCGCTGATCTTGCGCACGTACTGCACAGCGGCGGCGCGCACCTCGTCCTCGGTCGCGGGGGGCTCGAAGTTGTAGAGCGTTCTGATGTTTCTGCACATACCTCGACGGTATCAACCAGCGTGGTTCCGGGCTGACACATCCGGGTAACTCATCAGCAGGTTCAACCGATTAGTTTTGCTCCACCCCCGGGTCTCAGCTGTAGAACCCCACGAACAGGAGGATCGCCATGAGCGACACCATCACCAGCTCCCGCATCAGCCAGATCGGAACCGTGATCGTCCCCGTCTCAGACCAGGACCGGGCGATCGCTTTCTACGTCGAGAAGCTCGGGTTCGAGAAGCTCAGCGACATACCGTTCGGCAACGGCGACCGCTGGGTCGAAGTGGCGCCGGCGGGCGCTTCGACGACGCTCGCGATCGTCCCTCCCCGCGAGGGGGAACCGGTCGGGATCGAGACCCGCGTGGGCTGGGCCACCGACGACGCCGACGCCAGTCACGCGAGCCTGCAGGCGCAGGGCGTGGACGTGGACGTGGAGGTCTCGCGCATGGGCGACCCCGTGCCGCCGATGTACTTCTTCCGCGACCCCGACGGCAACAAATTCATGGTCGTCGAGCGCGCCCGACCATCGCAATGAGCCGCCACGGCACCGGATGCGCGGCGGCTCATCGTAGGATTTACTCATGACCGGCTCAGCAGTCGCTGACCCGCAGGTATTTGGCGAGCTCGAGCGCCATCGCCGCCAGCTGACCCGGTGCCGCGTCGGCTTCTACAAGGCAGGCTAGCGCTGTGTGATGTCGGCGGCGTGCCGACGGCGCACGCCCGGAGTGTCGCGCGAGGCTTTGAACCTGGGCGACTGTCCGCCCTTGCGCTGGTTGCGCTCCTGGCGCACGATCCATAGCCTGATCTTGCGCTCGACGTTTCGCTCGTGCCCATTGGTCATGGCCGTCATCTTCGCCCTCGCGCGAGCCCCGCACACTGGACACCGGTCCAAATCTGCGCGCCGGCAGCTGTACAGTCAGCCCAGTGGCGGCCGCGTCGCCCGGGAAGGTTCCCGACACTGCGGCGTCTTGGCTGTCGAGGACCCAACACGGTCCAAGGGCCCGTAACCCCTGTGTTGCGAGTCACCGTCCCCAACCGCGACACTCCGGAGGAATCTCCATGCAGCGAACCCACATCTTTCTGGCCGCCCTCCTGGCCGGCGCGGTAAGCGTCTCGGCCGGCGCCATCGCGCAGGGCGCGGTCCCTGCGGCACACACCGCCCGCGCCGCCAAGATAACGCTGCGCCACACGCGCCTGGGCAACATCCTCGCCACCTCCTCAGGGTTCACGCTGTACGAGTTCACGCACGACCACTCCAGCGCCAACACCTGCGTGCACATCAGGGAATGCTCGGGCACGTGGCCGGCGCTACAGACGACCGGCAAGCCCACGGCCGGTCCCGGCGTGCGTGCCTCGCTGCTGTCAACGACCAGGCTGCCGGGCGGCAAAACGCAGGTGACCTACGCCGGCCACCCCCTCTACCTCTACAGCGGCGACTCCGGCCCAGGCGAAACCTCCTACGTCGGCGAATCCGTCTTCGGGGGGCGCTGGTACGCGCTCAGCGCCTCGGGCGGCGCCGTTAAGTAGGCCCGGCCCAAACGCGACTCGAACATACGCCGACATGCGGCGTGCGGGCCCCTCTGGGTGGTATAGGCTCGGCCGCGCATGGGCGATCTGAGGCAGCTGGACATATCGCGTTGGAGGCTGCTCGTGGCGCTCGCGGCAGTGCTCGCGCTCGTGCTCACGGGCGCCGCGAGCGCAGCCGCCGCATCGCTTACGGTCGCGCCCGGTGCGAGTCGCAAAGCGGCCCCGTGTGTGACCGAAACCCCGTGCGAATTCATCTGGGCGCTCGAACACGCGACCAGCGGGGAGGGCGTCCAGTTCGAGTCCGGCGAGTACGACCTCGACGGCTCGGCGCATCCTACAGGCGTGCTGGTGCATAAAAAGGTAACGCTCGAACAGGCGCCCGGCGACGCGACGCGCCCGCTGATCAAGCAGACGGTCGCGTTCAAAACCTGCAACTGCGCGATGTTGGGTCTCGAAGAAGAAGTTCTCATTCGCGATCTGGCGATCGATCAGGCGGCCGCGGACGAAAGCCACGACGGGGGCGCGGTGGAGTTGGATCAGAGCGACACCGTCGAACGCTCGATCCTCAGCGGCGCGTTCAACGGCCTGTACTACGCCGGCACATCCGCGCCGGCGACCGGCGGTCTGCGCGACACGCTCGTGATCGGCCGGTCCGGCAACGCCATCCGCGAGGTCGCGAGCGGGATCACGATCAACCTCGACAACGTGACCGTGATCGCCCACGGCAGCAACTCGGGTCAGGGGATCGCGATCGACCTGGTCGATGCATTCAGCGGTCCGAACATTCTCAACGCCACCAACACGATCGTCCGGGGCGACCTGCTGGACATCCAGGCCGAAGCGAGCGGCGCCGGCAGCGTGACCGCGAACCTGCACTATTCCGACGCGCGCACCGCACTCGAGAACACGAACGGCGCCGCCACGATCAACGACACCGACCACCCGATGCACAGCGACCCGAAATTCGTCTCCTCCACGAACTTCGAAGAGGCCGCGGGCTCGCCGACGATCGACGCCGGCACAAGCGATGCCAACAGCGGCTCGCTCGACCTGAATGGCCAGCCCCGCACGCTCGGCTCCGCGATGGACATCGGCGCCTATGAGTTCAAGCCGGCACCCCCCGTCACGCCGATCATCACCACGCTGCCCGCGCCGCTGCCGCCTGCACCTGTCGACGTCAACCTGCGCGTCACCCCTGCCCGCTTTCGCGCGGCCTCCAGCGGCGCGACCATCAGCGCCACCGCCGCCAGAGCTCATCGCCACAAAGCGCGCCCGCCGATCGGCGCGACCGTCTCCTACACCGACTCACAAGCGGCCACGAGCACCTTTGCAGTGCTCAAGGCGACGCCCGGCGTGCGCAGCGGCAAGACCTGCGTCGCGCCACCCCGGCACCGTCGCCGCCATCACCACTACAGCGCCTGCACGCGCTACCTGCCAGTCGGCCTGCCGTTCACCCACGCCGACGCGGCGGGCGTTAACAGCTTCAAGTTCAGCGCCCGCATGGGCAACCGCAAGCTCACCCCCGGCGCCTACCGCCTGACGGCCACGCCACGTAACTCCGCCGGCGAGACGGGCGCCACGGTGCACGCGAGCTTCACGATCGTCCACTAACGCGTTCTCGTCGCAACAGAAGCGCCCGGCGGCGCGGCGCCGAGGTAGGAGTATGGTCTGAGGATGACGAGCGCGACGGAAGCACCGCCGGGTAGCGCACCAGCGGCAGTTCTCCACCTGAGCGTCGCCGAGCGGGTGGCGCGCGGCAAGGCGGCGCGCGCGGAGGTGCCGCGCTCCAGCCACGCGACATACGAGCCCTCCGCTCATCGCGTCGACCCGGTGAAGGTGCTCAAACGCCAGGCGCAGACGCGCGTGCCTGAGCTCGTGCCGATCCGCTACGGGCGCATGCTCGTCTCCCCGTTCACCTTCTACCGTGGCGGTGCCGCGATCATGGCCGCCGACCTGGCGGCGACGCCGCGCTCGGGCCTGACCGTGCAGTGCTGCGGCGACGCGCACCTGTCGAACTTCGGTGTGTTCGCCTCGCCCGAGCGCCGGTTGATGTTCGACGTCAACGACTTCGACGAGACGCTCCCGGGGCCGTGGGAGTGGGACGTCAAGCGTCTGGCCGTGAGCATGGGGATCGCCGCGCGCGACAACGACTTCGCCGTCAAGGCCCAGGACCAGGTGGTGCTGGAGACCGTCGAGTCCTACCGCACCGCTATGGCCGGATTCGCGGGGATGAACAACCTCGACGTCTGGTACTCCCATCTGGACATCGAAGCCGCGCTGCAGGAACTGGGATCACAGCTCCAACCCGCACAGGTCAAGCGGACCGAGAAGGCGCTCGCGAAGGCGCGTACGAAGGACAGCATGTCGGCCTTCTCCAAACTGACGCACGTCGTGAACGGAGAGGCGCGCATCGTTGCCGAACCGCCCTTGATCGTGCCGATCCACGATCTCGCTCAGGACGCCGAGCGCGAGGAGATGCTCGAGAGCCTGCACGAGCTGATGCGCTCCTTCCGTCAGACGCTCGAGTACGACCGGCGCGTGCTGCTGGAGGAGTTCCAGCTGACCGACATCGCGCGCAAGGTCGTCGGCGTAGGCAGCGTCGGCACGCGCGCGTGGATCGCGCTGATGCTGGGCCGGGACGGTCAGGACCCGCTGTTCCTGCAGCTGAAGGAGGCCGAGGCCTCGGTGCTAGAGGAGTTCCTCGGCCCGAGCGAGTTTGCAAATCACGGCCAGCGCGTCGTCACCGGACAGCGGCTGATGCAGGCTTCGAGCGACATCTTCCTCGGCTGGCTGCATGTCGCGGAGGGGATCGACGGCGGCAACCGCGACTTCTACGGTCGCCAGCTGAAGGATTGGAAGGGCTCGGCGGAAATCGAGCGGATGAAGCCCTCCGGCCTGGCCGCCTACGGACGGCTGTGTGGCTGGACGTTGGCCCGCGCGCATGCGCGCAGCGGCGACCGGATCGCGATCGCCGCCTATCTCGGCAAAGGCACGGTGTTCGACCGTGCGATCGTCGAGTTCTCCCAGGCATACGCCGAGCAGAACGAGCGCGACTACCGGGCGCTGGCCGCGGCCGTGCAGTCCGGTCGGATCACGGCCGAGACCGGTCTGTAGCCGTAAAGCCGACGATCAGCCGGGAAGCACCGCTGTCTGGCCGGGCTCGAGGATGCACACCTCGACATCCGGGGCCATACGTGCGACATGCCGCGCGAACAGTCGCGGTGGGTCGCCAAGCGTCGCCCTGTGCCGACGGACGCTGCCGATTGGCAGCAGTGTCCCCCAGTGCATCGGGATCGCGATCCGTGGCCGCAACAGGCACACCGCGCGGGCGGCATCGAGTGGGCCCATGTGGCCGGGACCGAGCGCCGAACCCCAACCGGCGACCGGCAGCAGCGCGATGTCGAGCGCGGCCGATGGATCGGACCCCAGGTCGGACATGCCGTCGAACAACTCCGTGTCGCCGGCGAAGTAGACCGTGTGCCGCCCGCGTATGACATAACCGAGCGCCTCGGCGCGCATGCCACCGGGATGGCGGCGGCCGTCGTGACGAGCCTTGACCGCTCTCACGGTGAGCCCACCTGCGCCGGCTATGCCTGTCACCTCGCCAACGCTCAACTCGGTCACATCCGTGAACCCCCGCCGCCGCAGCAACTTCCCCGCCCCGGCCGGCACGAACAGGGATGTATCGAGACCCAGCAACCGCAGCGACGCCAGGTCGAGGTGGTCGTGGTGCAGGTGTGAGATCAGCACGGCGTCGGGGCGAGCGAACACATTCTCCGCGACAGGCGCAACCTGCCGGCGCAGGTGTGCGACACGACCACGCAGCAACGGGTCGGTGAGCAGGCGCACCCCGTCGAGCTGGATCAGGACGGTGGCGTGCCCCAGGAACGCGATACGGTCCTCCGCCGAGGAGCCCGCGCGCTGGGCGAGAAGCGCGCCATCGGCCATGACTGGAAGGTAGCAACGAGATGTCTAAAGCGACTGACGACGGCGACAACGAGAATGTCCTGCGCGACTGACGACGGCGATCGGCGGCGGCGCGGCGTGAAAAGCGGACGGCAACTGCTGGGGCTCGTCCTGCGCGTGGTGATCCTGCTGCTGATCGAGGGCCTGGTGATCCTCGCGTTGGCGGCGATCCTGCCCGGCGTCACGACACCCTCGTTCAGAGCCGCGGTGCTGGTGGCCGCCGTGATGGCGTTGATCAACGCGCTGCTGTGGCCGATCGTCATCCGCATTGCGCTCCCGCTGACGGTGTTCACGTTCGGTTTGGGATCGCTCGTCTTCAGCGCCGGCACGGTCGCGCTGGGGTTCTATGTGGTCGACGGTACCTCCATCCCCATCGGCGGCGACCTGGTGATCGCGTTTGGCATGGCGCTCGTCTCGATGCTGATCGCGCCTCTTTTGGACGTGGACGGGGACGCTCAACATCTGCGCGTGGTCCGGCGGCGCGTGCGGCGCGGACGCAAGCACAACCACACCGATGTTCCCGGCGTGATCCTGTTCGAGATCGACGGCCTCGGCGAGACCGTGTTGCGCGAGGCGGTGCGCGACGGGCACGTGCCGACGATCGCGCGTTGGTGCGCGGACGGGACACACCGCATCCTGGGCTGGGAGTGCGATCTCTCCTCGCAGACGGGCGCCAGCCAGGCGGGGCTACTGCTGGGCAGCAACTGGGACATGCCCGCGTTTCGCTGGTATGAGAAGGAGTCTGGCCGCACGATGGTCTCCAACCATCCCGCCGACGCGGCCGAGATCGAGCGGCGCCGCTCCACCGGCGATGGGCTGCTCGCTGACGAGGGCACGAGCCGGGGAAACATGTTCTCGGGCGACGCGCCGCGCTGCACGGCCACGATGAGCGTCATCCGTGACCGCACGCGCTCGAAATCCGGGGACTTCTTCGCCTACTTCGCCGACCCGTACGGGTTTCTGCGCACGATCGTGCTGTCGCTAGCTGACATCTCCTATGAGCGGCTGGCGGCCCGCCGCCAGCGTCGCAGCGGCGCCGAGCACGTCGCTCGGGGCGGTCTGTACCCACTCATCCGCGCCGCGATCGCCGTGGTCATGCGCGACCTTAACGTCGCGCTGCTGATGGCCGACATCGTCGAGGGTGTGCCGGTCAGCTACGCCACGTTCGTGGGCTATGACGAGGTCGCCCATCACTCGGGTATCCGAGAGCCCGACGCGCTCGCGGTACTCAAGCGCCACGATCGCCAGCTCGAGCGCCTGGAGCGTGCGGTGGCGCAGTCACCGCGCCCGTATCACCTGGTCGTGCTCTCCGACCACGGTCAGACACAGGGGGCGCCATTTCGTAAGCGCTACGACGAGACGCTCGAGGAGGTGGTGCGTGGGGCGCTTTCGCGCGGTGAGGTACGCGCCCCGGCCGCGGTCGATGAGGCCTGGGGGGACGTCGGCGCGGTGCTGGCCGACGCGCGTCAGGACCCCAGCGTCGGAGGGCGCATGCTGGCGCGAGCCACGCGCAGCCGATCGGTGGAGGGTACGGTCGCCCTCGGTCCCAATCGCGACGCCCTGGCGGAGCGCAACGCGCCCGAACGCGACGGGCCAGGCCGGACGACCGAGGACGAGGCGGTGGTGCTCGTCTCGGGCGGACTCGGGCTCGTGTATCTGCCGCTCAGCCCCGACCGGCTGACGCTCGAGCAGATCTCCGAGTCCCATCCGCGCCTGCTCGATACCCTCAGCGCCCACCCCGGAGTCGGGTTCGTGATGGTGCGTTCGCGCGTACACGGAGCGCTCGTGATCGGCGGCGGCGGGCGCAGACGTCTGTCAGACGACACCGTCGAGGGCGCGGACCCGCTCGCGCACTTCGACTCCACGGCAGCCGAGCATCTGCGCCGTCACGACCAGTTCCCTCACTGCCCGGACATACTCGTCAACTGCATGTATGACCCGGTGGCCGACGAGGTGGCTCCGTTCGAGGAGTTCATGGGCTCCCACGGCGGCCTCGGCGGGCCGCAGACGCACCCGTTCGCCGTCATCCCCAGTGAGTGGAGCGATCCACCCGCCCCGATCGTGGGCGTGGAGGCGATGCACGCGCAGCTGAGCGACTGGCTCGCTCGGTCCGGCGGCCCGGCGTGAAAGGCGACCGAGCCACAGCCGCGAGCTGAGCGCATAACGGCGCCGCCCATGCAGTCAAGCCACACCCGCCGGCGCCGGGCGACCCACGATCTACGCCTCCGGCAGCGAGGCCCGCAGCCGCTCGGCGATCTCATGCACCTCGCTGGGAGTGTGCGGCCCGTCTCGCCGCGCCAGTCGCGCGACCCCACGCAGGCCGGCGATGCGCATGCCGTCGAGCGTGGGGCTGGAGAACAGCGGCAGGCCACCGCTCTCGACGAAGCACATCGCGCCGATCACGACGATGCCACCGCCGAGCAGCTCGCTGACCGCCGCGACCTGCCGGCAGACCCCCTCGACGAGCTTGGTTTCCTCGCGCCCGGCGATCAGCAGGCGCTCGCGAGACTCGCCGAACAGGCCGCCCGCGCGACGCACCCTCACCCTGCCGCGGCTCCGCTTGGCGTCGATCACTGTCACACCGCCCGGGCCGATCGCGAGGTGGTCGATGTTCGTACGCGATCCCGGTATGCGCCGGTGGTGCACCAGTACGACGCCGTGCCGGTGCAGCAATGCGTGCAGGCGCCTGGCCGTGCCACCCCCGGTTCCAGAATCGTTCATGCGGCGAGAATCTACCGCGTGGCCGAATATTCCGCACGTTCACCCGGATGGAACTAGGCGACGGCGCGCAGGGCCCGGTAGGGCTCGCCCGCGAGCTCGCGCACGAGCGCGTCCACGACACCCTCCTCGTCCTGCTCACGTCCGTCGGTGACGGCGCCGATCACCGCCCGCTTGCGCTCCAGCAGCGTCGCGATCGTCTCGTCGATCGTGCCGGCCGCGAGCAGATAGGTCGCGTTGACCGCGTCCTGCTGGCCGATGCGATGACAACGGTCCTCCGCCTGGTCGTGCTTGGCCGGCGTCCAGTCGAGCTCCAGGAACACAACGTTCGAGGCGCGCGTCAGCGTCAGGCCCTGGCCGGCGACCTCGATCGAGCAGACGATCAGCTGATTCTCCGCGCCGCCGTCGGGCGCTTGGAACTCGCGCAGCGAGGCGTCACGTGCCGCATGAGCATCCTCGCCCAGGATGTGCAGCGCCCGGGGAAAGCGCTCCAGTACCGCCCGCTGGATCTCGCGATGCTTGGCGAACACGACCAGCCGCTCGCCCGAGGAGCAGAAGTCGTGGATCCAGGCGAGCGCGGCGTGTAGCTTGCCGCGCGCGGCAAGCAGCTTGAGCGCGTTCAGGCGCACGAGCCGCTCGGCGCGCAGCGCAGCCGCGACCTTCGCGTCGAGCAGGCGCAGATCCAGTGGCTGGCTGCGCAGCCACGCGATCACATCGTGCTCGGCGAACCGGTACTCGTGCTCGTTGTCGAGCTCGATCGGCACCACGCTGCGTGTCTTCGGCGGCAGCTGTGGCAGGACATCGATCTTCAGCCGTCGCACGAAGCAGCGCGCGCGCAGATGCCAGTGCAAGCGTAGGTGGGCGTCTGCACCACGAAAGCGCTTGCCGAACTGGGCGCCCGAACCGAAGTCGCCCAGCCTGCCGATGATCCGCAGCTGCGAGATCAGCTCTGCCGGGCGGTTCATCACCGGCGTGCCCGTCAGGGCGAGCACGAGACCGTCGTGCGGCACTACGGACGCGAGCCGCTGGGCGGCCTTGGTGCGCTTGGCCGCGGCGTTCTTGCAGTAGTGAGACTCGTCGAGCACGAGCGCACGCGGCGCGAGTGCGCGCAGCTCATCCAGCCGTGCGGCCACGATGTCGTAGTTGACGACAGTGATGTCCGCCCCTACTCCCACCCCCACAACCGGCGAGCCCGCGACCCCCCGGCCGTCGGCTCCGGTCCCCACCAGCGCCCGTGCGCTGCGCTGGGGCAGCCAGCGCTCGATCTCCGCCAACCAGTTCAGCTTGAGGCTCGCTGGGCATACGACGACCGCGGGAAAGGCGTCGTCGGCCTGCAGCGCCGCCAGTGCCTCGATCGTCTTGCCGAGCCCCTGCTCATCGGCGAGGAATGCTCGTCGCTGGGTGAGCAGGTAGTTCACCCCGGCCCGTTGGAACGGCTTCAGCTCTCCGCCGAGACCGGGGACCTCCAGCTCGGCGTCCGTCCCGGCCGAGAGCGCGACGAGCCCTTCCGCTTGGGCGTGCTGCTCACGAACCTCCTGCAACAACCCGAGCGCCTCGGGGTCCACCCAGGTTCCGTGCGCGGCGAGGAAGCGGTCGAGCTCGGGCACGCAGAACGGGTCTGCCCGGATCGCCGGGAGCTGGGCGTGTTCGTGCCTCGTGCCATGACGAGACGTAGGCCCCGCCGCGCCCGCCAGCACCGCGAACTGCTCGAGTTGCGCCCTGTCATGACCGGGCGCGAGCACGAACGTCGGATCCTCGTGAATGCCTGAGATCTCCAGCACCGCCGGGGGAGCTGGCCGTTGCGCTTCTAGCGCCTCGACGCAGCGCGCGGCGGGATCGCTGATCCAACCGTCGAGCCGTTCGTCGATCAGCTGCCAGGAGTCAAGCGTCAGCGGGACGCTTGCGCCACCCGGCGCACTCGCCGCACGCTCGCGCAATGCCGGCGGCAGGCGATCGATATCCCCCAGGAGCAGGAACTCGGGCGCGTCTCGCTCGCCCGCCACCTCGATCGTGCCGTGCCAACGTTTGGCCCGCTCTCGCCTGGCGCGCTCTCTTCCAGTGTCGGCCTCTGCGTCGAACGGTCCTATGCCAGGCGCTTGCTGTGCGGCGCGAGCGCGCTGTGCGATCTCGGTGAGCGCGTGCATCGCGTCTTCGCTCAACCGCAGGCGCGACTCCTGCGCGCACAACGCACCGACGATCCGCTCCGAGCACTCGTCGAGCGGAATCATCCCCCTCCCGATCACCGGCAGATCGCGAGCGTCGGGATGTTGCGCCAGCGCCTCCAGGAGATCCTCGCCGATGTCGGTCGGAAAGCTCAGCCACCAGTTCTCGTCGGGGCGCGCCATGTCTATGACGCACTCTCCGTCACGGCGTCGCGCGCGACGCCGTGCCATCGCGCGGGCCAACGCGTCGCTCACCTGTGGCCTGCCGGGCAAGGCCGCGAGCAATCTCGCCAGCGCCTCCGCGCGCTCGGGATCCAGCGGTATCCGCCACGCCTTCTCACCCGGGTCCCAGCGCCTGCCGGGAATCGCGCGCAGGAGCACACGCAGACGCTCGTCGTAGGGAAACTGCAGCACGGCTTCATCGCTGTCGAGAGAGGCAAAAAAAGGTGTGGGCACGAACACAGCACGATAAGCGCCCGAGTGGATACTCACCGCGCCCGACCTTCCCCCGTCGAGCGCGCCCGCGGAGCCCGACGTGTCAGACCTGCCCGCCCAGAGGGACGGATATCAGAGCAGTTGCTGGGAGATCAGGAAGACGTTCATCGCGGTGATCAGCGCCGCCAATCCGCATGCCATAACGGTGGTCAGGCGGCGGTTGACGTGCACCCCCATCACCTCGCGGTTGCTGGTCAACAGCACGAGCGGGATCAGCGCGAAGGGAATCCCGAACGCCAGCACGACCTGGCTGAGCACGAGCACGTCGGTCGGGCTGAGGCCGATCGCGAGGATCGCGATCGCGGGCGCCATCGTCACCAGCCGGCGAGCTACGAGCGGGACGTTCAGGCCGACGAATCCCTTCATCACGACCTGGCCCGCATAGGTCCCGACGCTCGAGGACGACGCGCCGGAGGCCAGCAGCGCGACCGCGAACGCCAGCGCGGCGCCACCGCCGACTAGCTGGGCGAACCCGGCGTGGGCCTGCGCGATCGTGCTCACGTCCGAGTGGCCCGTGCCGTGGAAGAGCTTTGCGGCGACGGCGAGCATCGCCATGTTGACCACCCCCGCGAGGCCCAGCGCGACGATCACGTCGGTGCGCTCGAACTTCAGCACCCGCGCGCGCTCGCGTGCGTTGCGCACCGGCGTGCGCCCGTTGGTGAGCGCCGAGTGCAGGTAGATCACGTGCGGCATCACCGTCGCGCCGACGATGCCCACGGCCAGATACAGGCTGTCGCGGTTGCCCAGGTGCGGGGACAGACCGCCGAGGGACTCGCGCGCGGAGGGCCCGATCTTCAGCGCCTCGTATAGGAACCCGAGGAAGATCACCCCCAGCAGCGCCGAGATGGCCAGCTCGAAGCGCCGGTAGCCGCGTGACTGCAGCTCGAGGATCGCGAACGCGATGAACCCGGTCATAATCCCCGCCGGCAGCAGCGGCACGCCGAACAGCAGGTTCAGACCGAGCGCGGCGCCGACGAACTCGGCCACGTCGGTGGCCATCGCCATCACCTCCGCCTGCACCCACATCCCCCACGACAGTGGCCGCGGATAGCGCTTGCGGAACAGCTCGGGAAGGTTGTGGTCGGTCGCGATCCCGAGCTTCGCCGAGAGGTACTGGATCAGCATCGCCATCACGTTGGCGACGAGCACGACCCACAGCAGCAGATAGCCGAACTGCGCGCCGCCCTGCACGTTGGTGGCGAAGTTGCCGGGGTCCACGTAGGCGATCGCGGCTACGAACGCCGGGCCGAGCATCGCCAGCGACGCCTTCACCCGCCCTTTCGCCAGCAGCACGTCCAGGTGGCTGGGGCCGAGCGCCACCTCCCCGCCCACGCCCGCGACCGAGGCGCCTTCGAGCGCCGGCTCGACCCCCAGCGGTGGTGGCGGCGGGGGCGGCGGGGGGCTCATACGTCGAGCGCCACCCTCATCGCGCGCGCCAGCTGGCCTCCGATCGCCTGCTCGCGCTCACCGCCTGAAAAGCTCACCAGCAGCGGCCCGTCGAACGGCTGGCGTTCTCTCACCAGCACGTGGTCGCCCGGCGAGATGCCCTGTTCGGAGAGATAGCGCAGCATCTCCGGGTCGGCGTCGGACACGCGCACGAACACGCCGCCCTGGCCCTCGTTGAGGCTGTACAGACTGCGACTGGGGTCGCGTTCGGGCAGCTCCAGCTCGGCGCTTGGGATCGGATCGCCGTGGGGGTCGCGCGTCGGGTCGCCGAGCTTGGCCGCGATCAGACCCTCGAGCTCCTCGGAGATCACGTGCTCGAGCACCTCGGCCTCGGCGTGGACGCGATCCCACGGCATCTGCAGCGTCTCCGCGAGGAACAGCTCGAGCAGTCGATGGTGACGGATTACCTCCAATGCGACCCTGCGCCCCGCCGGCGTCAGCCGCACGCCGCGATAGGGCACGCGCACGATCAGCCCCTCGCCGTCGAGCTTCTTCAGCATCGCCGACACGGACCCGGGCGTGATCTGCAGGCGCTCGGCCAGCGCGTTCGTCGACACCGATCCCTCGCCGCGCGACTGCAGCGCGAAGATCGCCTTGCAGTAGTCCTCCACCGCGGAGGAGCGCGCGTGGGGACTCGCGTGGTGTTCTTGGACGGCCATGAACTTAGTTTATGGCATGCCAAGATTTTTTTCAAGTGCAGGCACACCGCGCGGAGAGGTCGCTTTAGGAAAAGATGCCCCGCAGATGGATCGCGACTACGAGCTCCAGACTCACCGCGCCGAGGACCATCACTGGTGGTATCGGGGCCGCCGAACGGTGCTCGAGCGCGTGATCGAGCGCCTGCGCCTGCCCGCCCGCGCGCGCATCCTCGACGCCGGCTGCGGCAGCGGGCGCAACATGGTGGAGCTCGCCCGCCACGGCACGGTCACCGGCGTGGAGCTGTCGGACACCAGCGTCGCGCTCGCCCGCGCGCGCTCCTGCGGTGAGGTGATCGAAGGCTCGGTGCTGGAGATGCCCTTCGAGGCGCAGAGCTTTGACTTCGCGGTCTCCCTGGACGTGATCGAGCACCTCGAGGACGACCTGAGCGCGCTGCGCGAGCTGCGCCGCGTCGTCGCGCCCGGCGGCGCGCTGCTCGTGACGGTGCCCGCGTATCAGTGGCTGTGGAGCGGGCACGACGAGATCAACCACCATCACCGCCGCTACACCCGCCGCTCGTTGCAGCGGGTCGCCGAGCAGGCCGGCTGGGAGACCGTGCGCACGACCTACTTCAACTCGCTGCTGCTCCCCGTCGCGATCGTGCTGCGCGTGCTCGAGCGCTTCTCGACCAAAACGACCGAGTCGAGCCTCGACCTGTGGGTCCCCCCCGCGCCCGTCAACTGGCTGTTGGAGCGCCCGTTGGCGCTGGAGGCCGCGGTCATCGGCCGCGGCGGACGCATCCCGGCGGGCCTCTCGCTGCTGACCCTGTTTCGCTGATCGCAAGCGCCGCGCAGACGCGAGCCCCGCACAACCCTCAGCGCTCGCCTCCGGCCGCCGCGATCGCGGGGGTTCTGAACGTCCACGAGCGGTTCACCGCGAACGTCAGCACCGTCACGATCGCCGTCGTCGGGATCTGGCCGACGAGCTCATCCATGCCGAGGTCATGCACGAACAGGTACACAAGGCCGAGGTTCAGTCCCAGCCCGCAGGTCTGCACGATCGCCCAGCGCACCGGCGTGAGCGCGTCGCCGACGTGCTCCCGGAACGTCCAGCGCCGGTTCAGTAGAAACCCGTTGACGGCCCCCACCGCGAACCCGATGCCCGACGCGGCGACGTACCACACGCCGAAGACCTTCAGTAGGACCGTATAGACGGCGAACGCGATCAGCGTGTTCGAGACGCCGACGATCCCAAACTGCAGGAACTGCACGACGACCTTCACGTTTAGCGCCGGTATATGCCGTTCCCGTAGTCTGTGCATGGTTGTCTTTACTGTAATTGGCTTCGGACGCCAGCCGCAATGATGCCCTCCTCGAATCCCGACCAGCGCCTACGCATCCCCACCCTGCTCAGCGTCGTCGCGCCCGTGTATGACGAGGAGGAGCTGATCGAGCAGTTCGTCGCGCGCGCGATCGCCGCCGTCGCCGACTATCCGTTCGAGCTGGTGCTCGTCAACGACGGCTCATCCGATCGCACGCCGGAGATCCTCGACCGCATCGCCGACGCCGACCCGCGCGTGAGGGTCGTGCATCTGTCGCGCAACTTCGGGCACCAGGCGGCGCTCACCGCGGGCCTGGAGCACGCCCGAGGTGATGTGGTCGCGATGATCGACGCCGACCTGCAGGACCCGCCCGAGTTAATCGTCGAGATGCTCGACCGCTGGTCCGGGGGCGCGGACGTCGTCTATGCCGTTCGTCGGCGCCGCGAGGGCGAGACCGCGTTCAAGCTGGCGACCGCCTCGTGGTTCTACAAACTGTTCGACAAGCTGGCGCAGGTCGACCTCGAGCCCAACTCGGGTGACTTTCGCCTGCTCGACCGCCGCGCGCTGGACGCGCTGCTGTCGATGACCGAGCGCTCGCGCTTTCTGCGGGGCATGACCGTGTGGGTGGGGTTCTCCCAGACGGCGGTCTCCTACGAGCGCGACGCGCGGCACGCCGGCGAGACCAAGTACACGGTGCGGCGCATGCTGCGGTTCTCCCTTGACGCGATCGCCTCCTTCTCGCACCTGCCGCTGCAGCTGGCGACCTACGTCGGCTTGCTGTCGGCGGGCGTGGCGTTCATCGCGATCCCCGTGGTGATCGTGCTGCGCATCTTCGACTCCTACCTGCCGGGGTTCGGCTCGATCACGATCGCGATCCTTTTGCTCGGCGGCATTCAGCTGATCGCGCTGGGGGTGATCGGCGAGTACGTCGGGCGCATCTACGACGAGGTCAAGCACCGTCCGCTGTACATCGTCCGCGACGAGCGCAACCGGCCGGCAGACGATGCGGTGACGATCCCGCTCGCGCGCGCGGGGCTGCCGGTGCGCCATCCGGAAAAGGTCGGCTGAGCTTCGGAGGGGGTCGTGGCGTGTGCGCCACGACAGGCGAATCGCACATGCGCTGGTCGGTTGGGGCGGCACATGCACCAAGCGGTTGGACGGCACATGCTTGAAAAAAAGCTGATGTGGTCCCTGGCGGCGCACGCGCCGCCAGGCGGAACCGTGCATGCACGGTTCCGTGAGGGGCCGCATGCGGCCCCTCATTCCGAGCGGCGCATGCGCCGCTCGGCGAGGCCGCACATGTGCGGCCTCGTGGCAGGCCCGCATGCGGGCCTGCCGGCCCCGTCGCATGCGACGAGGCCTCCCCATGTAACGATCTTGCAACATGCCGCTCCGTCAGGATCGATCGCGTGTTGTGATGTGGCGATGACGTTCCGTCGCCGCCGTCCCCTGCTCGCACTGCTCGCGCCCCTGCTCGCGCTTGCCCTCCCCGCGCTCGCCCATGCCGAAGCCTGCCCGGGCTCGGGCGGCGCTCCCGCCTGTCCGTATGTCGCGGCGGCGATCGTCGGGCAGCGCGCCGAATCGATCCTGCGCTTTCCCGAGGCTGTCGCGCTGGACACCGCGGGCGACGTGTATGTCGCCGACCAGCTCAGCTATGTCGTGGAGAAGTTCAGCGCCGCCGGCACGTATCTCGGCGAGTGGGGCTCCTACGGCGGCGGCCACGGCCAGTTCGGACCGATCGGCGGGCTCGCCACGGACGCGGCGGGGAACGTGTACGTCGTGGACTCGAGCCACAACCGCATCGAGAAGTTCGACCCGAACGGGACGTTCCTGGCGGCTTGGGGCCACACCGGCGGCGGCCTCGGTCAGTTCAAGTTCGGCTCCTCACAGAACTACACCCAGCCTCCGGGCGGCGGCATCGCGGTGGCAGGCGAATACGTGTACGTGGCCGACTCCGGCAACAATCGCATCGAGCGCTTCAACCTGAGCGGCGGCGAACCGCTGCAGTGGGGCTCGAAGGGCGCCGGCGCGGGGCAGTTCTCCTATCCGCGCGGCGTCGCCGCTAACGCGGCCGAGGTGCTGGTGGCCGACGACGACAACCACCGCATCGAGCGCTTCAGCCCCACCGGGGAATATCAGGGCTCAGTCGGCTCCTACGGCACGGGACCGGGACAGTTCGGGTTCCCCTACGGCGTCACGCTGGACGCGGCCGGCAACGTGTACGTGGCCGATGACATCAACCATCGCATCGTCAAGCTGAACCCGGCGCTGGGGTTTGTCGGCGAATGGGGAGGCTTTGGCTCGGGGCCCAGCCAGCTCGCATTCCCGCGCGCGCTCGCCAGCGATCCGGCGGGCGATACGTATGTCACCGACACCGCCAACGACCGCGTGCAGGTGTTCGATCCGAACGGCACCTACCTGCGCACGATCGGCACCTCCGCGCGCGCGAGCGCGGCCTTCGTCGCCCCCCGCGGACTGGCCGTCGATCCCACCGGCCGGCTGCTGGTCGCCGATACCGACAACAATCGCATCGAGTCATTCGCCCAAGGCGGGGGCGCGTTCCTCGGCGCCTGGTCGCGCGCGGGGGGATACAAGTCGGGGTTCGCCGAACCAGGCGGCATCGCGATCGACCCGCGCGGGTCGGTGTATGTGGCGGACACCGGCGCCGCACGACTCGTACGCCTGTGGGGCGAAGGCACCTACCTGTCTGAACTCGGTGGCCCCGCCAACCGTGGTGGCGCTGGGTTCAGCGGCGCCGGTTCGGCGGCGGTGTCGGCTGCCGGCGGGGATCTGTATGTCGCCGACACCGGCCACAACCGCGTGCTCGTCTACTCGCCCACGGGCTCGCTGCTGGCGCGCGTGGGCGCCGGTGGGGGCAACGGGGCGTCGGGCAGCTCGCCGGGCGCGTTCAACCACCCGGCGGCCGTCGCGGTGGCGCCCTCCGGGTATGTGTTCGTCGCCGATACCGCCAACAACCGCGTCGTCAAGCTCCGTCCGGACGGCACGCTGGTCGGTCAGTTCGGCGTGATCGGCGCGAGCGAGGGACGGTTGCACAGCCCCACCGGCGTCGCCGTCGACGCGGCCGGGCGGGTGTATGTCGTGGACAACGTCAACAACCGCGTGGAGGTGTTCGACGAATCGGGCCACTACCTGGCCAGATGGGGACTGCGCGGCGTCGGATTGGGCTACCTGTCCCAGCCGACCGCCATCGCCGTGGGCTGTGAAGGCAGCGTGTTCGTCGCCGACACCAACAACAATCGCGTCGAGCGCTTCGACCCGGCCTCGCCCGCGGGCGTCGGATGCGTGGCCGCGAGCGCCTGGCCCCCGCCGCTGGACGTCGCGCCCGTGCTGCGCGTGAGCCTCCCCCGGCGCTCGGGCATCCTCGCGCGGCGCGGCCTGGCGCTCAACGTCTCCTGCGAACGGGGCTGTCGCGTGCTCGTCACCGCGACGCTCTCTCCGCGCTCCCCACGCCGTCCGGTGGCGCTCGTCGCAGCCGTCCGCCCCTTGCCGGCGACGCTGACCGGTCACGTGCGCCTGCGGGTCGGCTCGACCGCATTGCACCGCCTGCGCCGAACCCTCGGGCGTCACACCGCGATGCTCGCCCACGTGCACATCGTCGCGGTCGGTCCCACCGGGCGGCGCACGGTCGTAACCCGAACTTACTCAGTAGCGCGATAATGCTCGCGTGAGCACCGACGCTACGCCCATCTCCGGCGAGGGAGCCCCCGATCCGGGGGGCATGGACCATCGCCGCGAGCGCATCCGCATCGAGACCGAGCGCCACCGCATCGTCGGCGAGTTGACGCTCGCCCGCGACGGCTATCGCAGTCGCGTCTCGGACGTGCTCAACGCGCCCGAGCGCGATTTTCTGACGCTCACCGAGGTCTCGGTCGAGCCGCTGTCCGGCGGGCCGGTGGAGTTGTACCCGTACCTGACGCTCGCCCGCCGCCACATCGTGTTTGCGGTCGCCGCGCCCGCGGACTGACTCCGCCCCGCGCGAGCGCCCTACGCGACGCTCGGCAACCTCCTCCGCCCGCCCACACCGCCCCGATCTCCGGGTCTTGCTACAGTTAGCCTAATGGCTAACCAAACTCAGCTCGACCGGACGTTCGCGGCGTGCGCGCACCCGATCCGCCGCGGGATCATCGAGCGGCTGGGGACGCGCGAGATGACGGTCGGCGAGGCGACGGGGGACTTCGCCGTGTCCAAGCCCTCGATCAGCAAGCACCTGCGCGTGCTCGAAGAGGCCGGCGCGATCGTGCGGGTGATCGACGGGCGCACCCACCGGCTGCGGCTGACCGATCACGCGCTCGACGACGCGCAGGAGTGGATGAACGACCAGCGCGCGCTGTGGGAGCGCAAGTTTGAGGTGATCGACGCCTACCTCGCCGAGCGCCGTGCCGGGGCCGCGGCCGGGAACGGAGATGGAGGGTCGTCGCTGCCGCCGCGCGAGCACGGACGTCCGGACTCGGGGAAGGTAGGTCGATGAGCGCGCGCGAGCTCGCCGCGGTGCGCCTTGAGCGCACGTTCGCGGCCACCCCCGAGGAGGTCTTCGACGCCTGGACCAGCCCCGAGGTCCTCACCCGCTGGTGGGCGGCGCAGCCGACCTGGACCTCGCCGGGGTGCGAGGTCGATCTACGCGTCGGCGGACGCTACGTGCTGCGCATGCGCTCCGACGACGGCCGCATCTACGCCGTCGGCGGCGAGTACCGCGAGGTCGATCGCCCGCGCCGGCTCGTCTACACCTGGTGCTGGGAGGGAACCGACGGTCCCGACCCCGGCACCGTGAGCCTCGTCACGGTCGAGTTCCACCCCGAGGCCGATGGCACGACCGTCGTGCTCGAACACAGCGGGCTCACCTCAGAACAGTCGCGCACCGGCCACGAAACGGGCTGGATCGGCACGCTGGACAACCTCGCCCGCAGGATCTTCGACGCGGACGAGCGCAGTTGATCTCATCAACCGCAACCCAACCCAACCGTGCCCGACCGGGCGCGGGCTGACAAACACCCGACACACACTGGAGGCACACCGATGGGCAATTACCTATTTGCATACCGCGGCGGCAGCATGGCCGAGACCCAGGAGGAGCGCGACGCGGCGATGGCCGCCTGGGGCGCCTGGTTCGGTCAGCTCGGCGGCGCGATCGTCGACGCCGGCAACCCCTTCGCCGGATCGACGTCGGTCGCCGGCGACGGCACGGTCTCCGAGGGCGCCGGCTCGGGCATCAGCGGCTATTCGGTCATCCAGGCCGACAGTCTCGCGGCGGCGTCCGAGCTGGCCAAGGGCAGCCCGGTGCTCGCCAACGGTGGGAACGTCGACGTGTACGAGACCCTGGCGGTGATGTAGGAGCGCTCGTCGCACTCAGGCGTCAGCTGGGCGCCTGGGTGCGACGTGGCGTGGAGTTTCTCGGACTCCGCCGGCGAAGGGATGGGCGCAGGGACCTCGAGCCCTTCGTTCGCTCACCGAGGCTTGGGCTTCTTCTCCCGCCGCTCTTGTGCCTCGTGCTTGAGCTGAGCCTGCTTGCCGGCTATATCAGCGGTGTGCGCGGCTCGACGCTCTTGGGCCGTGCTGCGTGATTTGGCGGCGTTAGCCATGCGATCCCTGCGTGTTTGGTCTTGATCCATGCGACCTCCTCGTAGGACACCCACTCTACGCGCATTTCACAGCCCAACTGACTTGGTCGCGTCGGCGCCACGCTACGCCTGGCTGTACCCAAGCAGGGCAAAGCCCTCGAGCGCCGTATCAACACCGGCCTCCGCCGCGTTTACCCGCTCCAGCGCGGCGTCGTAACTAGCCTGGTCTTCGGCCGTGGACGCCGCGGCCAGGGCCCTGTATGTGTCGCGCGCCCGCAGCATCGAGCTCGCCAGCGCGGTTTGGGTAGGACCGGCTACCGGTGGCGGTTCAAGCGCCGCCAGGGACGCCGCAGCGGCGGCAAACCTATCGGCGAGGGTGGCGGCGAACCTCCCCACCGCGGCCGGCGAGGCGTGTGTGCGCATTTCACGCCTCAGCGTCAACCGTTGTGCGTTCAGCCCTTCGATCTGCGCGCCAAGCCGACTGGCATAGCCTGTGTCGGGAGTCAAGTCATACGTCGAGGACTGCCCGAGCGGCGTGAGTCTCGCCACGATTTGCTCGCACTGAGACAGGTAATCGGACGATGCCTTCGCCGCGTAGCAGGCCAAGGCCGTGGGGCTTTTACCGGCGTAGAGAATCACATAGAGATCGAGCACCCGGTCATACCCCGGGAGGCTCAGACGGCTATAGCGGTACGCCTGGCCATCGATGAGATTTACGACTTCGGTGTGCGGAACCCCACGCAGGAGGGCCAGAAACCGACCGGGCAGCGGACTCGGTTCACCACTGGGGAGCTGCCCGCCGAGGAGGCCGGCGCGAGTGGTCTCGCCACCCGGGGCGAGCGACAGCCGGTGCGCGAGCGGGAGCCCGGGAATCGCGTGAATCGCGGTCGACAGCTGCCAGCCGGCGGGATATTCGAGCAGGACACTCGCACCTGAGACGGTCCGCGTCGTTTCTATATGCGCGGCCGAAGACATGACCGGCGCGCGACGGTAGCCGGCCAGGTAGCCGAAGATCGCGACTGCCATCAGGGCCAACGCGACCAGTGGGAAGAGACTGCGAGACCCAAAGTACATGGCGTCAGCCCGAGCTATCGAACGAGGGGCCGCTGCTCGTGTGAGGCTTTGACTGGCCTTCGTGTGACTGGCCTGCGCCCGTCCCCCGTGCGCTCGCGGGCGCCGGCAGTGGCGTCGGAGTCGGTGAGGGAGCGCGCGCGACGACTTCTCTAACGGGCGCCGGCGCACGAGGCGTTCCTGCGGTGGGAGCGCCTGCGGTCACGGGCGTGCTTTGCACCGGGGCCTTCTGGCTCCTGACCGCGTGTTCGAGCTCACGCGTGCTCACGGCAGTCCGCATTTGGATCGGAGGTGCGCCGCTCAGACGGAAGGGGACGGCGGCGCCCGCAAACGCGACCGGTAGGCTCGACGAAGCCTGCGCTCGAGAACCGCTTCGGGAACTCGCCGCGCGTCCAAGCGCAAAACAGCCGGCGAACAGCGCCACGCACAGCAACGGCACGACGAGGAGTCCACGCCGATCCATCCCCACGGACCCTCTGTCAGCGTTGATCCAGTGCCTGGCGACGCGGACGGTGTGCATCAGGACGGACACACGATCGGCTTGATCCCGGCCGGGCTAAGACACGTGTCGACGCGCACGGGCAGCTTGCCGTGACGAACGGTGAACCGCGTGTACTTGCCGATCTGTCCGGGCTTGGAGACTCTGATCTCCAGGACCGCGCCCGCCCGCAGGGAGCGCTCGAACCGTCGCAACACGATCGTGACCATGCCCGCCTTGCCCTTGCTCTTCCCCGAAGTCGCGATCACGTTCTGGGAACGAGCCGGGCATCCCGGTCCGCGACAGGTCACGTTTACCGTCGCCCCCACCGGCGCCTGCACGGTGAGCAGGCCCACCCGGACGCCGGAGGCGTTCTCAGAGCCGGCGATCCGTACGACCGGGAAGGGCTGCATCAGGATCGGCGGCGGCGAGGTGACCGGGATCGTCTCCGCGACGACGTTCGAGAGACCGCTTGCGTCGGTGACACGCAGCAGCACCACGTGAGCCCCGGGAGCGGCAAAGGAGGTGGTGAGCGCGGACGGGCCCCCGTTGAAGACGCCGTCGCCCGCGACAGACCAGGCGAACCCGGTGATCTGACCGGTGGCGTCGGTCGAGGTCGATATCAGCGATATCGGTTCGCCGACGTGTGGAGCGGACGGGAACCACTGAAACGACGCCACTGGCGGCGATGGAGGGGTCGTCCCCGATGGAACGCTGACCGCCGGCGGATCGACCGGCGAGGTGCTGGGTCTCGGAATACTGACCGTGAAAGTTACGGGTCCGCTGAAGCCGGTCCTGCCCAGGTCATCGCTCTGTTGCGCCTGCGCTGTGTAGGTGCCGGAGCTCAGCCCGCCGAACGCGGCCGACCAGTGTCCGTTCACAGCCGGCACCATGACTTCTTTCAGAAGAGCTTCGGTCGTGATCGTGGAGCCCGCGAACAGCCTCACCGTGATTTGGGGCAGATCGCCTGCGGCGCTGCCAGCAGCTCCGCTGAAGGACTCGAATTCGGCGGATGTCGAGCTTTTGTCGGCGGGCGAGGTCAGCGTAACCATCGGCAGGGTCGTATCGACCGTGAACGTCACCGCGACACTCTTGCCGGTGTTGCCCGCTTCGTCTGACTGTTCAGCCAACACGGTGTACGGACCGTCCGCGAGCGCAGCAACGGCGCCGGTCGTCCAGAACGCTGCGCTGGGCGTAACTTCGTACGTCTGGATCGGGCTCCCAGCGACCGCGGAACCTTTATAGAGCTTCAGCGTGACCGACGGGTCATCGCCACTTGCCTGACCCGCCAGGCCGCTGATGGTCGGTTGCGAGGAGTTCAGAACGGCGCCGGCTGCCGGCGCCGTCACCGAGACAACCGGCGGGGTCGTATCGACCGTGAACGTCACCGCGGCGCTCGTGCCGGTGTTGCCGGCCACATCGCTCTGGGAGACCTGCGCCGTGTACGTGCCATCGTTGAGGTTGGACGCCGTATACGACCATCCACCGCCACTTACCGAAACGCTTTTCGAGGTCGCGATGGCGCCACCGACAGAACCGCCTTCGTAGATCGTCACCGTGGCTGTTGACTCATCGCCGACGGCGGTGCCGGCGCTACCCGCCAGCATCGGAGTCGGATCATGCGTCGGGGAGGGCACGGAGTTGATCGTCACCGCAGGCGGAGTCGTATCCACGGTGAACGCGACCGCCCCGCTCTTGCCCGTGTTGCCGGCTTCGTCGCCCTGGGAGGCCTGTGCGGTATAGACACCGTCGGGGAGAGTCGCCACCGGACCCGCCGTCCATGTGGAACCGCTCACCGCGCCCTCGACGCTCCGCACTGGGCTCCCGGAGGCCGAGCCGCCTTCGTAGATCGCCACCGTGACCGCCGGATCGTCTCCCGTGGCCGTGCCGGCGCCACCCGTCAGCGTCGGCGTCGAATCGCTGGTCGGTGAGGGCACAGAGTCGAGCGACACCGCGGGCGGAGTCGTGTCGACCGTGAACGTGGTCGGGGCGCTTTGGCCCGTTTGCAGTTCGACATTGGTCTGTTCGGCCACGGCCGTGTACTGGCCAGGTTCAAGCGATTCCGGCGCGACGGCCCAGGTGGCTTCCAGCGGTGCGATTTCCACGAGAGCAAGGACGGGCAGCGTCTGCACCGGCGAGCCGCCGGCGACGGCGCCGGCGTATATGTTGAGCGTCACCAAGGGATCGAGGATGTCGTCGGTCGTGCCGCTGAACGGCGGCGTCTGGTTGTTGGTCGAGCTGCCTGCGACGGGAGCGTCGATCGCGACGTTGGGCGCAGCGGCCATGGCGATCCCTGTGGATCCCATGACGAGCACACCCAGCATGGCGAGCACGGCCGCAGCCACTCGCGCAACATTCCTCTCGACCGTCATCGAAGCGCCGCTCCAAACCATGTCGTCTTCCAGCCCGCGTCTCCGCCTGGCAGCGGGAGCCGGCCCTACATCTCATGCCCTGCGTCGCTTCCATGCCCTGCATGGCTTCCGCCGCTGAGCATGATACGGAGATTTGCATAGGTATTGGTAGCTTTGCAACGCCCAGCCCGGAACGGGCGATTGCGACCGCGTTCTACGCGCCAGCAGGCGCCGGCGCACACCGCCCGATCGGGGGAGCCACGTTGGCGCAGTGGAGCGTCGAGGGCGGCAGGGTCCTACAGCGGAGGGGGAGAGATTCGAACTCTCGGTACGCCAATCAGACGCACAACGGTTTTCAAGACCGCCGCATTCAACCGCTCTGCCACCCCTCCGGGGAACCAGATGCTACGCGGCTCGTACGCCAGAAGCGGTCGTGAGCGCGCAATCGCCGCAAACGATCCGCAGATACTGCGATGTGCCATGACCCGGTCCCATGTCGAGGGCAAGCGCTCCGCGCGTACCGTCGACGACCGGTGGTTGCTGCGGCTCGCCCCTGCCCCGAACAGCCTCTAAACTGGCCGGACCTCCAGGAGAGGTGGCCGAGAGGCTGAAGGCACTCGCCTGCTAAGCGAGTATGGGGGTTAAACTCCATCGCGGGTTCGAATCCCGCCCTCTCCGTTCTGGTGGGGTTCGTGGCGATTGTTCGAACCCTGCCCCGCTGAAGCTGACCGGCGTACTCAGTAAGTGAGTCGTAGACCTTTCGTTTAGCGGTTCGGTGCTGTCGGTTGTAGGTGCCGACGAGTGGACTACGCTAAGCGCATGGATGCCCGCATCGAACAACGCGCCCTGACTCCCAGGTACACGATCAGCGAGGCTGCCACGATCGTTGGGCGACGCCCCGAGACGGTCAGTCGGTGGAGCTTCGGCCACGAACGTCGCTACAAGGGCCAGCCACGCCGAGACGAGCCGCTGATCCTTGCAGACGGAGCCAAGGGTGGGCTTGCGCTGTCCTTCCTTAACCTGCTCGAACTGAAGACCCTCTCGATGTACCGGGGCGATGCTGCACTTCAAGCCATTCGACGTGCTCTTGAGTATGTAGGCAAAGAGCTCGGCGAGCAACGTCCGCTGATGACCAGGCAGTTCCACGTCTACGGCGGAGACCTGCTCACGAAGTTCATCGAGACCAGCGACGGCGCAATGCTCCTCAATGCGTCCCGAGGCGGGCAGCTAACCGCGGAGAAGTTCGTTGAAGGCGCACTCTGGACGCGGGACATCGACTACGAGGACGAACGCGCGCGGCGCTGGTGGTTCAAGACCAGGGCTGTGCCATTGGTCGTGGACACGCGGGTCGCTGGTGGACACGCGATCACCGCCGGAACCGGCGTGCGTCTGGATGCGATTGCGACTCGCCATTGCGAGGGCTACTCGAACGACGAAATCGAGCGCGACACTGGCGCCACAGAGGCCGAGGTGGTCGCGGCCATCCTGGCTGCGTGATCCGCCACCTCTATGTCGAGAACTCGGTCGGCCGTGCTCTGGCCGACACCATCAATCACTTCACTCGAAACCACGGGGTGACCGCGCACTTTCAGCACGACATACACCCCGAGATGCAGCGGCCCCAGAGAGGCGACGAGTGGTGGATCGCAGACATAGCGGCACGTGGCATGGCGATTCTCACCCAAGATGCCGCGATTCTCGGCATCCGCCAGAGGGTTCAACAGGGAATAACGACCGCCGAGCGACAGGCCGTTATCGAGAACGCGGCGCACGTCTTCGCGTTCGGCGACGCCAAATACAGCCAGTGGCAGAAGCTTCGCTGCTTGCTCGACCATTGGGATGCAATCGTGGCGCTGCTCGATACGCCAGGTCCCCGTGCGGGTGTGCTCCACCTCAGTAGCTTCCGTGCCGAGGTCCTTCCCTAGTGCCAACGCAGGCTACGGAGCGTCGAGCGAAAGCGTTTGGCGTGTAGCTCGCGGATGCGATCCCAAGCGGGATCAAGGTTCGATCTTCGTCCCTCGCTCCCCGTCGAGCAGGAGAACAGCAGCGACCGGAGCGTCTGTGGATACTCCTAGCCGACAACTACGTCTAGGAACTGGTCTTCACCGGGATGACAGGTCATAGACTCGATCGGCCATTTTGCAGCTGAGCGGCCTCCCCGCAGGCAGCAATGCAGCGCCACGTTGCTCGGTCAGGGCGCGGCGCCCATTTCAGGCGCCTTGTAATCGGTCTCTTTAGTCTGCCCACAAAGCTCGCGGAGCGGCGGAAGCAAAGTCTCGTAAAGGGCCGCCGCCACGTCCACGGCCCACGTTGCCCTCTCGTCCGACACCTCCTCGCCACTGTGGACCACGCGATTGCGGATCGTCATAAGGCTGTCGATCTCGGACCACGGCCTGATCGCCGCCTGCTCTAGCGTGTCAACGTCGACTCCGGCGATCGCGCGGAGCACATGCCGGGCCATCGCTCGTGTCTCTTTCCGCATCCAGCGGTTGCCAAGCATGACCTTGAGTGCGGTGTCTGCCCACTGCTCCCCAAGAAAGAGGCCGACGAAGATCGGCGACAACGTGAGGTCGCGCAGGACGATCTCGACGCACGTTGCCGACCAGACGACGGCAGGTGCATATATGCCCTTGTCGGCAAATGTCCGTGCTTCTCGACCAACGCGATATGCCGTCGCCTCGGCAGTGGGCCAGCGCTCGGTGCTCCAACCCTTGACCTTGCGGCGGAATATTGCCGCAAAGTGTTCGTCGTAGACCTCGTCGATGCGCTCGACGACCTCGGCCTGAAACCGTTCGTCGTAGACCTCATCCATCCGCTCAGCGAACTGTTCTTCAAGCCATTCGGCCTGAGCGTCTTCGTCTGCCGCGTCGCGGTACTTCTCCTCTCGAAGCTCATCGAAATCGTCAAAGTCGTGCATGGGCGCAAGTCAAGGCTAATAGCTTCACGAGCCGAAGCGCTGGGCGTGCAGCTCGCTAATGCGTTTCCACACAAGGTTTGGGTTCGATCTTTGTCCCGCCCTCTCCATCTCCGTCCCGATGGCGTTCCTGCAGATAGCGGGGTGCGGATCACCATCGGGAGTTTCGTACTACAATTGCGTTTTGTGGAGATCCACCCGTCGGCGCGCAAGCACGACATCGCCGACGAGGACATCGAGCACGCTGTTGGGCATGCGATGACAATCGACGATCAAGACGACGACACCCGCCTCTATCTTGGCCCGGCGCGCAGCGCGGCTCTGTTGGAGGTAGTCACGATCGTGCGGGACGATGGGTCGGAGTTGGCGATTCACGCGATGCCGATGAGAGCGAAGTATCAGCGGCTGTTGCCGGGAGGTTGAGCATGGCGAAGAAGACACACGGAAACACAGCTGGTGGTGTGCCGATCACCGACGATTTTGTCGGCGATCTTGCCGAGAGGGCTGAGGTGGGATACGACGTGGATAAGACGCTCCGTCGACGCGGGGGTCGTCCGCCAATCGGCTCTGCGGCTGCCAGCGTCGAGTCTGTGCGGCTTGAGCCGGAGTTGCGCCAAGCGCTGGCTCACCGGGCGGAGCACGACCACGAAACGGCTTCCGCGGTGATTCGCAGGGCCTTGCGCGAGTACCTCGAGGTCGCCTGATGCTGTCAGGGCAACTGGATCACGGCTGTGGTTCCATGCCCGGCGACGACGCTGACGGCTGTTGACGCCGAGGATTGCCGTCCTGCGGCCGCGAACACGTCCCATGTTCCCAGCGCCAGCACAAACACCGTTGTCGCGCCGGATGCGATGCCGGGCCCGCCTCCGAATGGGCCGCCTGGGTAGCCTGCGGATGCGACTACGCGACCGCTCTGGCTCTCAATCGCGATCCCACCGGGACAGTCCAGTTCGGGTAGGCCAGAGTGGCTCTGGTAGGAGAGAGTGATTTCGACCCAGCCGAAGTTCGCTGGCAGATTCCGGGCCGGGTCGGTGAGGCGAGGCCTTTCAGCGCTGGGACAAAGACAGGGAAGCGAGATGGCCCAGGCGCGGCAGATCGGACCGTCAACTCGGTGGATTCGATGTCGCCCCAGTGGTGTGATCGAGGTTACGAATTCGACTTCAAAGCGCCCTACGATGTGGGCGCTGCGATCGATCGGATTTGGGAGTCCGCCGGGGTATGAATAGGGTTCTCCTTCGCGTGCTCTGCCATATCCGATCGGGATCGGAAGCTTGCCCGTAAACGTCCGGGCACTCCTGTGGGAGCAGGGGTAGTAGCGACTGCAGCGTGGTTTGTGTGGAACCCTGTAGACGGCTCCGATGTAGGTGCCGGGGCACCACTGAGTCTCTGCCGATGTTGCTGGGGTGAGCGTGAGGTGCGTTAGCGTCCCTCGATGGGGAAAGCCATATTCGGTGTGGCCCATGTCACTGGAGATGGCGCACGGCGGTGGTGCCTGTGGCGAGTAGTGGCGGTAGTTCTCGAGGACGACGACAGCGTAGTAGTAGCCGCGTTGCGGCTCGTTCTCAGGAGGCCCAAAACGGATATGAAGGTCGCCCGATACGAGCGGCTGTGATGGCACGGTCACCGATAGATGGCCGAGGCCGCTGGCGGCAGTCGCCGGCGCGGGGCCGGCCAGTCCCAGCGTAAGCAACGCGCCGATAGCGAGGCGGAACTTGCGATCCATACTGCCGAGCAGTCTACTCAGTTGAACTTCAGCTGATCAATTGAGCCGTATGATCTTGGAGAGGTCATGATCCATCCCGACACCGACCCACTGCCCGGCGACTTCGATGAGGAGCTTGGGGACCTAGATTCTGCTGACGTGCAGGTTGTGGAAGCATCTCGTGACCGCCGTCTCGTTGTGCAGGTTACGCTCGACGGAGACGACGCTGTCGCACTCCAGGAGATCGCCGAGAATCAAGGCGAAAGGCCTGGTGAGGTCGTCAGGTCTCTCGTCCGAGCCGCATCGCGTCGGGCGGCGTAAAGCCGTTCAGCCGAGTCACAGGACCAGGTGTCTGCGCGGGACTCAAGCTGGGGAAGCTATTGTTTGGGTTGTGCCCAAGCGGCTTCCCACCCTCGGCTGATGCGCGTGGTGTTGGCGTGACCGGGGCGACGTCAGCGATCATTGCGCCTGGGAAGTGAAGTTCGTGCCGGATCGCTTGTACTTCACCGAGTCTGACGCCGCCAACGCGCTGATCGCCTCCGATCCGATGGCTCTGTTGGTCGGGTTTGCCTTGGATCAACAGATCACAGTGCAACAAGCCTTCGTAGGACCACTCACATTGAGGCAGCGCCTCGGCGCGTTCGACGCGGCGACGCTCGCGAAGGCGGACCTAGAGCCGGTGTTTCGAGAGAAACCAGCGATCCATCGCTACCCAGGCTCGATGGCCAAGCGCGTTCACGATCTGGCCGTCCATGTCGAGGACCGCTACGACGGCGACGCGGCCCGCGTCTGGACCGACGCGGCTGATTCCGGCGAACTGCGCGTCAACCTGGAGATGCTTCCCGGCTTCGGGGAGATGAAGGTCAAGTCGATGGCGGCCGTACTCGCGAAGCGTTACGGCGTCAAGGCGGCCGAGGCGCTTGTGCCGCCTCACCCCACGCTCGGAGACGTAGACTCTCCGCAGGCGCTAATCGACTACCAGGCCGCCAAGCGCGAGCACAAGGCCGAGTGGAAGAAGATGAAGAGCCGGGGGTAGCGGATGGGCACCGTCAGTTCCCGTCCTGTTCATGGAAGGTCGAGTACAAGCTGGAGCGCCTCCTCTAGGGAGCGCTGCTCATCGAGGGTCAGGTGGCCGATTCGAGTGCCGAGAGCGCGCGCGTCAACGGCGGCGATCATCTCGCAGAGGATCTGCGTTGCGTGGCCGTTCAGCGTGATCTCCGGGTGGAAGCTGGCCGGGAACGCTGAGCGCGAGGTAGGGCATATGACGACGGTCGATAGCGCGAGGAGATCGTCGGCCTGGACGATCACCGCATAGCGGCGGCCCCGTTGGACATGACCGCGCTTACTGGGAAGCGTGATCGCGTGGACGTCACCACGGACCACGCAGCTCCTCCATCAGGCTGACGACGTCCCGCGCTTCGCGAACGTATCCCTTGTCTGTCATGAGAGCTCTGGCCTCGGCTGCGAGTCCTGTGCGGCGGCGCTCTCGTTCGGCGGTCTCCGTGATTGCCTGGCGTGCTGCCTCGGCGCGACTTACACCACGCCGGCGAGCGAGATCCTCGAGTGCGTCGATCCCCTCGCGTCCGAGCCTCAACGAGAGCGGATGTTGAGCAGCCATTGATTTGATTGTAGCGCGAACTGAACTACACGACCGGTGGATCGAGCGACGGTCAAAGCAGCAACCCTGCGCACCAATCCGCCCCGCCGAGTAAAGTCAGCGAGTGGGAAACACATCCTGACCATCGGAACAGCTCGTCGTAGATTGCTGTGTAGTGATGAGGCGTTATATGCGCAAGCCGAGCACCCATTTGCCATTCCTGACGACCGTCGCCCTGATCCTCGGACTCGCCACGGCAGCAGCGCCGGCACAGGCGATCGCCCCTGCCGCCGGCACGGCTCAGCTCGAGCGCGGCGACGATCCGCTCGCGTGGGCGGCGCGGGAAGTGAACCTGCAGGAGACGGGACATCTGCACGCCGTCGGCGAACCGGGGACCACGATCATCGAGCGAGGCAACGCGACCGGCACATTCAACTGCTCGATTGTGGGTCGTCTGACGATCGTGTCGGCCAACAAGGTGATCGCGACGTTCACGGTCAGACCCAAAGGCGGTTCGATCACTGGCAGGGGCTCGGCGCGGTTTGCGCAGCAGGGCGCCTACGGCTATTTCGGTGGCACGATCTCGATCACGAGCGGGACCGGCAGCTACGCCCACGCCTCGGGAACGAACATCGGTATCAGCGGCGCCATCAGCCGCGAAACGTTCGCGCTGACGGTGCACGTCCACGGCAAGATCCACGTATAGGACGGGCCCGGCGGCGCGTCCACCGAGTTGGATCATGCGCGCCGGAGTCACGATCTCACAAGCCCGTATCGCCCCCGTCATCGCCGCGCTGGCGCTGTGCGCGAGCGTGCCTGCCTGCGTTCAGGCCGCGCAGACGGTCAAGCTGGAGGCCAGCTTCAACCCCAATCGGCTCGGCGCACGCACGACCATCGAATTCGGATTCCACGTGCACAGCACGATCTCCCGGAGGGCGCCATCGCCCGTGACCGACGTCGATCTGCACTTGCCCGCCGGCTTGGGGCTGGCGACGAGCACGCTCGGCCTGGCCAACTGCGATCCACAGGCCCTGATCGTCGGCGTGGACGGATGCCCGGCGAACGCGCGCATCGGCTTTGGCAGTGCGATCGTCGCTGTTCCCGCCGAAGGCGAACCGGTCGAAGAGGCAGGCAGCCTCACCGCACTGGTGGGGCCGCCGAACAGCGAACACCTGGAAATTCTCTTCTACGCCGAAGGCCATGCGCCGGTCTTCGCGCAACTGGTGTTCCCCGGTCGCCTCCTCGAAGACAACCCTCCGTTCAGCGGTCGCCTGGATACCGCGATCCCGCTAATCCCGACCTGGCCAGGCGGTCCAGACGTCGCGGTCACCAGCATGACCTCAACGATCGGCCCACGCGGCCTGACCTACTACCGACACACGCACGGCAAGATCGTGCCGTTCCACCCACGTGGCATCGCCGTGCCAAGGCGCTGCCCTCACCGGGGCTTTATGTTCCGGGTCGACATCACGTTTATGGATGGGACGCACCAGACGGCGACCAGCGCCGTGCCCTGTCCGCATTAGAGTTCGCTTGGCCGAGCCGGATTGCCGCCTCGGGCCGGGTTGCTGCCACATCCAACCGCGAGTAGGTGTTCAATGTGCTTGGCGCGCAGGCGACAGTTGGTGGCGCCGCAGGCGGCCCGACCGGGAACAAGCACGAACATCGGCGACGCCAACGAACAGGCGATCTGAGTACGTACGGAGACCATGCAAGCAGACGAGGATAAGAAAATCGACAAAAAGGTCGACCGGCGCACGTTCGTCAAGCAAGGCCTGATCGCCGGTGGTGTGGTGGCCGGCGGGGCTCTGGCGGTCTCCAGGTTGGCTGACGCGAACGATGGTTCGGCCGCCCGGGTCAGCGCCGCGGCGACCCCAGCTCCATCCGCCGCGCAACCCGCTCGTCGGCAGGCGCCCACGAGCCCGCAACAACCGAACATCCTCGTGATCGTCGTTGACCAGTTGCGCTTTCCGCAGTGGTGTGGGGTCGGACCGGGAGGACCCGACCTGCCCCCGAACCTGCGCCGTCTGCGCCGGGGCGCGGTCTCGTTCTCCCGTCACTACACGGCCTCCAACGACTGCACGCCGGCACGGGCGACGCTGCTCACAGGGCTGTACACCCATCAGACGGGATGCATGATCACGGGCGGCAGCACACTGGACCCAGGCTTTCCGACGTGGGGTTCGATGCTGCGCGAACACGGCTATCACACGCATTGGTACGGCAAGTGGCATCTCACCCACGGTGACAACAAGTGGACGCCCGAGGGGGGTTCCCGTTCACTGGAGCGCTACGGGTTCGCGGGAGGGACGTATCCCTCTCCCGACGGGGCGCCCGGCCAGGGCTGGCGCGTGGATCCGGGTATCGCGGGGCAATTCGAGCAGTGGCTTTCGACGGTTGGCGAGTCCAAGCCGTGGTGCACGACGGTGTCGTTCGTCAACCCGCACGACATCGCGTGGTGGTACGGCTGGAGCGATCGCGTTCCGGCCGAGGCGTTTGCGCCGAACGTCATCGCGGCAATGCCGCCCAACTTCGAGACGCCGGAACTGCTTCAAGCGCGCAACAAGCCGCTCCTGCAGCGCTCGCTGCAGGAAACGGCCGCCGCTTCGTTCGGGCCTGTGCCGTTCACGGGTCCGGAAGTTACGAGCACCTGGCTAGGCATGCTCAACCTGTACGCGATGCTTCAGAACGAGGTGGACGGCCACATCGGCCGCGTGCTCGACGCGCTGGAGAGCCGCCCGCGGATCGCCGCCAACACGGTGGTGGTATTCACCTCCGACCACGGCGAGTACGGGGGCTCGCATGGCCTACGCGGCAAGGGGGCCAGCGCATACGAGGAGGCGATCCGGGTGCCGTTGATCGTTAAGGACCCCCGCGGCGCCCTCACCAAGGCGCCGGAAATCACGCGTACCCAGCTCACCTCGAGCGTCGACGTGGCGCCGCTGCTGCTGACGATCGCCAGCGGCTCAGACGAATGGAGGCGCGAGCGCCGCTACTCCCATCTCGCGAGCCGACTCGACGTCGCGAACATCCTCGCCGATCCGACCGCGCCGGGCAGACCGTATGTGCTGCACGCCACCGACGAGACCGTGACCGAGTTCGCGAACGAACCATACGCGGCTGACGCCCCGCTGCACGTGGTCGCGCTGCGGACGGCGGCGGCGAAGTACGCCACCTACTCCAACTGGCCGGACGAAGGCATCCAGCAACTAACGGATGGCCGGGAACGCGAGCTCTACGACTACCGCACCGGGGACGGCCGCCTCGAGCTGGACAACAGCGCCGGCCGTAACCCGTTGGAGCTTTCGCTTCACGCCATGCTCCAGGGCGCCTTTGCCGAAGAGCTGCGGCGTCCGTTGCCAGCTCACCTGCACACCGCGCGCGAGCGCGGCTTCAACGACTATTTCAGGGTCGCCATTAGGGTCGCGGCCCGCGCGGCAGCACACCGGTCTGAACGCGAACTCGCGGTGGGCTCATCCCCTGATCGTCGGCGAGCGCCCGATAACCGCACCGGCCGGGTTAAGCGCCTGCACGGCTAGGTACGCCGGCGTCGAGGCGACCGCGATGCTCGTCTGAAAGCCGCGCTTGGGAGCGCTGGCGGCGACGGTCAGCGATGCAGGGGAGGCGCCCGCGAGCACCTGCCAGGAGGCGATTTCGGTCGCGCCGTTCCAGCTGGCGACGACGGTCACCGCGCTCGCGCTGTGAGACTGGACGGCGAGCGATGGCGTGCTCGTCGGGTGGGCGCTCCACGGCGCGAGGTACGTCCTGAAGCTCTGCACGTTCTTGCCGAGCGTCCCGTCGAGCAGGACGTGACCGGAGACGTCGTACTCGGTGAAGTTCGGCAGACCACCGTAGCCCATCAACCAGTTGCCGGCGGTGGCGCCAGGGGACAGGTTCAGCATGTTGCCCTGGCTGGTTGCGAGCAGCATATGCGTAGGATTGACGAACTGTTTGGCCAGCGAGACGGTGTGATTGGAGGTGTTTGGCGCCAGCAGCAGGCCGCGCGATTGCTTCTCCTCCGGCGGGTCCGAGCCGTTGTCGAACACCGAGATCAGCCCTCCGGGCTGGAACTCGGCGTCGTGCTGCCAGTAGAAGCGCGTGCCGGGGCCGAGCTTGAAGCTCGACTGCCTACTCCCCAGGCGCCAGTTAAAGCCACCGGTGTGCATGTTCACGTCGTACAGCGTCCAGGTTCCGCGCGAGGACAGCAGTACATCCCCAGAAGGGCCCGGATCGACCGAGTTGATGTGTACATAGTCCCACGGCGTGCTGCTGTGAGGCGCGGGGCTATGCGATTCGCTCAAGGCGATGTGCCCGATCGCGTGCCACTCCCACATCACGAGGCCGGTCTTTATGTCGATCTCCTCGATCACCGAGTCGTCGACCACCCCGTTGCTGGAGCCGTGAGCGCTGGACAGGTTCGCGTGGATCGGGTCGAACGCGTCGATCCAGGCCGTGCCTTGAGGCGTCAGACGGATCTCGTGCAGGTCGGCGTGGTAGCCGTTGCCGGCCCGGATGTAGGCGACCGGGTGATAGGAGGTGTCGTAGATAACGTCCTCGCCCTGTCCGAACCCGGCCTCGAGGATGCGTCCCTGCCACCAGGTCAGGACTGGCTTGCCCTGATACTGCTGAACCTGGAAGTTGGTCGACTCCTCGCCGGAGGGCAGCGGGTGAAACCACACGAGCGACCCGTTTTGTTCTGAGATCATCGGTCCTGGCGAGCCAACGCCCTGGTAGGGCGCGAGGAACAGGTAGCCGGGGCTCGCGCCTGACTTGGCCGGGGTGGTGATTCGTACGGTCGAGGGCGTGAGCGTGGGTGCCGAGACGTAGCGCTGGATCGCGCGCGGATCGCCGGGGTTGTTCGGGAACTCTTTCTGACTGACGCTCACCTGATGGGCGATCGTGAACGTCGTGCTCGCCTCCTGGAGCGGAGCGCCGACGCCCGTCGCGACCTTCGCGTGCACCGTCACCCGCTCGCCGGCGCGAAACGGATGCGACGGTAGGAAGCTCGCGCCCGTACCGGTCGAGTAGCTCCGCACGCTACCGCTGTGGGTGCCACTGGCCGAGCCGATGACGCGCACGTCTGAGACCTGCGTGGCGGGGCCACCGAGAAAGCTGATCTGGGTCGCCGGCGAGGCGTCCCCGGTGCCGGGCATGGGCGAGACGGTCACGGGATTGGCCGCCGCCGCGCTGACGTCCGCGCTCGGACCGGTTCCGTGCGCAAGCCCGTCGGGACTCGCCGAGGAGGCGACGTCTCCGCAGGCGCACACCGTGCCTGCCAGCGCCAAGGCGGCGAACGCCGCACTCACTAGTTGCCTTGCATGCATATGCCGACTCTCCTCAGTCCTATTCCCGTCTTGTTGTTCGCCCTCATTACGACTATCGATGGAAACTGTCCTCCACATCACTCACCCGACGTGAACAACTGCGAAGTGCCAATGATGCGCCCGTCCGCGTCGAGCGCCTGGACCTTGAAGCTCGTATAGCCCGGCGGCACTCCGATCGCCGTCTCAAACCCGGACTTGGCGGCCCTCGCCACGACACTCAGCCGATTTGCGTCGTGTCCGGCCAGGACTCTCCAGGAGACGGCCCGGGTGGCGCCGTTCCAGCTCGCGTACACCGTCGTCTTGCCATCGGTCCGGCGGACGGCGCCCACGGGCGGGGATAGCGGTTCGCCTACCCACTGCCCTACGGTCGCCCGATAGGTGAGGTTGGGCCCGGGGAGTTCCCCTCCCAGCAACAGCTTGCCCGAGCGGCTGTACTCGGAGAAGGAGGGTTCTGAGCCCCAGCCGACGAACATGGCGCCGTTCGGGAGCGGCTGTGCGTCGCCCATGTATTCAGATTCGAACTTCCCATCGCCGGGGTATTGGGCCACGAGCGTCGCCGTGTGCGCGCCTTCATCCAACTTGAGCACGAGCCCGCGAGATGGCCCCGTCGCGGGAACCGAGGTGCCTCCACCGGTCAGCTGACAGCAGTGATCGTCGAACATCGTGACGGTCGAGCCGTCGAGCCTCGCGTCGTGCTGCCACTGGAAGGCGGCGCCCGGGCCGAACTTGAAGTCCGAGCGCTTGCCGCCGAGGGTCCATGCGATTCTGCCGGTGGCGATGTCGACGAGATAGACGCCCCAGGTGTTGCGCATGGAGACGAGGAACTGCCCGTTGCCGACCAGGTCGATCGCGTTGATGTGGTAGGCGTCCCAAGGGAATCCGTTGGTCGGCAGCGAGGCCTGGGCCTCGCTCAAGGGGATGTGATCGAGCGCGTCCCAGCTGCGCAGGAGCTTGCCGGTTTTGAGGTTGTACTCCTGCACCGCGGAGTCGACCAGCGCGCCGTTGTAGGCGCCACCGTACCTGGAGAGATCGATGGGTATGTTCTTGTTCGCGGTCACCCAGGCGTCTTCTCCGCTGATCGCGAGCTCGTGGAGGGTCAGGACCCAGCCGTTCGTCGCTTTCAGCCTCGCGACCGTCTGGTAGTGCTGGTTGACGACCACGTATTCGCCGGTTTCGGTTGCGCCCGTGTTCGTGACACGGCCCTGCCACCAGGCCAGCGCCGGTTTGCCCTGGTAGGTCTGCAGGCTGAGGTTCACGGCGGCAACGCTTTCAGGCACAGGCTGAAACCACACGGGCTGCAGCCTGCTGTCGAGGATCAGCGGGCCGCTCTGTCCGATGATCGGCGGTTCGTTCAGGTCGTAGAAGTTCGTGGTGAAGATGTAGCTGGCCGCCAGCTGCTCCGAAGGCGCCCGCTGGGTGCTGCGGATCTCGGGAGGGTGAAGCGTTGGCGCGGTGACGAAACTGTAGGCGCCGCGGCTCGTGTACGCCCCGATCGGAGCGGAGTGAGAGCCCGCGAACGCGATCGTGACGACGACAAAGCCCGCGAGGACCACACCGATCGCCAGTACCAGACGTCGAGCCGCGACCCCGGCAGCGGCGGCGGGCTTTGGGAGCGAGGTGAACGTGATCAGCGCCGCGGCGCCGGCCAGGCCGGCGCCGATCAGGTAGGCGAGCCGAAAGCCGTCGGTCAGCGCCTGTGAGACCTGCTGGCCCGTGCCGATCTGATGGCTGGTGCGCTGGGTCGCGAGCGTGATCAGGATCGCGAGGCCGAGGCCACCACCGATCTGGCGGGAGGTGTTGACGAGGCCCGATGCGAGACCTGCCTGCCCCTCCTTGGCGCCCTGCGTGGCGGCGATCGTCGAGGGCACGATCGACATCGCGATTCCTGCGGCGGCGAGCAGCCCGGGGATCATCACGTACACGATCGCGCTGCCGCTGGATCCGATCCGCGTGAACAGCAGCAAGCCGCCCGCGAGCATGATCAGCCCGCCGCCGAGCACCGAGCGCACGCCGAAGTAGCTGACGAGCTTGCCGGCGCGCGAGGCGACGAGCATGATCGTCAGGGTCATCGGCAGGAACACCAGGCCGGTGTGCAGCGGCGAGAGACCAAGCACCTGCTGCATGTAAAGAGAGCTGACGAACCACATCGGGAACAGCGCGGCGCTGAACAGCAGGACGATCGTGTTGGCGGTTCGCAGCGACTTGGTCAGCTCCTTGAAGGGGATCAGCGGCGCGGACGCCACGCGCGTCTCGATCACGCCGAAGGACGCCAGCAGGACCACGCCGAGGACGATCGGGCCGAGCGCGGCGAACGTGTCCCAGCCCTTCAGACCGGCTTCCACGACCCCATACACGAGCACCATCTGACCGATCGTCAGCGTCAGCGCACCGGCCAAGTCGAAGGGGGGGGCATCATCTCGCCCCTTGCGGCGCTCGGCCACGACCGCATATGCCACGAGCGCGGCCGCGATCGCGATCGGAGGGTTGATCAGCAGCACCCAGCGCCAGCTGAGCACTTCGGTGATGACCCCGCCGAGCAGCACGCCGGCCGCCCCACCGAGCCCGTTCATCGCCGCCCATAGGCCGATCGCGCGATGGAGCTTGGGCCCCGGCGGAAACGATGCGGTGATGATCGCCAGCGAGGTCGCGGCCATCAGCGCGCCGGCGAAGCCCTGCACCGCGCGGGCGCCGATCAGCACCTCCTGATCGGGCGCGGTGCCACCGGCGAGCGAGGCGATCCCGAATAGGATCAGCCCGGCGACGAGCATCCGACGCTGCCCATAGCGATCGGCGGCGCGACCGCCGAGCATCAGGAAGCCCGCGAACGTGATCGCGTACGCGTCGACGACCCACTGCAGGTCGGGTGAGGAGAAGCCGAGATCTGATTGGATCGAGGGCAGCGCGACGTTGACGATGCTGAGGTCGAGGATGACCATGAACTGGGCCACGCAGCACACGGCCAACAGCCATGCCGAACCCGAGCCCCGCTCGCTCTCGATCGGAGGCCCCTCTGTAACCTCTGGACTGACCGTCGCCTCGACGCTCACGAGCGCCCTCCCAACCGCGATCGGCGTCTCAGGTGACTGGTAGGGTGAGCGCCCGAGCCCGCACACGACGACTGGAGCCCGGCCCATGAAAAGAACGCCACTGACCGCAATCCTAACGCTCGCGGCCGTCCTGGCGAGCACCCTCGCGGTGGCGGGTTGCGGCGGCAAATCGGGGAGTTCGACGGCGAAGCCGACGACGAGCGGCACCCCCACGACGAGCACGACCACGCACAAGCACTCCTCCAAACCGGCCTACTGAGCCGCCGGTCCTCGCGCGTGGCGGATCGTCCATCCGTCGGTCCATCGAGCATCGCCCTCATCCAGCCTGCCGGGAGCTCGGCAATGAGGCCGCGTAGCTGATCACCCGAGCCGTCTGCGAGGTGTCGATCGCCCGGCCGGCCGAGTCGAGCGCCTGCACCGCCACGTAGTCATATCTCTGGGGCAGCGTCGTCGAGCTCTCGAAGCCGGTGGCGCCGATCGTGATCGCCGCGGCCAGCGATCCGCGGTGCTTGCCCGCGAGCACACGCCAGGAGGACACTTCGGTCGCACCGTTCCAGCTCGCGTGCACGATCGTCTCTTCCCCCGTGTCGTTGGCACTGGCGAGGACCGCCGGGGGACTCAGCGGACGAGCGCTCCAGTGAAAACGGAAGGCCCGGTAGAAGGACATGTCGAACGGCTGGTGGGCATCGAACAGCAACGATCCGTCTCGGGAGTACTCGCTGATCGCCGGCACTCCGCCATAGCCCACGACGGCGTTGCCGTTTGGGAGCGTCTGCATGTTGCCCTGGCTGGCGGCAAGCAGCGGCGGGGCGGTGTGCGTGTAGACGGAGGCGAGGTGGGCTTCATGGGTCGCGAGGTCGAGCTTGATCCGCAGGGCGCGCGACTGGTGGTGGATCGGCGGGTTCGAGCCGTCGTCGAAGAAGGTGAGTTCCCCGTTCGGTAGGACACGGCCGTCGTGCTGCCAGGCCATGCTCGTGCCCGGCCCCATCTTGAACGAGCTCCGATTGCCGCCCAGGCGCCACAGGACCTTGCCGCTGCCACCTTCCAATAGATAGCCTGCCCAGGTGCTGCGGGCCGAGATGAGGATGTTGCCGTCGGGCTCGGGATCGATCGAATTGAGGTGAAAGTAGTCCCAGGGCGTCGAGTCTTTCGGAGTTTCGACTTCGGACTCCGAGGCTCCAATGTGGTCGAGGCTGTGCCATTCCCAGCGCACGAGGCCCGTGTGCATGTCGATCTCCTGGACGGCCGTGTCTACGATCGCCCCGCCCCGCGCGCCTTTGATGGGCGTGAGATCGCAACGGATCGGGTTGAAGGCGGTGATGTAGGCGATGTCGTGGGGGGCGATCTGGAAGTCGTGCAGGTCCGCGTGCAGACCGTTGCCGCCGGGGATCCTCGCGACCGTCTGGTAGTGGGAGTTCATGACGATGTCTTCACCCTGCCCAAAGCCCAGCGAGAGCACACGCCCTTTCCACCAGGTCAGGACACGCCGTCCTGCGTATGTCTGCTCGCTCAGGTTCTCGGCCGCTTCGCCTCCGGACAGGCGGTAGAACCACACGAGCCGCCCATCCGGTGTGTAGATCAGCGGCCCGTACTGGCCGGGGCCGGGGCCGTTGGTCGTCAGGATGTCGCCGGCCGTGGGATCGCGGTCCGGTACGGCGACCGTCATGATCGGGGCCTGGGCGCCGGGCAGGGTGTAGAAGCTCTGATAGTCGGCGGGCGCCGCCGGCAGGTTGGGGAACTCCGATGTCCTCACCGTCGGATACGGAGTGTCGATGCGAAAGCCAAAGGAGATTCGTCTGCCACCGTTGCCCTGTCCGATTAGGGCCCGCACGGTTACCCGCTCGCCGGTCGTGAACGGTGTGTCGGGTACGAAGCTCGCGCCATCGCCCTGGTGGTACCCGTGCAAGCTGCCAGGGTGCTCGCCGGATGTAGAGCCGCTCACCGAAACTTCCCGCACGTTCGCGACGTTCGTCCCCAGGAAACTGATCTGGGCGTGGGGGTTGGCCGTGCCGGTTTCGGGGGCCGGCGAGACATCGACGTCGGTACCGGGCAGCGCGGCAGTGTGATCGAGCGTGGCCGGCAGACAGGAGGGAGAGGCGGCGTCGCCATCTGACGCCGTCGTGCTCGAACTCAACAGTTCGAGGCTGGGAGAGCCCACTACGATCGCGGCCACGGCCCAAGCGAGCAATGCGGCGGACAGGACGATCAAGCCTGTGCGTCTCATGAGCGTCGCGAGGTCGCTGTTGCGGCGACTACCACTGCAGCAGCATCAGGCCGACCGTGATGCCGGGGCCGACGGTCACCAGCAGCCCACGCTCGCCCAGACCGGGCTGTCTCTGCTCGATCGTCTGGTGCAAGACGTAGAAGATCGAGGGTGTGCCGATGTTGCCGTGGTTGGCGAGCACGTCGCGGCTGACGGCAACATCCTCATCCGAGAGTGAGAGCGCCGCCTGTACGCAGTCGATGATGCGCCGTCCGCCCGGGTGCACGATCCAGTGGTCGATCTCCGCGCGGGTCAGGCCGATGGACTCCAGGAAGCCGTCGGCCAGCGCCCCGAGGTCGGCCGCGGCGACGTCGGGGAGGTCGCGGTCGAGGTGCAGATAGCTGTCCTCAGGGGCGAGTTCGAGGCTGACCGCGTCGAGCGTGCCCGCGATCTGGTGCACCTTCGCGGCGACGATCTCGGGACCTTCCGTGCCCGGATCCTCCGACAGCAGCGCGGCGGCGCAGCCGTCGCCGAAGATGGCCGAACCCACGACCTTCGCCTTGGCGTCGTCAGCGCAGGCGCCCATCAGGATGCCGGTCATGCTCTCGGCCGCGACGACGAGCCCGGACTTGCCGGGACGGTCGCGCAGCGACTGGCCGAGAAGTCGCATCAGTGGCACCGCGCTCGCGCAGCCGACGCCAACGAGGTGGTACTTGTCGGTGTCGGGCGCCATCCCGAAGTGGTCGACGAGGCGGTGGGCCAGCGTGGGCCCGCCGAGCGAGTACAGCGTCGCGGTCACGACCGTGCCGATCTCGCGCGGATCGACCTCCATGCGTTCCACCGCCGTGACGGCATGATCAAACAGCTTGTCCTCGACCATGCTCGTTCGGCCCTGCAGCGTCGTCGCCAGCACCTCACCGCTGAGGTTCAGCTGGCGGCGCTGCACGCCACAGCGGGCGAAGATGCGCTGCGCGAACTCGTCGTCGCTCATGCCCAGCAGCGCGAGGACCTCCTCTTGGGAGAAGGAGGTCTCGGGGTCGACGACCTCCAGGCGGCTGATCCGCGGACCGAGCGCCGGGAGGGGCTCGGCGTATGCGGTCGCGTCACCGGCGACCGGCGACCGAGCGTGGAGTGACGAGAACTGCGACGACGACAATGACGCGTCAACCTGCAAGCTGGCGACCCCCTGGGTCCGGGATGGAGCGACCTGAGCGGTCTCGAGTCGGGCTTGAGACCATATCGATGCAACCCGAATGCATTCGACATCGAAGCGCCGATCCGGCCGATCCTTAGCAACTTCTTCGCAGCCCCAGCGGGGAGATCGCGGCCTCTAGCGGGGAGGACGCAGGCTAGGGAGGCCTATGTCGGGATACGCACGTGACCCCGCGTCATGACTCCTTGCCCATCGGCTGCGCAATCAGCTGGTGGATGCGCCGGCTTCTCGCCGATCCGCCAGGCGGGCGTTCCAGGCTCGTTCGATCTCGCGCATCAGGGCGGGGTATACGACTCGGTGTCGGAAGGGGGCGATCGCTGCCATGTAGGCCACCCCGAACCTGCCGCGCGGCTTGACGTACACCCCCATCTGCCCTCGATAGCGGCCCTCGCCCTGATCGACCCAGGCGAGGTGCATGACGGCGTGCACGGTGCGGTTGGAAAGCTCGGTCGCCCACTCGACGTCGGTGCGGTAGAGCGGCTTGAAGTCCACGAGACCCTCGAGGTCCGTCGAACGGATACGCGGGCCCGTGGCGGTGTCGCGTAGATCCTCGGGAAGCCGCGCGCTGAGGGTGGATACGGTGCTCTCGGGAACGGTGAGAGACTGCGGCGCGTCATCCCAACCGAGCCACTGGCCGAGGCGATGGCGAATGCCAAACAGGGCGCGGGTCGCACGGGACTCCGCGTGAGCCGGGTCGAGCGAGGCGATCACCTCGAGCAACGTCGCGAAGTCCTCGGCGCCGCCTTCGGCGGGCAGCGCCCAGACATCCTCCAGCTTGAAGTCCGGTGCGATCTCGCCGATCCGCCAGGCGTGAGATTCGTGCTCGTCGTTGGAAAGCCTCATGCGCGGTCTCGCCCTTGCGACTCTCGTCCTTCGCGAGACGCTCAGGCGGGCGCCTCGACACCCAGCTCGCGCTGAACCGCGAGCACCTCGGCTTGCATCGCCTCGGCCAGCGCAAGCATCGCCGAGCGCGGGCGGACCATCACGGTGAACTCATCGATCAGCCCGTCCTGCCCGGTGTGCAGGAAGTCGCATCCCTGGATCTCACGGTCGCCCACGCGCGCTTTGAACAGCAGCGCGTGGTCCTCGGCCCCCGCGGCGCCGATTTCGCGTTCGTAGCGGAAGTCCTCGAAGACACGCATGACGGCGCCGAGGATCACACCCAGCGCCTCGCGCCCGTGGTAGGGGCGAAACACAACCGGGCTGCTGAACACGACCTCGGGCGAGCACAGCTCGAGCACGCCCTCGGTACGGCCTGTCTCGAGTGCGCTCTCGATTGCGCTGCGGAACGGATGCATGAGACGCGACCTTTCTGTAGGGCCCGCTGGACAAGCCGACGCCGGGATTCGAACCCGGGACCCCCACTTTACGAGAGTCGCGGCTCCAGGGGGTGTTTGTCCCTGCAAAACAAGATGTCCGTTCCATGACGCCGTTAGGCAGAGGGACGACGTCACCGCATTGACACCGCAGGTCTCCGTGCTTTTAATCGGGGGACCGGGGAGGAGGCGATCTGAGCGAGAGGTGGGTGGATTGCCCATGCGCGTCATCGATGCTCGTGCCCGCACGGGTCCACGGAGTCCAGCGGATGGCTGATATGGATGTTGGTTTGTCAAGTGTGCAGCACCGGATGCCCGCGGTTGGGCGGGCATCCTGGTCGGGCAAGGGGCGGCGGGGCCTGGTGGTACGCGACGCGCGGTCAGGCTGATATGCGCGGGTTGGGTACTGCAGGGCCGGGTTTCGTCGTGAGAGCCCGCTGTCTAGGATCGAGCGTGGCGCCCTGTGTGGGGGTTGCTCATAGCCATCTCGCGGATGCTCTCGCGCGTGGTGTCCAGGTTGTTCCCGCCGCCGTCGGCCCCCCGCGCCGAGACCCCGTACCAACCTAGATGTTGAGAACCTTGGCCTTGGCGGCTGCGAACTCCTCGTCGGTCAGGACGCCCGACTCATGGAGTCCGCCGAGCTCCTTCAGCTTCGCTATGGAGTCCTCTTCCCGTGCGGGCGCAGGAGCCTGTGCAGCCATCTGCTGCTGCTGTTGCTGTTCGTACTGCTGCTGTTCCTGTGCCGCCCATTTCCCTTCCTGGCGGCGACTCACACGGTTGGATACGGCCGTTGCCGTGCCGGCGATAGCGGCTGTGCGGGCGATACCGCGAAGTAGTGGCATGTCGCCTTCCTTTCCGCTCAGGATGCCGCTTCGGCGGCATCGAGCGCGTCGACTGTGTCAAGAACCTCCTGTGCTGGGACTCGCTGGAAGGCGAGCAAGTTGCCTCCGTTGCGACGCACCGTAGTGACAAACGGCGCCGCCCAGGTGTTCTCGAAGCAGATCAGCACCGCCGCTTCCCCCGGCTCGAGCGCCTCCCCGGCGATGGCGGCGTCCTCGTCTCCGAGCATGCCCGTCCGCGCTCCCTGGAAGACCACGAGGTCGGTTAGCCCATCGCCGTCGAGGTCGGCGATCTCGAGGCCCGAGACCTCACCCCCGGCATCCTTGCGCACCATGAGCACATCGAGCACCCGGATGATTCCTTTGTCCACAAGATCCACAAAAACCGGGATCGCCTCACCCGTTTGTGGCGAGCCCGGTGGAAAGCCGATCACAACGATGTCAACTGGACCCAGCTCCAACTCCTCGCCGCTCACGACCGCTCCTCTCGTCGCTCTGCCATTTCCGTGGTACGCCGCGTCGTAGCAGCAGCCTATCGACGGTGTTGGGGGAGTGTATCGAGCGTCTCTCGGCCGATGGCTCGGTCCTCGCGGACAGCCTCTCGGGCTGGTCCACATGCTGCTGGAGGGAGCCAGCGCGGCGAGGCGTTTCCGCTTGACAGGGTCCGCTCGCGTGCGTGGCAATCAGTTGGGAAACGACGACTTGTACTCGCTGAATGGAACCTGGCCGGTGGGGCTCGCCGCAATTGCCTGCGCCACGTTGGTGGGAATCGGCGTCCACCGGGCGGGCATCTTCGCTGCCATGCTGGGGTTCAGCGTGTAGATCAGCGCAAAGTTGACGATCCAAATGGAGGGCGCCATCGACATTCCCACGATCGATCTCGCTGCACCCTTCTGGTTGGGAACCAGCTGGGCGACTTCCGACTGCTGCTGGGACTTGTTGCCGTAGACGGCCTCGGAAGTGTAGGCCGACCGGTACAGCATCCGCAGCGATGCCCGGGCGCGGTTATGCCTGCACCACCTGGGCATATACCCACCCGGTTCGATCACTTCGTTCACTTCCCTCGTCGGTGCATCCTTGTTCGCGGGGCTCTCCAGCATCCCGGCCGTGTTCACCATCAGCCCGTAACTGCCGAGCACGATCGGCGTCACCTTGCCATCGATGTTGGCGTAGAGGGGATTGCCCGTCGTGTTCGTGAGGATGCGAACGCTTGCGTCGACCAGCTTCGCAGCAGTCAGTTCGCCGCCGACCCCCTTGCCGCTCACGAACAGCTTGTATTGCTTCGCCGTGAAGGCGTCCCGCTTGTTGAGTCCGAGCTTGCGCGCGATCCAGTCCGCCGCCTTCGAACCAAGGGGCCGGTCGACTTGGCGCACGCTGGTGGCCTGGGCGGGCGCGTAGTTCTCGTACTTCGGCGTTCCGGCATACGGTTGTGCGAACCCGGTGGCGGGGGCGGCTGCTTGCGCGACTCCCTGAGATACCGCGAGCGATGGGACGGACAGCGCCGCCAGCGCAATCACCGTCGCGACGGTGCGCCGGCGATTGACCGGTGTGGGATCAGCTGCGGTTCCGGCGGTGCTTTTCACGGCTCTTCACCTCCGGTCGTGGCCCCCTTGGAGACCGGGCAATATATATGACTCGAAGCCCAATGGGCGTGGCCCGCAGCACGTCGCGCGCCGGCGCAATCCCCGCGACCGGCGCTGTCGCTAGAGCGCCTACGCGAGAGGCGCCAGCTTGGGACGAACCTGGACTGAGGCACGGCGAGGCGACCGCTTCCGCTTTCGCTCGCGAAACGAGTCTGAGCGGATCGTCAGTCGCCGCGCCCAAAGTCGTCCTTAGCGTCGCCAGTGTCACACCCACCCTGGCACGACACTGCACCGCGGTAAAACGCGTCGAGCGCACGCAGCGAAAGCCGACGCCGGGATTCGAACCCGGGACCCCCACTTTACGAGAGTGGTGCTCTACCAGCTGAGCTACGTCGGCGCGGACACCGATGCTATCGCCGTGGCCGCGCCGGACGGCGTCCCCCACAGCTCGCCGAGCTCCTCCAGCAGCGAGTCTCCGTGCTTGGCGCAGAACGCCGGGCCGATGCCGCGTATCTCGAGCAATGTCTCGGCGTTGGACGGGCGACGGCGGAGGATCTCCTCGAGCACCGTGTTGGCGGCGACGGTGAACGCGGGCTTGCCTTCGGCGCGCGCGTAGCGCCACTGGCGCAGGCGCTCGAACTCGCGCTCGTCCACGGGCTCCGCGGGCAGCTCGGGGTCGGCGACGCGGCGTTCGGCCCGCCCGCCACGGCGCGCGGCGATCGGCCCGTCCGCACCTGCGCCCGACCGTGAGGGGGATCGCCGCCGCGACGACGCGACCGGGGTCGCGAGCAGTGCCTGGGCAAGCGCGGGGTCGGGGTCGCAGACGTCGCAACAGCGCCCGGTGGGGGCGGCGGGCGAGGAGTCACCGAAGTGGTCGAGGATCTGGCGGCGCCGACAGGTGGAGGCGCCGGACATGTAGCGCTCGATCGAGCGGTAGGACTCCCAGCCGCGGTTCTTGGCGGACTGGATCGCGGCGTGGGCCAGGCGCGGACTGCCGGCGCCGGTAGGTCGGACGAGCAGACCACTGGACCCGCCGGGGCTAAGCTCGACGGCGCCCGCGCGCTCGGCGATCGACAAGAGCATGCGATCGCGCTCGTCGAGCTCGCCGTGACCGATCGTGGCGACGCCCTCCTCCTCGGCGCGCCGACGTAGAGAGGCGACGTAGCTCTTGACGTCGCCGACAGTGGTGGTGCGCTGGTTGATGAAGCGGATAAGCCGACCGAGGTCCATGCGCGCGGCGAGCAGCAGCGCGCGGGCGGGCTCACCGTCGCGTCCGCCACGTCCGGCCTCCTGGTAGTAGGCCTCGAGGCTCGTGGGCAGCGCCCAGTGGGCGACGGTTCGCACAGAGGCCTTGTCGACGCCCATGCCGAAGGCGTTCGTGGCGACGACGACCTCGGCGGCGTCGCTCATGAAGGCCTCCTGGCTCGCGCGCCGCGCGTCGGGGGACATGCCGGCGTGGTAGGCGACGGTGCGGATGCCGGCGCCGGAGATCAGCTCGGCGACGGAGTCGGTGTCGCGACGGGTGCCGCAGTAGACGATCGCCGGGCGCGCGGCCGGATCGGCGAGTACATGCAGCAGGGCGGCGCGCTTGCGCGCGACGGCGCCGGCGCCCTCCAGCGAGACGACGTCGAAGGCGAGGTTGGGACGATCGAAGCCGGCGCGCACGGACACCGGCTCGAGCAGACCCAAACGCGCGGCGATCTCCTGGGCGACGCGCGGAGTGGCGGTCGCGGTGGCGGCCATCACGGGGGGACGGTGGAGCGAGGCGATGGCGCCGTGCAGGCGCAGGTAGTCGGGGCGGAAGTCGTGGCCCCACTCGGTGACGCAGTGGGCCTCGTCGACCACGAACAGGGAGACCGATCGCTGCGCGAGGGCATCACGGAAGGCGACGGATGCGAAGCGCTCGGGGGCGGCGAGCACGAGCCGGGTTTCTCCGGAGGCGATCGAGCGCAGCGCGGCGGCGTTGTGTCCGTCGGCCATACCGGACGCGAGCATCGCGGCGGGCACGCCGGCGTCGTGCAGGCGGCGCAGCTGGTCGGCCATCAGCGCGATCAGTGGGCTGACGACGACGACCAGACCGTCGCCGGCGAGCGCGGGCAGCTGGTAGCAGAGCGACTTGCCGCCGCCGGTGGGCATCACGACGAGCGAATCGCGCCCCTCCAGGGCGGCGGCGACGGCCTCGCGCTGCCCGGGCCGGAAGGCGTCGAGCCCAAAACGACGCAGCAGTGTCTCGGGAGAGTCCATCCTAAAGAAGTTACTCACCGCCTCGGAGGGGATTCTCGGGGCCCGTGAGAGCGGGGTCGAGCCCGCGCGGGAGGCGAATCGATCGGCGAGTGTCCGCGGTCAGTCGCGTGCGCCAAATGCAGCGCTTTCAACACCGATCTCATCCCCACGGATAAACGCAGCCCGGACACTTGACGCGTAGGCCCGACCGCGATTGCCGCTTATCCCCGTAGCCGGTCGCAGACCGGCCGCCAACATCGTCAAGACCTCTACTCGAAAGAACGAATCGCCGGCAAGCCACAGGCCGCGTGCTGCCACACGAAGCGGTTGCGTAGCAGGACTACCGCCCAGCGCGGGGGCGCTTTTCCCACACGACGCGCGCGCCGGCGGCCGGCACGAGCGTGATCGCGCGCCGGCGGTTCCACTCGCCGCGACGCCAGACGCTGCGCCGCGGCACGCTCGGGTGCAGCTCGGCCAGCATCGTGCGCAGCATCGTCTTCATCTCGAGCATCGCGAACGACGCGCCGATACAGCGGCGGATGCCGCCGCCGAAGGGAATCCAGGCGAAAGTGTCCGGCTGGGCGCCCACGAACCGCTCGGGCCGAAACTCGTCCGGTTGCTCATACACGCGCGGGTTGTGGTTCGTGAGGTAGATCGAGGCGACCACGCGCGTGCCCACGGGGAGCTCGTAGCCGGCGACCCGCAGCGGCTCGTGCAGCAGCCTGACGACCCCCGGCACGACCGGGCGGCAGCGCAGCGTCTCGTGGATGACCGCCTGCATGTACTCGTCATCCTCACCCCGATCGATCTCCGCGACCAGGCGCGCGAGCGCCTCAGGGTGGCGAACGAGGCGCTCGATCGCCCATGCGGTCGCAGTGGAGGTCGTCTCGTGACCGGCGAGCAGCAGCGAGACGAGCTCGTCTCGCAGCTCGCCGTCGGTCAGCGCCTGACCATCCTCGTCGCGCGCCTGCAGCAGCAACGAGAGGATGTCCTCGCGCTCGCCGAGATCCTGCTGCTCACGCCGGCGGGCGATCTCGGCGTAGATCAGCCCGTCGAGCCGGTCGAGCGCCTTGCCGAGCTCGCCCGGGGGGCGGTCTTTGCTGGGCTTGCTCAGCGCGAAGCGCAGCATCGCGAACGTGCGCGTCGGTTCGGCGAGCTCGCCGATCGCACCTTTCAGTCCGCCCATGCGCTCGGCCTCGACGCCGAAGACCGCGCGCAGGATCACCTCCATCGTGATGTTGCGGGTGCGCGCGCTCAGCTTCATCGTCTGTCCCAGCTGCCAGCCGGCCATGTCGCGCTGGGTCGCCTGCACGATCGTCTCCTCGTAGGCGCGCATGCGCTCGCCGTGAAACGGCGGCAAGAGCAGCTTGCGCTGGCGCATATGCTCGGGTCCGGTCAAGGTGATCACCGACCTCGGCCCCAGCACGGAGGCGATCGGCGTGTCGCCCGCCGCCGAGGGCGCGACCTCGGGTGGAGCGGTCAGCAGTGTCTTGACGGCGGCCGGATCGCTGATCATCACCAGGCGCCGTCCGCTCGGGGAGAATGTCAGCGTGAACGCCTCGCCGCGCCGTCGGGCGCAGTGGTCCATCAGTACGGTCGGCGCGAGCGCCCAGATGAGGGTTTGCGCAACCGGACCCATCCGCGGACCCGGCGGCAAGCGGTCAGGCGTGGGCTCGGGGAGCCGTATCGAGTGTGCGCTTTCGACCGTGGCCATGATTGAGGCTCAGGCGCGAACGTTCGCGCCTGGTGCTCGCCTTATGTTAGACGTGACGCGCTACCCCGCCGCGTGACGGCGGTGCGATCCTCGCCCGCGGCGCTCGCGCAGGGCGGCGGTCACGCGCGCCTGCGCTTGTTCCACCTGCTCAGGCGAGAGTGTCCTGCGGCGCCGATCAAGATACCCCGGGAGCATTCTCGCCGGCAGCACCCTTACGCCCTTGCGCCGCGCCAGCGGACGGTCGATCCAGGCGCGACTGTAGACGATCAGCGGTTCGACCTTCACGCCCGTCGCACGCGCGATCGCGCGTTGCTGGGCCTGGGCCTGGCCGATCGTCGCGCCGTGGATGCGCGCAACGCGTACGGGCCCTGGGTGACTCTTTGTCTCGACGGTGAACACCCCCGCGGGACCGATCAGGATGTGGTCGACGTTTCCGTTTCCGAGGTTCGCGTCGTGGATCGCGTGCCAGCCCCTGCCCTCCAATCCGTCCAGCAGGCCACCGACCTGCTCCTCGCCCGTGGCACCGCGATCGTGGCGTTCGACGAGCGGCATGACGTAGCGCAGCACGACGAACATCGCCACGAGCAGGCCGACCTCCGAGCCGAGGAAGCGCACGTCGCGCAGGCCGAACGTCCGTCCCAGCAGGGCAGTCGCTACGGCCAGGACACCGAGCGCGACGAGCGTGCGCAACCGCAGCCGTCTGACGATCGCGCGCGTGTGCTGTCCCGGCGCACGGGCGGTCGGGTCATGGGCGATTGCGTGGGTGATCTGCATCTCGTTGCTGTTGCTCCCTCCCTTCCTTCATCGGCCCTACCCGGTTCGTTCCTTTAGTACTCCTCCTCTGGCCGATCGTTCGATACCCCGGACGATTCCTTTTCCGCAAATACCGCGACGTCGATGCGCGCTGAGACCGGAGAGACGTGGAGAGTGGCTCCGACTTCTAAAGCCCCCGCCCGCTTCGGTCGAAGCCCTGACCAGACGAATTGCCCGAGAGCACGGATGCCTCGTATGTACCACTATCCCGACCAATCCCCCCCTTCCGACGTATGTCTGCTGCTGCGCGCATACGCCGAGCAGCGCTGGCTGAGCCGCGAGGTCGTCCCCGTCCTGCGCCAGCTGGAGACCCCTGAGGAGCTCCCCGAGGAGCAGCTCGGCGCCGCGCTGGCCTACCTCGAGGTCACCTGGCTGGATGCCTCCCGGCACGCCGCTGAGACCGACGCAGCGTTCGCCGCCCTGCAGGACACCGTGGCGGATGCCGAGGAGGCGCTGCCATCCAAGGCCCGCCGCTACCACGCGGCGGTGTGCTTCCTGCGCGAAGCCGTCGGCCGGCACGTCGCCAGACTGATCGCCGTGACGAGCGATGACGAGACGTTCCCATCCGACTGGGAATCCGCCTCGCCGAGCGGCCGGCCCGCGTCCGCCCCGCTCGGCTGAGCGTTCGGGATCGCATAGGCTCTGCGCCCGTGGCGCTCGCCTTCGACCTGCAATCCCACTCGACCCACTCCGACGGCGCGCTTGCAGCCACCGAGGTCGTTACCCGCGCCGCCACTGCCGGCGTCGAGCTTTTGGCGGTCTCCGACCACGACACCGTCTCCGGCGTCTCCGAGGCCATGGAGGCCGGCGAGCGGCTCGGCGTTCGCGTCGTCCCCTCCGTGGAGATCTCCTCGATCGACGACCCCGCTTCGCGGGATGCACCCGGCGCCGCGCGCGAACTGCACATCCTCGGCTACCTGATCGACCACTCAGACCCTGCCTTCGCCTCCACCCTCGCCGACTTCCTGGCCGACCGCGAGCGCCGCACCCTGCGCATGGCCGACGCGCTGCGCGAGCAGGGACTGGAGCTCGACGACGCCGCGATCTCCGCGCGCGTAGCCGCCGGGCAGCCGATCGGGCGCCCCCACTTGGCCGAAGCCGTCCTCGCCGCGCCCGCCAACGCCGGGCGCCTGCACGAGGAGCAGATCGACGACGTCGGCTCGTTGATCCGCGGCTATCTGATCGAGGGCCGCCCGGCCTTCCGCCTGCGCGAGACCCCCACCGTCGCACAGGCGATCGACGCGATCCACGCCGCCGGCGGCGTCGCGATCTGGGCGCATCCCTTCTGGGACGTAACCGACTCCGACGAATCCCTGGCGATGATCGAGCGCTTCCGCGCGCTCGGGATCGACGGCGTGGAGGCCTTCTACATCACCCACACCCAACCCCAGACCGAGCTGCTGGCCGCCCGCTGCGCCGAGCTCGACCTGCTCAGCACGGGCTCCTCGGACTTCCACGGCCCAGACAACCGCCTCTTCTCGCGCTTCCTCGCCTTCGAGACGTACGGCCTGGAGCCTAACCTGGGACCCCTGCTCGACTGAGCACCACCCGAATCAGGTGGGCGTCCCCCACACTGTTGTGGCCTCTTCGTCGAATCGCCCCACCCGATCCACCTCTCAGCCTTCCGCCAGCGCCTGCAGCCGATAGGCCAGCGCTTCGAGCGCCAACTCCTCCCCCACGTTCAGCGCGATCCGCGCTCGCGTCGCGCGCACCAGCTCCACCCCTGCGCGCGCCGACACCCCGCCATGCGCCTTGGCGTCCACTTCCAGCTCACCCATCCTGTCCACCCCATACACGAGCTCCTGTGCCCCCTCGCGCAGGCACATCATGTCGCGCAGCCACAACTCCACCAGCGCCAGCCCGCTGTCCAGCGCTCCCGCCCGCGCGCGTCGCTCGACCCGTTTGCGCCCCTCCTGCGCCTCTCGCTCCAGTTTTTTGCGCTCCTTGCTCGGCGCCAGCTCGAGCTCAGCCGCCAACCGCTCCTCCACCTGCTCGCCCGCGCTCTCCCCCGCCACCGTGGCGGCGCCCAACAACTCCACCCACTTGCGCTTGCCCGTCTGCCCTGCGAGCGCCGAGCGCACGTATTCCTCCGACGCCCGCCTCAGCGCCCGGCCATCATCGCTCGCGAGCATCCGCGCCCGCCCCGCGTCGCCCAGCGACAGACGCGCACACGCCCGCGCACCCTCCTCGTCCACACCTCCCTCGGTGACCAGCCCCCGCGCGATCTCCTCCGATGCGAGCGCGTCGAACCGCACATGCACGCAGCGCGAGACGATCGTCGCCATCACTTCCTCTTTGCGGTCGCTCACCAACACCAGGTGCGCATACGCCGGCGGCTCCTCCAGCGTCTTCAGCAGCCGGTTCGCCGCCTGCTCGTTCATCGTCTCCACCGCCTCGATCACGAACACCCGCCGCTTCGCCTCAAACGGCGTTCGCGTGGCGGCGGCCACGACCGGCTCGTCGATGTCGCTCACGAGCATTTCCGCCGCCCCGCTCGGCCGCACCCACGTCAGGTCCGGGTGCGTTCCCCGCTGCACCCTTTCCCTCACCGCGCGCGCCGTCTGCTCGTCGACCGCCCCATCAGCCAGCAGCGCCCCCGCCAGCGCCCTCGCGATCTTCCGCTTGCCCGCCCCCGCCGGGCCGTGCAGCAGGTATGCGTGCGATGGCCTACCCCGCGGCCCCAGCCCGGCCCCGAGCACGGCGCGGGCGTGGGGATGCGCCTCGATCCCGGGCAGCGCCGCGTCCACGTCGGAGGTGCTCACGGCAGTCATCGTAGAGACGGTATACGGTGCCGGGGTGGCCTCGACCGGCCGTCTGATCACGATCGAGGGCCTCGACGGCGCCGGCAAGTCGACGCTCGCTCTCGGCCTGCACTCCGCCCTCGGCGAACGCGGCGTCCGCGTCGAGCTCCTGCGCGAGCCCGGGGGCGTACCCCTCTCCGAGCGCATCCGCGAGCTGGTCGTGGACCCCGCCCTCGCCGTGGATCCGCGGGCCGAGGCATTGCTCTACGCGGCCGCGCGCGCCCAGCTCGTGCGCGAGCGTCTGCGTCCCTTGCTCGACGCCGGCGTCCTGGTGCTGCTCGACCGCTTCGTCGACTCCTCGCTCGCCTATCAGGGCGGCGGACGCGAACTCGGGATCGAGCCCATCCGTGCGATCAACCTCCTCGCCACCGACTCCCTCGCCCCCGACCGCACGTTGCTGTTGCGCATCGCCCCCGCCGACGGTCGCGCCCGCCAGGACACACGCGCGGGCGCCCCAGATCGCCTGGAGCGCGAGGACGACGCCTTCTTCGAGCGCATCGCCGCCGCCTACGACGAGCTCGCGCTGGCCGAGCCCGAGCGCTTGCACGTGATCGACGCCGCCCAGCCCCCCACCCGTGTCCTCGCCGACGCCCTGCTGGCGATCGAGGATCTACTATGAGCTTTGCAGTGTCTCGCCCGTCCCTCCTCGCAACGACCCTCGTGTTCACGCTCGCGCTGCCCGCGCCGGTGCTGGCCGCGACGAACGCGACCACGCCGACCTTCCCGACGCCCGCCTCGGCCAAAGTTCCGCCGGCCGCGACCACCACCACAGCGCCGGCAACAACGACGACCGCGCCCGCGACCACAACCCCAGCGACCACGACTCCCGCCGCTACTACTCCGGGCGCCACACCCACGAGCCCGTCCACGACGCTGACCGCCCCGGGCGCCGCAGCCGTCAATCCTCTCGATCGGGCGGCGACAAACGCGCACCTACGCGCACGCGCGCATTCGAGCGGCGGTTCGGGGCACGTCTCGACGGAGGCCATCGTGCTCGCCGCGATCGCCGCGCTGCTGCTGCTCGCCTGTGCAGCCTGGGCGTTCGCGCGCTCGCGCGCCTACGAACCGCACTGGCTCGTCTCGCTGCGCCACGCGATGGCCGAGGCGGGCTTCCGCACCTCGGCGACATGGGCCGAATTTACCGACTGGGCGCGCCTGGGCAGATAGCCCGGCGAAGGTCTCCGGGCCTACTAAAATGAAAGGTCCCGCTGCGGTTTTTCCGTCCGGCTCGGGGGGGATGATGCTCGGCCCCAGCAGACAAGGAGCAAGGCCGATGGACACCACCACGCACCCCACCGCAACCGAGCAGTCGGCCCCCGGCGCCGCGCTGTCGATCGAGCGCTTTTTCACCTCGCCGGACACCCATCCGTTCGACACCGTGCAGTGGGAGCGCCGCGACGCGCGCATCGGCCACGGCGACCGCGTCGCGTTCGAGCAGACCGACGTCGAGTTCCCCACCACTTGGTCGCAAAATGCGACGAACATCGTCACCCAGAAGTACTTCCGCGGGCAGCTCGACACTCCCGCGCGCGAGCGCTCGGTCAAGCAGATGATCGGCCGCGTCGCCGGCACGATCGCCGGCTGGGGTCGCGAGCGCGGCTACTTCGCCACAGACGAGGACGGCGACGCCTTCGAGGCCGAGCTGACCCACATCCTGCTGTACCAGATGGCGGCGTTCAACTCGCCCGTGTGGTTCAACGTCGGCTTCGAGGAGTCCCCGCAGTGCTCGGCCTGCTTCATCCTCTCCGTCCAGGACACGATGGAGTCGATCCTCGACTGGAACACCAAGGAGGGAATGATCTTCCGCGGCGGCTCCGGCTCGGGTATCAACCTGTCGAACATCCGCGGCTCGATGGAGCACCTCGCCAAGGGCGGCACCGCCTCCGGGCCGGTCTCCTTCATGCGCGGCGCCGACTCCTGGGCGGGCACGATCAAGTCCGGCGGCAAGACCCGCCGCGCCGCGAAGATGGTCGTGCTCGACGTCGACCATCCCGACATTCGCGAGTTCATCTGGTGCAAGGCCCGCGAGGAGGACAAGGCGCAGGCGCTGCGCGACGCCGGCTTTGACATGTCGATCGACGGCGAGGGGTTCAAGTCGATCCAGTACCAGAACGCCAACAACTCGGTGCGCGTCACCGACGAGTTCATGCGCGCCGTCGAGGAGGACCGCGAGTGGCACCTCACCTCCCGCGTCACCGGCCAGCCGGTGGGCGAGCCGATCCCCGCCCGCGAGCTGATGCGCGAGATCGCCGAGGCCGCGTGGCGCTGCGCGGACCCGGGCGTGCAATACGACACCACGATCAACCGCTGGCACACCTCCCCGGTCTCGGGCCGCATCAACGCGTCGAATCCATGCAGCGAGTACATGCACGTCGACGATTCCGCCTGCAACCTCGCCTCGCTGAACCTGATGAAGTTCCGTCGCGCCGATGGCACGCTCGACGTAGAGTCCTTCGAGCACGCTGTGGACGTCGTGCTGCTCGCGCAGGAGATCGTCGTCTCGCCCTCCAGCTACCCCACCGAGAAGATCGGCGCGAACGCCCGCGCGTTCCGCCAGCTAGGCCTCGGCTACGCCAACCTCGGCGCGTACCTGATGAGCAACGGCATGCCCTATGACTCCGACTCAGGGCGCGGGACGGCGGCGGCGATCACCGCGCTGATGACCGGTCGCGCCTACCGCGAGTCCGCTCGCGTAGCGGGCGCGCTCGGACCCTACGAGCGCTACCCCGAAAACCAGGCCGAGCACAATCACGTGATGGAGATGCACCGCGACGCGGCTCACGCGATCGACGACGCCGACTGCGCCGACTCCGAGCTGCTCGCAGCGGCGCGGCGTTCCTGGGACGAGGCGGTGGAGCTCGGCGAGGGCAACGGCTACCGCAACGCGCAGGCGACGGTGCTCGCGCCGACCGGGACGATCAGCTTCCTGATGGACTGCGACACGACCGGCGTCGAGCCCGACTTCTCGCTCGTGAAGTTCAAGGAGCTCGTAGGCGGGGGGCAGATGACGATCGTCAACCGCACCGTCCCGCTGGCCCTGCAGACGCTCGGCTACTCCGAGCAGCAGGTCGAGCAGATCGAGGCGCACCTGGCCGAGCACGGCACGATCATCGGCGCCCCCGGCCTCGCCGCCGAGCACTTGCCCGTATTCGACGTCGCCGTCGGCGAGCGCGCGATCTCCCATATGGGCCACATTCAGATGATGGGCGCCGTGCAGCCGTTCATCTCGGGTGCGATCTCGAAGACCGTCAACCTCCCCCAAGAGTCCACCGTCGAGGACATCGCCGACGCATACACCCAAGCGTGGCGCCTCGGCGTCAAGGCGTTGGCGATCTACCGCGACGGCTCCAAGACCGCGCAGGCCCTGCGCACCGACGCGCAACAGGACGCACCCGCGCCGGTAGACGTCGATGAGCTCGTCGAGGCGGCCGTGAGCAAGGCTTTGGCCGAGGTCGGTCCGCGCCGCAAGCGCATGCCTCGCGAGCGGGAATCGATCACCCACAAGTTCTCCATCGGCGGCCACGAGGGTTACATCACCGCCGGCAAGTACGAGGACGGATCCGTGGGAGAGATCTTCCTGACCGACATCGGCAAGGAGGGCTCGACGCTGCGCGGGATGATGAACTCGTTCGCAACCGCCATCTCGATCGCGCTGCAGTACGGCGTGCCACTCGAGACGCTCGTGCGCAAGTTCAGCTACATGCGCTTCGAGCCCGAGGGCATCACCGGCAACCCCGAGATCCCATTCGCGAAGTCGATGCCCGACTACATCATGCGCTGGCTCGCCTCACGCTTCCTGGATGTCGATGTCCAGGAGGACCTGGGCATCCTCACGCAGGAGGTCCGCGCCCGCAAGTCCGCCCAGGAGGCCACTCAGTCGGCGATCGCCTCCGACACCGCCGGGCCGAGTGCAGGTGATCCCCCGGCATCCGCCGGTAACGGGGGAGCGGGCGTTCCCGCCGCCGCAGCGCTGACCGACACTCCGCCGGTCGTACCCGCCCGCATGCAGGGCCTCGACCTCGGGCCCGCATGCAGCCAGTGCGGAGGCATGATGCAGCGCACGGGCAGCTGCTACACGTGTTCGTCTTGTGGCAACAACACTGGTTGTGGCTGATCAGCCGCTGTAGGACGGCGGGGGCGCTGGGTCGTTACGGATTGCAGCTAGCTCGCTGAGCAGCGATTCGGGGCTGGTGCCGCCGAGCACGCGCAGGCGCGGGAGGCGGTAGGGGTCGCTTGCGGGGCCCGCCCAGCCGGGGACGACCGTCGTCGAGCCAGTGTAGCCGGCGGACTTGACGGCCGCGATCACAGTCGCGTTGTAGTGGCCGGAGGGGTAGCAGAACCAGTTCACAGGGACGCCGTAGCGCTGCTGGATCGTCTTACGCGAGCCGGCGACCTGTTCGGCGAGCTGGGTCGCGTTCAGGGTGATCAGGTCGGCGTGGCTGATGCCCTGCGTGTCGAGCTCCCAGCCGGCGGCGACCATGCCCTTGATCTGGGTTTGCGAGAGCCCGCCCTGTGACGGTGGCAGCCCCGTCAGCTGGATGTTCTCATCGCCCACCCAGCCCAGCCGACGCAGCACGGGCAGGGCATTGGTGTATTGCGACTGGTAGCCGTTGTCGAAGCTCACGACGATCGGTTTGCCCGCCGGCAGCAGGACCCCCCGCTTCCAGTAGGCCCACATCTGATCCTGGGTGATCGCGTGGTAGCCGGCGTTCGCGAGCGCCTGCATCTGGGCTGAGAATTCGCTCGAGGACACATACAGCCCCGGGAACGGCGCCCCCGCGGGCGGCGGGTTGATCACGTGATACATCAGGATCGGCACGCGCTGCGTTCCGGGCCTGCCGGTGGCCGTACCCGTGACCGTGCTGTGAGGTACGGCCGTCGCTGACCCGGCCGTACTGCCGTGTGTGATCCTGCCCGAGGTCGCGCTACGGCTTGTGGGCTGGGATGCGCGACCGCCGCCACCGGACGCGAGCGCCACCGCCACCACAGCCCCGGCCACGAGCAGCAAGCTCAGACCGGCGAGTGTGCGACGGCGGCGGCGCGCCAGTTCCCGGCGACGAGCCTCGCGACGCGCCTCGCGCTGGCCGATTGAAGATTTCGGGGAAATCTTCAATCGGTCGCTATCCATGTAGTTCCTACGGGTTCAGGCGCTTCTTCAGTGCGCTCGCCGCGGAGAACTTCGCCGCCTTGCTGGCAGCGATGTTGATCGTCTCGCCGGTGGACGGGTTGCGTCCCTGGCGAGCGGCGCGGTGACTGACGCTGAACTTGCCGAAGCCGGCCAGCGCGACCTCACCCCCGGCGGCCAGCTCGTCGGTTACCGCATCGATCGCGGCCTCGAGGGCCTCGCGCGCGTGGCTCGCGGCCATTCCGGTCTTCCCCGCGACCTTATCGGCTAGCTCGTTCTTGGTCATGGCACTCCCTTCTCGGGTGTCGTTGCTGTGAGCAGGCTAACCGCTGGACAGGACGACGACACGCTCAACTGTTGGATTTGGGCTCGATAGAACCCCTAATTTCCGGGTTTGAGCCCCCGTGAGCAGCCCATTTCGCCGCGTTTCGGTGGCACATGACCCGAAATCCCCGCGAATGAGGCTGTTGCGCAAACCCCGTGTAAGCGGGGTTTGTTGCGTCCGGGGTGGGGTTAAGACTTCTCGGGTATGGCTCAGAACTTCTTGTTGTGTGATCGTGAGCAGGAGCTGTTGTTGCCGCCCAGCTTGCGGGACTGGCTGGATGAGGACCATGTCGCGTGGTTCGTGTTGGACGCCGTCGAGACGCTTGATCTCGCGGGGTTCTATGGCGCTTATCGGGCTGACGGGCACGGTCGCGCGGCGCACGATCCGGCGATGATGGTCGCGTTGTTGCTCTATAGCTACGCCGTGGGCGAGCGGTCCTCCAGGGCGATCGAGCGGCGTTGTCGGGAGGACGTTCCGAGCAGGGTGATTTGCGCTAATCGAGCGCCGGATCACACCACGATCGCGCGGTTCCGCGTGCGTCATCAGACGGCGCTTGCGCAGATCTTTACGCAGGTGCTCGAGTTGTGTGGGCGGGCTGGCTTGGTGTCGGTTGGGCTGCTGGCGGTGGATGGCACCGCGATCGCGGCGAATGCGGCGTGGGCGTCGACGCGGACGCACGCGTCTATCCGGGAAGAGGTCGAGCGGATCCTTGGTGAGGCTGCCGAAACGGACGCACGCGAAGACGAGCAGTTCGGTGAGGCCCGCGGTGACGAGATGCCGGCCGAGCTGAGCGACCGTCGCTCCAGGCTTGCTCGGTTGCGTCGTTGCCGCGAGGAGCTCGAGGCCGAGCAGGCTCGTGCTGAGCAGGCCCACCAAGAGCACTTGCGACGTCGTGCTGAGTGGGAGGCGGAACATGGCCGCAAGCTCGGCGGACGCAAGCCGTTCCCGCCCGACCCGGCGGCGCTTGAGTCGGCGTCGATCAATACGACCGATCCGGACTCGCGGCTGATCGCCCGCAGAGGACGAGCCCCCGTCCAGGGCTATAACGCCCAGGCTGTCGCGACGACCGGCCAGATCATCGTTGCTGCCGATATCACTCAGGACTCAAGCGACGGCGGGCAACTGGAACCGATGATCCGACAGGCGCTCACGACCGTTGTGGCCGCGGGCGTTGATCGGGCGGTTGGAACGGTGCTCGCGGACGGCGGCTACTGGAACTCACCGCAGATCACCGCGCTCGGACAGGACGGCATCAACGTGATCGTCCCGACAAGCGCCTCCCATCGAACGAAACCGCGGAAGCTGTCACCGAAGCAGGGACCCGAGGCCGAACGGATCGACAGGCTGCTCGATACCCCAGACGGGAAGGCGCTCTACCAGCGTCGACAACAGATGATCGAGCCCGTGTTCGCTAACACCAAGTTCAACCGCGGGATCACCAGGTTCCACCGACGCGGGTTAGCCGCCTGCCGCGCCGAATGGCGCCTGATCGCAGCCACTCACAACCTCCTCAAGCTCTATCGCACCGGGATCGGCCCTCAGCCGCCTGAGCTGGCACGTTTCCGGCACTAGTCAGGAGTTCCGCTCTCGACACGACCCGTCCCGATCCCCACAAACGACAAAGGCCGCCTCACAGCGACCTTTGCGCAACAGCCTCGAATACGGGCCATTTGGCCGCAACCTCGCCGATGGTGCGCGCCGCGCCCTCAAGAGACGTTTCAGGCCGAAATCCGCGCCCGCGGAGCCACGTGACGCTCCTGCGCGGGCTCGACCGACGGGACCGCAGGACCGGCGGCATAGGCCGCCCACAGGGTCGCGATCCACGCCATGCAGGCCAGCCCAACATGCACCCACACGAGCTCGGTCGGGAGGTGCGTCTCGTACTGATCGAGACCGACGATGCCCTGCAGCGCGATCAGCACGCACAGCGCCGTCAGCGCCCGTCGCAGGGTCGGATCGGCCTCCCGCCGACGCGCCAGCCACCAGACGACGAGCGAGGCCAACCCGAACACGAGCGCGATCTCGCCGTGGCGGTGGATGACGAAGTCCATCGTCCCGCGCCCGTCGATGTCCAGGCGGTTGATCTTCTGACCGGGCGAGCCACCCGCGTGGGGTCCGGCAGCAGTCGCGGCGGTCCCCGCGAAGATCGTCAGCGCGCCGAGGGCGACCAGCGCGCGGACCGACCACACGAGCGGCGCGTCCACCGGCTCGCGGGCGACATCTGATGAGAACGGCGCGTCAGGCACGCGCGTGGCGCGCCATAGGAGCGCAACGGCATCCGCGAGGATCAGCATCGACAGCGCGAAGTGGCCCATCACCCAGCCGTAGTCGAGCGCGCCGCGCACCGTGAACCCGCCGAGCACGGCCTGGCCGATCACGCCCAGCGGCAGCAGCGCGCCCAACCACATCAGATCGCGCCGATAGGGGCGACGTCGCAGCGCGCCCAGCCAAGCGAGACCGGCCGCGATCGACACAGGGGCCGTCAGCAGCCGGTTGGAGAACTCGATCACCGCGTGGGTGTTCAGCGGTGGATAGACGTTGCCGTAGCACTTCGGCCAAGTGGGACAGCCCAGGCCCGACCCTGTCAGCCGCACGGCGGCGCCGGTGAGCACGATCAGCGTGAGCGCCACCAGGGCCACGTAGGCCACGATCGCGTACTGGGCCGGGGTCAGCGTGTAGCCGTTCGTGCGCTCGCGCAGGCGGTCTAGGCTTTGCGACATGGCGGTTAGTTTGCCAAGCACGCGCCATCGTGGGCGCGCATGCGCGCTCCCGGGCGTGGTCGATGTCTGGCGCGTGGATCTGGGGCGGAGGTCTGACGACGGGCTCACGGGGTTGCTATGCGCGCAGGAGAGAGAACGCGCCGCGCGGATCGTGGACGCGCGCAGGCGGGCGTTGTGGACGCACTCGCGCGGAGTCCTGCGCGCACTGCTCGCCCGCTACCTCAACGCCGATCCGCGCGAGCTGCGCTTCGTGGCGGGAGCCCACGGCAAGCCCCGGTTGGGAAGCCAACCGCCGGAGACCCGAAGGGGCGGTGGACCGAGACTGGGATCGGGTGAGAGCTTGCGCTTCAACCTGTCGCACTCGCGCGAGCTGATGCTCCTGGCCGTGACCGCCGGACGCGAGGTGGGCGTGGATGTCGAGTGTGCGCGTAAGCGCCATACAGCCGAGTTCCTGCGCGCGTGGACCCTGCGCGAGGCGACCGGCAAGTGCCTCGGGACGGGGTTGACGAGGGGGTTTGTTACGGCCGGAGAGCAGACGCAGCCCAGGCTATGGACCGCCGGTCTTGATGTCAGCCCAGGTGCAGCCGCGGCAGTCGTAGTTGAGGGCCGTGAGGCATGCGAGTTGCGCCTCCGAGACGCACCCCCTAAATTGATGGTATGACCGCTCTAGCCGAGGCGTCGCTGCGAGCGGACGAGCAGGCGCTGCTCGATCGGTTCGTGGATGAGCTGCGCCTGCGCCTGGGAAGCGAATTGCACGGCGTGTGGCTGTTCGGTTCGCGCGCACGCGGAGAAACGCCGTCCGAATACTCGGACGTGGATGTGCTCGTGTTCGTCAACGATGCCTCCTGGGACGGGCGCATGGGAGTGCGCGGAGTACTCGACGATGCAGCCAACGAACTGGGCATGGACGCCCTCCCGTGGTCGTTCTCGATCCACGTCCACACCCCAAACTGGCTGGCGCAGCGTCGTGAGATTCGCTCCTTCTTCGTCGCGGAGGTGGACCGCGACAAGATCGTTTTGTGCGGGGAGCTGTGAGTCCTCGATCGGATGAGTTCCTGGAGGCCGCGCGGCGGCGGCTTGCCGCCGCCGAGGTGGCGGTCGAAGAGGATCCGTCCACCGCATTGAGCGCCGCCTACTATGCGATGCTCTACACAGCCAGAGCAGCGCTCAGCGAGCGAGACGCCTCACCCAAGACCCACAAGGGAACCTGGCACGAGTTCCGCAGCGCGTTCGTCGAGAGTGGTGAGATAGACGCGGCACTCGCCGCCGAGGTCCAGAAGATCCAGCCCGAGCGCGAGCAAGCCGACTACGACGCATGGTTCGCGCCGGCCGGCGAGGCGCGCCGCGCGATCGAGCTGGCACGCAGCTTTATGGCTGCGATCGAAGCATTGTTCGACTGACGTTCACTCCCCCGCGAGCCAGCGCTCCGCATTGGCATCGTGCGCATCGTGGAAGGCCTCGAACGCGGCGACGAGGTCGGCGGAGTGAATGTTGTCGCGTACCAGCGTGCCGAGCGCGTTGACCGCGAAGTCGGTGTGCGGGTCCGACGCGGCCCAGTCGTGTGAGGGCTGAGCGGCGGTGTGGATCACGAGCTCGATCTCACGGCCGCGCTCGGCCGTAGACGAACGGCAGCTCCTCGGCGAGATCGCTCAGGCGCGGCGCGGCGGAGTCGCGCTCGGAGACGATCAGCTCCGCAACGGGCAGCGGCCATTGGATGCCGATGTCGGGATCGTCCCAGGCGATGCCCCGCTCGACCGCCGGGTCGTAATAGGCGGTCTGCTTGTAGAGCACATCGGCGACGTCGCTCAACACGCAGAACCCGTGAGCAAATCCGACGGGCACATACAGCTCGCGCAGGCTCTCACTATCGAGCTCCACGCCCTCCCACTCCCCGTACGTCGGCGAGCCACGCCGCAGGTCGACGGCGACGTCGAGGATGCGCCCCTGCGCACAGCGCACGAGCTTGGCCACGCCCGGCCCGATGTGGAAGTGCATACCGCGCACGACGCCATGGGAGGAGCGCGAGTGGTTGTCCTGGATGAACTCCTCCGCGTCGGGGATGCCGAGCGACTCGTGCCAGGCGCGGCGGTAGGTCTCGGTGAAGAACCCGCGCTCGTCGCCGTGAACGGCGGGTTCGATGACGGTCAGGCCGTCCAGGCGGCAGGGGGTGGCTTGCATGGCGCCAGAGGCTATCCACTCGGGGTTGGAGCAGGAGCGGTGGACGCGCGCACCCCGCACCTACGCGGCCCGCACACCGACGACGCCGGCGCCGGATTACGGACGGGGCTCGCCGCGATCGCCGTAGATGTAGGAGGCGGCGGCGCGCGGAACGTCGAGGGGGCCATCGCCGGCAGGCGCATACAGGGCCGTGTCGGAGTCCGAGCGATCGCATGGCGGCGGACGGCGGGCCTTGAACAGGAACTCGTAGTAGAAGACGTGCGCGGGCTGGATCTCCGGCATCAGGCGGTTCACCAGCCAGGAGGCGTCGAGCGCCTGGGCGCGTTCGCCGAGGAGCGCCGGTCGAACGCCGCCCTCACAGCGATAGGCGCCGACCTCGGTGAACCAGATCCGCTCGCCGGCGCCAGCATCGGGGAGGTTGGCCTTGAAGGCGAGGACCGTCGAGGCGCTACGCGTCTTGACGGCGAGATAAGGATGAACGCCCCAGTTCGTGAAGCTCACTGGATACAGAGCGCTCACGTACTCACGCTCGTATGCGGCCATCGAGGCGGAGTCCAGAAGGTTGCCGGCGATCACCGTGCAGCCGCGGGCGCGGCAGAGCGACTGGGCGATGAGCGTATAGCGGGCCGCCATGCCGGGGGAGAGGCCGGGCGTGCCATTGGGCTCATCCCACGCCTCCACGTAGACCGTAGCGGGGAACCGGTCCAGCAGCGCTTGTAGAGCGGCTCGATATTCGGGGTAGGGGCCGGGCAGCACCCCGTCGTAGGCGGCGAGCGAGACCTCTGGTGTGAGGCCGAGGGCCAGCACGTCGCGGTACCACGCCTCGAGCTGTGCGAGGTAGTCGGGGTAAGCGCCGGACATGACGTTCCACTGCACCACGTAGCGGGCGAGCGAGATGTGCGAGGCGGGGCCAGCGACCCATGCGTCATGGAAGAAGCCCGCGGCGTAGGAGCCGGCGAACGAGTGGTCCCAATAGGGCAAGCTCTGGTCGGAGATGCCGTCGACGTATGGGGTGCCCGGTGGGGCGAGCGTGGCGCCGGTGAGAGATCGCAGCGGGACTTCGGAGATGGCGAGCGAGGCGGGGAGTGGGGCGGCGTCGTAAGACGAGTGACCGGTCGTTGCCCACGCATACGGCGAAGCCGGTGCGAGCACACAGAGAATCGCCAGGGAGACGCACAGAGCCGGGCGCATGATGTGCGAAACCCGCGGGATCGCCGAGAAGAGCGACTTGAGGCGACAGACGTGCATCGACACATATCGGCAATCGCGACGCTCAGATGTCGCCCGCACCGGCAGAAGACGCCAATTAGACTGGCGCCGGTGCCACTATCGATCTGCTGTGCGACGGCCAACCCGAGCCGCGCTGCCGCCGCCCTGAGAACCCTTCGAGAGGTGGCGGACGAGATCGTGGTCGCGGTGGATGTGTCCGGCGGCGAGCGGGATCTGGCGCCGCTGAGCGCAGTCGCAGACCGCCTGTTTCAGATCGAGCTCGACACGTTCCCGGAGCCGGCTATGGCCTGGCTGCATGCACAATGCTCAACGGAGTGGATACTGCGAGTCGACGACGACGAGGTTGTGAGCGCGAGCCTGCTCGAACGGCTGCCGGAGCTCACCCGGGCGCGGGATGTCGTGCAGTACTGGCCGGCACGGCGATGGCTCTATCCCGACGCAGGACACTGGCTGGAGGAATGGCCGTGGTTCCCCGATTTTCAGGGGCGCCTGGTCCGCAACGACGCCCGGCTGTGGTTTCCCGGGCTGTGCCACAGCAGCGTGGCGCTGACCCCGCCGGTGCGCTACCTCGACAGCGGTATCTACCACCTCGCGCATCTGCTGTCGACTCGTAAGGAGCGCGAACGCAAGGTCAAGCGATATCTCGAAGTTCAGCCAACGCTCCGCGTGACCGGAGCGGACCCTTACCTGTCGTCCTATTACCTGCCCGAGCGTCATCCGGGCGCCCGACAGGCTGCGGTGGACGCGCGCGACCGTGATGCCATCGACACGCTGCTCGCACAACCGGGTGAGCCCGGCGCCGATCCGGCAGCTGCGACCCGCGCACAGTATGTCCTCCGTGCCGAGGTTCAGGCGCGGTGGGCCGCGCGGGACCTTGAGGAGGCGGCGTATCGCGCGACGATCCAGCCGGTCGACGTCCACCGTCAGCTGGTGGCGGGCGATCACCGGCCGTTTCGCGTGAGCGTCCAAAACGCGGGGACCGAGTGGTGGCCGGGCGGCGGTGAAGACCGGCGACCTTTGATTCGTGTGGCCTACAGATGGCTGACTCCGCAGGGAACGGTGATCGAGCCCGAGGGAGTCCGCACCGCACTACCGCACCCGCTGGAGCCGGGAGCATCGTGCGTGGTGGCGATGAACGTGACCGCACCGACCATCGCGGGCAGCTACCTGCTGGCGCCGGACCTGGTGCACGAGCACGTCAAGTGGTTTCAGTCTCAGTCTCAACCAGTCGAGATGCTGGTCACAACCCCCAGGGCCGTGCCGCGATGACGACGCTCTCGGTCTGCTGCCTCACCAAAGACCCCGGGGCGCGCGTGGCGGCGATCATGCGCCAACTGCGACCCGTCGCACGGGAGATCGTGGTGGCGGTCGACTCGCGGCTTGATCCGCACCGCCTCGGCCGCTATGCCGAGGTTGCCGACCGGTTGCTGCGCTACGAGTTCATGGACTCCTGTCAGCAGGCTCTTCCCTGGATTCCCACTCAGTGCGCGGGGGACTGGATCCTGCTGATCGACGGCGACGAGGTGTTGAGCCCGACGCTTATCGAGCAGCTGCCGGAACTGATCAGCGAGCGTGACGTGAATCAGTACTGGTTGCCGTGCCGCTGGCTATACCCCGATGCAAACCACTATCTGGCCCAGCCGCCGTGGCACTTCAGCACACCTCGGTTGGTGCGCAACGACCCAGCCACTCTGTGGCACGCGGGCCTATCGCACGGCCGCTTTGAGCCCGTCTTCCCGTCGGCTTATCTCAGTGAAGGCTTCTACCACCTGTCACTGCTCATCAACGACCTCGCATACCGTGAAGCGAAGGTCGCTCACTACCTGAGCATCGCGAGCGGTCATAAGCGCGAGGTGCTAGAGGTTGACGTAACGGCGTTTTATGTGCCGGAGCTGGATGAGAGATTCAGCGTTGCGCCAGTACCCGTCCCGCCCCGCGACCGCGCCGCCATCCAGGAGGTGCTCACCGCTTCGGGAGAGGAGCGGCCGGGGCCATCGGCAGAGGAGATCCCGATGTGGAGCTGGAGCAAGATCCAGCGCGTATGGCCACGGCGAACGCTTCCCGAGGAGGCCTACCGAGGCGAGATCGAGGCATTCGAGCGCACTCCACGGCTTTATGAAGGTCAGCAACGTCAGCTCACGGTGCGCGTCACGAACACAGGAATCGAGCACTGGCCGGGGCTGAACCGGGAGCCCTGGATCAAGCTCGCGCAGCGGTGGCTCGCACCGAACGGCTTCGCTCACAGTGCGGGGACAGACACCTGCCTGCCCGCGGGCCTCGCCCCCGGAGCGAGCGCCTTGGTACCGATGGCAATCGAGGCTCCCCCAAGCGCCGGACGCCACACACTCGAACTCGAACTCGTCCACGAGGACGCACTACATGGCGATGTAATCAGGCGTTTTGCCGAGACTTCGCTGCCGATCGACGTCGAGACTGCGGTTTGAACCTTGGCGCACGCCGGCTCGCGCGGACGAGTCGCATGCTTCCCGGCGAGTCGCACGCTGGGCATCGCAGCAGCGGAAGAAGATCAGATCGCATCGGCGGTGTCAGTTGATCTCGGCATCGGTCTTGGTAAACCGATCAGCTCCCGGTTGTTGCGAACGCCGAGCTTGCGACGAATATGGGCGGAGTGCGTGCGGACGGTCTCGACGCCGAGTTGCAGAGCGTGAGCGATTTCGGCGTGGGACCGGGCTCTGCTCAGATACTCGAACACTTCTGTCTCACGTGGGGTGAGCCTGGCAGCCGAGTCGGGCGAACTGCGCTCTACCAGATGGCCGTCATCAGAGGCATAAACACGTCGGCTGTCGGCCGCGATGCGTATGGCGGCACGAATGTCGGCAGCAGAGGCGTCCTTAGACATGCAGCTGGCCCCCGCAGCGAGCAGACGCATGCCGTACGCCAGAGGAGGCCGATGCGCCAAAACAACGACGCCAGTCTCCGGATTGGTGCTTCTCAAGCGCTCCGGTAGTGACGGCTTGGCCAAGGTCGGCGCCACGGGCGGTTCATCGAGAACGGCGACCCGTGGCGCCTGTCGTGCGACGACGTGCTCGAGCGCCACACTGTCCAGGTCGATCCCGACGATCCTCAGCCCCTCGTCTTCACGCAAGATCTGAGCCAGCCCACGACCTAACAGCGCCCCGAAGCACCCAAGTACGACTGTGATCAGTCCGGCGTCTTTCTCAGGTCGCTGGCCGGCGTTGATGGACAGCACGTTGGTCAGGAGAGATGGGATCACGATTGTTCGCAGCCTGCAGACGTCATAACAAGTCGCAAAGGCTCGAACAACATACCGGGAACTTGTTCCCTAGGCAGGACGGGTCTATCCCTTGAGGGTTCAAGTGTGCGTATAAGCCATAGTCCTCAAGTCGCCCTCGGGCGAGCGATCCGCCTCCGCCGTGAAGAGATCGGGCTTAGTCAGGAGGCTCTAGCTGACACCGCCAACGTCGACGCAACCTCTATCCGGGGCCTCGAGCGTGGCATAGCCAACCCGACTTGGGATGTCGCCGACCGAGTCTCACGCGCGCTCGGCCTCGCCCTGCATGAACTCGCACGCGCTGCCGACGAACTGGAGATCGCAGACCGACAGCCCACCAATAGGCCACTACGAAGCGGCGAGTAGCGCCAATCAATCAGCCAGCAAGCCAGCAGCAACCGCGAATCTCAATGAGCGTAGCAACGACCTGAATCCCGCGGGCCTTAAGCCCAATGCCGCAGTAATCGCTCTGGCTATGCCCTTACACTGTCGCAAGCAACAAAATAGTCCGCAACTCGCCCGGTACAGCCACGTTGTGGTCAGTGTTGCTTACGGTCAAGAGCTCCATGAGACGCAATCTCGCCATAGTCCCAGCCTTCAACGAGGCCGACGCCATCTCCGGGGCCGTCGCCGCAATCCACGAGCGGGCGCCTGACTTCGACGTGCTCGTCATCGACGACGGCTCGATCGACACCACCGCAGAGCGCGCGCTGAGCGCGGGGGCCAACGTGCTGCGCATGCCTTTCAACCTGGGCATCGGCGGAGCCATGCAGAGCGGCTACATCTACGCGTTGGAGCAAGGCTACGAGGTGGCCGTGCAGGTTGACGGCGACGGTCAGCACGACCCAAGCCACATCCACGATCTGCTCGCCCGCCTAAGCAGCGACCCAGACCTGAACATGGTCACCGGATCGCGCTTCCTCGATCCCACTGGAGAGGGCTACCGCTCCTCCGCCACTCGGCGCATGGGCATTCGCGTCTTCTCCCGCATAGTCTCGTGGATCACAGGCCAGCGGGTGACTGACCCGACGTCCGGCTTTCGCATGACCAATCGGCGGGGCATCGAGCTGTTCGCGCGCGACTACCCACACGACTACCCCGAGGTCGAGGCGATCCTGCTGATGCACGCGCACAGATTGCGCAGTTGCGAGATACCAGTGCAGATGCGCCCACGCCTGACGGGAGAGTCGGCCATCTCATCGACCCAGTCGGTCTACTACATGGTCAAGGTGCTGCTGGCGGTGTTCGTGGGACTCTTTCGACGTAGACCGACCGTCGAAGCGGACAAGCGCCGGAAGGTGGCCGTGGAGCAAACATCATGACCAAGATCACCCTGCAACGCGGACTTGCGATCGCGATCACCCTCGGGCTGTTGCTGCTCGTGTTCGAGCTTGTGCGCCGCAAGCGTCTGTCGGAGCGCTACGCGATCCTGTGGCTGCTCGCGGCAGTGACGCTGTTCGCGCTGGCCGCGTGGAAGGGGCTGCTCACCTCGCTCTCGCACGACGTCGGCATCTCCTACCCCCCATCGGCCCTGTTCGCGGTCGCGATCGGGCTGATCGCGATGATTCTGCTGAACTTCTCGCTCGCGGTCTCGCGCCTGTCCGACCAGAACAAGATCCTGGCGCAGCGTCTCAGCTTGCTGCAACATCGGCTCGAAGAGCAAGAGAACGACGCCGTGCCGCAAGCGGACACGGCGACGATCGACCACGATCATGAGATCGAACCGGCAGGCAAGCCGGGCGCTCCCGTCGGCGACAAAGAACTCTCCCGTAGCCGCTGAGCCAGGTGCCACCCATCTCCGATGCTGTAGCCGTGGTGGTTGTGACCCATCAGTCGGCCGACCATCTTGCGGAGCTGATCCAGGCTCTCATGCCGCAATTGGGCTCGGAGGACGAGGTGGCGATCGTCGACAACGCCTCCACCGATGGGGGGCCTGAGCTTGCGCGCTCGCTGCATGAGCACGTCAAAGTGGTCGAGACCGGTGCGAACCTCGGCTTCGCCGGTGGCTGCCACGTGGGCGCCGACGTGACCAAGGCGCCTCTACTGCTGTTCCTGAACCCCGATTCCCAGCCACAGGAGGGGTGCATCGAGCGCCTACGGGCGGCGGCGGCCGAACATCCCAATTGGGGTGCCTGGCAAGCGGCGGTGCTGCTCGATGACGAGCGCATCAACACCAGCGGCGGAGTCGTGCACTACCTGGGGATGGGCTGGGCAGGGGACTGTGAGCGACCGCTCTCGGCGCTGCCCGCGGCAGATCGCGAGATCTCGTTCCCCTCGGGCGCAGCGATGATCGTGAGACGTAGCGTCTGGGCGGAGCTGGGGGGTCTCGATCGCGATTACTTCATGTACATGGAGGATCTCGATCTGGGCCTGCGCCTATGGCTAGCCGGACGCCATGTCGGGCTGGTGCCGGCTGCGCGGGTGATCCACAGCTACGAGTTCAACAAGGGCTCCTCGAAGTGGTTCTGGCTGGAGCGCAATCGTTGGCGAACGGTCTTATCCGTGTATCCGCTCTCTCTGCTCGCCCTGCTCGCGCCCGCCCTGCTCGCGGCCGAGGTGGGACTGCTCGCCGTGGCCGCGCGCCAAGGTTGGCTAGGAGCAAAGCTGCGCTCCCAGGCAGCCGCTCTGTCGGGTCTGCCGCGCACCCTTGCGCGTAGACGCACAGTGCAAGCCACCCGGCGCATCGGCGCGGCGCAGTTCGCGGGCTATTTGACCTCCTCGCTGGATAGCCCTTATCTGAGCGTGGCCGACAGTCGCTGGCTGAGTGTGCCCCAGGCGTTCTACTGGACGCTGGTCCGCCGCATCTTGTCTCTATTGGCGCGCTGATGCGCGTCGGCCTGGACCTCCTCTATCTGCTGCCCGGCGAGACGGGCGGGCGCGAGACATACGCCCGCGAACTCGTGCCCGCGATGCTCGCTCAGGAACCTGAGCTCGAGCTCGTGGCGTTCGTCAACCGCGATGCGGGACCACAGCTGGCGGCCGAGTTGGGAGGCGAAGCCGGCGCTGTCGTAGTCCCGGTCACCGCCCGTAGTAGAACCCAGTGGGCACTGGGAGAGCTCGCGCTCGTGTCGGTGGCGGCGCACCGAGCGCGAGTGGACCTGTTGCACTCGATGGCCAACTTTGCGCCGGCTTGGGGGCCGTTTAAGCGCGTGGTCACGATTCACGACTTGCAATACCGCGCGGTGCCGGAGCTACTGTCGCGGTCCGCGCGCACCGCCACGCATACGCTGGTTTCACTGGCCGCACGCGGAGCCGATCGCATCATCGCGGTCTCGGATGCCGGCCGGGAGGAGATCGTCGCGGGACTCGGTGTCGGGCGGGAGCGCATCGACGTCGTGCCCAACGGCGTGCGACCCGCGCAGTTGCCACCGGCGACCGATGACCTACGTGAGCGTCATGGCCTGCGCGAACGCAAGGTCGCGCTGTCGGTAGCTACCAATCTGCCCCACAAGAACCTGCCGGCGCTGATCGACGCTCTCGTGCTGATGACGCCTGAACACCGGCCCGTGCTGATCATGGCGGGCCACGGCACGGACGACGGAGCGCTGATGGCGCATGCCGTCGCAGCTGGGGTGGACGAAGACGTTCGCCTGCTCGGAAGCCTCCCGACCGGTGAGCTCGATGCGCTGTACGCGCTCGCCGACTGCCTGGTGCTGCCCACGCTGCACGAGGGCTTTGGGCTGCCGGTGGTAGAGGCGATGGCGCGATCGGTGCCCGTCGTGTGCTCGGACATACCCGTGCTGCATGAGGTGGCAGGCCCGGCGGCGCTGTACTTCGATCCGCGAGCTCCCGCGGAGATTGCGGCAAAGATCATCGAGGCGATCGCCGGCCCCGGTCCGGCGGATGCGATGCGCGAGCGGGGACGCGCCCGTGCGACCGAGTTCAGCTGGGCGTCTGCCGCTGAAGGGACGCTGGGGAGTTACCGCCGCGCATTTGCCACCCGACCCGCTAGGCGGACGTGACCAGCGAGCCCACCGGTGCGCGCAGCGGAGCGCACGAAGCCAACGGACTTCCCCCGATTGCCCGCGCGCCAGTGACGACGAGCCTCACCGTATAGCAGCGCGGTGCGCATCGTTCTCGTATGACGAGCCAGCTCGGGATATCTGCAATCCACGAGCGTCATCACCATCATGCTCTCCTCGAATCCAGTCGTGGCATTGTCGGCGCTCATCTGCTCGCCATGGCGTCGATAATCGACATACACGCCATCGAGCACAACGCAAGCTCCCTGACGAAACACCTCGATAAAGAGCAGCCACTCACAAGTGAACGGTATGCGGGGGTCGCAGAGTCTCTCGGCGATGCTGCGCGAGCGGAGCATCACCGTAGACGGAAGCACCATATAGGTCGGATCGAGCCACAACTCCGCCCCTCCGTTACGGAGCCTTGAGCCTAATGTACGAGAGAACAGCCCCAGCTTGGACCCATCGTCGGAGTTGAACAACTCGGCATCGTGCAGGCATCCGACAGCCTCGGGGTGAGCTTCGAGCGTCGCGACCTGGGCGACGATCTTCCCCGGGCGCATCAGATCGTCGCCGTCGAGCAGCGCGACCAACTCTCCGGTGCGAGCACGCAGCCCGCGGTTGCGGTTCTCCGCCACTCCGGTGTTGTGATCGGTCGTGATGACTTTCACACGCGCATCGCGCTCTGAGAACTGCCGCAGCACCTCGAGCGTGCCGTCGCTCGACCCGTCGTCGCAGGCCAGGATCTCCAGGTTCTCGTAGTCCTGGCTGACCACGCTTTCCAGCGCCGGCCCGATGAAATCCTCCTGGTTGTAGGAGGTGACGAGGACTGTGACCTTGGGGGAACTCATGCGAATATGCTCGTGGCTGCGCGTACGAGAACCTATGGCAAACGAACGCTCTATGTCCCCGACGACGTTCGGGCGACGACGGGCTCCCGCCGATCCGGGCGCAACCCGAGCCGTCCGTGACGCGCGTCTTCATAGCCGGTGCGTACGGCGCTCAACCCCTCGCGGCGATTCGGCCGGGTCAGCGCGTGCAGGGAGAAGGTGGCCAGGATCGCGACGCGACGCAGGGAGTTGCCGAGCAAGCCGAGCGGGCGCCTGCGCTCGAGCACGGTGATCGTGTTGCGCAGTCCGTAGTAGATGGTGTGGGTCGAGGTCGCCTCCCCGCCGGTGGAAGCTGATACGCGATGCCATGCACGCGCCTTTGGGGCGAACACCACCTCCCAGCCGGAGTCTCGTATGCGCAGCGCCCAATCGACGTCCTCGACGTAGGCGAACAGATCCTCGTCGAGCGGACCTACGGCTGCGATCGCGCTCGCGGAGATGGCCATCAGCGCTCCGACGGCACGCCCGGTGCTCTGCACCCGGCAATAGCGCTCGCCGTCCGGGCGCCCGTAGCCGCGTGGCCGTCCCGAGTAGCCCAGCAGGGTGTTGACGCGTTGCCCGGCGAACCAGATTGTCTGCGGTCGGTCGGCGAAGTAGACCTTCCCCGCGAGCATCCCGGCCCGGGGACGCACGCGCGCCGCCTCCTCGAAACCCTGAATCACGTCGGGAGCAACGGTGGCGTCGTTGTTGATCAGGACCACCCACTCCGCGCCCTGCTCGAGCCCATAGCGCAGACCGAGGTTGTTGCCGCCCGCGTAGCCGAGGTTGGTTCCCGCCTCGATCAGGGGGACCTGTGGGAAGCGCGCACGCACGGCCTCCTGGGTGCCGTCTGTCGACCCATTATCGACGCACACGACCGCAAAGCTTGGGTGCTCTACGTGTGTGAGCGACTCCAGGCAGCGCAGCGTGTCCTCGCGACCGTTCCAACTGAGCACGACGGCCTGCCAGGCACAGTTCGGTGAAGAGGTGCTGGACACACCATGATCGGTCGGCCTGGAGGACTCACCGCTAGACCGCGACTCGGGAGCCGACGGAGGATCGGGGATGGCCGTCGTCATCGGCCACCACGGTAGCCGTCAGAGTCCGTGGCCGCAGCCTTCGCCGGCGATGAGCCGGCGCTCACGCCGCCCGACGCGCCCGCCACGCGCGTATCCCCAGAGCGTCGCGCAGCTCGTTGGGCATCATGCCGATCGAGTGGCCAACTCCCAGGAACAGCAGCCCCGTGAGCGTGGCGGCAACCAGATCGGGCAGGCCGGGGATCGCCAGGGCGACGCTTGCGACGATCGCCGCGGCGATGACTCTGCCCAGGAAGCCGAGCCGCACGACCACTCTGCCGGTCGCGCCGTGCAACCTCCAGTAGATGAGCGATGCCAGCAGAGCGTCGCCCAGCACACTGGCGATCGCGCCTCCCCGTGCGCCAAGCGCCGGCACGAGCACGGTGGCGAAGACGACTACTCCCAGCAGAGCCATCAGATTGGTGGCGATCAAGTCGCGCTGGCGCCCGAGCGCAATCAGCGACATCGTCCAAATCTGGTAGAGCGCGATGAACAGCAGGGCGCAGACCTGGATGCGCAGTACATCCCCAGAGGGACGGAAGCTGGGGCCGCCGATCAAGGCCATCACCGGCTCGGCGGCACGAAACGTGACGAGCACGACCAGGACGCCGGCGACGATCGCGCCCTCGCTGAGACCGCCGATCGCGTAGCGCAGCCGCGCGCGGTCATCCCGCGCGGCCGCGGTCAGCACCGGCAGCGCGACGCCGGCGACCAGGATCGGGACGATCACCAGCGACTCCATCGCGCGCAGCGACCCCCCGAAATAGCCCGTTTGCCGAGGACTGGAGATCAGCGACATGATCACGATCACGAGGCGGAAGTACACCTGCCCCAACACGAACGCAGCCGCTATCGGCAGGCTCTTGGTCAGCAGCGCCCGTTGCTCGATCCGATCGAAGCGCGGCCACACCAACGCACTGCGTCCGACCAGCCGTGGGGTGACGGCGACCACAGCCAGACCGACGAGGATCTGAACCGCGAAGAAAGGCGTCAGGCGAGCGTCGAGCGCCACGAGCAGGGCGACGCCGACGAGCGTGACGGCCTGCTTGAGAAAGTCCACGAACGCAAGGCCCGCATTGCGCAGTTCGACGCCCAAGCGGATCAGGACTGCGTCTGTCAGCGCCACGATGAACAGACCGGTTCCGGCCAGCATGGCGCCGACGATCATGCGCTCGGGATAGCCGGCAACCACGGTGAACAGAACGATCCCCGCCACCGCGACCGGCGTGATCAACAGCCGCAGCCCGAGAAAATTGGCTACCAGCGCCCTGCGCTGATCTGGATTGCGCAGGGCCAGTTCGCGCGTTCCCGTGGTGTTGAGACCGGCGTCGGCGATGCTGGCCGCGATCGCCACCAGCGACATCACCGTCACATAGCGACCCGATTCCGCCACTCCGAGATGGCGCAGCAGCAGCGTGGCGGTAGCCAGTCCCAACAGGATGCCGGCCGCGTTGCCGCCCACGCGCATCGCGCTTCCCCGGATGACTTTGCCCCCAGCATCTGGAGAGCTCAGGACATCTTCGGTGGAGGACATGCGCGGACAGTATGGCCTCGGCCGGTCCGCTTTGGCCCACAGTCGCCCCGCTCCCAAGAAGCGCATCTCTGCCGACTCAGCCGATATAGATACCCGCTTGACCGGATCGTTCATCTGCGGCTGCATCGTGTTCCCGCTGGTCCTGCTCGGCCTCAGCGTGGGCTGCGGCCTGCTCGTGCGCAGGCTGGGAGCCAACTGGCTGCCGGCCGGCCTGGTAGCGCCCGTCGGCTTCGCGCTGCTGGTGGCGACCTCCTCGTTCGTGACGTACATCCACTGGCTGGCCCCGGCCGCCGGCTACATCGCGCTCGTCCTTGCCTTGACTGGATTTCTCCTGGAGTGGCGAGCCGGCGCGCTGCGCCTGCCTCGTCTTCACGGAATCCCGTGGGGAGCGCTCGCGGGGCTCGCCGCGTTCGCGGCGATTGGCGCGCCAACGCTGCTCACGGGCACGCCCACTTGGACGGGCTACACGCGCATCGTCGACATCGGGTTGCAGATGGACTTCGCCCAGCATCTGGCCGACGCCGGGCGTGCCGCCGTCGGGAACGACTCCTCGTTCCATGTCGATATCCAGAAGCTCGTCGGCATCGGCTATCCCGGCGGAGCGCAGGCGACGCTCGGGGTCATCGCCAAGCTGATCCACACCAACGTGGCGTGGTGCTACCAGATGTATCACGCGTTCGCCGCGGCGATGGGCGCTCTGGCAATCTTCTCGCTGCTCGGGCGCTTCACCCGCAACGGACCGTTGCGCGCCGTGGGGGCCGCGGTGGCGATCCAACCCACCGTGCTCTATGCCTACGCGCTGGAGGGCGGCATCAAGGAGCTGACGGCGGCGAGCCTGCTGATGATCGTGGCGGCCGTGCTGGCCGAGCGGCTCCCGGGAGAAGGGCCTCGACTGTCGGTGCTGCCCGCGGCGGTGGCGATCTCCGGCGCGTTCGCCGCGTTCAGCGATGGCGTGGCGCCCTGGCTGGGCCTGCTGCTCGTAGGGCTGTTCGTCCTCACGCTCGTACAGCGTGAGCGTCTGCGGGCCCTCGCGGACTGGGGTCTGCTCGCGGCGATCGCGATCGTCATCTCGTTGCCGGGGCTGATCAGTGCCGCGACGCAGTTGAGCGGCATCGCCGGCAGCGCGATCGGGGGAACGGTGGATCTTGGGCTCGGGAATCTGTCGGCGCCCGTGCCCGACTGGTCGGCGGCGGGGGTGTGGCTGACGGGCGACTACCGCTTCCCGCTGGTGCACGTGACGATGACCCATCGACTGGACGTGTTCGTGATCGTGTTCGCGGTCGTCGGCATCCTCTATGCGCTCGGACGCCGGCGCTGGGTCGTGGCCTTCATCGGGATCGCCGCACCGATCGCGCTGGCCTACTACATCGCCCACACCACGGCCTGGCTGCAGTTCAAGGCGTTCACGATCACCGGTGTGTTCGCTCTCACGCTCGCGTTCGTGGGCGCGACCGCGCTGCATGAGAATCGTCGGCGCTTCGTAGCCCTGCTGGGTTGGCTTGCAGCCGCGGTGATCGCCGGCGGTGTGCTGTACGGCAACGCAATCGTCTATCACGACACGACGCTGACGCCCGCCGCTCGCTATCACGACCTGGCCGCGATCGGCAAGCGTTACGCCGGACAGGGCCCCACACTGTTCCCCGCCTTCGACGAGTACGCGGAGTACTTCCTGCGCGAGGAGAAAGGCAGTTCGAGCGTGAATCCGGCCAACGGCGAATTCAGTCTCGCTCCGGGCGTGGTCGAGCCGGGCGGCATCGGCTTCTCGTTCAGTCTCAATCAGTTCCGTTTGTCGTACCTACAGAAGTTCAACCTCATCGTCACACCACGCGGCCCGCTGACGGTCCGAGCGCCCGCCAATTGGGATCTCGTGCAACAGACGCCCTACTTTGACGTGTGGCGGCGCGCCCGCCCCGCATCGGATGTCTACGTCCACCTCCCGCTGTCGGGACTCCCCCACGAGCGCACGGCCACGTTTTGCAAGGGCCTACAGACAAACCTGCGCCAGGCCGGGACGGGCGCCACGCTCGCCTATGTGATTGCGCCCACAGCGACAGAAGTCAAAACGACGGCGGGCATACACCCCGACTATTGGAAAACCCAGGGCAACGAGCTGGTGGCCTACGGCGCGGGCAGCGACCGGACCGCCTTCAAACTCCCGCACGCCGCCACGTACAACATCTGGATGGAAGGCACAGTGGGCCGCCCGGTAAAATTCCTGATCGACGGACGACCGATCGGCACGCTCGCTTACGAAGAGCGCTATCCCAATCAGTTCCTGCACATAGGCGCTGCGGCGCTCGGCGCCGGGCGTCACACGCTGACGATCGTACGCGGCGGCGGAAGCCTGCATCCCGGCAGCGGCGACGACATCGATCCCGATACTCGCGGATTGGGGCCGGTCGTGCTGGTGCCACAAGGCTCTCAGTCATACCTTGTGCACGTGGTCCCCGCAGCAACAGCGGGAAGTGTCTGTAAAGCGCCCGTTGGTTATGAATGGATGGAGGTCCTGCGCCCTGAAGCCGCGTCGGCGCAACTTTGACGCCAGTCATACCTCTCAGACCCGCGTGGCCAGCTCCTCCAACCGCCGCCGCATAGCCTCCCCCGTGGCCTGCGCAGACAATTCCCGGGTGATGTCCTCTCGCGCCCGCGCACCGATCGTGGCGGCCTCCTCTGGCCGCTCCACGACCTGCCGCATCAGCTCGGCGGCATGCTCGACGCTGGGACGCGCCCAGGTCCCCTCGGGCGGGTAGATCTCGCAATCCGGTCCGACGCGGCCGAGCTCATACTCGACCAAGTAGCTGTTGCCAGCGTTCATGAAGTCGAGGTTGCCGGAGTAGCCGGTGCCGATCACCGGCTTGCCGATCGCCATCGCCTCGGCCATCGTCAACCCGAAGCCCTCGGAGCGGTGCAGCGAGACATAGGCATCGCACGCGGCCATCAGCCCGTTCAGCTCCGCCCCGCTGAGCGAGCGGTCGACCACATGGATGTCGGAGCGACCGTGGGCGGCCCACAGCACCTCCTCCTCGGCGAGCGGTCGCAGCGGCCCGTTGATCGTCTTCAGCAGCAGACGCGGACCCTCACCGGGCGCGAACGCGCGCTTGAACGCCTCGATCAGGCCAACGGGGTTCTTGCGCTGGATCGTGCTCAGGTAGTCGAACACGAACAGGAACAGAAAACCGTCGTCGGGCACGTCAAGACGCAATGGCACGGCTGGCTCGGCGGGCGCCTGCACGGGCGGCGGCAGGGCGATCGTGGGCACTGGTGCGACCGCGCCGATATTCTCGGCCATGAAGCGCGAGTAGACCCAAATCTCCTGCACGAGCGCGAACGCGCGCTGCCAGCGCACCGGGATGGTGTCGGTCTCCCAACCCCAGATGCCGATGCGCGGTCCCTGAAAATAGTCCTCGCAGAGGCGCCCCACGAAGCTCGGCAGCTCGTCGGCGTTGACGGCAACGATCTCGAAACCGTGATGGGCTCCGTCGTGAGCCACGTCTTCGAAGCCGTGCCTGCCATATCCATCCTGGAGTTCGACGGGCAACTCCAGGTGGTGCAGCGGCACGCTCGCGGTGCTCACCGCAACGCCGGCCGCCTTCAGGGCCTGCGCATAACCGCGACCTGCAGCCCCAAGACCGAGCGTGTGGCTGAGATAGCCCGTGACGCGCACCGCCGGCCGAGTCCCGTTCCGAGCCGCGTCCATCGGAGCATTGGGCTCGGATGCCGCGGACGGCGGTTTCGACTCGGCGGCCTCGGCGCTCGCGTCGCTTCCCGACGCGGAGGCGCTCGGGCCAGGGGAGCGGGAGCGCTCTACACCTCCGGCGATGGCCGCCGATGGACTGACGACGTTGGATCCCGGCTGCGATGGCATGAAGCGATCGGGGATCGACACCTCTTCGCGCCCGAACACCCAGCACCACTCGACGTAGTCCGCGCCGTCGGGGCCATCGAGATCGGGGTAGGCGCGCATCACGTCGGGGCGCTCGCGGGCGACGCGGTAGAAGACGTAGCGATTGACGCCGTATACGGCGCCTGCTGGAGCCGGCCCTTCGAGCCAACTCGTGAACTCACGCGCGTCCTTCCCGTCCGAGTTGAACAGATCGTCGTAGCGCTCCCCGAGCGCTTCCGCACGCGTGCGCAGAGCGTCGAGCGCGTCGTCATAGACAAGCCCGTCGGCCAGCCGCCGGCCGATGTCCTGGCGACGATCGACGGCCGACCAGCCGGCGCGTTCAAGCGCACTCGCATAAGCGACGCACAGCTCGCGCAGCGCCGGCGAGCGGCTGATCCGCACGCGGCTGGCGCCCGCGCTGAGCTGATGGGGACGGTCGGGTCTGAAGTCGGGAAGATCGAGCCAGCGCAGCGGCCGGTGTCCGTCCACAAGCGTCCCCTCGGAAGTGGATTGAAGCGAATGCATGTGCAGGTTCCACATGCTGAGGTTGCACCCCGGGTCCTCGAGCACGGCCGTCGCAAAGCGAGCGGGGGCCAGCTCGAGCATGCGCCCCAACCAGGCTCGATCCTCGGGCCGGGCGCCGGCGCGGCGGCCGTCGAGCGACCCGAGCATCCGCTCGACCTGCGCCGCCCACCACACCAGGAAGCCGTCGGCGCCAGTGGTTCCATCGACCCCCATGACGGTCTCGGCCATACGTCCGGAGCGCTCCATCTGCGCGCACGTCGGCTGCAACCCGTCGTCGGGAATGTCGGAGGTCATTCGCGGGACGAGCAGCACACTGCGCGTTGAGAGCGCCGCCTGCACCGGAGTGAGGTCGCCGTGCACCCAGGCCGTGGGCGGGAGGTGCAGTAGCGGTCCCGCGCCGCGCTTGGAATAGGAGCGGAGCACCCGGGGCAGCAGCAGCGCGATCAGGTCCTCCTCGTCATAGCGGGCGATCACGCTTTCGATGTCGATGTCCAGCTCCTCAGCGACCGAGCGCAGCCGTGCGCTCCCACCACCGGTGTCGGCCTCCCGCTCGCGACCGACGAACAGGATGTCCAGCGAGCAGTCGGGCTGGTGGCGACGCAGCGAGTCGGCGAGCACCCGCGCCTGTGGCAACGTCGAGGGCGTTGCGAGTGTGATGAGTTGCATCGACATCAGGGTGCTGTCCCGCCCTCGGCCATCGCATCTGGCGCCGTTGCAACCACCGCGTAGGCGGGGGAGTCAAAGCGTGCGCGCTCGAAGCTGTCGAACCCTGGTGCGAACACGTACCCCGAGCGGAAACCGGCGATCGCGCAGATCGCCAGCGCCACCTCCGGGAAGATCGGGTGCTGGTGGGTGAGGTCGACCCAGAACGTCTTCAGCGAGGAGATGCGGTGCGGGTTGACGGTCTCGGCGATGAACAGTCCACCTGGCGCCAGCTTGCGCAGCGACAGCTCCAGCAGCCGGCGTAGCTGTTCGTGGGGCAGGTGCTCGATCACCTGGGCGGAGAAGATCGTGCCGAGCGACCCGTCCGGCAGCCCGGCGAGGTGCTCGATGCCCTCGCCATGCTCAACTTCGAGTCCGAGTGCGTGGCAGCGCGCGACCATGCCCGCGTCGCTGTCCACCCCCCGTGCGGCGATGCCCTCCTCCGCGAGCAGCGTCAGGAACTCTCCCCTTCCGCAGCCGATGTCCAGTACCGGCTCGTGACCTGCGACCAGCGTGAGGTATGGCCGCTGGAACTCGGACACGCGCTCGGCCGGACCGCGGAAGAGCTGCTCGAAGGCGACGTAGTCGCCGTCGGCTTCGCCTCGCTTAGCATCGTCGCCAACGGCCGCACGCGTGGCGAAGCCCAGCACCTCCCCTACCGGCGAGGGTTGAAGCTCGAACGGGTTCTCGGCCATGTACGGCGGGGCATAGAGCTCGGCCGCGATCGGCTCGACCGTCCGCCGCGCCGCGGCTGCGTCCCCGGCTGCGTCGGCGCTCGCGCGACGCAGCGACTCAGCCGTGAGGATCAGTTCCCGCGCGAGCTCCTCCAGGCGCTCGATCTGCTCGGTGTGGCGCTCCAGGCCCGCCTGATGGCTGCGCAGAGCCGCCACCAGCTGGGTGTCGAGCTCGTGCTGGTGGTGGGTGTAAGGTCGCAGCGCCCGCAGCAGGATTCGGCGCAGAAATGCGCGCGGACCCCGTCCGGGCGCGGGAGCAACGCCCGGTCCCCGTCTGAGCGTCTCGGCGGCGCGAGCCGTCGGTGTGGTCTGGTCCTCGGCAGTCATCGGCGCGGCGTTGCTCTCATTATCGCCCACGGCTCGCCGAGGGCGGCGCGCCTGCTCTAGGCTGCGCTCTCGGCCGGCGGTGCTCGAGGCGATCGGCGGATGGGCGACGGACCATGAGCCACAACGAGGAAACGCACACAAGCGGGACCCTGACGGTGACGATCGACGCCCGCGCTCTGGACGGAACGCGGATGGGGACCCAGGTGCACGTGCTCGAACTGGTGCGCGCGCTCGCCAACACCGAGCGGCTGCACCTGCGCGTGCTTGTGCGCGGCGAGGAGATCGATAGCGAGACGCTGGCGCTCCTGCGCAAGCTGCCGAACACCGAGATTCTCGACGCCCGGGAGGTTGTGCCGGACACGCCCAAGAGCGCCGTGTTTCATCGCCCCGTGCAGACCTTCTCCCACGAGGACGTCGCGCTCGCGTGCGACCTCGGCGAGCGGATCGTGCTCAGCCAGCTTGACCTGATCGCCTACAACAACCCCAACTACTTCCCGGACGCACTCGCCTACGCGGACTACCGGCGGGCGAGCCGTCACGGCATGTCGGCTGCCGAGCGCGTGGTCGTGTTCTCCGCGCACACTCGCGCAGAGATGCTCGCGGAGGACCTTGTCGAGGACGAGCGGATCAGGATCGTGGCGCCCGGTCTCGACCATGACTCCACGGCCGAGCCGCGCAGACCGGCCGGACTGGAGCAGGGCGTAGAGAGCGGTTTCCTGCTCTGCCTGGGCGCTGACTACACGCACAAGAACAGAGTGTTCGCGCTGCGCCTGCTCGCGGAGCTGCAAGCGCGTCACGGCTGGCGCGGGCAGCTCGTGTTCGCGGGCGCTCACGTCGCGCACGGATCCTCGCAAGCGTCCGAGCGCGAGCTGCTGGACGCACACCCGGAGCTGCGCGCGAGTGTCAGCGACCTGGGGCCGGTCGACGAGGCCGAGAAGGCGTGGCTGACGACCCAGACCGCCGCGGTCGTTTACCCCTCGCTGCATGAGGGGTTTGGTCTGGTTCCGTTCGAGTCAGGATTGCTGGGCGTGCCCTGCCTGTTCGCGGCCCAATCTTCGCTCGCCGAGGGTCCGATCGCCAAGGCCGCGACCATCGTCCTAGAGGACCCTGTGCGCAGCGCCGCGGCGGCATACCCGCTGCTTGTCGATCCAGACGCCCGCGCGGCGCATGTGCGCGCGCTCGCCGAGGCCGCACAGGGGCTCACCTGGGAGCGCGCGGCCACGGCAATGATCGAGATCTATCGCGAGGCGGTGCGCGCACCCGTACGCGTCGCGGCAACGTTGAGTCGCGACGCGGTGGCGCGCGAACGCGAGCTGACCGCGGCTCACCAAGCGGTCGTGCGGATGCTGATCGACGAACGCGAGCTGGTGCTGCGCGACTACGAGACGCTGCTCGCCGAGGTCGGCGCCGGTCGCAGCCTCGTCGGTCCCCACGGTTCGCTGCCCGAGGATCTGCAGCGCGCGTTGCTCGCACTCAGCGCCCATCCTGCCCTGAGCCGGCCGCTGTATGGACTCGCCGCGGGCGTGTTCCGGTTCGTGCGCACGTTGGCTCGGGCCGTAAGGCGCCCGTTTCGCCGCGCCTGATACGCGGCCGGTGTCAGCCTGCAGATGTTCTGCCATCCGATCCGCCTCGGCTGAGCTCGCGAGGGTCCGACCCGAGAGATCGTCACGCCGATATACGCTCTAGCGATGACGGCTTCGAGCCAGACAGCCGTTCCCGGACGCCCCGCGCTGGCCGCGCGCGGGCTCGACAAGCGGTTTAGGATCCCCGAGGAGCGCAGCCATACGCTCAAGGAGCGCGCGCTGCACCCATTCAAACGTACGCGCCACGAGCAGCTGCACGCTCTCAAGGACATCTCGTTCGCGATCGAGCCGGGCGAGTTCTTTGGGATCGTCGGACGCAACGGCAGCGGCAAGAGCACGCTGTTGAAGTGTCTGGCCGGGATCTACCGCGCCGATGAGGGGCAGATCTGGTGCAACGGGCGGATGTCCACGTTCATCGAGCTGGGCGTCGGCTTCAACCCTGATTTGGCCGCCCTGGACAACGTCACGCTCAACGGGATCATGCTCGGACTCTCGCCGCGAGAGGCACGGGCACGTTATGAGCGCGTGATCGAGTTCGCCGAGCTGGAGGAGTTCCAGGATCTCAAGCTCAAGAACTACTCCTCTGGCATGCACGTGCGACTGGCATTCTCGGTGGCGATCCAGGTGGACGCCGACATCCTGCTGATCGACGAGGTGCTCGCCGTCGGCGACGCGGCGTTTCAGCAGAAGTGCTTCGACGTGTTCAACCGGATGCGCGACGAAGGCCGCACAATCGTGTTCGTCACCCACGATATGGGCGCAGTCACGCGCTTCTGTCATCGCGCGATGCTGCTCGATCGCGGCGAGCAGGTCAGCATCGGTGATCCGCGCGATGTCGCCGACCGCTACCTCGAGCTGGCGTTTGGTCGCGAGGTCGGCTATGTCGACCCGGATGTCGGCAGCGCCCGCATGGGCGATGGGGCCGCGCGGGTGCGTGAGGTGTGGCTGGGCGAGCACCCGCAGGAAAAGCTTGCGGTGGCGCCCCAATCACAGCCGCTGACGCTGAAGGTGATGGTGCAGTTCAACACCGAGGTGCTCGACCCGGCCGTGACACTGACCCTGTTCAACGAGCACCGCCAGCCCGTGATCGTTTCCACGACCGAGCGCGATCAGGAGCACACCGGCGGCTTTCGGGCCGGCGAGGAGGCCGTGTTCGCGTTCTCCTTCCACAACATGCTGGCTCCGGGCCGCTACCACCCGGTGCTGACGATCACCCACCGCGGGGGCGGTCTTGACGTGATCGATCGCTTCGCCGGCGGGCTGTCGTTCGTGGTCAGCGGAATGGTCCAGAGCGGCGGCATGGTCGAGATCCCCGTGGAGACGGCCGTGAGTCGCGGCGGACTCGGGGGATACCGGGGACCCGCGAGCGAGAAGCCCGCGGCTGGCGCCGGTACACCGGCGGAGTCGGCGGGGAGCACGAGATGAGCACGCCGACGTTGCAGTCGCCGCCGCGGGAGTTCGAGCTCGCGGACGAGGATCTGGGCCAGCCGATCCGCGGACCGCGCGCACTTACAGACGATTGGTCACGGTTCTGGCACCTGACTTACAACATCGCGCGCAACGAGTTCAAACTGAAGTTCTTCGGCTCGGCCCTCGGCTACCTGTGGCAAGTGATGAAGCCGCTGCTGCTATTCGCAGTGCTGTACGTGTTCTTCGTGGTGATCGGGCACGTCGGCAAAGGCGGCAAGCCCGGTGAAGTGAACTACGGGGTGCAGCTGCTCGGTTCGATCGTGCTGTTCACCTTTTTCGCCGAATCCACCGGCGGGGCGGTACGCAGCGTCGTCGAACGTGAGAACCTGGTCCGCAAGATCCAGTTCCCCCGACTGGTGATTCCAATCTCGGTCGTGCTGCTCGCGTTCTTCAACCTGATTCTGAACCTGCTCGTCGTGCTGGTGTTCGCGCTGATCGCGGGCATCCACCCAATGCTCAGCTGGCTGGAGCTGCCGCTGATCCTCGCGATGCTGATCGTGTTCGCGACCGGTATGGCGATGCTGCTGTCGGCGCTGTTCGTCCGCGCTCGCGACATGCAGCCGATCTGGGAAGTGTTCAGTCAGATCCTGTTCTACGCCTCGCCGGTGATCATCCCGCTCGAACAGGTACGCGAAAAGCTGATCAACAGTCCGCCCCACAAACCGCCGCTGATGAATCCCCCCGATCACCAGCTGCTGATGCACCTCTATACGCTGAATCCGTTGGTCGCGATCTTCCAGCAGTTTCGCCACGCGATGATCAATCATGATGCGCTCAGCGCCGGTCAGGCGCTCGGCAGCTGGGCGGCGCTGCTCGAGCCGATGGCCATCGTGGCAGCGGTCTTCGTGCTCGGCTTCTGGGTGTTCAACCGAGCTGCTCCGCATATCGCCGAGGACCTGTAGACCCGATCGCTGTTGAGAGCCGAGTGCGATGCGAAGATCGATGGACATCATCCACATGCGCTCCGGCGTGTAGAGCTCCGAGAAGATGTCGCAGACCTCCCACGAGCTGTACCTCGCCGGCAGCGGGTCGTTCGCCGTGGAGGTCGCCGAGTGGGCACGCGACGCGGGATGGAGGGTAAGCGGGCTGGTCGAGCTGCTCGACGCCGCGCGGGTCGGTTCCGTGCGCGATGGCTTCCCGGTCCTCGCCCCATCCAACTGCCCGCCGGGAGCATGCGCGGTAATCGCCACCAGCGGCGATCGCCGCGCACATTGGGCAACGCTGGCGGAGCATGGGTGGCAGGCGGCCACGATCGTGCATCCACGCGCGCACGTGTCGGGCTCGGCGAAGCTCGGCGCCGGCTGTGTCGTGGGGCCAGGAGCGGTGATCGGCGCGGAGACGGCAGTGGACGAGCACACCCTGATCTCGCGCGGCGCGCTGGTGGGACATCACGATCGCATCGGCGCGTTCGTCTCGCTGATGCCCGGCGTCAACATCGGCGGTCACGTCGAGGTGGGCGAGCGGGCGACGATCGGGATGGGAGCGGTCGTCGTGAACGGCACGACGGTGGGCGCCGATACGACCGTCGCGGCCGGTGCCGTGGTACTCAGAGAGGTGGCTGACGGCATCCGCGTCCAGGGCATGCCGGCTAGGGAGTACCGCGCGTGATCGGCCGCGGCCTGAAGCGCGCGCTCGATTGGCGCTTCGGCGCGATCACCGCACGTCTGGACAGCCTGTATGGGCGCGTCGACGATCTCGATCGCAAACAGGAGCTCATGGGCGACCGCCTTGGCCAGCTGACGACCATGCTGGACCAGCTGCGGGGGTTGGCCGCACAGATGCCGCAGACCGCCGAGCATGCCTCTGCGACTCATGTGCTGCTCGAGCAGCAGCTGCAGCCGGCGCTGCGTGCGATCCTCGACGAGCAGGCCGAGAACCGCCGCCGGCTGTATCGCCTGCGAGCCGATCCTGGCTATGACGAGCCGTTCACGGACCCCGACCCGCTGGTATCGATCACGGTCGCGACGATCGGACGAGCGGCTCTGCCCGACAGGGCACTGCCCTCGCTGCTGGGGCAGACGCATACGCATCTGGAGGTGATCGTCATCGGTGACGCCGCCTCGGCGGACGTCGCCGACACCGTCCTTGCCAGCGGCGACCCGCGCGTGCGATACGCCAACCTGAGTCAGCGGATCACCGCCCACGAGGACCCGCGCCGGCACTGGTTGGCCGGGAGCACGATGGCCCGCAACGAGGCGACCCGCCGCGCCAAGGGAAGCTGGCTGGTGCACTTCGACGACGACGATCACCTGCGGCCCGACGCGATCGCATCGTTGCTGGAGCTGGCGCGCGAGCAGCGGGCGGAGGTCGTGTACGGGGGCTTTGAGGAGCATCGCCCCGACGGCGCCTCCTCAGTGGGCATCGGCTTTCCGCCTCGACTGGGGTGCTTCAGCTGGGCGGGGGCGCTGGTCCACGGAGGTCTGCGCTTCTTCGAGCGCGAGCTCGTGGCGGCCGATCTGGAGATGCCCGGCGACATGTATCTGCTGAAGCGCATGCTGCGAGCCGGCGTGCGCTTCGCGTCGCTGGAAGAGGTGGTGCTCGACTACTTTCCCTCGACTCTGTGGCAGCCATGAGCACAACCCCGCTGTGCTTCGAATCACCGGCTAAAGCTCATCCACCGGGGTGGTCTCGCCTGCTTGTGCCTGGTCGAGCCCGACGTGCGCGCGCTCGTAGGCGCCGGGGATGCCGTCCAACAGATCCGTGACGACCTCCCCCGCCCGCGCCATCCGCCGCGAGGCGGCGACCCGCCCATAGAACTGCTCGAGCGCGTCGATGCGCCGCTCCCAGGCGTAGTCCGCGGCCGTCTCGATGCCCGCCCGCCCGAGGCGCGCGCGCAGCTCGGGATCGCCCAGCAGCCGCGCCAGCGCGGCCGCGACCGCGCGCGGGTTGGGGTCGGGCATCAGACAGTTGACGCCGTCGACGCAGAAGTCGCGGTTGCCGTGCGCGTCGGTGCATACGACGGCGGCGCCGGTGGCCATCGCCTCCAGGGGCGGCAGCGCGAAGCCCTCGTGGGTGGAGGTCTGCACGAACACGCTCGCCTGACAGAACAGCTCGTTGACCTGCTCGTCGCTGGGTGAGCGCACGTAGCGCATGCCGGGGTCGGTGGCGAGCTCGGGCTCGATCCCGAACAGGCGCAGCTCGGGCCGGGGGTCCGCAAGCGCGCGCCAGGCGTCGAGCGTGAGCGGGAGATTCTTCAGCGGGTTGGAGCGCCCGAGCGCGAGCACCATGTCCTCGCGGCGCGCGATGTCGGAACGCGGCCGGAACGTTTCGAGGTCGATGCCGGGCGGGATCAGCTCGGCGTCGAGGCCCAGCTCGCGCAGGCGCTCGCGGTTCCAGGCGGAGATCGTCATGTAGCGAAACTCGGGCCGGTAGGAGTCGAGCACGGCGTGGCGCGCGTTCTCGTGGTCGGGGTAGTAGGAGGTCTCGATGTCCTGCACGAAGTACACGGGGATGCCGCGCGCGACGCTCGCGCGGAACACCGGCAGCGCGGTCATCCACCAGGTCGCGACCTTGATCGCAGCGAGCGGCGCCAGCGCGGCGACGAGCACGTCGTAGTCGGCGAAGGTGTGCACGGGCACAGCGCGCAGATCGAACCACTCGGGGCGCTCGCCGAGCGTGAACAGCGAGACGTCGTGGCCGCGGTCGGCGAGCCGGTTGAGGTGCTCGAAGATGTCGCGGTGCCCGCCGCCGATGCCGGTGTCCTCGGTCACGTAGACGATCCGCAGTCGACCGTCAGGCTCGCGCACCTCGCGGTCGTCGAAGAAGCCCGACCAGCGCTCCCAGAAGAGGCGCTGGGACTCAAGCTCGCGCTCCCCCTGAGTGGTGCCGCGCGTGACCGACTCGTGGTGGACGAGCCGGGCGATCGGGAAGTAGCGCACGCGATAGCCGGCCTGCCAGGCGCGCAGGCACCAGTCGACGTCCTCGTAGGCCATCGGGTAGCGCTCGTCGAGCAGGCCCACGCGCTCGATCACCTCGCGGCGCACATACATGCAGGCGCCCGTCACCGCCAGTGCGGGGCTCGTCTGTGCGGCGGGGCCCCAGTCGCCGGGCTTGAAGCGGTAGCGGTGGTCGAACCACTCGGGCGCGTCGCGGTTGCGCACGGTGCCGCCGAACTGGATGCGCCCGTCGGGGTAGAGCAGCTGCGCGCCGACGATGCCCACGTCAGCGTCGCGGTAGGCGGCGTATTGCAGCCCTTCGAGCCAGCCGTCGAGCGCCTCGACGTCGGAGTTCAGTACGACCACGTCGCGCTCGGGCAGGGTGGCCCGCAGGCCGCGGTTGACGTTCGCGGCGAAGCCGCTGTTGCGCTCGGACTCGACCAGCACGTCGATCCCGTCGATCGCCCGCAGCGCGGCCAGGTGCTCGGGGCCGGAGGCGTCGTCGGCGACGATCACCCGCGCCATCCCGCGCGAGGTGGTGCGGCGGATGGAGCGCACAAGCGTGCGCACAAGCGCGGCGTCGCGGTAGCTGGGGATGACGACGTCCACGGGCGAGCCGTGCTCGCGATACCAGGCGGCGGCGCGACGGCGTTCTTGATCGCGCGCGTGCGTGCGCAGGCGCAGCCGCCGGTGCAGCGGCGTGAAGCGCAGCGGAAAGGTGATCAGACGCCACAGGATCGTGCGTAGGCCGAAGTGGATGTAGGTCAGGTGGATGCGCCGGCGCAGGTTCGAGAACGCGCCTTCGGGGCGCCCCTGGATGGGGTCGTGGCTCATCGTGGTGGGTGTCTGGTCACGTGCGGGGGTCGGGGATCGGGTTAGCCTCGATGTCGAGAGGCTCAAACGAGGAGCGCCCCTCCAGCGAGAGCCTGCGCCGCGCACCGGCCGGCAGTCGATCGGCGCGCGATCCGAGCAGTGATCCGGCGAGGCGCACGACATGGTGACGTGTGACCGCGGCAAGCGTCGCGCGACGCTCGGACGCAGAGGCGCCGCGACGATCGAGCTCGCGCCGCGCCCACCCCAGCTCACCACGCAGCCTTCGCGCAAGATTCGCCGGTGAGAGCGGCTCGCGCCAGCCGTAGACCTCGCGCAGGCCGCGCCACTCGTCGAAGCAGCGGCGCAGCTCCTCAGCGGAGGTGTAGGCGTGGGAGTGCAGGACCTCCGCGTCAGGTATGTATGCCCGCGCGTAGCCGGCGCGTAGCATGTCGATTGCGAGCAGACGGTCCTCGGCATACGGAACCTGGCGGAACGGCGCGCGCTGCCAGGCGGCGCGGGCGATACAGGCGTTGGCGTCGGTGAAGAACCCGCGCACGCCGATCAGCGCGAGCGCCGGCAGGGTCTCGCGCTCGTGCTCCTCCAGGCGATCCACGCGTGGGCGAGCGTCGGGGGCGAGCGAGTGAAACCAGCGTTCCAGTTCCAGGCGCACCGCCGGTGAGGCGTCGGGGCGAGGCAGGTAGGGACCGCAGACGAGACCCACGTCGCCGGCGAGCTCGAACCCCCCGAGCAGGTGCTCCAACCAGCTGGCGTCCGCTGGCTGGGCGTCCTGGGTGAGCAGCGCGACGTGTGCGCCCGCGGCCTCGTTCATCAGCAGATTGCGCGTACCGCCGTGACTGAAATGAACCGGGTCGATCTCGATCACGCGCGCGCCGTGCGAGCGGGCCAGCTCGGCGGAGTCGTCGCTGGAACGGGAATCGCACACGAGCAGCTCATGGGTGACGGTCTGCCTGGACAGCGCTCGGAGGGTGGCTGCGAACAGCTCGCCGCCATCGCGTACCGGGATCGCGACGGTTACCTCAGACATGACTCGTTCTCCGTGGGGACGTGCCGCATGCGGCACGTCTGACAGGGCCGCATGCGGCCCTGTCTCGGGAACGTGCATGCACGTTCCCGCCGAGCGGTGCATGCACCGCTCGGTCGATGGGCGCATGCGCCCATCGAACATCACCGACCCCGCTCACATCACGCATAAAACCCCGTCAGCGTCACCAGCTGCGCGGCATAGCTGAGCGCGACCATCGCCACGAGCAGCACCACGCCCGCATGCAGCACCCACCGCCGCCCGAACGCGTGCAGGCTGGCCACCACCAGCACGGCCAGCGGGGCGATCGCGGGGAACGTGTAGCGCCCGAATTCGGCGATGAACGGACGCGCGCCGGGAGTGTAGAAGGCGGCCTCGAATCCCGCCACCACCGCCAGCGCCAGCAGCACGAGCAGCGCGAGCTCCAGCGCGTTGCGGCGCACGAACGACCACTCGCGGCGCAGCGCGATCAGGCCGAGAAGGGGGACGGCGATCATCGCCGCGAGGATGATCTCGTAGAGGCGATGGGGAAAGAACACGTCATACCAGCCAAACGCGCCCCAGCCGCGTTCGACGAAGATCACGAACGCGGGGAAGTGGGTGGTGGGAAAGTGCTCGGTCATGAACGGCAGGCGCGGCAGCAGCGACTGCCACAGATAACTGAGGTAGTCGAGCGGATGCGCGAGCGCTTCGCCGACCGAGTTCGCCGCCGTGCCGACTTCCGCGGGTGTCCCCCCCGTGCTCGCGGCCGACGCGCCGGACGGACGGAACACATGCGACAGGCCCCTCGACAGCGCCCCGACGGCGATCGCGCCGCCCGCCAGGGCCGCCCAGCCGCGGATGTCGACGCGACGATGGTGGCGATACAAGATCGCGATCAGCGCGAGGGCGACGACGGGGTACAGCGAGAACGCCGTTTCCTTGACGATCGGCAGCACGACCAGCAGTCCGCCCGTGAGCAGCCCCAGGCGCCACGTCACGCCGCGGCGCAGCATCAGGATCAGCAGCAGCTCGAGCGCCGCCGCGCCCGCGTTGACGCCGACGTCGTTGTTGACGGCGCCGGAGATGAACCCATACATCGGTTGATAGGCGACGAGCAGCGCCGCGAGCACGCCCAGCCAGGGACGGCCGGGCGCCAGCTCGCGCGCGAGCAGATATGCGAACACGACCGTCAGCGCGCCGATCAGCGCGGAGGACAATCGCATCAGCGTCAGCTGTGAGAACGGCGAGCCCGACGCCAGCCAGTAGGCGGGCGCGAGCGTCGCGTAGTAGATCGCGCCGTGCGTCGCAGCGGTCTCGTTGCCGCCGCCGTCGGAGGAGCTCGGGTGGGCGGCCGCGACCTGCTTGCGGTAGACGCCCTGCGCGTGCGCGGTCCACGGCGCGCGTGTGTCGCCGACCTGGTGGTCGCTGAAGAAGCTCTCGCCTTCCAGCGCCAGCGTCTCCGCGCTCGACCAGCGCGCCAGCGAGGAGGCGGGACTGCGCGAGGGCGCTTCGCCGCGCTGCACCAGCGACTGCGTGTAGGCGAAGTGATCGACCTCGTCCGGCGCCTGAAACGGCGGCGTGATCAGCGCCCAGCAGGTGAAGTTCAGCGCGGCGATCGCAAACAGCCATGCCGCCGTGCGACGCGCGCTCGTGCTCGCGCCTCGCCCCACGGCCACCGCCATGCAGCGCACCGCCGCGAGCGCCAGTCCAGGGAGCACGATCAGCAGGACCAGCGCGTACAGCCACGGCCCGACCGGGCTCGGCCGGAACAGCGAGGCGCGCTTCAGGATCGCGCCGGCGCGGGAGAGATAGCTGCGCCGCGAGCCCGCGGGCGGCTCATACCAGACGGCGATCCGCCCCGCGACCGGGGTTCCGCCCACCGTCGGCGGCGCGGAGCCGGGCGGCGCGAGCAGTGGCGTGCCGCCCCAGTTGACGAGACCCCCCGCGGTCAGGCACAGCGAGGCCGGCCGTTCGGCGGTCTGAGCCGATAGCCCCGGGAGCATGAACACAGCCGCGCTGATGCGGTTGGACGGGACCTGCATCGGCGCGAGCGCGCTGTCGATGGCAGGGGTGCCGGAAACGTTCGCTGGGAGCGATTTGCCCCCGTCGCCGCGAGCGCGCGCATCCGGCTCGCCAGGATCGTCCAGGTGCAGCGCCATGCGCAGCGCCGGACGGGTGCGCGTGCGCGAGATCAGCTGTAGACGGATGCGGGCGGTACCGGCGGGGATCCTCAGGCCGGGGACGCACAACGGCTCGCCGGCGCGGGCTTCGGCGACGTAAGTGTAGGCCTCGACGGAGTCGGTGCCCGTGTAATAGTCACGCGGACGCAGGCAGTAGAACGCGATCAGCGCGACAAGCGGGACCGCCGCGACCGCCGCGATCTTCCATACACGCCGGTCTCCGGCGAACACGACCGCCGCTACCCGCCGTGTGGTCGCGCCGACCCTCGACCGCCCGCGTCCCACCCCCGAGCCTTAACGGCGGCGCAGACCGAGGATCGACAGCAGGAAGGAGGAGAAGAAGATCTGGATGCCCACGATCAGCATCGAGGCGGCGACCACGGCCAGGCGTTCGTCCGCCAGCGAGCCGAACCCGTGCGCGATCCAGGTGGCCACGATCAGGCCACCCATGACCAGGCCCGCGAGCGCGAACACACCTCCCAGCAGCAGGCCGTGCTCGAGACGAAAGCGAGCGCGCATGCGATCGAACCACGGGTCCCGCTCGCCCATGAAATAGGTGCCGTAGGCGTGCGCGCACAGCCCAAGGGCGAGCACCTGGGTGCCGACGATCATCAGCAGCGCCCCGCCGATCAGCGCGTGCACGCCCCAGGCGCGCCCGAAGAAGTCCAGGCCCGCGCCCACCACTACGACGATTAGCGTGCCCAGACCGGCGAGCACGGCGCCGGGGAAGATGAACAGGTGGTTGGGCGAGTGCACGAGCAGAAACCGCAGATGGCGCCAGCCATCGCGAAAGCTCGACAGCTTGGACTCGCCCCCGCGCGGGTGGTATTCGATCGGGAACTCGGCGATCCGCAACTGCTCCTTGGAGGCGCGGATGACCATCTCCGAGGCGAACTCCATGCCGGTCGTGCGCAGGTCCAGGCGCGGCAGCACGTCGCGGCGCAGCGCGCGCATCCCGCAGTGGGCGTCGTTGACGCCGGTGCGGAAGAACAGGTTCAAAAGGCCCGACAGCAGCGGGTTGCCGACGTAGCGGTGAAGCCACGGCATCGCCCCCGGCTGGATGTTGTCCATGCGGTCGCCCATCACGAGCTCGGCGCCGGCCTGCAACTCGGCGACGAAGCGGGGGATCTCGTTGAAGTCGTAGGTCAGGTCGGCGTCGGCCATCACGATGTAGCGCCCGCGCGAGGCGGCAAAGCCGGCCAAGTAGGCGCTGCCATACCCGCGCCGGCGTTCGACCACCACGCGCGCCCCCGCGCGTGCCGCCAGGTGCGCAGAGTCGTCCTCGGAGTCGTTGTCGGCGACCACCACCTCGCCGGACACGTCCATCCGCTCCAGCGCCGCGCGCGCCGCGAGCACGCAATGCTCGATGTTCTCGGCCTCGTTCAGGCACGGGATCACGACCGACACCACCGGCGCGGTCCCCTCTTCGCCGTCCGCCGGGATGACCGGCGTTGTCTGCTCGAGCGTGCTCATGGTCGGTTCAGGGCGATGCAGTAGGTTCGGGACGATGCGCGTCTGCGTAGTCTACGACTGCCTGTACCCGTACACCGTCGGTGGAGGCGAGCGCTGGTACGGCAACCTCGCCGAGCGCCTCGCGCGGGAAGGGCATGAGGTCACATATGTGACGCTGCGCCAGTGGGATCGCGGGCATACGCCCGCGATCGCTGGCGGCAGGGTACAGGCGATCGCCGTCGGTCCGCGGATGGGCCTGTACACCGGCGACGGACGCCGCCGGATGGGGCCGCCGATCGTGTTCGGGTTGGGCGTGCTGTGGCACCTGCTGCGTCGCGGCCGGCGGTACGACGCGGTGCACATCTGCTCGTTTCCCTACTTCTCGCTGCTCGCGGCGGCCGTGGCGCGTCCCTGCGGACGCTACGAACTGGCGGTCGACTGGTTCGAGGTCTGGAGCGACGCCTACTGGCGCGAGTACCTCGGCGGCGTCGGCGGACGGGTCGGCGCGACCGTCCAGCGCCTGTGCGCGCGGGTGCGCCAGCAGGCGTTCTGCTACTCCGACCTGCACGCCGCGCGCTTGCGCGAAGAGGGCCTGCGCGGCGAGGTGACGGTGCTGCGCGGGCTGTACGCAGAGGCGGCGGCCGAGCTCGCGACGGGCGAGGCAGCGCCCGTGTCCACAGCGGACGGGGCGCCACCCAGCCCGGCGGAGGAGCTCGTGCTGTTCGCGGGACGGATGATTCCCGAGAAGCGGGCGCCGCTCGCGGTGGCGGCGATCGCGAGCGCGGCGGCGGGCATCGAGGGACTGCGGGGAGAGCTGCTGGGCGACGGCCCCGAACGCGAGCAGGTGCTCGCGGAGATCGCCCGACGTGGCCTGGCGGAGGTCGTGACGGCACCCGGGTTCACCACCGCGGAGATCGTCGACGCGGAGATGCGCCGCGCGCTGTGCCTGTTGGCGCCCTCGATCCGCGAGGGATACGGACTGGTCGTGGTGGAGGCCGCCGCGCGGGGAACCCCCAGCATCGTCGTCGCGGGGCCGGACAACGCGGCCATGGAGCTGATCGAGGAGGGCGTCAACGGCTTCGTGTGCGCGAGCTCTGATCCCGAGGAGATCGCCGAGGCGATCGCGCGGGTGCACGCGGCGGGGCCGGCGCTGCGCGCGAGCACGGCCCGCTGGTATGCCCTGCACAAGCGGGAACTGTCGCTGGAGAGCTCGCTGGAGACGGTGCTGGCCGTCTACGGACGCGACGGGGACAGCGCAAGCGCGTAGCTGTCGAGCGTCGCGCGGGCGGTGCGCTCCCACGTGAACCGCCCTGCTCTGGCGAGGCCCTGCTCGCGCATGCGCGCGCGGGCGCTCTCGTCCAGCGACAGCAGCCTCTCAATCGCCGCCGCCATCGCACGCTCGTCGTGCGGGTCGAACATCAGCGCCGCGTCCCCCGCGACCTCGGGCAGCGAGGAGGCCTCCGAGCACGCGACCGGCACGCCGCGGGCCATCGCCTCCAGCACCGGCAGCCCGAACCCCTCGTACAGCGACGGGAACACGAACGCGCGGGCGAGCGCCCACAGGCCCTCCAGCTCCGCCGGGGAGACCCAGTCGAGCAGGCGCACGTCTTCGGCGACGCCCAGCTCGGCGGCGCGAGCGCGCAGCTGCGCCTCGTGCCAGGTGGGATAGCCCGGAAGCACGAGCAGGGGCCGGCGCTCGGCTGCGATCAGCGCGAGCGCGGAGATCAGCGCGAGCAGGTTCTTGTGGGGGCGCTTGGCCGACAGGCTGAGAAGTACGGGGCGCGCGCCGAGGTGCAGGCGCGCGCGCGTCTGCGCCTCTGACAGTGCGATGTCGCGACGTATCGGGGCGAGGCCGAGCGGCGCGACGTCGATGCGCTCGGGCGCGGCGCCGAGCAGCTCGATTAGGTCCCTGCGCGTGGACTGAGAGTCGGCCAGCACCCGCTGCGCGCAGCGCACGGCCGCGGGCACGAGCAGGCGCATGCCGCGGTCGCGCAGACCGGCGTGGGCGTCGGGGAAACGCGCGTAGATCAGGTCGTGCACGGTGCTCACGCGACGGAACGGGCCCCACAGCGGCGCCGTCGAGGCGAGGCTGTGCACAAGATCCACGCGTGCGCGCGCGGCCAGCGGCGGCAGCAAGGCCTGCTCGCCGAGCACCCACTGGACGCGGTTGCGCGCACGCACGGGAACGGTCACGGCGGGCAGCAGATCCCCCCAGGGACCGTCGCCCGCCGCGGCGGCCTCGCGGTTGATAAACGCCGTGAAGCGCAGCTCGGGCGCGGCGGCGATCAGGGCGGGGATCAGCTCGCGCGCGTAGACCTCCATCCCACCGGTTGCGCCCGGGACGAGGAACACGAGGTTCAGGCCGATGTGCGTGCGTCGGTCGCTCAAGGGTCGCAGGAGCATAGATCGGGGGGTTCGAGAGGGTCGAGCCCGCCGGGAGCCTCCTGCGGGGTCGCGACGGCCGTGCAAGGCTACGTCACCCTCGGCGCGGCGCCCGGCCCCACTACGATGACCCGCCATGGCGCCCTCGATCGATGTGGTGATTGCCGTGCACGACCACTACGAGCTGACGCGCGCATGCTTGGAGCATCTGGCCCGCCAAACGGTGGCGCACCGGGCGATCCTGGTCGACGACTGCTCCAGCGACGGCACTCCCGAGCGGCTTCGTCGCGAGTGGCCCCGCGCGACCGTCGTCGAGCTCGGGGAGAACCGTGGCTACACCGCGGCCGTCAACCGCGGGGTGAGCGCCGGCGAGGGCGAGTGCGTGGTGCTGCTCAACAACGACGTGCAACTGCGCCCCGACTGTCTCGAGCTGCTGGTGGCGCCGCTGCGAGAGGACCCCGCCGTCGGGTCGGTCGCGGCGACGATGCTGAGGCCGGGCGAGCGCACGATCGACAGCGTCGGGGTAACCGCCGACGCGACGCTCGCCGGGTTCGCACGCCTGCAGGGCCGGCCGGCCGGGGACGCGGCGCTCAGGGCGCCGGTGCTGACGGGGCCGGAGGGCACGACCGGCGCATACCGGCGCAGCGCCTGGGAGCAGGTGGGCGGGCTGGACGAGACGATCGTCGCCTACATGGAGATCCTCGACCTGGCGCTGCGGCTACGCACGGCGGGGTGGGCCACCGCGAGCGCGCCGGGAGCGTGCGGCGTGCATCTCAGTTCTAGCACCTACGGTAGGCGTTCGGCCCGGCAGCGCCGGTTGGCGGGATTCAGCAGGGGGTATCTGCTGCGCCGCTACGGCGTGCTGCGCAGCCGCGCCGGCGCGCGGGCGCTGCTGACCGAGACGGCGGTTGTGGCCGCCGATCTGGCCATCTGCCGAGACACGCAGGCGCTGCGTGGGCGGGTGCAGGGATGGCGCGCCGGCCGGGGCCGGGAGCGCTATGAGCGCCCCCCCGACGAGGCGATCGACCGGTCGATCTCGTTGTGGAGGTCGCTGCGGCTGCGACGGGCAGCCGTCGAGCAGGACCCGTAGCGATCTCTCTCTAGACGCCCTCGGCGTCGACCCCGCCCGCCCCCACGTAGTGCTCCCCCCATGCGTCGCGCGACAGTCGCCGGCGCAGACGCGGCGAGGCGCGCACCCAATCTTCGGTGCGACGATCGGAGACAAGCAGATTGTCCTGCTCGCCGCTGCGATAGGTGCGCGAGGCGGCCCAGTCCTTGACGCCGTAGACGCGTCCGTCGCGGCCGGCGACGACCGCGCGCAGGTCGCGCTCGAGGATCTGGCGGGTGATGCTGCGGCGGCCGCTCTCCAGCAGGTAGGTGGCGCGCTTGTCCTGCGCGGCCTCCAGGTTCATCGCGAGCAGGTTGGCGCGGTCGATCGCGAACGCGGTGCTGCGAATGTGTGGATTGGGAAAGCGCGGGTAGTCGCGACGTGCGCCTCGCGACCGGATCAGCTGGTAGGGCCAGTAGCGGGCGCGGCCGCGAATCCAGCGCGACTGGCTCTCCCAGCTCGCGGTGGCGCCAACGAGTCCCGTGTGGGGATCCTCGAGCGCCTGCAGGAAGATCGCCAGCCAGCGGTCGGCGAGGATGGCGCTGTAGGAGTTCAGGAAGCACAGCCGGGAATGGGTCAGAGCGCGTGCGGCCAGACCGTAGGCCGCGAGGTCGGGCACGGGGTGCTCGAGCACGATCAGGCGGTGCTCGATCCCGGTGAGCTCCGCCTCGAGATCTTCCCGTGTGAGTGCCTTGCCGTCGCGCGATCCCTTCCGTTCGGCGGGCGGGCCCGTGTCCTCGATGGGCGCCCCGTTGAGCACGATCACGAGCTCATGCGCGATCCCGGGGGAGTGGGCGTTGTAGGAACGCAGAAACCTGCGCAAGGGGTCGGGTCCGAGCGGCGCCCATACGAGGTGGACGACGCCGAGCGCCCCGGGCTTGGCCCGGTTGAGCGCGGCGACGCGTGCGTGGGCCTCGAAGTCCAGCATCAGCTCGTGAGAGCTCCGTCGCCGGCGGGCGCGGACGCCGGCGGGCCGGGAGCCGTCTCGGGACCCCATGCGAATGCCGAGAGCAACCGACGGCGATCGTAGGAGCCGTTGGCATAGGAACGGGTCTGATTGTCGGCGACGAGCAGACCTTGCTGCTGTCCCTGCCAGAAGGTCTCGGCGGCGTACCAGTCGGGATGGTCGTAGAAGCGGCCGTCGCGGGCGACCACGAACGTGCGCAGGCCCATGCCCTGGATTTGGCTGGTGAAGCTCGCGCGCCCACTCTCCAGCAGGTAGGCGTCCATCTTCCTGACCAAGGGGCGCAGGCGCAGCTTGGCGAAGGTCGCGCGCTCGAGCATGAAGGCGTTCGTGCGCACGTGATAGGCCGGAAAGGGGGCGAAGCGCAGGAGCTGCTCGGGCATCGGGCGAAACGAGCGCAGCGTCGAGAGCACCGAACCGGACAGGGTTCGCCGCGGCAGCTCTCCAGCGGGCGGCGCGGAGCCCTCGGGCGCACGCGCGGCGTCGAGTTCGAGTTCGATCTCGCGCATCTGTTCGCGCGCGATGCTGCGTGGAGGAACCACTCGGCGGTAGGGGTTGGGCAGCAGGAACGCATTGAGCACGGCCGAGTGCAGACTCGCCCACGAGCCGGTGGCGCCCACGAGTCCCGCCCGTGGCTGGTCGAGCGCATGGTCGAGCTTGGCCAGCCAGCCCGGCGCGAGGATCGTCGAGTAGGAGTTCAGGAAGCACAATCGCCGGTGCTCGAGACGCTCGGCGGCGTGAGCGTACGCGGCGATGTCCTGAACCGGATCGGGGGTACGAAGCAGGCGATACTCGATGCCCTCAAGCGCCGCTACGAACTCCGCGGGCAGCGGCTCGGGGACGTTGTTGAGGAGCAACACCAACTCGTGCTCGGTGCCCGCGGAGTGACGTCTGTAGGAGGCCAGGAACTCCCGCAGCGGCCCTGTCCCGAGGGGCCCCCAGACGAGGTGCACGACCGCGATCACGGCGAGGACACTAACGGGAGCGGCCACTTCAGACTATGAGGCTAAGCGGCAGTCACGCTCCCCGGCGCGCGGGCCAGGGCTAAGCAGCGAACCCGCGTCACGCTCTCCCGGCGCGCGGGCCGGGGAGCAGATCGAGCAGCTCGGGCGGGTAGGCGCGCGTGAGCAACAGGGCGCCCGCGAACAGCCCCGTGGAGATCGCCAACCGCACGATCACCGGGACAGTGGTCAGCGCGAGTGGCGCGAGACCGAGCGCCGCCGCCAGCGCCACACCCGGGACGATCCGCAGGGACGGGCGCAGCCGGGGACGCCGGCGCACGACCAGTACGCACTGTGCGACCGCGAGCACGATCTCCCCGATCGCTGTGCCGATCGCGGCGCCCCGAGCGCCGTCGATCGGCACCAGCGCCGCGACGAGCGCGGCGGTGAGGATCAGGCCGCCGATGCTGCTCGCGAGTATCTGCCGGTACAGACCGAGGCCGAGCAGGCCGTTGGCCCACACGAGGCTCACGAACATCGCGCCGAGGCCAACCCCCTGCACCGCGAGCACGGGGGCCGCGGGAGCGAAGTGCGGACCTCCGACGATCTGAAGCGCCAGCGGCGCGCCGACCGCAATCGAGACCGCGACCCAGGCGCCGGCGATCAGCGAGACCTCGAAGACTCTCGCCAGCCCATAGCCGAGACGGTCGTGATCGTCGGCGCGGACTGTATGAGCGAAGATCGGAAGCGCCGAGCCAGCCAGCAGCGCCGGAACCGGCGTGAGGACTTCGACGATCCGAAACGACAGGCTGAAATAGCCCAGCTGGATGGCCGTGCCGAGCACCGAGACGAGGATGATCGACACGCGCAGGTAGACCGAGGAGGCGGCGACCGCTGCCGAGTAAGGGAGCATCGGCCTGACGAACCGCCGCCAGCGCTCGAAGTTGAACGTGGGCGTGAGCGCGCGCGTGTTGCGCACGAGCATCACAGTCGCCACGAGTACGATCAGACCGACCGGGATCGACACGCCCAGGAACGGAACCAGCGCGGCGCCCGCGAACACGAGCACGGTCGTGAACACGGTCGTGAGCAGCTGGCGGGAGAGTTCCAGCGCCGAGACGGCGCCGAGCCGCAGACCGACGAGCAGCGGTAGTGCGAAGTTGTCCTGCGTCGCCTGCAACAGCAGCCCGACGCACGCCAGCGCGACGCCGGCGGCCAGCGTCGGCGAGTAGGCCAACCAGGCGAGCGCCACGATCGCGACGCTGCCGACGAGCGTGAGCGTGATCCGCAGTCCGAGCAGGTCGCGCGCGAGCGCCCAGCGCTCGGCGGGCGGGCGCATCGACAGCTCGCGCACACCGACCGCCGTCAACCCGAGGTCCGACAGCGCGCCGACGATCGCCACGAGCGAGAGCGCCGTGACGTATTCACCAAACCGCACGACCCCGAGGTGGCGAGTTAGTAGGGCGGCGGAGATGACACTGAACAGAGCGCCTACGATGTAGCCACCAACGCGCAGTCCACCACCCCGCGCCGCGGCCGGTCCCGCGGCGGAGGTCGACAGGATGTCGCCAGACCCCGGGTCCGAGCTTGCCGCGGCGCCGGCGAGGGGAGTATCCCCGCTCAACCCTCAGGGCTCCTTGCGCATCAGGATCGTCACGGCCGACCCCCGGTCGCCGGTGCGCTCAAGCGGCGCCAGCGTCCGTTCAAGCGCACGTGCAGAGTGACTGACGAGGTCCGGTGTCGGGCCCACGGCCGGGTGGCGTCTCAGCGCGCCGACCCAGCCAAAGAAATTGCACTCCAGACCATCGGGATCGTTGGTGCTCAGCGCCACGTCCGTCAAACCGAGGTCCCTGCCTCGGCCGATCAGAGCAGCCGCTGGCATCAGGCACAGATGTCGGGGGGCGTCGAGGTGAACCCAGCGAGTCCGGAGCACGCGAAACTGCAGCGAGCGCGGGTTCGGGACAGCGATCGCCAGCACACCGCCGGGTTCCACCTTCTCAGCTGCGCGCGCGAGCACCTCGGCCGGGTTCGGTAGATGCTCCAGCACATGCCACAGCGCAACCACGCGAGCGGGCGGAAGCGGGGCGAGCGCCTCCAGCGGGCGGTCGCTGCAGATCGCGTCGATCCCCTCGCGCTCGCTCAGGTAACGGCAGCAGCGCTCGCTCATCTCGATCGCGCTGACCTGGAAGCCCGCCACCTGAGCGGTCGAAGCGAACGCGCCGGTACCGGCGCCGATCTCGATCAGACGCCCGGGCCCGGTATGGGTTCGCAGCAGATCGACGCGATATGACGCGGCCTGCATCCGCGGCGGATTACTCTTCCAGGCCGGTTCTCCGTCCGGACCGAAGTGGTAGTAGTCCTCGGCGTAGTAGCGAGCGAGATCGGCCGGGGGATCGATGAGGAACACGGTCCCACACGTACGACAGCGGGCGTAAGCGAATCGCTCACGCGTGGTCTCACGGTTGCGATCCCACGCATCGAACATGCGTGCGCCGGGGCCACCGCAGAACGGACAGGCGGCGGTGGGTGCATGCCGGGGAGTCATGTCGAGTGTGCTCGCCGTCCGATGATCGGGTGATCCTAGCCCTGAAGCCAGACCCTGACGCGAGAGCTTGTGACTACGGCTTACGAGCGCGAAAGCGCAGCGAGCTGGCGCTTGTGTCCACACGCACCTCACTCAAACCGGCGTGTGTGAGGCGGTCGGGCAGGTCACGGGGATCGACCGGAACAAGCGTGTCGCCGATGTGGATCGTCTTGAACAGGAGACCGTGACCGAGACTGTCGGTGCCGGCGAACACTCCACCGGAGCGCAACACTCGCGTCACCTCAGACAGCAGGCGGTCCTGGAGCTCGGGCGAAGGAACGTGGTGGAGCATCGTGAAGCAGACGACGCCCGAGAAGGAGCCGTCGGGGAAGGGGAGCTCGGTGGCGTCGCCCTGGACGACGGTCGCGTGCTCGCCCAGCTCGCGTGTCAGCCGCCGGCAGTAGCGCTCCTCGAGCTCAAGCGCGGTGAGCCGGCCCGGACGGCGAGCGAGCACGCGCGTGCTCGCGCCGAACCCGGGACCGACCTCGAGCACATCCTCGCCCAGCTCGACGCCGTTTAGACACCAGGGGACGAGCTCGCGCTCCACTCCCCGCGCCCACCAGCGCGAAGCGCAGATCGTGCGATGGATGCCGTTCATCGAGGTTGACGTTACACCGAATAACCTGGACCCATGACCTACACCACCGCGGACGGACGCAGACAGGTGCTCGATGCCCTAGCGCGGGCGGTCGAGGAGATCGGAGTGGCACTTGCGGCGCTCGGCGAGGCATATGAGCTACTCGACGAACGTACCGCCGACCGCTTGGAGCAGGAGCTGTTCCGGCCGGTGCAGAGCGCGTACGGCAGGGCGCAGCGCACGTATGCGGGGTTCGCCGAGCGCCACGATCTGCCCGGTCATACGTTCGAGTCAGCGCCCCAGGGCGCGCCCTCCACGGGCGTGAAGGGGTTCGTCGAGGCCACGGTGGATGCGGCCGGCAGGGCCGACGGCGAGCTCGCGGCCCTGCAGGACTCGATGCTGCCGATCGAGGTCGGCGATGCGGAGTTGCGAGCGGGCCTGCAGGAGGTGCGCGAGCTGCTCGGCGAGGTGCGCGGTCGCGCCCGCGAGCTGATGCGCACGCTGGGGCGCTGAGGGTCACGCGGCGTCATCAGGCGAGTCGCCGCCGGCAGACTCGGGGGGCCGTGCGGGGTTCCATCATTCCCGCCACTTGATCGAGCAGCCCACGGGCGGAGTCTGCGCGAGCACGGGGTCGCGGCCGTCGAGGATTGCGTCGAGGGCATCGCGGAGGAAGTCGGCGCGCTGAGATGCGTCTTCGTAGTCGGCGTCGGGGGCGCCGCGATAGCGCAGGAGGCCAGCGGCGTCGAGCACGAACACGTCCGGTGTCGTCTCGGCATCGTAAGCGTGGGCAACCTCCTGAGACTCATCCCGCAGGTAGGGGACGCCGTCGAACTCGCCGCGCTGGACACGGGCGCGCATCGCCTCCGTCGAGTCGCGCGGGTAGCGGGTGGCGTCGTTGGGGTTGATCGCCAATACCCGCACGCCACGCTGAGAGTAGTCGTGCGCGAGCGCGACTATCCGATCGTGCCAGGCCAGCGCGTAGGGGCAGTGATTGCAGGTGAACACGACGACGGTCGCGGGCGCGTCGCCCGGTGTGTGCGTGGTTCCCTCGGTGTCCGGCAGCGCAAACGTCGGGGCGGGGGCTCCGATCGCAACTGTCATCTCATGTCTCCTCTCTCGGGAAGGCGTTCGTGTGGGGGGATGGCGGCGCGGAGCGCATCGCGCACGTCGACCGGATCGGGGGTGGGTGAGACCCGACCATCCCGGCGATAGTAGATGCGGCAGGCGAGCCCGAACTGCTCCTCGCCCGGGGGCAGGACGTCGATTCCGTCGATGCGAATCGTGGGCGATCCGACGAATCGCTCCTGCATCGCCTGCTCGTGCGTATCGATCTCGCGAACCGCGACCGTATTCGGGTCAAGGCCGAGGTCGGTCATCGCGGCGCGCAGGTCGGCGAGCGCTCGCGAATGCGAGGGGCAGCCGTCCCAGAACAGAAGCTCGACAAGCATGCGCTCTCAGGCTAGGACACCGCGAGCATCGAATCGGGATGTCGTGGATCGGGTGTGCGATCGAAGATCGGCCAGCATCCGCGCAGGTGGTCGAAGCCAAAGCGGACTGGCACGAGCGTTCCGCCCCGCATCCCGCGCATGATGGCTCGGAGATGTTCAGCCGACGATGCTGTCGAAGCGTTCCATCTACAGGGTGGGAAACGATCATTGCCTCACTGTCAGCTTCCTGTAAGATTCGGACCTATCGTATTACTGGCATAGACGATGACGGATAGGGAGAAAAGCGCAGCGTTGGTTGAGGGTCGCTCGCCGATCAAGGCGGCGGCGCTAGCCGTGCTGCTCGAAGGTCCGACCTACGGGTACGAGGTCGCCAAGCGGATCAATCGTCGTATGGGTGCCTCCTGGCACGTCCAGGCGAAGCACATCTATCCGGTCCTCAAACAGTTGGAGGCAGAAGGACTCGTGTGGTCGCAGAGCAGGCCGATCGACGGCCCTCCGTACTCGCGGCAGTTCTTCTACCCGACCGATCGAGCCGTGCTGGCGCGTCAGGAATGGCTGACCACGCCGCCCGCTGCGAGCGTCATGCGCGCCGACATTCACGCGCGGCTCGCGTTTTCCAGCGAGGAGGAGATACCCGAATTGCTGCGCGCGTTGAGCGAATGGCGTGTCGATCTGCTCGAAGAGATCGAGGAGAACGTCGAGACAGAAACGCCACGCGTGTCATGGTTGGGCACGATCATGAGCCTTTACCGCTCGGCGGTGGACAAGCGGTTGAAGGCAGAACTCGAGTGGGTGGGAGAAGCCTGCCGAGCGCTCGAAGAAGGCCAGTCCGAACAGCAGCGATGACCGTTCTCGCGTTCCGGGAGGTGACCAAGCGCTTCCGCGACGGCCTGCGCGAGGTCGCGGTGCTGGACCGTGTCTCGTTCGAGCTGTATGCCGGAGAGACTCTCGGCGTGCTCGCAGCGCGAGGGGCGGGCAAGACGACGCTGCTGCGGATCGCCGCGGGGCTCGAGGCCCCGGACGAGGGCGAGGTCTGCTGGCAGGGCCGCGATCTCGCGAGGTTGAGTGCCGACGAGCGTGCCCGCGCCCGGCGGCATGGTGGGATTGCGTTGGCCCGTGGCGATTGGCGCGCGGGCGATTCGATAGTCGTCGTCGAGCACGTGGCGATGCCCCTGTACGCCGAGGGGCTGGGCATGGGGCACGCCGAAGCGTGCGCGTGGCGTGCGCTGGAAACGGTGCAATCAACGGAGCTTGGGTATACGCCGACCGGCAGGCTGGGGGTGGCCGAACGGGTGCGCGTCGAGCTGGCCCGCGCGATCGTGCGCGAACCGGCGTTGCTGCTCATCGACGAGCCGGCGGTCCTACCGCAGCCGAAAGACGCGCGGGCCTTCCTCGACCTGATCCACTCGTTGCCTAAACGACTGGATCTGTCACTGCTGATCGCCTCCGAAGAGGTCGCGGCGTTGCGGGGTGCGGGACGGGTCATGAGCTTTGACAACGGTCGTCTGCACTCCACGGACTCCCGGCGCAAGGTCATCCGTTTCCCGGAGCGGCGCGGCGCGGCATGAGCGCCGACGCGCCGTGACGCTCGAGCTGCGCGAGGTCTCCAAGCGCTACGCCGGCGCAGGAGAGACTGTCGATGCGGTCGATGGCGTCTCGCTGACGGTCGCCCCGGGCGAGTTCGTCGCGCTGTATGGCCCGAGCGGTTCGGGCAAGACGACGCTGCTGCTGCTCGCCGCCGCGATCATGCAGCCGGACGAGGGAAGTGTCATGTTCGATGGACGCGAAGTGAGCGGTCTGTCGGCGAGCGAGAGCGCACGTTACCGGCGCGAGCAGACCGGGGTGGTGTTTCAGTCGTTCCACCTCACGGGCGCCTCGGCGCTGGATAATGCCGCGGTGAAGCTGCTCGCGCTGGGTATGACGCTCGGCGAGGCGCAGACCGCCGCCCGTCCCTGGCTCGAGCGCGTCGGCTTGGGCGAGCGCATCGAGCACACTCCCGCCGAGATGTCGATGGGCGAGCGCCAGCGCGTGGCGATCGCGCGCGCATTGGCCAACGATCCGCGCCTGCTGCTCGCCGACGAGCCGACCGGGAACCTCGATTCCAAGCGTAGTCGTGAGATCCTGGAGCTGCTCGCGGGGATTTGCCGCGAGCGGCAGATTCCAGTGCTGCTCGTCACGCACGACCCGCAGGCCACCTCGTTCGTCGATCGTGTCTGCACGTTGCGGGACGGCAAGCTCACCGAGGGTTTGGCCCTCGACCTGCGCGTCGGCATCACACAATGAGGGTTCTCCCGAACCCGACGATCTTCGGCATGCGCCTGAGCGTCTTGTTCGGGCTCTATCGCCGACGACTGCGGGACCACACGGTCACCGAGCTGCTGGCCGGCAGCGGTATCGCCGTCGGCGTCGCGCTCGTGTTTGGGGTACTGGTGGCCAACGGCAGCATCGTGGGTTCGGTTCGCGAAGACGTCCGTGCCGTCGGAGGGTCGGCCGGCCTGGAGTTCGTCGCGCGATCCCCCAGCACCTTCAGTGTGAAGCTTGCCGACAGAATCGCGAGTCTGCCGGGAGTCGAGAGATCCGCGTCGTTGCTTCGCAAGTACGCGGTGGTAGAGGGTCCACGGGGACGTCAGCGGGTTCAATTCGTGGGTATCGACCCAGGCCTGATCACCCTGGGCGGTTTTGCCACCAAGAACCTTGGCTCCGGGGCGTTGTTGCTCGCTCGCGGTGTGGGACTGCCCTCGAGCCTGGCGAGCACCATCGGCACAGAAGCTCGACAAACGGTCACGCTCGTGGTCAACGGTTCGAGCAGTCGCGTTCGCGTGCGTGCCGTGCTGAACTCTGGCGCGATCGGCCCACTCGCTTCGGTTCCATTGGTCGCTGCACTGCTGCCTTATGCACAGACGCTCGCCGGAACGCCTGGACAGGTAAACCAGGTTCTGATCAAGCCCCAGTCCGGGCGCGAGAGAGAGGTCGCGGACGAGTTGCGCGCACTGGCGGGCAACACGATTGACGTCGGGCCCGCCGACAACGAACTGCGGTTGGCGGAAACGGCCGCGGTACCCGTGAATCGATCCACATCTCTGTTTGTCGCGATAGCCGCGATGGTCGGATTCCTACTGGCGTTGAATGCGATGCTTCTAACCATCCCCGAGCGACGCAGAGCGATCGCCGATATGCGTATTCAGGGATTTGATGCCAGGCAAGTGCTTTCGATAGTCGTCTTTCAAGCGGTGGCGCTCGGGATCGGCGCTTCATGCGTCGGAGTCATCGCGGGCGATCTGCTCGCGCGCACGCTGTTTCATGAAGTCCCCAGCTATCTCGCCACGGCGTTCCCGGTAACCGACAACCAGACGGTTCATGCAGGTACGGTGATGGTGGCATTTGGATGCGGCCTGCTCGCGGCATTGCTCGTCTCGCTGTCGCCGGTTTTCGACTTGCGCTCGGACCGGCCGGTTGACGCTGTCTTTCACGAGACAGGAGAGCCGGGGCAGGCGATCACCGACCGGACGACCTTCCGCGCGGCGGCACTGGGTGTGATCCTGATCGCGTTGGTCAGCATCTGTGTGATGCTCGACGTGGCCCTGACGGTTCTCGGGGGAGTCGTGCTCGCGCTTGCCGCTCTGTGCTTGATTCCGCTGCTATTTCGGGCGACGTCCCGCCTGCTGAGACGATTTGCCCGCCAATATCACGGGGGGATGGTCGCCGTCGCTGCGATCGAAATGAAGAGCACGGCCACCCGCTCGATCGCGTTGGCTGGCGTGGCTGCGCTCGCGGTCTACGGCGTCGTTTCAGTCGACGGAGCCCGGCACGACCTCTTGCGAGGTCTAGACAACGCGATCGTCGAAGAGTGGGGTTCGGCCCCAGTCTGGGTTACTCCGGACGGAAACATCTTTGACGCCGACAGCTTCCGTGTCCAGACCCAGCCAAATCCGTTTGCTCAAGCGGGCAAGACGATCACGTCTGTCCATGCCCATCAGGGCGGATTTCTCGACCTCGGCACACACCGGATTTGGATACGCGCCGTCCCGCCAAACAACAGCACGATGATTCTCTCAAGCCAGCTGTTGAAAGGCGATCTGACGAACGCAACAGCACGAATGCGCCAAAATGGCTGGGCGACCGTCTCGAATGGGTTTGCCGAAGAACACGATCTGCACATCGGCAGTCGCCTTTCCCTGCCGACCCCCTCGGGCGTGGCGCCGCTGCGGGTCGCCGCCATCACCACGAACACCGGATGGCCGTCGGGCACGATCAGCGTGAATACGCGGGATTACAGCCGCTACTGGCTGACCACCATTCCGACCGCGGTTTCGCTCAGCCTCAAGCCCGGTGTGACGGCTGCCGCCGGCAGAAATGTCGTGAAAGAGCTCCTCAGAGATCAACCGAGCCTGCGTGTACAGACCTCGCAGGAACGCGTCGCCGAGGTCGAGGATGCGGTCCGTCAGGGCCTGAGAACTCTCAGCGAGATATCGACGCTGTTGCTGGTCGTGGCAGCACTTGCTCTCGCCACGGCGCTATCAACCGCGATCTATCAGAGACGGTCACGCCTGGCGTCGCTGAAAGCGCAAGGCTTCGATCGTGCACAGCTTTGGCGGTGCTTGCTGATGGAAAGCGCGATCGTGCTGGGCATCGGCTGCTTCGATGGGGTGGTACTTGGCGTATACGCACACGCACTCGGAGACCGCTATCTGCGTGCGAATGTAGGCTTTCCGGCGCCATTCAGCATCGGTGGCGCGCAGGTCGTACTTACGCTGCTGCTACTGCTGGGAATCGCATTGGCCATCGTTGCTCTGCCCGGCTACTCCGCCGCGGGAGTGTCCACGCAGGCCAGCTTCCAGGAGTAACGCGGACAAGGGTTGCATGGAGCGTGACACGCGGGGAAGCTATCCCATGTGCGCCTACAGCTCAAATATCGACGATGGGAGTTGCCCGGCGCCTTCGCCTTGGCGACTGGCCGTTACTGGCTGACTGTGCTGCCGCTCGCACGGCGCGAGCTTAGCCGCCTGCGTGGACGGGCAAGCGAGATCCCCGATCTTGGACTTCGCCGCCTGGCGCTCGAGGTGTACGAGAGCGATTGGGCGAGCCTCGAGGGCGTCGCAGCGTTCGCGGCGTTCACCCACCCGGATCAACGCGCCACCGTCGTGCGACTACTTGTGCGGCTCCAGAGCATCTACCAGTACACCGACTCGCTGATGGAGCAGCCAAGCGACGATCCCGCAGCCAACGCGCGGCAGTTGCACGCTGCCATCCTGATCGCACTTCAGCCCGATCGTCCACACATCGACTACTACCGGCACGATACCCATGGAGAGGACGGGGGATATCTCGTCGAGCTGGTGGACCGGTGTCGCGCCTTGCTCGCCGAGTTGCCCTCCTACACCGTGATTGCAGAGGCGGTGCTCGAGCAGGCCCGGCGAATCATCTTTTACCAAAGCCACATCAACCTCGCTGGACGCAAGGACTACCCTGCCCTCGCGCGCTGGGCCGAACTGGAAGCGCCAGCTAAGGTCAGGCAGTGGTGGTGGGAGCCGGCGGCCGCGACCGGCTCCTCGTTGGCGACACTGGCGCTGCTGAGTGCCGCGGCCGACCCCGACCTCACCGAGCAGCATGCTCGAGCGGTCGAGGCGCTGTACTGGCCGTGGATGGGAACGTTGCACACGCTGCTCGACAGCCTGATCGATCGGGCCGAAGACGCCGCGACGGGTCAGCAAAACCTCCTCGACCACTATTCCTCGGCTGATGAGATGGCCGAACGGATGGAGCTGTTGGCCATCGAAGCCACGCGACGATCGGGTGCGCTCGGCGTCGAGCATCGCCTGATCCTGGCCGGTATGACCAGCCTCTACCTGTCCGATCCAAACGCCTGGTCGCCCTACGCTCGTGACACGACCGAACGCGTCCTCACCGCACTCGGCGGCCTGGCGAAACCGGCGATGCTGGTGCTTCGCGCTCGCCGGTACGCTCATCGTGGAGGTCCTCACGCCTCCCCACGCCTGCCGCTGGCCGAGACGGCCGGGGGATATCCGATCTCGGATATCCGCTAGAGGAATACTCCCCCAGCGGACTAGTCGAGCGCGTCCGCTCACGTCAGCATCCCAGGTGATGACGAGGACAACCATTCCGGCCGGGCGCTCATCCCGCAAGAAGAGAGGCGTCGTCGCCAGACGGCGCGCGGGTACGGCTCGGTGCAGGTAATGAGTTCCGCCTGTCCTGGTCTCTGCCAGAGATAAAGGCCGGGCGTCGCCCCACGGCGCCCGGCCCATAGACCCGAGACCAACGAGCCGAACCGTGGAGGATTCGATCTCGATTCCCGACCCCTCTCGCACACCGTCGACGGTGGTCCCAATCATGGCCGCGGAGTTGCGACCAAACGCCCCGCTCCAGCGTCGTGGAAAGACGGGTGGGTGTTCGGCATGAGTCCTACCGAGCCATATGAGGATGAGTGGGAGATGCCCGATTTCTCCGGTCCCCGCTACTCCCAGTCGCTGGCGCGCGGGTTGGCGATCATGGAGTGCTTCAGACCCGGGCGCTCGGTGCTCGGGATCGCCGACATCGCCGATGAGCTGGGGATGAGTCGCTCGACGACGCACCGTTACCTCACCACCCTCGTTGCGCTCGGATACATGGAGCAAGACAAACGCCGCAAGTACCGGCTGTCGCTGCGCGTGACCGACCTGGGGATGTCCGCATTGAACTCGACCGGGTTGCGCGAGCACGCGCACTCCATCCTGGACGAACTACGCCAGGGATCTAACTTCACCGTGAGTCTCGCCATGCTCGACGGCCCGGATATCGTCTACCTCGATCGGGTCGTCAGCTTCCAGCGGGGGCGGGACAAGGTCGACCTCGGCGTGGGGGTCGGGTCGAGAATGCCCGCGTATTGCACGGCGCTGGGCAAGGTCCTCCTTGCCCATCTCCCTGAGGAGGAGTGCCGGGAGCTGTTGTTACGAGCGAGCCTGGAACGCCGAGGACCGAACGCGATCACCGGCAAGGAGGCGCTCCAGGCCGAGCTCAAGAGCGTACTGGAGGAGGGTTTTGCGACCGAGGACGAAGAGTTCGCGACGGGCAGGATCGCGATCGCCGCGCCCGTCCGCAACGAGACGGGAGTGACGATTGCCGCGATCGACCTCTCCTCAGACACCTCGATGATTGCGGTCGAGCGGCTCGCCGCTGCGCTTCACCCCCACCTCGCCGCCGCCGCCGACCGCATCTCCGCACGCCTCGGCTATCGGCGGGAGGACGAGATCGCCGCACGTGAATGACACCCTCATCCCACGAGAGAGATTGACGCGGGCCGAGCAAGCCCAGCTGCCTGTGTGAAACTGCCCTCATGGGCGCAGGCCAACCGAGGGTCGCCGTGGTGGGACACGTCGAGTGGGTGCGGTTCGCGCGCGTGTCGCACATGCCGCGGGTCGGCGAGATCGTGCACGCACGCGACCCGTTCGAGGAGCCCGCCGGGGGCGGGGCCGTCGCCGCGGTGCAGCTGGCGCGGCTGGCGGGAAAGTGCGTACTCGTGAGTGCGCTGGGCGACGATGAGTACGGCCGCCGGTCGGTGGAGCGATTGGGCGAGCTCGGCGTGGAAGTGCGCGCGGCTCGGCGCGCGGCGCCGACGAGGACGGCGAGCACACTCGTGGACGACGCGGGCGAGCGCACGATCGTGACCTACGGTCCACGGTTGGAGCCGCTGGGCAGCGACACGGAGCTGGAATGGGGCCGGCTGGCGGAAATGGACGCCGTCTACTTCACGGCGGGGGACGTCGGCGCCCTCCGCGCCGCCCGCGCTGCGCGGGTACTGGTGGCGAGCCCGCGCGCGACCGACGCCCTCGGACACGGCGTCGCGCTGGACGCGCTGGTGCTGAGCGCGAACGACGCGATCGAGCGCGGGGAGGCAGCCGCTACCGGGGACGAGGCTGAGCTGGTCGTCTCGACCGCAGGCGCGCGTGGAGGCCTCTATCGGGACCGCGATGGCCGGTCGGGCTCGTGGACAGCCGCCACGCCGCCAGGCGAGGCCGTGGACTCCTATGGCTGTGGCGACTCGTTCGCCGCGGGGCTCACCTACGGGCTGGGCACAGGCATGCGGGCGCCCGATGCGTTGGATGTAGCCGCCCGCTGCGGCGCGGTGTGCCTCACCGGTCGGGGACCGTATGAGCGGCAGCTCACAAGAGCCGAGTCGACATCTACCTATGCGGGGCCTTAGCCAGATACCTGTGCTAGCTGCCTGAAGGACTGGTAATAACACGCGGTAAGCTGAGAATGATGAGCTTCACCAGAATCACCGTGCGGCCAGATCAGATGGGCGGGGTCCCCTGCATCCGTGGTCTACGCATACCGGTCGCGACCGTAGTCGGCATGGTCGCCGACGGCATGAGTATCCCCGAGGTCCTCGCTGCCTACCCGGACCTCGAGGATGAGGATGTCCGCGAAGGCTTGCGCTACGCGGCAGAGGCCGTTCGCGAGCGCGAGTTGCCGCTGGCCGCCTCAGCGTGAGATTCCTGGTCGATAACGCGCTCTCACCAGTGGTTGCCGAAGGACTCGCAACCGCCGGGCACGATGCGAAGCACGTGCGTGACTATGGAATGCAGGCAGCAAGTGACGATGAGATCTTTGCCCGCGCCAAAGAAGAGCGGCGCGTGCTCCTATCCGCAGACACGGACTTCGGAACTTTGCTGGCGCTACGCCAAGAGCAATCACCATCGGTCGTACTGCTTCGCAGCGGCACACAGCAGCGACGGCCGACGCAGCAAGTCGAGATGTTGCTTGCCAACCTCACAGCGGTCGAACACGACCTTACGGATGGCAGCATCGTCGTATTCGAACCTGAACGTATTCGGGTCCGCAGCCTCCCACTGAACCCGTAGCAGAGGACGTTGCCTACCCGCGGGGTGCCTTAGCCAGGTACTTGTGCCCCGTCTTCACCACGACGTGGCGGTGGTTGACGAGGTTCGTGACCGCCACCTTGTCGCGCGTGACCCGGATCAGGGTGCCGTCGCAGAGATCCTCGGTCAGCCATTCGGTTCCCTGCACAGCCCCGGCGGCATAGTTGCCCTTCGTTGAGAATTTGCCGTGGGCGTTGGCCCATAGTTTGCGCACGACATGGCTCTTGGACGCCGCCGCCTGCGCCAATGCCGATCCGGCCCGCGCGATGTGAGCGCGCTCGCGCTTGGTCGGACAGACCGAGAAGTTGCCGCCGGTCAGTTCCGCCACGACCAGCCCGTTCGGACCCTGCCTGAGGATGAACTCGCCGCTGAAGAACTGCCCGGTCTGGGTTTTGCCACCGGGAATCGCCGTCGTCACGCTCACCGTTCCGTTGGTCGCGTCGATGACCGACCCGAACGGGATCTGGCGCAGCGAGGACAGTGGCACGAACGTGCTCGTACCGGGTAGCTTCACGAGCACCTTTCCCGACACGGGCGCGACGTTGCCTGTGCGGGCAAGGACGGGTGGCGGAACGGTCAGGAGAGCGATCGGTGCAGGCGGGCTCGCCAGCGGAGGAGATGTCGTTTCCGGCGCTGGGGGATTGGCCGGCGCCGGCGGCGACCCGGCGCGGACCAGCTCGACGATCGAGTGATCGTTCTGTCCCGCCACGTACAGGTTCTTGCCGTCGGGGCTGACCGTCACCCGCCGGGCGCCTGCGATTCCCGTGATGTCGGTGGCTCCACACGTGCTTTTTTCGACTTTGCCCGCGCATTCGTAGGGAGCGGGGAGCGGGGTGAGGACGCCGGTTTCGCCGTTGCGCGAGAAGGCCGCCTCGTCGTCTTCCTGGGGACTGCTCGCGTACACGTTTTCGCCACCCGGACTGATCGCCACGCCCAACGCTTCCCCCAGGCCCTTGACCTGGCTGCAGCCCGCCAGGGCGGTTGCGTTCATGACGCAGGCGTTGGGTGCGGCGAGTTGCGCGAGCGCCCCGGATGGTTCGCGGCGAAACTCGAGCACTGCGCTGTCCTTACTGGAGTTCCCGTATACGTTTCGGCCATCCGGACTGACGAGGATGTCCTCGGGCCCGTTGATCGCGGTGCCCGTTTCACAGGCTGCGTTCGTATCGCTGACGCACCCGGCTTTGCCCGGCAGCTGGGTGAGGGCCCCGGTCGCCGGGTCGCGTTCGAAGGCCGCGATCGCCCCGCCCGGTTCCGTGCCGCCCGCGGCGACGTACACGTTCCCGCCGTCCGGGCTCACCGTTACCCCGATCGCCTTTTCCAGACCGAGAGCCGTGTCGGTGGCGCAGCCGCTGCCCACGGTGCTGCTCACGCATTCGTTCGGCGAGGCGAGCTGGGACACCGCACCGGTCGAGGTGTTACGGGAGAACTCCGCCACGGCTTCGTCGTTGTGGCTCGCTACGTAGACGTTCTTCCCATCGGGACTGACGACGACGCCATAGGGCTGGTTGAGACCTTTGGCTTCATGTTCTGCACATCCGGTGTTTTCGCGGCTGATGCAGCCAAGTTCAGTCAGCAGGCCCGTTTCGGGGTCGCGTTTGAACGCGACAAGGCTGTTGCTGCCTTGGGTCACGACATAGAGGTCGTCGCCGTTCGGGCTGATCGCGATCGCCGCCGGGTTGCTCATCGCGACCGCGTTGGGAGTCGTGTCAGACGGAGCGCAGGCTTCGGTACCAGACGTCACGCAGCCGATCGGGGTGAGCGAGCCGCTGGTCGAGTTGCGCGCGTACTCGATCAGAGCACCACCGATCGCGACCGAGTAGACGTTTTTGCCGTCGGGGCTGACCTGCGCCTGGTATGAGGAGTTGATCGCTTCTTTCGGGAGCAGCGTGCCGCAGCCGATTTCGGGCTGATGAAATCCTTCTTCGCCAACGCAGTTGAAGGGGCTTGCTAGCTGCGAGAGCGCGCCGAGCGGCGGCGCCGCGCCGGATGACGCCGGAGCTGCTAGCGACACCACAGACACGAGCAGCGCGAGCGCGAGGAACAGCAGCCCTCCGTGTATACGGAGGCTTCGCAACGGCGTCGAATAGGTGCGTACGGTTAGCATCGTCCTGGTGCCAGCGGGGATTGTGACAGGAGCGGGCTGAAATGGGTCGCGCCAGATGGGGGCAGCGCAAGACCGCTCTGTTGATTGGGGTGGCTGTGCTGGCGGCAGGGATCGGCGTGGGCGCCTACGCGACGCATCTGCTGAGAAGGACCGAACTGCAGACGATCGACGCGCGGTACTCGATCAGGGGGTCTCGCAAGCCGCCCTCGAACATCGTGTTCGTTGCCATAGATCCAGCCACCTTCCAGGAACTACGGACCAACTTCCCGTTTCCGCGCCGCTACGACGCGAGGGTGATCGACAATCTACGCCGTGCGGGAGCACGGACTATCGCACTGGACATCGACTTTTCGCACGCTACCGACGAACGCGACGACCTCGCTCTATACGAAGCCGTCAAAAGGGCTTACGGCAAAACTGTGCTTGCAGCAACAGAAGTCGGCGCAAAGGGCTACACCGAAGTGCTCGGCGGACCGGAAAACCTCAGGGAAGCCGGCGCGCGAACGGGCGAGGATCACTTCACGGTGGATACGGACGGAGTCGTCCGGCGATTTGAAAGGGCTTACCACGCCCTAGGCAGCTTCCCGGTCGTTGCTTGGGAAGTCTTCACAGGACGACACCTGCCGTCATCGCGCTTCGACAGTGGCCCACTTCCCATCGACTACGTGGGAGCTCAGGAAACTTTCAAATCGGTCTCTTACGCCAAGGTCATGCGTGACGAATTCCGGCCGAGCATGTTCAAGGGGAAGCTTGTGATCGTTGGTGCATCGGCGCCTCTATTGCAGGACATTCATGCCACGCCTCTGAGCAGAACGATGCCCGGACCCGAAATCTGGGCAAACGCGACCTCAACGCTGCTGCAAGGCGTGCCGCTGACGAACGCCCCCAACTGGGTGGACGTCCTGCTGATCGTCATCCTCGGGATCGCCGGGCCTTTGGGCAGCCTGCGTGTGCGGAGGTGGCGCTCGCTCATAGACGCCGTGGCTTTGGCGGCCGTGTTCACTGTGGCGACACAGATCGCGTTCAACACGGGCTGGATCTGGACGTTTGTGTATCCCCTGCTCGCACTCGCGGTGGGGACGCTGGGAACACTCGCGGTGCTGTACGTGGGCGAGGCGATTGAGCGCGAACGCGTTAGGGATGTCTTTTCGCGGTTCGTACCGGGCGACGTGGTCGATCAGGTGCTGGCAAGCGCGAACGAGAACCTGCGCCTCGGCGGCGTGGAAAGGGACTGCACGATCCTGTTCTCGGACCTGCGCGGGTTCACGAGCTTCTCTGAGAGCCAGTCGCCGGAGCATGTGATCGAGGTCGTCAACCATTACCTGAACGAGATGACAGAGGCGATCATGGCGGCCGGGGGGACGCTGATCGCGTACATGGGCGACGGGATCATGGCGGCGTTCGGAGCGCCGCTGGAGCAGGACGATCATGCCGATCGCGCGCTGCGGGCCGCGCGGGAGATGGTCGGGCAAAGGCTTACGCGGTTCAACACCTGGCTGGCCGAGCAGGGCCACGACGCCGGGTTCGCGATGGGCGTAGGGCTAAACAGTGGCCCGGTGATGGCCGGGAACGTCGGCTCCGAGCAGCGGGTGGAGTACACGACGATCGGCGACACGACGAACACGGCCTCACGGTTGGAGGGAATGACGAAGGGCAGCGGGCACATGCTGTTCTGCGCGCAGTCGACGCGCGAACGGATGAAGGACCCACCCGCGGACCTCGTGCTCGTGGGGGAGTTCGAGGTGCGCGGGCGGGAGGCGAAGTTGCCGGTGTGGACGCTCGCCGAGAGGGCGTCCGGCGCACGCGAGGACGATCGCACCCCCGGCGCTCAGGCCGGGGAGGTGCCCAGCCCGACGCCGGACGAGTCCGCCGCGCCCGCGCCCGGCGGCGCTCAGGCGGGGTCCGGCCGATAAGGCCCGGGCTTGCGGCGCGGCTTGCCGCCGGGAAACGCCAGGCGCAGGATCGTGCGGTGTACCGTGCCGAGCTGCTTGCTCAACGGCCCGGTGTTGTAGGGCAGGCCGTAGCGGTGGCAGATGTCGCGCACTCGGGGCGCGATCTCGGAGTAGCGGCTGGAGGGCATGTCGGGGTAGAGGTGGTGCTCGACCTGGAAGGAGAGGTTGCCGGCGAGCAGGTGGAAGAGGGGGCTGCCGTCGATGTTGGCGGAGCCGGTGAGCTGGCGCACGTACCATTGTCCGCGGGTCTCCTGCGCGGCCTCGGCCTTGCTGAACGTGTAGGTCTGGTCGGGGAAGTGCCCGCAGAAGATGATCGAGTGCGCCCAGACGTTGCGGACGATGTTGGCGGTGAAGTCAGCCGTCAGGGTCGCTTTGAAGTTGCGCCGCGCCGCACGCGAGCCCGATCGTCCGGCAGCCACCGACGCCAGCGCCGAGGCCGCCGCGGAGAGCGCGGGGAAGGCGATGTAGTCCTTGATGACTTGCTTGCGCGCCTTGACGCCGACCCCCTTGAGCTCGGAGATGACCTGGGCCTTGGACTTCTCGCCGGTGCCGATGGCGTCCCAGTTGAGGTCGTGCACGGCGACGCCCCACTCGAAGAAGCCCATCAACAGCAGGTTGTAGAGGGGCTGGCCCAGGTAGACCGGGTGCCAGGGCTGGTGCGGGTCGATGCGCATGATCTCGTAGCCCAGGTCGCGGTCGAGGCCGCGGATGTTGGTGAAGGTGTGGTGCTCGTAGTTGTGTGAGTGCCGCCAGGAGTCGGCCGGGGAGGCCGTGTCCCAGTCCCAGGACTGGGAGTTGATGTCGGGATCGTTCATCCAGTCCCACTGGCCGTGCATGACGTTGTGGCCGATCTCCATGTTCTCGAGGATCTTCGCGAGCGAGAGTGCAGCGGTGCCGGCGAACCACAGGGGGCGTTTGCTCGAGCCGAGCAGGAGCGCGCGCGCGGCGAGCACGAGGTGGCGGTGGAGCTTGATAGTCGAGCGGATGTAGCGCGAGTCGCGCTCGCCGAGGTCGGCGAAGATCTCGGCGTGGAGCGCGTCGAGCTCGCGCGCGAGCTCATCGAGCTGAGCCGGGCTGAGATGGGCCATCGGGCTCTCGATCTCCTCGAAGCCTCGATCGGTGCTCGTGGTGGGGGGCTCGGCGTATGTGGCAGACATGAGGTTCCTTTGTGTGTGTGTGACGAGGGGATGTGAGGAGGTGTGCGGGTGTAGGTATGAGTGTGGAGATTTGTGCGGTGCGATGTGTGCGGACGGATAGCTCAGAGATCGATCTCGACGGGCCCCTCGGGGGCGTTGATGCAGGTGCGCAGCAGTTCGCCGGGCTGGCCGTGGACGCGGCCGGTGCGCAGGTCGCGAACGCGACCCGAGCGCAGCCGCCCGACGCAGCTGTGGCAGATACCCATGCGACAGCCGAAGGGCATCGTCGCGCCGGCCTGCTCGCCCGCTAGGAGGATCGGCTGCTCGCCGTCGCTGACGGCGTCGAGGTCGCTGGAGCACAGGCGGATCGTGCCGCCCGTGCCGCGCTCGCCGTCGCCCACATGGTCGTCGGGCTGGAAGCGCTCGACGTGCAGCCGCGCGAGATCGCCGTCGCTGCTCCAGCGCGCGGTCATCTCCTCGAGCAGCCCGGCCGGCCCGCACAGGAACGCCTCGCGCTCGGCCCAGTCGGCGCATAGCTCATCGAGGAGTCCTGAGGTGAAACGACCGTGCTCTGAGCTGATCCACTCGTGCAGGCGGTAGCCGGGGTGGGTGTGAGCCAGCTCGCGCAGCTCATGGGCGAACACGAACTGCTCGGGAGTCCGGGTGCTGTGGACGTGAACGACGTTCTCCAGTCCGCCGCGGGCGGCGAGGCTGCGCAACATACTCGCGATCGGCGTGATCCCGCTGCCGGCGCTCACGAACAGCAGCCGCCCGGGCAGTGGGTCGGGCAGCGTGAAGGCGCCTTCCACACCGCCGAGCCGCACGATCGTGCCTGGGCGCAACCGCTCGCACAAGAACGGCGAGACGGCGCCGGTACGGACGAGCTTGGGCGTGATCGAGATGCATCCGTCGGCCCGCCCCGGCTCGGACGTCAGCGAGTAGGCGCGCCAGTGGTGTCGGCCGTTGACCTCGATGCCAAGTCGCAGATACTGCCCGGGGCGGTGGCCGGGCCACTCCCAGCCGGGCTTGATCAGCACCGTGACCGCGTCGGGGCTCTCGCGCTCGACCCGTTCGACGCGTCCGCGCAGCTCGCGCGTCGACCACAGGGGGTTGACGAGCTCCAGATAGTCGTCGGGCAGCAGCGGGGAGGTGAACGAGCGGATCAGCCCGAGCGCGCGGCGGCGAACGGCAGGTACGCGTGGGACAGCTCCCCGTTCAGCCATCGGCGCCACCGGACCGGCAGATCTCATTGGATTGGGGGACGCCGTACGGACGAATCTCGCCGGCGTGAGGGGTACAAAGAATCATGACGCGAGATCATGCTACCTCAAATGAGGGAACATAGATGATGGTACCCTAAAAGTTGCGTATGGCACGTACGAGCTCCGACACAATCGATCCGCCCGCGAAACGGCCCGGTAGGTCGCGCGCGCACACGCAAGCAGATACCCCCCAGCCCGCGACTTCATCCCCGCGCGCGGGCACTTCCCCCCGCGCAGACTCCTCTCCGCGCGCCAACCTTTCCCCCGGCGCGGGCTCCTCCGCGGGGTATGACCTCACGGTCGAGCAGCTCGCCGCTGAGGTCGGCATGTCGGTGCGCAACATCCGCAACCACCATACGCGCGGGCTACTGCCCCCGCCCGAGGTGCGCGCCCGGGTCGGCTACTACAACGCCGAGCACGTGGCGCGGCTGCGGCTGATCCTCGACTTGCAGGCCGACGGGTTCAACCTCGCCGCGATCGAGCGGCTGCTGAGCGGATCGGACGGCCTCGCCGAGCGTCTGCTCGGCCTGCGCCGGGCCGTCACCACCCCATACGAGCCCGAGACGGCCGAGATGATCACGGCCGAGGAATTGGCGAACAGGTTCGGCGAGGTCGACGCCAAGGACATCGAGCGCGTGCGCAAGCTGAAGCTGCTGATACCGCTCGGCGATGGGCGCTTTGAAGTCCCCAGCCCGGCGCTGCTGCGCGATGCCGAACAGGTCGTCGCGCTCGGCATCCCTTTGCACGCCGCGCTCGTATTGGTCGAGCGGGTCAGCCGCGACGCTGATTCGATCGCGCGCGCGTTTACGAAGCTGTTCCTCAAAGAGTTGTGGGAACCCTTCGAGCAGGAAGGCCAGCCGGCCGAGCGCTGGGACGAACTGATCGAGGCCGTCGATTCGCTGCGCCCGCTGGCCTCTGAGGCACTGCTGGCGCTGTTCAAGCAGCGCATGACGAGCCAGCTGGAGGCGGCGTTCGGGAAGGTCATCGAGCACCAGGCCAAGCGGAAGTAGCCAGCGCGAGACGGGCGGCGGCATGACCGGGCACGCCGTGGACCGCTCCGCCCGGGAACGTGGCGGCGCTGCCGATGAACAGCCCGCGCACCGGCGTGCGATAGGGGGCGAGCGAGCGAACTGGGCGGAAGAGGACCTGGTCGAGCGAGTAGCTGCCGCCGCCGACATCGCCGCCGACGAGGTTGGCGTTGCGGCGCTGCAACTCGGCGGGGGTGAGGACATGGCGGGCGAGGATGCGTTCGCGAAACCCAGGCGCGAAGCGCTCGACCTGGGCCTCCATGCGCTCCACATGACGGTCGCTCTCGGCGACCCAGTCGACCGTCTGGGGGCCGTGGGTGTAACCCCAGGCGGTGTGCTTGCCCGCGGGGGCGCGCGTGGGGTCGGCGAGTGACTGCTGACCGAGGAGCATGAACGGGCGCTCGGGCAGGCCGGTGTGCATCGCCGCGGTGGTCTGCAGCAGCTCGGGCGCTGAGCCGCCGAGATGGATGGTGCCGGCCTCCCGCGCCTGCGGCGCGGTCCAGGGGATCGGACCGTCCAGCGCCCAGTCGACCTTGAGCGTCGCCGGCCCGTAGCGGTAGCGGCGCAGCGCACGGGCGTAGCGTCCGGGCAGCGCGTCGCCGACGAGGTCGACGAGTGCGCCGGGCATCGTGTCGGCGATCACCAGTGGCGCGGAGAGCCGCTCGCCGTCGGCGAGCTCGACGCCCACGACGCGTCGGCGCTCCACCGCCACGCGCGTGACCCTCGCATCGGTACGCACGGCGCCGCCCAGCTCGCGCAGATATGAGTGCAGCGCATCCGCGAGCCTGCCGGCGCCGCCCTCGGGGCTCGGCCAGCCGGCGCCATGACCGAGCAATGTGAGGTAGGCCGCGGCGATCGCGCTGCCCCTACCGGAGGGCGGCACGTCGGAGTGCATCGCCGACCCGTACAGCCACGCGCGCGAACCCGCGCCCGCGAACAGTCGCTCGCCGAGCGTCTCGGCGGCCATCGGCAAGAGCCCCACGAAGCCGGCCATCCCGCGCGGACCGATCCCCGCGGTCAGGCGCAGGGGCGCGCGTAGGGGCGGAAAGCCGCCGAGCATCGTGTCGCGCAGCGCGTTGAAGCTGCTCACAAACGGAGTCGCGAACGCGCGCCAGCGCTCGCCATCGTGGGGATGGATCGCATCGAGGCTCGCGGCGGTGCGATCCACGTCGCGGTAGAGCGCCACGGCCGTGCCGTCGGGCAGCGGGTGGGCCAGGCACACCGGCGGGTGAACCCAGCGCAGGCCATGGCGATCGAGCGGCATGGCGGCGAACACGGGCGAGGCCGCGCCGGCCGGATGGACCGCGGAGAACGTGTCGTGGTGAAACCCAGGGAGCGTGAGTTCTTCGGTCGCGACGGCCCCACCGGGACGCGGCGCGGCCTCCAGCACGAGCACGCGCCGTCCTGCCTGGGCGAGGGTGATGGCCGCCGTCAGGCCGTTGGGGCCGGACCCGACGACGAGCGCGTCATGGCTCATGAGGGCCAAGCATAGGGGCCACATTCGGACACTCCGGCGCGGCCGGCGCCATGCGGATGCGCCTCCCTCCAGCGATGAGGAGCGTCCCGTCCCGCCGCGGCGAGCGTCCCGCGCGATGGGCGTCCTGTGATAATGGCGCGATGCGTCATCAGAGTTCGATCACGTCGGTGTCGTGGATCCCCTCCGAGGCCGTCGAGGGCTCTCAGCGCCTGGCGTTTGACGCGGGCATGGCCCACTACGACGAGCCGCTGCCCGACGCGATCGAGGACCTGGAGGAGCTGCGCGACGCCGACCGCTTTCGCTTCGCGAACGTGCTGAAGGCGTGGATCGAGGTCGATGAGAAGGGCCGCATCTCAGACTACGGCCAGGGTGGAGGCGGCTTGATGGGCGCCACGACAGTGAAGGTCGGTCCGGTGGCGCGCACGTTCGAGGCGATCGGGCTGCCCGACATCGCGCCCAAGCCGGTGAAGGGCGACGGCTGGGTGAGGTTCACGCAGACCGCGGGCGGGCGCACGGGCGTTCCCGCTCCGCGACGGGTACGCCGCAAGCCGTTCGTGCAGTGGCAGGCGCCGCTGGTGTGGACGACGCTGTCGCTGACGCTGCACGCCGACGGTCGCGTGCAGGGGCAGATGACGGGGGCGAGCAAATTCCCGCGCCACTGGGTATATGACGATGAGTTGTGTCTCAGCCATAAGTCCGGGTTGGCGGACTTCAAGGATTGGTATCGCAAGTCCTTCGGGCGCCACACCCCGTGGGGGGACACGGACTCCAAGGCGCTCGTGACGGCGGTGGAGAGCGCACTGGAGCGGACGCTGTCGGCGCAGATCATGCAGGGCGGCGCAAAGCCCGAGATCCGCAAGGTGAAGACCGGCGATGCGCTCGTCAGGCAGGGCGAGCGCGGCTCGGAGGTGTTCCTGCTGCTCGACGGCGTGCTGCGCGTCGAGGAGGATGGCGTACGCCTGGCCGAGTACGGTCCCGGCGCGCTGCTGGGCGAGCGCGCCGCGCTGGAGGAGGGCCGGCGCACTTCCACGCTCGTGGCGGTGACGCCCTGTCGCGTGGCGGCCGTGGAGGCCAGTCAACTCGACCGCGGCTCGCTGCAGGAGCTCTCCAAGGACCACCGCCGCACCAAGCCCGACCCGCGGAGCTGAGCGGTTGAAGGTGTACATGTGCGGCGTGCGGGGTTCGACTCCCGCCGTCGGCGGCGAGTTCGTCCGTTACGGAGGTCACACCTCGTGCGTAGCGCTCGCGCATGACGACGCCGGCCCCGGGGACGGCGCGCCGGGATCGATCCACCCGACGCTTATCCTCGACGCGGGCACAGGACTGCAGGCCGCGTCGAAGCTGCTGGGCGGCACGCCCTACGACGGGACGATCGTGCTGAGCCACCTGCACTGGGATCACACGCTGGGGCTTCCATTCTTTCCAGCCGGGGACGACCTAAACGCACGCGTGCGCGTGATGGTGCCCGCGCAGGACAGCGGCGAGGACGCTACGGCGCTGCTCGCAGGGGTAATGCGCCCGCCCTACTTTCCGATCGAACCGACCGAGTTGCGCGGGGACTGGACGTTCGCCACGATCGCGCCGGGCGAGCGCGAGCTTGAGGGGTTCGCGGTGCTCGCGCGCGAGATTCCACACAAGGGCGGACGCACGCTCGGGTACCGCATCGGCGACGGCCGCTCGACGCTCGCCTACCTGCCCGACCACTGCCCCACGGCGCTCGGCGGCGGCGAGGACGGGTGGGGCGAGTATCACCCGGCGGCGATCGAGCTGGCCCGGGACGCGGACGTGCTCGTGCATGACGCGGCGATGTTCCCGCAGGAGCTGGCCGCCGAGGCTAGCTTCGGCCACGCGGTCGCCGATTACGCCGTCGAGCTGGGCAGGCGCGCGGGCGTGCGCGAAGTCGTGCTGTTCCACCACCGTCACGACCGCACCGATGACGCGCTCGACGGGCTCGCGCGCCGCCTTGGGGCCGATGGTTCGGAGGACTCTCCGAGGGTGAGCGTGGCGGCCGAGGGCTCGGTGATCGAGCTGTAGTCTGAAGTGGCGCAGCCGCAAAACACGCCAAAACACGAGCGAAAGGGGTGTGAACGTCATGGGAGCACCAGTGGTCCACTTCGAGATAATGGGCAAGGATGCGGACAAGCTGAGGGAGTACTACTCGACGTTGTTCGGGTGGGAGTTCAACACCGACAACGAGATGAACTACGGGGTCGTCTCACGCGAGGACAACCTCACGCCCGAAGGCATGGGCATCGGCGGGGGCATCGGAGCCGCGCCGGAGGGATACGACGGTCACGTCACGTTCTACGTGACGGTCCCCGACGTCGAGGCGGCGCTCGCCCAGGCCGAGAGCCTCGGCGGCTCGCGGATGATGGGCCCGGAAGAGATCATGGGTCGCATGATCCTCGGCATGTTCAAGGACCCCGAGGGCCACGTGATTGGGCTGATCAACCCGGTCGGCTGACAATACCCACAGGCCTGAGGATGGAGTAGTTCAGACCGGCACATGTGCCGGTCTGCGGGACCGCGCATGCGCGGTCCCGAGACACGCCGCATGCGGCGTGTCTACCGAGCGGCGCATGCGCCGCTCGGCGAGGCCGCACATGTGCGGCCTCGGACCTACCGATCGGAGATCGGCCGGCATGCGACCAGGTCGTCCTACAACCTGTGCGAGCGGGCGCGCGTGAGCAGCTCCGAGTAGAGCTCCTCCTGAGCCTTCGCCGGGAACGGTCGCACCGTGCCCGAACTGGTGAGGGTCACCTGCGAGGGGCCGTCGACGAACCCGAGGATGTCGAAATAGAGAGAGATGTGAATGCCGCGGATGGCGAGCGTCGCGGTGACACGCCATCCGAACCCGCCGGTCGTGCCGGGTGCAGGGGGTGTGCCCCCGGTGATCGAGACGCCGAGCACCGTCTCCCCGGGAGCGTGCTGTTGGGATTTCAACAGCGCCGACAGGTAGCGGGAGAAGCACGCGCGTACGCGCGGGCTGCGAATCGCCTTGAGCGCCGCGCCGGCCTCGGCGGAGGTGTGCGCGACGCTCACTTCGGAGCTCACGCTCAGGGCGAGAATGCCGCGCTTGAGTTCGAAGTGGGGAGAGCTCGCTTCGGCGAGCGTGCCGTGGGAGTGCTGCAGCGCACCCGTGCCCACGGCGCCACCGCAACTGCGCAGCTGCTGCTGCAACCGCCGTTCGGCGGCCGATTCGTGTTCGGGCTTATGCGAGGGCGTGAAGCCGGGGACGTCCGCGGCGGTCAGGTTGACGACGTGGGCGAACGCCAGCGCTTGGGCCTGCGTGGGCGAGCGGCCGTGATGGGCGTGGGCGCCGTGGGTGGCGGTGACGCCGTTCGTGGCGGTCGAGGCGGAGCCGGTATAGGGACCCTTGCCACATGCCGACAGCAGCGCACCGGCCAGGACGAGCGCAAGAAGGATGGCCGTCCGGCGCATGCTCCCATTGTGTCAGAGCCCGTCGGGCCGTCGGCGGTGCCGGCACCGGATACGGCCGGCTGTCGCAGGACCCGCCCGCGCAGACGAGCGCGGCTTAGTCGGCTCGTCGCGTGCCGGCAGATCGCAAGCGGCCGACCGTCGGCGAGGCGCGCGTAGCCGGATCGGGCCTCAGGCGATAGGGTCGAGCGTCAGCTGACAAGCGGAGCCGCGAGCGGCCCGCAGTTGGGACATCCAGGTCGCAGGGACCATCGCCGGGAAGTCGCGGTCCGCATCGGGCCAGACCGAGCGCGCGTAGGCGTCGAGGGGACCACCGTCGATCAACTCGCGCAGGTCCTCGAACATGGCGATCGCGCGCAGCGTGGTGGCGATCTGAAAATCGGCCGCGTTGGGGTTCGCAGTCCCGAGCACCTGTTCGTCCAGCAGCTGCCGCACGCGATCGAGCATCGTGGGCAGCGCGGCGAGATCCGCGCGCACCCGCTGTTCGCTCGTCCCGCTCGCACGCACGGCACGGGCTAGCGACCGTGCCTCCAGCCGCGCCACGAGCCCTGCTGGTCGCAAGCGTTGGAGGTCCTCTACGAAGTAGCGCATCATGTCGGGGCGCGTGATCAGCGCCCAGCGAAACAGATGGCGGGGGACGGGCTGCAAGTCACGCTCCCCCCACGCCTCGGCCTCCTCCACCTTGCGCCGCAGCTCCGGGTCCTGCGGATACAGCGGGGGATCGGGGCACAATTCCTCCAGCGCGCGCGCGATCGGAATCGAGCCCTGCACGCGACGGCCGTCGATGTCGAGCGCCGGCACGGTGATGTCCTCGAAACCATGCCGGCGCGTGACGAACGCTTGAAAGCCCGCGCGGATGTCCCTGCGGTGATAGTCGATGCCCTTGTAGTCGAGCATCAGCCGCGCCGCGTTGGCGGGGTGGGAAACCTCGCCGTAGTAGAGCGTCAGTCCCATGCCCGGCGACCGTATTCGCTCGGGACGGGACTGTCAAGCCGGCGGCCCCAGCCGATGGAGACTGGCGTCGCGATCCTGTCGCGTCAGCGCGCTCAGCCGATGAGACGCTGCACGCGGTAGCTGCGGACGCCTCGGGGCGTGCGCACCTGCACCGACTCCCCGACGGGACGACCGAGCAAGGCGGTTGCGACCGGCGACTGCGCCGAGAGCTTGCCTTGCGCGAGGTTCGCCTCGGTCGAGCCCACGATCGTCCACGTGTGGAGCGTGCCGCTCTCCTCGTCCAGCACCTCGGCGGTGCTCCCGAATCCGAAGGTGGCATCAGCCGTGTCCGTCTCGACGATCTGTGCGTTCGTGCGACGCTGGCGCAAGCGCTTGATCTTCGTCTCCAGATGCGCCTGATCCTCCTTGGCGATGTGGTAGTCGGCGTTCTCGCTGAGGTCCCCGAGCTCGCGAGCGGCGAGGATACGTGCGGCCATCTCCCGTCGTCCGGTCGTCTCGAGCTCCTCGATCTCGGCCTCAAGCGCGACCAGCCCAGCCGGTGTGATCGGCTCCCCGTCAGGTGGAATCGAGTTCATCTCCGCATCGCGGTGCATGCTCGCAGATGACGTCAAACGGCGGGGAGCCAGCCATGATGGTGCACCTCGCTTACGGTTGTAGACGCCCCTGGCCCCGCTCGAGCTCTAGCAATAGCTGCTTGCGCTCCAACCCACCGCCATAGCCAGTCAACGTTCCGTTCGCGCCGATCACACGGTGGCAGGGAACGATTACCGCGATCGGGTTGCGCCCGTTGGCGAGACCCACGGCCCTCGCCGCGGAGGGCTGGTCGATGCGCTTGGCTATCTCGCCATAGCTGACGGTCTCACCGTAAGGAATCTCCGTGAGCGCGCGCCAGACCCGCCGCTCGAACTGTGTGCCATCCATCTCCAGCGGGGTCTCGAATGCGACGCGTTCACCGGCGAAGTACTCCTGCAGCTGTGCCCGCACACTCGCGAACGGCGCCGCCGATCTCTCCCACTGCGGCGAGATCTTCACCGGCTTGCGACCGTCCTGCATGTACAGCCCGTGCAGAGCATGATCATTACCAAGCAACAACAGCTCGCCGATCGGACTGTCCATGCTGGTGTAAAAAAGTGAATCGGTAGCGGTGGCGGTCGACATTGTCTTGTCCTCCTCTTTACGCGGCGAGCCGTTCGGTCTCGCCAGTGGATGATGGGGTGCGTGTCGCTCGCGTGGATGAGTCCAGCGATGCCCACAGGTGCTGTACGGCGTAGGACCGATACGGACGCCAACGCTCGGCGAGCGTCTCGGCCGACGTCGGTGAGCCATTCAGGCCGAGCTGTTCGAGCGCGCGACGAACCCCCAGGTCGCTCGACAGGAACGCGTCGGGGTCGCGCAGGGCGCGCATCGCTATGTACTCCGCCGTCCACCGCCCGATTCCCGGCAGCGCCAGCAACCGGCGCCGTGCGTCCGCGCGATCCGCGCCTGCGTCAATCACCAGCTCCTCGCGCGCGAGCGCCGTCGCGAGCGCAAGCAGGCCGCGGCGACGAGCGGCCGGCATCGCCAGCTTCGCCGGGTCCACGCCTGTCAACGTCTCGGCCGCGGGGAAGACGTGTGTGACCGTGCCGAGTGGCCGTTCGAGCTGTTCGCCGTAGTCGGCCACGAGTCTGCCGGCGAGCGTACGGGCGCCCCGCAGCGAGACCTGCTGTCCCAGCACGGCGCGAACGGCGAGCTCATGCCCATCGACGGCGCCGGCCACACGCCGGCCCGGCGCCTTCGCGACCAAAGGCCCAAGCAGCGGCTCACCGCCAAGCACGTCCGTGACGCTCCGCGGGTCGGAATCGAGGTCCAGCAGCGCGCGCGAGCGCTGCATGGCGCTGGCGAGATCGCACAGATCGGCCAACCAATAGCGCGCGCTCACGTACCCATCGGCGGGAGTCAACTCGACGATGCCTGCGCCGTGTGGCAAGCACAGACTGCGACGGTAGCTGCCGTCGTGTACCTGCTCGACGCCGGGAACGGCGCGAAGCCCGAGGAAGGCAATCAGGCTCTGCGCATCCAGCGGCGCGCGATAGGGCAGGCGCAGCAACAGCGCGCCACTGTCCTCGGGGCGCCCGTATTTCCGCGCTCGCGCCCGCAGCGCGCTCGGCGTCATCGCGAACACTTCCTGCACCGTCGCATTGAACTGACGCACGCTCTGAAAACCCGCGGCGAACGCCACGCCGGTGATCGACAACGCCGTCGTCTCGAGCAGGATACGAGCGGTCTGCGCACGCTGGGCGCGAGCGAGCGCGAGCGGACCGGCGCCCACGACGGCCACGAGCTGGCGGTGCACGTGGCGCTCGGTGTAGCCGAGGCGGCCGGCGAGACCACTTACGCCCTCGCGGTCCACGACACCATCGGCGATCAGCCGCATCGCGCGCCCGACCAGATCCGCGCGCAGATCCCACTCGGGCGAGCCCGGCGTGGCGTCCGGGCGGCAGCGCTTGCAGGCACGAAAGCCGGCCGACTGCGCCGCGGCCGCGGACAGGAAGAAGCGCACGTTCTCGCGTTTGGGCGTACGCGCCGGGCAGCCGGGACGGCAGTAGATCCCGGTCGTCTTCACGCCACAGAAGAACCATCCGTCAAAGCGCGGATCGCAGGCCTCGATCGCCTGCCACATACGGTCCGAGTCGTAGTTCACACCCACACCGTGACACACCCAGCCACCCAAGACCAGCGGAAATCGGACCTCGATGATCACGGCTAATGTAGATGTCCGAAAACCGCTCGATCAATCGCCTTTGTATCCGCCGGCGACCCTCCTGTCGACCTGGCGTAAGCTCGAGCGCGACTACGTAGGCATCGAAGCGCGGCACCCTGCATCAGGGCCGGGTCGAGCGCAACCTGCACCGTCCCTTGTAGCCTGGGCCGTCATGGCCGACACGAGCACGATCGCCTCGCTTGCCACCGCCGGCGGCACGCTGATCCTGGCCGTCGCGACGTTCGCATCGACCCGCTCGGCCAACCGCGCGGCGCGCATATCCGAGCAGGCGCTCAACATCGGGCTGCGCCCGCTGCTGTTCAACGCGCGCACGCAGGACCCACAGCAGAAGGTCGGGTTCATCGACGACCACTGGCTCGTGTTGCGCGACGGACTCGCCGCCGCGCAGGAGTCCGACGACAAGATCTATCTCGCGATGCCGCTGCGCAACGTCGCCTCGGGGATGGCGGTCCTGCACGGATGGCATCTGTGGACAGCGAACGCGGATGCGCAACCGGCGCCGCAGGCGCCGCCGCCCGTCGACGACTTCCGCCGCCTGCAGCGCGACCTGTACGTCCCCGCCGGCGACATCAGCTTCTGGCAGGCCGCCGTGCGCGACCGGGACGACCCGCTGTACGAACCCCTGCTCGAAGCGATCCGCGAACGCGGCAGGATCGGCATCGACCTCCTGTACGGCGATCACGAGGGCGGTCAGCGCACGATCACTCGCTTTTCGATCACACCGCGTTCCCACTCAGACGACCAGGAACCGTGGCTGTGCGTGTGCACTACAGCGCGCCACTGGAACCTGGACCGCGCCGACCCGCGCTAACCACACGGCGACTCTAGGCAGGGGACACGCGCCCGGCGGGACGCGGACCGCTGCACATCACGCGCAACCAGATGACCCGCCCGTTCTCCTCGCGCACGTACGCCTGCTGCTCGTAAACGAACGGACCATCGGCGGCGCTGCCATGCACACGCCAGCCAACGCGCACGGTGTCCTCGACGGATGCGTGCTCCGTAGCATCGACACGCTCGACGTCCCTCCCGGGATGTTCGAACCAGGCGCGTAGGACCTCCTCGACACCCGTAGGACCGTCTGCCTCCCAGACTCGATTCGGCGTCATCGCGCGGAAGTCGATGGCGGGGTCGAGAAGGCCACGAGCGCGGGGGAAATCTCTGGCGAGGATCGCATCGACAAACTCAACGGTGATGCTCGCAGGCACGGCGGTCATGGATGGAGTGTCTCACCTGTTGCGAGTGAGGTCAACGAGCACAGGCCGAGCCAGGCGCGCGAAGTATAGGAGCGACGGTTCATGGTGTCCGCGAGGACCCTGGCCAGGCGCCGACGTAGGCCGCGAGGTGCTCGCCGGTGAGGGATGACGGGATTCCCTCCCGTCCAGCGACGAGGTCGGTGGGCGTGCCTTCGAAGACAATCCGGCCGCCGTCGTGGCCGGCGCCGGGGCCGAGGTCGATGATCCAGTCGGCGTGCGCCATGACCGCCTGGTGGTGCTCGATGACGATGACCGACTTGCCGGAGTCGACGAGCCGGTCGAGCAGGCCGAGCAGCTGCTCGACGTCGGCGAGGTGGAGACCGGAGGTCGGCTCGTCGAGGATGTAGACATCGCCCTTCTCGGCCATCCGGGTGGCCAGCTTGAGCCGCTGCCGCTCGCCGCCGGACAGTGTCGGGAGCGGCTGACCGAGGTTAAGGTAGCCGAGCCCGACGTCAGCAAGCCGGTCGAGGATCTTGTGAGCTGCCGGCGTCTTCGCCTTGCCGGCGCCGAAGAACTCGTTGGCCTCGACCACTGGCATCGCGAGCACCTCGCTGATGTCCTTGCCGCCGAACTTGTACTCGAGCACCTCGGCCTGGAACCGCTTCCCCTCGCACACCTCGCAGGGGACGGCGACACCGGCCATCATCGCCAGGTCGGTGTAGATCACGCCGGCGCCGTTGCAATTGGGGCAGGCGCCCTCGGAGTTGGCGCTGAACAGCGCCGGCTTCACGCCATTGGCCTTCGCGAACGCCTTGCGGATCGGGTCTAGCAGTCCCGTGTACGTCGCCGGGTTGCTACGCCGCGAGCCCTTGATCGCTGCCTGGTCGACCGAGACCACTTCGTTCCGTCCGGACACTGAGCCGTGCATCAGCGAGCTCTTACCAGAGCCTGCCACCCCGGTGACGACGACGAGAACGCCGAGCGGAATGTCGACGTCGACGTCCTGCAGGTTGTGGGTGCTCGCGCCGCGGACCTCCAGTACTCCCGAAGGTGTCCGCACCGACGGCTTCAAGGAGGCGCGGTCGTCCAGGTGTTGCCCGGTCAGCGTGCCACTGGCGCGTAGCCCCTCGACGGTGCCCTCGAACACCACCTCGCCGCCCTCGGCGCCGGCGCCCGGGCCGAGGTCGACGACGTGCTCGGCGATCGTGATCGTCTCCGGCTTGTGCTCCACGACCAGCACGGTGTTGCCCTTGTCGCGCAGCTGCAGCAGCAGGTCGTTCATCCGCTGGATGTCGTGCGGGTGCAGCCCGATCGTCGGCTCGTCGAAGACGTAGGTGACGTCGGTGAGCGAGGAGCCGAGCTGGCGGATCATCTTGACGCGCTGAGCCTCCCCACCCGAGAGCGTTCCCGATGGCCGCTCGAGCGAGAGGTAGCCCAGCCCGATGTCCACGAACGAGTCGAGGGTCGCCCGCAGCGCCTCGAGCAGCGGCGCGAGCGACTTGTTCTCGAGTTTGCTCACCCAGGCGGCAAGGTCGCTGACCTGCATCGCACAGGCGTCGGCGATGTTGATCGCATTGATCTTCGACGACCGTGCCTCCGCGCTGAGCCGGGTGCCGTCGCACTCGGGACAGGTGCTGAAAGTGACCGCCCGTTCCACGAAGGCGCGGATGTGCGGCTGCAGCGAGTCGACGTCCTTGGAGAGCATCGACTTCTGGATCCGTGGAATCAGGCCCTCGTAGGTCAGGTTGACGCCGTCGACCTTGATCTTGGTCGGCTCCTTGTGCAGAAGGTCGCCCAGTTCCTTCTTGGTGAACTTCTTGATGGGCTTGTCCGGGTCGAAGAAGCCGCAGCCCAGGAAGATCCGCCCGTACCAGCCATCCATGCTGTAGCCGGGGATCGTGAGCGCACCGTCTTTGAGCGACTTGCTGTCGTCGTAGAGCTGCGTGAGGTCGATGTCGTTCACCGAGCCGCGGCCTTCGCAGCGCGGGCACATGCCGCCGAGGATGCTGAAGCTTCGCTTCTCTTTTGTCGTGCGGCCACCACGTTCGAACGTGACCGCCCCGGCGCCCGAGATCGAGGCGACGTTGAAAGAGAAAGCCTGGGGTGAACCGATGTGGGGCTTGCCGAGCCGGCTGAAGAGGATGCGCAGCATCGCACCCGCGTCGGTGGCGGTGCCGACCGTCGAGCGAGCGTCGGCGCCCATCCGCTCCTGGTCGACGATGATCGCGGTCGTCAGCCCTTCGAGTACGTCGACCTCGGGCCGCGCCAGCGCCGGCATGAAGCCCTGCACGAAGGCGCTGTAGGTCTCATTGATCAGCCGCTGGGACTCCGCGGCGATCGTGCTGAACACCAGCGAGCTCTTGCCCGAGCCGGAGACGCCGGTAAACGCCGTCAGCCGACGCTTCGGGATCTCGACGCTGATGTCCTTGAGATTGTTGACGCGTGCGCCGTGCACGCGGATCGCCTCGTGGCTGTCGGCGGCGTGCGGCGCGGACGACCGCGTATTCGTCCGCTTGACCATGCTCATCGGGTTTTCATCTGTTGGGCGTGGCCAATGCTGCGCGCGAGAGAGGGTCGGCACTCATCGGTCTTGGAGCAGCCCGAGGACGTTGCCATCAGGATCGGTGAATGTGGCCACCAGGCGGCCGCCACCGACGTTGTGCGCGGGTTCCTTCACGGTAGCGCCCGCGGCGGTCACCTCGGCCAGCTTCGCCTCGATGTCCGGTACGTGCCAGAAGGCCACCGGCGAGGTCATGCCCTGCGGTCCACCGCCCGGCACCAGCCCGATGTGCTGTCCCTCGGTGTCGAAGCCGACGTAGTAGTCCGAGTCCGCTTGCGGCGGGATGCCGAGCAGGGCGGTGTACACCGCCCTGGCCGCCGCCAGGTCGGACACGGGATGCAGCACGGTCTTGATTCCCTGGGTGGAAGAGTCGGTCATGCTCACTCCTGAAGTCGTGGGTCACATCGACCCAGTGTGCCTTGTCGAGCTTAAAGACGAACGGGAGGCCCGGGAATCGACGTGCCGGGCTGGTTGCGAAAACGCCGGGCGACTGGCAGGACGACCTGAAGGTGATCTACCGGCGCGGCAACTATGTATTGGTAACCCGTCGAGTCGCCGAGCTCAAGCGTGCTGTCTTCGTGGCGGCGTGACCTAGACTCACGGCGATGTCGTTGCACCTCTTCGCGGCGATGAATTTCTAAGCACCACTCCTTCGCCGACAGCTCCGAGGACGAATAGAGGGACCCAGATGCCGAGCCGACACACTCAGATCAACCTCGGAGACGTCGAGGATGCGGCGCCGGCCAACGGCTTCGGGGATCGATGGGAGGCGCGGGTGGCACGAGAAGCTCTCGACGCCGAGCAGGCGGGCATGACGTACTTTCGCCTTCGTCCCGGCAAGCGCTCGCCGTTCGTGCATCGCCACAGGCAGGCCGAGGAGATCTACGTGGTGCTCAGCGGAACCGGTCGGATCAAGCTCGGCGATGAGATCCTCGATGTCCACGCGCTCGACGCGGTTCGCGTCGCACCGGAGGTGGCACGGGCGTTCGAGGCAGGCCCCGAGGGGCTCGAGTTCATCGCCTTTGGCGCTCACTACGAGGCCGACGGTGAACCGGTGAACGACGACTGGGTCGAGTGAGGTTGCGCGGGCCGCATACGGAGTCCTCGAAGGCAGTAGAACATGCTTACCAGAAAACCGCGACTTTGCAGGTAAAAGCGCAACCCTAGATCGCGAGAGAACGGGAGCGACGGGGGTCGAACCCTGTCTGGGCACCGCATCGGAATCCGCTTGTAAGCAGAGGTTTTGCTGGCTCGTGTGGCGCGAGCCAGCAAAACATGGTTCTAGAACAGTGTCCGCCGAGTTCTGCCATGAACATCTCCGCTTATCAGTGCGATCAGCAGCTGCGCTTTCGCATTCGGCGGCGAACGCGGGCGTCGGTACTCCACGGAATGCCGCGCTTGTTTGTCGTCCGGAGCGGGAGCGTAATGACATCCTCCGACGCGCTCGCACCCACGCGAGAGCAGCAGCCATGAACCCTGCGCAGACCACATTGACGGCACGCTTGACCGCGAAGATACGATAGTCGCTCGATGCTCAGCGACCGTGTGCTAGCGCGCCTGACGATCCTTACGCCAGACGCTGGCGTTAGGCTCTCGGGAAGATCCCAGTCCGCTGTCTACAGGTTGACCGGTGGCCGGCTCGGCGGTCGGTTCGGACGGGGACCCGTCCTGGTGCTCACCACCATGGGGCGAAGGTCGAAGGAGCCGCGTTCCACCGTCGTGCTCTATGGCCGCGACGAGGATCGGCTCGTGGTCGTCGGGTCCAACACCGGAAGCGAGAGGCCTCCCGCTTGGGCACTGAACCTGCTAGCCAACCCTGAAGCCGAGGTCCAGATCGGCCGCACTCGGATGCGTGTTCGCGCCAGAGAGGCCGATGCCAGCGAGCAGCCACGGCTGTGGGGACTCATGAGCGGGCAGTACCACGGCTTCGACATCTACCGCACGCGGACCGCCCGCGACCTCAAGGTCTTCATCCTCGACCCGATGTGACAAATCGTCAACCGTTCCGCTGCAGCGCCGCGGCTCTTCTTGCGTTCCTGCGGACGTCACCACGAACGGCGTTGGCGGCACACGCTCGTGCCCCCTTCTGCATCGCGAATCGTCAGGGTGCGCCAGTGGTGGCCGGAGGTTGCCTGCGCGAGTACCACAGGAAGAATCGCTACGCAGACGAGCATGATCGAGATCGCGGCTCCGCGTCGCACAGCACGGGCGATGTCGGCCACAGTCATCATCAAGCCGCCGTGCGCTCGGCCGCTGCGGTTCTGATGGCCTGAGTCGACCCGGACTGCGATCGTCGGCGCCGAGTCACACCGGCCGGCGTAAAGGGGACCCACGCGCTCCCCGAATGGGCTCCCTGAGAACGTTTTAGCCGTCCGGTCCGGATATGGGCCGGGATGCTACGGGCCGCCTCTTACGTTGTCGTGTTCGTGGGAGAGCTCGGCTCCATCGTCAGGGCTCCAGTCGCACGGGCAGCGTCTTGTGCTGGTTGGCGAACGCTGACTCGACGTGTGTGCACTCGCCGGCGATCTGGATCTCGGGGTAGCGTTTGAGCGTCTCCTCGATCAGGATCCGCAACTCCAGTCGCGCGAGCGCGGTGCCCAGGCAGAAGTGCCGCCCACCGGCACCGAACGCCTGGTGCTCGGCTTCGCGCGTCAGGTCGAAGCGGTCGGGGTCCTCAAAGCGCGTCTCATCGCGGTTGGACGATGGGTACCACATGACCAGCTTCTCGCCCTCACGGATGCGCTGCCCGTGCAGCTCGGTGTCGCGTGTGGCCGTGCGGGCGAAGTGCGCGAACGCCGGGAACATGCGCAGTGACTCCTCGACCGCCGCGGGCACCAGCGAGGGGTCCTCGAGCACCATCCGTCGTTGCTCGGGGTTTTCCATCAGCGCGCGCATGCCGCTGCAGTAGGTCGCCTTGGTGCTGTCGTTGCCGGCGGCCATCAGCAGCAGGAACCCCATCACGATCTCGTGGCCCTCGAGCCGCTCGCCGTCGAGCTCCGCGTGCACGAGCACGCTCGTCAGGTCATCGGTCGGCGCCGCGCGTCGTTCGGCGATCAGCTTGCCGCAGCGCGCGAACACCTCGGGCACCTCACGCTCCATCACGCTCCGCGCACCCTCCGGCGTCGCGTCCGGGTCGCCCGCGCCGACGATCGCGTTCATCAGGTTCGCCCATGCTTGGTCGTCCTCGGGCGAGAGGCCCATGAAGCTGCCGATCACCCGCGCCACCACCGGCTGGGCGACGTCGCTGACCAGATCGCAGGTCTCCCGGGCGGGCGGGCCCTCCAAACGCTCGAGCACCTCGATCGTGATCGCGCGGATCGCGTCCTCGTGCTCGGCGATCCGCTTCGGTGTGAAGCCACGCTGGAACAGCGCCTTCAGTCGGTCGTGCTTGGGCGGGTCCATCCCGATGAACATCGCCTGCTGCATATCCAACGACAAGCCTGCATTGGATGCGGTGAAGCCGCCGACTTCGGAGGAGTAGGTCTGCCAGTCACGGCTGACCTCGAACACGTCCTCGGCGGTCGTCACCGACCAGAAGCCGGCTTCGTCGGGAAACTCAGCGATGCCGCTTGACCAGTGAACCGGACACTCAGCGCGCAACCGCCTGAACAACTCCAGCGGCGGCCCCTGCTGGAAGTGGGCGCGGTCAGCGACGCCCAGCTCGTCAAGCGGCATCTGATCCTGGCTTGTAGTGCTCAAGTGTCCTCCCGTCTTGACTTGGCTTGATCTACAGACTCAGCCTACTCCTCGGGCTGGCCGCCGCCCACAGGTTTCGGCGCGCTCCCAGTTGCTCGGATCGACCGAGAGGGCGATCCTGGTTCTTAGGCGTCTTTTGAGGTGCTTGGGTTGTGTGTAGGAGTCGAACGGCTAGTAACGATTGATACCCGCTCCAGTGGGAGTGTGTGCGTCGCCGAGAGCACGAGATACGGGAGGTCGTGTCGTGAGTCTGCTCGGCGATTTCAAGAAGCTCCTGCTCCGTGGGAACGTGGTCGACTTGGCGGTGGCGGTTGTGATCGGGACCGCGTTTGGGCTGGTCGTCAAAGCCCTCGTCGCGGACCTGCTGACCCCGATAATCGCGTTGATCTTCGGGCAGCCCGATTTCGGCACGTTGTCGTTTACGGTCGCTACGCAGTCTTGGTCGGCGACCGGCGGACAGACGGCGCTGACCGGCGCTACGTTGCTCTTGTCAAGGGAGTCGATCTGTTAGCGGTGCGGCGAGCAGGGGCTGTCGTTGAACGGGAACTCTCCTACACGCCAGGCACTCGCTTAGCCCGGCGGTAGCAGTGGTCTGAGGTCGGGCGATGTGCGCCGTCGGTCGTCGTCCTTTGCGAGTGTCCACGCAGGGTCAATCGAGGCGCGTGCTTGCTCCCGCGAAGCAGCAGTGGCGACCGAAACGCGACCTTGGCTTTCGCGGCTGGTTCGTCCAAGGCGGGCGTCTACCGCTGGCCTTGACACGCTCGCACGACCGCAACTAGGGCGCTCGGAGTCTGTTGCCGAGTTCGTCGTTCGATCACAAGCGCGGCCCTGACGCCCGCAAGCGGACCTCAAATTGGCCACAGCCGTTGAGCGCGTAGCCACCACACGCTCTACTCGTTGATATCCCAAAAGTCATCACGGCGCTGAAGCGGGCCATAGTGCTACTTCTCTATCAGCGGCACATCTGGCATGGCTCAGGCGACTCCAGCGTGAGGTGAATTCCCCGGCGCCCCGACCCGCGAGGCCGAGTCGCCGAAGTGCCATCAGGAGGATTCCGTTTCCCTAGCAGTACGGGATCGGTGGGGAAAAGCCGCCTCCTACGCCTGAAGTGTCCACATACACATCAGTCATATAAGTACTGTTCGTAAGCTTGTCCCACACGTTTGACGCAGTGCCGTGGTTAGGCGTAACAAGCTCACCGGTGGTCTGACACACAATGTCTATCTCTTGCCCGTCATAAACCAGGCCAACACTCGGGTAACTGCTGTAGCCGGGTCCCGTGCGCTCGCGCAGTCCGCAGCCCCCATCCGCGCACGTCCCATATACGTGGTGCACGTAGTAGGGAGGTGGAGGAGGAGGTGGTGGAGGTGGTGGAGGAGGTGGAGGTGGAGGTGGAGGAGGTGGAGGGGCCACTACCGTAAGGCTGCCGCCCATAAATTTCTGGCAAACGCTGCTGCCGTTACACTGGTATTGATCGGTTGTGGGAACGCCCAGTGGGCCATTCGGACCGCCTAGGGCCAGATATTTAGACACTATTGGTTCGTACACGTCGTGTGCTTCTGTTTGAGTGTTTGCCCGCACCAGGACGTTGGGGCCACGGTTACCGCCGGCAAATTCCTGCTTCCATCCCGAGCGCCAGCGTGTTGAATCGATTGTAGGATATCCAATAACGTTCAAGGCGTTTACAATGGGGTTAAATTTCTCGTAGTAACCCATGAAGTAATCGCCTATCCAATGCGCAACTCCTGCACCCGAGCAATTGCTCGCCACGATCGCGGATAGGCCGCCCGCGCCGCCAAACCTACCTCGCCAGCCGCCGGAGAACAGCTGAAAACAGGTAAATCCGTGGGAGTGGACTTCGCCAAAAGGTTGACCGAGTGCGGGCGGGCCGTCTCTCAATAGTTGGTTCCGGATTGCACTGCCGGTTGTTGCCGAAATCCCATTACCTACGCCCACATTCCAAACAACACTCGTTGGTGCCGGGTTGCAGGCCTCGAGGATCGTCCGCGAAAGGCCTATGTTAGGGCGCCACGGCTCCAGGTCGTAGTAGGGCTTTGTCGGCGCGAAATCGAGGTGACAAGCAAACTGGTTGAACATCGACACATTGTTGAGCATCCCGACCTTCTTTACGAGCTCTGCAAATGCGTCTTTGTCGTCTTTAGTGTCGAACCGGCCGAGTTTGCGCGCACACGAGGTTGGTTCTACCCCGAGGTCCTCATCATTGAAGAACCCCGGCGAGGCGTCGTAGCCCCAAAAGGCGTGTTTTATGTAGCTGGAACACGGCCCGGCGGCTTGGGCGGTTCCGGTGCCTTGGCTGGCGAAAACCGCACTCGCGGTCACCAAAGCCGCTAGAAGTGCCCAACTGTGCCAGCTCGGCGCGCGGGTCGTTCGGCGCTTGAGCTACGGACCGTGAGGGACACCCCGCATCGTCGCGACGGAAAAGTCAGGCGAAGGCCCTTCCAACGCTCCCTGAGGGCAATGTTGATGGTACAAATCGTCGAAATGAGCATTTGTGAGCCTCATTGTAGGCGGATTGGGCTTGTTTGACTACTCCGCTAAGCCAGGGCTCAGTTCGCAGGCGTCTCTGCCGTGGAATACGCCTTATAGCAGGCCCGCTCCCGCCCTAACGGCCACGATTCCTCAAGCCTCTAGGTGAACCGCCTCGGGTTTGGAGGCGGTCTTAATGAGTCGTAGGGCAGCGCCTACCGTCAGCGCGCGCCGACTGTCGCTTTCCCGCTGGCGATGCGGGAGCGCAAACTACGGCGTCGCACGCTCCTGCTGAGGACGATTCCGAGGGCGTCGGCTGAGGATCGACACACGCTCGCTCGTGCGGGGCGAAGCGGAAGGGCTCGCCTCGCCGCATCTTCGCTTGGCCTCGTCCGGCGCACGAGCGCGAGCGATGTCTACTGACGCGCTCGCTCTGGGGTACGCAAACAGGGGTCGGAGGACCGCTACTAACCGTCGAGCGTGACGCGCACCAATGGAGTCTCCGTCGAAAACCGGCCTGACTCAAGAAGCGTCGGGTGGCTGTGGCAGCCTCCCGTTTGTGCGTATCGAACCAACCAGCGCTGGTCTGCTGCTCATAGGCGCCGGCTCGCTGCTCGCGGCGCTGCCGAGGCTCATACGGCCTGACCGGCCAACGTTCGGACTTACATGGGAGAGCCTCATCAAGCCGATCAAGCGTCTGCACTTCTCGACCGAAAGCGTAGGGCTGATCTTCGTGGCCGTCGGCTCGGTAGTGGTCGCGGTCACGGCGCTTCATTCCTGGTCGTTTGTTCTGCTGGTCTTTGGAGTGGACGCACTCTGACGTACAGATTGATCTGCCCCCGGTTTGGTGGACTCGGGATGCTGGAACCAGGCAGTGGTTGTTGATTGGTAGCGGTTCTCGTATTCGGTTGGGGTGAGCATGTCTAGGGCGCTGTGGCGTCGTGTGTGGTTGTGGAAGTTCTCGACGTAGTGCTGGATTGCTGTGGCGAGCTCGAGGCGGGTCTTCCAGCGTTTGCGGTTGAGGAGCTCGACTTGCATGCGACCCCAGAACGACTCGACCATTGCATTGTCGTGTGGCGTGCCGACGGCTCCCATCGATGGTGCGAGGCCGGCGTCGCGGACCTTCTGGCTGAACGCCCAGGACGTGAACTGGGCGGATTCAATCGGTCCTCGCAACGGTTTGCGTTTGGAGGGATCGTAGATGCTCGTCGAGTGTCTCGGCTGGTGTGTGCCAGCCAAGTGTCTTGCGTGGTCTGCTATTGAGCGTGGCGGCGACGGCGTTGAGCTCTTCGGCGGTGTGTCTGGCGAGGTTTGTTCCTCTTGGGAAGTACTGTCGGAGCAGACCGTTGGTGTTCTCGTTCGTCCCACGTTGCCAAGGGCTTTGAGGGTCGCAGAAATAAATGTGAAGTCCGGTTGCGATCTTGAGCTGCGCGTGTTGTGACATCTCGGCACCCTGGTCCCAGGTGAGCGAGCGGCGCAGTTGCTCGGGCAGCGCTGTGATTTGCTTTGTGATCGCGTCGCGCACAGCTTCGGCGCCGCGACCGGCGAGCGGCGGCCCGCGCTTCACTCTTGGGCCGCCGTGACCGGGCATCGGCGGTAGGTGAAGCAGCATCGTGAACCGTGTGCTGCGCTCCACCAGCGTTCCGATCGCGGTGCGGTCCGCGCCGAGGATGAGATCGCCCTCCCAGTGGCCAGGTATGGCTCGGTCCTCGGCCTCAGCGGGACGTTCGCTGATCATGATCTGATCGCTGACGAAGCTCTTGCCACGTCCACGGACGCGGGCTCTGGGAACCCTGAGCGCTCTGCCGCTGCGCAAACAGGCGGTGAGTTCTCGTCGCAGCGCGCCGCGGCCCTGCACGTAGAGCGCTTGGTAGATCGCCTCATGCGAGATTCGCATCGACTCATCATCGGGGAAATCGATCTTCAGCCGGTTAGATATCTGCTCCGGACTCCACGCCGTCGCCCACCTACGGTCCTGACGATGAGGCTTGCCCCGGCCCTTCCAAGGCGCGGCCTTGGGTCCCGGCACCGTCGTGCCATCGGATCGTCGAACCTGGCCGGAGAGCCGCTCTTGCACGTACTCGCGCAACTGCTCATTCGCAGCGAGCTTCGCGGTCTTCGGACGGCGAGCCACCAACTCCGCCTTCCATTGCGCGACCGACGCGCGATAGTCGAGCTTCCCACCGCGAGTAGCTGCGTTGCGGCGCAGCTCCCTGGAGATCGTCGACGGGGAACGCCCCAACCACCGCGCGATCTCCCGAACGCCGGCGCCTTGAGCCTTCAACATCGCGATCTCCTCGCGCTCCTGAAACGATAGATACCGCCCTGAGAGTGGGTCAAGCATGAACGTTGGCATCCCGCCACGTTCTCGGAACCATCGGCTGCCAGCCGCCTGGGACGCCCCGACAGCCAGCGCCGCATCCTCGCTGCTCAGGCCTTTGGTGATCTCACGCCAGAACAACCGCTCGACGTCCCGCGGATGCGTCGGATGCCCCGGCGACTTCATAGGCGCCCTGCCCGTCAACTGCTTCATCCACCCCGCTGGCCTGCCCATAAACACCTCCACGATCAAGGTATTGCGAGGACCAGTTGAGTCCAGCCTACGTACCGCGGTCGGAGTGGATGATCAGATCGCTGCAGGGGTTGCGCTCGCTGGTGGCCATCGTCAGGGCGCTTGTGACGAGCAGCGTGTTCTGTTGGGTGTCGATCGACCATCCGACAACCTTGCGGGAGAACGCATCGAGGACTACGCAACAGAAGACCTTGCCCTCCCTCGTCGGGTGCTCGGTGATGTCGGTCATCCACAACCGGTTCGGGGCAGTGACCGTGAACTCGCGCCTGACCAGATCGCTGGCGGCGTACTTGCCGACCTTCGCGCCCTTGGGCAAGCGCTTCTTCGGGAGCCCGTAGAGGCCGAGGCGGCGCATCAGCAGCGTCACGGTCTTGCGGTTGACGATGATGCCTCTCCCGTGCCGCAACTCAGCCGCGACGCGTCGCTCGCCATAGATCCCGCCGGACTCGCGATGCACATCGGTGATCTCACCAGCAAGCCACAGATGACGCAGCGCCCGCGCGGAGGCGGGGCGGTCCTTCCAGGCGTAGAAGCCTGAGTGCGAGACCCGCAGCATGCGGCAGGCGTGACCGACGTCGATTCCCTGCCCGGTCAGAGAGTCGATCACCGGGAAGAGGCTTTTGGGGCGAGATCTTGATCGAGGAAGATCTCGTTCACCTTCCTCGAGACCGCCAGCTCGGTCTCCAACTCCTTGATCCTGCGTCTCGCCGCAGCAAGCTCCAGCGCCTGATCAGTCGTCGTACCCGCGAGCTCGCCGCGATCAACCTTCTCCTGCTTGAGCCAGTTATAGATCGTCGCGTCGGTCATCCCGAACGTGGCCGCCAACTGCGACACCTTCGTGCCGGCACGAGCCAACTCCACGACCTGGCGACGAACCTCCAGTGAGTATCTCCTGGCATCTGCATCCTCCTCCTGCCACCGAAGGATTCCAAAACCCCAAATCCACACTACAGGGGGCAGATCAAACCTGTCCACGAAAGCGCGTCCACTCCAACCCGTCGATGCGCCGCCAGAAGTCGATCAGGCGATCGAAAAGATGATCCCGTATAAGCGGTAGGTTCGACTAGCCAGTAAGATGCCCGAAGTAATGGGTCTAGCGTTGACTCAACCCGACAGCCCGCGCCTCGGACGAACAGACAAACCGCGGATATCGCGGTGCTCGGTCGCGTATGGCCAGCCGACAGGACCGCAGCCCACGAAGCCCCTCGCATGGGTAGATACGGCTAGAGGCTGCGCAGCAACAGGACCGCTACGGACCCTCAGAATGTTTCTGACTGTAGGCACAAGCTCAGTCTCGGTCTGAGCGCTATTTTGTGTATTGGATATGCCAGAGTCCCAGTCTTCGCAGCTACATGGCCAGACGCTCGTTCAGCTCTGCAACGGTGTGGTGCATCTGTTCCGCGAGTTCGCAGGCAAGGGTCCCACCAAGTGCAAGGCCTACTGGGCTGGTCGCGACCTGCTTGTGATCTTGCTGAGCGGTGGCTTCACGGTCGCTGACCAGACCCTGTTCGAGGCGGGGCGCGGCGGCTCGGTGCGCGATTCCCAGCACGCACTGCAGGATGCGCTCGAGCAAAGGATGAAGACCCTAGTTGAGGATCTCACAGATCGGACGGTATCTGCCTTCATGAGTGCCTCCCACCAGGATCCGGATCTTCGACTCGAGATCTTCATTCTCAAGCCCGATGAGAGCCACCCTCAGCCGGTCTCCGAGGATCTGGAGCCTGCCTGATGAACCTGATGGCCGCGCTCACCGGATTGTGGACGTGATCGCTCAGTGGGGCAAGCACGGAGACCTCGCTGGCCATGTCATGGTCAAGCTCATAGCCGCTGATGGCTACCAGCACCTCGCGGCCGGTCACGCGCGTCACGCCCGCCTTGAACAGCAGATTGGTTGACTGCTGCCACAGCATACGTGTAGCGAGCACACTGTCCTGCTTGCCGGCTTCGATCATCCCCCGCTCGGCCAGCGTGGAAACCCCCCCCAGCAGCGTCACCACGAGGTCGCCGCAGATCACTGTCTCGGCTCGCAGAGGTCCCTTGCCAAACCTATCCAGGTAGAGCCGGGAGATCATGTCAGAAACACGGATCGCCATTGGGTCCGCGGGCATCGAGGTTGTCATGACCATCCTTCCTCGCCCTTTCGCTGACGCAGGCATCGCAAGGCGGAAGGAGCCGAGTTCCTGACGGTGCTCGACCAAGTCTACCTCACTCCTCGATAGCATCCTGAGCGTCTTGCCTGCGGAGTGCTCATTGCCTGGTCACAATTAGGATGGGTCGCTTCCTTTGCGCCACGCCATTGAACACCGGGCCGGGCGCAAAAGCTCAGCAATCCGTTGAAGCAGCCGACGAGAAGTACAGCAAGAGCACCGGGATGCTATGCTGCGCCTACGGCGATGAGTCTCGTGATGGATCTTTCGTCGTGCTAGTCCCGAAGGGGACGCGCTGTGGTCGCTGTAGCGAGCCATTGCCGGACTACTTCTCGGTCAAGACTCATCCCGACGAGGAGTTGTCCGAGTGTTTCCCGAGACTCGCTCAAAGCGTAGCCCGAGTGGCAAGGCGAGCAGCGACAGTGCTGCGCTTGATCTGGCAGCCGAAGCGATCAGCGTCGCCTTCGAGCGTCTGCGTGCGCTACTGGACGCCGACACATTTCAGCTCTGGCGCCCAGCGGAAGGTGATGACTTTGTTGCCCCGGCTCACCGCGAATCGACGGCCGCCAATGTTTGTGCGTGTAAGCCCAGGATGTCAACCATCGTGGCGGATCATTGTGTGCCGCTGACGGTGCCACGATCGGGCGCACGGGTTCGACGCGTTAGCCCCGTTGGCGTGTCGGTAGTCGGCTCTTCCATGCCAGTGATATGACGATGATATCTGCACCTCCCACGACTGCATCAAACGGCTCACCTGCTGTGCGAAGCCGGCCCGCGAGCATCAGCGCAGTTGCGTGGACGCCCAGCAGACACATGGAGCACCACGATTGGATACTTGAAGGACGTCGCATTGGCGCGATGTTGCGAGGGAGTCCATGGTGGATCGGAGACTGGCTTCTCTACGGAACGACGAAGTGGGGGGAGCGGTACGTCGAGGCTGCCAAGGTCACGGGCTATGACGCAAAGAGTTTGAGAAATATGCGCTACGTGTCGTCACGGTTTGATTTGTCCCTACGTAGGGACAAATTGACTTGGAGCCATCATGCATTGCTCGCCGGCTGTGATCTCGATCAACAGACCTATTGGCTTGACCGGGCAAGTGCCGATAGGTTTTCCGTCGATGATCTCCGCCTTGAGCTACGCCGCTCGCATCGGGACTCGAAGTCAGCAGCCGGCGATCAAGAGAACAGGGGTGCGGCGGCTGTTAGCCCGAACGGACTTCTCTGCCCGCATTGCGGAGGCACAGTGCCGTTTCCCCAGGACATCTAGATCAGAATTCGTCGCATCATGTGCGCGCAAGATTACGCATGTGACAATCAGCCACGCTCCAAGAGCGACCCGTTGGGTCTGAATTCGTCTGGCTATGGTCGCGGCTCGCGTAAGTCTGAGCCCGAAGGTCTTCGCCTGACTCGCACGACGACGAGCTTAGTGAGCGAGCGGCCGTCGTTCGTGTTCGGACTGGAGGGCTTGTCGTTTGAGCCTCGCTTTGAACCGCCAGTGGAACGGCAACCTCAGGGACCGAGAGCCAGTGTTGCGGCGCATCCCCACGTTGACTAACTTCTGCTGTCTTGACGCCTACACAGAGACCGATTCCTATGTATTGGAGGGAGACAGCGTGGGTTCACAATCCATTGGGCTGAACGGGGAGGCCATCGAGGGCTTTGATCTCGCCTACGACGCGATGGAGTGTCTGCACCGCGAGGATGGCATTGAGCTCTACTACGAGGTGAAAGGGTCAGGGCCAAGTCTCTGCATCGTGAACAACATGTACATCGTTGGCCCGGTTTGGAAGAACTTCACGTCGAAGATCGTGGAGCACGCCACGGTTATCACCTACGATCTACGAAACCAAGGTGCCTCTAGTCCGGTCGATGGCGAGCTGAGCTTTGCGGACCATGTGGATGATCTCCTCGCCTTGCTCGACGCGCTTGGGACCGAGGAAACCTATCTCTTGGGCAGCTCAATATCTACTCTCATCTGTCGCGATTTTGCTATTGCGCATCCGGACCGTGTGCGCGGTCTGTTCCTTCTTGGCCCCTTCTTCAACCCGCTTGGAAGCAAGCGTCGCAAGTATCTGACGAAGTCGTGGATGAAGAGTCTCGAGCGTGGGGGCGCGCGAGCACTCTTTGATCACTTCTATCCGTTGGTGTTCAGCGACCAGACGGTAGAGAACGGCGGAAGCCCCGCCTACCTCGCTCTGCGTGACCGCTTCCTCGCCCTGAACTCTCACGGCCAGCTGGAAAAGAACCTTGCGGCATCATTGACCACTACCGATGAGCCCAAGAAGCTCGCCGGCGTGCGCTGTCCAACCGTTGTGGCCGCGGGCGAGGCTGATTTCTTTAGCAGTCCCGCATCTGTCCATGGTCTTGCGAAGCTATTTCCCAGCGGACGGGCAGAGATCCTTCCTTATGCCGGGCACATTCCGTATTTCGAGGCGACCGACCATTTCGAGGAACTAGTCCTCAAGTTCATCGAGGAAGTGGAGCTTGAGCGGTCCCTCCAACACAGCGTGGAAGGGTCCTGAAAGGTATGGGCACCGCGAACGATGTCACGACAGCGGCTGGTATGGCATCTGCCAGCTCGGACACAACTGATACCAAGCTGAGCGACATCCTGGCTCGCTTGTCGAGTGAGAGCAGAGGTGCCGTTGCACTGGAATCCGGCGACATTCGCTGGTCACTCGACGACCTACAGGCCGAGGCGGAGACGTTGGGAAGTTGGATCGAGACGCTCGTCCCAGCGAGAGCAGCGGTCGTGCTCGTTCCGAGTAACACGCCTCAGTCAGTCGCTTTCATCCTGGGAGCGATCGGGCGCGACCGCATCCCGATCTTGGCTGATCCGGCATGGACAGCCACCGAGATCGCGGCATTGATGTCGCGATGTGGGGTCGCGACAGCAGTGTGGCACGGGCGGGTACCTCACGGCGTTGACACGGCGACGGACAGCTTCGCGGATTTCGAGGCGGTTGAGACCATCAGGGCACCGAGGCTCTGCGACAACGACCGCATCGCCTTTGGCCGCTTTACCTCGGGAACAACCGGCACCGCGCGCTGTCTTGGCTTCTCACAAGATGCGCTGATCGCGGCGGCGCGCAGCTGGTCAGCGGCGACCGGTTATGGGCCCGGTGATCGAGTCCTGTGCTTGGCTACGCTGAACAACGGCCTCGCCTTCAACGCCGCTCTTTTCCCGGTTCTTCTCTCGGGCGCGCGACTGGTGTTTCATCGCGGACGTTTGATGCCTCGTTCGATGGCACGCACTTTCCGCGCCTGTGACCCCACCGTGCTCGTGGCATTCCCATTCGTCTATCGCCAGCTAATGGCAACCAACACCGCCGATGCCGATCTCGGGCGCCTCAGGCTTGCGATCAGCTCTGCCTCCCGCTTGGAGATGGATATCAAGGAAGCATGGCGCGAGAGATCGCCTGGTGTGTTGTGTGACTACTATGGTCTCGTCGAAGTTGGCCCATGCACCTTTAATGACGGGAGCGATGCCACCTCCGTGGGGTGTGCACTCCCTGGCGTCTCAATCGCAGTGACAGATGAGGCGGGACGGAATGTCGCGCCCGGACGCCCCGGGCGCATCAGGGTGAGAACCGAGTCAATGGCCGAGGACTTTCTCGATGACGATCACCCTCGCCTCACGGCTGATATCGATTCGCATGGCCGCTACGTGACTCGGGACCTCGGCCATCTGGATAGTGCCGACCGTCTCCATCTGACCGGACGGGTCGGACGCCAGATCAACATCGAGGGGCGCAAGATCGAGCCCACCGAGGTGGAGTCAGTACTTACAGCGATAGCGGGAGTCCACGACGCCGTCGTAGTCGCAGAGGCCGGAGAAAAGCGCCCCGAGCTAGCCGCATACGTCGAGGCCACAGGAGTCTCGCGCGAGGAAGTCCTTGCGCGGTGTGTGGAAGAGCTGGCGCCATACAAGGTGCCGCAGCGAATCGCGATCGTCAGAGAGTTGCCCCGATCGTCGACCGGAAAGATCTCTATTGGGCGCCTAGCGGACGCATTGGATGACGTTGGCGTAAGCGAGGTGAGGAGATGACGACCGCGACAGGGGTAAGCGGGATCACAAGACGTCTGATGGATCTCCTTGAAGAGCTGACCAGCGGAGCTATGCGCCCAAGCCGAGAGGATGCCGGGGAGGATTCCATCCGGCGCCTGGGAGTGAATTCGTTGGTAATGCTCGAGTTTCTCGTCGCCATCGAAGACGAGTTCGGGATCGAGTGGGACGACGAAGTCGACGACTCGGTGCTGCGCTCTTTCGGCATGATCGCAGCGCACATCGAAAAGGAGCGCGGGCGATGATGCGCAGCGTCGGAGTCATCGGTGCCGGCGGACGGCTGGGAAGTCAAGTCGTAAAGGAGGCACGTTCAGCCGGGTGGCAGCTCACGCTTTCCGCGGGCGGCGATAGTTGGCTCGAACGAAGCCGCCCTGAGGTGGTCATAGATGCCTCGCGACCTCCCGCGCTGCGCCGCGTCGTCGAATATTGCGCGGCGGCAGGGATCGCACTGGTGGAGGCGGTTTCCGGGCTTGACGGTGAGGCGCTGGAGTTAGTAGCAACGCTGGGCGACCGTGTCCCCGTGGTGATTGCTCCGAACCTCGCATGGGGTCACCATCTGCAGCTTCTAGCGCTCCAGGCGGCGGCTGGCGCCATCGAGAACCGTCAAGAGTGGAAGGCGTCCGTGACCGATCGACACCCACGTAGCAAGAAGGAGCGTCCAAGTGCGACTTGCCGGAGGCTGGAATATGCCTGTCACGCCTATGGCATTGAAGATCCCCAGGTATTCGTCATCCGAGACGGGCCTCCGGTAAGCGACCATTCCGTAACGCTCGCGAGCGAGGGCGAGACACTCACACTGATGCATGCTGTCTCCGATCTTCGTGCGGCGGCTAGGGGAGCCATCACGGCAGCCCATTGGCTCCTCGCGGCGGATAGCCCTGGCCTCTGGACGATGCACGATGTATGGAACCACAACGAGCCACTACGGCTCGCTTGATCGCACGCCGATCGGGCCAAATAAGGAGTAGCCGAATGTCACAGTCCACAGTTGTCGTCAGTCCTCCCACAACAATGTCTAACGCAGAGCGAAAGATGGCGGTCAACCTCGCTTTGGCCTCACGGATACTTTCGTGTGACGGTCACGACGATCTCAATCAAGGGCAGGTTTCTGGTCGATTGCCGACTGCTGCTCGCTTTCTCATCAAGGGCGCACTTGTCGGTTTTAGCGAGGCCACTCCGACGGACATGGTCTCGATCGGCATGAATCAGTCTCTAGCGGATGCACATCCACTTGCGCCGCCCGAGCTACCGCTGCATCTCGCAATCTATGAGGCGAGGGAGGATGTTGGCGCGATTGTGCACAGCCACGCCCCCTATAGCCTGGTCTTCGGCGCCACTGATCTCGAGCTGAAGCCGGTATCCCACGACGGAGCGTATTTCAGTGGCCGCATTCCAAGGTTCACCCAGACGAGCAATACGGTCCTTGATATGGATACCGGACGTGCAATCGCCCAGACATTGGGTGCCGCGCCAGGTGCTTTCCTACGCAACCATGGCCTGCTGGCGGTGGGGAAGACGGTCCGGGAGGCAGCCATTGCTGCGGGGCTGCTGGAGCGGGCCGCCAAGCTCCAGCTGATTGCTGAGAGTGCTGGCATACCCTATGCGTCGGCTACGCCCGATGATGTGGAGAAGAAGCGCGAGTTCATTTACAGCGGTACCGCCATAAAGTCCTACTGGGACTATCGGGTGCGCGAGGTCCGGTCGCGGTCCGCTGAGGCAGCGGAGTGGTAAGCGTCGCTCCCGGCCTGGCGGGCAGAGCTCGCCCGGGCGACCAAGCACTAGCGTCTACAACCGCGAGAGTGACGTCTGACATCGCTCTGTTCGAGGTGAACTCGCGTTACTCGGAGGTCCGCAGGGTCTCCTATCCGATGGATCCTATGCTGCGATTTCACAGTGACTCGCCGGAACCGCTCTCACCGCAGGCGCATCCCCAGCTTCTGCGGCTTGCCGCGCTGCTTGAGTGGTCTTATGGCTTTCGTACGCCGGATCAGGCGACCACCGACCGACCGACGCGGCGTTCCCCCTCCGCAGGTGCTCTCTACCCCACAGAGTGCTTTGTGCTCAGCCGGGCAGTCGGCGACTGTGCCGTCTACTACTACGATTTTCTAGCGCACGTCTACTACCGGCTGACGCGGCCCCATATCGAGGACCTCGCTCACTGGCTCAACGTGGAGGAGCAGGCGCCGGTGGTGGTCCTCGGCTCCGTCCTATGGCGCTCGGCGCAACGATATGGGACGAGGTGCTACCTCTACTGCCTGCTGGACGCAGGCAACGTTGCCTGCAATCTGGCGGTAGCAGCACGCTGCCACGGCTTGGACATCGCGATGACGCCTCGGTCGCTCACTCCGGCCCACGAGCGGCAGCTTGGCATCCGCCAAGGCGAAGGCGCACTCCTCAGCATGAGGCTCCGCGACAGCGACTCGAGTACCGTCGAAATGCCCAGGCTGACGCGTACCTTGTCGGCCGCTAATGGCCACGGGTTGCACGCACCGATTCTAAGCCCCGTATTCACCCGTATAACACGGTTTCATCAAAGGACACTGTCAGCCCATAGTTTCCCGCTGCCTCTACCGCTGCCTGAAGCGATGGGAGAGCGTGCCTTCCAAATGGCAACGGAAAGGCGGCGATCGGCAGCGACGTTTGTACCGAAGCAGCTCGACGGCAAGGTCGCCGCGGCAATCACCACTCGGTGCGCCGAGGTGCTGCGTCGGCTGGATGAGAGTGGCGGCCCAAGACTTAGCGCTAACGTCGTATCGCCGCGTGTCACTGGGTGGCCGACAAGCTCGAGGAGCCTGGATCCAACTGGGGAAATCGGGAACACGACCCGCCAGTTCCCGCACGCGCGGGAGGCCAGCGAGCGCCTGGCGGACGCCTGTCAGAACCAGACGGTTGTAAACGAGTGTGCGTTTGCACTGGTACTCCAGATCGATCTCCGCGAGCTCGAAGCGCATGGGCATGAGGGCTTCCGGGTCGCTGCCATCGCGGCCGGCGCTGTCTGTGCGGACCTGTATCGGGAGGCGAGCCTAGCTGCCATTGCGACGACATCTGTTGGGGGCTTCTCGGTCGAGCGCCTGCAGGGCGTTCTGCGCATGGTCGACTCCTGGCCACTCGTGGTTCAGGTCTTTGGAATGGAGCAGGACGCGGAGATCAAGGCGGATGCAGCGGTGATCGCTTCGGCAACCAAAAAACCTAGGAGGAGTCGATGAGTAAGAGACATCTGGTCACGGGTGCCACTGGTTTTGTAGGGGGTGGGATTGCGCTGGAGCTCCTCGGTCGTACATCCGATGAGCTGGTCTTTATCGCGCGACCGGCGCAGGCACGCGAGGCGCGCGACCGCGTGTTGGATGCTCTGCGATACGCGGCATCGCTGTACGGCGTTGAGCACGATGTGCAGGATCTCGAGAGCCGGTGTCACGTCATCGCGGGCGATATCACAAAGGCCCGATGTGGGGTGTCGGGCGACGAGATTGGGCAGGTATCTCATGTATGGCACGCCGCTGCATCGCTCAGGTATGAAGATGACGCCGCCCACGAGGTCCTGCGGAACAACGTTTCTGGCACGCAAGAGATCCTTCGGCTAGCGGAGGAGGTCAACGCCGATACGTTCAACTACATCAGCACGGCCTACGTTGCGGGGACACGAGAGGGCGTGATCAAAGAGACGCTTTCAGATGTAGAGGACCTCGCGGTAAACAACGTGTACGAGGAGAGCAAGGTGCTTGCGGAGCAGTTGGTTGCTGACGCGCCTTTTAGGCACGTGCGTATTCTGCGTCCGAGCGTCGTGATCGGCCATAGTCGTACCTACGGCGCCACGGCATTCACAGGCATGTACGGAGTCACCAAGAACTTGCGAGACCTCCAGCTGGAGGTCAGCCAGCGACTCGGCCGGTTTCTCAGCTTGCGTCCTCTTCGCCTGCGTGCCGACCCTACGGCGCCGCTCGATCTGATTCCGGTGGACGTAGTGGCGCGCAACGCCGTCAGCATCGGAACATCTGAGTGCAGCGAGACCGTGTTTCATCTCACCAATGCCTCGCCTCCGTCGGTTGGCGAGGTGGCGCAGGCGATTGTCGACGCCCTTGGGATGCGAACACCTCGCTTCGTGGATAGCGATCGTCAGTTCACATCCATCGATGGCGAAGTCGACGCGCGTTTTCATTTCTACCGCTCGTATATCGGCTCTCATAAGCACTTCGACCGCTCGCACACAGAGCTGGTCGTGGGAGCTGAGGCATCGGACGAGCCACTACCTCTTGACCGATTGTCGAAGTTTGTCGCTTGGCATGTTTCCTACATGAGTCGCAGTAGGGCATTCGACGTGCCGGCAAGGGCAAGTTAGAGCCTGTATCCAGCGTTCCGTCATGGATCGGCCTGGGAGCGATGGTTATGGCAGCTTTTTTGTGGAGCTGATCGCGCGCATCAAGCGCGCTCGCCACAAGTGAGAGATTGCCGTCGGCTGGTGACCCGACTGAGCTCACGGGTACGGGAGCACGAGGCAAAACGGAGTGGTATCGTCGGACCGGTGTCGCAGGAGCAACAGAAAGGCGGTGACCGGCCGGTGAATACAGGAGCCAGAGTGCGTGTGGCTGTTGTTATTTACCCCGGCTTCGACGAGTTGGATGCCCTGGGGCCCTACGAGGTGATGCAGATGGCAACCTCGGAGTGCGGCTGGGAGGTGCGGCTTGCGTCCATCGGTGGCCCTAGTCAGGTAACCGCAAGCAACGCCGCTATCATTCACTCTCAAACAGGACTTGGCGAGCGATGGGATCTCGTCGTGGTCCCAGGGGGAGGCTGGGCGCAACGCCAAGGCGCCTTCCTAGAAACGCAGCGAGGCGAGCTTCCTGCCGCTTTGGCGGACCTTCATAGCCAGGGGGCGACTATAGCGTCGGTGTGCACGGGTGCCATGCTTTTGGCAGCCGCTGGGCTGACGCAAGGGAGACCGGCGGTAACGCATCACAGTGCGCTTGAGGGTCTTCGGGCCACGGGCGCGGAAATCGTGCAGGCACGAGTGGTGGATGATGGCGATATCGTCACTTCGGGCGGTATTACGTCGGGCATCGACTTGGGACTGTGGTTGCTCGAGCGATACTGGGGACGGACACTCGCCGACCGGATAGCTCACCGGCTAGAGCATGTACGAGTAGGAGAGGTCAGTCTCGGGCCAAGGGCCCGGCCCACCCAGAATCGCGACTGAGCGCACACCGCCACCGAGGTCTAGCTGGCGCTCAGGGGCCACCTCTGCGAGCCGAAGCATACGCTGCGAGAGCATTCTTATCCTGCGTCATCGATGATGCCTGTCTTTCTTTGGCGCAACCCGTCAGTCACGATTTTGGTACTCCGGAGGTGGCTCGCTCGTCTGCCGATGACGGTTGGCGGATAGTCGTCGGCAGCTCTCATCATTAATTGAGCCGAATCAGACCCATGGCCACTCGCCTGGAGAAACCCCTCATGTTAGTCTCTGAGGTCATAGTGTCATCAAAAGACGGCGGGGCTCCGTGGGCGAGAATGTCGTGCTAAGTCAGCATTTCACTAAAAATATCAAGGACGCGTACGGCTCCGGCTACGACGCGGCACAGATCCTAAAACGGGATGACGATGTCGAGATCTACTACGAGATGCGCGGCGATGGACCACCGCTATGCATCGTCAACAACATGTACATCGTTGGGCCGCTCTGGAAGAACTTTACGACGAAACTTGTCGAGAGCACACGAGTAATAACCTATGACCTACGCAATCAAGGGGCCTCGACGCAGATCGCGAGTGAGTTCGCACTGGCCGATCATGTCGGCGACCTGCTGGCGTTGCTGGATGTGCTCGAGATAGAGAAGACCTACCTGCTCGGGACATCGATCTCGACGCTTATCTGCCGCGACTTCGCCCTTGCCCACCCCGAGCGTGTGCGCGGACTGGTGCTGCTCGGGCCGTATTTTAACTCGCTCGGTCACAGGCGCCGCAAGTATCTGACCCGCTCATGGCTAAGAACGCTTCAGGCAGGTGGTCCGCGTGCTCTGTTTGAACATTTTTACCCGCTCGTGTTCACGGACCACACAATCGAGCACGGTGGCAGCGCCGCATATCTCGCGTTGCGTGAGCGCTTTCATGCATTCAACCCTCAGCGGCAGCTCGAAACAAATCTCGCCGTCTCGTTGACGACGAGAGATGATCCCAAACGGCTCAAAGAGATCAAGTGCCCGACGCTCATAGGCGCGGGCGAGGGTGACTTCCTCAATAGCTCTAGGTCGATCGAAGAGCTGGCCCGCCTGTTCCTGAATGCACGCGCCACGATCATCCCGCACGCCGGTCACGTACCCTACTTCGAGGCGACCGTTCGCTTCGAGCGCCTTTTGCTGAACTTTATCGACGACGTCGAGCACGGAACCGTCGATTGATCACGGTCTGGAGGTGCGGGCGGATTGTGATTCCAGCGCATCTGCCCACCGGATCAGTGACTCTCGCGGGAGCGCGACCTCTATCTTGGGCGAGCGCGGCTGTAGCCAGCGTCCGACCATCTCAGGGTTCTGCCCCACGAGCGCTGGTAGCGGCCGGTAGTCTTGAGCGAACCGGGTGCCAAGCCGCCCGCTTACGGAGCTCCTCTTGCGCCTCCGGCGCCAGCCGCCGCGCATCTCTGGAGTCCACAGACCGAACCGCCACCCGTCAGATGTTTAGTTTTTGGACCGGCGTCGGGAGAGCGAAAAAATTTGCAACCCAGTCCGTTTGTCGCGATAGTCAACGCATGCCTATCAGCGCATGTAGCTCACACTCGACATCGAGCTCTCGCCAGCCCCGATGGTCCGTCGAGCGTCTTCCCAGACGCGAACTGTGTCGTCTTGCTGGTGCGCCGTCGCCGTCGCTGAGGCCATGAGCACAGGTCACCTGGATAGCGTCGCCGATCGACTGAGTACTCACCAGAGGAAGGTCCTCGGCGTGACGTCTGCGGCATCGTTCATGGTCTTTTTGGACGCCACGATCGTCAACATAGCCTTTCCGAGTATCGAACACTCCTTTCCGGATGCGTCTCGCGCGCAGATCAGCTGGGTGCTGGGTGCCTACAACATCGTGTTCGCAGCGTTGATAGTGCCGGCGGGCCGGATGGCGGATGTAATCGGTCGGCGGCGGCTGTTTCTGAGCGGACTGCTGTTGTTTTCGGCTGCATCGACGGTATGCGCTCTTGCGCCGAGTCTCGCGGTGCTGATAGCAGCCCGCGCCGTGCAAGCGGCTGCTGGAGCTGCGCTCGTGCCGAGCGGGTTGGCCTTGCTGTTGGCGAGCGTCCCGCTGTCGCGGCGTGCGAGAGCCATCGGTCTATTGGGTGGTGCGACTGCTGTAGCCACAGTCCTTGGGCCTACCTTGGGTGGGCTCCTGATCGAAGTGGCAGACTGGCGTTGGGTCTTTCTCGTGAATGTGCCGATTGGCCTAGTGGCATGGCTTGGCGGTCGGCGTATCTTCGCGAATGCGAATGCCCAGCTGGCATCTTCCTTGCCGGACCTGGTCGGCGTGGGTTTGGCGATCGCAGGCATGGGTCTACTCGCTCTTGGGCTCGTGCAAGCGAGAGAATGGGGCTGGGGTGATGTGCGCGTCCTGAGCTCCCTCGCGGCCGCGGCCGTGCTGATCCCTCTATTCCTGCTGCGTTCTCATCGCCATCGAGCACCGGTTATTGATCTCAAGCTGTTTCAGATACGGTCGGTCGCGGTAGCAAATCTCGGTACTTTCATGCTCGCGGTCGCCTTCTACGGCTTCCTCCTTGGCAATGTCCTTTTCCTGACGACTGTGTGGCGTTACTCGATTCTAAAGGCAGCACTGACACTGGCCACGACATCGCTGACGGCCGTTCCCAGTGCAGTTGTGGCAGCACATCTCGTGGATCGCTACGGACAACGCCTGCTGGTAGTTCCGGCTGTGCTTCTCTACACAGCGGGTGCGGGGTGGTATGCGCTACGCATCGGGGTCACACCTTCCTACCTGCGCGAGTGGCTTCCTGGCGCAGTGCTTACTGGGGTCGGCATCGGTGCTGCGTTCCCCACGTTGGCCGGGGCCTCGGTCGCCTCGCTAACACCTAACCGGTTTGCGGTGGGAAGCGCCGTTAACACGATGACACGCCAAACCGGGGCCGTCCTCGGTGTCGCTCTCGTTGTGACGATCTTGGGTCCGGCTCAGGAGAGTGGAGCGTACGCGGCATTTCACTTGGCGTGGGTGTGCGGGGCGGCGATGGCTATGGCCACAGCTGTCGTTTGTCTAGCGCTGGGCAGCCACCACAGCTCCGCGGCGGTCGCGGTGGCCGGTCATCCCGGCAAAGCGCTCAATCCGCAAACGGCAGTGGGGATACGCAGTGAGTGAGCAATCATCTTTGGACGGTCGCGCCGAAACGCCGCGCGTCCGGACTGTCACGTGGGAGGATCACGCTCTGACAGCGAAGAGAGCGAGAGAGATGACCGGTGTCGAGGTCGTGAGCGCCATCGCCGACGGCAAGCTCCCGTTGCCACCAGCACTCATCTTGATCGGCAGCGATCTTCCTTCGATGTCCCAGGATGGCCGCGTCGTGCTCAGCCTTGTTCCACAGGAAATGCACTACAACTCGCTTGGTATCGTAAGCGGCGGCGTCGCGGCAAGTCTGCTGGATGCCGCAATGGGCATGGCGCTTTACTCCAGGCTGGCTCCAGAGGCTAGCTACACCACGACCCAGCTAAAGGTTGCATACACGCGAATCATCACGTCCGGTTGTGGCATCCTGTCGTGCTCGGGCGAGGTCGTTCGTCTCGAAGACGAGATCGCCACGATGAGGGGAGAGCTTATGGACGAGCAAGGAAAGCTGTATGCGTATGGGACTAGCATGTGTCTGGTCAAGCACCCATGAGCGCTTCGGACGCCGACTCGCTGCAGCCCGTCACCCTCGAGGCGATTTCGGTGAGCCATATAACTGTGGACGGCCCTATGCGTACACGGACGATCACTTGGGAGGACCCTGTGATCTCCGCTGAGCAGGGATTCACAATGACCCCGATGGAACGCATGCTTCTGTATGCCGCCGGTGAGGAGCCACAGGCGCCTCTGGCGCTGGCGCTCGACATGGCTCTGACCGAGTTTGGCGACGGACATGCGGTCATCACCCTCCATCCGGGGGAGTTTCACTACGACCTCACGGGCGCTGTGCAATGCGGTGTCATTGCGGCACTGCTTGACGCCGCCATGGGTGCGGTCATCCAGACGCGCTTGCCCGCCAAGGTCGGAATGGCAACGCTCGAGGTCAACATCAACATGATTCGACCGATCACGAAAGAGACTGGTGCCGTTCGAGCCAATGGGCGAATCGTCCATCTGGGAGGCCGGGTGGCCAGTGCTGAGGCGCAGGTGGTCGACCACGCTGGCATACTCCATGCACACGGTACTGGGACTTTCTTCGTAATACGACAGTAGGCCTTGGAGCCTCGTACGGTACACGCCGATGAGCGAGCGCCCTGGCCAGCACCTCGGCCCGAACGGGACATCGGCGATATCCAACGCAGACATCTGCAGTTCCTCTGTTCCCGTTCACCGCTCGGACAAGGTTCGGGAATGGTTAACATTCACGCTGGCGGGATCGAGTTGCGGTACCTACTCCCCATATTGAACCCATTGAACTGCTGAACCAGGATGTGAATTCCAGTGACCTCGGCCACTCTCGCCGCACCTAAGAGCTGATCGGCGACACATGCTCATCACGGCGCTCCACTCAAAGTGCCGACCCGATGTTCTTACCAACATTCCTGAAAATCCGTATACATCAAGGCTACGTGTCGCGAGCTGTTGGACAATGGTCCAACAGCTCCTTACTATGGATCACTTCCCCGTATCTCAACCTACATTGTCACGTCGATGAAACTAGGATGGTGAACAAGCGTGCACACGGATCGCTCGGAGTACGATGTCGTCGTAATGGGTGGTGGGCTTGCAGGCCTCGCGCTCACCCGCCAACTGCTTCGGCGGCGACCCGAAACAAAGGTGCTGGTCGTGGAGCGTATGACCCATCCGGTGCCTAACGCCGCTCACAAGGTCGGCGAGTCGCTCGTTGAGATGTCTGCTTACTACTTCGCCGAGACCTTGGGCTTGAGCGAGCACCTGTCCAGCTCGCAGATCCGGAAGATGGGCCTCCGATTCTTCCCCTCCGCGCAGGTACCGCCGCCGCCACTCTCCCGGCGCGCAGAGGCGGGACCCAGCGACTACCTCCCAGCCAAAACTTTTCAGATCGACCGCGGTGTCTTCGAGAATGCGCTGGGAAAGGCCATAGTCGCGGACGGCGCCGAGTTTCGCCATGGCTGCCGAGTACACAGTCTTGAGCTCAATCCAGCGGGTAGCCACACGGTCACGATCTCTAGCAGCGACGACAGTTGCTCGGTGAGTACGCGGTGGGTCGTGGACGCGAGTGGCCGACGTGGCATCGTCAAGAATAAGCTCAGCCTACACGAACCTGTTTCTCACGATTGCAACGCGGTCTGGATGAGGCTGGGTGAGATGATCACAATGGATAGACTGATCGAGTATGAGCAGCCGGTGCCTTCTGCCTCAGACGTCGCTGAGTGGCTTGGCCGCGTACCCAACGAACAGCGTTGGCGTTCGACGAATCACCTGATGGGCCGCGGTTACTGGGTGTGGCTGATTCCACTGGTGTCCGGATCGATAAGTGTGGGACTCGTATCGGACCCGAAGTACGTTGCCCTCGAGGAGATTAACACTTTCGAGAAGCTGTTGAGCTGGCTCGAGGTTCACGAGCCGGAGCTTGCGCGCGCAGTCGCTGATCGCCGCGACTCACTCCAAGACTTCCATATGCTAAAACATTACTCACACGGATGCCAGCAGGTCTTCTCTGCCGACCGCTGGGCATTGACTGGTGATGCAGGCGTCTTTAACGACCCGCTCTACTCTCCTGGTGGGGATTTTATTTCGCTTTCCAACACTTACGTCACGAACATGATTGTGGAGGATCTCGCTGGCAAGCCGATTGCCGACCTTGCGGCACGCTCGAACCTCTTCTACCTCGGGCTCTACAAATCGCTACTCGTCATATGGGAGAACCAGTATGTCCTCATGGGTAACCCTCAGGTGTGGTCGGCAAAGAGCGTCTGGGATCCATTTTTGTACTTCGCTGTCTTCGGCATCCTCCACCACAACGGCGGCTTGACAGACGTATACTTCATGGAGGAGGCGACGGTCGAGGATTACGGCCGCATCAAAACCCTAAGCCATCGTATGCAGGCGTTCTTCTGCGAATGGGACGAGGCTGATCCGGGCGTCGACCAAGCTCATTTCGTTGACGTGACCGGCGACGACATCAAGGTTATCACGGCATTTGAGGAGGTCCTGTTCGAGAAGCTGGACCACAATGCACTGCGGACGCGCCTGAACGAAAACCTCAAGTTCGTGGAAGATGTGGCGCGGGTGATCATGGCGGGAGCTGCCCGGCGGGTTGGTCACGACACAGATCCCGCTGATGTGGACCCGCTGACGTTTACAATTGGTAGTCAGCCGTCCGGCGACCCTCCCGGAACTGGACGAGAGGACTCGATCGCACGGGCCACCGAGATGCTGCGTGGCCTTTGGCACGACAGCGCCTTGGTTAGCGGATAACGAGGGTTGGGCTATGTTGAGCTGGACCGTTGTGTGGGCTGGTCATGGCCATCGGTGAGAGAAGTCTCAACCCCCTTCGCGCACGTAGCTCGGCAGAGGGGGCGGCGAGTCTACGGGCGGCAGGGGCGCTCGAGCGGGATCCGACGGTTCGCTGCCCGGACAGCCTCGCCCGTGAGTTTCTCGGTGGGTTCAACGTCACCAGTTTGGCCCGACACGGATTGACGCGACCGTTGCTTATAAGGGCGGCCACTCGCAGAGCGCCTGGCACCTATCCCTATTTGGTTGCGCGATGCCACCTGATCGACGAAATCTTGCTGACCGAGCTTCGCGCAGGACTTCAGCAAGTCGTGATGCTCGGTGCCGGCCTGGACTCGACGGCTTATCGTCTAAAAGGCCAGCTGAGAGATGTCCGAGTGATCGAGGTTGACCATCCGAGCAGCCAGGCGAATAAGCTATCCAAGCTCCGCCGTATATTTGGTAGCGTCCCTGAACACGTGCGGTTTGTAGCGGTCGATTTCGGCCACGATGACCTCGGCGAGCAGCTTGCTGCGGCGGGACACGACACGAGAGCAGCTACGCTGTTCGTCTGGTCGGGGGTCAGTATGTACCTTGCGGAGAGTTCCGTAGGAGCGGTGCTGGAGTGGGTGTCGAGTCATGAGAACTTGCGCACGTCGATCCTTTTCGATGCTGTGTGGGCGGAGGCGGTTGACGGATCACGTGAATACTTCGGAGCGCATCAGGGGCGTCGCCGGGCCGCGGCGATGGATGAGCCGCTGAAGTGGGGCATCCCTGAGGGGTGTGTTAACCAGACACTTGCTCGGTTCAAATTGCGCGCGGACGCGATATATGAATCTGCCGATCTCACGGCGCGGTATCTGGTTCGCCAGGATGGCTCAACTCTGGGTCAGCCGTACGGCTCGGGTGTTGTTATTCATGCACGCTCGGTAGCCGAAGCGGAACCCGAAGGTCGCGCGATTTAGTGTCGGTAGGTCGGTAGTAGGACGGAGGCCTAACCTTCATCGCTCATTACTGCGGACGAACACGACAACGACACCAAGTGGTAGGTCCCTTAGTTTGTAGTGGTCGTCGCCGGCGCCGACCAGCCGTCAGGCAAACACAAAGGAGGTGTATTGGGCGGATCATGCCGCACTCGACTGGTAGCCATAGTGATCGTGGCACCAACAAGCCGCGAGAACCAAGCCAAACACCGCCAGATCGGCGGGACCAACTTCAGACCCGGCAGCCTGGCCCATACCCTTGTTCCGCCTACGTCGCTATCGCCTCCTCTGGAGTCCAGTCGTCAAGATGCCGGAAGCCCTTGGCGCAACGCGGGGTGCATCTCCTTCACTTCACCCACGGAGCGCAACTGGCGTTTTTTTGAGACCCTTGGCTACAGATGTAGACTCACTGAGTTTCTGCAAGCTCGCGAGTGGAGATGTGGCTGATGGTACGTAAGTGGAGGGTCCTGCTACTCATCTCGATCGGGTCCTTTATGGCCTTCCTAGATGCCCCGGTCGTCAGCGTTGCCTATCCGGATATCCGCCGCACGTTCCCCGGCATCCCCGCTGCGACGTTGGCCTGGACGCTGGACGTCTACTTCATCGGGTTTGCAGCGGCGCTCGTCGTCGCCGGGAAGCTCGCCGACCGCTACGGCCGGCGGCGTATGTTCGTCTCCGGGCTTGCGCTCTTCGCGCTGGCCTCATTGGTTTGCGGTGCGGCGCCGTCGGTCGGGGTGCTGATAGCCGCGCGCGCAGTGCAGTCGCTCGCAGCCGCTATGGTGATTCCTGCCGGGCAGGGGATCATGCTCGCGGAGTTTCCCTCACTGGAGCGCAAGACGGCGATCGGCGTGCTCGCGGCAGTAGTTGGGTTGGCTACGGCGCTTTCTCCGACGATCGGGGCCGTCATTGTCAACGAATTCGGCTGGCGCTGGATCTTCTACCTCAACGTCGCAGTTGCCTTGGGAGCCATCACATACGCTTTCCGGCTGCTACGCACCGATGAGCCGCTCGCTCGAGACACGCCGTTCCCCGACGCACTTGGGGCCGTTCTGCAAGCGGCAGCGCTGACACTACTCATCCTGGGAATCCTCAAGAGCCCGAACTGGGGCCTCGGAGACGCTCGCACGCTCGCCTGCTTCGCGATCGCTGCGGTCACACTGCCGCTGTTCCTTGTACGGTCGCGCCGCCACGCGGCGCCGGTGCTGGACCTTGACCTATTCCGCAACCGAATGTTCACAATCGCCAACCTCTGCTCACTGCTGGTGGCGATCGCCTTTTACGGGAGCGTGATCGAGGCGGTCCTCTACTTGACGACGATCTGGAAGTGGTCGATTCTCGATACTGGGCTCGCGTTTATCCCCGGTGCTCTCATCGGCGCTGTCGTGGGCGCGCCCGCCGGGCGGCTCGCACAGCGTTACGGCCCGCGCTGGGTAAGCGTAATCGGCTCGTTTGTTGCGGGCAGTGGACTCCTGCTGGTTGCACTCATGACTGGGGGCAGTCCCCACTACGTCACGGAGTGGCTGCCCGGCCAGCTCGTCTACAGTGCGGGCAGCGTGGTTGCGCTGACCGGGCTCGTCGGGGCCGCGTTGACTTCGGCGCCTTCCACGGCATTTGCGCTGGCCAGTGGCATCAATGCCGCGTTTCGTCAGGTTGGCGGCGCGATCGGGGTAGCACTCGTTTTCGCAATCACGAGCGTCGCAACCGCGTCGACGGCGGTCGACCTGGGGCATGCGGCGTTCTTCGTCGCCGCGGCAAGCCTCTTCGCTGGGGGGCTTGTGGCGCTGCTCATGACAGCGCCACAACCGCGCGCAGCGCTCGAGTCGAGCCAGCTCGCGGGCGAGGTGGCAAAGTGACACGCCAATGGAGCCTTGGTTGTTAATCGATGTCCACCACCGAGAACGATTGGACGACCACGTCGGACAATGTGCGGTCGATACCTTTCGGCACGAGTCGCCGCCCGTAGAGCAACCGCAGCATCGGCCCAGTTGTCATCGTTGTGACTAGCGCCATTACCACCATCAGGCCGTAGAGCTTGGCGTCGAGTACGTGCGCCGAGACGCCAGCGCTCAGGATTACGAGCTCAATGAGCCCGCGCGTGTTCATAAGCGTGCCCATCGCGGCCGCGTCATGCCAGCTGTAGCCACGGGCACGCATGGCTCCCACCGCACCGGCGAGCTTGCCTCCGCATGCCACCGCGAAGATAAGGGCGAGTTGCAAGAGCCCGCCATGTCGCACTTCGCGTAGGTTCACGTGTAGGCCTGGCACCAGGAAGTAGAACGGCAAGAGCACCCAGAGAGTGAGGGGATGGAGCCTAGCTTCGAGCGCCATTGTCGATACGGGTTCGCGGCGCGGATATATTGCACCGAATAGCAGCGCGCCGAACAGGGGGTGCAAGCCGATCGCGTCTGTGATGGCCGCCGAGGCAAACATCATCGCCAAGATTACAACCACGAACCAGTGCGCAGACCCGTGGGATGTGGTTTGCGTCGCAATAAGCCGGGCGAGGAAGGGTCGTATGAACACGAGTAGGACGACTATGAAGGCTGCCCCCTCCACGACTATTAGCACTAGGCCCTTCGCTCCAGTCGAGCTCGCGACCGCGACCGCGACCGCTAGTAGGAACCATCCGAGCACATCGATGATCGCAGCGCAGCTGATCGCCAACCCACCAATGCGGTGGCGCTGTAGCCCGCTGTCGTGAAGGATGCGTGTAAGGACGGGAAAGGCGGTCATCGCCATCGCTGTGCCGGTGAACAGGACAAACGCGAGTGGAGCCACCTCATGGCCGGCCACGAACCGGTGGGAGCTGTAGAGTTGGGCGCCAAGCAGCGCGCCCAGCGCGAAAGGCACTAGGAACGAAGACAGGGAGATTGTGATCACGTCGCGGCCCCGCCCAGCGTCCCCCAGTGTGTTCAGATCGAGGCCAACGAGGAAGATATAGAGGATGATCCCTATCTGTCCCACCGTAGTCAGCACGCTCGTGACTTGACTCGGAAAGATTACTCGCGAGGGATCTCCTGGGAGTGCGCCGAGCAGGGTCGGCCCGAGTAGGAGTCCAGCGATGAGCTCACCTACAACTGGAGGCTGGTGGATACGCCTCCCCAGACGACCGAGCCTGTGGGTGGTGATGAACGTAACCAGAATTGCCAGGGCCAAGTGCAGCGTAAATGCCCACCAAGTCATTTAGTCACTCTCTAAGAAGGAGGACCTTTCTGTCAATGTGATGGCGGTGTATCGTGGGCCTCTCGCGGGTTGATGTGTGTGAACGGGGCTCTGCTCTCTCCGGGTCCAGTGGACCGGCGAAGTTTGAACCGACCACCAACTACACACTTAGCACACGGGCGAGACCTGGCCCGAGTGCGAGCCCTGGCTCCGTCTCACTTCAGCAATGGCTGGATCAAATGATGAACAGGTTCTTGCACATCGAGTGCGTATCGGCCACGATTTAAGTAATGCACAACGCTCTCGCGGTACGCAACATCGTAATTCTTGCCTACCCCGAGGTTCAAAGCCTCGATGTAATCGGACCACTGGAGGTTTTTGACCACGCGCGACAAACGACTGCAGCAGCAGATAGCGACAAGCGCAGATACGACGTGACGATCGTTAGCCGCGATGGGGCACCACTGCACACATCCAGCGGCTTGACTATGACACCACGCGCGAGCCTAACAGAAAGCCCCGTGGAAATTGACACGCTCATAGTGGCAGGTGGGCGTGGCCGCATTCGAGCAGAAGCCGATGATGAACTCATCGATTGGATCGCCCAGACTACCACTGCAGTCAGGCGTGCGGCCTCGGTCGGCACGGGTGTTTTCCTGCTTGCACGGGCCGGAATCCTTGATGGTAGGCACGTAACCACCCACTGGTCGGCTGCCGAGGAGCTCGCCCATCGCCATCCGGCCGTGGAAGTCAATCCCGAGCCGATCTTCCTGCGCGACGGCCCGATATGGACATCTGCCGGTGTCACCGCGGGCATGGATTTGGCGCTGGCGCTGATGGAGGACGATCTCGGCCGCGACATCGCCCTGACCGTCGCACGCCATCTGCTATTGTTCCTACGCCGTCCGGGCAATCAGTCGCAGTTCAGTTCCACACTTGCCCTTCAGCAGCCCACACGCGAGTCGCTACGGGAGGCCCAGCGGTTCGTCGTCGCAAACATCTCGCGCGAACTATCAGTGAACACGATAGCCGCCCGCGCCAACATGAGCCCACGCCACTTCGCCCGCGTCTTTCGTGCCGAGACGGGCATTACGCCCGCCCGCTATGTCGAGCGGGTTCGTCTAGAGTCTGCCCGCCGATATCTTGAGGAGGCAACCGACCCGGTCGGGATTATCGCCAATGCCTGCGGATTCGGTACCGCCGAGACAATGCGCCGTGTCTTCCTCCGAGCATTTGGGGTAGGGCCAGCCGAGTACCGTCGTCGCTTCCGCATCTCGCCACCGTCCATCGCCCCCAGCCGAGCATCCATTGAAGCAGGCTCCGACTGACTTCGGCGTGTTGTCCGCGAGCGACGACTACGACTCCGCCAAGCGCGTCGTCTGATCCGGATATGAGCTACGAACCCGTTTTGGCCACTAGAGTGGGCTTCGGTCGACACCAGCCCGTCTGCTGAAACCTGTTCCAGCGAGGCTTGTATGCCTATCGCCTGCAACGCCAGGGACGAGGATGGCATCGCGCCTTAAGCCCGACGATACTCAAAGGAATTACCAACATTGCCCGGGATGGCTCATCCTGTGCAGCGACTCTATGGCAAGCGAACCGACCAGACGATATGCAAAGACGATGCTCGACGACGATGTGATCGGGCGTGAGGTACGGGCGCTCGCTGGCGCGTTGTCGCCGCGCGGCGACGTCACAGTGGCGACTCCGACGCAACGGCTCGACGCGGATCTTAACTACGACTCGCTTTGCAAGATGGAGCTTGCGGTTGTCCTTGAGCGCACCTTCGGTCTGACGGTCATTCGGGATGAGGATGTGATGGGCATCGACAACGTCCAAGACATCGAAAACCTCGTGATCCGCGTGCTCGAGAGGCAGAGGATTGACCAGCGTGCGTGAACGGCTGGACACATCTGAGTCTAGTAGAGGGGTTGCGGCCTACGAGCGGCGACGACGACCGAGAACTCACGGCGGTAGAGAGTCGCACGCCGGCATTGGCGCTTACCATCGGTTGCGTGCCACCCGGCGACGCAGTAGCGCCGTGAGCGCTAACACCGGCGCGTATTTGCGGTGCCCGACGATGCTCGCATACGCTAAGTCCATGCCGCTGTGCCGCAGCTGTGGCGATTTCCGCCAGACATTCGTGAGCATCCAGACGCTCGATGTCTGCCTCCCGAAGCGCGTGTCCTGTGAGCTACGGCCGCGGCTGACGCAATAACAAATGTCCACTACTCCAATCGAAAGCCCAACCGTCGATCCGCTGATTTCCGAGGTCGCCGGGACGCCGCTGGAGCTCTTCCACCGCTGGGAGCAGCAGCAGTGGAGCGTCGCCAACTTTACGCTGACCGATGACCGTGCCGGCTGGATCAGCCTGAGCCCGTACGCACAGAAAGAGCTACGCAGCTCGATCGAGAACTTCCTTATCGGCGAGAGCGCAGTGACAGAGACGTTGCCGCCCGTTGTTTACGCCGCACCAACCCTGCAGGAGCAGCTATTTCTCGCCACGCAACTGGCTGACGAGGCGCGGCACGCAGTTCTCTTCGCCAGCTATCTCTCGGCGGTAGAAGACACCCCTGAGTTGACGTTCGCGGTGAAGGCTTCAGACAGCCTTACGGACATGCTTGACGGGTCGCTGCGAGAGGCGACCGCGACTGTTCGACAGGCGCCGCAGAACAGAGACGCTTGGTACCGGTCAATCGTCGTCTACCACCTGCTTGTCGAGGGCGTGCTCGCAGTCTCGGGCATGCGAATGCTCCTCACCGCCCTGAAGGGGCTGCCCGAGCTGCCCGTACTCGCGCAAGCGCTCACCAACGTCGCCCGCGACGAGTCACGCCACATCGGGTTTGGCGTAGGCGCACTCCGCGCGGGTGTCACTAGCGGCCACAGGGTTGCGGTCGCGCAGGCCCTGCGCGAGCTGGTGCCACCTGCCGCACGAGCGCTCGTCAACCCCAGCCGGTGCTACCCGCGTCTCGTCCCGTATCCAGTTCAGCAACAACTAGCGATGGAGCTCGAGCGTGTCTGGGGGCGAGCCGAACGGGCCCTCATCGGCCGCGCCGAGCGGATCGGGCTCGACGAGGCAACATGTGACGCCATCCGTAGCGCGTGGGGAGCCGGGCTCAACGGTGCTCTCGACGAGTACGAAGAGCGCCACGGCAGCTCCCACCCCGCGCGACGCGCGACCGACCGCCAACCCGAGCCACTCGAGCAAGCATGACATTGGACTCGCAAGCGACGCTTACCGCGAGAGCCCGGCCGTGCGGACACACTGCGATCCCCACTACCGGAGCGTGGTCGGCGTGAAGACCGGCTTGCTCGACTGGCTCGACCAGCCCGATGCCGGGAGAGGCGTTCGGTTCGCCAACGACGACGGCGGCTGGGATCTTTCCACCTACGAGGACCTTGCCCGGGGCGCCCATAGCGTCGCCGCCCTCCTGCAGGAGCACGGACTACACCGCGGCGGCGTCGTATCGATCGTCGTCCCCACAGGACCATCGTTTGCGGCTGCGTTCTTTGGAACGCTGCTCGCCGGTGGAACGCCCTCCCCGTTGGTCCCGCCCACCGTGTTCGATACGGCCGACAGCTACGTCCACCACACCGCTGGACTCTTGGCGACCGCCACCGAGATCGTGCTAACCGACGACAGCTTGCGCGAGATTGTCACCAGAGCCCACGACGCCGCCGCGTTGGAGGGCGAGCCGTTGGTGATCGCGCGCGCCGGACTGTCGGGGACGCTCGAGCGCCGGCCGCCGTCTGATTGCGCACTGCTCCAGTTCACCTCGGGCTCGAGCGGTAGTCCGCGCGGCGTGCAGGTGACCTGGGAGAATCTCGAGGCCAACATTGCGATGATCCGCGACTGGATCTCCTGGGGACCAGACGACGCTGGTGCGCACTGGCTTCCGCTCTACCACGACATGGGCCTGATCGGTTGCTTTTTGACCCCAGTGGTCAACCAGCGCGATATGTGGATCATGCGCCCAGAGCAATTCGTGGCCGAGCCGCTGAGATGGGTGGAGCGGTTCGGCTGCGGAGCCGCGGCGTTCACCGCCGGACCCAACTTCTGCTTCGCCTACGCAGCCAAGCGGCTGCGACCCGACCAGTTCGAGGGCATGGACTTCTCGAACTGGCGAGCCGCAATCGTCGGTGCTGAGCGGCTCGATCCTGGCGCACTGGGCAAGTTCGCCGCGATGCTCGAGCCGCACGGCTTCCGTCGCGAGATCTTCCTCCCTGCCTACGGCCTTGCAGAGGCGACGCTGGCCGTGTCGATTCAACGCCGCGATTGCGTCCCGCGCGTCGTCCGTCCCGACTGGGCCCAGGTCGGCTTTGGCCGGCAGGTGGCGGTGACCAGGGAAGCTCGGCTCGGCGACGAGGACGTGGGTGACGGGGCCGGCTGGCTGGTCGGCTGCGGTCAAGCACTACCCGGTGTCCGGGTCAGCGTCGGCGACGAGGATGGCCGCCCGCTCGGCGACGGGATCCTCGGCGAGCTCACTGTCGAGGGCTCGACCGTCGCGTGGGGATACGCCGGCAGTGCAGAGTCAACGTCCACAAGCATCGCCGACGGCGTCCTGCGTAGCGGCGACGCAGGCTTCACGCTCGATGGTGAGGTGTTCGTGACGGGCCGAATCGGAGATGCTCTGAAGGTCCGTGGCGTCACGCTCTACGCCGAGGACCTCGAGTCCAAGCTCTGCGCGATCGACGGCATACCAAAGGGAAGATGCGTCGTGGTACCCGGGCTGGGGGATGGCGTCAACGGCGTCGTCGTGATCGTCGAAGCCGGGCCGGGCGACTGGGTCCAGGAGGCGACGCGTCTACTCGAACGGGAAACCAACGGCGCGATGGTATCGATTCTGCTTGGGCCGCCGCGAGCGATCCAGCGAACGTCGAGCGGCAAGCCGCGCCGCCGCGTCATCTGGCGCGCGCTCGTCGACGGAGAGCTCGACCTACAGCCCGCCGAGGAGCCAGCACCTAGCAACGTGCCGGCCTGACGCCGCGGCGGGCAGAAATCACCCAGTGCCTTGCCGAGTAGCAAGACGTCTGGATTCCCAGAAAGGCCCGCAGCCGCCCGATCACCAAGTATATCCTCACCAAATTAGCGTGCCTGCCGGACGTCGCGCGGCGCTGGCAACCTCGGCGAAGCCGGCTGCCTGCAGCTGGCGAGGGCGGCCGGGCTCAGGTCGAGCTCGGCTGCCCTTCATGTCAGAGCGTCATCAGCTCGTCGAGGCGACGCGCAACCTCTGAGGGAATCGCGCGTCCTTCGCGACGTTCGATGAGGCCCGCCGTTACAAGCAGCTACTCAGAGAGCGCCTTGGTGTCCAAGTGGTCTCCGTAACACAACCGCTAGGTGACGATCCAAGCGAGCCATCATCATTTCTTGCAGAGTCAATTCACGAGATGTTTGACGAGTATTACAGCGTCTCGTTGTCGTTTTGGGTCCGTACCGGACTTCACGAGAAGGCCCGGAAAGGATATGTGGTCGGGCTACTCCCGTGGGGTTACGTGCGCGACCTCGCGACAAAGCTAGCGGTACATCATCCCTGGCGGGCGCCGCTCGTACTTGAGATGTTCAAGCGCTACAACACCGGGCAAGAGTCAGACCGATCGATTGCGATGCGGCTCAACGCCAGGGGAGCACGCACTGCTCGCGATCGAGAGTTCTGCGCGGATACCGTTAGGGACATGCTCCGCAACGCCGCTTATTGTGGCTATGTCTCCGCCCAGCGCGATAACTCTAAGATGATCAAGGGACTACACGAGCCGATCGTTCGGGAGGATCTATTCGACAGCGTTTAGCGACTCCGTGCCTACCGATCGGCCGTGAAGCAACCAAGCCCATCATCAGACGAGTACCTGCTACGTAAGATGCTCCTCTGCGAGCGTTGCGGCGCCCGGATGCACGGCACCCGTGGATCTCGTCCGCCGGTCCGGCGCTATCTGTGCTCCAGTCGCCGCCACGGACAGGGATGCGGCCAGCCGATCACCAAGGCTGCACCCCTAGAGGAGCACAGCTCGCGGATTGGCTGCGCGCGTTCCAGCCAGACGCAGACCTGCGAAAGCGCGTTCTTGACGCCATCGCCACCCACGCGAACGAGCAAAGCGACGGAACAGACCGTCGCGCTGAGCTGGTTAACCAGCTCAGCCGCCTGCAAGACCTGTACGTGCTTGGAGATCTCACCAAAGCGAAGTACGTCATGCGGCCGTCAGACCATTCAAGACGAGCTGGAGCGCCTAGCACCACCAGCCGACCCACAACTGACAGAGGCCGAGGAACTACTCGCCAACTTCGCCAGCTTCTGGGATCGCGAGGATTCGCCAGCCGAGCGCCATCGCCTACTGACGACGCTATTTGAGAACGTCTGGCAAGACGAAGGACGAATCGTGTTCGTGAGGCCACGACCCACCTTCATCCCGTAATTCCAAGCCATCGCCAAAAACCCCCGAAAGCCGATCAGGGTTTGGCAGTGTACAGAGCGGGAGCGACGGGGGTCGAACCCTGTCTGGACACCGCATCGGAATCCGCTTGTAAGCAGGGGTTTTGCTGGCTCGTGTCATGGCGCAAGCCAGCAGAAACATGGTTCTAGAGCAGCTTGGCCGAGACGCGCTCTGTCGGTGTCCGCCGAGTTCTGCCATGAACATCTCCGCTCGTCAGTGCGATCAGCAGCTGCGCTTTCGCATTCGGCGGCGAACGCAGGTGTTGGTACTCCACGGAATGCCACGCTTGTTCGTCGCCCCAAGCGAGCGTCTGCAGATGGTTGATTGAGACGCCTGCTTCCGCCCAGGAACAGAGGCCCCAGGGTGGCTCGGGTGTCGGCTTGTTGCCGAACAGCGCCAGCCCGCCACCGTCCTGGATGATGCCGAAGAGGATGTCCGCAAACAGCCAGACGCTGGGATTGAAGCGGGTGTCGTCGGGGGTAAGAAGGAACGTCGTCAACCGCCCATGGAGCCTCCCAGTGCCGACGATCTGACCGGAGTCGTTTATGTCGCCCGCGTATTCGAGGTGCCAACCGAGGTTCGGTTCGATCAGGGTGTTGAGATCGGTGGAAACGCCGGAGGAGTAGCGGTAGGCCGACCATGGTCCTCCGTAGTTCGCTTCCGTCCAACAGTTCCCGACGACGTTGCCGGCGGCGTTGATGGCGTTCCCGTGGGCGCCAATGAACCCCTCGGGTATCGGAATCTCGGTCCAGTCCTGCGAGGAGGGCGAGCGGATGGCGGGAACGAAGTTCACCGGCCAAGGCCTGAACAGGCTCCCCGAAACCGTCCCGCCATCGTTGAGACCCAACGGCCAGCTCGGCCCGAGGTCGATGAAGGCACCCTGCATGATGGCGAACCCCCGGTCTTCCTCGTCTCGCCACGACCCGATGATCTGACCTGAGGCGTTGATGCGCTGGCCCGAGGTTGAACCCGTGCCGCTCGGAGGGTCCACGAACGAGGGCCCGCTGAGTGTGTTGGCGTCGAGGACGAAGGCCCGCGCCGCGTCGGTGCCGAGCTGGGTGGAGCCCACCATCAGATGGGCCTCGTTGATGTCGAACGCGATCGAGCCGGCACCAACGATGCCGTCGAGCTTAGTCTCGATACCGCCCCGGCGAAGCAGTGCACTCTCGGTCGAGGTGTTGTCCCACCCAGTGACCCCGACGATGTCGCCCGAATGGTTCGCGCCGTACAGCGCGCTCTCGGGCTCGATCTCCTCGGGGGCACGCAACGAACTGAGCGGCCAGAAGGCGCCTTGTGCGCCCCCAGGCGGTTGAAAGACCAGGCCGCAGACATCGCCGATCGAGTTGACCGACACGCCCTGGCTTTGGGTCCCCGGACCTGCACTAACCTCGTCGACGGTATATGGAAAATTCATGGTCACCCTCGCTCGATTCTCACCGTGGTAGCCGGGCGAGCCGCTAGTCGTCCAGGCTCTTCCTCGCTTCGTGCTCCCAGATAATTGAACCAGACACGTGCGCTGCCGTGGATGCAGTCGGCGACGGCAGCATTTGCGTGCGCCAGCGAGCGCACGTCCCCACATCGCTGGTCCGCGGATAGGCGCAGGCTCAGATAGATTTCAGCCCGTGTCGCGTTTGGTATACGGGACAATCCTGGTAATCGGGCTGGTCATGGTCGGCACAAGTGCGATGTCGGAGGCGGCCTTGCGCGAGGGGAGCAACTGGAGTCGGCAAGCGCGGACCTTCGCTCGCGCGGTAAACGTTTGACCGGGCGATGTTCCGGGAAGCTGGCATCCCATGTCCCGTGTTAGGTAGCTCCCTCGGCGGTCGCGGGGGAACGTCCCGCGTTCGAAAGGAGACACGAAGGATTGGGGCACAAACGCCGTGCTAGACGACGAGCTGGCGCTGGCCGCTAGCAAATCATTACCGAAAGGAAGAACACATGACTCATGCCTACAGGCAGCGCCTCGCGCTGCTGCTCATTGCCAGTCTCGCGACGCTGTCGGTTGCGCTGACGCTCGCATCAACATCGGCTTCAGCCAGTTTGTCGTTCTGCGGCGGCCAAACCATCAACAACCATCAGACCTGTTTTGGCGGTGCACGTAGCTTCGAATGGATTCGCGGCCACGGCGACTCAACGGGCGTCTGCGTGGGCTACAACGAAACCGCATATCTGGCGTGCTCCCCTGGTGCGGGGTGGTATGCGGAATACAGATGGTACTACTACATTTACGCCGTTCCGCGGATCATCGGCAACTCCCCAAACAACACCGTCGGTTATGGGGAAACACTCTGATCGTAGGCAAGCACTTCTATCCGGACAGTCGTAATGGCTAGGACGACAGTGAGCTGGCGCGCCTGCGCCAGCTCACTCGTCACGTTGCTGCTCGTCGCCGGTGTCGCTTCGTGCGGCTCAGCGACGCCCGACCATGCAGAGCCCCGCCCCGGTAGCACGCATCCTGCGCCGCGTGTGCTCGAGCGGCTCTCGCGCATACAGCGCCACAACTTCGCTCTGCTGCGCACACCACCAGAGGGACTCCCAGCACGCGTCCGGCGTCTCGTATCAGGCAGCCCCGCGGCCATGAATCCGGCGTTGGCGCAGCGAATCCCCGTGACCGTGCCGGGCAGCTACTGGCTGGTCCCTGGCATCGGCCAGCTCTGCGTAGTCTCCGAGGTTCCATGGACCCCAGGGATCGCGACGATCTGCACGCGAACCCAGAACGCCATCAAACACGGCACCGGGACCATCACCTTCATACCGGCGAAACAGGCCCCCGCCGGAATGCCGAGGCGACTGCTCGTCGGCATAGCCCCCGACGGCGCACGCACAGCACTCATCCGCACCAAAAGCTCAGTCGCCGCCGTGCCAGTCGTCAACGGCGTCTTCGTACTCCGTGACTCACTGCGTGGACCATCGGACTCCATCGAGCTGCGTCGCACGCGGCACCTGAGTTCGTAGGCAACCCACGCTCATGCGATCGGCGACTCGAGAAGTACCTCCGTCCCCCGTGCCCTCCTCCATACCGACCTCCGTGACTCTCGACATGCTGACCCTCCTCGGTCTAATCGAGTGTCTGGATGGAACCGGAAGCGGGGGACGAGCACTACCAGGTCGAGATCGGGTGGAGCCATTTCGGGAAGACCCCGGCTGCGCTCGCGGTCTTGCTCACAGAAGATGCACACCATTAGATCGAGGTTAGAGGCCAGCGCGGCCGGTTCGGTTGCCGGGAGCCAGCCGAAGTCAATGCGAACCGCTTTGCGCGGCTTCCTGGCGGAAGGATGTCGCTTGAGGAGGCGGAGTAACGCCTGTCGAGCCGCTGCGAGGTAGCCAGGACGAACGAAACCCCGGCGGTTTGGCCTGCCCCCCGAGGGGGACTGCACAGGGACCGTTCCGGGGTCTTCACGTCTTATGGTAGCGCGGACGATCTCTGATGCCTACCCCCGACCCACAGCTCCAGCCGCAGGACCTCGAACGCCTTTTCAGCGCTGAGCGACTGAGCACGTACATCGACCACTGCGGCGGGGACTTCGCCTCGGCTATCGAGATGTACCGCTGGAACTCGGCGATCACTGCCGCGTTCTGGGAGCCGATCGGCCACCTGGAGGTGGCGCTGCGAAACGTGCTCGATGAGCGGCTCACCGCACGCCATCGCCGACTCGAACGTCCGGGCTCCTGGCTGGACGATCCCGCACAGGAGCTGAGCAGCCGGGCGCGTCTGGATATCGCAAGTGCCCGTGACCGCGTGAGACAGAAGGGCAAGCGTGCAAGCGACGGGCAGACGATCAGCGAGCTGAGCTTTGGGTTCTGGCGCTTTCTCATCACCAAGAAGCTCACCGGGCTGTGGCCGACCTCGCCAGCGGTTTCCCACACGCACCCGACCGCCAGCGTGGAACCGTCGAGAGTCCGCTCGCGCGCCTACACGTCTTTCGCAACCGTCTCGCTCACCACCAGCGCGTTTGGAGTCACGCGCCAGAGGAGCGCTACGCAGACCTCCTCGTCCTTGCCGAATACATCGACCCTGCTCTATCAAGCTGGATCGCAGCCACCAGCAACGTTTCGCAGACGCTCAGCGCCAGACCATGACGGCTTGTGTCGATGCTCAAACCACGCGCTGATGGCGTCACTGGCGGTCAAGGACTGACGTGCCATATCCGCCGGTTTGGCGACGTGGTGCTAGCGTGGCCAGTTCTCGGTACCGGGTCCAGGCCAGATCTTCGCCAACTCTGCTGCGAGCCACTCGCCACGAGTGTCGATCGATTGCTCGTCCCAGATGTCGTGCTCGGCGACGCGAGCATTGAGTAGAAGCTTGCTCTCAGCATTGAGCGCCTTCCGCTTAACTGCCCACGACTCGTTGGATAGACCTGAGTTCAATGGGCTCGTGACGATCGTGAGGTTGCCCAATTGACTGATGCGGTGCCACCTCTCGACGGATGCCTCCTCCAGCGCCTCGCCGATCAACGGGTCGCCATTGGAGTCAACGAGGGGCCAGTATGTTTCCCAAGTCTGCGGCATAAGGTGCTCTAGCGAGAGGCCGCTTGGTAGCTCTGGTATGTCAGTCTTATTCGAGTAGAGGCTCGTCTCCACCGCGGCGAGCGCCATTGCCAGGCGTGGCTGAGAGACTGTGCCGTAAATGTTGGCGGTGCGCATGAACTCGATGAATTCAGGATCATCGGGCCAACGGCTGATTTCGCCCTCCCCCCCGGAGAGGGCTGCGAGCAGGGCGTCATCCGCGCAGTCGAGGTCCGCCTTCATCTTGCCCACGAGCCGAGGTACAAGCCGGTTGTAGTTCTTGGATGTCAGCCGCATCAGCGCGCGACGTGCCAACCAACTCTCAAGTATGCGCAGACCCCGGCGCCGACGCTCAATATCGACCTTCGGTGAGCGGAACAGCAGCAATATGAGCGGGAGCACCGTACCGGCGTCGAGAGCTTCCATGCGCGCGAAGAACTGAGCCTCTGGACTCTTGGGTTCGGGCGTGTCGAACGAACGCATGACCGCAGCGTCGGCGCGCAGTTCGCGGATCAATGCTTCCGCGTCGGTATCAGGAGTCAACACGCTCGTACGGAATGTCGGGAAAAGCTCCGTTGCAGGGATCAACTTCTCCAATCGCATCGTGAGCCAGTGCATTAGGAAAAGCTCGCCAACCGGGCGGTTCAGACGCCCCTGACGTCGTTCGACGCGCCAGTAGTCGTCGTCAAGCTCAGGCCGCCAGACCTCTTCATACAAGACGTCAGTTGGCCGATCTTGCCGAACGGCCAGATGGAAAACCGCGTTCTTGACGAGATCGAGCGCGAGCAGCGGAGTACCGCGCGCGTTCAGTGTCTCGAAAATCACTTGCGGGTTGTCGTCGGCGTCGAGCGTGATCGATACGACCTTGAGCAGGTCGCATAGGGTGATTCGCAATCGCTCCGCGCGCTCGCCCACGGTCTCGACGGATACACCCCCGTTGGAATCGATTGCGTCAGCGAGTACCGCCTCGCCGCCGTCATCGTCGTCGCTCGCCGTTAGGTATTCAGCCGTCCGGTCACAGAAGTACGTGAACGTCTCATCGATTAGGTTCCCCGGATCATCGACATGACCTGCGGGCACTCCATCGGGGGACATGACAGCCTGAAACGCCACACGGTTCGCGTTTGTCGGCCACACCTTTAGCTGCTCGGTGCCCTCTGCCTTGCGAGGGTTGTTCGTGGCTAGCTCACGAAGCAGTGCAGCGTCATCCTCAGCGCGTACTTCCCTCAGCGACTTGGCTGCTGCGGCGATCAGCAATTGCAGCGTGGTCAGACGCTGCTGGCCATCGATTACGATATACCGGGGAATCTGCCCAGGCAATGTCCGCTCTTGGTCCAGCACAATGGCCCCCATGAAATGGGACCAGAGCCCGGTCTGCTCACCGCTCTCTTGATGCTGCAACAGGGCGATCACGTCGTCCCACAGCGGCGCCCACTGATGTTCCTCATCCCACACATACGGACGCTGGTAGAGGGGCACGATGTAGCGCACATCGCGCTCAAAGAGCTGCTGGACCGTATGCGTGTCAGGCTTCATCGCGCGCCGCGATGATACCCCGGTCCAGAGTGCCGCGATGTCTGGTCTGTGGATTCCTCCCAAGAAGCCGACGTAGGCGACTGGCGTCAGCCAGCTTACGCGGCCGAGCATGTGCGTATGCCTACGCCCCCTGGGGAGCAGTGTCGCTGACGAAGTGGCTAGTGGAGCTGCTGCGTCGGTTCTTGGTGCCGGCGGCGGTCTGTCCGAGGGCGTCGCTATCTCATCCGCGTCAATAGACAAGTCAAGCGGCCGGACGGGTGTTTGAGCCACCCGCCCGACCAGTAGCACCGAAGATGCGTCCTTCGATGCCACGGCCTACCGTAGCTGTCTGCGGGTAATCCGTCGTGCTCGTCTGCGCGTGTCCTTTCGGTGCGCCGAAAGGAGGCCGGATGAGCACCATCTCAACAGAACACATCGCCCCCACGAGCGAGAGCCGACCTGTGCTGCTCCTCTACGGCGAGGAGTACGCGAACCTTGCGCTGGCCGACGAGCTGGCGCTCGACGGCTTCGAGGTTCGCCGCGCCAGCGACCCTGCGATGCTGCGCGCCGCGTGCGACGCCTGCGAGGTCGAACTCGTCATCTTCGGGCAAGCAACACGCCGGGGTGCCGGGCTCGACGTGCTGCGGGGGTTGCGCGCGGGAGCGTTCGTGCCTGAGGTCAAGCGTGAGTTGCGCACTCTCTGGATGAGCCCGAACGGCGATCTGGGTGACGTGCTGCGCGGATTCGAGGCGGGAGCCGATGACGTAGTGCGTGCGCCCTTCGCGTACTCGGAGCTTCGCGCCCGCGCGCAGGCACTCGTGCGCCGGGGCCTCGCGGAGGTTCCTGACGTGATCGAGTACGGGGAACTTCGGATCGACACGGCAGCGCACGAGGTCACGGTCGGCGCAACGCGCGTCGGTCTGCGTCGGTTGGAGTACGCGCTGCTGGTGCATCTTGCGCGTGACCCCGCGCGGGTCTACACCAAGGACGAGCTACTGCGGGAGGTATGGGGTTTTCGCTCCGCTGGTGCGACGAGGACCCTGGACTCTCATGCATCGAGGCTGCGTGGCGCGCTTGCTCGCGCGGGCGCCGAGGGCTGGGTTCGTGCGACGCGCGGTGTCGGCTATCGCCTCGCCCCGGATTCCCTGCGCTCGCTGCCGGTGACGCGCGTTGCATTACCGTGGCGTTCTCGTGTCAGTTTCGTGTACCGCGCCCACAGAGCACGAACCGCGCTGTATAGCTGGATTCCGTTCAGACAATATGGCCCCGGCGCGGGGTTGCAGCCCCGCCCGAGACCGTGACACAGGAGGTAATCGCTCCCATGCTCGATCAACGTAGCTCAGTTGAATCAGAAGCGCACGCCCTTCTCGACCAAGCAGTCCTCAATCTCATGCTCGACAGCGAGCGGCAGCGACCGTGGTCCGAAACCGAGGTCGCCCGCATGGTCAGTACCCCCGGCCACGTTCCCGCCAGCTTCAAACGGCTCCGCGTGGCGGGCCTCATCCAACGCTGGAACGACCTGGCGACCGCTTCGCACGCCGCCGTGTACTTCCACGAAGTCACCCAGTCCGCCGATCGGGCCGCCGAGCACGAGCACCGCTACGACAGCGCTGTCCTTGAAAGCCTGCTCGCACGAGGCAACGACGGCGAGGGGCCGCTCTCCGAACAGGACATTTGGGATGCCTTCGGCGCCAAAAAGAAAAGCAGAAGCTCGGCATAACCGACGCGCTGGACCGTCTTGACGGGGCGGGGCTCATCGAACGTCGCGGCGGGCGATCCATCGCCTCAGAGGTCGCCAAAAACCTCGACCGCATAATGACGCTCTGACCGGCAAATGACACGTGTCTTGCACGTGGCTATAGCCCGGCTGTTCATCATCGAGCAGGGGGATCCCCGGCGGCCACGGCCAGCGCGCCGCAGACAAGGACGGTTCCGAGCGCGACGGCTCCCGCGGTTTTCCGACCCTCTGCGGCCTGGTCTTGTGCAGCGAGCGTCAGTCCCTTGACGGCCAGCTCATACGCAGGCCCGTATGCCGGCGGGATCACCATGCTCACCGCCTCCGCGATGAGGTTCCCGTCGATGGTTCCGAGCCAGCTTCCGAGCTTCAGCGCGCGAAACTCGGCGTCTTCGAGCAGTTCCCGTCGGAACTGCTCCAGTGGCGGAAGCTGCCGCTGTATAGCAATAAGCCACGGAAGCGGCGGATGAATCAACCCGGCTTGCCGCAAGTAGGGGGTAAGAACGCGGTTACGCGAGACATAACTCGCTATCTGTCGATGCTGCTCTGTCATAACATCCTCCATAGATGGTATCGAGACTGCTGGGGCATGATCTGTGCCGTATAGGCAGGTGGACGTAGCAACTATATGCTGCAAAGCCCTTTACTAGAGCGGGAAGGCCAACTTGTAAGTTGTAGGCGGTCGAAATGGGAGCAACATGATTTCTTGCGAGTTATACCGTGCTAGATTGGGAGCTATGCAGGAGGACGGTTGGGTCGATGCGGCGAGCTTGATCGCGCTTGCCGCTGAGGATGGTCACAGGGTGACTGCTCGCTCTTTGGAGCAATGGCGCTACCGCGGACTGCTGCCACGCGGGAAGCAGCCCTCGGGTCGTGCCGCTTGGCTGTACCCGCCCGTAAGCAGGAACCAACTTCTGCGCTTGCTCCACTGGCGCGCAAAGACACGGAGCCTTGACCTGATCCTGCTTGCGCTCTGGGTCGAGGGCTTCAACATCGACATAGCCGATGGTCGTGCGTCACTCCGCGCCTTTGTCGATGCGTGGGAGCGAGAGCTGACACGCGAGCTTGACGGCGCCGGCGACGTGTCCGCCGCGATCGATGCCTTGGCGCGCAAGTTCGCTGGCAAGCGCGGGACGGCTGCACTACCGCGGGTGGCGCGTATGACCGCAGATGAGCGGGTACGAGCGTGCGCTTATGCGCTCGCGTTCGCGTTCAACGCCGAGGAGGAGATCGAGCGCCGCAAAGACGACGCACCTCTTCTTGAGCGGATGCTCGGCTTTCGTCACGGACGCGGCGACGGCCTAGCCAGCGTCGTGCCGCTCGACGAGGACACCCTGCGCCTAGCGGGGCTTCGCCCTCCCGGCGAACTGCGCACCATTCTCGACTCGGCAACCGACGATGAGTTCGAGTTCGTCCGCCGGCTTCTTCACGTGATCGTCGTCTGGACTCCACTGTTCATCCCGCAATTCATCGCGCACTTAGGCGAGAAGGCAAGGCCAGTCGGCGAACTCGCAAGTAAGTTGTTCGCAGATTTCCCGCCAGAGCACTACGCATTCGCGGCAACAGCCATACTCGCGTCCCTACACGCCAAGGGGCATCCTGCTGATGAGATGCGTCGTCAGCTTGCGCAGGCCACGCAGGGCACGATCAACCTCGAAATGCTTGACGCCCTACCAAGCGAGGAACGTCGTCCGGCGTTCGAGCGGCTTCCCGTCCAAGATCAGCGGGCGGCCGCCAGGGAGCTGACGCAACGCCGAAAACGGCTAGAACATGACCCTGATGCGCGGGACGCCGATGACGGCGTCCGTCGATAAAGCCTTATCTGATATCCCGTTGCTGACGCCTGATCCCTGTTCCCTGCTTGACTCGGTGTTGCCCGACCAGAGGGCGCGCTTCGAAGAGCTGGCTAGGGACTATGACGGTCAAGATGGCGCCATCACTGATGGCTCACGTTGCGAGGCGCGGCTCGCCCTGACTGACGGGGTCCCCATGAAGTGAGCCAGGCTGGGCGCGTGGTCGTGTTTCCCGTGATGGGATGGGAGGATGGACACGATCATGAAGCGACGCAGGCATACGCCGGAGCAGGCGGTCAGGAAGATCAGGGAGGGCGAACGGTTGTTGAACGAGGGCGCCGAGCTCGTCGAGGTGCTCAGGCAGCTCGAGGTCAGCGAGGCGACGTGGAACCGTTGGCGTGCGCAGTACGGCGGGATGAAGGCTGAGGAGGCCAAACGGCTGAAGCAGCTGGAGGGTGAGAACCAGCGGCTCAAGAAGCTCGTTGCTGAGCAGGCTCTTGACATTGACATGCTCAAGGAGTTGGCGGAGGGAAACTTTTGACCCCGGGGCGCCGGCGTAGGGCCGTCGGCACCCTGCAGGAGCGCTTCGGGGTTTCAGAGCGCCGGGCGTGTCGTGTCGCGGGCCAGAACCGCTCCACGCAGCGCAAGCAGCCACGACCACCACGCGATGAGAATGAGCGCTTAGCGAGCCGGTTACGCGAGATTGCCAAGGAGCACCCGAGGTGGGGATGGAAGACCGCCCATCAGATCCTGCTCAGGGAGGGCTGGAGGATCAATCGCAAGCGCACCAGGCGGATCTGGCGCCAGGAGGGCCTGCGGCGGCCCGTGAGGACCCGCAAGCGTCGGCGTCCGAGCAATGGGCAGGCAGCGCGTTTGAGGGCGAGTAAGGCGAACGAGGTATGGGCGGTCGACTTCCAGTTCGATGAGACCGCCGATCGTCGTCGCCTGAAGCTCTGCAACATCGTCGATGAGCACACCCGCGAGGCACTCGCGATCAGGGTCAACCGCACATGCACCGCCGAGAACGTCATCACCATCATCGAACAGCTCGTTGCCGAGCGTGGCGCCCCGACATATCTCAGGGCCGACAACGGCCCAGAGATGATCGCCTGGACACTACGCGATTACTGTCGCCTGTCCGGCACCCGCACCGCGTATATCGAGCCGGGCAGCCCGTGGGAGAACCCGTTCGTGGAGTCCTTCAACGGGCGTCTCCGTGACGAGCTGCTGAACATCGAGGAGTTCTCAAGCCTCACCGAGGCGAAGGTAATCATCGAGGACTGGCGCACCCAGTACAACACCTACAGGCCACACTCAGCCCTCGGCGGGCTCACGCCCACCGAATACGCAGGGAGAGAGAACAACCACAACCAACCAGACCACGCATAAGCCCTGGCTCACCTACAGGGACCCCTTCATGACTTTGGAGTCTCGTGGCATCTTGCGCCCGATGGTTTCGCGGCCACCCATAGGGGATGTCCAGGACGGCGACGGGCAGATCTGGGACTTCAAGGCGCCGCATTCTCGGGCTGCCATCATTGACCGCATCAGAAGAAAGGCCGCCATCGCAGGTGACCCGCCGCCCCAGATCCGCCAAGGTAGGCTGCCTGGTGAGTTCGACGCGAAGGCCGAGGTTCGTCACGCTTTCGCTGAGCAGGCTTCTGGGGAGGGGGTCATCTTCGACTTGCGTCGTCTGTCGATAGACGAGGCTCGCGGCCTCATCGCCGAGGTAGCCGCTAGCGAACTCATCGATCCAGCCATGATCCGGTTCTTCCCAGCGAGTGCGGAACTGCGTGCCCTAGAAGAAGGCATCCGAAATGGCCCATGAGCTGCGTGTCCCTGACACCGATCTGTCACGGCGCCTGAGCCTAAGCCGTGACTATTGGAAATCTCAAGGAGCCCAAGGAGCGCCACTCGTCTTGCCAGGAGCTGACCTGAAGCGCATGGACCTACGCGAGCAGGTGCTCGTTGAAGCTCAGCTACAGGGTGCCGACCTTCGAGGCTCAGCTCTTGACAGCGCTCAACTTATGCGAGCAGCGCTGGATGGCGCTCAGATGAGCGGCGCCTCGCTGTATCTGTCGAACTTGTCGAAAGCCACGTTGGTAGAGGCGCAGCTAGCAGGTGTTCAAGCTCCGCGCAGCAAATGGCGCAGCGCGACCCTTACGGAGGCTGACTTCACGGGCGCTCATCTCGATGACTGTGACTTCACCGGGGCCGATCTGCTCGACGCCAAACTCACTCGGGTCTCGGCCATTCACAGCGATTTCAGTAATGCGCTCTTGCTTGGGGCTTCTTTCAATGGCGCCGACATCGCCGGAGCCATGTTTGAGAGCGCGGTCACTGGTCCACGGACGCTCGCTGGCGCAACTGGTCTTTTCCAGGGAGCCCCAACAATTGTGGCGGTCAAATCGCGGCGTCGGCGTACATCCCTGCACTCCCAATTCGAGGCAGATGTTCTGGCGGTAATGCAACGCACTGGCATACGAACTGTGGGGGGCTTCGAGCGTGGACCGGACTTTGTTGTTGAACTCCCAGGAGAGTGGTTCGCAGCAGTCGAAGTCACTGGCACCGCCAACAGGGGGACTCTCGCAACCCTCGCTGACCGCGCGGACCTGATCGTGGTTCCAGACGACCTGGACGTTCGCGTGGCCATGAACGACACTCCGATAACCCCACTACTCGGCCTGGAGAAGGCGATCCTCCAGCTACAGCCGTCTCGACTCAAGCCATACGGCGCGGCTGCATTGCTGGCAAGAGAGGCGGCGCGATTGCAGCCCTACCTTGCTCTCGCCGCGCGAGCTCAAGCCGACGCTTCGTTCATCTCAAGGCTGTCGGTCTACCTTGATACCAAAGAAGAGTTCTTGCTTGGAGAGGGCGACCGTCGGTTCGCTAGACGACTCCCGGCCCATCTCGGGGGTGACATGCCCGCTCGCGGCGCAGCTTGGGCGCAGCAACGTGCCGAGGAACTTAGGGACCTCCTCTCCCAGAGTGCGCGTATTCAGCAAGGGGCACAGATGAATACAGAGGCAGTCACCCAGCTTGCAAGGCAGGCATGGCACTTCGAGCATGAGCTTGCCGCCGCCATGCAGCCCAGCAGATAGTTCGGTGCAGCCGTGTGGGCGTGGATGTAGACGGCAGTATCGAATTGGCAAAGGCCGCGATGCAAGCCATCGCCGATAAGGGTGCTGGGTTGTCCGTCTGGCGTTTGCCGCAGATAAAGATTTCCTAAGCCCGTCACCTAACGGGGGTCAAATTGACCTTTCTAGGGTGCCCACCCCGCGAGGAAGAGTTCTTGGTCGCCTGTACCGCAAGGGAGCCAAAAGGGACATTTGTCTATTGCCTGGATAACGGGCCGCGTCGTGCAGACACCGCTGGCTGTCCCGTTCGCCGCGCGATATCGACGTTTTCGTTGTGGAAAAGGAGACTGACCCACCAGATATGAGAAATCACGACACACAACATCTTCTTGTTCGCCCGTCTCGCGTCGCTGAACGGTTCGTGCGTGAACCGGATAGGCCGTTGCGCCAGGTGGGCTCGTCGTTTGCTCACCACTCGTTTTCTGTGTTCGGGATGCTCGCGCCGCTGTTGGTGCTGGCGCTGGCGGTGCTGTTGCTCGTGGGGGTGTGGGGGCGGCGTCGTCTTGCGGCGCAGGGCCGTTGGTTTGGGGTGCGCCTCGGTGAGCAGGTCTCGCGGGCGGCCGTTGAGTCGTTGATGAGCACGCTCGCGGGCGGGCTGCCGCGCCCGCTGTTTGGGCCGGCGCCGTGGGTCACGCTGACGCTCTCATCGACGGAGGACCGTGCGGCGTGCCACTTGTTCGTCTCGGGTGGCGTGCCGGTGGCGCAGGTGCGCGCGGCGGTCGAGCAGGGCCTCGGTGGCGTCACCGTCGATGCGATCGGTCGGCTTGGCCCGCTGGATTTGCGCGAGCACGCGCGGGTAGCGAGCCTCGCTCCTGGTGGCTCACGGTTCTTGCCATTGCGGGTCGATCACCGCGTTGACCCTGCCGGCCAGTTGTTGGCAGCGCTGCGCGCACACGAGCCGGGCGAGGGCGGTGTGATCCAGCTTGTCTTGCAGGCGCCGCCGCGCTCGGCGGCAAACCGCGCACGCGGGCAAGCAAGGCGGCTGCGCGCCGGCCGCGGTCTCCAGCCGGGCTTGGCGTTGCGCGCGCTGCGGGCGTTCGGCGGGCTGCTTCTTGAGTTGATCGACGTGTTCTTGCCGGGTTCGCCACCGGCAGCGGGTCAGCAGGTGCGGCGGGTGGACCCGTTCTCGCTTGAGCGTGCGAAGGCGATCGAGGCGAAGGCCGCACAGCCGCTGCTCGCCGCGACACTCCGCGCCGGGGCGTGGGCTGACGATCGGCGCCGGGCGGGCGGACGGCTCGGTGGGCTGCTGGCGGCGTTCGGGCAGTTCCATGACCTCGGCGGGCTGCATAAGGGCTTGGAGCCGTTCTGCAAGTTGCGTGCGCTCAACTGCCTGCCTGCGATCAGGCCGCGGCTGCTGTTGAGCAGCAGCGAGGCCGCGGCGTTGCTCGCCGTGCCCGAGGAAACCGCGCTCGCGCCACTGTCATTCTCAGAGGCACCGTCGCGCAGGATCGCGCCCGCCGCGCACGCACCTTCGCGCGGTCTTCTCCTCGGCCATAGCACCGCGGCGCAGTTCGAAAGCAATCCGGGCGGCTGTCCGGCGGCGTCAATCGTGGGTCATGCGAAGGCGACCACACCGAGCCTGCCGGTACCGCTGACCGGGCCCGCCTACTTCGTGTCCCACGGCGGGGAAGCGTTCCCGAGCCTGATCGTTGTCCTACAGGGTTACGGCGTGACGGTCGATCTGGTGGGCACGACGTTCATCAGCAAAGCGGGGATCACGAGCAGCACGTTCAAGTCGGTACCTGACGTTCCCGTCGGATCGTTCGAACTGACCTTGCCCCAGGGCAAGTTCTCCGCGCTGACCACCAACGGGAACCTCTGCAAGAGCAAGCTGGCGATGCCCACTGCGTTTGTTGCGCAGAACGGTGCGGTGATCCATCAGTCCACGAAGATCGCCGCCACCGGCTGTCCGAAGAAAAAAGCCAAAAAGGCATCGTCACATCGTCACGGGAAGGGAAAAGCTAGGAAGAAGAGGTAGGGCTTCTTCAACAAGCTCGGGTGCCGCTTTTCCTCTCTCCGGCGGCGCTTGGGAAAACCGGCGGCGGCGTACCCCGAGTCGCCAGCCGGGCACGGTGAACACGCAAGCGGGCGTCGCGAGACCACTCCCCAGAGGTCCTCGCGGCGCCCGCGAAATACACTTATCGCGATGTGTATTTAGTGGGACGTTCGCGGAGACCGCGCTCGCCTGCGCCGGCCGATCAGGCGATAGAGGATGCGGTTGCGACCTCTCCGGCTTGCTCCGGGCCGGGGGATCATACCCGACGCTATTCAAGTCCTCAGAATAACTTAAAGGGAGGATAAGCGAAGAGGTGTTTCTCACAGACCAGGCAGTCCCGAGACGACGACGCTGGAGTCGAGGACAACCTCGGTTTCACTCAGCTGCCCGTGCCGCCGTGATTGCTTCGTTGACAACCCGACTCGTCCAACCGGCATCTGCGACGAGCTGGCGGACCTCGGCCAACTGCGTCTGCAGTTCCTCCTGCGCCAGCTTTCGCTGAGCGTGCGCGACGTAAGGGCCTTGACGACGCTCGAGACCGAGGTGCTCGATAGGCCACCCTCGACGTTCGGGGATCCTCACGCGGATCGGGATGGGCCGCCTCGGCCGGCTTGGCCTGGAGGCTGCTGAGCGCTATGAATGCACCATCGCGGGCGAGCTGATCCACATCGACGTAAAGAAGCTCGGACGCATCCACGGCGGCTCGGGCGAGAGCATCACCGGCCACAAACGCAATCCGAGGAAGTCACGCACCGACCGTGACGGCGTCGAACGCAACATCATCGGCTGGGAGTACGTGCATATCGCCATCGACGACGCCGCTCGACTGGCCTACGCGGAGGTACTCACAAACGAGAAGGCGGCCACAGCCATCGCATTCCTGCGAAGAGCTATTGCGTTCTTCAAGCGCCACGGCATGCAGGTCCGCGAGCTCCTGACCGACAACGGCTCCGCTTATCGCTCAGCCGCGCACGCAATCGCCTGCCGGACGCTCGGGATTCGTCATCTACGCACCAGACCACGCAGGCCCCAGACCAACGGCAAGGCAGCGCCGGCATGCACACCTTCGCCTCGGACACCCGCTGCACATCATCGGCTTCTGCGTCGGCGCCACCGTGCGCGGTACCGTCACCGGCGACCTCAGGTCACGGCTCATCCCGGTATGCACTTCCGTCGCGCACCTCGGCCCTGAACCGGCCCCCGAGGAACAAACCGTAGCGCGCGCCGGCGCCTCATCCGCAGGCGCAAATTACTGCACTGTTCAAGTTCGGTGGACGGGGGTCCGATTTAGGGCTTACGATGATCGAGGATCGTGCACGTACCGGATCGCTGGTCGCCGCCGTCGGTTCAGCACTGCTCGCCGTGTCGGTTTTCCAGCCGTGGTATGTGGTCAAGCTGACAGCCAGCGGGGTTACCTCCGCCCAGCAGACGATAAACAGCATCGCCGCCCAGTACGGCAATGCTGCTTTTCAGAGCCAAGCAAGAGGTCTGGGCAGCAGCTTCAGCGCGCTTGCCGGTCACCAGATCGCCACGCTGAGCGCACACCAAGCACTGCAGTACCTCCACGTCGCGCTGCTGATACTGGCCGCGATCGCCTTCCTGTTAGCTCTATTGCATCTTGCTGGCGCGTCCCAGCCGACGCAGGCAAGCGGCGGTCAAATCGCGCCGATAGGAGTTATGGCGACTCTCTGCGTGATGTTTCGGATGATCGACCGACCTGCCCCACAGGAAGAAGTCTTCTCGCTGTCGCTGAGCTGGGGTATCTGGCTTGCACTGGGAAGCTGCCTGGCGATCATCCTCGGAGGCGTATGGCGCCGTCATACAGGTCCAGCAAATGCCCCTGACGCAACGCTTCAGAAGGCACTAGACGGGCTTTCGGGCTGGACGCCCGAAGCCTGAACGAGCAACACTTTGCGGACGGGTTGCGCGGCGATCGAGGCCCTCCGCATCCGGCGGGGAGTGGCAGCGATCGCATCCGCTTCTCAAGGGAAACGCGGCTCACACAGCCACTTGCGTGAGGGATCCTTGTCAGAGCAAAGCTCGACCATGACGCCACCGTGACGAGCACACTGCGCCGCACCTAATCGCGTGGCGCGTCAGCTCATAGATGGATCGTCGCCCTCAGGTCATCGAGCAAATTCCACCCGGTAGACATACTTCTCCTCAATCGCTGCGCTTTCGATCCATATCCGTTCTATAAAGAAGCAAATCCAGGACAAAGCAAAGCACCATTGCACCAACCGGCAGCCACAAGTACCAACCGCTAACGTCGGTCACAATACATGCCCCGATAGCTACAAGCGAGAACCGAAAGCCAGCATGAAGCCACGTTCGTCCCGGACTAGTAGAGATCGTCCAGGGAGGGAATATCAACGCACGCAGCCAATGCATTTTAACATCGCCTCCCTGAACCAAACGACTAGGATCATATCCCTCTCTTGGTCTGTCGGATTCAACATGGCGGGACCTCACCATCCGTGTCAGCGGACCGACAACCGGGCGACTCCAGGTGAGCTTTACTGGTTGCCTGCATAATGCCGTCGATCCCACCGCGCGAACCATTATGGATTGACGCGGACCTTGACGACGTTGCTGGTGCCGGAGGTGTACGGATAGTCGCCCGATCCGGTCGCTGGCAGGCTCAGACGAAACGAGTAGGTCGCCGGTCGATATGTTTTGCGGAAGGTGTACCTGTAGAGGCGACTGGTGCCTTCTTGTAGGAGGACGGTTTCGTCGAAGGTCTTCCACCTTCCTTCGGTATGGACCTGGGCATCGAGCGTGATGCCCTGGGGCGGGAAGGGGCCGCCGAGCACCGTGACCGTCCACATGATCGCTTGGTAGTTGCGGACCCTGTGAGGCGCGATCGCTAGATTGATCGACGGCCGGACGAGCAGCGTGGCCGTGGCACTCACTGACGGCGCCGGATCGTCGTTATAGGACGTGTAGCTGAAGTTGAGGACGCGGTTCGGCCCCGGCGGAACGGCGTACGAGAACGAGCCATCGAGGCCGGTCGTGATCGACGGGGCGATGGGCGGAACACCAGCCGGCACGTCGCCCACGGCCCCAACAGCGACCTGAGCGTTGCGGATCGGGACCGTCCCGCAGTGGAGCACGCCCTGGATCGTGGTCGGACCGTAGGAGAGGATCGGCGCCCCGGCTTGGTCGTCGATCTTCAAGGTCAGTTCCTGGCCTGCGCACGGATTGCCGTTTGGAATGTGGCCGTTCGGCTGGCCGTGGTCTTGATCTTCGTGGGCCGTGGCCGCGCTGAGGACACCGCAGACCATCCATGCCGCCAACGCCGTCAGAAGCGCACCGCCAACCATGCACCGTCGAATCATCCTGCGTCTCCTTTCTCAGAACTATCTGGCTGACTCGGCCGCGCTACAGGCTCGCGTCCGGTCGCCGCTGGATCTTATCCCCAGTGCCAAACAAGGCCGGTTGGCTCGAACGAGCCGGGTCGCTCGCCCCGGCCGCGCGTTCGCTAGGGGGAGAGCCCTGCCTGCAACGACGAACCCGGTAGAGGCCGGGCGGACGCCTTGAATCGTCCGCCCGGCAAAACCGACGGAGTGAGGCAGGCAGCCATGTTCGGCGCCCCAGGGGCAGAGGGTCTTTCCCAGCTGCATGCGAGTCTGGTCACGGCCCCGTACATCTACGAGGCCGGAACAACCCCGTCGCTGTGTGGCCTGCGTCAGGTGTTGTAGATGCCGAACACTGTGATCGAGGCGCCGTTTGGGTCGGTGATTTCAGGAAACCCCGTCACCCCGCCAGCTTCGGTGGCGGCGTGGTTTTGGCCGCAGCTCTTGTCCACGGTCACACCGTTCCCCTCGTTCAAGCGCACGCAGATTACAGCGCTCCCGGACGTCACTTCGGCGGCGATCTGGGTCACGGGACCCGGACCGGGGCGGGATTGATACCCAATCCTGCGACCGTTGATGGCCCGCAAACAGGGGCCATAGCCCACAGGGTCGAGGAGTGGTGCCTACTCGGATAGCCGGTGTCGTCCGAGAATGGCGCGCAAGTCAGTGCTTACGGGACACCCGCCTTCCGCAGATTCGCCTTGCGAACACGATCATCCCAGGGCTTGGCCTGGACGCTCAGAGGAGTCGTTGGAACTCTTCGCGGCTGAGCCCGGCGGTTCGCAAGATGTTCCCGAGCGTCCCCCGCTTGATCGGCCGGTTGCCGTGGATCGGAACCGGCAGCGCGTCGGGGATCGTCGGGTGACGCAGGATGTGGTGGCTACCGCGGACGCGCTTTACGTACCAGCCCTCGCCTTCCAGGATCTTGAGGAGCTGCTTGCCGTTGACGGCGGGCAGCTGGCTCACGCGGCGTGGACCGCTACGCGGTCACGATGCACCGAGGGGATAGGCAGATCGTCTTCGTGCATGACCTCCAGGTAGCCCTCGATCGCCTCCTGGGCATTGGCCCGGGCTTCCTCGATCGTCTCGCCCTGGGTCGCCACGCTCGGCAGATCGGGCACGAACACGCTGTAGCCGCCCTCCGGCTCGGCCACCATCACGACATCGAACTCGCGTCCTGCGTCCATAGCTCCAACATACGGTAGCGCCGCTGGCTTCAAACCGTACCGTCCCAGCCGACTTCCAGGGCTCCTCCATGCACTCAGCCACATCGCGCGACCCGATCGAAGTCCCGAGCACAGCATCGAAGGACGCTGAGGCAGTGCGCGACCAGCCATTTGGTGTGTAAACCGATCCGTTGTTCCCGACTATTTGACCTCCCACCGGACACTCGCGATGCTTAGCCGGGAGGACGTGCTGTGGGAGGCAGAACACGAACGTGGCGTAGGGAGCAGGCCCGTCAACGGAGACGAAGCGGCACACGAGCCGCACAGCTTCTGCAAGGCGCGACTTCCTGGACCGGCGTGGGAATCGCCGCGCTGCTCGCGATCGTGGTGGCCTTCGGGGTCCTCGTCCTGACCCGTCATGCCAGCAGCCAGGCCGCCCTCGAACGCAGCGTCAACCATAAAGTCAGCGCACAGCTGTCCGGCATACCCCAAGAAGGCACCTCTCTCGGCAGGCGTACTGCGCCGGTCACGATGGAAGTCTTCATCGACCTGGAGGACCCGACAAGCCGCTGGTGGTTCCGCGAAGACCTGCCCGCCATCATCAACGCCTATGTACGCACAGGAGCCCTCAAGCTCCGCTACCACGCGTTCAAGCGCAACACCTACTGGCCAGCGGCCTTCGTGAATCAGCAAACCGCCGCGCTTGCCGCCGGTGCACAGGACAAGCTCTGGAACTACATCGACACCTTCTTCTACGAGCAAGGCAAAGAGCTCACGCACTACGTCACCGAAAGCTATCTCGAAGACATCGCACGCCAGACCCCAGGACTGAATCTCACTCGCTGGCACACCGACCGCCACATCGGCCGTCGCGAAGAACAAACCACCACCGAAGACCAATTCGCCCGAGCGATCGGACTCCACGTCACCCCGGCCTTTCGCATCGGCAAGACCGGGGGACGCATGAACATCTTCACGGGTCGCACCATGATTCAATACCCAGAACAAAAACACCCCATTGCCCTAATCGAAGGTCTCGACATCGCCAACGCCATCAAGCTCCTCGACCGCGAACAGCAACTTCCACCCAACCAAACAAGCCCTAAAATACTGCGCGAGCGTCTGGAATGAGGAGACTTTCGCCAATTGGGCCTCATTTGCCATTCGCGCCGTCCGCCCAACACGCCCCGCTCGAACATGACTCCGCACCGCGGCAGCCACCACTTTCCGGGCACGTTGAGCGCCACCACGCGCACCCCGAGCACCAACCCGAGCCAGCGGCGGACAATCGGCCGCAACTCCCGCAGCTACATAGCTACGACTCCCGTACCCCACATCGCACGGCTGGCAACCCGTCGTGACGATCGCCTTGCAGGTTCTGAGCGCTCAGGGGTACTCACGAGCAAGGTTGCTGAGCGAGCTGCGCGACGTGAGCGCCGAGCAATCAGTAACGCACTGAGCAACCTGGAGACTCTGGGCGTCATCGTTTCGCTCAGACACCCTCAAAATGTTCTGAATTCACCGGTGGCACATAGTTGGAACGTCGCTTCGTCAAGTCTATTAATTACCAAGACCGAACCAACGGAGACCGGGCCAGCGGACAATGACGGCGTTTGCCCGGTTATATGCCTAGCCACCTGGGCTCGGTAGCATTCCACGCCGCTGTAGCTGCGAACGCTAGAGTTCGTTACCGTGACTTCTGTATTCACCAATGGTGAATTAATCCATTTTCTGACGTGGGCAGACCCGGGGACTATCTTAGTGAGATTCGTCTCTTCGAGTTCGAGTTCGATCGTTATGTTCGCCCACACTACTCTATATTGCGGCGGTGCCCAACTCCAATTCCAAGTCCATTTCCAAGATACCCTAACGGGGACCGACGCCGCACTGCTGCACAGCCCAGATGGGTCCTGGAGGTTTTCTGGGTTGTCTTGACTATATGAGTAAAATTCGTTAGATTCTTCCGCCGCCGGATCGGAACTCATGAATTGTGCGGTGTTTGGATCATAGTCTCGTGCGCCGAGTCCGATGAGGCCGAGTTCATAGTTAGTGATTTGGCTGTCGTATCCGAGCGGTGTTTTGTCGCCTACGCTTTCGGTGAGGTTGCCATAGGGGCCGTAGTCTGCCCAGCCGACGACTTCGCCTTCTTGCCAGTAGGTGAGGATTCGTGTTGATCCTTGCTGGTCGTGGTGGAGGTAAATAGCGTTGAGCCCAAAGCTCTCCTCTAGTGGGAGGTTTCCTGGCCCGTATATATAGGAGGCTTGTTCTTCTCCGCCGGCGGCCTCTTCTTCGAGGAGGATTGGTAGGGGTTCGGCGGTGTCCCAGGCGACTTTTTGTTTTGTGCCGTTGAACGTTACTTCTTGTCCGAGGCCGGTGCCGTCGTAGGTGATGGTCTCTTTTACTTCGGTTTGTTTTTCGCCTTTTTCGCGTTCGGCGCTTGTGAGCTCGCCGGCCTGGTTGTACCCGTATGTTGTTGCGGGTTCACCGTTTTTGGGTTCGAGTTTGGTGCGCTGGCCGTCTTCGTTGTATTTGTATTTTGCGGCGGGGCTTTCTTTTACCTGGTCGGCTTCGTTGTATGTGGAGGCGCCTGCGCCTTCGAGTTTGGTTGGGTTGTTGGCTTTGTCGTAGGCGTAGGTGTGTTTGTTGTATTCGATCAGCCGGTTGTTTTCGTCAAGAACGCTTGTGCGGGTGAATGGTTCTGTCCCTTCTGCGCCAAAGCCGCTCGTGGTGACTTGCCCGTCGGCGTCGCGTTCATATCCGAGTAATGTGTAGTCATGGACGCCCTTGAGCATCTTGACTTCTGTCATCTGGTCGGCTTCGTTGTATGAGTATTCGTCTTTGTCTTTGGATAAGGCCGGGAAGGTCGTGGAGATCAGCTCGCTGTCGGCGTTGTAGGCAAAGGTGAACACTTCGCCTCCGTATTTCCAGTCGGTGACCTTGGATAGCCGCTCGTCTTTGTCGTATTCGCGTTTGACTTCTTTACCGTTGGGGTAAGTGATGCCGGTTGGTCGGTTGTCGAGGTCGTATTTGTATTTGACGGTCTTGCCTGCCCCGTTTTTGTATTCGGTGAGGCGATCGAGTTTGTCGTAGGTGTTTTCGGTGGTCCCGGTTTCGTCTTTCATTTCCGTGACCTTGCTGTCTTTGTTGTATTTATAGGTCACTTCGGATGGGTGGCCGGTGGAGTATTTGATTTTGGCGAGCCGGTTGGTTTCGTCGTAGGTGTATTCGATGGTGTGTTTTTCGGGGTCTTCTAGGTTTTCGAGGTTGCCAGCTTTTTCGTAGGTCTTCTTCCAAACCTTGCCGAGCGGGTTTTTTTCTTCGTTGACCTGCTCTAGCTGGTTGCGTTTGTATTCCCAGGTGTGGCTGCTGCCGTCGGTGTAGCTGGTCTTTTTACCTTCGGCGTCGTACCCAGTTTTGGTGGTGTCGCCGTTTGGCTTGGTTACTTTGATGGGTAGGTTTTCTTCGTTGTATTCGTATTTGGTGGCGTGTTTGTTGCCGTCAGTTTCCGATTCAATGTTCTGGTTAGCGTCGTATTTGAATTCGGTGCTATGGCCGAGCGGGTCGGTAACCTTAGTCGGGAGACCGTAGTCATTGCGTTCGGTTTTTGTTTTGTACCCGCGCGGGTCGGTTTCTTCGGTCTCCTGGGAGTCTTCGTTGTATTTCCATTTGCGTTCGTTGCCTTCAGCGTCTTTTTCGGTTTCCTTGTCGCCGTGGGCGTCGTAGGTGTATTTCGTTTTGTTCCCAAGGGGATCGGTGACTTCCGTCACGTCGCCATAGGCATCGTATTTGTATTCCGTTTTCTGAGTTTCCGCGCCTGCGGGCCGTTCGATGACTTCTGGTAGCCCGGCTTCAGTGAGTTTGGTTTTGGTCGTCTCGCCTTCGGGCGTTGTTTCCTTGATTCTGTTGTGCTTTTTATCGTATTCCCATTTGCGTTCGTCGCCGTTGGGGTCCTTTTCGCTCGTCCTGTTGCCTTCTTCGTCATAGCCGTATTCGGTGATGTGTTTGTTCGGATCGGTCAGCTTCGTCAGCTCGAACGTCGTGCCGTTGTATTCGTATTCGGTGACCTTTTCGGAGCCTGTGCCTTTAGCTTCAACGACCTTTGTGGGCTCGTAGGCAGCGTTGAAGGTGTCGACGGTTTCGGCGCCGTTGGGTTCGGTGATCGTCGTTTCTTTTGTGCCGTAGCTCCATTTGCGTTCGTGGCCGGCTTCAGTCTCCTTGATCACCCGGTGCGAGCCGTCGTATTCCCGGGTGACGGTGTGCCCGCGGCCGTCCGTCATGCTGGAGAGCAGGTAGGGTGCGGTGGCGGTGTACCCGTATTCCCAGCGGACTTTCCCTTCGATACTGACACTCGCCAGGCCGCCTTTGACTGTATAGGTGTAGCTGACGACATGGCCCATTGGGTCTTTGATGCTTTCTACGTGCCCTTCGCCGTCGTATTTGAACGTGAGTGTTCGGCCGGTAGCGTCGGTGACTTTTTCGAGCTGTTTGCTGCCGTTGTATGTCAGAGTGGTCGTGTTGCCGTCACGTTCGGTTTCCTTGACGAGCTCGCCTTCGCCGTTGAATTCGAACTTGGTCTGGTCCGGCAGCGTGTCGATGTAGCTGGAGCCTTCTTTGACAAAGCGCGCCTGCACCCAGCCGCCCTGTTCGTATTCGCCTTTGATGTTTTCGTAGAAGGTGGTCGTCCTGCCGCCCTGTTCCTCCACCGTCGCTGTGTTCTGGCCGCTTTCTGTCCCAAACACGAGGCTGACGCCGTAAGGTCCGGTCCAACCCCAACCCCAGAGACCTCCGCCTTTGCCTTCGGCTTGGGCTGCGGCGGATGCCTGCGCGTCATAGGAGCGGGTGATGTTCAGTCCGAGCCCGCGGCCGCCGATCGCCGTGTCGGTCTGCGTAGTCGTCTCATCGCCGGTAGCGCAGTTCACGGTTTTTCCACTTGCGCAAGGTTCGGGAGGTTCGTTGGTTCCCGGGCTCGTCGGCGGCCCGCCGGTGCCTTCACACGCGACTGCGACAGCAGCCAGCGTGCCAAGCGCCAACAACAGCGCCAGCGCCCCCGTTAGCAACCTCACGGATCTGCCCAACCTCCGCGCACAAGGACGCACCAGACGATGCCCGCGAGCGACACGTCGACCGGGTAATCGAGGGCGCTCAACGTCGGCAGCGCCCGAAATATCCTCGTACCGCCCACTCTTGGTGCTTCCCCACTTGCGCATCGCTGCCTCCCAAATCTCGTCCCAATGAGTGCTGCTCGCCGCGCGTATGTCTGCCAACGACGCTACTCCGGACGCAGCACAACACAAACAGATCCAGTCGAGGATCGAAGTGACCGTCCGGATCTATCCCGTGCTGTCGGTCGATCCTGACCAAGTGAGCAGTAGACGACTCTGGTGCCCATGTCTCTAACCGTCGATCTCGACATCGCATCCACGACGGCCTCAGAACGATGTCCAGGGGCACTGGCGACCATCAAGCCATCGCAGGTCGCCATCACGATCACACGGTCGGTGTCGGCCCAGCACCTGCAACCTCCGGCCTGCAATCCGGTGCCGGACCGTTTCCGCTACAAAACAAGGCACGGTGTGGTACTCGCAAGCGGTACTCTCCACCACCAACGAGTACCACCCGAGTACTAAAACCAAACAAAAAAGCCCTGATTAGAGGCTGTTGCGCAAAGCCTGCTGTTGGGCGGGCTTTTTTGTTGTTTCTTTGGGGCGGGTGGTGGTCCGTCTGGACTTGGGTACCTGGCAGGTGGGGCCGGCCGAGAGGGTTCGTCAGGCCGCTTGGGTCGACATCCTGGACCGGTAGAGCTTCATCAGGTTGTGTGTCGCTGCGATCAGCCGCCATTCGGCTCGGCAGGCAGCCAACCCGCGCCGGTGGAACCGTGCGATCCGGCGGTTGAACTTCGTGTTCCCGAACACCGGCTCGATCATGTGTTGTCGCTGGCGGTAGAGCGTCGCGCCCTCGGGTGTGTCGAGCAGCGCGTCGATCCGTTTGGCTTCGGGGCCCTGCCGCGGTGAGAGCTTGCGGGCCTTGGTCCGGGTCGCTGCCTTGGTCGGAACGATCACGACGATCCCGTCCTGCCCGAGCTCAGTGATCTGCGGCGAGTTCCAGTAGCCGCCGTCCGCCAGGACAGTCCCGACGCGATCCTCGACGCCGGCAGCCTGAAGCGTGCTGCGCGCCTGATCGATCATCGGTGCAAGCTGCCCGGAATCGTTGGACTGCTGCGTGATATCGGCAGCAACGATGATCTGCTCGCTGGTCGCGACCGCCTGCGCGTTGTAGCCCTGAACTACTGGTCGACCGACCCTCGTCAGCACCCTGGAGTCCGGATCTGTGGTGTTGATCGTTCGCTTCGACACCCCGTCCGGGTTCGGCGGGAACGGCTTGCGGCCAGCGAGTTTGCGGCCATGCTCGGCTTCCCACTCAGCCCGCCAGCGCAGGTTCTCTTGATAGGCCGCCTCGGCCTTGGCCTGCTCGGCCTCAAGCTCCTCACGGCAACGACGAAGACGCGCGAGCCTGGACCGGCGATCCACCAACTCCAGCGGTAGCTCGTCACCTCGTGCGTCGCCGTGCTGCTCGTCCTCCTCGGCATCGACCGCGGCCGCCTCGCCAAGCATCCGCTCGACCTCTTCTCGGATTGACTCGTGGGTGCGCGTCGCGACCCATGCAGCATCCGCCGCGATCAACGTTCCGTCCAACGCGACCACGCCAACCGACACCAACCCCGCCCGAGCGCACATCGCTAGGACCTGCGTGAACGTCCTTGCCAGCGCCTCCTCGTGACGAGCGCGGAACCGTGAGATCGTCGTGTGATCCGGCGCGCGGTTAGCGCAGATCACCCGCGACGGAACATCCTCCCGGCAGCGCCGCTCGATCCTCCTCGAGGACCGCTCCCCGACCGAGTAGCTGTACAGCAACAACGCGACCATCATCGCCGGATCATGCGCCGCCCGCCCATGCCCATCAGCCCGATACGCGCCATAGAACTCAGTGAGATCGATCGTCTCGACCGCGTCCAGCACGAACCACGCGACATGACCCTCCTCCAGCCAATCTCGCAAGCTGGGCGGCAACAACAACTCCTGCTCCCGATCACACGACAAAAAGTTCTGAGCCATGCCGAGAAGTCTTAACTCAACCCCGGACGCAACAAACCCCGGTATGCAGGCTTTGCGCAACAGCCTCATTACCAGGACTTTCTCGGGACGGGAGCGACGGGGGTCGAACCCTGTCTGGACACCGCATCGGAATCCGCTTGTAAGCAGGGATTTCCTCGCAGTCTGGCGCACCAGACATCACGGTCACGACGCGCGGGTGCGACGAGCCGCACGGCGCAACGTTCGACGCCGACGTGTTTGTTGGGACGCATCGATGGGACTCGGGAGAGTCTCATGAGAAGTCGAAGCAGGATAGACCCTACGGTCGGTGCGAAGCCCGTTTCGCACCGCTCCCCGCACCCCCTCTCCACACCGATCCAAAGCGCGACGCGCGCTTTGTGGGCGAGGCGCTTGCCGCCGGAGCGCCCTGAGCACTGACGTAGAGCTCGCCGTGGTTGGTGGGCTGGCCGGTGGACGACGCCGAGGCGGCAGTGCGCGAGGCGTCTCGAAGGCGTGGAAGCCGGGCGCACCACCTACGGAGTGGGCTGAGTAATAAGTTCGCTCGCCGAACCCGTCTACGCCTACCGGAGCGGGGCTTTTCCTTAGCAGGTCGATAAGCCGGGGACTTAACAGGGTAGGAAGCCCACGAAGTCGGAGGCTGCCCGAAAGGACAGTCCCCGATGTTCAACGCCCTGTCTGACTTCATCATCTACTGCCGCGTGGAGCGCCGTTTCGCGGACTTGACGTGCAAGGCGTATGAGCGTGACGTGCGCGCCTGTCTTGAGCAGCTGCGTTCGCAGGGCATCGTGGCACTGGCGGAGATTCGCACGCCCCGATCTGCGCCGCTTCCTCGCCGATGAGGCGACACACCGCCCGGCGCCGTCAAGCCAGGCACGCACGATCGCCGCGCTGCGCTGCTTCTTTCGCTTCTGCGTCGAGAGCGACTACTTGGAGCGCGACCCCGCCCACGTCCTGCGCACGCCCAAGAAGCGCGAGGCGCTGCCCGACGTGCTCGACCGCACAGAGCTCTCGCGCCTGTTGGATGTGCCGGGCCGCGAGGGCGTCTGGACGCGCCTGCACGCCGGCAAGCGCGAGCGCGACCGCCTGCTGCTCGCCCTGTTCGCCTACGGCGGGCTGCGCCGCTCCGAGTTGCTTGGCTTGGACTGCGAGGACGTGGACCTCGACCGGCGCCTGATCCGCGTGCGCAACGCCAAGGGCGGCCGACAGCGCGTTGTGCCGATCCACCCCGGCCTCGTGCCGCTGTTCATCGCCTACGCCGCCGTGCGGCCCGATACGAACGACCCCGCGCTGTTCCTGGGCGTCCACGGCAAACGCCTGACGCCGAGCATCATGGCCGTGACGTTCCGTCGCTACGCCACGGCGGCGGGCGTGAACAAGCGCAAGCGCATCACCCCCCACACGCTGCGCCACGTGTTCGCCACCGAGCTGCTCGGCGCGGGCGCCAACCTGCGCCAGATTCAAGAGCTGCTCGGGCACAAGCACCTGGACTCCACGCAGCGCTACACGCGCGTCAACGCCCACCAGCTACGCGGCGCCGTCAAGCGACTGGCGTGGGCCGGCGCGACAGCCGAGCTTTGAGATCGAACAGACCCGGTTACGTGGGTCCTGGGAGCCCGATTTTGCTGGGGTTCGGTGCTCTCAGTGCGGCTCCCGTCGGCCAGCTAGCGGGGCGCTAGCACCCGAAGTCCGCTCGATGCCACGTCGAGTAGATGCCGGTAGACACGATCGCATGGATGGTCTGTGAGGACGTCCACGAGCCGAGCGTAGCCTTCGACGTAGATCGGACTTGCCACGCGGCCTACAGTTCAGTAAGTGTGAAGATTACACCTATGATTGCTAGCGCGACCCCGAACATCACCAGTGCGGTCTCCGCGCGCTTCACGACAACATTAGCTTTTGTATCATCGTAACGTGCTTGCCAATCCGCATCAGCGCATCTTCTGACGCGATCCATTTGGTGCGGCACCAACCACCGCGTCCACACCACTGCCGCCAGACCGGCCACGATCATCAGCGCACCCGCGAGCATCTACCCACCAAAAAAGGTCCGGATGAACCATTTATAGCTGACAAACGTGAACACCCCTACAATAGCCACAAAGAACGCCCCAAGTACGATTATCCCTATCTCGTCGATCACCAACCCGACTACGACAATGACCGACATGAAGGCTACTGCATAGATCACGAAAGCGCGTAGCACCGCCTGCCTACTCGGCCATTTCTTCCGCGGCTTAAGAGGCACCTCATTCATCTCATTCATCTCTTGTCAGAACCATTCGTGTAGCTCAGATGATAGCGCCCCTACGCCCGCCGCAAAGGCTCCCGCTGACGCCGCACCACCAGCCTGGGCAATATGGAGGCACTCCAAGCTCTCCGCGCCATCCGTCCCATCAAAGCACGCGGCTGTCGCAAAGACGGTCCCCACGCCCAGCGCGGCACCAGTAACAAAGCTAACCCCCGCCGCGACAAGATGCTTGGCGTGCTTCTTAACCCAGCGCCACGCTTTGCCAAAGATGCTCGCGTTACGCCCGCACGGCACATTGTTCGCTTCTAGTGCATGTGTGCATATGGGTACAACGCTTGTACCTTCAGCGGGCGTCGCTACGCCCGGCCCGAAGTTCGCTCCCTTTTCATCAAGTGTCGCGACTTCGGCGTGGGCTTCTCCCTTGCCATCTTCCCCGCCGTGATGGTAAGCCGCGTATTCGTATTCTTCTTCTTCGTACCATTCTTCTTCTTCCCATTCTTCTCCCCAAAGGCCAGTATCTTGTGGTCCAGCCATACTAGCCCAGTATGCGGCTTCTTGCGCGATGCGTTCGGCTTCGGCCCTTGCGGCTGCTTCTTCGGCGGCGCGGCGTGCTTCTTGGACTGCGGTGGCGGCGTTTTGGCCGATGTAGGTGGTGACCCAGGATTCTTCGTGCTCTCCGATGGTGTATTCGCCGCTTGGGTCTGTCGTGTTGACGGGATCACCAAACGTGTAGGTGTAGGCGTTGGCGGAGCCTCCTGGTTGGGGGTCTGGTTGTAGGAAGCGTCCGATTTGGGGTACGTAGGAGCGTGCGCCCATTGCGACGACGCCTGAGGATAGTTCGGTTGGGAGGTCCAGGGCTCCGAGCCAGGAATACTTTGGTGGGAGGCTGGTGGTGGGTACGCCGAACTCGCTGGTGTCAGCACTGGATGCGAGTCCTGTCGCGGTTTCTGAGAGGTATGCGGTGGCGATGATATCGCCGTGGAGGTTCGTTAGTTGTAGCACTGGGGTTTCGGTGTTGCTCTGGGTGGCTGCGAGTTTACCATCGATACCGGCAATGTTGCGCGTCGTTTCGCCACTGGTGTTCGCTGTCCATATAGGTGTGTCGGCGGGTCCGGCGTAGTGGTTGGTGATGTTCGCGATGTGTTTCCCAGTCGCGATTGTTTCGTTGGTTCTGCCGGCTGGGTCGAGGTTGTAGCCTATCGTCTCTCCGTTCTGGGTTTGGCTCTGTAGCTGATTATCGGAGTAGTAAGTGCTCGTTAGTTCCGATTTTTCGGCGTCAGCTGCGGGTAGTGCTGTGATGTCCCCGAAGGCGTTGTAGGTTGTGCCTGTGTCGTTGAGGCGGTCCGCTTCGTCGTAAGTGTGTTTTTCGACGGTGCCTCCTTCTGTGGCGCATTCGCCTTTTGTGTTTGGTTCGCGGATGGTGAGGCTGGTGCGGTTGGTGTCTTCGTCATACGCATAGAGCCGTGTTGTGCAGCCTTTGCTGGCAGGAGTGTTCTGCACTTGGGTTAGGCGTCCCGAGGCGTCGTATGTGTAATTTTGATGAGAAAGGGTGCTGATCTGTTCAAGCCATTGGCCGTGGATTGACGGTACTGCCGTGTCGGTGAACCACGCGCATTTTTCGGTGCAGTGTGTCGTCTTGAGGTATTCCAATGATGTTGGTGCGCCGACCTGATTGTAGGCGTAGTTGGCTGTCATGCCATTGGGGTAGCCCTCGGTCAGCATATTGCCTTCGGCGTCATAGGTCGCCGTGAATGTCAGTTTTGCCGTACCGTATTCGTTGACCATTTCTGTCGGGAATCCGGTGGTTTCGTTGTAGGTGTAGGTTTCGATTCCTTTGCTGTCGTTGATTTTATGGATGCGTCCGTCAACGTCGTATTCGTAGCTGGTGGTATTTTCGTTTGCGTCGGTGTAGCTCGTCAGTTGTCCGAGCGAGTTGTAGATTGTTGTGATCGCTTTGGTTTTGCCTTCGCTGGTTGTGCTCTGTACTTTCTGTACACCTGTTTCGGTGTTGTATTTATAGGTCACTTTTGGTAGCGCGACGCCGGTTGACGATGTCGTTTCCTTGCTGATCGTCCGGCCTGCCGTGTCATATGCGATCGTGGTGCTGCGGGTTGCGCTTGTCGCCGTTTCGCTCGTTTTTTCCGGCTCGTCCCATATGTTGTAGGTAGAGGTCGTGATAGGCAGCCTTGGGAGGCCGCCTTCGGGCTGGATGCTGGGCTGTGTGAGGCACGGCAGATTCGCCCACTCCGCGTGTTCGCCGCATGCCGGGTGGATGGAGTTCGATCCCGCGCTGTAATAGATCGTCTGATTCGGGATGCCGTGTTCTCCTGGCGCAGTCCATCGCTCGATACGGTTGTTAGCTGTGTCCGCGATATACATGTAGCCATTTGGTGCCAGTGCGACACCAGCCGGACTCGTGAGTTGTCCGGCGCCGCTGCCTTTCGTACCGTACTGAGCGACATATTCGTTTTTGGCGTTGAGCACTTGTACGCGGCTGTTTCCCGAGTCCGCTATGTACATGTAGCCATCTGGCGCGACCGCAATCCCATCTGGTTCTTTGAACTGCCCGTTGCCCGAGCCTTCTGAGCCTATTTTGCCTTCAGTGACATAGCGACCTTCTTCTTCAAAGATTTTCACCAACGATGATTCTTTGACTTCGCTTTCTTCGCTTTTACCTGTCTCGGTGACATAGACTTCGTTATGCCGTGGGGACACCGTGATCGACCTAGGCCCCACAATGACTTCGGCTTTACCGCCCGAACCTTCAGTGGTGCGCCCGAAGTTCCTGATGCTCGTCCCTGTTTCGGTATACTCGTACACGGCGTTGCTGGTCGCGGTTTTGAGGACGTATACGTTGTTTACAGACGACACTGCAACCGCGATGACATTGCCGGAGCTAAACGCTCGCACATATTCACCGTTTTCGGTGAACTCATCGAGTTTTTTTCCACCAGTGTTTGCTACAAATACATTCCCATTTTTCGCCACGGCGATGCCCTCTGGTTCTTTGAGTTCACCGCTACCTGATCCTTTTACACCAAACTGAGTTATGTATTCCCCTGCAGGGGTTAGCTCCTCCACTCTACTGTTTTTCGTATCGGACACATACACGTTGCCGTTCGCGGCTACAGCCACTGCACCCGGTTGATTGAACTGCCCCGTACCTGATCCCAGGGCGCCGAACGCACTCTTGAATGCATATATGTATGACCCTTCCGCTTGTTGAGGACCCGCTGAGGGTGTGCGAGTTTCGGTCACATTGCCGGTGCCAGCATCATAAACAATAGTGTGCACGAGGTTAAGACCCGACGATGGTGTTTCTCCCCACACCTCGATACGGTTATTGGCGGCATCGGCAACGTATATGTTCCCGTTTGACGCGAGCGCGACGCCAGCCGGCCGGTTTAGTTGGCCACTATTCGCGCCTTCTGTACCATACTGCGCAAGATATCCGCCTTTTTCGTTTAGCTCCTGCACCCGATTGTTCCCAGAATCGGCTATATACACATATCCGCTCGAAGCGACCGCGATACCAGCAGGTTCTTTGAACTGGCCATTGCCGGCACCTTCTGCGCCGTACCCTTCATCGTAGTGACCTTCTTCGGTAAAGATTTTGACAAGCGCCGATTCTTTGACTTCGCTTTCTTCATTTTTGCCTGTCTCGGTAACATAGACTTCATTGTGTCGCGGAGACACGGCGATTGACCTTGGTCCTACAATGACTTCGGCTTTACCGCCAGAACCTTCTGTGGTGCGCCCGAAGTTCCTGATGCTTGTCCCGCTTTCGGTGTACTCATACACCGCGTTGAGGGATTCTCCTTTGAGGACGTATACGTTGTTGCCCGACGACACGGCGACGCCGAGAACACGACCACTGCTGAAGGCTCGTACATATTCTCCTTTAGCAGTGTACTCGTCCACTTTTTTGCCGCCCGTATTCGCCACAAACACGTTACCGCTTTCAGCCACGGCAACACCCAACGGTTCATTGAGTTCACCGCTCCCGGAACCTTTGGCACCGAACTGCACTATATATTCTCCAGAGGGGGAGAACTCCTGGATTCTGCTGTTTTTGGTATCGGCGACATACACGTTGCCATTACCGGCTATCGCTACAGCACCGGGATTATTGAACTGGCCGTTACCGGTGCCCAGGCTGCCGAAGACGCTCGTCACGGAACCTTTGAGCCCGTTGGTTGGGTCCGTGGTAACCGAGGTCGGTTTGCGCAGTTTCCATCCCAGATTTTCCTGTCCAGAATAGGACGTCTTTGTGACACGAACGTCCGCTTCTTCGCCTTTGCCCACGACCTTTGCGCCGTCGATAGTCTTCGTCACAAGATTATAGGGTCCGCCTTCTGGAGCACCTTCATTATATGAGTATCTAACATGATCCCGTGCCTGAACTTCGCCACCGGCTGCGAGCTTGATTTTATGTTCAGGACCAAGGGTTTCCAGGAGCTGATTACCCTCTTTATTGTAGACGCTCTGCGTATCCAAAGATTTTGCGACTTCCGCAGATTTTCCGCTTTCTTTCAGCGCCGTAGCACGATTGTCGGCCGTCAGAGAGCGGACCATGTCGTTAGTTTCGTTGTATTCGCTAGTAGAGATACCACCGTTTGGGGTGGCCAGATTGACAGCGCGCCCCGCGGCGTCGAGATAATGGGTCGTCGCGCGTTTGTAGTTCGCGGCGGGCCAACCCATCGGCTCGTCCGGCGGAAAGAGAGCCATCGCTTCGCTGGGATCGTCTTTCTCTCCCCACCCTTCGACTTCTTTTGAGCCCATCCCGTACGGTGCTCCTTCACCGGACACCGGGACCTGATACTCGATCGTCCATACCGCGTTTGAACCAACACTCGGCGGTTCCGGCGCAGGATTGTAGGCCGTGCCGGTCGCAACGGTAGATGTAGCCGCACTCGATGCGGTCACCAGTCCCGTTGCATTGCTCGCGCTGACTATCGAGCGCAGGGTGTGACCTTCATCGCTTTTAGCCGGGTAGTAGCTGTGGTTGACAGCTCCGGGGATCACTGTGCATTCATTGCCGGCGGAGTTGCAGTCCTCCCACTGGTAGCTGAAGGCAAGCGGACTGTTACTCCAGGTCCCCGCTGACGACACGCTGATTTTACTTCCGACCGCTGGTGTGCTGGAGGACAATGTGGGCGCTACGGTGTTAAGCGGCGCGATGCCGTTGCCCAGTGCTGTGGATGCCGCAGGGCGCGTAACCGACAACAGTCTACCGCTAGTCGAGTCGGTTGGGCTCGTCCCGTATCCGAAAAGCCACGGCTGCTGACCCGCGTCAGAGACCGCTGTAACGTGTCCTTCAGAATCATAGCCGTAGGTCTTCTTCAGCGCCGGGGATACACGCGGGTCCCACTCCGCTCGCAGGCGCCCTTTGGCATCGTATTCGTACTGAGCGACAGCCGTTTCGCTCATCGCGCTTTTTGATGGGTCCCAACCTACAAAGTACACACGCTTCAGCCGACCAGCGAAGTCACCCCATTCACCACTGCCTTCACCTTTTGAAGTGGTAGTTTCAGCGTAACTAAACTGCAGTGCGCGACAGCCCCGTTCTAGTTTCGGAGCGCACGACACTCCTGCTGGAACCGGAGCGAGCTCCTCAGTCGGCTCGATGATCTTCTTCCCGCTTTCTACTTCAACCGCTGTATACGTGTAAGTCATGGTATCCGTCGCAACGGGACCTTCGGCGACGGTCGGCTTCCACGGTGCCCCCGCTTCGCTGCCGCTCGGCAACGTAAAGTGGGTCGTCGTAGCACTCGCCCCATTCTTAAGCAGATATTCCTTTGTTTTTTCGCCTTCTTTGACTTCAGAAAGGACAAGATTTTCGTTCGCCTTGGACGATTCAAAGCCACCTTTGCCGTTGCTCGCAAATGTGGACGTACTACCGTTGGCAGCCACGAGCGACACCCCGACACCCGGTGAAACCACTAGCTGCTCCACACCACTCAAGCTCAAACTCCACAACGGCCCCATCGGGCCTTCCGCACCAGCCAAGAGTTGACGTGACGCATAGCTACGAGAAACCGTGAGCGAGCCACCCACGACCGGGATTGTGACATCACTTGCACTCAACATCGCTTGGCCGGTCGTAGGATTGACCGACGCCGGACCCACCGCCACAGGCGCAGGATGCCGCACAAAGATCGTATATTCCCGAGTAGCAACATTACCCGCTTTATCCGTCGCGACCACGTCAAGGATACGTTTGCCCGCACCAATCCCTTCAGCACTGAACATAATTTCGCCGCTTCCGGTACACGGACCAGGAGAACAAGAGCCGGTAGATTTACCGATTTCACGCCCACCCACGAACAACGCGATCGACTTTACCCCCGAACTAGGCGTCGTACCAGAACCATCCGTCGCCTGAACACTCAGACCATACGGTCGTTCGTTGATTTCACCACTACCGGGAAGACCCGACACGGATATACCCGTAGGCGCAGCGTTATCTACTTTAATAGTTTGTTCCGTACTAACCCCACTCAAGCCAGCGAAGTCTTCAACCTTACCCTTAATCATATCTTCGCCTTCAGGCAAAGCATGATTCAGAACCATGCTCAACGGTTTACCTTTGACTTTGCCTATACATTCGGTTTCGTCACACTCATTGCACTGCATACCACTGCAACCATTCTGAGACGACCCACTTTCAAAGTATTCGTCATGCATAACAAATTCTTCCCAACCACTCCCCGAATGCCAAATGCTCAAGCCCTCACGATTAATCCCGATACCCTGATCCAAGCCCCTCAGACCGATCATCCCTCTAAGTGCCCGACTGGTCGACGCCGTAGTCACCCATGTCCCCGGATATCCAGCATTGGGCCTACCTTCAAGTGACGCCTCAGTCGTATCGATAGCAGCATACGGATGCTGTTCTTGAAGAATACTCACCGACGAATTCCAAAGCCGATCGTCAACATTGACACCTTTATAAGTCGACGTGGCGAGTTGTTCATAGAACGCCCTATTAGACTCGTCCCCAGTCGTGACCGTGCCTGTAACACATCCCGTTCCCGCACACGTTTCGTTCGTGCCACTACCTTCGGAGGGCAGAATCACACGACCACCTTCGTTACCATTCACCGGGCTCGCAATCGACAAACTGCTCTGCGTCCGCCAAGATTTCTGGGACGTTTCGGCTACAAACTTATAGATATGCGACTGGCCCTGCGTATAATAATCAAGATACGCGAACTGGCCTTCGGTGACTTCTACTTCTGAATGCCCCTCGACCAAAATATCACCTTCGATGATATTTTCAGATGCACTAAAGGCAGACGAATTATTTGTCCCAAAACCCCAATTACGAGTAAAGAGTTTTTGGCTATCTACAACCGTTGGGTCAACATCGATCGGGAACTCGTATTCCCCCGAACCCTCATCCACCGACAAAACCAGCGTATCGCCCGAGACATCCATCACAACAGGCACCCGCCTACCAGCAGCATCCTGCGCGACAGGCTCAAGCACTGTTGCCAACAACACACCATGATCCATGACCCGCACGACCCCAGACCCATCACCCGCCTGAACCAGGCTCCCACCATCCGGCAACCCAACCCGGAAAGACACCTGCTGCGGACTATTCACCGAACGCAGCACCGTACTCGTCTCAAACCCCACCGCAGACGGCTTGACCACCGTATCCGCATCAGCCTGCGTGTTTGCATACAACACACTCGCACCATCGACAACACCTTCAGAGCCACCCAGAACCGAACCATTCCCAGCGACCGGAGTGAGAGAAACGCCGGTGCTCGCCAGCTGCACACCATCGGACAGTCGCTTCGGAATGCGAAGAGCCATGTCCGAACGCACGGGCTGAAAGGCACCACCCACTTCCTCAAGACTGAGATCGACCGGTTCGCGATGCCCGAGCGAGGTTTCGACCGCGAACGGCTCCATCGACTCGATCACACCATGCCTTCCACCCGGTAGCTCAACCTGTGCGACATCATCCGTCGGAAAGCCCGTGATGCTCTGACCCGCCGGCAACCTCGGAGGCCCACCAGCAGGTTCGTCAATCACCACCGGGAAGGCTTCGCCAGCCACCCTGGCAGCCTGTTCCGCACCGAGACTCTCGTACTTCGTGCGTGATTCTTCGCGAGCCGTAACCGCCTCGGGACTGCTTCGCCTGGCTTCTTCTGCCGCCCCCAACTGCTGGCCTCCATCCAATGCCTGAACCCCCTGAACCACCAACGGACTCCCATCAAGCGACAAAGACGTATCCGCTCCCGTAACAGGTGACTGACTTTCACCGCGCACGACGGACGGCAAACTCACAAGCCCAGCCACACAACACGCCATCAACACTGTTAGCCGCCGTGTACCTGCCCACCTGGCTATCCCCCTCATTACGTTTCCTCCTGGCTGGTGTTTATTGAGAATCATCTTGAGATCCCACTCAGGTCTTCGCGAGACTAATCGCTGCATTAAAAACTTTGCTAGGCATGTCCCTGACTGCTTTACAGCTCATCGTCTCTCCGATAACCCAGCCGAGCCGAAATTCGATCGGCCGTCGAGACGAGATGCGGACCGAGACCATCTACGAGCTCCTCCAGAGAGATCATCGAGGAATGCACCGACATACTCACAGCGGCGACCACTTCACGGGCCTCGTTACGCACCGGCACGCTCATGGAGTACAGCGCGGGTATCAGCTCTTCATCACCGACAGCGAACCCCGCCTCCACGATCCTTGCGAGCTCACCACGTAGAGCAGTTTTGCTCATGATGGTGTTAGGCCCATGCTTGGTCAAGTCCAGCTCTGCGATTCGCTCCCGTCTCTCCTGCTCAGGCAGGTACGCGAGGAGGATCTTGCCCATCGATGTGCAATACACCGGCAGTCGTGACCCCGGCTGCAGACCCATGTCGATCTTGGCCTGCCCCCGCCTGAAGCTACGTGCTCTATCGACGCACACAATGTCTGTACCGTCAAGCACCGCGAGACTCACCGTGTAGCTGGTGCGCTGACGCAGCTCCTCAAGATAAGGCTGGGCGTGCTCACGCAATCCCGTGGAGTTCATCGCCGACATCCCAAGATCAGTCACTCCCAACCCAAGCCGGTACTTACGTTTAGCACCCTGCTTCAAAAACCCGAGTGCTACCAACGTAGCCACATAGCGATGCGTCGTAGGGCGACTCATACCGAGATCATCAGCGATGTCGGCAATCCCCAGCACAGGACGCTTCGGGGTGAAGCTACCCAGGATGGCCAGACCACGCTCCAATGACTGGGAAGCACCCGGCCTACGCAGACCGGGCATCGACCAGACAGGCTCCTCTTCCAGAGCGGGAACACCAGGTGCTCTAGGCACGAAGCCTCCCGATCCGCTCTATCACGATTGCCGCATCAAACTTCGGGTTATCGACGGGATAGAACACCCACCAGATGCGCTCATCCTTCATAAGGATCGTCAACGGCTCATGCACCCGCTTCCCACCAGGCCCCCTACTCGTCGGCAATCCCAACTTATCCGCGAGCAACAGCTCCCTGTCGCTCAAGAACAAAAACGACGACAACATCCGATCCATCGCGAACTGCACCTGCACCTCAGAAGACTGCGAACTAACCCCCACCACGTCATAACCCAACTCAGCAAGCTCAGACTCATGCTCACGCCATCCCTCCAAACGAGCATCCTCCACACCCACCCCTCCAACACGACCCTCATCGGCGCCCCCCGACACGACACCGCAGTAGAAGACCACCGCCAGCGAACGACGACGCGAGAGTTCCGCGAGACTGACCATCGACCCTGGAAGTGCCTCACCCGGCGCGAACGGCAACCTCAACGCCGGCGCCGGCTCGTCAAGCAAACGCCCCCACAACCCCGACGAACCACCGGTCGAGCCCTCACAGCTCGCCAATAGCAGAGACGAGCCAACGCATACCTGGTTGACTATCATCCGATCCTCGCGATCCGGTACTTGCGCGAATCTGTGTCACGCTCGGCCGGCCCTACCGCGAGCAGCGTGCGCATATAGCGATGCGTCGTGCTCACGGTCATACCAGGCAGTCGCGAGACCTCGCCTATGCCAACGGACCCACCGTCCCGAGGCAAGCAAGACAAGACCCGCAGACCGGTCAACAGAGACCGCGAAACAGCCTGGCCCATCAGCCGATGCTTCTCTCCATCGACACCTGGTGCCAGCACCCAATCCGGACCCTGCACCGCCATGAGCACGTCCGAAGCCACGTCGCAGTTGCCGGCCCAGTGGACCACCTCGCGGACCTGCGCCTCGGTCAACTTGATCACGACCCCGTCCCGACGTCTCCCGCCTTGTAGGGTTCGGGCGCGCTTGGTGAGTACGCCCGAACCTCTCTGGCGAAAGCGGTAGCCGGTTCGTGATGTGTGTCCATTGTTCCGCGCGAAACGTTCAGACCCACTCCCCTGGCCTTGCGAAACCACACCAGATGTCAAGTCTCCCGCCAAGCTGACCACCCTCGCAGGACCTCATATCCGTGTCAAGTAGAAATCGGATGTGCGGGAAGTTTTCGGAAATCGAAGAGATCAGTCGACCATATCCCTCGAACGAATAGTCTGCCAACATAATATTCGACCTAGGTCTTATCAACGGACCTTTGAGATGCCATGATCTCGTTCTCATGACGACCTCTGACAAAGACACAGCCGCCGGATCTCCGGAGGAGAGAGGACACCCATCTCAAGAAAGCAATGCAGATGCTGCGACCCTCGGTGTCGACAACCCGGAAGATCGCCGAGGCGCGCGTAGTCCGTTTCTTGATGGCCGTGAGATCGGGATTGTGCTTTCTCCCGCGCAGATCGAGCACGTCGTTGGTGCGGCGCTCGACAGCGGTCCTCCCAATATCGCCGCGTTGCTGACTGGATTGCACGCCAAGCAGAACATCTCGCGTGTATCGTTGGAAAAGAGATATAGCTCCGAGCTCAGCGAGGCGCGTTTGTCGCACTCACTTCTGCGGGGTCTGCTAGTGCTGTCTCTGTTGATCGACGGCTCCGAGCGCCGCGCTTCGGATATCGCTCGGAAGCTTGACATGAGCAGCAGTACCGCATATCGCTATGTATCTACCCTGTTGGCCTTTGGGTTGGTTGAGCAGGATCGGTTCACGCGTAGGTACAGACTCGCAGCAGGTCTTCCCACAGAACCGCCCCAAAGGCCAACGCGACCGTCAAAGTCGCACTAGAACGCTGTAGGGGTCATCTGGTGCGCTTGAAGCGCATCACGGCAAGGACGGGGGTAGTGATTTTACCGAGCGAGTCGATGACGCGTTCTGTTACAGGCTGGGCAAACTCAGTCATTGCCTCTGGCGCTGAAAGATAAAAACTGGCGATTCCTGCGAGAATGATCTTGTGACGATGGCTTTGCGGGAGTCGGTCGATCATGGTGGCAGCCTCTATGGTTATTGCGGCGAATCGCTCCGACGCAAAGGCGCTGGAGTCGTAGTGACCGGTGAAACTGTGATTGGTTGTGCCGTTGTCATTGGGATAATCGATGAGGCTGTCCAAGAGTGCGCTGATAGAACAGATGGGTGGGAAGTAGGCCATGTCAACGTGCGTCGCGTCGTGGAGCGTCATACACGGGACGGAGGCGGTTGCGAACAGCGCGTGGATCGCAAGGCAGGATATTCCCGCGGCGGCTAGCTCCCACCATAGATAGCCGTGTTCGTCGGCCTGGGTTGCCGACCAGTCCGCGAGTTGCTTGCTGCCTTCGGCCAGAACTGCATGATTATGACTTTGCGCTTCACCGCAACGATCGGCTGCATGAATTAGTAGAGGTGCGATGGTTCTGGTCGACGGGAGGGTATGGAGTGTGTCTCGGCATGCCTTTATCAGGGAGTTGAGATAGCCGCCGTCGTCGTGTTGCGGGTGATAGCAGTAGTAGTCAACCGGACAAGCCTGGGGACTGACCACGTATGTGAGAGCCGAGTGGAGCTGCAAACCATTTGTCAGATGCGCAGAGTCTGCCGGCTCGTTGATTGCGTCCAAGTAATCATACATAATTTGGTATGCGACTATGAGGCGCACAAGCTGGTGCCTATGCCGTCGAGGGCTTAGCGTCGCGAAGAACGCGGCCGCCTCTGGGTTGAGGTGCTCGTCGGTCAGCTTTTGTATGGCGTACGTGCGTAGAGTCGAGTTGGGAATCGTGTGCGCCTGATGTTCCCAGTGGCGCAGCTCACGTCGCGCGTGTGGATAGATCGTTAGCCAGTAGATGATTCCTGCCCTGAGCAGCGCAAGAACGTCGCGCAAGTGGGATATGCGTGTGGATTTCATGCCAGCTATGCTGGTATGAATCCGCAGCGCTTTCTAGTTTTTCAAAAACGGTGGACCTCGACTCTAGAGCCCTTCCTGGAGCGCGAGCCGTGGCGGGACTTTGGAAGCTACATACCCGGGGATGGCCAGTACGGCGAGGACCATTACGACGATGACCAAGGTTATTCCGGCAACTTGAACTACTTCCGCGTTAAATGGCGCTGGAAAGCCCGTTGTCAGTCGGAGGAAGCGGTCGCTCAGAAGATGACCGTAGACCCCGGCAATAGCGCCTGTGATGCAACCTGTGCCGAGTACCAGAGCCGACTCATACAGCAGGATGCTGCGCAATTGACGCGGCGTGAAGCTCTGTATCCGCTGTGAGGCCAGCGTGGGCCTGCGCTGCCATATCGCCGTTCCCATCGCTGCCGCCATCGCGAGTGCGGCAGCGATCATCAGCAGCAGCGTGATCTGGTTCATGCGACCGAGACCCTGGCGAGCGAGCGCGTCAGCTTGCGCCGCGCGTTCGCCGCTGGTCTGGACTTTCAGCGCGACGCTGGATCCGAGGAGGCGCTCGATCGCCTGCCTAACAGCTAGAACATCGACACCGGGATGGGTACTCACTTCGAGAGCGCTTGGGTCTTTTGTCGCCCATGCGCGACTGTAGTCCATAGCGTTGAGAATAACCGCGCCAGAACTCCATCCCAGGTTTGTAGTAGTCGCCGCGACGCGATACGGGAACGGCCCGGTAGGCGTTGGCAGGACCAGCGTCCCCCCGAGCCTGACGTGATGTGCTTGGGCAAGTTGCTTGGATATGACGATCCAGCCACCTGCGCGCAGGCGCGCAGTCGCAAGAGCGAGACTGCCTTCCTCTATCTGACTCTGCGGGATCATCTTGGGAGTCGTGCCCGCTCGCGCGATGACCCAGATGCGCCGTCCACCGAAGTCCAGGAAGCCTCCTTGGTAGGAGCGCACGCTTGCGACACCGCGCACGGCAGCGACACGCGCGGGAAGACCGTTGACGGAGAAGCTTTGGGTAGCAAGATCGTCATTGCTGTTGACGATCCAAAGATTGGCGCTGGCCACGTATTGCGAGTAGTCGCGATAAAGCCCGTGCAGCAGATCCTGGTGAGAGCCCTCGGCGATCACGCTGCCGAAAACCGCGACCGCGCCCGTCGCCGCAAGCGCCAAGGACCGTAGGACGGTCGCCCGCAACGCGCGCAATGCAACCAACAGCATGTTCATTCCGGGCATACGGATGGCGACCGCCTCGGCGATCCCCGACAGGAGCCTGAAGCACAGGGGAATGGCGAGCAGGGTGGCAAACGCGAGTGCGATCGTGGCGATCACGACCGCCGACGGCCAGAAGGCCAGCAAACCGCTCGTGGCGAGCACCAGCATTCCGCCCGCCACAGCGAGCCGGACCTGCGCTGTGTTGCTCAGCGCCTGTCCAGGTTCGCCTCCTTCTTGATAGGCGGCGTCGACGGCGCGCCTATGACGTAGGTCAAGCAGCGGCGACGCGGCCGCCAGGCAGGCCGCCAGAACACCGCCCGTGAATGAGATGACCACAGAACGCAGACCGACGATCGTCTGGGTACCCACAGGAAACGCGGCCGTGAGGTAGCTCGGCGTGGCATGAAAAAGGCTTCTTGCAAGTAGATCCCCAATGAGCAAGCCAGCGAGGGACGCCAGAACACCGAGGCACAGCGCTTGAAAAAGGAGCATCTTGATCAGTTGCGCGGGCACGTAGCCCTGGATACGGAGATCGGCCATCATTCGCCGGCGCTCCGGCACCGTCAGCAACATCGCGTTGAACGCGAGCAGCAGACCGACGATCGCGCTCACCAGCGCAAAGAACCCCGTCGCCTCGCTGTTCGGCGCCACCGCTCGCTTGAGCAGTTCTACATCCTGATTGGTCGAGGCCACCTCCAGTTGACCACCAGCGAGCACTCCCAACTCTCGTCGTACACTCGCTTCCTTCCCCGGCTTGGTCGTGACAAGGATTCGAGTCACCCGACCAGGAAGCCCGGCGATTCGTTGCACCAGCCCGATCGGAGCGAGCGCTGCCATAGCGCCCGAGAGAGGCCCGATCGCTTCGGAACCAAGCACGGCCATAACCCTGACCGGAGCGTCCACGCCGCGCACCTGCAGTGACACACCAGCTGCCGGTCCCCTGACGGCTTGCAGCACTGTTGAGGACAGGTCAAGCTCCTTGGCCGTCGCACTCGGAAGGATGATCCCCGAACTGGACAGGTTGTGAAGCGCGACGTTCTGGGTGATGCTGCCTTCCAGCGCTAGGAGCGACGGCGCCGCCCCCGCAAGATAGACCGCGACGTGCTTCCCGTTCGACGCGACGATGGTCGCACTCTGGTCCAAGATCGGCGCAGACGTAAGGACGCCCGGGAGTCGCCGCACGCGATCGATCAACCGTTCATCGAAACCGGTTGCGTCGCGCGAGCGCAACTGCAGGCTCGCCGTGCCGGCGATGCCCCTGACGATCTGACTGGACGCATCCGTGATACTGCTGTTGGCGACCTGCACCGCAAAGACCAACGCAACACCGATCGCGATACCAAGACCCGCCAACAGCTCCTGCACGGCGCGAGTGCGGAGCCTTCTACGGTAGAAGTAAAGCAACGCAGCAAGTTGCACGGTCAACCCCGAGTGAGCTCGACGTGCGTCGTGAGCGTGGGGGGCAATTCGCTTGACTCTCTGGCGGTCACGATGCCGTCGCACAATACGAGCACGCGTCTGGCGATCGCGGCGGCCTGGGGATCGTGAGTTACGAGCAGCATGGCGACGTTCCGCTCGCGGCAAATGTCGGCGAGCAGGGAGAGGACCTCGCGTCCCCGGCTCGTGTCCAGGTTCCCCGTCGGCTCATCGGCGAGTATGAGCCGGGGCTCGTTGACGAGCGCCCGCGCAATGGCGACTCGCTGGCGCTCGCCCACCGAGAGCCGCTCTGGTGTGTGATCGAGCCTGTGACCGAGACCCACACGTTCAAGCCACGGAACGGTGGCTCGGCGCGCCAGCTTGAGCGGCATGCGACCGGCTAGCAGCTTGATCGCGGCGTTCTCGAGCGCGGGCACTCCGGGCATGAGATGAAAGGACTGGTAGATGAAGCCCACGCCCCGGCGCTGATAGTCGATGACCTCCCGGCTCGACATCGATGCGAGATCGCGCCCGTCAAAGCGAATTACACCCGCGTCGGGGGCCAACAGGGCAGCTGCCAACATCAGCAGTGTGCTCTTGCCCGAACCGCTGGGTCCGTAGAGCGCGACGACTTCCCCAGCCTCCACAGCGAGACTGACGCCGTCAATGGCGCGTACCACGTCCCCGCCGAAATCCGGATAGTGCTTGACGACCTCTTCCAGATCGAGCGTGCTCACGGCCTGCGTCTAACGCGCTTCATCAGGCGCTCGCACCGGGCTCGACCACCGCCCGCCGCACATCCGGCGGGCGCAACGGGACAACAGACCCGTCCGGCTGTCGCTCCACACCTCTCAGCTCGCCGGCGTCGATCGACATCGCACGATCAAAGCCCGATAGATCCGATGCGTCATCGGTACACATCAGCACGGCGATCCCGTCATTCGCGATCGACCGCAACAACGCCAGAATCGGGTCTCGCTGTAGCAGGCCCACCCCGCTCGTAGGCTCATCGATCACTAGCAGACTGGGCTCGGTAATCAACGCACGCGCGATGATGACACGCACAACCTCCGCGCCATCAAGCTCGGACGGATCACGCGCGGCGCAGTCTGCAGCTCCCACCCGCTCGAGCATCACCTCTGCACGACGACAAGCCATCCGCGGCGCGGTGCGCTGAGCCAGCAAGCCAGATGCAACATGCTCAACCACTGGGCCTCCCTCAAGCGCCGAGAAGGACCTACGGCTGAAGCCGATGCGCTTCCCAAGCACACTGTCCCTACATGCCGCCATGTCCTGCCCCTCAAAGCAGACAACACCCTCTTCCGCCAATTCGAGCCCAGCGGCGACACGCAACAGCGTGCTGCGACCCGAACGCCGGACGCCCCGCACCCCGACCAATTCGCCGGCCTCCAGATCCAACGCGACATCCCTGAGCGCCACCCGCTCCACACGACCGCGACTAATACGATGCGTGACGCCTTTGAACGACAGCAGGCTCACGAACGATCTTCCCCCTCCTTCTCCTTGGCTCCCTGCTCGGCAAACGCTCGCAACTCAGCACGAGCATAGTCCACCCATTTCAACTGCGCATCGATCGTTCTACGCTTCTCCTCCACGATCAGTCTGTCAACCAGTTCAGAGACCGCATTCGAGGACCGCCACGAAGCACTAGAAAGAGACATCTCCTGCAATTCCAGCAAACACTGCTCCTCATAACGATCAAGGAACTCAAGCGCAGCAACGATGCCGTCTATCCCCGCCAAGACCAGTTGACCCAGCATCTCCGTGCGCCCAGGATCGCTCCGCAGACGCTCCGCGACCCGCGTCCTATACGCACGCGCACCTTGCTCAGTAGCGCGATATGACGATCCGGGCTTCGCCCCGCCCCTCACCCCGACCGGTTCAGTACCAACCATCTGTTCGATCAGACCCGCAGCCTCAAGACTCGCCAGCGCCGGGTAGATCGCAGACGAATACGTCCTCAGAAACCCGCCGAACCGGGGCTCGAAACGCTGCCAAAGCGCATAACCATAGCCCGGCTCCTCGATCACCAACCCAAGTACGACGAAGACAAACTGCGACTTTAGCACCTCCGTAGCAGATCCCGTCCTCGACTCTTTGTCAATACGCTCGCCAGGCTGCAAATCAACTCCTTCCACAGATTCATCCTCTCAACCAACAAGGATTGTACTACTCGTTCAAACCCGGCAGCTATCCAAAACAATAGAAACAATCTGCTGTATCTGTGTCCACCAGCCCGGGCTCGTGCGCCATACGTACCACCCAACGTTTCCGAAACCCGGGCGGGCAGAAGACACTCGCTGGACCCCTCGTAGAATCGGACTGATTCGATGAGATGCCGGTGCGCGCGTCTTCGCAGCACACAGCCAGTCGCCGTACTCGACGATCGCGTTGACGGCAGCCCATTTGGAACCCTGAGGCGTTGCCCTGGATTTGGCCGCGCAGGAATAACTCGGCGATACGGGTCCTTGGTCTGCTGGCGTGAGCGGGTGTGCGCGGCTGCGCTCACGTGTCGTGTCGTCGTGACTCGTCGTTCGCTTTCTCGGCGTGTGCGGCTAGTCGTGCTCGCCCCCGACTCGTTCGCACCGACGCTTGACGGCGTTCTGCGCTGCGCCGCTCAGCTATCGCGTGTCCGGCGGCTCGTCGGCGGCTGGCTTGACCCGCGCGCTAGTGCCGTGCGGGTGCTGCTCGACGGCAGCAACGATGGAGTGATGCGCTACTCGCTCGTGGTGCCCGAGCGTGCGCTGCCTGCGATCCGCTCGGCGCTCAGCAACTACGACCGGGTACAGGTCCGCCGCGCCAACCCCGAGCCTCCGCTGCGAGAGGGCGGGTGTGTGATGCGCGCCGAGCTTCGCCTCGCGCAATCAAGCAGCGAACCGCTTGCACACCTCGCGCTCGACCCTGATCCCCTTCAGAGCTTCGCAAGGGCACTCGCCGGCCTTGACTCTTCGCGTGAGCGCGCCGAGGTCGCGGTCGATCTTCTGCCCTGCACCGCCGGGGCTCGGCGACGACTGCGATGCCGGCTACTCCGACAGTCCCGCCGTGAGAACCCGACCATCCCCTACAACAGCGGCGGAGTGCTGGACGTGCTCAGCGGCGGGGGACGCCAGTCAGGGCGTCAGCCGGCGGCGGATGTTGTGGAGCAGCGAGCGCAGCGGGAGCAGATCGCAGCGAAGGTGTTGCAGAACGAGCCGCTGTTTCACATGCAGGTCCTCGTGCGCTGCCAAGCCCCGGTGAAGGGCATCGCTGCCGAACGGTTGCAGGCGCTGCTCGGTTGCTTCGACGGATGGGCCGCCGCCAACTCGCTCCGCGTCGTCGGTGTGCGTCTGCTTGGCCTCGCGTTCTTGGGTTCGGACCTTCCCGGTCGGCGCTCGTGGTTTGACCGGCGGATCGACACCGGGCTATTCCGCCCCGCCCGTCAAGGTGTCGTGAGCGCTCGTGAGGTCGCGGGGTTCTTGAAGCCTCCGACGATGTATTGCGCGGCGCCGGACGTGCTGCGTCTCGGCGCGGCGGTCTATCCGCCGCCGCGCAACCTTCCCGAGTACACCGGGCAGCGCGACGTGCTCCCCCTGGGTCGTGTCAGCGGCGAGCAAGGTCAGCGGATTGTCGGGCTGCGCCTCGCGGACACATTCTTTGTTTACACCGCCGGGCGCAGCCGGTGGGGGAAGACCGAGCTTGCGATCACCCAGTTCTTGAGCTTGGTTCGCTCCGGACATGGCGGCATGTTTCTCGACCCGCACGAGGACGCAATACGCCGAATCAAGAGTTGCCTCACCGAGCCCGAGCTCGCCAGGCGGATCATCGAGCTTGATTTGGTCGGCACCCGCTCGCGCGAGGGTCAGCCGGGTTGGAACCTGCTCGCCGCACGCGGCCTCTCCGATGACGCTAGGGAGCGGCGGGTCGAGGCGATCGTGGACTCGTTCGCCTCAGCGCTCCAATGGGGCGAGCGAAACAACCGCGCGCTTACCCTGACCACCCAGGCGACGGCCGCGCTGATCGAGCTATCGACAGTCCTGCCCGCCGATCTTCAACCCACGATCTTTCAGATACCGACACTGCTCGGCAACCCCGAGTGGCTAGAGGCGGTCCTGCCGTACCTCTCCGTTCCGCGCCGCCAGTTCTTCAGCGAGCGATTCCCCCGCATGGCTGAGGAGGCGATCACACCCGTCACGAACCTGATCGACCGGCTGCGCTCATCCACCCAACTCGCCGCCCTACTCGGATCCCAACACACCACCTACGACATCGCCAAGGCGATGAACGAAGGGCGAATCGTGCTCGCATGCCCCGGTGCCGGGGGCGCCCGCGACCGACTCCTCGCAAACCTCCTCGTGTTCGACTTGCTGCACGCCGCGAAGGGACGCGCGCACATACCGCCCGAGCGGCGCCGCGAGTTTTACATCACGCTCGATGAGGTCCAGACCTACGATGGCGCATCGTCGGGGAACCTCGCCGCGCTCTTGGAGCAAACCGCGAAGTACGGGGTCCGCGGCACCGTCCTGAATCAGAATCCCGAGCGGCTGACCAGCGCAACGCTGAACGCGCTGACGACTAACCGCTCGCACCTGATCGCGACCGCGCTCAACGCGCACGCGGCCGCTCTTATCGCGCGCGAGTGGGCTTCAGACCCGCCAGCGAATGCGATCACCGGCCTACCCCGCTGGACGTTCATCGCGCAGGCAACCCATCACGGCGAGCTAACCCGACCCTTCCGGTTCGAGAACCTTGCCGTCACAGACCTGTTCGCTGACGCCTACCACCCCGAGCAAGTCCCACACATACAACCCACGATCGACCAGGCATCCGGCCGCGCCAACGCCGCCGAGACAATCCGGGCCCTCGACACACTCGATGAGCGCATCCGTGCTCACCTCACGACCAAGGCCAGTAACGCCCCAAAGGCGAGCGAGCCGGAACGCTCCGCGATGCCGAGACTCCCCGACCCCGAGGACACAGAATGAGCAGCCCAACACACCCCGAGCTGCGAGCGCTCCCGGCCGTCGCCGTCGAAGTGCTCGAAAGCCTGCACCAGCACCGGATACTCACGGCGCGGCAGGTCCACGCACTGCACACCCCCAACGCTTCTCTGCGGTGGGCGCAACACATCCTCACCCGCCTTCACAAGCGCGGGCTCACCGAGCACGCCGCCGGGCCGCACGGACGCGCGCTGTGGTTTCTCACAGCCCCCGGCGCTGAGACGATCCAAGCGGCCGGGACGCTCGCTGAGCCCCGGCGGCGTCTCACGACCCCAGCGCAAGCGGCAGGCCCGCTGCGGGCTCACACCCTCGCTGTGAACGACACCGGGATCGCGTTCGTCCAAGCTGCACGCGAGCACACTGGCGATAGCTGCGGCTCGCTGTCGTGGCGGCATGAGATCGCGCACCCCTACACCGCCGGGCGTAGCCGTCACGGCGGTCACCTGCTGATCGCCGACGCGCTGCTCTCCTACCTGCAAGCCGCACCAGATGAGTCACTGATCCTTCACCAGCGGTTCATTGAGCTTGACCGAGGGACGATCCCGCCCGACCAGCTCGCCGCGAAGCTCGCCCGCTACGCCCAGCTTCGCCACTACAGCACCACCAAGGACACCCCGGAGGGACCGCTGTGGCGAGCCTACTACCGCACATTTCCCCCCGTCCTCGTGGTGCTCGCCGACCAAACATCGGCAGCGGCCCGAAGGCGCGTGCAGAAGACGATCGCGCTGTACCGCTCCGACCCCTCACAAGGCCGCTACGGGACCGTACCCATCACCTTTACCACGCTTTCCGAGCTAACCGCACGCGGCCCATTCGCACCCATCTTCATCCCCGCCGACCAGCCCGACCACTTCACGGACTGGCTCGACACCACACAGGACAAACCACCCGAAAGGTGATCCACAGATGCAACCGCAGACCACCACACGTCCACGCACAACTCGTCGCGCACCCGACCAAGGATGCCCGGCAACACCACAACCGCCACAACGCCGACCACGAGTGAGAAGCCGCGCGCCGTACCGCACCGCCGACCTCCCGCTCGCTGTCTGGCCCTGTGCGCAGACGACGAGCCAATGGCAGCGTCATGGTCGCTACCTCCCCCGAATCGAACCGGCACCCCGGCAAGATGCTCCCCGCGCTCGCCCGCCAAGCGATCGAGACATACAGCGACCCCGGCGACCTCATCCTCGACCCGATGTGCGGGATCGGCACGACACTCGTGGAGGCAATCCATACAGGCCGCCGGGCGGTGGGCGTAGAGCTTGAGCCCCGGTGGGCAAAGCTCGCTCGCGCCAACATCAAGCACGCCCAGCGCCAGGGAGCAAGCTTCCCCGCCCACGTCATCGAAGGCGACGCACGGCAGCTCCCCGGCTTAGTCGCTAACCACCTTCGACATGCACGCGCTACCGCAGATCTGATTCTCACCTCGCCGCCATACGGATGTGCGGTTGCAGACGTCGCCAAGGACGCCACGAGGATCGGCGTTGGTCCCATGCCACGAGCTGACACAAGTAACTACAGCGCCAACCGGAGAAATCTAGGGCATGCCCGCGGGAAAACCTACCTGGATGCAATGGCCGAGGTCTACACAGCTTGCGCTGCGACGCTCAAGCCCGGTGGATTTCTCGTACTCGTGACCAAGGACATGCGCTCAAAAGGAGCACTGCGCAACCTCAGCGGCCAAACAATCACTCTCTGCGAAAGCCTCGGTCTGTGCTACTGGCAGCGCGTGATCGGGCTACTGGCCGCCGTCCGGGACAACGAGATCGTGATGCAACCCTCGCTTTGGCAGCTACTCACGGTCCGTCGAGCGCGCGCCCGTGGCGAGCGAACCCACATAGCGGCACACGAGGACGTCCTCGTATTCCGTAAGCCCGATACGGCTACCCAACCCGCCGGCCTAAAGGCGGCGTGAAGCGATGGGCGCCCCACGAAAAGCCACGCCGCAAAGCCCTAGAAAGCCACACCGGGGCAGCCATCCAGCTCCCCGGCCGGCTATGCCTTCAGGGTCCTTGAAATCACGGCCATGTTCTGCTCTGATCGCAAGCGATGATTCGCACGCGCCTCGGCCATCCAGACAGCGCCGAAGTATACGCAGCGCCGCTCACAATCCCGCTAGGAATGGCGGGCCGGGCGAGGCGCAAACCGCCGTACTCTCATCCCAACAAAGCGGCCGGGCAGCGCGCGAACGCTCCCGGCCAGACACAGGAGGTACTGACTCCCATGCAAGAACAATCTACCGCGATTGCGTCCGGGACTTGGACGTCTTCGCCAACTGGTTTGCCGACTGGTGGCTGCGCCGCGGACGATATGGCGACCCAACTGGAGACGATGATGCCTAAGCGCGGCGCCGCCTATATTCGCGAGTCAAGCGAGGAGCAAGGCGAGGGATTCTCTCCCGGAGCGCAGCATAAGAAGATTTACGATTGGGCCGAGGAGAACGGGATCGAGATTATCGGCGAGTATTGCGACCTACATTCAGCGTGGCGCAAGTCTGATGCCCGGCCCGAATTCCAACGGCTTATGTCAGACGCCGCAAAGGACATGTTTGACGTTGTGCTCGTCTTTCACACGTCGCGGTTCGCACGCAATCAGACCGAGGCTCGCCACTACAAGCAGCTCCTTCGGGAGCGTTTGGGCATCAAGATCATTTCGGTATCGCAGCCGATGGGCGAAGATCACACCGACCCCTCCGTGTTTCTTACGGAGTCAATTAACGAGATGTTTGATGAGTATTACTCGGTGTCCTTGTCGTTTTGGGTACGCCACGGCCTCGCACAAAAGGCCCGACAGGGACACTTGGTCGGACTGCTCCCCTGGGGCTACATACGTGACCCCGAAACAAAGCTGGCCGTACCGCACCCGTGGCGCGCACCGCTCGTGCTCGCAATGTTTGAGCGATACGACACCGGACAAGAGTCTGACCGCTCGCTCGCCGCATGGCTCAACGCCAAGGGAGCACGCACCGCCAAGGACCGGGAGTTCTGCGCGGACACCGTCAGAGACATGCTCCGAAACGCCGCGTACTGCGGCTATGTCTCGGGGCTACGGGATATCTCCAAGACAATCAAAGGGCTGCACGAGCCGATCGTCCCCGAGGACTTGTTCGATCGCGTACAGGAACGGCGCGCACACAGAGCAACAGTCAAACAGCCAAGCCCACCATCGGATGAGTACCTGCTGAGCAAACTGCTCCACTGTGAGCGCTGCGGAGCCCGGATGCACGGCAACCGTGGATCACGCCCACCCGTGCGGCGCTATCTCTGCTCCGGCCGACGATACGGCCACGGATGCGAGCAGCCGATCACCAAAGCCGAGCCACTGGAGAACCAGCTGGCCGACTGGTTGCGTGCCTTCCAACCCGACGCAGACCTGCGAGCGCTCGTACTCAACAAGATCGCCGAGCAGGCGCAACAGAAAGACAGCGGACCCAACCGAAAGGCCGAACTCGCCGACCAACTCCGCCGCCTGCAAGAGCTGTTCGTCCTCGGCGACCTAACGAAAGCGCAGTACGTCATGCGCCGTCAAGCCGTACAGGATGAGTTGGAGCGCCTAGCGCCCCCGGCCGATCCCCAGCTCACAGAGGCCGAGAAGGTACTCGCCGACTTCGCGAGCTTTTGGGAGCGCGAGAAGTCCTCAGCCGAGCGCCACCGCCTGCTCGCTACCCTCTTTGAGCAGGTCTGGCAAGACGACGGGCACATCGTGGCGATCAAACCACAACCCGCCTTCGCCGCCTACTTCCAGGCCATGTGCGATAGCCCGAAAAGCCGATCGGGACTGATCGGTGCCAAGAGCGGGAGCGACGGGACTCGAACCCGCGACCTCCGGCGTGACAGGCCGGCGCTCTAACCAACTGAGCTACGCCCCCGCGTTTGCGCGGGTCGGTCCGCTTCCTACGGACCTGCGCGCCTCCTCAGTATGCCAACCAGCCGCTCCGCTCGCCCTCCTCGCCGTCGCTCACCGCCGGCGTCCCCGGTAGCTGCGCGCCCGCACGCGGCTACCGCCTGCCCACAGCCCGTCTACCGGGGGGCGATCTTCAGCCCGCGTCGTCCGCTTGCTCCAGCAAACTGGCCAGCCAGCCAGTTCTTGGCTATTCTTGCTTTCGCCCATGCCACTCGAGTCCCCCGCACCACTCCGCTCCTACAACCCCTTCGTCGTCCTCGTCCAGGACCTCCTCGACGAGCGCGCCGCCACCGTCCCCTTCCCGCCCGGCGAGACCCGACCCTCACTCCGCCGCACCCAGCGCTTCGCCAACGAACCCCTGCCGCTGCTCCTGGAGTCCTACGAGCGCTACGGACCGGTCTTCACGCTGCGGCTCTTCCACGCCAACTCCGTGTTCGTGCTCGGCCCAGCCGCCAACCACTACGTCACCGTCTCCCACGCCTCCAACTTCCTCTACCGCACCTCCTACTTCCGCGACCTCATCGGCTTCGCCGGCGATGGCCTGCTCACGACCGACGGCCCCTTCCACCGCGCCTCGCGGCGAATCATGCTCCCCGCCTTCCACCACGAGCGCATCCTCTCTTCGCTCACCACCATGCTCGAGGAGACCGACTCCGCCCTGCGGTCCTTCACCCCCGGCGCCACCGTCGACCTCTACGCCTGGACCCGCCGCCTCGCCCTTCGCATCGCCATGCGCGCGCTCTTCGGCCTCGACCCAGATGGTCCCGCCGCGCGCTCCATCGATGCCGCCGCCCTCTTCGAGCAGACCCTCTCCTTCTACTCCCGCGACTACACCCTGCGCATGCTCCGCGGGCCCTTCTCACCCTGGGATCAGCAGCAGAAAGCGACCCGCGCTCTCACCCGCCTGATCTACGCGGAGATCTCCCGCCGGCGCGCCACCGGCGAGCGCGGCGATGACGTCCTCTCGCTCCTGATCGACGCCACCGACGAGGACGGCCAGACCGCGCTCTCAGACCTGCAGATTCGCGACGAGGTCATGACGCTCCTCTTCGCCGGCCACGACACGACCACCTCGACGATCGCCTTCATGTTCTACGAGCTCGCCCGCCACCCCGACGTCGTCGCCCAGCTGCTCGCCGAGCAGAGCTCCCAGCTCGCAGGCGCCCTACCCACCCCGACCCAGCTGATGGGCGACGGCCTGCCCTACCTGGAGCAGGTCCTCGACGAGACCCTCCGCCTCTACCCGCCCGCCTGGGTCGGGCCCCGCCGCGCCGTCGCCCCCTTCGAGCTCCACGGCCATACCGTCCCCGGCGGCGCCTTCGTCAACTACTGCTCGTGGGCCTCCCATCGCCTGCCCGACGTCTTCTCCGACCCCCACTCCTTCCGCCCCGAGCGCTTCGCGCCCGAGGCCAAGGCCGCGCTCCCGCGCGGCGCCTACATTCCCTTCGGCGGCGGCTCGCGGACCTGCATCGGCATGCGCTTCGGCCAGCTCGAGGTCCGCACCATCGCCACGCTCATCCTCTCCCGCTTCGCCCTCTCCCCGCCTCCCGACTTCCGCCTCACCATCCGCCAGATGCCCACCATCAGCCCCCGCGAGGGGCTCCCCATGGTCGTCTCACCGCAGACCGCCACCCCGCCGGTTCCGCTCAGCAAGATCGATGTCGAAAGCGCTGCCTTCAGCTGACGCGTCCCGCGACGGACTCGGCCTTCCGACTCACCGCCTACCGCAGGCTCGCCCACATCGACAACGCGTATCTCGCGCCTTCGCCCGGCTCGCTTTCCAGCGCGCGCGCTTCCACGCCTTCCACATACAAGCTCGGACTTTCGAACAGCGTCAGCTTCAGCGCGCTCAGCAGCAGCCCTGTCGGTCGCGCCACGAGCTTGCCTTCTTCGGCCTGCGCCACCGCATTCACGCTCGCGCCGACCCCGAACAGGCCCCCGCTCGCGCGCACTTCCACCGTCCCCCCTTCGCTCTTCACAAGCGCCACTTCAAACCCTTCCGGCAACGCCCGCTTGATGTCTTCTTCACCGATCACCGCTTCTGCCCGCAGCTCGCTTCCGTGCTTTTCGAACTTCGCATCCGTCAGCCTTAGCCCGCCCACTTCTACGCTTTCCACGCTCGTCCGCACCCGATCGGTGCCCTTCGCTTCCTTCAGCAGCGCAACCGCCTGCTCGGGTTCGAACTTCAGCCTCCCCGCGCTCACCCTCACTTCGTCCGCGTGCCTCCATACCAGCTTCACCGCCGGCCACGCCTTCACCTTCACGCTCTTCACGCTCCCGTACTTCTCGACCTTCCCCCGCACCACCCTCGCCGCGATCCCCGGCGCCAGCAGTTGCGCGAGCACCAGCAGCACCACGATCGCCACTCCCGCCCCGATCGCGATGCGCGCCACCAGCCTGCCCCTCCCCTTGCTCACCCGCCCAGCTTTGCACTTCTCCCGTCCACCTTTCGCGACACCCTGATCGGGCCCGCGCTTCGCTAGCCTTGAATCCCCGACCTTGGGCGCGTAGCTCAGTTGGCCAGAGCACCTCGTTTACACCGAGGGGGTCGCCCGTTCGAGTCGGGCCGCGCCCATCCCCACTTCCATCGATGACCGACTCCGCCGCCTCCGACCCCACCCCCTTTCGCGTAGCCGTGATCGGCTCCGGCCCAGCCGGCTTCTACGCCGCCGGGCACCTGCTCGCCGACGCCTCCGACCGGTTCGAGGTCGACATGTTCGAGCGCCTGCCCACGCCCTGGGGCCTCGTCCGCTCCGGCGTCGCCCCCGACCATCCGAAGATCAAGTCCGTCACCCGCATCTACGAGCGCACCGCCGCCCATCCCCGCTTCCGCTTCTTCGGCAATGTCGCCTTTGGCGAGCACGTCTCGCGCGAGGAGCTCCTGGCGCACTACCACGCCGTGATCTACGCGACGGGCTCGCCCTCGGACCGACCCCTCGACATCCCCGGCGAAGATCTCCCCGGTTCGCACGCCGCGACCGAGTTCGTCGGCTGGTACAACGGCCACCCCGACCACACCGACCTCGAGCCCGACCTCCTCTCCTCCACCCGCGCCGTCGTCATCGGCAACGGCAACGTCGCCCTCGACGTCGCCCGCATGCTCGTCCTCGCCCACTCCGAGCTAGCCCCAACCGACACCGCCGATCACGCCCTCGACGTCCTCGCCCACTCCACCATCACCGAGGTAGTCGTCGCCGGCCGCCGCGGACCCGCCCAGGCGGCCTTCACCAACCCCGAGCTCCGTGAGCTCGCCGACCTTGCCGACGCCGACATCATCGTCGACCCCGACGAGCTCGACGCGGCCCTCTCCGTCTCCGATCCCAACACCGAGCTCACACCCACCGCCCAGCGCAACGTCGAGCTTTTGCGTGCCTACGCCTCGACTCCGCCGTCCGGCCGGCCCAAGCGCATCGTCCTGCGCTTCCTGCTCTCGCCCACCTCGCTCACCGCCGGCGACAGCGGCCATCTTTCCGCCGTCGAGCTCGTCCGCAATCGCCTCGCCCCCGCGCCCGGCGGCGGTCTCCGCGCGCAGGCCACCGAGGAGCAGGAGATGATCCCCGCCGGTCTTGTCTTCCGTGCGATCGGCTACCGCGGAATCCCCCTCCCCGGCGTCCCCTTCGACGAGCGCGCCGCCACCATCCCCCACAATTCCGGCCGCGTCCTCGACCCCGCCACCGGCACCGCCCTGCCCGGGGAGTACGTCGTCGGTTGGATTAAGCGCGGTCCCTCCGGCGTCATCGGCACCAACAAGAAGGACGCCCAAGAGACAGTCAACGCGATCTTCGCCGACCTCCTCGCACCCGACGCAGACGACTCTACAGACACCGCGCGCGCGCGCGCCCACACTCCCGACACGCCCGACCCCGACGCCATCGAAGCGCTCTTGCGCGCCCGCCAGCCCGACCTCGTCACCTACTCCGGCTGGGAAGCCATCGACCGTCACGAGCGTGCCCTCGGCGAGCCCTCCGGACGGCCCCGCGTCAAGCTCACCCGCATCGACGAGCTTCTGCAGGTCGCGGCCTCCGAACAGCCCTCCTCTTAGCCTTCCCGCCCGGCCGTCCGTCTGCCAGTCAGCCCGGCACCACGCGTCCTTTGGCCGCCCCGCCCACGCGCATCCCACATGTGGCAGACTGACCGCCGCTGGCCCCGTTAGCTCATCTGGTAGAGCGCCGGACTTTTAATCCGGTGGGGCGGGTTCGAGTCCCGCACGGGGCATATTGGGAGGAATCCGGGAACAAGGCAGGCTGACTCCGGGCGCATCACATGACTCAAGTGACCTTCTACTTCGACCTCGGATCGCCGTTCGCCTACCTCACGGCGGAGCGCATATCGGAGGTTCTACCCGAGCCCGTCATATGGCAGCCGGTGTCGTTGGGCGCCCTCTTCAAGCTGACCGGGCGCTCGTCGTGGGCGATGGGCGATCCCGACCAGCGTCAGGCCGGCATGGTCGATGTGGAGCGCCGCGCGCGTCACTACGGACTTCCTGCGATGCACTGGCCCGACCCGTGGCCCACCAACTACCTGTTCGCCATGCGGGCCGCCACGTACGCCTTCCAGATCGGTCGCGGGCACGAGTTCACCACGCAGGCATTCCGCCACGCTTTTCAGCACGGTTACGATCTCGCCGTCTACGAGCACGTCCTGCAGGCCGCCACAGACGTTGGCCTCGACGCACACACAGTCACCGAGGCCGCCTCTGACCCGGAGATCAAGCTGGCACTGCGCACCGCCACCGACGCCGCCTACGCGCTCGGCGCATTTGGCGTCCCCACGATCGCCGTCGCAGACGAGCTGTTCTGGGGAGACGACCGCCTGAAGGACGCGGCCGCCCTTCTACAGCGCACGCAGCAGAGCGACACTTCGACTGGGTCTACCCCAACGCCCCTTCGACCTTCTGCCGAAACAAAACCGGATCGATCGCCGGATACCTAAACAGTTCCGGCTCGATCGCATCGTAGTACTCGCGTAGCCGCTCGGACTCCACCAACCCACGCACAGTCATCTCGCGAACGTCATCAAGATCCTGGTCGAACCCACGCTCTATCTTGGCGAGCGCCTGCGAGTAAAAATCAAAGTGATGGACATCGACACCGCCCTCCCTGAACAAGAACGGACTGCGCTCCCTCCAACCGGGCAACTCGGGGATGAAGTCAAGCGGCGACGCGAGCTCGATGCTCACGCCGAGACTCTCCTTGAGCGCCGGTAGCTCGCGCAACAGTCGATCGTCTTCCGGTTCAAAACGCAGGTCCACATCAACGGTGGACGCACGCCATCCTTCGACAACTGCAGTCGAACCGCCGGTCAGATACATCCGCACCGGTCCGCGAACGACCCGCCCGAGGCGGCGGGCAGTGGCGCGGATGCGATCCTCGTCAACGGGGGGACGCATGCTCCGCCGCCCGCGCGAAGCTGACCATCCGGCCTACCAGCGCGTTGTAGCGGCTGTGCGCGTCCTGCTCGCTCTCCGAGAGCAGTTCGTACAGGCGGTGCGAGGGTCGCTCCACTCCGCTGGAGGGCACCTCATATCCCACCGCCCGCAACCGCCTAGCCGCCATTGCGACCAGCATCGCCGACTCGCTCTCGCGACCAGCGGCGAGATCGGCGAGACCAGCGCTGACGAGCTCGTGGCCTGGAAAATCGGTAGGCACCTCCTGCATGTCTGAGACCATCCTACGTAGCTCGACACGGTGTCCCACCGAACAACCGCCAGTTCACTGCTTGTCTGATATGCCCTGCACCGCTGCGGCGATCGCCGCGGGATGATCGTAGGGCTGCATGTGGCCGCCATGGATCATCACCAGGTGTGAGCCGGGCAGCGCCGCCGCGAGCTCGCGGCCATGTACCGGCTTGACCAACTCGTCACCTTCGCCCTGGACGACGACGGTGGGCACCCTGATGCCAGTCAGTCCCCTGTCGATCTGAGCCACCACTCCGTTGGCCGCGAGCATCTCACTGGCCCAAGCTTCGAGATTGCCGTGGGTCATGTTGATCTCGAGCACGCGTTCGTGATGTGCCGCCACGACCGGCAACGGATTGAACGCTTCGCTTTCGGCCTGGTTCACGGACGCCGTGATGAGCAGCTGCCCGAATGTCGCGTTGGCGAGTTGCCTGATGACCGGCAGCTGAAGGAATTTCACCAAGTGAGCCTGCGCGTGCCCGAACGCCCCGAGTTTCTGGCCGGCGGCGGCCGCATCGACGAGCACGAGCCCGCTCACCTCGCTCGGGTAGCGCTCGGCGAACCCCAGCGAGATGGTTCCGCCGTAGGAGTGACCGACGAGGATCGGGCGCACGACATGCAACTTGTGCAGCAGCGCGTCGATCGCTTCCAGCTGCCGGTCAAACGGGACGTACCCACCGGTCGAGTAGCCGAACCCGGGCCGGTCGATCGCGATCGTCCGATGCCCCGCCAGCAACGGCGTGACGTCTTCCCAGTCATCGGCCGTTCCCGGCAGTCCGTGGATGAGCACGACCGGCGTTCCGCCCCCAGGGTGTTCGATGTAATGGATTCTCAGCTTCCCGACCTGGGCGAATGAGCCGGTCGGCTTGGGCTCGGCCGGTAGGCGACCGTAGGTCCAGTTGAGCGCGACGATGACCACGGCGAGCACGCCCACGACGATCAGCAGGAGTCTGCGTATCCGGCCACCTAGGCGCACCGCGCGCAGTGTAGTGGGGCGATTCCCACTTCAGTGGAGATGCCCGCTCCGGCGACAGCGACCGCCTAACGACGCACCACGGCACACCAAGCCGGTTAACTCCTCGCCATGGCCCTCCCATCGCGCTCGATAGGCGCAATCACCTCAGCGACCGCACGGCGTCCGTGCGTGCGGGAACGACCAAGATCGAAGTCGGCGGCCGCGCTCGTCGCGTTCTGCCTAGCGCTGGGCGGCCCCGTCGCAAACGCCGCCGCCCAGTCCCCACTCCCGGTCGCCGTAACGATCAACCGCCTGGCCCCGGGCCCGCCAGTACCAGAGGGATTCCTCGGCCTCTCCTTCGAGGCGGCGGCCCTGGATCAGATCAGCCAGTACGCCGACCGCGGCGACCTCGTGAAGCTGCTGCGCTCGCTCGGCCCGGGTGTCCTGCGCTTCGGCGGCATCACCTCGGACCAGAACATAGCCTGGACAGACGCCGTCACCCCGAAGCCGCCGTGGGCCTCGCGCGCGATCGACGCAGCACAGCTGCAGGCCATCGGTCGCCTCTCGCGCCGTAGCGGCTGGAAGGTGCTGCTGACGGTCGGGATGGCCCACTTCGAACCGACGGCAGCCGCCCGGGAGGTCGCTGCCGCACACCGTGCGCTCGGCGCGAACCTGGCCGCTGTTGAGATCGGCAACGAGCCGGACGCATACGGCAAACACGGATTTCGCACGCTGCCGTGGATCGCGCAGGGCTATGAGGAAGAGGTCAGCGAATACCGCCAGGCGATCGCGTCCCTCACACCGGGCGTGCCGATCGCCGGCCCCGACGTCTCGGGCTCGGGCATCTTCATCGAATGGGGCGAGGAGGAGGCGCTATCCCAACGACCGGCGCTGCTGACCGGGCATCACTATCCGATGGGGTGCGCACAGAAACCACCGCCCTCGATCGAATCGCTGCTGAGTGTGCTCACGCGCGGGCGCGAGTCGGTGTCGCTCGGCACCTACATGCGGGTCTCGCGCAACCTGCACGTGCCTTTGCGGATCGACGAGGCGGGCTCCGTCTCCTGCGGAGGAGTGGCCGGGATCAGTAACACGTTCGCCTCGGCGCTGTGGGCGACCGGCTACATCACCCAGGTGATGGCCTCGGGCGCAACCGGCATCAATCTGCAGGGCAACCCCGGCAACTGCGCCGGCTACACCCCGTTGTGCGCGCCCGACCCGGCTGCGCTGGCGAAGGGTGCATTGCGTGCCCAGCCGGACTGGTACGCGATGCTGCTAAGCAGATCGCTCGTCGGCTATCGCCCGCTGCCCACGACCGTCGCGGCGGAAGGGGCGCCCGCCACACCCCCCATCGCTCCCGAAGAAGCACCCGCCGGTAGCGAAGGCACGCCGCCGGCTCTGGAAAACGGACCTAACCTCGTCGTCGCCTCGTTCTCGGGCCCCGGCCACGGGGTGCAGGTCGTGCTTGTCGACGACGAACCACCGGGTGCACGCCCGCTCGCGCTGCGCCTGAAAGTCGGCGGCGGCCTCGGCCCGGGCCAGATCCTGCGCCTGACCGGCCCGGCCCCGCGCGCGACCGGTGACATCCTGCTCGGCGGCCACGCGGTTTCGCTCGACGGCTCCCTGCGGGCGCCCATCCGTCCAGAACGCGTTCTCGCCCACGCCGGCGTTGTGAAGGTCAAGTTGGCGCCGAGCAGCGCGGCGCTCGTGACGGTCAACCCGCGAGCACCCGTGCACAAACATCGCAAAGCCGGGCACTGACCGCCCCTGGCCGGTCGCGTCGAGACGGCCCCAGAATCGATCCTCGCTCGCGATCGCCCGATAGGCTTCCGCGGGTGAGCGTTACCTCCCCAAACACGACCACCACCCACCACCGCATCGCCATCGTCGGCTCGGGGTTCGCCGGGCTCGGCGCGGCGATCAAGCTCAAGCAGGCCGGGATCGAGGATTTCGTCGTGCTCGAGCGCACGGGCGACGTCGGCGGCACCTGGAACGTGAACACCTACCCAGGCTGCCAGTGCGACATCCCGTCGCACCTGTACTCGTTCTCGTTCGCGCCGAACCCTGGTTGGACGCGGACGTACTCGCGCCAGCCGGAGATCTGGGAGTACCTGCGGCGGGTCTGTAGCGAGCAGGGCATCGACCCTCATGTTCGCTTTCACCACGAGGTCACAGCCGCGCGCTGGGACGAGGGCGAGCGGCTGTGGCGGATCGAAACGAATGCCGGCGAGCTGACCGCCGAGATGCTGATCGCCGGTCCAGGACCGTTGGCCGAGCCGAAGCTGCCGGAGGTCGAAGGGATCGACACGTTCGAGGGCACGATCTTCCATTCCGCGCAGTGGAACCACGAGCACTCGCTGCTGGGCAAGCGCGTCGCCGTGATCGGCACGGGCGCCTCCTCGATCCAGTTCTTGCCACACATCCAGCCGGAAGTGTCGAAGCTGCACCTGTTCCAGCGCACGGCGCCGTGGGTGGTGCCCCATCGCGACCGACGGACCTCCCGCGCCGAGCGGCTGCTCTACCGGGTGTTCCCGCCTGCGCAGAGACTCGTGCGCGGGCTGGTGTATTGGTCGCGCGAGCTGTTCGTGTTCACGCTGATGCATCCTCGCGAGGGCTCATTGGCGGAGCGCACCGGGCGCAAGCACCTGCGCGAACAGGTGCCCGATCCCGAGCTGCGCGCCAAGCTCACGCCGCGCTACCGCATCGGGTGCAAGCGCACGCTCATCTCCAACGACTACTACCCGGCGCTCCAGCACCCGAATGTGGAGGTCGTAACAGACTCGATCACGGCGATCACACCGCATGGGATCGTGACCGCCGACGGGATCGAGCGGGAGGTGGACACGATCATCCTCGGGACGGGGTTCCATGTGACCGACATGCCCGTCGCGGAATGGGTGAACGGGCGCGACGGGCGCACGATGGAAGACGTCTGGCGGGGCAGTCCCCAGGCATACCTCGGCGCGACCGTCGCGGGCTTTCCCAATATGTTCCTGCTTCTGGGGCCGAACACGGGCCTCGGGCACAACTCGGTCGTGTTCATGATCGAGTCCCAGCTGAACTACCTGATGGACTGCATCGCTCACCTCGACCGCACGGGCACAGGCGTGTTCGATGTGCGCGAGGACGTGCAGGAGCGATTCAACGAGGAGCTGCAGCGCAAGCTCGACGGCAGCGTATGGACTTCGGGCGGGTGCGTCAGCTGGTATCTGGACGAGCACGGGCGCAACTCCACGATCTGGCCAGGCTCGACGTGGCCCTACCGCCGGCGCACACAACAGTTTGACCCCACCGACTACGAACTGAGCCCGCGCCCTGCACGTGAGCGCGTAGAGTTGGCCGCCGTATGAGCCGTTCCTCTCAGGCGTTGTTTGACGTGCGTGGGCGCACCATGTTCATCACCGGCGCCGCGCGCGGCATCGGCGCGGCGACCGCCGAGCGCCTGCACGCCAAGGGCGCGAACGTCGCACTGGTTGGCCTCGAGCCAGAGAAGCTGCAAGAGCTGGCGGTCCGTCTCGGCGAGCGCGCAGAGGCGTTCGAGGCCGACGTCACCGACTTCGAGGCGCTGCAACGCGCGGTCGCGGACACGGTCGAGCGGTTCGGCGGGATCGACGTGGCGATCGCCAACGCGGGCGTCGCGTTCACGGGCTCGCTGATCAACGCTCCGGTCGAGCAGGTCGAGCGTACGCTTACCGTCAACCTGCTGGGAGTCTGGCGCACCGACCGCGCTGTGATGGAGCAGCTGATCGCCCGCCGCGGTTACCTGCTGAACATCTCCTCGCTGAGCGCCATCGTGCACCCGCCGATGATCGGCGCCTACGCCGCCGCCAAGTCCGGGGTGGACGGGCTCAGCGACTCCCTGCGCGCCGAGCTCGCGCCCAGCGGGGTGCAAGTCGGCTGCGCTTACTTCGGCTTCCTCGACACCGACCTCGTGCGCGCCGGCTACGCCCAGCCCTCGGCACAGGTCGTCAACGGCAGCTCCCCGGGCTTTATCCGCAATCCCGCTCCGGTCTCGAAGGCGATCGACGCGATCGAGCGCGGTATCGAGCGGCGCTCGGCGCGTGTGTGGGCGCCGCGCTGGGTAGGACCGATGATCGCGCTGCGCGGGCTGCTGCAGCCGCTGGCAGAACGGCGCTTGCTGCGCGAACCCGAGCGTCTGGCCGAGGCGATCCGTCTGGCCGACCCCGCGTCGAGCTCCGTCGCCGAGCAGGACCCGCTCTTGGGCGTCGCCGCCCAGGCCATCAAGCCCTAACAGAACAGAACGTCCCTTCCAACCCCATCGGGCGGGGGCGCTGCGGTCTTACTCGGCCTGGGAGAACTCCCAGATGGCGACCGCGAGCATGACCAGCCCCAGGATCGCGATGACGGCGGCCTCGAGCAGGGTGGGCACGCGCCAGCCGAACCAAGTGACGCCGGGGACGAGCGCTTCGCGAGCCGCCGGGGAGACGTCCAGGTGGGAGAAGATCGCGCGGCGCATCGGGTCCACGGCGTAGGTGAGCGGGTCCAGACGATTGAGGATCGCCAACCATTGGGGCAGGTTGGCGACCGAGAACATCGCGCCGGAGAGGAAGAACATCGGCATGATCACCATCTGCATGAGCGCCATGAACGACTGCATCTGGTTGATGCGCGCGGCGAACATCACGCCGAAGGCGGTGATCGCAAACGCCAGCAGCATCGAGAGCGCGAACAGCTCGAGGATCAAGCTGAGTTCGTAGGGGACTTCGACAAGCCCCGCGATCGCGATCACGATCAGGCCCTGGAACGTGGCGACGGTGGCGCCGCCGGCGACCTTGCCGAGCACGATCGAGCTGCGCCGTACGGGCGCGACCATCATCTCGCGCAGAAACCCGAACTCGCGGTCCCACACGATCGAGGCGGCGGAGAACATCGCGGTGAACATCACCGCCATGCACAGCACACCGGGGTAGATGAACGTTTTGAAGTTGACCCCGTGCGTGCCGGCGGAGGCGAGCGTGGCGATGCCGGTGCCGAGCACGAACAGGAACAGGAACGGTTGGATCAGCGAGGTGAGGATGCGCAGACGGTCGCGGCTGAAGCGGATCAGCTCCCGCTTCCAGACGACACGAATCGCGCGCAGCTCGCTGCGCAAGCTGCGCGCCGGGACGCGCACGTGTGCGAGGTGATGGGTCGGCGGGCCCGATGCGGGCGGCGCTCCGGCGGGGGTGGTGGCAATCTCGGTGGCCATTACAGGTTGCCTCTCGCGATAGAAACGATCCTCATCGGCTCATCATGCGCGCCATGTTGCGGCGCATGTCGGTCATGCCGGACTCCTCGGCGTCGCGGATGGTGGTGCCGGTGTAGGACATGAACACGTCATCCAGCGACGGCCGTGAGACGTTGACAGACTGGATCGTCTGGCCGAGCTCGGCAAACAGTCGCGGGACGAACTGCTCACCCGCGGGCACACCGAACGTCACTGCCCCTTCGGCGACGCTCGCCTCGATCTCGAAGCGTTCGCGCAGAGCGGCGATCGCCGCCTCGTCGTCGTCGGTCTGGATCTGCACGCGGTCGACACCGACGCTCGCCTTCAGCGCTTCGGGCGTGTCGAGCGCGACGATCGTGCCGCGGTCCATGATCGCGATGCGGTCGCAGTACTCGGCCTCGTCCATGTAGTGGGTGGTGAGGAAGATCGTGATGTCCTCGTCACGCTTGAGCTCGGAGATGTAGCTCCAGATCGAGCTGCGCGTCTGCGGATCGAGGCCCACGGTCGGCTCGTCCAGGAACAGCACGCGCGGGGAGTGCAAGAGGCCGCGGGCGATCTCCAGGCGGCGCTTCATCCCGCCGGAGAACGTCATCACGAGGCTGGAGCGCCGCTCCCACAGGCCGACCATCTCCATCACCTGCCGCAGCCGCTCGGTGACGGCGTCGCGCGGGACGCCGTAAAGCTCGGCGTGCAGGCGCAGGTTCTGCTCGGCGCTCAGGTAGCCGTCGAGCGTCGTGTCCTGGAACACGAGCCCGATGTTGCGCCGCACCTCGTCGCGTTCGCTGACGACGTCATGCCCCGCCACGCGCGCGCTCCCGGCGCTCGGGCGCACGAGCGTGCAGAGCATGCTGATCGTCGTAGACTTGCCCGCGCCGTTGGGGCCGAGGAACCCAAACGTCTCGCCCGTGGCCACCGCGAAGTCGATGCCTCGCACCGCTTCGAGCTCGCCATAGCGCTTGACGAGCCCCGCGACGGACACGGCAGGGATGGTGCCGTTTTCAGGTTGACTCATCGCCATCCACAATAGTGTCGTCGGGGTCGCCGTCGGCGAGGATGCGGTACAGGTCTTTCCTTGTCCTAGTAAGAACCTTGCGAGCCTCGCCCATCTGCGCCTCGCTGCCGGTCTTCACCACCTGCGTAAAGGCGGAGGCGACCTCGCGTATCAACCTGCCCAGCTCGTGCGCCTGGTCCGAGACGTCGCCGCTCATCTGCTCCCACGGCGCCGGCTTGTCTTCGCCGCGCTCATTTACGTACTCGCGTCCTGCCTCGGTCAGCTGGAACAGCTTGCGCCCGTCGATCTCCTCGGCACGGATCAGCCCCTCGTCCTCGAGCTGCGCCAGCGCCGGATACGCCGAGCCAGGGCTCGGGCGCCAGACGCCGTCGCTGCGCTCCTCGACCTCCTGCATGATCTGGTAGCCGTTGCGCGGCTCCTCAGCCAGCAGCAGCAGCGCGGCGGTGCGGATGTCCCCGCGGCGTGCCTTGCGCCCGCGGCCGAACGGACCACCGCCGGCGGGCGAGAATCCGCCGCTGCGCGGGCCATGCCCGGGGAAGCCGAAGTCTCTATGTCGATGTCTTACGCGATGCATGCTAACTCCTATCGTTGAATGTCACGATAGTAGCACGATATATCGCGCTATGTTAAGGAAGTCAGTGTCGGAAGTGGCGCACGTCGGTGGCGACCATCGCCACCCCTGCGGCGTCGACGGCGGCGATCACGTCCTCGTCGCGCACGGACCCGCCGGGCTGGACGATCGCGCTCACGCCGGCGTCGATCGCGAGCTGGGGACCGTCGGCGAAGGGGAAGAACGCGTCGGAGGCGAGCGCCGAGCCGGCCAACCGATCAGCGCCCACCCCGGCGCGGGCTTTCTCGACCGCGAGCCCGACGGCGTCGACTCGGCTCGTCTGTCCGGCGCCGATTCCGATCGTGGCGCCGTGAGAGGCGATGACGATCGCGTTGGAGCGCACGTGGCGGCAGACGCGCCAGGCGAACAGGAGGTCATCCCACTGGGTCTCGGTGGGCTCGGTGGCAGACATCGCGCGCATGTCGGCGCGCGTCTCTGAGACGACGTCGCGGGTCTGCACCAGCTGTCCGCCGATGACCGGTTTGGAGTCGACCTCATGGCTGGGCGCCGGCCAGTTTCCCAACTCCAGCAGGCGCACGTTTTTCTTGGCCTGCAACACCTCTAGGGCCGCGGGGTCGAAGCCCGGCGCGAGCAGGACCTCGATGAACTGCTCGGACAGGCGCTCGGCGCAGGCGCGATCGACGGGCCGGTTGAGAGCGATCACGCCTCCGTAGGCGCTGAGCGGATCGCAGGCGAAGGCGCGCTCGTAGGCCGACTGGATCGTCTCGCCGAGCGCGCAGCCGCAGGGGTTGTTGTGCTTGACGATCGCGCAGGCGGGACCATCGAACTCCTCGACGAGCTCGCGGGCGGAGCTGAGGTCGAGCAGGTTGTTGAAGGACAACTCCTTGCCGTGCAGCTGAGTAACCCCGTCAAGCAGGTGCGTGGGTGCGCCGACGCGGGCGTAGAAGGCGGCCTGCTGGTGGGGATTCTCGCCGTAGCGCAGGTCGGTCACCTTTTCGTAGGCGTCGCGCCAGGTGGGAGGGAAGCCCTCATAGGTGCGACGCGCGAACCAGGTGGAGATCGCGGTGTCGTAGCGCGAGGTGAGCGCGAAGGCCTTGGTTGCGAGCAGCGTGCGGGTCTCAAGCGAGATCAGCCCAGCGGAGTCCCGCAGTTGATCCAACACCGGGGAGTAGTCGTCGGGATCGACCACAACCGCCGCGAAGGCGCTGTTCTTGGCGGCGGCGCGGATCATCGTGGGACCGCCGATGTCGATGTTCTCGACGATCTCCGCGTCCGTAGCATCGCCGCGGGCGAGGGTCTGCTCGAACGGGTAGAGGTTGACGCACACCAGGTCAACGGGCTCGATCGAATGCTCGGAGGCGGCCTGCAGGTGAGCGTCGTCATCGCGTAGCGCCAGCAGCCCGGCATACAGCCGCGGGTGCAGCGTCTTCACGCGCCCATCCATCATCTCGGGAAACCCGGTGAAGTCCTCGATCGCGCGGACGGGGATACCAGCGTCCGAAAGAGCACGGGCGGTGCCGCCGGTGGAGACTAGCTCGACATCGAGCTCGACCAGACCGAGGGCGAAGTCGAGGAGGCCGGTCTTGTCGGACACGGACAGCAGCGCGCGCCGTACGCACACCTCGCCAGGTGCGGCGCGCTCAATGCCGGCACCTGTATCCGTCACGACATCCTCTCTGCGAAGGCCATATGGCCGCAGCCTACCCGTCGATGACGATCTGGCGCGGGTGCTTGGGGTCGGGGCGCAAAGCACCGCGCGCGAACAGGCGCACGGCCTCTCCCAGCAGCGCGTGCTCCAACGGACGCAACGCTGCCAAGACCTCGTCGGGAGTGCGCGCGCCGGGAAGCTCGACCGCACGCTGGAGGATGACGGGCCCGGTGTCTACGCCCGCGTCGACAAAGTGGACGGTGACACCGAAAACTGTGACGCCGTATGCCAGCGCCTGCTCGATCGCGTGCAGGCCGGGGAACGCCGGCAGCAGCGAAGGATGCACATTGATGACGGCGCCCGGAAACCGTTGCAGGAAGGACTCGGAGAGCAGAGCCATGTATCCCGCGAGCACGATCAGGCGCGCACCGCGGGCGTGCAACCAGTCGGCGAGAGCCTCATCGCGAGTGGAGCGGTCGGGATAGTCAGCGCGCGGAAAGACCTGCGTGGGCACGTCGTGCGCCGCGGCACGCGCAAGCGCCGGAGCGTCTGTGGCCGACGACGCGACCGCCACGACCTGCGCCTCGCGCGTGTGGACGGTGTCGAGCAGCGCCTGCAGGTTGGTGCCCGTACCGGATACGAGCACGGCGATGGGCAGTGGAGCGGACGCCGGCTGGTCTGACACGGGGCGCACGATAGCTGTGACTCAAATCACAGAGAGCCCCGGGGCGCGGCTGTTCAATGAGTGACGAGGGTGGAGAGCAAACTAGACAACGAATTGGAACGAACACAATGCTTACATCCATCATCATCACAGGGGTCATCGCGGGGGCGCTCGGCTACGCGCTGAGATCGGGCGAGCACGGCGACATCCTCAGGCGGCCGTACAACAACCGCTACAACGACGCCGCCGGCGCGCGCGAGGATCACTTCGGTTAGTAGATTCTCCGGAAGCTAAGGCTCCGCCCAAGAGGGCAGGAAGCAACGCAAAGGAGACTCGATGACCAAACAGATGCGCGTCGTGGCCCTGCTCGCGACGATCGCCGTAATCGCTATCGCTGGAACGGCACTGGGCGCCAGCGTCAAGCTCGGGCCCGTCAAGGGCGCAAGCTACGCGGGCGTGGTACACGACGAGACGATCACGATCAAGGTCGCCGCAAACGGCAAGACGGCCAAGGTGAGCCTGCCAGGCGCGCCGGCGTTCTGCCAAGGCGGCTCGGGCCCGGAGAAGCAGAGCTCGAAGGCGGCCAAGGTTTCGAAGGGCGGGAGCCTGACGGCAAAGATCTCCTACTCCTCCACGACCGGTGCGAGTCATTCGGTGTTCGCGACCGTGACGGTCAAAGGCAACTTCGACACGTTCGCCGGCTCGAAACCCGTGTTCGACGGGACCGTGAAGACGAGCTTCCGCGCCGCCGGGGCCAAGAGCTGCAACGGCCAGGAAAGCTTCCAGGCGACCAAGCTCTAGTCGCGGAGCCGTCTAAGCACTGATCAGCGGGAGGGGCGTCGTCGGTGGTCCATTGGGCTCCGACTGTCCCTCCCGTCCTTCCTCGCCAGATCCCTCCCGCCCGGCGCCCTCCTCCAGGGCGTACTTCCCATTCGCCTCACCGGTGCGCTCGAGCGGGTAGCGCCCACTGAAGCAGGCGTCGCAGTGCGTGGCGCGCTCGCCCTCAATCGCCTCGTAGACCCCGTCGAGGGAGAGGTAATGCAGCGAGTCGCAGCCGAGCTCGGCAGCGACCTCCTCGCTCGTGCGGTTGTGGGCGATCATCTCCTCGCGTGTGGACATGTCGATGCCGTAGTGGCAGGGGTTGACGATCGGCGGGGCGGAGATCCTCATGTGAACCTCGGCGGCGCCGGCGTCGCGCAGCATCTGGACGATCTGGCGGGTGGTGTTGCCGCGCACGATCGAGTCGTCGACGACGACCAGGCGCTTGCCGGCGATGATCTCGGGGAGGGGGTTGAACTTCATGCGCAGGCCGTGACGGCGCAGCTCCTGGCCGGGCTGGATGAAGGTGCGGGCGACGTAGCGGTTCTTGACGAAGCCGTCGTCCTGGGGCAGGCCGGCGGCGCGGGCGAGCCCGCGCGCGGCGGCGTTGCCGGAGTCGGGGACCGCGATCACGAGGTCGGCCTCGACAGGAGCCTCACGCCAGAGGATCTCGCCCATGCGCCCGCGGGCGACCTGCAGGACGTGGCCGTTCATGCGCGAATCGGGGCGGGCGAAGTAGATGTACTCGAACACGCACAGCGCCGGACGGACGCTCGTAGGGACCTGGCGGCTTGAGAGGCCGCGCTCGTCGAGCGTGATGATCTCCCCGGGGGCGACGTCGCGCAGGAAGCGGGCGCCGATGATGTCGAAGGCGCAGGACTCCGAGGCGACGCAGTAGCGGCTCTCGCCGCTCGGATCCTCGCCGGCGGCCTCGAGCACGCCGAGCGCGAGGGGACGCAGGCCGTGGGGGTCGCGGAAGGCGATCACGCGGTCGCGGGTCATCAGCACGATCGAGAAGGCGCCGCGCAGGCGCGGGAGGATCTCGGCGATCGCGTCCTCGATCGACTCGGCGGGATGGGTGGCGATCAGCGCGGCGACGATCTCCGAGTCGGAGGTGGAGCTGAACGTGACCCCGCGCGCGAGCAGCTCCTCGTGGAGCTCGACGGCGTTGATGAGGTTGCCGTTGTGGCCGAGCGCGAGCTCGCGCGTGGAGCCGTGCGTGCCCTCGGAGCGCTGTACGGGCTGGGAGTTCTCCCAGGCGTTGGAGCCGGTGGTGGAGTAGCGGACGTGTCCGATCGCGAGCTCGCCGGCAAGCGTGCGCAGGTCGTTCTCGCTGAACACCTGGCTGACGAGCCCGAGCTCGCGACGTGTGACGATATGCCCGCCGCGGTCAGCCGCGGCGATGCCCGCGGACTCCTGGCCGCGGTGCTGAAGCGCGAACAGGGCGAAGTACGACAACCGCGACACCTCGTGGCCGGGCGCATACAGTCCGAACACTCCGCACTCATCGCGCGGTCCGTCACGCATCACTGTTCACAAGCTAGCAGGGGAACAGCTCCGCAAGGGCGCCGTGCGCCTCGGCGAGCTCGGTAAGCGTCGCGGAGAGTGAAACGTCACCGAGTCGGATGCTCAATGCACCGGGGCAGACCGTTCCGATCACGCGCACATGCGTACGGCGACCGAGCGCACGCACGCCGGTGGAGATGCCACTGACGAGAAAGCCGCCGGGACCCTCGCCAAACAGGACCCGAAAGGGATCATCCTCGTCCTCGTCCAGCCGCACCTCGACGCCGAGACCGCCCGCGAGGCAGCACTCGGCCAGGGCGGTGGCCAGACCGCCCTCGGCGATGTCGTGAGCGCTGGAGAGCCCACCGACGCGCATCGCGCCACGCACGGCGAACTGGGCGGAAAGCACGGCCGCGACGTCGATCTCCGGCAGCTCGTCGGGGAGCGCGTGACCGCGCAGCTTGGACAGCTCGCTCGCGTGCAGCGAGGGCGCGAAGGAGCCGACGAGGGCGACGGTATCGCCCTCGCGGGCAAAGCCCAGGCGCCCGGCGCAGTGCGCGTCGGGGAGACGTCCGACCATGCCGATGACGGGTGTCGGATAGATCGGACCGGAGGCCGTCTCGTTGTAGAGGGACACGTTGCCGCCGACGATCGGCGCATCGAGCGCGCGGCAGGCGTCGCCGAGACCGCGCACCGATTCGGTCAGCTGCCACGCGACATGCGGCTTCTCGGGGTTGCCGAAGTTGAGGTTGTTGGTCGTGCCGAGCGGCTCGGCGCCGACGCAGGCGAGGTTGGAGGCGCACTCCAGCACCGCCTCGATCGTCCCGCGGTAGGGGTCGGCGGCGACGCGGCGCCCGTTGCAGTCGATCGAGACGGCGAGGGCGCCGCCGGCGGGCAGCGCGAGCACGGCGGCGTCGGCCTGTTCGGGACGGCGGACGGTGCGCGACTGGACGATCGCGTCGTAGCGCTCGAACAGCGGGCGGCGGGAGGCGATGTTGGGAGAGCAGAGGAGCGCGAGCAGAGCATCCCGCACAGAGGCGTCGGCCGCGAGCGTGGCGGGCGGCGGGGCGTAGATCGGCGTGGCGGGACGAACCGGTGCGAGGTCATACAGCGGGCAGTCGTCGACGAGCGCGCTGACGGGCATGTCGCCGACGAGCTCGGAGCCGTCGAATACGCGCATGCGCCGAGTGTCGGTGACGGCGCCGATCGCGGTGCCGTGTATCTCGAAGCGCTCGCACAGGGCAAGCACGTCGGCCACTCGCGCGGGCTCGACCACGCACAGCATCCGCTCCTGAGACTCGGAGACCATGATCTCAAAGGGGGCCATGTCGCTCTCGCGCAGGGGCACGAGCGAGACGTCGATGTCGATGCCGACCCCGCCGGCGGAAGCCATCTCCGAGGCGGAGGAAGTCAGGCCGGCCGCGCCGAGATCTTGCAGGGAGACGAGCAGGCCACGATCGAGCAGCTCCAGCGAGCACTCCAGGAGCTTGGACTCCTCGAAGGGGTCGCCGACCTGAACGGTGGGCCGCTTATCGGCGTCGTCGTCGCCGAGCTCGGCCGAGGCGAGCACGGAAGCGCCCCCGATGCCATCACGACCGGTGGAGGCGCCGAACAGGATCACGACGTTGCCGGTCCCGGCGGCGGCGCTGCGCACGAGACGCTCGCGTGGAGCAAGACCGAGCGCCATCGCGTTGATCAGGCAGTTCTGCTCATACGGCGCCTCGAAATAGACCTCGCCGCCGACGGTGGGGACGCCGATCGAGTTGCCGTAGTGGGCGATCCCCGAGACGGCCCCGTCGAGCAGATAGCGAGAGCGCTGATCGCGATCCCCGCCCACTTCACCGAAACGCAGCGAGTCGAGCACCGCGATCGGGCGCGCGCCGATCGCGAAGATGTCGCGCAGGATGCCGCCCACGCCGGTGGCGGCGCCCTGGAAGGGCTCGACCGCGGAGGGGTGGTTGTGGGACTCGACCTTGAAGGCGCACACGAGACCGTCGCCGACGTCGACCGCGCCGGCGTTCTCGCCCGGCCCCATGACCACGTGGGGGCCCTCGGTGGGCAGCGTGCGCAGGAGCTTCTTGGAGTGCTTGTAGGCGCAGTGCTCGCTCCAGAGCAGCGAGTACATCGCCAGCTCGACTTGATTTGGCGCCCGCCCGCCCGGACCGCCCTGGTGCTCGCAGATGAGCTCGTACTCGGCGCGGGTGAGACCGAGCGCGAGCGCGTCCTGCACCGTCGGCAGCGTCGCGTCGTCAGACATGCGCGCCTGCGATCGCGACAGCCGCATCCCCCGTCGGATCAGCGAGCAGCTCAGACATGGACGCCCTCCTCGACGGCGAGGCGCATCGACTGGAAGATCGTCAACCCATCGATCGAGCCGCCGGCGAGCGCGTCGACGGCGTGCTCGGGATGGGGCATCAGGCCGAAGACGTTGCCGGTCTCGTTGGACACGCCCGCGATGTCGCGCAGGGAGCCGTTGAAGTTGTGTCCGGGCGCGTAGCGCAACACGACCTGACCGCGGCGCTCCAGCTCCTCGAGGGTGGGCTCATCGGCGTAGTAGCGCCCCCAAGAGTGCTTGGCGGGGATGCTCAGGCGGGTGAGACCGTCGAGCGCGCGCGTGAAGGGCATATCGGGCGCCACGACATCGAGGTCGACCTGGCGGAAGGTGAAGCGCAGGTTTGTGTTCGGCAGGAGTGCGCCAGGCAGCAGACGCGCCTCGCAGAGGACTTGAAAACCGTTGCAGATTCCGAGCACGAGCCCACCGTCGCGAGCGAACTCAATCACTGACTCCATCGCGGGGGAGAAGCGCGCGATCGCGCCCGCGCGCAGGTAGTCGCCGTAGGAGAAGCCGCCGGGGACGACGATCGCGTTGGCGCCCTGCAAGTCGCGGTCGGCATGCCAGATCAGCTCGGCGTCGCCGACGCGCCGGGCGGCCTGCAGCGCGTCGACCTCGTCGCAGCTGCCGGGAAACTGGAGGACGCCAAACTTCACGAAAGCAGCTGGACTTCGTAGTCCTCGACGAGCGGGTTGGCGAGCAGGCGCTCGCACATCGAATCGAGCTGCGAGGAGTCCTCGACGTCCAGCTCGACGAGGCGTCCGACGTGGACGTTCGCCACACCGGCGAACCCGAGCGCGGGCAACGCTCGCTCGACGGCGGCGCCCTGCGGGTCGAGGATGCCAGCCTTGGGACGGATCAGCACACGTGCCCTCATCCGGTGCGGTCCAGCCACGCTTGGAACGGCTCGCCGACGATCAGCTCGTACGCCTCGACGTAACGCGCGCGGGTACCTGCGACAACGTCGTCAGGAATCAGGGGCGCCGGCGGCTTCTTGTCCCAGCCGCTGGAGGCGGCCCAGTCGCGCACGTACTGCTTGTCAAAGCTCGGTTGGCCGCGGCCGACCTCGAAGGTATCGAGCGGCCAATAGCGTGAGGAGTCAGGCGTCAGCACCTCGTCGCCAATGACCAGCTCGCCGGCGGAGTCCAGGCCGAACTCGAACTTGGTGTCGGCAAGGATCACGCCGCGCTCGCGGGCGTGAGCGGCGGCGAAGGAGTACAGCTCGATCGAGGTCGTACGCACGCGCCCCATCAATGCCCGGTCACCGACGAGCTCGGCGGCGCGATCGAAATCGATCGCCTCATCGTGACCGACGTCGGCCTTCGTGCTCGGAGTGAAGATCGGCTGCGGCAGCTGCTCTGACTCGCGCAGGCCGGGAGGCAGCTCGATCCCCGAGACGGCGCCGGTGGCCTGGTAGTCCTTCCAGCCCGAGCCGGTGATGTAGCCGCGCACGACGCACTCGACGGGCAGCATCTCGAGCTTGCGTACAGCCAGAGCGCGCCCGCGCGCCTCCTCGGGAACGCCGTCGGTCGCGGAGATCAGATGGTTGGCGACGATCTGCTCGGTGGCGCCGAACCAGAAGACCGACAAGCCCGTCAGCACGCTGCCCTTGTCGGGGATGGGAGTGGGGTGAACCGCGTCGTAGGTCGAGATGCGGTCGCTGGCGACCATCAGCAGGCGGTCACCGTCGGGGCCGCCCAGGTCGTACATCTCGCGGACCTTCCCACTGGCGATCAGAGGCAGGTCGGCGAGAGTGCTCACGTGGCGCGATGCTACCAGCGAGATCGGCGCTCGGCGGGCGCCGCTCAGGCGATCTCATCGAGGCGAGCGACGATCTCCTCGGCATACCGCACGTAATGTCCGTAGTCGAAGATCTCCTCGAGGTCCAATCCGACAGCGCGCTCGTCGGCGACGAGCAGCTCGCGCAGGGGAATCCCCTCGTCCCACGCGCGCTGGGCGAGCTCCTGCACGATGCGATAGGCCTCGTCACGGGTCATGCCGGCCGACACGAGCGCGAGCAGGACCCGCTGGGAGAAGAGCGCGCCGTGGGTGAGCTCGAGGTTGGCGCGCATGCGCTGTGCATCGACGGTCATGTCGCGCACGAGCGCGATCGTGCGCTGCTGCAGGTAGTCGAGCAGGATCGTGGAGTCGGGCAGGATCACGCGCTCGACGGAGGAGTGGGAGATGTCGCGCTCGTGCCATAGGGCGACGTTCTCCAGGGCGGCCTGAGCGTTGCCGCGCAGCACCCGCGCCAGGCCGGAGATCTGCTCGGTCTTGATCGGGTTGCGCTTGTGGGGCATCGCCGAGCTGCCCTTCTGACCGGCCCGGAACGGCTCCTGAGCCTCGCGAACCTCGGTGCGCTGCAGGTGGCGGATCTCGGTCGCGAAGCGCTCCAGACCGGCGCCGGCCAGCGCCATCGACTGCACGAGCTCGGCGTGGCGATCGCGGGCGACGACCTGCGTGGATACGTCCTCGCGCGCGAGCCCCAGCCGCGCGAGCGCGCGCGCCTCGAATTCGGGGCTTGTCGCGGCGTAGGTGCCGACCGCGCCCGAGATCGCACCGACGGCGGCCTGCGCGAACGCGCGCTCCAGGCGCAGCGCGTTGCGGTGGGCCTCGAACGCGAACCCCGCGAGCTTCACGCCGAAGGTGGTCGGCTCGGCATGCACGCCATGCGTGCGCCCGACGCACAGCGTCCCCACATGCTCCCGCGCACGCGTGGCAAGCGCCGCGACGAGCTCGCGGGCGACCGGGACAAGGACCTCGCCGACGGCGCGCAGCTGCAGCGCGAGCGCGGTGTCAAGCACGTCCGAGGAGGTCAACCCGAAGTGAATCCAGCGCCCGGACTCGCCGGCCGAGGCGGCGAGCACGTCCACGAACGCGGCCATGTCGTGGTCGGTCACCTGCTCGCGCTCGTTCACCGCCTCCACCGTGAACGTGGCGCCGCGGATCGCCTCCAGGTCGCTCGCGGTGGGACCGCCGTCACCGAGCAGAGCCGGGAGCTCCTCGCAGGCGGCGACCTCGACCTGACGCCAGGTCTCCATGCGCGCCCCGTCCGTCCACAGACGGCCGAGCTCCGATCGGGTGTAGCGGTCGATCACCTAATTCATTATCCAGGTAGGCGCATGCGCCTACCTGCCTGACGGCGCATGCACCGTCAGGTGGAGGAGCCGCATGCGGCTCCTCCGGCCATGCCGCATGCGGCATGGCCCCTTCAGGCTCCCAGGATCTGCGCCGCGAGGATCGCCGCGTTGCGGGGGTTATCGAGGCCGACGCAGGCCACGGGCACGCCCGGAGGCATCTGCACGATCGAGAGGATCGCGTCAAGGCCGCCGGCGGCGGTGAGACGTCCTGACAGCGGCACGCCGATCACGGGCAGGTCGGTGTGCGCGGCGACGGCGCCGGGCAGGGCGGCGGAGATGCCGGCGCCGGCGATGATCACGCGCAGACCTCGCATGTGGGCGTTCTTTGCGTAGTCGGCGACGACGTCCGGTTCGCGGTGAGCGGACATTACGCGCAGCTCGTGCAGGATGCCGCGCTCTTCGAGCTCGTTGGCGGCCTTCTCCATCGTCTCCATGTCGCTCTTGGAGCCCATCACGATGCCCACGCGGGGAGCGTCGACGTCCATCTCCTCCAGCTGCGCTCGTACCTCCGCCTCGGCCAAGGGCGTCGCGATCGGGGATACGTCACCCATCGATCAGGCCCTCCAACTCGCGACCGTCCCCGGACCACTCCTCAAACCAGCTGTCGAGCGAGCGCCAACCCTCGGTCTCGGGTGAGCGCTCGCCGGCGCCGGAGGCGATGTCGCCACGCAGTTGCATGCCCTCGAAGGAGATCATCCGGGCGCCAGCATACGCCGACTCGCGCGCCGACTCGGCGTCGCGACCGAACCCGGTCACGTTCAGCACGCGCCCACCGGCGGTGACGATCGTCCCGTCCGGGCCCAAGGCGGTGCCGGCGTGGGTGACCTCGACGTCGTCCGGAACGAGGTCGAGCCCGAATATCGGATCGCCGCTGGAGGACGAGGCGGGATAGCCCGCGCTCGCCAGCACGACCGTGACAGCCCATTCTCCCAGCCACCGGGGGAAGTCTTCCTCGGGGTCCTCACCGATCAGGCCGCCGGGCCTGACGGAGCGGAACAGCAGCTCCAGGAAATCCGATTCCATGCGAGGGAGAACCGCCTGGGTCTCGGGATCGCCGAAGCGGACGTTGAACTCGAGTACCCGCGGACCCTGCTCGGTCAGCATCAACCCGGCGTAGAGCACGCCGTGAAACGGGGTGCCGCGTTCACGCATCCAGTCGACGATCGGCTGATGCACGAACAGGGCGAGGCTGAATCCGAGTTCGTCCGGGAGGTCGAGCACGGGCGAGTAGGAGCCCATGCCGCCGGTGTTGGGGCCGGCGTCGCCCTCGCCGATGCGCTTGTAGTCGCGGGCGGGGGTCAGCGGGATCGCGGTCCTGCCATCGCACACGGCCAGCAGGGAGAGCTCTCTACCGATCAGGCGCTCCTCCACCAGTGCGCTCGCGCCACCCTCGCCGAAGCGGCCCTCGAGGAAGATCTCGCGCAGGGCGACGTGCGCCTGCTCCGCGTCGTCGGCCACGGTCACGCCCTTGCCGGCGGCGAGCCCGTCGGCCTTGATCACGACGCCGGGCGCGGCCAGCTCCCCAACAGCGTCGAAGCCCTCCTGCAGCGTGCGGACATGCCGCCAGCGCGCGGTCGGCACTCCGGCCTGCTCCATCGCGTGCTTGGCGAAGGCCTTGGAGCCCTCCAACTGGGCGGCCGCCGCGGAGGGCCCAAAGGCGAGGTGCCCGCGCGCGTCGAGCGCGTCCACGAGGCCCGCCACGAGCGGGACCTCGGGGCCGACGACGGTGAAATGGACGCCCTCGCGCTCGACGGCGGCCACGATCCCGTCGACGTCATCGGCCGCGATGTCGAGCAGGCGCGCGTCTGCCGCGATGCCGACGTTGCCAGGCGCGCACAGCAGCTCGGTCACCTTCGGCGAGCGCGCGAGCGCGCGCACGATCGCGTGCTCGCGCCCTCCACCACCTACAACCAGGACCTTCAAGCGATCTGCCTCACGCGTGTCACCGGGTGTGCGCTCAGAGGGACGCGATGAAGTCGTCTACGGGGATCGCCGCGAGCGTCTCGTAGCGACCGGTGCCGCGTGAGCCCAGCTCCAGCGAGACGCGCGCCATCGTCGCCTCGTCGGGCGCCTCTACGACCGAGATGAAGTCGACATGGCCGAGCGTCGCCCACTGCGCCTTGACGGTAGCGCCGAGTTGCTCTACCTCCTTGTTGACCTCGCGGATTCGCTCAGGGTTGTTCTTGACCGTCTGCACACCCTCCGGGGTGAGCGTCGAGAGCATGATGTAGGTGGGCATGGCGATGGGCTCCTCCGTCGGGGTTTTGGCCGGTCGCATTCCGCGCTCGCGCGCGCAAGGTTGTTTGTAGCGGATTGGCTGCCCTGCCGCTTGCTCCGACCGGTGGCGGCAATGGATCGCCTCCCGCCGCATCGGGCTGCGCCCGCTGTCCCAGCTGACTGTCTACGTCGGATAGGTAGTCATGGGATACCCACACACCGCCCACCTGCCCTTTGGTGTTGGCAACCCACAACACCCTTGGTACAGTTGAGGGCCAAGCATCCAAAGAAGCAAGTCGAAGCGGCGCTGCGGCGAGCCGAACGGCGAGGATTCCGTGTCGAGACGAGTAGGGCTCATTGGGGCGTTCTCTACTGTCCAGGAAACAGAACAGGCAAGTGTCCGCCGCTCTCCGTCAATGGCTCGCCACGGAGCGCCGACAATGAGGCCAAGAGGATCAACCGCTACGTAAACAACTGCAGCCACCGCAAGCCATGACAGAGCACACCTTCACTATTCGATTCCTCGCCCCTGGCAGGACACTGGATGATCTGTCGATCGACCTGTATGACCGCATCGACGAAGCCTCGCTCATGGGGCCGGATGAGGACGGCTCGTTTCTGTACGAATTCGACCGCATTGCCCCGAGCCTGCCGGACGCGCTCGCAACGGCGCTGAGCGAACTGACGAGCGCCCTACCCGAGGCTACCGTAATTCGCGTGCACGAGTACGACCTGGCGAGCATGAGCGACATCGCCGCACGGGCCGGACGCACGCCCGAGAGCATCAGGCTGCTGGTGAAGGGCAAGCGTGGGCCTGGGGGCTTCCCACCCGCCGCCGGGGACCTGGGCGGACGCATGAAGGTGTGGCGCTGGGCGGAAGTGGCGCAGTGGTTCGAGCAGACGCTCGGAGAGCCACTGCCCAACACGTCCGACAGCGCGTTCCTGCAGGCGTTCAACGACGCCCTGGAGATCCGCCGGCTCACAAGCCGGCTCGGCGAGCCCGAGCGACGGGCGATCGCCAAGGCGCTGCCCGACGAGCTGGCCCTCGCCTGACCTCTGGGCGGCGAAATCCAGCCGATCGTCCGTCCGTCCAGAGCCCGCGCCATCCGCCGCGTCCGCACGTAAGGTGCGCGCATGCACATACCTAGGAGGCATCTCAACTACGCCAACGTCGTAGCCACGCTCGCGCTTGTATTTGCGATGAGCGGCGGCGCGCTGGCGGCGAAGCACTATCTGATCAACTCGACCAAGCAGATCAACCCGAAGGTGCTCAAGAAGCTGAAGGGCAACGCGGGCAAGACGGGCGCGGCCGGTCCAGCCGGAGCACCTGGCGCAGCCGGCAAAGAAGGGGCCGCTGGTAAAGAAGGAGCGAAAGGCGCTCCCGGAAGTGCGCTGGCGTACGCGCACGTCGAAAGCAATGGCACGATCGACGCCACCAACACGAGCAGTAACATCACCAACGCGAACATCTCGCATGCCTCGAAATCAAATTACGAATTCTCCGGGCTGCCGTTCAAAGTGCACAGCGTCACGGTGACCTTGGGCTTTGGAGTGGGTGTCAACGACGATGCCTATGCCGCAATCATCAGCAGCAACTCGGCTGGCGTGGCGATCTACACAAGCGCAGGCACTGAGACGGACGCCAACTTCTACATAGTGTTCAACTGACGAGCACCACGCTCAGCGGTGCCGGGGGCGACCAGTCAGTTGCCTCCGGCACCCAGCAGACGCGTACACGTAGCCCGCAGGCAGTCTCTACGCCGCCGTCACCCCGGCCCCGGCCGTCTCCAAGACCAGCTGCCCATCGACCGCATCCACCCTCACTGAGTCCCCGTCGCGCAGCGTGCCCTCCAGCAACGCCAGCGCAAGTCGGTCGGTCAACTGCTTTTGGATGACACGCCGCAGCGGCCGTGCGCCGTAGGTTGGGTCGTAGCCCATGTTCCCGATCAGCTCGCGGGCGGAGTCGGTGAGCGTCACCTGCACGCCGCGCTCGGCTACGCGGGTGATCACGCGGGCGACCTGGAGATCGACTATCTCTGAGATCTGCTCACGGGTGAGGGAGTGGAAGCGCACGATGTCGTCCAGGCGGTTGACGAACTCGGGCTTGAAGTACTGGAGCAGTTCGGTGCGTAGTTGGGCGTCGGCGGCGGCGCCCGACTCGGGGGTTCCCTCCGCGCTCGCCCTGTCCGCGCTCGCCCCATCGGCGCCGGTCCCCTCCGCGCCCTGGCCGACGGGCAGGTTGGAGGTCATGATCAGGACGGTGTTCTTGAAGTCGACGGTGCGGCCTTGGCCGTCGGTGAGACGACCGTCGTCCATGACCTGCAGGAGCGTGTTGAAGACGTCGGGGTGAGCCTTCTCGATCTCGTCTAGGAGCACTACGGAGTAGGGACGACGGCGAACTGCCTCGGTGAGCTGGCCGCCCTCTTCGTAGCCGACGTAGCCGGGGGGCGCGCCAACCAAACGCGAGACGGAGTGCTTCTCCATGTACTCGGACATGTCGATGCGGACGATCGCGTCCTGGGAGTCGAACATGAACTCGGCGAGGGCGCGGGCGAGCTCGGTCTTGCCGACGCCGGTGGGGCCCAGGAAGAGGAAGGAGCCGATCGGGCGGTCGGGGTCTTGCAGGCCGGCGCGCGAGCGGCGCAGCGCGGTGGCGACCGCCTCGATCGCCTCGTCCTGGCCGACGACGCGCTCGTGCAGGCGCTCCTCCATGTGGATCAGCTTCTCGGTCTCTCCCTCGAGCAGGCGCGAGACGGGGATGCCGGTCCAGCGCGCGACGACTTCGGCGACGTCGTCGGCGTCGACCTCCTCTTTGAGGAACTGCGGTGCATCGGCGCCGGCGCCGGTCTCGCCCTGTGCGCGTGCGCGCTCGGCCGATTCGTACTCGGCGAGCTTGCGTTCGAGCTCGGGGATCTCGCCGTAGCGGAGCTCGGCGGCGCGTTGCAGGTCGGCTTCGCGCTCGGCTCGCTCGGCCTCGGCGCGGGCTGCCTCCAGGCGCTCCTTGAGCTCTGAGACGCCCTTGATGGCGTCCTTCTCACGCTGCCATTGGGCGGTCATTTCGGCGGAGCGCTCGCGCAGCTCGGCGAGCTCGGCCTCGATCGCCTCGCGACGGGACTTGGAGGCCTCGTCTTTCTCCTTGCGCAGCGAGGTCAGCTCGATCTCCAGCTGCATCACGCGGCGGTTGACCTCGTCGATCTCGGTCGGGACGGAGTCGATCTCGATGCGTAGCCGCGAGGCGGCCTCGTCGATCAGGTCGATCGCCTTGTCGGGCAGGAAGCGGTCGGCGATGTAGCGGTGTGAGAGCGTGGCGGCGGCGATCAGGGCACCGTCTTGGATGCGTACGCCGTGGTGGTTCTCGTAGCGCTCCTTCAGCCCGCGCAGGATCGCGATCGTGTCCTGCACGGTCGGCTCGCCGACGGTCACGGGCTGGAAGCGGCGCTCGAGTGCTGCGTCCTTCTCGATGTACTTGGTGTACTCGTCCAAGGTCGTGGCGCCGACGCATCGCAGTTCGCCGCGCGCGAGCATCGGCTTGAGCAGGTTGGAGGCGTCGACGGAGCCCTGGGCGGCGCCGGCGCCGACGATCGTGTGCAGCTCGTCCAGGAACAGGATGATCGCGCCCTGCGCCTCGGAGACCTCGGAGAGGACGCCCTTGAGGCGTTCCTCGAACTCGCCACGGTAGGCGGCGCCGGCGATCAGCGCGCCCATGTCGAGGGCGATCACGCGGCGGTCGCGCAGTGACTCGGGCACGTCGTGAGAGACAATGCGCTGGGCGAGTCCCTCGACGATCGCGGTCTTGCCGACGCCGGGCTCGCCGATCAGCACGGGGTTGTTCTTCGTGCGCCGGGAGAGGACTTGGATCACGCGGCGGATCTCCTCGTCGCGTCCGATCACGGGGTCCAGCTTGCCCTGCTCGGCCATCTCGGTGAGGTCGCGGCCGAAGCGCTGGAGCGGGCTCTGCTCCTCCTCGGCTGGGGCCTGCTGACCCGGGACGGGACCTGCGGAACCGTTAGGAGCCATTGCTGCCGCGCGTCCTCCGTGCGTCGGGACCGAACGTCGAGCGTACATCGGCCGCGCGCACGATGTCGGTGCCACCGGCGCGATAGGGGACGAGCTCGGCACGGAAGGAGCGGCGGACCTCCTCCAGGCGTTCGGCCAGCTCGACCTGGGCGTGCAGCGCCTGGACCTCGAGCTCTTCGATGCGGGCGTGCATGTCGTTGACCTCGGCCTCGAGGTCGAGCACGCGCTCGACGCCGGCGAGGTTGAGGCCGAGGTCGGCGGTCATCTCCTGGATGCGTCGCAGCCGCTCGACGTCCTCTTGGGAGTACAGGCGGGTGCCCTTGGGCGAGCGTTGGGGCGCGATCAGCCCGCGCGCCTCGTACATGCGCAGGGTCTGCGGGTGCATCTGCGCCAGCTCGGCGGCGACGGAGATCATGAACACGCCGCGCGTCGTCTCGACCTCGATGCGGCGCGCCATCACTTCGTCTCCTCGAACAGACGCGCGCGGGGGTTACCGTTCATGACGGCGGCGAGAGCGTCGACCGCCGACTGCTGCTCGTCGGTCAGAGAATCGGGGACGTCGAACACAAATCGGTAGTGAATGTCGCCGCGCGCCTTCCCGCCGAGCTTGGGGGGCCCCTCGCCGCGCAGGCGCTGGACGGCGCCGGGCTTGGTCCCCGGTTTGACGCGCAAGGTCTTGGTCCCGTCGAGCGTCGGGACCTGGACCTCGGCGCCGCGCAGCGCCTCGGGGATCGTCAGGGGGACCTCGACCTCGAGGTTGTCGCCGCGGCGCTTGAAGACGGGCGAGGGCGAGACGTGGGTGACGAGGTAGAGGTCGCCGGGGGGACCGCCGTCGCGCCCGGGCTCGCCCTTGCCGGCGAGGCGGATGCGCCCGCCGTCGCGCACGCCGGCGGGGATGTTCACGCGCAGGCGCTTGACGGTGCGCACGGCGCCGGCGCCGTGGCAGGTGGAGCAGGGCTCCTCGATGATCGTTCCGGAGCCGCCGCAGCGCGAGCAGGGCTGGGAGATCGAGAACATGCCCTGGCCCTGGGTCTCGACGCCGCGCCCTTCGCAGACGGGGCAGACGGTGGGGGTCGTGCCGGGCTTGGCGCCGGTGCCGTGGCAGGTGGGGCAGGTGTCTTGCATCGGCACCGACAGAGGGATCTGCGCGCCGGAGATCGCCTGGTCGAAGGTGATCGAGACCTGCGCCTCCAGGTCGGCGCCGCGCTGTGCGCGCGGGCGTCCACCGCGGGTGCCAGCGCCGGCGCCACGTCCCCCGGAACCCCCGAAGAGGTTGGAGAGGATGTCGCCCATCCCGGAGGCGTCGAAGTCGAAGTTGCCGAAGCCGCCGAAGCCGCCGCCGGGCCCGCCGCCGGTGGAGAAGGGTCCCGTGCCGGAGTCGTACTGCTTGCGCTTGTCGGGGTCGCCGATGACGTCGTGGGCCTGGGAGATCTCCTTGAAGCGCTTTTCGGCGGCTTTGTCATCGGGGTTGCGGTCGGGGTGGTACTGGCGCGCGAGTTTGCGGTAGGCCTTCTTGATCTCCTCGGGGGTCGCTTTTTTGTCGACCCCGAGCGTCTTGTAGTAGTCGGGTCGAGATGCCATGTCGGGCTCCTGGACTACGCGGCGACGACGACTCGCGCGGGGCGGATGACGTGATCGCGCAGGCGATAACCGGGCTGGTAGACCTCGGCCACGGTCCCGCTGGCCGCGCCGTCCACCGGCTGATGGACGACCGCCTCGTGCAAAGAGGGGTCGAAGATCTCGCCGGTGGGCGAGAAGGACTCGATCCCGACGCGGTAAAGCGCGGCGGAGAGTTCCTCGCGCACCAGGCGCACGCCCTGCAGGAGCGGGTCGTCCTGGTCCGCGGCCTCGAGCGCGCGGTCGAGGTTGTCCAGGGCGGGCAGCAGCTCCTTGGCGAGCTTCACGACGCCGCGCTCCTGGGCGAGCGCGGACTCGCGCGCGACGCGGCGGCGGTAGTTCTCGAAGTCGGCCTGGGTGCGCTGCGCGAGCGCGAGGTACTGGTCGCGCTCGGCAGCGACCGTGACGAGCTCGTCGAGATCGCCCTCGATCTCGGCCGCGCCGCCGTCGCCTGTCACATCGCCATCGCCTACGACGGCGGTGGGCGCCTCCTCGGTCGGGGAGTCCTCCCCCGGCGCGGCGCCCGCGCCGGGGGTCTGCTCCTGCACTATCTGCTCAGGGGTATCGGCACTCATGTGTGTGTCGCCCCCGTTAGGACTGCGGCTCGTCGACTACCTCGGCATCGACGACGTCCTCCTCATCGGAGGAAGACCCGCCCGCGCCGTCGCCGGATGCCCCATCGCCGTTGGGCCCGCTCGCGGCGGCCTGCTCCTGGGCGCGCTGGTACATCGCCTCGGAGACGGAGTGGAAAGCGACCTGGAGCGCCTCGGCCTTGGCGTTGATCTGAGCGGGGTCCTCGGACTCGAGCGCCTCGCGGACCTCCTTGACGGCCGCTTCGATGCGGCCCTTGGAGTCGGCGTCGACCTGGTCGCCGAGGTCGGCGAGCTGTTTCTCGGCCTGGTAGGCGGCGTTCTCGCCGTTGTTGCGGGCCTCGGCGAGCTCGCGCGCGCGGGCGTCCTCCTCGGCGTGGGACTCGGCGTCGGAGACCATGTTCTTGATCTCCTCGTCGGAGAGCCCGGAGCCGGCCTTGATCTCGATCTTCTGCTCCTTGCCGGTGCCGAGGTCCTTGGCGGAGACGTTGAGGATGCCGTTGGCGTCGATGTCGAAGGCGACCTCGATCTGGGGGATGCCGCGCGGCGCCGGCGGGATGCCGGTGAGCTGGAACTTGCCGAGCGACTTGTTGTACTGGGCCATCTCGCGCTCGCCCTGCAGCACGTGGATCTCGACCGATGGCTGGTTGTCCTCGGCGGTCGAGAAGACCTCGCCCTTGCGCGTGGGGATCGTGGTGTTGCGCTCGATCAGCTTGGTCATGACGCCGCCCTTGGTCTCGATGCCAAGCGTCAGCGGCGTCACATCCAGCAGCAGCACGTCCTTGACGTCACCGGCGAGGACGCCCGCCTGGATCGCGGCGCCGACCGCTACGACCTCGTCGGGGTTGACGCCCCGGTGGGGCTCCTTTTTGGTGAGCTCTTTGACCTTCTCCTGGACGGCGGGCATGCGAGTCATGCCGCCGACGAGGACGACGTGCTCGATTTCCTTGACGCCCTTGTCTTTGGCGTCGTCGATCGCCTGGCGCACGGGGGCGACGACGCGATCGAGCAGGTCGGAGGTGAGCTCCGCCAGCTTGGCGCGCGTGAGGCGCGTGTCGAGGTGCTTGGGCCCGGAGGCGTCTGCCGTGATGAAGGGCAGGTTGATCTGCGTCTCCTGGGTGGTGGAGAGCTCGATCTTGGCCTTCTCCGCGGCCTCGTACAACCGCTGCAACGCCATCGGGTCGGCGGAGAGGTCGATCGCCTGGTCGCGCTTGAAGTCGGCGACGAGCCAGTCGACGATGGCCTTGTCGAAGTTGTCGCCGCCGAGGTGGTTGTCGCCGGCGGTGGACTTGACCTCGAACACGCCGTCGCCGATCTCCAGCACGGACACGTCGAAGGTGCCGCCGCCGAGGTCGAACACGAGGATCGTCTGGTCGTCCTCCTTGTCGAGACCGTAGGCGAGCGACGCGGCGGTGGGCTCGTTGATTATGCGCTTGACGTCGAGGCCGGCGATGCGCCCGGCGTCCTTGGTGGCCTGGCGCTGGTCGTCGTTGAAGTAGGCGGGGACGGTGACGACGGCGCCGTCGACCGATTCGCCCAAATAGGCTTCGGCGTCGGACTTGAGCTTCTGCAGGATCATGGCGGAGATCTCGGGCGGGGAGAACTGCTCGCCGTTGGCTTCCACGCGCGCGTCGCCGTTGGGGCCGGAGACGACCTTGTAGGGGACGATCGACTCCTCCTCGCGCACCTCGGCCTCCTTGCGGCCCATGAAGCGCTTGATCGAGAAGATCGTGTTCTGCGGGTTGGTGACGGCCTGGCGCTTGGCGACGGTGCCGACGAGGCGCTCGCCGGAGGCGGTGAAGGCGACGACGGAGGGGGTCGTGCGCCCGCCCTCGGCGTTCTCGACGACGGTGGGCTCGCCTCCCTCGAGCACGGCCATGCACGAGTTGGTCGTGCCGAGGTCGATACCGATGGTCTTGCCCATGAAGTTGCTCCTTCTAAAAGACGGTGAATAAATCTAAGCGGTATTGAAGCAGATTTTCTGAGGGGTTTCAAGAGGCCCGTGAAGGGGGGGTCGAGACCTGGCGCAACGGCGAGTCGGCGGCGAAGTGTCCGCGGTCGATCGCGTGCGCCAAAGTGAGCGCTCGCAAAAGCGGGCTCATCCCCGCTGAGACGGAAGGGTGCAAACTCTGGGCCGAAGGTCGTACAATGCAAAGGATGGCGGCGAAGCCGAAGACCAGACCGAAGGGACCGTGGACCGCGGAGGAGATCGCGCGCAACGAGCGGGCCGATCGAGCGCAGGTGCAGCGCGACCGTGCGCGTGGCGTGAGCGCGAACCTAGAGGAGGCGGCTGCGCTCGCCCGTTTCGCCAACCGCTTCTCCGCGGCGTTCCGCCATGCCCGACGTCCTTGACCCGACGCCGCTGCTGCGCTTCCTGCACGAGCGTGGCATCGAGCACGTCGTGGTCGGTGGATTTGCGGTCAATGCTCACGGCTTCAATCGCGTGACCAAGGACTTGGACATCGTCCCGAACCCCACGGAGGAGAATCTGAGAAAGCTCGCGGGGGCGTTGCGAGATCTCCATGCGACGATCCTGGACACCGGCGACTTCGAGCCCGAGGAGCTACCGGCCGACCCCACGAGCGCGGCCGATCTCGCGATGGGAGGAAACTTCTGTCTGGCTACGGATCTCGGCCGTCTCGACGTCATGCAGTGGCTCAGCGGAGTCGATACTGACGACCTTTACGCGGAGTTCGACCCTGAAGCCGTCGAGGGGGCTCTCGACGGCCTACCGGTGCGGGTGTGCGGCCTCGAGCATCTGCGCGCGATGAAGCGCGCGGCGGGACGGCCGCAGGATCTGGAGGATCTGAGGCGACTCGGGGAGGACTGACGGCGAGTGCTTGCTCGACTTGTTGGCCTTGGGGTGTGAGTGTCCAGGCGTTGGGCTCGCCCTTGGCCTGCCCTGCGCCGGTGTTGTGGACGAGGCCGAGGCGCTCCAGGCGGGTCAGGAGCTTGGATATCTGGCCCTGGTCGTGAACGCCGGCACCGTCGGCGATCTCACGGTTGGATGCGCCGGGAGTGTTGGCGATGACGGCGAGGACCTGGAGCGTGCGATAGGTGACGCGCATGTTCAGTCCCGCGAGGGGGTTCGCAGCGGAAGGGGATTGCGGCGTGGCGCGCGAGGACCCGGGCGCACGCGGAGACCTCGCGCTCGGTGTCGGGCGGTCGAGTTCGCGCCGTGCGGCGGCCTGCCCAAGATATGGGAGCACGATCACTCCCATCAGAGGGTTGAGCAACTCGATCAGCGGGGCAGGCTCACGATCACGCGAGGAGCGCGAGGACCCGTTCCCCGAGGACGAGTAAGTGTGTGCGCGGCGTTCGAGCATGCGCGCGTGGATCACCGAGAGCACGGCGCCGACTACGCCCTCCGCCGCGAGGGGCGGTGAGGGCTCTTCCGACGACGATGTTCTGCGCCCGCTCCCCGTCGCCGAGCGTCCCTCCTCGACAATTGCGGCGAGGGACTCGAGCACGTGTGCGCGACGCTGCAGCACCTCCGGTCCGGCGCCAAGGGCCTCCACTACAAGCAATGAGCCGAGGGCGGGTTCCTCGTCGAAGAGCGCGAGTAGTGCGGAGAGACCGGCGCGGACCTGCTCGCGCCAAGCGGACGGGGCACTATCGGCTGCCTCGACAGCGACACGGCTTGCGCGGGAGAGTGCGTTCTCGAACACCGCGAGGAAGCAGTCCTCGCACCCGTCGAAGAGGTCGTAGAACGTGCGCCGCGACACCCCGGCGCGTGAGACGACACGCGCGACCGTCACCGAGCCCGCGCCATCCTCAGCGACGACCTGGACCATCCCCGCGAGGATCCGTGCGCGCTGGATCTCTGAGACACGCACGGCGCCTTCGCGTGAGGGTGCCTTGACCGTTGAGCGATCGGGGCGACGAGCACGAGTGGGTGCCACCGCGCTCATCCCTTCTTCCGAGCCCTCTTGGCCTTCTTAGCCTTCTTCTTGACTGGCTTGGCCTTGGCGCAGCCGGTGACCTTGATGGCTGTAGTTTGATGAAGCGTCGCGCCGTTCTGCCCCACGAATTCGGTCGGCATCGTCAGGCTCGCAGGCTGGATCTGCTTGACGTTGCGGGTCACGGTCCGCTTGCGGCGACCCTTGGCCTTGACCGTGACCTTCTTCTTGACCGTCACTGTCCTGGTGAGCGAGCAGAGGTTCCCGTTCGCCGTCAACGCGGAGAAGGGACCCTGGGGCAGTGTCAGTTCGAAGCTGGTGACGGGCTGGTCGGGGACGGTCTTGAATGTGCTCGAGGTGATTCCCTGTTTGTTGATGAAGGTGGAGCCAACGAGGTCGATCGTGATGCCGTAGCCCTGGAGGACCATGATCAGGTTCGGGAAGGCTTCCCCGCCGTTTGAGACGAAGTATGCGGGTCCTTCCAGGGGTACGGGCAGTATCGGTGTGATCGCGCGGGCGTGACCCACCACCGATGCCGCGGGACAACCCGCGGGATTGGTGTGGAACTGCGCGGCGGTGCACGCCTTCTGCAACGTCGTCAACCGCGAGGGAAGCTGCTTTGGCAACTCCACTTTGACGAGGTGGATGTTCGCCTGCGACCCCAACGGCGCATTGGGATACGTCAATTTGACCGTGAGGCTCGCACCATTTGCTTTCGACGTTTTCCCAGAGGTGGAAACAGCGAAGCCGGGTTTGAACGCCAGGTTCGCGCAGTCCGCGGCCTGGAAGGGGCTCGTGACACTCACGGGGACTTGGCCAGCGGGGTTCGTGAAGTCTGCACCAGCGCCGGTGATCGTGTTGGTGATGCTCATGGGGTTGCAGTTGGTGGGGTTCAGGATGAACTTTTCGCGGTTCACATAGGCGTGTATCTCACGGACGTTGACGACGATCCCGTCGATGATGTGCGGGATCGGATCCGAACCAGCCGAGTCGATTTCGACTTGTGCCGTGACTGGGTTGATCCGCAACGCGAAGCGGATCACGACCGTCCCAAGATCGAACGGGCCGACAGTCGCCGAGGTGATAGACACCACCGACAGTGACGCACCGTGATAGGGACCAGCCAGATAGAGCTTGCCTGGGGTCCACGCGAGAATGCTGCCGACACCGGCACCGACGAGGGTATGTCCGATCTGGCTCGCAACGGGACACGACGGCTCCGTGTTCTCTTGTGCTCCGGTCTTGGCCTTGGACGCGTCAATCGCGGCGTCCGGGCAGAACGGGATGCCTGACAGGTTCCCCGTCAAACCCGAAGGCATGATCGTCGAGAAGCGCGTGAGCTCCTGTTCGCCGTCTTTACGGGCGATCCGCAGATCGAACTCCGAATAGGCACCCCCATCATTGTTCTGGGTGCCTGTGGAGACCTGTGGCGAGAACGGCGGTAGGCCACCCGCGGGACACGGACCGGCGTCGGGACCCGTGATGATCTGGAACATCGAGTCCGTGGTGATAGGCGCACTACCCGAGGACGGCGTCAACACAGCGCCGGCGGCGTAGGTCCCGCATGCCGGTGGTGTGACCAGCGGGCTCCTGGCGCCCTCACGGAAATGCAACGTGAAATGGCTGAACGGAAACTGCGGAATGTTTTCGACGACCGTCACCAACTGTCCCGTCACAGGGTTTGGAATCACCTCGGCCGGCTGGCGGATGATGATCCCGAGCTTTGGGTCCTTCAGCACGAAATACAGTGCCAGCAGCGATTTGAACGGGTTGGCGTAGGGCTTGGCGATGTACAACGAGCCCTTCAACGGTTCTTCCAAAAGCGGTGTTTCCACTTCGACGGTCCCGATCTTCGATTCTTGCGGACACCCTTCACCCGGCGCCGAGAACGCCGTCTCCCGTGCCAGTTCCGCTTCACCGCACACGTTCAACCCTTCCGCCAGCGACGCGTTCGCCGTCATCCCTTCCGGCAACGTCACAACCGCCTTCTTCAGATCAGACTGCGCCAGCCCAGTCGGATTCGTCAACCCTTCATCGTGGACGTTCAGCGCGAAATCCATCCCGGTAGGGCTCTCCGCCGCCCTACTCGTCGGCGCCGCCGCGATCGTCGGATTGAACCCCAGCCGCGAGCAGCCGACAAAACCAAGCGGATTCGGCGGTTCCGCATTATCATGCGTCACCGAGGACCCTTCCACCAACACGTCGGGTTCCTGCCACGAGTCAGTCTGAAACGTCGACGCCAACGGCCCTTCACACGAACTCGGCAACGTCAAGAACGGCAAATCACCAGAACCACTCGAACAATCTCCCTGGCTTACGGGTTCCTCGAGCGAGCCCGTCTCGCTGAGGCAGACACCACGATAGGGATCGTGCGTAGGATCACCCGGATCGCCCCAAAGCTCCACCTTCGAGGAAGTGAACGCGACAGGCTGGGGTACGTTCACCAAGGCGGCCCTCACGTTATACGGATATTCATGGCGGACCTCCACCTGGATCGTCACAGGGACGCTGAACACCACAAACCCCAACTCGGCGGCCACCCCCGGAGGAGGCACCAGGTTATAGACAGGCCTCACTTCACTGTCTCCACCGCCACTCACCGTTTCACCGCCCGCCCGCACTTCGGTCATTCCAACCACGGTGCTGTCCGGGCAGCTGCTGTTCTTGTCTGCCGTTGGGTTGAGAATCGTGGTGAAGTCTCTGGTGGAGCAACGCGCCGTCGCTGTAGGATCGCCCACAAAGCCCGGGATCTGATCGATGGTCAGATCCTTCAGTTCCTGATCAGGCATTTGGAACGATTCTTCGGTACCGGCATATTCGGCGAGGTGGGTGGTTAGCGCAAATGTCGTGATCATCGCAAACGGGTGCGAGGCCGCCTGGATCGCCGGAGAACCATCGGCGTTGACGAACTTCACATCGAACTTCTTCACACCGTAGGGCGCACCCACCGCCGGCACCGCACCCACGATCGACGCGAGCACAAGGGCAGCTATCGACACCACCACCGCGACAGTTGCTGTAGCTGCACGCCTCCCTGTGAGGAAATCGAGGCTAATCACTTTCCTCTCCCTTTGCTCAGGCTCTTTTTCCGGCTTTTCGGGGCCGCGTATCGTCTGCGCGCGACCGCTTCGCAACTTTTGCGAGCTCGACGGGCCCTCTTGGCGCGACACCGCCGCAACGCGCCCGCAAGCTTCGCCGCCCGAACCCGCGCAGCGGTCTTGACTACCGTGCCCCCCGTAGCACCCGTGGCAGCGCTAATTGGGGTGAACAAGCTCCCCGGTCCGCTGAACGTGGCGCTCGCCGGTGTAAGGTCATTCGGCGGGCTCGGTGCTCCCTGACATGCTTCCCCTTCGCACGATGCGGGCGGCGCGGCCGCGGCTGGGAAACCACCGCCGACCCGCGCGTCATACACATCGACAGAACCAGGGTCCTGAGAGACCAAGCTCGCCGCCGTCGTAAAGAACACGTCGCTGCCGTTGGGAGTGGCATCCAAGATTTCCGATGCCTGCGGGCTTTCACCGCTCGATATCAGTTCCACGCAGCCCTCGTTCACGCCGCTGAACGACGAGCCATCCGTGGTACAGGTCCCCTCACCAGGCGCCTCCCACTCGTAGACATCTACGGCGCCATTGGTGTCACGGGCCACGAGCGGCGTGTAGCTTTCAAAAAACAGCCGCTGACCGTCATCTGAGAGCACACGTGAGGAGTAGAACTGGTTCTCGGCCCCCGAAATCCGCGCGGCCGCCGGCCGGAGGTCGCCGTTGACGGGTGCGGCGCTTTCATAGCCGGGTCGCGCCCCAGTCGGGTCACACGATGCGCACGCCAAGCTCTGTGTTTGCGCGTCGTACAGATACAGCTCAGAATCCGGCTGATTGGAGACGGCATCCAGGTTGTCATAGTTGCTCAGGCGGGCTTTCGAGGCGAACGCGACGAAACGCCCATCTGGTGTAACGCGGGTAGTGCGTTGTGGCGATACCGGTGCCACATCAGAGTAGAAATACGTTGTGTCCACATCGGAGGGAGACAGGGTTGCGATCAGGCTGTTGGTTTCTTCATGATGCACGTATAGATTTGGCGCTCCCGCTTGTGCGCCTGACGCGAGCGCTTCGGCGGAGACGAAGTACACATAGGACAGATCTTCGCTCTCCCCCACGATCCCCTCCACCTTTTTAGCGATCGGGGTCGACGATCTTTCCGCGAGACCAAATTCACTGAGTGTTCCGGTCGTCGCGCTTCCGGCTTCCGGGGTCAGGTAGATCGCTTTGGACCCGTCGCCGCTGGCCGCGACGAACCTCGCTGGTTTGCCGGAGACGACGATCGTGCAGGCCTTTTCTTCTTCCAGGCATTCTTCGCCGTTCAGCGCGCTCTGTTCACGATCGGCGTTCAGGCGCAAGTAGAGCTTGGTCGGGCTCTCAGTGACTGCTGACCAGTACACGCGCGAACCGTCTTCGGAGACCGCGTGCTTGACGCTCGAATACCGATTGTTGGACGTCGCGCGGTTTTCAAATCCCACCGTCGACGATTCATCGCTGGCCAAACCATCGGGCAGCACGCTGACAAGATGGATCTCGCCACTGCGCGAGCGCTCGTAGATTTGACTGTTCCGCGGTGTGCTCGAAGCGTTGGGAGTCAGGCTCGCGTAGTCTTGGAACACTGCCAGGTCGCCGTCGGCCGAGAAACCCCCGAATTCCAAATCGCCCTGCTGCTCCTCGGGGGGTAAGCCAGTGATCAACGCTTCAAAGCTACCGTTCTCATTGTCGTGACGATAGAGTGACCTGGCGCCTTCAAAGACACCTGGCGCCAATGACAATTCTCCCGGCGGAGCCAACCAACCACTAGAAAGATCGGGAGCGAAGTACCTGTACTCGGTGTCCAGCGCGCCCGATTCAATCCCTGCCACCGGGCGGGTCGGAGCAGAGATCGCTTCCGTGCTCCATCCGCTCGCGGGGTCCCGATCGGCCATGTACTGATTCGTATACAGGCCGGCCGGAGAGTCCGCAAACGCGCGATCCGCGGAATAAGTGAACTTGTCTCCGTCGAGCGCACTCTGATTTAGCCCGTTCTTCCACGCATCGAATGTGAGCAGGTTGATGATATCCCCGCCGTTCTTATCGATCGGGCTGACCATCTCATACGCGCGACAATCAGGCAGCGAGGCCGAGAAACCCGTCCGCAGCGCCTGGTTGGGACAATCAACGTCGTTCGTAAACGCCGCCGGCGTCGTGAACGTCTGGTCTGGACCGACCACCGGCCCGCCGCCCCCGGACTGCGAGACGAAGCGGTAGTGATAGGTGGTGCCCGCACTGAGGCCCGTCAATGGGATGCTCGGACTCGGGACCGCCTGAGCAACCACCCTACTCGTCAGTGCGCTACCCGGCGGCGCAGGCTGCGCAACACACCCACCGGCTTCACAATCACCAGTCCCGTATTCGAGATAGTCGGTCGTGTCATTCCAGAAATGCGGATTGATGCGCGCCTGCAACACAGCACTGTTCGTATCCACCGACAACGCGTACTGCGCTTCGATCGACGGCGCGACCGGGGGCGGCGGTTCAAAGCCGACCGGCGGCGGCCCAAACGCGCTCAGATAGTTCGTCCGAGTGGGACTGAAGTTGCTGGCGACATAGAGGTCGCCGATCGTGTTAGTGCCGAGATTGTACACCTGTGTGTAATTTGCGGGCAATGTGCCGGGGTTCTGAGGTACCACGAGCGTCGAGACCACATGGCCGCTGCTGTCGAGCTCGACGATGCGGTCTTCTTCGAAAAAACCGCCGTTTTCAACCACGTACAGGTGGCCATCCGAGTCGGTAGCAAAAGCCCCGAGGCCTGCGGGCGAGTTGACTTCGAGAGTTGCGAGTGGGGCGCCCGAGGAGCTCAACTTGAAGATGCTTGCTTTCGAAGCGCTCGGTTCACCGTATTTCACGTAGAGGTTCCCGGTGGTCGGATCCTCGTGGAAGGAGCCCACGCTTTTATCGGGGAACGAGATTTCAGACCGATAGGCGCCGTCCGTACCGAATTCCTCGATACCTTCGAGCCCTGCCACCAAGACACCGCCAGCCCCGCTGAACGCTATGCTGCCAGTCTTCACGATTTGACCGTGCTTTGGTCCTTCGGTGCCTTCGCCGCATTCATCGCCCGAGCTTTGCGTGCAAATGTCTTCTTCATCGGCGGTGACGGTCACAGGTTCAGCTTTAGCTTCCTGTTCTTCACGACGATGCACCTGGGTCTTGTCGACTTCCCCACCAAACATCAACACGAACTGACCGGAAGATGTGAACTTCTGCACTCGGGCGTTGCCATCGAAGACGTAAACATCGTCATTGGAGCCGACGACGATGCCGTTGAGACCCCTGAACTGGCCGGCGCCAGCTCCTCCCAAGCCCGCGAAGCACGTCGTCGTGCACGTCTGCAGCTGTTTGCTCGAGCCGTCCGCCACGCCCCAGCCGAAGGCCCTGATGAAGTTCCCCCACGGACTGAACTCATCGACGCGCTGGTTGGAATCCGCTACGTAGACGTCTCCGGTCGTCGGATCGACACCTATGTTTGATGGGACTATTGTCTTACCGGCGCCCGTGCCGAATTCGCCGAATCGCGGGAGGAAGTTTTCCGATAGCGGGTCCGTGCCAAGCCCATACGCCGAACGCACACTTGGCCCCAGGCAGACGAGAAGCGCGAGCAGGAACAAGCAGGCAAGCGGCCGTATCCGATTGGACACGCTGCCGTGTTCTGTCGGTGTCTGTTTCATTTGTCCGCTCGCGCTCTCTCTCGCATCGCCTTATTCGGCCGTCACGGCCCAAGTACCAAAGCCCTGCGCTCCTTCTTCTGCTGCGTCGAACCTGATGTAGGCGCCAGCAGAAGCAGTTCCTGTTCCTTCTTCAGGGTCGCCAGCCGATCTGATCGAACTGCTAAAGGCAGTGTTATCGGGCCCGATCCCTACGAGCTTCGCGGTGTAGATGCAGAGATTGCCGGGCGTGGCCGTCGGCGAGGAGACAGAACCGGTGCAGGCAACAGAGGCGACCTGTTCGAAAGAGCCGAGTTCTTCCCCCGGTTTTATCGCTTCTTTTCCGTCTTCGTTGATGTAGTGCACCTGACACGTTTCGGCCACATGCGGCTGCGGAGTGGGTTCGACCGTTTCGCAGCCCACGCCGGACAGCCCACCCGACAGCGGTATCGAAAAGGAAACCGGGACGCGATAGAAGGTTGTCGGAGTTCCGTCGGGCACGCGCCCGAAAGACCACACGCCGGTCTCGGTCGCTTTGCTGGGCAGCGTGCCGCCGGCTGTCCACGGCGAGCCTTTTGCGCCCGGAGTGCCGGGTTTGCCTTCTTTGCCTTCTTTGCCTGCCGCTCCTGTTTCGCCTTTGGCACCGCCCGAACCCGCGGGACCACCAGGCCCAGCCGGACCCTGCGCGCCCTGAACACCCGCAGCACCAGGCGCCCCAGCAACCCCCGCTTTACCCTGCAACGACTTCAGTACGCTCGGACTGATCTGCTTCGTCGAGGTGATCAAATACTTCTTCGCGGCCAAAGCGCCACCGGTCATCGCGAACACCAGAACGAGCGTCGCGACGACGTTGACGTACGTGATGCGACTGCGTATAGCTGAGAGCATCGTTACCTCTCCTCCTGAGAGTCGAGCGTGCCGGCGTCCAGCGCTACGCACGCGATTGTGTAACTGCAAAGACGCGGACGCCGCGGCCTCGGGTTAAGACCGCGGCGTCCGTTCACAGAGCCCCAGCGTGTGGGAGCACGCCCAGGGGCCTCCTCGGCCGCCACCGCCAGATGAGGATGGCGACGGCGACGAATAGCTGACACCTGTCCCGATCTCAAGACCCCGTCGGAACAGGAAGAAGCGGCGCCCAAAACCCCGGCCGCCTCACGATCGAAGGAGGATCTGGCATCATGAACCCCGTGGCAGCACCGCCCCATGTAACGCTCAGCGGCGACCTTGTCGGCGAGTACGTCGTCACCGGCCAACGGCCGGATGGCGAGTTGACGCTCACTCCTGACAGATCCCGGAAGGCGATCCTCGCCCGTAACGGCGAGCGCCCAGCGACCCCGGATGAGCTTGCCGCCTTCGAGGCGGAGTACGGGCCGTTCCTGCCACCTGACGGCGAGGGGTAGACAATGCCCCAGACATCGCGCCCCGGCTACGCTCCCGTGGCCTTTACTGACGACGCCTTCAGTGAGGACATCGCACGCGGCGACGGTGGGGGTCGTGCGGTCGCCGAAGCTGCCCGCAAAAGGTACGAACAGGACGGCGTGCCAGTCGATGAGCTTCGTCACGCTCAAGACGAAGGACCCGACAGGACGACCCTGCCCGCGTGTCTCAAGGTTTACCTGCCACCACCAGCCGGTCGCTTCGGCATGGTCTTCGAGCTCGTGATCCACGACACCGGCGCAAGGCTGCGATACCTCGCCTTCGGCACGCGTCACCACCCCAAGGAGTCGCATGCGCTGACGGTCTACGAGATCGCCCATCGGCGACTGAACGACTGAGACGCAGGCGTGCTCAGACCCGCGAGCGACCCACCCCCGTGAGCACGGCTCGAAACGGGGAAAAGCTGCTGCTAGAAGCGGGGCGCTACTGGGACAAGAGAGAGAGAGAGAGAGAGAGAGAGAGATGCATCAGCGATGCTGACGCATCTACCTACGGGCACACCCTGGTGCGCAACGACCCTCTTCACATCTGTCCCCAACGGACTCACGCGAAAACCACAACCCCTCTTCATGCGATCTGGTCCCTCTCCCCGCACTACATCCCCTGCAAAGCGCTTGAATCGAACCAAAGGCCGACCCAAACCCGATCTATTTCTATGCGCTCTCTTTATCGAGAGCACTTGACCTACCAATCATAAGCACACCCAGCACCATTCGTCAACCCCCCTACCGCAAAGCCCCCGTTTCCGGGCCGAAATCGCACTGTCAGCCCCGAACCCCCGCGGTGCTAAACGAACATCCCGCGAGGACTGTGCGCTTACGACTCTTCGCCCGAGTCGGCAGGAGGCGAGACGGGGACGATGTCGATGAGATCCTCAAGCCCGGCGAAGTCGTCCGGATTGCTGGTGTAGAGCGGGAGATCGTTTGACAGCGCGGTTGCCGCGATGAAGAGATCAGCAGTCCGGCGGCCCCGAGCCTTACGACCGATCGCCGTGACCGCAGCGAAGACGCGACCATAGGAGCGAGCGGCGATCCCATCGAACGGCAGGGATTCGAGCGTCGCCTCGATCTGCTGGAGACGCTCCTGACGGCGCGCGCGCTCATCGTCCGTGGAAGCGGCGGGCAACCCAGCGGCCAGCTCGGCCAGCGTCACCGACGAGACGGATTGAATATCCGGCAGTAGATCCGGGTTGATTTCCTCGATGTCGACCACCACCGACGTGTCGAGCAGTCCTCGCGTAGGCGAGGGCGGGTCAGCCACCGCGCTTCTTACCGTGCCTCTCGTCCCAGCGCTCCCACGCACGTGGCGTGGGATCTTGGTCGACGTAGCGATCGATGTCGGCGCGGAACTGCTTGTAGTCGATATGGCCCACGCCGGAGAACGCGGCAAGAACCTCGGCCTTTGGCACAAACCGGCGGCGCTTGATCGGCCGCAGCTCACCAACGGGATTGCCGTTGCGAGTCACGATGAACGATCCGCCCCGGTCGAGCTCGCGCATGATCTCGCCGCTCTCGTTGCGCAGCTGTCGCTGGGTGATCTCACGCATTGCGGATACAGCGTAGCACGCGTGCGACGCGATTCTGCGTGTCAGCGAGCGACGGTGAGTGCTTGCTCGACTTGTTGTCCTTGGACCGTGAGGGTCCAGGCGTTGGGCTCGCCCTTGGCTTGCCCGAGGCCCGTGTTGTGGACGAGGCCGAGGCGTTCGAGACGGGTGAGGAGCTTGGAGATCTGGCCCTGGTCGTAGACACCGGCACCGTCGGCTATCTGACGGTTGGAGGCGCCGGGAGTCGCGGCGATGGTCGCAAGGACTTGGAGGGTGCGGTAGGTGATGCGCATGTTCAGGCCCGCGAGGGGATTGGTAGAGGTCGGAGGCTTCGGCGTTACGCGAGTGGACCCGGACGTGCGGGCGGAACGCGCCCGCGGTGCCGGATGGTCGAGCTCGCGGCGAGCAGCGGCCTGGCCGAGATAGGGCAGCACGATCACACTCATCAGCGGATTCAGCAACTCGACCAGGGACGCCGGGGTGGAGCGCGCAGACCCGTTGGCGGCGCGAGCGCGGGCGTGCGCCCGCCGGGCGAGCATGCGCGCGTGGACGACGGAGAGCACGGCGCCTACGACACCCTCGGCCGCAAGGGAAGGCGAGGACTCTTCTGAGGATGTCCTGCGCCCGCTCCTCGCCACCGAGCCACCCTCCGCGACAAGCGCGGCGAGCATCTCCAGCGCCCGCGCACGACGCTCGAGAACCTCCGGTCCCGCCCCGAGCGCATCAACGACCAGCAGCGACCCAAGAGCGGGCTCCTCGTCAAAGAGCTCAAGCAGCGCCGCGAGACCTGCACGGACACGCTCACGCCACGCGGGCGGCGCGCCCTCGGCCGCCTCGGCGGCGACACGGCCTGTGCGGGCGAGCGCGTCCTCGAAGACGGCGAGGAAGCAGTCCTCGCAGCCGTCGAACAGGTCATAGAACGTGCGCCGCGACACCCCCGCGCGGGAGACGACGCGTGCGACCGTCACCGAGCTGGCGCCCTCCTCGGCGACGACCTGGACCATCGCCGCGAGGATCCGCGCGCGCTGCACATCCAAGACCCGGACCGAGCCCTCTCGGGGACGCGCTACCGCCTTTGAATGGTCCAGTCGACGGGTGCGAGCGGCGGCCACGACCACATCACCCTTTCCGCTTCGCCCTCTTCGCCTGCTTGACGACCAGCCCATACTTCTTGCGAGCCACACGTTCACACGCCTTACGCTTGGCACCCTTTTTCTTATGACACGCCTTCAGCGCCAGCGCGAGCTTCTGCGCACGGGTGAGCGCCTTAGTCTTGGGGCAACCCGTGACGTTAACCTTCGTGGATTGGTTGAGCAGCATCCCGTTCTGTCCAACGAATTCGGTCGGCATCGAGAGCTTGCTCGTACAGAGATTCCCGTTCGCCGTCAACGCTGAGTACGGACCCTGAGGCAAAACCAGTTCAAAGCTCGACACAGGCTGATCAGGAACCGTCTTGAATGTCGAACTGGTGATGCCTGTTTTGCTGATGAAGGTGTTGCCGACGAGGTCGATCGTGATGCCGTAGCCCTGTAGGACCATGATCAGGTTGGGAAATGCTTCACCGCCGTTTGAGACGAAGTACACGGGTCCTTCGATAGGAACCGGAAGGATCGGTGTGATCGCCTTGGCGTGACCGACGACCGATGCCGCGGGGCACCCCGCCGGGTTGGTGTGGAACTGCGCGGCGGTGCACGCCTTCTGTAGTGTCGTCAACCGCGACGGGAGCTGCTTGGGCAACTCCACTTTGACCATACGGATGTTCGACTGCGACCCCTGGGGTGCGTTCGGGAACGCGAGTTTGACGGTCAGGCTGGCACCGTTGGCTTTACTGGTTTTCCCCGAACTCGAGACCGCGAAGGACGGTTTGAAGGAGAGGTTCGAGCAGTCCGCGGCCTGAAACGGACCGTTCAGCGTGACCGGCACGTCATCCGCCGGGGTCGTCAGGTTCGCTCCCGCGCCGCTGACGACGTTCTGGACTCCCATTGGATTGCAGTTGGTGGGGTTGAGAATGAATTTGCTCCGGTCGATGTAGGCGTGTATTTCACGCACATTGACGACGATCCCATCGATGATGTGCGGGATCGGATCCGAACCCGTACTGTCGATCGAGACCTGCGCGGTATTAGGGTCGATACGCAACCCGAAGCGTATGACGACGGTGCCGAGGTCGAACGGGCCGACCTTCGCGCTCGTGATCGACACGACCGACAACGGGGAGCCGTTATACGGGCCCGCCAAATAGATCTTCCCCGGCGCCCACGCCAACACCCCACCCACGCCGGCACCAACGAGCGTATGCCCGATTTCGCTCGCTGCCGGACACGACGGTTCGCTCTGCTCCTGTGCACCCGTCTTGTGTCGCGCCGCTTCGATCGCGCCGTCCGCACAGAACGGGATCCCGGAGAGGTTCCCCGTCAACCCCGGCGGGAGCGTCGTGGAGAAGCGTGTGAGCTCCTGTTCGCCATCCTTGCGCGAGATGCGCAGATCGAGCGGGGAGTAATTCCCCGCATTGTTGTTCAACGTTCCCGTGCTCGCTTCGGGAGCGAACGGTGGGACGCCACCCGCGGGGCAGGGACCGGCTTCCTTACCGGAGATGATCTGGAACGCCGAGGTCGTCGTCACAGGAGCATTGCCAGACCACGGTGTCAATTCGGCCGCGGCGTCATACGTACCACACGCGGGTGGCGTCACTAGGGGACTGCGGGACCCCTCACGGAAATGCAGCGTGAAATGGCTGAACGGCAACTGGGGAATGTTTTCCACGATCGTCACGAGCTGTCCCGTTTGCGGATCGGGCTTGACCTCCGCCGGCTGCTTGATGATGATCCCAAGCTTGGGACTCTTGAGCACGAAGTACAACGCCAACAGCGAGTTGAACGGGTTCGCATACGGCTTAGCGATATACAGCGACCCCTTCAACGGTTCTTCCAACAGCGGTGTTTCTACTTCGACGGTGCCGATCTTTGATTCCTGCGGGCAACCTTCGCCGGGCGCTGACTGCACAGTCTCACGCGCCAGTTCGGCTTCGCCGCACACGTTCAATCCTTCCGCCAGCGACGGGTTGGCGGTCATCCCTTCGGGCAGCGTGACGACAGCCTTCTTGATGTCCGACTGCGCCAGTCCGTTCGGGTTAGTCAGGCCTTCGTCGTGCACGTTCAGCGCGAAATCCATCCCAGTCGGACTCTCGGCGGCCCTACTGGTCGGCTGCGCCGCGATCGTCGGATCAAAACCAAGCCGCGAACAGCCGATCAAGCCGAGTGGGTTAGGCGGTTCAGAGTTGTCATGCAGCTGCGAGAATCCTTCCACGAAGACCCCCGGCTCCTGCCACGAATCGGCCTGGTAGGTGCTCGACAGCGGTCCTCCGCAGGCGCGCGGCAACGTCAGGAACGGCAGATCGCTCGCACCGCTCGAACAGTCGCCTTCAGTGCCGGGGTCTTCGATCGTGCCGAGCGTGAGGCAGTCACCACGATAGGGGTCGTGCACCGGATCGCCAGGGTTACCCCACACCTCCACCGTCGAGGCGAAGAACTGGACCGGCTGTGGGATATTGATCAGGATCGCCCTGATGTTGTACGGGTATTCGTGCCTGACCTCCACCTCGATCGTGACGGGCACGTCGAACACCACGAACCCAAGCTCGACCGCAACCCCCGGCGGGGGCGTGATGTTGTAGACGGGTCGCAGTTCTCTGGTCCCGCCAGCGACCGCTGCTTCGGCGATCCCAACCGCGGTGCTGTCAGGACAGTTACTGTTCTTGAAACCGTTCTTGAACGTAGTGAAGTCCACGGTTGAGCAGTGCGCCGTGGCTGTCGGATCGCCCACCAGGCCCGGTATCTGGTCGATCGTCAGGTCCTTGAGTTCCTGATCGGGCACTTCATAGGACTGCGAGTTGACGTGAGTGTTCAAGGCCAGTGTCGTGATCATCGCGAACGGGTGCGAGCCGGCCTGGATCGCGGGAGAGCCGTCAGCGTTTATGAACTTCACATCGAACTTCTTCAGACCAAACGACGCGCCAGCCGACGATACGCCCACGCCTGACGCCAACGCCGCCATCGACAACACCGCAGCGACCGCGCAAACACGCTTGGCTCTGGGGAGAACGAACCTCATCACTTGCCCCTCCCCTTGCTCGAGTTCTTTGCCTGGCGCTTGGTCCCATATCGCTTTCGCGCCGCCGCTTCGCAGCTCTTGCGCGGCTTGCTCCTAGCCCTGGCGCGACACTGCTTCAGCGCCTTCGCCAGCTTCGCCGCCCGCGACTGCGTGGCCGTCTTTGCGACGGTGCGCTTCTTCGGGCTCGCGCCTTCGGGCACCATGCTGAGCAGATTCCCCGGCCCGCTGAAGGTGGCGCTGGCAGGCGTAGGATCATCCGGCGGGCTCGGCGCTCCCTGACACGCTTCCCCTTCACATGAAGCAGGCGGCGCAGCGGGCCTCGGGAAACCACCGTCCACCCGCGCGTCATACACGTCGACAGACCCCGGGTCCTGCGGGAGCAGGCTCGCGGTCGTCGTGAAGAACACGTCGCTGCCATCGGGCGTCACATCCAGGATTTCGGAGTCCTGCGGGCTTTCACCGCTCGATATCAATTCGACACAGCCACCGTTCGCGCTGCTGAACGACGAGCTTTCTATGCGACACGAGCCCGTGCCGGGCGCCTCCCACTCGTACACGTCGACCGTGCCATTGGTATCGCGCGGAACCAACGGCGTATAGCTTTCAAAGAACACACGCTGACCGTCTTCTGAGAGGACATGGGACGCATAGAATTGAGTCTCCCCGCCGGGAATCTTCGCCGCGGCCGGCAGAAGGCCCGCTCCTTCTCTGGAGGGTGGGGCGATTTCGCGACCGCTGGGTCGCGCACCGGTCCGGTCGCACGACACGCACGCAAGGCTCTCCGTCTGAGCGTTGTACACATATACCTCCGAGTCCGGCTTGTTGGTGATCGCGTCGACGTTGTCGTAGCCAGTGAGATGAGATGTCGAGGCGAACGCGACGTAACGCCCATCGGACGTTACACGTGCGACGTGAAATGGCGATTCGGTCGTGATGTCCGAGTAGGCGAGGTTCACGTCATCCGGTGAGAGCGTGGTGACCAGGGTGTTTGTTTCTTCGTGGTGCAGGTACAAGTTTGGCGCTCCCGACTGGGCGCCTGGCGCTAGCGCTTCGGTGGAGACGAAATAAACATAGGAAAGGTCTTCGCTCTCCCCGACAACACCCATCACTTTCTTTGCGATCGAAGTCGACCCTTTTTCCTCGAGACTGAATTCGCTGAGCGTGCCTTTGAAGCGGTTTCCGCCTTCCGGAACTAGGTAGATCGCTTTGGACCCGTCGGTGTTAGCCGCGACGAATCTCGACGGTTTGCCCGAGACGACGATCGTGCAAGCCTTTTCTTCTTCGAGGCATTCTTCGCCGTTCATCGCGCTCTGATCACGATCAGCGTTCAGACGCAAGTAGAGCTTGCTCGGAGCTTCAGGCGGTTCGTTTTCTGACCAGTACACGCGCGAACCATCTTCGGAGACCGCGTGCTTGACACTCGAAAGCCGCTCCTTGGAGGGCACCGAGTTGGCAGACCCCACCGCTGAGGATTCTTCGCGAGCCAAACCATCGGGCAACACGCTGACAAGGTGCATTTCGCCACTGCGCGAACGCTCATAGATCTGCATATTTCCTGGTTTGGTCGAAGCGTTGGGCGTCAGGCTCGCGTGATCCTGGAATACCACCAGATTGCCGTCCGTTGAGAACCCCTCGAATTCCAGATATCCCTGCACCACCTCTGGTTGTACGCCGGTGACCAACGCTTCGAAGCCGCCGGTCTCATTGTCGTGACGGTAAAGCGACTGGGCGCCTTCGACGACACCCGGCGCCAGCGACAAATCCCCCGGCGGGACCAGCCACCCACTGGAGAGATCCGGAGCAAAGTACTTGTACTCGGTATCGAAGGTGAAGCTTTCGATACCCACATGCGGGTGCACCGGAGCAGAGATCGACTCTGTGCTCCACCCGCTCGCAGGATTGCGATCAGCCATGTACTGATTTACGTACAATCCGGCCGGGGAGTCTGCAAACGCGCTGTCTGTCGAATAAGTGAAGCTTTCCCCATTGGCCGCGCTCTGGTTCAAGCCGTTCTTGTACTCGTCCGATGTGAGCAGGTTGATGATATCCCCACCGTTCTTGTCTACCGGACTGACCATCTCGTAAGCACGACAATCAGGCAACGAAGCCGAGGAACCCGTGCGCAGCGACTGATTGGGACAATCAACATCGGTCACAAACGCCGGCGCAGTCGTGAACGTCTGGTCAGGACCGAACACCGGCCCGCCGCCCCCGGACAACGACACGAAACGGTAGTGATAAGTGGTTTCGGGACTGAGCCCCGTCAACGGTATACCCGAGCTCGCAACCGACTGATCGACCACCCTGCTGGTAAGCTTGATACCCGGCGCCGCCGGCACCGCGACGCACCCGCCGGCTTCACAATCACCGGTCCCATATTCGACATAGTCAGTTGTGTCGTTCCAGAAGTGAGGATTGATGCGCGCCTGTACCACGGCACTGTCCAAGTCGGCGGATAGCACGTACTCCGATTCAATCGTCGGAGCAACCGGCGGCGGCGGTTCAAAACCGACCGGCGGCGGACCAAACGCACTCAAGAAACTGATCCGATTGGGACTGCTGTTGCTGGCGACATACAAATCGCCGATCGAGTCGGCACCGAGGGCGAGCACTACGGTTTCTTCACTGAGCCCTTGGGGCACCGAGAATTCCGCAACGAGATGTCCGCTACCGCTGTCGAAATCCAAGATGTGGTCGGCGGCACTGTGTGCTGGGTCGATTGGAGCCTCGATATACACCTGTCCCATCGAGTCGATGGCAATACTTTGTGGTTTTTTGACTTCGATCGTCGCGAGCAGAGCCCCCGTAGGACTCAGCTTGTAAACGTTGTCTTCCACTCCCGATAGGCCCCCTCCGGCGATATACGACACGAAGAGGTCGCCGTTTGCGGGATCTACAGCAAGCGCGTCCACGCTCTTGCCGGACAGCGAAATTTCCGACAGGTAGACACCATCGTCACTGAATTCCTGGAGACCATGGAGGCCCGCCGCCAAGATGCCACCCGCTTGGCTCAAGGCGATGTCACTGCCCTTGATTTGACCGTGCCGTGAGCCTTCGGTTCCAGCACCACATTCGTCGCCGGAGCTCTGCGTACAGACGTCTTCTTCGTCCGCTGTCACCGTCACCGGTTCCGCTTTTGCTTCTTGGGCTTCGCGTCGGTGCACCTGAGTCTTGTCGACTTCCCCCCCGAACATCAACACGAACTGACCTGACGAGGTGAACTTCTGAACGCGGTTGTTAAAATTATCCATGACATAGACGTTGTCGCTGGGATCGACGACCACGCCCCGTGGCGCGCCGAACTCGCCGGAGCCCCCTCCGATGAGTCCCGTGAAGCATGTCGTTGTGCATGTCTGCAATTCGCTGCTTACACCGTCTGCCACGCCCCAGCCAAAAGCCCTGATGAAGCGCCCCCAAGGACTGAACTCATCGACGCGTGGGTCACTCAACTCCGATACGTAGAGATCCCCTGTCGTCGGGGAAACGCCGATCCCTATCGGAACTTGGATCTGGCCGGCACTCGTCCCGAATTCGCTGAAGTGCGGAATGAAGTTTTCCGATAGGGGTTCCGTGCCGAGCCCATAGGCCGAGCACACGCTCGGCCCCAGGCAGGTGACAAGCGCGAGCAAGCACAAGCACCCAAGCCGCAATGCCCGATTTGACATGCTCCATTGTTCTGTCGCCATATGTCTCATTTGCTCGCTCGCGCTTTCTCTCGTTTCGCCTATTCGGCCGTCACTGCCCACGTACCCCAACCCTGTGATCCTTCTTCGGCTTCATCGAACCTGATGTAAGCTCCGGCAGACGCAGTTCCCGCTTCTTCATTGGATTCGCCAGCCGACTTGATCGAGTTGCTGAAGACTTCCCTCCCTGTGATCGCCCCGACCCCTTCGAGGTCTGCGGTGTAAACGCAGAGATTGCCGGCCGCCGCCGTCGGCGAGGACACAGAACCAGTGCAGACCGTAGAGACGACTTCTTCGCCCGCTTTTATGACTTCCTTGCCGGCTTTGTCGATAAAGTGGACTTGACACGTTTCGGCAACATGCGGCTGCGGAGTCGGTTCGACCGTTTCACAACCCGCACCGGACAATCCCGCCGACAGCGGTATCGGAAAAGAAATCGGAACACGGTAGGAGGTTGTCCTAGTGCCGATAGGCACGTAGCCGAACGACCATGCTCCAGTCTCGGTTGCTTTGCTGGGGAGCGTGCCGCCCGCCGTCCAGGGGTTGCCGGCAGCGCCTTTGGGGCCGGTGGTCCCCTGTTTGCCTTCTTTGCCTTCCGCTCCTGTTTCGCCTTTCGCGCCGGCGCTCCCGACCGGGCCCTGCGGACCCGCTGGGCCGGCGGGCCCCTGAGGCCCGGCCGCCCCCTGAGACCCGGCGGAACCCGGCGCTCCGGCCTTGCCCTGCAGCGCTTTCAGCACGCTCGGGCTGATCTGCTTGGTCGAGGTGATCAGATATTTCTTTGCGGCATAAGCGCCGCCCGTCATCGCAAACACCAGCGCCAACCCAGCCAGAACGGTCGTGGCGTTGATACGTGTACGTATCGCATTGAACATCAGCTATCTCTCCTCTTGCGGATTGAGCGTGCCGGCGTTCAGCACTACGCACGCGATTGAGTTACTGCGAAGATGTGGGCACCGTGGCCTCGGGTTAAGACCACGGCGCCCTGAACCCCGGCGCGTGGGAGCGCGCCACAGGGCCTCCTCGACCGCCACCGCCAGATGAGGATGGCGAGAGCGACGACTGACCGACACCCCTCCCGACCTCGAGATCAGGTCGTTACGGGTAGAAGCGTGAGCGACATTTCGCTCAGCGAAAACCGACTCAGCCCCGTGAGTGGCCCACCCCCACGAGCACCGCTCGAAACGGGGAAACTCTGCGGCTAGAAGCGGGGCGCTACTGGGACAAGAGAGAGAGAGAGAGAGAGAGAGAGAGATGTGTCAGCGTTGCTGACGCATCTACCTACGGGCACACCCTGGTGCGCAACGACCCTCTTCACATCTGTCCCCAACGGACTCATGCTGAAACGACAACCCCTCTTCATACGATCTGGTCCCTCTCCCCGAACAACATCCCCTGCAAAGCGCTTGAATCGATCCAAAGGCCGACCCAAACCCGATCTATTTCTATGCGCTCTCCCAATCGAGAGCACTTGACCTACCAATCATAAGCACACCCAGCACCATTCGTCAACCCCCCTACCGCAAACCCCCTCGTTTCCGGGCGAGAACGGCCTGAAAATGCACTGTCACCCCGAAACCTCAGCGGTGCTAAACGAACATCCCGCGACTCGGGCACATGCGCGCCAGCGCGCACTCCCCGCACGCGGGACGGCGTGCGTGACAGGTCCGGCGCCCGTGACGCAGCAGATTCACGTGCAGCTCCAACTCCTCCCCCGGCGGGGTCAGCGCGAGCATCTGGTCGTGCAGCCGCTCGAACGGCGCTCCCGGCTCGAGCAGTTCCAACCGCATCCCCACGCGCGAGACGTGCGTGTCCACCGGCACATCCCGCATCCCGTACGCGAACAGCAGCACGCACGCGGCCGTCTTGCGGCCCACGCCCGGCAATGCCGTCAGGTAGTCGCGGCCCTCCTCGATCGGGGCGTCCTTGAGCCAGTCGAGCGACAGGTCGTAGTCCGGGTCCCGTGGGTTCTCCGCGATCGCCCGCAGGATCGCCTTGATCCGCGCCGACTTCACCTTCGATATCCCGCCCGGGCGGATCGCCTCCTCGATCTCCCCCACCGGCGCGCGCATCACCACCTCCCAGCTCGGGAGCCTTTCGCGCAAGCGCAGGTAGGCCACGTCGCGATTGCGGTCGTTCGTGCTCTGCGACAGCACCGTCAGCACCAGCTCGGCGATCGGGTGGCCGTGCGGCTTCATCAGCGGGATGCCATACACCTCGCGCAGACGTTCCCTGACCCTTATGACCCGCGCGCGCGTCGGAGGCTTCCAGGCCTTCTGCCCACCATCCCGCTCTGCCTTGACCGCCCGCATTCTCCTGACCCTAACCGTCGGACCGCCTGTCCGGACCGCCCGTATGTGGCCGGGGACACTACGACTGTCGATCACGATCAAAGTTGCCTACCACCTATACCCACCGACCCGTCCGCCGCCCAGCCCTGTGATCATTCGCCACATGCCTGCAGTCAACGACCGCAACGCCACGATCGGCACGATGCCCGTGTTCTGGCGCGAGGCTCCCGTCTCGGAGGGCGCGCCCCCGCCACCGCTGTACCTGCACGGGGTCCCGACCAACTCCGACGACTGGCTGGCGTTCCTGGAGCGCACCGGCGGCCTCGCGCCCGACCTGCCCGGGTTCGGACGCAGCGGCAAGGCCGGCAACCTCGACTACACGATCGAGGGCTACGCAGACTTCATCGAGCGCTACCTCGACCTCGTCTCGGTCGATCGCGTCAGCCTCGTCGTGCACGACTGGGGCTCTGTCGGGCTCGCGTTCGCCCTGCGCCACCCCGAACGCGTCGCGCGTCTGGTGATCGTCAATGCCATCCCTTTCCTGCCCGGCTACCGCTGGCATCGCACCGCCCGCCTATGGCGCACACCCCTGCTCGGCGAGCTCGCGATGGGCGCCACCACGCGCACGCTCATGCGCTACGGCACGCGCGAGGCGCGCCCCGGTCGCGAGCCGATGCCCGACGCGTGGCTGGACACCGTCTTCGACCACTTCGACCAGGGCACCCAGCGCGCGATCCTGCGCCTGTATCGGAGCGCCCCCTCCGACGTGCTCGCGGCTGCCGGCGCGCGCCTTCAGACGCTGACGATGCCCGCGCTCGTCGTGTGGGGACAGGCCGACCCCTACATCCCCGCGCGCTTCGGTCGCGCCTTCGCGCAGGCGCTCCCCGACGCCGAGCTGCTGGAGCTCACGGACGCCGGACACTGGCCGTGGTTCGACCGGCCCGACCTCGTCGACCGCGTGGCCGACTTCCTCGGCGCCGCCGTCCCGCCCGCCTCGGTGGGGTGATCGAATGGCCTCGTCGGCCGTGGCCGCACAGATTCCCCCGGCGCCCTCCGGCGCGGATGGCAATGATGCCTCGCGCGCTCGCCGGGACATTGCGCCCTGGGCGGTCGCCCTCGCCGTGGCCGTCCCGCTCGCGCTCGCCTACCTGATCGTCCAGCCCCCCGCCGGCGATCTCACGGCCGCGATCTATCGCGGCGATCTCTTTACCCGCGTCGGCTTCGCCCTGCGCGACAGCAGCTGGTACGCCGCGCACGGCCACTACCTGCCGGGATACTCGCTGCTCTCCCCCGAGCTGGGGGCGTGGCTCGGCGTCTACACCGTCCTCTCGCTCTCCGCCGTCGCCACCGCTGCGCTATTCGGGCTGATCGCCCAGCGCGTCTTCTCCCCCGCAGGCGCGCGCGTCGCCGCCGCATGGTTCGCGCTCGGCTTCAGCGTCGGCCTGCTCTCGGGACGGGTTCCCTACGATCTCGGCTTCGCGATCGGCCTAGCCTCGGTGCTCGCGCTACTGAACGACCGCCTCGCTCTGGCGCTGGCGCTCGCGGTGCTCACAAGCCTCGCCAGTCCCGTGGCCGGCGCATTCCTGGCGCTCGCCGGTGTGGCCGACGCGCTAGTCGGCGGGTGGCAGCGGCGAGGCGACGGCGACGATCCTCTCTCGCAAGCGGGACCGGCCCGGGGACTTGCGCTCGCGCTCGCGGCGCTCATCCCGATCGTCGTGCTCGCGCTCGCCTTCCCCGAAGGCGGCTGGGAGCCGTTCGCGCCCTCGGCCTTCTGGCCGGCGCTCGCGGGCGTGCTGCTGATCGCGCTGCTGCTGCCGCGGGGCTCGCTGCGCCCCCGTGCACGCCTGGTCGTGCGCGTGGGGGCGGTGCTGTACGCGCTCGCGCTGATCGGCTCCTTCGCGCTGCACACACCCGTCGGTGGCAACTCCGCGCGCCTGGGAGCGCTGCTCGCCGGCCCACTGCTCGCCGGCGCCCTGTGGGATCGCCACCGCCTGATCCTGTGCCTGCTCGTCCCCGTGCTCCTCTACTGGCAGATCGAGACGCCGATCAACGACGAGGCCGAACTCGCCGGCGACCCCTCCGTACACGCCTCCTACTACGCCCCCCTGCGGGCGGAGCTGCGCACGCTCACCCACGGGCGGCGCACGATCGTCGAGGTGCCGATGACCGGCGCCCATGGCGAGGCCGCCTACCTCGCCGGCCACGACTCCATCGCCCTCGCCCGCGGCTGGGAGCGCCAGCTCGACACGCGCTACGCCCATCTGTTCTACGCCCCGCGCCTGACCACCTCCGCTTACGCGGCGTGGCTGCGAGCCAACCGTGTCGCCTATGTCGCGCTGCCCGACGTGCGCCTGGACGACGCCGGGCGCGCGGAGGGCGCGCTGATCGCCCGCGGACTGCCCTATTTGCACGAACTCTGGCGCTCAGATCACTGGCGGTTGTACGCCTTCGACGCGTCCTCACGCTAGGCTTTCACACCAGATGCCAGGGTCCGTCCTCGCCCGCGTTCGTCTCCTGCAGGCGCGCCTGTTGCCTCAGGGATGGCTGGACGTGCTGCGCCAAGTCGCCCTGTTCGCGGCCGCCTACCTCGCCTACCGGCTCGTGCGCGGATTGGTCGAGGGCGACGCGAGCGCGGCGTTCGCCCACGCCCGCGACCTGATTTCGCTCGAGCGCACCACCCACCTGTTCGTCGAGCCCTCGATCCAGGCGTGGGCGTCCGGTAGCCGCGTGCTGATGGGCTTCTCCAGCTGGCTGTACGTCAACGCCCAGACGACGGTCACCGTGTCGGCGCTCGTCTACCTGTACCTGCGCCACAACCGCAACTTCTACTTCGTGCGCAACATGTTCATGATCGCGATGTTCATCGCGCTTGTCGGCTACACCGTGTTCCCGACCGCGCCGCCGCGGTTCATGCCCGAGTGGGGCTTCATCGACTCGGTCTCGGACTTCACCGGCGTGCACGTCTCCCACGCCAGCACCTCGATGACCGCGCTGTTCAACCCCTACGCCGCCGTCCCCTCCATGCACGTGGCGTTCGCGCTGATGATCGGCTGGCCACTCGCGCGCCTGGCGCGTCATCGCTTCGTCAGCGTGCTGTGGCTGCTGTACCCGTTCCTGATGGCGTTCGTGATCGTCGTCACCGCCAACCACTTCATCGTCGACGCTCTCCTCGGCGCGCTCACCGCCGGGGCTTCGGCGTATGGCGCGATGTGGCTCGCCCGGGCGCGCCCGGCGGTGTGGCGATTCGCCGGAGCGCCGGCCGGATGAGCGAGCCCGACGGCGGCTCGCCGCCCAGCTCGGCTACGACGATGGCCCCTCGCCGTCACGAAACTTCTCCACGCGGCCCGCGTCGGGGCGCCTATCGCAGCGGGCCTCGGCGCGCGCGCGCGCCGATCGGCTCGGGCGAACGGCGCGAGCTGGTGCGCAATGCGCTGATCGAGTCGCGGTTGACGCCCAACGCGATCTCGCTTACCGGCTTGGCGCTGAACCTCGTGGCGGCGGCGCTCGTGTGGGAACAGCTGTTTTTCCTCGGCGGCGTCGCGTTCGTCGTCGGCTCGATCATGGACACGCTCGACGGGCGCTACTCGCGCATGTCGGGCAAGGGCACCCCGTTCGGCGCGTTTCTGGACTCGACGCTCGACCGCATCGAGGAGGGGATCGTGCTGACGGCCGTCGCCGGCTACTTCGCGCTGCAGGGCGACCGCGTCGCTGCAGCGGCGGTCGTCGTCGCGGTGCTCGCCTCGCTGATGGTCTCCTACACCCGCGCCCGCGCCGAGGCGCTCGGCGTGGAGTGCAAGGTCGGCATCGCCACCCGCCCCGTGCGCGTCGTGATCCTCTCGATCGGCCTGATCTTCGCGCAAGGCGCCTCGCTGGGCGACTTCCAGCTGCTGGCTCCGGCGGTGTACGTGCTGGCGGGGCTCAGCCTGATCACGGTCGCCCAGCGCATCGCCCACGTGCGCCGCGAGCTGTCGGCGCCCGCCTCGTCGTCCGTGTGACCTGGCGCGCTCGGCGGGGTAATCTCCCCGAACCCTAGGAAGGAACTGAATTGACTGTCATGAACAAGAATGGCGCCTCGTCCAACGGCGCCGCGCGCTATCAGCGCGACAAGGTCCGCGTCGCGATCGTCGGCGTCGGCAACTGCGCCTCGGCGTTCGTGCAGGGCGTGCAGCACTACCGCGACGCCGACCCCTCCAAGGACGTTCCCGGCCTGATGCACGTCGATCTCGGCGGCTATCACGTGCGCGACATCGAGTTCACGGCCGCGTTTGACATCGACCGCACGAAGGTCGGCAAGGACCTCGGCGAAGCGATCTGGGCGGGCCAGAACAACACGATGAAGTTCGCCAAGGTCCCGCGCAAGCTCGGGGTGCCGGTGTACCGCGGGATGACTCATGACGGCCTCGGCAAGTACCTCAAAGAGAAGATCACCAAGGCTCCGGGCGAGACGGCGGACATCGTGAAGATCTTGAAGGACACCCACACCGACGTGGTCGTGTCCTACCTGCCGGTCGGCTCCGAGCAGGCGACGAAGTGGTATGTCGAGCAGGTGCTGGAGGCCGGCTGCGGGTTCGTCAACTGCATCCCCGTGTTCATCGCCCGCGAGGACTACTGGGACAAGCGCTTCAAAAAGGCCGGGCTGCCGATCGTCGGCGACGACATCAAGTCCCAGGTCGGCGCCACGATCGTGCACCGCACGCTCGCGCGTCTGTTTGCCGACCGCGGCGTGAAGATGCTGCGCACCTCGCAGCTGAACGTCGGCGGCAACATGGACTTCTACAACATGCTCGAGCGCGAGCGCCTGGAGTCGAAGAAGATCTCCAAGACCAACGCCGTCACCTCGATCATGGACCACGAGCTGCCGCCCGGGGACGTCTACATCGGCCCCTCCGATTACGTGCCATGGCTGACCGACCGCAAGTGGGCCCACATCCGCGTCGAGGGCCAGGCCTTTGGCGACGTGCCGCTGAACGTCGAGATGAAGCTCGAGGTGTGGGACTCGCCCAACTCAGCCGGCATCGTGATCGATGCCGTGCGTTGCTGCAAGCTCGCGCTCAACCACGGCATCGGCGGGCAGCTCGACGGGCCTTCGTCCTACCTGATGAAGTCGCCGCATAACCAGCGCCCCGACGATCAGGCGCGCGAGGCGACGGAGAAGTTCATCGGCAAGTACGCGGGCGCGCCCGGGACGGCCAAGCGGGCCCCGGCAAAGGCTAAAGCCAAGGCCACGGCCAAGTAGCAGCGGCATAATGGCGGAGCCGATGGCATCCGCACGGTTCTCGATCGCCCATGTGACTCCCTATCCGTGGGAGGCGCAGGACAACGAGGTCAACGCCCACGTCCGCGCGGTCTCCGAGGAGCTCTCGCGGCGCGGGCACCGCGTGCTGATCCTCGCCCCGTCGCGCTCGCAGGAGCGGGTGCGAGCCTCACGGCGCGAGCTACGCGCCGCGCGCACTCGGGCGGGCGGGCCCGGATCTCTGCTCGCCGGTACCGACGGCGGTACTCCCGCGGTCATCGCGGTCGGCGAGGTGCTCGACCTGCCGCTCGGCGCCCACAACGACAACGGACATCACGGCTCCTCCAGACGGCGCACACCGGCGTTGCCGATCGACGTCGCGCGCACGATCGAGGAACTGCTGAGCGCCGTGCCGCTGGACGTCGTGCACGTGCACGAGCCGTTCGCGCCAAGCACTTCCAACGCTGCGCTGCGCCATTCGCGCGCGTTGAACGTCGGCTCGTTTCACTCTGCCTCCGAGCGCTACGTGCTCTCCACCCTCGTCGCGCGTCGGTTCGTGGAGAGCTTCTATGGCCGGCTCGACGCGCGCACCGCGAGCTCGCCGGCGACGGCGGAGCTGATGGCGCGCCAGTTCCCGGGCGACTATCGCCTCGTGCCCGACGCCGACGGCGCCGCCTCCGAGCTCGAGTCGATCTATCGCGAACTGGCCGCCCGCCGGCACGACCCCGACGGCGATCCCGCGCTGCGCGAGCGCCTGGCGGGACGACCGCGGATCGACGTGGACCTGCACATGCACACCGACCATTCCTACGACTGCGCGACCCCCGTCGAGGTGCTGCTCGCGACCGCCCGCGAGCGCGGTCTGGGGGCGATCGCGGTGACCGACCACAACGAGATCTCCGGCGCGATCGCCGCGCGCGAACACGCGCGCGAGGCGGACGTGGGCGTGAAGGTGATCGTCGGTGAGGAGGTCAAGACGGCCGATCAGGGCGAGGTCATCGGGCTGTTCATCGAGGAGCTGATCCCGCGCGGCATGACCCTGCAGGAGACCGTCGCGGAGATCCGCCGCCAGGGCGGGCTGGTGTATGTGCCGCACCCGTTCGACCGGCTGCACTCGGTCCCCGACTATGAGCACCTGCTCTCGATCGTGGAGGAGGTCGACGCGATCGAGGTGTTCAACCCGCGCGTGGCGATCGGCGCCTTCAACGACGAGGCCGCGCGCTTCGCCGCCAAGTACCGGATCGTCGCGGCGGCGGGCTCGGACTCGCACGTCGCCCAGGGTCTCGGCTCGGTACGCAACCGCATGCGCGACTTCGACGGCCCAGCCGAGTTCCTGCAGTCCCTGCGCGACGCCGAGATCCTCACGCGCCCCACCAGCCTGCTGTACGTGCAGGCGCTCAAGTTCCTGCAGACCCGCGCCACCCCACCCTCCGCGCGCCGCGCCAGCCGGGCGCGAAGAGTCAAGCGCGCGATGGGCGGCAGCCGCAAGTAGCGGTGCAACAGGAGGGAGACATCGTGGGTTCGTCAAAACCCTCGGAGTCGATGCCTGTGACCGATGACGAGATCCGCGAGAAGTACCTGGAGCGCGCCATCCGCGAGCTGAACACGCTCACGCGCGAGCTGCAGGCCTGCCCGCACTGCCCGCGCGGCAACTTGATGCCGGTGCTCGGCTCCGGACATCCGCAAGCCGACGTGATGCTGCTCAAGTACGCCCCTCAGCCCTCGGAGATCGAGGAGGGCGTCGCCTTCTACGGACGCGCCGGCGGCGCGCTGATGAAGTCGCTCAAGCGCCTGTCGATCGATCCGCTCGCCGTCTACGGAACGCTGTGCGTGAAGTGCCCGCTCAGCGACGCTTCGCTCGCGGATTTCGCCTGCGTCGCGCGGGTGGTCGAAGAGATCGCGATCGTGCAGCCGCGCATCGTCGTCCTGATGGGCGCCGACGCGCTCACCGCGCTCGGCGAGATGGAGATCCCGCTCGCACGCGAGCTGGCCCCGCGCCTAGGCGAGATCCAGCAGCTCACCCCCACGATCGACGCTTTGTACGTCCCCAACATCGACGACTCCCTCGACGAGACCGACGCCAAGCGCGCTTTCTGGGCGGCGTTCCGGACGTTGGGCGACTGGTACGCCGCGCAGCCGCCGTACTGAGATTCTGCGGGCTGCTCAGATCGTGAGCACGATCTTGCCCAGCTTGCCGCCGGCCGCGAAGCGTTCGTAAGCGGCGGCGGCCTGCGCCAGCGGGAACGTCGCGGCGATCGGCACGCGCAGGGCGCCGGTGCCGAACAACGGCAGCACCTCGCGCTCCAGCAGGCGCGCGGTGATCGCTTTCTCCTCCAGCGGTCGGGAGCGCAGCGTCGAGCCGTGGATGCGCGCGCGCCTGCCCATCAGCGCGAGCAGGTTCAGCTCGGTCTTCGCGCCGGCGGAAACCCCGATCACAACGATCCGCCCGCCGCTCGCAAGCGCGTTGAGGTTCTCGGGCATGTTCGGAGCGCCCACCAGCTCCAGGATCACGTCGAACGGTTCGCGCTGAGCGAAGTCCTCGGGCGCGATCGCATCGGCGCCCAGCGCGGCGACCTGCTCGCGCGAGGACTCGTGGCGCACGGTCGCGGTCACGCGCGCCCCGGCCGCCCGGCCAAGTTGGATCGCCGCGACGCCCACACCCCCGGCGCCACCGTGCACGAGCAGATGCTCTCCCGGGCGCAACCCGGCCTGTACAAAGATCGCATCATGGGCGGTCGTGAAGACCTCGGGCAGCCCGCCCGCCGCGGACCAGTCGAGTGCCTCGGGCACGGGCATCAGCACGCGCTCGTTGACAATGGCCAGCTCCGCCTGCGCGCCCCCGCCGACGATCGCCATCACGCGCTCACCCTCGGCGAACCGCGTGGCGCCCGGACCGAGCGCGGCCACCTCGCCGGCGAGCTCCATGCCCGGGATGTCCTGGGGCGAACCTGGCGGCGCCGGGTACAGCCCTCGGCGCTGCATCATGTCCGCCCCGTTCAATCCCGCCGCGCGTACGCGCACCAGCACCTCACCGGCGCCCGGGACCGGGTCGGGGTGCTCCTCGATCACGATCTCCTGCTCGCGGATGGTGGCGGCGCGCATCGGCGGACAGACTACTCCGGGGTCGTCGGCGAGTTCTCGGACTCCGCTTCGGCCGGCCCACCTTGGAGACGCTCGAACAGGGCTACGCACTCGATGTGGTGAGTTTGAGGAAACATGTCGACGGGGCGCACCTTCTGCAACGTCCACCCGGCCTCGACCAGCTCGGCCGCATTGGGAGCAAGCGTGGTGGGGTTGCAAGAGACGTAGACGATCCGCTTGGGTGAGGCTTCGATGATGCGCCGCACGACTTTCTTGGAGAGCCCGGCGCGGGGCGGGTCCACGACGAGCACGTCGGGGCGCCCGGCGCGCTGCACGAGCTCGGGCAAGGCGAGGCGGGTGTCGCCGGCGAAGAAGTGAGCGTTGGTCACCTCGTTGCGGCGAGCCGAGGCGATCGCGTCGGCGACGGCGGATTCGATGAGCTCGATCCCCCACAGCTCGCCGGCGCGCGGGGCGAGCGTCAGCGCGATCGTGCCGATGCCGCAGTAGAGGTCGTAGACGCGCTCCCAGCCCTGCAGTCCGGCGTACTCGGCGACGATCTCATACAGCAGCTCGGCCATCTCGGTGTTGGTCTGAAAGAAGGCCTCGGCGGAGATGCGCAGGTCGAGCTCGCCGAGTCGCTCGGGCAGCTCGGCATCGCCCCAGACGAGCTCAGTCTTGCCGCCGGCGGTGGTCTCGGCGGGGCTCTGCGAGCGCGTCCAGAGAACGCCGCTGAGGCTTTCGCCGAACTCGCGCTGCAGCACGGCGGCGAGCCCGTCCGGCTCGAGCGTCCCCTCGGTCGTGACGAGGCGGATTTGCAGCTTGCCCGTGTTGCGCCCTTCGCGCACGACCAGGTTGCGCAAGCGTATGCGCCCGTCCGGCGCGGGGGACGGCGCCTTGGCGCGCTCGCCCTCGACAGCGGGCGGCAAGCGTCCGCGCCTGGGGCCACGATCCCAAGCAGACAGGCCCTCGGCTCGACACCAGTCGAGCACGAGCTCGCGCGCGCGGTTGCCGATCTCCGAGGCGAGCAGGCAGTCGCTCATGGCGGTCACCTGCTTGGCGCCCGCGGACACGTGGAAGCCACATACGAGGCCACCGTCCTCGGTTTCGCCGAAGGAGTACTCGAGCTTGTTGCGGTAGCGCCACTGCTGCAGCGCGGGCACGATCTCCTCGAGCTCGAACCCGTCCAGGCGACCGATGCGGCGCAGCGCCTCGGCGACCTGTTCGCGCTTGATCTGAAGCTGACGCTCGTAGGGGAGCACCTGCCAGGGCACGCCGGGGTGGTCGGCCTTTGGGGGGATGCGCTCGGGGCTGGGCTGCAGGATCTCGATGGCGCGCGCGTGGGCGTAGGAGCGCTTGCGCTTGTAGACGAGCGCGCGCACGCGATCGCCGGGGACGGCGCCGGCGACGAACACGACGTAGCCCTGATCGCCAAGGCGCGCGACGCCCTCGCCGCCGAAGGCGAGCGAGTCGATCGAGAGCTCGAGCTCATCGCCCGGGCGCGGGCGCGCGGGGCGCTCGTCGTCCGGGTGCGCAGTCGCCGAGGGGGCGGACTCGTCAGCTGGAGTGATCTCGGGCAGGGTCCCGGGCTCGGGTGTCATCGTGAGGCCGAGTCGTTCGCCGGAGCGAGCAGGAACTCCAGCAGGGCCTTCTGCGCGTGGCGGCGGTTCTCGGCCTGGTCCCAGATGCGCTGGCGCTGACCGTAGAGGACCTCGGCGGAGATCTCCTCGCCGGGGTGGGCGGGCAGGTCGTGCATCGCGAACGCGCCGGGCGCGGCGGCGTCGAGCAGCGCGTCGTCGAGCTTGTAGGGGGCGAGCGCGGCGCGGCGCTCCTCCGCGGCGGCCTCATCGCCCATCGAAACCCACACGTCGGCGTAGACCGCCTGCGCGCCCTGCACCGCGGCGCGGGGATCGGTGTGCAGAGTCAGCGTTCCGGTCGCGCCCTCGGGCGCCGGTAGCGGCGCCGCCTCATCGAGCGTGTAGCCGGGCGGCGAGGCGATCGCGACGTGCATGCCGGCGAGCGTGCCGAGCAGCGCGAGCGAGCGAGCGACGTTGTTGCCGTCGCCGACATAGGCGACGCGCACACCGGCGAGCGTCCCGTAGGCCTCGCGCAGCGTCAGCAGGTCGGCAAGCGCCTGGCAGGGATGGTGCAGCGCCGTGAGCATGTTGACGATCGGCACGTCGCTGAACTCGGCGAGCTCCTCCAGCATCGCGTCCGGCCCGGTGCGCACCCCCACGGCATCGACGTGGCGGGAGAAGACGTAGGCGGTGTCGCGCAGCGCCTCGCCGCGGGAGAGCTGAAGCTCATCCGCGCGCAGCACGACGGGATGGCCGCCCAGCTCGTGCACGCCGACCTCGAACGACAGGCGGGTGCGCGTGGAGGGCTTCTGGAAGAGCAGCGCGACGCTACGCCCGGCAAGTGCCTGCGAGGACAGCGGCGCGGCCTTCAGCTCAAGCGCGCGGTCAAGCAGCGCGTCCAGCTCGGCAGGGGTCAGCTCGGCCCCGGTGAGGAAATGGCGTGGTGGCATGGACGAGCCAGTCTAGGCGCAGTCCTCGGGGGGAGCCTTCGCGAGCGGCCAGAACAGCGACTGATCCGGGCGGCTGTGCCGTTCGTTAGGCTCAGATGCACTGCCCCGAGAAAGGATCGTCCCGATGAGAAGAGGTCTGCCCGCCGTCGCGATCGCCTGCTCCGCGCTGCTGTTCGCAGTTGGCTGCGGATCGAGCGAATCGAGTTCGAGCTCCAGCTCGAGCGCTTCCACCGCTAAGACATCCACGACCTCCAGCACCTCGACGTCGGGCGGACTGAAAGCGAACACGACGCCCAAGTACGCCTCTCCGTCCTCCTCCTCGCCGATCCAGAGTGGGGTCGTGCCGATCGCCTACCGCAACATCGCGATTAACCCGGACACGCTCAAGGTGAAGGTCGGCAGCACGATCAAGTGGACGAACTACGACTCGGTCGAACACAACGTCACGAGCGAGGGCGGCGTCGCGAAATTCGCCTCGAAAGACTTCGGCGAAGGCGAAACGTATGAAGTCAAGGCGACCAAGCCTGGGATCATCCATTACGAGTGCACGATTCACCCGGCGTCGATGAACGGGACGATCGAAGTCGTGAAGTAGACATTCCGGGCAATCCAGTCCCGTTGGGCGCATCGCAAAAAGTGATGTGAGCTGGGGGGCCTGCGGTGCATGCACCGCAGGCCGGCCGGGCGCATGCGCCCGGCCGCGGGTCCGCGCATGCGCGGACCACGAACGGCAAACTCCTAAAGCTCGGGGAGACCCTCATCGGAGGTCGATGCTCTCGCGTAGTGGCGGCGAGGGATACGTCCGGCGGTGTGCGCCAATCGTCCGGCCTGCACGGCGTGGCGCATCGCGTGGGCCATGCGGACGGGGTCCTGCGCGCGGGAGATCGCCGAGGCGACCATGACGGCGTCGCAGCCGAGCTCCATGGCGAGCGTGGCGTCGGAGGCGGTGCCGACGCCGGCGTCGAGCACGACGGGCACGGAGACGGCCTCGCGGATGAGGGCGATGTTGTAGGGGTTGCGGATGCCCATGCCGCTGCCGATCGGCGAGCCCAGCGGCATCACCGCGGAGCAGCCGACGTCGACCAAGCGCCGGGCGAGCACGGGGTCGTCGGTCGTGTAGGGGAGCACGACGAACCCCTCGTCTACGAGTTCCTCGGCGGCTCGCAGGAGCTCGGGCGCGTCGGGCATCAGCGTGTCCTCGTCGCCGATTACCTCGAGCTTGATCCAGTCGGTGGCGAACGCTTCGCGTGCGAGGCGTGCCGTGAGCACGGCGTCGCGCGCGGTGCGGCAACCGGCGGTATTCGGGAGCAGCTGCACGCCGGCGTCGGCGAGCACGTCGATCAGCGAGCCCCTGGATTGGGGCCCACCGGGGTGGGCGTGCCCCAATCTCCGCAGGGCCACCGTCACCAACTCGGTGGCGCTTGCGGCGATCGCTTCGGCCATCAGCTCCAGCGAGGGGAACCCGCCCGTGCCGAGTAGCAGGCGCGAGCGCAGCGTCCTGTCGGCGATCGTGAAGACATCCGGCGCTGCGACGGCGGACGCGTTGTGCGGTTTTCCATTGTGCTCGCCCACTGTCGGGGTGGGCGGGTCGGTCTCATGCGGATCGGTCACGCGCGAATCATCCTCCCTGCATGGCGGTGAGCACCTCCACACGCGCGTCTTCGGGGAGCGCGAAGGTCTCCCAGCAGGCTCGCGGCAGCACCTCGCCGTCGACGGCGACCGCGACTCCCTTCGCGTTCGTTTCCAGGCCGAGCCGTGCGAGCACGCTCGCCACGGTCTCCCCGGCGGGGATCTCGGAGGGCTCCCCGTTGAGGATCATGCGGGGATCGCCTGGAAGCGATCCGGACGGCAGGGCTCGGCGAGCGGTCCCGGGGACTCGTCAAGGAGCGTGGCGCGGAGGAGCTCGGCGGTGAGCGGCGCGAGCAGGATGCCGTTGCGGTGGTGGCCGGTCGCCCAGACTAGGCCCGCGAGTGCGGCGGGGCCGATGATGGGGGTGTTGTCGGGGGTGCCGGGACGCAGACCTACGGACAGCTCCTCGATGTGCAGCTCGTCGATCCCGGGCACGAGCGCGGAGGCGTCGCGCAGCAGCTCGTACACCCCTCCGGCGGTGGGAGCCAGCTCGAAGCCCTTCTCCTCGACGGTCGCCCCCAGCACGTGGGAGCCGTCGGCGCGTGGCACGAGATAGCCGCCCTCGAAGCGGATGACGCGGCGCAGGAGCCCCGGGCCGGAGGGATCGCACAGGCGCAGGATCTGACCCTTGACCGGGCGTACCGGCACACGCGCGTCGGGCGGCAGGCCGGCGATCTGTGCCGTCCAGGCGCCCGCGGCCAGGACGACCTGCTCGGCGCCCACCCGCTCACCTGCGCTCAGGGCGAGCCCGGTAACCCGTTCTCCGGAGCCGTCCAGCAGCACCGACTCGACGGCGGTGTGCTCGCGGATGCGCACTCCGGCGATCTCACAGGCGCGTCGCAGCGCCGCGAGCACCAACCGTGGATCGACCGAGTGGTCGTCGGGCGCTTCGATCGCCAGGCGCACGGTCGGCGCGAGGCCCGGCTCGCGCTCGCGCGCCTCGCTCGCGCGCAATCGCTCGGCGCGCAGGCCAAGTGATCGGCGAAACGCGAGCCGTCGCTCCAGCTCGCGGGCCTCGTCCTCGTCGCGGGCGAGGACGAGCGTGCCCGTCTTTAGCAGCCCCACACCGGTGCCCGCGGCGTCTTCCAGCTCGCTTGCGAACCCGGGCCACATCTCGGCCGAGCGCAACCCAAGATCCAACACCCGCTTGCCGGCCCTGCCGAACTCGACCTCGGACACCGGCGCGAGCATCCCGGCCGCCACGTGCGAGGTGCCTCGGCCGACGTGGTCGCGCTCCAGCAGCGTCACCGACAGCCCCTGTAGGCGGGCACGCCAGGCGCAGGCGAGCCCGATGATCCCACCGCCGACGATCACGACGTCGGCCGATTCGGTGTGCTCGGACATATGGTTGATGCTAGTCCGGTGTCAGACTCAACGGGAGTGCCCGCCAACGCCCTGCACAACGCTCGTCTCGCCCGCCTGGCCGCCGCGCGGCTGTATCTCGTATGCGACGCCCTGCCCGGTGGCCGCGAGCTGGCGGAGGTGCTGCCGGCCGCGATCGCCGGGGGAGTAGAGATCGTGCAACTGCGCGTGAAGGACGGCGACTGGCATGGGGCCTCACGGGAGAGGCGTCGCCCCCTGCTCGAAGCGGCCGGGCGTGCGATGCGGCTGTGCGGGGAGCACGGGGCGCTGTTCGTGGTCAACGACCATCCCGAGGTCGCCGTGGACGTGGGCGCCGATGGCGTGCACGTGGGCCAGGACGACATGGCGGTCGCCGAGGTGCGTGCGCTGGTCGGTCCGGACATGTTGATCGGGCTCTCGACGCACGCCCCGAATGAGATCGACGCGGTGGACCCCGGCCTGGTCGACTACATCGGCGTGGGACCGGTTCACGCGACACCGACCAAGCCGGGGCGCGCGGCGGTGGGCGTGGAGCTCGTGCGCTACGCGGCGGCCCATGCGGCCGTGCCGTTCTTCGCGATCGGCGGCCTGGACGCGCAGAACATCGGCGAAGTACTCGACGCGGGCGCCTCGCGCGTGTGCGTTCTGCGCGCGATCGCCGACGCGGAGAGCCCCGAGCGCGCCGCGCACGAGTTGCGCCGCATGCTCGACGCGACGCCGGTCCACGCGGAGGGCACGGCATGAGCTCGCCGAGCCGCGCGAGCGGCCCGATCGATCCCGACGAGACTCCGCCACGCCCCTCGCGCGAGGATCTTGTGCGGGCGACCCTGGAGCCGCTGGGCGAAGACGAGCGTCCGCCGGCACTGCTCGTCGCGATCGCCATTGCCGTACTACTCGCGCTTGGCGTGGTCGTCGGCGCACTCACCGTCCACGGGCTCAGCAGCCATGGTGGGTCACTGGCAGGAGGGGTATTTCTGGCATGCGTGCTGGCGCTGCTCGCGGGCGGGATGTACCGGCGCCGATATTGGGCGGTGCTTGGGTTCGAGGCGTTGCTGGCGTTTCAGATCCTCGTGACCTCGCTCGCGCTGGTGGTCGCGTCCACGCTGCTCGCCGCAGGTCTGTGCTTGGTGTCGATCGTGCTCGCGGGGTGGCTGTTCTGGAAGCTGGTTAGGGTCATGGGGCGCATCCAGGCACGCGAGTTGGGATAGCCATTGCGCCTGCCCTGGCCGCGCGCCCGGCTTCGATAGGCTCAGGCCCGGATGGCTGAGAACTCATACGACTGCATCGTGATCGGCTCCGGGCCGGGCGGCTACGTGGCCGCGATTCGCGCCGCGCAACTCGGGAAAAAGACCGTCGTCGTGGAGAAGGACAAGGTCGGCGGGCGCTGCCTGAACTATGCGTGCATCCCCGCCAAGGCCGTCCTGCGCTCCGCCGACCTCTTGTCGGAGATCCGCGACTCCGACGAGTTCGGGCTGAAGGTGTCGGGCGTCGAGGTCGACTATCCGGCCGTGCAGGTGCGACGTGAGAAAGTCGTCTCGACCCTGACCAGCGGAGTGGCGGGCCTCTTCAAGAAAAACGGGATCGACCTGATCGAGGGCGAGGCCGTGCTCGGCGCCCGCGGCGATCATTCAGACGGGGCGGTCCCCGTCCAGGTGGGCGGACGCGAGCTGAGCGCCGCGACCGTGATCCTCGCCGCCGGATCGGTGCCGCGCGCCATCCCCGGCGTAGAGCTGGGCGGGCGTGTACTCGGCACCGAGGAGGCGTGGGCGCTTGCGGAGTTGCCGGGCAGCCTGGCCGTCGTCGGGGCCGGGGCCTCCGGCGCGGAGATCGCCTCGGGGTTTGCGCGCCTGGGCAGTGAGGTGCTGCTGCTGGAGGCGCTCGATCGCGTGCTCCCCAGCGAGGACGCGGACATCTCGCGTCTTGTGGAGCGCGGTCTCAAGCGCCAGTCGATCGGCGTGCACACGAGCACTCCGATCGAATCTGTGCAGGTGTCGGACTCCGGTGTGAGCTTCACCTACGGCTCGGAGTCGGCCGAGGTCGACTATCTCGTGATCGCCACCGGTCGCGGTCCCGACATCCAGGCGCTCGGCCTGGACGTCGTGGGCGTCGAGCTGGACGAGCGGGGCCTGGTCAAGGTCGACGGCGCGCTGCGGACCTCGGTACCGGGCGTCTACGCGATCGGCGATCTCGTCGCCGGTCCGGCGCTCGCGCACAAGGCCTCCGACGAGGGTGTCATCGCGGCCGAGGATTCGGCCGGCCTGACGACTCACCCGCTCGCCTACATCGACATCCCGCGCGCGACGTTCTGCACTCCAAACGTGGGCTCGTTCGGCCTGACCGAGGCGCAGGCCCGCGAGCAGGGTTATGACGTGGTCATCGGCAAGGTCCCCTATGGCGCGGTCGGGGGCGGCACGGTTTACGGCGACCGAACCGGCCTCGTGAAGCTAGTGGGCGAGTCGAAGTACGGCGAGCTGCTCGGCGGGCACATCGTCGGCTCGCGTGCTACCGAGCTGATCCAGGAGCTCGTCAACGTGCGCGCGCTGGAGGGCGGCTTCAGCGAGGTCGCGCGCACGATCCACGGCCACCCCACGCTGTCGGAGGCCGTGATGGAAGCGGGACGTGCCGCGGACGGCTGGTTGATACACGGCTGAGCAGGCCTTTCGCGACACGTGTGCGCAGGCCGGACTAATCTCGGCGAGATGCATAGCACCGCGCCTGACTCCGCCTTCTACTTCGACCTGGCCAGTCCGCTGGCGTATCTGGCGGCGGAGCGCATCCTGCATGTTTTCTCGAACCCGCCCACCCCGGTCGAGTGGCAGCCGGTGCTCGCCCGCGATCTACCCGCGGGCGAGACGTTCGACGCGTTCCGCTGCCGTGAAGAGGAAGACGTTTTTCGCGTGGACGTCGCCCGCCGAGCGCGCGAGCTCGGGCTGCAGCCACTGCGCTGGCCTGCGGAGTTCCCGTTCGACAGCACGCTCGCGATGCGCGCGGCGACGTACGCCAAGTCGATCGGCCGGACGGTGCCCTTCGCGCAGGCAGCGTTCCGTCAGGCGTTCGCCGGGGGACGCTCGCTGGGCGAGGCCGACAACGTGCTGATCGCCGCCGCGGCGTGCGAGATGCATCCGGCCGCGGTGCTGAAGGGCGCTGGGCTCGCCTCCGTGCGTGCGCAGCTGGACACCGCGACGGCCGCGGCCGCGCAGGCCGGTGTCAGCGACGTTCCCGCGGTGCGCATCGGAACGCAAGTGTTCATCGGAGAAGACGCCGTTGAGCAAGCAGCGGCACTCGGGCAGGCGACCACGACATGAGGGCCAACCGTGCGTATCGACTGATCGTCACCCGCGGCGGGCTGGCCCCGGCGTTGCTCGCGGACGCGAGCCGCGTCGACCATATCGAGGTCGTCGAGATCGATTCGGGCGAGGTCGTGCTGTTCTGGGATCTGCCGCCACAGACCGCCTCGCGCACAGCCCGGGCGCTGCGCGCCGATCTGTCGCAGCTGCAGGCCGCGGAGTTCCTCGCGCGCTGGGCTACCGTGCATAGCTGATGCCCGATCACACACTGCCGGAGCCCGTCCTCACCCGCGAGTGGTTGGCGACGATGACGCTCATCCGCCGCTTTGAGGAGCGGGCGGGCGAGATGTACGCGCGGGCGAAGATCGGCGGGTTCCTGCACCTGTCGATCGGCGAGGAGGCGACGATCGTCGGCGCCGCGCGAGCGTTGCGCGACGAGGACTACCTGATCTCGACCTACCGCTCGCACGGCAACGCGATCGCGCGCGGGACCCCGCCCGAGCGGGTGATGGCCGAGCTGTTCGGACGCGTCGACGGCTGCTGTGGAGGGCACGGCGGCTCGATGCACATGTTCGACATACAGCGCCGCTTTATGGGTGGCTATGGGATCGTCGGCGGCAACCTGCCGATCGGGGCGGGCATCGGCCTGAGCAGCGACTATCTCGCCCGCGACGAGGTCACGCTGTGCGCGTTCGGCGACGGCGCCTCCAATCAGGGCACGTTCGGGGAAACGCTGAATCTCGCCGCGCTGTGGCGGTTGCCGGTCGTGTTCATGGTCGTCAACAACCAGTTCGGGATGGGCACCTCGATCGAGCGTCACTCGGCCGTGACCGACCTGGGCCGCAAGGGCGAGTCGCTCGGCGTTCCCGGCATGCGCTGCGATGGGATGGACGTGCTCGACACCTACACGGTCGTGGGCGAGGCGCTGCGCCGCGTGCGCGAGGACCGCCGACCGCTGCTGGTGGAGGCCGTCACCTACCGTTTTCGCGGTCATTCGATGGCTGACCCGGAGGAGTACCGCACGAAGGAGGAGGTCGCGCAGTGGCGCGAGCGCGACCCGATCCCACAGTTCGGTGAGCGTCTACAGCGCGAGGGCATTCTCGACGCAACCGCCCGCGAGACGATCGAGCGCGAGGCGGCCGCGCAGGTCGAGCGCGCCGTGGAGTTCGCCGAGAACTCGCCGTTCCCCACGCCCGAGTCGCTGTATGACGACGTGTACGTGATCGACGAGCAGGTTCGCGGGCGGTACCACGAGTGATCCTGGCACGCTCGCACTCCGCCCGCTGCAGACAGGCCCCGCGTCGCGCGGGACTCGCGCGCACGACGAGGCGACGGGCATGACCGAGCTGCGCTATCGCGAGGCCCTGAACGCGGCGCTGCGCGAGGAGCTGCAGCGCGACGAGCGCGTCGTGCTGCTGGGCGAGGACATCGGCGTGTTCGGAGGCGCCTTCAAAGTCACCGAGGGGCTGCTCGAGGAGTTCGGCGAGCGGCGCATCCGCGACACGCCGATCTCCGAGAACACGATCGTCGGCATGGGGGTCGGGGCGGCGATGACCGGCCTGCGCCCGGTGGTCGAGCTGATGACGATCAACTTCTCGCTGCTCGCGTTCGACCAGATCGTCAACCACGCCGCTCACATCCGCTACATGTTCGGCGGCCAGGTGTCGGTGCCGCTGGTGATTCGTATGCCCCAGGGCGCCGGCCACCAGCTCGGTCCGACCCACTCGCATTGCCTGGAGGCGATGTTCCTGCACGTGCCCGGCCTGCTCGTAGCGGTGCCCGCTACACCGGCCGACGCCAAGGGCCTCTTGAAGAGCGCGATCCGTGATGAGAACCCGGTCATCTTCATCGAGCACGAGTCGCTGTACGGCGTTCGCGGAGAGGTGCCCGAGGACGAAGATGAGCTCGTCGAGTTCGGCCGCGCGCGCGTCTGTCGCGAGGGCTCTGACGTGACGATCGTCGGCGTCTCGCGGATGGCGCTGACCGCCGAGCGCGCGGCTGCAACGCTCGCCGACGAGCACGGCGTGCAGGCGCAGGTGATCGACCCGCGCACATTGCGCCCGCTCGACCTCGACACGATCCTCGCCTCGGTGCGAACCACCAATCGCTGCGTGGTCGTCGAGGAGGGCTGGCCCCACGGGGGCGTGGGCGCGAACCTCGCCTCGCTGATCGCCGAGCACGCCTTCGACGATCTCGACGCGCCCGTCGCGCGCGTGTCGGGTGCGGACGTGCCGATGCCTTACTCCAAGCCGCTGGAGGACCTCGCCTACCCGCACGAGCCCCAGGTGGTGGCCGCCGCGCTGTCCACGCTCGGGGGGAGCGAGGGCTCCGGCACGCCTGTTGGCGCGCAGGAGGCACCCCGATGACCGGCCGCCCCGACGCAGTCGCCCACTTGGCGCGGAAGGGGACACGCTGATGGCCGATGTGGTCATGCCGCGGCTGTCGGACACGATGGAGGAGGGCACAATCCTGCGCTGGTTGATCGCCGACGGGGAGGCGGTGCGGCGGGGAGACGAGCTCGTGGAGATCGAGACCGACAAGGCGACGATGATCTACGAGTCCGACCTCGAGGGCATACTTGAGACGATCGCCGCAGAGGGCGACACGCTGCCTGTGGGCGCGGTGATCGCACGGATCGGCGCGGCCGACGGCGCCGCCACGACGGGTGACCGTGACGGGCACGAGACCGCCGATGACGGGGACGCGCACGAGGGCGCCGCCGCAATCGCAGACCGACCGGATGTGGCCGCTCCATCGACTCAGGCCGAGGCCGTCCACGAGGCCGCGCCGAGGCCGCCGGCGAAGACAGCCCCCGCCTCAGCCGGCGACGGGCGAGTCAAGGCGTCACCGCTGGCACGACGCATCGCGCGGGAGAACGACGTCGATCTCCATGCGCTCACCGGCACCGGCCCGGGCGGGCGCATCGTCAAGGCCGACGTTCAGGCCGCCGCATCGACAGCCCCTACCGGAACAGGCGAGGCGACCGTCGTTCCCGCAGACCGACCATCTGAGACGGGGGACACGGCGGCTCCCAACGCGTCCATCACCACCGCCAAGGGCGAGACGACCGAGGTCGAGCTGTCCCGCACCCAGCAGACGATCGCGCGGCGGATGGCCGAGTCGAAGGCCACGATCCCCCACTTCGCGCTGCAGGCCGACATCGACATGCAGGAGTGCGTCGCGCTGCGCGCAGAGCTCAAGCGCCTCGGCCGGACGGACGCACCGACGTACAACGACATGGTCGTCAAGGCCTGCGCCCTGGCGCTGCGCGAGCACCCGCGCGCGAACTCCAGCTATCGCGACGGGCGCCTGCAGCTGCACGGGCGCATCAACGTCGGCGTGGCCGTCGCCACCGAGTCAGAGGAGCCGGCAGGTGGAGCGCTGATCGTGCCGACAGTGTTCGACGCAGACCTCAAGTCGTTGGGCGAGATCGCCCGCGAGGCGCGGGCTCTGGCCGCGCACGTGCGCGACGGCTCGATCACCCCGCCGGAGCTGGGCGGCGGCACGTTCACGGTCTCCAACCTCGGGATGTTTGGCGTCGACGCCTTCACCGCGATCATCAACCCGCCACAGGCCGCGATCCTGTCGGTCGGCTCGGTTCGCCCACGCGCCGCCGTGCACAATGGCGAGATCGTCGCCCGACAGCAGATGACCGTGACCCTCGCCTGCGACCACCGCATCCTCTACGGCGCCGACGCCGCGCGCTTCCTGGAGCGCGTGCGGGAGCTGCTCGAGCAGCCGGCTGCGCTGACGCTGTGAACGTGGCGCGAGGCCACAGACCGTGGCCTCGCGCCGGCAAAATTACAATCAAATTTGAGACGTAACTCGGCTCAGATTATTTTTCCTCACCTACTAAGACTTTCTCGGAAGAGATTTCGTGTTCTTCTCCTCCTTCGTCTTTGAGTTTCCCGGCTTCCACTTCGGCTTCCAACGTCATTGTTCCTTTGAAGTTCATTTTAATACCAGCCAGGGTAAGCCCTGCCGTTCCTTTTTTCCCTTTGCTGTCTAAGTATTCAGTATTTCCGTTTGTATATTTCAGTTCGGTTTTTTCCTTTGCTCCTTCTTCTTTCCCGATCTTCCCAAGAGCGGTCCCTTCTATGACCTGGGACCCCGCTATCGAGCAGGTTCCTCCTTGATTTAAGAATTCCACATTGGCAAGAGTCGTCCCCGATTTGGGCTTGGTCAGAGCCTCTATTAATTCCCTTTTTGTATCTTCAACTAGTTCGAGTAAGACCGGTTGGGTGGCGATCGGATGAACCGTACAATGTTCAGGTTTTGCAACCGAACATTCACTGTATTCCAGGGCCGCAGCCACTGCCTCGCCTGGTTCGCCTCCTTCGATTAAGAATTCTTTCCCGGACATTTTCACACATGTCACTTCAGTTCCCACCGTTGTAAACGTAAAGGTTCCGCCTTTGGCTTTGCTGTTAACGTTAGGTGGGTCAAAAATTTGATACTTTTTTGTCCCTCCCACAGCAGAGCAGTTCGGATCGTTGTAGACACCGACTCCTGCTCCCACAAAGAGGCAGACGCGAATCTTACGCTGGCCCACGATAAAATCAGACCTAGCCCACATGCCGCCGTCTTGCTGCAAGGTGCAGCCGCTATTTGAAAAACCGCCTACTCCGGTAAGTAAAACGCAGCCGAAAAACCTAGGCGGCTGGGCTGAGGCCGGTGTGACGATCGCCACACTGGCGGCCCATCCCACGACCAGGGCTACAAAGATCTGTCGTACTATCGGCATTTTCTTAGTCACCTTAAATACCTCCCATGCCACGGCGGAAGTCCTGCGCCGTGGTTCGGATAGTTTCGTTCTTGTGTGTCCAATCTGTTGGACTTCGCCAGAGGTATAGGCTTAGCTCTCTGTTATGTCAAGGCAGCCGATGGCGTTAGATGACCGCGTTCTTTGCGCGTTTACGCAAACTACCGGCCTTGCCGTTTCTCCAGATCCTGAGTAACGGGAAGAAATGTGGAGGAGCGGGAAAGTAAGAAACATGCTCAAAGAGGTCCCCTTCGATCGTGTGCGTCTTGCCGACTTGGCGAAGACCCGGGCGCGTCTGCACGGCCCGCATCTGATCTCCATGCGAACTCCAAGCGCCCCTGCAATCAGCCGGTCAGCGGTGCGGTGTCTGCACCTCCGTACGGAGCCTGCCGGCTCCTCCCATAGCGGGCGCTAGGCTGCGTGGCATATGAGCATCGCCGATACGCAGTCCCATGAGCTGTGCGTGTGCAACATGGGTGTCACCCCCTACCGCGAGGCGCTTACCCTGCAGTCGAGCATTCGCCAGGACCGTCTGACCGGGGAACTGCCTGACACGCTGCTGCTGCTCGAACATCCGCCCGTCTACACCCGCGGGCGACGGGCGGCGACGGGGGAGCTGGCGCTCGGCGAGGACTACTACCGCGCCCGCGGAATCGAGATCGTTGACACCGACCGGGGCGGGCGCGTCACCTACCACGGGCCGGGCCAGCTCGTGGGTTATCCGATCGTGCGCGTGCACGACATCGGCACGCACCTGCGCACGATCGAATCCGCGATCGTCGCGGCGCTGGCGGACGAAGGAATCGCGGCGCGCTCGCGCTGCGATGAGGGCCCGGACTACACGGGCGTGTGGGTGGAGGACCGCAAGATCGCCTCGATCGGCGTGCACGTCTCGCGCGGCGTCGCCACGCACGGGTTCGCCGTCAACGTGGACAACGACTTGGAGCCGTTCTCGTGGGTGATCGCCTGCGGGCTGCCGGACGTGGCGATGACCTCGATCGCCCGTGAGCTCCCAGCGGGAGGCACGGTCGACGCGGACGGCTTTCGCACGCGCATGGCCCAATGCTTCGCCGACGTTCACGGCCTTCGCCTGCAAACCGTCTCGCGATCCGAGCTGATGCGGGGCCGGATACCGATCGGAGATCGACGGGATCTCCGATCGGCCAGCACCCACGCGCGAACCGCCTGCGTGGATGCGCCCCAAATGAGCCCTCTCCCGGCCGCCCCGCACCCCGTGAGCACCGCTGGAGTCCAGGAATGACCGCCGCCACCGACCCGACGCCCGAGCGCGAACACGCCACCCGCTCGCGCGCGAACCCCGGAGGCATGGACGTACTGAGCGTGCTCGGCCCGGACGTCCGCCCGCTGCGCGAGCGCAAGCCACCCTGGTTCAAGGTGCCTCCGCCCGGCGGAGAGCGTTACCGCGAGCTGACCGAGCTGATCCGCGCGGAGAACCTGCACACGGTCTGTCAGGAGGCCGCCTGCCCGAACGTGGGCGAGTGCTGGGAGCGGGGCACGGCCACGTTCATGATCCTCGGCGACACCTGCACCCGGCGCTGCGGCTTCTGCAACGTCAAGACCGGCAAGCCCACCTGGAACGATCCGCTGGAGCCGGCGCGGGTCGCGCGCTCGATCGCGCGCATGGGGCTGCGCCACGCGGTCATCACCTCGGTCGATCGCGACGACCTGCCCGATAAGGGCGCCTCGGCCTTCGTCGGCGTGATCCGTCAGGTTCGCCGCCAGGCGCCGGACTGCCAGGTGGAGGTGCTCACGCCCGACTTCCAGGGCCAGGAGATGCCGCTAGCGAAGGTGATCGCCGAGCGCCCGGACGTGTTCAACCACAACGTCGAGGTCGTCCCGAGGCTGTATCCGCTGGCGCGCCGCGGCTCCGAGTTCGCCCGCTCCTGCCGCGTGCTCGAGCTTGCGGGCGAGCTCGGCGAAGGCGAGGTGGTGACTAAGTCGGGACTGATGGTGGGACTCGGGGAGACCCACGAGGAGATGGTGCAGACGTTCGCCGCCCTACGCGAGCACGGCGTGCGCGTGCTGACGGTCGGTCAGTACCTACGTCCCTCCGAGCGCCATCTGCCGGTCGTGCGCTACTGGCACCCCGACGAGTTCGCCGCGCTGGAGCACGCGGCGTATGAGCTCGGCTTTGACCACGTCGCCGCTGGACCGCTCGTGCGTTCCTCTTATCACGCTGACCAGCACGTTCCGCAGAGGCGCGAGGGCGTAGGGCCGCTCGCCGCCGCAAGCGCGTAGGTCGCAGCCCTCGACCGCACCGCGGGGCGGCGTCGCGCGGATAGGCTCACGCGATCTTTCCGATCACGGACAACATCCAGCGACACCGCTCCTCGACGATCGTCAGGGTCCCGGCCGTGCTCCCGCTCGTCGCGTGGTTCGCGGTGCAACTCCGCTGCGGCCTCACCGGTCCCACGTTCGCATGACCCGTCGCCTCGTCCTCGGCGCTGCGCTCCTGTTCATCGCGGGCTTTGCGTTCCTGACCGTCAGCGCGGTGTCCCAGCAAGGGTTTACGCTGCTGAGCGCGGTCTCGATCTTCGTGCTGGTGCTGCTCGGGGTCGGGATCGTCGGCGCGATGTTGAACCCCCCGCGACGATGAGCTCTCCGTTTATGACACCCGATCAGAGCCGGCGGCGACGTGAGATCGCCCGACGGCGTAGACGTGCGCGTAGGCGCGCGATGGCCATCGGCGTGCTGGCGGTGGCGATCATCGCCGCGCTGGTGGTGATGGCCCTGGCGAGAGTCCACACCCACGGGTCGGCCTCGGCGTCGAGCGGTCGATCTGACCGTCATACGCACAGCGGCGCCACACTCAAAGCCAAGGAAGTGGCTCGTCCAACTCGCTCGCCGATCGGACTTCCCCTCGGCACTCCGCCGCTCACGCTCGCGGGGATCGGAGACCCCCAGCGCGACTCCGTGCACATCGCCTTCCACACTCCGCCGCGCGCCGGGCTGCTGTTCAACCTCGACACGGGTCAGGTGCTGTGGCAGAGCAACCCCTACACCCGTGTGCGCATAGCCAGCCTGACGAAGATGATGACCGCGCTGCTGACGGTCGAATCGGCGCTGCCGAATGCGCCCGTGCTCGTCACCAAGCAGGCGATCGAGTCGGCCGGGTCGAAGGTCGGCGTGCTGCCGCTGGGTAAGCACGTGCGGCTTGAGAGCATGCTCTACGGCCTGCTGCTGCCCTCGGGCAACGACGCCGCGGTCGCGCTCGCCCAACACGTCTCGGGTAGCGAGAGCAAGTTCGTTACGCGCATGAACGCCAGGGCAGCGCAACTCGGGATGGGCTGTACGCACTACTCCTCGCCGTCGGGATATGTCGACCAGTACAACTTCTCCTGCGCCGCCGACCTGGCCTTGCTCGCGCATGTCGATCTCTCCCAGCCCCGCATAGCTTCGATCGCGCGGACGTACACGGCGAAGCTGCCGTTCCCGATCAAGGGCGGTCATCTGTACCTGTACAACAACAACCCGCTGCTGATCTACCACTACCCGGGACTGACCGGGCTGAAGACCGGATACACGCTCGCGGCCGGCCGCTGCCTGGTAGCGACCGCTGAGCGTGATGGCGTGCGCCTGGGGGTCGTGTTGCTGCACTCCTCCGACCCGGGCACCCAGGCGAGCTACCTGCTGAACCGAGGCTTCGAGGGCATCTACCACCAGCGGCCGGTCCCCGAGCCACCGATACCCCCGGGGGCGTAGAGCACGCGGATGCCCAAGAGGGAGTACCGTTAGTCGCAGGTCGATTGACTGGTCAGTCAGCCAGTAGACTTCCCAGGGAGAGCGCCCAACTGAAGGAGGAGCCGTGGATCTCGACGACACACCGGAGCAGGCGGCATACCGTGCGGAGGCGCGGGCCTGGCTTGAGGAGCACGCCGGCGAGGCGCCCGTACTGCAGGGCCCCGGAGCGATCGAGGACGAGGACGAGATCATCGCCGCGCGGCGGGTGTGGCAGGGCAAGCTCGCCGAGGGCGGCCTCGCCGGGGTTGTGTGGCCGAAGGAGTACGGCGGCCAGGGCCGCGGCCCGATCGAGCAGGTGATCTGCAACCAGGAGATCGCCCGCGCGAAAGTGCCCGGCATCCTCGACGCGATCGGCGTGGGCATGCTCGGCCCGACGATCATCGCCCACGGCGACGAGGACCAGAAGGGGCGTTATCTCGGCCCGATGTTGCACGGCGACGAGGTCTGGTGTCAGCTGTTCTCCGAGCCCGCAGCGGGATCAGATCTGGCGGCGGTACAGACGCGCGCGCGTCTGCAAGAGGACGGCAGCTGGCGACTGACGGGCCAGAAGGTGTGGACGACGAACGCCCAGTTCGCCTCATATGGCCTGTTGCTGGCGCGCACCGACGCCGACGTGCCCAAGCACAAGGGCATGACGATGTTCATCGTGCCGATGGACGCACCCGGGGTGACCGTGCGCGGGCTGCGCCAGATCTCCGGTGAGGCCGAGTTCAATGAGGTGTTCTTCGACGACCTCGCGGTCGACGCGGGCGCGGTCGTCGGTGGCGTTGGCAACGGCTGGGGCACGGCGCTGACGACGCTGATGTACGAGCGCGTCACGATCGGCCTCGGCGGCGAGGGGCTCGGCTACAACTCCACGCGGTTCGCGGGGGCGATCGCCGGCGACGAGCACGCCCGGCGCGACCCTGAGGTCAGACACCAACTCGGCGAGATCGCCAGCGAACTGCTGGCCGTCCGCTTCACCGGCTACCGCACGCTGACGGCATTGCAGAAAGGCCAGATCCCCGGCCCCGAGGCGGGCCTGGCGAAGGTCACGATCGTCAACGGCGCGATCAAAGCCGGCGATCTGATCGCCGACGTGCAGGGCCCAGACGCACTGGCAGAGGACAGCGAGTGGGCCTACATGATCTCGTTCCTGCCCGGCCTGAAGTCCGCGGGGGGAACCGAAGAGATCCTGCGCAACACGATCGGCGAGCGCGTGCTCGGCCTGCCGCCAGAGCCACGGCTGGATAAGGGCATCCCATTTTCGGAGCTGCGCTCCAAGGAAGGAGCGGCGGTATGAACCTCGCACTCTCAGACGAGCAGGTGTTCCTGCGCGAGGCGGCCCGCGGGGCGCTGTCGCGATTCAAGACGCTGGAGACCGCACGCGAGGCGCTCGACGGCGAGCAGGACGCGCTGCCCGACATGTGGCCGACCGCATGCGAGGCCGGCTGGCCGGGACTACTGATCGACGAGGCACACGGCGGCGCCGGACTGGACGCGTTCGACGCGATGCTCGTGCTCGGCGAGTGCGGCCGCGTGCTCGCGGGAATCCCCCTGCTCGGGCACCTGCCGGCGAGCGCGATCCTCAACGACTCCCCGAACGGAGCCTCCCTGCTGGAGGCGCTGGCGACCGGCGAGCGCCGCGCGGCCTACCTGCCGGCGAGCCCGCCAAGCGACGTGAGCGACAGTTGGAGCGTGGACTCGCGCAGCGGCTCCGAGCGCCCACCGGCTCCCACGGCGACGAGCGCCGACGGAAGCGCGGCGAAGGTCAGCGGCGAGCTGGCGTTCGTGCCCGACGCGCCCGGTGCAGATGTGCTCGTGGGCGTGGCCCTGCTCGACGGCAAGCCCGTCGGGGTCGCGATCGAGGCCGACGCACAGGGCGTCAGCGTGCAGGCGACCACGCGCTATGACTCGACCAGCTCGCTAGGGCACGTATCGCTGCAGGACGCCCCCGCGACGGTCCTGGACGCATCCGAGGAGTCCCTCGCGGCCGCCTGGTATCTCGCGCAGGCGCTGATCGCAGCCGAGTCGCTGGGCAGCGTCGAGACCGCGCTGGAGGTATCCGTGCAGTACGCCAAGGAGCGCCACACGTTCGGCCGCGCGATCGGCTCCTACCAGGCCGTCAAGCACTCGCTCACGGAGGTGCTGCGCCAGCTGGAGAACGGGCGCTCGCTGCTGTACTACGCCGGTTGGGCCCGCAATGGATCCCCGAGCGAGTTCCCGCTCGCGGCGAGCGCTGCGCGCTCGGTGGCCGGGCGTGCGCTCGACCATGCCGCGCGCACGATGATCTCGGTGCACGGCGGTATCGGCGCGACCTGGGAGCACGACGCGCCGCTGTACTTCCGCCGCGCCCAGCTCTCCCGGCGCCTGCTCGGCGGGACGGGCGCGGCTACCGACCGGGTCGCGGGCGAGCTGATCGCTCAGGCCGACGCGGCCTGACCTGACGGTCGGAGGGCGGCGCTGGCGATCGGCGATCCCTTCGATCGCCGATCGGTGTCGTCCTCCCTCGCTCGCTCATGCGCCCTACGACCGTCGGGTGCGCTTTGGCATAGCCAGGCGCCGCGCCGTCGTGCTTCGACGACCTGGCGCTAGCGACGAGCCCGGGCCGTCGTCGCCCTGCGCTTCGGTTTCTGCTTCTGCGTCGGTTTGGGTTTCGCTGCCGCTTCGGCTTCCAGCGCAGCCAGCACCGGCGCTCCGTAGGCGGCATGCACTGCCTGGACCATCGCCGGTTCGAGCCCGCAGTTCGCGCAGAACCCATGCTGTGACCAGCCGATCGCGCGTGCTAGCACCTGATCGGCGTAGGTGACACCGGTGGCGTCATGGCCGTAGTAGTCGTACGCCGCGTTCCAGGCGCCCTGTTCGAGGGCTAGCGTGGCTCCATCCGCGGACAGCAAATGCGCAGCCGCCATGATCGCGTCGAAGTCGTCGTAGATCGACGGGTGCCTCGCGGTCGGATGGTCGTAGGACACCGGACGGCGCCCGTAGCGATAGGACCCGCTGACGAGGGCCCACGTCGATCCGGATCCGGTGCCCCGCTCCCCATTCGTGACGTTGAACTGCATCGGTCCACCGCAGCAGCCGGCAAAGTTCAGGCCGTGATAAGTCGAGGGGGCCGTCGAGAACGCCGACTCCTGCTCGTGGATCGAGGCGATCAGCAACCAGTTGACGCCGAACGTGGTCTGCGCGACGGAGTAGATCGGGTAAAACCCTTCCATCCAGCGCGCGGACACGCGCGACTGCAGCGGGCTTTCCAAGCGCGTCAGCGACTGCGTCTGGACGGGTGGCTGGGCGACAATCGCTGCCGGCGCTGAGCTCGCGGAGGCGCCTGCGGAGCCGGCTGTGGGAGCTGGCGTGGTGACGGCGACAAGTACTGCCGGTGGGGCGATTGGAGGGCTCGTCGAACGGCCGACGAGCCCTGTGAGCACGGCGAGGAGCACGGCGAGGCCGAGCGTGGCGATCCCACCGGCCAGCAGCCAGTGGCCGCGTTCGGAGGGCGGAGCCGGGACGTGCTCGAACGCGGGCACAGGACGATCGCCCGCGGAAAAGCGCAGGCGGCGCACGAGCGTGGTCGTCCGTTCACCCATATCCACCCTTGCACAGCACGGTAGCGAGAGCCCCTAAAGAGAGGGTGTGTGTTCGTCAGGCGCCGAGCACGCGGCGCAACACGCGGTCGAATGCACCGGAGGGCAGCAGCGCGTGAGCGATGACCATGCCACGGGCGTCACGCCCCACGAGATAGCGGGCGCGCGGACGGCGCGCGGTGAGCGCCCGCTCGATCGTCGCGGCCACCTGCTCGGGCGAGACGCCACGGCGCTCGGTGTCGGTGAGGACCTTGGCGAACGCCGCCGGCACGCGCCCATACTGCTCCTGCAGCTCCGGCGGGATCTCCAGCCCGTCCGCGGTGTCCCGCGCCTTGCTCCAGATCGGCGTTTTCACCGATCCCGGCTCGACCAGCGAGACATGGATGTTCGAGCTGTACAGCTCTCCGCGCAGCGCGTCGCCGAGCGCCTCGATCGCGTGCTTGGAGGCGGCGTAGGGTCCGTTGTACGGCACGGACACCCGGCCGCCGATGGAAGAGAGGAGCACGATCCGCCCACGCGCGGCGCGCAGCGCCGGCAGCAGCGCGCGGGTGACCGCGACCTGGCCGAACACATTGACCTCGAACTGCATGCGCAGATCCTCCGGCGAGACCAGCTCCAGCGGCCCGCCGACACCGATACCCGCGTTGTTGACCAGCGCGTCGAGACGCACTCCCTGCGAACCGCCGGCCCGAGCGCTCTCCTCTTGAACTCGCGCCCGCGCCTGCTCGATCTGCCCGGCGTCGGTCACGTCGAGGGTCAGCGGGATCACCTGCCCAGCCACGGCCTCTGCGAGCAGGCGCTCGCTCGCGGCCGGGTCGCGCACACCGGCGAACACGGTCCAGCCGGCGGCGGCCAGGCGCAGCGCGGTAGCGCGACCGATGCCCGTGGAGGCGCCTGTAATCAGGACGGTCGGCATCTGGCGACCCTATCGGACGCAGGGCGCCGGCGAGCGCCCGTGCGCGAATGCGGGGGCGCCTGCCCGGACTGTCCGACGCAGGCGCATGGGAGCGGTCTCACATCCCGATTAGCAACCGCTTAGGATCTGCCCCGATGGTTCCGCGCGTGAGCAAGCCCTCGACAGCCTCGCGCGTGGCGATCGCGTGCGCGATCCTCGCCATACTGGCGGGTTGCGGGTCCAGCGTGCGTGGCGGTCTCAGCGCGCGCGCAAGCGCCAACCCTTCCACGCAGGCCGTCTCCGGTGCCTGCTCGACGGCGGTGCTCGGCGCGCTCGGGGACGTCGCCATGCGCGCCTACCGCGAGGGCGTCTCAAGCGAACGCACCCGGTCGGCGCTCAGCTTCATCGCCCGCTCGATCCCGCTGCGCAAGGCCGTCGAACGGGGCGATCCCCAGGCCGCGCGCGCGGCGGCGCAGGCGTTGATCGCGACCGGGCATATGACGAACCTGCGCGTACTGCGCGGCGGTCAGGTGCTTGCCGACGTCGGCGCCCCCGATGCGCTGGCGCCGTTGCACGGCTCGATCACCGGCGCGAGTGGCGCCCAGATCGGCACGTTCGTCACCAGCGTATGGGCCGACAACGGGTTCGTCGACGAGGCCAGCGGGATCGCCGAGGGGATCGCCGCGCTGCGCGAGAACGGGCGCAGCATCGCCGGCTCGTTCGCGCTGGGCGAGGGCGAGCTGGAGCCTCAGGGCATGCTCACCACCAAGGGGACCGCCTACGCCTACACCTCGTTCCCCGCCGCCGTGTACCCGACCGGACAGCTGCGCGTGTATCTGCTCAAGTCGATCTCCTCGATCGCGCCCATGTGCGGGGCGACCTCACAGGACACCCTCGTCAACACGCTCAGTCGCGTCGCGCGGCTCATCTACACGAGCGAGGGAGGCGCCCACGCGTTTACGCAGGTCCACCGTGTGCAGCATTACCAACCGTTGCTGCGCGCGGTCGCGGCGCGCGATCCGGCGGCAACAAGGCGTGCGGTCGAACACCTGCTGCACGAGCACGTCGTGCGCCTACGGGTCAGCGCCGGCGGGCGGCTGCTGTCAGACGTCGGCGGTCCGTACGTGCTCGCGCCGGTGCACGCGCCGCTGCACCTAAACGGCCGGCGGATCGGCAGCATCGAGCTGTCGATCCAGGACGACGAGGGCTACAAGCGCCTCGCCGGGCGGCTGGCCGGCCTGAGCGTGCTGATGTATATGAACCCCGCCCACCCGCGCCTGGTCAAGAACAGCCTCGGCCCGGCGCCAGGTACGGTTCCCTCAAGCGGGACGTATCACTACCGCGGGCGCACGTTCCGCGTGTACACGCTCCACGCCGAGGCGTTCCCGTCCGGCCCGCTGCGGATCGCGGTGCTGATCCCGATTCCCTACTCATAGTCATCGCCCGACGCCCCTCTCGCCTGCGCATAGCCGGCAGGTGCGGTAACCGGCGCCGACAGCTGCGGCAGTTGAACTGGCTATGGGTTTCCCCCCAAAGCCCGCCTCCTGAGACACCTATCAGGCGGATGCGAGCGAGGCCTGCTTACCGCGCAATCCGTCCAGCAGCTCTGTGAACGAGGCCGAGAATTTGGCGACTCCCTCACGCTCACACGTGTCGGTGACGTCCTCGTAGCTGACGCCCGCCGCGGCGAGGCGCTCGAACAGGGCGTGCGCCTCCTCCAGGTCCTGCTCGAGTCGCGGCTTGGGATCGCCGTGATCCTGATAAGCGTCGATCGTCTCCCCTGGCATCGTGTTGACGGTGTCCGGACCGATCAGATCGTCCACGTACAGCGTGTCCGGATAGGCCGGGTTCTTCGTCGACGTCGACGCCCACAGCACGCGCTGGGGCGTTGCGCCCTTGCCTGCAAGGAACTCCCAGCGCGGGCCGGAGAACGCCGTCTTGTAGTGCGCGTAGGCAAGCCGCGCGTTGGCGAGCGCCAGCTTGCCCTTGAGCTCGTCATGCCCGCCGATCTCATCCAGACGCCGGTCGGCCTCGGTGTCGATGCGCGAGACGAAGAAGCTCGCCACCGACGCCACCTTGCCCGGGTCGCCCCCGGCGGCGATCAGTCGCTCGATGCCACGGATGTAGGACTCGGCGACCTCCGCGTAGCGGCGCAGCGAGAAGATCAGCGTCACGTTGATCGAGTGGCCGCTCGCGATCACGTCCTCGATCGCCGCCAACCCAGGCTTGGTCGCGGGGATCTTGACGAGCAGGTTCGGCTTGTCCACCTTCTCGTGCAGGTCGATCGCCTCGCGAAACGTCTGCAGCGTCTCGTACGCAAGCGTCGGGTCGACCTCCAGCGAGACGTATCCGTCGCGCCCGCCCGTTGCGTCGAACACTCCCCTGAACACATCACACGCGTCCTTGATGTCGCGCACGGCCAGCGCCCAGAACGCGTCGTTCGTATCGCGGTCGGCGAGCTCGCGCAGCTGCTCGTCGTAGGCGTCGCCCTCGGACATCGCCTTCTGAAAGATCGTCGGGTTCGACGTCGCCCCGACGACCGAGTTCTCGTCGATCAAGCTCTGCAGATGCCCGCCCCTGATCGACGCGCGTGAGAGCGAGTCGATCCACACGCTCTGCCCCAGCTTCGAGAGATCCTCCAGCGGCTTGCTCATCAGCTTGCCTCCTGTGTCTTTCCGAGCAGCGCCCGCGCGCGCGCGACGATGTTCTCGACGGTAAACCCGAACTCTTCGAGGACCTTCGATCCGGGCGCACTCGCACCGAAGCGGTCGACTCCGAGCACGCCGCCGCGATCGCCCACCCATCGCCACCAGCTCAAGCTCACGCCCGGCTCGACCGCCAGGCGAGGACCGACGCTCGGCAGCAGCACCCGCTCGCGGTAGTCGGCCGGCTGGGCTTCGAATAGCTCCATGCACGGCATCGACACGACCCGCGTACGCGTTCCCTCGGCGGCGAGCGCCCGCGCGGCCTGAAGCGTCAGGGGCACCTCGGCGCCAGTGGAGATCAGGATCAGCTCGGGCTCATCCTCCTCGGGTGAGGAGGAGTCCCACAGCACATACCCACCGCGCTCCAGCTCGCTTGCTCGCCCGAGCCCCTCGCCGTCGCGGTCGAGCACGGGGATGTTCTGTCGGGAGAGCAGCAGCGCCACCGGACCGTCCGTACGCTCCAGCGCCACCCGCCAGGCCTCAGCGGTCTCGTTCGCGTCGGCCGGGCGGATCACCCACAGCCCGGGGATCGCGCGCAACGACGCGTAGTGCTCGACCGGCTGATGCGTCGGTCCGTCCTCGCCGAGGCCGACCGAGTCGTGCGTCCACACCCACACGACCGCAAGACCCATCAGTGCCGACAGCCGCACCGACCCGCGCATGTAGTCGGAGAACATCAGGAACGTCGAGCCGTAGGGCTTGACGATCCCTCCGTGCGCCGCCGCGCCGTTGACGATCGCGCCCATCGCGTGCTCGCGGATGCCGAACGGCACGTTGCGCCCTGAATGAGGCCGCGAGAACTGCCCCGCGCCCTCGAACACCGTCTTAGTCGACTCGACCAGATCGGCCGCACCGCCGATCGTCGTCGGCGCGAACTGCGAAAACGCCGCCATCGTCTTCTGTCCGGCCGAGCGCGTGGCGATTTCCGTGCCGGCCTCGAACCGCGGCAATGCCTCACGCCAGCCCGGGCGCAGGCCGGGGCCGTTCCACGCCAGATCCCAGTCGGCGGCGAGCTCGGGTAGGGCCTGTCGCCAGGCGTCGAACCGCTCCTGCCACTGTGGCTGTACCCGCGCACCGGCGCCTAGGAGCGACATGTGCTCACTGACGCGCTCATCTACCCAGAACGTGCGCTCAGGATCCTCCCAGCCCATAGCGACCTTCGCCGCTCTCACCTCCTCATCGCCCAGCGGCGCGCCGTGCGCCTTGGCCGTGTCAACCGCGTTCGGTGCCGGATAGGCGATGTGCGAGCGGATCGCGATGAACGAGGGCCGCTCGGGTTCCTCGCGCGCCGCGCTCAACGCTGCGGTGAGCGCGTCGAGATCCTCAGAGTCGGACACTCGCTGCACGTGCCAGCCGTCAGCGGCAAGTCGCTCTGAGTGGTTCTCCCCGTCGAAGGAGATCGCGGTGCTGCCGTCGATCGTGATGCGGTTGTCGTCGTAGCAGACGACCAGCTTGCCCAAGCCGAAGTGTCCGGCGATCGACGCGGCTTCCTGGCTGATCCCCTCCATCATGTCGCCGTCGGAACAGATCGCGTATGTGTGGTGGTCGACGATCTCGCTGCCGGGCCGGTTAAAGCGCTCGGCGAGGAAGCGCTCGGCGATCGCCATGCCGACGGCGTTGGCGAACCCCTGCCCTAGCGGCCCGGTCGTGATCTCGATGCCGGGCGTGTGCCCGCGCTCGGGGTGCCCGGGCGTGCGCGAACCCCACTGACGGAATTGCTTCAGATCGTCAAGGCTCAGCTCATAGCCGGTGAGGTGCAGCAGCGAGTACTGCAGCACACAGGCGTGCCCCGCGCTGAGCACAAAGCGGTCGCGGTCCGGCCACTCGGGGTCCTCGGGGTTGCACTTGAGAAAGCGCTCGAACAGGGTGTAGCCCAGTGGCGCGAGCGCCATCGCCGTGCCGGGATGCCCCGCGTTGGCTTTCTGGACAGTGTCCATCGCCAGACCACGGATCGTGTCGATCGAGAGCCGCTCTATCTCGGTTGCGGGCACGGCTCGATCCTAGAGGCTGCGCCGCGCTGACGCCGCCTCCAGGATCCCCGGCCTCACCTTCCCAGCTCTACCCTGCGTGGGGACGGCGTCGACAGGCCGGTAGGCCCGCCACCGAGTGCACCCGTCCGGATGCGCACCAGCGCCTGCGCGGACGCACGCGCACGAGCCAGTGCAGGTCGTGACGGCAGTGCGAGCGGCGGTACGGCCATCGTTGGTGGAGCGAGCGAAGCATCCGCTGCTCCTCACATGTCGGCAATCTCATCTATCTCTCTCTCCCTCCCGCTGCTCGTTCCGATGCGCACTGCCCCCGCCCGTAGGCGGTGGCTCCCCGCGCGCGGCTCGTCGGCCGAATCGGCCAACAGAGATCCCTGTAACGGGACGGAACGTCCCAACTAATAGTACGGCGCCTACAGAACGAGAGCAGACTCACCCGTCCCGCGACACACCCTCTCTCCCTCCTATTCGGTCCCAGCTTCCTGCTTGACCATTGACCCATACCCAGGCCCCCATATCGCTTTGTAACCCCGCACGCCACCCTAACCAAACCTCCCCGGACCGTGCGTAGGTCCTTTCCCGCTCCGACATATAAATCATGTTTTACTCAGTCTGTCAACCTCAAGGCACGTTAGGCTGTCAAGTGAGGGCGACACGAGGAGGAGTGCCGTGGCAGCTACTGGAAGGGATCGGGCAGACCGTAGGGCTCGGGAGGGCGCGAAAGACGCCAGCAAGAAGCCCGCGAGCCCACGAGCGCAGACGACCGCGGGGCGCAAAGCCAAGACGAAGCGCACCGGCGATCCAGACGGTGCCGGCGATCGCCGGCCCGGGGCCGCCGATCGGCGCGCTGGCACCGCTCTGCCGCGTGGCCCACAGGCGCTTCCCCGCGAGCAGGTCGCCCTGTACCAGCGCGAACGCCTGTTCAAGGCGATGGTCGAATGCGTGGACGAGCATGGCTACGTCGCGACGACCATCTCCGAGCTAGTCGCGCGCGCGCGCATCTCTAGGCGCAGCTTCTACGAGCACTTCCACAACAAGGACGAGTGCCTGCTGGCGACCTATGACACGGTCATCAAACGGTTGAGACGCCGCCTGGACGAGGCCCAGAGCCCCGCCATGGACTGGGATGAACAGCTCGAGGCATACATCCGCACCCTGTTCGACGCCGCCGGCGACCGACCCGACGCGGCGCGGCTGGTGTGCGTGGAGATGGGGGCGGCCGGCCCGATCGGTGTGCAGCGCTGGGCCGATGGGGCCGAGCGTCTGCAGCAATACATCGTCTCTGGGTTTGCGCGGGCCGACGGACCGGGCACGGTGCCCGACCCGGTGGCCAGGGCGGTCGTAGGGGCGGTGCGCCGAATCCTGTACTCACGTGTCGAGCGCGCCCGTTCCAGCAAGTCACTGCGAGCGGACCTGGCCGAGCTCGTGCCCGACCTACTCGCGTGGATCGCCTGCTACTACCCCTCCCCGGAGGGTCTGCCGCTGCGCCCACGCACACGACGGACTAGCGCGGTGGGCTCACAGCTCGGCGGACGCGCACCGGGCACGCTCTCCGCGCGGGCGCTGTCGGGAGAGCGCGGACTGCCGCGCGGCGAGCACAACCTGCCGCGTGGGTTCGTCACCCACAACCAGCGCGAGCGCATATTCGACGCGATCGCCAACCTCACAGCGACCCGCGGCTACCCGACGCTGAGCCTGGACGAGGTCGCCACCGAGGCGGCCGTGTCGCTGCAGACGTTCTACGCCCATTTCGCCAGCAAGGAAGAGGCATTCGTCGCCACGTATGAGACCGGTCACGCACGCGCGATGGCGGTCATCAACCAAACGCTCACCCGGCAGCGGAGCTGGATCGGCGCCGTGCGCGCGGGCGCCGCGGCGCTGCTGGAGCTGCTCGCCTGCGAGCCCTCCTACGCGCACCTGGCATTGGTGGACGTAATGATCGCCTACCCGCATATGGCCCAGCGCGCCCACCAGGCCAACGACTTCTACGCCGGACTGCTCGACCTGCGCACGGCGCAGGACTCACCCTCGCTATTGCCCTCCCCGGTCGTGGGGGAGGCGATCGTCGGAGGCGTGTTCGAGCTGCTTCACGACTACGTTCTGCGCGGACAGTCGCGACGCCTGCCGGAGCTCGCCGATCATGTCGTCTACATCGCGCTCGCCCCGTTTATGGGCGCCGAAGCCGCCTGGCGGGCGATCACGGAGGGATGAAGACCGGTGTTTCGACACTGGTTCTTTAGTGCGCCCGGCGGGAATCGAACCCGCGGCCTGCGGCTTGAAAGACCGCTGCTCTTTGGCTCCCCGAAGAGAACCGTTGACCACTGAGCTACGGGCGCGCGATGGAACTTGGAATCGAATTGACTGCTGAGAGCCTAATCTAAGCATGTGGGAGCGTATCTTGAGAGCGGCGGTACACCGGCCCCGGCGGCAGCGGCGAGTTCCAAACGCGTTCCCGTGAGACGGCTCCTGATCGGCGCGCTCGTGCTGGTCGTGCTCGGCGCTGGGGCGACGCTGTTCGGCTGGGACATCGAAGCGTGGTTTAGGCACATCTGGGACACGATCACGACGATCCCGATCGCCAGCCTGCTCGGCGCGCTGGTGCTGATCACGCTGCAGACGACAATGGTGGGGACCTCGTGGTACTCGATCCTGCGCTACGCCTACCCGGATGCGGGCGTGCGGTTCGTACAGGTGCTCGCGTGCTACGCGGCGGCAGTCGCCCTGAACTGGGTGCTGCCGGCGAACCTGGGGACGTTCGCGATGCTGCTGATGTTCACGACGATCATCGCCGGCGCGACGTTCGCGGGCGTGCTGGGGGCGATCGCGGTGGAGAAGATCTTCTTCACGCTCATCGGTACTGCTTGTTACGTGTATCTGTTCCTGACCGTCGGCGGGTCGTTCGACCTGCAGCTCGGGTTCATCAGCGAACACCCCTGGGCCACGGCACTGCTGCTGGGGGGCGTCGCCATGATCCTGTTCCTGGTTGCGCAGGCGCTGCGCGAGCGGATCGCCAAGTGGTGGGAGCAGGCGAAGGTCGGCGGGGGGATCGTCGTGCATCCCCGCACGTTTCTCGGGCGGGTGGTGCTCCCGCAGGCGATCAGCTGGGCGGCTGGGTTGGGCATCATCGCGGTATTCCTGGGCGCGTATGACATCCCAGTGAGCTTCCACACGATCATGCGCGTGGTGGCGGGGAACTCGATCGCAAACATGACCGCGGTCACCCCGGGCGGCGCGGGCGTGACGCAGGCGTTCAACGTCGTGTCGCTGAGAGGCATCACCAGCGCCTCGAACGCGACAGCCTACTCGGTGGCCCAGCAGCTCGTGGTCACCAGCTGGAGCATCCTGTTCGCGATCGTCGTGCTGGTGCGGGCGTTCGGCTGGACGGGCGGTAAAACGCTCGTCACACAGTCCTACACCGAGGCGCGCCAGAAGACCTCCGAAAAATCGGCCGAGCGCAAGGCGCGGCGGCACGCCAAGCGCCACGGCGGGGCGCCGGCTGACACGGAGCCCGAGCCCGCGACCGGATCGCAGTAGTGGTAGCTCAGCCGATCAGTTGGTGCAGGCCCTTGACGATCAAATAGACGCCAACCCCGGCGGCCGCGACGATCGCGAGCGAGCGACCGTTGCGCGCGAACCACAGGTTGATGCGTTCGAGCGTACTGGCGGCGCGGTCGGGAACGACGAGCAGCATCAGCATCGGCAGCTCGACCATCCACAGCATCACCGCGACGACGCCCACCAGCGCAGCGAGCTCGCCGCTGGTCGAGAGGTTCGCGTCGGCGATCGCCTTGACCGCGCCGATATAGATTGGGGAGGGAAGGACGTAGAGGACGATGCCCAGCACAAACGACAGACGGCGGCTCTCCAGGTAGCGCTCGATTTTGGAGGGGGTGGCACTCACGGGCACTCCTTCCTCCGCCGCCGGGTCTGGGCGCTTGCGACGCAGACGGATGGCCAAGAGGATCAGCAGCACCCCGAGCGCGACGTCGACCGCGGCGCCCGGGGTCAGGTGGTGAGAGCCGGTCGCGCCGAGTTCGATCAGCGCGTACAGGATCACCGCACCGACGGCGTAGGTGACAAGGCCCGCTGCGAGCACAAACATAAACACGCGCGAACGGACCTCGGCGCCCCGCCCCAGCGCGATCACGGCCGCCACGGCAGGCGGGTAGATCGAGGCGGCCAGCGCCAGCGCAAGGGCTTGAGAGGGCATTTTCGTGTGGGTAAGCCTGTCAGGCGATCAGGCGTCTTCGCCGTCGCCGGCGGGCGTATCGGCGACAGGTGCAGCCGGAAGGCTGGGAGCGCCGCCGATCGCATTGAGCGCCCGGCGACGACGGTCGCGCACCCGCGCAAAGCGCGCCTGCGAGCGCGCCAGCTTGTGGCTGTCGGCCGGGTAGAGTCGGCGCGCCCAGGGAGAGGTGGGAGCGGCCAGGCGGATCGTTCCGGCGAGCGAGGCGAAGGGAATGAAAACCCCGAGCAGCCCGAGGATCGGCTTGCCCTTGAGAATCGCCAGCGTGCACAGCAGCACGTCGACGGCGATGACGAGCACGAGCGAGGACACCGCGGAGGACTGGTTAGCGAGGTCGAATGGCGCCAGGCCCAGGACGATGAGACCCCCGAGCAGCGTCGCGATCACAACGGCGTCCAGCGAGGCACGTCCCTCCTGTGCCCAGTAGACGTCTTCCAGGCGCACCCACAGCGCGAACTCGTCGAGCGTGAGGCCGGCGCCGACACCGAACAGGGCCGCGAAGATCTCGTTCCAGGGGCTGCCCGGTTCCAGGGCGAAGCTCAGGAAGCCCGCGCTCAGAATGAGGACGATGCCCCACACGAGATGATGGATGTGCAGCCCGCCTTTTGTCTTCACACTCCCGGGCCACCACGTAACCCGGGGGCTGCGGATCAGACGAGCACTCGTGCGAATGAACAGGAACGAGGCCAAAAATGCCCCTAGCACCACGAACCCGGCTCGCTGGCCAGGTTCGTCGAGGAAGTGCTGCGAGATTTCGAAGTGCAGTCCCATTCGGTCGTCACAGTGGAGGAGGCGGTGGGAAGGTCTAGGCGGACGCGTCGCGTGGAATCACGCGGTCGATCTCGACGGCCGCGCCGGAATGATCGTCCGGGAACACGACAATAACGGTGGGCGACCCTCCAAACCACGCGCTCAACTCACCCTCGCCGACGTACTCCGCGGCGCGTTGGGAGCCATCGCCCTGGATCACCCACACGGGCTGGCCCTCGTGGAAGGGACCCTCGTTGACGTCGTTCATCGATCAACAAGCATAGGAGACGCTATGCGCACGCGCGTCCAAAGCCGTTGGTCCTGGTAAGCGCAAATACAGTGAGAGGATGCAGCTGGTCGAGCTGGACAGGCGCTCGGAGCCCTACTGGGACGAGCTGATCGCGGACGAGCAAGAACCGTTTGGCGGCATCGGCGAACAGCTGGCGTGGCGCGATAAGACCCGCAACATCGGCATCCGCGAAGACGACGGTCGGCTTGTGGCCGCCGGCGGCGCGGTCCTGGTCGACGTAAAGGTCGACCAGGAGTCGTCGTTTCAGGTCGCGGGTCTCGGCGGCCTGATCGTGACCCGCAGGGCAAGGGGGCGTGGCTTGGCGCGCCTGCTCACAGCACGCCTGCTCGACATTGCGGGCGAGCTGGAGACGGAGCGAGCGATGCTGTTCTGCCGGCCGGAGCTGACGTCGCTCTATGCCCAGTTCGGGTTCGTGACGATCGAGGCGCCGGTGTGGGTCGACCAGCCCGAGGGGCGAGTCGAGATGCCGATGCCGGCGATGTGGAGCGCGCTCGGCGGCCAGGTCGGCTGGCCTCCCGGCAGAGTCGATCTGCTGGGGGAGCCCTTCTAGGCGCCGGGCCCCTTCGCGAACACCGTCTCATCGATCTCGCGGTCGGCCTATTCACCCGCCTGCGCTATCGCCAGGCATCGAGAAAGCGCGCGGACGCCGCGGGATCGGCGGCAGTGAGAAGGTCGCCGTAGCCGCTGATAGGTTTTGCCTGAGACGTCTCGGAGCCTAACGGCCCTCGTCTCATCTCCCATTTCTCAACTACGAAGGAGATCTCATGTCTGAAGTACTTGCGTCCGAACTCGCCGCGAATCAAGCGCTGACCGTCGCCTGTTCGGCGGTAGGAGCACACTGGTCGACGGATTTCCCCATCTGCACAGAGCGAGGCCTGTGGGGCTCGAAGAGCAGCACGGCCAGGCGGATGCGGCACATGCAGGCATTCGAGCGGATACAGCCTGGACAGCTGGGGATCGCGGTTCACGGATTTCGCTGGCAGGACCCCGCGAATCCGCCGCGTAACGCCACTGGGTCCGCGTACGGTCCGCGGGCGCCGCTCGAGCACTTCATGCGGGCGCAGTTCTCCGAGTTCGCGCTCTTCGAAGTCGAAGAGACCCCCTACACCTCGACCGCAAAGATGTGGAGCGAGGCGGAACCGGATGAGTGGGACCTTCGAGTTCCGATCAACGTCCTTGCCCATGTGCAGAACGTCGAGTTGCGGATAAACGAGATCAATCCTCTCGTCGCAGAGGCAATCCGCATGTCCGGCATCTACGCGTCGATGCCGTGGGTGATTGCCCCAGCCACGCTCGGGATCTCACAGCCCAACGCGAGCGCAAGCGTACCGACGAGGACCGGCCCGACCGATGTGCTGGCGCTCGTCGTGCGGCGGACCGAGGCCAGCCAGGCGCGGCTGGCGAAACTCGCAGGTCGCCTTCGAGCGGACTGCAGTTTCTGTGAGAAGAACTGCATGGCCGACGATCTGCACGCCGTTCATCTGAAGGCGCGTTGCGTGTGCAGCGAGCGCGAGCGACTGGATCCCGCAGTGATCGTGCTTGCCTGCGTGGCATGCCATAAGGGCTTTGACTCAGGAGCGTTCTTCGTAGACACCGACGGTGTCATCAAGACCACCGAGGCCGCCAAAAGCAGCGAGTGGCGACGAGAGTGGCTGGCGCGGCTGGATGGCCAAAAGTTCGCCTGCTTTGGAACTTCAAACGAAGCGTACCTGGCTTGGCATCGACAGAAAGTCGCTCAGCGCCCGGGTAGCGACCCATCCGCGGGTTCGTGATGCATTGGAAGGGCGCATGGACCGATATCTACAAAGTCCTGCCGCAGGAGCTCGATGGCCCGTGACTCGATAGCCCGAGCTACGCCGGCTGCTAGACAACGCTCTTGTCGATCAGGCTCTGGGCACAGTCGAGGACCGTCTCTTCGGATGAGCGAGGTGACCAGCCGAGGAGGGTCTTGGCCTTCTCGCTGGAGGTCTCCGTTCTCCTGCCGAGCTGGCCCACGATCGAACGGATGCTGGGATCGAAGAGCGCCATCGCGCGCACGAGCAAGTTCGGTACGGTCCGTCTTGGCACCTTCGCCGCCGCGGTCTCTCCGAGGTGGTGGCGCAGCACCTCGGCGACCTCCTCCATCCATTTGAAGGACTCCGCCGCGATGAAGCGCTCGCCGGCCGCCTCCGGAGTGCTCATCGCCCTGTATTGAAGATCGGCGACGTCGCGGACATCGACGGTGTTGAAACCGATCCGCGGCACGCCGGGCATCCCCCCCAGCAACCGTTCGATTATCCCGATCGAGGAGGAGCAATCGTCGCTCAGCACGGGACCGAGGATGGCGCCGGGATTGACCACCACCAGCTTCTCGGTTTCGCCCCGCTCGCGCACGAAATCCCAGGCCGCGCGCTCGGCGAGCGTCTTCGAGAGCGCGTACGGCGTCAGTTTGGGATTGTCGGGATCGCTCCAATCGTCCTCGGTAAGCGGTAGCGAGCCAGGCTTCAGCCCGCCGGTGATCGCCGCGATCGAGGAGGTCACCACCACACGCTCCACACCCGCGTCGAGGCTGGCCCTTAGGACCCGCAGGGTGCCCTCCCGCGCCGGTACGATCAGCTCGTCGGGGTCCTTCGGCTGCGTCGGGGGGAAGGGGGAGGCGACATGCAGGACGTAGTCGCATCCCTCGACAGCCCGCTCCCAACACGCCTCCTCGCGCAGATCCGCGGCCACCACCGAGAGACGGTCGCCGGCGTCAACCTCTCCGGCGACCACAGCGCGCAGCGCCGCCTCGCGCGAGAGATCTCGCACCGTCGCACGCACGACGTAGCCGCGGCGCAGAAGATCGATCACGCACCAGCTCCCCAGAAATCCTGCGCCGCCCGTCACGAGGACCGTCTTCATCTGTGCTTGGGAAGCCATGGGCAGTTGAGAGTATGACTATGACGCGACTTCGCAACGACGCGCCCGCCCCACTTGGGCTTCAGCTACAACGCCCGAAAGACCGTGCGTATGCGAGTGAGCAAGGAACCGCTCGTGGTCGGTCAGGATTTTTCTCGTGCCCTAGCGTTCTGAACATGGCGGAGCAGGTCCCGGCGGTATGCGATGTGCTCGATGCGATCGAACGTCGCGACTGGACGCGCCTGCAGCGGCTGCTCCATCCCGACATTCACTGGACCACCGCGGTCGAGGAGCATCTACACGGTGCCGACGAGGTGGTCGCGCGGCTCTCCAACGACCCGCCGCCAGCCCCTCCCTCATACCACGAGGTTCGTGACGGGCTTATGTACCGCTGGATCGACTGTCCCGGCTGACCGGCGCCCGGGGTTCCACGCAGGACCCGTGGGGCCAATCGCATCGAGCTGCTCTCGGCCTGAGCGATGTGTCTCGCCATCCCGGCGGGACAAAGTGTCCGCAAACCTCCGAGAAAATGGAGCTAGCGAGACTCGAACTCGCGACCTCCTGGGTGCGATCCAGGCGCTCTCCCAACTGAGCTATAGCCCCGCGCGCCCGGCTGTAGTCCGGGCAGGGACCTGCAAGTGTAGTGGCGAGATCGCTAGGCGGTAGCGAAGCGTCACGGTCCCGCGCAGTATGGTTTGTCGGCGCATGGGATTGCTCGACGACGCTATCCGCGAGCACCTGGAGCTCAAGCGCCTACGAGGCGCTGATCCAGGGCTGGTCTCTCGCGAGGAGAGCGAGGTGTTCGGACCTGTTCGGGGCAAACAGTCCTCCGACAACGATAGTGAGACCACCGTCCCAGAAGACCTTTCCGACGAGGATGTGTCTCAGGCACATGATCCCGGGCAGCCCGAGGGTTTCTCGAACGTGGGGCAAGAGACGGCCGAGCTGGACATGCGGACGGTGCTGGAGGATGAGGGCGGTGCTCCGTCCAGCCCGGGCTCTGCTGGACCGGTCGCCGGATCGCCTTCGAGTGACGCTTCTCAGGAGCCAGGAGTCACGGAGGACTCGCTCGAATGGGAGATGCCTGGAGATGGCGCCGTCGATGGGTCCGATGAGCTTGCCGACGATCAGTCCGACGGATCGAGAGACGAGCCTGTCGAGGACGTCCTCGAGGAGACTCCCGACTTCCTACGCGACACCCCCGAGCAGGAGCGACTCTGGTTCGAGCAGCGCCCGCCGCGGGACTTCGACTTCGACAAGTAGCTGTCCTGTCCCATACGTACTGCCCTAAGATCGGTGGTCTTGGGGCCATAGCTCAGCTGGGAGAGCGCCTGCTTTGCAAGCAGGAGGTCGCCGGTTCGATTCCGGCTGGCTCCATATTAAATCCCTGCAAATCAGCTAGTTTTCGGGATTCGAGCTAGATAGCGATCTGGGCAGGGACGAAGCAGGTGGACCGGTGCGAGTGCGGGGATCGCTTTGCTACGAGCCACGGTACTCTCCCGCTTGGTCGATGCGCCTCCTATCCTGCGATTGTGAAGATGGCGACGTGTTGAACATACGCAGAAGCGGGTGGAAGGCCTCGACCGGACGTCTTCTCTCCCAGGCATCTTGGGGATAATTGGGCGAGGCCTGCTCTCGGAGGAAGCCGGAGCCGACGGGCGTCAAACCTCTGGACACATTGAGATCGGCTGTAGCGAGTCTATGGTTCGGAGAACAGTTCGGCGGTGCGGCGCAGTGCGGCGATCTCGTCCCGCTCCTTGGCGATATGCGAGACCTCGGGTCCTGTCGATCCCGTGTACTTGCCTGAGTATGAGTCCTTCGACGGTTCGAGGACGGGACTAACGACAAGTTGGGCGATCCGCGAGCCCGGATAGAGGGCGATGGGACCGTCTCCGTGATTTACGAGCTCCAGCGTGAGGGTGCCGCGGTATCCGGGCTGGATCAATACAGCAGTGGCAACAAGGAGTCCGACGCGTCCCCAGGATGATCGTCCAACGACATCAGCCGCGAGGTCGTTGGGAAAGCGCAGATACTCGAGAGTGGCACCCAGGACAAATTGTCCGGGATGAAGCCACAGCGGTTCGCCGATGGGAACGACTACCTCCTCTTGGCCTCGCTCGACCTCTGACTGCACGACTGTTTGAGGATCTAGTCCTGAGTCTTGCGTGCGCCGTAGGACGCGAAAGCGGGTTCCGAGGCGAACGTCGACTGAGGCATCGCCGATCTGCTTGGGATCGATTAGCGGCATGACGAAGAGCCGGCGATCGATCGGCCGCTTCAGTATCGCCTTCCTCAGGCCATTTCGTCCGAGGATGCTCATGCAGTCTGCCACCGGTCGACGATGACGCTGAGCTCTAGAGCGTAGGGGAGCAGCTGCCCGACCTCATCGGAGTCAACTGCATCTGCGAGTGCCTCGACATTGCCGCTACGCGTCTTCATCGCTGAAAGCCAGCAGCCGGCGATGATCATCGGGCGAGCGATCGGGGTGCCGTCGTCGTGCTGAGCGGGTGGCACGTGCTGCTCCAGAAGCGCGGCTACAGCCGCGAGTGCCTCCTCGTCGGGCTTGGCGATGTTCGCGCCCACGTGTTTGTCAACCGCGCCTTGGATGCGTCTGGCAGCCAGATCGATGGCTTTCCGTAGAGCCTCGTCGGCAGGCCTCTGAGACGTCGGCGGCGCGGAGGCCACGCCGCGCACCCACGCGGCGAAGCCGGGAGCTTCGCGATCAATGATAGGGCCCCACCCGAGACGATCTAGATGCGCCAGGATGAGCCGCACCCGCTGTCGTGTCGGCGGATGCTTGAGTCCTGCTGCATCGACCTCATCGGGCAAGACCTCTGTGGCAAATGAGAAGAGGTAGGTGGCGCCGAGGCAGGCCGTCGCGATCGCATCGCAGAAGATCTCCTCTATCCATGTCCCCAGGCGCTTGTCGAGCACGGCCCGCTCCTCCGTGACAAAGCGCTTTGATTCCTTCGCGGTCTCCCGTGCACCGCGGTCAAGCATTTTCTCGATCCTGCCAGGGGTGACTTTGGTGCGGAGCTGCTCGGTGTAACCGTGGACCTTGGCGACCCCGTGGCCGATCTCGTGAGCGAGGAGCGGATGAAGCAGTCCGCTCCGGATCTCGCGGTGCGGCACGAGCGCAACCAGAACGATGCCGATTGGTACTGGCATGCTTGGTACGCGGAATGGGTTGACGACAGTAGCGTACGACCCCTCGTGTGCCGCGACGACGGTGAACTCGGAGTCCGGGCGGACGATGCCCTTGGCTAGGCTACGAAGGTAATAGAGGGATCCGAGGTCGATCGGCGGTTCCGCGGCTGCGTCGAGCCAAGCGCAGCGCAGTTGCAGGTTTCGCGTCCACGCGAGCAACTCCCGTACCGCGTTGAGAATAAGTCGGCGGTCGACTGCGTCGGTTGTTGTGGCATGTCGTCGCTCGTAGTCGCCAACGACCTGCTCGATCGTGTCACAGAGCTCGGCGAACTGTTCTCCGATTGCCCGCTGTGAGTCTGCGGTCCCAAGAAAGGAGTCGACATACTCGCGCTGCAATCGTGCGGCGCGGCGAACGCTTGCCGTTACGAAACGGAACTCAGTGTCGTCGGCCACGAGAGCTCCGGCGGATCTGAGCGGTCCACGTTCCTTGCCTGGGCAAGGCGCAACTCGCTCAGGGCGAGAAGTAGTTGCCGAACACGATCGAAGCTCTTCGTGTCCTTTGCATCCACGGCCCCCTCTGCGGCATGTATCAGCACATTGGCCATCTCGTCCAGCGCTTTGGCTGCATCCGGGCCGACCGCGTCTACGAGGTAGGCTGCCTCACGAGCCGAGACGAGCCCTAGCTCTCCGGAGATGGCGACGATCGATTGTTGGGTCGCGGCTGACCGCAGCGAATCCCCGAGTGACGTGAGCGCTGCGCGCTCGGCATCCTGCGGAACGTTTCCTGTGCTGGCTGCCGCGAGTCCGCCGCTGGCGGCGACTAGCTGCTGGCCCAGAGTGATCTGGGTGGCGATGTCGTCGGGCTGTCGTGATTCGCGATCGGAGGGCATGCGCTTTACGATACTCTGGGCATCGGACAGTAATATCTAGGATCTAGATTCTACGTGAAAACATCGCAGCTGAACGTGCGCCTGTCAAGGGAGGCCCTGGACGCTCTTGAGGCGGCAGTCTTCGTGCGCTCGCTTAGGTCAGCGCAGGAGCTTGTGGGGCCCGTTGTCGAACATCTGGCGCAGCAGCTGCTGGCAGACGAGGACGTTGCGGTGGCGGTCAAGCTACGCGAAGGTCGCCGGGGTCCGTCAAATGTCACGTCGATGAGATCGGCGAAGGTGCCTCCGAAACAGCCCGTACCTGCACGTAAATCAGGCGCGTAGTCCGGGTCACTAAAGCTCCGGCGAGTTCGACCTACGCTCAATCCCGGCTAGCCCGAGCGGATCGACGTGAAATCCTTGAGCGCTCCGGGAGTCAACGATGTCGCTTCCGCAAGCCGCCTACGCCGTGATCTTACTCGCTAATCCGCTTCGCCGATTGCTGGTGTCTGCGCTGGTGCGGACTGTGGATCGCAAAGTGGGACGAAGCAGGGACGAAGCAGGCACGGAAAACAACCGCCACTCACGAACGTCACTGCTTCCCAAATCCACGTAAAATCAGGCGTCTAAGCACTATGGGTGCTACCCGCTAAGCACCCGGTCGCCTTTGCAAGCAGGAGGTCACCGGTTCGATCCCGGTTGGCTCCACTCGCAGCAGTCAACGCGGACCGTTGGCGCCTGTAGAGAGCTCCACTCGGTGTAGTCGCGCGGCGAGCTATGACGCTGGCGCGGCGTTGTATTCGTCGTTGGTGACGTGTTCGCCCCATGTGACCGGGCTGCCTTGGTCGTCTACCTGTTGCATCGCTATATGGGTCATGAAGCGGTTTCGGGCGGCGCCGTGCCAGTGGTCCTCCCCTGGCTCGAAGAACACGCGGTCACCAGGTCGGATGACCTCGATAGGGCCGCCACGACGCTGGCACACCCCGATGCCTTCGGTGACGTAGATCGTCTGGCCGTTGGGATGGGTGTGCCACGCGGTGCGGGCACCGGGAGTGAAGTGGACGCTGACGGCCTGCACTCGGGATGGCTCTGATGGTGTCGCGACGGTGTCGATGTAGACGGTGCCGGTGAACCAGTCGCTGGGTCCGGGTGTGGTCTCGATCGAGTTTCTCGTGATCTGCATGGCGTTCTCCGTGAGTTGTGTTCGTGGGCTCCGATCGTGGGGAGCGCAGGCCCTGGTCATGTTCGCCTATATCGCCGAGCCCGGCTCGAAGTCCAAGGAGGCAATGAACCTCCTCGGGAGCTGGCCGCCACGCCCGACCAAGCGAAGATAGCCTGTGATCGAACGAGCGACGGGCAGACCGGGCTAACGCGCTTCATCAAGCGACACAAGCCCGCCCGACACGGCCACGCAGCGGGTCGACTAGCTCCATGAACCGTAGTCAATACGAACGCGGGCACACGGAACGTCGGTTCAGATTTCGTGCGTCTGCGCAATCATCCGCGCGTGACCCTGCTCGCCGTCAAGCTGCTGCTCGCCCCTGCTTTCGTGGTCGGCGCCTCGCTCGCTGCCCGCCGCTTCGGCCCACGAATCGGCGGCCTGATCGCCGGACTGCCGGTCGTCGCCGGTCCGATCCTGCTCGCATACGCGCTTGCCCACGGACGGGAGTTCGCCGCCACCGCCGCCACCGCGACTCTGCTGGGTCTTGTCTCACTGATCACGTTCGTGGTCGTCTACGGTCGCCTCGCCGGTCGCTTCTTCTGGGGTGCGAGCATGCTCGCCGGCTGGCTCGCGTTCTCTGCCGCGACTGTCGGCTTCAGCGCACTGTCGCTGCCGGCCGGGGTCGCCCTCGGCCTAGCAGTCGCGGCGCTACTGGTCGGGCTCACCTCGCTCCCCAGTCCCGGTCAGGATCTGCGCGCGGATGCCATACCTCCTCCCTGGGATCTCCCCATGCGGGCGATATGCGCGCTCGCACTCGTGCTGACGCTCACCGCCGTTGCTGGCTGGCTTGGTCCCCAGCTCAGCGGACTGCTCGCGCCGTTCCCGATCATCGCGACTGTGCTCGCCACATTCACGCATGCTCAGCGCGGCACCGATGACCTGCTGCGGTTGCTACGCGGACTGCTCAGCGGGTTCGGCGCGTTTGCGCTGTTCTGCTTCACGCTGGCCGTGTCGCTGCACCGGCTGGACACCGCAGCCGCATTCGCCCTCGCCACGGCACTGGCGCTACTCACACAGGGCATCGTGCACATGCTCGTGCGCGATGATCCCACCTCGCACGCGCTCGTGGAGTATTAGCCCGCTGCCAGCCCGCTGCCATTTCCGCGTGTGCAAAGCGGACCCCCGCGCCAGACGCAATCGCCTCGCTGACGTTTGGACCACCGGCTCACGCAGCCTCAACCGCGCTTGTTCCACGCCGCAGGCGCAGAAACGCCACCTGCCTCGCTTGCGTCACGCTGACGGTCTCGAACCTGATCTGCCGCCCGCCGGGCGCGCCGAAGAGGCTGATCCCGTTGCTAGCCTTTGGTCGGCACTCGCCCTCCCCGTCGATCTCCGGAGGAACACCATGTCTACCTCACCCACCGATTTCAACGCCAAGATCATCGAGGAGTTCCGCGCCAACGAAGGGCGCGTGGGCGACATGTTCGAGGGTATGCCGCTGCTGCTCCTGCACCACACCGGTGCCAAGTCGGGCAAGAGCCGAATCAACCCGCTCGCCTACCAGAGCGATGATGGGCGCTACGTCGTGTTCGCCTCGAAGGCCGGCTCACCGACCAACCCCGACTGGTATTACAACCTGAAGGCCCATCCGAACGTCACGATTGAGGTCGGCACCGACACGATCGAGGTTCTCGCCAGCGAGGCCGCCAGCGAGGAGCGCGAGCGCCTCTATCGCACACAGGCCGAACGCATCCCGCAGTTCGCCGAGTACGAACAGAAAACCGAGCGCGTCATCCCGGTGATCGTGCTGACGCCCGCCAACACCGGCTGAGAGAACGTCCCGCCCGTCGTGACTCCTCGCGACGACGGGTCCGGCGCGGGCGACCCGGCAATCAGGAGCGCGCGCCGCTCAGATCCGCCACCCGTTCGACGTGTTCCAGGAAGTACTTCGTCACCCCCGCCGGATCCTCGATCTGCGGCCAGTGGCCGATCGCCGGGTCCAGCATGACGACGTCCGGATTGGGGATGACCTCCAGATAACGGTCGGCCATGTGCTGCCCAGAGTTGGGATCGCACGGTCCGTCGATCAGCCTCATCGGCACACGGGTCTGTCGCATCGCCCGCACCCAGCGGTTGCGGTGGTGCTCGCGGTCGATCACGAACCGGCCGACCTGGTGACTTACTCGCTTGCCGTCGTTGTACTCGAGGATCTGGTGAAACTTCTCCATCAGCTCCGGCGAGGGCTTGGTGTTAGGCCCGAACATTTCGTTGATCGTGCGGGTAGTAAGTGTCCGCATCAGCGACGTGTGGCGAAACTTGGCCGCCACTCCTCCCAGAGGCGTCTTTGACATCAGGACCTGTGCGAGCCGCGGCGTATACGCCTCGTAGAACATTCCCCCGTTGAGCCATGTGATGGAGTCGATCCGCAACGCGCGGGGCGATTGCTCTGCGATGTCGTGGCGTGTCAGCATCTCCTGGGCCACGGAGTCCCCGACGTCGTGGCTGAGCACATGACACTCCTCGACGCCCAGATCCGCCAGCAGGGCTTCGTGCATGTCGGCGTGGTCGTGCACGGAGTACTCGTAGGCGACCGGCTTGTCCGAGAACCCCATACCGAGCATGTCCGGCGCGATCACTGTGAAGCGACTCGTGAGCTCCGGCCAGATCTCAGACCAGTCGTGGGAGTTGAACGGATACCCATGCACGAGCAGGAGGTTGGGTCCGACGCCCTCCTTGATGAAGAACACCTTGAACCCTAGGTAGTCGAAATACCCGCCCCGTTCCCTCCACTGCTCCAGATCGGCGTGCATCCCTTACTCCGTTTCCTCTCTCATGAGGCGCTCACCGTCGTGGCCTTGGCCAGCTGGCGCTCGGGAGTGACGCGTACGACGTCCCACACAAGCCCGACCCGCTCAAGCCCCCAAATCAACCATGCGGACGGATCGAGCTGCCACCAGCGCAAGCCATGCCGGGCGGAGGTCGGAAAGGCGTGATGGTTGTTGTGCCACGCCTCACCGAGCGTGGGCACCGCGAGCCACAGCAGGTTGCGCGACTCGTCGTTCGTCTCGAACCGGCGGCGCCCGAAGAAGTGGCACAGCGAGTTGATCGAGAACGTCGCGTGGTGCAGGAACAGGATGCGCACCGCCCCGCCCCACAGCAGTCCTGTGAGCCCGCCGATGATCGACCCGGTGAGCGCCACGCCGAGCCCGAACGGGAGCGCCATGCCGAGCACGACCCACAGCAAAAAAGCGCGATCGACAAAGCGCGTGGCCGGGTCGGCCAGGAGGTCCTTGGCGTAACGCTCAGAGCTGGCGCGGCCGCTGCCGGCACCACCGAACGTCCAGCCGACGTGCGCGTGATACAGACCACGCAGCGCGCCGGTCCAACCATCGCCGTGCTCGGTGTGGGGGCTATGGGGATCCCCCGGACGATCGGAGAAGCGGTGGTGCTGGCGGTGGGTGGAGGCCCACTCGATCACAGGTCCCTCGATCGCGGCCGAGCCGAGGGCGCCCAGCAGGACTCGCATCGTCGGGCCCGTCTTGAAGCTGCGGTGGGTGAACAGGCGGTGGTAGCCGACGGTCACCCCGAGGCCTGTCAGGACATACGTGATCGCCAGCACGAGCAGGTCCTGCCAGTGCAGCACCCCGCCCCACGCCAGCCAGCACGCCCAGCCGAGCAATCCGAGCGGGACGACCGTCACGACCACGTTGGCGATCCGATCGAGCGTCTCGTGCTCGCCAACGACCATGTCCTCGCCGGTCCCGCGCATCGCGTTATCTACCTGCATGGGGGTCATGGGTATGCCCCCTTCCTGGCCGCGTGCTCGGCCGGTCCGACCGGCACACTTCCGATGGGTGCCCATCGAGCGTACTCCCATTGCCATCGGGCGGCGCGAGTAGACCAAACGCTCGCGCGTGTTCCATACACGCGCAGACGCAGCCCGTCAGGCAGGATCGAGAACAAAGATCTCGACAGCCAGATCCGGGTCTATGTGATTGGTGCTCATGAACGCGCTCACCCGGCGACCCGTCAGTTCGTAGACGACGTCTTCCGCGTCGGCCTGGATCGTGTCCTGAAACGCTCTGCGGCCATGCAGCACAACGTCGTGCTTGCCGTCCCGCACGAGGCTCAGCTCAGCCTTGGTCAAGGTGGCACCCATGACGCACACGATCAGGTCCTCTCCGATCGTCGTTCGAGCTCGGACCGGGCCTCGCCCGGTATAGCGATGCAGGAGCTGCACCATCGCGTTCGAGATGGCTGCTGCGAGCATTCCGGGCCCAGTGTCCTTATCGGCGGTACTGGACGCCATCAGTCCTCGATCTGCCCACTCTCACGCATCGAGCGCCGCGCGCACGGGAGAGTCGGCATAAGCACCGGACGGACGACGGCTGCACCGAGCGTAGCGCGTTCTACTCGGTAGCTCTTCATGCCACCTCCGGCTCGACGGCTCCCCAGAGCGGCTCGGGGCGCCAGGGCCTCGCACTAAGCGAGCGGCCGAGACGTACGAAGTCCCTCTCTTGTTAGGGCACCCTAACTTCTTGTGATAACTTGCCGATCCAATCCCGATCGGGTGGATCGGATATCGACAGTAGAACCCACCTCGCCCAGGGCGAGCCCACACAGGAGACCGACATATGCGCAGCAACATCAAGCTCTCGATCGCCGGCGCAGCGATGCTCGTCGCGGCTCTCATGCTCGTCGCGTGCGGCGGGTCCGGCGGGTCCTCGACCGGGGCCACGGGCGCTGCGAACGGCACCTCATCCACTCCCGGCTCGCTCGCGGGCCAGTCGATCACGCTGTACAACGGCCAGCACGAACAGACCACCGCGAAGCTCGTCGGCGCGTTTGAAAAGCACACGAGCGTGAAGGTGAACGTGCGCTCCGCCGATGAGGCCGAACTCGGAAACCAGATCATCCAGGAGGGTTCCAGCTCGCCCGCGGACGTGTTCTATACGGAGAACACCCCCGTGCTGGAACACCTGCGCGAGCAGAACCTGCTCGCCCATCTCACCCCCACCACACTCGCGGCCATCCCTGTCCGCTACAGCTCCTCGCAGGGTGACTGGGTGGGAGTCTCCGCACGCGTATCGGTGCTCGTCTACAACACCAGCCAGATCTCGCCTACCAGCCTGCCGAGCTCGATCCTGGCGCTCGCCCAGCCGCAGTGGAAAGGCAAGCTGGGGGTGGCGCCCTCAGAGACCGACTTCCAACCGCTGATCGCCGCGATCACCAAGCTCGATGGGGCAGCCGCCGCCGAAAAATGGCTCGAGGGCATCAAGACCAACAGCAAGATCTATCCCGACAACGAGACGGTCGTGACGCAGGTCAACAACGGTGAGAGCGCGATCGGACTGATCAACCACTACTACTGGTATCGCCTGCGCGACGAGGTCGGTAAGGGCGGCCTGCACTCCGCGCTTCACTACTATGCCCCGAGCGATCCGGGCAATCTGCTGAACGTGTCGGGCGCGGCGGTGCTGCGGTCCAGCTCGCACCAGGCCGCGGCACAAGCGTTCGTGGCGTTCCTGGTGAGCAAAGAAGGACAGGAAGTGATCGCCCACAGCCACAGCTATGAGTATCCGCTGCGTCCGGGGGTGGCGCCGGCGAGCGCGCTGCGTCCGTTCGGCCAGCTGCAGCCCGTGTCGATTACGCTCTCGGAACTGGGCGACGGCAGCGCGTCGTTGGCGCTCGAGCAAAAGCTCGGTCTGTTGTGATGCAAGCCGCACCCACAATCCGGCCATGACCCAGATCTGAGCTCCGGCCGTGTCGACTCGCAGACCATGAACACCCTCGCGCCCACTCGACTCGGCATCGCAGACAGGTGGGCGCGAGCCTTCTCGCGGAGGCGACGCCCACCGCTGGTGACCATGCTCGGTGCGAGCATCGCGGCCGGTCTCGTCCTATTGCCACTGGTGTTCCTCGTGGTCGAGGCGCAGCAGTCGGGGTGGAGCGCGACGTCGCGACTGCTGCTGCGCCACAACACGGCCGTGCTGCTCTGGAACACGCTGCGCCTTGTGGTGGTGAGCACGGCGCTGTGCGCTGTGATCGGGGTCGCCGCGGCCTGGTGCGTGGAGCGCACGATGATCCCGGCGCGCCGTATCTGGGCGGTGCTGCTGGTGCTGCCGTTGGGCATCCCGGACTTCGTGATCGGGTTCGGCTGGGTCTCCATCGATCACAGCCTGCACGGATATTGGGCGGCGGTGATGATCATGACGCTGTCGCTCTACCCACTGGTGTATCTGCCCGCCCTCGCCGGCCTGTCCGGGGTGGACCCGGCGCTCGAGGAGGTCGCGCGCAGCCTCGGATTGGGGCCGTGGCGAGTGTTCTGGAAGGTGACGCTGCGTCAGATGCTGCCGGCGGTGCTCGGGGGCTGTCTGCTCGTGACGTTGGGGCTGCTAGCCGAGTATGGGGCGTTTGAGATCGTCCAGTACCAGACGTTCACGGTGGCGATATTCACCGAGTTCAAGCTCGGGTTCGACACCGCGGCGGCCTGCGCGTTGTCGCTGGTGCTGGTGGCGCTCGGGGTGGCGGCGCTCGCCGGCGAGCTGCCCCTGGTCCGTCGCGGGCGCTGGACGCGCAGCGGCCAGGGCGCCCGCCGCGCCGGCGTGAGGGTGCGGCTGAGGCGCCGTTGGACGATCCTTGCACTGAGCGGCCTGCTCGCGCTGTGCGGTCTGTCCCTCGTGGTGCCTCTCAGCTCACTGGTGTACTGGCTGATCCACGGCGGCTCGACGACGTTGCCGCCGGCGTCGATCCTCACCGACGCGGCTCACACGGCGGAGTTCAGCGCGGGCGCCGCGGCGCTGGCCACGATCCTGGCGATCCCGGTGACGGTCGCGGCGATGCGCCATCGCAACAGGCTCACGATCCTGATCGAGCGTCTCGCGCTCCTGCCCCAGGCGCTTCCCGGGCTGGTCGTGGCGCTGGGGCTGGTGTCGTTCACGGTGCGCTATGCACTGCCGCTATACGAGAGCGCGCTGGAGCTGATGGTGGCCTACGCGATTCTGTTCCTGCCGCTGGCGGTGGTGGGGGTACGGGCGGCGCTGGCGCTTGCCCCGCCACGCCTGGAGGAGGTCGGCCGCTCGCTGGGACGGCGCCCGGCGACGGTCTGGCTGCGCGTGATCCTGCCGCTGATCGCGCCGGGGCTGGGCGTGGCATTCGCGCTCGTGTTCATCTCCTCCTGCACCGAGCTGACAGCGACGTTGCTGCTGAGGCCGACCGGCGTGGATACGCTCGCCACTCAGTTCTGGGCGTATACGAGCGACTTCTCCTACGGCGCGGCGGCTCCCTATGCGGGGTTGATGGTGCTGATCTCCGCGATCCCGGTGTACCTGCTCAGCCTGCGCATGGCCAAGCTCGCACGGATGGGTCGGACATGAGCTCGACGAGCCACCCGGCCACGCAAGCGGACTCGGGCAGCGATCTGTGGGTGCTCGATCTGTGGAAGGGGTATGCCTCGAGAGAGCCATCATCATCGTCCGCGCCGGTGCTGGCCGGCGTGAACCTGAGCGTCCCGGCCGGATCGTTGGTCGCCGTGCTGGGCCTGTCGGGCTGTGGCAAGACGACCCTGCTGCGCGCGATCGCGGGCTTTGAGCGCGTCCAGCGCGGGCGTATCGCGCTCGGGACGCACACGCTCGACGACGGGCATCGCATATACGTCGCGCCCGAGCGACGAGGCATCGGTTATGTGCCTCAGGAAGGAGCGCTGTTCCCCAACCTCAATGTGCAGGCGAACATCGCGTTCGGTCTCTCACGCGCGCAGCGGCGCACTGATGTCGTCCAAGAGCTGTTGGAGCTGGTCGGGCTCGTGCCCCTGGCGCGGCGCTACCCACACCAACTATCTGGAGGCGAGCAGCAACGGGTGGCACTCGCACGCGCGCTCGCGCGCCGCCCGGAGGTGCTGCTCCTGGACGAGCCCTTCTCCTCCCTGGACGCCTCCCTACGGAGCACGGTGCGCGAGGAAGTGAGCGCGCTGCTACGCAAACAGGGCGCGACCACGGTACTCGTGACGCACGACCAGGAGGAGGCGCTGTCGCTGGCGGACTCGGTCGCGGTGCTGCGCGATGGCACGATCGTTCAACAGGGGACCCCGGCGGAGCTCTACAGCACTCCGGTCGACGCACGCCTGGCGAGCTTTCTCGGCGCCGCCAACCTCGTCGAGGCCAAGTTTGAGGATGGTTGGGCGCACACCACCCTCGGTCAACTCCAGCTGCGCCCCGACCCAACGAGAGCGCCCGGTCTCAAACACGGGGTTGTGATCGTGCGCCCTGAGCAGCTGCGAGTGAGCTCGGGCGGTGAGTCCGGCGATGGTCTGCCCGGCACGGTCGAGCAGTGCCTCTACTACGGACACGACGCTCTGCTGCACATCCGCCCCACAGAGCAACCGGGTGCAGAGGCGCTGATCGCGAGGGTGCGCGGGGAGCAGGCATTGGCGAGCGGGACCGCTGTGCTGGTCAGCGCTCGCGGACGTGTGAGCGCGATCGTACAGGCGACTTGACAAGCTATCGGGACCGCCGTGGCAACGCCACGCTCCCCGTCATCGCTACCCCAACCCAAGCGCCGCGGACACCGCCGGATCGGCAAGGCTACCCACCAGCAGGTCGCTGCCCGGCAGCTCCCCGCCGGCGAAGTAGGGCACCCCGACCACATACATCCCCGCCGCGGCCGCCGACGAGACTCCGGTCGGAGAGTCCTCCAGCGCGGCGCACGCCCCCGGCTCGGCGCCCAAGCGCCGGCATGCCTCCAGGTAGATGTCCGGCGCGGGCTTAGGGTGAGCGACGTCCTCGACCGACACGACCGTCGCGAAGCGGCCGTCCAGCAGCCCGGCGCCACCCAGCGTGCGCTGCACGAACTCGCGCTGAGAGTTCGACGCGACCGCCACCGGCACGCCAGCGTCCGCCAACCGCTCGAGCAGCTCCAGGGCCCCCGGACGCGGCTCGACGCCGGCGAGCACCTCCTCCATCACGAGCCCGTGCAGCTCGTCCATCAACGTCTCGCCCTCACCGTCGCGCTCCAGCATCGCTTCGAGCTTCGCCGCCGCCTCCGCACGCGCAGAGCCGATCAGCGAGCGCTTGTGCTCGACCGTGAAAACCCGATCTCGCCGGGCGAACAATGTCACCTCGGCGCGTGTCCACGCCTCCTCGGTGTCGAGCAGCAGCCCGTCGTTGTCGAACACCACCGCCGCGCGCGTCGCCATCTCCCCATCCTATGATCGCCCGGTGCCTGGAGGCTCGACCGACGGATCGCTGATCCCCCGCTACGGCCGCGCGCGGCGTGATCCGTCGCTGGCGGTGCTCGAGGGGCTGCACCCGCTCAAGCACGCCCTGCGCTTCGACGCCACCGTCTTGGAGGTGCTCTGCGCCGATGTGACTGATCTGGAGCGACTCGCCACGCAGCTCGCGCCCGACGTGTCCGCGCGGATGCTCGCGCTCGCGCGCGAGGTCCCGGCCGACGTGTTCGCCGAGCTCGCGCCCCTTACGCCCTCGACCGGGGTGGTCTCTCTGGCCGAGCGTCCCGCGATCGACCCGGCCGCCGCGCTTGCCGACCCGCGTCCTGCGCCGGTGATCCTGCTGGAGGATCCGCGCGACCTCGGCAACATGGGCGCCTGCGTGCGCGTGTCCGCAGCCGCGAACGCCGCCGCGGTACTCACGACGGGGGGTCATGACCCCTGGCATCCCGACGCGCTGCGCGGTGGCGCGGGCCTGCACTACGCGCTGCCCGTGGCGCGGTTGCCAGAGGGACTTCCGCCCGCGCCCGGGCGTCCGCTGCTGGCGCTCGACCCGGACGGCGATCCCCTGGAGCCGGCGGCACTGCCCCCCCGGGCAATCCTCGCGTTCGGGACCGAGCGCCACGGGCTGAGCCCTGGGCTACTCGCGCGCGCCGACGCGCGCATCGCGATCCCGATGCGCGCGGGCGTATCCAGCCTCAACCTTGCGACCTCCGTCGCTGCCGTCCTGTTCGCCTGGCGGCTACGCCCGCAAGCCAGCACACCGCGATAGTCCGCGGGCCGTCGGCGTGGCGACGACGGTAAGGCTCTTGCCCGGCGGGGACTTACGCCTCGACGGCCACCAGCGATTCGACGCCGTCCAGCAGCTCCCAGTTGCCCGCGAGCGCCGCCTGCGCGCGCGCGAGCATCCTGTCGGCCACCGCCTCGGCGTCGGGGCGGCCGTCGAGCAGCTCCCGAATCAGCTCGCCCGCCTGGCGCGCATGCTCGACATCGAGCCGCTCGTGCAGCGTGAAGTACTCGACCGCGGGTCCTTCGGCGACATACCCGTAGTGCTTGGTCAGCCCCTCCAGCTTGGTCCTGGAGATCTCCGGCTGGCTCGCCTCGATCGCATACAGCACGGCCAGGTGCTCCAACGCGTCCGCCCCGGCCGTCCAAGCCGCGACGCACGCCTCGGTCTGCGCCGCGGGGCCCACCGGCGCGTCGCCAGCGCCCACGTCCCGCGGGCGGGCGGCGCGGGCGAACTCGTCCCACAACGCCACGTGCGCGGCCTCCTCCTCGGCATGGCGCTCCAACCCAGCTCGGTGCTCCGGTCCAGCCTTCGCGGCCACCTGCTCGGACGCTCGCGCCAGCGCGAGCACGGCGTGGCTGTACTCACCCGCATACACACTCAGCTCCTGAGCGCTCAGCTCGCCGGCGCTCCAGCGCTCGTAGAACGGGTGCTCGAGCACGTTCGTCGCGCTCCTTGCCTCGTCGAGCCTTGCCAGAACGTCCATAGAGCCGATCCTCTCCTCGATCCAGAGACCGATGTTTAGTCGTCGTCGCACGGGGGTATCCCCAGTCCTACGTCGAAGTATTGCGGACATAGCGGATTCCATTCGGGCATACCCGTAGATGTACGTCCACGGCTTGTGCGACTGTGCACGAGGGAGAACGACTGCGGAGGGCTGACGCGGTGATTTCGTCCACATCCATTCTGGTCGCGGCATTGGGCATCGTAGGACTGAGCGCCCTGTTTGCTCTCGCCCTAGGCAGGGCCGCCTCGCGGGGGGACACCGAACTGGAGTATCGCGACCTGCGAGCACGCGACACGCGCGGGCCCTCGATCGGGGCACCGCGCCGGAGCTACGCCGGGTTAGCGCTCGCCCAGTCGATGATCGAGCGCGAGCCGTCGAGCACGGCGCCGTCGTCAAGCAGAAGCGTCGGCACCCAGCGATCGCCCGTCAGTTCGCTCACCTCCAGCCGTCCGCGCGTGCGATTGAACACGCCCGGCAGCGGCGCCAGGCCGTAGGACTTCACGATCTCCGGCTCATATCCGGCCTGCTTGAGCGCCAGGTAGGCGTTGCGGCACGGATGCCCGCCCGGCCGGGGGGTCGCGAACGTTCCCCAGCAGACGTACAGCTTCACTACTTGCCGCTCGTTTCCCCGACTTCGACGGAGCCACCACCGGGAGGCTCGGACGCCTTGGCGGGCGTTCCTGAGGTCACGACGGCCATCGAGGCAGTCGCCAGCACGAGCACGACCGTGATCGCGATCACCGCCCGCTCGCCCATGGCGCTACCGGGGAAGTCAGGTTTGCGCATGCCCAGCGCCATCGAGAGGATCACCGCCCATACCACCAGCGCGCCGCCGGCGATATAGAACGGGACCTTGCTCTTCTCCGCGCCGATGATCGGCGCCAGTTGGATCGCCAGCGCGTGCATCGCGCGAGCCTAACGCATGCGTCCCTTTGATGGGCTCGACGGCCGGGTCAGACACGGCGACTTGCGCCCATCACCAAAGCCAAGCGACCCGGCGGCGTCACGACGCGGCGCGAGCCGAAGCGCAGGCGTAGGATCGCAACCATGCTTGAGTTCGCCCGCACACCCGAGGAGGCCTTCGCGAACCTCCCCGACTATCCGTTCGAGCCCCACTACCGCGACGTCGAGGGTCTGCGTCTGGCCCACATCGATGAGGGTGATGGTCCGCCGGTGCTATTCATGCACGGTGAGCCCACCTGGTCGTTTCTGTGGCGCCATCTCATCCCGCCCGTGCGCGACGCGGGCTACCGCGCGATCGCGCCGGACATGGTCGGCTTCGGTCGCTCGGACAAGCCGCTGGACATGGGCTGGTACTCCTACGACCGCCACGTCGCCTACGCGGCCACGCTGCTGGAGGACCTCGACCTGAGCGACACCACGATCGTCGTGCACGACTGGGGCGGGCCGATCGGACTGCGCCTGGCGGTCGAACACCCAGAGCGCATCGAGCGCATCGTGATCCTCGACACGGGTCTGTTCACCGGCCATCAGCGCATGACCGACGCATGGTTGGCGTTTCGTGACTTCACCGCCCGCACCGAGGACCTGCCGATCGGCATGCTGGTCCGCGGCGGCTGCCACTCAGACCCCGGTGATGAGGTCATCGCCGCGTATGAGGCGCCCTATCCCGACGCGGCCTCCAAGGCCGCCGCGCGCGCATTCCCCCAGCTCGTCCCGCAAGCGCCCGACGCGCCCGGCGCCGCCGCCGGAGAGCGCGTGGTGCGAGCGCTGCGCGAGGACCGCCGCCCGACGCTGATGCTGTGGGGCGACTCCGATCCGGTGTTGCCACCGGCCGTGGGCGAGCGCTTTGCCTCCTCCATTGGCCAGCCCCCACCGCGGCTGATCGAGGGCGGTGGGCACTTCTTGCAGGAGGATCGCGGACCGGAGCTCGGCAGGCTCATCGCCGAGTGGCTCGCCTCAGAGCCCACGGACTAGCAGCGACGGGCCGCCTCAAACTCCGATCCGCTCAGCAGGATCGGTGTCGAAAGCGCCCTGCACGGCACACGCGTACAGCACGGTCGTCCAGCCCGGGCTTCCATCCCGCGTGGGCTCGCCCCCCAATACCCACCAAGCGGGCGATCAGGAACCTGTCGTCTCCTCGATCCGCGCGGGCTCAGAGCCGGACTCCAGCCCAGGCTCGGACGCGGACGCGCGCAGCTCATACGCCCGGCGTGCGTGCGGATCGGCGTCGGCAAGCACCCGGTCGGCCTTCAACGCACGCGCCATACCCTCCGCCAGCCTGCGCGGGAGCAGCGTCCCCAGCGCGTTCGTGCGCTTCGCCGAATGTGGCACCCACACATCGACGGTTCCGTGCCGGAGCGCATCCACGATCGCTTCGGCCACGTCGTCGGGCTGCAGGTTCTTCAGCCCCCGCGCCTGCCCCAGCCCTCCACCGAGCTCGGTGTTGACCACGAACGGCATCACGTAGCTGAGCAGCACCTCGTCGGCGAGTCCCATCATCCGCAGCTCGCCCCGCACCGCCTCGGTCAGTCCCACGACCGCGTGCTTGGTCGCCGAGTACGTCGCGCCTCCGGGGGCGCCAAACTTTCCGGCCTGGGAGGAGATGTTCACGATGTGCCCGTGCCCGCGCGCGACCATCCGCTCCAGGCCGAGCTTCATGCCGAGGATCACGCCGTGGATGTTGATGTCGACCATCCGTTGCGCCGTCAGATCGTCCTCGTCCAGGAACCTGCCGACCTGCATGATGCCGGCGTTGTTGATCAGCACATCCACCGGGCCGAGCTGCGCTTCGGTGTCGTTGAGGAACCGCGCGAACGACTCGCGCTCGGTCACGTCCAGGCTCAGGGCGACGGCCGTCGGTCCGAGCTCTGAGGCCGTCTTGCGAGCCGTCTCGAGGTCGAGGTCTCCGATCGCCACGCGCACGCCGACACGCGTCAATGCCTGCGCGGTCGCGCGGCCGATTCCGCGCGCGGCGCCGGTGATCGCGGCGGTCTGCCCGGCCAGGATGCGCGCCTGTTTGGCCATCTATCCAAACCTAGCGCACCTTCGCCGGTCGTGGCGGGTTCTAATCGGTGGTCACCAGACGGACGGCCACCCTGCCTTGTCGTCCGTAGGGAGCAGTATCGACCAGAGGAGAGGGAAGAGGGCACAGGATCCGGGCGAACCACGGCGTCGCCCGGATCCGTGTCTCGCGGACCTCCTCAGGAGTACCCGCGCCATTCCCCGGTGTCTGGGCGCGCACGGGTGGAGTAGGCTGAGTGCGATGCCCACGTTCGATTTCGACGGCCAGCGCATCGCCTACACCGAGTTCGGCGGAGGGCCGGCGGCGGTCGTCACCTCCTCGGGCCGACGCGCGCGCCCCGCCACCAGCGCACAGGCGGCCGGGCGGCCACTGATCCTGGTGCACGGGCTGCTGCTCTCCCAGGAGATGCACCGGCCGCTGGCGAAAGCGCTCGCGGCGCGCGGCAATCGCGTGATCACGGTAGACCTGCTCGGCCATGGTAAGTCGGATCGTCCGCGCGACATGTGGCGCTACTCGATGGGCGCGTTCGCCGAGCAGCTGCTGGCGCTGATGGATCACCTCGAGCTGGGAGAGGCGGCGGTGATGGGCACCTCGCTCGGTGCGAACACCGCGCTGGAGGTCGCCTCCCGAGCGCCCGAGCGCCTGCGCGGGATGGTGGTCGAGATGCCTGTCCTCGACAACGCGCTGCCGGCCTCGGCGCTCACGTTCACGCCGATTCTGCTCGCGCTGACCTTCGGCGAGCCCGCGATGCGGCTGCTCGCACGCGGCGCGCGGGCGATCCCGCGCCGGCTGCTGCCCCTCTACGGCAACGTCCTGCTCGACACCATCCGCCAGGAACCGGGTCCTGGAGGCGCGCTGCTGCAGGGGCTGTTCTTCGGACGCATCGCGCCCCATCGCAGCGAGCGTCGCACGTTCACGATGCCCGTGCTCGTGCTCGGCCACCGGCGCGACCCGGTGCACCCGTTCTCCGACGCGGGCCAGCTCGCCGCCGAGCTGCCGAACGGGCGCCTGCTGGAAGCCGACTCGCTGGTCGAGCTGCGCTTGCGCCCCGAGCGCCTCACGGACGAGATCGCCTCGTTCCTCGATGAGATCTGGCGTCCACGCCGCGCCGCCCGGCGCTCTAAGAGCGCCAGCTGAGCGCTACTTCGCGGCGAACAGTTCGAGTTCGTTCACGCTGATGTGACCGGGCGCGGAGGGCGTGCCGACGGAGGACTGGGGCGCCTGGCTGATCCATAGCGTGACGAACCGGAACGCCTTGCTCGCGTCGCGCAATTTGATCTTGGTGCTGCGCTTCTTCGCATCCAGCGACGGGCTGAGCGCCACCCATGCCTGATCGGTGATCGACGCCGGGAGGGTGGTGCCGTTGGCGCCATACATCTGCACGGTCATCCCCGGTGTGGAGGTGATCAGCTTGACCGATCCCACCTTCTGCGCCGTCTTCAGATCGATCGCGAGCCCCTCGGCCATCTTCGGAGCGACCGCCGGATTGACCTGTGCGGTCCAGGCGGTGCTCGTTTCGCCGTCGATCGCGAGGCTCGGATCGCCGAACCAACTCGTCGGGTAGCCGTACGGGTTGTAGGTGCTCGCGGCGTTCGTGTCGAGCAGGATCGGCGAGGGCGGTTCGGTGGTGGTCGTGCCGCCGCTGTTGCTATTCGATTTGCTCGTGCCGGTCCCCGATTCGCCGGTGCTCGAGTTCGTCGTGCCGGTCCCCAATCCGGTGGATTTACTCGATTTGGGGGTGGATGCGGTGAACGGGATTTTCGGAGTGGTGCTCGTGCTGGGGAGCGGTGTGATCGTCGTCGGGGTCCCCAGCGCACCCGGCGTGGGGGGCGTCGTCGGAGTGCTCGCGGGGGTCGTCGCGGGGGCCTGCGCGATCGTGACGACTTTCGGCGGGAGCTTACGTGGCGCCGGCTGGGTGAGCGCGGCGTAGGCCGCCGCGGCAGCCCCCAACACGAGGATGGTCGTGACCGCAAGCACCGTCGTAGCCGAGCGCCAACCCGGCCCGCCGCCGTCGAGGCTGCCTGGTACCGCGGCGCCGCACTGCAGACACCAGTCCTGCCCATCGTCCAGAGCCGCGCCACAGTTGGCGCAGGCGCGGGCCGACTCAGGGATAGGCACGGAGTCCGGCGAGACCGACGTCCCTCCCGGGTCGATCTGACCGGCCCCGTTGGCGGCGTCCTCGGGGACGGGGGCGGACGGGGACAGCTGGGGCTCTGACTCGGGCGCCGCCGTCGGATCGGCGAGCAACTGAGGGTTCACACACATGATTCTTGCACCATCGCCGGGTTTCTTCGACGGGCAACCGCTCAGCGTGCGTTCTCGGCGAGCCACGGTGGCTTACTCGGCCGCTCATTCTCGGCCGGCCTACGTTGCTCAGCGCGGCTGAGGAGGGCCTCCCGGCACGATCTCACGCCCGGTCGGGCGCATGTGCGAATCGAGCTCGAGCTGCCAGTAGTAGCGGGTGAACGTCATCCCCACGTCGAACTCACCGACGTGGGGCGCCACGGTCTGTCCGGACGCGAGCGCGACGATCAGCTCGGGATAGCTGCGTCCCGGCAGCGCCGCGTAGGCCGGCGCGGGAAACGCCCCACCGAAGCGCGTGTTGACGTCGGTGATCGCCACGCCGATGTCGGGATCGCGGAACACCTGGATCGTCGCCGGGCCGCATACCGCCAGCGCCTCCATTACGCGCGCGGCGAGCTCGATCAGCTCGGTGTCGCGGATGACGGCGCCCTTGATCGACTCACCCCCACGCGACTCGAGCATCGTGCGCGGGATCGCGTTGAGGCAGCGCCCGGAGGTGTCACCGAGGCAGTCGATCGACAGCTCGGGCCCGCGCATCGCGCGCTGGACCATCACGGGCTCATCGACGTAATCGATGAAGAACCGTGCCTGCGCGGGATCGTGGGCGAGGTGGATTGAGCGCGCGCCCGAGCCCCGTCGGGGCTTGACCATGACGGGGTAGTCGAGCCCATCGAGGTCGTCCTCGGGCAGGACCGTCGGCGGGGAGGGCAAGCCCAGGCTGCAGAGCAGCAGGTGCGCCTCGTGCTTGTCATACATCGCCCGCGCGACCTCGGGCGAGGGCACAAGCGCGGGCAGTCCTCCGGCGGCGCGAGCCAGCGCGAGCGTCTCGATATCGAGATCGGTCAGCGGCAGCACCGCCCCGACGCCGTGCTCGGAGCACAACCGCTCCAGCGCGGGCACATACTCGGGGTCCTCGATCAGGGGTACGGCCGTGCGCACGTGCGCGGCGTACTGAGCGGGAGCCAGCGGCGAGGGGTCGGCGACGATCGTCCTCGTGAGCGCCGCGAAGCAGGACACGATGTCGTAGCGCTTGCCGGCGCCCGTCAACAGCACGGAGGCCGGGCTCACAACTCGTGCTCCCAGCCGCCGGCGGGGCCCTTGTATAGGCCCCCGCCTCCGAGTACGAGCGCGGGCGTGCGCCACAGGATGCGCAGGTCGAGCATGAGCGAGCGGTGGGCGATGTAGTACAGGTCGAGCTCGATTCGCTCTGACCAGGGCAGCGCGGCGCGGCCGTTGACCTGCGCCCAGCCGGTGATGCCGGGTCTGATCGCAAGGCGCCCGCGCTGGCGCTCGGTGTATTGGGCGACCTGCACCGGCAGCGTTGGACGCGGCCCGATCAACGACATATCGCCGCGCAGCACGTTCAGCAGGTTAGGCAGCTCGTCCAGCGAGGTGCGCCGCAGCAGCGCGCCGACGCGCGTGACACGCGAGTCGCCTGCGTCGATCGCCAGGCCCGCGCCGATGTGCTCGGCGCCGTCGACCATCGTGCGCAGCTTCAACACGTCGAACTCGCGCCCGTGCCTCCCCACGCGTCGCTGGCGGTAGATGATCGGACCGCGCGACTCCAGCCGGATCGCGACCATCGCCGCGACGAGCACGGGAGCGGCGAGCGCGAGCGCGAGCGCAGAGATGACTATGTCCACGGTTCGTCTCATCATCGAGGGGAGACATCCTGACGGTCGAGGGTCGAGCGGGGCGCGGACGCAGGGAGCGTGGTGTACTTGGTACACGTGCTGGCCGATAGGGAGATCGCATCTGATCTCCTATCGGTAAGGACAAAGCATCCGCGAAGGCCATCGGCCGTCAGGCTGATCATCTTGTTCCCTGGGCAGCTTCCCAGGTGGCTGGCGTCCCGTGGCGCAACCAGTCCCATAGTCCGGCGGCGGGCGAGGCGGTCGTGAGCACGTAGTAGCGGGCGATCAGCAGCGGGCGAACGCGCAGCACCCCGCCGAGCAGCGCGCCGAGCCCCAGCGCGAGCTGGAGCGCGAGCGTGACCTCATATAGCGTGCCCGCGCCGAGGGCGAGGAGCACGATGTTCGCGGCCAGCGCGAGTAGGTGCAGGAAGGGCGTGAGGTAGCGCAGCAGTCGGTGCGAGACGATCATCAACGCGTAGCCCGGCGGATAGCCGCGCGGGGAAAGCATGCCGCCGTGTATGAGGATCGGCCAGGTGTGGCTCATCATGCGCCGCTTGCGCGCGAACTCACCCAGCAGCGACGGAACCATCTTCTCGGTGGCGCTGGCAGTTGGGACATAGGTGGCGCGCAGACCGCGGCGGACCATGTTGAACGGGAGCGAGAGGTCATGACCCATGATCGGGTCGACCACGATGTAGGAGTCGCGGCGGGTCGCGTAGATCGCACCGTTGCCCGCCGTGATCGAGGACAGGCGCGACTCGTAGGAGCGCACGGCGAGCTCGTAGCGCCAGTAGACACCCTCCTGGTTGCCGGCCCGCGCGCCGACGGCGGCCTGCACGAAGCGGACCTGTCCGCACGCATACCCGACGCGCGGATCGGCGAACGCGCCGACGAGCATGCGCGCGGCGTCGGGCTCCCACAACGCATTCGCGTCGGAGAACGCCACTATCTCCCCGCGAGCGCGCTCCACGGCGGCGTCCTGGGCACGGATCTTGCCGCCGCGCTCAAGCTCCAGCACGACGTCGGCTCCGGCCTCGCGCGCACGGGCGGCGGTGGCATCGGTACACCCGTCACAGGCGACGATCACCTCCAGCAACTCGCGCGGATAGTCGAGCGCGAGCGCGTTTGCGACGCGCTCGGCGATCACCGACTCCTCGTCGTGCGCGGCGACGATCAGCGACAGGGCGGGCGGCGGCTCGGGTGCCGCGATGGCCGGGGCGCGTCCGAACACGCGCGCGAGCACGGCCAGCGTGACCGCGTAGCCGACCTGCGTCCACACGATCAGGCCTGCGCACACCCAGAAGACGATCTCCAGCGCGATCATCGGCGGGGGTCTTGTGTCTCGCCGAGGACGTCGCTAGCCTTGTAGGTGGCCAATACGTTGATCGTGTCGATCGGCGTCTTTTGGGGAAGCCCCTGGTGGTCGCCGGAACCGTCTGAACTGCGACCACCAGGGCGCCCCACTACTTCGCCAGCCGGTCGATGACCAGCATGGCGATCAGCAGAGCGATGGCCAATACGTTCAGCGTGCTCACCATATGTGCCCTCCTTTCTCCAGGACGTACGGTCCCGGAACGGCCCGGAGAGAAGGGCCTGCGACACACAGCGATTGACCATGTCGATCACTCTACGGTCGACTTGGGATGCTTTTCTCGGGGGAGGTCAGCGAGTGGTACAGCCCGAGCGTGCGCAGGGCGATCGCATCCCAGGAGTACGGGCCGGCCGCGACAGCGCGGGCTCGCTCGGCCATCGTAGACAGGGCGGCGGGGTCGGACAGGAGCTCGCGCAGCGCGGCGTGCAGCGCGGGGACGTCGCCCGCGGGAAACGTCCGCGCGGCGCCCGTCGCGGCCACCTCGGGGAAGCCGCCGACGTCGCTCAGCAGCAACGGCTTGCCGAAGGCGAGCGCGGTGAACAGCACGCCCGACTGGTCGATCTCGCGATAGGGGAGCACGACCAGATCGGCGCGCTGGAAGTAGGCGGGGAGTTCGGTGTCGCCGATGAAGCGCGGGACGAAGCGAACGTTTGGCGGGGCCGCGCGGCGCAGGTGGGAGATGTCGAACTTGGGCATCCCCGCGATCCACAGCTCGGCCTCGTCGATGTCATGCCAGGCGTCGAGCAGCAGGTCGATCCCCTTGTAGGGGCGCATCAGCCCGAAGCACAGCACGACGGGCTTCTCGGTTTCAAACGGTGGCGGCTGGGACGGACGGTCGGCGAGATGCGCGAAGGCCCCGTGCGGGATCACGTGCACGCGCTCGGGGTCGATCCCCAACTCGTCGGTCAACCGGGTGCGCCCGTGAGCGGAGTGCACGACGATTGCGTCGAAGCGCTCGTACAACCCCCGCTGGGCGGCGAGTTGGCCGGCGCGAGGTTCACGCGGCAGGATGTCGTGCGCGGTGAGCACGAGCGGACGCGGAACGGCGCTCGCGGAACGGCGGGTGGGCAGCAGCCGGCCGTCGAGGTGCTGGACGGAGAGCCATTGGAAGTGCACGACGTCGGCCTCGCGGGCGAGACGGCGGTAGCGCAGCATGTCGGGGACGTGCTCGGCGAGCTTCGACGCGGCGCGCAGGCGTGAGCCGGGCGAGCCGAGCGCGTGGCGGTAGAACAACTCGCGCCGCGCATACCCGTCGGCCAGTGGGACGGGCCCGTAGGCGAAGTGGCTCGTGACGAGGGTGACGTCGGCGCCGGCCGCCGCCAACGCGTGACAGAAGGCGTGGTCGTAGGGGGGCGTGTAGGCGGAGGGGTCGAGGACGTGGACGCGCACCGACCGGGACAATAGGCGGGTGGATGGCGAGATCGAGCTGACGTACTGCGTCGTGAACACCTCCCAGCGCGAGTTGCTGGTGCGCGGGCTGGACGCGATCGCCCGTGAGCGCGCAGCGCTGCCGTTCGCCAGCGAGGTGCTCGTGCTGGACAACGGTTCGCGCGACGGCTCCGCTCAGGCCTCACGGGAGCACCCGGCGGTGGACGAGACGATCGCCCTCGGCGAACGACGCGGTAAGGCGCTGAACGATTCGGCGCTGATGGAGCGCGCGCGCGGGAGGTATGCACTGCTGCTGAACGAGGACTCCGAGCTGCTGACAGGCGCGACGCTCGCGCTATGGCAGGTACTGCAGGCCCGGCCGGACGCTGCGTGTGCGGGGGCCCGGCTGCTGCGCCCGGACGGCACGGGGCAGGCGTGCGCGTGGCGGTTTCCGACGGTCATGACGGCGCTCGCGGGGGCGCTGTTCCTGCACCGCCCCTACACCGTGCAGAGCACCGGGGATGCGACACGCGAGGTGGACTGGTGCCAGTCGGCGGCGTTGCTCGTGCGCAGAGAGGCGGCGGCGCAGGTTGGGTACATGGACCCTGACTTCTTTGTCTACTCCGACGAGGTGGACTTCGCCCGCCGACTGCGCGATGAGGGCTGGCGCAGCCTGTATGTGCCGCGGGCGCGGGCGATCCATCACGAGCAGCTCTCCACCGGCGCCGCGGGAGAGCGGCGGATCGTGGAAATGGCGCGCAACCGCGACCTGTACATGCGCAAGCACCATTCGCCCGTGGCCGCGCGCGCCGTGCGGTGGTTGACCGCGTGGTCCTACGCGCTGCGAGCGCTCGCAGCGGCAGCACTGCCGGGACATTCGCCAAGGCGGTACTGGCGGCACGTCACCGCCACGCTGAGGCCTACCCGCGGTGAAGGGTTGCGGGAGGCCGCGGTCGAGTACAACCGCGAGTCCTGAAACTTCCTTCATGAGGACAGCGTCGCATGCGACGCTGTCGGACGGGTCGCATGCGACCCGTCCCGGGACCGCACATGTGCGGTCCCGCCGGACGGCGCATGCGCCGTCCGGAACAACATCAGCTTTTTATAGTCACATGTGCGGCACACGCGTTTATGTCGGCGCATGGCGCCGTTGGTAATCACACATGACCCGCGGCCGTGCCACCAATTGCCAGGGCGATGTCCGCGGCGCTACTACGCGGAGAGCTCTTCCAGCAATGCCTCGACCACGCGCGCGTCGAGCTGGATGCCGGCCACGCGGCAGAGCTCCTGGCGCGCCTGTGCGACGGTGCGCGCGGGACGGTAGGGGCGATCGGTGACGATCGCGTCGTAGGTGTCGCAGGCGGCGATGATGCGCGCGGCGAGCGGGATGTCCTCGCCTGAGATGCCGTCGGGATAGCCGTCCCCGTCCCAGCGCTCGTGGCTGGCGCGGACGGCAGGGGCGAGGTGGGCGAAGGCGTCGATGCGCGCGACGAGATCTCCGCCGACGATCGTGTGGCGGCGCATCTGCACCCACTCGGTCTCCGACAGCGGGCCCGGCTTGAGCAGGATCTCGCTGGGGACGGCGACCTTGCCGACATCGTGCAGCAGCGCCGCGTAGCGCACGTCGCGGGCGTGCGCGGGCGGGAGCCCCATGCGCAGCGCGACGCGCTCGGACAGTCCCGCTACGTCCTGCTCGTGTGAGGCGGTGTAGTCGTCCTTCGCCTCGACCGTGCTCATCAGCGCGGACAGGGTCGTCGTGAACGTGCGTTCCTGCTCGGCCAGGAGCGCGGCGCGATGGACGGCCGAGCCAAGGCTGGCGGCGATCGTCTCGACGAGCACCGCGTCGGCCTCGCCGAACGCGGCCGGTTCGGCGGCCTCGATGTTCAGCACGCCCCACACCGACCCGTCGACAACGATCGGCACACTCAGCTCCGAGCGCGGATCGGTGTGCGGGTCGCGCACGATGTAGTCGGCGTCGGCGCGCGTGTCGTGCACGAGCGCCGACGTTCCGGTGCGCGCCACGCGTCCGTTGATCCCGTGCCGGACGGACTGCTCGACGAGCAGAAACTCGGTCATCACCTCGGCCAGAGCGCCACTGCCTGCGACGAGACGCAGCACGCCGTCGTCGAGACGCTGGATCGCGGCCAGGTAGAACGCGAACGTGCCGTGGAGCTCCTCGACCACGATCCCGGCCAGCTCGTCAACATCGTGCGTGGCCGCCAGGCGCGCGGTCAGGCGCGCGGCGAGCGTCAGCTGCGCGCGCAGGTAAGCGAGCTCACCGGCCGCGGCCATGCTCTGTACGCGCGCGTCCGCGCGATGGGCGCGCAGCGCCTCCGCGCGGCGGCGGCGCTCACGAACCCCGGCAGGGCGCGGCGAACTGATGGATAGCTCGGGCATCCGCTTCGTCATCGGCGAGGTCGCTTAGAGCCTTTAGATACGGGTGCCCTCCCTCAACAGCTCGACAGCGTCGGGTGTGCCAAACGACTGGGGGAAGACGCTACGCGCCCTGACGGTCGTGGATCAAGCAGGGCCAGAACGCAGGGAGCGTGGCGTACTACGTACGCGTGCTGGCCGATCGGCGATCCCATTCGATCTCCGATCAGTAAGGACGCCGCCCTGCGCCGCTGGCCGATCGAAGATCCCGTCGATCTTCGATCGGTACGGCCGTCAGATGTCTTTGAGGGGGTCCTCGGCGTAAGCCTCGACGTCGCCATGGCCCGACCGAAAGGCCGCCACGCGCCGGCGCCCCTCGATCCAGAGCGTACGGACCTGGGCGCGCTCGTGAGGTGCGACAAAGCGTGTGGCGAGCAGCAGCGCGGGCGCCAGCGCGAGCCAGGCGATGCGCGTGAGCAGGCCCACGAGCCCGCTCGTCGGCAGCAGCAACTCGCCGGATACGGCGACGAGCGCGAGGATCGTGGTGAGCTGACCCAGGCGCCGCCACTGGAACTCCACGGCGAACACGCCGCGCGTGAGCAGGTGCATGACCGCGACCATCACCGCGTAGGCGCCGCACAGCGCGATCCCGGCCCCGGCGAGACCGAGGCCCAGGCCGCTGCTGGGCACGAGCACGAACAGCAACACCACATTCACGAGGAGCCCGGCGGCGGCGGCGGGCAGGTTGCGCTGGGTGACCCGAGCGCGGCCGGTGATCGCGATCATCACCTGGTAGAGCCCATACAGCGTCCAGCCGAGCGCGAGCCACGGCAGGGCCTTGTAGGCGCCGTAGTACTCGGGCGCGGCGAGCAGCCGCACGAGCCAGCGCCCGAGCAGCGCCACGCCCACGACGACGACGCCGGTGGCGAGCACGAAGTAGGTGGTTACGATCGAGTACAGCCGCGAGGCCTCGGCGTCGCTATCGATCGAGTAGGCCAGCGGCGGCCAGGCGTACTGGAATCCGCGCACGAACACGAACACAACCGTCGCGAGCTGCACCGCGATCGCGTACTCCCCCGCCGCCCCCGAGCTCACGCCGCGCAGCAGGTAGAAGCGGTCGGCGACCTGCAGCGCATACACGCTCGCGTCCGCCGGCACGGTGGGCAGACCGAAGTGCAGCATCGCGCGCAGGTCGGCGAGCTTCACACGCAGTGACACGCGCGCGCGCAGCACCCACCACAGCGCGAGCACCACGATCGTCGAAGCGCCGAAGTTCCCCAACAGCAATCCCCGTGCGCCTTGGTCGGCGAACACGACCAGCGAGATCGTGAACACCACCGTCATCGCCACGTTCGCCCCCGACGCGCGCATGTACGTGCGGGCGCGCTCGTCCACGCGCAGCTGCGCATAGGCCATCTCGATGTTCGTAAACGCCCACAGCCCGAGGATCGCGCAGTACATCAGCCCCGCGTCGGTGTACCCGAGGATCAGCCGCGAGAGCTCGCTCGCGAACGCCACGGCGAGCAGCGACGCGACGGTCGTCGTCCACGCCACCGTCGCCGTGGCCGTGCGCGCGATCCGTGTGCGCCGAGCCTCGTCGGTGTCGGTGAAATAGAACCGCACGAACGCCTCGCCCACGCCGAGCCGCAGCAGGATGCTGAACAGGATCACGGCCGTCAGCAGCGAGTTGTACGTGCCGTAGCCCGCCGTGGAGACGTGGCGCGTATACAACGGCAGCGTGAACACCGCGATCGCCTTCGCCAGGATTTCCGCGGCCTGATAGGCCGCGCCGGTCGTGACCAGGCGCCTTAGGTAGCTCAGCACGGTGGGGGCAACCTAACCCCTATGACACAACCGCGCCGGTGTCTGCCGCCCGCGCGGGCAAATGCGCTCGCGATACTCCATCAGGTGCCGTGACCGGCGCCGAGGACCTCGGCTGAAAGAGCTGGCTCCCGGGTCACCCCCCAAAAAGAGCCCGCGCGTGCCAAAGCGACACCGATACCCAGCAGCGTCCACGTGATCGGGTCCTCCAGGAAATCTGCGTATGTCCACGTGTGCAGCACGAGCGCGGCCAGGCACGCTGCCAGGGCGATGCGGGGGGGCGAGCGGCCGGCGCCGCGGTACAGCACGGTGAACGCGGAGATCAGCAGCGCGACGTACACGATCAGACCGACGACCCCCTGCTCGGCGGCGACTGTGATCGGAATTGTGTGCGACGCCGAGGTGGCGTTCGCGGCGTCGCGCGTGCGGCCGTGTCGCTTGTACTCAGTTTCGAACGAGCCCGCCCCGTACCCATATAGCGGCCGATCGGCGAACAGTTCCAGACCGCCGGAGATCAGTTTTGTGCGTCCGCTGGTCGCGTTACTGGTGGAGCCGCCCGAGCCGTTCAAGCCAAAATGTAGGCTCGGCGGGGCGGCGAGCACGACCACTGCGGCGATCGCCACCAGCGCAGCGGTTACATATACCGTCGCGCGCACGTCCCAGCGGTAGGCGGCGAGCACCGCCAAACCGAGCAGCAACGCAGCGATGCTCGACTGTGAAAAGCTCGTCACAAGCCCCGCCAGCAGCCACCCGAGCACGCCCGCGCCGATCAGCACGTCACGCCGGCGACGGCTCCACAGCACAACCGTGGTGACTGTGATCATCACGATCGCGAGGAACCGCCCGTAGACGTTCGGGTCGAAAAAGAGTGAATTGACGCGAAAGTAGTTGCCATATTCGTTCGCCGCGACGACCTTCGGGTTGAGAAACAGTTGCTTGCGCGCATACTCCACAAACCCGATGCCCGCGAACACGACCGCCAGCGCGACCGCCACGCCAAGGCACCGCAGCACGAGCTCACGCGTCCAGTGCACGTCGCGCAGGAGCATGAACAGCAACCCGAACGGGATATAAAAGAACGCGATGTTCTCCGCGGCCTTGGCGTGGTCGGTGGAGTAGGCGCCCTGCAGCGCATACAGCACGACCGCCCCGAGCAGCAGCCATTCCAATCCGATCGGCGACAGCCAGGTGGTGAATTTGGCGGAAGACCCGGTAGCTGGTTCTTGCATACGTTGCCGTTGGCGCCGACCACCGTCGTCGTCGGCGTTATGTGAGCCTTTAACGCTCAGGCCAAACCAACCGGGAAGCAGGAAAGTTATGGTCCCGGCGACAACCACCAGGTAGAGCGGAATCAGCAGGTTGACCGTGCGACCGTCGGCGGAGATCGGCAACCTGAACGGGAGCGCGGCGATCGCGAGCAGCGGCAGCGCTTCGGGGCGGCGGCGCATCAGCAGCGACAGCGCGCCGACCACGACCACCGCGCCGATGAGGCCCGCCGCGATCGTGCCCACGCCGGGAAGAGTCGTGGCGAGGGTCGGCACCAGCCCTCTCACCCTCTTACCAACGTAAACGTGCGCGGCCCCGGCACCGTGCGGTGCTGGGCGTGCAGAGTCACATGTACGCGATATTCGCCCGCAGGCGCGAGCGCGCCGATGTTACGAGGTGTCACGATCGTCGCCCCATCGACGGTCGTCATCGTGGTGTAACCATGAGGCGCCCCCATACGACCGTTCCAGCGCAGTGAGAACTGTTTGTAGCGGACCACCGGCCGTTCGCGCACGAGCGTCGCGACCGTGTCGCCCGCGGAGTCGAGGATCGTGACGGTAACCGCGTCGGCGCGCGCGAGCTTGAACGAGATTCGCTCCTGTTTGATGTGTCCCTGAGGAGTCGGTGAAAACCGCGGCGTCAACTGGAAGTGCTGAACCGGCGTCGGCGTGTGCTTGAGCCGCTGTGTGAGGATGAACGCACCGAAGCAGGCGAGGACCAGCAGCGCGAACACGGCGCGCGCCAGCGGGTCTGTCCTGGTCAATCCTCACCGCCTGGCGCGAACCGCTCGACCGTGTCCGAGCGCAGGCCGAGGCGCAGCGTCTCCAGAGAGAGCACGTCGTCCGGTGCGATGTTGCCGAGATTGCACTCGGCGCCGAAGCGGTGCAGCAGCCACACCTGCTGCTCGCGCTGGGGCGCCTCGAATATCAACCGGTCGGCGTCGACCGCGTGCACGATCTCGTCGATCAACCCTGTCCGTACCTCGCCGTCGGCGCGGTAGATGCCCGCCGTGCCCGACTCGCGCGCCTCGGCGATCACCTTCCAGGCGCCCGCCTGCAGGTCGCGCTCGATCTGCTCCACCCACACATACGGCGCCATGATGAAGTCGGTGTCCTTGCTGCCGACCTCCGACAGGACGGTGAACTCGTCTGCGACCAGCCGGCGGATCAGATCTACCTTCACCTCTGCCTCCAGCGCGATCGTCCCGTCGGAGATCTCCACGTGACGCAACCCCAGCTCTCCCAGCCACGCGATCAGCCCCTCGACGCGACCCTGCCTGATCGCCAGCTCGGTCAATGTGCCGCCGAGCACAACGGGAACCCCATGCGCGGCGTAGCGCTCCAGCTTGGGGGCGAGGTTGGCGCTCACGAGCGCCGTGCCCCAGCCGAGCTTGACGATGTCCACGTACGCGCCCGCCACCTCGAGCAGGCCGTCCACCTCGGCGACCGACAGGCCACGGTCGATCACGTGCGTGATGCCGCGCTCGCGCGGCTTGACCGAACGCGCGGGGATGTCCAGGAAGTCGGCTATCTGCTTGCTCCGGAGGCGCTCACTTGGCGCGGCCGCCTGCCATGGCGATCGCACGGGAAACCGCACATTCGCCGGCAGAGTCAAGCGCTGGAGCGCTCACGGAACGGCTCCGCCCGACGACGCTTCCCCGGCGCCGGACGAGGATGCTTCGCCACCCGCGCCGGCCTTGTCCAGGCCGGCGATCACGACCACGGTCGAGCTCCCGGCAAGCGGCGCCACGGCCGTTTCGATCGCCTGCACCTGGGTGACACCGAGGGCCCGTGCGACCTGCTCAGCTTCGGTGCGGTGCCCAGAGGTGTACTCGACGACGGTCGTCTGATGACTCCCCGGTGGAGTGCCGTTGAGAGGTGTCGCCTGGGAGTAACCGCTCTGTTGCAAGCTCGCCGACAGTCGGTGGGCCAGATTGGGAGTGCCCGTTCCGTTGAGCACCGCAATCTGGGCTTCCGCAGGATTGACCACCGGCGCAGAAGTTTCGCTCGGTCGTGAGCTCGCGGAGGTGCTAGTCGCGGTGTGATGCGCCCGCGCGTGCGCCACGGGCGTGGTGGCCGTGGTCGGACTCGTGCCTGAGGAGGAGCCCAGCGAGCTGACGACGAGCACGACCGCAATGGCCCCGATCACCACCGCCCCCCCGATCAGCACGGTCGCTCGCGCGGGCGAGCGGCGCTGGCGCGAATAGGTGGTCATACCGTCTCGCTGAGGCGGCGGTTGACCGCCGCCACCCCGAGCACGCACAGGCGCCGGAGCCGCGGACCCTCCCGCCACGGGCGCCGCTCCTCGCGGGGAAGCTCCCGATGCGCTCCTGACGGCGGCGCTCGCGTCGGCGGTCATGGCGGCGGACGCCGTTCGCCGAGCGGGCGACGCCGGAGCGACGGGGGTGGGCGGACGAGCGCTAGAGGGGGCCTTGGTGGCCGTAGCCGGCGCTGAGGCGGCTGACCGGCGTGTGGCACCCTCGGGTGCAGCAGTGCCGATGGACTCCACCTCGGGCGTCGCAGGGGACGCCGGCGGTGGGGGCGGCACGGGCGCCCGCGGGACAGCGGCGGCGGCTCCCGCCACGGTCGCCGGAGCGGGCGAGCCGGGCGCCGGAGAGCCAGCAGGCGTAGGTGCCGAGGCAGGGGTGGAGGGTGAGCCCGAGGACGATGGCGGGGCTTGAGCGGGAGCTGTCCCGGAAGGTACGGCGGACGCAGGTGTGGAGACAGTCCCCGTCGGGCTCGGCAGCGGCACGCTCCCGGGAGCCTGCCCGGGTGAGGACGAGCCGGATGCGGGGACAACCGCAGGCGCCTGGGCGCCGGATACGGCGCCCGCGGCGGTCTGGGCAGCCGGAGCGCCGGCCGTCAGCGGAGCCGTGCTCGGGGGCGGAGCGGGCGTGCCCTGAGAGGTGGCGGGCGTGGTAGATGACGGAGCGGCACCCGGCGGCTGGGCGCCTGGGCTTGCGGGAGACGATGAGGGCGGAGCGTCCGCCACCGCGGTGGCGGCAGCAGCAGCGGCGGCAACCTGAGCGGGCGAGGGTGTGGCGGCAGCGCTCGCCGGCTGCCCGGTAGCGGTCACGGGCCGTGCGTTCAGCGGTGTCGTGCGCGGAACCTGGCGGACCGGGGGCGCGCCGGCCGCGGGGCGCGCGAGCCGTGCGGCGGCCTCGGCGCTGACGCGCTGCTCCTGTTCGGCGGAGCGCTCGGGGGCGCGACCGGCCCACTCGCGCAACCGCTTGAGCTCGCGCGCCTGCGTGAACACCAGCAACGACAGGACCGCGATCCCGACGAGCGCGGCAAACGCCGCGATCGCCCCGATCTGTGTGAACGAGCTCGACAGCGATAGCGCCAGTAGCGAAGCTAGGGCGGTCATGAATCCTGGGAGTGTACGAGCGGCTCAGGCGTCCCGCGCCGCGCCGGGTGTTGCTCGAAGCCGCCGACGCCTTCGGGGGAATGCTCGCCGTTGGCATCATTCCCGTCGGGCGCGTCGGGGCGATCGCGAGCCGGCGAGAGCGCCGACACCTTGGCGGCGAGGCCGGCGGCGTCGCCCTCGAGCACAAGCAGGCCGATCTCGGCGAACATCGACTCCACCACCTCGGCTCCCAGCGGAGGGCGATCGGCGAGTGAGATCTTCTCCGCGGGCGTCGGGAGGGCACGCTCATAGTCGTTGAAAAGCTCCTCGCTCAACTTCTCACCGGCGCGCCGGCCGACGATCTCGATCTCAATGTCGCGCTCGGGGTCGAGGCCGGACAGATCGATCATCGCACGCGCGAGCTCGACGATACGCACGGGCTCGCCCATGTCGAGTACGAACACCTCCGCGCCGGCCACATCAGCACAGACCAGCGAGCCAGAGCGGATGATCAGCTGGACCGCCTCGGGGATCGTCATGAAGTAGCGGGTCATCCGCTCGTCGGTGACGGTGACGGGCCCGCCGCGGGCGATCTGGCGCTCGAAGATCGGGACAACGCTGCCGGAGGAGCCGAGCACGTTGCCGAAGCGCACCGCGTTGAAGCGAGTATCGGGGAAGCGCGCCGCGGCGGCGTCCAGAGCAAACTCGGCCAGGGCCTTCGAGGCGCCCATCACGGTCGCGGGGGCGACGGCCTTGTCGGTCGAGACGAGCACGAACCGCCGCGCCGCGAGCTGACCCGCGACATGCGCGACGACGCGCGTGGCGATCGCGTTGTTGCGCACCGCCTCCACCGGGTTGGCCTCCATCAGGCCGACGTGCTTATAGGCAGCGGCGTGGAACACGACGGTCGGGCGATGCTCGGCGAACACCTCGCGCATGCGCTCCTCTTCCTTGCAGTCGGCCAGCACCGCCACGAGCGTCGATGGCTGGATATGCCGCTCCTCCAGCAGCTCGCGCTCGATCTGAAACAGATTGTCCTCGGCGTGGTCGAGCAGCACGATCTTGCGCGGTCCCACGCGGGCGATCTGGCGGCAGAGCTCCGAGCCAATCGACCCGCCCGCGCCGGTCACGAGCACCGTCTCCTCGGCCAGATAGGCGCCCACGCGGTCGAGCTCCATCAGCACCGGCTCGCGGCCGAGCACGTCCTCGACGCGCACCTCGCGCATCTGCCGCGTGACGGTGTCGGAACCCCCCTGATCCCTGAGCAGCTCGAACACGGTCGGCAGCGTGCGCACCGAGATCCCGCGCGCGCGGCACTCGCGCACGACGCGCGCGCGGGTGGAGCCGGGCGCGGAGGGGATCGCGATCAGAACTTCGTCTACCTGCGACTCGTCGAGGATGCGCGGCAGGTCCGCGCATGTGTCGCCGCGTACGCGGATCCCGTCGATGCGCAACCCGCGCTTGCTCGGGTCGTCGTCGAGAAAGCCGACCGGGGCGAGCCCGAGTCCACGATTACGCGCGATCTCACGCAGCACCAGCCTCCCGCCGTCTCCGGCACCGACGATCAGCACGCCGCGCTGGCCCTCGCGAACCCCGCGCAGCGCCGCCAGCGGACGGCGCTCGTAGACCATCCGCGCCAACACGCGCACGCCGATCAGGAACAGCAGGCACAGCAGCCCAAACAGCACGATCACGCCGTTCGGCAGCCCGACCGTCGCGCTCGCCACCGCCTTGGTCCCGTGCACGGTGTAGCGCTGCACGGGGCGCAGTGCCTCGATGCCCACGACCGTGAGCAGCACGATCACGAGCACCGCCCGCGCCACCGCCTCGAAGTCGCGCTGACCCGAATAGCGCCAGCGTCGCTGATACACGTGCGAGAACACCAGCACGACCAGGCTGCCCGCGAGCACCCACCAGATCGTGCGTGCGCGCAGCTCGGCGTAGTGACCGGACGGACCGTTGTCGAACCGCAGCTGAAACGCTAGGTAGTAGGCGAGCGCGACCAGCGCCCCGTCCACGGCTAGCTGGGGGATGGACCGGCGATGCAGGGGAATGGCGGCCGATGCGAGCCTTCGGCGCATTGCTGGGATTGTACGGGCGGACGGGGATGAGGCACGTCATGAGCGGCGCCTTTCATCAACGCCCCCGGCCACGGGCGCCCGTCAGGCACGCGGAGCGCGGTCTGACTATCGCTCTGACAACGGCGACAGGAGCAGGTCCACGAGCAGCGCCGGGTCTCTTCGCGTGCGAGCGGACCCATCGGCGAGAGGGCGCTTGGCAAAGCTGAGCTCGTCGGGATCGGTGAGCTTGCGCAGGCGCTGTTCTGAGATCAGACGCTCATCGACCGCGCCCATGCGCCCCTCGAACGTCGTATAGACGGGTGTCCCGAGCGCAACCGCCTCGCGGTTCATGGTGCCACCGGCGGAGACCACGATATCGGCGTGAGCGATCAGCGACTGGGCGTCGATCGCGTGAGGAGGGACGACGAAGCCGGGAACCGTACTCAGCTCCGCGCGCTGGGGTGCGGTGCGAGGCAGGACGACGACCTGTGCCCCGTCGCGGGCGACAGCCTCGCGGGCGCGGGCGAGCACGTCCGCGAACAGGTCGTTGGCGAAGCGGTGATAAAGCGACACCTCCGGCGGGGTGCGGATCACCGCGATCGGGCGTTGTGGATCGAGCGCCAGCTCGGCGAGGACCGCCGGATCAGGGATGAAGTCAGCGAGGTAGTACTCCTCCTTGAGACCCTCGTACGCACGGATCTTGCCGTCCGCCCCATAAGGCTGAAGACGCTCGGGCGGGATCGCCTCGGGGACGACAACCGCTCGCGCCAAGCGGCAGTTGACGTGGTGCTGAACCGATGCCCACTCGTAGTCGAACATCGTCGACGACGGAATCCGTAGCGTCGCGGCCGCGACCGACACGTCGTTGGAGCCGTGCCCGAGCGCGATGTCAAAGCGGGTACCGCCGGCGGTGCGAACATCGGCCAGCGCCCAGCGGACGAGTGCAGTCGAGCGCGACGCCAGCCCTCCGAACTTGGCCGCCAGCCGCTCGCCGCGATGGCGACCGATCGGCGTGTGAGCGATGTGCAGGCGCTCGCACAGCTCGATCGTCTGCGCGAAGTCGCGCGCGGTCACGCGCACATCGTGACCATCGGCCTGCAGGCGCTCGATCACGGGGCGCATCACGACCACGTGCGGGCTGTTCGTGAGGTCGATCCAGACTCGCATTGCCATGGGACGGTAACGGTCTGCGTCACACTTCCCGGCTCTGGACACACGCCCTCACGGAACCACAGGGTCTGCGAGGCGCACAGGCACTGCAGGGCTCACGACATCCGAGTCGCAGGTATCGTTGGCCGGCCGATGTTGATACTCGCCTCGATCTCCGAAACGCTGGTCAACGAAACGTCGAGCTTCGTGCGCGAAGCCGGCCTGCCCGGAATATTTGCGCTAATGGCGCTCTCAAGCGCCTGCATCCCGATCCCCTCGGAGGTCGTGATGCTGTTCGCCGGCTTCGCGGTCGCCGACCCGAGCCAGAGCGCTTCACAGCACCACATGACGATGGTCGGGGTGATCCTCGCAGGGCTGCTCGGGACGATGGTCGGCTCGTGGATCGCCTACGGTGTCGGCCGTGGCGGGCGCCTGGAGCTGCTCGAACGCCACGGCGGCAAGGTGCACATGGGGCCCGCGCAGATCGAACGAGCTGACCGCTGGTTTCAGCGCTACGGTGAGCCGGCTGTGCTGTTCGGGCGGATGATCCCGCTCGTCAGGGCGTTCGTGTCGCTGCCCGCGGGCATCGCGAAGATGCCGCTCGGGCGCTTCACGGTGCTGTCGCTGATCGGCACCATCCCGTGGGTGATCGCGCTTGCGTTCGCCGGGCACGCGCTCGGGGGCGACTGGACCAGCGTACGCAAGGGATTTGAGTACGTCGACTACGTGATCGTCGCGCTGCTCGTCATCGGGATCGTGTACGCGATCGTGCGCCGGCGACGTCGGGGTCCGGCGGACGAGGGCACCGATACGAAGCCCCTCCCCGACGCAGGCTGACCGGAGAATGCCGTCTCGACAGCGGCTCTCGATCTGCGAAGCGATGGCGCTGGGTGCATTGCAAGGCCCGACCGAGCTGCTGCCCGTCTCCTCCTCGGCCCACACAACCCTGATCCCCTGGCTCGCGGGACGGTCCTACCCCGAACTGGACCCCGAGCTGCGCAAGTCCTTCGAGGTCGCGCTGCACACGGGCGCAGCGGGGGCGCTGGCGCTCGTCATGCGCGCAGAGCTGACCGACGCGGCACGGGGGTTGAGCCGGCGCCGGATCGCCGTGATCGCATTGTCGTTGGGCCCGCCCGCGCTCGCGGGCTACTGGCTGGAGCGCCCGATCGAGCGACGGCTCGGCGGACCGCGCTCGATCGCGGCGGGACTCGTCGTGGGAGCCCTCGTGATGGCGCTCGCCGACCTGCATCCCGGGCGAGGAACGGACGTCGAGCCGGAGGACAACCACGAGCCACGACACACCGGGCGAGCGGGCGAGCACGCACGCGGCGCGCGCGGACATGAGCAGGCCGGACCGCGGGACGGGCTGGCGCTCGGCATCGCTCAGGCCGCAGCGTTGATCCCCGGCGTGTCGCGCAACGGAGCCACGCTCACGGCCGCTCGTGCCCGAGGATTCGCGCGCGATGACGCCCAGACGCTCTCCTGGCATGCAGGTCTGCCGGTGATCTTCGGGGCGAGCGCGTTGAAGGCATGGCGATTGTGGCGAGGAGGCGTACCCAAAGGTGCCGGACCGGCACTCGCAGCGGGCACCGGCAGCGCGTTCATCTCAACGGTGGCCAGCGCCGGGTTGCTGTGTCGCCTGCGGGTGAGCGCACGATCGCTGCTGCCATTCGCCGTTTACCGCTGCACGATCGCGGCCATCGCCGTCCTACGCTTGCGCAGGACGCAGAATATGAACGGATGAGCCCGAGGGTCCACACGTGACGCGAACCCTGCTCGGAACGTTGCTCGGCGGACGCTACCGGCTCGATGCGGAGATCGGGCGTGGCGGGATGTCGACCGTTTACCGCGCGTTCGACACCGTGCTCGAGCGCCCGGTGGCGATCAAGCTGATGCACCGCGAGATCGCGACCGACTCCGATCAGCTCGAGCGCTTTCGGCGCGAGGCGCGCGCGGTCGCGCAGCTCAATCACCCACACATCGTGACGGTCATCGACGCCGGCGAGGAGCCCTCCGAGCACGACGCGGCACACGGTGAGGAGCCGGAGGTGGGGACGCCGTACATCGTGCTCGAGTACGTCGACGGTGAGACGCTCAAGCAGCTCATCCGCCGCGACGGGCCGCTGCAGATAACCCAGGCGATCGCCTACGCGATCGAGATCGCGCGCGCGTTGGGAGCGGCGCACGAGCGCCTGATCGTGCATCGCGACGTCAAGCCTCAGAACGTTTTGATCGGCAGCGAGGGCTCGGCCAAGATCACGGACTTCGGGATCGCGCGCACGCTCACCGAGGAGGGCCTGACGATGGACGGACGGGTGCTCGGCACGACCGATTACGTCTCGCCCGAGCAGGCGCTCGGACAGCCTGTCACCGGGCAGTCGGATCTGTATTCGCTGGGGGTCGTGCTGTATGAGATGTTGACCGGCGCCGTCCCCTTCAGCGGCGAGACGCCCGTCGCCGTGGCGATGCGCCACGTGCGCGAGCAGGTGCCCGACGTGCAGTCGCTGCGTCCTGAAGTCTCCGCCGCGACCGCGGCCGTGGTCGAACGCGCAACCGCGACCGACCTCGGTGAGCGCTATCCCGACGCCGCGAGCATGGTCGCCGATCTGGAGGAAGCGCTGGCACTCGAGACCTCCCGTTCCGGACAGGCCACGGGAGAGGTGACGAGCGTGCTGCGAACGCTCCCGCGACGCTCGCGTCGGCGACTGCCCTGGCGCATGCGTCATCCCTGGCGCTGGGCCGCATCGCTCGCATTGCTCGCCGCGATCGTCGCGCTCGTGCTGATCCTCATCGCCGGTCATACCCACAGCGGCGTGGAGCCCAACGTGCCCTCCAAGCAGGGCCAGCAGCCAGTCCAACTAAGTCAGACCGCCGCCCACGACTACAACCCGTTCGGCACCGGCCCCGAACACCCCACACAGGTCTCCAACATCATCGACGGCGACCCCAACACGACCTGGAGCACCGAGCACTACGTCGAAGGAACGCTCGCCAACAAGCCCGGCATCGGCCTCTACCTGGACGCCGCCCCTGGTGTGCGCGCGCGAGCGATCGAGCTCCAGACACCCACGCCTGGGTTTACCGCCGCCATCTACGCGTCCAACGATTTTCAGCAGTTGCCCTATGGCGAGACTACGCCCTTGACCCAGCGTGGATGGACGCAGGTGGCGGCGCCCCGGACGATCTCCGCGCACACGACGATTCCTTTGAGCGATCCTGGCGGCACTCGCTACCGCTATTACCTGATCTGGATCTCAAAGCTCCCGCCCTCCAGCCAAACGGCAGAAATTTCGGAGGCGACGCTGTTTTCGTGAGACTCTGCTTATTCGGTCCGCGTGCGACAAAGCCTCAATGCCGACGCGCCCGACCCTCCAAATGTCGCTCGATCCCCAATCGACACAATCGGTCGAGCAATTCAGCGTAGGGAATCCCGGACACCTCCATCAGCTTGGCGTAAACACTCGTGGGGGTAAACCCGGGCATCGTGTTGAGCTCGTTGACAAGCACCGACTCGCCGTCCACAAAGAAATCGACGCGCGCCAACCCTTCGCACCCGACCTCGACGAACGTTTCCACGGCAAGCTCCTGGACCCGCGCCCGCGCCGCGGCGGAGATGCGAGCCGGGACGACAAGCTCCATCCCTCCGGGGGAATACTTGGCCTCATAGTCGTACCACTCGCCCGGAAACACGATCTCGCCGGGCTCTGACGCCAGCGCCGCCGGAGCGCCGCCGGAGCGCTGGGCGAGCGGCAGGCCGAGCACGCCGCACTCCACCTCGATGCCGGACGCCGCCGCCTCGACGATCGCCAGCTCGTCGTGCGCATACGCTTGCTCGAGCGCATCAGCCACGAGCGCGGCGTCGGTGACGCGGACGATCCCGACCGAGGAGCCGAAATGGGCGGGCTTGACGAACACCGGCAACCCAAGCTCGGTGATCTCACCCAGAACCTGGGCGGGTTCGGCGCGCCAGCGCGCCTCGCGCACGCCGACATAGTCCACCTGCGGCACGACGGGAGACGTGGCGGACAGCAGCCGCTTGAACAGGACCTTGTCCATGCATACCGCCGACGCGACCACCCCGGCGCCGACATACGCGACGTCGAGCGTCTCGAGCATACCCTGGACGGTCCCGTCCTCGCCGAACGGGCCGTGCAGCGCCGGGAACGCGACATCGGCCCCGAGCAGTCCTTCGCCTGGGTGTGCGCTCACGGGCTCTCCGGCACATCGCCACGTACCGTCGCGAGCGATCTCGATCGACACGACCTTGTGGCCGGCCGCGAGGAGCCCGTCGCGGATCGCGGTCCCGGAGGCAAGGGAGACGTCGTGCTCGGAGGAGCGTCCTCCGCTGATCACCGCCACGGTGAGCGTGCCCACCTGAGCGGGACTCGGATTCTCGGCGCCGGCATCCCCGTGCGCGTCCGCCGCGACAGGATGGGGCGAGGGTGAGGAGAGATCGCTTATCGGACTCACCCGCTCGCCGCGGGAGGCGTCGGGGCCGCGGGGGTACTCGGCGTGGTCGTCGTTGGCGTGGTCTGCGGACCCAGTGTGCCGACGGCGATCGTGACCGTGGCGCCCTTGCGCGCCTTGTGGGGAGCCGCGGGGCTTTGCCTGAGGACGATGCCGACCTGTGTCGCGTCGGTGGTCGTCTGGGTGACCGCCTGGGGCGTAAACCCGGCGCGGCCGAGTTCGGCCGAGGCCTGCGCCTCGTTCTTGCCGACGACGTTCGGGACCGGGGTTTCGGTGGGCGCCTGCGCCACGACGAAGTTCACCGTCCCGCCCGCGGGTAGGGAGGCGCCCGCGGCGGGGGACTGTTCAAGCACCGTCCCGGGCGATTGTTCGGTCGAGGTCTGCTGCGTGATCGTGCCGACCGCCAGTTTTGCGTTCGTCAACGTCGCTTCGGCGGCCGCGCGCGATTGGCCGATCACGTCGGGGACGGTCGTCTGCGCGGGACCGCTGGAGACCAGGACCGTGACCGAGCTGCCCGCCTGCGCCTCGGTGCCCGCTGACGGATTGGTCGAGATCACGCGCCCGCTCGCCACCGTGGCGCTGGGTTGCTTTTCGGTGATGGGCTTGAACCCCGCTTCCTTCAGCTTGCTACTCGCCTGCGCGGCGGTGAGACCGGCGACGTCCGGCAGCGGCGAGCTGCCCGGACCCGTGGAGATGGCGAGCGTCACGCGCGCTCCCTTCGCGACGACGCTCCCCGCGGGCGGCGTCTCGCTTATCACCACGCCGTCGGCGACCGTGGAGCTCGCGGTCAGTGCCGGGACGGGAATCAGACCGATGTGGCGCAGCGCGGCGGCCGCGACCGCTTCGCTCTGCCCGGCGACGTTCGGCACCGTCACCTGTGCATCCGAGGACGGGCGCGTGAGCGCCAGCACGAGCAGGACCGCGACGATCGCCGCGACTGCGCCGCCGGCGAGGGCCAGGCGCAGATTTCGGCGTTTCTTGGCGGCCCGCTCGTCCTCGTCGTCGGGCGACTCACCGCCGTCGGGGGGTAGCAGCAACGCGGCGGGAGGAACTCCGGTGGACAGCGCCGCTCCCGCGGGCACGACATGCGTGGCCGTACCGGGCGCTCCCGGTGGCTGGGTGGCGAAGATGGCAGTCGCAGCGCCGGCTGGCAGCCGTTCGCGAGCGGTTTGCAACGCCGCGATGAACTCCTCCGCGCTCCCGTAGCGCGCCGCCGGGTCCTTGGCCAGCGCACGCAGCACGATCTCATCGAGCACGGCGGGCGCAGCGGGGTTGGCCGTACTTGGGGCGAGCGGCTGCGCGGATACCTGCTTGAACGCAATCGCCACCGCCGTGTCGCCGTCGAACGGAACCGCGCCGGTCAACAGCTCGTACAGAATCACCCCTACCGCATACAGGTCTGACACAGCGCTGACGGCGTGGCCCTGGGCCTGCTCGGGGGACAGGTACTGGGCGGTGCCCATGATCGAGCCCGTCATCGTCATGTCCGAGGCCCCCGCCTGGGCGATGCCAAAATCGGTCACACGCGCGCGCCCCTCCTCGTCGAGGATCACGTTGTGCGGCTTTAGGTCGCGGTGGATCACGCCGCGCGCGTGCGCGAACCGGGCGGCCTGCAGGATCTGGGTGACGATGTCGATTGCCACCACCGGCGCGAGCGGGCCCTGCTCGCGCACGAGCTCCTTCAGCGAACGGCCGGGGACGTACTCCATCGCGATGTAGTACGTCCCGTCCCACTCGCCGCGGTCGAATATGCCGACGATGTTCGGGTGTGAGAGCCCGGCGGCGCTGGAGGCCTCACGGCGAAATCGCTCGACGAACTCCTGGTCCTCGGCGAAGTGATGGTGCAACACCTTGACCGCGAGGCTGCGCCCGAGCAGCTGATCTTCGGCGAGATACACGTCGGCCATGCCCCCCGACCCCAGACGCGAGACGACGCGGTAGCGGCCGTCGATGATCGTGTTCGGTTCAACCATCGCTCGCCACTCCCATGCGAGGCCGCTCAACCATGCAGCACCGTTTCCATGACCTGGCGCGCGATCGGGGCCGCGAACTCGGCTCCCTGGCCGGGGACGTCCTGCAACGTCACCGCGATCGCCACCCGTGGGTTCTGGGCCGGGGCGAACGCGATGAACCAGACGTTGTTGACGGCGGCGCCGATCTCCGTCTCGGCGGTGCCGGTCTTGCCCGCCACCTGCACGCCGGGAATCTGCGCGGCCGTGCCGGTTCCTTCGGTGACGACGGCTTCCATCATGGTCGTGACGGAGGCCGCGGTCGAGGGTTTCATCACGACCGACTGCACGCGGGGAGTCACCGTCAGGACCGTGCTTCCTTCGGGGTCGACGATGCGCTTGGCCAGGTGTGGGACCATCAGCCGCCCGCGGTTGGCGACGGCCGCCGCGACCTCGGCCATCTGCAACGGCACGACCTGGAGTTTGTCCTGGCCGATGCCCAACCGCCCGACGTCGACATATCGGCTCGTGGGCGCGAGTAGGCGCTGACCGAGATACTCGCCGCTCGCCGACATCTGATCGCCCGGATAGTCCAGCTGGGGCTTGCGGTCGAAACCGAACCGGCTCATGTAGCGGGCGAGCGTCTGCTTGCCGAGATGTTCGGCGACCTGCGCGTAGACGGTGTTGACCGATTTGACCAGCCCTTCGGTGAGCGTCAGCTGGCCGAAGGACTCATGTTCGTCATTGGACAGAGGCACACCAGAGACCAGGATGCCGTCCTTGCCGCTGAGGAGGGATTCGGGCGTGTATTGCCCGGTGTCGATCGCGGCGGTGGCGGTCACCACCTTGAACGTCGAGCCGGGCGCATATCCGAACTGGGTTGCGCGGTTGACCAGCGGCGTCCCGGAGGAGTCGCGGGTGAGGCGTTCGTAGGCGCTCGGCGAGCTCAACAGGTTGGGGTCATAGCTGGGCGTGGAAGCCATCGCCTCGACGGCACCCGTGCGCGGGTCGAGCGCGACGACCGCGCCGCGGTGTTCGCCGAGAGCGGAGATCGCCGTGCGTTGGCCCGCCGGGTCGAGCGTGGTGATGACTTCGTCTCCCTGCCGGCGCTTGCCCTGCAACTGATCGAGGATCGCCTGCAAGTTGGTGGCGCTGGTTTCACCGTCGAGCGCCGGGTTGCGGTAGCGCTCGATGCCCGACTGGCCGAGGTCGGTAAAGGAGTAGCCGACCGTCTGGGCGAACAGCGGGCCGGTCGGGTAGGTCCGGTGGTAAGTGCCTTCGCGTCCGCGCACGCTACGCGCCAGCACCGTCCCGTCGGCGGCGAGGATGCGACCGCGCTGGATGCGTTCCTGTTGCAGCAGCGAGCGTCTGTTCAGCGCGTTTTGACGCAGCGCACCGGCTTCGAAGATCGTCCAGCGCGAGGTGAACGCGATGAGCAGTGCGAACAACACCACCACTAGGCCATACAGGCGAATGATCGGCCTATTCACTGAGCTGCCCCAGTTCCAGGCTGCGCATGAGACCGGACGCCTTGGCTTCCGAGCGCAGCGAATGATCGAGCAGTGTGCGTCTGCGTGCGGGCGACAACGTCGATGCGCTGACGCCAGAGATGTAATCGCTGCTGTACAGCTTGACTCCGCCCGGGAGCTGGTAGGGCACGCCGCGATACAGCGTCACGAAACCGCGGGCGTTGGTGCCGATGAAGTAGACCGACTGTGCCGCCAGGTAGGCGCCTGAGGCGAGCAAACCGAGCACGACCAGCGCGATCGCCACCGGCACCAGTCCTCGTAGGCGCTTGCGTTTGCCCTTTCCGACCTGCGCCGGTGTCGGCAGGCGAGGGCTGCGAGGTCGCACGGGTTGGCGAGGCGGCACGGAGAGAGCGAGGGCGTCGTCCGGTTCGCTGCCGGAGTCCGGCGCCCCGCCCACGTCCGGGTCCGGGTCCGGGTCCGGGATGAACCCCGCGCCGCCGTGAGCATCCGAACCCGCGGGCGCGAGCACGGCCTGCTCCTCCGTCTCCGGGGCAAGCGGTGTCGCCGGCGCGGAGGGATCTTCCAAGCGAAACAGCACCACCGTGATGTTGTCTCGCCCCCCGGCCTCGTTGGCGGCCGCGATCAGCGCCTCGCCGGCGTCGCGCAGGCGCGAGTGGGAGCGCATGAGCTCCGCCACGCGCTCCTCCGGGAGCATCGTCGTCAGGCCATCGCTGCATAGCAAGTAGACGTCACCTGCGCGGGCGAGGTAGGAGCGAGTGTCGACCTCGACCGATGGCTCGGGCCCGAGCGCGCGCGTGATCACAGAGCGCTGTGGGTGATCGAGGGCTTCCTCGGGCGTGATCTTGCCCTGGCGCATGAGCTCGTCGACGAGCGAGTGATCGTCGGTCAGGCGCACGAGCTCTCCGGCGCGCAGCCGGTAGGCGCGACTGTCCCCCACGTGGGCGATCGCAATTTCCTCGGGCGCGACATATGCCGCCGTCAGCGTCGTGCCCATCCCGGCATGCTCGGCGTTTGAGTGCGAGAGCTCGTGGATACGGGAGTTGGCCGCGCCGGCCCGTTCTGCGAGTCGGTTCTCGGGTTCGGTGGTGTCGCCCAACCCTTCTTCGAACACGTCCACGGCGAGCCTCGAGGCGACCTCGCCAGCCTGCGCGCCGCCCATCCCATCGGCGACGACGAACAGCGGCGAGCGCGCCAGCAGCGAGTCCTCGTTGGCGCGCCGCTGACGGCCGGTGTCGGTGGCTGCGTACTGCTCTGCGACGCGCAGCATCAGGCCGTTCCGGTCGCTGTAGTGCACATGTCCGTGCGCGACGCGTCGTGCGCGGCGACGGTCGCTCGAGCTGTCGTCGTGGCGTCGATGATCGCGATCTGCGTGCACATGGCTAGTCGACCTCGAACGTGAACTCGGAGTCGCCGATCCTGACGCGGTCGCCGGGATGCAACGGCCGGGGTGTCTCGAGCAGCTCCTCGTTGAGGTAGGTACCGTTGGTGGAGCGCAGATCCTCGATCACCAGGATGTTGCCTTGCCGGTAGATGCGAGCGTGGCGCGAGGAGGCGAATGGATCCTCCAGGCGTATCTCAGCGTGATCGCCGCGACCGAGCACGATGTCCTCGTCGAGGTCGTAGATCATTCCGGGATCGTGGCCGGGGGCGCGCTCCACCACCAACCGGGGCGCCCGCCCGGCGAGGTCGGCGGCGCCAGCCGATGAGGCCGAATGCAGACCGGTCGCATCGGGTGGGATCGTCGCCCCCGCTGAGGGCACCGGCGCGGAGGACGCGCCGCGCAGATCACGCAGCGCGCTGCGTGCAACCCACAGCAGGAACAGATAGAGCACGGCCAGAAAACCGAACTTGAGGGCCACCGATACTGGCGCGAGCGTCGTCATGAGATGTCGAACATGATCTCGGTGGAGCCCAGCTCGAGGCGATCTCCCGCACGCAGCGGATGGGTTCCGTGGATGTCGCGACCGTTGACGCGCACGCCGTTGGTCGAGCCGAGGTCGGCGACGGTCCAGCCGTCACCGTCGGGGCGGAGTTCTGCGTGCCGGCGCGAGACGCCCGTGTCCTCGAGCACGATGTCGCAGTCGCGGCTGCGCCCCAGCACGCCACCGTCAGGCGGCACCGGCAGGCGCCTGCCACCTACCGACAGCAGCGCCCGCGCGGGACGGCGAGCTCGCGCTTGCACGATAGGACCGCGCATACGCGCCGAGCTGCTGTAGATCATCGTCTGCCCATGTTCGTCGGGGGGCTCGGCCGGGGGCACGTCCGCCACCGGCTCCGCGGAGGAGTCGTCACTGTGACCGTCCGCCCGGACGAGCCGCGCCTGAATCCCGAATTCGCCGAGCGACAGCTCCTCGTCGGTATGAAACGCGATCTGCGGCTGCGAGGAGAGGATCAGATTCTCACGGCGGGCGTGCTCGAGCAGGTAGGCGCACAGCTCGTCGATCACCTCGTGCTCGACGCCCTCGTAGCGGGCGCGATCCTGAGGCGAGAGCCACACCGAGTACTCGTTAGGGGCATACGTGCGCGAGACCGAGGCGGTGCGATGCTCGTCCATCTCCCGCGCCAACTTGTGCGCCAGTTCGATCGGACGCACCTCCGAGCGGAACACGCGCCCAAACGCACCTTCGACGAGGCTGGCGATCCTGGTCTCGAGTGCTCTCAGCGGGTTCATGGCAGGGTGCCCAGTGGTCGGCCGTCGCGCGCGCACGGCCGTGTGCTGGCACTCTAAGGGTGACGGGCGGAGACCGGGCCGCGCAGCGCGCGTCCCGCGACCGCGATGGCTGCACCGGCGATCACTCCGAGGATGATGCCGCGCGGCTGCGGAAGGACCGCGCCGGCGGAAAGACCGGCGTCGAAGTAGGGCGTGGCGGCCAGCAGCGCCATCGACCATACGACCGCCGCGAGCGTATCGAGGATCGCGCTGGAGCCGCGTACGATCAGCGGCAGCACGGCTGCGGCAGCGGCCCACAGCGCCGCTCCGAACACCAGGCCGGTCGTGAGCGTAGGACCGAGGACATGGATGGCGGCGCTGTCGAGCGAGCCCTCCCAAACCGCGCGCGGCGGCACGCCAGCAGGCGGTCCGAGCCATAGGCGCGCTCCATGCCCCGCGCCTATGGCAAGCAGCGGCTCGGCGAGTACCAGCCACCAGTACCCGAGAGCGCCCAGGGCGGCGCGTCGTGACCATTGCGAAGCCTGTCCCGCCAGCGCGGGATATGCACCTGCCAGGCCCACGAGACCAAGCACCGGGGCGAGCCCGGCCGTCAACCAGCCGATGCCGGGGCGGGGACCCATCAGCAGCAGCGGCGCGGCTGCGACAAGCAGTAGCAGTGCGACCCCCGGGCGCGCGCTCGCTGTCTGCCAGGCCGCGACGGCGATGACGCACCCCACCCATACCGCGCGTGGCAGCGGTAGACGATGGGATCCGCGGGCTGCGGGGTGTGTGGTCGATGCCGGGTCTTCGAGCGGCGGATGAGCGTGTGCATCGAACCGGTGGGCGGGCCCGCTTACAGCGGTGGCTCCGTGGCGCTCCAGAGCGCGGTGCTCGGCGGTGATCGGAGCATGGGTGGCGACGGCCGGGGAGAGGCGCTCCGATCCGTCTGACGCATATGCCGATCGGTCTCCCCTGCGACCGAGCAGGCCGCGCCTGCTTCTCAGGCCCTCAGCCAGAGCCAGTTCAAGGGCAGATCGCAGATCATCCAGGGTCCCGCGGTGGGTGGGGTCGATCGCAAGCGCTGTATCGAGCGCATCGGTAAGCGCACGAGGCAGGTCGCGCCGGCGAGCGGAGAGCGGCGGCAGTGGGCGGCCGATGCGCCGGGCGGTCGCCGCCGGCGTGGGCCCGCGCACCGGGTTGACCCCGGTGAGCCCCTCATATATGACCAGAGCCAGCGAGTAGACGTCCGCAGACGCACCGATCTGAAGACCTTCGCTCTGCTCGGGCGCCATATAGGCGAGCGTGCCGAGCGTCTCTCCTGTGCGTGTAAGCGCCTCGTCGCCCGCGAGGCTCGCACCGCCGAAATCAGTCAGCTTGGCCGGCGTCTCATCGGCGCCCGGATCGTGGGGCACGAGCACGTTTTGCGGCTTGACATCACGGTGTATGACCCCACGAGCGTGGGCATGGGCGAGCGCGTGGGCGAGTGCTACCCCGATCTCGAGCAGCTCCTCGTCTGAGAGCGCGTCCTGCGCCACGAGCTGCGCGAGCGTATCGCCGTCGATGAGCTCGGAGATGAGATAGAACGCGTCATCGTCCACATAGGCCTCGTGCAGCGCCACGATCGCCGGATGCGCCAGACGCGCCGTCGCAAGCGCCTCACGGGACGCGCGCTCGCCCGCCCGCAGCTCGCCGTCGCGCCCGTCGGTGGCGGGCAGGTCCGGAGGCAGGGGTATTCGCTTGAGCGCGACCTCGCGGTGCAGCAGCTCGTCATACGCCCGCCAGACCACGCCGAACCCGCCCGCGCCGAGGCGCTCGAGGAGGCGATAGCGGCCGTGCAGCAGCGCACAGTCCCGAGGGTGCTCGCCTAAGACGAGGTGTTGCGGGGAGCTTCGCACGGGGCCTGTGTGCGCGATCGTGGCGGACTCTGAGAGCCGCTCGGGGGCGGCGGTCTCGGGCGCAGCGCCGGTCCGCGGACGATGCTCTTGGACGAGGGTTTGCGAGGAGTCCACCGGGTGGCGCGTTCGCCGCCCGTAGGCGCCCTCCCTGCATGAAAGCGAAGGATTATGCTCTCTGACCGAGAAGTTGCAGGTTCACGGGCCACACGGAGGGCAG